>NZ_KE384439.1:0-95083 GCF_000425725.1 Halomonas halocynthiae DSM 14573
GACAAGCTGGACCTGGCCGACTCTGCCTTGCAGGAAGTGGTGACTCAGGTGGATGGCACCGATGTTAAAACCCTGACCAAGGGCGATAACAAGGCCAACTTCGTATCGGGCAAGAACATCGAGCTCAGTGATGATGGTAAGGGCGGTATTAACGTGGCCACCGCTGATGATGTTGAGTTCACTAACACCACGATCAACAACGATCTGAGTGTGGGTGGCGTGACTAAGCTGGGAGACAACTTCACTGTCAACGCCGACAACAGTGTTGAGTACACCGGTCCGATCAACAAGGACGATCACATCACCAACAAGAAGTACGTTGACAACTCGGTGGCGGGAATTGCCAACAACCCGCTGACCTTTGCTGGCGACACCGGCACCAATGTAGAGCGCAAGCTGGGTGAGACCGTCAATCTGACGGGTGGCGAGGAGGATGAGACCAAGCTCACCGAGGGTAATATCGGTGTGGTAGCCAACGGTGATGATACCTTGGAGGTCAAGCTGGCCAGGAACCTTGACTTGGGCAACAGCGGCAGTGTGATGATGGGTGACACGCTTATCAACAGCGGTGGCTTGACCATTACTGGTGGCCCAAGTATTACCCGGAGCGGCATTGATGCGGGTGGTAAGCAGATCACCAACGTGGGTAGTGGTCTTGGCGGTAAGGCGTATGATGAGATTACCGGTGACGACCTGAACAACGCCGTTAACGTTGGTGACCTTCAGCAAGTTGCTGGTGATATCAACAAAAACGTTGCGGCTGCAAAAACTGAGGTTGTCGAAGGGAAGAACATGTCGGTAACTGAGTCGATCGGTGCTGATGGTCAGACCGTCTACGAAGTTGCTACAGCTGACCAGGTCGAGTTTGATAAGGTTGATGTGGGCTCTGTGACCATCGATAAGGATAACGTTGATGGCGACGGTAACACCAAGATTGCTGGTGTAGGCAAGGGTGATCTCTCTGAAACCAGTACCGATGCTGTCAATGGTAGTCAGCTCTGGGAGATGCAGAACCAGATCACCAATATCGAGGCGGGGAGTAGCAAATACTTCAAGGCCAACTCCAAAGCTGCTGATGCGCGCCCTGTCGGGCAGGAAAGCGTGGCAATGGGGCCACAGAGTGTCGCCCAGGGTAATAACAGCGTCGCCGCTGGTAATGGAGCCATCTCCAAGACCGAGGGTAGCGTGGCGCTGGGTGCAGGCTCTGTCGCTGACCGTGAAGGGATGAACGGTAAGAAAGAAGCCTTCTCGAACACCTCCGTGGCGTCTACTCAGGGTGCGGTTTCCGTGGGCAGCAAAGGCGGTGAGCGTCAGATCACGAATGTGGCTGGTGGTACTCAGAATACTGATGCGGTTAACGTACGCCAGCTGAAGTCTGTTCAAGCGGGGGCGGTTAATTACGACCGTAACGCAGATGGTAGTGTTAACTATGGCTCTGTGACTCTGAATAAAGGAGGAGATGCTGCTCAAATTCATAATGTTGCCGCCGGTACTGCGCCAACAGATGCCGCTAACGTGGGGCAATTGCAGAACCTTAATCAGCGCTTTGTTAATGAGATTAATGGTGTGCATAACCGCATCGATGAAGTTGAGCGTGATGCAAACGCGGGTATTGCTGGGGTAGCCGCGATGGGGAATGCGCCTTATGTTCCAGGCAAATTCACTTACCATGTGGGTGGTGGTTATCATGGCGGTGAGAGTGCAGTAGGTGTCAACCTGCGTCGCACGGCTGATAACGGTCGCTGGAGTCTTACAGCAGGTGCTGCTGGCTCACGAGCTGGTGCCACAATTAGCCTAGGTATTTCAGGGGTGATCGACTAAACCTTTAGGCCCTGGCGGCCTCAGGCGCTGAACTGTTTTCTAGTAAAGCGCCCGGGGCCAACTGGCTGATTCGCGTTAAGTCGTAAAGGTGCGTTCAAGTAATACCCACGCTGGGCCGATAAGACATGAGTGTCTTTCGGCCCAGTTTTATAGGTGTGGTATGGGTAGATTGAGCTTCAGGTGGCAGAGAGGGTAAGGAAGGTAAGAAGAGAAATGAGGAATTGCCTAAGCGATAGAAAGTGCCCGCATCATCCCAGCAATTCAGGGTGATGCGGGCACTTGTGTTGCTGTATTAGCGAGGTGTGACCAGAAGCTAATGGCTTTTTACTGCGCCTGTGTTTCTTGCTGCTCACCTTCCTGAGCGGGTTCTGCTTCAGGTGTTTCAGGCTCGCTGGGTTCCTGAGAGGTTACTGCTTCTTGTTGGGTTGACTCCATGCCCTGGGCATCCGAGCTGGTGCCTGTTAGTAGCTCGATCCGGTCATGTGTCATTACGCACATCACGCCGGCTGAGTTTTCAAAGATCTGATGATTGGTATCACAATAAAGTGCCGCAGTATTTAGCGCATTAAATGCTCGGAGCTGCGGGTTGGGTTCCAAAAGGCGCGCCATGAAAAGCTCTCCTTCTGGACATTCCATGGCTTCTTGGTCTGTAGAGGCGACACACAGTTTTGTCTGGTCTACCGTTTGAAACTGAGGATAATCAGAGAGACAACCGGTCAGAAGAAGAGGGGCGCCAATAAGTAAGGTCGTTAATTTTAGTGTGTGGTTCATGCTGTTATTACCTCAGTATTTTTACGAAGCTTTTTGATTAAAGAGGAACTTGCTACAGCTCTGTTTGATCTGACAAAAACATCACAGCTCTTATGCTTGAAGTTTATCTCTGTAAGTTTCATATGGCCAGAGGTGTGCAGAGAAGAGAGGTTAACTTTGTTTAATTCTTGCGATGTTATGTCGCGTTATAGCAACAAAAGATGCTTGTTGGTGGTTGAGCGTTGCAGGCAGGTTGGCCACAGGAAAGTGACTTTCCAACATGGTTGACGTTGACGTGATTTAACGAGAAAGGAAAGATGGATAAGCCTTAAGGTTTATTGGCACCCCCATCAGGATTCGAACCTGAGACCTTCCCCTTAGGAGGGGGACGCTCTATCCAGCTGAGCTATGGGGGCGCAATGGGCGGCATTATAAGGCGCTGGGCTATCAAGTTAAACCCGTAACGGGTCGGAGAATACATCGAAGACAGGTAGAATGTGCTTTTTCCTGTGATGGATGCGCTATATGTCAGCCCCTGTCAGTCCGCTTTCCTCGGCAGGTGATCGTCATTTTGACGGTCTTGCCGAAAAGTTTGCTACCAGTCTGTATGGAGGCCCGCGCGGGCAGCTAAGGTTGGACTTGCTTAACCGGTTGCTGCCGGAAATGCTGGACCTGCATGGGCAGCCGGTGCTTGACGTTGGGGCTGGGCTTGGACAAGTCAGCGAATGGCTGGCGAGTCGTGGCCACGCGGTAACCTTGAGCGAGCCGTCTGGTGAGATGCTGGCTTTGGCTCGTGAGCACCTGGCCGCTTTTCCGGTAACTTTTTATCAGCAGCCGTTGCAGGCGTTGGGTGATATGGCCCCTGGCCCCTGGCCCCTGGTTTTCTGTCATGCGGTGTTGGAGTGGATGGCTGATCCGCAGGCGGCGCTTGAGATGCTGGCGAGTCTGGTGGCCCCGGGCGGGCAGTTATCGCTGATGGTGTTTAATCGCGATGCGCTGCGTTTTTCTAATGCGGTAAAGGGGAATTTGCGCAAGGTGCTGGATGACCGTCTAGCAGGGCGTGGATTGCGTCAACGACTGACACCAATTTCTCCGCTCACTCATGCGGATATTTCTCAGTGGGGCGAGGCCTGTGGTTTGACGCTTACTGCTGTAGCGGGAGTCCGTATTTTTCACGATTACCTACGTCGCCCGACGGAAACTCAGCAGGACCACGAGGACCTGCTGGAAATCGAGTGGCGCTACTGCCGAGTAGACCCTCATTGGCGCTTGGGGCGCTACCTGCTGTATACCTTTGAACGACCCGCTATTTCTCGTTAGGAGTGTACTGAATGAGTGCCGAAACACCCGTGTGCCAGTTACTTGAGCGTCAGCCAGCGGGCTACCATGGCTGGTTGTGGGTTGCCCCCCCTCAGGACGCGTGGCTGGAGCAGGGTCAAAATATTTTGCTCAGTGCCGATGAAGCCATACTGAATGCGTGGCGTGAGCGAGGGCGGAAAACAGCTTCACCGCTGAACAAAACGCTTGGTGAGTCAGTATTGGCTCCGCCTGGTGTGGTGGTGTTCTGGCCCAAGGCTCATGCGTTGGGTGAGTGGTGGTTACTGTGGTTATGTGCCCACCTCAAACCAGGCACGCCGTTACAGGTAGTAGGCGAGAACCAAGGTGGTATTAAACGGGTGCTCAAAGTACTGGCGGCGCTGGGGCTGGGGTGTCAGCGGTTGGATAACGCACGCCGCTGCAGTTTGTTCGGTTCTGCTCTGGAGCGGGTGGCGTTGGAGCCTGATGCCGTCTGGAAGCATTTCGACGCTGAGGGCCTGACACTGGCCAGCCACCCAGGTGTATTTGGTCACGGAAAGCTGGATGACGGCACGCGCATGTTGTTGGCTCACTTGCCTAACGAGTTGGTTGAGGTAACGTCTAAAGGTTGTGATGTGCTCGATATGGGCTGTGGCGACGGTATTATTGCGACTTGGCTGGCCAAGCGCGGGCATCGCGTGTGTGCAGTTGACGTTAATGGCTTTGCAGTAGAAGCCACTCGGCGTAGTCTGGCCGCCAATGGGCTTGATGGCGAGGTGCTGGCAGGAGATGTTTACTCGTCACTTGGTGAGCGCCGCTTTGATGTGATTGTCAGTAACCCGCCGTTCCACCAGGAGCGAAGTATTGACCATGGGCCAGCGAGTCGCCTGATTCGTGACGCGCCAATGCACCTTCGCTCAGGTGGCTCTCTAATATTGGTGGCTAATGCTTTTTTGCCGTGGCCGAGACTGCTGAGCGAAGCCTTTGGCGACGTTGAGATACTGGCCGATGATCGACGTTATAGAGTGTATCGTGCCATACGGCGCTGACGACCCGCGCCACTTCTGCTGGTTTCGCAAAGCTCAGGTGACGCCGAGACCTGTAAGGGCGGCTAGCGTGCTGCGCAACGGGCGCTGTTAGGCGCTCTTTGTTTAGGCATTCGGTATCTGATAGTTAATGTCGGTAATCAGCCAGGCTTTTCCCCCGCCTGGGGCTGCGACGATGGTTTCGTCATCAAGGCGTTTGCCAAGTAGTGCTTTGGCTAGTGGTGCATCTACACTAATCCAGTGTTTGCTGGTGTCTGTTTCATCGTGGCCGACGATGCGTAAGCGCATTTCCTCACCGCTTTCGTCTTCCAAGGTAACAAAAGCACCGAAGAAGACGCGCTCGGTATCTGCAGGCAGCCGATCAATAATGTGGAGTTCATCCAGCCGCGTGGTCAAGTAGCGAATACGCGCGATGACACGGTGCAGCTCTTTTTTGTTATAGGTGTAATCGGCGTTTTCACTGCGGTCGCCAAGCGCGGCGGCTTCGCCAACCCTGGCCGATAATGCAGGGCGTTTAACGCGTGACAGGTGCTCAAGAATGCCGCGCATACGGGCAGCGCCTTCAGCGGTAATCAGGTTGCTTTTGGGCTCCTGGCGCGGATCTTTAGCAGGGTCACGCCAGCGGGTCATATTGCGGCCTTTCATAAATACCTGCTCTGTTTGGCGGTGATATAAAGCCTAGATGGTAACGCATGGCGAAGGCTGCACCCAGTCGTGTTGATATTGTTGTTGGCGATTCATTCAAACGTTCGTTACATTGAATGTTGGCAACCAACGATGACAATCATAAAAGGACAACATCATGGCTAATATTCGTTCCAGTCTCGGCTCTAAAGCGACTTGTCACGTCTTTCTCAAACCTTTTTCTAGGCATTCTTTTAAAACAGCGGCTAAGACCAAGCCTCAGCGGTTATTGCTCTCTAGTGCGCTGGTTTTAGCATTGGCGCTGTCGCCACTGGTGCTGGCACAGTCGTGGGACGCTTCCTCTTCTGAGCTGCTGAGCCGTTGGGAGCATATCACCACCGCCATGGACAGAAAGGATCGTGAGCAGGCGCTGGAGTCGCTGGCAGCAGAGGCGTCCGCCTTGGTAGAGGCAAACCCAGCTAATAGCGACCTGTTAATTGTTGATGGCATCGTTCAGGCATCGCTAGCTCGTGAAGTGGGTGGCCTTGATGCACTTGGAGCGGCCAAGCATGCCCGTAACGTATTGGAGCGTGCCGTAGAGATTGATGCTGATGGTCATGCAGGTTCAGCTTATGTCACCCTCGGGGCTCTCTATGATCGTGCCCCAGGCTGGCCAGTGGCGTTTGGCGATAGCGAAACGGCTGAACAGATGTTCCAGCGGGCGCTGGAAATTCGCCCTGATGGAATGGACGTTAATTATTACTATGCGGCGTTTTTGGCAGAAGAAGGCCGTAACGCCGAGGCCATTGAGCATGCTCGCCGTGCTGAGCAGGGAGCGCCAAGAGCAGACCGTCAGGCCTCTGATAAGGCACTGAAAAACAAAGCCAGGGTGCTGCGCCAGAAGCTGGGTGGTTAATGTAGTACTTGTTAAGACTGGCGACATCGCGTTGCTGTGTCGATAATGGGGCTCGGCTAATTTCGGCTGAACTTGCCTGAGAGCGGAGCCCCTATGTCAGAAATCGAAGCGATGTTCGCCGCTGATGCAACGGGTCAGCCATCATTTAATGCAGATGATGTTGAAATAGTTGCTCGGCACTGCCTATATCAGGGCTTTTTTCGTCTAGAGAAAATTGAGCTGCGCCACCGCCTGTTCGAGGGCGGTTGGAGTCACGTCATGTCGCGCGAGGTGCATTGCCGACACGATGCAGTTGGTGTGTTGCTGTATGATGTACAGCGCGACGCAGTGGTGTTGGTAGAGCAGTTTCGTCCAGGCGCTTTGGGGGATGAGGCGTCTCCTTGGAAACTGGAAATTGTTGCTGGGCTTGCTGAGCCGGGCGAGAGTGTTGAAGATGTAGCGCGTCGTGAGGCGCAGGAAGAGGCCGGCTGTGATATTGGTGAGCTATTTACGCTTCATCGTTATTATCCCAGCCCTGGTGCCTGTGATGAAGAGGTCACGCTATTGTGTGGCTTGGTGGATAGCCGCGGGCTGGGCGGTGTTCATGGGCTGGCTGAGGAGCATGAAGACATCCGTGTTCATGTGGTTCCCTTTGCTCGGGTTATGGAGTTACTGCATGCAGGGCGTCTTGATAATGCTATGTGTTTGATTAGTCTACTTTGGTTAAATGCCGAGCGGGCATCATTACGGGCTGGGAGGTAAGGTGAGTCGGCGCGCTTATGTGACAGATCTTAAAACGCTGCAGGGCGAATGTGCTGCTAATTATGTGCGGCTAGTGCGCTTGCTGGGTGATGCTGAAGCAGGTGAACGCCGTGAATTTGAGTTAATCAGTCATGGCCGTTCGCTGGGTTTCCTGTGTCTGAAAGTGCAAGAGCGGGCTCCTTATACCACCGTTGTGCGAGTTTTCCAGTCTGACACTCAGGAGCGCGGCTCGTTAGAGGCGTCTCGTGATCGTAGTGCGTTGGAACACGTGATGTCATCGCCACGAATGCAGGTACATTTGTACCATGACGCACGTATGGCTGAGGTAACCGACTTTCAGCGTCAGCGTCATTTTGATGGGCGCTATCGCTATCCAAATGCGCATATGCGCCAGCCTGATGAAAAACTGCAGCTTAATCGTTTTCTCGGCGAGTGGTTAAATCATGGTTTAGCCCATGGGCATGCACTGGCTCTCTCGGAGCTGCGTTGATGCGTGTTATCCAGATTACAGACTGTCATCTTCACGCAGACCCTCAAGCACGTTGTCGTACAGGTGTCGCGTTTCCTCAGCTTGAACTGGTCGTCGCTCGTGCAGCACAGCTGCACCCCGATATGGTGATTGTCAGCGGCGATATCAGCCAGGACCATAGTATTGAATCTTATGCGCTGGCAGAGCAGGCACTGTCGACACTGGGTTGCCCGTGGCACTGGCTCGCAGGTAATCATGATTTACCTAATCTTATGGCGTCAATACGGCCGTTGCCTGGTGAGATTGCAGTGAAACACTGGCGCTTGTTGTTAGCCGATACGCACTGGTCCGGCCAGGCTCGAGGTCGGCTCGGGGAGGCTGAGCTGGCTGCGTTGAGTGCAAAGCTGGCTGAGGATGCTGAGCGCCCAGTGCTGCTTTTTCTGCATCACCCTCCACTAGATGTTGGCTCGGCATGGATGGATGAACTGGGGTTGGTTGACCGCGCGGCTTTGTCTGAGATGTTGTGCGGGCACTTACAAGTGCGCGGGATTGTTTGTGGCCACATACATCAGGCCTTTTTCGGTGAGCTCGGCACATGCCATGGTGCGATTCCGGTATACGGTACGCCCTCAACCAGTGATCAGTTCCTACCCGGCAGCAATATTTTTGCTGTCGATGATGTTTCTCAACCTGGGTTTCGAGTGATTGACCTTAGCGATGACAGCTTTGTTAGTTGGGTAGAAAGGGTTGATCTGTCCGCGTGATTGGCGCTTTCGTGCTCTCAACATGGCCGCATGAGATGGCAAGTCGGCTGAACTATACCCCATGAATCCTCGGCATTGCCGGTGCCATCCAATGCACCGCCATCGACCTTCATTCCCTCAAGAATAGTGATGTTTTCGGCCGGCATGTGGCCATCACGGATCAGAAAAAATGCAGCGGAAAGGCCCGCAATTCCACTACCAACGATAAAAGCATGACGTTTTTCGACACCCTCTGTGGGAAGAGGCCGGTGATTGACATACGTGCCGTGAAGGTCCGCAGGCGGCAGTAACGTATCGCGTCCATTGTGAAGGTGCTGCGTTGATGCATCAGGTGTTACGTTCAGCTTTTGTGTTTTTGACGCGTCGAGGTGGGCTCTCAAAGCAGCAAACGAAGTAGCGCCTGTATTGGTCTTAGTCACCTGGACCTCCTCGGTCATCGTCGACAAGTTACGTTGACTACCCACAGAGAGTATGTCCAATTATTTTACAGATAGTTCATGTTTCCACGGTGTGACGCACACAAGGAAAGTCCGGCTGGTGCGGGCTTATAGATTATTATCGAATCAAAAGAGATTTATTGATTCTTTTATGGAATTATTTGGGTTTGCTAGCCTCGTGTCATTACTGTCACTTTTTCTGCGATGCGAGGTATTTGGGTCATGACCACCCTGCACGTTGCCAGGCAAGCCGATAATCAGGCCGCTACTGCTGATGAGGTTGCCGTCAGGCCACATCGAATGACTCACCTCAAACAGCTTGAGGCTGAGTCTATTCACATCATCCGTGAGGTGGCTGCTCAGTTCAGCAATCCGGTGATGCTGTATTCCGTGGGCAAGGATTCTGCGGTGATGCTGCATTTGGCGCGTAAAGCATTTTATCCTGGTGTGCCGCCATTTCCGCTGATGCATGTGAATACCACCTGGAAATTCCGCGAGATGATTGCGTTTCGCGACCGCATGGTGGCGGAGACCGGAATGGAGTTGATTGAACACATCAATCAGGAGGGCGTGGCCGCAGGTATCAATCCTTTTGATCATGGTAGCGCCAAGTATACCGATGTGATGAAAACCGCTGGGCTCAAGCAGGCGCTGGATAAGCACGGCTTCGATGCCGCCTTTGGTGGTGCTCGGCGTGACGAGGAGGCCAGCCGTGCCAAAGAGCGAGTATTTTCTTTCCGTGACAAACACCATCACTGGGAACCGAAGTCTCAGCGCCCAGAGTTATGGAATTTTTATAACACGCGGATCAATAAAGGCGAGTCGATACGCGTGTTTCCCTTGTCGAATTGGACTGAGTTAGATATTTGGCAGTACATCTACCTGGAGTCCATTCCTATTGTGCCGCTATACTACGCCGCACCTCGGCCGGTAGTACAGCGTGATGGTCTTGACATCATGGTCGATGATGAGCGTTTTCCGTTACATGACGGCGAGGTGCCGGAAGAAAAGTGGGTGCGCTTCCGTACGCTGGGCTGTTATCCGCTGACGGGTGCGGTAGCGTCTCGAGCGCAGACGCTGCCCGAAATTATCCAAGAGATGCTGTTGACCCGGACCAGTGAGCGCAGCGGCCGTGCCATTGATCATGATGGTGCGGGTTCGATGGAGAAGAAAAAACGCGAAGGCTATTTCTGAGGGGCAGCACCATGTCACACCAATCAACACGTGTCGCTGAGGATATTGAACAGTACCTCCGTGAGCATGAAAGCAAGGATTTGTTGCGGTTCATTACCTGCGGCAATGTCGATGACGGTAAGTCCACCTTGATTGGGCGGTTATTGCACGATTCGAAAGGCATTTTTGAGGATCAGCTGGCGGCAGTTACACAGGCTTCCAAGACTAGTGGCACTACCGGTGAGGATGTCGACCTGGCGCTGTTGGTGGATGGTTTACAGTCTGAGCGTGAGCAAGGCATTACTATTGATGTCGCCTACCGTTTTTTCTCTACTGAGCGGCGTAAGTTCATCATTGCAGATACGCCAGGCCATGAACAATACACTCGCAATATGGCCACGGGGGCATCTAATGCGGGATTGGCGATTATTTTGGTTGATGCACGTCATGGTGTGCAGAACCAAACCCGTCGTCATAGCTTCATCTGTGATCTGTTGGGTATCCAGCACCTGGTGGTAGCGGTCAACAAGATGGACTTGGTTGATTACTCTGAGTCGCGTTTTCGCGAAATTGTCGATGAGTATCAGGAGCTTTCTGAGAAGCTTAGTGCCAGTGATATTCGCTTTGTGCCGCTATCCGCGCTAAAAGGCGATAACGTGGTCAGCCGTAGCGAACGGATGGACTGGTATCGAGATGAAAATGGCCTGCCTGGGCCAACGCTGTTGACGACTCTGGAAAGCGTGACAGTTGAGCATGACCAGAACTTGCGAGATCTGCGCCTACCCGTGCAGTACGTCAATCGTCCGCATCATGAGTTTCGCGGCTATTGTGGCACCTTGGCTGCCGGGGTGTTAACGCCAGGTCAGCGTATTCGTGTCTTGCCGTCAGGCCATATCTCACGTGTCGCACGTATTATTACGTTTGATGGCGATCTGGATGCGGCTTATCCGGGGCAGGCCGTCACGGTCACCCTTGATGATGAGCTGGATATTTCACGTGGTGACTGGATTGTCGCTGAGCAAGATCAGGTCACTATGGCTTCACGCTTTGACGCTGATATTGTGTGGATGAGTGAGACGCTGCTGGAGCCGGGCAGGGCGATAGATATTGTGTTGGGTAATCAGAGCGCATCGGGCCAGGTAACGGACATCGTTTACCAGGTAGACGTCAACCGCCTTGAGCAGTTACCCGCAGAGCACCTTGCGTTGAACAGTATTGCGCGTTGCCGCGTGGCGCTAACTCGTGATGTTGCTGTGGACTGTTACGGGCATAGCCCAGGCACGGGTGGTTTCATTCTTGTCGACCGGCTGACTAATCGTACTGTGGGTGCTGGCATGGTTCGTTATATCCGTGACGCTAACAGCGCCGCTGAGCAGCCGCAGAGACAGAGTGTTGAGGCAGTCGATTGGGTGGGATTTGAAATTGAGCTGAATGCACTCGTACGGCGCTACTTTCCGCACTGGCAAGCGAAGGATGTTCGTGATTTGCTTAAATAAACTATGTTGATGTTGTTAGTAAACAGCCCAGAGCTTTATAGGCTCTGGGCTGTTTCAGTTGTGCACTCAGCGGTACTCGGCTGACTTTTTTGGTGTCAGCTGAACGGTGTTAACACAGGGCGTCGAGCTTCTGCTTGAGCAACGTATTAACTTGCTGCGGGTTGGCGGTTCCGCGAGAGGCTTTCATTGTTTGGCCGACGAAGTAGCCAATCATCTTTCCGCGCTTGTCTGGCTCTGCATCGCGGTACTGGGCGACTTGAGCGGGACTGTCGCTGATGACCTGGTCGATCATCGCCTCAATGGCGCCTGTGTCGGTGACCTGCTTGAGACCACGAGCGTCAATGATGGCATCAGCGCTATTGTTGGCTGAATCACCCTCGCCATTCCACATGGCCTGGAAGACTTGCTTGGCCGCTTTGCCATTAATGGTGTCGTCTATTACACGCACCAGCAACCCCCCCAGCTGCTGAGCCGATACAGGGCTGTTTTCAATGCTTAAGCCCTCACGGTTCAGTGCGCCAGATAGCTCGCCTTGCACCCAGTTGGCAGCTTGCTTCGCATCGCCGCAAATTGCCATAACCTCTTCGAAGAAGTCTGCGGTAGCACGGTTGGCTGAAAGCACACCCGCATCATAGGCAGACAGCCCTAATGCACTTTCGAAGCGTGCTCGTTTTTCGGCGGGCAACTCGGGTAGCGCATCGCGAAGCTGCTCTACATAGGTAGGGTCAAGTACGATGGGCAGTAAGTCGGGGCAGGGGAAGTAGCGATAATCGTTGGCCTCTTCCTTGGTGCGCATGCTACGCGTTTCGTCAGCGTCGGGGTCATACAGGCGAGTTTCCTGAACGACTTTGCCACCATCTTCGATCAGTTCGATCTGGCGTTCTACCTCATAGGCAATCGCGCGTTCCACGAAGCGAAACGAGTTGACGTTTTTAATTTCGGCGCGAGTGCCAAATTCGGCTTGTCCTTTAGGACGCACTGACACATTAACATCGCAGCGCATGGAGCCTTCGGCCATGTTGCCATCAGAAATGCCTAAATAGGTAACAATCGCGTGGATAGCACGAAGATAGGCAACGGCCTGTTTGGCGTTGCGCATGTCTGGCTCAGAGACGATTTCCAGCAGTGGCGTGCCAGCACGGTTCAGGTCGATGCCGGTCATGCCATGATAGTCTTCGTGCAGTGATTTACCGGCATCTTCTTCAAGGTGAGCATGGTGCACGCGAATACGCTGAGTGCTGCCATCATCAAGGCTGATTTCGACCTCGCCCGGCCCGACAATGGGGTAGTACATCTGGCTGGTCTGGTAGCCCTTGGGGAGGTCTGGGTAGAAGTAGTTCTTACGATCAAATACCGAAACTTCAGGAATTTCTGCATTGATGCCCAAGCCAAATTGAACAGCCATGCTGACGGCTTGTTCGTTAAGCACCGGCAAGGTGCCAGGCATGGCCAGGTCAACGGCACTGGCCTGGGAGTTAGGCTCGGCACCAAAGTCAGTAGATGAGCCAGAGAATATCTTAGACTGGGTGGCCAGTTGGACATGCACTTCTAGGCCAATCACGGTTTCCCATTGCATCAGATGGTCTCCTCGGCAAAAGCGGGACGGCGCAGGTGCCAGTCGGTCGCCTGCTGGAACTGGTGAGCCACGTTGAGTAGCTGAGCCTCAGAAAAGTGTGCGCCAAGCAGCTGTAGGCCAATGGGGCGCTCGCCATCAAAGCCGGCAGGTACGCTCATGGCTGTGATGCCGGCCAGGTTGCAGGGAATGGTATAGACGTCCTGCAGGTACATGGCCACTGGGTCCATGTGTGCCCCTAGGTCAAACGCTGGAGTCGGCGAGGTGGGACCCATCAGTACATCGACCTCCTTGAACGCGTCGATGAAGTCTTGCTGGATCAGTCGGCGCACCCGCTGAGCCTTGGTAAAGTAGGCATCAAAGAAGCCTTCAGACAAGGTGTGGGTACCGATCAGAATGCGTCGTTTTACCTCGCTGCCGAAACCTTCACCACGGCTGCGCTTGTAAAGGTCTTCGAGGTCGGCCGGGCTTTGGCAGCGATGCCCGAAGCGTACACCGTCATAGCGTGACAGGTTGGCAGAGGCTTCGGCTGAGGCAATCACATAGTACGTGGGAACCGCGTAGTGAGTGTGTGGCAGGCTAACGTCGATGACGCTGGCCCCCAGTGACTCATAAACGCGTACTGCTTCACGTACAGCGCTTTCTACTTCAGCCGACAGGCCTTCGCCAAAATACTCTTTCGGCAGTCCGATTTTGAGGCCGCGAAGTGGCTTGTCCAGTTCGGCGCTGTAGTCAGGAACCTGACGGGTGACGCTGGTGGAGTCGCGCGAGTCATGGCCGGCAATGGCATTCATCAACAAGGCGCAGTCTGCGGCAGTGCGCGCCATTGGGCCGACCTGATCAAAGCTTGATGCATAAGCAATGATGCCGTAGCGCGAGACGCGGCCATATGTCGGTTTAAGGCCAGTAATACCGCAGAAAGCTGCGGGCTGGCGGATTGAGCCTCCCGTATCGCTGCCCAGTGCGGCGGGAATCAAGCCAGCCGCCACGGCTGCAGCACTGCCACCGGAGCTTCCGCCGGGCACAGCGGTTAGATCCCAAGGGTTTTTTACCGGCCCATAGAAACTTGACTCGCTGGATGAGCCCATGGCGAATTCGTCAAGGTTGGTTTTGCCCAGATTGACGGTGCCTGCTGCATTGAGATGTTGAACAATGGTGGCATCATAGGGCGAAATGAAGTTGTCTAGCATGCGAGATCCGCAGCTAGTCTTCGTACCTTGCGTGCAGATATTGTCCTTGAGGGCGATGGGCAAACCGGCCAGCTGGCCTGCAGTGCCAGCGGCTCGGGCTGTATCGGCCTGCTGTGCGCTATGGCGCGCGTTATCACCGGTCACGCTGATAAAGCTATTGAGTGATGGGTCGAGGCGCTCAATACGCTTAAGTAAGTGCTCGGTCAGCTCGTGGCTGGAATATTTGCCTGCCGTAAGGTCGGCGGCGATCTCGGTCAGAGTCTTGTCATGCATGGGCTCGGGGCTCCGTGATGGGGTCCTGTAACGTTGGCGTAAGCCATTGTTATTCGACGACCCGAGGGACCAGATAAAGGCCATCTTCGACAGCGGGTGCGCACTGCTGTAGCTGTTCGCGCTGATCGCTTTCGCTGACATCGTCGGCGCGCAGTGGCTGCGTGGCATCCAGCGGGTGCGCCATGGGTGCTATGCCATCAGTGTTTAAGCTTTGCAGCTGGTCGACCATGTCAAGAATACGCGCCAGATCATCAACATAGCCGCTAGTTTCGCTTTCGCTTAGGCCAAGCCGGGCCAAGTGAGCCGCCCGAAGAACGTCTGTTTGCTCAAGCGCCATGATCGGATGTCCTCGATGGGTAAGGAAAATGAAATAATACAGAACGAGATAATGCAAAGGCGCTAGAATCTATCATATCTAAGGGCTTTCTGGCAGAGACCTGACGCATCTTTGCGAGGTATCTGGCTTGCCGTAAGAGGGGTGCGGTGGTACCGTTCGCATCGAAATAGGGTTCTCTGTCAGCACTAGGTAGCGACTTCATGTTCAAACGTTTGAGGGGGCTGTTTTCCAGCGATCTGGCGATCGACCTGGGGACAGCGAACACGCTGATATACGTGCGTGGGCGCGGTATTGTGCTAGATGAGCCGTCTGTCGTGGCGATTCGTCAAGATCGTAATTCGACCAGCGTAGCCGCCGTAGGTATTGAAGCAAAGCGCATGCTGGGGCGTACGCCGGGCAATATCACTGCGATTCGTCCGATGAAAGATGGCGTAATTGCCAACTTTACCGCCACAGAGCAAATGCTCCAGTATTTTATCCGCAAAGTGCATCAGAGCACGTTGTTGACGCCCAGTCCTCGTGTGCTGGTGTGTGTGCCGGGTATGGCCACACAGGTTGAGCGCCGCGCTATCAAAGAGTCGGCAGAGCATGCTGGCGCCCGAGAAGTGTCGCTGATCGTTGAGCCGATGGCTGCTGCAATTGGCGCGGGGTTGCCAGTCGGCGAACCTCAAGGCTCGATGGTGCTGGATATCGGCGGTGGTACCAGCGAGATTGCTATTATCTCGCTCAACGGCGTGGTCTATTCGCAGTCGATACGCGTTGGTGGCGATCGCTTTGATGAAGCCATCATTTCTTATGTGCGTCGCCACTATGGCAGCTTGATTGGTGAAGCCACGGCTGAGCGCATCAAGGAAGAAGTGGGTAGTGCCTATCCGGGGAGTGAGCTGCGTGAAATTGATGTTCGCGGACGCAATCTGGCCGAAGGGATTCCGCGTAGCTTTACGCTGAACTCTCATGAGATTCTCGATGCTTTACAAGAATCGCTGAGTGCCATTCTTGCTGCGGTCAAAAATACATTGGAACAGGCGCCGCCAGAACTTGCTTCTGATATCGCCGAGCGTGGGCTGGTGTTGACCGGCGGTGGTGCATTGTTGCGTGACTTGGACAAGCTGATTGCCGAGGAAACTGGCCTGCCGGTGGTGGTGGCTGATGATCCGTTGACCTGTGTCGCCCGTGGCGGTGGTAAGGCGCTAGAGTTGATTGGTCAGAACGCTTTCGATTTGTTGTCCAGCGACTGATTATTACCGTTCGCTAGACATCAGCGCCAAGGGGAGAAAGCGCTATCAAGCCGTTGTTCACCCACGACTCGCTTCCGCTGTACCGTATGCTGTTGTGTGTGCTGATCGCCTCATTACTGATGTTTGGCGATCTGCGCTACTCCCGCATGGAAGATTTTCGTGAGCGATTGACAACCGTGGTGGCGCCCATTCAGTGGCTTGTCAGCTTACCCAGTAGTGTGCTGGACTGGGCCACGCTGGCGCTTTCTGACCAGCGCCGCCTGCTGGAAGAAAACCGCCAGCTACGCGAGCAGGTGCTAGGGCTTTCGCACCGTGTGCAGCGCATGAATAGCCTGATGGCTGAGAACATTCGTTTGCGTGAGTTGCTCGATGCCTCGCCCGAGGCCGATATTGCTTATATCACCGCTGAACTCTTATCGCTGGACCCAGACCCCTATACTCACCGCATGGTTATCGACCGTGGACGCCGCGATGGTGTTTACCCAGGCCAGCCGGTCATGGATGCTAGCGGGCTAGTCGGCCAAGTGACCGATGTGTCAACCTATGCCAGCCGCATGCTATTGGTAAGCGATGCCAGCCATGCGCTGCCTGTGCAGGTTAACCGAAATGGTCTGCGCTTCATTATTCAGGGTACTGGGCAGTATGGTGAGTTATCGTTGCTGCATGTGTCGAACACGGATGATGTTCGTCAGGGCGACCTGCTGATGACCTCGGGGATGGCTGGACGCTTTCCGTCTGGCTATCCAGTGGCCCGGGTAACGAGCGTGACTCATGACCCAGGGCAACCTTTTGCTCAAGTTATTGCCGCTCCTGTTGCCAAGCTGCAGCGCTCACGGCACTTCATGTTGTTATTTCCGCCAGAGAAGTCGGCTGTGCCAGGGCGCGGTGGCTGGGCGGAGATGTTGTCTCCAGAAGCACTGGACGCAGCGCTTGAGCTGAACCGGCTGATTCAGGAGGCCGCTGAATGGCAAGAGTAAGTGCACTTGGCATGGTAGGCATTTGGTTCAGTTTGTTTTTGGCACTTTGCTTACAAGTGATGCCGCTGGCCGATGAGTGGCAGATCTGGCGGCCTGACTGGCTGGGCTTAATGTTGGTTTACTGGTGTATGCAGGCACCGGACCGAGTCGGAGTATTCCACGGGTTTGTGTTAGGCGTCTTGCTCGACCTGATTGAGGGCGCCCCACTGGGGCAGAGTGCGTTGCTGCTGTCGCTACTGGCTTTTCTTGCTGCGCTGATTTACTCACGTTTCCGCCATTACTCCATGCTGCAGCAAGCCATCATGATACTGGTTCTACTGGGTACTGTTCAGCTGTTGGAGCAATGGCTGCGTACCTTGGTCGGCCCTTTTTCAATACACCTTTCTTTTCTCTTGCCGTCGCTAATTAGTGCTCTGCTGTGGCCTTGGTTATCAACGCTGATGCGGGCTTTGCGCCGCTTGCCTGGTAACGCCTAAATTTTCTTGGAGGTGACATGAGTGGCCCTCGACTGTGTCTGGCTTCGGCCTCCCCGCGCCGCTTGGAACTACTGGCTTCGATAGGGCTGGATGTTATCACTCATGTGGCGGATATCGACGAGACGCCATGGCCGGATGAGTCTCCTGACGCATTGGTTGTGCGCTTGGCTGAGGCCAAGGTAGCGGCTGTATCAACCAATAGAAGGGTAGCCGGTGAAGAAGCGTTGCTGCCAGTGCTGGGAGCCGATACGGTAGTTGTTTGCGACGAACAGATTTTTGGCAAGCCGCGTGACCAGGCTGAAGGGGCTTGGATGCTGCGCCAGTTGTCGGGACGGCGGCACCAGGTGATTACCGGTGTGGCTGTCAGTGGGCCGCAGGGTTTGCTGTCGCTAAGCGTGACGACACACATCACCTTGCGGCAGCTTGCTGATGATGAAATCTCCTCGTACTGGGCGACGGGAGAGCCGCGGGACAAAGCCGGGGGCTTTGCCATTCAGGGGCGTGGTGCGCTGTTTGTTTCCCACTTGGAGGGGAGTTATTCGGCGGTTGTGGGGTTACCACTGTTTGAAACGGCTCAGCTATTGTCACATCAAGGTGTTGCGTTATGGGCATAGGCATGGGCATTGCAGCAAGCTATGCCATAATGGTTTTCATTTGTTCTGGACAAGGAATGCTGCATGAGTGGTGAAGTACTCATCAATCTGACGCCCATGGAGACTCGCGTTGCGGTGGTCGAAAATGGTGTGCTGCAGGAAGCTTTGATTGAGCGGTCCTGGCGGCGCGGCATTGTTGGCAATATTTACAAAGGCCGTGTAGTACGCGTTCTGCCTGGTATGCAGGCGGCCTTTGTTGATATTGGCCTTGATCGTGCGGCATTCATTCACGCTCAGGAGGTCGCTCCGCAAGGCGCACTCAGCGATGAACAAAGCTCTATTTCTTACCTGCTGCACGAAGGGCAAGCGCTGGTTGTGCAGGCGAGTAAGGACGCAATCGGTTCAAAAGGTGCACGCCTGACCACTCACTTGTCGGTACCTTCTCGTTATCTGGTGTATATGCCAGACTCGCCCAACAACGGTGTTTCTCAACGTATCGAAGATGAAGCAGAGCGAGAGCGGCTACGTCAGTTAGTGGATGCGGCGAGTGCAGAGCAGAGCATTGATGTTAGTGGTGGGTTTATTGTGCGAACCGCTGCTGAAGGCGTTAGCCTGGAAGAAATTTCCAGTGATATGCATTTCTTACTACGGCTGTGGCGTAAGATCAGTGAGCGCAAGGTTACGGCAGCAGCACCCAGTGTTATCTATGATGATTTGCCGTTGTTTATCCGTACCCTGCGTGACGTGATGCGCGATGGTATTGAAAAAGTGCGGATTGATTCACGCGAAAATTACATCAAATTGGTTAAATTTGCTGAAGAGTTCATGCCAGCAGCCGTTGGGCGTATTGAGCATTATTCTGGGGAGCGTCCGATATTTGATCTGTTCAGTGTTGAAGATGAAATCCAAAAGGCACTAGGGCGCAAGGTTCAATTGAAGTCAGGCGGCTACTTGGTTATCGACCCGACTGAAGCGATGACCACCATTGATGTTAATACCGGTGGTTATGTGGGGCACCGTAACCTTGAAGAAACCATTTTCAAAACTAATCTGGAGGCAGCCACGGCGATTGCTCGGCAGCTACAGCTGAGAAATCTTGGCGGCATCATCATTATCGATTTCATCGATATGAGTGATATTGAGCATCAGCGGCAAGTGCTTCGTGTGTTAGATAAATCGCTAGAGCGGGATCATGCCAAAACGAAAAGCACCGGGTTTACTGAGCTGGGTCTGGTGCAAGTTACACGTAAACGAACGCGAGAGAGTCTTGAGCAGACGTTATGTGAGGCTTGCCCGTCGTGCCAGGGGCGAGGTTCGTTAAAAACGCCAGAGTCGGTGTGCTATGAAATATTTCGTGAGATTTTACGCGAAGAGCGGGCCTACAGTGCTGAAACTTACGTGGTGCTGGCGTCTCAAGCGGTTGTTGACCGTTTGCTGGATGAAGAGTCTGCCGCGGTAGCTGATCTGGAAGAATTTATTGGTAAGCCCATACGTTTTCAGGTTGAGGCCCACTACTCTCAGGAGCAGTACGATATTGTACTGATGTAACCATGGTAGTAGCGCGAGGGATATTTCGTTGGGCTCTTACCTTGCTGGCAGTGTCTCTTGCTCTGCTGGCTGTGCTGCTAAGTGTCGTCAGGCTGGCGGTTGGCCAAGCCGCTTGGTTGGAGCCACGGCTGGAGGCACTGTTATCAGAGCGGTTGAGCGCAGAAGTCAGTATCGGTGAGCTGAGCGGCAGTTTGCAGGGGATGGACCTTTCGCTCTCGTTGCAGAACCTGCGTATTACTAGCCAGGGCAGCGGCAACTCAAAGCCACTGTTCGATATTGAACAAGTCTATTTACGTTTGGACACTCTGGCGACGTTGGTTCAGAGCATGCCTGTGCTGAGTCATGCGCGTGTTAGTGGGGCGACCTTACATTTATATCAAGCTGAAGACCTAAGCTGGTATTGGCCGGATTCCCCTGTCATTGATGACTTTCTGGCGCGAGATAGTGATGCCGACCTAACCGAGCTGGATGACTGGACAGTTGCCTTGCTGCGTCAGCGCCTGTGGGGGGATAGATTAGCCGTTGTGCTTCATGGGCAGCAGCGCTCTTTGTCATTGCAGGTGCCCAAATTACTGATCAGTGGCGATAAAAGTGATATACGGCTTGAGGGAAGCCTTGAGTTGGTCGAGCAAGGAGTAGAGCAACAGCAAGGAGACGCTTTTCAAGTTGCCATGCAAGTGGTGCCTGGCACCAAAGGGTTGGCTGACTTTTCCGCAGGACTTCAGGCCAATATGAATCTAGAAAGCCTAGCTGTGGTGCTGCGTGCTTTGGGGCTTGAAGAAATTCTGGCGCTGAATGATGTAACGGGGTCCGCTAGGCTTTGGGCGCGTTGGAAACAGGGGCGTCTTGAAGATGCTCGTCTTGATGTGCAAGTACCAAGCTTGGTGCTAAGCCAGCCCCAGGCGGTAGCGAACCGTAAGGCGCAGCCGCTGATACTGAAACAGGCGTCTTTGTTAGGGCAGTGGTCGCGGAATGCGCATAATGATGGTTGGCGTGCCTGGTTTACTGGTAATGCTGCCGATCAAAATAGTGAGGCCAGTGACGAAGCCGCTGTTGATGTCACTACCGGCAAGGGGCTGCCAATGCCGCGCTATTGGTTTGCCAGCAGTCGTGATAATGGCTGGTGGCTGAACGGTAGCGCTTTTGAGTTGGATGCACTGGCATCTTGGTACGATCGGCTGCCCTTACCCGAAGCGTTGTCCCGAACCCTTGATGCTTTGATGCCTCGAGGCATGGTTAATGGGATGGGGGTGGGTTATCTGGATGGACAGTGGCAGGCTCAGGTCAGCGCAACGCAGGTATCGGTATCGCCCTGGGATGATGTTCCTGGTGGCGGTCCGCTGGATATCTGGCTGGAGGCCAGGGGCGCACGAGGTGACGTGCGTTTCATCAATAGTGAGAGTTCCGTTAGTGGTGCGACTAAAGCAAGGCTAGAGCTGCCAAGGCTATTTGATGCTCCGCTACCGTTGGATCATGCCAGTGGTCAGGTGAGCTGGGTTTATGAAGGGCCGCGTAGTTCAGTGAGCGGTATGGATCTGACGGCGCGCATGCAGGGTGCCACTGTGGAAGGTACGTTTGGCTTGGTGGCTGGCAGTGAAGGTAATACTGAGCGTGGCGGTTTTGGGTTGCGCTTGGCCATGCAGAATATCGATGCCGTCGACCAGCCGCTGGAAAGTTGGCTGCCAATGAAGCTGTTGCGCAAAGAGACGGACGCAACATTTGCCGAGTGGTTGCGGACAGGCGTACAGGCACGTGTACCAAAAGGAGCCTTGACGCTTCACCTACCCCTGGACAAAGAGGGGGACTTTGAAGACGACGACGTAGGCGCAATGTATCGCCTTGATTTGACCGTGCGTGACGGCAGCGTGTTGTATGAGCCGAAGTGGCCACGTATTAACAACATTTCTGGTCAGTTGTCATTGCGTAACGAGACACTTGAAGCACGTATTGACAGAGCCCAGGGCTTGGGCGTTGTTGTTTCCAGTGGAGAGGTGGCGCTACTCGATAAAGTGCTGTCAGTGACGGCGTCGCTTGATGCGTCGCTTGATGCAGTACTTCGCTACCTTGCCGCTATGCCCGTGGAGGGAATGACGCTGGCCGAAGACTGGCAGGGTGTCGGAAATATCGATGGCCAGTTGGCGCTGCGTTTGCCGATTTCGCAGCCAGACGACCTGAATTTGAGCCTCGCGGCCCAGTTGGCCATTGAACGAGTGACTCACAAAGCCACAGGGTTGACGCTGCAACACTTGCATGGCCCGCTTCGCTGGCAGCAAAGCAGAGCAGGGAGTGGTCTGGCTGGAGAGTTAGACGCACACGCCTTGGGTGGCCCCGTTAAGGCCAGTATTGATACGGCGAAGGACCGACTGACCTTCTCGGGGCGATCGGCGGTCAGCGAGCTACTCGCACTGGGGGCGCCAGCGGGAGCAGAGCAGATTGTCGCTGGTGAAATGCCTTGGCAGGCCAGTGTGCATGTTGCTAATACGCCAGTCTCGTTGTTGTTTGAAAGCGGCCTTGACGGTGTGGCGATTAACTTGCCTGAGCCGCTGGGTAAGCCTGAAATGGCGGTTCGTCCACTGAGTTTGAACCTGTCACTGGGAGACGCGCCAAGTGTGTCTGGGCGCCTGGGGATGGATGCTGGCCTGAGGTGGCGTAGCGACGGAGAGGAGGCGGGTAGTTCACGCGGTCAGCTGTGGCTGATGCGCGATGCACCAGACAGTTGGCCAAGTCAGCCAGGTTGGTCGGTGGCGGGCTATTTGCCTGAGCTTGTGCTATCAGAATGGGCAAGTGCTTTGTCGCCACTGATGGCCAAAAGCGATGGTGCGTCAATACGCTCGGAAGCTGATGTAGGGCTGAGCGCGTTGGCTTTTGATACGGATTGTCTGCGTATCAATGCCAGCTGCCTTGGCTCGCTGGGTATTAGTGGCCAACCTAAAGGGCAGGGGTGGCAGCTGGCGTTAGATGGCAGCTTGTTGAGTGGGCGCCTGGATTATCAGCCAAGTGCCGAACTGGCAGTAGACTTATCGTTAAAGCGTTTGGCGCTGGACAGCTTGATTCCTGATGGTGCTTCCGGTAGCAAAGGTAAGCTGCTTGATCAGATTTATGTGCCACCTACACCCGAGGCGTTGCCTGAGTGGGTGGGAGGCCTGCCGAATGGACGACTACGCGTGGCGGAACTGTCTCGTTTAGGGCGTCAGTTTGGCCCCCTAACGGTTTACTGGAATAGTTCGCCGGGCAATATGTCAATTGGCCCAGTCGGGCTGACGCTGGGAGAAGTCAGTCTCAATGGGATGATGGCGTGGGAGGCGGCTGGCCCAGAGGCGAGTCTGACGCGTATGCGCGGTACGCTCAATGGTCGTAACCTAGGTGATGCGCTGTCACTGTTAGGCGAGGAGCCCCCGCTGACGAGTGCTGGCGTTCAGGCGAGTAGTCAGTTAGCGTGGCCCGGCGCACCCTGGCAGTTTGCTTTGGCACGATCTCAAGGCAGCATTCAAGCTAAGCTTCGGGATGGTCGTTTTCTTACTCTGGGGTCGCCCTCAGCACGGCTTGTCGGCTTGCTTAATGTCGATAACTTGATTCGTCGATTACGGCTGGATTTCTCGGATGTCACTGGGCGAGGGACGGCGTTCAACAGTGTCACTGGCGCGGCAACCCTGTATGGTGGCGTGCTTGACACTCGCGAGCCGATCAGAATTCAGGGGCCGGCGGCCAATATCACGCTCAGTGGCACCGTCGACCTGATTCGCCATCAGATGGACCAACAATTGACTATCGTTCTGCCATTCAGCAGAAGCCTGTCGCTGGCAGCGGTAGTCGCCGGTGCCCCAGTGATTGGCGGAGCGTTGTTCGTTGCCGATATGGTGCTCGGTGATATGATTGACCGAGTGACACAACTTAATTACCGCGTGCGGGGTCCTTGGACTGCGCCGCAGATATCTTTGGAACGTGCCGAATGACATCATCGTCAGACTCTCTTCTCGACCAGGCCGCCGCTGTTTTATTGGCGCCTGGAGGCCTTGATCTCGATGCCCTAGAAAAAGGCCTTGGCCATGCGCTGGGGCCAGGCATTGATTACGCAGACCTCTACTTTGAACGCAGCTGGAATGAAGGCTGGGTGCTTGAAGATGGCGAGGTTAAGGATGCCAGTTACAATATTGATGGCGGCGTTGGTGTGCGTGCCATGTCAGGTGAGAAAACGGGGTTTGCCTACTCCAACCAGATTACGGCCGAAGCGTTGGCCGACACTGGGCGTACTGCTAGTGGCATTGTACGTAGCGGCCAGCGGTTGGCGGGTGTAGCGGTAGTTTCGACAAATGCTTGCCAGCGTTATGCGGCAAAGGACCCGTTGTCAGGGCTGTCTGCTGCAGACAAAATTGCCATGCTCAAAGAAGCTGACCGCATTGCCCGAGCAGCAGATCCTTCGGTGAGTCAGGTCAGTGCGTCACTTTCTGGTGTTTATGAGGTAGTGCTGGTGCGGGCGAGTGATGGCACGCTGGCGGCAGATATTCGCCCGTTGGTGCGCTTTAATGTCAGCGTTATTGCGACGCGTAATGGTCGGCGCGAGCGTGGCAGTGCGGGTGGTGGTGGTCGTTATCCCATGGCTAGACTGCGCGATGAAAATGCGGCACGCCATTTTGCTGAAGAAGCCGTTCGTCAGGCATTGGTCAACCTGGACGCAGAAGATGCGCCAGCGGGTCAGATGCCGGTGGTGCTGGGTAATGGCTGGCCGGGCATTCTGTTACACGAGGCGGTCGGCCACGGACTGGAGGGTGACTTCAATCGCAAGGGCAGTTCGGCATTCGCTGGTCGTATTGGGCAGCGTGTTTGCGCGCCTGGTGTCACCGTGGTCGATGACGCCACGCTAGAAGGACGACGCGGTTCGCTGAGCATTGACGACGAAGGGACACCTGGGCAAAGCACGACGTTAATTGAAGATGGCATTCTTACTGGCTATATGCAGGACAAGCTCAACGCGCGGTTGATGGGTATGTCGCCTACCGGCAATGCTCGCCGTGAGTCATTTGCCCATATGCCCATGCCGCGTATGACCAATACCTATATGCGTGCTGGTCAGGACGACCCTCAGGATATTATTAAAAGCGTATCCCGTGGCCTCTATGCGGTGAGCTTTGGCGGTGGCCAAGTGGATATCACGTCAGGCAAGTTTGTTTTTTCAGCCAGCGAAGCCTATTTGATCGAAAATGGGCGCATTACCACCCCAGTGAAAGGGGCGACGTTGATTGGAAACGGCCCAGAGGCGATGAGCCGTGTCTCCATGATTGGGCACGATCTTGAGCTGGACAGCGGTGTTGGTGTGTGTGGTAAGGAAGGTCAGAGTGTGCCGGTTGGTGTGGGTCAGCCCACCATCAAGCTCGATGAGCTGACAGTGGGTGGGACGCAGTCGTAATCACAGTGCTAGCAAACGGTCTGAGCGCGTAGTTTTTCTGACATGGCTTAGCGTGAAGCAGCGTGTTTATTCTTGGGCGGCTTCACGCAGTAGTTTGAACAAACGTCGAGCATTGGTTGGTGGCTTTTGCTGATCGCGCTCCTGGCGAGCATTGCGAATCAACTGGCGTAGCGCTTGACGATCAATGGTGGGGTAATCATTGAGCAGTGGCTCAATGGCTGCATCGCCTTCTTCGATCAAGCGGTCACGCCAAGCTTCAAGACGATGAAAAGCGTTATCGCGGCGCAGTTGTTCGCGCTCCATGGCGTCGAATACTGCCTGAATACCTTCTAGGTCTTCGCGGCGCATCAGTTTGCCAACGTACTGCATGTGCCGCCGGCGTGCTTCGCGGGCCTTGATACGGCCAGTTTCCTCAATGGCACGAAGTAGGTCATCGGAGAGGGGGAAGCGTTCGCGCTCACTGTCTTTCATGGCAATGAGCTGCTCGCCCAAGGCCTGTAGCGCATGCATTTCGCGCTTTAGCTGCGACTTGCTGGGCCGTTCGTCAGCCGAAGAAAGATCATCCTGGGTCATGCTGCGTCCATTGTGCGTGGGAATAAGTGATCCAGTATAGCAGCCTCAAGGGGGCTGTTTTCAGTCATGTTGTCGTCCCCGTTTGGTGGACGGGCCAAGGAGAGTGGTTATGACACAGGCATTTGATGCAGCAGAACAGCAGACGCTGCTGGAGACCCGGGTCGAAACAGCCCTGGCGCTGGCGCGCCGCTGGGGGGCTGATGCCTGCGAAGTGGGCGCCAGTGTTGATCAGGGCGTGGGGATTAATGTGCGTGAGGGGGAAGTGGAATCTGTTGAGATGACGCGTGACCAGGGTATCGCCGTCACTGTTTATGTGGGGCAGCGCAAAGGCTCGGCATCATCATCTGATGCCAGTGACGCATCGATTCACGATGCGGTAGAGAAAGCCATTGCGATAGCGCGCTATACCGGTGAAGACCCAGCTTCGGGGCTGGCTGATGCTGAGTTAATGGCTGGTGCGATGCCTGATATGAAGGTGCATCATCCCTGGACGCTTTCTACCGACGAGGCTGTTGAGCTGGCGCTGGCCTGTGAAAAGGCAGGTCGAGATGTTGCGGGTATTAAAAGCTCAGATGGCGCGGGCTTGTCTACTGGCGAGGGTGTGCGGGTTTATGGCAATAGCCATGGGTTTATTGGTGCTCAGCGAGGTAGTCAGCACTCACTCTCTTGCGTGTTGATTGCTGAGGATGCGGCGGGTATGCAGCGGGATTATGACTTTACTAGCGCCCGTGATCCGCAGCAGCTGTTGTGCCCTGAGTCGGTAGGGCTGAGTGCGGCACAAAAGACATTGGCACGACTAGGCTCGCAGCGCCCTGCTACTGGGCGTTTGCCAGTGATGTTTGCTCCGCGTTTGGCGTCTGGGCTGGTCGGGCACTTGATGGGGGCTATCGCTGGTGGTGCGCTATATCGTCAGGCGTCGTTTCTGTGTGACAGGTTGGGCGAATCGCTGTTTCCTGAATGGTTTACGCTGCAAGAACAGCCTATGGAAATTGGGGCCATGGCGAGTAGCCCCTTTGACGGCGATGGCGTGCAAACGCGCAATAATGTGTTTGTTGACCAAGGGCGTTTGGCTAGTTACATGTTGTCGGCGTATAGTGCGCGTCGTCTGGGTCAGCAGACGACAGCTAATGCTGGTGGGGCGCGTAACCTGCGTATCAATGCACCGCTGACAACGTATGACGCATTGTTAGCGCAGATGGACCGCGGCATTCTAGTGACTGAATTGATGGGCCAGGGCGTTAATGGTGTTACTGGAGATTATTCGCGCGGCGCCGCAGGTTTTTGGGTTGAAAACGGTCAGATTCAGCATCCGGTAGAGGAGTTTACGATTGCTGGAAACCTCAATGCCATCTTCGCGGGGCTGGTGGGCGTGGGCAATGATATTGATACTCGGGGCAGTATCCATAGCGGTAGCTGGTTGATTGATGAAATGACGATTGCTGGCAGCTGATGCAGAACGTCGGTTAGTTACTTAGTCAGTTTACACAGCGGTTATACCCCAGCGGCTTTGTTAGTCGGTGGGGTTTTTTATGGCATGTGTTGGTATGTTTTCGTGCTTAAGCTAGGGCGTCTTGTTTAAGCGTTTGAGTAGAGCGTGGTATAGAAAAGCCTCGTCGCCTGATAGCGAGCGGCTCAGGCAGTCAAGATACTCGCGCTGCGGAAAAGAGATCAGGCGATGGGGGGCTTTATAAGCATCAAGGTCGATGGCAATGATGCAGTTATCGCGAACCAGAAAGTTACCCGTATGCAGCCCACGGCAATGGATTTTGTGGTGATAAAATGCTTCCAGGGCATCCAAGTACTGTGTTTGCAGTGCTTCACTGCCTTGAATACATTGCTTTAGCGGGACACCGTGAATATTTTTTGTAACTAAACGATATTTATCTGATGTTACGATAGTTGGTGTGGCAATCCCCAGTCTTTCGAGATGCTTGGCAATAATGGCAAAATTGTGCCCCGGGTACGGGCGAATGCGCAGAAAATAGCGCAGACGGTCAAAGCGCTTGGGTGAGAAAACCTTGATGAACTCATCGCGCTCAGGGTCATAGTCCACCCGTGAATATTTACCGGTCTGAATCAGCTGTAAAGTCATGAAGCGGCTCGCGGAGGAGGTGTGGAGGCGGGGAGGGCTAATGTTAGACGTTTTTCAGGTGCTGCTGTTGCTGCTGGGTGTTCGTGTTAAACGTCTTCATCAAAGCGTCGCTCAAACAGTTCATCAATAGCGTCCAGTGCAGAGTGCTCGTCGCTGCCTTTAGCCTCTATGGTGAGCTCTGTGCCGCAAGGGGCTGCCAGCATCAACAGAGACATGATGTTATCCGCATCGCCCTGGCGCTCTCCATGGTGAACGGTAATGTGCGAAGCAAAGCGCTGGGAGCACTGAACCAAGCGTGTTGCTGCGCGGGCATGCAGACCGCGCTTATTGATCAGAGTTAGCTTGCGTGCTACCACCGCTCAAGATTCCTTATCGAAATAGTACTATGAGTCTGTTATATGGAAATCTACATCATGGTGATCAGGTTCGTGAAGAGTTTTCTGAATACCGAGTTCGCGATGACGTAGACGTACCCCTGGGTGTTGATGGGCGAGTTGATGGGCTAATTGTTCCGCTAGATAGACAGAGCGATGTTGGCCGCCAGTGCAGCCGACAGCCACTGTTAGGTAGCTGCGTTGACTGGCGCGATAGTTGGGGAGCCAGCGCTCAATCCAATTAAGAATATCGTTTTTCATGTCGGCCACAACGCCATGTTCCTCAAGAAAGTCAATGACGCACTTGTCACGTCCTGTTGACTCCCTTAGTGCGGGGTCCCAAAAGGGGTTGGGCAGGCAGCGCACGTCAAAGACGATATCGGCATCAAGTGGTACACCATGTTTGAAACCGAATGACTCCAGTGTCAGCGTTAATTCGTCATTGTCATTGGCGGCAACCTGTTGGTTGATTCGTCCGCGTAGGTCGTGAACGGAAAGGCCTGACGTATCAATAATCAGGTCGGCGAGGTCACGAATAACCCCTAGTGACGCTTCTTCATTTTCGATGGCTTCGGCCAGAGACATTTCGCTGTCGCGGGTCAGTGGGTGGCGTCGGCGTGTGGCCGAATAACGCTCCAGAAGTATTCTGGAATCTGCAGTGATATAGATAACTCTGCAGTCCACGCCGCGGGCACGAACATCATCAAGCAGGCTTGGAAAGCGCTTCAAGGCGTGGGGCAGGTTGCGCGCATCAATACTGACAGCAATAGACGTGCACTGAGCGTCTTCACTGCGTAGCTCATCAACCAGTGGGCCAAGCAACATGGCGGGGAGGTTGTCGATGGCATAGAAGCCGATATCTTCCAAAGCCTGCAGGGCGATCGACTTTCCTGACCCCGAGCGGCCACTGATGATCACAAGCTGCATGGGGACTACTCCTGTAAGCCGGTGCCTATATTAGCTTGAAGACGCTGACGACTGACGGATGGCATCAGTCAGCAGACGATGCAGTTCGGGTTGATTCTCAGCACGACGTAAGGCTGCGCGAGTGGCGGCATCGTTCATGATACCGGCCACCTGGCCCAGTAGCGTTAGGTGCGCATCGTCGGCTTGTTCAGGGACCAGTAGCACAAAAATGAGGTCTACCGGTTCGCCGTCCACAGCATCGAAATCAATAGCTTCAGCCAGTTTCAGAAAGCTGGCGATAGGCTTTTTGCAGTGTGGGCTGCGAGCGTGGGGAATAGCTACGCCTTGGCCAATGCCGGTGCTGCCTAAACGTTCACGCCCCAATAGGCGGCTGAACACTTCCTGGCTGTCGAGGCTGGGAATATTTTGAGCAATAAAGGTGCTGAAGAATTCCAGCACCCGCTTTTTGCTCCCCCCGGGAACAGCAAACAGCGTGCGCTCGGGGGGAAGTATGGTATCAAGGGTCATGGCGACTCAACGAATGCCAGATGCGCCTTGAGCGCGTGCCTGGACCTTCTCCTTATGCTTGACCAGCTGACGGTCTAACTTGTCTGCCATGGCGTCAATAGCGGCGTACATATCATTGTCAGTGGCTTCAGCGTGAAGTTCTGCGCCAGCTGCATGAAGCCTGCAACCTGCGTGTCGGCGTTCCTTCTCTACAGACAGTGTGACTTGTACATTGGTGATGTTGTCATAATGGCGTTCAAGGCGCGCCAGTTTTTCTTGAACATAATCACGCAGCGGATCAGTTAGTTCCACATGATGCCCAGTAATGTTGACTTGCATGACACGCTCCTAGGTCCTTGAGTGATGAATTGATTGTAACCCTTTTTTCCAGCCAGCAAACCCCCTGTCTCAATCTGGGTAGGAAAGCTGTCGAGTATTTCACTATTTTAGCGCATTCGTTTGCGCTGGCTCGCAGAGGCTAAATTCATTGATTCACGATACTTGGCAACGGTACGCCGAGCAATATGGATGTCAGCTTCAGCTAGCATTTCGACAAGCCGGCTATCAGATAGCGGTTTATGGGATGGTTCATCGTTAATGAATTTACGAATTCTGGCTCGAATGGCGGTGCTGGAGTGAGTGTTGGCGCCTTCGCCCACCTGGCTTGAAAAGAAGTGCTTTAGCTCGAACACGCCGCGTGGCGTGTGAATAAATTTTTGTGTGGTAACTCGTGAAATTGTCGATTCGTGCATGCCAACCTGCTCGGCAATATTTGCCAATATCAGCGGCTTCATGGCGGCTTCGCCTTGATCAAGAAAGTCTTGCTGATAATGCATGATGGCTTGTCCGACCTTGAGCAGGGTATCGTTACGGCTGTGCAGGCTTTTGATTAGCCATTGTGCGTCGCTGAGGTGTTGTTTGAGAAACTGGTTGTCTGGGCTGTGGTCTGCGCGTCGAATCAGGGCGGCGTAGTCAGACTGAATACGCAAGCGTGGTATGGCGTCAGGGTTAAGTTCGATAGACCAGCCATGAGTCACTTTACGCATGAGTAGGTCGGGGATGATGTAGGCATCGCTGTCGGTGTCAAAAAGGCTGCCAGGGCGCGGGTCAAGGCTGCGTAGTAGGGCAATAGTTTCGTTGAGCTGTTGCTCGTTCAGGCTGAGCCGTCGCATGAGTAGTTTGTGATTGCCACAGGCCAGCACATCGAGAAACTGGCGTGCCAGGCGCGAGGCTTGAGCACGCCACGGAGTACTGGCGGGTAAGGCGTTTAGTTGCAGTGTCAGGCATTCGCTCAGGCTGCGTGCCATAACGCCGGTCGGCTCAAACTGTTGCAGTCGTTTTAGCACGGCTTCAATGTCTTTGATGTTAAGAGTGTTTAACCCCTGGTTGCGAAGACCGGCGCAGATATCCTCAAGTGGCTGAGCCAAGTAGCCATCGGAGTTGACACTGTCTATTAGGCTTTCGGCAATTTGTTGTTCCTGAACGGTGACGTCTTGCTGCAGGGTGAGCTGCCAACTTAATTGTTCTTTGAGCCCCTGTACATGGCCGTCGCGCTCAAAGTCGGGTGCTTGAGCGTTGCTGTAATAATTGGTGTCTTGGTAAGTGTCCGACCAGTCGCTGTCAACGTAGAGTTGGTCGGGTATTTCGTTATTCCAACTGTCTTCGGTGGGCTCGCTGACACTGATTTCACCAAAGCCTTCTTCCTGTTCAAGCAACGGATTGCCGTCGAGTGCTTGCTGAATTTCCTGACGCAGATCCAGGGTAGACAGTTGCAGTAAAGCAATGGCCTGCTGCAACTGAGGTGTCATGGTCAGCTGAGTGCCAATCTTGAGCTGCAGAGAGGGTTTCATTGCCATGTCGACGTTGCTCGCACTGATAAAATAAGAAGACGGTAGTCTGTTACCCTAACGGCGACGGCTTAGGTGCGCAATAAGCGGTAAAGCAAATATTGTGCCAGTTATTTTGTTTTTTATAATATTTTAATGGTTATAGACGGAAATCTTGTCCGAGGTAAACATCGCGCACGCGTTGATTTGCTAGGATGGACTGGGTGTTGCCTTCCGCGATGATCTGCCCATCGCCGACAATATAGGCGCTGTCACAAATATCTAAGGTTTCGCGCACGTTATGGTCGGTGATGAGTACGCCGATATTGCGAGCCTTGAGCTGACGAATAATGCCCTTGATGTCGCCGACGGAAATGGGGTCCACGCCGGCAAAAGGCTCATCGAGCAGAATAAAGGCAGGCTCGGTGGCCAGTGCTCGAGCGATTTCTACCCGCCGCCGTTCGCCACCGGATAAACTCATGCCCATATTGTCGCGAATATGGGTAATATTAAAGTCTTCTAATAACTGTTCGAGTGCTTCAAGGCGCTGCTTGCGAGACAGGGGTGTGCGTGTCTCAAGAATTGCCATGATGTTGTCAGCGACTGACAGTTTGCGAAATATCGATGCTTCCTGAGGCAGGTAGCCAATGCCAGCTTGGGCGCGTTTATGCATGGCTGCGTGAGACAAATCCTGATCATCAATGCTGACGCGTCCGGCATCAGCATTGACCAAGCCGACAATCATGTAAAACGACGTGGTTTTGCCTGCCCCGTTAGGACCAAGTAAGCCAACAATTTGCCCCTGCGAGATATGTAGGCTGATGTCGTGAACCACACGTCGGCGCTTATAGCTTTTGGCTAAGTGTTTGGCATTAAGGGTTTTCATTGTCCACCTTGCTGCTCAGGCTCTAGTGTCATGCGCACACGCTGGCTGCCTTTTACGCCGTCAGCGGTAGAACGGGCCTGTACTACGCGGCGATCAAGAAAATACTCCAGGAAACCGCCATCGAAGGTGTCGTTACCTTGGTGCAGTTCCGCTTCATCAATTAGCTCTACGCGACGTTCAGCCACATGATAGACAATGCGTTTTGCCCAGCCTTTCATTAACTTTTCCTCAGGGGACGGCTGCTGCTCAATATAAGCGCGGTTGCCTACTGCCACTGCTCGGCTCAGTTTGCCATCAGCATTACGATAGAGCTCCACTCGGTCGCCGTTAAGCTTCATGGTGCCTTGGCGAATGCGTACGTCGCCCTGATAGGTAGCGCTGCCAGCTAAGTTGTCTAGGTCAAAACGGTCTGCTTCTACTTGAACAGGGGCGCTGGCGTCGCTCTCAAGTGCATGAGCGTTAGCTGAAAGCAATGTCACGGCCAGAAGCCCGGCCAGCATCGTGCTGGGAGTCAATCGAATCATGGCCCTGAAGTCTCCGGTGTGGCGGGGGGGTGATAACCACGTACATTATCCGCAAGAGTGGTGCGGTTGTCATTGAGCCAGGCGTCAAAACGATAGCCTGTCATGCGCTGGGGAGGTTGACGCAGCACAGAGTAGTCGTCGCTCCAAGCATGGTCGGTATTGCCGTTATAATGCAGTGTATGGGTGTCAAGCTGCCAGCGCTCTTCGGGAGCGTACAGCCGTGCCTGACCCATGAGTGCCATCATGTTTTCCTGGCCTAATATTTTGCCATTGAGCGCTGTAGCAACCCAGCGGCGCTGGCTTTCATCGGTTAAGTGTATCACGGGGCGTTCGAGCAGGGTGGTGTCATCGGGCGTATGGGAAACCCGGGGAGATTCAATGCGCTGGTATGGTTGCCCGCTTTCATCGAAACGGGTGAGGTGTGCACCTTCGATGATATAATCCGGCGTACTATCGTCGTCATTGAACTCTGGGCCGGGGGGTGTGCTGTCGCGCGGGTCAAGAAAGGTCAATATGGCCCCGAGCGCCACAATAAGTAGCACCAGCCCTGTGCGGAAGCCCGGACGTGGTATACGTACTGCCATTAGTTTGGCACCTGCAGGTAGCTTTCCATCAGCTCATTCCAGTGGCCCTGGGCATGCAGTAAGGCATCGCAAATTTCACGGGCGGCACCTTGGCCGCCTGCTCGTTCTGTTACCCAATTGGCATGCTGTTGAATATAGCGTGGCGCATTGGGAACACTAATACCGACACCGCTGTGATGGATTGCCGCTAGGTCAGGTAAGTCGTCGCCGCAATAAGCGACTTCATCAAGGCGGATAGCCAGTTGCTGGCATAGCTCGCGAAGCACCGGAAGTTTGCTTTCAACACCTTGAAAGAGATGGGTAATGCCTAGTGACGCTGCGCGCTGAGCCACCATGGGCGATTTGCGCCCGGTGATGAGTGCAACGTGGATGCCAAACCGTTTGGCCAGCTTCAGCCCATGACCATCCAATACATGAAATGACTTGATCTCAGCGCCATTGCTATCGAAATACAGCTGGCCATCGCTGAGCACGCCATCAACGTCTAAAGCCAGCAGGCGCACTGCGCGCAGGCGTTCCAGTAGCTGTGGGGTTAGAGAACAGGGCGCTTGGCTCATGGGGTGTCCTTGGTGCGTGAATTAGTCGGGTTCAGATGACGCCGCTGCTAAGCAGATCGTGCATGTGAAGCGCGCCTACTGGGCGCTGATCAATATCAACAACCGCGAGCGCTGTGATGCGATTATCTTCCATGACTCGTACGGCCTCGGCCGCTAGCATATCAGGGTTTACTCTAAGGCCTGGTGTGGTCATGACACTATCGACGCTCAGACCTGAGAGATCGGTGTGTTGGTCTAGGGTGCGGCGCAGGTCGCCATCGGTATAGACTCCGGCAAGCGTGCCGTCCGGCGAAACTACGCAGGTGAACCCTAATCCTTGGCGAGTGATTTCCAGCAGGGCATCACGCAAGGGGCTGCCCTCAGCGACTCGAGGTAAACGCTTGCCGCAATGCATTAAGTCTGACACCTTCAAGAGCAGGCGTTTACCTAAGCTGCCGCCAGGGTGAGAGAGTGCAAAGTCTTCAGCGGTGAAGCCGCGAGCTTCAAGCAGGGCGACGGCCAGTGCGTCGCCCATGGCTAGTGCAGCTGTGGTTGATGAGGTGGGGGCCAGGTCTAGCGGGCAGGCCTCGCGCTCAACGGCTACATTAATATGGGCGTCGGCATGGTTCGCCAGGGTAGAGCCAGGGCGCCCCGTTATGCTGACAAGGGGCGTGCCGAGGCGTTTTAGCAACGGTAGCAGTGCTGTCACTTCGCCGGTTTCACCCGAGTTAGACAGTGCCACTACGACATCGCCCGGCGTCACCATGCCCAAATCACCGTGGCTGGCTTCGCCGGGGTGAACAAAAAACGCTGGTGTTCCGGTGCTGGCTAGAGTTGCTGCTATCTTACTGGCAATATGACCAGACTTTCCCATGCCGGTAACTATGACGCGCCCTCGGCAGGCAAGTATTAACTGACAGGCATGTTCAAAGTTGTCATCTAGTTGTTGTTCCAGTGCCGCAATAGCCTGTGACTCCAGCCTAAGTGTGTGTATAGCGCTTGCATGGAAATTCGGCATGATGGGGCTTTTCGTCAGTTAGTCAGCTCGGAGTGCTTGGCAAAAGGTTTTTTACACGTTAAATGCCTCGCGGTTTTAGGTATTGAAACCTGTCGCCTCGGCGCGTGCAAGTTGGCAGCGCTGGCGCTGATTAGGAGGATTAGGATACGATGTTCGATAATTATTTCCAGAGGCTGGGCGGATGACTGAAAAGCCTTTTGTCGAAATTGAGGATTTACGCTTCTCACGCGGTAAATCCGAAATATTTCGTGGTATGAGTCTGGCGATTCCCAAGGGCAAAATCACCGCCATTATGGGGCCCAGCGGAACAGGTAAAACAACGCTGCTGAAGCTGATTGGCGGGCAGCTGGTGCCAGATTCAGGGCGTGTAATTATCGACGGACATGATGTGAACGCTCTTTCTCGGCGAGCATTGTTTCAGCTGCGTCGTCGCATGGGCATGTTGTTCCAGAGCGGGGCGCTGTTTTCTGATCTGAGTGTTTTCGAGAACGTGGCTTTTCCACTGCGTGTGCATACCAACCTTCCGGAAGCTATGGTACGCGATTTGGTGCTGATGAAGCTGGAAGCTGTGGGGCTGCGCGGCGCGCGCTCGCTGATGCCGTCAGAGTTGTCGGGTGGAATGGCGAGACGAGTGGCGTTGGCTCGCGCTATTGCCCTGGACCCAGAGCTGATCATGTATGACGAGCCGTTTGTTGGGCAGGACCCTGTTTCGATGGGGGTGCTGGTACAGTTGATCAAGCGCATTAACGATGCGCTAGGGCTAACGGCAATTGTTGTCTCTCACGATATCAAAGAAGCGATGTCAATTGCTGACTATGTCTATGTTATTGCTGATGGCGTCGTCATGGGGCAAGGGACACCCGAAGCACTCAATACCGAAGACAACCCGCGTGTACGGCAATTTATTCACGGTGAGCCGGACGGCCCTGTGCCGTTTCATTACCCAGCCGCCGGTTACGCGGCAGATCTGATGGGCACGGAGGGTACACGATGACTGCCTGGCTAATACGGCTTGGTCGCAACACGCTGGATGGCGTTGAAGCGCTAGGGCAGGCTGGCATTTTTTTGGCGCAGTCAGTTATCGGCTGGCCCAGTCGTGAAGGGCTTCGCCTGTGGCTGCGCCAGATGCATTTTGTCGGCGTAATGTCGTTGGCAATTGTGCTGGTGTCAGGGCTATTTATCGGCATGGTGCTGGCGCTGCAGGGCTACACTATTTTGGTCGATTTCGGTGCAGCCGATGCGCTTGGCCAAATGGTGGCGTTGTCACTGCTGCGTGAGCTAGCTCCGGTGGTTGCGGCATTACTGTTTGCTGGTCGGGCAGGCTCGGCATTGACGGCTGAAATTGGCTTAATGAAAGCCACAGAGCAGTTGTCTAGCATGGAAATGATCGGTGTTGACCCTCTGCGTCGCGTCGTGGCGCCACGCTTATGGGCGGGCTTTGTTTCCCTGCCGCTACTAACCATCGGGTTTAGTGTGGTTGGTATCTGGGGTGGTCAGCTAGTGGGTGTTGATTGGCTGGGCGTCTTCGAAGGGTCTTATTGGGGAAATATGCAGGCCAGCGTTAACTTTATTGATGATGTGGGCAACGGGCTGGTGAAAAGTCTGGTGTTCGCTTTGGTCGTTACCTGGATCGCGGTCTATCAAGGCTACGCGTTGATTCCGACATCCGAAGGCATATCGCGAGCCACGACACGCACGGTGGTGTATTCGTCGCTTGCGGTACTGGGCCTTGATTTTATTCTCACCGCGGTAATGTTCGGAAACTTTGCCTGATGTTCGGAGACACATAATGAAACGCAGTAAGTGGATGGAGTTGGGCGTTGGCCTGTTTATGTTGGCTGGTGTTCTGGGGCTGGTGTTTCTCGGCCTCCGTGTCAGTGGGCTCAGTTTTGAAGCGCCGCAGAATACCTTTCAACTGGAGGCGAACTTTGGCAATACGGGCGGGCTGAAGCCGCGTTCACGCGTCACTATGGCTGGTGTAACGGTGGGCCGTGTGCAAAGCATTTCTCTTGATACCGAATGGCTTGATGCCAGGGTGGTGTTGAGCTTGAATGCGGATCTTGAAAACAAACTGCCCGAAGACACCACAGCAGCCATTTTAACATCGGGGCTGTTGGGTGAGCAGTATATCGGTCTTTCGGTGGGCGGCGCGCCAGATATGCTGGCTGATGGAGATCGCATTCGTGATACCCAGTCGGCGCTGGTTCTGGAAGAGTTGATTCAGCAATTTATTTCCCAGGCAATCGAGGATTGATGAACATGGTGTTTTCCTGTCTATCGGGCCGTATTCAAGCGGCTGTGCTGAGTGCTTTGTTGATAATGTCATCATTGCCTGCCATGGCGCAGAGCAATGATCCTGAGCAAATCATTCGCACCAGCGTGAATCAGTTGATGAGCCAGTTGGAAGGGCGCAAGGACTATTACGTCAACCATCCCGGTGAACTTAAGCAAGTGGTAGAAAACAGCCTGAGTCATGTGGCTGACTTTCGTTATATCGGTGCTAGTGTAATGGGGCGCTATTTTTCTAACGCTACGCCCGAGCAGCGTTCGCGTTTTGCGAATGTGTTTCGCCAAACATTGATTGATACTTATGCTAAGGGGTTGGTGACGTTCGACTACCGCGAACTTCGCGTGTTGAATAATCAGCAGGCCGAACGCTATGAAGACCAAGCCAATGTCACCATGGAAGTGGTTGCCACTGATGGCAAGGTGTTTCCTGTTAGCTACACCATGCGCCTGAGTGATGGCCAGTGGAAAGTGGTTAACGTCATTGTTAATGGCATTAATCTGGGCCTGACATTCCGTAATCAGTTTGACCAGGCGATGCGCCAGAAAGACCGCAATTATGATGCCGTAATTAATTCATGGTCGCCCGACCTGGACGCCGAGGAGCTAGAGCGAGGCGGTAATTCATGAGTGTGTTGCTTGAGGCGGAGTCAAGCCGCCTTGAAGTCAAAGGTAGCGCGCTTGCGGTGACGGGTAGCGTCGATTTCGACGGTGCTGCCGAACTGGCGAGCGCCGGTAGTGAGTGGTTGGCGCTGCAGCCGGCCAGCTCTTGCGTGGCTTTCGATTTTGGTGGTGTAAGCCGTGTGAGTAGCGCAGCCATTAGTGTCATGCTGGAGTGGTTACGCAAAGCCAGAGTGCAGCATCTGACAGTACAGTCTGTTGAGCTGTCTCCTTCGCTTCAACGTTTAGCGGAAATTGCGGGCCTAGACAGCCAGCTTGCTGCGCTAACAGAGGCTGCAAGTCACTGAAGCCGTTCTCAGCATCGCCAAGTGTGGTACTTTTCTTTACTATATCTCCGCAATTCTTGCCGTTATTGGGCCATGGTGCCCAGTAACGCGCAGTGGTTCCATAATGACAAGTGAGGGTCCGATGCAACCGACTGACGTTAAGGCGCTGCTTGAAAGCCGTATTGAAGGCTGTGATTTTCTTATTAAAGGTGAAGGCTGCGACTTTCAGGTCATCGCCATCGGTGATGTGTTTGACGAGCTGTCACGGATCAAAAGCCAGCAGCTCATTCTAGGTGCGCTATCTGATGAGATCGCCTCAGGCGCACTACATGCGATTACCGTGCGTACTTATACGCCGCTGAAGTGGCAGGATGCGCCAGAAAATACCTCCCAAATGAACCCGGGAGCCTGACGCATGGGCATGGATAAGTTGCTGATCACCGGAAACGGCCCAGTAGATGGAGAGGTGTGGGCCAGTGGCGCTAAAAATGCGGCGCTACCCATTCTGTGCGCCACATTGCTCTCAGAAGGTCCGGTGACTATCGGTAATCTGCCGCACTTGCAAGACATCACCACCACACTTGAGCTGCTGGGCTACATGGGCTTGCAGCCAGTGATGGGTGATCGCATGAGTATTCAGCTTGATGGCTCTCAAGTGACTAGCTGTCATGCGCCTTATGAGCTGGTTAAGAAAATGCGGGCCTCAATTTTGGTGTTAGGGCCTCTGCTGGCGCATTTTGGGTATGCTGACGTTTCTCTGCCGGGTGGCTGCGCCATCGGTTCGCGCCCTGTCGATCTTCACTTGCGTGGCCTTGAGGCCATGGGGGCAAAAATTGACGTTGAGAATGGCTACATCCGCGCCAAGGTGGATGGTCGACTCAAGGGAGCGAACATCTTTTTTGATGTCGTCACCGTTACGGGTACCGAAAATCTGTTGATGGCGGCGGCTTTGGCTGACGGCACCACAGTGCTAGAAAATGCCGCTAAAGAACCGGAAATTGTTGATCTGGCCGAATGCTTGATCAAAATGGGCGCCAATATCCGTGGTCATGGAACGGACACTATTACCATTGATGGTGTTGAGCGGCTGCACGGGGCTGAGCATGACGTGATGCCTGACCGTATTGAAACGGGCACTTTTTTAGTGGCTGCTGCATTATCGCGGGGGAAGGTACGAGTACGTAACACGCGCGCAGATATTCTCGATGCGGTGTTGGCCAAACTGGAAGAGGCGGGCGCCACCATTACCAGTGGTGACGGCTGGATCGAGCTGGACATGCACGGCAAGCGGCCCAAAGCGGTTAGTATTCGTACTGCGCCTTACCCAGCTTTCCCCACGGATATGCAGGCCCAATTTGTGGCCATGAATGCCGTCGCCGAAGGCACTTCGCGGGTGGTTGAAACAATTTTCGAAAATCGCTTCATGCATGTTCAGGAACTGAACCGTATGGGGGCTGATATCGTGCTGGAAGGTAACACGGCGGTGATTACCGGTGTTGAAAGCCTGTCGGGTGCTCCTGTTATGGCGACAGACCTGCGCGCTTCGGCATCGTTGGTCATCGCTGCGATGATGGCTCAGGGCGAAACCTTGGTAGACCGTATCTACCATATTGACCGCGGTTACGAGTGCATCGAAGAAAAGTTGCAGCTGTTGGGCGCGCAGATACGGCGTATTCCAGGCTGAATTTGCCACCGTTACTGTGACAGGCAATCCAAGAACGACAGGCAAAATTCATGAGCAAGCAATTGATACTGGCCCTTTCTAAAGGTCGCATACTCGACGAAACGTTACCTTTGTTGGCCGAAGCTGGCATTACGCCTGCTGAAGATTTACGTGCCAGCCGCAAGCTGCTGTTTGACACCAATATGCCCGGCGTCAAACTCGTAGTGATTCGCGCCACCGACGTGCCTACCTACGTACAACTGGGTGCGGCAGATGTCGGCATAGCGGGCAAAGATGTACTGCTTGAGCACGGTGCTGAGGGGCTGTATGAGCCCATCGATCTGGAGATTGCGCGTTGCCGACTGATGACGGCAGGCGTACAAGGTGTTGAACCGGCTCGGGCTCGGCTGCGGGTTGCTACCAAGTTTGTCAATGTGGCACGTCGTTACTACGCTGCCCAGGGTATCCAAGCCGAAGTGATTAAATTGTATGGTGCCATGGAGCTGGCCCCGATGATGAACCTGGCTGATGAAATCGTCGATATCGTCGATACTGGCAACACTCTGCGCGCCAATGGCATGGAGCCGCGTGAATTGATTGCGCCAATCAGCACTCGGCTAGTGGTTAATCAGGCGGCCATGACGATGAAGCACGAGCGCATTAAGCCGCTACTGGAAGGCATGCGAGCTGCTGTGGCGCGCCGCCGCGCAGCTTGATGCCCAGGGTAATGGTCATCAACGTGTAATGAATGAACACTACGGGCATATCAAATACTGAATAGCGAGAATTGGCACCATGGCGACCCCGATGAGCATAGCTCGGCTATCCACTGCGGACAGCGATTTTAACGCCCGTCTTGAGGCATTGTTGGCGTGGGACAGTGTGTCCAACGCTGAACTGGCGCAGCGTGTGGACGAGATGATTGCCGCGGTCCGGCATCGGGGCGACAGTGCTCTGGTGGAATATAGCAATCGTTTCGATCGCTTGGCCGTCTCCAGCATGGCTGAGTTGACGCTGAGCCCCGAGCGTCTTAAACAGGCCTTTGATGGCCTGTCTGATGAGCAGCGTGATGCGCTCTCCACTGCTGCCGAGCGTGTCCGCAGTTATCACGAGCGTCAGAAAGCAGGCTCTTGGCAATACACCGAAGTTGACGGTAGTGTGCTTGGTCAAAAGGTTACGCCGCTTGATCGTGCTGGTATTTATGTGCCCGGTGGCAAGGCCGCCTATCCTTCCTCAGTGTTGATGAATGCCATTCCCGCCAAGGTCGCAGGTGTGGCTGAAATCATCATGGTAGTGCCCACGCCCGACGGTGTACTAAACGACCTGGTATTAGCTGCCGCTCACCTGGCTGGTGTCGATCAAGTGTTCACCATTGGCGGCGCCCAGGCCGTCGCCGCGCTGGCCTATGGCACCGAAAGTGTGCCCCGAGTCGATAAGATTGTCGGCCCTGGCAATATTTACGTGGCCACTGCCAAGCGTGCGGTATTCGGCCAGGTCGGTATCGACATGATTGCAGGGCCCTCGGAAATTCTGGTGGTATCTGACGGGGAAACCGATCCTGAGTGGTTGGCCATGGACCTGTTTTCTCAAGCCGAGCACGACGAAGACGCCCAAGCGATTTTGGTTAGCTGGAACAGCCAACACCTCGATGCCGTCGCCGACGCCATGGCACGCCAATTGCCGACGCTTGAGCGTGAAAGTATCGCCCGCACTTCAGTGGCCGAGCGAGGGGCATTGATTCATTGCCGCAATCGCGAAGATGCTGTCGCGCTGATCAATCGCATTGCCCCCGAGCATTTAGAGTTGTCCGTCGCCGAGCCTGAGAACTGGCTGCCCGACGTGCGTCACGCTGGTGCTGTTTTTATGGGCCGCCACACCGCCGAAGCGCTGGGCGACTACTGCGCTGGCCCCAACCACGTGCTGCCCACCTCCGGCACCGCGCGCTTCTCCTCACCGCTGGGCGTCTACGACTTCCAGAAACGTTCCTCCATCATCCACTGCAGCCCCGAAGGCGCCTCCACTTTGGGCAAAACCGCCTCAGTGCTGGCTCGCGGCGAGTCCCTCACCGCCCATGCCCGCAGCGCGGAATTTCGTATCATCGACTAAACCCAGCCAGAGCACTGAAGTAGAGGCTGTGTAAAAGCCCGATTTACCGGGCGATGAAGGTGGCACTTTAGCAGCGACCGTCACCGCAGTGGCTTTTGTAGGAACCCGATTTACTGGGCGATGAAGGTGGCGCTTTAGCAGCGATCATCACCGCAGTAGCTTTTGTAGGAGCCCGATTTATCGGGCGATGAAGGTGGCGCTTTAGCGGCGGACATCACCGCAGTGGCTTTTGTAGGAGCCCGATTTATCGGGCGATGAAGGTGGCGCATAACGCGATTCACTCCCTTGTGCTTTTACATGGATATGCCTAAAGGAGTCTTGAATGTTGCGTTTTCTGCATACGGCGGACTGGCAGATTGGTCGCCAGTATTCGCGCTTTGATCCTGACGATGCGGCGATGTTGGCGGATGCGCGTTATGTCGCGGTGCAGCGCCTTGCTCGTCTGGCGGGGGAAGAGCAGGTGGCAGCGGTGTTAGTGGCGGGTGATATTTTTGATGCCCAGACGTTGAGTGACCGAACTCTGCACCGCACTTTTCAGGCCATGAGCGCTTTCTCCGGCCCTTGGGTCATGCTGCCCGGCAACCACGATGCTGCCCTAGCTGAAAGTATCTGGACCCGCGCTGAGCGTATTGGCGCCATGCCAGCTAATGTTCATCTGCTCACCACGCCTGAGGTATTTGTGCTAGAGGACGCCGGTGCCGCTATCTTGCCTGCCCCGCTGACCCAGCGTCAGACGCATCACGATTTGAGCGTTTGGTTTGATAATGCGGAAACGCATAAAGGGGCAATTCGTATCGGCCTGGCTCACGGTAGCGTGGAAGGCCAGCTGCCCGAGTCGGCAGACTCGCCCAACCCGATAGCCGCTGATCGTGCTACCACGGCAAAGCTCGACTATCTGGCGCTGGGCGACTGGCACGGCCTCAAGCGGATCAATGCGCGTACTTGGTACAGCGGCACGCCGGAGCAGGAGCGCTTTAAGGACAACGGCGCCGGGCAGGCGTTACTGGTAGAAATTGATAGCCCTGGTGATGAACCACGGGTAACGCCTTGCGAGATCGGCCAGCATCGCTGGTATCAGTGGCAGCGCCAAATACATGTGGCATCTGATCTTGACGCACTGCTGACTGAGCTTGCAGCGCTGCCGGCTATGTCGGTGATCGACCTGACCCTGAGTGGTGAGCTTGACCTTGCTGGCCAGCAGTGTCTGGAACAGGCGCTGGGTGCGGCGGCGGGGCGCCACCGTAGTTTGCAAACGCATTTGGGGGGGCTGGCCTTAGTGCCAACAGCGGAAGATATTGCTGCGCTGCAAGCTGATGGTTATGTGGGCAATGTCATCAGCGAGCTACAGCAGCAACAGCAAGGTGGTGACGCTCAGGCTGACACTGCCCGTCAGGCATTAGGCATACTGGCAAGGCTGCTGGGCGATCAGCGGTCAGCAGCTGATGCCCCGGAGAGCCAGTCATGAGGCTGACGCATGTTCGTGTAGAGAATTTTCAGCAGTTTCGCACTCCGTTGGAAATTAACGACCTTGATGACGGTATCAACCTGTTTGTTGGCCCCAATGAGTCCGGCAAGAGCACGTTGGTACGTGCTATCCGCGCGGCGTTTTTCGAACGCTACAAAACGCGTACGCTGGTTGACTTACAGCCTTGGGGTGACTCATCGGCGGCTCCGGAGGTGTCGTTGGCGTTTGAGTGGCAAGGTAAACACTGGACGCTGAATAAGCGCTTTTTACAGCGCCAGCGTAGTGACCTTACCAGCGGCGGCGAACACTACAGTGGTGATGAAGCGGATGACCGGTTAGCTGAGCTGTTGGGGTATGACATTCCTGGCCGAGGAGCAAGCAAAGCTGAGCACTGGGGAATTCCTGGCCTGCTATGGGTGGAGCAGGGTGCGGTGCAGGAAATGCGTGAGCCGGTGGGGCATGCCGGAGGACACCTGCAATCGGCGCTGAGTCAGAGCCTGGGTGACGCCTTGGGCGATATTGCCAGTAGCAGTGGTGATGCGCTGATAGCCAGCGTAGAGCGTGAGCGCGGCGAGCTGCTCACTGCTACTGGTAGGCCGACGGGTGAGTTGCGTGACGTTCAGCAGCAGTGTGACGCTCATGCCTCCGAGCTGACCAAGCTTGATGGGCAGGTCGAACAATACCATGAGCGGGTCGATCGCCTGGGTGAGTTGCAACGCCTGCAAAAAGATATTGATGCTGCGCGGCCTTGGGAGGAACAGCAGGAAAAAGCTAGACTCGGCCAACAGCAACTGGATGAGGTGCACAAGTTGCAAGCGCTTCAGGCGCAGCAGCGCCACCAGTTGGAAACCTGCCAGCGCAACCTGCAGATATACCGGCAGCAGTTGCAGGGTTTTGACAACGAGGCTCAGCAGCTGGAAAAACGCCTCAAGGCCCGGGAGCAGGCCAGGCTGGAGCTCAGCCAGTATGAAGCGGCTACCTCTGGGGTGGAGCAGCGCATCAGTGGTGCCCGGGCAGCTTACGAGGCTGCTAAAGCACAGTATCAGATGGCGCGTAGTCAGGCGCGTCGCCAGTCGCTGGAGCAGGACAGCCAGCGCCTGATAACAGAAATCGATCAACTCAGTCGCAACCTTGACAGTGCCCGTGAGCTGAGTGAGTCCCAGCGTCTGTTGGCCGAGCAGCGTCAGCGTTGCCGAGTCGATGAAAAGCAGCTGATACGTCTACAGAAGTTGGAGCAGGCGCTGGGTGAGCTGGGAATCCGCCGAGAGGCGCTGGCGACTCGGCTACGTTATTCGCTGGAAGCGGATCAGCAGCTGATGCTTGACGAGGAGCCCCTGAGCGGGACCGGTGAGCAACTGCTGGTAGCACCTGGCGAGATCCGTATTCCCCGTGTTGGTACGCTGATTATCAAGCCCGGTGGGAGTGATGTCAGCGAGCTGGTACGTCAGCAGCAGCGTTTGGCTGATGAGCGTGATGATCTGCTAAAGCGGCTGGGAATTAGTGATCTTGCCAGCGCCCAGGCGCAGGCGCGTCGTGCCGAGCAACTTAAGCAGCAGGCTCAGCAGCAGCAAGCTCGGCTGGAAGGACTGGCGCCCAGTGGTGTCGAGGCGTTGGAGGCTCAGCAACAACTGGCTATTGGTCGCCGTGACACTCTGGACGCTGAACTCGCTGCGTTACCCGTTGCATCGGAAAACGGTAGTGTGCCAAACGAAAGTCAGGCTCAGGCGACGCTGGATAACGTTGAGCAACAGCTTAAGGCTGCGGAGCAGGCTGCTACCGATCATGCTGGCAAGCTGGGGCTGGCACGACAGGCGCTGCGTACGGCGGATGCTGAGTGGCAGCGTCAGTACGATGATATCAATGCTCCTGATCGTCAGCAGCGTAAATCGCAAGTGACTGATGCGCTGCTAGAGCTCAAAGCCGAGGCTGAACAGCTGGAGGCGGCGCTGAAAAAGCGTCAGCATGAGATCGAGGCGGCTAATCCCGAGGTGCTGGAGCAGGACGTTAAACGCTTTACTCGGGCCGCTGATTCCTTGCGGCAGCAGGCGTCTGCGCGCGCTGCTGAGATCAATGATCTGCAGGCGCGGCTGGAAACGCTGGGGGCCCAGGGGCTTGAGGAGAAGCGTGAGGAAATACGCCTAGTTTATCAACGCCAGCAACGCCGACAAGCCGAGCTGGAGCAGCGCAGTGAAGCGCTGGATTTGCTGCTTGAGTTGCTTAAGTCTGAACGTCAGGCGGTTACTCGTCGTTTGCAGGCGCCGCTGCAAAAGCACCTTAACCGCTACCTGAGGCTGTTATTTCCTGGTGCCGAACTTAGTGTGGATGATGACTTGAGGCCCAGCACCCTGATTCGTCAAGGCGCAAGTCAGCCGCAGCGGGACGACCTGGAGGCGCTGAGTTTTGGCGCTCGCGAGCAGATGGGGCTGGTTACTCGCCTTGCTTACGCTGACCTGCTGCAGGATGCTGGACGGCCGACCCTGATCATTCTTGACGATGCACTGGTTCACTGCGATCAAGCGCGCCGTGAACAGATGAAGCGCATTTTGTTTGATGCGGCTCAGCGTCATCAGATACTGCTGTTCACCTGTCATCCGGAAAACTGGCAAGATCTGGGCGCCGTGCCGCGCGATATGCTATCTCTCAGGCGAGACTGTGACTGAGCGGTGACTGAGCAGCCAGAGGCTAGCGGTTCTACTCAGCGTCGTCTGAGCCTGTTGTTAGCCTGGCTGGGATCGGGCGCTCGGCCACATCAAGCGTGGTGTCCATACGTTCTCCGCCTCGTATAATACTGATGGGAATTTGAGAGCCCGGTTTGACCGCTGCGATATCGGTCATGGTGCGGCTAGGGTCGATAGTTGAGCTGCCGTTAATTTCCAGAATAATATCGCCAGGCAGTAACCCCGCTTTATCAGCCGGGCCGCCAGGGGCAACGCCTGCAATAATAACGCCGGCATGGTCTTCCAGGCCGAATGAGGCAGCTAGCTCCGGATAAAGCTCTTGAGCTTCAATGCCCAGCCAGCCACGAATGACTCGGCCCTGGGTGATAATTTCCTCCAAAATACTGCGTGCCAGGTTGGTCGGGATGGCAAAGCCAATACCTTGCGAGCCACCAGTGCGTGAGAAAATAGCGGTATTAATGCCTACCAGGCTGCCTTCAGGGTTGATCAGTGCTCCGCCAGAATTGCCCGGGTTAATGGCTGCGTCGGTTTGAATGAAATCCTCATAGGCGGTCAGGCCTAGGTGGTTGCGTCCAGTGGCACTGATAATGCCCATCGTCACGGTTTGCCCAAAGCCGAATGGGTTGCCAATAGCGAGAGAAATATCACCGACAGCTGTTTGTGAGGAGTCTGTCAGTTTGATGACGGGTAAGTTCTCAAGATCAATGCGCAGCACCGCCAAGTCACTTTCAGGGTCGGTGCCAATAACCTCTGCCAGCGTTTTACGACCGTCGCGCAGTGCAACTTGGATCTGGTCTGCATCGTTAACAACGTGGTGGTTGGTCAGGACGTAGCCGTCATCGCTAACAATCACACCAGAGCCTAGGCTGGAAAGCATGCGCTGACGACTGGGCGGGTTGTCGCCATGGCTGTCGCCATAAAACTGTTCAAAAAAAGGGTCTGACAGCATGGGGTGAGATTTACGCTCCACTTCCCGTGACGAGTAGACATTGACCACCGCAGGAGCTGCTATTTCTACCGCGTCGGCATAGCTGACGGGGCCTTGGTTGCGCTTGATGGGGGGGGCTTGGTGTAGCTCGGGCGCGGGGCGTGATATTGCTTCGTTGCCTAGGGTGTCAGCGGCTTGCTGTGCTGGCTCGCTTATTTTGGGGGGAACTGTTTGCGGCGGTGTCTGTGGTTGATGTTCTGACACCGTACGGCCAAGTAAGGCGGGAAAGGTGTTGAGTAGTACAAGCGCAATCAGCAGGCCGATAATGACGGGCAGTAAATAAGAGAGGAAGCGCTGCATTTCACGGTATTCCTTGTCACTGGTATATGAGTAACGCAACTTGGCCAGGCGCGTTCGCTGTGCCCGCAAGGGGCGGGTAGAATGCTGCTGGTAGATTGGCGCTGAACATTTTCGTCAAGTGTAACATTTTCACCCCCGATTGCGTCTGGAGGCATGATGATCAGCTGTGATGAGTTAGTCGCCGCTTGCAACCAGCGGCTGAGTCCTGAGCGTTTTAAGGATTATACCTTGAACGGTCTGCAAGTTGAGGGTCGCCAACGGGTGGCTCGTGTAATGAGTGGTGTGACAGCCTGCCAGGAGCTGCTGGATGAGGCGGTTGCTTGGCAGGCGGACCTTGTGCTGGTGCATCATGGGTTTTTCTGGAAAAACGAGCCGGTGGCGGTCACGGGAATGAAACGTCGGCGGCTGGCCTCACTGCTGAATCACGATATCGGCTTGCTGGCGTATCACTTACCGTTGGACGCGCACCCTGAGTTAGGCAATAACGTGCTGTTAGGGCAGCATTTGGGCTTTAACGTAGCGGGCTGCTTGGATGATGAGACAGGGCTTGGCTTGCTATGGCATGGCGAGCTGTCTTCTCCGATGCGACCAGATGAGCTGGCTGCGCGGGTGGGCGAACGGCTGGATCGTACTGCGCTATTGATTGACGCACCCGAAGGGCGTGAGGTTCGCCGTGTCGCCTGGTGTACCGGAGGGGCGCAGGACATGATTACGGCGGCGGCAGAGGCGGGAGTGGATGCATTCATTTCTGGTGAGATTTCTGAGCGTACTACCCACCTGGCTCGAGAGCTAGGGGTTCATTATCTGGCTGCAGGCCATCATGCGACAGAGCGTTACGGTGTCCGTGCATTAGGGCAGTGGCTGGGTGACACATTTGGTGTTGAGCACCGCTTTGTGGATATCGATAATCCAGCGTGAGCCGTTTTCATTGAGTCGTTATCAACAGCAGGCCGAGCCGAGCGCGACTCTCCTCGCTGCCTGAATGGGCAGCGAGGGTTGTCAGCTAGCACATACTGATTCGGTTAGTGGCTGGCCGTTTGCTGCTGGGGTGGCTCAGTAGGCGCTTTCTTTAAGCCGAAATCTTCCGATAGCGTGCCGCTGTTGCCGTCGGCATAATCGCGCGGCGTGTGCAGCTTGTTGTTTTCATGGCTAGCTTCGTGGGTTGCTGCTAAGTCTGTCGGTTGCTGTGGTATGCCTAATCGGACACCCGCCTCGTTAGCCTCTTGTACCAGCGCTTGGCTCTCGCGGCTGATTGTCTGGGCCATGTTGGTAAGGCGTTCGACGTGCCCGCTTAGCCCCGAGTGCATTTCACTGAGCTCGCGTTCCTTGTCGGCAAGGCGCTGGCGCAGTCGCTGGGATTGGCGGGTGCCAGAGCTGAGCAGGTGGTACCCCAAGGCACCGATGCCGCTGCCAGCAACGAGGCAGGCGATGATCAGTACAATATTGATGTTGCTTTCTTCCACGGTTTACTCCTGAGGTGTCGATCATAGTGGCTACGGAGGTCACTCGGTGAACTCGGGTTGGCTATTATAGTGCGGACACTGGCCATAGGGTCAACGCTGAATGAACAATGCGAAGGGTGAGTAGGAAGCGTATGATATGTGCCTTTTGAAGCAATGAGCAGGGTTGGCGTTAATGGACAACAGTGTGAATCCTGAAGCCTCGGCGTTACACCGCCCTTTGACGCCGCGACAGCGTTTTGAGGCAGACTTGGCGCGTGATGGTTTTGTGCGTGATGCCGCTCAAGAAAGAGCCGTTAGCCATTTGCAAAGGCTGTATGACGAGTTGGTCGCAGCGCCAGCAGAACGTAAAAAAACAACGCTACCTGTTCGGCCGGTGACTTCGTTGCTGCGCGGTTTTCTGGGGCGACAGCAACAACAGGATGCCGTTACGTCTTCGCGTCTTCCCGAGATTTCAGGGTTATATTTCTGGGGTGGTGTGGGGCGCGGGAAAACGTATTTGATGGACTGCTTTTACGAGTCGTTGCCGTTTGAGCAGAAAATGCGTACCCACTTTCACCGTTTTATGCAGCGTGTTCACGCAGAGCTGGAAAATTTCAAAGGCCAGAATAACCCGCTGCAGCTGGTGGCTCAGCGTTTTTCTGAAGAAGCGCGAGTGATTTGTTTTGACGAGTTTTTCGTCAGCGATATTACCGATGCAATGATTTTGGCAAACTTGCTGGACGCGTTGTTCGCTCGGAATGTGGTGCTGGTGGCAACCTCTAATATCGAGCCGGAAAACCTCTATCGTGACGGGTTGCAGCGCACGAGCTTCCTGCCTGCTATTGCATTGCTCGAAGAGCATTGCGATGTTGTTAATGTTGACTCTGGTGTGGACTATCGCTTGAGGGCGCTTGAGCGGGCCAAGATTTTTTATACGCCGTTGGATGAGTCTGCAGAGCGTGAAATGGCGCGGAGCTTCCAGGAAGTGGCCGGCACAGTGGGGCAGCGAGAGATTGATATTGAGATAAATCAGCGCAAATTACACGCACGTCGTCTGAGTGATGACGTGGCGTGGTTTGAGTTTAGCGAGCTATGTGACGGCCCGCGTAGCCAGAATGATTACATTGAGCTGGCGCGCCGGTTTGGCAGCGTACTGGTTTCAAATGTACCGCGAATGCGGGCAGGTCAAGATGATCAGGCCAGGCGCTTCATTGATCTGGTTGATGAGTTCTATGATCGCGGCGTCAAGTTGTTGATGTCTGCAGAGGTTGCTATTAACGAGTTGTATGCTGATGGGCGGCTAGAGTTTGAGTTTCAACGCACGTTGTCGCGGCTGTTGGAAATGCAATCGCGAAGCTACCTGTCGCAGCCGCACAGGCCTTGATGCACGCAGACCTGGTGAGTGGCGCGTTAATGCATGTAGGTCGTTGATCAAGGCGATGCGTTAATGTAGAATGCGCGCTCGCTGTACCGTTGTCACTACTGAGCGAAGTTGGTCGGTGGTTGGCAACCAAGAAAAATAGGGATGGCCCCGTCATTTCTGGCGTAAGGGCCCAATGCATTATTTTTGGTGATTCACACATGAAGACGTTCACTGCAAAACCGCAGTCCGTCCAGCGCGATTGGTATATCGTTGACGCTGCTGACAAGACGCTTGGTCGCCTGGCGACAGAACTTGCTCGCCGCCTGCGTGGCAAGCACAAGCCAGAATACACACCTCACGTTGATACGGGCGATTATATCGTCGTGATCAATGCCGAGAAGGTGAAGGTTACTGGTAACAAAACCAGCGACAAAATGTACTACCGCCATACCGGTTACCCGGGTGGTCTGCGTTCCATGAGCTTTGAGCAGTTGATTGATCACGCTCCTGAGCGCGTTATCGAAACTGCGGTTAAAGGCATGCTCCCTAAGGGGCCGCTGGGTCGCGCCATGCATTCCAAGCTGAAGGTGTACGCTGGCAACGAGCACCCGCATACCGCCCAGCAGCCACAAGCACTGAACATCTGAGGGAGTCTTCGCCATGTCACAACAGTATTACGGTACCGGACGCCGCAAGACTTCTACCGCGCGCGTCTTTTTGAAGCCGGGTTCCGGCAAGATTATTGTTAATGATCGTGAGGTCAGCGAGTATTTTGGCCGTGTTACCGGTCGAATGGTTGTTTGTCAGCCGTTAGAGCTCACGGAAACGCGTGAGCAGTTTGATGTGTACGCCACTGTCAAAGGCGGCGGTGACGCAGCTCAGGCGGGCGCTATTCGTCACGGCATTACTCGTGCGCTGATGGTGTATAATGAAGACTATCGTGCGCCGTTGCGTGCTGCGGGTTATGTGACTCGCGATGCGCGCTCTGTTGAGCGTAAGAAAGTTGGTCTGCGTAAAGCACGTCGCCGCCCACAGTTCTCCAAGCGTTAAGTACTCGCTACGCCACGCTTTGGAAAAACGCCTGGGTCTTGGACCTAGGCGTTTTTTTGTTAAAGCTTGTCATAGAACAAGGATTTAGTCGTAATCAATGGACTTCTCCTTGTGCCAAGCGGCGCGTTTTTTTACCATACATAGCATTTGAAAATCCGGCATTTAAAAACCCGTAGTCGTGAAGCAGTCGGGCCTTTGCGATAAAGAGCGGGTAAGCTGATGGGAGAAACCTGAAGATGGCAGATAACGGCGTGAACAAAGGCCGGCGCCGCTTCCTTGTCGGGGCCACTACCGTAGTAGGTGCGGTAGGTGCCGTGGGGATAGCGGTACCCTTTGTAGCCTCTTGGCAGCCTAGTGCCAAGGCAAGAGCGGCGGGAGCTTCCGTTAAGGCGGATGTCTCTAAGTTAGAGCCTGGGCAGCGTGTGACCGTTGAATGGCGCGGCCAGCCGGTGTGGGTGTTAAACCGCTCGGCAGAAATGATTGAGCGTACTGAGGCGCTGACGGGCAACCAGCTGGTTGATCCGACGTCTGAGGTGCCTCAACAGCCGGCTTATATTTCAGGGCCGCTGCGCTCAATCAAGCCGGAAATAGGTGTGATCGTTGGCATCTGTACTCACTTGGGTTGTTCTCCGTTGTTTAAGCCGGAGCCCAATGCAACAGACGTTGGCGTGAGTGATTGGCCAGGCGGCTTTTTCTGCCCCTGTCATGGCTCGCGCTTTGATCTGGCTGGCCGAGTTTTTGCCAATGTGCCAGCACCAACTAACCTGGTCATTCCGCCGTATCGTTACGAAAGCGATGCTGTCATCGTGATCGGTGAAGACGAGGAGGCTGCTTGATGGCTAATCCAAATAAGGACAAAGCGGAAAGTGGTCTGATGCGTTGGGTCGATGATCGTTTCCCAGCGACCCAAATGTGGAACGACCATTTGGCAAAGTATTACGCGCCGAAGAATTTCAACTTTTGGTACTTCTTCGGTTCGCTGGCGCTGCTTATGCTGGTCAACCAGATATTGACCGGCGTGTGGCTCACCATGAGCTTTACTCCTTCCGCTGAAGAGGCGTTTAATTCAGTTGAATACATCATGCGTGATGTGGAGTGGGGTTGGCTGATCCGTTATATGCACACAACGGGTGCCTCTGGCTTCTTTATTGTTGTGTATCTGCACATGTTCCGCGGAATGCTGTACGGCTCCTATAAAGCACCTCGCGAGCTGGTGTGGATCTTCGGTATGGCGATTTACTTGGCGCTGATGGCGGAAGCCTTTATGGGCTATCTGCTGCCCTGGGGGCAAATGTCTTACTGGGGCGCTCAGGTTATTATTTCGCTGTTCTCTGCTATTCCTAGTATTGGTCCAGATCTTGCTCAGTGGGTACGTGGTGATTTCCTGATTTCAGGTATTACCCTTAACCGCTTCTTCGCTTTGCACGTTGTGGCTTTGCCCATTGTGATTCTGGCGCTGGTGGTACTGCATATTATTGCGTTGCACGAGGTTGGCTCCAACAACCCTGATGGCATCGACATCAAGAAAAAGAAAGATGAAACTGGCAAGCCGCTAGATGGCATTCCGTTCCACCCTTATTACACGATTAAAGATATCGTGGGCGTGGCGGTCTTCTTGTTTGTTTTCTGTGTGGTGATTTTCTACTTCCCTGAGGGGGGTGGTTACTTCATTGAGAAGCCGAACTTTGAACCGGCCAACTCCATGAAAACACCGGACCATATTGCCCCTGTGTGGTATTTCACCCCCTTCTACGCCATTTTGCGTGCGATAACGTTCTCGGTATTTGGGCTGGAAGCCAAATTCCTTGGCGTTGTCTTCATGGGGGCTGCCATTGCGGTGCTCTTTGTGCTGCCTTGGTTGGATCGTAGTCCCGTGAACTCCATGCGCTATAAGGGCTGGATGTCAAAGGTAATGTTGCTGCTGTTTGCAATTAGCTTTGTCATCCTCGGTGTATTGGGTGTGTTGCCGGTAAGTGCAGGCCGAACGCTTTTGGCCCAAGTATGTACCGTCATCTATTTCGCCTTCTTCGTGCTGATGCCGATTTATACGCGGCTGGAGAAGACCAAACCCGTTCCGGAAAGGGTGACTGGCTAATGAAAAAGCAACTGTTTGCACTGCTCTTTGCGTTGGTGCCGATGGTCGGTTTTGCGGCCGGTGATAGCGTTCACCTTCAGTCGATGAAGCCAGATCTTTACGATAAAGCATCGTTGCAAAATGGCATGAAGCTGTATGTTAACTATTGCATGGGCTGCCATTCTCTTGATTATCAGCGTTTTTCAAGGGCTGCCGAAGATCTGGATATGCCCCAGAATTTGGTTGAAGAAAACCTGATATTTGCTGAGTCGGTGGGTTACAACGACCAAATGCAGAATGCCATGGATAAAGGAGATGCCGAGGGCTGGTTTGGTGCGCCACCACCCGACTTGTCTCTTGAGGCGCGGTTGCGTGGAACCGACTGGGTCTACTCTTATCTGTTGGGTTTTTATCGTGACCCATCGCGTCCAACGGGGGTTAACAATACTGTTTTCCCGCTGGTCGCCATGCCTAACGTGCTCGAAGAGCTGCAGGGTGTGCAGGAAAAGGTCTGTGCGTCATCAAGCAAGCCGATTCCTGGCGCAGAAATCGACCCATTGACTGGTAAGTACCAGTCATGCGATACGTTGCAGGTCACCTCTCCGGGGCAGATGGATCCAGAAGCCTTTGAGAGTGCGGTATACGACCTCACCAACTTCTTGGCGTATGCGGCTGAGCCTTCCAAGCTTAAAGCCCAGGCGCTGGGACCAAAGGTGTTGATTTTTATCTTCATCTTTGGCGTTATCGCTTATTTGTTGAAGCGTGAGTACTGGCGCGACATTCACTGATTCACAGTGAATGTTAGTAGGGGGCGCACGGCTCTAGTCGTGCGCCCCTTGTGCGCTTGATTTGTGTGTCATGTGAGCATGCCGTTTGTGGTTGCAGTGCGTGTTATCATTTAATGCACGACCAGTTATGAGGAATTTTTCATGGGTGTAGTGGCCAAGCGGTCATCAATGATTTTCTATTCGGATTCTGAAGATCATTTAAGTCATCGGGTTCGGATTGTGCTCGCCGAGAAAGGGGTGGCGGTGGATGTCATCGAAGTAACCGATGAAAACCGTCCTAAAGAGCTCGCCGACATCAATCCCTATAATAGCGTCCCCACGCTATATGATCGTGATCTGGTGCTCTATGAGTCCAAAGTCATGATGGAGTATCTTGACGAGCGCTTTCCTCACCCGCCCCTGTTGCCGGTATATCCGGTGGCGCGTGCGCAAAGCCGTTTGTGGGTCCATCGTATTGAGTACGAGTGGTGCTCGCGAATGGAGAAAATTCTTACCGGCTCTAAGAAAGAGGCGGACAAGGCGCGTAAAGAGCTGCGCGAGAGCTTGACGGGAATTTCGCCTATTTTTGAAGAGCGTCCGTTCTTCATGAGCGATGAATTTACGTTGGTTGACTGCTGTCTGGCGCCAGTGCTGTGGCGTCTTCCGGTATTAGGGATTGAGCTTTCAGAAACTAAAGCGAAGCCGGTGCTGGACTATATGGAGCGAATCTTCGAGCGTGAAGGATTCCAGAGCTCGTTAACGGAATCTGAGCGCGAAATGCGTGTCTGATTCTGTGTAAGGCCATGACGTGATGCTAGGGCGTGGCCTGAGCGCTGTTTGGGCGGCAGTTTTTGTCGCCCGAATGAATCACTCACCAAGCCTGAGGAACCAGCTGATGAATTCAAGTCGACCCTATATAGCCAGAGCGCTTTATGAATGGCTTGTCGATAATGACCTGACCCCCCAGATTGTCGTTGATGCTGAGGTTGAAGGCGTTGAAGTGCCACGAGATTTTGTGGTTAATGGCCAGATAGTGCTCAATGTTGGCGTGTCGGCGGTGGGTGAGTTTGAGATGAACAATGAGGCTATTGTTTTCTCGGCTCGCTTTGGCGGTAAGGCGACTCGGCTGATGGTGCCAATGCCTGCGCTTTTGGCTATTTATGCGCGAGAAAATGGTGTGGGTATGGTGTTTGGTCATGAGCCTGAGATGCCGCTGGAAGAGCCGGTGTTAGAGGCTGATGAGCGTCAGCCGACGCTTGGGTTAGTGGGGCAGGAAGACTTGGAAGATCCTGAGAACGTAGGCGGGCGCGACGAGGCAACAAGCCGTGATGACGCGACGCGTGACAGTGAGAGCAACGCGTCTAGTGGCAAACCCAGTGGGCGTCCAACGCTGCGTGTAGTGAAGTAATTCTTTCTGTGCACTAGTGTGTTAAAGATTCAAGCAGTAACCCATGAAAACAAAAAAGCGGCAGCCCATTTTATCGGGCTGCCGCTTTTTTTATGTCGCTACGTTCTAGGCTGTGGGCTCAGTCGAGGTAATCAAATGCTTTGACTACGCGTTGCATGCCGCCAACGCTGGTTACAACATTGACGATGTGGTCAGCCTGAGAGCGGCTGACAATGCCCATCAGGTAGACGCTGGAGTTTTCAGTGATAACGTGCAGTCGACTGGATTCAATCGTGTCGTTACTGGCCAGGGTGGTGCGCACGCGTGTCGTGATCCAGGTGTCATTGAGCCGCTGACTAGCGGGTGAGTTGGCTGCTACGCTGAGCTCATTAAGTACGCGACGCACGTTACGCACTTGGCTGGCTATCCGCTCGGCTTCTTGCCTTAGTTCTTCGCTGGGTACTTGGCCGGTCAACAGTACAACGCCATTGAAGCTATCAACATTGATATGAGCATCGCCTAGGCGGGCATCCGTGCGCTTCATATTGTGTTTGACTTTGACTTCAATTGAGTCGTCCTCGACTTTAGCGCCGCGGGTTCGCTCGCCATAATTTTCGCTGATGACGTCAGGGTTAGTGGCGGTGGTGATGGTTTCGCAGCCACTAAGACTGATTAGCATGGTGGCAAGTGCAACGATAAAAATATGTTTGATTGACATCAGGTTACTCGCTTGTACCGAAAAGTTGTTCGTCAATAAGGTCGCATAAACAGTGGATTGCCAACAGGTGAACCTCTTGAATGCGTGCCGTAGACGTTGCGGGAACACGTATCTCGCAGTCTTCCTGGCTGAGAAGTGAGGCCATATCGCCGCCGTCACGTCCTGTTAGGGCGACGACAGTCATTTCTCTGTCATGGGCGGCCTGTATGGCCTGAATGACATTGGCCGAGTTGCCACTGGTCGAGATGGCTAGCAGGATGTCGCCGGGCTGACCCAGGGCGCGTATTTGCTTGGAAAATACCTCGTTATAGCTGTAGTCGTTGGCAATTGAGGTTAGCGTTGAGGTGTCAGTGGTCAGTGCCAGAGCCGGAAGGCTGGGTCGTTCACGCTCAAAGCGGTTCAACAGCTCTGACGAGAAGTGTTGGCTGTCACCGGCACTACCGCCGTTGCCGCAGGCAAGAATTTTTCCTTCATTGATGAGGCTTTGCACCATCATTTGGCTCGCCACTTCAATGAAGGGAGGTAGCACTTCGCTGGCATAGGTTTTGGTATCAATGCTGGCGTTGAAGTGTCCGAGAATGCGAGTCTGGAGATCCATCGTGGCTTCCTGGTCTGTGTGCGATCAGCATGCTTCGAAAGCGTTGGCTATCCACTCGAAATGGAGTTGCTCGGGTGGGCCGGTGGCGGCTATTACATCGAAGCGACAAGGGCATGATAGCCCGTTATGGTGGAGATAAAAACGCGCCGCCCTGATAAGACGGCGCTGCTTTAATGGCGTGATGGTTTCCAGTGGATGGCCAAATCGATTGTTGGCCCGATGACGCACTTCAACAAATACCAATATGTCGCCATCGTACATCACTAAGTCCAGTTCGCCACCTTTGGCGTGCTGGTTGCTAGCAACCAGCACTAGGCCTTGGGTCATCAGCCATCGGGCAGCAAGTTGCTCAATGAGAGCGCCTCGCTGGCGAGCATCAGAGGGCTGAGGCATCGGCAGGCTGGCTACCTTGGTTGGCCGTGTCAAACAGGCTGGTATCAATGATTGGCTGAGGCGTGCCATTTTCAAAGCGAGCCCACGGTAATTGGCGCTGAATTCGACCATTCTGGTCGGCGCTTAGGCTACCGGTTGCTCCTTGTAGCTGGCTCCCAGGCACTGCTTGGTAATAGGGCAGGTTGGAGCCAAGTTCATAGGCATCAACGCCCATTGCCATCAGGCGTAATAAGCCAGGGTCTGCGCTTTCGTGGAGTTGGCGGTAGCTGTCTGAAAAAGGCAGGGAGTTAGCACCGCCGGTGGCTGCCTCAGGAATTTGCCAAGGAATATCAACAAACATAACACCGTTAAGGTCTTTGTCTAAACGCCGCTGGGCCGTTCCTTCGTACAAGTGGGACGTGGCATATACGGGGAGCTCGCTGGCGTTATAATAGTCCAGCGTGGGTGGTACTTGGCGCGCATAGTCAGGTAGGGCTAGCAAGAAGAGCATGTCGGGCTTTGGCGAAGAAATCGCGCGGCGCGTGCTTTCTGTTGCAGCGCTTTTGGGGTTGTATTCGACGATGTGTGATACCTCCCCGCCGGCTTCTCGCCAGTTGTCGGCAAATGCTTCGCCAACTCTACGGCCCCAGCCGTTATCAGGGATCAGTACTGCCGCGCGGTCGTGGCCATCTTCACGTCCGCGTCTAGCGACCAAGCGGGCTTCGTTTTCGGCAGACAGGCCGTATTGTGAGAGGCCTTTTGCTAGGTTGCGCTGGCTTTTTCCATAGTTGAGAGCCAGGGTTGGCAAAGGGACGCTGTCGAGCTGTTCTAGCTCAGTGACCTTGTTTTTGGATAGGGGGCCTAGGACGACCTGAGCGCCTGCGGCAGCGGCTTGCTGATAGAGGCTGTCGAGGCTGCCGCCTGCTGCATCATGGAAACTGAGGTTGGGAGCACTCTGGCCGCTGTTGATGCGCTGGTCATGTTGTGTCTGAATGCCGTGCTTCAGGGCCTTGCTAACATTGGCGAAGGGGCCGGATTCAGGTAGAAAAACGGCAATATGAGTGACTGTTTCGATATCAAGGCGTTGCAGCGCAACTATTCCGCTAGGTAGCTGGCGAGCTGCTGGATGGTTGCTACGGCTGTCGCGCCAGCCATTAATATTGGCTAGAAGCTGATCAACGCTGTTGCTACCGCTGCGGTAAGTGGCTGTCAGTTCCAGCCAGCCTTGAGTCAAGCTGCTCTTGTCATTGCTGAGGCGGTCAAGGTCAGCCGGTGATAACTGGACCAGTTGCTCCCAGATGGCATCGTTGAGATCGTCGCGATCGGTTGCTTGTTGCAGGCGCAGGAAAGCTGCTGCTGACTCTAGTGGTCTGTCGGTTGTTGCTAAGGCGCGGCCAAGGCGTTCCAGTAAGAGATTGGTCTGCTCGGGTGGCGGTGACACGGTTCTCAGTAGTTGGCCTGCGCGAATAACGGCATTAGGGTCGCCCTGGGTGGTGCCCAGGTCAGACAAGAGTAGTGCCCAGCGAATGCGGTCGTTTTCTGATAGCAGGGTATCGTCAACGTTACGTATTACCTCCATCGCCTGCGGGCGGCGCTGCTGGCGTGCTAGGATATCCGCCGCATCAAGCCGAGAACGTGCTGCTTGACTTGGTTCTTGTTGTTCAGCTTGGCTAAGCAGCTGATCAGGATCCTGGTCGGGGAGGCGCTCGGTCATACTGGGGACTATGCCGCAGCCAGTGACAAGCAGTGCAGTCAGAGTGGCGCCGATAAAGCCACGAGTTGTTGTCTTTAACCCTTTATTCATCCTATCGCCTTCCTTTGAGCTGGGATTGCATCATCAGGGAACCAAAATGTCAGACGCAGTCGAAGGGACATTGTACGTGGTCGCCACACCGATTGGGAATCTTGAGGACCTATCGCCTCGTGCTGCTCGCCTTCTTGGTGAGGTAGCGTTGATTGCCGCTGAAGATACGCGCCATAGCGCAGGGCTTTTGCGCCACTTGGGGGTGCGTCAGCCCATGCTGTCATTACATGAGCATAATGAGGCTGAACGTGTCGATCAGCTTGATGCTAGGCTGCTAGCCGGTGACGATGTCGCGTTAATTTCTGACGCGGGTACGCCACTGATTAGTGATCCGGGTTTTGTGCTGGTGCGCGAATTGCGTCAGCGTGGCCGTGTGGTTTCGCCGGTGCCGGGCCCCTGCGCGCTGGTTGCTGCGCTTTCTGCGGCAGGCTTGCCTACGGATCGTTTCCTGTTTTCGGGTTTTCTTCCCGCTAAGGGAAGTGCGCGGCGCAAACGCTTAGGTGAATTGACCGAGCGCCAGGAAACGCTGGTGTTCTATGAGTCTCCGCACCGTATCCGTGCAACGTTAGATGATTTGGTTACAACGCTGGGTGATCGTCACGTGGTGTTGGCGCGTGAATTAACCAAGCGTTTTGAAACGCTGCTTGACGGTACGCCCGCGCAGCTAGTTGAGCAGCTTAGCGAGGATCCGGATCAAAGCCGCGGGGAGTTTGTTGTCATGGTGGCCGGCGGAGAGGCCCAGGAAGAGGCAGAGCAGACTCAGTTATCCGCTGATTCGCTGCTTAATTCGCTGCTTGAAGAAGGCCTGGGTGTGAAGCAGACCGCAGCGGTGGCGGTGCGTGTGCTGGGAGGAACACGTAAACAATGGTATCAGCGTGCCCAGCTGCTTAAGGATCGTGATTGAGCGGCGCGGTGGGCGCTGGTATCCTACTTGCCGAGAGTTGGCCAGACAGTCGCCGCTGATTACGTGTCAGGGGAGGAAAGTCCGGGCTCCATAGGGCAGAGTGCCAGGTAACGCCTGGGCGGCGTGAGCCGACGGAAAGTGCAGCAGAGAGTAAACCGCCTACGTCTCTTTTTGAGAGACCGGTAAGGGTGAAAGGGTGCGGTAAGAGCGCACCGCGCGCCTGGTAACAGTGCGTGGCAAGGTAAACCCCACTCGGAGCAAGACCAAATAGGGACCCAATGGCGTGGCCCGCGCTGGGTCCGGGTAGGTTGCTTGAGGATAGTGGTGACGCTATCCCTAGAGGAATGACTGTTCAACGACAGAACCCGGCTTATCGGCTGACTCTCACCAGATTTTCTCTTCTTTTATCCCATTGAGATGTGCATGACGACACCTGCATCGGATGCAAATTTAGGCATCTATCGGCATGCCAGTGTGCTGCTTGAGGGCGCGGTAGACACACTTGTTCACGATTCTGAAGGGGTGTATGTCGACGGCACTTTCGGGCGTGGCGGGCATTCTCGGCTTATTTTGGAACGTCTTGGCGATGCCGGGCGTTTGTTAGCCATTGATCGTGACCCTCAGGCCATCGCTGAAGCGGCAAATATCAAGGACCCTCGCTTTGCCATAGAGCAGGCGGAGTTTGCCCGCCTTGACGAGGTGGCCTCGCGCCATCACTTACATGGCCGTCTGTCAGGCGTATTGCTTGATGTGGGTGTGTCTTCGCCGCAGCTCGACGACCCCGAGCGAGGGTTCAGCTTTCTGCGTGATGGCCCTCTGGATATGCGGATGGACCCGACCCAAGGGCAGAGTGCCGCCGAGTGGCTTGCCACGGCCAGTGAGTCAGACATTGCTTTTGTGTTCAAATCTTACGGCGAAGAGCGTTATGCTCGTCGTTTAGCGCGTGCGGTTGTAGCGCGCCGTAAAGAGAGAGCGTTTGAGCGCACCGGTGATCTTGCTGAGGTCATCAAAACGGCACACCCTGCGTGGGAAAAAGGCAAGCACCCAGCAACCCGGGCGTTTCAAGGGTTGCGTATACATGTGAACGGCGAGCTGGATCAGCTTGACGCGGCATTAGCGGCAGCCCTTGAGGCGTTGGCTCCTGGGGGACATCTCGTTGTGATTAGCTTTCACTCTCTGGAAGACCGCCGCGTGAAACGCTTTATTCGTGACCATGTTCGCGGTGATACTCAGCTGCCGCGAGGTATGCCGCTGCGTGATGATCAGATTCCTCGCCGCCTGGAGGCATTAGGTAAGGCATGTCGGCCCAGCGCGCAGGAAGTTGATGACAACCCACGTGCGCGCAGTGCCGTTATGCGTGCGGCGCGTAAGCGTTATTAACTATGAGTAATTCCGACCAGTCAGCTGGTTGATTGAATGAGATATGCCATGAGTGGGGATGTTCAGCGCAAAAAGGCCACCTATGACTGGCCCATCGTTATTAAGCTCAGCGGAAGGATTCTGCTGAACTTTATTCTACTGGTGCTGTGTTTGCTGACGGCACTTGCCGTTATCAAAGCCAGTCACCATACCCGCGAACAGTACGGAGAACTGCAGCGCTTAGAAAGCGAGTTTCAGCAGTTGCAGACGGTATACGGCCAGCTGCTGCTTGAGCAAAGTACTTGGTCTGCACCGACGCGTATCGAAGGGCTAGCCAGTGGGCGCTTGGAGATGCGTTTACCTGACATTGAAGAAATTGAAGTGGTGCGCCCATGAAAGCACCTTCTCGTCGCGGTGTGTCTTCCCGCAAGCCGCCAGCTGACGCTCCTATGAGCAAGTGGCGCTATCAGTTGCTGGTAGGGCTGGTTTTGCTGGGCTTGGGGTTGTTGGTATGGCGAGTGATCGACCTGCACATCGTTGATCGCACTTTTCTTAAAGGGCAGGGGGATGCGCGTACTGTACGGGTTGATCCTATTCCAGCTCACCGTGGCATGATCGTTGACCGAAATGGTGAGCCTTTGGCGATTTCGACGCCAGTAGTTACCTTATGGGCGAATCCGCAAGACCTGCCCGATGACGGCATTCTCCGACTGCAATTAGCCAAAGCGCTAGGGCAAGATCTTGATCAGCTTAATGAGCGTATTGACTATTACGCTGATCGTGAATTTATGTATTTGCGCCGTCGTATGACACCCGCTCAGGCGCAGAGTGTGCTGGACCTGCGCGTGCCTGGGGTACATAAACGTGAAGAATATAAGCGCTACTATCCCGCAGGAGAGGTGATTGCCCAGCTGGTAGGTGTGACTAATGTTGATGACCAAGGGCAGGAAGGTCTTGAGCTAGCCTATGACTCGTATTTGGCTGGTGAACCCGGCCGGCGACGTGTGCTTAAGGATCGTCGTGGTCAGCTGGTGCGTGACCTGGAGGTGCTGAGGGAGGCAGAGCCGGGTGGCAATCTGATGCTGTCAGTCGATCAGCGCCTGCAGTATCTGGCATATCGCGAACTGAAAAATGCGGTTGATGAGAACGGTGCTGATGGCGGTGTGCTGGTGATGTTGGATGCTCGCACCGGTGAAGTGTTGGCTATGGCTAATCAGCCGTCATATAACCCCAATAACCGTGAAGGCCTGGATCCGGCCGGTTTGCGTAATCAGGCCATTGTAGATGCCATGGAGCCCGGGTCTGTGATCAAGCCGTTGGCGATGTCGGCGCTGCTTGAAACAGGCCGTTTTCCTTTAAATACCACCGTTAATACGACGCCTGGTTCCATGCGTATCGACCGTTTCACCATTCGTGATGTGAGTAATAATGGCGTTCTCGATTTGGCGGGTATCTTGCGAAAGTCATCCAATATTGGCATGGCCAAACTGACTCTTTCGCTTGACGAGCCTGTCGTGCCTGATCTGTACCGTGCGCTGGGGTTTGGTCAGTCTCCAGAAACCGGCTTTCCTGGTGAGGCGACAGGTACCATGCCGGCACCAGTGCGCTGGTCTAGTAGCCAGTGGGCTGCGCTATCCTACGGTTATGGGTTGTCGGTCTCTCCGTTGCAGTTGGCTAGTGCGTTTACCGCTATTGTTAACGATGGACGGCGCATGCCGGCGTCGTTGCTAAAGCAGCCTGTGGCGCCTGAAGGCGAACAAGTGATCAGTGCAGATGTTGCTGCACAGGTGCTGAATATGATGGATAAAGTGGTTGAGCCAGGCACAGGTGCGCGGCGTGCTCTGGTACCTGGGTACAGCGTTGCAGGAAAGACCGGTACGGTGCGAAAAACCGGCAGTAGCGGCTATGAAAAAAAGACCTACCGCAGCTTGTTTGTCGGTATTGCTCCAGTCTCTGATCCGCGAATTATCGCTGTGGTGATGATTGACCACCCGCGTGAAGGTGCCTACTACGGGGGGGCGATAGCGGCGCCGGTCTTTTCGCGTATTGCTGGCAGCGCACTGCGTGTCCTAGATGTGCCACCAGATAGGGAGGTGTCCGTTGACGAATGAAGCTCCGCAGAGCGTGGACAGTGCCAGACTGTTAGCGCTGCTGGCCCAGCGGTGGCCAGAGCAGCGTCAGGCGTTGTTTGATATCGACTTGCCTGAGCGCGTCAACTTGCATGTGGATAGTCGCAACGTACAGCGTGGCGATATCTTTTTCGCTGTGCCGGGCGTCAGTGTCGATGGGCGCGATTACATGTCGGCGGCGCTGCAAGCCGGCGCGGCTTTGGTGCTAGCTGAGGCACCGCTGAGTGCAAAGCCTGCTAAGCAGGTTATTGAGCTGGATGCATTGAGGTCTGAGCTGGGTAACTTGGCCCGTCAGTTATATCAAGTGCCGGCATCGTTGGAGCTGATCGGCGTGACCGGCACCAACGGAAAAAGCTCAGTGACTCACTACATTGCTGCGCTGAGTGAAATGATCGGCGAGCCAGCGGGTTTGATTGGTACGCTGGGCTCTGGACGACCGCATGATCTTGGTAGCCTTGGTCTAACTACCCCAGGTGCTTTGGCGCTTCAAGCGTCACTAGGTCAGATGTCAGCTAGTGGGGTGACTCGGGTCGCCATGGAAGTCTCGTCTCATGCGCTAGCCCAGGATCGCCTAGATGCGGCCAGTATTCGTGTGGCGGTATTTACCAATCTAAGCCGTGACCACCTTGACTATCACGGTAGCATGGCCGCTTATGCCGCAGCGAAAGCGTTGCTATTTCGTCGCCCAGAGCTTGAGTTGGCGGTAGTTAATGCGGATGACTCACTTGCACGCCTTATGCTGGCGGGTTTGCCTGCTGGGGTAAGGGTGCTGGCGGTCAGTAGTAATGAGGACCTGTCTGCTGATGAGGCGGTAACGCTACGCGTGGCGGGAAGTACCCTGCTGCCTGATGGGGTGGAGGCGCTGGTTGCGACGCCTGAGGGAGAGCGTTTACTGCGGTTGCCGTTATTCGGGCGTTTTAATCTCAATAATGTGTTGCTGGCCATGGCTGTGCTGTATGGCCGGGGAGTGGCGTTGGATGTTCTTTTTGAGGCGGCTGCCCGCTTAACGCCGGTTCCTGGGCGCATGCAGGCATTGGGCCTGGGGGCGAGTGCTGCAGGGCCAACAGTGGTTGTCGATTATGCGCACACGCCCGACGCGCTTGAAAATGCACTAACAGCATTGCGCGAGCATTTGCCTGGTCGTGGGCGGCTATGGTGTGTGTTTGGTTGTGGTGGTGATCGTGATGCAGGTAAACGTCCCTTAATGGCTGCTGTTGCCGAGGCGCATGCTGACCAGTTGGTTATTACCGATGATAATCCGCGCAGCGAGTCTTCAGCGTCGATTCGTCAGCAAGTTGTTGATGGCTTGTCGCCTAATGCGCAAGTAAACGCCTGGAATATTGGTGGTCGTCGTGAAGCGATATTACGAGCGATAAGCGAGGCCGCAGGTGCGGATGTGATTTTGATCGCTGGAAAAGGCCATGAGAGCTATCAGGAAATTGCTGGTGTGCGCCATACATTCTCGGATCTTAATGAGGCGCAAGCGGCGTTGGCAAAGCGTTCAAACGCAGCATGGCCACAGCGAGGTGATGTATGACGCTGTCAGGTCTAACGACTGTTGAGCAGGTTGCTGCGACGCTAGGGGTGCCTGCTGGCTGTTTAGCAGCAAACGTCGCCCACCTGACAGTGGCCGATATTGTTACTGATACACGTAAGCTTTCCTCTGGGGCACTATTTGTGGCGCTGGTGGGTGAGCATTTTGATGCACATGATTTCATCGCCCAGGCTCGTGCTGCTGGGGCGGTGGCCGCTGTTGTCGAAACGCCGGTTGATGACCCATTGCCGCAATTGGTCGTGCCTGATACACGTTTGGCGCTGGGTTTGCTGGGCCGTGCTCGACGCCGTGCCTGGCAAGGCTCATTAGTTGCGGTGACAGGCAATAGTGGAAAAACAACGGTTAAGCAAATTCTGGCTAGCCTGCTAGCGCGCAGTGGTAAAACACTGGCGACCCACGGCAATCTCAATAATGATTTCGGCGCTCCACTAACGCTGCTTGGTTTATGTGCTGAGCATCGTCATGCGGTAGTGGAGTTGGGGGCTAATCATTTGGGGGAAATTGCCTGGACGGCATCGCTGGCTGAGCCAGATGTGGCGGTGATTACCAATGTTACTGGTGCCCATATAGGTGAGTTTGGTGGTATGGGGCAGATTGCCCAGGCTAAGGCTGAAATATTGGCGTCGCTATCTGGCGACGGGGTTGCTGTGCTGAACCGCGACGATAATTATTATCCGTTGTGGGAGCGTCTTGCCTCGCCCCGTAACGTGGTAGATTTTGGCTTTCATTCGGCTGCGCGTCTGCGTGCTGAGACACTGGTCAGTGACTCTCTCGGTCGTTATGCTTTTACGCTTGTTTATAATGATCGAGCGTTGGGGCGTGTTCAGCTGAAGCTGTTAGGTAGGCATAATGTCGCTAACGCGCTAGCTGCCGCGGCGGCAGCGCTGGCCGTGGGTTTTGATGAAAACCTGTTGGCAGAAGGGTTGGCTGATATTGCTCCCATGCCCGGTAGGATGAGCTTGGTTGATGGTGTGCGAGGCGCACAGTTGATGGATGACAGTTATAATGCCAACCCTGGTGCGCTCGCTGCCGCGCTTGAAACCTTGGCCAGCCAACCAGGCCCGCGCTGGTGCTTGCTGGGGGCAATGGGAGAGCTGGGTCAGGCAAGTCAGGCACTGCATGCTGAAGCTGGGCAGCAGGCGCTGGCATTGGGTGTTGATGTGTTATTGACACTGGGTGCTGACGCTCGACCAGCCAGCCAGGCGTTTGGCGGCCAAGGACATCATTTTGACAACAGGGAGGCGTTGCTGGATTACGTTCTCCAATACTTACCCCCTGATACCAGCGTGCTGGTTAAGGGATCTCGCAGTGCGGGCATGGAGGCCGTTGTCGCGGCCCTGCGCTCGGATGCTTCAAGGTAACGTTTTCCATGCTGCTTTTTCTGGCTGAGTTTTTGGCGCAATTTCAAAGCGCCTTTAATGTATTCAATTATCTTACGTTGCGAATGATACTGGCCACCTTGACGGCGCTGGTATTGAGCTTATGGCTGGGTCCGGTTTTTATTCGGCGCTTAGTCGAGGGCCAAATTGGTCAGGCCGTTCGTGATGACGGACCGCAGTCTCACTTGTCGAAAGCGGGAACGCCGACGATGGGTGGCGCAATGATTTTGATGGCCATCGCATTCAGCACCCTATTGTGGGGAGATTTGCGCAACCACTATGTGTGGATTGTGCTAGCCGTCACCCTTGGCTTTGGTGCGATTGGCTGGGTAGATGACTACCGAAAAGTGGTGGAAAAAAATCCACGCGGCTTGCCTGCACGTTGGAAATACCTGTGGCAGTCAGTGATTGGTTTGGGGGCTGCCATTGTGCTCTACATGACGGCGGCGACACCTGTAGAGACTAGCCTGGTAGTGCCGATGCTTAAAGGCGTCATGCTGCCGCTGGGGCTTTTCTATATTGTGTTGAGCTATTTCGTGATTGTTGGCAGTTCAAATGCGGTAAACCTTACTGACGGCCTGGATGGTTTGGCGATCATGCCCACCGTGCTGGTAGCTATGGGGTTGGCGGTGTTTGCTTATGCCAGTGGTAACGTGGTGTTTGCTGAGTATTTGCAAATCCCCATGATTCCTGGGGCCGGAGAGCTGGCGGTGTTTTGTGCCACGATTGCTGGGGCAGGGCTGGGGTTCTTATGGTTTAACACCTATCCTGCTCAGGTTTTCATGGGTGATGTGGGTTCTTTGGCGCTAGGAGCGGCATTGGGCGTGGTTGCCGTTATTGTGCGCCAGGAAATCATTCTGTTTGTGATGGGTGGCATCTTTGTCATGGAGACGGTCTCTGTGATTCTGCAGGTTGCTTCTTATAAAATGACAGGGCGACGTATCTTTCGCATGGCACCGCTGCACCATCACTATGAGTTGAAAGGTTGGCCTGAGCCTCGAGTGATTGTGCGTTTTTGGATTATTACCGTGGTGTTGGTGTTACTCGGGTTGGCAACGTTGAAGATTCGCTGAGCGGCTTCCGGCAATGAGACAAGGATAATTTCATGGATAAGGTGCCGGCAGGCGTGACTCTGGTCGTCGGACTGGGCATTTCAGGACGTGCTATCTGTCGTCACCTTGATCGTCTGGGTTGTCCTTTTATGGTGGCAGATACGCGTGCTAACCCACCAGATCTTGCGTCATTTCGTCAAGAGTTTCCCGATGTGACTCTGCGCTGTGGTGCTCTTGACTCGCTTAATATGAGTGAGGCTAGGGACGTTGTGGTGAGTCCTGGCGTTTCATTACAGCAGCCCGCGTTGGCGGCGCTACAAAACACACCAGCCGGCCCTCCTGTTATCGGTGAAATTGCGCTTTTTCTACGCGCCTGCCAAGCACCTATTGCGGCAATTACCGGCTCTAATGCCAAGTCTACGGTGACGACTTTGCTGGGTGAAATGGCAGCAGAGGCGGGTAAAAACGTGGCGGTGGGCGGAAATCTGGGTACGCCCGCGCTAGATTTATTGCACGATATGCCTGATGCGGAGCTTTTTATACTGGAGCTATCGAGCTTTCAGCTTGAAAGCCTTTCTGAGTTGGGAGCAGAGGCTGCTGTATTTCTTAACCTCAGCGAGGATCACCTTGATCGCCATGGCGACATGGCGGGCTATCGCCGCGCCAAGCAGCGGGTGTTTATGGGTGCACGATATGCGCTGGTTAATGGCGAAGATGCGATGACATGGCCGGATGATGGCGATGTCACGGTGGTTGAGCGTTTTACCAGCCAGCCTCCCGGGCCTGGTGAGTGGGGGGTTGCTAACCTGGCGGCTGAGGATGATGGGGGCGATAGTGATGCGGCTTGGCTGATGTATGGGGGGCGTCCTTTAATGCCCGTTTCTGCAGTCCGCGCGCCTGGGCGACATAATCACGTTAATGCACTGGCAGCCCTTGCCGTGGGGAATCACTTTGGTTTCCCGCTGCAAGCCATGCGCACGGTGCTTGAGCGTTTCTCAGGCTTGCCGCATCGTTGTGAGCTGGTCGCCGAGCAGCAAGGGGTGCGCTGGATCAATGATTCCAAAGGTACCAACGTGGGAGCGACTCTGGCAGCGATTGCTGGTATTGGGCCGACGCTAACAGGGCGGTTGGTGTTGTTGGCGGGAGGCGTAGGGAAGGGCGCAGATTTTTCTCCGTTGGTTGAGCCGCTGGCAGCGTATGCGCGAGAAGTTATCGTGTTTGGGCGTGATGCCGTTCAGTTACAGCGTGTGCTTGAGCCGCATGTCATGGTGACAAAGGTCGTGGATCTTGAGGCCGCGCTGCGGCGCGCTTTAAACGCCGCTCAAGCGGGCGATTGTGTCTTGTTGTCACCAGCCTGTGCCAGCCTGGATCAGTTTTCTAACTATCAGGCGCGCGGTGATGCGTTTCGTGATGGTGTAACTCAACTATATAAAGAGGTGGCACTGTGAGCCGCTTTAAGCGTTTGCGCCAATCGCTTTCAACCGCTGATGCCCCTTTTGATGGTTGGTTGCCTTTGACGGCGCTGTCCTTAATGTTGATTGGCTGGATCATGGTGACCTCTGCTTCTGTTGAGGTGGCGACTGGGCTGACGGGCAACCCTTGGTACTTCAGCATTCGTCATGGTGTTTTTGTGCTGCTGGCATTGAGCGCTGGATTGTTGGCGCTCAGAGTGCCATTGGCTTGGTGGAAAGCAAATGGCCCATTTTTGTTGCTGATGGGTGTTGTCCTGTTGGTTGCTGTGCTTCTTATGGGGCGTGAGGTGAATGGGAGTAAGCGTTGGCTGTCTATTCCAGGGGTGCCGTTTAATGTGCAGCCTTCAGAGTTCGCCAAGCTGTTTCTGATGATTTATATGGCCTCATATCTTGAGCGCTTTCTTCCACAGGTTCGCTCAAAGATTGGTGCCTTCCTCAGACCGCTGTTTATTGTTGGTATTTATGCCAGTTTGTTGATTCTGGAGCCGGATTACGGTGCGGTGGTGGTATCAACAGCGTGTGTTATGGGGATGCTGTTGATGGCTGGAGCGCCAGTGGGGCGCTTTCTTGTGCTGATGCTGCTGGTGGTCATTTTGGGTGCTTTTGTGGCGATTGCAGAGCCCTACCGAATGGCTCGATTGACCAGCTTCACTGACCCTTGGGCCGATCAATTCGCGAGTGGTTATCAGCTGACCCAGGCGCTGATTGCCTTTGGTCGCGGCCATTGGCTCGGTGTTGGTCTGGGCAACAGTATTCAGAAGCTATATTACCTGCCTGAGGCACATACCGATTTTGTATTCGCCGTATTGGCGGAAGAGCTGGGCTTGGTCGGCGCAGTTGCGGTGATTGGCTTGTTTGCACTGCTGGTATGGCGAGCCATGGCTGTTGGTCGGCGAGCAGAGCTTGCCGGCTTGCCGTTTGCTGCTTATGCCAGTTATGGCTTTGCGTTAATGATCGGTGCTCAGGCGTTTATTAATATTGCGGTGAGTAGTGGCATGCTGCCCACCAAAGGACTGACACTGCCGTTGCTGAGTTATGGCGGATCCAGCTTATTAGTGAGCTGTATAATGGTGGCTATTTTGATGCGGGCAGATATTGAAACCCGTCGTGTTCAGCGTGGGCGGCTGGCGCCTCCGCCTCCGTCTCAGCAATCGTCGAAGCGGAAAGAACCAGGTGAAGGAGTTCAGGCATGAGTGAGTCGCGCCCGCGGCGGGTACTGGTGATGGCTGGTGGTACAGGCGGGCATGTCATTCCTGCGCTATCACTAGCCCGTGGGCTGCAAGATGCTGGGGTTGATGTGGAGTGGTTGGGTAGTCCGAGAGGTCTTGAGAATCGCTTGGTGCCAGACGCTGGTATCACCCTGCATCATGTCGCGGTAAGCGGGCTCAGAGGTAAAGGGATGAGAGGCTGGTTGTTGGCCCCGTTTCGGTTGCTGCGTGCTGTGCAACAGGCCATAGGCGTGGTTCGTCGTGTTAATCCTCAGCTGGTGGTGGGGATGGGCGGTTTTGCCAGCGGGCCGGGAGGTCTAGCGGCTTGGTTATTACGACGGCCACTGGTAATTCATGAGCAAAATGCTGTTGCTGGTCTGACGAACAGGATTCTTTCTCACCTTGCAAGCCGGACTTATACGGCTTTTCCGCAGGCGTTTTCTGGTAAAGCCACTGTGGTGGGTAACCCAGTGCGTCCTGATATTGCTGCGCTGGGTGACGTACCACGTCAGCTTGAAGATATGCAGAACCGACCCCTGCGGCTACTGGTCGTGGGGGGGTCGCTGGGTGCTCAGTCACTTAATGAGCGTTTGCCAGAGGCTTTGGCCAGGTTGCCTGACGGTAAGCGCCCCGTCGTACATCATCAAGCTGGGCGTGATAAAGATGACATGACTCGGGAGGCTTATCTCGCCCAGGGCATCACAGCAGATGTCACGCCATTTATAGACGACATGGCAGCAGCTTACGCGTGGGCTGACTTGGTGATTTGCCGCGCTGGTGCATTGACAGTCGCAGAGCTTGCAGCGGCGGCGAAGCCTGCGCTCTTTGTGCCTTTTCCTCATGCGGTAGATGATCATCAAACAGCTAATGCGGCGGCGCTGGTTGAGCACAAAGCGGCATCACTATTGCCGCAAGATGAAATGAGTGCCGCACAGCTGGCCGAGAGACTGGAGCAGCTGTTGGTTCCAAAAACGCTTGTCGACATGGCTGCCCGAGCCCGAGCGGGTGCGCAGTTGGATGCTGTTGAACAGTTGGTGGCAGGTTGTATGGAGATAGGTTTTGAGTGATAAAGCGCTCGGGTCAGTGCCCGGACAGATCAGTGCGGCGGGACGCCGCGGAATGGGAATGCGGCAGATACGCCGCATTCATTTCATTGGTATTGGTGGCGTCGGCATGTGTGGTATTGCTGAGGTGTTATCAAACGAGGGGTATCAGGTCAGCGGTAGTGATTTGAAAAACTCGCCCGTGATACACCGTTTGCGACGTTGTGGTGTTGATGTTTTTATCGGGCATGCGGCTGAGAACACGTGTAATGCTGATGTGGTAGTGGTTTCTACGGCGGTGGACGCTGATAACCCAGAAGTTCGCTGGGCCAATGAGCATCGTATTCCGGTCGTTCGTCGTGCTGAGATGCTGGCCGAGCTCATGCGTTTCCGGCATGGCATCGCTGTGGCTGGTACTCACGGCAAAACAACTACCACCAGCCTGACGGCGACCTTGTTGGCTGAAGGTGGGCTAGATCCGACCTTCGTGATTGGTGGGCGGCTGACCAGTGCTGGCGTTAACGCTAGGCTTGGCGCAGGTGACTACTTGGTTGCTGAGGCGGATGAATCGGATGCGTCCTTTTTGCACTTGCAGCCGATGCTGTCAGTTGTGACGAATATTGACGTTGATCATATGTCGACGTATGGCGGTGATTTTGAGCGCCTGAAAGCGACCTTTCTGGAGTTTCTGCATAATCTGCCATTCTACGGGCTGGCTGTGCTGTGTACTGATGATGTGCATGTTCGTGGGTTATTGGATCAGGTAAATCGTCGCTTTGTTACTTACGGTTTTGATGAAGATGCCGACTATCGTATTGAGGAGTTTTCTCAACAAGGGGGGCGTATTAATTTTGTTGTGCGTCGTCCAGAAAGTCAGGCGCCTTTGTCCATTTGTTTGGCTATGCCTGGGCGGCATAATGCGTTGAACGCTCTGGCGGCAATTGCTGTTGCCAGTGATGCAGGTGTTGATGATCAAGCGATTCAGCGTGGGTTGGCAGGCTTTGCGGGCGTTGGTCGACGCTTCCAGGTACATGGCCAGTTCCCTGCGCCGAATGGTGAGATGGACGTCATGCTGGTGGATGATTACGGTCATCACCCGCGTGAGGTTGAAATGGTGGTTCGTGCGGTTCGCGCTGGCTGGCCTCAGCGCCGGCTGGTAATGGTCTACCAACCGCACCGTTATACGCGCACACGAGACCTGTACGAGGACTTCGTTCGTGTGCTCGCTGAGGTGGATACGCTGCTCTTACTGGATGTGTATAGTGCCGGTGAGGCAATGATTCTTGGTGCTGACGGGCGGTCGCTTGCTGGCTCTATTCGTCAGCGTGGCGAAATGGATCCGATTTTTGTTCAGGATAAAAGTGAATTGCCGGGTCTGTTGAAACGGGTGCTCAAGCCGGGTGATTTATTGATTACCCAAGGGGCTGGCGATGTGGGCAGTATTGCTCAACAGCTTGCGAACAGTGGTCTGGATTTTAATGAGGTTGAGTTATGACAGCTAGTGCCGACTATGGGCGTGTTGTTGTGCTGTATGGCGGTGACTCTGCTGAGCGCGAGGTCTCTTTAAAGAGTGGCAAGGCTGTTCTGGATTCGCTGACACGCTCAGGTCTGTCACCCCAAGGGTATGACACGGCGGGTGGAGACTTGTCTGGTCTTGAGGAAATGGCGCCAGACAGAGTATTTATCGCGCTGCATGGGCGGGGTGGTGAAGATGGCACGCTCCAGGGAGCGCTTGAGTTGATGGGGATTCCCTACACAGGCAGTGGTGTGCTGGCGTCAGCGGTTGGCATGGACAAGGTGCGGACTAAGTGGCTGTGGCGTTCTCAAGAATTACCTACCCCAGACAGTGTAACGCTTGGCGCCGGGTCTGACTTGGCCGCCGTTGTTGAGCGTCTTGGTTTGCCCCTGATTGTTAAGCCCGTACATGAAGGTTCTACGCTGGGGATTACAATAGTTGAAACGGCAGATGCGTTAAAGGCGGCTTACCAAGATGCGATGCATTACGATAGTCGAGTAATGGCTGAGCGTTTTATACACGGTGAAGAATATACAGTGTCAGTACTTGGCGACATGGCTTTACCGTCAATTCGTGTTGAAGTGCCAAGTGGCTTTTATGATTACACGGCTAAATATGTTTCCAATGACACTCTTTATCATTTGCCTAGTGGTTTGTCTGATGAAGATGAAACTGAGCTTGCTAGGTTGTGTTTACGTGCATTTGAGGTGGTGGGCTGTCACGGGTGGGGGCGTGTCGATGTCATGCGTGATGCGCAGGGGACGTTCTGGTTGATTGAAGTGAATACCTCGCCAGGTATGACTGATCATAGCCTTGTGCCCCAGGCTGCAGCGCATATCGGGATTGATTTTGATCAGCTGGTGCTGAAAATTCTCGATACAGCTGGGAGTCGCTGAGCGATGATGCGCCGTAGCACCTTATTCAGCTTGTTGCTGTTGGTCGCGCTGCTGGTGGGCGGCGCTTATGCGCTATGGCACTGGTTAGATCGACCTATTGAGCGGGTGTCCATTCGCGGCAGTGAGATGCGCCACGTAGGAGCAGATTACCTAGAGAGCCAGTTGTCACCATTAGTGAGTGATCGCCGCTGGCTTTCAGTTGATCTTGATGAGCTACGTGAGCAAGCCCTGAAAATCGGCTGGTTGAAGGAAGTGCATATTCGCCGAGAGTGGCCTGATGGACTGGTTTTTGAGCTGCTTGAGCAGTCGCCGGTGGCGCGTTGGAATGATGACCAGTTGCTGAATGGCGACGGTGAGCCTTTTGACTTTGCGCCTGCAGAAGTGCCTGACGGGTTAATTTTTCTTTCAGGGCCTAGTGATAGTGGATCGGAAGTGTTGGCATTTCATGGTGAGCTTGAAGCGCGCTTAAAACAGCATGGCATGGAGGTCGCCCAATTACGACTCGAAGATCGTGGCGCTTGGCGTTTTCAACTAGAAGACGGCCTTTGGATCATGTTGGGGCGGGCCAATCAAGAGGCGCGCCTGGAGCGTTTTGATGCCGTGTGGCGGCGTCAGCTGGCAGATATGGCTGCTCACCTTCGCTATATTGACCTGCGCTATCCTAACGGGGTCGCTGTTGCTTGGCATGGTAAAACTGAGCCTATTGAATCTGCCGATTGATGATGGTTAATACCGTAATTCAAATGATGCTTCATCATTGTTATGTTGATTAATCAATCGGCAAGGTATTTCCTTTCAATAGAATAGATCGTATGGTGTTAGATATATTTTCAGACTGGGCTGGTGTATTGAAGCCGTTTGTTATTATAATTACATAGATATAATTGCCCAATTCAAGCACATTTCCCTTTGGGAAGGTTCTAGGAGTTACCCCGGCTCATGTCAGGTCCATACAATGCGTCTAATATGGTCGTCGGGCTGGATATCGGAACATCCAAGGTCGTAGCAATCGTGGGTCAGCCCACAGATGATGGCGGCATCGAGATTGCCGGTATCGGCTCACATCCCTCAAGAGGGATGAAAAAAGGTGTTGTGATCAATATCGAGTCTACGGTGCAGTCCATTCAGCGTGCCGTTGAAGAGGCCGAGTTGATGGCTGGTTGCGACATCCATTCGGTCTATGTCGGTATTGCCGGTAGCCATATCAGTTCGATGAACTCGGACGGTGTCGTCGCGATCAAAGAGCGTGAAGTGGCTTCCTCGGATGTAGATCGTGTCATCGACTCCGCCCGTGCTCGTGCTATTTCGGAAGGCCAGAAAGTGCTGCACGTACTGCCACAGGAGTTTTCGATTGATACCCAGGGTGGTATCCGAGAGCCGTTAGGCATGTCTGGTGTTCGCCTTGAGGCTAGGGTTCATTTGGTTACGGCGGCACTAAACGCTGTGCAGAATATTGAGAAGTGTGTACGCCGCTGTGGGCTGGATGTAGATGCCATTATTCTGGAGCAGCTGGCGTCAAGCCACGCCGTACTGACAGAAGACGAGCGTGAGCTGGGTGTATGCATGGTGGATATAGGTGGTGGTACTACCGATATTGCTGTGTTTACCGAAGGTGCGATTCGGCATACTGCGGTGATTTCTATTGCCGGGGATCAAGTCACCAATGACATTGCAATGGCGCTTAGAACGCCAACCCAGCACGCCGAAGAGATAAAGGTGAAGTATGCCTGTGCGCTGACACAGCTGGCTGCTAGTGATGACATGATCAAGGTGCCAAGTGTTGGAGACCGCCCTGCTAGGGATTTGTCGCGCCAATCGCTGGCCGAGGTAGTTGAGCCGCGCTATGAGGAAATATTCATGCTGGTGCGTGACGAGTTGCGGCGCAGCGGTTATGAAGAACTGGTGGCAGCGGGGATAGTCCTAACAGGCGGTACTTCCAGAATGGAAGGCGTCGTTGAGCTGGCGGAAGAGATTTTTCATATGCCGGTTCGTATTGCTTGTCCGCAGAATGTGCGTGGTTTGGCTGATGTGGTGCGTAACCCGATTTATTCTACGGGTGTTGGTTTACTGCATTATGCGTTGCATGAGGATCGCCGGGGGGGCGGGGCGCAGCAGGAAGGTAGCAGAAATGTTGCAGTGCATGCCAATCGTGGTGACGTCTCTCGACGCAAGAGTGATGAGTCAACACCAGCCCTGGCAAGGCTCGCGAGCTGGTTCAAAGGAAATTTCTGACAGGGCTGCGACGGCAGCTCAGGAGACGGGTAAATGTTCGAACTCGTAGATAGCGCACCCTCAAGCAGTGCGGTCATTAAAGTTATCGGTGTTGGCGGCGGCGGTGGTAATGCTGTCAATCACATGGTTGAAAGTAACATTGAGGGTGTTGAGTTCATTTGTGCCAACACGGATGCTCAGGCACTAAAGCGTGTTGCTGCCAAGACGGTGCTGCAGCTGGGCGCTGAAATTACCAAGGGGCTTGGGGCTGGCGCTAATCCAGATGTCGGGCGTCAGGCGGCGATGGAGGACCGTGAGCGGATTGCTGAGCTTATCAGCGGAGCTGACATGGTGTTCATTACCGCCGGGATGGGCGGTGGTACAGGCACCGGTGGTGCGCCAGTGGTTGCTCAGGTTGCCAAGGAACTTGGGATTCTTACAGTGGCTGTGGTGACGCGCCCGTTCCCATTCGAGGGTCCTAAGCGTTTGCGTGCGGCTGAGGAAGGCATGAAAGAGCTTTCTGAGCATGTCGACTCCTTGATCACCATTCCTAACGAAAAATTGCTCTCGGTGCTGGGTAAAAACGCCAGTCTGCTGACGGCTTTTAGTGCTGCCAATGATGTGCTGTTGGGTGCTGTTCAGGGCATTGCTGAGTTGATTACTAGCCCGGGCATTATCAACGTTGACTTTGCAGATGTGCGCACAGTGATGTCCGAAATGGGCATTGCGATGATGGGAACTGGGGGGGCTACCGGCGAAAATCGTGCTCGCGAGGCTGCTGAAAAAGCTATTCGTAGTCCGCTACTGGAAGATGTCGATCTGCATGGGGCTCGCGGTATTTTGGTTAATATTACCGCTGGGCCAGACATGTCTATTGGTGAGTTTAATGATGTGGGTGCGACGGTTCAGGAGTTCGCCTCACAGGATGCCACCATTGTGGTGGGCACCTCTATTGACATGAATATGAGTGATGAGCTGCGCGTTACTGTCGTTGCGGCTGGCCTTGAGTCCGCTCGTCAATCCGGTGTAGCTCAGCGTGATAGTGCTAAACGTGCTGAGGCGCCGCGCGGCGATTTGCGACAGCGTCAGGCAGGCCTTGGGCGGAGTTCTCAGGCATCAGATATGAGCCGTGGGCAACAGGGGGCGGGTGCAAGTAGTGCCGCTCCTGAGCAGCGTGAGGTGGTGCGTGAGCGCCCTGAGCCACGCAAAGGAACTCAGGAAATGGATGACTATCTGGACATCCCAGCATTTCTACGGCGCCAAGCTGACTGAGCCTCATCAGGCTCAGTTATAGCGTGGCATGGCGTTGATACAACTTTATTTGTTAAGAACGCTGTTCGATGCTACAGTGAACGGTGTTCGATAACTAATAACTGCTCGGCGACTGTCCATGATCAGACAACGTACTCTCAAAAATGTGATTCGCGCCACCGGCGTAGGCCTCCACTCGGGCAAGAAAGTTCACCTTGCCCTGAGGCCTGCGCCGGTGAATACCGGTATTGTATTCGTTCGCACTGACCTTGAGCCCGAGGTTCATATCAAGGCCAGCGCTCATAATGTGACTGACACCATGCTATGCACTGCGGTTTCCCGTGGTGACGTTAAGGTGGCCACGGTTGAGCATCTAATGTCAGCCCTCGCTGGGCTTGGTATTGACAATGCATTTGTCGACGTTAGTGCGCCCGAAGTGCCGATTATGGATGGCAGTGCTGGGCCTTTTGTCTTTTTGATTCAGTCAGCGGGTGTGCTTGAGCAGAGTGCGGCGAAAAAATTCATTCGCATCAAGCGTGAGGTTGCTGTCCGTGATGACGACAAAGAGGCTGTGTTCTTGCCGCATCAAGGGTTTAAGGTGTCCTTTGCTATTGATTTTGACCACCCTGTCTTTGAGCGCCAGAAACAAATAGCGAGTGTGGATTTCTCCACAACATCCTTTGTTAAAGAAGTTTCCCGCGCTCGTACCTTTGGCTTTATGCGCGATCTTGAACATTTGCGGGCTAATAACCTCGCTTTGGGTGGTAGCCTGGATAACGCCATTGTTGTTGACGAATATCGTATCGTGAACGAAGGCGGCTTGCGTTATGATGATGAGTTTGTTAAGCACAAAGTGCTTGATGCTATTGGTGATCTTTACCAATTGGGCTATAGCCTCATTGGTGAGTTTCGGGGCATTAAATCGGGGCATGCGCTGAATAATCAGCTGTGTCGTGCGCTGCTTGAGCAGCCGGATGCGTTTGAAGTTGTTACCTTTGAAGATAACGCTGCGGAAGTTCCTATTTCCTACTCCGTTTCCGCGATGGCCTGATGCCTGAGATGAGTGAGCCAGGCGCTGCTGAGAGTCGGTTTCTGGTCCTCACGATGTTTAAGGCAAGAGAGCAGATTGACACCGCCCAGTGATGTTCGAACAGCTACAAATGCCGCTCTGAAATAGGGCGGCATTTGTGTTTTTTCCCCTTGCATTTTTAGGTGTCGTTGTTGATGTGTGCGTGAGCTGCCAGGCGTAGCAGGGCGTTGCGTAGCTTGGGATCTTCTACGCTCTCGGCGCAACTATGCAGTTCGCTCGCAGCCAGCGCGGGAAGGTGACGCGGCTGGCGTATAGGGGTTGTCGGAGGGCGAATGGGTCTGACTTTTAGGGTTAGGCTCGTAATGCTCTCCAGCCCGGGATATTGCTGTATTAGCTTTAGTAGTTGCCGCTGCTCGTAGCGCAGCCGTGTTAGCCAGGCGGCTCGGTCGGTGAGCAGGGTGAGCTTGCTTTGGTGAAACCCGCCAACAAAAACATGTTCAGCGAGTTCCGCTGGTAAATGCTGGTGCAGGTGCTCTTGCACTCCCTTTATGATCTGAGCTTTGTCTAGTAACGGGGCCAGCCGGCCAATGTGCAACAGGCGGCTCATGGGCTGGGCGCGGAACCGCTTAACCTTTATACTCATGGGCTTGTTAATCTGGGGTCGAACTCCAGTGGGTTATCATCGGCCTTGCCAAGGTTTGGCAGGCGTCAACTCAAGGTGCAAGACTAGCATGCATGCAAGTGGCTCAACAGCATGGCGCATCTGAACAGGGTGCAGGACACGCAATGCGCGTCGGGAGGGGTGAACACGCCGCGCCGAGCTAGCCGCTGGTGGCTGGCTGGCCTGCTGGTTACCTGCCTGTTACCGGTTAGCTTTGCTCAGTCTGGTTCGCTTAGCCATGCTGAGCGCTTGGTTCAGACCTGTATCTTAGTGCCGATGCTACGGCGTGCATCACGGCGCGTCTCAGTACGTCGTCGTATGCAAGAGGTTTTGCCAAGCTGCGCTGCGGTTCAGGCGGCGTCGGCATATCTTTTGTGGAATTTCTCCCGTTTTCTTTTACTGCCGGCCGTGGCGGCTCATGACGTGCTGTCTCGGCGTGGACCGCCATATTGTTGATGAGGGAGAAAAGGTAACCCGTACTTTCAGGTACGGCTAATGGTAAGGCACACATAGGCAACGGCAGATTAATTCATGTTTAGTAAAGTATTACGTAAGGTAGTCGGCTCTCGTAACGAACGTGAGGTCAAGCGGCTGCGTAAACCGGTAGCGCGGGTCAATGCCCTAGAAGAAACATTGGCGGCGCTCAGTAATGATGAGTTGCGTGCGCGTACGGATATGTTTCGTGAGCGCCTGGCTCAGGATGAGAGCTTGACATCATTATTGCCAGAAGCATTTGCTACGGTGCGTGAGGCCAGTAAACGCATCATGGGCATGCGCCATTTTGATGTGCAGATGATGGGCGGCATGACGCTGAATAATGGCCGCATTGCTGAGATGAAGACCGGTGAGGGTAAGACGCTAGTGGCAACACTGGCAGTTTACCTTAATGCATTGCCCGGCCGTGGTGTGCATGTGGTGACGGTAAACGACTACTTGGCGCGTCGTGATGCTGAGTGGATGCGCCCACTGTACGAATTTCTTGGATTGACTGTCGGTATCATTTTGCCGGGCCAGGACCCGAGTGAAAAGCGTCAGGCTTATGCCTGCGATATTACTTACGGGACCAATAACGAGTTTGGTTTTGATTATTTGCGCGACAACATGGCATTTTCTCTCGAAGAGAAGGTACAGCGGGAGCTGTACTTCGCCATTATTGATGAAGTTGATTCGATTCTAATCGATGAGGCTCGGACGCCGCTGATTATATCCGGTGCGGTGGATGAAAATACTGAGCTGTATCGTGTGGTGGATCGTCTGGCGCGTGAGCTGTCTCCCTGCGAAGACGAGGAAAGCCCTGAAACTGGCGATTTCATTCTTGATGAGAAGCAAAAGCAGGTCGAGCTAACGGAGGATGGCCACCATCGCGTTGAAGCGCTGATGCGAGCAGAAGGCCTGCTGGGTGAAGAAGAGTCGCTCTATGCTGCGCAGAACCTGAATCTGCTGCACCACATAAACTCGGCGCTGCGTGCGCAATATCTGTATCAGCGTGATGTGGACTACATCGTCAATGATGATCAGGTAGTGATCGTTGATGAGCACACGGGGCGCACCATGCCTGGTCGCCGTTGGGCTGAAGGACTCCACCAAGCGGTAGAGGCTAAAGAGGGTGTAACGGTTCAGCGCGAGAGCCAGACGCTGGCTTCGACCACCTTTCAGAATTACTTCAGGCTCTACCATAAGCTGTCTGGCATGACGGGCACGGCTGATACTGAGGCCTTCGAGTTCCGGCAGATCTATGGCCTGGATGTCATGGTCATTCCAACGAATAAGCCGCTCACTCGTAAAGATCACATTGATCTGGTGTATTTGTCTGCTGAGGAAAAATTTGAGGCCATTATCGAAGATGTCAAAACCCAAACTCAGGCTGGGCGACCAGTGCTGGTGGGAACGGCTTCTATCGACACCTCGGAATACCTGGCAGACCTGATGAAGAAAGCAGGGATTAGCTTCAATGTTCTGAATGCCAAACAGCACCAGAGTGAAGCTCAAATCATTGCCCAGGCAGGTCGTCCTGGCGCGGTTACCATCGCCACGAATATGGCTGGCCGCGGTACGGATATCGTGCTCGGTGGTAATTGGGAAGCTGAGGCGGCGCTAATCGACTCGCCCAGTGAGCAGGATATTGACCGCTTAAAGGCTGAGTGGCAGGCGCGCCATGATGCAGTATTAGAGGCGGGAGGCCTGCATGTAATTGGCTCCGAGCGCCACGAGTCTCGGCGTATTGATAACCAGCTGCGTGGACGTGCAGGGCGTCAGGGTGATCCGGGTTCAACACGCTTCTTCCTGTCGTTGGAAGATAATCTGATGCGTTTGTTCGGCTCAGATCGCGTGCAGCGCCTGATGCAGGCGTTAGGCCTTGAGCGAGGTGAAGCGATCGAGCACAAGATGGTGTCCAATGCCGTGGAGCGGGCGCAGAAAAAAGTGGAGGGCCGCAACTTTGATATTCGTAAGCAGTTGCTTGAATACGATGATGTTGCCAACGATCAGCGCCGTGTTATTTATGAGCAGCGTAACGAAATTCTTGCTGCTGAGGATGTGTCTGAAAATATCCTCGGTATTCGCCAGGAAGTAATGGACGAGGCGGTCAGCGAGTTTGTTCCCCCGCAGAGCCTCCCTGAGCAATGGAACCTGCCTGGGCTGGAAGCTCACCTCAAGACTGAGTTGAATCTGGATGCTCCGGTAGTGAAGTGGTCTGAAGAGGACGACCGTTTCCACGAAGAGCAGTTGCGTGAGCTCCTACAGACCATGCATTCAGAAGCCTATGCGGCCAAGGTCGAGGCCGCAGGTCCTGAGCTTATGCGCCGTTTCGAGAAGCAGGTCATGCTGCAAGTATTGGATACGCGCTGGAAAGAACACCTGCAGTCGATGGATCATCTGCGTCGCGGAATTCATTTGCGTAGTTATGCTCAGAAAAATCCTAAGCAGGAATATAAGCGTGAGTCTTTCGCTTTATTTCAGTCGTTATTAGTCAACATTAAAAATGACATCATCCGGATTCTCAGCCATGTGAAAGTGCGCGCCCCAGAAGAAGTAGATGCCTTGGAGCGTGAGCGTAAAGAAGAGCTTGATCGTGAAAGAGCAACGGCAACCAATTTGCATGATGAGTCATCTGCAGACGCTGGACAGCAGGAAATGGCTGCAGCGCCGGGTGCTGATGGGCGTCCATTGCGTCGAGAAGGGCCCAAGGTTGGGCGTAATGACGCCTGCCCCTGTGGTTCGGGTAAAAAATATAAGCAGTGCTGTGGCAAGTTAAGCTAATTCCACATCACGTGAAATGAAGACAGGAGACAGATCATGGCCGTTGGAGTATCGGAATTTCCCATTATGCCTGAGATTGCTGCTCTGCGGCTGGGTACTGCACGAGCGGGCATTAAGACTCCGGAGCGTCGTGACTTAGTGGTGGTTGAAGTGCCGGAAGGCGCTAGCTTGGCAGGGGTTTTTACGCTGAATGCTTTTTGTGCTGCGCCGGTGACCATTGCTAAACAGCACTTGGCAGAGCAAGGAAGCACAACAGGTGGCACTCGCTACTTGGTTGTTAATACAGGGAATGCCAATGCCGGCACGGGGCAGCAAGGTATCGAAGATGCACGCTTGACCTGTGAAGAGCTGGCTAGGCTGGCCGGTGTAGAAACAAGTTCTGTGCTGCCGTTCTCCACCGGCGTGATTGGTGAGCCTTTGCCGATGTCGCGTTTGCTTGCTGGTCTGCCCGCCGCTTATGCCAGCTTGTCGCAGAGTGCGCAGGCCTGGTTGGCGGCGGGCGAAGGGATTTTAACCACTGATACCCGAGCCAAAGGAGCAACGCGTACGTTGAACGTGGGCGGTTCCACTGTGACGATCAATGGTATCGCTAAAGGCTCCGGCATGATTAAGCCGAATATGGCAACCATGCTTGGGTTTGTGGCGACGGATGCCAGCATTTCTCCTGAGGTGTTGGAGTCTTTGCTGCGTGACAGCGTGGCAACCAGCTTCAATAGCATCACTGTTGATGGCGACACCTCCACCAATGATGCCTGCATGTTGATTAGCACCAATCAGGGCGTGCGCATTGAGAGTGAAGATGCCCTGGCGCATTTTGGTGCGGCTCTTGAAGAGGTCATGATCGAGCTAGCCCAGGAAATTGTTCGTGACGGTGAGGGGGCTAGCAAATTTGTCACGCTGGAAGTTGAACAGGCTGCTTGTCGTCAAGAAGCGCTAGATGTGGCTTTTACGGTAGCGCACTCGCCGCTAGTTAAGACAGCACTGGCCGCTAGTGATGCGAACTGGGGCCGAATTCTGGCGGCAGTTGGCAGGGCGCCGGTTGACAACTTTGATGTTGCGGCTATCACTATTGATATCGGTGATGTACGCATTGTTGAGCATGGTGGGCGTGCTGAAAGCTATACCGAAGCGGCAGGCAGCGCCGTTATGGCCGAGGAAAATATCACTATTCGGATTGTTCTGGGTCGAGGGGCAGACAGCGCAAGAGTCTGGACCACAGACCTTACCCAGCAATACGTTGCTATCAATGCGGATTACCGTAGCTGAGTGTCCCGCTACAGGAATTGCCAACTCATGGTCGCGTATGACCATGGCACGTAGGACAGAGCATAATGAGCGTAAAGGTTAAAAGCAGAGCGCATGTAGCGGCAGCAGCCATTATCAGCGCCGACGGAAATGAAGTGCTGTTGGCGCGGCGCCCTTCCCATGTGGATCAGGGCGGACTTTGGGAATTTCCAGGCGGTAAACTCGCGCCTTATGAAACTGGCCTTGAAGCGCTCAAGCGTGAACTGCATGAAGAGCTGGGCATTGAAGTCACTCGGGCTCAACCGCTGATTCGTATTCATCATGAATACCCAGAAAAGCACATTCTTCTGGATGTCTGGCAAGTGCTGGAATTTACCGGAGAAGCTTTTGGTCGTGAAGGACAGGCCGTACGCTGGGTGCCGATGGATGAGCTTGTGAACTATCCGTTCCCTGCTGCTAATTTGCCGATACTCAAGGCTGTCATGCTGCCCCTTGAGTACTTGATTACGGCAGAAGAAGAGGATGAGTCGGTATTTGAGGCACGACTTGAGCGGGCGCTCATCGAGGATGACATCAAGCTGGTGCAGTTGCGTGCTAAGCGGCTTGATGAGGCGGCATATGTGGCTCGGGCAGAGCGTGCGTTGGCGATGTGCCATGCCCACGGTGCACGGCTAATGTTGAATGGCGATCCGTCGTTGCTCGACCAGGTTGCCGCTGATGGAATCCACTTAACCAGCGAACGCTTGATGGGCCTTGAGCGCCGCCCAGTGCAAGAGGGTGTATGGCTTTCAGCATCGACTCATAGTGAGGAACAGTTGGCGCGTGCTTACCGTATTGGCTGTGACTTTGTGACGTTGTCACCCGTCAAGCCAACGCCATCACACCCAGAGGCAGCGACTCTTGGTTGGTATCAGTTTCAGCGACTGGTTGAGCGGGCAGGTATGCCAGTGTTTGCTTTGGGTGGCATGAGCCGTTTTGACGCCAATCAAGCGCGAGGCGTAGGTGCGCAAGGCATCGCCTCAATTCGCGACTTCTGGAAATAATCTATGTTTGATCGACTCCCGTTTTTGATTGGGTTGCGTTATGTGGGCGCTAAGCGCCGCAATCACTTCATCTCGTTTATTTCTTTGACGTCGATGCTGGGCCTTACCCTGGGTGTGGCAGTGCTGATTTTGGTGCTGTCGGTGATGAACGGTTTTGACCGGGAAATGCGTACACGCATTTTGGGTATGGTGCCGCATACCAGTATTGAAAAGCCGTCAGGGCTTGTTGAGTGGGAGCCACTGGCCGAGCGGCTCATGCAGCGTGAACATGTTATTGGTGCTGCGCCGTATATTCAGCAGCAGGGAATGTTTTCGGCGGCTGGCCGTAATCAAGGGGCGATGGTTAACGGCATTTTGCCGGAGTGGGAAAACCAGGTGTCGATTATTGGCGAGCATATGCAGCGTGGCAGCTTGGATGACTTGGTCGCTGGAGGGTGGAAGGTCGTACTTGGCTCTCAGCTGGCGAGATCATTAGGTGTTGGCGTGGGGGACCGAGTCACCCTATTGGTGCCAGAAGCCTCAATTACTCCTGCTGGCGTGTTCCCACGTCTTAAGCGTTTTACCGTGAGCGGCATTTTTAGTGTCGGCGCAGATCTGGATGGCGGGCTTGCCTATGCGCACCTTGAGGATATGCAGACCCTGGCTCGCATGGGTAATGCGATCGGTGGGCTACGCCTAGAGCTTGATGACCTGTTTCTGGCGGGTAGTGTGACCCAGAGTATTATCAATGATCTGGGCATGGACTATCGCGGGCTGGACTGGACGTATACGCGGGGAAACCTGTTCCAAGCCATTCAAATGGAAAAGCGCATGATCGGGCTGTTGTTAACCGTGATCATTGCGGTGGCTGCGTTTAATATTGTTTCGACGCTAGTGATGGTGGTAACAGACAAGCATGCTGATATCGCCATCCTGCGTACTATTGGGGCAACGCCGCGCTCTGTGATGGGGATTTTTATCGTACAGGGCCTTGCTATCGGTATTATTGGCATATTGATTGGTGTGGTGCTGGGCATTGTTTTGGCGCTGAGTGTGGCTGATATCATTGCCTTTGTGGAGTCTACGCTGGGCTTTAAATTTCTCGACAGTGGCGTGTATTTTATTAGTGAATTGCCGTCGGAGCTGCGCTGGAGCGACGTGCGTCAGGTTGTGCTGGCTGCTTTTGGGTTAACTTTTCTTTCTACACTGTATCCGGCTTGGCGTGCTGCCCGGGTTCAGCCGGCTGAGGTACTGCGCTATGAATGAGTTAACCGCTGGGGCAGCGCAGAATGACCGAGAGCTTATGTTGGAATGTCGTTTATTATCGCGGGTTTATGATGAAGGCCCTCGAGACTTGGTCGTATTGGACAAGTTGTCGTTGGCTGTTAGGGCTGGCGAGCGAGTAGCGATTGTCGGTAGTTCCGGGTCGGGTAAAACAACGCTGCTCAACATGTTGGGAGGGTTGGATACGCCCACCAGTGGTGAAGTTCGAGTGGCTGGTCAGTCCCTGGGCGTGATGAATGAAGCCGAGCTAGGGCGTTTTCGCAATCGACATATTGGCTTTGTTTATCAGTTTCATCATTTGTTGTCAGAGTTTACGGCGTTAGAAAACGTCGCCTTGCCTTTGATTATTCGCGGGCAGCGAAAAAAAGCGGCCGAAGAAAAGGCCATGGTGCTGTTGAATCGCGTTGGCATGGCTGAGCGTGGTGATCATAAACCGGGTGAGTTGTCCGGCGGCGAGCGTCAGCGGGTGGCTATTGCGCGGGCACTGGTGACTGACCCTAGCTTGATGCTGATGGATGAACCCACTGGCAACCTTGACCAGAACACCGCGGCGAGTATTCTTGGCCTGATGGATGAGTTAGCACGTACTGGCAATAGCGCCTTTGTGATTGTCACTCATGACTTATCGTTAGCGGCGCATCAGGACCGTGTTTTGCGCCTTGATGGTGGGCAACTCGTGGAAGGTGACGTGGCAGCGAGCCGCTCTGCAGGCTGAGCAAGCCTCGCAAGTTGAAGAAAATTGCAAAAGTGTAACCTCGCGCTAGTGGTATGCCGCTCATTTTTTGTGAGCTGGTGTGCCCTGGCGTTTTTTTGCTTTGCGCTTTTGGGCGCGCTTTCGCCAGTTACGCGAAACCTGCCATCGCCAGATAAGGCGAACGGCAACATTGCTGAAGGTGGCCGCGGTGAGAGCAACGGCCAGAGATCCCAGCATCAATGCTGGCAGAATGTCTATTAGGCGATCGGTAACCCACTCTGTTGTTAAGCTCGCGGGTGCCATGCGTGGTTTGTCGCCAAGCAGCCAAGCGCCTACGCGATAGTTCCCATAAAAAATCAATGGCATGGTCAGTGGGTTCGTGATCCACACCAAACTAGCAGCCAATGGCAGGTTGGCGCGCCACCAATAGGCCCCAATGGCGGCCAGAGCCATCTGCATGGGAATCGGTAGAAGGGCGCAAAATAACCCCACTGACACAGCATTAGCTACACCACGGCGCGAGAGCGCCCATAGCGTAGGGTCTCCTATGAATCGTTTTGGCAAACCCAGAGGGCGCCGCTTGCGAAGCGATTCGGGACGCGGGAGATAGCGTTGTAATAATCGGCGTGACATAAACGACGCTCTCACGGCACCGTAATGCCGTCTATTATCCATGGAAGCAGGGATGTGCGCCATGCTTGGGTGTTGGTGAGCATGGCGTAGTCTTGGCACAAGGACAATGCCATGCGATATGGAGTAGCGTTTCCGCTGGCGATGACGAGCCTGGCGGGGGTAGTGACAGGAGTCTTAGCCGATACTGCCTTGCTGCAGGTTGTGGTAGTGCTGGGGGTGTTGTCAATTGCTTGCCGTCGCTGGACAGCGGCAGTAGCGGTGGTGGTTATACTCTTGGTTGCACTGCGTTTGCTGGCGATGGATGGCGCAGAGTTACCGCAGGGATTGAATCGCCAGAACCTGAGCCTAGATGCTCGATTGGTATCGGTGGAAAAAAAAGGGCGTATTACACGCATGACAGTGGTGGTTGAGCGCTGTCAGCCACAAGATACGTCGTTGCCAGCATGTGATGGGCTTAAGCGTATTCGTTTGAACCTCTACCAGCCATTACCGCTTGTCGCGGGTGAGCGTTGGCGCTTTACCGTGCGCCTGCGAGCACCCTCGGGCATGCATAATCCTGGTGCGTTTAATTATCGTGCCTGGCTGCACAGGGAGGGTATTCATGCCACTGGTTATGTCCGCCAAGCACCTGAGCCGGTCAAGCTCAGCCAACATCGTGGCTCATTTCGGCAGACAGCACAGACATATCTTAATCAACAACCCCTTAGCCTATTGGGGCGCCGTTGGCTTGCTGCCCTGACGTTAGGTGATGGGGACCAGCTTGATCGCACGGACTGGGAACGGTTGAATGCGACCGGTACGACGCATTTAGTAGTGATCTCAGGGTTACATGTGGCATTAGTGGCAGGGTTGGCGCTGTGGCTTGCTCGGCGCATGGCAAGGGTGGTCATGCCGGCTGATTGGCGCATGACGCCTTGGCCTTGGTGGTTGGCTGGTGTCGCAGCGCTGGCTTTTGGTGTGCTGTCGGGGCTCGAGCCACCAGCACTGCGCGCTGTCATTATGACGTTGCTGGGGCTGTGGGTGGCGAGTGGACGGCATGCGCCAGGCGCTTGGCAAGCCTGGTGGCTGGCGTTAGCGCTTGTGTTGTTGTTTGACCCACTGTCAGCCTGGCGGCCTGGCTTGTGGTTGTCATTTGTGGCGGTGGCCGCACTAATACTGGCCTGGCAGGGACGTCCGAAGCCGGCGGGCATTTATGGCTGGTTGTGGGCATTGTTGCGTACTCAGTGTTTACTGGCGCCGCTGATGGCCGCTGCGGTGTTGCTGGCCTTTGGGCGTCTGGCGCCTGCGGCACCGTTGGTTAACCTGTTGGCGGTGCCGGTTGTGGGTAGCTTAATGGTGCCGCTTGGGCTGGTGGGCTGGCTGGTCAATGAAGTGCCGTTAGTTGGCGGCTTGCCCTGGCAGTTGTTTGATCTGCTGGCGCAAGCAACCAATGCAGGGCTGGCGCAGGCGGCTGATGGGTTGCCGCTGTGGCATGTGCCGTTGGCATGGCGAATACCGTTGGCAGCAGGATGTGGGCTGCTTGGTTTGAGCTGGTTGCTGCCAGGGTTGCATGGTGTTTTTCGTTGGGCGGTTAGTGCCATGCTAATAGTCTTGCTGGTGCTGTTACAGCCTGACCGCCCCGACGTCGGCAGGGTGCAAGTGCAGGTGTATGATGTTGGGCAAGGGCAGATGGTTTCGCTTCAGACCGCGAGTTATCGTCTTCTGGTAGATGCTGGGCCGCGCTATACCTCAGGTTTCATGCCGCTTGATAGCGTTTGGTCCGGCCCTCAAGCATTCGATGACGTTATGATCAGTCATGATGATCAGGACCATGCGGGGGGCGTTTTGTCACTCAAGCAGCGGCATCAGGTAGGGCGTTATCTGGCACCGGTTGGCAGTGCCTTGCCGGTTGCATTTACCCAGTGTGTAGCAGGCCAGTACTGGCAACGCGATGGCGTGAGTTTTCGCGTGCTGTGGCCGCCGAGTAATGCTGTGGGGTTGTCGGGAAACGATAACTCCTGTGTGTTGTTGGTGAGTGCCGGATTACAGCACGTGTTAATTACAGGCGATGCGGGAGCCAGTGTTGAGCAACAACTGCTGGATGAGCTACCCGGTATGTTGGCGGTGCTGGTGGCAGGGCATCACGGAAGCAACACCAGTTCTTCTGCGCCCTTTGTTGCGGCGACCCGGCCTCGTGTCGTGATATTCAGTGCTGGGGCGGGTAACGCCTACGGTCACCCTGCAAGTCAGGTGGTGCGCTTGTTTCGGCATTATAAAAGCTGTCAGTTTAATACCGCGAATGATGGCGCTGTCAGGTTGACACTGGGTGGTGATGAGGGAGGAATGCAATTACACACAACGCGGGTGACTCGTTTGCTTCGTGCTGTTGAACACGATTGCCTTGCGGTAGAATCCGCCACTGTGAAGATTGATAGTTGGCGTTGATTTAGGTTGATGAGGCTATTGAATGCCATACATGCTGAGCCACTAACCAGGCGGGAAATCGTTTGAAAGATCAGTCAGGATGGGCGCTCTACAAGCGGCTGATGGGCTATGTCAGGCCGCATTGGGTGGCATTCGCGCTGGCTATTCTCGGCTATGCTATTTATGCCGGAGCCAGTACTGCGCTTGCCGAAATGATGAAGCAGTTGATCGACGGTATTCAAAAGCCGACGGCTGATTTCCGGTTAATGCTGCCGTTATTTGTGATCGGAATGTTTGCTGCTCGAGGGTTGGGAACATTTCTCGGGACTTTTTACATGAGCCAAGTGGCACGCAACTTGGTGCATGCGCTGCGTTGCGATGTGTTTAATCATATGATGCATTTGCCGGGGAGCTTTTTTGATGCCCACTCTTCGGGCCAGATGGTGTCTCGAGTTACGTATCATGTGGAGCAGGTCACTGGTGCAGCGACTAAGGCGATTACCATTTTGCTGCGCGAAGGGTTATTTCTGATTGGCCTGGTGTCTTATCTTTTATGGACCAACTGGATGCTGACGCTGTTGTTCCTTGCCGTGACACCAGTGATCGGCGGCGTAGTCAGTTATACCAGTAAACGCTTCCGGAAAATTTCAAAACGCATACAGCACTCAATGGGCGACGTGACACATCGGGCGTCTGAAGCACTGTCAGGCTATCGAGTCGTGCGCACACATGGCGCAGAAGAGTACGAAAAACAGCGTTTTGCCCAGGCCAGTGAGGTCAATCGTCAACAAAGCATTAAAGAGGCGCTGATTCGCGCGGTCAGCACACCGGTTATTCAGTTGTTAGTGGCGGTTTCTTTGGCCTGTCTGGTGTGGCTGGCCATGTCACCTAAGCTGTTGGCGGATATGACGCCGGGTGAGTTTGTGGCGTTTATCACTGCGGCGTCACTGATGGCCAAACCCGTGCGTCAACTGACGGATATTAATCCTACGATACAAAAAGGTATTGCGGCGGCGGCTGAGTTGTTTGGGCTGATGGAAGAACCGGTCGAAATTGATGACGGCACTTATGAGGCGCAGCGCCCAGAAGGCCGATTGACATTCGAGCAGGTCTGTTTTCGTTACCGTGATGACTTGCCGGATGTGCTCAGTGATATCGCGCTGGATATCGCCCCAGGTGAAATGGTCGCTATTGTTGGGCGATCTGGTAGCGGAAAAACGACGTTGGTCGGTCTGCTTCCTCGCTTCTATCGTCCCACCAAAGGACGCGTGCTGCTTGATGGGATTGATATTAATGACTACAAACTGCAGCCATTACGCCGTCAAATTGCGCTGGTCTCTCAGCAGGTGACGCTGTTCAATGCCACCATTGCTGAAAATATTGCCTATGGCGAGGAAGCTCCTGACCCGTCAGCAATTGAAGCGGCTGCACGAGCGGCTCATGCCCATGAGTTTATCCAGTATCTGAACCAGGGTTACGCTACCCGAGTTGGAGAAGATGGTGTCATGTTGTCTGGTGGCCAACGCCAGCGGTTGGCTATTGCTCGAGCAATCTATCGTGATGCATCACTGTTGATACTTGATGAGGCAACCTCGGCGCTGGATACCGAGTCTGAGCGTTATATTCAGGCGGCTTTGGAAGAAGTCAGTCGTGGGCGCACCACGCTGGTTATTGCTCATCGATTGTCGACCATTGAACGAGCTGACCGTATTCTGGTGATGGAAAAAGGCGTCATCATAGAGCAGGGCAAGCACAGCGAGCTATTGGCGAAAGAGGGCGCTTACGCGGCGTTACACCGGCTGCAGTTTCAAGATGTGGCTTCTCAATGAAAAGGTTGAGTGAGCGTTGGTTGCGTGCTGCCTATCGTCAACGTACGGGTTGGCTTTATGTGTTAACACCATTGGCTTGGCTGTACCGTTGCGTCATCAAACAGCGTGCTCAAGCTTACGCTACCGGCCAGCGTGACGTTTGGCATGCTCCTGTGCCAGTCATTGTGGTGGGCAACTTGACCCTTGGCGGTACCGGAAAGTCGCCGCTGGTAGCCTGGCTTGCACGTTTTCTTGCTGACAACGGTTGGCGTCCGGGTATTTTGTCACGAGGCTATGGAGGAAAGTCCCATTATTATCCTTTGCTGATAGAGGATGATACCCCAGCCTCTGTGTGCGGTGATGAACCGCGCATGCTAGCTGATCAGTGCAATGTGCCTGTTGTGGTTGACCCAGATAGGCCGCGCGGCGGACGCTTATTGGTTGAGCAGGGTTGCGACATTGTACTTAGCGATGATGGGCTGCAGCACTTAGCTCTAGCGCGTACTCTGGAGCTTGTGGTGGTGGATGGCTATCGTGGGCTGGGCAATGGCCGGTGCCTTCCCGCCGGCCCACTGCGAGAGCCGGTTGAGCGCCTGAACAGTGTTGACGCCGTCATCGTTAATGGTGAGTTACGGCATCCTTTGCCCGTGAGTGCATGGAAAATGGACTTGAACCCTGCCGCTTGGCGTGTGCTTGGTGCGCCTGCTGAGCAACGCTGTTCGCTCTTTCCGTTACCGTTTTCCCCCCCTGTGCATGCCGTGGCCGCTATTGGCCGCCCAGCACGCTTTTTCGAGACCCTGACAGCGCTGGGTCTCAAACTTAGCTCGGCGGTTGGTTTTGCTGACCATCATCGCTTCTGCGTTGATGAGCTGAGTTTCGATGATGGCAAGCCGTTGGTTATGACGGCAAAGGATGCCGTTAAGTGTCATTCTCTCGACCTAAAGAATGCGTGGGTGCTGGATGTTGACGCCGCTCCTGAGCCAGCGTTTGTTGCTTGGCTTGAGCAGCAGCTGATCATGCTGCGGTCGGCCTAGCCTGACTCGTGGTTGTGTAACATAGCGGGCTCTAAGTAATACCTCGTGTGGAGACTGAAACGATGGATAAGCAATTATTGGCAATGTTGGTATGCCCACTGTGTAAGGGCAAGCTGAGTTATGAGCGCGACGCAAGCGAATTGTGGTGTCGTTATGATGGCTTGGCTTACCCCGTTCGCGATGGCATTCCAGTGATGTTGCCAGAGCAAGCACGGCAGCTAAGCGTGGATGAGAAGCATCCACCGTCAACAGGCCCGATGAGCAAGGATTGAAGGAGCCGTTGTATGCACGACTTCATTGTTGTCATTCCGTCGCGCTACGACTCTAGTCGTTTGCCAGGTAAGCCGTTGGCGGATATTGGTGGGTTGCCTATGGTTCAGCGTGTTTGGCAACAAACGAGAAACAGCAGTGCCTCGCGCCGAATTGTTGCGGTTGATGATCCGCGTATCTGTCAGGCCCTGGAAGGCAGTGGTGCTGAAGTGCTGATGACACGCGTTGACCATCCTTCTGGTACCGATCGGTTGGCTGAGGTTGTGACACAGCTAGCACTACCTGATGACGCCATTGTGGTTAATGTGCAAGGCGACGAGCCGTTGATTCCGGCGGCATTAATTGATCAAGTGGCTGCACTGTTAGCGGCAGATCCTCTGGCGTCAATCGCAACGCTAGCAGAGCCTATAACGGACAAAGCGAGCCTGTTTAACCCTAATGTGGTGAAAGTGGTTGTTAATGTGCAGGGTCGAGCACTGTATTTTTCTCGGGCTCCTATCCCTTGGCAGCGTGAGGGCTGGGAAGGGCAAGACGACGCTTTAAGCGATGACAGTCAACTCGCTAACGGTGGGTGGCTTCGTCATGTAGGAATCTATGCTTATCGTGTTGGGTTCCTGCGTGCTTTTCAGCAGTGGCCCCCTGCGCCGCTCGAGGAACTGGAACAGCTTGAACAGTTGCGCGCTTTATATCATGGGCATGCAATTCAGGTGGGCCTGGCGATTGAAACGCACCCGGCGGGCGTGGATACCGCTGAGGACCTTGAGCGAGTGCGGGATTTTATCTCCCTAACTCATGGAGGCGCTTGATGATTCGTGTGCTGTTTGTGTGCTTGGGCAATATTTGCCGTTCTCCTACTGCTGAAGGCGTGTTTCGCCAACAGTTGCGCGAGTCAGGGCTGACGGAGCGGGTTGAGGTCGACTTTTGTGGTGTGGCGGGCTGGCACCAGGGAAAGGCACCAGACCCGCGCGCTCAAGCAGCTGCTGCTGAGCGAGGTGTTGATATCTCAGGGCTCAGGGCTAGGCAGCTTAACGTCGGTGATTTTGAGCGTTTTGATTATGTTTTGGCCATGGACCACGATAACTTGGCTGCCATACATGGCATGTGCCCTGAGGGAAGTCAGGTACAGAAAACGCTGTTTCTTACCTATGCGGGGCAATCCGATATGTCGGTGCCGGATCCTTACTATGGGGGAGACGAGGGATTTGAGGAGGTGCTAGACCTGATCGAAGCGGCATCGCGTGGTCTGATTGGCGAGCTTGCTAAGCGTACAGGTCATCGCTTGTGAGGATTTTTAGCGAGCATGACCTGAGTCAGCTAAACACCCTGGGGCTACCCTGTGTAGCAGAGCAGTTTGCAGAGGCGGACAGTAGTGATAGCCTGCTGGCCGTGTTGAGTGAGGCGCGTAATAACGCCGTAACAGTGCTTGGCGGTGGCAGTAATCTAATTCTGCCGCCTTATCTCCATGGCATGGTGGTTCAGCCAACCATGGCTGAGCGGCATTTCGAACCGCTTGCCAACGGCGGGGTTCGAGTGCGTGTAGGCGCTGGTGTTAACTGGCATGAGCTAGTCATAGCGGCAGCCAGCAGAGGGCTTTGGGGCATCGAAAACTTAGCGTTGATCCCTGGCCATTGTGGCGCGGCACCGATTCAGAATATTGGGGCTTACGGCGTTGAGTTATCGGATGTATTGGAGTGCGTTGAGCTGGTGGATATTCGAACGGGAAAACGTGTAAGTATCGATGCCGATGAGTGTGAGTTCGGCTATCGAGACAGCGTTTTTAAGAGAAGGTTAGACAGCTGTGTGGTGATTACCTCGATAACCTTACGACTCAGTCGTCGCCCTCAGCCACGGCTGGGTTATGGTGACTTGGTTGAGCGTGTAGGCGGTTCACCCAGTGCGTTAGATGTTGCTGAAGCGGTGGGTGCGGTGCGCCGTGAAAAATTACCTGATCCTCGGCAGTTGGCCAATGCCGGCAGTTTTTTCAAAAATCCGTTAGTCTCCGCACGCCAGGTGCAAATGTTGTTGTCTAGTTACCCTGATATGCCTCATTACCTTCAATCTGATGGGCGAAGTAAGCTTGCCGCTGGCTGGATGATAGACCAGTGCGGGCTGAAAGGCTGGAGAGAAGGGCACTTTGGGGTGCATGATCGCCAAGCATTAGTGTTGGTGCATCACGGTGGTGGAAGTGCGCAGGAACTCTTGGATTTTTCCGCCACGGTCGCTAATGAGGTTAATCGGCGCTTTGGGGTAACGTTGGAGCGTGAGCCGCGGTTGGCAGGCGGTGGTGAGGCTGAGTGGGTTAATTAGTGAAAGCGCTGCAATGGAAAAACGGTAGGATCAGCTGACGTAAAATGTACGATAACAGTTAAGTAAAAGCCCCGAGGCGCGGAGTCTCGGGGCTTTTTTATGCTAGGTGCCAGAGAGCTGGCACCTGGTTTACGCAGAGTTAGCTTGGCTTGTTATCCGCGTTTTGTTCACGCTGTCGCTTTTCGCGAGGATCGTTGTGAGCCCTGCGACGCTTGCGTGGTGCTGGCTTGGTGCCTGCCACCTGCGCCTCAGCAGACGTAGGTTCTGGTTTAGATGCTGGCTTAGGCTCAGACTTAGTCTCTGGCGTGGGCGCAGTCTCAACCGCTTTTGCCTCAACGGGCTTAGGCTCAGACTTAGGCTCTGGCGTAGGCGCAGTCTCAACCGCCTTCGCTTCAACGGGCTTAGGCACAGGCTCAGACTCAGACTTAGTCTCTGGTTTAGATGCTGGCTTAGGCTCAGACTTAGGCTCTGGCGTGGGCGCAG
>NZ_KE384439.1:95308-754933 GCF_000425725.1 Halomonas halocynthiae DSM 14573
GGCTCAGACTTAGGCTCTGGCGTGGGCGCAGTCTCAGCTGCTTTGGCCTGCTCGTTTTGTAAACGCTGCTGCTCTTCAACTGCCTTGGGGTTTAGGGCAGTTTGGCGGCTGCGCTGACGCGGATTGTTTCGTGTGCGCTTCGGCTTGCCATTGCTGGCTTCCGTGGAGCTGCTTGGCACATGTTGAGCTGTGTTTTGGGTCTCTGGTTTTGTGCGACTGGCGTCCGTATCGCGTGAGCTCTTGGCATCATTTTGCTTGCGCCGGTTGTTTTGCTCCTGATTGGCTTTTTGTGAGGGCTGCTGTTTGGTTTGGCGCGAGCTATCCTGGCGAGTCGCGTCGTCTGGGCGGCGCGAGCGTCCTCCGCGGTTACCACGGTTGCGGCTATCTTTTTTATCACCGCGCTGATCGTTACGGCTGCCGTCGTTACTTTGGTTACGGTTGCGATTGTCTTGGTCGCTGTCCTGGCGCGTTTCCTGACGGTTGTCTTGTCGGCTGTTGCGGCGGCCATTGTCAGAACGGTTGCTATTGCGGTTATCCGTGGTGTTGCGAGCATCACGTGAGTCGTTACGGCGCTCATTGTTACGCGATGCTGGCACCGAGGGTTTCGCCGTGGGCTTGGACGCTGGCTTTTGCTGTGCTGCGCTCTCATCGCTACTGAGCAGGCGGGAAAGGCCCTTAACCAGCCGGTGAATCATGCCGCCAGACTGTGCTGTTTGGGGGGCGTTTACTCGTTGGCTCGTGACAGGAGTGTCGTTAGATGCTGGTGTCGTGGCAGCAGTCTCGGGTCCTTTGACGGCCTTAACGGCAGCTTCGTCACGTTTGACCGGCTTGCCCCAGGCTGCTTTTGATTCCTGGCCAACTTCGGTTTCGACAGATAATTCAAAGCTGTCGGTGTCGAGCCCACCTTCCTGCTCAGTATGGTCGTCACGTAAACGTTGTACGTCGTAGTGTGGCGTATCCATTTCGGGGTTAGGCAATAGCACAACAGAGACGCCTTGGCGTTGCTCAATCTCTGCCAGGGTGCTGCGCTTTTCGTTGAGCAGGTAAGTTGCCACCGGCACAGGAAGTATGGCGCGGATTTGTGCGCTACGGTCTTTCATCGCCTCTTCTTCAATCAGGCGAAGGATGGAGAGTGCGAGCGAGCGTACGTCGCGAATAGTGCCCTGGCCATTGCAGCGGGGACACACTGCACCACTGGTTTCACCTAACGAGGGGCGCAGGCGTTGGCGAGACATTTCCATTAGGCCAAAGCGTGAGATGCGGCCGACCTGAACGCGTGCGCGATCGATTTTCAGCGCATCACGCATGCGGTTCTCGACCTCGCGCTGGTTACGCGCTGGACTCATGTCGATGAAGTCGATGACTACCAAACCGCCGATGTCACGTAGACGAAGCTGCCGGGCAACTTCGTCTGCGGCTTCTAGGTTCGTTTGTAGGGCGGTTTCTTCGATATCGCTACCACGGGTGGCACGAGCTGAGTTGATATCGATGGAAACTAAGGCTTCGGTATGATCGATGACAATGGCGCCACCAGAGGGTAGCTTGACTTCGCGTTCGTAGGCCGTTTCGATTTGAGATTCGATCTGAAAACGTGAAAACAGCGGAACTTCGTCGTCATAGCGACGAATCTTCTGCTGAAACGATGGCATCATCTCACGGATAAACGTCTGGGCTTCATCGTGAACGCTTTCGCTGTCAATTAATACTTCGCCAATGTCGTCACGCAGATAGTCGCGCATGGCACGAATAATGACGTTGGATTCGCGCCAGATCAGGAAGGGTGCCGGTTTTTTTCCAGCCGCACTGGTAATGGAATTCCAGATACGGACTAGGTAGTCAAGGTCGCGCTGCAGGTCGTCTGAGCTTCGGCCGATACCGGCCGTGCGCACAATCATGCCCATGTTGCCCGGCATGTTGAGCTGGTTCATGGCTTCTTTGAGCTGGCTGCGCTCTTCACCTTCGATGCGCCGTGAAATGCCTCCGGCACGAGGGTTGTTAGGCATCAGCACCAGGAAACGACCAGCCAGACTGATAAAGGTAGTTAATGCGGCTCCTTTGTTGCCGCGTTCTTCCTTGTCAACCTGGACGATGACTTCTTGGCCTTCCTTGAGCACTTCCCGAATGTTGGGGCGCCCAGAAACTTCCTTGGTGAAATACTCCTTGGAAATCTCCTTGAGAGGAAGAAAGCCGTGGCGCTCGGCGCCGAAATCGACAAAAGCCGCTTCCAGAGACGGTTCAACGCGGGTGATTTTACCGCGATAGATGTTGGCTTTTTTCTGTTCCCGCGCACCGGATTCGATGTCTAGGTCGTACAGTCGTTGTCCATCGACAAGGGCGACGCGCAGCTCTTCGGGCTGTGTCGCATTGATGAGCATCCGTTTCATGTTGTCTCACACTGAAAAGACGCGCCAGTGGCGTCGGCACAGCCATTACGTGTTCAAACGAAAGCAGTGCAGAGTTCGTTTAGGGTGCGCCCAAAATGGCGCGGCCTGTCGGCGAACCTCTGGTTATCTGCTTTTCATACGATCACCTAGGCTTGTGCCGCACGGTGAAGGCGAAACGTTGGGTGCTATGTGCTTGTAGCTCAGTGTATATCGTGGTTTCGATACAGCACCCCGCTATGCTTTGGCTCTACAAAAAAGCGTAAACAAAGCGAGATCATGTTGAGTACGTGGCGGAGGCAGAACATGTCTCGGAGGGAGCTTCGCCCGTCCGGTTCTGCGGTCACCGCCAACACTTGGCAGTCATCGATTCGCCTACGCCGGCCATCGGCACGATGTTATACGTATCCCGTCAGGCACTGCGTTGCTTTGTCGCAGTGGGGCGGGCGTTGGCGTTACTGCTTGTACAGTCTTTTTCGCTCGTAGTTATGAGCGAGTCTTGCAAAAACGGCGGCGATGCATGAGTTCGATATCATCGCGGCCTGATACTGACGCTCCGGCCTGCGTGTCTGTTGGGCAGGCGCCTGTCGAATACAGTTTTATCCTGCGGAGCGTGCGAGGAATATAGCAGTAAAGCCAGAGTGCAGCAATTTGGTGAGTCAAATGCGTTTGTTGGCAGGCGAAGATTGGCTCTCGCTGAGATAGAATGGATTCTTTATGCAGGTTTACAGTGGAGTGTCGGCATGGCCGAAGGCCGCGAGGTGCAGTGGGTAGAAGTAACAGAAGGCCAGGTAGGGCAGCGGGTTGATAACTTCCTGATGAGTCGCCTTAAGGGAGCGCCAAGAGCGCTAGTGTATCGCATCATCCGTAAAGGTGAGGTGCGGGTGAATAAAAAGCGGGTAAAGGCCGACACGCGCCTAGCGCTTGGCGATATGGTGCGGGTTCCGCCGCTACGACTAGCACCCAAAGAGGCGGTCAAGGAAGTCAGCGATAGCCTGCATAACTTGTTGGCGGGTAGCGTATTGCTTGAGGGCCCTGATTGGATGGTGCTCAACAAGCCCTCGGGGTTGGCGGTGCATGGCGGTAGTGGGGTCAAGATTGGTTTGATCGAAGCGTTGCGCCAGGTGCGGGTGGATCTTGATTTCCTTGAGCTGGTTCATCGCCTGGACCGCGAGACTTCGGGATGTTTGTTATTGGCCAAGTCGCGCCCTGCGCTGCTCAGCCTCAATGCGTCGCTGAAAGCGCACGAGATGAATAAGCAGTATCTGGCGCTAGTGGCTGGGCGCTGGCCTGCGCGCCGCGATTTTGTTAGTGCGCGGCTGGACCGTTATGACGCGGGTAATGGTGAGCGCCGGGTGCGGGTGGATGCTGCCGGCAAGGTATCGCGAACACGTTTCGCGGTGCGTGAAACATTTAATGGTGCCTCATTGGTGGAGGCCGAGCCGGTGACAGGGCGTACTCACCAGATTCGTGTGCATGCTGCTCATGCGGGACATGCGTTGTTGGGTGACGACAAGTATGGCTGTAAAGAAGGGCGGCGGTTTGCTGCCAAGGTTGGGCTTCAGCGTCTTTTTCTGCATGCGTCGGCGCTGACGTTTCCAGAGCCTAGTAGTGGCCGTCCGGTGCAGATTCGTGCGCCCCTGGGTGAGCCGCTGGAAGCCGTGCTGGCTAACGCTCGAAAGCAGTAAGTCAGGCGGTAAAAGTGAAACCTGGCCATGCGGCTGCTAGCGAATGAGGCATGGCGAATAGTTCGGTAAGGGGTCGGCGGTATGCGTTATCGGTTATTGATTTTTGATTGGGATGGAACCCTGATGGACTCATTGGGGCGTATTGTGAGCTGCATGCAGCAGGCTGGGCGCGATGTTGGCTTAGGCACGCTGGCTGAGGATAGCGTACGTGACATCATTGGGCTGGGGCTGCCCGAAGCTATCGCGAAACTGTGCCCAGGAATAGATGCTCAGCAGGCTGACGCGCTGCGTGAGCGCTATGCCTACCATTTTGTGCATGGCGACATGCCGTCAGCGTTGTTTTATCCAGGTGTTGGGTCGTTAATGCAGGAATTAGCGTCGAGCCAAGATGTGAGTCTGGCGGTGGCTACTGGTAAGTCGCGCCGGGGCTTGGATCGTATGTTTGATGAAACCGGTAGTCGTGGCTGGTTCTGTGCGAGTCGCACGGCTGATGAAACGCGTTCTAAGCCGCACCCCTTGATGCTGGAAGAGTTGCTGGATGAGCTTGCGGTGCCGGTTGCTGATGCGGTGATGATCGGTGATACCGAGTACGACATGGAAATGGCTAGGGCGTTGGGTATGGATCGTGTGGCGGTGAGTTATGGCGTGCATGACATGGCACGCCTATCGGCTAGTGAGCCTCGTCTTATTGCCGATGATTTTCCTGAGCTCGTTGATTGGCTGAAAGGCTGAGCCATTCGTCGGTCATGCAAATAAAAAGTGACATTACTGTAAATTAGGAAGCCGGTTATGGACGCGACAGAGCCACACCCACATAACACAACTGAAGGCGAGGCCAGTGCACAGGCTGAACTGCTTCGTGAGCAGCAGCGTTTGGCTCAGCAAGAGATGCTAGACCGCTGGTTGCGCGATGTGTTGGTTGAGCAGCGTCGCTCGCGGCGTTGGAAAATCTTTTTTCGCTTGCTGTTGGTGGCGTTGGTCCTGCTACCGCTAATATTGACTACGTTCGGTATTTTTAAGGCGACCCGCAGTGGAGTGGCTGGTTTGGCAGGCCCTCATTTGGCGGTAGTGCAGCTCAGGGGGGTTATTGACAGTGAGTCTGAAGCCAGTGCTCACCGCTTGATTGAAGGCTTGCGCGCAGCCTGGCACTCTGAGTTAACAGAAGCAGTGATTGTGAATATCAACAGCCCTGGTGGTAGTCCGGTTCAGTCTCAGCGTGTTTATGATGAGATCATGCGACTGCGTGAAAAAGGCGATAAGCCGATTATTGCAGTCATTGAGGATATCGGAGCGAGTGGTGCTTACTATATTGCATCGGCAGCCGATGAAATCGTTGCTGCGCCCTCGAGTTTGGTTGGCTCGATTGGTGTGATTAGTGCGGGTTTCGGTCTTGAAGATGCCATGCATAGAATAGGTGTGGAACGTCGAGTGTTTAGTGCTGGAGACAACAAGAACTTCCTCGATCCTTTCAGCGATATTTCTCCGCAGCAGCGGGCCTTCTGGGAGGGTGTGTTGGCGCAGACTCATGAGCAATTTATTGCTGACGTGGAAGCTGGCCGTGGCGACCGGCTGAGTGATGATCCTGCGCTGTTCAGTGGCTTGGTGTGGGCAGGAAGCCAAGCGTTAGAGTTAGGTCTTGTTGACCGTATCGACACCTTAGATGGTGTGGTGTTGTCGTTCGGCGAAGATGCCAGTGTGAACGATTATACGCCAGCACTGGATCCGTTTGAGCGGTTTATCAGGCAGTTTGCCGTCAGTGTGGCGGAAACCCTGGGGGTGCCTCAGGCGCAGCGGGATTCGCCTCTGCGCTATGAATTGCCCTGAAACGCTCACGTTTGAGGAATTGTCTTTTTCGTTGAGCTGTTGGGAGTACGCTGAACAGAGTTGTTCAGTGTGCTCTCTTGATGGGTGTTAGCCCAGCGGATCGAGCCCCGCTTCGCGTAACCACTGGCACAGGCGGATTAACGGCAGCCCAATCAAGGTGTTTGGATCGTCTCCCTGCAGGCGCTCGAATAATGTGATGCCAAGGCCCTCCATGCGAAAGCTGCCAGCACAGTCTAATGGTTGCTCTCGGTCAATATAGTTGGTTATTTCTTTATGGGTTAGTTGTCGAAACACGACGTCATAGCGCTCATGGCATAGGCGACGAGAATTGTTGTGTGTATCAATTAGCGCAAGGCCGGTAAAAAAGCTGACGTGTTGCCCTGAAAAGCGAGCCAGTTGAGCCTGTGCGGCAGTCGTGTCTACAGGTTTTCCAAGAATTTCTTGATTAAAAACGGCCACCTGGTCGGAGCCAATAATCACGTGCGCTGGCCAGTCCTGAGTGACGGCTTCAGCTTTGCTGAGTGCCAGTCGCTCTACCAGTGCCGTGGGTGATTCGTTGGCGTATGGCTGCTCGTCAATATCAGGGGTTGTCCAGTGGTAGGGGAGTTGTAGCTGGTTGAGTAACTGGCGTCGCCACGGCGATCCAGAAGCCAGTATTAATTGGCACATGATAGGCGCTCTGTTGATTTTGGGGCAGTGTATCGCAACATGGCACGTCGCAGAAAATGACAGATGTGTGCACTGGCTTTGACAGGAACAGGGTGAGTGCCTATCATTGCGCGCTTATGTTGACCTCACAACTTCCAGCCAGGGTTGAGCCGTATCGGCTCGCTGCTCGTGGCGAACGTATTGAGGGCTTAGTCGCCCTTGCTGAACTCAAGCGTCTGACTGAAGAAGTTGGCGCTCAGGACGGCGATGCGCAGGTGTGTCTGACTTTTGGTCATGATGCCCAGGGCAGGCGTATTATCGAAGGAAGTCTCGCTGTGACGCTGCAGCTGCCGTGTCGGCGTTGCTTGCAGCCGGTGGAGCAGAGTGTCAATAGTGAGTTTCTGTTGGGCATGGTGTCGAGTGACAGCTTGGCCGCAGAACTTCCCAGCACGCATGAGCCGGTGCTAGTGGAAGACGAACAGCTGAGCCTGCTGGCGTTGGTGGAGGATGAGCTCATTCTCAGCCTGCCCCAGGTGGTATATCACGCTGAAGCTGACTGCCCGGTCTCGCACGACCAGCTCAGCAGTGGGGCAGAAACCGATGTTCCGGATTCGCCCCGCGAAAGTCCTTTTGATGTGCTCAGGCACCTCAAAGAAAAACCTTGATTCATTTTGATTGCACTCTGGAGTGACACCTCATGGCCGTTCAGAAAAGCCACAAAACCCGTTCTAAGCGCGGTATGCGTCGTAGCCACGATTCGCTGACTGCTCCGACCCTGTCTCAGGATAAGGAAACCGGCACAACTCACTTGCGTCATCACGTCGCTGCAGACGGCTTTTACCGCGGCCGCAAGGTCGTTGACGTCTGAGTAGTGGCGTTTTGCTGGCAGTGATTGTCGGCAGCTGATATGCGGATTGCCATTGATGCCATGGGCGGAGATTTCGGCCCTTGTGCTACTGTCGGAGGCGCCGCCAGAGCGCTCAGCGCCGACGCACAGTTACATGTTGTGCTGTTTGGTCAGCGATCGCGGCTGGAAAGCGAAATAGCTCGGTTGCCGCGGTCTCTGGCCGCGGCAACGTCACGCTTGCAGGTCGAAAATGTTGACGCGGTGTTGCCAGATGGTCAGCAGCCGGCCAAAGCGTTGCGCCATGGGGGTGATACCAGTATGGCGCGGATGTTGGCTTGCGTGGCTAACGGTGATGCGTGCGCAGGGGTTAGTGCAGGTAATACCGGTGCTTTGATGGCGCTGGCTCGGCGTGTGCTGGGCACTGTGCCTGGTGTTACTCGGCCTGCTATCAGTACCGCGATCCCAACCTGCAACGAAGGCCGTTGTTATCTGCTTGACCTTGGTGCCAACGTGGATGTTGGGCCTGACAGGTTGGTAGAGTTTGCGCGAATGGGTGATGCCATGGCGCGACATGTTGATGGCTTGCGTAGTCCGAGGGTGGCTTTGTTGAATGTCGGCGTGGAAGGCACTAAAGGCTCGCCGACAGTGCAGGAGGCTGACCGACAGTTGCGAGAGCTGACCACTATCAATTATGTCGGCTATGTCGAAGGTGACAGCATTTTTTCCGGTACCGCCGATGTGGTGGTGTGTGATGGCTTTACCGGTAATGCGGTGCTCAAGGCAAGTGAAGGGCTGGCAAAAATGCTGGTGGCGCGTGTTCAGGCAACGTTTGATGCGCACTGGTCGAGCCGACTGGTTGGGCTGCTGGCGCGCCCGGCGCTGATGCGCCTTCGCGATGAGCTGGATCCAGTGCGTTATAATGGGGCCAGTTTGTTGGGGCTTAAAGGCATCGTGGTAAAGAGTCATGGTAGTGCTGACGCAGCAGGGTTCCATTATGCTGTGGCACGCGCTGCACAGGAGGTGCGCCGAGATCTTCCTCGGCGGCTGGCGGTAACTTGACGCCAGCGCCGCGGCTTGAGCCGCGTTCAGGTCATGCACGTGACATGGTGTGTGCCAATACGAGTAACTGAAGGTAAATGATATGACACAATCCCTCGCCCTCATTTTTCCCGGGCAGGGCTCCCAGCAACTTGGCATGTTGCGGGAGTTGGCCGAGCGTTACAGTGTGGTGCGCACAACCTTTACCGAGGCGGGTGATGCACTGGGGTATGATCTTTGGCAGGTGGTTCAGGAGGGGCCGGCAGCGTCGCTCAATGCAACGGCCTGTACCCAGCCTGCACTGCTCACTGCCAGCGTAGCAATATGGCGTGTGTGGCAGGAGCTCGAAGGCCCTCGGCCTAGCGTCATGGCAGGTCATAGTTTAGGTGAATACAGTGCCATGGTATGTGCTGGGGTAATGAGCTTTGCTGATGGCGTACGTTTGGTGCGTTTGCGCGGTGAGGCCATGCAGCAAGCGGTTCCTGTGGGGGAGGGAGCCATGGCAGCGATTCTTGGGCTTGATGATGCTGCTGTCGAGCAGGCTTGTGCGCAAGCGGCTCAGGGCGACGTGGTGTCGGCTGTAAATTATAATGCCCCTGGGCAGGTGGTGATTGCCGGCAGCAAGGCTGCTGTTGAACGCGCCATTTCAGCCTGTCAGGAAGCCGGTGCTAAGCGTGCCATGCCTCTGCCGGTATCAGTGCCTTCGCATTGTGAACTGATGCGCCCAGCCGCTGAGCGCTTGGCTCAGGCGATCAGCGAAATTGAGCTGAAGGTGCCGCGCTACCAGGTCATTCAGAATGTTGATGGACAGGCTCACAGCGATACGAGTACGTTGAGCAGTCGATTGATTGAGCAATTGTATCGCCCAGTGCGCTGGACAAGCTGTGTCGAAGCGATGACCCGTTTAGGAGCCGAAGTATTCATCGAGTGCGGCCCTGGTAAAGTGCTTACTGGCCTGAATAAGCGTATCGCCAAAGGCAGTCGAGGGCTTGCTATCAATGATCCGGACAGCCTTTCGTCGGCTCTGACGCTGGCTCGCAGCGTGGCCGATTCTTCCTCAGCCCAAGGCTGAGCGAACTCTCTTAGCAGGCAAATGGAGTCAGACCATGACAACTGAGCGTAGAGTTGCCCTGATCACTGGGGCCAGCCGTGGGATAGGCCAGGCCATCGCCCATGAGCTGGGACGTCAAGGACGAATCGTCATTGGCACAGCCACCACCGACGCGGGTGCGGAGCGTATTAGTGATGATCTGAAGGCTCAGGGCATCGAAGGTGCGGGTCGCTGTCTTGATGTGACTGATCAAGAGAGCATTGATGCGCTGTTAACTTCAGTGACAGAAGAGTTTGGTGCGCCTACGATTTTGGTTAACAACGCGGGTGTGACGCGCGACAATCTCTTAATGCGCATGAAAGAAGATGAGTGGGATACCGTGCTGGACGCTAACCTCAAGTCTGTTTATCGCGTCAGCAAGGCGTGCTTGAGGGGCATGACACGCGCACGTTATGGGCGTATCGTGTCGATCAGTTCAGTGGTTGCTACCATGGGAAACATGGGGCAGGCAAACTATGCTGCGGCTAAAGCCGGCATGGAAGGTTTTTCCCGTGCATTAGCACGAGAAGTGGCATCGCGGGCCATTACCGTGAATGCGGTGGCACCTGGTTTTATTGCTACTGACATGACTGAAGCATTGCCTGAAGCGCAGCGTGAAATGCTGCTCAAGCAGATTCCGTTGACGCGTCTGGGTCAGCCGCAGGAAATTGCCGCAGCGGTAGGTTTTCTGACAAGCGATGAAGCAGGCTATATTACTGGCGAGACATTGCATGTGAATGGCGGTATGAACATGCGTTGATGCCGTGCTTTGTGACAGTTGCGTCACATTGGCACGGTCTATAAACTTACCCGCAGCCTATGGCTTGTGGATCTGTAACGGCTGGTCATCTGAACGGCTAACGTGAACGAGTGGAGTACGTCTAATGAGCACCATCGAAGAGCGCGTCAAGAAAGTTGTGGCTGAGCGCCTGAACGTCAAGGAAGATGATATTCAGAATACGTCTTCTTTTACCGAGGATCTGGGTGCAGATTCTCTGGACACCGTCGAGCTGGTGATGGCCCTCGAAGAGGAGTTTGACACCGAAATTCCCGACGAGGAGGCAGAGAAAATCACCACCGTTCAGGAAGCCATCGACTACGTCAATTCTCACCAGTAACGGCGTATGTCACCGCTTTCCCAAGCGTGTGCGGGATAAACGCTTCCCGTTAAGAGCCGTCCTGCAGTGCAGGGCGGCTCTTGTATTTTTAGGGAACCAATAATCACCTTAGAACAATCCCACACTGGTGGATGGCTTGGGTATAATGCTGAAAAGGCCCTTCTGGGGTCATTCATCACTGCTAGTCTGGAGGAATGCTGATGGCTCGTAGAAGGGTCGTAGTGACGGGCCTGGGCCTGGTTACGCCGCTGGGGAACACTGTCGAAGACTCGTGGAAGCAATTGGTCGCTGGGAAAAGCGGGATTGCTCCTATCGAAAGCTTTGATGTCAGTGGTTTCAATACGCGTTTTGGTGGTTCGGTTAAGAACTTTGATATCGGAACTTACCTCAACCCCAAAGATGCCCGGAAGATGGACCTGTTCATCCAGTATGGTGTGGCAGCAGGTGCCCAGGCAATTAGTGATGCGGGAATTGAGTGTGATGAAAGCAATGCTCACCGTATTGGGGTAGCCATCGGTTCTGGTATCGGTGGGTTGCCGATGATCGAGCATAATCATAATGCCCTTATCAAAGGGGGAGCTCGTCGTATTTCACCATTCTTTGTGCCGGGCTCGATTATTAATATGATTTCCGGAAACCTAGCGATTCAGCACGGGTTCCGGGGGCCTAATATTGCGATTACCACGGCGTGTACGACGGGAACGCATAATATCGGTTATAGCGCGCGGACCATTGCTTATGGCGATGCTGATGTGATGGTGTGCGGTGGGGCTGAAATGGCCACCACTCCACTGGGTTTGGGCGGTTTCTCTGCAGCGCGTGCGTTGTCTAGTCGTAACGATGATCCCGAGGCTGCCAGTCGCCCCTGGGACCGTGATCGTGATGGCTTTGTGCTGTCAGACGGCGCTGGGATCATGGTGTTGGAAGAATATGAGCACGCTAAAGCGCGTGGCGCACATATTTATGCCGAACTGACCGGCTTTGGAATGAGCGATGATGCCTTCCATATGACAGCGCCGCCGGAAGATGGACAAGGGGCGGCAGCCTCAATGAGCAATGCCATCAATGATGCGGGAATCGCTCCGGCCGGCATCGATTACATCAATGCGCATGGCACATCTACCGCCGCTGGCGATCTGGCGGAAAGTCGAGCCGTCGAGAAGGTCATGGGCGATGCAGCCAAGCAGGTGGCGGTTAGTTCTACTAAGTCGATGATTGGTCACTTGTTAGGTGCTGCCGGTGCAGTAGAAGCCGTATTCTGCGTATTGGCTATTCGTGATCAAGTCGCGCCACCGACCATCAACCTGGATAACCCCCAGGAAGGCTGCAACCTGGACTATGTGCCTCATAGCGCTCGCCAGATGAAAATTGATGTTGCCCTGTCAAACTCCTTTGGCTTTGGCGGTACCAACGGAACGTTAATTTTCTCCAAAGTTTGAGCAAACGTTGATGCAAGCAGGGCAGGTGCAGGCGGAACAGCGGGTTCCTTTCGATGATCGCGGCCTTGCGTATGGCGACGGTCTGTTTGAGACCGTGCTGGTGCGTGATGGCAAGGCGCAGCTGTGGGATGAACACTTGTCTCGCCTTGAGCGCGGCGCTGAGGCTTTGTGTTTAGCAATGCCGCCGAGAGCCACACTTGATGCCCTGCCTGAGCGATGTGGTGCTGGCTTGAGTGTGCTCAAGCTGATCGTGACTCGCGGTAGCGGTGGCCGAGGTTACCGGCTGCCGGCCATCGCCTCGCCTCGGCTGCGCTGGCAAGCGCAGCCTTTTACTCCATCTTCTCAGCGTTGGCAGGGCGTGCGAGTGCGTCACTGTGAGTTGCGTTTGGGGCTTCAACCACGTTTGGCTGGCGTTAAGCACCTCAACCGTTTGGAAAATGTGCTGGCACGCAGCGAGTGGCAGGATGATGAAATAGCAGAAGGCCTGTTATGTGACAGTGAGGGGCGTTTGACCGAGGCCACGGCAATGAACCTGATATGGTACCGCCGCGGGCGTTGGGAAACTCCTGCGCTTTTGCACTGTGGTGTGGCTGGTACGCTTCGTGCCGCACTTTTGCAGGAAACCGGGCTAGACGGCTCTCAGCTAACGCCGCTGGTTGAGGTTGAGGCCAAGCCGGGTATTTTGGCTGAAGTGGACGCCCTATGCCTGATCAACTCGGTGCAAGGCGTATGGCCGGTGCTCCAGCTTGATTCGGCCTATGGTTCTGTTCAGCATTGCTGGAAACTAAATGACCACCATCTGGCATTGCAACGTTTGGCTCATCCGTTTCTGGGGTACCCAGTAGCGGATACCAATGGATATTTTGTTAATGAGAGTGAGAGATGATGCGAGTGGTCAAGTGGTTGGTGGTATTACTGGTTTTTGCAAGTCTAGTGCTGTGGGGCGGTTATCGCTATTGGGAAACCCGGCTTGATGTGCCGTTGGTTGTCAGCTCTGAGCGCTTGTTTGAAGTGCCTGAGGGAGCAGGTTATCACCGCGTGATTGATAAGCTGGAAAATGAAGGTCTGATAAATGATGGTTGGGCCTATCGTTTGCTTACGCGAATCAAGCCTGAAGCGATTCCTTCGCTACGCCCCGGTGAGTACCGGCTGGAGCCGGGTATGACCGGCCCTGAGCTGTTTGAAGCGCTAGACACGCACGATGTGGTGACATACACGCTGACTATTCCGGAAGGCTGGACATTCGCCAAAATGCGAGACGCCCTGGAAAACGCTGATAAGTTAGATCATCAGCTTAGCGGGGTGAGCGATGAGGACGTCATGGCCTTGCTGGGTCGTGATGGTGAGCACCCAGAAGGGCGTTTTTTCCCTGATACTTATCGCTACCATAAAGGGGTTAGTGATACCGAGATTCTCCGCCTGGCCCTGAATAATATGGACGCGCGTTTGGATGCTGTGTGGGCAGAGCGTGACGAAGATATTACCTTGAAAACGCCCTATGAGGCGCTAATTATGGCATCGCTTATTGAGCGTGAAACCGGTGCGCCAGAGGAGCGGCGTGAGATTGCCGGAGTCTTCAAACGGCGAATGCAGCAAGGAATGCGTCTGCAGACAGATCCCACCGTGATTTATGGTATGGGAGATGCGTATACAGGAAATATCACGCGCGCGGACCTGCGTAAGCCAACGCCCTATAACACTTACGTGATTGACGGTCTGCCGCCGACGCCGATTGCGCTGCCAGGTTTGGCTGCGCTTGAAGCTGCAGTGAATCCTGCTGACGGCGATACCTTGTACTTTGTGTCACGGGGCGATGGTACGCACAAATTTTCTAAGACACTGCGTGAGCATAATAACGCTGTTAATCGATATATTCGCAATCGTTAATATTTTTGGTTGCCAATCAGGAAACTACCATGTCAGGACGCGGACGTTTTATTACCCTGGAAGGCGGTGAGGGGGTCGGTAAGACCACCAACCTTGATTGGGTGGCAAAATGGTTAACCACACGTGGTGTAGAGGTGGTAAGGACCCGTGAGCCTGGGGGAACACCGCGTGCCGAGGCGATACGTGAGCTGCTGCTTGATCCGTGCCAGAGCGAACCGCTGAATGCAGATGCCGAGCTGCTGCTGGTGTTTGCTGCGCGTGCTCAGCATCTTGCTCAAGTCATAAGGCCGGCGTTGGAGCGTGGTGCCTGGGTGCTCTGCGACCGTTTTACCGATGCCACCTTTGCTTACCAAGGGGGCGGACGTGGTTTGGATCATCATCGAATTGCCTTGCTGGAAGGTCTGGTTCAACAAGGTTTGCAACCCGATTTGACCTTGCTGCTTGATATGCCTACGCACGTCGCCCAGCAGCGGGTTGACTCTCGTGGCCAGCAGCGTGATCGTTTTGAGCAGGAGCAAAACGCATTTTTTCAGGCCGTGCGTGATGCCTATTTGGTGCGAGCGGCTCAAGCACCGGAGCGTATCGCAGTGATTGATGCCAGTCAGCCATTGGCAGACGTGCAGCAGGCTCTGGGCGAGCAGTTGTCACATCAGCTAACGGAGTGGCTGTGAGCGAGTTGAGCGCAGTCGTGCCGCGGCCGTTGCCTTGGCTGATACCTCGCTGGCAGGAATTGTGTCGTCTTGCGAATGCGGACAGATTACCCCATGCGCTGTTGTTTTCCGGCGCGCACGGCATTGGCAAACAGTCATTGGCCGACGCGTTGATTGCTCGAACGCTGTGTGTCGATCCGGGGGAGTATGCCTGTGGCCAATGTCACGCCTGTCAGATGCTTCTCTCGGGGTATCACCCAGACTTGTTGCGTATTTCACCCGAAGACGGCAAGCGCCAGATTCGAATTGACGCAATTCGACAAGTCAATGACGTCGTTTCTCAGACTGCCCAGCAGGGGGGGTACCGCGTTATCGTGTTAAGCCCTGCAGAAGCGATGAACGTGGCAGCATCCAATGCGTTGCTGAAAAACCTGGAAGAACCCGGCGGAAACATCCTGTTTATCCTGCTTTCAGACGTTCCCTCGCGGTTGCTGCCGACCATTCTTTCGCGTTGCCAGCATTGGCCGCTGGCGCTACCAAGCCAGGCAGATTGTCTGCCTTGGCTCAGCAGCCAGCTGGATAATGAGGAACACGCATCGTTTTGGCTGCAAGCTGCTGGCGGCTTGCCATTGCGTGCTCTGGAGCTGGCTGAGCCAGACGCTAGAGCACTTCGCCAGCAACTGCATGACACCTTTGATGCGCTGGTGCGAGGGGCTGAGCCATTAGATACCGCGGCCAGATTAGACCGCCAGTCGATTGATGCCATCCTGTGGTACGGTATTGCCTGGCTTGAAGACCTGATTCGTTTTGGCTTGTCCGGTAACGAGCAGCATGTTTACAACGCAGACCTGTTGCCACTGTATCGTCAAGCCGTCAAGAATGGCCGAGTTCGTGACTGGTTTCGCTTGCTGGATTATGCACGTGAGCAGCGTCGCTTGTTGGCCTCCGGGGGTAACCCCAACCCACAATTAGTACTTGAAGCCTGGCTGATTCGCTGGTCAACGTTGCTACGTTCCTGACGTTTGCTCTGATCTCCAGCGTGTCGTGCTACGCCCACTTTTACTGTTCGTCTTTTTACCGTTGTTCTGCTCAGTTCCGCCGAGCAGAATTATCATTCGCCTTTTTGACGTTGCCTTGCCATGTTTGTTGACTCGCACTGCCATCTTGATCGTCTTGATCCGCGCACCCATAGCGGTGATGTTGCTGTCGCCCTTGACGCAGCTCGCGCCCGCGATGTACGCCAGTTTCTGGCCATTGCTGTTACCCTGGAAGACGTACCTAGTATTGCGGCGCTTGCTCGCGAACACAGTGACGTGGTGATTTCCTCAGGCATGCACCCACTGCATACACCTGAGCAAGAGCCAGATGTTGAAACCATCATGGCGTATGCTGAGACTTATGGTGCGGTGGCTATTGGGGAAACGGGGCTAGACTTTCACTACGACCAAGTCGCCCCAGCACAGCAGACAGAGCGCTTTCGTCGACATCTGATTGCCGCCACAGAGCTGGAGCTACCCGTTATCGTGCATACTCGGGAAGCCAAGGAAGACACGCTGGCGCTGATTCGTGAACATGTAAACCCAAAGATTGGCGGTGTGCTGCACTGTTTTACTGAAGATATCGACATGGCGCGACAAGCTGTTGCTCTCGGGTTTTACATTTCTCTCTCTGGCATCGTGACGTTTCGTAATGCTAACGCGTTGCGCGAAGTGGCCCGTTGCGTTCCTCTCGACCGATTACTGATTGAAACCGATAGCCCCTACCTAGCACCCGTACCGCATCGCGGTAAGCCTAATGAGCCGGCCTGGGTGGTGGAAGTGGCTGAGTGTATTGCGGCTGAGCGGGGTATTAGCGTTGCAGAGGTAGCGATGCAGACAACGGCTAATTTCTATCACTTGTTTCGCGCTGCCGCACCAGAAGTTTCTGACGAAGTCCGAGGCATACTTGGCCGAGCGGGGCTGGTCTGATGTGCTGGTTAGGGGCGAAACGGACAAGAAAGAGGCAGATACAATGCCTTTCACTTTGCTGATGAAACGGGTTTATGAATCTTGACACGATGGTGGCGGGTATTGGCCCTGCAGGGAAAATACCGCCAGTAGACAGTTGGGCGCCTAGCCAAGGTGGCGACATGGATTTGCTTATCACGCTTGATGGGCAATGGATCCATGAAGGACGAGCGATCGAACGCGCAGCGCTGGTGCGTCTGTTGGCCCGAATTTTACGCCGTGAAGATGATGGGCATTATTATTTGGTAACGCCCCAGGAAAAGCAGCGTATTCGCGTAGAAGACCACCCCTTTATTATTGTTGATGCCGATAAGGGAATTGACGGGCAGTCTGGTCAAGACTGGTGGCTGACCACGCAATACGGCGATCGTATTCGGTTGGGTGATGAGCACAGGTTATGTGTGACAGAGATGCCCAATGGAGACCCTGTGCCCGAAGTTGCTGTGCGGTTTGGCATGTCGGCTAGGCTGGGGCGCAACGTTTTTTACCGCTTAGTCGAACAGGCTGAACCAATAAAAGATCCTCTGATTCAGCATCAGCATCAGCATCAGCATCAGTGGCAGTGGGTTCTTGCTAGCGGCGGTATCAATCACCCACTTGGATACCTTGACGAAGCGCCATGAAACTGACGCTTGAACAGCAGGCTGTGGTAGCGCACCGTGCAGGCCATGCCCGCGTTGCGGCGGTGGCCGGTGCGGGTAAGACCACCACTATGGTGGCGCGGGTGCTGCACCTGCTGGAACAAGGTATGTCGCCGCGCCGTATTTTGGTGCTGATGTTCAACCGTTCGGCTCGGGAAGACTTTCAGGCGCGTTTAGCCAGCATGGCACCGCCGGGGCAACCGCTTCCCGATGTGCGCACTTTTCATTCCTTAGGGCATCGGTTAACGGCGAGTCTGACGCGATGGGGTGTGTTGGCTCCCCGGCAGTTGCTAAATGCTGACTGGCAGGTGCAGCGCCTGTTGCGTCAGGCGACCCAGCTGGCATTGCAAGACAGTCAGGATGCCTCAGAACACGCCTTTGATGATGAGCGCTTAGAAGCGCTGGCGCAGTTTTGCGGGCTGGTAAAAGCTGAAATGGCTGATCCCATTGAACTCTATGAACGGCTCGACTTTGGTGAGAATACACAGCATTTCGTTGCGGCTTTTGACAAAGCCGAGCAGCTGCTGGCCGACCAAGGGCTGATGACCTGGTCTGACCTGCTTTATCGTCCACTACGGGCGCTGGAGGCAGATGCTGAGTTGCGTGGCCGAGTTCAGGGGTTTCTTGATCACGTCATTATCGACGAATATCAGGACATTAACCTAGCCCAGCAACGCTTATTAGCTGTTTTAGCCGATGATAAGGCAGCAGTGATGGCGGTAGGTGATGCTAACCAGTGTATCTATGAGTGGCGTGGTGCGCGCCCTGACGCCATGCTCGATACGTTTAGTCGCGTCTTTGGTGAGGCGGTGGACTATCCGCTGTCTACTACGTTTCGTCATGGTCATGCGTTGGCGTTAGCCGCCAACCACGCCATTGATGCCAACCGATGTCGACCCGATCAGTTGTGTCTGGCCGCGCCAAACAATCCTGATACTCAGCTTGTGTTGGACAGAGGCAATCGCGGTATGCTGCGCAGCCTGGCGCAATGGCAGCATCAAGGGCGCCGTCTTGAAGAAGCGTGCTTGCTGGTACGTAGCTGGGCGCTATCGGTACCGCTGCAGTTGGCGCTCTTGCGCGAAGGTATTCCGTTTCGACTGGTACGTGAAGACCGCTTTGTGTTTCGGCTGCCGTTAGTTCAGGCACTGGCGGGTTATTTGATGCTGGCACGGGACAGCAGCCTGCTGCGTGATGCGGGTCACGTGTTATCGCTACTCTCTCAGCCCACGCCTTTTGTGGCTCGCGACCGGCTAGCGGCGTTGGCAGCACGGCTGGCTGACACCCAGCGCTGGCCAAGTCGCCAAGACCCTCTGCTGGGAGGTATCAAGCCGTTTCAGCAACGAACACTGAAGAAGCGCTGGATGCTGCTGTGTGAACTGCCTAGTAAGTCGGCGGTTTCACCTGCAGAGTTGCTTGCCTTGGTGATTGAGCGTGTCGATGCTGAAAAAGTGCTCAAACGGGCAGCCGCGCGACGAGACAAAGGTGAAGAAGATGTGCGCCTGCTGGATGTGTTGATAGAGCAAGCCGGTGAGGTAGCGAGCCTGGATGATTTTATCGAATTGCTCAGCCGCCCCGTGGAAAGCAAGGAGCATGGTGTACTGATTACCACTGTACACGGTGCCAAAGGACTGGAATGGCCACTGGTGGTATTGGCCGGTGTTAACGAAGAAGACTTTCCTTATTACACGCGTGATAATCCACCGGACCCTGCTCGGCTGGAAGAAGAGCGTCGGTTGTTTTACGTCGCGATTACCCGTGCAAAGGAGCAGTTGACGCTGCTTGATGATGGGGGAGCGCATCGCTCCAGTCGTTTTTTACTGGAAATGGCTTGGCAGGATAGTCAGGCTGTGGCAAAACGCTTGACTGGTGTCGTATCGAGTCAGCCGTTGAGTGTGACGAATCCTGGGTTGGTTAATCGTTACCTTACGCGGCTTGGCATCGAAGGCTTTGCTGTTGGTGGTGCCTCAGTGCCATCACAACCGCTGGCTGACACGTATTATCAGGTTGGGCAGCGGCTGACACACGCTATCTTTGGGCAGGGTGACATTACTATTGTTGAAGGTGACCCAGCTAACCCGGTGATCGAAGTGGTGTTTCGTGGCGGCGGCACCCGGCGGCTGGTGGCTAATCTGGCGCCAATTACTGTGTTATGACAGATGTTACGACATAGGCTGAATAAAAAACTGAACAGCAGGAAATACCGATGCCCCAGCAACTATTGATTGACAGTGTCACGCTAAAGCAAGCATTGGAAAGTGCCCACCCGCCGTTGGTGCTGGATTGTCGAGCTCGGCTGGGGGATGCTGATGCAGGCACAATGTTATGGCGAGAAGGGGGCCTCCCGACAAGCCGACCTATTAATCTTGATCGGGATTTGGCCTCGGCACCGAGTGGCGGGGGGCGTCACCCGCTGCCAGAGCCGCAGAGCTTTATTGCGACACTGCAATCTCTGGGCGTGACACCGGAGCGCGCCGTGGTGGTGTACGACGATATGGGCGGGCAGATGGCGGCAGCTCGTGCCTGGTGGATGTTGACTTGCTGGGCTGGGCACCCAGAGGTGTACCTGCTGGATGGTGGCATTGATGCCTGGCAGCAAGCGGGTGGTGTGCTGGTGGCGGGCGATGAAGCTAGTGGTTTAGACAGCGAAATGTCGCGCTCTGCCTGGCAGCCACGTTTTGATAGCAGCCAGATTGTTGATGCTCGTCAAGTTGGCGCGAGCAACGCGTTGAAAGTTGATGCGCGTAGTTATGAGCGCTTTCGTGGTGACGCAGAGCCTATTGATCCAGTGGCGGGGCATATACCTGGCGCGATATGTCGGCCGGGTGGTGAGAATCTCGACAGCGGGCGCTTCAAATCGGCCGAGCGCTTATCACAAGAGCTGCCTGATGCGGATGACATCATTGCTTACTGTGGCTCTGGCGTTAGTGCCTGTCAGACTATCGCTGCTTATGCAGTCGCAGGTAAACCCTTGCCACGGCTATACGTTGGCTCTTGGAGTGACTGGGTGAGTGATCCCCAGAGACCCGTAGTGACGGGCGATAGCGAATGAAAAATCCCCACCGAGGTGGGGGTTTTTGCTGACTGACGTTAACCCTAAGGTGGTGAAAACGACCGAGACAAAACAGCACTAATTGGTTCGTTTTACATATTCGGGTACGTTGGTCCGCCGCCACCTTCAGGAGCAACCCAGGTAATATTCTGCGCCGGGTCTTTGATGTCGCAGGTTTTACAATGCACACAGTTTTGAAAATTAATCTGGAATTGTGGCTTGCCGTCATCGCCTTCGATAACTTCATATACCCCTGCAGGGCAGTAACGTTGGGCTGGTTCGGCATATTTCGGTAAGTTATCGCGGATTGGTATTGCCGGGTCCCCAAGTTTGAGGTGGCATGGCTGATCCTCTTCGTGATTCGTATTAGAAAGATACACGGAAGAGAGCTTGTCGAATGACAGCTTACCATCAGGTTTGGGGTAGTTGATTTTCTCAAACTCAGCCGCTGGTTTAAGAGCGGTGTAGTCTGGTGTGGTGTCATGAATATTGGGGAGTTTTCCGCCACCGAGTAGCTGGTCAATAAAGTTATAAGCGCCGCCGACGACGGTGCCATGCTTATGAATAGCTGGTCCGAAGCTAGCGCTTTCCTTGAGCTCGGCATAGGCCCAGCTCTGCTCCCATTTTTCGGTGAACGTGACTAATTCCTGGCCACCTTCGTCGCCCTTGCTGATTGCTTCGAATACGGCTTCGGCAGCAACCATGCCGGACTTCATGGCGGTATGCAGTCCTTTGATTTTGGCAAAGTTCAACGTGCCAGCATCGCAGCCGATCAGAAGGCCGCCAGGGAAGGTCATTTTTGGCAGACAGTTGAGGCCGCCTTTGGTGAGGGCGCGAGCCCCGTAAGCCACACGCTTTCCGTCTTCTAAGTGCTTGGCCAGCACGGGGTGGTGCTTCATGCGCTGGAATTCATCGAACGGTGACAGCCAAGGGTTTTGGTAGGACAGATCCATGATCAGCCCGACCATTACCTGATTGTTTTCACCGTGGTAGAGAAACCAGCCGCCGTGCGTCTTGCTGTCTAACGGCCAGCCAGAACCATGCAGAATCAAGCCGGGCTCGTGCTTGTCGGCGGGAATATCCCACAGCTCTTTCAGTCCGATGCCGTAGTGCTGGGGGTCTTTGCCTGCGTTTAATGAAAAGTCGTTGATCAGCCGTTTTCCCAGATGGCCACGTGCACCTTCGGCGAATAGCGTGTATTTGGCGCGTAACTCCATGCCGGGCATATAGCTATCTTTGTGGTGGCCATCCGTGGCAACGCCCATGTCTCCAATCAAGATGCCGCGAACGATGCCGTCGTCATCCTGAATAATGTGTTGGGCAGCAAATCCTGGAAAAACATCCACACCGAGCTCTTCGGCCTGCTCACCAAGCCAGCGGCAAAGGTTACCGGCACTGAGCACGTAGCGGGTTTGGTCGCCGCCGGTGTTATGCATTGTTTTTGGCACAAAAGGATTGGGTAGCTTTTGTGCTTTTTCAGCACTCTTAAGAAGGTATAGCTCATCGCGGGTCGCTGGCGTATTGAGCGGTGCGCCGCGTTCTTTCCAGTCGGGAAACAGCTCGTTCAGTGCCCGTGGTTCGAATACCGCACCAGACAGTATATGCGCGCCCACTTCCGCGCCTTTTTCTACCACGCAAACGCTCAGCTCTTGTTCTGCTTCGTTGGCTTGCTGCATCAAACGGCAGGCAGCAGCCAAGCCAGATGGGCCAGCACCGACGATGACGACGTCGAAATCCATGGCATCGCGTTCTACTTGTTCGGTCATTGGGTGTTCTCCTCCGGAAACGACGATTGCCTTAACCCAGCTGTTTGAACCTGTTTGCTTGTCGCGTATTGCGTGTTGCTCTAGCAGGGGTATGACTAACGTCGAAGATATTAAAACGGTCGTTTGCTTCTAGATAGGTCCCATGATAGGCATAATAGCCTTAAAGGGTCACCCCTTACGATGGGTTAATGCATGATCAGCACGGCCTGGGGCGTTAAGGCGGGCTTGTAGGGATTGTTGCCACTGTACTGCTTGTGGCACATTGATAACGATATTGCACTGTGGGTAAGGTCAGGTAATAACATAATCCCTGGCACAAATGTTTCGGACGACTTTGGCAGATATCAGGGATTGCTTCTGTTCAGGGGGTTTCTGGTCGTCATTATCCAAGCACTCAAGACTGAGCCAAGCGAGGGCACCATGAAAGTACTCGTCGCGGTCAAACGCGTCATTGATTACAACGTCAAAATCCGTGTTAAGCCGGATCATTCCGACGTCGACCTCACTAACGTCAAAATGGCGATGAACCCCTTCTGCGAAATTGCCGTAGAAGAAGCCGTGCGGCTGAAGGAAAAGGGCATTGCCAGTGAGGTGGTTGTTGCGACTGTTGGCCCTAAAGCCGCCCAGGAGCAGCTGCGCACAGCGTTGGCACTGGGCGCTGACCGCGCCATTCACGTGCAGACCGATGAGCGGGTCGAGTCGCTGGGCGCTGCCAAGGCGCTGGCCAAGATTGTCGAGGAAGAGCAGCCTGAGCTGGTGGTTCTTGGCAAACAGGCCATTGATACCGACAACAATCAGACGGGCCAGATGCTGGCCGCGTTGACCGGACGCCCTCAAGGTACCTTTGCTTCTGTGGTCGAAGCCCAGGATGGCAAGCTTCTGGTGACCCGTGAAATTGACGGCGGCCTGCAGACCCTTGAGCTGACGCTTCCGGCAATTGTTACTGCCGACCTGCGTCTGAATGAGCCGCGTTACGCCAAGTTGCCAGATATCATGAAGGCCAAGAAGAAGCCGCTGGACGTTAAAACGCCCGAGGAGCTGGGTGTCGACGTCGCCAGCACGCTAACGCTGGTTAAGGTCGAACCGCCGGCTGAGCGCCAGGGTGGCGTCAAGGTGAGCTCTGTGGACGAGCTCGTGGACAAACTCAAGAACGAAGCCAAGGTGATTTCATGAGTATTCTGGTTCTGGCCGAACATCAGGATGGCGAGCTGGCCGGCGCCACTGCCCATGTTGTAGCCGCAGCCCAAGCGATTGGTGGTGATATTGACGTGCTGGTGGCTGGCGAAAACGTCGCTGCTGTCGCCGACGCTGCCGCCAAACTTGATGGCGTAAGCAAAGTTCGCGTCGCGGACAGCGCTGTTTTTGCCCATCAACTGGCAGAGCCGCTGGGAGACCTTCTGGTGTCATTGGCTGATGATTACAGCCACGTGCTGGCAGTTGCTTCTACCAATGGCAAAAACGTGCTGCCGCGTGTTGCGGCCCTGAAAGACGTGGCGCAGATCTCTGAGATCATTGCCGTTGAGTCGCCGGATACCTTCAAGCGCCCGATCTATGCGGGTAACGCCATTGCTACGGTTCAGAGCAGCGATGCACTGAAGGTCATCACCGTACGCACCACCGGCTTTGATGCCGTTGGTGAAAGTGGCAGTGCCGCCGTTGAGCCGGTGGAGCAAAGCATCGACAACAGCCTGTCGGCTTTCATCAAAGAAACTCTGGCCGAGAGTGATCGTCCCGAGCTGGGTGCCGCCAAGGTGGTGATCTCTGGTGGGCGCGGCATGGGCAGCGCGGAGAACTTTGCACTACTTGACGGTATTGCCGACAAGTTGGGCGCGGCTATTGGTGCCTCACGTGCCGCAGTAGATGCTGGCTTTGTGCCTAACGATATGCAGGTTGGTCAAACTGGCAAAATCGTTGCACCTGAGCTGTATATTGCGGTAGGTATTTCGGGCGCGATTCAGCACCTGGCGGGCATGAAAGACTCCAAGGTGATTGTCGCGATCAACAAGGATGAGGAAGCACCGATCTTTCAGGTAGCGGATTACGGCCTGGTGGCTGACCTCTTCGAGGCCGTGCCGGAGCTGGAAGGTAAGCTGTAAATAAAGGGCGGTTATTGTTGCTAACGCCTTAGCGTGCCGAGAAAAAGGCCGACCTCTCAATGAGGTCGGCCTTTTTGTGTGGTGGTCACTCAAAAAGCATCAAAAAGCCCTGGTTTAAGCACCGCGCCAACGTTTCAGCAAGCTCAGCCCTGTGCGTTGTGGCCTGTTGGTGGGCGACAACATCTGTGACGCTTGTTGCAGCGGCACAATAATGGCCTGCAGGTGGTGTTCGCAAAGCTGGCGGTGAAGCGCGCCAGGGCATTGAGCGAGCAGCAGTCCTGTGTGATGGATGGCACTATCTAGTGCTTCGCTGATATGGCGAAGGTCCGCAGCATCGCTACGTGCCCGGCGGATTTCACGCAGCAGCATGGTAATTAGCTGAGTATCGAGCCAGCACGGAGCGCTGTTATGAGCAGGTGTTTGTGAGGGGTTGTGCTGTGCAGAGGTATCCAGGGAGCGTTGTATCGCCTGAAAGGAAACGTGCAGAAACGTGCAGGTGTATTGCAGTTGCCGGTGGCTGTGTGTAGGCATAATGTCACCGATCAAATGAGATTTGTTATTATTATTGTTTGGCGGCGTTAACCTGTCAATGCTGTGTGATATCTCGGCAGAAGATGAACGACTAGTATTGATAATGCTTATTGTTTAGAGTAGCGTGCTCATCGTTTCGTACACCGCTGGGAGAACAATGTGCAGGATAAATTCGTATGGTCACGTTGCTGGCGACCGGCACCCTTAGGAGGCCTGCTGACGGGTTTGCTGGCAAGTGTCGTTATGAGCCAAGCCTTGGCTGCCAGCGTTGAGGCAACGGTGACGGGTGACGCGCTGGATGCGCAGCGCACTCAAGCGGCGCTTCAGCGGCGCATTGATACTGCCGATGATGAAGTGCGTGCCAATATCGAGGCGTTACGTAAAGCTCAGCATGAGTTGCGTCGGCTGAGTGCGTACAACGCGGAGCTAGCACCGCAGGTTGAGCGTGAAACGCAGCGCTTAGACCAGCGCCTTGCGGCACTCGATGGCTTAGCGCTTACGCGTGACGCCTTACCGGGCACATTACGCAATCTGGTTGAGCGGTTTCGCCTGTGGGTTGAGTCCGATATACCGTTTCTGCATAAAGAGCGTTTAGCACGAGCAGACAGCCTGGAAGTCCTGTTGGGCGATGCCAGTTTGAGCGCTGCGGAGAAACTTGAGCGGGTGCTGTCAGCTTGGCGTAGCGAACTGGCCTATGGGCAGGAGCTGGATAGCTGGCGCGGAGAGTTGAGCGAGACGCAGGATCAGCCCGCCCGTGATGTCGAGTTTCTGCGAGTGGGTCGTGTGGGGTGGTATTACTTAACACCCGACGGCAACTCAGGCGGTGTGTGGAAAAGTGAGCCGGGCCATTGGGAGGCCCTCGACAGCCAAGGCGTTGCCGAATTACGTAAAGGGGTGAGCATGGTTCGTGAGCAGCGTGCACCGGGGCTGTTGGCACTGCCTTTGTCTCAGTCGCAACCGCGGCTGCTGAGTAAGGAGCATGACTCATGAGTGCTCAACGCAACATGATTGGCGGATTGGCCATGCTGCTATGTGGCTTGCCAATGCTGGCTGCTCAAGCGCAAACCACAGCTCAATCTTCAGCTCAAGCCCAAGCGGTTGATGGGGTGCAAAGCCTGCGCGAAACACGCCAGGCTGCAGAGGCGCGGGACCTGGCACGTTTGGCTGAGCTTTCTGAGGACGCGCACGCATTAGAGGGGGCGCTGGCTGAAGCCCAGCAGTCATTAGCTGTTGCTCGCGAGCGGCGTCAGCAGCTGGAAGCGCAGCAACAGCTCCAGCAGGAAAGAAAGCGAGAAATTGAAACGGTGCGTGCTGAGCAGGGCGGTGACCTCGATGCTGTCTCCTCAACCGTTATCGGTGTCAGTAGTGAGTTGCGGGATGAGTTGTCAGACAGCTGGTTGACGTTGGGGAGCCGTGCACAGTTGCCTCCTCGCCTCAGTGATAGCGATATTTTTGATATCCAGCAGTTGGAGCGGTTAGCTGACAGTCTGATGGCAATGACCCAGGAAACCGCACAAGTGGTTGTGCTTAATGTCCCTGTCGCTGGGGCTGATGGGGTGCGCAAAGAACAACCTGTGCTACGGGTGGGAGCACTATTGGCCGCTAGCCAAGGCCAACTGCTGGAGCGTTCAGGCAGTGATGGACACGTGGTGATAGCAGAGCATACGCCGTCCTCAGTGGCTCAACAGCTGGCTGCATTGCAGCGAGGTGAGAGTGATGTTTTACCGATTGATCCAGCAGATGGGCGAGTACTGCAAGCCATGGCTCAACAGCCGACGCTGTGGCAACGCTTCCAACAGGGCGGCGTCGTGGGTTATGTAGTGGTGGCGCTTGGCGCTTTAGGTCTATTGGTGGCACTGCTGCAATACCTGTATCTGTTGCGTATTACCGTGACCCAGCGCCGTCAGTTGGCTGACCTTGGCCAGTTACGCGATGACAACCCGCTAGGGCGAGTACTTAAACGCTTCAATGCCAATGGTCACGATCATATTCCCGAGGCGCTGGAGGCGCGGCTCGATGAGGCCATGCTAGCTGAACAGCCGCGAATTGAGCGTGGCCAGGCGTTGACCAAAATGCTAGCTGCCATTGCCCCCTTGCTTGGGTTGCTGGGCACTGTTACCGGAATGATCGTGACCTTCCAGTCAATTACGGTATTTGGTACGGGAGACCCTCAACTAATGGCTGGTGGCATCAGCCAAGCGTTGGTTACCACGGTGCTCGGCCTGATTACCGCTGTGCCGCTGCTGTTTGCTCATACCGCCCTGTCTAGTCGTAGTCGTTCGCTGATCAGTAGCATGGAAGGCCGCGCTAGCGCAGTGTTAGCTGATCGGCTTGAGAGCGAACGTCACATCTCTGGCGCGTCTGTAAAGGTGGCAGATTCTCATGCTGACCGTTTGGTTTGAGCCGCTAGCTGGGTTAATTGAAGCGGGCGGCCCCGTCCTGGTCGCTATCGCAGGTGTCGCTATGTTGCTGTTCAGCATAGGGCTTGAGCGCTGGTGGTTTTTCCGCTTCCACTACCGTCCAGCACGTCGTGCCTTAATCGCGCGTTGGGTGGCTCGTGATGAGCGCGTCAGTTGGAGCGCACTGACGTTACGAGAGGTATGGGCGAATGATCTGGTTGCCGGCCTGCGTGGCCCCTTACCGTGGCTCAGGCTGTTGGTGGTGATCTGCCCGCTGCTGGGTCTGCTGGGTACAGTGACGGGAATGATCAGCGTTTTCGACAGCCTGTCAGTCAGCGAAGTGAATCAGGCGCGAGCTATGGCAGATGGTGTGGCGCGGGCCACGCTGCCAACGTTGAGCGGTATGGCAGTATCAGTGGTGGGGCTGCTGTTTATTTCCCGCCTGGAGCATATCATTCGGCGTGAGGGGCAGCGGCTGCATGATCGCCTTGCCCGCGCCGCGGAGGAACACCATGCGTAGACGCCGATTGGCATCAGCGGCCGAGGAATCCAGCGAAGTTAACTTAACGCCAATGCTGGATGTCGTTTTCATCATGCTGATTTTTTTTATTGTCACGACCAGCTTTATCAAGGAAAGCGGGGTGGAAATTGAGCGTCCTGAATCTAGCGCGGCCACGCCGCGTGCTGATGTTCAGGTGTTGGTAGCCATTACACCGGAAGGGGCAGTATGGGTCGACGGTGAGCCGGTTGATATGCATCGTGTCGGTGCGATGGTTGCAGCAATGGTTAGTGATGATGGCTCTGCAGTCATTCAAGCCGACCGTAATGCGACGACAGGGATATTGATTGAAGTGATGGATCGTCTGCGCGAAGCCGGCGTAGCGCAGGTTGCTGTGGCTGCACAGCGGAGTCGTGGCTGATGCGTTACTCGTTTGGTTTGATGGGTGGCTCTGGGCTGGCATTGCTGTTGTTTGTGCTGCTGGCTTGGTTAGTGGTGCCCCCTGAGGCCCCCGAGCCGCTGGATGAGATGACGCTGAGCTTAGCCGAAGTGTCTGATGTGCCGACGCAGGTTCAGCCTGCTGATACGTCAGCGCCTTCGACGGCTTTACCGCCGCCGCCTCCCCAGGTTGTCCCGCCAGCACCCGCGCCTGTTGCGGATAGCACCATTACTTTGCCAGAACCAGAACTGCCTGAAATGGAAGATCCCGTTGTTGAGCTGGATGCGCCCTTGCCTGAGTTGGTAGAAACGCCGCCTGAGCCAAAACCAAAACCAAAACCAAAACCGAAACCAGCGCCTGCGCCGACACCGGCCCCTCAGCCAGCGCCGACACCAACACCTCAGCCAGCGCCAGTATCAACACCGACACCTAAGCCGGCTCCAACACCTGCGCCAGCAGCATCACAGGCACCGGTCGACGTGGGAAGTTCGGCTCGACCAACGCGGCGTGTACCACCGCAATATCCTTCCCGGGCTCAACGCCGAGGGCAGGAAGGCTATGTGGTCTTACAGTTTTTGATTCGTCCCGATGGGAGTGTCGATAGCAGTAGTATCAGAGTGCTTGAATCGCGCCCACGCCAAGTGTTCGAGCGGGCAGCGCGTGACGCTATTGCCAATTGGCATTTTGAGCCTGCGCAAGGTTTGCGTCGTGCACGGCAAAAACTGGAGTTTCAACTGCGATGATGATTTACCGGCGAAACATGAGGGTTTGGTGTCTGGTCGCTGGCATGCTGCTGCCGCTAGGGTCAGCATTTGCTGCACCGACGCTGTCAGCAGATATCATTCGTGACCTCAAAGCGACCCAGGGTCAGCTTGAGCAAAGTCAGTCTGGGCAGAGTGATTATCACGGTGTGGCAGAACATGCGCATAGTCAGGCGCGGCGGCTGGCCGGTGGAAACACCTCTGATCGCTGGGCTCGCGCGCTATATTTGCAGCTGTCTGCTAATGCGTTGGTGCGGGCTGGTGATGCGTCCGGTGCGGCAGAGCGATTGGCTGAAGCGCGGGGTATTCGTGGTGTTCGTCGTATGGACTCAGCGCAGGTTGACCATTGGCAACGGCAAGAAATCCAATTACGGCACCGGCTCGGCGATAGTCAGCAAGCGCGCGAGTTGTTGAGTGACTGGCTTTCTCGCCATACAGACAGCACTGCTGAGCGCTGGCTGATGGCAAGACTGCTGGCGGATAACGCTCAGTGGGAAGCCGCCGCGCAGCAAGTTGAATTGGCGCTGAAAAAAGGGCCGGAGCCGAGTGAGGCACAAGGCGCCTTTGCTGCCTCAGTATTGCAACGTGCAGGAGACCAAGATGGTGCGCTTGAGCTTATTTCGACTCGGCTGAGCACAGCGGGAGGTAATGCCGCTGAATGGCGGCGAGCTGCTGGTTTGGCCCAACAGCTGGGCGATACCGAGCGAGCCGCAGCAATCTGGGAAGCAGGCTGGCAGCTTGGTATGTTGGCGGGCAGCAGTGATCTGGAGCAGCGAATTCGTTTGCATTTGGCGGCTGGAACACCTGCCAGGGCTGCTGAGCTGTTGGAACAGGCTCAGGCGAGTGGAGAATTACCAAGCAATCTTGCACGGCAGCGTTTATTGGCTGAGTCGTGGTTGGCTGCGCGCGACCGAGACCAAGCGTTGGCGGCATGGCAAGCATTGGCTGAAGAAAGCCAGCAGGCTGATGACTGGCTGCGGCTGGGTCAGCTGGCGCATGGCTGGGGGCGCTGGGATCAGGCGCGCCACGCATTAGAGCGTGCACGCACGCTGGGGGCCAATGGCGCGGATGATTGGCTGGCGAACCTGCCCCCAGGAAACCTTATGGTGAGTGGCGAGTCGTAACGTGATAGCGCCGTGCTGTCTTAAGCCGAGCTGAGTTCTGCCCATACTGGGGCATGGTCAGAGGGTTTTTTCATGCCGCGCAGTGCGTAATCAACTCCTGCGTCGCTGACTCGCTCGTAAAGGGGTTTGCTGACCAGAATATGGTCGATACGCAGGCCGCGTTTGGGCTCACGGTCGAAACCTTTTGAGCGGTAGTCGAACCAGCTATATAGGTCATCACGCGTCGGATAAAGCAAGCGATAGCTATCGCTGAGCCCCCAGGCCTTAATGCCTTCGAGCCACTCGCGCTCTACGGGTTGAAAGCTGGTTTTTCCATCGCGCAGCCAGCGTTTGCGGTTTACCTCGCCAATGCCGATATCAATATCTTCGGGCGAAATGTTGAAGTCACCCATGATCGCGAGCCGCTCGTCGGGGCGATGGTGACGTTCCAGTAGCGAGGCTAACTGAGCGTAAAAGCGGCGCTTGTAGGGAAATTTCCACTCGTGAGCGAGGTTTTCACCTTGAGGAAAATAACCGTTCCATACTGTTAATAACTCGCCATCGCTATCGCGTAGGCGTACGCCAATCCAGCGGCGCTGAGCATCTTCTTCGTCATCAGGGAAACCACGCATGACCTCTACTGGCCCGTCTGGGCATTGCTCGTTGCAGCACATGATGGCTACGCCGTAATGGCCTTTCTGGCCATGGAAATACACGCGATAGCCTAGTGACTCCACGGCGTCAATCGGAAACTCGCTGTCCTGCACCTTGGTTTCTTGAAGGCCGATTACTAGCGGGCGGTGCGTCGCGACCAACGCTTCCAGCTGGTGCTGGCGAGCACGAATACCGTTGATGTTAAATGACACCAGGCGCATGGTTAGTGGTCCTTTTTATCCTGAGTCTCGAAGGGCGGCTCAGAGATACCTTCTTTATGAATGGCGATCTCCTGCCCTTGCTCTTGTCGTGCCATTTTTCGGGCAGCCTGGAGCTTACGTTGCTGGCGCTTTTTGGCGGTGAAGCGCGGCGATGAAGCTGTTTGGTCAGGATTTTCGTGGCGCCACTTTTTGTAGTCTTTGCGACGCCCGGTGCGAATGGTCACTTTATCGGCCAGTGAACGGGTTTTTTTCTTGCGTGTCATGACGCGCTCCTCGTTGTATGGCGGGCATTCTAACAGCCTCGTGGGTCGAGGAGACAGCACCGCTTGCGATGGACGCGCTCTCATCGCTTGAGACTGGTACAATACGACTTTGCACCAAGCGTCAGCCCTTTGGTTATGGCGCTATCATTACGACGAATATTCATGCATATGGACGAGACAGCACAGCCTATGAGCGAGTCGGATCAGACCACAGCCCCGGCCCCGGCCCAGGAACACAAACCCAAGCGCCGTCGTCGCAAGCCGCGCCGCCGCCCGTCGAGCTGGGATTTGCGCCAGTTCAAGGTGCCCGCGGTAGCAGGCAAGTGGCGTTTTCACGATTTCGATCTGCCGCTGCCGCTGATGCGAGCTATTCACGCGCAGGGCTTCGACTATGCGACGCCGATTCAAGCCGAAGCGTTGAGCCATACGTTGCTGGGTGGCGATGTGGTCGGTAAAGCTCAGACCGGTACGGGCAAAACGGCGGCGTTTCTGATTTCTATTCTGGCGTATTTTCTTGAGGAACCCGCGCCGGATGGACAGAAGCCAGGGGCACCGCGAGCCTTGATCATTGCACCAACACGCGAGTTGGCATTGCAGATTGAGAAAGACGCCAAAGCGCTGGCGCGTTTCACTTCGTTGAACGTGGCCAGTGTTGTAGGTGGAATGGATTACCAGAAACAACGTGATGGGTTGGCGAAAAATATTGATATTCTGGTGGCTACACCAGGTCGCCTGCTGGATTTTCACGAAAAACGTGATGTTGACCTGCGTCAGGTTGAAGTGCTGGTGCTTGATGAGGGCGACCGTATGCTCTCGATGGGCTTTATTCCTGATGTTAAACGCATTATTCGTCACACGCCTAAAAAGGAAGAGCGTCAGACGTTTCTTTTTTCAGCAACGTTCACTGAAGATATCCTCAATCTGGCCAGCCAGTGGACCCAAGATCCGGCCCACGTGGAAATTCCTGTTACGGTTGATAACGCGGCTAATATTGACCAACGTGTCTATATGGTCAGCGATGCTGATAAGCAGCGTTTGCTGGTCAACTTGCTACAGCAAGAGAGTTTTGAGCGGGTAATGGTATTTGGTAACCGCCGTGACTTGGTGCGTAAACTTGATGACGTGCTGCGTAAAGCCGGCATTAATGTTGCCATGTTGTCGGGGGATGTGCCTCAGAACCAGCGCGTTCGCACACTAGAGCAGTTTCGTGAAGGTGAGGTGCAGGTGCTGGTCGCGACAGATGTCGCGGGACGTGGCATCCATATCGAAGATGTCAGCCATGTCATCAACTACACCTTGCCTGAAGACCCGGAGGATTACGTTCACCGCATCGGTCGTACTGGCCGTGCTGGTGCTAAGGGTGTGTCGATCAGCTTCGTTGGCGAAGAGGATGCCTTCTCGCTACCTGAGATTGAGCGCTACGTTAATGGCAAGCTGCCTTGCGAGCATCCGCCGGAAGGGCTTTTGTAGGTAGTTTCAGTCAGCGCTGGCGCGTCCAGCTTATGGCGTAATGTCAGGACGGGCAGGCGAAGATGTTAGATGCGGACCTGAAGGACGAGATCCAAGGCGCTTATCGTCAGATGTTGGACGCCCTGCGCCTGACGCCGCGCTATGGGCAACGCTTGATGATTGCTGAAATTGCTCGCACCTTGGCAGGCATTCAGGCCGACGACGACGGCAAACGCCTAAGCAATGAGCACGTTTGTGTGTTGGAAGCCGGTACCGGAACGGGAAAAACGCTGGCTTATCTGCTGGCGGCGTTGCCAGTGGCGAAGGCGCGGGGTAAGCGCTTGGTGCTGTCTACCGCGACGGTTGCTCTGCAAGAACAGGTATTGCATCAAGACCTGCCTGCGCTCAAAGCGCACAGTGGCTTGTCGTTTAATTATGCACTGGCCAAGGGGCGTGGGCGCTATGTTTGTGTGGCTAAGCTTGATCAGGCCATGGAAGGTGGTGAGGATAATCCTACGTTGTCGATGTTTGAGACGGCTGCGCCTGTGGTCAGCGGTGATGGGTTTCAGCTGTTGGCAGAGTCGTTAGGTGAGGCATATGGCAGCGGGCAGTGGCTTGGAGATCGTGATAGCTGGCCTGAAGCGATAGAAGACCCAGACTGGCGACGCTTGACCGTCGATCACCGCCAATGCACCAATCGGCGCTGCGGCCACTTTGCAGCTTGCGCTTTTTTTCGTGCGCGGCGCGATATGGAGTCTGCCGACATCATTGTGGCTAATCACGATCTGGTATTGGCAGACTTAGCGCTGGGTGGTGGAAAAGTGCTGCCTGAGCCAGCTGATTGCATCTATATCTTCGACGAAGGCCATCATCTGCCTGATAAGGCGATCAATCACTTTACCTATCGCTTTGCGGTAGGGGGTGGTTTGCGCTGGTTGCGTACGCTTAAAAAATCACTCAGCGAGCTGAATCAGCAACTGGGCCAACAGGCAACGCTGGCGCGCCTATTGGCGGGGCTCCCCCAGGCTATTGATGCACTGGAACCGCGCCTGGGTGACGTGTTTGCGCTGGGGCATCAGCTTGCTGGCCATTCCGAGGGCCTTGGCGACAACGAAGAGCGTTTTCAGCACCGCTTCGAAATGGGTTGTGCACCAGATGCGCTGCGTGAAATGGCCAGTGGGCTGGTGAGTGTGTTTGCTGAGTTATCGCGCAGTTTGGAGTCTATGGCGGACATTTTGCGCGAAAGCCTGGACCCGGATAAGTCGACGGGATTGCCGCGTGAGCAGGCGGAGCCTTGGCTGCCATTAATTGCGCTGCTGCAAGGGCGGGCGCAGGAAGCCCATGGCCTGTGGTTGGCGTTTGCTGAGCAGGACGCCACTGGCGAGCCACCCAGGGCGCGCTGGTTGACTCTGAAGCGCTTTCAGGGAGAGCCAGAGTTGGTTTTTTCTGCCAGCCCGGTGTCTGCTGCCCACACCTTGGCGAAGTCACTGTGGGGGTGCTGTTTCGGTGCCGTGCTGACATCCGCAACCTTAACTGCGCTGGGGCGGTTTGAGCGGTTGCAGGAGCGCGCGGGTCTAGCAAACCGGTATCGCTACCAGGTGTTACCTAGCCCGTTTGATTATTCTCAGGCTGTGCTTAGTGTGCCTCGGGAAGCGACAGACCCTGCTGATCGTGATAGCCACGAGCGGGCGATTGTTGATTTTGTTGAGGCGCTGGATGATAGCGAAGCAGTACTCATCCTGTTTTCTTCTCGGGCCCAGCTGCGCGGTGTAGAGCGTGAGCTGTCACAATCGGTGCGTGAACGTGTGCTGGCCCAGGACCGTTTCCCCAAGCGTGAGTTAGTTGAACGGCATCGCGCTCAGGTTGATGAAGGCAAGGGCAGTATTCTGTTTGGGTTGGCGAGTTTTGCTGAGGGTATCGACCTGCCTGGTAAATACCTGACCCACGTAGTTATCACCCGCCTGCCATTTGCCGTGCCAGATGACCCGGTAGGAGCAACGCTGGCTGAGTGGATTGAAAGCCAGGGCGGCAACTCCTTTATGCGTATCAGTGTGCCAGATGCATCGATCAAGCTGGTGCAGGCTTGTGGTCGGCTGATCCGTAAGGAGACTGACCGTGGACGCATTACGTTGCTTGATCGACGCGTGCTCACGCGTCGCTATGGCACCGCGCTGCTTGACGCGTTGCCGCCTTTTACTCGCGAAATTGAAGGTGTGATACACAACGTCGGCAGGCCGTGAGAGGCGGGTATATCAGCTGAATTGTGTTAAACAAGAATTGCGTTAAAAAAAGCCCGCCATCTTAAGTGATAGGCGGGCGATATGTGTCAGCGGAAATTTACCGTTTAGGTGACAGGTCAGTCCGCGCTGATTCGTTTCGCAAGCGCTGAGGCAAGCTTGTCGTTCATGGTCTTGAGCGAGCTAACGGTGGTATCCCAGTCGATACAGGCATCGGTAATTGAGACACCGTAGGTCAGGTCTTTAGGGTTTTCAGTCATTTTCTGGTTACCCCAGCCGATATTGGACTCAACCATCAGCCCGGTAATGGAGCGGTTGCCATCCAAAATCTGGTTGGTAACGTTTTCCAGCACCAGTGGCTGTAAGCCAGCATCTTTGTTGGAGTTAGCGTGCGAGCAATCAATCATGATATTAGGCTTGATGCCAGCGGCGTTAAGCTCTTGTTCGGCGAGTGCTACGCTGACGCTATCATAGTTGGGCTTGCCGTTACCGCCGCGCAGTACCACGTGGCCATAGGAATTGCCCCGAGTGCGGATGATGGCAACCTGGCCGTTTTTGTCGATGCCCAGGAAGTTATGCGGATGGGAAACTGACTGTAACGCATTAACAGCGACATCAAGGCTGCCGTCGGTGCCATTTTTGAAACCGACCGGGCATGACAGGCCAGACGCCATTTCGCGGTGAGTCTGAGACTCGGTAGTGCGTGCTCCGATGGCTGACCAGCTAATGCAGTCTTGCATGTATTGTGGCGAGATTGGGTCCAGGGCTTCAGTGGCCAGTGGTAGTCCGAGCTCGGCCAGGTCGACCAGCAGGCGGCGAGCGAGATGCAGGCCTTCTTCGATCTCAAATGAGCCGTTAAGGTGTGGGTCGTTGATGAGTCCTTTCCAGCCAACGGTAGTGCGTGGCTTTTCGAAATAAACGCGCATTACGATGTACAGGCTGTCTTTTACTTCATCGGCCAGCTTGCGAAGTCGGCGAGCGTAGTCCAGTGCGGCGTCAATGTCATGGATGGAGCAAGGGCCAACCACCATCAGTAAGCGGGGGTCGCTGCCATCGAGAATCCGCTCGATGGTTTCGCGCCCTTCAACCACGGTGCGCTGGGCTGTCTCAGTTAGTGGAACGGCTTTCTTGAGTTCAGACGGAGTGATCAAAACGTCCTCAGCAAGAACGTTCAGGTTGTAGATCTTTTGCTCGGACATTTTTCTACCTGTTACATGGTGGCGCGGATGTCTCTCAATAATATTCTACTATTACCCTGATGTTCATGAATTTCAATGCTCAATGGAACTTTATAACGGCTTTCGGGTCATTAAGGCCGCGAGCTTAACTGGCTCAAGTGCTTGATAGACTCTGTGAAAACAGCAACACTTGATCCTTTCGCCGATGCGCTTTATCGGGAGCGGCGTAAGCCTCCACAGGTTGCCATGTAACCATCAGGCTTCAGGTTAACATCTATGCAAGCAATACCAGTTAGTGAGTGTTTTGTGCTCAAGGGACCGCTTAGTGCCCCCACCAAGGGGGATGTTTAATGGGAAATCGGGAAACCGATCAGCAGCTTGTCGAGCGTGCGCGAAATGGTGATACGCGCGCGTTTGACCTGCTTGTGAAAAAGTATCAGCACAAAATCATTGGATTGATAGGGCGCTATGTGCATGACCACTCGGAAGTTCAGGATGTTGCGCAAGAAGCCTTTATCAAGGCGTATCGCGCGCTAGGTAGCTTTCGTGCGGAGAGTGCGTTCTATACTTGGATGTATCGCATCGCTATCAATACCGCGAAAAATTACTTGGTGTCTCGCAGTCGTCGGCCACCAGGAACTGATCTTGACATGTCCGATGCCGAGGTCTTGGACCACAGTGGCCGTCTTGCGGATATTGAGACGCCTGAGGCGGCGATAGCGCGAGACCAGCTTGAGTCGGCAGTCTTTGAAGCCATCGAGGCATTGCCGGATGATTTGCGCACAGCGATTACGCTGCGCGAGATGGATGGGTTGTCCTATGAGGATATCGCCAACATCATGGAGTGCCCGGTCGGTACGGTTCGTTCAAGAATTTTTCGTGCTCGAGAAGCGGTGGATCAGCATATCCAACCGCTTATCACGACTGCGCGGAATCAATAGGGTGTCGTCGATTACCGTCAGATTGACATCTTTTTTCACGGTTCGCTGAACTGTCTGGACAAACTGGCGTCTCATAGGCAGCAAGCAGTTAAGCAATAAGCAGTAGCAGTAAAAGGCAGCATCAGGATCAATGTTCCTGAAATTGGTCGGTCAATGTGCTGACAATTGATGCAGAGCGTAAGCGCTCTGGCTGTGAGGGTAAGGGGGAGAAATGAATCTTAACGCAAGGCAGTCACTATCCGCGCTGATGGACGATGAAGGCGACGATCTTGAGTTGCGTCGTGTTCTGGCAACACTGAAAACAGCGCCGGAAGAAGCCGATAGCTGGCGGCGTTACCATCTGGCGCGTAGCATTATGCGTCGTGATGCGCACATTGATACCAGTGTCGACCTGTCTGCCGATATCATGGCTAAGCTGGAGGCCGAGCCGGTTCCTGCTAGCGGGCATGAGGCGTCTCAGTCAGCATCGCTACAGAGCGATGCGTCAGCGAAGCGGATAAAACGCGGTGGCGTGCCACTGGCACGAGGCGCCGGTATTGCTGCTGCTGTTTCGCTAATGGTGATCAGTGGTGTGCAGTTTTACAACGGTAACTCGGTACTTGATGGCTCAGGTGCAGATCTTGCGGCTGCAAATAATGCACCTGCGATTAGAGCTCCTGTGGCGGCACCATCGCTGGTTGATTTGCCGATGTTCCAGACTGCTCCCGGTATGCGTAGCAACAGCGGGGTAATGACGGTGGGTGCCGGTGGTTCAACGCCCATGATGCTGAGTCCTTCACAAGAGCAGCAATCACGCGCCATCGATCAGCAGCAGGCCTTGTTGTTGCAGTCTTATCTGAACCGTCATTCTGAAGGCGCTGCGCCAGGTGCGGGTGATAGTTGGATGCCTCTATTTCGCGTGTCTGAAGGTCAGGTGTCTGGAAGTGGGATGTCGAGCCAACGCTAATGTATATTTTGGCTAAATGTCCGCGTATAGCATGGCTGAGTACGTTGCCTTTGGTGCTGGCGTTTGCGGCGACACCGATGATGGTTCTGGCTCAGCAAGCGAGTGAAGAGAGTGTTCAGCTTGATACGCTGTCGCTTGACTGCTCAGCGCTAGAAACGCTGGACACCCCTGTGTCCGGTGTTGAGTGGATGAGACGTAGCTTGCTGGCGCAGCATTGTGTCAATTTTCAAGCTAGGGCAGTACGCGCGGGATCAGGCGGCGTGAGAACCTTGGCGTTAACCCATGAGGTAGACGACGGAACAGAGCGTGATGAGTTAGTCATGCTTGATGATAGTCCGTTAACTCATGAGCGTCGCGGCGTTACGGCTATGCTGCTTAAAAATGAACACGGCCTTTTTGCAGCTACCCCCGATGCGATCGTGGATCATCTCGATGATTACTACCGGTTCAGACTGTTTGATAACCAGCGCATCGCTGGGCGTCCAGCCGTTCGGGTTGATGTTGAGCCGCGCGATAACTTTCGCCATGCTCGCCGTCAATGGATCGATGTTGAAACCGCGTTGCCGCTGAAGCAAGAATTGTTGGGCGAGCGTGGTGTGCTGGAAACATTTCAACTGGTAGAGCTTGATGTAGGCCAGCGTTATGCCGGAACCATTGCGGTTGAATCAACGGTTAGCAAGCTTGAGGGGCCGTGGCAGCCTGATTGGCTCCCGCCGGGGTTTATCCGTCAGTCGGTTAAGCAAGATGCATCGCGTCAAGGCCGTGTTCATCACCTTTATAGTGACGGCCTGGCAACGCTGAGCCTGTTTGTTGAGCCTTTGCAGGGGCAGCCAAGCCTCAAGCCGGGTATTCATCGATTGGGCGCATCACAGGCGGCGGTAGTGCAGCCTCGAATTGGTGAGCAGTTCTATCAGATTATGGCGATGGGGGAACTGCCGCCCTATGTGCTGCGACGTGTTGTTAGCAGCATGGAAGCTTCCTTGTCTCGTTCATCACCCGCCTCTCAGCCTGCCTCGTAAGTCGCTAACCCCCATGGCGTAGCAGATCACTCAATGAATAATCGTCCGATAAGTGATGGCCTGGTTGAAGAGCTGGGGCGTGTCGTTGGTTGTTATGACGGAGGCGTTTGGGTTGAAGTTCAGCGCCAGGCTGCCTGTGGTAGCTGTAGTGCTCGCCATGGTTGTGGCAGCGCTCAGCTCTCGCGTCTCTCTCGTAAACCTCCTTTGCGGTTTTCCATGAATACGTCGTTGAATCTTCAGCGGGGCGATCAAGTGCGTCTTGGGCTGAAAGCAACGGATATCGCTCGCGCCAGCCTGCTGGCCTATGGTGTGCCGCTTTTACTGGCGTTGGTGGGCGCTGTAATAGGGCAGTTGGGGAGTGGTAGTGATATTTGGGCGGGTCTTGGATTTATGGTGGGGCTGGGTGCTGGAGGGGTATGGTTGCGTACTCATCACCTCACGCCGACGTCGCGCTACCTACCTCAGCTGCTGGAGGTTGTGCGATGTGCTGAAAATACCACACAGGTTGCTGAACCTTTCGATGTGACCAAGGTATAAAACGTACTGTCTCAACTTGATGCAACTCATAGGAGAGTTTCATGAAATTCAATATGCGGTTGTCTTCTTTATGGATGCTGCTGCTGATCGCAGCGCTTGCCAGCCAGCCTGCGCTGGCTCGTGATTTACCTGACTTTACTGGGTTAGTCAAAGAGGCTGCGCCAGGGGTGGTCAATATCTCTACCTCTCAGACAGTTGAGCGGCGCGGGTCATCGTTCCCCGGTCGTAATTTTGGCGGCCCGGAAATGCCCGATATTTTCCGTGAATTCTTTGGTGACCGCTTCCCGTTTCCCGAAGGTGGTGGGCGCGGTTATAGCGAAGAGCGTGAGTCACTGGGGTCGGGTTTCATTATTGATGAAGCTGGCTACATCATGACCAATGCTCATGTGGTAAATGATGCTGATGAGATCCTGGTGCGCTTTAGTGACCGTCGTGAGCTTGAGGCGGAAGTTGTTGGCGTAGATATCAAAACAGATATTGCTGTGCTTAAGGTCGATGCAAATGATTTGCCAGCACTGACTCTGGGCAACTCTGATGACCTGGAAGTGGGTGAGTGGGTGGCAGCTATTGGCTCACCGTTTGGCTTTGACCACTCGGTAACTGCCGGTATTGTCAGTGCCATGAACCGCACCTTGCCGCAGGATGCCTACGTGCCCTTTATTCAGACAGACGTAGCTATTAACCCAGGCAACTCTGGTGGACCACTGTTCAACCTTGATGGTGAAGTCGTGGGTATCAACTCACAGATCTTCACCCGCAGTGGCGGCTTCATGGGATTGTCGTTCTCCATTCCTATCAATGTGGCAATGGATGTGGCCGATCAGCTGCGTGATGATGGCTCAGTGAGTCGTGGCTGGTTGGGCGTAATGATTCAGCCGGTTTCTCGTGACCTGGCCGAATCGTTCGGGATGGAAGAGCCAGAAGGTGCGTTGGTCTCTGATATGGACCCAGAAGGCCCCGCCGCACGTGATGGGCTGAAAGCAGGAGATATCATCCTTGAAGCCAACGGCAAGCGGATTGATAGTTCTGAAACCTTACCGCGTCTGATTGGTGCCATTGATCCTGATGAGGACGTCGAGCTGCTGGTGTTGCGTGATGGTGAGAATGAGCATCTGACGATTACCTTAGGCAACTGGCCGGGTATCGACGCGAGTGCTGGTAATCATGGCAGCGCTGACGACAGCACACCTGCACGCCTGGGTATTCAGGTGCAGGCGTTGGATGAGCGGGTGCTCAAACAGTTGAAGATCGATAGTGGCGTGCGTGTTACTGATGTAGCTCGTGATGGCGCTGCCGCTCGAGCAGGTATTCGCCGCGGCGATGTGCTGGTGAACATTGCCATGCAACCGATTGAAGACCCCGAACAGCTGGTTGAGCTGATCAACGAGTTGCCAGAGGGTCAGTCAGTGCCTGTTCGGTTGTATCGTGAAGGCCGCTCTTACTATGTTCCGCTGCGGTTGGATGACAACTGAGAGTCGTTTTTGGTAACTGAGTCAATAGTCACCCGGCGGACGTGTCCGCCGGGTTTTTTTATGTTGATAAAGGTCTCTTGTTCTTTTTTCTCTTGAAGGATGGGGCTAGGCAGATAACGGCCAGTGTGTTGATAGATCAAGATCTGGCGACATTGCGGCTTTGCCGCGCTACAATGCGCGCAGCTCTCACGCGCAACTTTCACGCAGCCGGCGCCTGTGCAAGGTGTTTTGCTCAACTTGACCATGGCTGCGTACATGGAACGGGTTTCAATGCATGTCAGATAAAGACGATCGCAAGACAATCAATGGAATACGTAATTTTTCCATCATCGCTCATATCGATCACGGCAAGTCTACGCTGGCTGATCGTTTGATTCAGACCTGTGGAGGGCTCACTGAACGCGAGCTCAAAGAGCAGGTGCTGGACTCCATGGATTTGGAGCGTGAGCGCGGCATCACTATTAAAGCGCAATCGGTCACGCTGGATTACACCGCGGCTGATGGTCAGGTTTATCAGTTGAACTTCATTGATACGCCGGGCCACGTAGACTTCTCCTATGAGGTGTCGCGCTCGTTGTATGCCTGTGAAGGTGCGTTGTTGGTGGTAGATGCCGGGCAAGGGGTTGAAGCGCAGTCGGTGGCTAACTGCTACACCGCATTAGAGCAGGGTCTTGAGGTGCTGCCGGTACTCAACAAGATGGACTTACCTCAGGCTGATCCTGACAAGGTGGCCCATGAGGTTGAGGAAATTATCGGTATTGATGCGACCGACGCCTGTCAGGTATCGGCCAAGACTGGCCTAGGCATCGATGCACTGCTGGAGCGCTTGGTGCGTGATATTCCCCCGCCAAAAGGTGATGTTGACGCGCCGCTTCAAGCACTGATTATCGACTCATGGTTTGATAATTATCTGGGCGTCGTGTCGCTGGTGCGTATTTTCGACGGCACCCTGAACAAGGGCGAGAAAATCCGCATTCTGTCGACCGGCAAAGACTGGCAGGCTAATACCGTGGGTGTGTTTACGCCGCTGCGTCAGGAAACTGGCAGGCTTCGGGCGGGTGAAGTTGGCTACATTGTCGCTGGCATCAAAGACATTCATGGCGCGCCGGTGGGTGACACTATCACCCATACGAAAACATCAGAGATCAAGCGGCTGCCAGGTTTTCAAAAAGTTAAGCCGCAAGTGTATGCGGGGATGTTTCCGATCAGCGCGGATGACTATGAAGACTTTCGCGACGCACTGGAAAAGCTGGCGCTCAATGACGCCTCGTTGGAGTATGAGCCGGAAAACTCTGATGCGCTGGGCTTTGGCTTTCGTGTTGGTTTTCTTGGCACGTTGCACATGGAAATCATCCAGGAGCGCCTTGAGCGCGAGTATGACCTGGACTTGCTTTCTACTGCGCCAACGGTGGTGTACGAGCTGCTGATGAAGAACGGCGAGACGCTTTATGTCTCGAATCCTTCAAAACTGCCTGATATGGCCAACGTGGAAGAAATGCGCGAGCCTGTCGCTCGGGCCAGTATTCTGGTGCCTCAGGAATTTGTCGGTAACGTTATCGCGGAGTGTGAACAGCGTCGTGGCACTCAGCTGGACATGCTGTTTCTGGGTAGCCAGATTCAGTTGACGTATGAGCTGCCGATGTCTGAAGTCGTAATGGACTTTTTTGACCGGCTCAAGTCCATTTCGCGGGGCTACGCGTCGTTGGATTACAGCTTTGAGCGTTTTGAAACCGCCAAGCTGGTGCGCCTAGACGTGCTGATCAACGGTGATCGTGTTGATGCACTGGCGATCATTATTCACCGCGACCATGCCCATAGCCGTGGTCGGATTCTCGTTGAGAAAATGCAGGAGCTGATACCCCGCCAGATGTTTGATGTGGCTATTCAGGCCGCTATTGGTGGGCAGGTGGTGGCTCGCTCTACCGTTAAAGCGCTGCGTAAGAACGTGACAGCAAAGTGTTATGGCGGTGATGTTAGCCGTAAGAAAAAGCTGCTTGAAAAGCAAAAAGCGGGCAAAAAACGCATGAAGCAGGTCGGGCGGGTGGAAATTCCCCAAGATGCCTTCCTTGCTGTGCTCAAGTCCAACGATTAAGAACGACTAAGGAAGACGCATGAGTCTGGATTTTGCACTGCTGCTGGTGATTGCCGTTGCAGTAACAGGCGTGATCACTCTGTTGGATATGCTGTGGTGGCGGCCAGCGCGTAAGGCGCGACGGGTTGAAGAAACAGGGAGCTCAGAGGGGGCGCGTGAGCCGTGGCCGGTTGATTATGCGCGCTCGTTTTTTCCGGTGCTGCTGATTGTTTTGGTCGTCAGGAGCTTCATTGTGGAGCCATTCCAGATTCCGTCGGGGTCCATGCGACCCACGCTGAAGGTGGGTGATTTCGTTTTAGTTAACAAGTTTGCCTATGGCCTGCGTTTACCCGTGGTTAATACACGGGTGCTGGAAGTCAACGACCCTGAGCGCGGTGATGTGATGGTGTTTCGTTTTCCGGGAGACCCATCAGTCAATTACATTAAGCGGGTTGTAGGCCTGCCGGGTGACCTCATTCGTTACGAAGATAAGCAGCTTTATGTAAACGGTGAGCCCGTTTCGAAACGCGCGCTAGGAGAGGCTGGGGAAGATGCGCCAGGCGAACTGAAGTTTGAGGAGCTGCTGGGCGAGTCTACTCACCTGATTTACAACGATCCTAAGGCGCCAGGCCCGCAAGTGCGTGAAATTGAAGTGCCTGAAGGCAAGTACTTCACCATGGGTGATAACCGCGACCACTCCAGTGACAGCCGCTTCTGGGGTTTTGTGCCGGAAGAAAACATTGTCGGTAAAGCGTTCGCAGTATGGATGCACTGGGACGGCGGGCTACCCAGTTTCAGTAGTGTTCGGGGGATTCAATGAGCTTAGCAGTAGGCCCGTATCACACATTTTTGCAACAACGTAACACCGGCCAAGAGGTGGCTGTCCTGTGAGTAACCCGTTAACCCTCTTTTGCCGTCGCATTGGTCATGAGTTTTCGTCGCCAGAGCTGCTGGAGCTTGCCGTAACCCACCGCAGCTATGGTGGTATGAATAACGAGCGGCTTGAGTTTCTTGGCGACTCAATTGTCAATTTTGTGATTGCTGAGGCACTGTTTCAGCAATTCCCCCAGGCCAGGGAAGGCGAGTTGTCGCGTTTGCGGGCACGCTTGGTCAAGGGCCAGACATTGGCTGAGTTAGCCCGAGAAATGCAGGCGGGTGAATGCTTGCGTTTGGGCTCTGGTGAGATGAAGAGCGGCGGGCATCGTCGTGACTCGATTCTGGCCGATACCGTGGAGGCGGTTATTGGGGCGATTTACCTAGATGCCGGTATGGAAACAGCCCGAGCCAGGGTGTTGGACTGGTTTGCTGGGCGCCTTGAAGCTACCAGCCTGAAAGATACTCAGAAAGACCCTAAAACGCGCTTGCAAGAGTTTCTTCAGTCCCGTCAGGAGGCGCTGCCACACTATGAGGTGGTGTCTGTTGAAGGGGAAGCGCATGACCAGACCTTTACGGTCGTGTGTCAGGTTGCGCTGCTAGATAAATCGCCGAAAGGCGTGGGCACAAGTCGGCGTCATGCCGAGCAGCAAGCCGCCGAATACGCGTTGGCCAGTCTTGAATCTTCCGGGGTACGCATATGACTCAGACCTGTGGATTTGTGGCCATTGTAGGCCGCCCGAATGTTGGCAAGTCGACCCTGATGAACAGGATCCTCGGCCAGAAAATTTCGATTACCTCGCGTCGTCCACAAACGACTCGCCATCAGGTAATGGGCATTAAAACGCAGGATGATGCTCAGTTTATCTACGTAGATACGCCAGGGATTCATAAGCTGGGAAGTGACCGCAACAAGGCCATAAACCGCTTTATGAACCAAGCAGCAACCCAGGCATTGCGCGATGTAGATTGCGTGATATTTATTGTTGACCGCACCCGCTGGACAGAAGAAGACCAGATTGTGCTGGATCGTTTGAGTAGTGTTGATGCGCCGGTGGTGTTGGCTGTTAACAAGGTCGACCGAGTTGAAGATAAAACCACGTTACTGCCCTGGCTTGCTGAGCTAGCGACGCGGCGTGACTTTGCCGCCATCGTGCCGATTGCTGCGCAACATGGCACCAACCTTGACCAGCTTGAGGCAGAAGTGGGCAAGCACTTGCCAGAAGGCATGCACCATTTTCCAGATGACCAGGTGACTGACCGTAGCCAGCGGTTTCTGGCCTCTGAGCTGGTACGCGAAAAAGTCATGCGTCAGCTCGGTGATGAGTTGCCCTACCAGATGACCGTTGAAATTGAAGAGTTTCGTGATGCGGGGCGCGTGATACACATTGGCGCACTGATTTTGGTGGAGCGACAAGGGCAGAAAAAAATCCTGATCGGTGAGAAGGGCGAGCGCATCAAAATGATTGGCCGCGAAGCGCGGCTGGATATGGAAAAAGCCTTCGAAGCCAAAGTTATGCTCAGTTTATGGGTCAAGGTTAAGCGAGGCTGGTCTGATGATGACCGCGCACTAAAAAGCCTGGGTTATATCACCAACTGATACAACGGCCTTGTTGGATATCGGCTAATGCAACCAGCACCCGCGTATTTGCTGCATAAACGCCCCTATCGTGAAACCAGCGCACTGGTTGAGCTACTAGTGCTGGGGCATGGGCGGGTGCGTGCGGTTGCTCGGGGTGTACAGCGCCCAGGCAGCCGCAGCCGTAGCACGTTACAGCCGTTCAGCCCATTACACCTGACCTGGTCGGGTAACGGGGAGCTCAAACGCCTGATCCTGATTGAAAGCCGTGGCAGCGCTGCCATGCTTGCTGGAGAAGGTCTGTTGTGCGGTTTTTATGCCAATGAATTACTGACCCGCCTGCTGCCGGTGGAGCTGGTGGCTGATGACGTCTTTGCTTTTTACGCGGCAGCACTAGAGGCCTTTGCTCGGCCTGATGCCAGAGCCGCTGCATTACGTGATATTGAACTCGCGTTGCTTGATATTCTGGGCGCGCGCCCCCGCTTTACCACCCCGCAAGGGGGTGAGCTTGATCCCCATGGTCGCTATCGGTTGGAGCCAGACAGTTGTGCCTTTGTTCCTGACGCACGGGGAATTGACGGACGCACTCTGCGGCTATTGGCCAGCCACGACTGGCAGTCGCCCGGCCTGAGTGGGCCTGCAAAAGCGGTGACTCGAGCGGCATTAGCCCCCTTGCTGGGAAATCGGCCACTGCGCTCTCGAGAGCTGATGCAGCAACTCGTGCTACGCCGTCGTCAACAAGCATCTTAAATAACACCAACTTAGCGTTACCAGTGATATGCTCGTGTCATATCACCCACCGTTTCATGACTTTCCGTGGAGGTTTGCATGCGTCCCCCCCGTATTTTGCTTGGTGTCAATATTGATCATGTCGCGACGCTGCGTGAGGCCAGAGGCACGCGCTATCCCGACCCCATTCAGGCTGCTTTGTTAGCTGAGCAAGCGGGTGCTGATGGCATTACCGTTCATCCCCGAGAAGATGCACGGCATATTCAGGTGCGTGATGTGCGCTTGTTGTCTCAAGTGCTTAATACACCCATGAACCTTGAAATGGCGATTACCGAACAGATGCTGGCGCTGGCTGAAGAACTGCAGCCCGCGCATGTTTGCTTGGTGCCGGAAAAGCGCGAAGAGTTAACCACGGAAGGTGGGCTGGATGTGGTGGCAGGGTTTGAGACGGTGGCGGCAGCCTGCAAACGACTCAATGCGGCGGGCTGTGAGGTGTCGTTATTTATCGACCCTGACAGCGCACAAATTGAAGCGGCAGCGCGTGCCGGCGCGCCAGTTATCGAATTGCATACGGGCACCTATGCGGAAGCTTGCGGCGCTCAAGCCAAAGAGGAATACGCACGGCTGACCGCCGCCGCTGAGATGGCCGATGAATTGGGATTGGTGGTGAACGCGGGGCATGGCCTTCACTATCACAATGTTGAAGCAATCGCGGCGATTCCTGGCTTGCATGAACTCAATATTGGTCATGCGATTATTGCCCGTGCCTTGTTTGTCGGCTTAGCTGAGGCTGTGGCTGAGATGAAGCGGCTCGTGATTGCCGGTCAGGACGCTGGTTTGTTGGCAGTGCTTGAGACACACGACCATGACCATGACCACGACGATGACTCCAGCAACGCGTAAGCTGATGTTTACGCAGCCAATGTATCGCGGAGCGACGCTGTGATTGTAGGGATCGGCACTGATGTTGCGCGAATTGCTCGCTTTGAGCGCGCCGTGGCGCGCCACGGTGAGCGTTTTATTGCGCGTATTCTTGGTACGGCAGAGCGTCGAGACTTTGCTGAGCGCGGCCAACCGCCCGCGTTTCTTGCCAAACGCTTTGCTGCCAAAGAGGCGTTTGTTAAAGCGCTGGGGACTGGGCTGAGGCACGGCATCAGCTGGCAAGAGATCCAGGTCAGCAACGATGCGCTGGGGCGGCCAGTGCTGGTGTTGTCTGGCAAGGCTCAGGAATCGGCAACGGCGGCAGGAGTTAACGTCACACATCTGTCATTATCAGATGAAACGGATGTGGCAATTGCTTTTGTGGTGCTAGAAAACTGAGCGATATACTGGCATCACAATGCGCGCAGCAGATTTTTTATAAGGCCATAACATGCAATTTCCTACCCTAGAGCAAACCATCGGCAATACGCCACTGGTCCGCCTGAAACGCATTACGGCTGGCCATAACAACGTGTTGCTGGCCAAGCTGGAAGGCAACAACCCCGCAGGCTCGGTTAAGGATCGTCCTGCGTTGGGTATGCTTGAGCAAGCCGAAAAGCACGGTGTTATTCAAGCGGGAGACACCCTAGTTGAGGCAACGTCGGGAAACACTGGCATTGCGCTTGCGATGGCTGCAGCTATTAAGGGGTATCGGCTGATACTGATCATGCCAGAAAGCGCGTCCCATGAGCGCAAGCAAGCCATGGCCGCTTATGGTGCTGAGCTTATAGAAGTCAGCCGTGAAGGAGGGATGGAAGAGGCCCGAGACTTAGCGGATGCAATGCTTGCGCGGGGGGAAGCTAAGGCGCTGGACCAGTTTGCTAACCCAGATAACCCGCTGAGTCACTATGGCTCCACCGGCCCTGAACTGTGGCAGCAAACAGCAGGAACCCTGACCCATTTTGTGAGTGCCATGGGAACCACAGGAACCATCATGGGTGTGTCGCGCTATCTGAAAGAGCAAAACTCAGCGGTGCAGATTATCGGCTTGCAGCCTGACGAGGGCGCAAATATTGCCGGTATCCGTCGCTGGCCTGACGCGTATCGGCCATCAATTTTCGAGCCATCCCGAGTTGATCAGCTGCTGGACATTAGCCAGCGTGAGGCTGAACACACCATGCGGCGCCTGGCGCGAGAAGAAGGCATCCTCGCCGGCGTGTCTTCCGGCGGTGCGTTAGCAGGGGCGTTACGCGTGGCAGATACGGTCGAAAACGCCGTTATTGCGTTTATCGTCTGTGATCGTGGTGATCGCTACCTATCGACGGGTCTGTTTGCTACACAGGCCTGAACCTGACCAAGACAGGTAAGGAGTTGTTGCATCATGGTGAAAGTGCGTGAGGATCAGCCGCTGACAGACGAGGGCAGGGTTGACGTCGAGCGCTGGATCGAGCACCTCCAATGTGACGTGCCGCTGGATGATGTCGACCAGATGCGCATGGCATGTGAGCTGGCTGAATCGTTGGAGCGGGAGGCCGACCGGCCACATCGGTTGTGGCTTGAGCGCGATTCCAGCTTTCGCATGGGCCTGGAAATGGCCGATATCCTGTCGGAGCTGCGTCTTGATCAACCCGCGTTAGTGGCGGCGGTGCTATACCGTGCTGCCCGAGAAGGTATGTTGGCGCTAGATAAAATCGAGCCGTTGTTTGGGGCTGAGGTTGCGGGTCTGATTAATGGTGTGCTGCAAATGGCAGCCATCGATCGCGTCCAGATCGTCTCAGAGGGGGCTAGGCAGCACAATCAGCAAGAAAACCTACGCAAAATGCTGGTGACGATGATTGATGATGTGCGAGTTGCACTGATCAAAATCGCAGAGCGGACCAGTGCCTTGCGCCAAGTGCAGAACGCCCCACGCGAAAAGCGTATGCGAGTCGCCCGAGAGGTGTTTGAAGTTTATGCACCGTTAGCGCACCGGCTGGGTATCGGGCACCTTAAATGGGAGCTTGAAGACCTGTCGTTTCGCTACCTGCATGAAGATGAGTACAAGGGCATTGCCAAGCTGCTGGCCGAGAGGCGTCTGGATCGTGATCACTACATCAACCAGGTTGTCGAGACGCTCAAAGGCTTAATGGATGCTCAGGGTATTGCGCGTTATCAGGTCGATGGCCGAGCGAAGCACATTTATTCGATTTGGCGAAAAATGCAGCGCAAGCATATCGACTTTTCTCAGATGCATGATATTCGCGCCGTACGCATTCTGGTGCCTGAAGTCAGCGACTGCTATGCCATGCTGGGGATCGTGCACTCACGCTGGCATCATGTGCCCAACGAATTTGATGACTATATCGCCAACCCTAAGCAGAACGGTTACCAGTCGTTACATACTGCTGTTTTTGGCCCTGAGAACAAGGTGTTGGAAATTCAGATTCGCACCTTTGCCATGCACGACGAAGCCGAACTTGGCGTGTGTGCTCACTGGCGTTATAAAGGCCACGATACCGATAGCAAAAACTCCAGCTACGAAGACAAGATAGCCTGGTTACGCCAAGTGCTTGAGTGGCAGGAAGAGGTGGGTTACAGCGGTGAGCTGCGTGAAGGGCTGAAAAACGATATTGCTCCAGATCGCATTTACACCTTCACACCCGACGGCCATATCATTGACTTGCCGAAAGAAGCCTCGCCCATTGATTTCGCGTACCGGGTGCATACCGAAGTCGGTCACCGCTGTCGTGGTGCCAAGGTCAATGGGCGGATTGTGCCATTAACGTATCGTCTGAAAACTGGCCAACAGGTTGAAATTTTGACGGCCAGCAAAGGTGGGCCGAGTCGTGACTGGCTGAATCCCAGTCTGGGCTATGTGCGTACGTCGCGTGCTCGCTCAAAGATTCAGGCGTGGCTTAAGCATCAAAACCGCGACCTTAATCTTGACGAAGGTCGCGCGCTATTCGAGCGTGAAATGAAGCGCCTAGACGTGCCGGGTCTCGACACCCAACAGCTGGCCAGCAAGGTGAATTACACCTCGCCAGACGACATGTATGCCGCTATTGGCGCGGGCGATTTGCGTATTGGTCAGGTATTGCACCAGGCACAGCAGTTGTTCGGTGAAAGTGATGAATATGAACCGCTGGACAAACTACTGGCCAAGCCGCGTCGCCCCTCAGAGGGCAGCGCAGGCGACATTACCGTGCTTGGGGTGGGTAACTTGAAAACCAGCATGGCGAACTGTTGTCGGCCGGTGCCTGGCGAGCCGATTATTGGTTTTATTACCCAGGGTCGCGGCGTTACCGTGCATCGCAGCGACTGCCCCAACATTCTGCAGCTGAGTGTCGACGAACCGCAGCGTGTTATTGAAGTGGCCTGGGGGGATAGAGCCCGCACGCAGTATCCGGTAGATATCGAAATTGAAGCCTGGGATCGTGCTGGGCTGCTTAGTGATGTAACCACCGTATTGAGTAGCGAAAAGGTCAATGTTCTGTCGGTGAATACTCAGATGGGCATGGACGACGGGATTGCGCGTTTGTATATCACCCTGGAAGTGGAGGGGCTTGAAATGCTCGGCCGTCTGCTGACCCGAGTTCAGCAGCTACCTAATGTGTTTGAAGTGCGCCGCTTGCGACAAAAACCCGCCAATGTTGCTAACAGGAAGCGCAAATGAGTGCTCATCAGAATGACAACCTAGTCGCCAGCCGCTATGACCTTGACGACCTGCTGACTCTGATGACAGTGCTGCGTGATCCACAGCATGGCTGCCCGTGGGATGTTCGCCAACACTGGGACAGCATTGTTCCGCACACACTGGAAGAAGCCTATGAGGTAGCCGACGCCATCGAGCGGCGTGCCTATGACGAGCTGCCCGGAGAACTGGGCGACTTGTTGTTCCAGGTGGTTTTTTACAGCCGTATAGCCGAAGAAGAGCAGCGTTTCGACTTTAAGGATGTTGTGCATACGCTTACCGCCAAAATGCTGCGGCGCCACCCGCATGTTTTTCCTGAGGGCAGCTTAGCTTCGCGTCGCCAGGGTGTAAGCGCTGAGCAGCTGGAAAGTCGCCAGGTGAACGTTCGCTGGGAAGCCCTCAAAGACGAGGAACGCCAGCGCCGAGAAACGGCTGCTAGCGTCTCAGCACTGGATGATGTTCCGCACGCGCTGCCCGCATTATCACGCGCTGCCAAGCTCTCCAAGCGCGCCGCTCGGGTAGGGTTTGACTGGCCAGATACCACCGGTGTTGTCGCCAAGCTGCATGAAGAGTTGGGTGAGATTGAAGAGGCGCTGAATGCCGGAGACATCGAACACGCCGCTGATGAAGTTGGCGACTTACTGTTCGCCACAGTGAATCTGGCCAGAAAGCTTGGTGCTGATCCAGAAGCGTGTTTACGGGGTACCAATCGGCGTTTTGAACAGCGCTTTCGCTATGTTGAACAAGAGTTGGCTCGTGATGGTCAGTCGCCCAGCGAAGCGAGCCTTGAGCGTATGGATCAGTTATGGTGTAAAGCCAAGCAGGTGAAGGAAAGCCAAACAGGTGGTAACAACGAAGGGGGCTGACGGATGAGTACCGATCTACACGAATCATTGCGTGACAACGTCCGTATTTTGGGTGACAGCCTGGGGCATACCATTGCTGATGACCTGGGTGATGAATTTGTTGAGCGCATAGAAACCATTCGAGCGTTGGCCAAGCAAGGGCAGCAGGGCGAACGTGAAGGGCGGCAGGCACTGATCGAGTATCTGCGTGAACTGCCGGACAATGAACTTCTTCCCGTTACCCGCGCATTCAATCAGTTCCTTAATCTGGCTAATATCGCTGAACAGCACTATCGTGCGCGTTTTCGCCATGTGGAAGATTATAAGCCAGGCACCCAGCCCATCCTTGGCGACCTGCTTAAACGTGCGATTGATAAAGGCAACTCACCGCGGCGCTTGGTGCAAGCGTTGGCAGAAATGCGTGTCGAGCTGGTGCTGACTGCGCACCCTACCGAAGTTATTCGGCGCACTCTTATCCAGAAATACGACGCCATTGATGACTGCCTGGCTGATATTGAATCATCAGCGGACTACCCCGAGCGTGGAGCCCGTGCACGAGGTCGGTTATCAGAGCTGATCGGTCAAGCGTGGCATACCGATGAGATTCGCCACGAGCGGCCTACACCTGTTGATGAGGCTAAGTGGGGATTTGCGGTAATTGAAAACTCGCTATGGAAAGCCGTGCCTGACTTTCACCGTGACTTGGATAACCTGCTGCTGAATGTTGCCGGTGAGCGCCTCCCTCTAGATGCTGCACCCATTCGCTTCGCCTCCTGGATGGGGGGAGATCGAGACGGTAACCCCAACGTTACTGCCAAAGTCACTAGCGAAGTGCTGTTGCTGGGCCGCTGGATGGCCGCAGATTTATACCAGCGCGACCTGGAACAGCTCAAGAACGAGTTGTCGATGTGGAAGGCCAACAGTGCTCTGCGCGCTGAAGTGGGTGATGTTGCTGAGCCTTATCGTGAGCTGCTCAAGCGGCTGTTGGCTCGGGTGGAGTCGACCCGCGACTGGGCGAAGGCGCGTCTTGATGGCAAGCCCTATGACGGCGGTCCCATTATTGAAAACCGCGAGCAACTGTACGCGCCATTGCTGGCTTGTTATCGCTCGCTGTGTGATGTCGGGTTAGACATCATCGCCAATGGTGTGCTGCTTGATACGTTGCGCAGAGTGGCGGTGTTTGGGGTCACGTTGGCCAAGCTTGACCTGCGGCAGGAAGCGGCGCGCCATGAGCAGGTAATGGAAGAATTAACCGAGGCGCTGGATCTTGGCCATTACCGCGAGTGGACGGAGCCGCAGCGCCAAGAATTCCTGCTGGCCGAGCTGGCATCTCGCCGGCCGTTGATTCCTCGTCGTTGGGAATGTTCTGCTGAAACCCGAGAAGTGATCGACACCTTCCGAGTGGCAGCCAATGAGCCGGCTGAGTCGCTGGGAACCTATGTGATATCCATGGCTGCCCAGCCATCTGATGTGCTGTGTGTCGCCTTGTTAATGAAAGAAGTTGGTGGTGGTGCCAAGTTACCCATCGCGCCTTTGTTTGAAACGCTGGATGACCTGAATCATGCCCCCGGTGTTATCGACCAGCTGTTGAGCCTGCCAGGGTATCGCGCGCGAGTGGGCGATAGTCAGGAAGTGATGATTGGTTATTCTGATTCAGCGAAAGACGCCGGACAGCTGGCGGCGGCCTGGGCGCAATACCGAGCCCAGGAAGGGCTGGTTGAGGTGTGTCGTCGCCATGACGTTAAACTCACCCTGTTTCATGGGCGTGGCGGCACCGTTGGGCGTGGTGGTGGTCCTGCACACGCCGCAATTCTGTCGCAGCCCCCCGGTTCGGTGAACGGTAGCCTAAGGGTGACAGAGCAGGGCGAAATGATCCGCTTCAAGTTCGGTCAGCCGGATATCGCCTTACGCTCCATGGAAATTTACGCCTGTGCGGTGCTGGAAGGCACGTTATTACCGCCGCCAGAGCCGAAACCGGCATGGCGTGATGAGATGGAGCGCTTGTCAGAAGTGGCGCACCAGGCTTACGTTGGCGTAGTACGTGAAGACCCAGATTTTGTGCCTTACTTCCGTGCAGTAACGCCAGAGGCCGCTCTGGGCCGCTTGCCTTTGGGATCACGGCCTGCCAAGCGCAGACAGGATGGTGGTGTCGAGACACTGCGTGCGATTCCCTGGATCTTTGCCTGGACCCAAACACGCTTAATGCTGCCAGCTTGGTTAGGCAGCGGAGAAGCCTTTGCTAAGCGTTTGATGGAAGAAGGCGGGCTGGACGCGCTGCGAGAAATGCGAGACCAGTGGCCATTTTTCGGCACCTACCTCGACATGCTGGAAATGTTATTGGCCAAAGCTGACGTAGATATTGCAACGTACTATGAGCATCGGCTGGTGGATGAGCCAGCACTGGAGCAACTGGGTGAAAGCTTGCGGAAGCGGTTTGCCAACCTCAATGAGGCGTTGCTGAATATTCTTGACCAGCAAGCCTTGTTGGAGAGTACACCACTGATTCGCCAAGCCATCGAAGTGCGTAACCCGTACATTGACCCGCTGCATGGTTTGCAAGCCGAGTTATTGCAACGCAATCGCGACGCCGACGGTGCCATTAGTGCTGATTTGTCGCGCGCGTTAATGGTGACAATGGCAGGCATTGCCGCTGGGCTGCGCAATACGGGCTAATGCTGGGTATTACGCCGATATAAACCCGCCAAACGGCATCGGGCCACCCTGAAAGTCTCAGTGGTGGCCCGATGTGGTTTTGCTAGCTGGTTTAACTGGCTAGAGGGTATTCAGAAAGGAATATGTACTGAGGCCGTCACGATATTTAAGTGAGATAGACTGGGTTCGTCGAAGCGTTCGTAATTAAGCCGGCTAACGACCCCATTAACAGCCAAATGGGCACCAAAGCCATTAACTTGCGCCATGCCACCATCCACATTGGCACCAGGGCGGCCAGTAATGACCTCTCCTTGCCAGCCCGCAATGCCCGATTTGGCATACACGCCAAAGTCGCCCATGCGTATACCAGCTAATAGACTACCGCCTAAGCTTGTTGTATCCACCAATTGGCTGCTGCCCTGTCTGGCGACAAAAGGCACTTCTTCGCTTTCGCGATAATCAATTTCAGCACCGAAATCGAGCAGTGGAAAACCGACAGGTGAGAAGCCCGCCGTCAGCTTGAAGCCGGATGTCACGCCATCCATTGATGACACGCTATCCCCTTGCAGCTCAAGGCCATTATCAAGGTGAGTTAAATAAGCGCCTTGATAAAAGTAGCTGGATGCTTCAGTCGTATCGGGTTGGTACTGAGAAGCCAGCGCCTGCTGAGAGCCAAGTGATAGCACGGGCAGGGCTGTTAGCAGTAACAGGCGAGAGAACGTCGCCTGCTGAAATGCTTGCTGAGAGAGAGTCCTTATCGACACAGCCCAGTGCCGCTGGGTTCTTGACCTGTTCATGAACCTGCCCCCGGAAACGCTTGCCGCCGAGTTTGGCGTATCGTGAGTAATCAGTTATCAATAATAGCAGGCAGTTCAGCACTCGGCCAGTTGTGGCCAATGTAGGCAATCAGCCGCAGTTAGCGCGAGGCTAACCACGCCAATAGCGAATTAAGCTGTGGTGCAGGCACCCCATGAGACGTTGCTGCATCGCATAGCGGGCCGAGTATCGCCGCATGTTCGGTGGGTCGGTCAGCCAGAATATCCTGCAACATAGATGCACGGTTATTGGCCGTATTTTCAATGACTCCCCAAATGAGTGTTTGCCAGCCTGACGCCGGTGGTGCGATGTTTTCAGCGGCAAGAATCGCCTGAATCTCGTCGATCAACTCCGCCACCATCGGGCGAAACGGACGGTCGCGCAACTGCCCATTACGAATCTGGTAACGCGCCACTAAAGGGTTAATTGCCGCATTAATGGCTAACTTGTGCCACAACCTAACTCGGATATTAGCGACAGGCTCAGCGCTTAATCCCGCCGCTACAAGGCGCTGTGCCAGCTGAGCCGCTAGTTCGTTATGTGGGTTATTGAGGCTTCCTATTAGAGTGTGCCCGCGACCGGCGTGAACCACACCATCATCCCCTGTGAGATAAGCCCCCTGAGTCGTGGTTGCGCACAGCACTGGCCCAGGCCATGTCTGTGTAATACGCGGCTGTGCCAAAAAACCGTTCTGCCACAGCACCAGCGGGGTTGTGGGCGCAACCACACCGGCAATGCTGGCAAGCGCCGCCTCGGCGGCCATGGCTTTGGTGGTGATATGTATAAATCCCGGCGCAGGCAGTGGGTGAGAGGCTAGTGCCGCCGTTGTAACGCTCGCCAGCCGCTGAGTTCGCTCTTCATCTTCAGGGGTGGTCAGGTGTTGTTGTTGAGGCAGCGCACGCCGGCCAACTAACGTGGTGTCAGTGACGGGTGAAAGCGAATGTGCCAACAGGCGACCAATGGCCCCAGGGCCAAGTATCCAATGGGAAGTCATCGTTGATTTTTAGCCATTAGCAGCAGTGTTGCCGCCAAGCTTACCGTGTTCAGCACAAAGAAATGAAGGCGAGGTGAGCAGCAGCGTCACCGCCGCCGAAAGATCTCCATATTAACGCAGGTTTGTCACACGCCGATGCAGTTGAGCGAGCGGGTTTGGCTCACGCCATCGAGTTGTAGGTGATAGAAGAAACCAGCAAGAATTATGAGCGAGTAGGTGCTAAACGTAGCAAAAGAGCGCAGTGCACGGCTATTGGCTAATGCTGTGAATTAGTATTATCTGATAGCATTACGGCTAAGAAAATTTTGCTTAAGCGGCTGAGTCGCGCTACAGAGAAGAGGGGAGAAGCAGGTGTGGAAACGGGTGCAATGGTGCATGCAATATTGGTTTTCGCCCTAAGCTGCCCTGTTGGAAAAGCAGCGAGTGCGCTCTCCGTATTATGTCGCACGCGCTACGATTGTTGCTATCTAATACCTGTTAAAAGGAAAAGTATGAGTCATAAATGGGAGTTTTCAGTATCCGCTGGATCTTATTACCTCTCATTGACACAGAGCTTTAGAGGTAATGATATAAGCTTTGCATATGATAATGATCATTTAGGTATGCAGTTATATGGACTCTCATCGCATATCGATTCTCTATCAGAATCAAGCCATGTGGCTAAAAGACTTTATAGCTTGCAAGTATTGCTTAGAGTATCTTCGCCAAGTCCCTTTTAATAAGTCAAAGCATCCGGACACAGCAAGCTGTGCCGTTGTTCTTGGCGGACTTCAGAGCTTCGGTCGAATCTGGCGAAGTGCATGATGTGCGTTAAGCTGAACACGTTACGTTTCTAAGTTAGGTGGGCATGACGTGTTACTACCTTCTGAGGCCGATTAGTCGGTTCTTTTTTTAAAGCTGTTTAGCTTGCTAAGGGGGAAGTGTGGTTGAATCATTACGCGAGTTGCTAACTGAATTAGAGAAATTTGGCCAGGAAAATGATGCTGCCATTGCTGATCGTCCGCGTCGCATGTTGAATATCACTCGTGATACGGGGGAGTTTCTTTCAGTACTGACCCAAGCCACGGACGCAAAAAGAGTGCTGGAGATTGGCACCTCTAATGGCTATTCCACGTTGTGGTTTGCCCAGGCAGCTCAGAAGATTGGTGGGCACGTCACGACAGTAGAACTTGCCGAATATAAGTTCGATCTGGCAGCCATGAGTTTTGAGCGCTCGGGTCTTTCTGACTATATTACATCGCTGCAATGCGAGGCTGGAAAGTTGCTGGAAAGCGTGGAGGATTCTTCATTCGATCTGCTCTTTCTCGATTCTAACCGTTCTGAGTATGTGCCGTGGTGGCCGAATATTAAGCGGGTCTTGAAAGGTGGTGGGCTTCTGGTGGTGGATAACGCCACTTCCCATGCTGATGAAATAGCGGCTTTTATAGAACTTGTGTCGGCAGACCTAGATTTCGCCACGTGCACTGTGCCAGTTGGCAATGGTCAATTTATGGCAACGCGGGCAGCATGATATTTGAACCATTCAGCATGGATAATTGAGTGAATAAATAAACGTTTATGCCATATGTCGTTAATTTCTAGGAAAGATTATTGTGAATCCAGCTGTTCAGGCTAAGTTTGAAACCTATCCGGTGAGTGCTCGGCGGCAACTTGAGCGTGTGCGGCAGCTTATTCTGACAATAGCGGCTGAAGATGCGTTGGGCGATGTCGAAGAAGTGCTCAAATGGGGAGAGGCGAGTTACCTTGTCAAAAGCGGCACGACCATTCGCATCGATTGGAAAGCGAAAGACCCAGAGGTGATTAAGGTGTTTTTTCACTGCCAAACGCGTTTGATTGAAACGTGCAAAGAGATATATCGCAGTGAATTTGAGTATGAAGGCAAGAGAGCTATTGTGATCCCTTTGGGCATGAATATTGAGCAATCCCCATTAGGCCATTGCATCGAGTTGGCTCTGAAGTATCACAGGCTTAAGCATTTGCCCCTTCTCGGTGCGTAGCTGTTGGGTAGGGGGCCTTAAATATATAACGAATGAGTGAGCGATTGGCTCGCACAAAATTAGGTGCGTTAAGCTGGTAATGTAGGTGTTGCTCGGTACGCGTGTTCTGAAGAAGCCTTATGACAGCCCCCATGACAGCCCTTGCAAAGAATACGGTCTGGCTTTGAGACGATGAACGCTCGAATGGCTGGCAGCACGTCTGTTGTACGATCAAGCGTTTGCGTTTGTTAATACGTATGTGACGCTCAAATGCTATTATTTTGCCGCTAGCACTTTTCCGCTAACTCTAAGGATGGACTCAAATGCTGACACTCATCATTGTTTTGGTAGTTGTCGCCGTTATCGTGTTTTACGTTATCGGAATCTACAACCGTCTTGTTTCGTTGAAAAATCGCTTTGAGAACGCCTTTGCTCAGATTGAAGTACAGCTTAAGCGGCGGCATGACCTCATTCCCAACCTGGTAGAGACCGCCAAAGGCTATTTGAGCCATGAGCGGGAAACGCTGCAGTCGGTCATTGAGGCTCGTAACACCGCAATGGCCGGACTGAAAGCGGCGGCGGCGAACCCTGGTAGCGCTAAGGCGATTGCTGATCTTGGGGGGGCTGAAGGTGCGCTAACTCAAGCGATGGGACGACTCAATGTCGTTATGGAAGCTTACCCGGACCTCAAAGCGTCGCAAAATATGATGCAGCTGTCAGAAGAGCTCACCAGCACGGAAAACAAGGTGGCTTTTGCGCGTCAGTCATTCAATGATGCGGTGATGCACTACAACACGTATCGGCAGAGCTTCCCGCCAGTGGCGGTGGCTGGCATGTTTGGGCATGGTCAGGATGCCTCATTGCTAGAATTTGAAGACAGCGCCCAGATCCAAACAGCACCCAACGTGTCATTCTAAGGATTGCGCAGGAGTCAGGGGTAAATGGATTTTTTCACTGCTCAGGAGCACGCTCGGCGCAAAACCTGGCACCTGGTTGTTTTGCTGGTATTAGCCGTGCTGGTGTTGGTTGCCGTGACAACATTGGCAGTTGCCATCGCCTTGCAGTTGATGAGTAGCACAGAGCAAACCGGTTTTTCGGTGCAGGAAGTGCGGTCTGCGCTCTCATTCCAGCTGGTTGCTGCTGTGGCTGTTGGGGTGCTGGCTGTTGTGGTGTTGGGCGGCCTATTTAAACAGCGTCAGCTAAGTGGTGGTGGGCGAGTCGTCGCAGAAGCGCTGGGTGGGCGCGAGATTAATTTAACGACCCTCGACCCCGATGAACGCCGCATTCTTAATGTCGTTGAAGAAATGGCCATTGCATCGGGCACGCCGGTGCCTTCCGTTTATATTGTAGAGGACGAGGGCATTAATGCTTTTGCGGCAGGGCATCAAACCAGCGATGCGGTGATTGGTATTACCCGAGGCACCATTCGCAACCTGACACGGGAAGAGTTGCAGGGGGTCGTCGCGCATGAGTTTAGTCATATTCTGTATGGCGATATGCGGCTAAATATACGCTTGGTCAGTGTGCTCCACGGTATTCTGCTGATTGGGCTATTGGGCGGTACGTTGCTACGTAGTATGCCCTATCGGCGTGCCGGGGGCAGTAAGCGTGACAACTCAGCGGCGGTAATTTTTGGGTTGGGAGCGGCACTAATGGTGATCGGCTATGCGGGCACCTTTTTTGGTAATCTGATTAAGTCAGCGGTCAGCCGTCAGCGCGAGTATCTGGCGGATGCCTCCGCAGTACAGTTCACCCGTAACCCTTATGGCATTGGTAATGCGCTGGTCAAGATTGGTGCGCATAGCCAGGGTTCCTACTTGAAAGCGCCACAGGCAGCTGAATTCAGCCACCTGTTTTTCGGCCAGGGCATCAAGCTGCGGTTTGCTCGTATGATGGCGACTCACCCGCCATTAAAAGAACGTGTTCAGCGGGTCATGCCAGACTGGGATGGTCGCTTTGAGTCTCGCTTTCCTCCGCAGGAAACAGACCATGAGGCCCCTAGTTCCGTCGATAGTGGCAATGGTAGTGGTAGTGGTAATGGTAGTGGCGATGATAATGACAATGATAGTGGCGATGGCAATGAAGATCGTTCTGTTGCGACGCTAAGCAAAACAACGTTAGCTGCTGTATTAACTGCGACTTCTGCCCAAACGGCCATTAACACTATCGGCCAGCCGAGCCAACGCCATCTGGCGCAAGCCAGAGCAACGCTAAATGCCCTGCCAGAACGAATCAAAGCTGCGGCCCATGAGCCCTATACCGCTCGTGCGTTAATTTATGCACTACTGCTAAGCGATGAACCGTCAGTTCGTGAGCAGCAGTTAGACGCGTTACAACAAATTGCCTTGCCAGAGACGTATCGAGCCCTGGTGGACCTTGGCCCAGAGGTGTTGACGCTGGATGTCGGGTTACGTCTACCGCTGGTAGAGGTGGCACTACCCGCAGTCAAGGCGCTTTCCGCTGAGCAGGCCCAGCACTTCCGCCTCTGCATGGAGCGCTTGATCAGCGCGGATGGCCACACCAGCTTGTTTGAGTGGGCGCTGTATCAGCTGCTGTTGAACCATCTGGGCGAAAAGGGCCGCAGGCTCTCTCATCTTAAACTCAGTGAGTTACAGCAAGAATGCCAACGTCTGCTCAGTGTGTTGGCAGCAGCTGGCCAGGATAGTCCTGAAGAGATTAGCGCAGCGCTTAACGCAGCGGAAGGTGAGCTGCCGTTTTCTCTGTCTGCCCTGGACGACGTCAGTGATATGCGTGCATTAAGCTTTGCCGTGGAGCGTTTACGGCGCGTAAAGCCGTTGCAAAAGCCCGTTCTTTTGCAAGCCATGGCGCGCTGCATTGAGCATAGCGGGCATATTCGCCCAGCCGAAGCTGAGTTGTTTCGGGTAATTGCAGATATCCTCGGTTGCCCAATGCCACCTTTGTTATCAGATGAGCGATAGGGTTGAAGGAGCATGCTTTCAATAGTCGAACGGTCTGCCGTAGGCTCATCCTTTGGGATTGGCCCACTTGGATGCTGGCTCCTCAATGCTGAGTTCTAGGTAAGGCATGGGAGCACACCTTAGCGAAATACTCAGGTGTTGCACTTGGTTTCTGCGGCCAAGGGGTAGTTGAGTTTCCTTCCATGGCGCAAGCGCAAGGTCGATATGGCTCGGCGGTTTATAAAGAGATTCGCCCCTTGCGCATCCATCATACTGACGGTGATGTCGTTTTAGTTTGGTAAGTAGAAACAACCAGCCATTAAAAAATATACATTTTTTATTACCTCAACAGGCCCTAGCCAGTCAGACGTTCTCCACGTAGGATTTCCCCCGCCGGACCGGAACCCGGTAACCCGTCATTCGGGTCATTGATTGACGATAAATTCTCCGACGATGAGTACCCTTCATGTCTCACCCTACCTCTACGCCTGCCCACGACTGCCCGGCAGTGGTGGTCTATTCCGGCGGTATGGATTCTTTCACTCTGTTGCACCGCGCCCTGCGTGAGCATTCCAGCGTGCATGCTTTGTCCTTTGATTACGGCCAGCGCCATTCCCGCGAGCTGGAAATGGCCCAGCAGGTCTGTAAAACGCTGGGTATCGCGCACCAAGTGGTGGATATTCGCGCTATTCATGGCCTTATTGACGGCTCTTCGCTGACCGATGCCAGTCAACCTCTGCCAACAGGGCGATACGCGGCCGATAATATGCAGTCAACCGTGGTGCCTAACCGCAACATGATTCTGCTGTCGATGAGCATCGCCAAGGCGATCAATATTGGTGCCCGTGATGTTTATTATGGCGCCCACGCGGGGGATCACCTGATCTACCCGGATTGCCGGCCTGAGTTTGTTGCCGCCATGCAGCACGCCGCTGGGCTGGCGGATTGCAACCCGGTGAAGGTGCATGCGCCTTACCTGCATGCCAGCAAGGCCGATATTCTTGCCGATGGCCTGCAGATGGGACTGGACTACACGAATACCTGGACCTGCTACCTGGGCGAAGCCTTTGCCTGCGGTGAGTGCGGCAGCTGTATTGACCGCCTTGATGCCTTTGCTGCCAATGGCATTGATGATCCTGTCGCTTACGCGTCTATACCCTCTGACCGGCCAACTGCCCGCGGGGAATAGCTATGTATCATGTAAAGGAAGCCTTCTACACCTTGCAGGGTGAGGGGGCACAGAGCGGTCGTGCCAGCGTTTTCTGCCGTTTCAGCGGGTGTAATTTATGGTCCGGCCGAGAGAAGGATCGCCGCTCGGCGGTGTGCCGTTTCTGTGATACGGATTTTGTTGGCACGGATGGCGTTAACGGCGGGCGGTTTTCGAATGCCGCTGCGCTGGCGGAGCATATTGCCTCCCTTTGGCCCGCCATCCCTCACGGCAAACCTCCCAGGCCTTATGTGGTGATGACCGGTGGTGAGCCACTGCTACAGGTGGATACGTCACTGATTGAAGCACTGCACGCGCGAGGCTTTGAGATAGCGGTGGAAACCAATGGTACCTTGGCGGTGCCGGAGGGCATTGATTGGGTGTGCGTCAGCCCCAAAAGTCAGGCCCCGCTGGTGGTGACAAAGGGCGATGAGATCAAGCTGGTTTACCCGCAGCAAGATGCCTTGCCTGAGCAGTTCCGTGACCTCGACTTCACGCATTTCTACCTTCAGCCGATGGATCAGCGCGCTTTGAGCCAGTCCACCGGCGACCCGGTCAGCCAGACAGTGGCTTACTGCATGAGCCATCCGCAGTGGCGTCTGTCCATGCAACTACACAAATTCGCAGGTTTCGAGTAATGGCACTTTTTGTTAATCATTTGACCCATCTGGACGTTTCGATCTGGAGCTCTGTGCACGGGCTGACCGGGATGAGTTGGCGGGTCAACGCGACCCTGGAAGGCGAGATTGGCGCAGACGGCATGCTGCTGGATTTCGGCGAGGTGAAACCCTGGATCAAGCGCGTACTGGATGACGGACCAGACCATACCTTGCTGGTGCCGGAACAGGCGGAAGGTGTCAGCGTTTCCAGCCACAGCGGAACCTGCCTGTTTGAAGCAAGCACCCCGTATCCGTTTCAGATGGAAGCCCCGTCTCAGGCGCTGACGGCGCTGCCAACACCAGAGGTGAGCGAAGCGGATATTGTGGCTCACTGTGAAGCGCTGCTGAATGCCCGTTTACCCACTAACGTTACCGGTGTGCGTCTGACACTGGAGGCTGAGCACATTGAGGGCGCGGAGTTTGGTTACAGCCACGGCCTGAAGCGCCACATGGGGAATTGCCAGCGAATTGCCCACGGCCATCGTTCTCGCCTGGAGATTCATCAACATGGCGAGCGTGTGCCCGCGCTGGAGCAGGAATGGAGTAACTGGCTGCAGCATCGTTACCTGATTGAAGCGGAAGATATTGTCGAAGCCAGCCCGGACGATAGGGTGACATGCCGATACCGCGCCGCCCAGGGAGAATTTACCCTGAGCCTGCCAAAAGCCGCCACCGCGATTCTGGATACCCCGACCACGATTGAAAATATCGCCCGCTGGATTGCCGGGCAGGTGGCTCAGCAAACCGGCGAGCCGACTCGGGTGGTGGTGTTTGAAGGCATCAGTAAAGGTGCAACAGCTGACGCATAGTGCCATTGTTGGTAGCTTTTGAGTTTATGCGCTGTACTAGTTATCCAAGACCAGTATGAAAATCAAGCTCGATAGCTGTGGTGCTGTGGTTTAGCCCCTGGCTTCTATAGTCCAGCGTTCCTTGGTTTGAGGGTGCGGCGCGCTTCACGCGTCCATCTTCTCTCTAAACCTTGAAGCAGCCGCATTATGCGGTTTGTGCTGTGCTATTTTTTTCTGGCTGTTTTTCTTTTTCGCATCGGCTTTTTGCCCATTCCACGTAGAGCCGAGAAATCACCGCCTTCTACTTCAGCAATTAGTGCTTTCAGGCCATCAGTGAGGGGCTGCATAAACTGCCCGTATCGCATGCGTTTCTCGCTGATGGCATCAAGCTGAGACTCCCAATGTGCGGTCATATCGGGGGCCACCATTCGTTCGGGTAGGGCTTTTACGAGTTGTTTTCCGATATCGGTAGCGTGAATTTCTTTGCCTTTTTTGGTCAGAAACTGGCGCTTGAATAACAGCTCGATGATGCCTGCTCGGGTGGCTTCTGTGCCGAGTCCGTCGGTGTCTTTAAGGACTTTTTTTATTTCAGGGTCTGAGACAAATCGAGCGATGCCGGTCATGGCGGCCAACAAGGTGGCGTCGGTGAAGTGTTTTGGTGGACTGGTGTGTTTCTCTTCTACCTTGCCGTCGAGACAGGTCACGGCGTCACCGGTTTTTACTGAGGGCAGCGGGGTGGGTGAAGGCGCTGACGCTTGCGCTGTTTTTTTCTGGGGTGGTAGCAAGGCCTTCCAACCTTGAGCAAGCGTTGATGTTTGCTTGGCCACGAACAGCCCGCCTGCTACTTCGCTGTCAATTTGGTGTTCTGTATACTCAAAGGCGGGGTAAAACTGCATCAAATACTGGCGGGCCACTAGTTCGTAAATATGGGCTTCATCTCGAGAAAGCTGCTCTGATGACATGGCGCGCGAGGTGGGAATAATGGCGTGGTGAGCACCAACTTTGGCGTCATTCCATGCCTTACTGATTAGGTTGAGGTCGGCGCGTTGTGCGCTTTCCGCGAGCCCTGGAGCGGTTTTGGCAATAGCTTGTACAACGGTTTGACGCTCGGTGTAGTGGCCTTTAGGCAGGTGCCGGCAGTCTGAACGGGGGTAGGTGATCAGTTTATGGCGTTCATATAGCTGTTGGCAGATATCCAGCGTTTTTTGGGCGTTCAGGTTGAAGCGTTTTGAGGCGTCAATCTGCAGTGAGGAAAGACTGTACGGCAGTGGTGGTGGCTGCTTTTTCTTATCACGCTTTACTGCGATGACCTTGCCTGCGTTGCCCACCACTTTTTGCACCACCACCTCGGCCAGTTGTCGTGATAGCACGTGGCCTTGTGCGTCCATGTAAGGCTCGCAAGCGGCGCTGGGTTGCCATTTGGCAAAAAATCGCTCACCCGCTTGGGTTTGCAGTGTAATCAGAACCTCGTAAAAGGGTTTAGAGGTGAAGTTGGCTATTTCCTGATCACGGTATACGACCAGGCCCAGCACGGGGGTTTGTACTCGGCCAATCGATAACACGCCGTTGTAACCGGCGCGTTGGCCAAGCAGGGTGCAGAGGCGCGTCATGTTAATGCCATACAGCCAATCGGCTCTTGCTCTTGCCAGGGCGGAGGTCGCTAGCGGTATGAAGTCAGTATTCTTGCGAAGGTCATTCAACGCCTTCTTGATGGCGGCGGGGTTCATGTCGTTGACGAGGCAACGCAGGGTGGCATCGCGTTTTGCTTTGTTGACTCCTGAATAATTGATGACTTCATCGACCAGGATCTGGCCGACGCGGTCAGGATCGCCCATGTTGACTAGCTGATCGGCGTCTTTGATCAGTCGCTTAACGGTAGTAAATTGCGAACGGGTTTGGTACTTAACGCGATGTTTCCATTCGACGGGAACGATGGGCAGATGCTCTTTTTTCCATTTTTTGTACTCAGGGTCATAAGCATCTGGCTCCGCCTGCTCCAGTAAATGGCCAATGCACCAAGTAATAACGTCGCCGTTACCCACCCTGATAAACCCATCGCCTTTCTGGTGAGGCTTGGGAAGTACATCGGCAACGGCTCGGCCAACGCTGGGTTTCTCGGCAATGATGAGGCGCATGTCACGAGTCCGGTTGGGTGATGGTTCAGGCCGTATGGCTTGTTGGTGAAAAAAACGTCTGCGGCTAGACGGTGCCCAGGACTAATAAACGCAAAATAATCATTAGTACCGAGGCCAGTAGCAGGCGCTTCCACGGCATATTGTTAAGCGGGGGGCGTGAAACACGTTGCCATGAAATCTGCGTGAGGGCGCTAATAACTAACCCAAGCAGTGCGCCGCCAATAATGTCGCTAAGCCAGTGCACGCCGAGTAGCACGCGCGACAGTGCCATGACGAGTCCGGCCAGTATTGCCGCCCAGTAAGCCCAGTAGCGCCGTGCTGTGGGCAGTTGATTGGCGATGAATCCTGCCATCAGGCCAAGCAACAAAATGGTGGTTGAGGCGTGGGCGCTGGGGTAGGAAAAAGACTCGCTGAGATGCTCTGGCGCCCAAGGGCGACTACGGCCAATGCTGATTTTTCCTACGGTGTTGATCAGCGCAATCGCTATCAGAGCAATGCTCCAATGGGCAAACAGGTCGATGCGTTTACGCCATAGCATCCAGATGGCCCAAGGCAGTGCGATTGCGAGGATGCCGTATAGATCGCCAATCCGGTCTAATGTATTGGCAAGTACCAGTTGGCCGGGTTGAGCAAACTCGATAACTAGCTGGTGAAGCTGAGTATCTAACGCAAAAGGCCCGTTGGCGTGAATGACCGCGATGGACAGGCCGGCAAGAGCGGTTAGTGAGGTAAGCAGTAGTAGCCAGCTAGCCAGAGGAAGCTCGCTATTAGGCGGGCGGGTAAGTTTAAGCCATAGTGCGCGAGTTAATCGGCTGTGCCGCGCTAAGTTGGCAAACAGCCCATAAACTCTGCCTCCGCGCTGTAGCTGTAGGCGTAGCCAAGAAAACATAATGGCTAACACCACAAGGAGTATGCCTAGGCCGATCACCCAGCTACGTAGTGGGTGCGACATGATGGCCATATTCTGCCAGGCATGGCCGAGCAAGTAGCCGGGCAGAATATACGCGGGCGCCCATAGCAGGGCAGATGCCATGTTAGCTGCTAGAAACAAGCGTGGTGACATGTGCATCATGCCGCCAACCAAGGGGATGACAGGACGCACTGGGCCAACAAAACGGCCAATCAGAATTGAGAGTGCGCCGTAGCGGTTAAAAAATGTTTGCCCCTGTTCCAGCCATTGGGGGTAGCGGCTAAGTGGCCAGAGGGTGCTGACTTTTTCGCGTTGGGAGTAGCCCAGCCAGAAGCTTAGACTGTCACCTGCTACAGCACCGATAAAAGCGACTGTCAGCAAGGGAAATATGGCGATTTCCTGATGCCCTGCTAATGAGGCGGCAGCAGTGAGTAGCACAACGCCGGGCAATAGCAGGCCGACCAAGGCGAGTGACTCAAGCAGTGAGATGACAGCAATAATCAGTAATAGCATGGTGGGCGAAGGTGCCCACGCGTACAGGGTGTCAACAAAATTCACGGTGTTTCAGGCTCCATTAGCAAGTGGCACAGACTAGCCGATACGCTGGGTGTTTGTGAACTGGTCGAGGTTTTGTATTTACGGCGTATGGTGACTTACTATTGAAGACATCAGGATTTTTTTTCAGGAGTTACCCCAACGCATGACCGCTCACGCTTCTTATTCCACGCCTTCTGCCGCTCCCTCGCTTGATAATGTTCACGCTTATATGCTGGGGCTTGGCGAGCAAGCCAAGCGTGCAGCGGCCCCGTTGCGTAGTGCTAACACCGCCTTGAAAAACGCCGCTCTGTTGGCTATGGCAGAGGCGCTGGAAGGCGCTCGTGCGGAGTTGCTGGCTGCCAATGCGCGCGACCTTGCCCGTGGTCGTGATAATGGCTTAGATGCCGCACTGCTCGACCGCCTCGCGCTGGATGATAGCCGTATTGATGCCATGATAGCAGGGCTTGGCCAAGTGGCGGCGTTGCCAGACCCTGTTGGCGCTATTGATGATATGCGCAATATGCCAAGTGGTTTGCAGATTGGCCGGATGCGTGTGCCATTAGGGGTGATTGGAATTATTTACGAGTCGCGCCCTAATGTAACGATTGAGGCGGCGAGTTTGTGTTTGAAGTCAGGTAATGCCTGTATTTTGCGTGGCGGCTCGGAAGCGCGCGAATCGAATGCGGCGTTGGCTGCTTGCATTGCCCAGGGGCTTGAGCGTACTGGGTTGCCAGCGGCAGCAGTGCAGGTGGTGGCAACCACAGACCGTGCAGCCGTTGGTACCTTGATCAGCATGGCGGACTATGTGGATGTGATTATTCCGCGGGGTGGAAAATCGCTGATCGAGCGCATCAGCCGCGACGCCAAGGTGCCCGTTATCAAGCATTTGGATGGCGTGTGTCATGTTTACCTAGATGCCAGTGCGGACACTGACAAAGCCCTGGCGATTGCCATTAATGCCAAAACCCAACGGTATGGCACATGTAATACCATGGAAACGCTATTGGTAGACGCGCCCTTGGCGGCTTCGATGCTGCCGCAGTTGGCAGCTGCCTATGCTGAGCATGGGGTAGAGCTGCGCGGCTGTGAGCGCACCTGTGACGTGCTGGGTGATATCAACGCAGCCACTGAGGATGACTGGCAGGCGGAATATCTCGCCCCAGTGTTGGCTATTCGCGTAGTGGATGGCATTGAGGCCGCCATGCAACACATTGAGCGTTATAGCTCTGGCCACACGGAAGCGATTGTGACGGAAAACTATACCTTAGCGCGGCGCTTTCTGGCCGAGGTAGATTCCAGCTCAGTTATGGTTAACGCTTCAACACGCTTTGCTGATGGGTTTGAGTATGGCCTGGGGGCTGAAATCGGTATTTCCACTGACCGTTTGCATGTGCGCGGCCCAGTAGGGCTGGAGGGTTTGACCACGCGCAAGTATGTGGTTTTTGGCGATGGCCAGATTCGGCAGTGATGCCTGTGCCCTTGGGAACACATGAGTCGCCGCGTATTGCGATGTTTGGTGGCACTTTCGACCCAGTCCATCTAGGACATTTACGTAGCGCTGTTGAACTGCGTGATGCACTGGCGCTGGATTACGTTCACATGCTGCCTGCGGCTCGCCCGCCACTGCGTGAGGCACCGGGCGTTAGTGCAGAGCATCGGCTGGAGCTGCTGCAGTTGGGCATCGGCGACACGCCAGGGCTGGTGGCCGATGGCCGTGAGCTCAAGCGTTCTGGCCCATCGTTTAGTGCTGACACCCTGGCTGAACTGCGTGCGGAATATGGCGATCAGGCACGGCTGGTGATGGCCTTGGGCCATGATGCGTTTCTCCGGCTGGCTGACTGGCATGAGCCTGAGCGCTTGTTCGAGCTGGCTCATGTCGTGGTGATGGAGCGGCCAGATCATGATGCGCCCTTATCAAACGCGTTGAGCGAACTGATTGCAGGCCGCGAGGTCAATACGCCAGCGCAGTTAATGGCGAGCACAGCAGGTGGCCTTCTGCATCTCAGCCTACCTACCCGCATGGCCGTTTCGGCTACCTATGTTCGTCAGCGGTTAGCTAGGGGCTGTAGTGTGCGTTACTTGTTAACCGCTGATGTAGAACGGCATTTGCTGGCGCTTGGCTTGTATGGAACGGGCGTTGGCGAGCAGTTGGGCTGAAAGATCGTGGGCGGGAGCGTAAAGATCGCTGCTTGCAGCCTCAAGAGTCGTTACAATAGCGGCTCTGCTATCCAACATCAGAGAGTTGAATCAAAAAGCATGCATAGCGACGCACTCAAGACCCTGGTTATTGACGCCCTAGAAGACGTTAAAGCCAAAGATATTGCGCTGTTAGACGTTTCACACCTGACCAGCGTTACCGAATGGATGATTGTAGCCAGCGGTACCTCAAGCCGGCACCTGTCAGCACTTTCACAACAAGTGGTGCTCAAGGCCAAGAACGCTGGAGTGCCACCGCTGGGACTGGAGGGTGAGGGCGGTTCCGAATGGGTACTGGTGGATCTGGGTGATGTGGTTCTTCATCTGATGATGCCTGAAACCCGCGAACTCTATGACTTAGAGCGCCTGTGGGCTGATCTGCCTGCCGATGATCTGTCGGTCGCTGAAGAACCGCTTCGCCAGCATTAATGTCTTTGCACAAGGATGTTGCGATGGGCGTGGCAAGACCACTTCTTGCAAATGCCGTGGCTGTAGTGAAGGGGGGTAGATGAAAGTCAGAATTCTGGCTGTCGGTACCCGCATGCCTGACTGGGTAACGCGTGGTGTTGATGAATACCGTAAGCGTCTGCCACGCGACTTTGCTCTGGAAATTGAAGAGATAGCCCCTGGCGCCCGGGGGAAAAATGCTGATCTTGGGCGAGCGGTTGCCGTGGAAGGCGAGCGGGTACGTGCGCGGCTTAAAGGCAATGAACATTTGGTGGCGCTGGAAGTTAAGGGTAAGCCTTGGAGCACTGAAGCACTGGCCCGAGAAGCCGATGGCTGGCGTATGCAGGGGCAGGATGTGGTGCTGCTGGTAGGTGGTCCCGATGGGCTTGAGCCTGGACTTTCCGCTCAGGCCCACCAACGCTGGTCGCTGTCGCCGTTGACGCTTCCGCACCCGCTGGTGCGGATTGTACTGGCCGAGCAGTTGTATCGTGCCTGGACACTGATGGTTGGCCATCCCTACCACCGATGAGTGATTGAGGTCTTTTTGCTGCATGCGTCTGCACCGCAACCCCGTTAAGGATCCCCAAAGAGAGCTATACATTTACCGTGTGCGGATGCTGTTGGCCGTGGTGCTGGTGGTGCTGTTGACGGGGCTTTTGGGTGCGCGTCTTTATTACCTGCAAGTTGTTCAGCATGAGGTGTATAGCACGCGCTCGGACAAGAACCGGGTCAGGGTTGAGCCGCTGCCGCCTAGTCGTGGGTTGATTTATGACCGCAATGGTGAGCTGCTGGCAGAAAATTTGCCAACGTATAATCTGATGTTGGTGCGCGAGCGTGTTGATAACCTTGATGAAACTCTGGGACTGCTGGTTGATTTGCTGGCTCTGCCGGAAGATGAGGTTGAGTCGCTGCGTGCTCGCTCACGACAACGCCAGCGTTCTTATCAGCCGGCGCTATTGATCAACGACTTGAGCGAATCACAGATAGCTCTGCTTGCCGTTAATCGCTACCGCCTGCCAGGGGTTGAAGTTGAGGCGCAGTTTTTGCGCCATTACCCTGACAGCGAGATTATGTCTCATGTGCTGGGGTATGTGGGGCGGATTAATACGCAAGAGTTGGAACGTATCGATAGTGGTAACTATGCCGGTACGCACTATATTGGCAAAACGGGTGTTGAGCTGTCCTATGAGGATGAGTTGCATGGTAAAGCAGGGATACGCAAAGTAGAGGCCAATGCACGTGGCAGAGTGTTGCGCGAGCTGGAACGTGAAGATTCGGTCTCAGGAAAAGACCTGAAACTCTCGATTGATAAACCGCTGCAGCAGCTGGCGTTTGATTTGCTGGATGGGCGACGTGGCGCCATTGTCGCGATTGACCCCCGTAACGGCCAAATTCTGGCGTTGGCTTCGGTTCCTGGGTTTGATACCAATCAATTTGTAACGGGTATCAATGTGAAGGACTACCGAGCGTTGCAGCAAGATGTTGACCTGCCATTATTTAATCGAGCCATTCGTGGCAGTTACCCTGCAGGCTCGACCATCAAGCCATTCATGCTGATTGCAGGGCTGGCGTCTGGGGTTATCACGCCAGAGACGACCATTTATGACCCCGGTTATTACCAACTACCCAATGATGATCGTCGCTATCGTAACTGGTTACGCTGGGGGCATGGCCGCGTTGATATGGAACGTTCGCTGGCCGTTTCTAATAATACCTATTACTACTCGCTGGCACACGATGTAGGCATTGATCGTATTAGTGAGCACTTGTCGAAGTTTGGCTTTGGCCAGCGAAATGCCGCCGATGTGGCGGGTGAGGGGAGTGCCTTGCTGCCGTCGAGAGAGTGGAAACGCCAGCGCTTCAACCAGTCTTGGTACCCGGGGGAAACCTTGTCTGTTGGTATTGGTCAGGGGTATCTGCAAGTGACCCCGTTACAGCTGGCAACAGCCACAGCAGTGCTGGCTAACCGAGGTCATTGGGTGAAGCCACGTCTTGCGCTGGAAATTGGGGGCGATCCGTTGCCGGAGGTTCTGCCAGAAACCTTAGATGACATCACTTTGCCCAATGATGAGTGGTGGGACAGGGTGTTTTCAGGCATGAAAAAAGTGCTCAGCGGTCGTGAAGGTACAGCGCGACGCTCTGGCGTAGGGCTGGAATATGCCATGGCAGGTAAGTCGGGCACGGCCCAAGTCTTTTCGCTGGGTCAGAATGAGCGTTACAACGCATCTCAGATACGTGAGCGGTTGCGTGACCACGCGTTATTTATGGCGTTTGCTCCGGTTGATGAGCCCAAAATTGCGGTTTCTGTGATTGTTGAAAATGCGGGTGGCGGGAGCAGCCATGCCGCAGGACTTGCGCGTGCCATGAGTGATTTCTGGCTGCTTGAGCGAAATGCAGGGGGGCAGCCTGCGGGCAGCCAGGCAGAGAAAGACCCAGACGCAGAGGCTGCGGCGCTGTCAGAAGGTGCGTTATGACAAAAAATGTGTTGGGAATATCGCCAGGTAGCCTGTCACGCAAACGCAGTTACTGGGAGCGGATTCATCTTGACCCCTGGTTGCTGCTACTGCTTGTGGTGCTGATTATTAGTGGGTTAGGTGTGTTGTACAGCGCCAGCGGGCAGAATCTGGACTTGGTCATTCGCCAGGGAATGCGTTTTATTCTGGCGCTAGTGGTTATGGTAGTGCTGGCGCAGTTATCACCCACTACGTTGCAACGTTGGGCACTTGCGGCTTATGCGCTGGGTGTTTCTATGTTGATTGCAGTAGAAATCATGGGTGATATGGGCATGGGGGCTCAGCGCTGGCTGGTGATTCCTGGAGTGATGCGTTTTCAGCCGTCTGAGTTAATGAAACTCGCCATGCCGATGATGGTGGCTGCGTGGCTAAGTCGTCGCCCGTTACCGCCGCGGTTGTGGGATTTAGTCGTATGTGCTGTATTGATTGGCGTACCTGTGCTGCTGATTGCACGACAGCCTGACTTGGGCACCTCGTTACTGGTGGCGTTGTCGGCTGTTTTTGTGGTGTTGTTGGCAGGGCTGTCGTGGCGGATTATTGGCCTGCTTTCGGCGCTAGCTGCTGCTGCGTTACCGCTGTTGTGGATGAATATGCATGACTACCAGAAGCGTCGTGTACTCACTTTTCTGGACCCAGAAACAGACCCGCTGGGTGCCGGTTGGAATATTATTCAATCAACCACGGCCATTGGCAGTGGCGGTGTATGGGGCAAAGGCTGGCTTGAAGGGACTCAGTCTCAGTTAGAGTTTCTGCCTGAGCGCCATACGGATTTTATTGTTGCGGTGCTGGGTGAGGAGTTTGGGCTGGTGGGCATGCTGGCCTTTTTGATTTTGTATTTGTTGATTGTGTGTCGCGGGTTGTGGCTTGCCAGTGCTGCACAGGAAACATTTGGTCGGCTCCTGGCCGGTAGCATCATGCTCACTTTCTTTATCTATGTGTTTGTTAATGTTGGCATGGTTAGCGGCCTTTTGCCGGTTGTTGGTGTTCCTCTGCCGTTGGTAAGTTACGGGGGGACCTCCAGCGTGACCTTGTTGGCGGGTTTCGGTATTCTCATGTCAGTTCACGCACAGCGCCGTTTGTTACCGCGTTAGCGGCACACCAAAGAAAAAGTGACGCATAACGCTGGAAGAACGTTCGTCGCGTTATGTAATGAATACTCGCACCATTGTGAGGTAATGCACACGGTGGTTGCCGTAATGCCAGCTTCTTGGAGAAGAACAGGATGTCAGCAATGAAGGGATTGCAACTCAGGCGCTCAAAAGCGCTGCTGATCGCTAGTGTGATGGGATGTCTTATCGCATCAGGGCAAACTATGGCAGCAGATTTCGACCCTCACAGCGGTGAAGTCAAGGCGCTGGTTGATGAGGTGTCGGCAAGTGGCGTGTCGCGTGAGTGGCTTAATGACGCGATGGACCGTGCGGAATTCAGCAAGGAAGTGCTGGATGCGATGACTAGCGCTGCTGAATACAATCTGGTTTGGCACAGCTATCGCGATATTTTTCTTGGTGAAGAACGAATACGCGAAGGCGTTGAGTTTATTGCAGCACACCAGGACGCGTTTGAGCGAGCTGAACAGGCCTATGGTGTGCCGCCTGAAGTGATTGCTGCGATTTTGGGCGTAGAAACACGCTTTGGGCAAATAAAAGGCAACCATCGAGTATTAGACTCCTTGTCTACACTGGCGTTTCATCATCCGCGCCGCGGTAAGTTTTTCCGTGGAGAATTAGCGACCTTTCTGGAAATCTCCTGGAACCAGCAGGTAGAACCTGACGAGTTGGTGGGTTCCTATGCCGGTGCCATGGGCTATCCACAGTTCATACCTACCAGTTACATGGCGTATGCGGTGGACTTTAACGACGATGGTAAGCGCAACCTGTGGACTGACCCGGTAGACGCTATTGGCAGTATTGGCAATTATTTTGCTGAGCATCGTTGGCAGGCTGGTGTACCTATTTACTTTGACGCTCAGGGGCCTGCTAATCCGCCCTCAGGAATTAACTTCAATCAAGCTAAAGCCCCTTATATCAGTGTCAGTCAGCTGGCTCAGAAAGGCATTACCACTGAGGCTGATGTTGCAGGTGATGTTAAGGTCGTGCCATTGGCGCTTGAGCTTGAGGATGGTTCTACCCAGTATCGGATGGGTCTGTTCAATTTTTATGTTATCACCCGCTACAATCATAGCTATTTGTATGCCATGGCGGTGACGGAGCTTGCTGAGGCGATTGCCGCAGCCCAGCTTGAGTTTGAGGCTGAGTCGGGCTTTATCAACGATGTGCAACGTGAGGCGAGCCCATGAAACGCTGGTATCAGGTAGGGGTCAGCCTGCTGTTATTGGCAGGCTGCTCAAGTACTCAGGAGGTTGCTCAGCAGGCACCTGATACTGCTGTGCCCGAGGTGACGCCAGAGCCTAGTGGTGAGCGCTATCATATGAACTCGGACGCTTACCCCCAGGAACCCCCGGATGTTAGCCAGGTGCCGGACGCCGTGCCGCGTGTTGAGTCGCACTCTAGGGGAGGGAATAAGTCAACCTATGAGGTGTGGGGGAAAACGTATCGGGTGATGGATAATGCCAGTGGTTATCGTCGTGATGGCACGGCGTCGTGGTATGGAAAGAAGTTCCATGGTTACGCGACGTCCAATGGCGAAATTTATGACATGTATAAGATGAGCGCTGCGCATCGTTCTTTGCCATTACCGACTTATGCACGGGTCACCAATAGGGATAACGGCAAGTCAGTGATACTGCGTGTTAATGACCGTGGGCCTTTTCATAGCGAGCGGGAAATTGATCTTTCCTACGCGGCTGCGGCGCGTTTGGGCATCCTTGATGCTGGTACTGGGCGGGTGAAAGTTGAGGCTATCGATCCGCGTAACTGGCAGGCGCAGGGTGGTGCTGCACCTGCTGTTTCTTCGTCCTCGGCTCAACGCTCTGTTACGCCAAGCAGCGCAGTTTATGTGCAGGTGGCCGCTCTAGACTCGGCAAACAGTGCTTCTGCGCTTGAAGGTCGCCTGGATGAGCTACTTGATTACCCAGTGCGTGTTGAAGATGAAACAGGGCTCTACCGAGTTCAGGTGGGGCCTGTCAGCCGGTCTGAAGATGTCAGGACTATTCGTCGTAAACTTCAGAATTCCGGATTTGAAGAAACATTTGTTGTTGATAATGTTGAGTAACTTCGTGTTATTCCAGCTCACTTTTCTGCTTTGCCAAGAGATTCACTTGCCATGAAAGCTTCATCTTATCTTCGTTCCTTTCGACGCCTGACGACCTTTGTTGTTGGTGCTGTGCTGGCGGGCAATGTGCTGGCCCAAAGTGCCGTGCCCACCCCGGATAAGCCGCCAGCGCCGCCTGTCATGATTCCCAGTTCACCGAATTTGGCTGCCAGTTCTTGGCTCTTAGTGGATGCTGGTAGTGGTCGTGTGTTGGCTGAGCATAACGCTGATGAGCGTTTACCCCCGGCAAGCTTAACCAAGCTGATGACGGCTTATTTGGTAGAACGTGAGCTGAATAGCGGAAATATCAGTGAAGACGACCTGGTGCCTATCAGTGAGAAAGCTTGGCGCATGGGTGGGTCAAGGATGTTCATTGAGGTTGGTACTCAGGTACCAGTCAGTGAGTTGTTGCAAGGTATTGTTATTGTTTCGGGTAATGACGCCAGCGTTGCCATGGCTGAATATCTGGCTGGTGGCGAAGCGCCGTTTGCCGACATTATGAACCAGCATGCCGATCGTCTGGGTATGACCAATACGCATTTTATGAATGCGACGGGGATGCCAGATTCGAATCATTATTCGTCGGCGCGTGATTTGGCCAACTTGTCTCGTCACATCATTGAAGACTACCCCGAGCATTACCAGATATACGCCCAGAAGGAGTTTACGTTTGGTGGTATTGAGCAGTCCAATCGCAACCGCTTGCTGTGGCGTGACTCATCTGTTGATGGGCTGAAAACAGGCTGGACTGATGAAGCGGGCTTCTGCTTAGTGGCGTCATCGGAACGTGAAGATATGCGGTTGGTTTCGGTCGTAATGGGTACGTCATCAGACGCAGCCAGAACACAGGAAACGCAGAAGCTGCTTAGTTACGGCTTTCGCTATTTTGAGACGGTAAAGCTTGAAGAAGCTGGCGCTCCGCTGGGAACAACTCGGGTATGGGGTGGCGACACCAATACTCTCTCCGTGGGTATTAACGGTCCTGTTATGGTGACGTTGCCGCGCAATCGTAGCGACGAAGTCACCACGACAATTGATATTCAGCAGGACCTGCATGCGCCGATTCAGAAAGGCCAGGTGGTGGGTTTAATGACCGTTACGCTGGGCGATGAAGTGGTTGATGAGCGAGAACTGTTGGCGCTGGAGCCTATTGAAGAAGGTGGTTTTTTCAAACGTCTGATCGACTCTATCATGCGCTTCTTCAGCAACTTGTTTGGCGGCTGGTTTGATTAATTGCAGTGTGATTGTGCGCTGAGAGAAGATGATCTTTCATGGTAAGTGAGGTGTCAGAGATGAGTGGCCAGATACGCGACCTTCGAAATCCTAGCCCAGGTAGTTCAATGGGGCCGCCCAAGCTTGAATTTCCCTGCGATTATGCCCTCAAGGTGGTAGGTGACGCAGCGGACGACTTTGGGGAGGCGGTGGCCCGAGTGATTGAGCAGTTTGATCCGACGTTCGATGTCTCAACCATGAAGTTAGTCGCAAGCCGCAATGGGCGCTACCTGTCTGCGCGTCTTAGCATCTATGCGACAGGGGAAGAGCAGATTAAGTCGTTGTTTGATGCTCTCAAGGCGACGGGTCGTGTTCACATGGTGGTGTAAAGGTGTTGCCAATTAGGTTGCAGCGGTTGGGGCGACAACCCTATGAGCCCGTGTGGCAGGCTATGCGTGAATTAACGGATGTGCGAGACGGCGATACGGAAGATCAGTTATGGCTGGTGGAGCACGACCCCGTTTTTACGCAAGGGCAGGCTGGTAAACCTGAGCACTTGCTGGTGCCGGGTGATATTCCGGTAGTACAGACGGACCGTGGCGGGCAGATCACCTACCATGGGCCAGGGCAAGTCATTGTCTACCCCTTGATTGACATGCGCCGTGCCAAGCTGGGTGTTCGCCAGCTAGTGAGTGATATCGAAAATGCTGTGATCGATTTACTGGCGGAGTATGGGGTTGCGTCTTGTGCTCGTGCTGATGCGCCGGGGGTTTATGTGGGGCAGTATAAAATAGCCTCGCTTGGCCTGAGAATTCGTCGTGGTGCCAGCTTTCATGGGGTGGCGCTAAATGTCGATAATGACTTAGCACCATTTCATCGGATCAACCCCTGTGGGTATGAAGGGCTTGAGATGACGCGTATGGCTGATTTGGTTAAACAGCTGCCGCCGGCCATCACGGTAGGTGAGCATTTGGCGACATGCCTCGCTAAAACGCTGGGGCGTGAGCTGATCTAGCTGTTATCTGTTGGTGTTGGACATAAGTGTTATGAACGCCATAAAAAAACACGCCCAGAGCATTGATCTGTGCGTGTTTTTTTTATACGTCAGCTGACGTTGCGTACTGGAATAATATTGGGGTCGGGTTCTTGGTCAGGTACTTGGGCGTGGTCAGACAGTTCCAGCCCCAAGTTGTTTTTCTCAAACACCTGGTCGGCGCGATAACTTGAACGTACCAGCGGGCCGGAAGGCACTTCCATAAAGCCTTTGTTTAGCCCCACTTGGCGGTAATGTTCAAACTCATCCGGTGTGACCCAGCGTTCTACCGGTAAGTGGTTGCGGGTAGGGCGCAGGTATTGCCCAAGAGTCACGATATCGACGCCTATGGCACGCAAATCGTCAAATGTCTGATAGATTTCTTCATCACTTTCGCCAAGGCCCAGCATCAGGCTGGTTTTGGTAATGATGTTAGGATTGTGGCGTTTAGCGTAAGCCAATACCTCTAGCGTTTTACGGTAGCCCGCGCGGGGGTCACGTACACGCTCGGTCAGCCGTTCGACGGTTTCCACGTTTTGGGCGAAAACCTCCAGACCTGAGTCGACCACTTCTTGAATGGCGCTATGCACGCCATCGAAGTCTGGTGTGAGTGCTTCGACGACAACCTCTGGTGTGAGCGACTTTATCGCCCGTATACACGCGGCATAGTGTCCAGCCCCACCGTCATCTAGGTCGTCCCTATCGACTGAGGTCAACACGATGTAGCGTAACCCCATCAACTTGACAGACTTGGCCGTGTTATCAGGCTCTTCAGCATCCAACCAGCCTTTGGGGTTGCCAGTATCGACGGCACAGAAGCGACAGGCCCGGGTACAGATCGACCCCATCAGCATGATGGTAGCGGTGCCATTACTCCAGCACTCGCCCATGTTGGGGCAGTGCGATTCAGCACACACGGTGCTGAGCCGATGTTCACTGACATTACGCTTTACGGCTTCGAATCGCTGCCCGGCAGGTATCTGGGCACGCAGCCAAGAGGGCTTGCGCCCAAGATCGGTTTCAGAGGTGTCGCTGACACGTTGCTTCATGCCATCTTTGATGGCTGTGGTGCCTTGGGCATTGCGGTATTTGCTACCGCTGATTACCCGGTGTGAGCTTTGCTCGCTCATGCTGATATACCCCTCCACGGCGGCGTATCACCTAACATGGCAGTCTGATAGTTTTGCTGGATCGTTTTGCTGTCAGCCTAGCCAGAAGTGAAAGTAATTCAATCCGCCCAGCCTACCATAAGCCGATATTGTCTTTACAGCCATGTCTTTACAGCTTGAGTGGTATGAGTGGTATGGAGGTGCGGCGGACCTGTCCATAAAACAAATGTAACGAGTTGACAAAGTCTCTCGCGAGGGAAAGGTTTTTGCGCTATATTGCATCGCAGCATGGCTGTGTCGGCTACCGCCATGGTCACGGCTGTTGACTTCAATAACGCCGGCTGGAGATGTCTTGTATGCCCCTTGAAATGATGACGCTGCCACCTGCTGCACTCTCAATGCTCGACCCTTTCGGTTTTGGGCGGTCCGCCTATGACTATTGGCGCGATACGCTGCAGCGCAGTGTGTTGTATATGGATGTCATGCGTGAGCGTGGTAACCAATATATCGAGCATATTGCCCAGACCAAACCGAATGTGCTGGGTTTTGAATCTGAGGAGTTGCTTGACGGCCGCACTTTTACGCGCCCCGTTAATTATGAGTTGCTGCGGATCCTTCCTCCCGAGGGCATGGAAATTGACCCGCAGATGCGTCCTTTTGTGGTCGTTGATCCGCGTGCTGGCCATGGGCCGGGTATTGGTGGTTTCAAACCTGATAGTGAGCTTGGCGTTGCCCTTCAGGCGGGGCACCCCTGTTATTTTATCGGTTTTTTGCCATACCCTGAGCCAGGGCAGACTGTTGAGGATGTCGTTGAGGCGGAAATCGCGTTTGTTCGCCACGTGAATGCACTACATCCGAGCATTGATGAAAAAGCGATGGTGGTCGGCAATTGTCAGGCTGGCTGGCAGATCATGATGGCTGCCGCTCTGGAGCCTGATGAGTTTGGGCCCATCCTCATTGCCGGCGCGCCGTTGTCCTATTGGGCAGGTGAGCGGGGCGGGGCGCCGATGCGGTATACCGGTGGTATGACCGGTGGTAGCTGGGTTACGTCGTTGATGAGTGACTTGGGTGCCGGCCAGTTTGATGGCGCTGCATTGGTAGAAAACTTTGAGCGCCTGAATCCGGCTAACACCTTGTGGAATAAGCAATACCAGTTGTTTTCCCAAGTTGATACTGAAGCAGAGCGCTATCTGGATTTCGAACGTTGGTGGGGTGGCCACGTGGTACTGGGTGGCCAGGAAATCCAATACATCGTTGATAACCTGTTTGTCGGCAATCGCTTGTCTACTGCTCAGCTGGTGACGTCAGATGGCCGACGTATTGACTTACGCAACCTGCGTTCGCCGGTTGTGGTGTTCTGTTCGCGTGGGGATGACATTACACCGCCTCCGCAGGCGCTGGGGTGGATTCGCGATTTGTATGACGACCACCATGATGTCGTTGCTAATGACCAAACCATCGTTTATTGCATGCACGATACCACGGGTCACTTGGGTATCTTTGTGTCGGGCAGTGTGTCACGCAAGGAACATGCAGAGTTTACTGCCAACATGGACTTTATCGATGTGTTGCCGCCAGGGCTCTATGAAACGACGGTGTCGCATGCTGATGAACGTACGGTTAGCGAGGCAACCGAACGTAATTACTTGCTGGAGTTTCAGACGCGCAATTTTGATGAACTGAATCAGGAAATTCATCATCGCCCTGAAGATGATCAACGCTTTGCGACGCTGGCGCGGATTTCAGAAATCAACCTGGGACTGTACCGGCAGTTTATCAGGCCGATGATTCAGGCGGTGGCAACGCCAGAGACAGCTCACTGGATGCGCCGTATGCACCCTAATCGCATGGGATATCGACTGTGGTCTGACAGCAACCCCCTGATGGCTCAAGTGCCGGTGATTGCGGATATGGTTCGTCAGAATCGCCATCCTGTGGGCGACGATAATATATTTCGTGCACTTGAAGGCGTGATGTCTAGTCAGATTACCCATGCGTTGGATGCGTTTCGTGAGCTGCGTGACCGCAGCACGGAGCGAATGTTTCTTGATATCTATGGTCAGCCGCTTTTGCAAGCGTTGGTTGGGCTGGGGGGGGATGCTCATGTGCATCGTCGTAGCCCGGGTACGGAGCCAGAGCATCGCCGCTTCTTGGAGCGCCGCAGCCTTGAGGTGTCTCAGCATTTGGCGGATGGTGGCGGCGAAGCCGCAGTTATGCGCTCGATTATCTATATTTTGGGTGCTTCGACGTCTACGGATGGGCGAAGCTTCAACCGCCTCAGAACACTGCATGAAAGCCTGGGTACGACTGCAGGACTGGCTGAGTTCAAGCAGTTGGTGCGTGAACAGGCTGCCGCACTTAGCCATGACCTGAGAGCGGCGTTGGCGGCGATTCCTCGCATGCTGGAAGGGTTGTCTAGTGAGGATGTGGGCCGTCATCTCGAAACGATTGAGCATGTGCTGGCCGTTAATGGCGAACTGAGTCATCATGCGGGAGGGCGGTTTGAGCGCATCAAAAAGCTGTTTGCGCAGGCTCAGCCAGTAGAACCGTTGCTGATTGACGCAGAACCCGTTAAGCAAGAGCAGGTGTCGCCGACGACGACTCAAGCGAAAATGAGAAAGACAAAAGTGGCAGGCACCGGTGCTAGGCCTAATGCGCCCAGATCGCGGAAAAAACGCTCCTGAGAAAGCATAGATATCTGATCGTGAGAGTTATGCCCTGGGTCGTGTCACTTTGCTTTGAACCCTCGCAGCATTGGCTGCGGGGGTTTTCATTTTACATAAAGCCAACGTGTTGACTGGCGCGATGACGGTGGCTGGGTTAGGGTAAGCGCGATTCCATTGGCTGGGCTGTCATTGTCGGGAGTCTGGCTACCGAGGAGTCGGCGCCGTCCGCGCCGGCCCAGCATTGCGCCTTCCTCGGCCTTCGTAATTAAACAAGTGTGGAGCACTATGGGTAAGTCACTGGTCATCGTTGAGTCGCCGGCCAAGGCTAAGACGATCAACAAATATCTCGGCAAAGATTTCATTGTGAAATCGAGTGTGGGGCACATTCGTGACTTGCCGACCAGCGGCTCTGGTAAGCAGGCCTCGGACCCCAAAGAGCGTGCGCGCCAAGCGGCACTCACGCGTAAAATGTCGCCTGAGGACAAAGCTGAGCATCGTAAGCGTAAAGCGCATACTCAGCTGATACGGCGCATGGGAATTGACCCAGATAATGACTGGGCAGCGCATTACGAGGTGTTGCCAGGTAAAGAGAAGGTTGTGTCTGAGCTGAAAAAGCTGGCTGAAAAAGCAGACACTATCTACCTGGCGACGGATTTGGATCGCGAAGGGGAGGCCATTGCCTGGCATCTTCGCGAGACCATTGGGGGAGACGGCGAACGTTATCGTCGAGTGGTATTCAACGAAATCACCAAGAACGCTATTCAGGAAGCCTTTAAAGACCCAGGGCAGCTTAATATGCCGCGGGTTGAGGCGCAGCAGGCCAGACGTTTTCTCGATCGTGTGGTTGGCTTCATGTTATCTCCTTTACTGTGGGCAAAGGTCGCCCGTGGGCTATCTGCTGGCCGAGTGCAATCGGTGGCAATGAAGCTGATTGTTGAACGTGAGCGTGAAATTCGAGCCTTTGTGCCAGAAGAGTTCTGGGATGTGCATGCTGATTTAGCGGCGGAAGGCGAGGCGCCAATTCGCTTTGAACTGCTGCGCTATAATGGCAAGGCGTTTCGGCCGACATCTGAAGCCGAGACCTTGGAAAATATTGCCGGGCTGCGAAAGGCGGCACTGGCTATTAGTGCCCGGGAAGACAAGCCGACTCGCTCCAAGCCGAATGCGCCTTTCATTACCTCGACGTTGCAGCAGGCGGCCAGTGGGCGTTTGGGCTTCTCAGTCAAGAAAACAATGATGATGGCCCAGCGGCTATATGAAGCAGGTTACATCACCTATATGCGTACTGACTCCACCAATCTGTCGCGTGAGGCGGTAGACAGCGTGCGAGATTATATCGGCCAAGAGTTTGGTAAATCCTATTTACCTGATGCGCCTAATCGCTATAGCAGCAAAGATGGTGCTCAGGAAGCTCACGAGGCGATCCGTCCGTCTGAGGTGACCCGCCGTGCCACGGATCTGGCGGGAATGGAGCGAGACGCTGAGCGCCTTTATGAACTGATCTGGCGTCAGTTCGTGGCTTGCCAGATGCCTCCCGCCGAATATTTGTCCACCTCATTGCTTGTTGAGGTTGATGGCTATGAGCTTAAGGCACGGGGCCGTGTGCTTAAGTTTGATGGTTATACTCGGGTCATGAAGCCCATGAGCCGCAAAGAGGAAGACCAGGCGTTGCCGGATCTGGAAAAAGGCACGCCGCTGACCCTTGAGGCCCTGGACCCTCAGCAGCACTTCACTAAGCCAGCGCCGCGCTACACCGAGGCGAGCTTAGTTAAGGAGCTTGAAAAGAAAGGTATTGGCCGTCCTTCGACGTATGCCGCGATTATTTCAACCATTCAGGACCGGGGTTATGTGCGCTTGGAGAATCGGCGCTTTTATGCAGAAAAGCTTGGCGATATCGTCAGTGAGCGGCTTTCTGAGTCGTTCCCTGACCTGATGGATTACTCCTTTACCGCGCGTATGGAAGACAATCTTGACGAGGTGGCCGAAGGCCAGCGACGTTGGCGCGAGCTATTGGATGCGTTCTACGCAGAATTCCGCCACGAGCTGAGCGTGGCAGAAAGTGATCAGGGAATGCGGCCTAATCAGCCCGTTCCCACTGACATTGATTGCCCCACTTGTGGGCGAAAAATGCAAATTCGCACAGCGTCTACGGGGGTTTTTCTGGGCTGTAGTGGCTATAATCTGCCGCCCAAAGAGCGTTGTAAGACCACCATGGACCTACTGCCGGGCGATGAGGCGGTGGCAGCAGATGCCGGTGAAGCGGCAGAAACGGATGCCCTGCGTGCGAAGCAGCGTTGTGCTATTTGTGGCACCGCCATGGACAGTTACCTGATTGACGAGACTCGCAAACTGCATGTTTGTGGTAATAGCCCCGATTGTGAAGGTTATGAAGTTGAGCAAGGGCGCTTTCGTATCAAGGGGTATGAAGGCCCAGTGATCGAATGTGATAAATGCGGTAGTGACATGCAGCTCAAGTCGGGACGTTTTGGCAAGTACTTTGGTTGCACCAGTGAAAGTTGCAAGAATACGCGTAAACTGCTTAAAAGTGGTGAGGTAGCACCGCCTAAAATGGACCCAATCGATATGCCAGAACTGGCCTGTCAAAAGGTTGATGACCATTATGTTTTACGAGACGGTGCCAGTGGGTTATTTATGGCGGCCAGCAAATTCCCTCGAAACCGTGAAACGCGTCCGCCGCTGGTGCGTGAGCTTCAAGCACACAGTAAAGCGTTGCCTGAAAAGTATCATTACTTGCTCGATGCGCCGAGCGAGGACCCAGATGGGCGCCCAACCCAGATTCGTTTTTCACGTAAGACCAAAGAGCAGTTCGTGATGACTGAACAGGATGGTAAGGCGTCAGGATGGAAAGCTACCTTTGATGGCAGCCGCTGGCAGGTTGAAGATAAGCGCAAGTAATGGTTATAAAAGGCGTGGTTTTGTCAGATTGCATGGTGAATGACAACCATTGCTGCTTGTATGGCCTGTCGCTAAACGTTGTTAGCTTGGCGTTATAAGTAGGGGTAATATAATGCATGGCCAGATCAAGGAGGATAAACAATAAAATGTCATTGACGCGCCGTGATTTTTGCCGACTGACCGGGCTGGGCTCCATTTTTTTGGCGAGTTCGGCTGACGCTGGTGTGATGAAAAGCCTGTTATTTGAGCCGCCAGTCGAAGTTGATCTTGATATGGGAAAGTTACTGACACAGGCCAGTAGTCCGCGCACTGCAAATGAAATATGGGTGCTGATTGACAAGCAGGAGATGAGGCTGAGGGTTTTCCGAGGCAATGCGTTGCTGGAGTCTTTTTCACCGATTGCGGTGGGGCGAGGAGGCTCTGCGGCGCAGCGCTTTGAAGGAGGACGTACGACTCCGCTGGGTGAGTTTCACATTACTCGTTTCAACCCTGACAGTAAGTTTGATTTTTTTATTGGCCTGGATTACCCAACACCTTTTCATGCGCGTCAGGCGCTTGAAACTGGCGTATATAGTCAGCAGGATTATGATGATTATTTTACGTACTATCGGGTGAATGGAACGCCTCCACAGCAAACAGTGCTTGGCGGGTATATTGGTATACATGGTGTTGGTGAGGCAGATGCTGAAATTCACCGGCGAATGGATTGGACAGACGGCTGTGTGGCGATAGAAGATTACCAAATAGCGCGTCTGTCGTCGTTAGTCGACATTGGCACGAGGGTTGTGATCCGTTAGGATTCGCTCAGACAGTCAATACTCGTTTTTGGTGCAGTCATTGTTGTGTTTTTTTTCAACAGTCTCTGGCACCTGACACACAGTCGTTTTAGGCTGTATGAATCCTGCATGTGCAGGAAGCCTGTTTTACAGGCAACATCAACGTGTAGTACCAAGGAAATCCTAAGGGGAATCTTATGACTATCAAGAACACTCTGAAACTGACTGCTGCTGCTGCTGCCATGACTGTTATGGCTGGTTGTGCATCTACAAGCGCTCTGGAAGACGTTCGCGTAACTGCTGAAGCTGCACAGGTTGACGCTGCAGAAGCTCTGGGCATGGCTTCACAGGCAATGAACACTGCTAACCAAGCGCAGCGTGATGCACAAGCTGCTCTGCAGATGTCACAGCAGAACCGTGAAGAAATGAACCGCATGTTCCAGCGTAACATGCGTAAGTAAAACACCTGACGCTGCTTTTGCAGCACGGTGTAACAGTGCGTTGAATTAATGTGCTGTAACAAGAGCCCTGCCTTTGGCGGGGCTCTTGTCGTTTCTGGCTTGGTGTTTGGTCTGGTGAACTCGCGTTAGTCGATGAGTTCGACCGCCACCGCAGTCGCCTCACCGCCACCGATGCATAGGCTGGCGATGCCGCGCTTCTTACCTTTGCTTCTCAAGGCATGAATAAGTGTGGCAATGATTCGTGAGCCGGTAGAGCCAATGGGATGGCCTTGAGCACAAGCGCCGCCATAAACGTTGACTTTGTCATGTGACAACCCCAAATCATCGATTGCTATTAGCGTAACGACGGCAAAGGCTTCATTGATTTCGAACAGATCAACGTCGCTAACGCTCCAGTTGAGCTTTTTCAGTAGTGTTTTGATGGCACCGACAGGGGCGATAGTGAATTCGCTGGGGTGCTGAGAGTGGGTTGCGTGACCCAGCATACGAGCCAGTGGTGTTATACCGTGGCGCTCGGCGATAGCCTGGCTCGATAAAATCAGTGCTGAAGCACCATCGGAAATAGAGCTGGCGTTGGCAGCAGTAATGGTGCCGTCTTTGGCAAACGCGGGGCGTAACTCGCGAATTTTATCGATGCGGGCCTGAAAAGGTTGCTCGTCACGCTCAATCAAGGTGTCGCCTTTACGGCTGCTCACGGTGACCGGAGCCATTTCGGCATTGAGGTGGCCAGCGTTGGCCGCTTCCATGGCGCGTTCTAGTGACGCGATAGCAAAGTCATCCATGCGCTCACGGGTGTATCCGCGCTCGCTGGCTACGTTCTGGGCGAACACACCCATCAGTTTGCCGGTTTCGGCATCCTCCAGCCCATCCAGGAACATGTGATCCTTGAGCTCGCCATGTCCTAAGCGATAGCCACTGCGTGCACGGGGTAAAATATGCGGTGCGCTGGACATCGATTCCATACCGCCAGCCAGCATGATGTCTGCACTGCCAGCGCGAATCAGGTCGTGAGCCAACATGGTGGCCTTCATGCCTGAGCCACATAGTTTGTTGATGGTTGTCGCACCAATTGCATCGGGAATTGCCGCTTGGCGCATCGCTTGTCGGGCTGGGCCTTGCTTTACGCCTGCAGGCAGTACGCAGCCCATGATGCCCTCGTTAATGCTAGATGCCTCGACACCCGCGCGCTCAATAGCAGCACGGATGGCAACGGCAGCAAGCTCGGGTGCGCTCATGCTGGAAAGGTTGCCTAGCATACCGCCCATCGGGGTGCGCGCGGCAGAAAGAAAAACAATGTCGTCAAACTGGCTCATCATATATCTCCCAGTATCGGGGTGGGTGGTCGTGGGTTGAATGGCTCATTTGCGCCTGCACTGCGTTGACCTGTTGTTATTGCTATGCTTTGCTCACAGTTAACCAAGCAAGCGCTAGGGCGGCTATCGATGAATGTAGTGAATGACTCTCCACGTCGCAAGGAGTTGACGCGCCAAGCTGCTCAGTTATTCGTTCAGGAAGGCTACGATCGCACGACAGTGCGCATGCTGGCTAAGGAAATGGGTATCAAGTCAGGAAGCCTGTTCCACCACTTTAGTGACAAGCAGGAAATCTTGGCCGCTGTTATTGAAGAGGGCACCAAGAGTGCTTTAACCATTGCGCATCGGGCACTTGAGCTGTCTGACAGCAGCCCTGAGGCAAGGTTGCACGCTATGGCTCGGGCGCACCTTGAAACGCTGTTTACTGATCGTAATGCGCATGTTGTCGCATTGTACGAATGGCGTCGTTTAGATCAGCCAGCCAAGGAGTATCTGGTTCACCTGCGTGATGCTTATGAGGCGTTATGGCAAGGCGTTATTGATGACGCGTTATCCGCTGGTTTGATTAAAGGCGACCGTTTTCTGGTGTCATGTTTTGTGATGGGAGCGTTGAACTGGACGGTACGTTGGTATAACCCAGCGGGTGAGCGAACCCCTGAGGAACTGGCTGATGAGCTGGTCATTCTGATTATCCAGCGTGGCGGCTAAGCTGCGTTGTTAACTACCCAGGAGAGAGTTATGCAAGTGCATGATAAAACTTTTTTGATTACAGGCGCTGCGTCGGGACTGGGCGCGGCGACGGCGGAGCGCTTGGTGCAAGGTGGTGGGCGTGTGGTGCTGTGTGATTTGAGTGACGCTGTTGAAGCGCATGCCGCAACGTTGGGTGATGTTGCAGTCGCTGTGCGTGGCGACGTTACTTCTGGCGATGATATTCAAGCCGCAGTTGAGGCCGCCGTCGCGCTGGGAGGTCAGCTTGATGGTGTCGTGCATTGTGCCGGTGTGGTGAGTGTGGCCAAGTTGCTGGATCGCCAGGGTACGCCTGCTGATCTGGAGGCCTATGCGCGCACCGTGCAGATCAATCTGGTGGGCACGTTCAATGTGATGCGCCTAGCGGCGGCGGCGATGGCGACAAACCCGCCGAGTGATGACGGTGAGCGTGGTGTCATCATCAATACTGCCTCGGTAGCTGCCTTTGATGGTCAGGTTGGGCAGTGCGCTTACAGCGCTTCAAAAGCCGGTGTTGTTGGCATGAGCTTACCAGCAGCAAGGGAGTTGTCGCGCCATGGTATACGGGTTTTGGCGATAGCCCCCGGGGTTTTTGAAACACCGATGATGAGTGATATACCTGAAGACGCCGTGGCGTCACTGTCTGCTGCTGTGCCTTTCCCCAAACGCTTAGGCAAGCCGGATGAGTTTGCTCAATTGGCTGAGCAAATGATTCGTAACACCATGCTTAATGGTGAGGTGGTCCGCCTTGATGGGGGAATTCGTATGCAGTGACTTGGCGAAGTCGAGGGTTTGGTCTCGCAGACAGATGGGCCGATTTTTAATCAAGCGCTTGACTCGCTGCTAAGTCGTTGCCACTATCAAACGAACGTTTGAATTGGCGCTTTTATCCTCTAGCGCCCGTAGCCGAGGAAAACAACATGCCAGACTATCAAGCTCCCCTTCGCGACCTTCGCTTTGTCATGGACGAGCTGTTCGATTACCCCGCGCATTATGCCAACTTGCCTGGTGGCGATGACGCATCTCCTGATGTGGTCAATGCGGTACTTGAAGAGGGTGCGCGTTTTGCACGCGATGTATTACTGCCGCTCAATCGCCAGGGTGACGAGCAAGGGTGTCAGCTAAAAGATGGTGATGTCACGGCACCTGAGGGCTTCAAAGAAGCGTATCGGTTGTATGTGGAGAATGGTTGGCCGAGCCTTGCCGCAGATACTGAGCACGGCGGTCAGGGGTTGCCGCATTCGCTGGCCATGGTGTTGTCAGAAATGATTTGCTCCAGCAATCTGGCATGGGGGATGTATCCTGGGCTTTCACAGGGGGCTGCCGATGCGTTGCGTCATCACGGCACGGATGAGCAGAAGGCCACTTACCTGACCAAATTGGTCGAAGGCGTATGGACAGGCACCATGTGCCTGACCGAGCCGCACTGCGGCACAGATTTAGGCTTGATCAAAACCCGCGCCGTGCCCGACGCTGACGGTGGTTATGACATCAGTGGTACGAAGATCTTTATTTCTGCTGGTGAGCATGATCTGGCTGAAAATATTGTTCATTTGGTGCTTGCTAAGCTGCCTGACGCGCCTGCTGGTTCCAAGGGTATTTCTCTGTTTGTCGTGCCCAAGTACCTGCCTGATAGTGAAGGCAACCCAGGGCAGCGCAACGGCGTTAGCTGCGGCTCACTGGAACATAAGATGGGCATTCATGGTAATGCCACCTGTGTGATGAACTTCGATACGGCGAAAGGGTATCTGGTGGGTGCGCCCAATAAAGGGCTGGCCTGCATGTTTACCATGATGAATGCTGCGCGGATTGGCGTGGGCATTCAGGGGCTGGGCCTGGCTGAGGCGGGTTTTCAGAATTCTTTGGCCTATGCCCGCGACCGTTTACAGATGCGTGCATTGTCGGGTGCTAAAGCGGCTGATAAACCAGCCGACCCGATTATTGTTCACCCCGATGTACGCCGCATGCTACTGACCCAGAAAGCCTTTGCCGAAGGTGGGCGAATGCTGGTGCTTTATGTGGGGCAGTTGGTTGATGTGGTTGAGAAAAGTACTGATGCTGCTGCGCGCGAGCATGCCGAGTCGTTATTGGGGCTGCTGACGCCCATCGTCAAAGCGTTTTTGACCGAGGCAGGGTTTGAAGCGACGAACGAAGGTGTGCAGGTATTCGGTGGTCACGGGTTCATCCGCGAATGGGGTATGGAACAGCTGGTACGTGACTCGCGCATTACACTGCTTTATGAAGGAACGACTGGCATTCAGGCGCTTGATTTACTGGGTCGCAAAGTACTGATGGACCAGGGTGAGACTCTGAAGATGTTCACCAAAGAAATCCATAAGTTCTGCCAGGCGGAAGACGGCTCGCCAAGTATGGCGGAGTTTGTTCGCCCCTTGGCCAAGCTGAATAAGGAGTGGGGTGAGCTAACTATGGCGGTTGGTATGAAAGCCATGAGTGACCGTGAAGAGGTGGGTGCTGCCAGCGTCGACTACCTGAAATACTCAGGGTATGTCACCCTGGCTTACCTGTTTGCTCGTGCCGCAAGTCAGGCCAAGGCCGCGCTTGATGCGGGTAGTAGTGAAACGGCGTTCTATCAAGCCAAAATCAATACGGCGCGCTTTTATTTCGAGCGTCTGCTGCCGCGAACTCGGACACACCAGCAAAATATTCAGGCAGGTGGAGAGTCGCTGATGGCGATTAGTGCCGATGATTTCGGCCTAGGCTTTGAAATTTAAGTTGCCAGTAAACCGATAGTGCGATGTTGAAACAGCGCGGAGGGTGATCCTGCCGCGCTGTTTTTTGCTGAGTACACCCGGTTAATGTGAGTGGTTTTGTATGGCCGGTTTTGTATGACGGGTTCAGTAGGGCTGGCTCAGTACAGACGATAGCGTTTGTAGTCGGGGTGGCCGGTTTGCTCTTCGTAGGTTTTGCGATAGCGCTTGTATTCCCACTGGTATTGGGCGGGGTCTAATGCAATTGCTGCTTCAACGCAGGCATTGACGCCAGTAGCCGAGAGAATGTCGTCATTGCTGTAGACCCGTTCGTCGGCGGCCAGAAAATGAATGACGAAGCCTTTTCCTGGGTGGCGTACGGCAACGCCAGTGACGACTCGGGCTTCGGTTCGGGACACCAGCTTAGGCAGTAGCGTGGCAGTATACGCATCGCGGGAGAAAAAGGGCGCGAACACACCACTGCCCCAGGCGGGCTCTTGATCTGGCAGGATGCCGATAGCTTCGCTGCGCTTGAGTGCCTTGAGCAGCGCTGCGACACCGCGAGGATTCGTTGGTACCAAGGACGCACCCTGGCGCTCTCGGCCATGGCGAGTCACTGCGTCCAGCGCTTTGATTTTTGGTGGCTCGTACATGGCAGTGAAGGGGAAATGGCTGGAAAGCCAAAAGTTGAGCACTTCCCAGTTACCAAAGTGGGGCGCTAAAACAATCACCCCGCGGCCCTGTTGACGAGCCTCATCGAGTAACTCGCGCCCGTTAACGGCAAGAATTGATGCATTGATACGCTCATCTGGCCCCATCCAGGCAAAGCCAAGCTCCAGCATGCTGGCGCTCGAGTGAATTAGGCTATGGCGGGCAAGCCGCTGGCGCTGCTTGCTGTCCAGCTCGGGGTAGGTTTGGCCAAGGTTAGCCAAGGTAACTTCGCGCTCACGGCGGCTGAACTGCATGACAGCTGGCCCTACCAAGCGGGCCAGCCGCCACAGAGAGCGAAGTTGCCACTTGGACAACCATCGCCAAAGGGTGGTGGTTGCTTTGGCGCGAAAAATATCACTGCGTGTAGATGGGTCGGCCATGTGTATACAAACCAAATATCAATGAAGGTCTGGGGGTGATTCTGCTATGGAGTCTTTCTGTGGAGAAAGTCCCGTTTAGCCACATCGCACCTATCATATCCTGTCGGGCGCTTTCTCCCTAGTGACATAGCGTATCAGGCTGCTTGGTTCCTGCTGAGACCTAGGGCTAATGGTCAGCATCTAGGTTATATAGTTAACCTACTATCTAATTTACAGGTGTGTGTATTTTTCACGCTTGCGTTTTTGAAACCGCTTTGAGGAATTCCTTATGACCCCTTATGCAGCTCCGCTTCGTGATTTTCGCTTTGTGCTTGATGAGTTGCTTGAACACAGCTCGCTCAAGCTGCCAGCTTTTGAAGAGAGTGGCTCGGAGTTGCTAGAGGCGGTACTGGAGGAAGCGGGGCGTCTGACGGCTGAAGTGTGGGCTCCCCTCAATAGCCGTGGCGACCAGCAAGGCTGTACGCGCCGCCAGGATGGCAGTATTAGTGTGCCAGATGGCTTCGCTGATGCTTATCAGGCCTATGCTGATGGCGGATGGAATGGCATCGGAGTGCCTGAAGCGCTGGGTGGGCAAGGGCTGCCTGAGGTTGTTGCCAGTGCCGTACAAGAAATGCTCCACGCTTCCAATATGGCGTTGGGGTTGTGCCCAATGTTAACGGCAGGTGCTATTGAAGCGTTGGCGCATCATGGTAGCGATACACTTAAATCGCGCTATTTGGCGCCGCTGGTTGAAGGGCGCTGGACCGGCACCATGAACTTAACTGAATCGTCTGCTGGTTCAGATTTGTCAAAAGTTCGTACGCGTGCTGTTCCCTGCGATCCCGCTGAGGGGGATTTTTACCGCATCAGCGGCCAAAAAATCTTCATCACCTGGGGAGATCATGAGTGTGCTGAAAATATCCTGCACTTGGTGTTAGCACGCAGGCCAGATGCGCCCGAAGGTAATAAGGGTATTTCGTTGTTTATCGTGCCCAAGTTCTTGGTTAATGACGATGGCTCGTTGGGCAAGCGTAACGATGTGGTATGTGCCTCGATTGAACACAAGATGGGAATTCATGGTTCACCGACCTGTACCTTGAGCTTTGGTGAGAACGAAGGCGCTATCGGTTATCTGGTCGGGGAACAAGGGCGCGGCCTAAATCACATGTTCACCATGATGAATGAGGCCCGCCATAAGGTGGGTATTCAGGGCGTCGGCGTAGCCGAGCGCGCCTGCCAGCAGGCATTGGCGTATGCCATGGACCGTACGCAGGGGCGTAACAGCAAAGCGCGTGGTGGCCAGGAGTGTGCTATTGCTGAGCACCTGGATGTGAGACGCATGCTGTTGTCAATGCGTGCGCGTACTGATGCGTTGCGCGCCTTGGCACTGACGTGTGCGGCGCAGATGGATATTGCCCGCCATGCTGAGAGTGCAGACACGCGAAAGGTGGCTCAGGCCCGCGTTGATGTGCTGATTCCCGTGGTCAAGGGGTTCTCCACCGACCAGGCGGTGGATATTGCTTCATTGGGTGTTCAGGTGCATGGCGGGATGGGGTATATCGAAGAAACGGGTGCGGCGCAGTTGTTACGCGACGCGCGCATCGCGCCGATCTATGAAGGAACGAACGGCATTCAAGCGCTGGATCTTGCTGGTCGAAAGCTGTCTCAAGACGGCGGTGCGGCGCTGTCGTCGTTGCTTGACGAGGTTGAGTCTACCGCTGCGGCGCTAAGTCATCATGCTTCACTCGCCTCTCTTGGCAAGAGCTTGAGTGGCGGGGCGACAGATCTCCGCGCCGCCATGGACAGCGTATTGACTCAGAGTCGTGATCCCGAGACGGGTAGCGATGCCGTGCAGGCGTTGGCCTCGCCATTTTTGTCATTGACAGGACATGTGCTATGCGCCTGGCAAATGGGCCAGGCCGCACTTAAAGCGCAGGCTGAGCTGGAGGCTGGCAGCGAAGATGATTTCTATCGCACTAAGCTAGCCAGCGCTGAGTTTGCGCTGCATCACTGGCTACCGCTGGGCCGCGCCCAGCGTACGGTAATCGATGCGGGTGCGCAGTGCTTGCTGACGCTTAACCCTGCCGCGCTGTGATCCGGCACAATTAACTGGAGCCCTTTGGCATGAATACATCAATTTTTGAGCAAGGCTTGCCTGCTACCAAGGCCAACCATGTGGCGTTGTCACCGTTGACCTTCATCGAGCGCACTGCGTCGGTTTATCCTGACTATCCGGCGTTGATACACGGTAATCGTCGGCAAAACTGGCACACGACCTGGACACGCTGCCGTCAATTAGCATCAGCACTTTCTCAGCGTGGCATTGGTAAAGGCGACACCGTGGTGGCCATGCTTCCCAATGTGCCCGCTATGTTCGAGGCGCATTTCGGCGTGCCCTTGCTGGGTGCGGTGCTCAACACACTGAATATCCGCTTGGATGCCGAGGCTATCGCTTACATGCTGGAGCACGGTGAGGCCAAAGCGATTCTGGTTGATCCAGAGTTTAGTGAGGTCGTTGAGGAGGCTGTCGCATTATTGTCAACCAAGCCGTTGATTATTGATGTAGACGACGAGGAGTATGCTGAGGGGCCGCGTCATATCGGTGCATTGGAATATGAAGCGCTGCTGGCCGAGGGAGACCCTGATTATGCTTATACTCTGCCTGATGATGAATGGCAGGCCATTTCGCTGAACTACACCTCGGGAACAACCGGAAAACCGAAAGGCGTGGTTTACCATCACCGTGGCGCTTACCTGAATGCGGTCAGTAATATTCTTGAGTGGGCAATGCCGCATCATCCGGTTTATCTATGGACACTGCCGATGTTTCATTGCAACGGCTGGTGCTTCCCTTGGACTCTTGCCGCCGCCGCGGGTGTTAGCGTCTGCTTACGCCGAGTTGATGCTGGCAAGATCATGCAGCTGATTGCTGATGAGCAGGTAACCCATTTCAGCGGTGCGCCGATTATTCTTAATGGCCTGCTCAATCTGCCCGCTGAGAAAAAGCGCGAATTTACGCATCCGGTAAAAGTGACTACCGCTGGTGCTGCGCCACCGGCTTCAATCATTGCCGGTGTTGAGCGCATGGGCATTGATGTCACCCATGTGTATGGCCTGACGGAAGTTTATGGCCCAGTGACGGTATGTGCTTGGCGGAGTGCCTGGGATGAGTTGCCGCTAGAGGAGCGTGCCAAGATTAAGTCGCGTCAGGGCGTGCGCGGCCATGCGCTAGAGGCGCTGTGTATCGCTGACCCTACCACCCTTGAGCCGGTGCCCAAGAATGGCACAACGATTGGTGAAATCATGATGCGCGGTAATAACGTCATGAAGGGCTATCTCAAGGATGAAGCCGCTACTCAGCAAGCGTTGGATGGTGGCTGGTACCACACGGGTGATTTGGCGGTATGGCACCCCGATGGCTATATCGAGATTAAAGATCGCTCCAAAGACATCATCATTTCTGGTGGCGAAAATATTTCTACCATTGAGGTAGAAGATACCATTTACTCACATCCAGCCGTGGAAGAAGCCGCTGTGGTGGCGCGCCCTGATGAAAAGTGGGGAGAAACGCCATGCGCGTTCGTCAAGCTCAAGGCAGACGCGGGTGAGGTCACCGAGCAGGACATTATCAACTATTGCCGTGAACATCTTGCGCATTTCAAAGCCCCGCGTATGGTGATTTTTACGGATCTGCCCAAAACCTCCACAGGTAAAATTCAGAAGTTTGTTCTGCGCGAAGAGGCGCGTAGTCGTTAGGCTGAGCGTCAATTGAGATGTATTTTTACCAAGGAGCATCAATGAACAAGCAGCAAATCGGCGTGGTCGGTGCCGGCACTATGGGCCAAGGGATAGCCCAGGTCTTAATAACTAATGGCTTCGACGTGCAGTTGTTTGATGTGGCTGAGTCTGCGCTTGAACGTGCTCGTGGGGCTATCGGCAACGGGTTGGAAAAGCTGGTGAGCAAGCAGCGCCTGAGTGGAGCAGAGCAACAGGCGGCGCTGCAGCGGCTATCGACCCTGACAGCCCTGGATGGCCTTGCAGGGTGCCGCGTTATTATCGAGGCTGCCCCAGAAAATCCTGAGCTCAAAGAGCAACTTTTTCGTGACTTGAGTGCCTTGGCACCAAACGCGATTCTGGCTTCTAACACCTCATCACTTTCCTTGACCCGCTTGGCGGCAGTATGTGATTCGCCAGAGCGAGTGGTCGGCATGCATTTTTTCAACCCAGTGCCGGTGCTTAAGCTGGTGGAGATCATTCGTGCCGAACAGACATCTGACGCGACGGTGGCACATATTGAGTCGTTGACGCAGTCGCTGGGAAAAACGGCAGTGGCTGTTGCTGATATGCCTGGCTTCGCCGTTAATCGTTTGTTGGTGCCGATGATCAATGAAGCGGCATTTTTGTTACAAGAGGGTGCGGCAACGGCAGAAGATATCGACACGGCCATGAAACTAGGCGCAGCACACCCTATGGGGCCCTTGGCACTTGGCGATTTGATTGGCCTGGACGTGTGCCTGGCGATCATGGAGGTGTTATTTGAAGGCTTTGGCGACCCCAAATACCGCCCCTGTCCGTTGCTGCGGCGCATGGTGAGTGCGGGTTATCTTGGCCGTAAGAGTGGTCGTGGTTTTCATTGTTACGACTAGCTAATCGTTGCCGACCAACCAAGCGTTCGTTAGGGTGGGGTAGATTTCATGAATATGATCGTCATCTCTTCACAATAATAGAGGGTCTGAAATGAGCGAGCAGTTGATTGAGCGACAGGATAATGGCGGCATTGTGACACTGACTATCAGCCGTCCCAAGGCGCTTAATGCACTTAACAGCGCAGTAATTACTGAGCTGGAGCAGGTGTTAGTTTCTCTTGAAACGCGTGATGATCTTCGCGCAGTGCTGATTACCGGAGCGGGTGAAAAGTCATTTGTGGCTGGCGCTGATATCGCTGAGATGAAAGACAAAACGCCTGAGCAAGCTCGCGAATTTGCTGGTCAGGCATTGCGTACCATTAAGCGTCTTGAAAAGCTGCCGGTACCGGTGGTGGCACTGGTCAATGGTTTTTGTTTGGGCGGCGGCTGCGAGTTGGCGCTAGCCTGCGACTGGGCGGTAGCGACTGATAACGCTGTATTTGGCCAGCCTGAAGTACTGCTTGGTGTGATTCCAGGATTCGGTGGCACACAGCGATTGCCTCGTCGTGTAGGGCCGGCCATGGCAATTGATCTGGTAACTACGGGGCGTAAAATTGATGCGCAGGAAGCCTTGCGTATCGGCTTGGTTAACCGGGTTATGCCGCAGGCTGAGCTTGGTGCTTATGTTGACGAGTTGACGAAACAGCTACGTAGCAATGGTCCTCAGGCAGTACGTGGCTCAAAACAAGCCGTGCACGATGGTCTTGATCAAGATCTAGATAGCGCGCTTGCACTGGAAACCAGTTTATTCGCGTTGTGTTTTGCCGGTGACGAGCAAAGCGAGGGCATGAGTGCCTTTGTTGAAAAACGTAAAGCCAACTTCTAGAAAAACTGGCATTCGGTCAACCCTCAGAGGCAGTGATTAAGCTGCCTCTGGGCGTATGGCATCAGCGTCATATCGTGTTAAACACGTGTGGTACCGTCAGATTAGGCTGTGTGAGCGCCACGGAGCAAGTAACTCAGTGGGTTCAGTACCAGCCACGCATAAATGGCAATAGCGACTGCCGCTAGGCAGAGCGCGGCCCAGTCGGTCACCGTGCTAACGAAAGCCAGCCGAGAGTTAGTCAGCAGTGGCAGCCACCAGAACGCTGAAGCGCCAGCCAAAACAGCCATCAGCGCCGCTGCCAGGCAATGATGGCCGGAGGTGGCGTAGTGCTTCACCCGGGCGGTCAGCTGCACGAGTATCAGTACGGCCAGCAAGCTGAAAATGAGCGGTAAAAAGGGCGGGATGGCTTGAGTGAGGACGGCCACAATGCCGGAAATTGAGAAATTCATCGTAGGTTTCCTTGTGTGTTTTCGCGCTCAGACGCGGCCTTCGAGCATGGCGTAGTAGGCGGGGTGCAGCAGGTAGTCTTTGAGCACCCAAGTTTCGCTGGGAGAGTTATCTATGGCAAGGCACCGTTTTTTATTCAGCATGCCCAGTATGGCTACTGGCCTGCGAGATGCGTGGCGCGAGGGCTATGGTTTTTCAGATTTACGCCGGGATGTGATGGCGGGTCTGACGATTGGCACAGTAGCTGTACCGCTTTCCATGGCGCTGGCCATTGCAACAGGTGTGCCGCCACAGCACGGGCTTTATACGGCAATTGTTGCAGGTGCCATTATTGCTCTGTCAGGTGGGGCGCGCTTTAACGTCTCTGGCCCTACGGCAGCCTTTGTAGTCATTCTTTTCCCGATTGTTCAGCAACATGGTCTTGGTGGCTTGTTAATTGCCTCAATGATGGCTGGCCTCATTCTGGTGGTGCTTGGGCTGTCGCGAATGGGGAAGCTGATCGAGTTTGTGCCGTACCCAGTGGTGCTTGGCTTTACTGCGGGTATTGCTGTGGTGATAGCTACGCTACAGGTGCCTGATTTTCTTGGGCTGCAAACGGGCAAGATGGGTGAACATTTCATCGATAATGTCGGGCAGATTCTCGCTGCGCTATCTACCATCGCGCCCCTTGAAGTTGTTATTGGTATTTTCACCCTGGTCGTTATGCTGCTGTGGCCGCGTTTGAAACTACCTGTGCCAGCGCCGCTGGTCGGTCTAATTGCTGGTGCTATTGCTGCCTATGCGATTAACCGGTGGTTGATTGGTGGTGCCGAGGCGGCTGTTGAAACGATTGCTTCGCGTTTTACTTGGCAAGCTTATGGTGAAAGTGGCAGTGGCATTCCTCCTATTGCGCCCTCCTTCATGGCCCCTTGGGCACTGCCTGGGCCGGATGGCGAGCCGTTGACGTTAAGTTTCGAACTGATTCGAGAGTTGATTGGTCCTGCGTTTGCGATTGCGATGCTGGGGGCGATTGAATCGCTATTGTGCGCAGTTATTGCGGATGGGCTGACCAAAACGAAACATGACCCTAATGCTGAGCTGATTGGGCAGGGGCTGGGTAATATAGTGGCGCCGTTATTTGGTGGAATTACTGCCACGGCGGCTATTGCACGCACGGCGACGAGTATTCGCAGTGGGGCGCGTTCGCCTATTGCGGCAGTTGTACATTCTGGGGTGGTGTTGCTGACAGTTGTCGCGTTGGCTGGGCTATTAGGGCTAGTACCCATGGCGTCGTTGGCAGCGTTGTTATTCATTATTGCTTGGAACATGAGTGAAGCGCCGCGTTTCGTATTGACACTTCGGACTGCACCGCTAAGTGATGTGGCAATATTGGTGACATGCTTTGGCCTGACGGTGGTCTTTGACATGGTGTTAGCGGTGGCTGTTGGTATCGGCCTGGCGGCGGCGCTGTTCATTCGCCGCATGGCACTGCTGACACACACAGACCGTATCGAGCCTCAGGTGGATGTCAATGAGCCGGGCCGTAGCAATGCCTTTGCTGATGATGTGGCGGTTTATGACATTAATGGGCCGCTGTTTTTTGGTGTCGCCGAAAAAGCCTTAGCGTCACTGCGCATGATTGACCCCAGGGTGCGTACCACCGTTCTTGATATGAGTGATGTGCCTAGTATTGATGGCACTGCAATTGTGGCGTTACAGGCACTGATTGAGGACATGCAGCGGGCCGATGTAGCGCTGATATTGGTTGGCTTGCCATCACGAATTATTGTTAAGTTGCGCCGTGCGGGTGTTCGAAAAGCGTCAGGAGCCCTCACATATTGCAGCGATCTGGCCCACGCCAGCGCCGTGGCTGAGCGTTGGCAGCAACATAGAAAAGGGCAGAAAGGATAAGGAGGGCGGTATGTAGCGCCCCGCCCTTATTGCCTGCTTGAGCTTAGGCGGCGCCATCGCCGGGAGGTAGCTGGCGCTCTATGGCAGCCAGTAATCCGCGCAGTAATGAGAGTTCTTTACGCGTTGGCTGAGCGCGGGAAAAGATGGCCTGAAGATGCTCTTCGGTACGTGTATGGGGCTGGATAACAAAGCCACTGGCATGCATGACTCGGCCTAGGTGTTGGTGGAAGTGATCAAGCTGCTCTCTGGTAGGCATGGGGAGAGGAGAGGGTGGTGCCGTCTGGGCGTTCTGCCTACGCCGAGACGCCTGGTGTAGCTCATAGGCCAGCACCTGAACAGCTTGAGACAGGTTCAGAATACCGTAGTCTGGGTTAGCGGGAATGCTAATCTGATGACTGCAGCAGTTAATTTCTTCTTTGCTCAGGCCTGAGCGTTCGCGGCCAAAGACAAGAGCAACGGGGCCGTTGGTGGTTTGAGCGACAATGTCTTTTGCCATCTCAGCGGGCTCATCATAGTGCGGCAGTGGCAGGCTTCTGAGTCTGGCGCTGGCACCTACGACTTGAACGCAATCAGATACCGCTTTTTTCAAACTGTCGGTAATACGTGCCGTATTAATGATGTCTTGTGCACCTGCCGCTAGGCGGGTGGCTTCTGGGTCAGGAAAGCAGCGCGGGTTGACGAGCACCAGCTCGCTCAAACCCATGGTCTTCATGGCACGGGCAGCAGAGCCAATGTTGCCAGGGTGATAGGTTTGTACGAGAACAATGCGAATATTGGAAAGCATGGACTGAGTCGGCTTCAGCGTTAAGAGGGGCGCTATTCTATGGGGTGAGGGTAGGCGCTTGCAAAATGAAAAGCCCCTGCCGAAAAAATCGACAGGGGCTGACTTGCTGCTGCTCAGGCGTAGAGCCTGGTAGCGGGGTGTGCGGTGCCGCTTACATCATGCCGCCCATGCCACCCATACCGCCCATTCCACCCATACCGCCCATGTCGCCACCGGCGGCATCTTTCTCACTCGGATCGTCGGCGATCATGCACTCAGTAGTGATCATCAGGCCAGCGATGGAGCCAGCAGACTGCAGTGCGCTGCGAGTCACCTTGGCGGGGTCGAGAACACCCATGTCAAACAGGTCGCCATACTCACCGGTTTGGGCGTTGTAGCCGTAGTTGCCTTCGCCGGCTTTAACATTGTTAAGGATGACGGAGGCTTCTTGACCCGCATTGGTCACAATCTGGCGCAGTGGTGCTTCCATGGCACGCATGGCGATGGTGATGCCATGGGTCTGGTCTTGGTTGTTGCCCTGAAGGTCAGCAATCTTGCTCAGCACACGCACCAGAGCGGTACCGCCACCAGGCACGACACCTTCTTCAACCGCTGCGCGGGTTGAGTGTAGTGCATCTTCAACGCGTGCTTTCTTCTCTTTCATTTCTACTTCAGTTGCGGCACCAACACGGATAACGGCAACACCGCCGGCCAGCTTGGCAACACGCTCTTGCAGCTTCTCGCGATCGTAATCAGAGGATGTATCTTCGATCTGAGCACGGATCTGGTTAACGCGAGCTTCGATGTCGCCATCGTTACCGGCACCATCGATGATGGTGGTGTTTTCTTTGGACATGGTGACGCGCTTGGCGGTGCCCAGGTGGTCCAGAGTGGCTTGCTCGAGGTTCAGGCCCACTTCTTCGGAGATTACGGTGCCGCCAGTGAGGATGGCAATATCCTGAAGCATGGCCTTACGACGGTCGCCAAAGCCCGGTGCCTTGGCAGCAGACACTTTAACGATACCGCGCATGGTGTTGACAACCAGAGTTGCCAGCGCTTCGCCTTCGATGTCTTCAGCAATGATGACCAGAGGCTTGCCGGCTTTTGCTACGCCTTCCAGAATTGGCAGAAGCTCACGGATGTTGGAGACTTTCTTATCGACCAACAGCAGGTAAGGTTCTTCCACCTCAACCGTCATGGCGTCTTGGTTAGTCACGAAGTAGGGTGACAGGTAGCCACGGTCGAACTGCATACCTTCAACAACGTCCAGCTCGTCTTCAAAGCCACGGCCTTCATCAACAGTGATGACGCCTTCTTTGCCGACTTTTTCCATGGCTTCAGCGATGATCTCGCCGATGCGGCTATCGCCGTTAGCAGAGATGGTGCCAACCTGAGCGATAGAGACAGAGTCGGTGCAGGGAACGGCCAGCGCTTGAACTTCTTTGACAGCAGCAATCACGGCCTGGTCGATGCCGCGCTTGAGGTCCATCGGGTTCATGCCAGCGGTAACTGCCTTGAGGCCTTCATTGACGATGGCCTGGGCCAGAACGGTTGCCGTTGTGGTGCCGTCACCGGCGACGTCAGAGGTCTTGGAAGCAACTTCCTTGACCATCTGAGCACCCATATTTTCAAACGGGTCTTTGAGTTCAATTTCTTTGGCGACAGACACACCGTCTTTGGTTACGGTCGGAGCACCAAACGATTTTTCCAATACCACATTACGGCCTTTCGGGCCCAATGTGGCTTTTACGGCATTCGCCAGAGTGTCAACACCGCGAGCCATGCGGTTGCGAGCATCATTTGAGAACTTGACTTGTTTCGCTGTCATTTTCTGTTGCTTCCTATGAGTTCGTGAACGTCAGATATTTGGGCAATATTGAGAAAGAAACCCGCTTAGCCTTCGACGATGGCTAAGATGTCGGACTCGCTCATGATCAGCACTTCTTCGCCGTCAATTTTCTCTTTTTCGACACCGTAACCATCTTTGAAAATCACGGTATTACCGACCTTGACGTCAAGCGGGCGAACTTCACCGCTTTCAAGAATCCGGCCGTTACCAACGGCGAGGACTTCGCCCCGTGTCGGCTTTTCCTGGGCGCTGCCCGGGAGCACGATGCCACCTGCAGTAGTCTGTTCTTCTTCGACGCGACGGATGATGACGCGATCGTGCAAGGGACGGATGTTCATTGCTCACGTTCTCCTGATTGATTGTGTCTGCCGGGTTAGTTGACCGCGGCATTATCGAACATTATCCCGCAGATAAATCCTGCTCTGCGGGTGAAGACGACAAGCGCCTTCCGTGGGATTGACTCCATTGCCGGAGTCGAAACTGATTGCTGGTTGTTGACATGGGGCTTATCAGATAGCTTTCAAGGCATTGACAGATTATTTTTACGGCAATTTTCTTGCCGCTGTTAGCTGCGCCGCTCGCCACGGGCAATAAACTCACCTTCCAAAGGGGCTCCTTGGTGGTTCTGCTTATTGGCTGTATGCCAACCGCTGTCATCGCTTGGATGCCAACCCTCGGTTTGCTGAGGCCCACTATGGGTATAGGTGGCAGTGACACTTCTCAGGCTCATCCCCAGGCGGGAAAGCGCTTTACCCAGCAGGCGGCGGCCATCGGGAATCAGGCACATGAACCCTAATGCGTCTGAAAGAAACCCCGGTGCCATCAATAGCGCGCCTCCAAACACTAGTGCTGCTCCACTGAGCAGTTCTTCAGCGGGCATTTCTCCTCGTTCAAGCCGCTGCCGAGCGCGCGCGAAAGTCATAATACCTTCGCGCCGGATTAGGTGCAGGCCCAGCATGCCAGTGCTGATCACCAAGATCAGTGTCAGCAGTAACCCGATATGGCTGCCGATTGAAAACAATAAGATAAAGTCCAGCAAGGTAAAAATGCTGATGAAAATTACTAAGGGCATGGTGTCTCCACTGTATGCGTTATTTGGTTGATGGGGGTGTTGGAGGATAAATTCAAGCGTTAGAGAGGTGTTTTTAAATTATTGTTAAATAGTGATTTTTTAAATTCTTCTTGCTGGCTTTGCCGTGGCGCGATGGCTTTTTAGCGGTTTTTGTTTGACGCATCTTGTGCGGTGCAGCATGAGGCGTAGTATGCAAATTGGCTAACAACGTTTTTGCTGCGAGCCTCATGGTGGGGCCTTCGAGTGACCAAGTGTCTTAAATGCTGATCTGGGAGCGACTATGGAACTGAACAATAGCGTTATTGTGATTACTGGAGCGGGGCGTGGCCTGGGGCTGGAAATGGCTGAGCACATGGGGCGCGAGGGTGCGCGTATCGCGCTGTTGGACTGTGATGTCGCCGCTCTGGATAGTGCTGTGGCGATGCTGAATGAAAAAGGCATCAGTGCAAAAAACTTTGCAGTAGATGTGTCAGATGAGCTCTCAGTGACGCAGGCCTTTAATGCGGTTGAAACCACGATGGGACCGCTGGATGGTTTGGTTAACAATGCCGGCATTGTGCGTGATGGCCTATTGGTGAAAGCGAAAGACGGTGAGGTCGTCGACCGCATGTCACTGTCAAGCTGGCAGCAGGTTATTGATATTAATCTTACGGGAGTTTTTTTATGTGGCCGAGAGGCTGCAACACGTATGATTACAGCGGGTCGTCAAGGCGTTATTGTTAATATTTCAAGCATTTCTCGTGCTGGCAATCAGGGGCAAAGCAATTACTCCGCAGCTAAAGCGGGTGTGGCTGCGCTAACGGTGACCTGGGCCGGTGAATTGGCTCGTTATGGTATTCGTGTAGGCGCTGTTGCGCCGGGGTTTGTTGAAACAGAGATGACGGCCTCTATTCGTGAGGACATGTTGAATCGGATTACCGCAGGTATTCCACTGCGTCGTTTGGGGCAGCCGAGCGATATTGCGCAAAGTGTCTCTTATATCTTTACCAACGACTATTTTACTGGTCGGGTGGTTGAGTGTGATGGTGGGCTAAGGCTTTGATTGCTTTGTGTAGTAGCCTGTAAGCGATGTACAAGCATGCGCCGGTCCTAAGCTAGCTGGTGGCCAAAGGACAGGCGCATCTGTTATCAAGCGTGTTGGTTGCATTGCGTTAAAGAGCGCTTAAAAGCTGATGTGGTCCTCAACCTTTGAAGCAATCGCCTCGCCAATTCCCTTAACCCGAGTCAGATCCTCTGCCGACTCAAAAGGTCCATTGCTTTCACGGTCCCTGATGATCTCGGCTGCTTTAGCACTTCCAATGCCCGGCAGCTCAGCTAGTTGCTCAGTATTCGCAGTATTAACATTAGTTTTCTCTGGGTCGGCGGCGAGTGTCGGCGTTGCCATGCCCAGTATCAGTAGCAAAAGGGCAAGGCGGCTGTAGCGCGCAATATGTTGTTTTATCATCCTTGACTCCTATCCTTGGTCAAATCCTGCCTGCATCCTTGATTGCTGATGCTTTCTGTGGGTCTTGCACTTGTTAAAGTAGACGTAAAATCGTTGACGGGGAGGTTTTTTAGTCAACGGTGTGGGGACTGGGTTAATGACGGGGCGTCGGCTGATATACTTGCTGACGTTGCTGTTACTTGCTTGGAGTGTCCTGTGTCTACCTTACTACCTATGTCATCCCCTCTGATTATTGCTCTTGATTACCCCTCCATGGATGCTGCTCTGTGCATGGCTGATCGGTTGGACCCGCAGCGCTGCCGTTTAAAGGTGGGTAAAGAGCTGTTTACTCGTAGCGGGCCTGCGGTGATTGATGCGCTACACGGGCGCGGGTTTGAGCTGTTTCTGGATCTTAAATTTCATGATATTCCCAATACGGTCGCTGGCGCTGTACAAGCTGCGGCTGAGCAAGGCGTATGGATGGTTAATGTGCACGCTGGCGGCGGTCGCCGCATGATGGAAGCGGCTAGAGAGCGGCTAGATGCACAGCGTTTTTCGACTCAGTTGATCGCGGTGACAGTGCTTACCAGTATGGAAGATCAGGACCTTCACGATATTGGTATAGAGGTGCCGGTGGCAACGCAAGTAGAGCGGCTGGCGCTGCTGGCGCATGAGAGCGGCATGGATGGAGTCGTGTGTTCGGCACACGAGTCGAGTCGATTGGCGGCATTGTGTGGTGACGCGTTTCTTAAGGTGACACCAGGTATTCGCCCGTTGTCAGCACAGCAGGGTGACCAGCGCCGTGTCATGACTCCGGCTCAGGCTAGACAAGCGGGCAGTACGCATTTGGTGGTAGGGCGTCCAATAACCGCAGCGGTTGACCCAATGGCGGCACTGGCGGAGATTGAGGACGAGTTGACGCTCAGCGCACGTTGATCGTTAGGTTGCCTGGCTGACTATTCCCCATCAATGCCGGTAATGGGTTTGGTTGTGCCCCAGGTTCTACAGCTGGGGCATTGCCAGTGGAGGTGCTCTCCACTGTAGCCGCAGCGTTGACAGCGGTGTCGTGGAAGGGCGCTGAGTAGCTCTTGAGTGTGCTGCTGAAGCAATTTGATACGCGCATCTTGACTGTAGAGGCTCTCACCTACGTTTTGGCTGTTAGCGGGCTCTGGGCTGTTTTGTGGCTCAGTCGCTGCAGGGCGTTGCTGCGATTGCTGATACAGTCCCATCAAATAATCGACTGCGCCTAAACTCGGCTCGCGGCTTAGTTGGCGAGTGACGACGTCAATGGCGGCGTGTGTGTTGCCGTCGCGATGATGAAGTGTGTCAGCGAGTTTAATAATGATGCTGGTATAGGGAGCATATTCAAGTAGCTGTTCAAGGCAGTCGATCAGGCTGTCATCGTCATCCAGCATGCGATGGGCTTGGCAAAGCGGGTCAAGCATGGTTGGAATAAAGGTTTTGTCCTGCTCGGGAATACGCATAATCAGGCGTATCGCTTCACGGTAATGCCTATGATGGTAAGCAATGTCTGCCAGCAAAAGATTCGCGCGTACGCAGGCAGGGTGCATTGCTAACGCCTGCTTGAGGTGGCGCTTGGCTAACGCTGGACTGGCATTATGATGTGAGAGAACAGCCAGTTCACACAGCCAGTGGGCGGCAGCTCGACGAAGGTCGTCGCTGTGCTGAATCAGATGAGGCTGAGCAATATCTAATGCGCCCTGCCAGTCAGCTTCGCGCTCCAGCAGGTCTGCCAGCAGCAGGCGTGCTGAGTGACGATGCTGGGCATCACTCGCGTCATTGATTAACGGCTGCAGTAGGCGTTCAGCGCGGTCATGTAAGCCGAGGTTGAGGAAATCTCGGGACAATTCCAGCTGAATTCTTTCGTCCTGGCTGGCGCTCAAGGTGGGGCGAGCCAGTAGGTTCTGGTGAATTCTGACTGCCCGATCCGCCTCGCCTCTGGCGCGAAAGAGATTGCCTAGAGCAATATGTGTTTCGATAGTGTCGCTGTTGACTTCAAGAGCGCCGATAAAGGTCTCGATCGCCCGGTCCTGCTCGTCATTAAGTAAAAAATTTAGGCCCACAAAATAATCGCGGGCCAGCGCAGGCGCGGGGCGAGGTCGTGACGATGATTCGCGGCGGCCCAGCACCCAGCCAATTGCGACCGCTGCCACTAACAGGGCCAGTAGCAGAGTGTCGCTCATTTAGGGGAGTTCCTTCATCTCCTGGATGCGGAGCTTGTCGAGTTCTTTGCGCTGTTGTTGGTTATGACGCTGGGCGCGGGTTAGCAGGGCGCGCAGGCGGAAGTAAACACCTGACATGGCTAACATGCCCAGTATTACGCCGGCCGCAAGGGAAGCCAGTAACCAGAAGGACAAGGTTGCCGAGGGCAGCTCAATCCAGATCAGGTTGAGGGGTAGTGTTTGCTGATTGTTGACGGCAAACAGAATACCAACCAACAAAACGATCAGCAGGATGATGGCCAGAATTAGGCCTTTAAGCCAGCGCATGCGCGTGTTCCCATATGAAGTGAAAATGGTGTTTTGCTTTGTGACTCAATAGCCTAAAGCACGGCTGGCATCGACCTGCTCACGCAGTTCTTTACCAGGCTTGAAGTGTGGCACATGTTTGCCTTCCAGCACGACAGATTCGCCCGTTTTCGGGTTGCGGCCTGTTCTAGGCGCCCGATAGTGTAACGAGAAACTGCCAAAGCCACGTATTTCCACGCGCCCACCTGAAGAGAGTGCGTGGCTAATATCATCCAGAATCATGCGGACGGCTGCTTCAACATCCTTGACGGACAGCTCGGGCTGTTTCATGGCTATTTGTTCTATCAACTCAGATCTGGTCATTGGTTCCCTCCATACGCCAAGCCAAATAGGGGCGTTAGCTTGCCTTTCTTCGTTGAACTGCTCTGTAGTGTGAAAGCATACTGCTCAATTCCCGAGAAAACAACGCAGTACAACCAATGCAGTAGGCTTGCGTTGTCGCTGCCGCGTGGCTGGCGACTCAGGTATACTCAGATAACACTTTCCAGCGACGACGAGGCCACCTTGAGTAACGTGATTTCACCGCAAACAGCACAGCGTAAACGACTCTATTGGCATTGCCGCCGTGGCATGTGGGAGTTGGATTTACTGCTGGTGCCCTTTCTTGAGCAACGTTACGCTCAGCTTGATGAAAAAGATCAAGCGCTGTTCCGTGCTTTGATTGATGAAGAAGACCAAGATCTGTTTGTTTGGCTGATGCGTCGCGAATGGCCGACCAATCCCGAGTGGCAGCGTATCGTAAAGATGATAGTGGAGCATGCAGAATCCATCGATACAGATAACTTTAGTCGCCTCTAAGCAGGCGTTTGGTGTGCATGTATTAGTGGGGCTTGCCGTAGCGTTGCTAGCACACATTATTGCCAGTGTTTGGCTGGCTTTGCCGATGACAGTGGTCTTGGCGCGCTTGGTCTGGCGCTCGCGCCGAGGACTATTGGGGCAGCTGCACTGGGTGTCGCAGCAGCAGCCTGCACAGTGGTGCTGGCGAGAAGAACCCAGTGACAGCTGGCGTACAGTGGTTCTGACGTGTGACTACCTGGGCCCATGGCTGATTGGCCTGAAACTGGATGGTCGTCGGCTATGGGTATGGCCTGATAGTTGCGACGCAGTGTCGCATCGTTTGTTAAGGCGAGCGTTGGTGCGCCTTCCGTGATATCTCTGGTGCGCTATAGTTGCCTGAGGGGTGATTCAATACTCTTTCAGCACGGGCTTCAATGCATTGCTAGTTGGGCTGCCTGTTGTGTTGAGCCGAATGCGTGAAGGCTTCGCGAACTCTGCGTGTCGCTCAGGGGTGTCTGGACTGTAATGCAGTCCGCGAGACTCTTGTCTGGCGGAGGCGCAGGCAACGCTGAGCTGAGCTAGACGTATTGCTTGTGTCAATCTGACAAGCTTGAGCGACACGGTTGAGCTGAGCGTGCCGGTATCGGTGTTTCGGTGTATTTCTGCCATTAGGGTGTCAAGCGCATGTTCTGCTTCGCGTAGCCCTGTATTGCTGCGTACTATCGCAACTTGGCGGCTCATAATGTCTTTTACTTGTTGGTGCTGCGAAGCAATCTGCTGAGGTGGCAATTTGCTGGTGGCAACGGGGCGTTCATTGATAGCGGCTGATGAGGCCTGGGTTGGGTGTTTCACTAAGCGGGCGGCGCAGCTTGTGGCAAACACTAGGCACTCAAGCAGTGAGTTGCTGGCCATGCGATTAGCACCATGCAGTCCTGTACAGGCGACTTCACCGATGGCTGAAAGCCCGGTGACATTGGTTGCACCAGCCAAATCAGTGTAAATGCCTCCGCAGCTATAGTGGGCGGCTGGGACAACGGGAATGGGTGAATGCGTAATATCCAGGTCGCGGGTGAGGCAGTGTGCGTAAATAGTAGGAAAGTGCTGCTGAATGGCCTTGCTGCCTAGATGGCGAACATCCAGCAACACATAGTCGCTTTTGGTGCGCTGCATTTCGGCATCAATGGCTCTAGCCACAATGTCGCGTGGCGCTAGTTCGGCGCGTGAGTCCACGGCTGGCATGAAGCGCTTGCCATCCGTGCCGATGAGCTTTCCGCCTTCGCCTCGTACGGCCTCGCTGATCAGAAAAGGGGGGCCGTCGGGGTCATAAAAGCATGTGGGATGAAACTGTTGAAACTCTAAGTTCATCAGCTCGGCGCCCAGTTCGGCGGCCATGATCATGCCGTCACCAGTCGCCGGGTGCGGGCTGGTTGTGTGCTTGTAAAGACCGCTGGCCCCTCCAGTCGCCAATATGGTATCAGTGGCCAGCAGTTGGTGGGTCTGGCCGAGACCATCAAGGCAGAGTGCGCCTCGGCACTGCCCGTTGGCGTCATTGAGCAGCTCGATGACCGTCAGGTCATGGCGCAGAGTGATGCCAGGATGCGCCAGAGTGTGCTGCATCAGGGTATCGGTTACGGCACGGCCGGTCGCGTCGTCAGCATGGATGATACGGCGCCGGCCATGGCCACCTTCCTGGGTCAGGTGATAGGGGTAGCTGGCTGAGGAGTTTGTGTCGCGCGTGAAAGGCACCCCCAGTGACAGCAGCCATTCAATTGCCTGTGGTCCGTGTTCCACCGTGAAGCGCACAGCAGGCTGATAACATAAGCCATCGCCGGCAGTTAGGGTGTCGCTCACATGGTCTTCAACGCAATCGGCGGGTGAGAGAGTTGCTGCAATGCCCCCTTGAGCCCAGCTGCTGGCGCCTCTGGTGCTGCTCTCTGGCTGTAGCACAGTTACCGCTCGGTGGTCAGCAACTTGCAATGCCAGGCTTAGACCAGCGACACCGCCGCCGATAATCAGTACCTCATGCTGGGGGTGAGTCATCGGGCTTCCTGGGCGTTTGGGGGTGAGTTGTTGAGTCTGCTGGAGGCGTGAGCCCATGATGTTTGGCGCGTCGCCTCAGGCGCTGGCTAGGTAAGTGCTCTAGGCCGCCAAGTTGGTCGCGCAGCTCGCGTGACAGGCGTGCTAACTCTCGGTTGAGCCATAAATAACCGGCTGGGCTGAATAGTTGGCGGCCACTCTCCGCGCAAGCTGTCATGGCAAGCTCAGCATGATGGTCTAGCGTGAAAGGCGAAATGAGTACGTCGATTGATTGGCCGGCACGTATCTGAAATGCCAAGGTGCCAATTTCTTTGGCTAGCATATGCTGCTGGTGACGTAGCCCTTGCATTGCACTGATCTGGTCATGGCCTGCACGGCTGTTCCAATGAGTTTCCAGCAGCAGCTCGATGGTTGACAGCATGCGGCGCTGAAGAGAAATGATGTCGTCTGTCTCGCGCCGAGTTAGGCGACGCTCACGGTGTACACCTTCGATGAGTGCGCGTTGTTTGATGAGCCGTTCGGTGCAGTCTTTGAACAGTTCTTGGGTTTCGCCACCTGGTGCGGCGGTTGATGAGGCGTGAGCCTGATATAGCTTGGCCATTTGGTCTAGATTGTCGGCCAGGCCAAAGCGCATCAGATCAGTCGACTTCTGTGGCATGACTAAGACGGTCGCAAGGATGCCAATGCTGGTGCCGAGCAGAACATTGGCACTGCGCCACAAAGCAACAGATAGGTCTTGGTTGCCATCACCAATGACTAGCAGTAGAGAGATAGCAAACATCAGGGCGCCGTAGCCGTAGCGTTTGTTATAACTAAACCACAAGGCGAGCAGCGTACCGATGAGTGCGCTAAGTGGTAGTAACGCCGGTATATCGAGAGGCAGGATAATCATGGTTAGCCCGAATAGGGCGCCTGCTATGCTGCCAAAAAGCCGTTGTCGTCCTTTGTCTAGCACTCCGCCAATATGCGGAAGATTTCCCATGACCATCACGGTGCTAACCAGTGCCCAGCTACTGCTGGGAAGGTGTAGCCATGAGGTGAGAGCGTAGGTGCAACAGAGCGCTAGAGCAACCCGCAAGACGTAGAATATCTGCGGATAGCGTTGGCTGATATAAGGATCGCGTAGACGCGAAAGCATCATCAATCGTTGTTTCCGAAGTGCCAGAAGCTGACAATAGTAATGCTGTTGGTGCCCGGAGCCGGACTTGAACCGGCACGGTGTTGCCACCGAGGGATTTTAAATCCCTTGCGTCTACCTATTTCGCCATCCGGGCGGGATGCTGTTCAACGGGAGCCTGAAAAGAAAAGATTGGAGGCTGGAGTCGGAATCGAACCGGCGTACACGGAGTTGCAGTCCGCTGCATGACCACTCTGCCATCCAGCCTCATGGATTCAATCCATGCTGAGTCAGGAGTGCCATTTACGTAAAAAATAAATGGAGCGGGAAACGAGATTCGAACTCGCGACCCCAACCTTGGCAAGGTTGTGCTCTACCACTGAGCTATTCCCGCCTGACTCGAAAGCGCATTCTACCGATAAGCTGGTGTCTGTCAACCATTTTTGGCAACATCTTGATTGTTCAGGCTTTCACAGAGAGGTCGCGTTGTTAGAGTTTGCCACGCTCGACATTACATCGCGCGTGACAAGTGTGGCCAGGCTGCGCGCAGATACTGAATCATTGACCATAAGGTCAGCAGAGCCGCCACGTACAGTGTGGCGACTCCCAGCTGGGCGTAAAATGAGCCGGGCGTGAAGGCCAGCAAGATCAGCAGCGCTATCATCTGTAGGGTGGTTTTTAGTTTACCGATCCATGATACGGCCACTGAGCCGCGGTTACCCATCTCGGCCATCCATTCGCGAAGTGCGGAAATAACGATTTCACGGCCGATGATAACCAGTGCAGGTAGAGTCAGCCACATAGCATCGTAGCGCTCAATCAGTAATGCCAGTGCGACCACTACCATCAGCTTGTCAGCGACTGGGTCGAGGAAAGCGCCAAAAGGCGTGGACTGATCCCAGCGGCGGGCGAGGTAACCGTCTAGCCAGTCGGTAATTGAAGCCGCCGCAAAAAGCCCAGCAACTACCGGCATGCTCCAGCTGAACGGTAAGTAGAATAGCACGACCAGCAGCGGGATAAACGCGATACGGGCCAAGGTCAGCAGGTTGGGAATATTCATCGGGACTGCGATCCTTGCATCAAAGGGTGGGCCGAGGATGGACTATTCTATCTGCCTTGAGCAATCTCATCCATGTAAGCCGCGATGAATTGTTTCGGCAAGCTTAGCGCTAATGCCAGGAACGCGTGCGAGTTCCTCACGGCTGGCCTGTTGTACGCCTTGTAATCCGCCAAAAAAACGCAGTAGTTCGCGTCGACGCCGTGGGCCGACACCAGGAATTTCCTGCAATGTTGACGTGCGCCTGGTTTTATCGCGTTTTGCGCGGTGCCCGCTGATAGCAAAGCGGTGTGATTCGTCGCGTATGTGCTGAAGTAGGTGAAGCGCAGGAGAGTTGGCGTCAAGATCCAGAGTGCGATCGGTGGTTTCAATAAATAACGTTTCCAAGCCTGCTTTGCGCGTGGTGCCTTTCGCCACGCCTAGCAGCAGTATATCGCTGAGGCCCAGTTCTGCCATGACCTCGCGCGCCATGTTCAGTTGCCCTTTACCGCCATCAACAATCAATAGATCGGGTTTTTCTCCCTCCCCGCTAGCTAAATGACGATAGCGGCGGCTTAACGCTTGGCGCATGGCGGCATAGTCGTCGCCAGGTTCAATGCCTTGAATATTGAAGCGTCGGTAGTCAGAGGTGCGAGGCCCTTGCGGGTCAAAAACAACACATGAGGCAACGGTGGCTTCGCCGTGACTATGGCTGATATCGAAACACTCAAGTCGAGCAGGGGCCGCAGGTAGTTCCAGCGCAGTGCGCAGTGCTTCGAAGCGCTGTTGCAGTTGATCCTGATTGGCTAGCTGGCCAGCCAGCTGCTGCTCAGCATTGGTGCGAGCCAGTTCGCGCCATTTGGCTCGGTGCCCGCGAACCTGGTGGATCAGACGGGTGCGACGACCAGCACGCTCGCTCAATGCGCCCGCCAATAGCTGGGCTTCAGGCAGTGGGTGGCTGGTAATGATGTCGCTGGGTATTTCGTGTGTTTGGCCAAGATAAAACTGGCTGATAAAATTGCCTAGTAGGGTATCAATATCCAGGTCCAGGTCGTTGCCGGGCGAGTAGTGGCGAGAGCCAAGTAGCCGCCCTTGACGAATGGTTAGCATGGAAATGCACAGAGCACCGGGACGCTGGGCCAGCGCAAAAACATCGGCATCGCCGTTGTCGGTATCAACCACTTGGCGTTCCTGAAGTTTGCGTAAATGCTGAATCTGGTCGCGTAGCCTTGCGGCTTCTTCAAATTCGAGTTGCTGGCTGGCAGTCTCCATGTCGCGGGTTAGCTCGTCGGTTACGGCCTCACTGCGGCCCTCAAGGCATTGCACGGCATGCTCCACGTCGCGGCGATAATCAGCTTCGCTGATGTAATCAACGCATGGTGCACTACAGCGGCCAATTTGATATTGCAGGCAGGGCCGTGTGCGGTGAGCAAAGACGCTATTCTCACAGTTACGAATACGAAAAATTTTTTGCATCAACGACAGGCTTTCGCGTACCGCGTGGGCGCCTGGGTAAGGGCCAAGGTAGCGGCCATCATCATGGCGTCGCCGTACTCGTTTGTACTCCAGAGCGGGGAACGGGTGGCGGTCGGTGACGAATATGAACGGGTAAGTCTTGTCGTCGCGCAACAGAATGTTATAGGGCGGCCGCAATGTTTTGATCAGCGTCTGCTCTAGCAGTAGCGCCTCGGTTTCCGTATTGGTTATTGTCACCTGGATATCAGCAATGCGTGCGACTAACGCCTGTGTTTTAGCATTCAGGTTGCCACGAAAATAGCTGGCAAGACGCGCTTTGAGGCGGCGAGCTTTGCCAATATATAGGGTGTTGGCTTGGTCATCGAACATCCGGTAGACGCCGGGTGACTCGCTGACGCTGGCCAGGAAATGACGATAATCGAAGCTCATCGGGTCGCTTACCCTACGCTGATCAATAAACGCGCTATTCTAACAGAGCCAGAGGGCTGAGCGCAGACCACGGCCGACCATCTGCCGTGCGTGCCGCCATATAATCGTCGCTGAGAGGCAGTTGGGGGTGACTGGGAATAGGCGCAATTCTGCGCTTGACCCGTACTAGGCAGGTAAGTATGATTCATCTCGTTGTTGAGGCGTAAGCGCTTCAAAACGCGTGGGGCCTTAGCTCAGCTGGGAGAGCGCAACACTGGCAGTGTTGAGGTCAGCGGTTCGATCCCGCTAGGCTCCACCAATTGAATTCAAATAAAACGCCCGATGTCTACTTAAGATATCGGGCGTTTTTATGTTTGCAGATATTGTATTGATACGCCAGAAAGCGACAGAGCCAAGCGACGTTGGCTCTTGTCAGCTTGGCTCTTGGTCGCCTGGGTCAGTAACCTTGTTCTGAGTCACCTAAACTGGCTCGACGATCTACTCGCCTTATTCGTCGATTCGTCCAAGTATCAGAAACTCGATGAGTGCCTTTTGGGCATGTAAGCGATTGCCGGCTTCCTGCCAGACGTCGGCACGTGGGTCGTCGAGCAGCGTTTCACTGATTTCTTCGCCGCGGTGGGCGGGCAGGCAGTGCAGGAACAGTACATCACTTGCAGCCTGGTCGAGCATGGCCTCAGTCACCTGGAAGCCGGCAAAATCAGCGATTCGCTTGGCTTGCTCCTCTTCCTGCCCCATAGACGCCCAGACATCGGTGGTGATCAGATTGGCCCCAGCGGCCGCCTGCATTGGGTCGCGATAGAGCGTTACCCGGTCGCCAGCTACTGCCATGATGTCTTCACGTGGTTCGTAACCTTCCGGGCAGCAAACTCTAAGATTAAAGTCGAACTGGAGGGCGGCGTTAATCCAGGAATGGCACATGTTGTTGCCGTCGCCGATCCATACCGCCGTGCGATCGCGCACGTTGCCACGTAGCTCGGTCCAGGTCATCACATCGGCGAGCAGTTGGCAGGGATGGTAGTCATCGGTTAGCGCATTGATGACTGGCACGCGGCTGGCGGCGGCGAAGTCTTCCAGTCCCTGGTGAGAGAAGGTGCGGATCATTACTGCATCCACCATCTCGGAAAGCACTCGGGCAGTGTCCGCGATTGGTTCGCCACGCCCCAGCTGTGTGTCTTTAGATGACAAAAAGAGCGCATGGCCGCCGAACTGGGTCATCCCTGTTTCAAAGGACACCCGCGTGCGCGTGGAAGATTTTTCAAAAATCATCGCCAACGTGCGGTTGGTGAAGGGCGTATAGGTTGGCCCTTGAGTCAACAGCTTGTTTTTGATGGTGATGGCGCGCTGAATCAGATAGCGTGCTTCTTCCTGGCTCAGGTCGAGTAGGGTAAGGAAGTGCCGGGCGGCCATACGTGGCTCCTCGGAAAAAAACGACTATCCTAGCCAGCTGACAGGGGATGCGCAACGCAGACAGTATCAGTAGAATGACATCAGCTAAAGACTGACTGGCCTGCTGGGTTATTATTTTGTCCTAGTTCAGGCCGCTTTTATTCAGTATCAATGCTGCCACCCTGGCACTCTGACAGAGGATAAACCTGATGAGCACTACTGCAGAAAACATTCAGAAACAGATCAGTGACAACACTATCCTGATCTACATGAAGGGCACACCTCAACTGCCTCAGTGCGGGTTTTCCGCGCAAACTGTTCAGGCGCTGATGGCGTGCGGTGAGCGTTTTGCTTTCGTTAATATCTTAGATAACCCCGATATTCGTAGCGAGTTGCCAAAAATTGCTAATTGGCCGACTTTCCCTCAGTTGTGGGTGGAAGGTGAGTTGGTTGGTGGTTGCGATATTGTGGTGGAAATGCATCAGAGCGGTGAGCTGGAGCCGTTGATTAAACAGGCGTCTGCTCGTGCTCAGGCCGCTGAGCCTGGGGAATCTCCCGAGGCCTGATGCCAGGTTTGCTATAAAACTATTTGTTATAAAACACTATGCCCCACAACCAGGCCGGTTGTGGGGCATAGTTGTGGAGCATAGTGTTTGGCTCTTGGGCTGACTTATTTTAGCTTGGCTTTTACACTCAGTTTTCGTTTTCGTGGTTATCTTCTTCCAGCTGTTGCTCACGCAACGCGAGCTGCCAGCCACCAAGGTCTTTGTAGCGGTTGACTATGGCGCAGAACAGCTCGGCAGTGCGTTCGGTATCGTAGCGGGCCGAGTGTGCCGCGTTGTTATCGAACTCAATCCCCGCCGCACGGCAGGCACGAGCCAGTACGGTTTGGCCGTAGACCAGTCCCGCAAGTGACGCGGTATCAAAGCTTGAAAAGGGGTGGAATGGATTGCGCTTGATACCACAGCGTTCCACGGCGGCATTGAGAAACCCATGGTCGAAGGCGGCATTGTGGCCGACGAGAATCGCCCGCGTGCAGCCCGTTGACTTGAGCGCCTTGCGAATGGGCTTGAAAATATCACCCAGCGCTTTGGCTTCGCAGACTGCCATTTGTTGACGTAGCGGGGCATCGAGTTTAATACCGGTAAAATCGAGCGCAGACTGTTCTATGTTAGCGCCCTCGAAAGGGTCAACGTGAAAGGCATGGGTCTCGTCGGGCATCAAGTTGCCTTCGGGGTCCATGGTCAGGGTCACAGCGGCGATCTCTAGAATGGCGTCTTGTCGGGCATTGAAACCGCCGGTTTCTAGGTCCACCACTACCGGCAGAAAACTGCGAAACCGCTTTGCCATGAGTTCGCGGGTGGCCACTTCGCTCATGCACCTCTCCTTGTTGGGCGTCAGTTGGGCATCAGGTTGATATGATTCAACCGCGAAATTCTAACAGCAAAGGGGGCAAGCGTCCCGCTGTGGTATTCCTGATCGTTGCGTCGCGCTATAATCAGTTGGCATAGATTACCGTGTATTACTTTTACCAAGACGGTTTTCACTGACGTAGTTTTTATTGACGTAGTTTTTATCAACGTAGTTTTTATCAACGTAGTTTGTATCAACGTGGTTTTTATCAACGTAGTGTGTCTCAACATAGCTTTCATCAACAGGAGTGTCTTTGCATGTCCGAGGTCAAGAAGGTCGTACTCGCTTATTCCGGCGGCCTGGATACATCTGTCATTGCTAAATGGCTGCAGGAAACCTACAACTGTGAGGTGGTGACGTTCACCGCTGATATCGGCCAAGGCGAGGAAGTTGAGCCGGCGCGAGCTAAGGCTGAGGCGCTGGGTATCAAGGAAATTTACATTGAAGACCTGCGCGAAGAATTTGTGCGCGATTACGTCTACCCGATGTTCCGTGCCAACACGATTTATGAGGGTGAGTACCTGCTGGGGACGTCTATTGCGCGTCCGTTGATCGCCAAGCGTTTGATCGAAATTGCCAACCAGACGGGTGCCGATGCCATTTCTCATGGTGCTACCGGGAAGGGGAATGATCAGGTGCGCTTTGAGTTGGGTGCTTACGCACTCAAGCCTGGCGTTAAAGTTATTGCGCCGTGGCGTGAGTGGGACCTGAACTCTCGTGAAAAGTTGATGGCTTACTGCGAGCAGCATGATATTCCGGTCGACTTTGCTGGCCAGAAGAAAAAATCGCCGTACTCCATGGACGCCAATTTGCTGCATATCTCTTATGAGGGCGGCATTCTTGAAGACCCCTGGGCCGAGGCCGAAGAAGATATGTGGCGCTGGAGTGTGTCGCCGGAGGCTGCGCCGGAAACGCCCACTTACATCGAGCTGACCTATGAGCGTGGCGATATTGTCGCGATCGATGGAGAGCCGATGAAGCCTCATGAAGTCCTTGAAACGCTCAATACGCTGGGTGGCGACAACGGTATCGGCCGTTTGGATATTGTTGAAAACCGCTATGTGGGCATGAAGTCTCGCGGCTGCTACGAAACTCCTGGTGGCACCATCATGCTGCGTGCCCATCGCGCCATCGAGTCGTTGACGCTGGACCGTGAAGAAGCACACCTGAAAGATGAGCTGATGCCCAAGTACGCTAAGGTCATTTATAACGGCTATTGGTGGAGTCCTGAGCGCCGTATGCTGCAGGCGGCGATCGATGAGACACAGAAAAACGTGTCTGGCGTGGTGCGCATGAAACTCTACAAAGGCAGCGCGACAGTGGTGGGCCGCAAGTCAGAACAATCGTTGTTTGACGAGTCCATTGCTACGTTTGAAGACGACGCTGGCGCTTACGACCAGAAAGATGCCGAAGGCTTTATCAAGCTCAATGCGTTGCGTTTGCGTATCGCTGCTGGCAAGGGGCGTTTGCAGGACTGATGCCTCGAATGAAACGATGAAAGCAATAGGGCCGCGTGCAAGGCAATGTACGCGGCCCTGTTTGTTGAGGAAACAGGAGGAGGCAAGGATGTTCGGCAAATTTTTTGCGGGGCTCTTCGGTGGAAGTGGTAGGAGTAGTGCTGAAAAACCCGCCAAAGAAGGCGAAGCGGTGGAGTACAGTGGCTACCTGATTATTCCTCAATGTGAAGACTTGGGCGGACAGTTTCGTGTTAGTGGTTGGATTCGCAAGCCCGCTACTGAGGGATGCCCCGCTCAAGCGCATCGTTTCGAGCGTTCTGATGTGGTGCCTGGCCGTGACGCTTGTGAAGAGTTAATGGTAAGTAAGGCCCAGCGGATGATCGACGATAGTGGCGATGGGCTTTTCGGTGAGTCTCAGGATTCATAACGTGGGTTTCAGGGCAGTGCTTTCCGACGGCGCTGCTGGCAGTTCCATAACGAGACAAGCCCCTGGTAGTGTGGGCGCGTCTTCTACTTTTAAACGACCACCTAACTGAGCGACAATGCCTCGGCTGATAGGGAGCCCCAAGCCGCTGCCACGAGGTCGCGGGCGCACAGTACCATCCTCCTGATACTGAATTTGGTGGAATTTTTCGAATACCCGCTCGCGTTCGTCTTCGCTGATGCCCACACCGTTGTCTTCTACGCCCAGCCGGTAGCCGCGCTGGTCCTGTTCAAGAAATAGGCGAATGTGTGGTTGGGCGTCGTTAGAGAATTTGACGGCGTTGCCAAGCAAGTTGATGATCACTTGTTCTAAACGGTCTGGGTCACCTATTACGGCAGCGTTAGGCAAGTGAATATCGACGTCCAGTTGCAGATTGGGTGTTTTATGCAGTGCTGACAGGGCGTCGACGCTATGGTGAACCAGGCCGACGAGGTCGACATGTTGTGGGTTAAGCGTTAGCCGGCCACTTTCCAGGCGTGCCAAGTCAAGAACCTCTTCAATCAGCCGTGATAGGCGTTCACTTTCGCGCACTGTAACGTCGAGGAAGTGGCTGCGCTTTTCGTCGGGAAGATTCGGGCTGTCGCGTAGAATTTCGGCGAAGGCCCGGATTGAGGTGAGTGGTGTGCGTAGCTCATGGCTGACCATGGCGACGAACTCATCTTTCAGGCGATCGAGCTCAAGCAATCGTTCATTCGCTGAACGCAGTTCGGCGCTAATCTCTTCTAGTTCGTGAGACTTCTGCTCAAGGCGGCGGTTCATGGCGAGTATTCGCTGGGTGCTATCGAGCATGCCCAGTAAGGTATCTAAGTCAGGGGCTTCGCCATGCACAACTGAGTCCACCAATACCCGGGCTGAGGCGTTGCCCAGGGCGCCTGCCAGCGCCTGTTCAGTCCGTTCAATCAGCTCAGGTGCAGCGGTGTCGCTATCATTGTGTACGGTATGGTCGGTAAATACACGGCGAGCTGCTTCACCACCAAGGTAGCGCTCAAGCAGAGTGCGTAGTGCGCCAGTAGGTGTTTTGCCACGTGGCAACAGGTTGGGGCCGAGTTGTGGTGCCATGGCACCGGTAAATAGTGCCGCTTGAGTACGCTCAAGTGGTGAAGCCTGGGTGAACATTGATATGCCAAACAGTAACGCTAAGTTACTTCCTAGGCTCCACAGCAGAGAGTGGCTGTAGATGTCCATGCCTTCAAGCCAAAATAGCGCTTGGGGTCTCAGCCATTCGATGGCGTATGGACCGAACTCGACAAAACTGTCGTCTAACCAGCCTGATCGGGCGAAGCCGGGAATTAGCAGTGTCCAGGCCCATACCAAAATGCCGGCCAGCATGCCGCACCCGACACCCCAGCGGTTAGCGCCAGGCCAGTACAGGCCAATCAGCAGGGCTGGAGCAAATTGAGCTACGGCGGCAAATGACACCAGGCCGATGGTCACCAGGCTGTAGGCATTGCCAATCAAGGCATGGTAGGCATAGCCCAACATTAAAATGCCGATGATGGACAAGCGACGAATGGCTAGCAGCCAGCGAGCCAAAACGCCGCTGCCAGCGTCGCGCAGCCAACGTGAGCGCAGTAGAATTGGCATAGCGAGTTGGTTGCTGACCATGGTGGAGAGGGCAATGGTTTCGACAATCATCATGCCGGTGGCCGCCGATAGGCCACCGATGAAGACAAAAACCGATAACGCTTGCGCCCCAGCCCCTAGCGGCAGGGTGAGCACAAAGCTGTCGGGGTTACTGCCACTGTTTAACAGTAGGCCAGCCATGGCAATGGGAACCACCATGATGTTGATGGCTAGCAGGTAGAGAGGGAACATCCACGCCGCACGGTTGATATGGCGTTCGTCCACGTTTTCTACGACCAGTACTTGAAACTGACGCGGTAATGTTAAGAAAGCCAAAAAAGCGAGCACCAGCATACCAATCCAGCCCGATGCCCCGCCAGGTACGGCATCTAATCCTAAGCGCTCAGCCAGCGAAGGCGTGGCTGCCACTTGGGAAAATAGATCGTTGGGGCCATCAAACAGTACAAACAGGGTAAATAACCCTACGGCGAGAAATGCCGCCAATTTGATCAACGATTCGAATGCGACTGCAGCCACCATACCTTCGTGGCGTTGGCTGGCATCTAAGTGGCGTGCACCAAACAGAATGATGAAAACAGCAAGTACGAGCGCAACCCAGAAGGACTGATCGCTCCAGAATCGGCCAGCCTCCATCAATATAGGGTAATCAGAGCGCCCCGTGAGAATGGCATGGCTCTCGGTGATAGCGCGTAGTTGAAGAGCGATATAAGGGGTAATGCCTATTAATGCAATGATAGCCACCAGAGCGCCAAGGCTGCTGCTTTTGCCGTAGCGGGCGCTGATGAAGTCGGCAATAGAGGTAATACGTTGGGCTTGGGCGATACGTACCATTTTACGTACGATAATCGGTGATAGCAGCATGGCCAGTGTTGGGCCAAGATAGATCAGCAGAAAACCAGGGCCTGCCTCGGCAGCCCGCCCAACGCTGCCGTAGAACGTCCAAGCGGTACAGTAAACGGCAATGGACAGTGCATGAACCGTCGGTGAAGAAATAACGGAGCGACGCTGGGCTGCGCGTTTATCAGCCCAGGCGGCAATAATAAACAGTAGCCCCAGGTAGCCAAAAGCAACGATGAGCACATTCCATTCGCTACCCATGCAAGTGCCCCCTGTCTCAGTCTTCGGCGTGGCCTTCAAGCAACCAGGCTGCTAGCCCGATAACGAGTCCCCACACCACAAACAGATACACTGGCAACCATAGGCCGCCGTGGATGCGGTCGGCCATCAGCAGCAAGGGTGGTGTAAACAGTAGCGTGGCCAACGCTGTTAGCCCCAGCAAGCGCTCGCGGCGACGTGGATTCATCATAGCGCATTGGGATCCTGGTGGTCGAAGGAGCTGGCCTGCAATGCCAGTAGTTTGGCCAGCGTATCAATACCGCGAGCTTCCAGGCGCGGCAGTAATGCTAGCCAGAGCTCAGCGGTAACTCTAGCGTCGCCGAGTGCGGTGTGGCGACTACCGGGAGCAAAGTACAAGCTGTAGCGCTTGGCCAAGCTGTCCAGGTCATGGCCATCTAACTCAGGGTCCAGTGCGCGTGAGATCAGCAGGGTATCCAGTACTGGCATTGCAAAGCGCAGACGGCTTTCTGGCGGATGAATTGCCAACATATCGAAGGACGCATTGTGAGCCAGAATGACGGCGTTACCAATATAGTCATGAAAGCGCGGTAGCACCTCGCTGGCTGTGGGTGAGTTAGCGACATCCTCGTCGCTGAGACCATGAATCGACGTACTCAGCGCTGGTATCGGTCGCTCGGGGTTGACCAGCTGTTCAAAAACTTCACTGGCAAGCAATCGGGCATTAACCACGCGGCAGGCGCCGATGCTGATGACTCGATCGCCACGTTGTAATTCAAGCCCAGTGGTTTCAGTGTCAAACGCCACAACCTCAAGAGCCCTCGGCGGGCAAGCCGCTAGTTCGTCGTCGGGAGGCGGTAGGTCGGCAATGCCGAAATCATGGAATTCGGGACGAGCCAGGTTACGCTTGGGAGGGGCGACCAAGCCTTCTGAGGCTGGCAGAGGAAGGCGCAGTCGAGCATGCTGACTGTCGGGGTCGGCCACGCTCCAAGCAGTACTGTCATGCTGGCGTAGAATGTCGTTGGCGCTGGGGGCCATGGGGAGATTATTCAGGGGTTGCTCAAGGCAGGCATCCAGTGTGCGTTGGGGGAGTGGTGTACCTCGCCAGCAGAGTTCTAGATAAGCGCGTTGTTCGCCTTGGCGTAACTCACCGTCTAGGTGTTGCTGGCCACTGTGCGCGGTGAGCATATCAAGCAGCGCACTCAGTACCTCCAGCAGCGCTGGTGCATCGCCCTTAAACCAACCCGGTAGCCCGACAGGAGTCACTTTGGTTTTCTGGTGACGCTCGTCCAGTGCTTCCCACAAGTCGTTAGACCACAGTGGTATTAAGCGCTCACCCTGAACATTCAGCTCATCTAAGCAATTGCCTAAGCTGGCCAGGTGTTCGGTCAACGCTAGGCTTTCTTCGCTGATGGCGTTATCCATTCGTTTGCGCAGAGCCGCAGGGCTCTCAGGAGGCAGTTGGCCAAGAGCGTCCGTTACGCTGGTTAAGTTGGCAGCGTTACGACGTAGGGCGGGAACAAGCCTCGCCAGCGTCGCTTTGACACCCATCTCACTGCTCCAGCTAGCGGTGGCATCCGCGAGTGTTAGCAGAGTTTCCCCCTCTCCGCCGGGAACTCGACGTAGGCTGGCGCGTAGCCAACGCTCCCCATCGGGCACCAGTGTGTCACGCGGGCTGCCATCGCTAGGCAAGTGTTTCATGGCGTCGATCAGGCTATGGGCTGGTAGCAGGGCGTCAAGACGCTTGCCTAGCCCGAACCCAAGATGTTCGGCAAACATTTGTTCGGCAGCTGGGTTGAACAACAACAGGCGGTTGTGGCGATCACATAACAACAAGGAGATATCAAGCAGTTGGAGTAAGCTTTCCAATTGGCGGCGGATACCTGCGGCATGGCGGGCACCATCTTCTCGAGCATGCTGGATACGATGACGGTCTTCCCGCCAAGCCTGACGGATACGCACGAAGTCAGGGCCTAGTCCGCGTAGCCAGCCTTCGGGAGGGGGTGGGTCGTCAGCCTCTGGGCTAGCAACCATTAATGCCAATTGTGCTTGCAGAGAGCGTAGTGGAGAAAATAGTTGATATTCCAGTAGCAAGCCGACCAGTAAGATGGTGCCGCCGCCTGATAAACAGCCCAGCCACAGGGCGGCAAGCGCAAAGCCCTGGGGCTGGAACTCACTGCCCAGCCATAGGGCAAATATTGCGCCACCTACCAGGCTGACTCCGCTCAGTAGCAGCCATAGCCCGACCAGTTTTTGACGCTTGGGAAGTCCTTTGTTGCTCATGGCGACTCCTGTTGAGGGGTGCCGCTTTGTTGAGAGGCCAGCAGAGAATGAACTTTCGCGACGAGGTCGCGGGTAGAGAATGGTTTGGTGATGTAATCATCTGCCCCAAGTGCCAGCCCCTTTTCACGCTCTACCTCGCGGCCATGGGCCGTCAGCATAACGATTAAGGTGGACCGGTGAGCGGGATCAGCCCGTAAGCGTTCTAGCACATCAAAACCGCTGATACCGGGTAGGCTGATATCAAGCAGGATAACCTCAGGCGCTTTTTTAGCAACGCTGGCTAGGGCGTGCTCCCCATCGTCAGCCGTGTCAACCTCGAAACCGGCTTGCTGCATGAGGAACTCAAGCGACAGGAGAATATTGGGTTCATCATCCACTACGAGTACCCGAGTCATGGCATTCCCCTTGTGATATAGCCGATTATCGTTATTAGGCCAGCATGGCCTTTTATAGCCCAGTCTAGAGAGCCTGCTGGCAACGGAAAACGCGACCTTGGGCCAAGTCATTGTTGAGTTGCAAAAATCAAGCGAATGGCTCGCCATCGCTTGTATCGTTCTTCGGGTGTTAGACCAAGGTGTTATGGGCTTGTTGCTGTCGGGGGATGGTGAGTGCGACTCATGCGTCGCATACTCTAAGGATTGATAAGAAATTAACGATAAGGAGGTGCCAGATGAGTGCTGTATTGATGCTGGTTATGGGACTGTCTGGGATGGCGCTTGGCTACTTTATTTATTCGAAGTTTATCGCTGAGAAAATTTTTCGCCTGTCAGATGACTTTCAAACGCCTGCCCATGAGTTTGAGGATGGGGTCGATTTTGTACCGACCAATCGCTATGTACTATGGGGGCACCACTTTACCTCGGTAGCCGGTGCCGCACCGATTGTAGGGCCGGCTATTGCGGTTATTTGGGGGTGGGTGCCAGCCTTTCTTTGGGTGGTGCTGGGGACTATTTTCTTTGCTGGTATACATGACTCTGGTGCTATTTGGGCCAGTGTACGTAACCGTGGTCGCTCGGTCGGTGCGCTAACAGGTGATGTGGTTGGTAAACGTGCGCGTAGCATTTTCATGATCGTGATCTTTCTGCTGCTATTAATGGTCAATGCAGTATTTGCTGTCGTTATTGCCGGGCTGATGATGAAGTTCCCTAGCGCTGTGGTACCGGTATGGGGAGCAATAGCAGTAGCCTTGGTTATTGGTCAGCTGATCCGCCGTCGTATCATCGGCTTAGGACTCGTGTCGGTCATTGGCGTGGTCGCACTCTATGGATTAATTTTTATTGGCCCCTCTGTGCCGATTCAGATGCCTGATCAGGTGGCTGGATTATCTGGTAATGCGGTATGGATTTTATTGTTGTTTGGTTATGCGGCTATTGCCTCGTTACTACCCGTGTGGATGTTGTTGCAGCCACGAGACTATATCAACGGTTTGCAGTTATTTATTGGCTTGTTGATTCTTTACGGCGCAGTCGTTTTCCTTAACCCTTCTATCGTTGCTCCGGGATTCAATAGCAATGTGCCTGAAGGCACGCCATCACTATTCCCGCTGTTATTTGTGACCATTGCCTGTGGGGCCATTTCTGGATTTCATGGTTTGGTATCGTCGGGCACCACGTCTAAGCAGCTAAATAAAGAAACTGATGCACGTTTTGTTGGTTACTTTGGTTCGGTGGGTGAGGGCATGTTAGCACTAGGTGCTATTGTTGCTGCTACGGCAGGCTTTGCTTCGCTGGCGGACTGGCAGGCCATGTATTCATCGTTTGGGCAGGGAGGGGTTAACGCCTTTGTCGAGGGTGGTGCTTATATCATCCATAATGGGCTTGGGCTTAATGAAACCACGGCTGCCACGCTGTTGACGGTAATGGCAGCCTTGTTTGCGGGTACCACAATGGACACAGGCTTGCGCCTGCAGCGCTATATCTTCCAAGAATGGGGCGAAATTTATCAGCAGAGCTGGATGAAATCGCCAGCCATGGCGACGGTGCTAGCGGTAGCGACCTGTTTGGTGCTGGCCTTTGGTGCTGGCGCTGATGGTTCTGGTGGTTTACTGATCTGGCCGTTATTCGGCACGACGAACCAACTGTTAGCGGGCCTCACTCTGCTAGTGGTCTCGGTGATGCTGATTCGTCGCAGACGGCCGGTGTGGTTTACTCTGGTGCCATTGGTTTTTCTGCTGATTGTTACCGTGCTGGCACTGCTCGCACAGTTGAGAAGTTTTTATGAGGCCGGAGACTACTTTCTGCTTGGGCTAGATATCGTGGTGTTGATTGCATCGGTCTTAGTCGCACTAGAATGCACTGTTGCCATGAAGCGTCTACGTGAAGAAATGCGCAGCGGAAAAGGATTTGAGGAGGACAGTCTGTGACTGATGACGGCAGATTCGGGCGTCTGAGACACTGGCTTAGCCAAGCCAGTTACTTCGCCGAAGAAGCTTATTCAGCGCCTTACCGAGGGGCTATTGCCAGGGCTCGAAGAGACGAGGACGATCTGTTTATGTTGCTGGTGTTTTCTGAGTTGATGGGTGTGCCTAACCCAGTGAGCTATTACACCCTGGAGCTGCAGCCATTGTTGATGGAGCGCTTCCATGACTGGCACTGTCGAATGGGCATGGAGCATTCACCATTGGATGATTTTCGTTGCTGTTGATACTCCACTCTACGAGGCCGGCAATCGCCGGCCTTACTTTTTATAAGGAGAGACTGAATGGACTCATTGCTGAGTCGCCGTCTGTTATGGGTGGGTGGCAAAGGTGGTGTCGGTAAAACCTCCGTCTCTGCTGCTTTGGCTGTGCTTGCCGCACGATGCGGTAAGCGGGTGTTGGTCGCGTCCACCGATCCAGCGCATAGTCTGGGCGATGTATTTGACCGCCAGTTGGGCGATCAGCCAACGTGCCTTTTACCGGGTCTTGATGCCATGGAAATTGATCCGGATATCGAGGTTGAGGCGCACCTGGCTCGTGTAACGTCGCAGATGCGGCGTTTTGCGGTGCCGCGAATGATGGACGAGTTGGAGCGCCAGATGCGCTTGTCACGTCAATCGCCGGGGACACAAGAGGCTGCTCTGCTGGAGCGCATTTCGCGCATGATTACCGATGAGGGGTCGCCTTATGATCTGATCATCTTCGATACCGCGCCTACTGGGCACACCCTGCGGCTGCTCAGTTTACCTGAGGCTATGAGTGCTTGGACGGAAGGATTGCTGTCGCACAGTCGTAAGTCAGAAGAGCTGGGCAAGGTACTTCGGCACCTAACGCCGCGTAAGGGACAGGATATTGACTCGCCATTTACCGATACAACACGCTCAGAAATGGACGAACTTGATGAGCGAAGTCGGAATGTTGCTGAAACGCTGCTAGTACGTAGGCGCTTGTTTTATCAGGCTCGTCGACGCATCTCAGATCCTGAACACAGCGCCTTCCTGTTCGTGCTGACGCCGGAGCGCCTACCGATTCTTGAAACCGGACGAGCGGTAAAGTCACTGGAAGAGGCCGGAATTCCGGTGGCCGGCACCTTAGTCAACCGCGTGCTGCCAGCGGAGGCAGGTGGCGACTTCTTCGCCGCGCGGCGAAGCCAGGAAGCGGAATATCTGGAACGTATCGACCACGAGTTGGCCGCTTGGCCAAGGCCGCGTCTGCCCTGGCTAAGTTCGGATATCCAGGGGCTAGAGATGCTTGAGCAATTGGCCAGTGCGTTGGAAAGTGCACTAAACAACACCGATTGATCAGATGTCAGTCTTGTCCTTGTATTCGCAGAGGTCTTCGATCAGGCAGCTACCGCAACGTGGTTTGCGTGCTACACAGGTGTAGCGGCCCAATAAGATCAGCCAGTGGTGGGCGTCTTTAAGGAATTCTTTCGGTATGTGGCGCAGTAGTTTGTGCTCGACCTCCAGCACATTTTTTCCGGGGGCAATGCGAGTGCGATTGGAGACGCGAAAGATGTGAGTATCCACCGCCATGGTAGGGTGGCCAAAGGCGGTATTGAGCACGACATTGGCAGTTTTTCGCCCAACGCCAGGTAAGGCTTCCAATGCGGCCCGAGTCTCTGGAACCTCGCCGCCGTGCTTATCGATCAGCAGGTGGCAGGTTTTCATCAGGTTTTCGGCCTTGGTGTTGTATAGCCCGATGGTTTTGATGTGTTCTTTGAGGCCGTCGATGCCTAGCTCAATGATGGCTGCGGGCGTGTTGGCTACTGGAAACAGCCGAGCAGTGGCTTTGTTAACACCGACGTCTGTTGCTTGGGCTGAAAGGAGTACGGCGGCTAGCAGCTCAAACGAGGTAGACCAATTCAGCTCGGTGGTTGGTTCAGGGTTGTCGTCACGCAGGCGGGAAAATATTTCATAGCGTTTAGCGGCGTTCATGCTCGTCCTTTCCGGTCATTCTTTGCATGTTGTTTTACAGCGTATCAGCGAATAGTGCCCGTCACGCGCACACGTCTTGCCTCACTGTTGCTGGCTGCTGTTGGCGATGCAGTTGTTGAGGGGGCAGGCCATTGCTCGCTGCGCTGGTCGATAACGTTTTTTAGTGCGATGAGTAGCCCAGTGGCAAAGAAGGCTCCGGGTGGCAACATCAGGAACAGAAATGTCAGGTTGGGGAATACCTCTATTCCCCAGTTGGCTGCCATAGGGCCTAGCAAGAGATCCATGTTCATGAATAGTGTGCCCTGGCCAAATAGCTCGCGCATCGCCCCGAGCACCAGCAGTACACCGGCGAACCCCAGCCCTGTCATCAGACCATCCAGTGCTGAGGCCAGTGGGGGGTGGCGCGAAGCGAAACTTTCAGCACGACCGAGAATCGCGCAGTTGGTTACGATCAGGGGAATAAAAATGCCCAAAATGCCATATAGCTCATAAGCAAAGGCGGCCATTAACAGCTCAGCGCAGGTCACGAAGGCGGCGATGATCATCACAAAAGCCGGCAGTCGTACGGTGGCGGAAATGTGCTGACGAATTAGTGAAACGGTCAGGTTAGAGCCGACCAGTACCAGTAAGGTAGCTAGCCCCAGGCCTAGTGCATTGACAACGGTTGCTGATACTGCCAATAGCGGGCATAGGCCAAGCATCTGCACCAGTACGGTATTTTGTCGCCACAGACCATCACGAATAATATCGCTGGCGGCGGGGGCTTGGCTCATGCGTTTCTCCGATGGCTGTTTAACGATTATGGCTGCTGAGTCGGATGGTTCTGATACCACAGCAAAGAGGCGTGTACGGCGTTGACGATAGCGCGTGAGGTAATGGTAGCACCAGTGAGGGCGTCGATACCGCCGTCACCTAGCTGCACTGATTCAGCAGAGTGGTCGCGAAACTGTTTGATCCAGTGACTCTTTTTTACGTCGATGGCGTCACCCAGCCCTGGTGTTTCTCGGTGCTGGGTAACTCGCACCCCGCTGAGTGTTGCGTCGTAGGTGATGCCTACCAGCATCTCGATACGCCCGCTATACCCTTGGTTAGTCGCGACTGGCACTACCAGCCCAATGACTTTGTCGTCACTGACTGCTTGCCAGGCGGTGAAGGGTTTGAGTTGTCCTAGGCTGGGTGCTGCAGGCAACGTGACGGTGTGTTTGAGTAAGTTGCCGTCGTGGTTAAGCGGTGCTACGTCGGCGACCGCCTGGTAGGCGCTGGCTTGCTGGTTGGCGGCAATACGCTCAGCAGTTAAGGCGCGAGTCACTGCTACGCTTGAGATGGTGATTAGCGCGAACAGTGCCAAACCAATACCGGCTCGAAGGGCGATTCTAACCAGAGTCGGTTGACTGCTCGGTGGTGGGCCTGAAGGCGGCGGCGTTACAGGTGACGTCATGATGGTTTTCTGTCTTGCCGAGCGCTATGCCCGTAGGCTCGGGGTACGCTGTAATGGTCGATTAGCGGTGCCGCTAGGTTCATTAGCAGCACGGCAAACGCTAGTCCTTCGGGGTAAGCGCCAGCGCTGCGGATAATCAGGATGAGTAAACCAATGCCAATGCCATAATACAGTTTGCCACGTTGACTGGTGGCGGCGCTGACAGGGTCGGTGGCAATGAAGAACGCGCCAAAAATACTGGCGCCGGTGAGCAGGTGAAGCACAGGACCAAGCTGATGGCTGGGGTCAGTAGCAAACATCACGCTTGCCCCGATAAATAGCGTGGCCAATAGGCTTAACGGAATACGCCAACCAATAATGCCCTTGATAAGCAGGAAGGCTCCGCCGATGAACCAAGCCAGTGAGACTTGCTGTACTGCACGCAACATACCGTCAGGTAACGGCTGTGTTGCCCAGAATTCTGAGGCCATTAATCCTTTAGGTTTGTGGTTGAAGGCGTCTAACGGGGTGGCGCCGCTCAATGCATCGAGTGTGGCCAGTGAGGTTTGTCCGGCCACATTAGCCAGTGTTTGACCAAGGCTGATGGCGTCTGAGCCAAAGAGTCCGCTGGCAGGAGGCCACAAGCTCATACGTGCGGGGAACGATACCAGTAGCAGCGCATAGCCGACCATCGCAGGATTAAATACGTTATGTCCTAACCCGCCGTAGAGGTGCTTGGCCACGATAATGGCCGCTACCATACCAATGGTGATCAGCCACCAGGCACTGCCCGGCGGCAGTGCTGCGCCGAGCAAGACGCCGCTCAAAAGAGCGCTGTTGTCAGCGAGTGCGGGGCGTAGGGGGCGTTTTCGCAGGCTGAGTACTAATGCCTCAAGGGCGACGCCCAGAGCACCTGCGATGATGATGTTGGAGAGCACGCCCCAGCCGAAGTGCCAGCTCAGCATAGCAATGCCGGGCAGCGTCGCAATCAATACCCAGGCCATGATGCTCGGCGTATTGGTGGGTCGCTGAGTTAATGTGGCTGGCGTGTCATTGACGCTGTCTACATGTAACAGGCTCATTGGCTGTTGGTCTCTCTGCCAGCGGTGCTATCGCTGGCTTGGTCAGTACTGGAATCACGAGCGGCCATCAGTTGAGCATCGGCGGTGAGAAGGTTTTCCTTAGCAATAACTAGACGGGTCTCTAAGTCGGCCAGGATGGACGCGTCCTCACCACTTTCGATCGCTCGCGTGAGCGTTCGCTCAGCTTTGCGTTGTGCAGCACGAGCAGCGCTCTGGGCGATACGCAGGCTGCGCAGGTCTGGCGCAGGGGGGGCTTGTTGCGCAGAGTGCTCAGGGGCCGTTGTGCTGCTGGCAATCAGCCTGTGGTCAGTTGTCGGTGGGGTGCCTGGCTGAACTGCGGGGGGAAGGCCGGCAGCGCGTGACGCGTTAGTGGTTCTCTGGCTGGCCGCTTGGCGGCGTGCAGCACGGCGGGCGTGTTTTTCGGCGTCATCACGAGCCAGGCGAGCTTGACGCAACTCGAAGCGGTGACGGGCATGATCCGCTTTGGCAGCTTCGAGGCGCCGCTGACGGATGATACCTTTACTGGCACGGTAGTAGTCGACTAACGGAATGTGGCTAGGGCAGATGTAATCGCAAGCGCCGCATTCAATGCAGTCGAATAGCTGCCAGCGCTCGGCTTTGTCATGTTCCTGGCCTTTGGTAAACCAGTAAAGCTGTTGCGGCAGTAAACCTGAGGGACAAACTTCTTCGCAGGCCGCACAACGAATGCACGGCATTTCTGGTGCGGGGTCGGGCAGTTCCTGTTGGGTGGCGGCGATGATGCAATTTGTGGCTTTGGTTAGCGGTGCGTTCATGTCAGTGAGCGCCTGGCCCATTAATGGGCCACCCCTGATGAGCCGATGCAGACGCTGGATATCAATCTTGGCAAAGTCGAGAAGCGCAGTAAGCGGTGTGCCAATGCGGGCAATCACATTGCTAGGGTGCGTCAGTGCCTCGCCAGTCAGAGTGACGGTGCGTGATACCAAGGGTATGCCATCGCGTACCGCATGTAAGGCGGCACGTAGGGTGCCGGGATTGTGGCAAAGCACACCAAGATCTGCTGGTAGACCTCCGCTGGGCACTTCACGCCCCAGTAGGCGTTGGATTAGCTGGCGTTCGCCACCGCTGGGGTAGCGGGTAGGAATGACACGAATATCAATACGCCCGCCTTGGGCTGTGCTGTCATCAAGGCTGGCGTGTAGTGCGGCAAGTGCCTCGGGCTTGTCATCCTCGATACCAATCAGAATCGAATCGGCTCCGACAAGGTGTGCCATTAATTGCGCCCCTTCCAGCACGTCGCTAGCAAAGGCCCGTAAGGTGGCGTCGTCGCAGCTGATATAGGGCTCACACTCTGCGGCGTTGACGATCAGCGTATTGATCGTATGGCGTTGACGGCTATGCGCCTTAATATGGCTAGGAAAGGCCGCGCCACCCAAGCCCACCACGCCGGACTGCGCGAGTCGTTTTAGCAGGGTCTCGGTATTTGTGTCTCGCCAGTTTAGTGAGGGTAAGTGGAGCCATTCATCCAAGCCGTCGGACTTGATCACGATGGCTTGTGATTGCGGCGAACCCGGCACGGCAGCATCGGTAGCAATGATTTGTCCTGAGAGGCTGGCGTGTAGATCCGCAGATAGCAAGCCGCTAGCCGTGGCGATGCATTCGCCGGAGCGCACTCGCTGGCCGACGCTAACGCAAGGCATGGCTGGTGTGCCTGTGTGTTGATCGAGAGGCATCACGACATGTGTTGGCAAGGGCGCGCTGCGCAGCGGCACATTAGCGCTTTGAGCTTTGCGGCTGGGCGGGGTGATGCCACCCGGTATAGGAAAGTAGTCAGCCATGTGATGGGGCCTGAGGTGAGGCTTTTATGCCGCCGTTGTCACGATCACTGGCGATCAACGACATGGCCGGCTGGGATTGAGAGCCGAGTCTGGCTGGTGATGATATTGGCGCTGTAGGACGAGGATGGGGCAGCATGTCGATGCAGTCTACGGGGCAGGGTTCAACACACAAATCGCAGCCGGTGCACTCGTCGATGATGACAGTATGCATATGCTTGGCAGCGCCAAGAATGGCGTCTACTGGGCAGGCCTGGATGCACTTAGTACAGCCAATGCACTCGTCTTCACGAATATAGGCGACAAGTGGTGTTGACGGCGCCTCGCCGTCCAGTGGCTTGGGGTCTCGGCCAAGAAGCTCGGCCAGTGCAGCGATGGTGGTATCGCCACCAGGCGGACACTTGTTGATTTCATCGCCATTCTCGATTGCTTCGGCGTAAGGGCGACAGCCGGGGTACCCGCACTGACCACACTGGGTTTGAGGTAGTAACGCATCGACTTTCTCGACCAGCGGGTTGCCGGGGACTCGCAGATATTCGCCAGCTAATCCGAGAAGCACACCAAGCAGGCCGAATAAAGCGACTAACGCTGCAATGGCCAAAATAGCCAGCACGAGAGGTGAGTCAAGTAGTGAGTTTGCTGCAGTATTGATAGCACGGTTCACAGCGAAACCAACCCAGTAAAGCCCATAAAGGCCAGCGACATCAGACTGGCGGTGATCATGGCAATGGCGGCACCACGAAATGGTAGCGGTACATCAGCACCCGCCAAGCGTTCACGTAGCGCGGCAAACAGCACCAGTACCAGAGAAAATCCCAGCGCTGCCCCCAGGCCATAGAACGCCGACTCCATCAGGCTGCTGCTGCGCCTGAGTGTGAGTAACGCGACGCCAAGCACAGCACAGTTGGTGGTGATCAGCGGCAAGAAAATACCCAACACTTGATGCAGTAACGGGCTGGTTTTTCGCACGAGCATTTCAGTGAACTGTACGACCACCGCAATGACCACGATAAAGGCAATGGTACGCAGATAGGCAAGGCCCAGCGGTTCAAGTAACAAGTGATAGACCAGATGGCTGGCGACTGCCGACAGCGTCAGTACGAAAGTGGTCGCCAGTGACATGCCTAAGGCGGGTTCCAGTCGACTGGACACACCCATAAAGGGGCACAGCCCGAGAAACTGTACCAGCACAAAGTTATTGACCAGCGCCGTGCCGACCAAGATCAGCAAAATCTCGCTCATCGGGTCAGTCCTGGCGGGCGTTCGTGCGCCCGCATGGAAGAGTTAATATGAGGTGACGTAATGTGATCAGCTGACGCGCTGACCTGGTTCGGCACCCGAGTCGGGAGACAGCAGATAAATGCCGTCATTCTCGACAGACCCGCCGCCAGCAGCCAGAACCATGCCTTCGGAGACACCAAAGCGCATTTTGCGCGGGGCAAGGTTGGCGACCATTACTGTGAGGCGGCCCTCTAGCGCTTCTGGCGCATACGCAGAGCGAATGCCGGCGAAGACGTTGCGGGTTTCGCCGCCTAGATCCAGCGTTAGCTGGAGGAGTTTATCAGCGCCTTCTACGTACTCAGCTTTGACAATACGCACCACGCGCAGATCAAGCTTGGCAAAGTCGTCAACGTTAATCTGCTCGGCAATCGGGTTGTCAGCTAGCGGCCCACGAGGGGTCTCTTTGAGTTTTTGCTCTTCCACGAGATCCTCCTTGGATGCGTCGATCATGGCGACGATCCGGTCATTTTCGACACGCGTCATCAAGGGTTTGAACTTGGCAATGCTGTGGTTCAGTAGCGGCTGTTGGCGGCTGTCCCAGTCGAGGCTGTCGAGCTTCATGAATGCACGAGCGCCTTCGGCCATTGCTGGTACCACGGGAGCCAAGTAGACCATCAGCTGGCGGAACAGGTTGATGCCCACAGAACAGATATCAAGCACCTGTTGCTGCTTACCCTCTTGCTTGGCCAGCACCCAGGGTTCAGCGTCAGCGATGTAGGTGTTGGCCTCGTCGGCCAGTGTCATGATGCAGCGCATTGCGCGGCTGAACTCGCGGGCCTCGTAGTGATCGGCAATTTCGTCGCCAGCGGCAACGAATCGCGCCAACATTTCTGGCTCGGCACACGCGGCGGAGAGTTTGCTGTCGCCAAGTTTTTTGACAAAGCCAGCGCAACGGCTAGCGATGTTGACCACCTTCCCGACCAAGTCGGCATTGACTCGTTGAGCAAAGTCGTCGAGGTTAAGATCCAGGTCATCGATACCCGCGGTTAGTTTGGCGGCAAAGTAGTAGCGCAGGTATTCGGGATTGAGCTGCTCGGCGTAAGTCGATGCCTTGATGAAGGTGCCGCGAGACTTAGACATCTTGGCACCGTTAACAGTAACAAAGCCGTGGCAGTTAATTGCCGTGGGAGTGCGGAGGTTGGCACCGCGTAGCATGGCTGGCCAGAATAGGGCATGGAAGTAGACGATATCTTTGCCGATAAAGTGGTATACCTCAGCATCGGAGCCTTCCTGCCAGTACTCGTCGAAGTTGAGACCTTCACGCTCACACAAGTTCTTGAAGCTGGCTAGGTAGCCGATGGGCGCGTCGAGCCACACATAGAAAAACTTGCCTGGCGCATCAGGAATCTCGAAGCCGAAATAAGGCGCATCGCGGGAAATATCCCACTCGTTGAAGCCAGACTCGAACCATTCCATCAGTTTGTTGCGGATGGAGGGCTGAACGTGACCATCGTTGATCCAACCCTGCAGAAAATCAGCGAAGTCGGGCAACTTGAAGAAGTAGTGAGTTGAGCTTCTGACTTCTGGTGTGGCACCGGAAATGGCAGAGACGGGGTTGATCAGCTCGGCTGGCGTGTAAATCGTGCCGCAGGCTTCACAATTGTCGCCGTATTGTCCGTCAGCATGGCACTTTGGGCAGGTGCCTTTGATGAAGCGGTCAGCCAGAAAAATGCCTTTGAGTGGGTCGTACATCTGTTCGATGTCACGGGTGGCAATATGGCCCTTTTCGCGTAGCCGAGTGTAGATCAACTCGCTGAAATAACGGTTTTCTTCGGCATGGGTAGAGTGATAGTTATCGAAACTTACCCCAAACGTGGCGAAATCGTTTTGGTGTTCACGGGAAACGCGGTCGATCAGTGCTTCAGGGCTGATGCCTTCTTGTTCGGCACGCAACATGATGGCGGTACCATGCGCGTCGTCGGCGCATACGTAGTGACACTGTTGCCCGCGACTCTTCTGGAAGCGTACCCAAATATCGGTCTGAACATATTCCAGCATGTGGCCCAGGTGAATAGAGCCATTAGCCGAGGGAAGGGCGCTGGTAACCAGAATTTTACGTGGATCACGGACGGTGTTGGACATGATGACTCAGAGGTTCCCGAGAAAGGTAAGTGGGTATAAAACAATGGCCATAATTGTATCTGGGATCAACGTTTGCTGCATCTGAACGCCGACACAAGACACACAGGAGGGCTGAGGGTCGGTGACGTTCAGTATGTAAAAATACCAATACCCGGGTAGCCCTGGTCAGCCAAATGAGCGGCTTGCAGGCGGCTCATTACGCCGTTTTCACAATACAACAGGTAGTCGCGGCCATCGGGCAGCTTAGCAAGGCGTTCGGCCAGATCGAAAAATGGGATGGTCAGCACGTCAGCGTTGGCAACCACTAACGGAGAGGTTTCAGACTCGCTTGCTGGGCGAATATCGATGATACAGGGCGCTTGGCACTCAGCCAGTGTGTCGAAGGTCACCGTGGGCGGTTGGTATAACGCGGGGCGCCTGGTCGCGTGTGTGTGCGTGTCAGTGACTAGCTTGTCGACGCGCGTGGTGACTGCGTTTTCCAGTGCTGCCGCCAGAATGCCAGACGTGAGCTGGGCTTCGGCGGCCTCGACATCGCCAGGTTTAGCGTTAACCTGGGGGCGTTTTGAAGTTGCACCACAGTACTCGGGCATGTGTTCGGCAAAACTTGCGGTGCCAAGTGTGCGTGCTGTGTCGATGATGGCTTGTTTATCGTCGGCAATTAGCGGGCGCAAGATGGGTAAATGGCTGGCGCGGTCGATAACGCTGAGGTTGGCCAGCGTTTGGCTTGACACTTGAGCCAGTGCGTCACCGGTAATTAGCGCAGGAATTTTCGCCTGTTGAGCTAACTGGCTGGCGGCTTGAACCATCAGCCGTTTGAGCACCACACTCATCAGCCCGTCAGGAACCTGGCGCTGAATGTCGGCGACCACGGCTTCGAAAGGCACTGAGACAAAATACACATGATGCGAGGCCCCATAGCGGCGCCACAGGTAGGATATGACGTCGTGTACACCAGCCTCATGTGCGGGCCCGCCGAGATTAAAAAACAAAAAATGTGTCTTAATGCCGCGTCGCATCATGCGCCATGCGGCTACGGGTGAATCATAACCGCCAGAAACCAGCGCCAGTGCTTGGCCTTGAACGCCAAGTGGATAGCCGCCAACGGCTGGGTGGCGCTCACGAATCAGCTGTAAGCGATCATCGTTGATGGTGATGGGTACATCAACCTGCGGGTTGCGCAGGTTGACGCTGGACCCAGGGCTAGCAGTCAGCAATGCAGCACCTAAGTAGCGTTCGAGCTCGGGCGAGCTAAAATCATGATCGTGGCCACTGCGTTTAACGCTGACGCGAAACTGTTTGCCGCAGAGGCTGTCGGCCCAATACGCCACGACGAGATCACGGGTGGCCTCAAATGACTGGTATGTTTGTATATCAACGCGCTGGACTTCATGTACACCAGGAATGCGGGTCAGCATGTCGGTCAAGGTCGTGCTTGGTGTTACGCGGTGTAATCGCAGGTGATCCCAAGCGTCCTTGACCCGCGCGCTAGCATCGTGGCGACGTACGATAGTGCGTATATTGCTGGCTAGATGGCGGCTCATGTTACGACGCACAGGGCGTGACTTGATCATGATTTCCGGCGAGAATTTGAGCAGATAAGACATACAGGGGTACGACCAACAAAGTAATAGGGCGTAATATTAACATTTTCGATTACTGCCAGCTGCATGGTATTCGTCCCTTTTGATGCATTGGAACGTCGTCTGTGCTGGTTTGTCTGGTGGGTATTAGCCAATAAGGGAGAAATATTATGTGTACTCGGGTCATCTGGCCAGACGCCAATGGAGCGGTTCTGGTAGGGCGCAATATGGACTTCCACAAAGACTTGGCGACTAATCTGTGGACCCAGCCGCGTGGTATTCGCCGCGACGATGGTGTTAGTGGTGAGCTGACCTGGACGTCAAAGTACGGCAGTGTTATTACCACGGCGTTTGATCTGATGTCGGTGGATGGTCTTAATGAAGCAGGGCTGGCTGGCCATATACTGTGGTTGGCTGAGTCTACCTACGCCGCAGCAGAGACTTCACGTACTCAATTGAGCCAAGCCGTGTGGCTGCAATATTTTCTGGATAACTTTTCTACCGTGGCGGAGGCGGTGGCCTGGGTAGCTGAAACGAATGTGCAAGTCGTGCAGATGGCTGACCCAACGGGCGGCAAGCCGCCGACGATACATCTGGCGCTCGATGACGCTACTGGCGACTCAGCAATTATTGAGTATATTGATGGCCAGCCTCGTGTTTATCACAGTCGTGATTATCGCGTGATGACCAATTCACCAACATTTGACCAGCAAATCGAGCTGGTCAAAACGTTTGAGGGGCTGGGTGGTGATAAACCGCTGCCGGGCTCCACCTTGGCCAGTGACCGTTTTGCACGTGCCTCTTATTACTTAAGTCGACTGAGTCAGCCGACGACTCAGCTGGACGGTATTGCTGCCATGTTCAGCGTTATTCGTAATGCTGCTCAACCGTTTCGCCAGCCTGACCCGGGCAAGCCTGATGCGTCGCAAACCATTTGGCAGAGCGTGAGCGATCTGACAAATCGACGCGTTGTTTTTGAGTCCACCACGCGTCCCAATATTGTGTGGATGGACCTGGAGAAGATGGACTTCAGCGAAGGCAGTCCGCAACTCAAACTGGACCTCGTTGAGGAGCTGCGGCTGGAAGATGGGCTGGCGGGTAATGTAACCCAAAAGTTTGAAGATAAGGGGCCGATGACTTTTCTGTCGATGGCCATGCTTCAGCAGCTTGAGGCGGGTGTCGTAACACCATGAGCCATAAGTAAATGCTGTAGATAAATGCCAGAGATAACGACTAAAACACAGAGACCCGCCATCTTGGCGGGTCTCTGTGTTTCGTCACAAGGTTGGATTAGTAAAGTGCTTGTTCTTCATTAACCACTTCTTTGAGCAGCTCAAGAAATAGCCGGTCAGCCTCGGAGTGATCAGCAGGGTCCTCAGGAATGTGGATGCTGGTAATATCGGAAATTTCGCTGGCGACCCGTGTCATTACATCTTTCTGGTTATCTTCTGCTAAGTGTTTTCTGGCTACGTCAAGCGCCTGTTCAAGTACTTGCGGGTCTTGTAGGAGTTTGCGAATAAATTCACTCAGCTCATTGATCACACGAGTTTTCTGAATCTGTGATGAGGACATGTTGAGCTCCTGGTTGTTTTCTGAGCAGCGCTTCGCTACATGAAATGAGTCACTGATGGGCATGTTATAGAGGATTAGCTGGGACGATAGCATGTTTGGTGACAGGGTCATGCATCATTGACCGTTCCCTGCCACAGTTGCAACTGGCCCATCCACTCCAGTTCGGAGGCGGCGTTGCGCAGCGTTAGCGTCATGGTGTCAAGGTTTGAGGGAGGCTGGCTTTCTGGTACAAACAGGGTGATATCGATGCGCTCGTCAATATAGTGCAGGTTGATATCAATACGTTGCTGCCAAATCGCATAGGTCTGCCACACGTTGTCTAGTTGACGTTCGACGTCATTGCGTAAAGGCAGGTCAGCACCGACGTCGATGTCTGGTGCTCCAGTATCGTCCTGGGGGTCAATATGAAAGGTGACATCGGTGACTTTGGGGTAGGTTTTGTACAGGCGGCGACACACGGCATTGCCGATGCCATGAGCCTCCGACACAGTAACCCGTGGTGCTACGACAATATGCAAATCGAGTAATACGTCGCTGCCTACGTTGCGAGTGCGCAGGTCATGGACACCGTGAACACCTGGGACCGCGCTGGCAATATCGAGTAATGCCTGCTGCTCCTCGGGGGGCAGGGCAGTATCGACAAGCTCGCGGCTGGACTCCCACATTAGCCTTACGCCAACATGACCAATCATCAGGCCGACTATCAAGGCGGCAACGGTGTCTGCCCAGCCTGCGCCCAGCTGGGCGCCAATCAGCCCAATCAATACCGCCACGGTTGATAGGGCGTCAGAACGTGAATGCCAAGCGTTGGCCTCAAGCAGCGAGGAGTTAACTTCTCTGGCGACGCGTAAGGTGAAGCGAAAGATCCACTCTTTGGATAGTACCCCGATAACAGCAAGGCCAATTGCCCAATAACCCGGGGTGTTGACGGCTTGATCAGCAAGCAGATTTTCCAGACTGGACCACGCAATAGCACCGGCAACGAAAATCAGCATGCTACCCAGCAGCAGGGTGGCTAGCGTTTCGATGCGGCCATGCCCGTAAGGGTGGTCGTTGTCAGGCTCCTGGCGGCCATAGTGTGTTGCGGCCAGCACGAAAATATCGGTCACTAAGTCAGAGAAAGAGTGGATGGCATCGGCGATCAGGGCGGCAGAACCGACCAGCGAGCCAGTAATCAGCTTGGCTATGCCAATGACTAGGTCAATGCCTGCGCCAAGCAAGGTGGCGCGATGGGCTTTACGTGTGTTCTGTAAACGTTGCTGTGCTGTTGTTTGTGTGCCCATTGAGGTGCTGCTCTCTCATCAACGGTAAGTTATAGGTTGGCTTGCTCTGACGCACCAGGGGTGAGCGCAGGGCGGCTATTGGCATGAGATTTGACAGGGTTGGCGTACTGGGCGAGCCAAAGAGGTTGAAGTGACGTTGGAACGGCATCAAGCCGCGCTTTGAAACGCATTCGATCAGCGTGAGTAATCGCGCTTGTATCCACCAGCTCCGGGGCATCACCGAGGGCCTCAAGGGCCAAGTAGTGACTGGGAAACAGCTCATAGCCTTGTAGTACTTGGCGATCGATTTCGGCCGCGACCTCTTCAGCGCTATTATGGTTGGCATCTAGAGGGGTGCCAAAACGCAGCATTACACGCCCTTTGTGGCCGGTGATGCCAGCGACGATGGACTGGATGTCTTCAAAATCCTGCTTTTCATAGTTTCCGCTACGCTGAACGGCATCAAGTTCACGTGCTTTCTGTATATCGCAGGGGTCGTATTCGTAGCTGATTGATACCGGAACTAGGCGTAACTCGGCTACGGCGTCGCCAATGCTTGCTGTGCGATCGTTGCGGCGGCGGTCCATGGTGATCATTTTGATGATGGCGGGGTCGGTGCAGTCAATGCCATCTTTGGCGCGGCCTTCGCGCTGAGCCATCCAGATGGAATGGTTGTCTGCGGTGATTGAGTGGCGAATATAGGCAGAAAGCGACTGATAAGCAGCCAGCATAGCGCGTTTGCCTCGCGAGCTGCGCGGCACAATAAAGCTTTTGTTAAGCCGCATAAGATCAGTGACGTAAGGTTTCTTGAGTAGGTTGTCACCGATGGCTATGCGTACCGTGTCGCGCCCAGACAAGTAAAGCGCGTAGTTGACAAAAGCGGGGTCCAGTGAGATGTCGCGGTGGTTGCCAATAAACAGGTAAGCGGTATCGGCCTTGAGCTCGCCTAAGGCATCAAGTCCTTCTACCGAAAAGCTGTCGGTTGTGGTGCGTATCATACGCTGCATGTAGCTGGCGATGCGGCTTTGAAACTCACTGATGGTGTGAACGTTACGTATTTCTCTGCGCACAACGAGACTGGCCAGAGCCCGTGCCACACGCGGCATCAGCCGAGCCAAGCGTGGCAGCCGGTATTGGGTCAGTGCGTCAAGCAGCTCAGGGTCGTGGGCCAGGCGTGCTAATACCTCGGCAACTTCGTTGTCATGGTATGGCCGAATTGCTGCAAACGGATCCTGCTCGTGGTCCGTCGTCTCGGTGTGGCTGAGGTTGTTGTTTCTATCGCTGTTCATGGTGTGCTTGTTGCGCCATTATCGATCATGCGGAATGGGAGGTGGGCTGCGTGGTCGCTTGAGGCGTTGTCTGCGAGCTGGCCTCGCCGCCGAGCCAGGTCACCAGTCTTTCGATACTTTCCCCGAGTGCTTGGGTCATTAGCAGAAAATCGGTTTCCAAGCGTACTAAGGCATCATCGCCGTCGTCTGACTGAGAGGCTTCGTCGATCAGGGTGTCATCAAAACGCAACGATTTGACCGCCAAGTCATCGTGCAGCACAAAGCTGAGCCGTCCTTCGAGTCCCAGTGCCAGTTTGCTGGCCTGGCGCCCGCTTTCCAATAGTTGCTGGATTTCATCGCTATCCAGTTCTATTTGACGAGCACGCAGCACACCCTCATCACCTTTGGCTTTAAGCTCGACCTGGTCGCCAAGCACCATGTCTTGTGGGCGCGAGCCAATGTCACCAAGCCAGGTTGTCATGGCGCGTATGGGGAGTGTTTGAGTGGCCAGTGGCGTGACCTTTAAGCTACCCAGTGTTTCGCGAAGCAGGTCGAGAACTTCCTCAGCACGCTTGCGGCTGCCGGTGTTAATCGCGATCAGCGACCGGGTTGTATCCCACCACAAATCAACTTTTTGGCTGCGTACAAAAGCGCGAGGCAGTAACTCGTCGTAGATTTGTTCTTTAAGGGCAAGTTTTTCCTGACGGCGTAATTTGCGACCTTCGCTAGTCTCGATGGTGCTGGTGCGCTCCTCGAGCTCTTCGCGCACTACCGCTGCTGGAAGTAAGCGCTCCTGACGCAGTGCTGTCATCAAACGCTGGCCCTGAAGCTCATGCAGTAACTGATGCCCCGCACGACCTGCGGGAGGGCACCAGCCGAGTCGTCTTGGCTCACTTCCACCCAGTGGGCGAAATGCCTGTGCGTTGAGGGCCTCTTCAAAGGCCGCCGTATCCAGCTGTGGCGCGCCGTGTAGGCGGTAAAGATGCAAGTGCTTGAACCACATGAAGCATTTCCCAGCAAACAAAATAGGGAGGCATTATGGCTAATGGTGGGCAGGGGTGCCAGCAGTGAGACCATATTGGTTACCGAGATATGGGTATATTAAAACTCCCGTTTGAATATCTGCTCGCGTGCTGGCTAGAATCGCTGAGTGCCAAGATTTTATTCACGCGTTAATGCAAGCTTTGATAACTGTGTAGAGAAAATATTATGAAAACGTCTGTGACGACTGTTACGCCGATTCGTGTTCGTGGCTACCACCTGGATGGGTATGGCCACGTTAATAATGCGCGTTATCTGGAATTTCTGGAGGAGGGACGTTGGGGGTATTTCGATGAACGCCCTGAGCTATTTGAGGTGGTTAAACGCGCTGGCGTGGCTTTTGTTGCGGTTAACCTTAATATTGATTATCGCCGTGCAGCAGTAGAGGGTGACGACCTACAGATTGAGACCCGCTTGGCTGAGCTGGGAACGCGTAGCGCTCGAATGCATCAGGGTATTCGTCGCGCCAACGACGGCAAGCTAGTTTCCAGCGCCGATGTGACTTTTGTGCTGCTGGATGTGGCCGCCAATAAAGCGGTTCCTGTCGACGGGGCACTGCGAGAGGCGTTGATGCCTTTGGTGATGGAATAGTCCGCTGTGAATAGCCCGCTGCCTTTGCATCGCTTGGGGTGGTATGATGTGACGCTGTTATTGCGCCAAATGTCACGCTTGCGTGACGCGCCAACCTGTTGCAGTGCAAAGGATTCGACGACCCATGGGTGACATCGCTAAACAGATTCTGCCAGTCAATATCGAGGACGAACTGAAGCAGTCGTACCTTGATTACGCGATGAGCGTGATTATTGGCCGAGCGCTACCGGATGTGCGCGACGGCCTGAAACCAGTGCACCGGCGGGTGCTGTTTGCTATGCATGAGCTGGGCAACGACTGGAACAAGGCTTATAAAAAATCGGCCCGTGTGGTCGGTGATGTTATCGGTAAATACCACCCCCACGGTGATAGTGCGGTTTACGATACGATCGTACGCATGGCCCAGCATTTTTCTATGCGGCATGTGCTGGTGGATGGCCAAGGTAACTTTGGCTCGATTGACGGCGATAATGCCGCCGCCATGCGTTACACCGAAGTGCGCATGGCGCGCTTGGCGCATGAGTTGCTGGCTGATCTTGAAAAAGACACGGTCGACTGGGTCGATAACTATGACGGCACTGAGCGTATTCCAGACGTGCTGCCGACTCGAGTGCCTAATCTACTGATCAATGGCTCTTCGGGCATTGCGGTAGGTATGGCGACCAATATCCCGCCGCACAATATGACAGAGGTTATCAATGGGTGTTTAGCGTTGATCGATGATTACACGCTGAGCATTGATGACCTTATGGAGTACATTCCGGGGCCTGACTTCCCTACCGCCGGTATCATTAATGGGCGAGCGGGCATTCTAGAAGCCTACCGCACTGGGCGCGGGCGAATTTACGTGCGTGCGCTGCATACTATTGAACATGACGATAAAACAGGTCGTGATCATATTATTATCACCGAGTTGCCTTATCAGGTGAATAAGGCGCGGTTGATTGAAAAAATTGCTGAACTGGTCAAAGACAAGAAAATTGAGGGCATCGCCGAGCTGCGTGATGAGTCTGACAAAGATGGCCTGAGGGTTGTCATTGAGACGAAGCGTGGCGAGTCCGGTGATGTGCTGGTTAACAATTTGTTTGCTCAGACTCAGCTGCAAAATGTATTCGGCATCAATATGGTGGCGCTTGAGCACGGCCAGCCCCGAATAATGAACCTCAAAGAAGTGCTTGAGGCGTTTGTTCGTCACCGCCGTGAAGTTGTTACTCGGCGTACGTTATTTGAGCTAAAAAAAGCGCGAGAGCGCGGCCATTTGCTTGAAGGCCTGACCGTCGCGATTTCCAATATTGATGAAGTCATTGAGCTGATTAAAGCCTCTCCGTCAGCGAGTGAGGCCCGCGAGCGGCTGTTAGCGCGCACATGGAAGCCAGGCAAAGTCACCGGCATGTTAGAGCGTGCTGGCGCGACATCATGTAAGCCTGAAGAGCTGGAAGAGGGCTACGGCCTGAGTGATGACAGTGGAGAGTATCGGTTATCGCCAGCCCAGGCGCAGGCCATTCTTGAGTTGCGTTTGCATCGCTTGACTGGGCTTGAAACAGAAAAGCTGCTTGATGAGTACACCAGCATTCTTGAGCGAATTGCCGAGCTGATGGAAATTCTTGCGTCGTCTGAGCGTCTGCTGGAAGTGATTCGTGAAGAGCTGATTGCCGTACGTGACCAGTTCGGTGATGAGCGTCGTACTGAAATTCAGGCCAGCCACCTTGATCTGTCGATGGAAGACCTGATTGCCGAAGAAGACATGGTCGTGACCGTGTCGCGTACGGGGTACGCCAAGACGCAGCCGCTGTCTGACTATCAGGCGCAGCGTCGCGGTGGCCGTGGTAAGTCAGCGACAGCAATGAAAGATGAAGATGTGATTGAACATCTACTGGTGGCATCGACTCACGATACGGTGTTGTTGTTTTCCAATCACGGTAAGGTCTACTGGCTCAAGGTGTATGAAATGCCGGTGGCTAGTCGTGGTTCGCGAGGTAAGCCGCTGGTCAACATGCTGCCGTTGAGCGAAGGTGAGTCGATTAACGCGATTTTACCCGTGCGTGACTACGCGCCGGATAGCTATATTTTCTTCGCCACTGCGCGGGGTACTGTCAAGCGCACAAGCCTAGAGCAGTTTTCACGGCCACGAAGTGTCGGTTTGATTGCGATTGACCTGGAAGAGGGCGACCGGTTAGTGGGCGCCAAGATTACCAGCGGCTCTGACCATGCCATGTTGCTGTCTTCTAATGGCAAGGCAATTCGATTTGAAGAGGGTAACGTTCGCTCCATGGGACGAACGGCGCGTGGTGTGCGCGGCATGCGTCTGCTGGACGGTGCTGAGGTGATCAGCCTGATTATCCCGCAAAGCCAGAAGATCGATGTTGAAGACAGTGCCGAGGTTGAAGTCAGCGCTGAGCAAAGCGTAAGCACTGATGTCTCAGAGCCAAATAATCATCAGATCTATATTCTTACTGCGTCAGAAAATGGCTACGGTAAGCGCACACGGTTGGAGGAGTTTCCGCTGCGTGGGCGAGGTGGGCAAGGGGTTATCGCCATGCAGACCAGTGAACGTAACGGTGGGCTGGTCGCTGCCATGCAGGTGTGCAGTAATGATGAAATGATGCTGATCACTAATCGTGGCACCTTGGTGCGTACCCGCGTTGAGGAGGTGTCTATCAGTTCGCGCAATACCCAAGGGGTGACGCTGATTCGCATGAGTGGCGATGAGTCGTTGGTGAAAACGGTGCGTATTGATGAACTGCCCGATGATGGTGGCGACGCTTGCATCAGTGACACTGAAGACAGTGATGGTAATGGCGGTGAAATACATCCCGAAGAGCGTGCTGACGGCGAGCAGGCCGGTGGCACTGATCAGGAATCCTGAACAGGCGCTGAATAGTAATGACACGACATTTTAATTTCTGTGCTGGTCCTGCTGCGATGCCTATTGCGGTGCTGGATCGCGCGTGCAATGAAATGAAGGATTATCGAGAGTGTGGGCTTTCGGTCATGGAGATGAGTCATCGCTCCAGTGAGTTTATGGCGATTGCTGAGCAGGCAGAGAAAGACCTGCGTGAGTTGCTGGAAATTCCCGAAAATTATCGCGTGTTGTTTACCCAGGGTGGTGCCTCGCTGCAGTTTTCTGCCGTGCCGTATAACTTGCTCGGACAAGGAGGGACGGCTAATTTCCTGGACACAGGTATCTGGAGCAGAAAGGCGATTGACGAGGCGCAGCGCCTGTTTGGTGCAGCCCATGTGGCGGCCAGTAGTCAAGCTGGCGGATACCAGTCGTTACCACGACAGGAAGATATTGTACTTAGCGAAGATGCGGCGTATTTGCACTACACCTCTAATGAGACCATCGGTGGCCTTGAGTTTGACTATATCCCCCATGCGGTTCGCCCGGATGGTAGCGAAGTGCCGCTGGTATGTGATATGTCATCCAATATTTTGTCTGGGCCACTGGATGTCTCACGCTTCGGTGTCATCTATGCGGGGGCGCAGAAAAATATCGGCCCTGCAGGGCTGGTGGTAGTGATTGTCCGCGATGATCTGCTGAATCAAGCGTGTGCTGGCATGCCGTCTCTGCTGGGCTATCAGGCGCTCGCTAAAGGCGGGTCGATGGTCAACACACCGGCCACTTACAGTTGGTATTTGGCAGGCCTGGTTTTTCAATGGCTCAAAAATGAGGTGGGCGGGCTTGACGCCATGGAGGCGATCAACGCACGCAAAGCGGAAAAGCTGTACAGCGCCATTGATAAAAGTCGCCTGTATGCCAACCCCGTCGCACTGGCTAATCGCTCGCGCATGAATGTTCCTTTTGTGCTGACAGACGAACGCCTCGATAGCCTGTTTCTGCAAGAGGCAGAGGCCGCTGGGTTATTGAACCTCAAGGGGCACCGCAGTGTGGGTGGTATGCGGGCCAGTATTTACAACGCGGTGTCTGAGCAAGCGGTGGATGCCTTGATCAGCTTCATGGCTGACTTCGAACAACGTAGGGGATAACCCATGGCAGAGACCCCACAAACACTGAATGCGCTGCGTGACAGCATTGATCAACTGGATAGTGATATTCTGCGTTTGATCAGTGAGCGTGCCGACTGCGCGCGCCAAGTGGCAGAGATTAAGACCGGAACACAACAAAGCGCTGATGATGCTGTGTTCTACCGACCTGAGCGTGAAGCCCAAGTGCTACGCCGTATCATGGCGCTTAACAACGGGCCGCTGTCTGACGAGGAAATGGCGCGCCTGTTCCGCGAAATCATGTCAGCGTGTCTAGCGCTTGAGCAGCCGGTTAAGGTGGCCTACCTTGGGCCGGAAGGCACGTTTACTCAGCAGGCGGCGCTCAAGCACTTTGGGGAAAGTGCCATCAGCTTGCCGATGGCAGCGATTGATGAGGTGTTCCGCGAGGTTGAAGCTGGCGCTGTTAACTACGGTGTGGTGCCGGTAGAAAACTCTACTGAGGGTGTGATTAACCACACGCTGGACTCTTTCATGGAGTCTGGTTTGAACATCTGTGGTGAAGTGGTGCTGCGGATACACCACCATTTACTGGTGTCTGAAACCACGCGGCGCGATAAAGTCTCGCGAATCTACTCGCACCCGCAGTCTTTTGCCCAGTGCCGAAAATGGCTGGATGCACATTATCCGCATGCTGAGCGCGTGCCGGTATCGTCCAATGCCGAGGCAGCACGCCTGGTTAAGACAGAATGGCATAGTGCAGCCATTGCTGGCGATATGTCAGCGAAGTTGTACGGCCTGACGCATATTGCCGAAAAGATTGAAGATCAACCGGACAATTCCACACGATTTTTGATTATTGGTGATCAGGGGGTTCCTCAGTCTGGCGACGATAAAACCTCTATTGTGGTCGCCATGCGCAACCAGCCGGGTGCGTTGCATGAGTTGCTGGAACCTTTTCATCGCCATCAGATTGATATGACGCGTCTAGAAACCCGTCCGTCGCGCAGTGGTGTGTGGAACTATGTGTTCTTCATTGACTTTAAGGGGCATCACGGTGAGCCGAGGGTGGCCGCTGTGCTTGAAGAAGTTAGCCAGCGTGCGGCTGAGATGAAGGTGTTAGGTTCCTACCCGGTGGGTGTGCTTTAAGCATGTCTGAACTCGTCGACGAGAAGCGTGTTCTGATTGTTGGGCTGGGGCTGATCGGCGGCTCGCTCGCGGCAGCTCTTCGAGCTGACAAGACGAGCGGCGATGCTGAGGCTGAAACAGCAACGCTGCCAGGTCGCGTTAATATTGTTGCCTGTGATGCTGATCCTGATGAAGTCGCTCAGGGAATTGCCATGGGGTTAATTGATGGCGGTGATGTGCGGCTCAGTCACGCCTTGCTAGACGGTGTCAGCATGATCGTGCTGGCCGTGCCGGTTATGGCGATGCGTGGCGTGCTGCATGCCTTGGCCCCGTTGCTTGAGAGTGCGTCGCCAGAGCTGGTGATAACTGACGTTGGCAGCACCAAAAGCACTATGGTTAATGATGCTGTCGCGGTGTTTGGGGCGGTGCCAAACAACATGGTGCTGGGGCATCCGATTGCTGGCTCTGAAAAAAGTGGAGTAGCAGCCGCAACAGCGAATTTGTTTGAGCGGCATAAGGTCATTCTGACGCCTAACGAGCACACTGACCCCCAGGCTATCGCTCGAGTGATGGCGTTATGGCAGGCAGCAGGTGCTGACGTGCTGGAAATGGACGTCAGCCATCACGACCAGGTATTGGCAAGAACCAGCCATTTACCGCATTTTCTGGCGTTTTCCTTGGTGGATACTCTGGCGCGCCAAGACGACCGGTTGGATATTTTTCGTTATGCGGCTGGTGGGTTTCGTGACTTCACGCGTATCGCCGGAAGTGATCCGGTGATGTGGCGTGATGTTTTCATGGCTAACCAGGAGGCATTGCTTGATGCGCTGTCAGACTTTGAAGCAGGGATAGCTCGGCTGCGCCAGGCAGTAGAGCAGCGCGATGGTGATGCCATGCTGGTTACGTTGGGACGCGCCCGTCATGCACGGCACTATTTTGATTCGCTATTGAACCAATCCAGTTATCAGGCGGAGTATACAATGCAACAGCAGGGCAGGCTGCGCTACCGGGTTAGTCCCGGTGGTAACGTGCAGGGGCGTATTCGTGTACCTGGCGACAAGTCGATTTCTCATCGCTCGATCATGTTTGGTGCGCTGGCGGAAGGCATAACTCAGATCAGCGGCTTTTTGGAAGGCGAAGATAGTTTGGCCACGCTTCAAGCGTTTCGTGAAATGGGCGTGGCCATAGAAGGACCGGATAAGGGGCGAGTCAGCGTACATGGGGTGGGCTTGAATGGCCTTAAGATGCCGCCTGGCCCGATTTACGTTGGTAACTCGGGCACTGCAATGCGCCTGTTTGCGGGGTTGCTGGCTGGTCAGCGCTTTGACAGTGAGCTTACGGGGGATGCCTCGTTAACTGCGCGGCCGATGGAGCGGGTCGCGGATCCGTTGCGTCAGATGGGAGCGGTGATCGACACTGCCGAAGGTGGGCGGCCACCATTGACGATTCATGGCGGAGCGTCGCTTAAGGGCATCCACTACGATATGCCTATGGCTAGTGCTCAGGTCAAGTCTTGCCTGCTGTTTGCTGGCCTGTATGCCGAGGGCGAAACACGGGTTCGCGAGCCCGCGCCAACACGAGACCATACTGAGCGAATGCTCAATGGTTTTGGTTATCGGGTGGAGCGTGATGGCGATACCTGCTGGCTTGAAGGCGGCGGAAAGCTGACGGCGGCCCCCATCGATGTTCCGTCGGATATTTCCTCGGCGACTTTCTTTTTGGTTGCGGCGGCAATTACTCCCGGGTCAGACCTGACGTTGGAGCATGTGGGTATTAATCCGACGCGTATCGGCGTAATTACTATTCTTCAGGCCATGGGTGCGGACTTGCGTTTGCTCAATGAGCGTAATGTTGGCGGTGAGCCGGTGGCCGACTTGCATATTCGTTATGCGCCGTTAAAAGGCATTGATATTCCTGTAGACCAAGTGCCGTTGGCCATCGATGAATTTCCGGCGCTTTTTGTGGCCGCAGCTAATGCCGAAGGCATCACGCGATTGCGTGGTGCCGAAGAGTTGCGTGTCAAAGAGTCAGACCGGCTGCAGGCCATGGCCAATGGCTTTGACGTGCTGGGTATTCAGTACCGTTTATTGGACGACGGCATTGATATCGTTGGTTATGACAAAGGGCATGCCCTTGCTGAGTGCCAGTACGGAGGTGGGAGGGTTGATAGCCTTGGTGACCATCGTATTGCTATGTCTTTTGCTGTTGCTGCTTTGCGTGCGTCGGATGACATTTTGATTGATGATTGCGCTAATGTGGCGACCTCTTTTCCGGGCTTTATTGAACTGGCTCGCCATGTCGGCATGCATCTCGAGCAGGAGGCTGAATGAATCAATCAGCACCAGTACTGACGGTAGATGGTCCTGGCGGCGCAGGGAAAGGTACGATTAGTCGCTTGGTTGCCGACCAGCTGGGCTGGTATTTGCTGGATAGTGGCGCGTTGTATCGATTGACTGCGTTGGCAGCATCACGTCACGCTGTCGCGCTGGACGATGAGGCAGGGCTGGCTCATGTGGCAGCACATCTCGATGTTACATTTCAGACTGGCGGGGATACGCCGCAAGTACTGCTTGAGGGCGAGGCCGTCAGCGGGGCGATTCGTACCGAGCAGATGGGGGACGCTGCATCGCGGGTTGCTGCGCTGCCGGCAGTGCGCAAGGCGCTGTTGCAGCGCCAGCGAGACTTTCGTCAGGCCCCCGGTTTAGTGGCTGATGGTCGAGATATGGGCACGGTGGTTTTTCAGGATGCTCCTCTTAAGATATTCCTTACTGCGTCAGCGGAGGAACGGGCGAGGCGGCGCTATTCGCAGTTGCGGGAGGCGGGAGTGGATGCTAGTCTATCGAGTCTTTTAAAAGATATTCAGGCGCGCGATGCACGTGATATGCAGCGCGAAGTAGCGCCTCTCGTGCCAGCAGAAGATGCTGTCGAGTTGGATACTACTCACCTGACAATACCGGAAGTGGTGGATCGGTTGACCGAACTGTTGGCTAATCGCGGTCTTGTGACTGTCACCTGAACTCCCTTGCGGCTCCTTCGGTACGGTGTGATGACGTGGTTAGACGCTTTGTCTGCAAGTCTGGCCAGGTTGAACCAGCGCTAACACCCCCGAGGGTATTTGAAATGGCCCGCACTCGCTGGTGGTGCGGAGAAAAGCGGTTTTACCGCACTCAACGTTGATCACGTAGGAACATCATGAGCGAAAGCTTTGCTGATTTATTTGAACAGTCTCTTCAGGACATCAACATGGAGCCCGGCGCTATCGTCGTGGCAACTATCGTCGATATCGACGGTGACTGGGTTACTGTTAATGCGGGTCTGAAGTCGGAAGGTCAGATTCCGTCTTCACAGTTCCGTGACGACAGCGGTGAGCTGTCTATTGCTGTGGGTGACGAAGTTCACGTCGCGCTGGAAGCTGTAGAAGACGGCTTTGGTGAGACTCGCCTGTCCCGCGAAAAGGCCAAGCGCGCCGAAGCGTGGAAGGTGCTGGAAGCGGCCTTCGAAAAAGAAGAAATCGTCAAGGGCGTGATCAACGGCAAGGTCAAAGGCGGCTTTACTGTCGATGTGGATTCTATCCGCGCCTTCCTGCCGGGCTCTCTGGTTGATGTGCGTCCGGTGCGTGATACTGCGCACCTTGAAAATAAAGAGCTTGATTTTAAAGTCATTAAGCTCGATCCCAAGCGTAACAACGTGGTGGTATCACGTCGTGCCGTTCTGGAAGCTGAAAACAGTGCTGAGCGTGAAGCGCTGCTGGCGACTCTGCAGGAAGGACAGCAGATTCTGGGTATCGTTAAGAACCTGACTGACTACGGTGCTTTTGTTGATCTGGGCGGCGTTGATGGCCTGCTGCATATCACCGATATGGCGTGGAAGCGCATCAAGCATCCGAGTGAAATTGTTGCCGTTGGCGACGAGATCAACGTTAAGGTGCTGAAGTTTGACCGCGAGCGCAACCGTGTATCGCTGGGTCTGAAGCAGCTGGGTGAAGATCCGTGGGTCAACATTAAGGGCCGTTACCCAGAAGGCACCAAGGTTCATGCGCGCGTCACTAACCTCACTGACTACGGCTGCTTTGCTGAGTTGGAAGAGGGTGTTGAGGGCTTGGTTCACGTTTCCGAAATGGACTGGACCAACAAGAACATTCACCCGTCTAAAGTTGTTCAGGTTGGCGACGACGTTGATGTGATGGTCTTGGATATTGATGAAGAGCGTCGCCGTATCTCGTTGGGCATTAAGCAGTGCACAGCGAATCCGTGGGAGACGTTCAACGCCCAGTTCAACAAAGGTGATCGTGTCTCTGGCACCATCAAGTCGATCACTGACTTTGGTATCTTCATCGGTCTTGATGGTGGTATCGACGGTTTGGTCCACCTGTCAGACATCTCTTGGATCGACACTGGCGAAGAAGCTGTGCGTCAATTTAAGAAAGGTGATGAAGCCGAAGCGGTCATTCTGTCGATCGACCCTGAGCGTGAGCGTATCTCGTTGGGTGTTAAGCAGCTTGATACTGACCCCGTTGCTGAGTACCTCGCAGTTAACGACAAGGGTGCTATCGTGACTGGCCGTGTGGTTGAGGTTGATGCTAAGGAAGCTCAGGTTGAGCTGTCTACGGATGTTATTGCCGTACTCAAGGCATCTGAAATCAGTGCTGACCGCGTAGAAGATGCCCGCAACGTGCTCAATGAAGGTGATAGCGTTGAAGCGCGCATCATTGGTGTTGATCGCAAGAACCGTCAGATTAGTCTGTCGGTTAAGGCTAAGGATCAGGACGACACGCGTCGCAATCTCAGCAAACTGCGTGACCAGGATGTTGAAAGTGACGGGCCGACCACCATTGGTGACCTGATCAAGCAGCAAATGGGTCAGGACTAAGCGTGATAGTTAGCGCATGATACTTCGGTATCGGTAGCTACTGTATTAGTCAAAGCGCCGCCTTAGGGTGGCGCTTTTTTTTCGATAAAATAACCGCTGGGAAACGTCTTGTTGGGTAAGGGGTCATTGGTTAAAAAGTGAGAGGGCAAAGAGTCAGTTACGATATAATCATATAGAAGCTGTGATCTTTGTGTCATTGTGAGTCGATAGTGTGTAGTCGTTCAGTAATATTTTCCTTTGAGCAGTAAAACCTTAATTTATTGCGATCCGTTAGGTTAGCTTTTACTGTTTGCTTCAGTGTTTAGGCTAATCAATTGCACTAGTTGTGAGTGTGTTTGTATTGTTTTTTTTAAATGGTATTGCGAAAAGTTCTTTTTGGCGTAACAATATGCGCCTAGAAATACGTCAATAACTTTTCAGGAAAGCCAAATGTCATCATTGCTTAGTAATTACATGCGTAAAGAGCAGCTTCTCAAAGAGCTGCAATCTGATCTGGCAAAGCTGGAAAACGATGGTCGTCTGAAGGTAGAGCTTGAGTTCAAATCAAAGCTTGAAGAGTTAATGGCAGAGTTTGACAAGACGGCCAGTGATGTCATTAGCCTGCTTGATCCAAAGCCGATCGAAGAAGCAGAGCGTTCCGGAGGGGTTGCTTCGACAGGAACTTCTCGTCGTCGTCGTCGCCTCAAAGTGTATAAAAACCCTAATAGCGGTGAGGTGATTGAAACACGTGGTGGAAACCACAAGGTTTTGAAAGCCTGGAAGGATGAGCATGGACGCGAGACAGTTGAGTCTTGGGTGGTGCGTGTTGACGACTGATGCCAGCTGCGTCGGTTTGTCGCAGTAAGCCGGGTGTGGTGTGGCTATCACCGCTCTGTGGTTAATAGGGATGCACAGTTTTCTTTAGTGTAAGAGTGCCATAGCTGCTCTTGAGGCAGTCGGTAATGAGGCGGGTCAGGTTCTTCTGATAGTCGTCGTTGTCATAGGCAACAGGCGCTGTCAGCAGGCCCCTGGCCCACCTGACTTTCCCGCTGAAGTGTTTAGCGTTTGCGGTAGCTTTCAATGTTTATGCTATTCGAAAGGCATTATCGCTGTTGCAGTGTATGTGGTATCTTGCTGGCGGTGATATAACGCTTGTTCGGTGCTGTGTTGGCGTTTTCGTTCCATTGGCGGTGTTTATACTGCGCCTGTCTCTTCTATGGTGATGAAAGCCGCTGAGATTAGCATAGAACGACGTAAAGTTAGTACAATTTGATTTTTAATATTATTAATGATACGCAGCATTGCGCATTAACATAGCTGCTGCACGTATTCCCGCGGAATGTATTGCGTGGGAGCTTAGCTGGAGTCGTTTTTAAGCGCATGAAACATCACTATACGAAGAAACCTATGGATGAGCGTGAAAAGCTTCGCAAATTCCGCGAACTTGATGATGCGTTTGCTGATGCTTTGCTTGCTTTGGAAAAAGAAACGTCTCAATCTGCCAATGAAAAGCAGGCCTCAGATGACGCGCTGAGAGAGTCTGATTTTGAGCAACGGCTAGCCGATTTAATGCAAGACTATCAGCAGCCCGCAGCAGACGTCAGTGAGCTGCTAACGACGATGATTGCGCTTGATAAGTTGACCTAAAGCCTAAAGCGCAACGCTTTGCTAAACAGCTGTGACGTGAGTCCGAAAACAAGGCGGGCTGACTTATTTGGCAAAGCGAGCGAAATGAAGTCTTGCCTCCTCAACGGTAACGATAGGCTCTTATGCTAGGGAGAAAAGGTTGCTCTTCTAGCCGCTGGTCGCTGCGTATGGCGCGTTGTCGCTTGTTTGGCGGTTGTTTTTCTGGCTGATTGTGTTCGGGTAGCTGCCCGTCAACGCTGGGTACAAAAAGCGGTAAGGCAATATTCTTTGCCTGACGCACTTTTCCGTTAGATAGCGGCGTATCAAAAAATAGGTTGGCGCGCATTACAGGAGCCTGTGTCTGCATTTGGGCGAGTGGCTCGCTGCGTTGTATGCTGGCCAAGGCTTTTAGTTGTTGGCGGATGTGTGCGGCCTCGGTATCCAGAGCCATTAACATGCGCTCGGCATCGTTAACACTCAGTCGCTTGATGGACCGTCCACTGACATACCAGGCCAGTTGTACTCTGCGCGTCTTGGCGGGGGCGGTAGGAATTGCTCGCCAGCACTGCTTGATATGTAGCCTGGCCATTCCGCTACCGCTGAGATGATCGTGCAAGCTGGGATGCCGAAAGGGGATCACTGTTTTGATTTCAGCGATTAGCTTAGGAGCGTCTTGACGAATTGACGCGATCAGTTGAGCAAAGTGGGCTTTTGCCTGATTGACTGTTGCAACAGCTTCCATAACGGCGGGTCTAGCCGCGACAAGTCCTATGTAGCTATTGGTCGCTCGGCCGTCTTGGCCATCCTGATACCAGTAATCAAACAGCGCATTGCGTAACCAGTCGTTGGTTGCCGGCTGTTGGTTTAAAGACCACAGCTGCCCTGGGTTATGTTTCCAGCAGTCATAGAGTTGTTCACTGGTTTCAACTAACTGTTCATAGGCCCCCTCCAGTTCTGCTAATAGATGGTAGGCTGGGCGCTGGCTGGCATTTTTTACACTCATGATCTGGCGTTATCCAGCCCGGCACTAGCGAGCAGGATATCTAGATCGGCCTCGTCCATTGCGGGTTCGCCGGCAATCCGGTGTGATTCATCTGCCCAAGCGCCCAGGTCTATTATTCGGCAGCGTTGACTGCAAAATGGGCGATAAGGGCTCTGCTCGCTCCAGGTCACACGTGTTTGACAGTGTGGGCAGCCAACTTCAAGAGCGGGCTGGGTGTTGTTGAGTTGTTCGCCAAGTTGTTTACGAGGTTGTTGTTTCGCCATCGGTTAATGGGTCTCTTCTAGGGGGCGGCTGGCAAGAATGCCTTATCGATGTTTGTTGGGCAAACAGTCAAGTTGGCGATATTTCAGGTTGAGCATATCGATCTGGGCATCCAGTGATTCTTGGTCGCGGCTATTGTCGAGTACCTCATCGGCTTTTTCCAAGCGTTGCTCGCGAGACATTTGAGCGGCCAGGATTGCGCGGGCTCCTGCTTCATTGACGCCGTCACGTTGCACGGTGCGAGCGACCTGCATTGCTTCGGGAACATCAATGACCAAAATACGGTCAACCAAGTCCACTTGTCCAGACTCCAGCAATAGTGGTGAAACCAGTAGGGCATACGGTGCCTGGCTGCACCGGAAGGCGTTGAGCTGTTTAGTAAGGCGTTGTCGTATTTGTGGGTGCGTTACCGACTCTAGCCACTGGCGCTCGTGTACATCAGCAAAAACGACGTTGCGCAGTGCGCTCCTTTTCAGCATGCCTTGTGCATCAAGCATATTGCTGCCGTAGCGTTTGACGATAGCGGCGAGGGCAGGGCTGCCTGGTGCAACAACCTCGCGTGCCACGTCGTCGGCATCAACCCAAGGAATGTTATAACGCTCGAAGCTGCGGGCGACGGTAGATTTCCCAGAAGCAATACCGCCGGTGACGCCAATGATTGGGGTGTTTTGCGTCATGTCAGGGTGAGATCCTTGCAAAGAGTGTGAGCAGGGGCGTGCTGGTGAGTAAGGCTAACCAGCCGGCCAGTGCCAGCCAAGGGCCAAAGGGTAGAGGTTTACCTCGCAGCTCAGGGCTTAGGTGTTGAATCAATACGCCAGCAACGGCACCGATACCGGCAGAAATCAAAAGTAGTGTTGGCAGGTATTGCCACCCGAGCCATGCACCTAATGCGGCCAGTAGTTTGAAATCACCGTACCCCATACCTTCTTTGCCAGTCGCTAGTTTAAACAGCCAGTAAAGACTCCATAGTAGCAGGTAGCCCAGCATGGCACCGATGACTGCATCATCAAGCGCTGATGGGTGAAAGGTTACTTGATAAAGCAGGCCTGCCCATAGCAGGGGGAGTGTTAGTGTATCGGGTAGCAGCTGGGTGCGTGCATCAATTACCGCTAGGGCCAGCAAAGTAAAGCAAGCGCCAGCAATAAAAAGGCTCTGTAGGGTAGCGCCATAGACGGCTAGCGTAGCTAAAGCGATTAGCGCACTTGCTAGCTCAACGAGAGGGTAGTGTAAGCTGATTTGTTGGCCGCAGTGAGCGCAGCGGCCGCGGCGTTTTAGCCAGCCCAGTAGTGGCAGATTGTCATGCCAGGCAATGGGAGTGTGGCAGTCAGGACAGCGGGATGGCGGTCGTAGTAGGTTAAGGGGAGCTTTGGTGTGCTGCTCGAGCATGGCTGAGCCCAAGGTTTCATGTGCTTGCTTTTGCCATTCGTGAGCCATCATTTTTGGGAGCCGGTAGATCACGACATTGAGAAAACTACCGATACATAGACCCAGTACAGCGGTTAATCCCCATAACAGAACGTTTGGTGAGTTTAAGGGCACGTTAAGTTCCTTTTTACGCTGTTGTCGCAATGTCATTCTACGACCTGTATAGCAGTTTGCCGAGCCGACTGTCGCCTTCGGGATGATTGGTCTAGAATCTTCAGCCTTGATCTCTTCAGGAAGTAAAAATGACCCACACACTCGGACCGGTAATGCTGGACCTAGAAGGCCCCCAGCTACGCAACGAGGAACGCGATCTTTTGCGTCATGAATCTGTAGGCGGTGTCATCCTGTTTGGCCGTAACGTGGAAGAGGCCAGCCAGGTGCGCGAGCTGTGCCGTGATATTCGCCGTGTACGTCCAGAGCTGTTGCTGGCTATGGACCAAGAAGGTGGTCGCGTACAGCGGCTGCGCCAGGGGGTGACTCGCCTCCCTTCCATGGCGCGGCTTGCTAAGGCTGCCATGTCAGTGCCTAAGGATGCTCAGCGTCTTTGCCGTGATGCGGGCTGGCTGCTAGGAATGGAGATGGCGGCTTGCGGGTTGGATATCACCTTTGCGCCGGTACTGGATGTTGATACCGGGCTTTCATCGGTCATCGGTGACCGTAGCTTCAGCTCGGACCCAGAATGGGTGACGGCGCTGGCAGGCGCTCTGGTTGAAGGGCTTGGTAGCGCAGGTATGGCGGCTGTTGGCAAACACTACCCCGGTCACGGTGGTGTGGTGGCAGATTCTCACCTTGAGTTGCCGGTAGATGATCGTCCTATGTCTGAGATCATGGAGATTGACCTCCGGCCTTTCAGGCAACTGGCCTCTCAGCTTGGTGGTGTGATGCCAGCGCATGTGGTGTATCCGCAGTTTGATCACCGTCCTGCAGGGTTCTCTCCGCTATGGTTGGGCCTGCTGCGAGAGACCCTGGATTTTAAAGGAACGATTTTTTCGGACGATTTGAGCATGCTGGGTGCCTGTAGTGCCGGCTCACCCAGCGAGCGTGCAGAGCAGGCGCTAACCGCCGGCTGTGACATGCTGTTGGTATGCAATGACCGTGCTGCGGCGCTTGAGATTGTCGATTTTTGTATTGGCAAAGGAACTCGGCGCCCAGAAAAGCTGCGTTATGGCCGAGCCAGGCCGGACTTGGATGCGTTGGAGGCACTGGGGCGCTGGCGCCGCGTGCATGCCCACCTGGAGTCGTTGTGTGATAGTTGATTGATTGCGCCTCAGGGGTGGCAATTAAAATCGGGCTAGTATTTTTCGTTTTGAACCCTTCTGTTAAATCTGGCGAGACCCTTTGATGTCAAAACACGAAGCTGCCAATGAGTTGGATACCATGCGTGCGGTAATGGATACTGCTGACTGCCTGATTTCTTGTCAGGAGGTTGAGTGGGCGCTTGATCGTATGGCGGATGAAATGACCCGTGATCTGGGAGATAAGCTGCCGGTATTTTACTGTGTAATGAACGGGGGGTTGATTACCACGGGTCATTTGCTGACTCGCTTGGGTTTTCCATTAGAAGTGGATTATCTGCATGCTACCCGCTATCGCGGCACAACGCGTGGTGGTGAGCTTTTCTGGCGGGTATCGCCGGAGATTCCTATGGCGGATCGTCACGTGGTCATTGTTGATGACATTCTTGATGAAGGGGCTACGCTGGCGGCAATTCTTGAGTACTGCCATCAGGCGGGTGCGGCGAGTGTTTCCACAGCGGTATTGGTTGATAAGCGCCACGACCGTAAAGCCGTGCCTCACTTGAAGGCTGACTACTGTAGTCTAGAAGTTGCTGATCGCTACGTGTTTGGCTTCGGCATGGACTATAAAGGGTACTGGCGTAATGCGCCGGGTATCTTTGCGCCCCAGGGTATGTAGTACTTCGGCCGGTTGAAGCGTAACGTCTGTGTTGAGTGTTGAGTGTTGAGTGTTGGGTGTTGGGTGTTGGGTGTGTAAGGACATCACTGATGAAAACAAAAAAAACATTACGCACCCGGGTTGGTGAATGGTTGAGCCGCTACTTGAGCAGGCCACTGCCAGGCGCAGCAACTCTGATGCCCACGGATTTAGCTAGCCTGGAAGCGTGTTTGCGGCCAGGTGATGTGTTGTTGGTTGAGGGGAATACGCGGGTTAGTACTGCAATCAAGTACTTGACGCAATCTACCTGGTCGCATGCGGCGTTGTATGTTGGGGATGCTTACGAGGAAGCTGGGGGTGGGAGCCATGCGTTAATTGAAGCAGATATCCAAGAGGGAGTGCGGTGCATTCCCGTTTCCACCTATGGCGACTCCCATTGTCGGATCTGCCGACCAGTGGGCCTGACAGACGAAGAGCTGGCAGGCGTTATTGATTTTGCTGGCCAGCGGCTAGGGTTTCAGTATGACCTTCGTCATGTGGCTGATTTGGCTCGCTACTTGTTGCCAACTCCGCCTGTGCCATCACGTTGGCGGCGCTACTTTTTGGCTTTGGGGAGTGGTGATCCGACTCGCGCAATATGCTCGACGCTGTTGGCGCAGGCGTTTCAATCGATTGATTATCCTATTTTGCCGCGTATTGCGCCGGCCCAGTCGCTAGAGCCTGGGTGTCATGGCCAGGATATTCAGGTGCTTTATCCTCGCCACTATAGCCACTTCGTGCCGCGTGATTTTGACGTGTCGCCATATTTTCAGGTGATTAAGCCGACATTGGACAGCAATTTTGATCATCGTCGTTTAATTTGGGGAGAGGTGTCTTCATCAGGCGCGGCAAGTATCGACTCTGCGTGATGTGAGTCAGGTAGGTTAGCTGAGGTATTGCTAAACAGTGTGGGATCGTCACTTATCACTGCCGTGGTGCCCCACTTCCAAAAAGGAATGAAGCGAGCGGGATCATTAGCCGTAAAACAGATCAGCGGATAACCTGCGCTGCTTACTGCGCGGGCCCGTTGTTGAGTGAGCTTTTTCCAGTTGGCATGCAGGCTCCAAGCCTGAATTGATTGGCAGCGTGCCTGCCAGTCGCTAGGGACGCGATCAAACAGGCAGCCTAGTGCTAGCTGATCTGTGCTGGCTAGTGCGCGCGCATGGGCCAGCGCCTTGGCGCTAAAAGATGAGACCACGTATTTTTCGCTAGGTAGCGCTTTCATCAAGACGGGAATGGCGGCTTCTGCTAATGCCGCTGGGTCATGCCCGCGATTGACTTTCAACTCTAGGTTGACACCCATTTTCAGTGTTTTCAGCAGCGCCAGCATGTCAGCCAGTGTGGCCATGCGCTCGCCGGTAAAGTCTGGGCTGAACCAGCTACCGACGTCGAGGGCTTTGGCGTCAGCCAGGTTCATGTCGCGCAGGCGTCCCCGGCCATTGCTACACCGGTTGACGTCTCGGTCGTGCCAGATCACAGCGGTGTTATCACCCAGTAGCTGGACGTCCAGTTCGACCCACTGGCAGCCAGCGGTATGCGCAGCACGAACTGCCGACAGGGTGTTCTCTGGCGCATGGGCTGAAAGGCCGCGATGAGCAATAAGGCGTGGCAGCTTGATATGAGGGTGAGACACGGTATTTCCGAGCGTTAGACAATAATTAAGCCGTGAAGGCAGCGGGATGGTGGCCCGCTGCCAGTTGGTCATTCGCTCAACCGTCGATAGATAAGCGGTCAATGAATGTAGCAGCGGCTTCGTGGTTGACGTTTTGATACATTGTTGCAGGGGCTTCTGGCTGAGAAGGAACATCGCCAAGAGCGACTGGCATTCCGCTAGGGACTTCAACAACTTTGCGCAGCTTGGCGTAATCAACAGGGTAGTCGAGGTCTTTTGTGGCGGCATCGACAGCAGCTAGAGCTTCGGTGACCCGCTGCATTGTTTTTTCTGTTTCTTCGTCTAGGTAGGGGTAGGCTTGCACATAGAGGTGCTCGTCATTCCAACCCAGTTTGAAGCTTTCGTTGACCAAGCGGACAGACGTGCCAAGGGGAAGGCGGGGGAAGAGATTTTCAATATCTTCTGGCAGCATGCGAATACAGCCATGGGTGACTCGCATACCAACACCGTCAGGCTTGTTGGTGCCGTGGATTAAATAGCCTGGGATGCCCAAGCGCATTTTGTGATTACCCATCGGGTTGTCTGGCCCTGCAGGCACGACGGCAGGCAACGGGTTGCCTGCTTCAGCATGTTCTTTGCGAATCGACTGCGGCGGGATCCACGTGGGATTTTCGACCTTCTCGGTAATGGTGGTTTTCCCTAATGGGGTTTTCCAGTCCATGCGTCCGACGGCGATCGGGTAGGTCTCTACTTCGTCTTTACCGGGCGGGTAGTAATAAAGACGCATTTCAGCGACGTTGACAACAACACCTTCACGCGGTGCGTCAGGTAAAATGAACTGTCCTGGAATCATGACTTCGGTACCTTTTCCAGGGTACCACACGCTGACGTCAGGATTGGCGCGCACCATGGCTTCATAGCCAATGCCATGCTGGTGGCCGATGTCAATCAAGGTGTCGTCTTCCTTGGCCGTTACGGCGTAAAGTTCTCCGACGACGTCTACATTCTCAGGTAGCGGAAAGGCTTTGCGTGCTGACGTTTCACCGATGGCGGGCATGGAAAGTGCAAGCCCAGTAGCTATTACTAACGTTAAGGCCGATCGGTGGGTCAGTAGGGACAGAGCTTTTAGCATGTTGATTTCCGTAGTGGCTTCCATTCGATTGATTGTGGCGTCGTGGGTAAAAGCGCCGATAGCTTAAGTATCACAGTGTACGATTGTTGGGTAGTGTATTGTATTTTTCATGGTTTGAGTCAGGCTGCCTGAACTTTCTTATTCAGTGTCGATAAAAGTGTTTCGATAAACGTAAACCGCGAGTCTGCGTCGGGTAAGTCGGCGTGTAGGCATAAGGTGTCGGCTCCTTCAAGCCGGTAGCAGTCTGGCGACGACTGAATCAAGGTTACCAGTGTGAGAGGGTCAACCTGAGTGTCCGGGGTAAACGTCACACGTCCTTTATTAGCCCCAATATCTAGACGCGTGATACCAAGAGCTTCGGCACGCAGGCGTAACTTCGTTTGGCGAAGCAGCGTTTTAACTGGTTCGGGTAACAGCCCAAATCGGTCAATCATTTCTACCTGTAGCTCTTTGAGCTGAGCATCATTTTCAGCGTTAGCAATGCGTTTGTACATCACTAGCCGTTGCTGTACATCAGGCAGGTAGTCGGCAGGAATCAGCGCGGGTAGGCCGAGGCTGATTTCTACGCCCTCGGTGAGTGGTGTTTCGATATTGGGCGTTTTTCCTTCACGAATGGCTTTGACGGCTCGGTCTAGCATCTCCATGTACAAGCCATAGCCAATGGCTTCCATTTGCCCGCTTTGCTCATCGCCAAGCAGTTCGCCAGCGCCGCGAATCTCCATGTCATGGCTGGCTAATGTGAAGCCAGCACCAAGATCTTCGGCTAGGCTAATGGCCTCTAGCCGTTTGATAGCATCGCGGGTCATCGCTTCGGGCGGCGGGGTGAGTAGGTAAGCATAGGCCTGGTGGTGGCTGCGGCCAACTCGGCCACGTAGCTGGTGAAGTTGTGCCAAACCGAACTTGTCCGCGCGCTCGATAATAATCGTGTTGGCGCTGGGCACGTCGATACCGGTTTCGATAATGGTTGAGCAGACCAAGACGTTGAAGCGCTTATGATAGAAGTCTGACATTACCCTTTCTAGACTGCGTTCGGGCAGCTGGCCGTGAGCCACTGCAACACGGGCTTCTGGCACCAGTTCGCGTATTTTCTCAGCGGCAGTCTCAATAGTGCGGACTTCGTTATGAAGAAGATAAACTTGGCCGCCGCGCAGAATTTCGCGTAACACGGCTTCTTTTATTAAAGCATCGTCGTGGCGTTTGACGAAGGTTTTTACCGACAGTCGGCGAGCCGGTGGAGTGGCGATGATTGACAAGTCCCGGATACCGTTCATCGCCATATTCAGCGTGCGCGGAATGGGCGTTGCGGTTAGGGTCAGGATATCCACTTCGGCACGTAGGTTTTTCAGCTTTTCCTTTTGGGTAACGCCAAAACGATGCTCTTCATCAATGATCAGCAACCCCATGTTGGGAAAGCTCATGGATTTAGAAAGCAGTTTATGTGTGCCAATGATGATGTCTACTTTGCCTTCGGCAATACGCTGAATGGTGCTTTGTTGCCCTTGTTTGCTTTGGCTGTTGGTGAAGCGGGAGACCAGTTCTATGTTGACTGCAGTATCGGCGAAACGGTCACGAAAGTTTTCATAATGCTGACGCGCCAGCAGGGTGGTTGGCACCAGGACGACGACTTGGCGGTTGCTCTGAGTTGCTAGAAACGCCGCGCGCATGGCCACTTCGGTTTTGCCAAAGCCGACATCGCCGCAAACCACACGGTCCATGGGTTGGGTGGCGGTCATGTCTGCAATGACTGCTGCAATAGTGACTTGCTGGTCGGGGGTTTCCTCGAACGGAAAGCTGGCGGCAAAGCGCACGTAGTCTTGGTCAGGTGGTGTGCTGGCAAAGCCTTGGCGTGCTTCGCGGCGTGCGTAAACGTCGAGAAGTTCAGCCGCGGTATCACGAATTTTTTCTGCAGCTTTGCGGCGGGCTTTTTCCCACTGCTCAGAACCAAGCCGGTGCAATGGTGCGAGTTCATCGTCTGCTCCGGCATAGCGGCTGATCAGGTGCAGGTTGTCTACAGGCACATACAGCTTGGCACCCTCGGCATATTCTAGTGCGACAAACTCAGCAACTTGATCGTTGGTTTGTAAGGTCTCTAACCCTTTGTAACGGCCCACGCCGTGAGCTTGATGGACGACCGGTGCGCCGGATTGCAATTCCGACAAGTGTCGAATTACGAGTTGATCGTTGTCGGTGGCTTTTTTTCGATGTCGGCTTTGGCGCACAATATCGCCAAACAGCTCGGTTTCGCTGATCACTGCTAGTTTCGGCTCGTCCAGCCAGAAGCCCGAGCTTAGCCCACCTTCGGTAATTGCCAGAGGCATGTTTTGCTCGGCGAAGGCTGTGAAACTGTCGACATCAGTAATTTTACGGCCAAGTGGTGTAAGAACGTCCTCCATGGCCTCGCGACGACCGCGAGACTCCGCCACCATCAGAACTCGCGTCTCAGTGTTTTCCTCAAGAAATGACTTGAGCGAAGCCAGTGGCTGGTGCGACCGAGCATCTACGGCAAGTTGGGGTAGAGGGTGGGCCATGGTGCCTAAGGCATGGCGATGCGTCTCATCGTTAGTGAGTTCGACTCTGGGGTGGTGTTTGATAGCAGCGAATGTTTCGGCCACCGGTACGAACGCGCGGTGGGGTGGTAGCAGTGGTCGCGTGGGATCGACACCCAAGTTATCAAAGCGGCTTGTTATCGCCTCCCAGTGGTGCTCGGCGGCTTCGAAGACATTTGGTAGCAGTGCCACGCGAGTGCTGTCGGCTAAGTGTTCAAACAGTGTGGCGGTATGTTGGAAAAATAGCGGTAAATATTGCTCAACACCTGGTGAAGGAATGCCTTTCAATGCATCCACGTAAAGCGGGCACTGACGTGGATCTATGTCAAATAGGGTCTCAAAACCTTCACGAAAGCGAGCGATGGCCTCGGGTGACAGGGGATATTCGTGGGCCGGTAACAGCTCGACATGGTCTATCTTGACGTCGCTGCGCTGGGTGTCTGGATCGAAATAGCGCAAGGTGTCGATTTCGTCATCCATTAGGTCGACCCGCAACGGGGCATCACTTCCCATCGGATACAAGTCGATGATGGCGCCGCGTAATGCATATTCGCCGGGTTCAAAGACCGTTTCTACGGCACGATAACCGGCCAGAGAAAGCCGTTTTCGAAAGCCTTCACGATCAAGCTGCATGCCGGTAGACAGCGTCATGACGCGCCCAGCAATGTAGTCTACTGGTGGTAAACGTTGCATCACGGTATTAATGGATACCAACACAATGCCGTGTTCACCATCCTGCAGGCGGCGAAGAGTGCGTAGCCGTGCCGAAACAATCTCCTGGTGTGGTGAAAAGCTGTCGTAGGGCAGTGTTTCCCAGTCGGGAAAGGGTAAGACGGGGAGCGTTGAGAAAAACTCAAGCTCGCTCTCAAGGCGCTGGGCTTGTGCAGTGTCTGGAGTGATTACCAGTAAGGGGGCGTCGTCGGCCAAGCGTGCCAGCGCCAGAGCGGTTGCACTGCCAGCGGGTGTTTGCCAGTAGAGAGTGTCGCGGAGCCCGTTAGGGCGAGTGGGAGCAAGAGGCTGTAAGAGGGTCATGATGTCGGCGCTGTAAAAAAGGCTGTTGGGTCATCGCTGGCGTCAAAAACAAACGGCGCGGCTCACGCAGGCTGACCCGCCGTTGGATGAGTGAAATGTGCGTATATCATACCAGCCCAAGGCGTTCTTGTAGTGAAATGGGTGATTGTGTAGTTCCCCTACAGAGGGTGCGACTAACACGACATTGCCCTGAGGTGCTGTGATCAGGATAATGCCGGAACTTCCGTCCCAGTGAATGAGGCCTCTCGTGAGTCAGCAATCCCTCGATACCGTCTTCCAAGAATGGCACGATAACCAAGCCATCGCCGAGCAGATGATCCCCCTTATTGGCCGTTTGTATCGCCATAACAATGTTGTGACGACGATGTTTGGTCGTTCGCTGTTCAACCGCAGTGTGATCCGTATCATCAAGGATCATCGTTTTGTTCGTAAAGTCGAGGGGACTGAACTTAACGTTAAAGACACTTTCCCGCTGGTTCAAGCCATGATGGAGCTGAATCTGGGGCCAGCTCATGTCGATGTGGGCAAGCTGGGCGTAATGTGGAAAAAACAGGGTGGTGGTGATCCTGTTGCGTTTATGCGTGAGCAGCTTGCCCAAATTGTCGATGCGCATGATGCTCAGGTTGTTGGCAAGACTCAGGATGTTGTGCTGTATGGGTTTGGGCGCATCGGCCGAATTCTGGCTCGTGTATTGGTTGAGAAGGCTGGCGGCGGCAATTTGTTGCGGCTTAAGGCGATTGTTGTGCGTGGTCGTGGTGATATTGCCAAGGACCTGGAAAAGCGTGCCAGTCTGCTGCGTCGTGACAGCGTACACGGCCCATTTGATGGCACGATCAGTGTTGACGCTGAAGCGCGTACGCTGACGGCTAATGGTAACGTCATCAAGGTGATTTACGCGGACTCACCGGCTGAGGTGGACTACACCGAGTATGGTATTAACAATGCGGTAGTGGTCGACAACACCGGTATCTGGCGTGATGAGGCTGGGTTAGGGCAGCATCTGGCGTGTAACGGCGTTGCTAAGGCGGTGCTCACAGCGCCAGGCAAGGGCGATATCAAGAATATCGTTTATGGCGTTAATCATGATGATATCAGTGAAGATGATCGCCTGATCTCCGCGGCATCCTGCACGACCAACGCGATTGTGCCAGTGCTCAAAGTGCTCAACGATGAGTATGGTATCGAGTCTGGTCATGTGGAAACCGTGCACTCCTATACCAATGACCAAAACCTGATTGATAACTACCATAAGGGAGATCGTCGCGGGCGTAGCGCGCCTCTTAATATGGTGTTGACTGAGACAGGCGCTGCCAAGGCGGTGGCAAAAGCCTTGCCAGAGCTTTCTGGCAAGCTGACGGGTAACGCAATTCGTGTGCCTACCCCGAACGTTTCTATGGCGATTCTTAACCTCACGCTGGGCAAGGACGTTGATGCGGCTGCGCTTAATGACTACCTGCGCGGCATGTCGCTGGACTCGCCCTTCCAGAAACAAATCGATTATGTTGACTCGCCTGAAGTGGTTTCTACCGATTTCGTGGGCAACCGTCATGCAGGTATCGTTGATGCCAAGGCAACTATCGGTAATGGTCGTCATGCTGTGCTTTATGTATGGTATGACAACGAGTTCGGTTATAGCTGCCAGGTAATTCGCCTGCTGCAACACATGTCTCATGTGGATTTTGTCAAACTGCCTCAGACGATCGCTTAGTTTACGTGTTCACGCTAATGTGAATGCGCTCTAAGACAAAACGCCGACCCCTTGGGGTCGGCGTTTTGCGTTGAAGTGAGTCGTTTTGGGCTGCCGGTCAGTCAGGTCTATTCGTTTAAGGTGGTGTGTGATAGCGGAGGGTTGGGAATTCTGGCGCGTTGTGCGACCTAAGGTCAGGTGGCCATTCATGTCAGCTATCTTTATAATACGGTGGATTTTTGGGGCGGTCCGGACGTATCCGGGGCCGACGAATAATAATCTGACAACGAAAAGAATTCGGATCCATCCGTACCCCTTTCTTTCGTATATCCGATCCAACAACGGGCGAGACTATGATCGAAGTCAAGAAAGGCCTGGATCTCCCCTTCACGGGGGCGCCGGAGCAGCGCATTGAAGATGCGCGTCCGGTGCGACACGTGGCTATCCTAGGTACCGACTATATCGGCATGAAGCCGACCATGGAGGTCCGGGAGGGGGACAAGGTCAAGCTGGGCCAGCTACTCTTTACTGACAAGAAAATTGACGGTGTGCAGTTTACTGCACCGGCCGCTGGTGAAGTGGTTTCAGTAAATCGCGGTGAGAAACGTAGATTGCTGTCGGTAGTGATCAAGGTTGACGAGGCTGAGGAGTCTGTGAGTTTTACGGCTCATGGGCGCGAGGCGCTGGCTGGGCTTGAGCGTCAAGCTGTTGTCGATCAACTGGTTGAATCTGGTTTGTGGACGGCATTGCGTACACGTCCTTATTCACGCACGCCTGCACCTGACAGCACTCCTGAAAACATCTTTGTAACGGCGGTTGATACGCACCCGCTATGCCCAGATCCTGCCGTTATTATTGATGAGCAGAAAGAGGCGTTTGAAGATGGCTTGAAAGTGCTGACTCACTTGACCGAAGGCCAAGTGTTTTTATGCACCGCGCCAGGGGCTCAGATCAGCGGTGGCGACATCAAAGGGGTGACACAGGAAACCTTTGGTGGTGTTCACCCTGCAGGGTTAGTGGGAACACATATCCACTATCTCTCGCCGGTCGGTTTGAAGAAGCGTGTTTGGCATGTGGGCTATCAAGATGTAATTGCCATTGGCAAACTCTTTGCAACAGGTAAGCTCGATGTCAGCCGTGTGGTAGCTATTGGTGGCCCGCGTGCTGAAAAGCCTCGCCTGGTGCGTACTCGCTTAGGCGCTAGCACCGATGAGCTGTTGGCAGGCGAAGTCGTAGAACCTAAAGGGACTCGTGTTATCTCTGGCTCGGTATTCTCCGGCTTTTCTGCCGAAGGAGCCATTTGTTACCTGGGGCGTTTCCATAATCAGTTCAGCTTGCTTGAAGAAGGTAACAAGCGCACGTTTATGGGGTGGATCTCTCCGGGGCTCAATCGTCATTCGGTCATGGGGATCTATCTCTCTAAGCTCAAAGGCTTGAGCAACTATGCGCCAACCACTTCCACGAATGGCTCGGAACGTGCCATGGTGCCGGTAGGGGCTTATGAGAAGGTGATGCCGCTGGATATTCTGCCCACTCAGCTGCTGCGTTCGCTGATTGTTGGTGATATCGAGCAAGCCATGCAACTTGGCTGCCTTGAGCTGGATGAGGAAGATCTTGCCCTGTGCACTTACGTGTGCCCGGGCAAGTACGAGTATGGTCCCATCCTGCGTGACAATCTCTCCATGATCGAGAAAGAGGCCTGATGATGGGTATCCGAAAGACACTCGATAATCTCGAACCCCACTTCCATAAAGGTGGCAAGTACGAGAAGTTTTATGCGCTCTATGAGGCGGTGGATACCATTTTCTACAGCCCACCCAGCGTGACTAAAACGACGGCACATGTGCGTGATGGCGTTGATTTGAAACGTATCATGATTACTGTCTGGGCTTGTACCTTCCCCGCCATGTTCTTTGGTATGTGGAATGCTGGGTGGCAAGCTAACCTGGCAATTGCTGACGGTTTTGGGGCACTTGGTGGCTGGCGCGAAGCCGTTGTCATGACCCTGGCTGGGAGCCATGACCCGGGTAGCATGTGGGCCAACTTTGTTCTAGGTGCCACCTATTTTGTGCCCATCTATCTAGTGGCCTTTGTGGTAGGTGGTTTCTGGGAGGTGCTTTTCGCTGTTAAGCGTGGCCATGAAATCAACGAAGGCTTCTTCGTCACTTCCGTGCTCTATGCGCTGATTCTTCCGGCGACCATTCCGCTTTGGCAAGTGGCACTGGGTATCACGTTCGGGGTGATCATTGGAAAAGAAATTTTTGGTGGTACTGGCAAGAACTTCCTTAATCCAGCGCTTACCGGTCGTGCTTTCCTCTATTTCGCCTATCCTGCGCAGATTTCTGGTGATGCGGTATGGGTGGCTGCTGACGGTTTTACAGGGGCAACGATACTTTCTGAAGGCTTTCAGAGCGGCATGAGCGGCATCACTGCAATGTGGAGCTGGTGGGATGCGTTTCTTGGCTTTGTTCCAGGGTCTATTGGGGAAACATCGACTCTCGCCATTTTGGTAGGGGCTGTCATCTTGCTCTGGACAGGCATTGCCTCGTGGCGAATCATGCTGGGCGTACTGCTCGGTATGGTTGCGACAAGCTTGCTGTTCAACGTGGTCGGTTCTGATACCAACCCCATGTTTGCCATGCCTTGGTACTGGCATTTGGTTGTGGGCGGCTTTGCTTTCGGTATGGTGTTCATGGCGACTGATCCGGTGTCGGCCTCCATGACTAACCAAGGGCGCTTGTTGTTCGGCGCGCTGATTGGTGTGATGACGGTGCTTATTCGTGTCGTCAACCCAGCGTTCCCAGAAGGCATAATGTTAGCAATTCTGTTTGCTAACCTGTTTGCCCCGCTGATCGATCACTTCTTTGTTGAAGCCAATATCAAGCGTCGGATGCAGCGCACTGGCGTAACGGCTGAGGAGACTACCTGATGGCAAAGAGTAACGATTCCATCAAGAAGATTCTTACGGTGGCGTTCGCACTTTGTATTGTGTGCTCGATCATCGTCTCTACCGCAGCTGTTGCGTTACGCTCCAAGCAACAACAGAACATGGAGCTTGATCGCAAGTCGAATATTTTGGCGGTGGCTGGTCTTTATGAAGAAGGTGTCAATGTCGAGGAAGTGTTCAGGTCGATCACGCCTCGTGTGGTGAACCTGCAAACCGGCGAGTACAGCGATCAGTTTGACCCGCAGACCTATAACAGCTTTGAGGCTGCCAAAGATCCGGCACAGTCAATCACGCTGTCTGGTGAAAAGGAGAATGCGGGGCTGTCGCGTCAGGAAAAGTTCAGCACCGTTTATCTGGTTGGTGACCCTGAAAGCCCCGATCAGATCATTCTACCGATCCGTGGTCAGGGGTTATGGGGGTTGATGCGCGGTTATCTGTCAGTGCAGGGTGACGGTAACACCATCGAAGGCATTACGTTCTACTCTCATAGTGAAACGCCAGGTTTGGGTGGCGAGGTAGATAACCCGAACTGGAAGTCCCAGTGGGACGGCAAAGAAGTTTATGCCGAGCCCGGTAGCCTTGAAGCTGCTATCAGTTTGGTTAAAGGTGGGGCTAGCAGTGAGACAGAGGTCGACGCTTTGTCTGGTGCGACGCTGACCAGTAACGGCGTGACCAACCTGGTGCGCTTCTGGTTAGGTCCGCAGGGCTTTGGTGAATACCTTGCCCGCTTCCGCAGTGGCGTCGAGAGTAATGAGGTGCAGAGCGCCTCTACCGACAGTAACCAGACTGAAGGAGCCTGATGATGTCAGAACCGACAACCAAGGGTGTCCTGACGACGCCTATTTTCAAAAATAACCCCATCGCCTTGCAGATACTGGGTATCTGTTCTGCGCTGGCGGTAACCAGCAGCATGGGCGTGTCGTTGGTGATGACGATGGCAGTAATCTTCGTCACGTCTTTTTCTAACCTGTTCATCTCCTTGATTCGAAATCATATTCCTTCAGCGATTCGTATCATTGTACAGATGACTATCATTGCTTCGTTGGTCATTGTGGTCGACCAGATTCTCAAAGCGTATGCCTATGAGATGTCTAAGCAGCTCTCGGTCTTCGTTGGTTTGATTATTACCAACTGCATCGTGATGGGGCGTGCTGAAGGCTTTGCTATGACCAACTCGCCAGGTTTGTCTTTCCTTGATGGCGTTGGTAATGGTTTGGGTTATGGCTTCATTCTGATGACGGTCGCTTTTGTTCGTGAGCTGCTTGGCTCCGGTACTGTGTTTGGCTTCACTGTGCTTGAGACAGTTCAAAACGGTGGCTGGTACGTGCCTAATGGCTTGCTGCTGTTGCCACCTTCTGCATTTTTCATCATTGGCTTGATTATCTGGGCGCTGCGTTCGTTTGATCCGGAGCAGGATGAAGCGAACGAGTTCGTGATGAAAGAAAACACCCAGCCGAAGGAGGCGGTGTAACATGGAACATTATTTGAGCCTGTTCGTCGCGGCGGTCTTTGTTGAAAACATGGCCCTAGCGTTCTTCCTCGGCATGTGTACTTTTATGGCGGTGTCTAAGAAGGTTTCATCGGCCATTGGCTTGGGTATTGCGGTTATCGTCGTGCTGACTATCACGGTGCCGGTCAATAACCTGGTCTATACCTATTTGCTGAAAGAAGGGGCGCTAACCTGGACGGGAATCAGTGGTGCTGAAGATATTGATTTGTCGTTCCTTGGGCTGCTGAGCTATATCGGCGTTATTGCCGCTCTTGTTCAGATCATGGAGATGTTTCTTGATAAGTATGTGCCGGCGCTTTACAACGCCCTGGGCGTGTTCTTACCGTTGATCACGGTGAATTGCGCCATTCTTGGTGGTGTATTGTTCATGGTTGAGCGTAACTATGATTTCGGTGAGTCCGTGGTCTATGGCTTCGGTGCTGGTGTTGGTTGGGCACTGGCCATTACTGCGTTGGCCGGTATCCGCGAGAAGCTCAAGTACAGCGACGTGCCAAGCTCCCTGCAGGGGCTGGGCATCACCTTTATCACTGTGGGGCTGATGTCGTTGGGCTTTATGTCCTTCTCGGGAATTCAGCTCTGAAGTGGCTCCTGTCCTGTCGGCGGTGTCAGGCACCGTCGATGACCAGGTAACGAAAGCAATAGGAAACCGACATGGTTGAAACAACAGTCATCTTGCTCGGTGTGATCATGTTCACCGTGATTATCGTCGGGCTGACACTGGTGATCTTGGCAGCGCGCAGCCGGCTTGTAAGCACGGGGGCGGTGGCCATCGAGATTAACGACGACCCGAACAACACGGTCACTACCCAGGCGGGCGGCAAGCTGCTCGGCACGTTGGCCGCGAATGGTATTTTCCTGCCCTCTGCCTGTGGCGGTGGTGGTAGCTGTGCAGAGTGCCGGTGTCGTGTGGAAGACGGTGGTGGGTCGATTCTTCCCACGGAAGAATCTCACTTTACGTTGCGCGAACGTAAAGACGGCTGGCGGCTGTCTTGTCAGGTGCCCGTGAAACAGGACATGAAAATTCTGGTTCCGGAGTCGGTCTTTGGTGTGAAAAAGTGGGAGTGTGAGGTTACTGCTAACCCCAACGTTGCCACCTTTATCAAGGAGCTCAACCTGCGCTTGCCTGAAGGCGAGGAAGTTGCCTTCCGTGCTGGTGGTTATGTGCAGCTTTTGGCGCCGCCTTATGATGTCAAGTTCTCGGATTTTGATATCGAAGAAAAATTTCGTGGCGACTGGGAAAAATTTGGCCTGTTTAATATCTCGCATAAAACCAATGAAGAGGTGATGCGTGCTTATTCTATGGCTAACTATCCGGAAGAGAAGGGAATTCTCAAGTTTAATATCCGGATTGCGACGCCGCCGCCGAACAGCAGTCATCCCCCAGGTCTAATGTCTACCTTTGTCTTTAACCTGAAGCCAGGTGACAAGATTACGGTGATGGGGCCATTTGGCGAATTCTTTGCCAAAGACACTGACGCAGAAATGGTGTTCATTGGTGGTGGTGCGGGTATGGCACCTATGCGTAGCCATATTTTCGATCAGCTTAAGCGTCTAGACAGCAAGCGTAAGATCTCGTTCTGGTACGGTGCACGCTCTTGGCAAGAAACCTTCTATAACGATGAGTACGATAAGCTGGCCGAAGAGCACGATAACTTCGAATGGCATCTTGCGATGTCGGACCCGCAGCCTGAGGATAACTGGGAAGGCCCGACCGGCTTTATCCACAATGTCCTTTATGAAAACTATCTCAAGGACCATCCGGCACCTGAAGACTGTGAGTACTACATGTGTGGGCCTCCGATGATGAACGCCTCAGTGATCAAGATGCTAATAGATTTAGGCGTAGAGCCTGAAAATATCATGCTTGATGACTTCGGTGGTTGATCAGGCCAGATAGTGTTTGGGCTGAATCATACAAGGGCTGGCAATTTGCCAGCCCTTGTCGTTATTAGGGATTAATTATATCTTGGCCGTAAACTGGCAGATTGTCATGTAATGGAGTGACCTGCTGGTGATACGCCTATATGACATGTCAAAAACGAGGAAGACAGATGTCCAAACCAAACGTACTTATGCGGACGTTGCTGGCCAGTGTTGTCGCAGGCGCTGTTGCACTTCCGACGATAGGTTATTCATGCACCTCTTTGCTTTATACCGATGCTAATGGTGCACCTTATGCAGGCAGAACCATGGAATTACCCATGCAGCTGCCTTACGAGGCTACGTTTTTCCCTAAAGGTGCTGAGTTCGAGTCCAAAGCTGATGGCCAGCCCGAACTTGCGTTTGAAGGGAAATACAGCTTTATATCGCTAACGGTTCCAGACCCTGTGAGTAAAGATCTCAAAGTGGTTGAGGGAATGAATGATGAAGGGCTGAGTTTTAGTGTACTGGCTTTTGCCAGCACGAAAGGGCCTAAGGATATGGTGTCAAAAACCACAGAAGTGTTGGCGGCCATTGATTTGGGGGCTTGGGCTCTGTCGCAATTCAAGACGGTCGCTGAGGTTAAAGAGGCGCTTGAGGCGCAGCCCGTATTAGTCACGGCGCTCCTGCCATTGGGCATCCTCAAGACACCGTTCCACTATACGTTGCACGATGCTAATGGTGATTCGATTGTTATCGAGTTTTCAAATGGCCAGCAAAACGTTATTGATAATCCGATTGGGGTAATGACCAATGGGCCTGAATTCTCCTGGCACATGACCAATCTGAACAACTACACTTTTCTGGATAACCGCGATCGGTCCACCATAGAGTTCAACGGCGAACGCTTTGAACAGCCCGACTCAGGCATTGCAACAGTTGCTCTGCCCGCATCCAATACCTCAGTAGGTCGTTTTGTTCGCGCTGTCTACTATTCCCAGTTTGCCGAAAAAGCCAAAACGCCCGATAAGGCGGTGAACACTTTGGCCCATGTGATGAATAACTTTGACCGTCCACGCGGCATTACTATGGACAACCGCTATACGGGTGAAATTGAGAATATTACGGCACCTGGTGTTGAAGGGCATAAAATGTATACGTCTGAATATACCTCCTGGACCGCTTTATCTGACCTTCGCCAGCTGCAGTTCAATGTCAGAAGTTATGATGCCATGAACTACATCAATTTTGATTTGGCAGCGTTAAAGAATGAAACAGAAAAGAAGAGCATTGCCTTGAGTCAGGTTCCTGCGACTATCGCTGAAGGTAATGATGCGCTGAAAACGGTAAATTAACGTTTTTCCAGCTCGCTAAAACAGTGCTGCCCTAATTCTCGTTGATATAACCTTTGTGCTTGAAGGTGTCTCAGCTTGGCTTAGGGCAGTTTTTTGCTGTGTCGTCAGGTGCTCGGGCTGTTATCATAGGTAGTGATAAGGCATGACTAAATAGAGGAGGTACCATGAGCCTGTTTTTCATTGTATTGGCTGTTATGTTGTTGATCATGGCTATCATGGCAGTCGGTGTCATACTCGGACAGCGACCTATTGCTGGGACTTGCGGCGGGCTTAATCGGCTTGGTATGAAGGAAGGTTGTGAGGTCTGCGGTGGTAATGATCAGGTATGTGAGGAAGAAAGTCGTAAAAGCGTGAGTGCGCGTCGTCGTAGTGATGAAAGCCGTGGACTGGATCTGGGGTACGACGCGACTCGCCGCTGAGCTCTTTGGTCGGAGCTCTTTGGTCGGAGCTCTTCGCCTGAGCTTTCAATGCACGCTGAACGCTGTTTTTAAACTGGCTGTGCAGGTTAGCAATTAACTGGGCATAGTGGGGGGTGGGCTGAGTTTGCGGTCAGCATTGTCTTCCTCTTGAAGTGCGCAGATCAGGGCATCTTTAAGCAGCGGTAAATGGGATGTCGATAGTTCGCGTGAGGCAGAAAGCAGTGTGAGTCGCCCTTGGCGAGCATAGCGCATGAGTGGTATTAAGCTCTCAGAGTCATCGCGAAGTTCGCCGCGATAGCGCGACTCAAAGACCGCTTTACTAATAATATTATTATGGTATTGCCGTCTCAGTACACTTGATGGCGAGGCGCCACGGTACCACTCTGTCAATGCAAGTAGTTCACGGTGTTTGCCACGAGGCCATAGGCGATCCACCAAAATACGGGCGCCATCATCATCACAGATTTCTTGGTAGATCCGCTTTAGTTGAATGTCATAATTCATCGTACTCTTCCTGCGTAACGTGGGTGCTTTTTGGCGCCTCTACGACTTCAACTACCGGTACGGTAGGAGGAAGGCAGTGTTGCGAGGAGACCGTGTCCACCGGCCAGCGTTAGTGCTAAATCGTGAAGCCCCTCCCATAGTGGCAGCAATGGTGCGGCCCCCTTGATGGAAAGGTCCAGCCGCTGTGAAAATAACAGCAATTTATACAGGCGGTTGCGTGGCAGGCGCTTGAGTGCTTGCTGGTAGGCTGGGCGACGACGCTCGAAGATTGGCGGTTTTTGGGCCTTAAATGCATGCTCCAGGCTTTGGCCTTGCTCTAGGTGCTGATGCAGTGATAACAGTTGGCGCATTTCCCGTGATAACGCCCACAATACGATAGGTGCTTCTACGCCTTCGCTGCGTAGGCCACTGATGATACGTGAGGCTCGTGCCGGCTCGCCTTTCAGGCAAGCATCAGTCAGCGTAAATACGTCAAAACGTGCATTGTCTTCAACGTCTCCAGCTATTTGCTCCGAAGTGACTCGGGCTCCTGCTGGAAGTAATAAGGCCAGTTTTTGCAGTTCTTGATCTGCGGCCAGTAAATTACCTTCCGTACGCTCGCCCAGTAATTGGGCGGCCGCATTGTCTATATGCAAGCCGTGAAGCTTGGCTCGCCCAGCAAGCCAGCGAGGGAGAAAGTTGGCTTCAACGGGCCATATCGGAACAAAAACACCTACGCTATCCAGTGCTTTGAACCAAGCACTTTTTTGCTCTTTAAAATCAAGTTTGCCGCTGTTAATTAATAGCAGGTTGTCATTAGCAGGATCATTGGCAGCAAACTGCTGAGCGTAGGCGCGTAATACTTTGCCGCCTTCTTGTCCTGGCTTACTGTTTCCAAGACGGAGTTCTATCAGTTTGCGAGAGGCAAACAGTGACAAGCTTGAGGCGGCCTCTGTGAGCCGCCCCCAAGCGAAGTTGGCTTCTACATCGAGGACTTGGCGCTCTTCAATACCAGATTGTCGAGCGGCCAATCGCACTGCATCACAGGCATCGCGGTGCTGAAGAGGCTCGTCGCCAGCCACAATGACTACTGCAGGCAGGCCACGAGCCAAAACACCATCCAGCTTATCAGGATAAACCTTCATGAGACGATCACGGCTCGATAAGGGTGTTTAGGCGCTGGATAATATGTCGTGCTGCCTTGTCGCGTAACTGATTGCGTATTTCTTCGCGGTAGTCTCCGGCGGCTAGTAAGTTATCGTCATCGAGCAGGTAGGTTTCCCGAACGGTGATCGTTTCGCTGGGCAGGCGATAGGCGCCATCGGAACGGCGCTGGACTGCCATCGTGACGGTTAGCGTCATTTCATGCTGCTGATTTCCCGCTTGGCGCAGGCTAAAGCGGCGGTCTTCCACGCGTTCCTGACCTAAGGTCAGAATCCAGGGCGCTGTCTCATTAACTTCGGTGCCAGCATTGTCTAGGCGTACAATCAAACGATCGCGCAATGGACTGAAAGGCCCTTCCACGCTGATTTCGTCGAGCCTGACCGAGGGTGTGCCATAGCCGCGAAGCTTGAAGCCGCAGCCTGCCAATAGCGTGGCACTGCCAAGAGTGAGAGCATATTTGAACAAGGTACGGCGTTGCATGGTGGCCTCCGGGCTCAATTGGCAACGATATTAACAAGCTTGCCGGGTACAACAATGACCTTGCGCACCGTCTTCCCTTCGACATGGCGCAGCACATTTTCAGACGCCATTGCCGTCGCTTCAATGGCGTCACGATCAGCGTCAGCATTAACTTCGATGCGCGCGCGTAGCTTGCCATTAACCTGAATGACTAGCTCAACGACATCGCGCGTTAAGGCGCTTTCATCCAGCACAGGCCAGGTGGCGTCAATGACGGGGGTGTCGTGGCCTAGAGCTTGCCAAAGCGCGTGGCAGGCGTGTGGGATAATCGGCGCTAGAAGCAGCACGCAGGTTTCAATGGCTTCGCGCGCTACGGCACTGCCAGTGGGACTGGTGTCATCAAACCGGCTGTACGCATTGGTTAGCTCCATAACAGCGGCAATGGCGGTATTGAAGGTTGTGCGACGGCCTATGTCATCGCTGGCCTTTTTGATGGTTTCGTGGGTCTTGCGGCGCAATTCGCGCTGCGCAGCATTAAGATCTTGTGTGTTGATGCTGCGGATGTCAGCGTGACCGGATTGGGCCGTGAGGTGATCGTTAACCAGTTTCCACAGACGCTTAACAAAGCGGTGAGCACCTTCTACGCCAGAATCTGACCATTCAAGGGATTGTTCAGGTGGTGCAGCAAACATCATGAACAAGCGAACGGTATCCGCGCCGAAGCGGTCGATCATTGACTGAGGGTCAACGCCGTTATTCTTAGACTTGGACATCTTTTCGATGCCGCCCATATCGACAGGCTTGCCATCGCTGATCAGCATGGCACTGAGTGGACGCCCTTTATCGTCGCGTGTGACCTCCACGTCGGCTGGGTTAAACCATTCTTTGCTTCCGTTCGCCAGCAAACGTGAGTAAGTTTCGGCAATTACCATGCCCTGAGTCAGTAGGCGCTGGAAGGGCTCGTCGGAGTCAACAAGGCCGAAGTCACGCATCAGCTTATGGAAAAAGCGGGCATAGAGCAGGTGCAGAATGGCATGCTCTATGCCACCGATATAGAGGTCCACCGGGAGCCAATAGTTAGCTCTCTCATCGAGCATGGCCTCGTGGTTATCAGCACAGCAGAAGCGCGCGTAGTACCAAGACGATTCCATGAAGGTATCGAAGGTGTCGGTTTCGCGTAGCCAGCCATCCCCCAGTTCTGAAAACTCAGGCATTTTTTTCAGCGGCGAGCCAGAGGCGTCCACGGTGACTTCTAGTGGCAGCGAGACAGGCAGTTCATCATCGCTGAGCGGTACGGTTTGACCCTCGGGGCCGTACTTGACGGGTATGGGTGCGCCCCAGTAGCGCTGGCGAGCAACGCCCCAGTCACGCAGGCGATAGTTGGTTTTGATCTCGCCATGTCCCTGGTCAACCAGTTTGTCAGTGATGGCATTAAAGGCCGCCTGGAACTCAAGGCCGTTGAACTCACCAGAGTTGATCAAGATGCCGTGTTCATCATAGGCACCTTGTGTAACATCCGGTACTTGCCCTTGTGCGTCGGCAATCACGGCCTCAATGGGGAGGTCGTACTTGGTGGCGAATTCCCAGTCGCGTTGATCATGAGCTGGGACAGCCATGACAGCGCCGGTGCCGTACTCCATCAACACAAAATTGGCGACAAACACGGGTATGCGTCGGCCACTCAACGGGTGTACTGCGTAACGTCCCGTCGGCATGCCTCTTTTTTCCATGCGTGCCAACTCGGCTTCTGAGGTACCGCCGTTAAGGCAATCTTTATTGAAGGCAGCCAGATCAGGATTGCTTTCAGCCGCCGCTTTGGCCAGTGGGTGGGCTGCTGCCACGGCCAAGTAGGTCACACCCATCAGGGTGTCGGGACGCGTGGTATAAACCCGCAGAGGCTCATGGTCGTCAATATCAAAGGCCAACTCAACGCCGCGTGACTTGCCAATCCAGTTGCGCTGCATGGTCTTGACCTGCTCAGGCCATTCGACTTTGTCCAAGTCGGCCAGCAGCTCGTCAGCATAGTCTGTGATTTTCAAAAACCACAGCGGAATTTCTTTGCGAACGACCGGGGCACCAGAGCGCCAACCACAACCGTCGATGACTTGTTCATTGGCTAGCACGGTCTGATCGATAGGGTCCCAGTTGACCGTAGACATTTTCTTGTAGACCAGGCCTTTTTCGACCAGTCGGGTAAAGAACCATTGCTCCCAGCGGTAGTAATCGCTGTCGCAGGTAGCAAATTCGCGATTCCAGTCGTAGGCAAACCCCAGTGCCTTGAGCTGGTTGCGCATGTAGTCGATGTTCTGGTGAGTCCACTGGGCGGGTGGTACCTGATTTTGAATGGCCGCGTTTTCTGCAGGCATACCAAAAGCATCCCAGCCCATAGGCTGCAGGACATTCTTACCTTGCATCCGTTGGTAGCGGCTGATCACATCACCGATGGTGTAGTTACGCACATGCCCCATGTGTAGTTTGCCGCTGGGGTAGGGAAACATCGACAGGCAGTAGAACTTTTCGCGGTTAGCGTCTTCTACAGCTTTGAAGCATTGGTTCTTTTCCCAGTAATTTTGGGCGTCGCGTTCGATTGTGCCGGGTTGATATTGTGCGTCCATTGCTGCCTTCGGGTACCTTGCCAGTTGATCTCGGCGACAAGTGCGCCGGAATGTCTGCGGTCATCGGAGTGAACAGGTTGGGCGAGCGTTTTACGCTTGCCGTTGATTCACCAATGACATGTCGTTTTAAATACAGGAAATATTTGATCCTAAGCATACCCCAGCACGGCACTTGTCGGCTATGGGGCATGAACGGTCAACTGCGTCGGCAATCATTAAAGGAGAGTCTAACCATGAGTGAAGAGCAGCGTCATACCGAGAATGATCAGAAGCTCAGCGATGCTTACGAAAGAGTGCTTGAGCGTATTAAGGACGGTGCGGGAGAGCTCAGTATTGAGCGGCTTCAGCATGAGCTTGATGAAGCTGTTGAGTTTGAAAGAGATGTGCAAGAGTTCACCCGCGATGAATTATCACTCCTGCGCGTTTGGGTGGAGCGGGATCTGCGTGAAATGCGTGGTTACCTGGCTGCTGGTGGTGAAAGTGTGGCGAACTGGTTGGGCATTGATTTCTCGCAGGTATCGCGCCGGGTTGCTGATGCGCTATTGTCGATTGCGGATCGCAGTCAAATAGAGCGTGAGCAGCTTGAAGACGACCTGGAAGCATCGCGTGCTGACTATGTGGCGGGCGAAATGGCGATACCTGGGCGCATGAGCTGCACGCACTGTGAGGCGCAGGTGGCCCTGGATACGCTAACTCGTATCGAACCTTGTCATCAGTGTGGCCATCGTTATTTTGTGCGTGCGTCTCTGGGGCGGTAACCGTTTATCCTTGAATCCATAGCGACATGATCACTAGCAGGCTCATTACTGACGCATAGGTTAAGTTCTGGCGCATTATTAGGCTGCCACTGATGCCATAACGCCCCTGTAGAGAGAGGTTGGTGCCAGAGAGTGGGCCAACACTGGTGCCGACTCCCCACGCTGCCAAACAGGCCAGAGCAAACAGGGTTTGTTGGTTTTCGTTGGCCAGCTCTGTCACGGAAGCCAGCACAGAAATGCCAATGATGGGGTGCAGGCCGACGAGTGAGCTTGTGATAATGGCAATAAAGCTGATGCTGGCCTGAATAGGGCCAAAGTCAGAAAACAGCTGCCAGCTGCCGTTGGTGGCACCGTCAGCGAAGGCGGTGAGTCCTTGGGTTAATAATCCTGCACAGAGAAATAGCGATATTTCACCGCGCATAGCGGGCAGGCGCTCCAATGTGTGGCGCTTGAATCGAGTGGCTGTCCAGCGCCTGCCTTTGGTCAGGTTGAGCAGCAGCGCGATGCCAGGTAGCAGAAAAGTAATAATGGCGAGAATTGGCAGTGCAGGAGTCAGTTGATAATGAAATACCATGACCAGCCCGGCCATGCTGATCGGCATGAAAAGGCTGGCGGGAGACATGGAAAAACCGAGCGTGCTGCTCAGGTCAAAGCGCCGTGCTATGCCGACGAGTGACAAAAGCGCTGAGCATGTTGCTAGCACCAGACCGTGAATTGCTACTTGGGGATAGCTGAGCTGTGGAGCGAGCCCCATCACGACGGCCATCGCTGCAAAAAATGGTGACCAGAAGGCCGCAGCACAGAAGCCACGGTTAAGTGCCAGCACCTGAGGGGTGGTCAGGGGAGCGTGTCGTGAAAGGCGATCACCAATCATGAAAAGCGCTGATAAATTCAGCACCGATCCCAGTAAATGAACGCCAAGCCAAGTGCCAGTCAGTCCGTATTTTCCCGTCGCCGGCTGCTTGGTTGTCTGATGATGGCGACGTATGCCGCTCACTAGGCCGATAAAGCTGACGCCGACCAGCATGGTGACGACGTTGCCGTTACTGTTGGGTAAATCTAGCCAGTTGATGTTGGTATCGAACATCAGCCAGGTAAGCACTAGCAAACTGGCGCCTATGCCGGCGAGTGAGCCGGCCTGAATGCGAGCGCGGCGCGGTAAATCGGGGAGGAGAAGCAGCACGCCAAGCCACATGGCATAGCCAACGGGGTTGAAGGTCAGGCTATCGAGTGCGTTATTGACGAGTGTTTGTTGTGCAATCTGGGCAATACGGATGAGTAACCCTGCGAGTAGGCATAGCCCAGCTAATGCGCGTCGTGGTGTTACCAGAGGCGTATTGGTAATGGGGCGAGCCGGTTTGCCAATAGAGGCAGGGGCGTTGCGGGATGCTGCCTGTGGTGATTCGGGGGTTGCCATGGGGCGAGCTGCCAGACAGAGGTCGAGAGAATAACGCAGGCTAATCGTTTTATGGGGTGGTTGGCCAGCGTAATGCGTTTTCTTCGCGAGCGTCATCGAGGAGCTTGAGCATAGCCTTAGCGGCGTTGGACAGCGTGCGACTGCGGTGTACCAAATACCCCAGCGGGCGCTGAATGGGGGCGTGGTCAACGTTGAGTCGGTGCAGGCTACTATCGAGCAGTCGTTCAGGTAATAGGCTCCAGCCCAGGCCTGTTGAGGTTAGCATTTTCAATGTTTCTAAATAGTTGGTAGAGGTGGCAGGAGGTAACGGCAGGCCGGCGGCAGCAAAGCGCGACTCGATCAGTGTGCGGGTGAAGGTCAGCGAACCGGGTAACACCGCGTCATGCTCACACAGCTGAGCGAGCGACAAGGTCTGGGTGCTAGCCAAAGGGTGATCCGGTGCGCAAACAAAGCACAGTTGGTCGATCCAAACCGGCACAACATTTAGCTGTGGATCAGGGCGCGGCGAGAGGGTAACGGCAGCGATTTCCAGCTGGCCATCCAAGACCCCTTGATAGGCCTGCTCTGAATCGAGAAAGTGCAGGTCGAGGCGAACCTCTGGGTGCGCGCGAACATAATGGCGTAGCAGTCCCGGCAGGCGGTGCAGGCCGATGTGGTGGCTGGTGGCCAGCGTTAGGCTGCCGGCAACGCTACCTTCTAGGTTGGCAATGGCACGCCGGCTATCATCCATGGTGACCAGAATCTGTCTGGCGCGGGGCAGCAACAGTCGCCCAGCTTCGGTGAGAGTGACGCGGCGGCCGATGCGGTCGAACAACCGACTATCAAGCAAGCCTTCCAGTGTGGCAATGCGCTTGCTAACTGCTGGCTGGGTCAAATGAAGTTGTTCGGCTGCCCGGGAAAAACTGTTGCTGTCAGCGACTGCCAGAAATGCCTGTAAGCTTTGGGTGTCCATGGTGTCTGTGCTCTTATTTGTATTCCAATAGAGAATCTATTCCATAAATAACATGAATTGATTTTATGCTGCGGTCGCGTAAAACTGAACACATAACGTAATATCTCAACGATTAAAACAAGGGCACTTTGCCCACCGTGACGCAAGATGGGCCAGGCCCCGGAGGATGACATGTCAGGTCAAACGCTCTATGACAAGCTGTGGTCGCAGCATTTAGTAAAAGATCGCGGTGATGGTACCGCGCTGATTTATATCGATCGCCATCTGTTGCATGAGGTGACCTCACCTCAGGCTTTTGCAGGCTTGCGTCTGGCTAAGCGCCAGCCATGGCGGTTAGACGCGAATCTGGCCACGCCAGACCATAATGTACCAACAACTGTGAAAGAGCGTGCTGAAGGTAATGCGGGCATCAAAGACCCGATTTCGCTGATCCAGGTTCAGACGCTGGATGATAACTGCGACGAGTTTGGTATCGAAGAGTTTCGTATTAACGACCTGCGTCAAGGCATCGTCCATGTGGTCGGCCCAGAGCAGGGGGCAACGTTGCCTGGGATGACGGTGGTGTGTGGTGATTCACATACCGCGACACATGGCGCTTTTGCCTCTATTGCTCACGGAATCGGCACGTCTGAAGTTGAGCATGTGCTGGCCACTCAATGCTTGCTGGCCCAGAAAATGGGCAACATGCAAGTTCGTGTTGAAGGCAAGTTGGGTCGCGGCGTCACTGCTAAAGATGTTGTGCTGGCAATTATTGGCAGGATCGGTACTGCTGGCGGCACGGGATATGCCATTGAGTTTGCGGGTAGCGCAATCCGTGATTTGTCCATGGAAGGCCGCATGACCGTGTGTAACATGGCGATCGAAGCTGGCGCACGGGTTGGGTTGATTGCCGTGGACGACACGACAATTAATTACCTCAAGGGTCGCCCCTTTGCACCGGCAGGCGAGCTTTGGGAGGCCGCCGTGGCCGATTGGCGCGAGCTAGTATCTGATGACGATGCGACGTTCGATAAGGTGGTGACGCTGGATGCCGCAGAGATTGAGCCGCAGGTTAGCTGGGGAACCAGCCCTGAAATGGTCACTGGGGTTTCCGGCGCCGTGCCAGACCCCGATGCGCAAACTGATGACACCCTGCAACGCGGTTATAGCCGTGCGTTAGAGTACATGGGGCTCAAGCCGAACCAGAAGATTACTGATATTCGGCTAGATAAAGTGTTTATCGGTTCTTGCACGAACTCGCGCATCGAAGATCTACGCGAGGCGGCTGAGGTGGCACGTGGTAAAAAAGTCGCGACTTCTGTTGCGCTGGCCATGGTAGTGCCTGGTTCTGGTTTGGTAAAACGCCAAGCCGAAGCGGAAGGGCTTGATCAGATTTTTACACAAGCCGGTTTTGAATGGCGTGAGCCGGGTTGTTCAATGTGTCTGGCGATGAACGCCGATAAACTGGGGGCCGGAGAGCACTGCGCATCAACATCGAATCGTAATTTTGAAGGTCGTCAAGGCTATGGTGGCCGCACGCATCTGGTGAGCCCAGCCATGGCGGCCGCGGCGGCAATTGCGGGTCATTTTGTCGACGTGCGTACGCTTGATACAACCACTGCCCACCAGGAGGCTTGAGCCATGAAAAAATTTGAACGCCTTGATGGGTTGGTGGCACCGCTGGATCGTGCGAATGTCGATACCGATTTAATTATTCCTAAGCAGTTTCTGAAATCGATCAAGCGCACGGGATTTGGTGTTAATCTCTTTGATGAGCTGCGTTATCTTGATGAAGGTCAGCCGGATCAAGATGTTTCGAACCGTCCGCTCAACACGGACTTTATACTCAATCAGCCTCGTTATCAGGGGGCTAGTGTGCTGCTAGCGCGGCGCAACTTCGGTTGTGGTAGCTCGCGTGAGCATGCACCGTGGGCGCTTGAAGATTTCGGCTTTCGCGCGGTAATTGCGCCGAGCTTTGCTGATATTTTTTACAACAATGCGTTCAAGAACGGCATTTTGCTGATCAAACTCAGCGAGGAGCAGGTTGATCGGCTGTTTGCTGAGGTCGAGGCCAGCCCAGGGTATTGCCTGAGCATTGATCTTGAGGCGCAGCAGGTCGTTACACCCTCCGGTGAGGCGTTAAGCTTTGACGTCGATGAGTTTCGCAAACACTGTTTGCTGGAAGGCTTGGATGACATCGGCATTACCCTGCAAAGCGAAGACGCTATTCGTGAGTTTGAAGCTCGTCACCGTGCGGCACGCCCGTGGCTGTTTCGGGATGTGACAGAAGCTTGAGCATGGCGCAACTTTCGATGACCAATTAAGGATGGTAGATATAATGACTCGCAAGATTCTCATGCTTCCTGGTGATGGTATCGGCCCAGAAATTATCGCGCAGGCTGCGCGCGTGCTGGCGGCTTGTCAGACGCATGGTCTGGATGTTGAGATTGATGAAGGCTTGGTCGGTGGCAGTGCGTATGATGTACATGGCGAGCCGCTGCCGGCTGAGACGCTGACTAAAGCCAAAGCCGCGGACGCAATACTGCTTGGCGCAGTGGGTGGCCCTAAGTGGGACAACATTGAAGACATTAGTAAGCGTCCCGAGCGCGGTTTGTTGGGGCTGAGAAAAGAGCTGGGGTTATTCGGCAACTTGCGTCCAGCATTGCTCTATCCGCAGCTAGCTGAAGCCTCGACACTGAAGCCCGACGTGGTGTCTGGGTTGGACATCATGATCGTGCGTGAGTTAACCGGCGGTATTTATTTTGGTCAGCCGCGTGGCATTGAAGAGCGGGATGGTCAGCGTGTTGGCTTCAATACCTATGTGTACAGCGAGTCTGAAATTGAGCGTATCGGTCGAGTTGCGTTCGAAATGGCCCGTAAACGTGAGTGCCGTTTGTGTAGCGTGGATAAAGCGAACGTGCTGGAAGTCACCATGCTGTGGCGCGAGGTGATGGAGCGTTTGGCTGAAGAGTATCAAGACGTTGAGTTAAGCCACATGTATGTTGATAACGCGGCTATGCAGCTGGTGCGTGCTCCCAAGCAATTTGACGTAATCGTAACCGGAAACATGTTTGGCGACATCCTTTCAGATGCTGCCGCCATGTTAACGGGGTCGATTGGCATGTTGCCCTCGGCATCGCTTAATGAAAATAAGCAGGGTATGTATGAGCCTTGCCATGGCAGCGCGCCAGATATTGCTGGGCAAGGGCTGGCTAACCCTCTGGCGACAATTCTTTCAGTGGCGATGCTGCTGCGCTACTCGCTGGACGAGCCAGTGCTGGCTGAGAAAATAGAAACAGCGGTTGGCTTGGTGCTTGACCAGGGGTTGCGTACTGCCGACATTGCATCGGAAGAGACCGATAGTGTGTCGACCGAGGCCATGGGCGATGCTGTATTAGCCGCTTTTGAATCGTTGTATCAGGCCTGATAGTCAGCTGAAGAATAAAGTAAGATAGCTCCCAACGCAGGGAGTGGGATAACCGCGAGATAAGCCATCTTGGCGGCATGATTCGGCTGGCTTTGCCTGCGGGCGAAGCCGCACCCAAGACAGAACATACAATATCCCAGGGAGACATCCTATGTTGAACGTTGGTTTCGTCGGTTGGCGCGGCATGGTGGGATCTGTGCTGATGCAGCGCATGCGCGAGGAAGGTGATTTTACCGGCATTGAGCCAGTCTTTTTTACTACCTCCCAGGTTGGCCAGCCCGGACCGAATATTGGTGTTGATGTTCCGCCGCTTAAGGATGCGATGGATATTGAACAGCTCAAGGCACTTGACGTTGTTGTGACCTGTCAGGGTGGCGACTATACCAAACAGGTCTATGGCAAGCTGCGCAGCGCTGGTTGGCAAGGCTACTGGATTGATGCAGCCAGTGCTCTACGTATGGAAGACGAAAGCACCGTGGTGCTGGACCCCGTCAACCGTCGTGTGATTGACGCTCAGCTGGCTAAGGGTGCCAAAACATTTGTGGGTGGCAACTGCACGGTTAGCTTGATGCTGATGGGGCTGGGCGGGCTGTTTGAAGCCGGCATGATTGAGTGGATGACATCAATGACCTATCAGGCTGCCTCTGGCTCTGGTGCGCGTCATATGCGTGAGCTGTTGCAGCAGATGGGCTCACTGCATGATAGCGTGGGTGCCGAGCTTGCTGACCCAGCCAGTGCCATTCTGGATATTGATCGCAAGGTCACTGAGGATATGCGCGCGGGTACCTTCCCCGTTGATAATTTCGGTGCACCGCTGGCGGGTAGCTTGATTCCATGGATCGATAGCCGCCTGGAAAATGGCCAAAGCCGTGAAGAGTGGAAAGGCTATGCGGAGACCAACAAGATTCTCGGCTTGCAGGAGCGCCCGATCCCTATCGACGGTCTGTGTGTACGCATTGGTGCTATGCGAAGCCACAGCCAGGCATTTACCATCAAGCTTAAGCAGGATGTTCCGTTAGACGAAATCGAAGAGCGTATCGCTACGCACAATGACTGGGTGAAGCTGGTGCCAAATGAGCAAGAGGCGACCATGAAAGAGCTGACGCCTGCCGCGGCGACGGGTACGCTAACTATCCCAGTCGGTCGTGTGCGTAAGCTGAAGATGGGCGCTGAATACCTGTCGGCTTTCAGCGTGGGCGACCAACTGCTGTGGGGTGCGGCTGAACCCTTGCGCCGGATGCTACGGATTATCAGGCAGAGCTAGCGCTACTGGTGTTACCGGTTTTTTGTTAAGCATGCCCAATGAAGCCTGCCAGACCGTTGATTAGGTCTGTCAGGCCATTTTCATGATGAGTAGTCAATGACACTGTTTCGACGACTGGATGAGAAGCAGACTCTGAGCGGCAGACTTGCGCTGGGGGTTGAATACGAGGGTAGCCAATACTGTGGTTGGCAACGGCTAAGAGATACGCCATCGGTACAGGCGTCGCTGGAAGCGGCGCTGTCACGTATTGCTGGAAAACCGGTCAGCGTGCATTGTAGTGGGCGGACCGATTCTGGGGTGCATGCCACGCGCCAGGTGATTCATTTTGATCCGCCGGTTTTACGCTCAGAGAAAGCGTGGGTATTTGGTACCAATGCCAACTTGCCCAAGGATATTGCGATTCGCTGGGTCAAGCCGGTTAGCGATGAGTTTCATGCTCGTTTCATGGCGCTGGCGCGTCGTTATCGCTACCTCATTCTCAATCAGCCGAGTCGCCCAGTAATGGAGCGAGCGCAGGTTACCTGGTGTCGTGATTATCTCAATGCCGACGCCATGCATCGAGCCGCTCAGGCACTGGTGGGTGAGCACGACTTCACCAGCTTTCGTGCGGCGGGGTGCCAATCAAATTCGCCTTGGCGCCATCTGCATTTTATTGACGTTAAGCGGCATGGGCCGTTGCTGGCGATTGATGTGCAAGGCAATGCCTTTTTGCATCATATGATCCGTAATATTGCCGGCGCGCTGATTCGCGTGGGGCGAGGTGACCAGGGCGATGATTATCTCGCGCGCCTGCTGGCGTTGAAGGATCGCACTCAAGGCGATGTGACGGCGCCACCTGAGGGGCTGCACTTCGTCGACTCGATTTATGACCCCGTCTGGGACTTGCCGCGTGAGCCACTTGGCCCAGTATTATTGGCCCACTTAGGTGAGTGGAGCGGGGATCGTCCGCTGCCAAGCTGTCGTATGTCATCAAAGCGGCGCGGTGTTCCACACGCAAAGTCGCTTGATGCTACGCAACAAGCAGAGAGCCAGAAGGATGCATCATGATCGCTCATGGTGACTCGCTTGGTAGAACCCGTATCAAATTTTGCGGCCTGACTCGCATCGAAGACATTAATAGTGCGGTGGCAGCCGGTGCTGATGCACTGGGCTTTGTGCTTTGGGGTGGTAGTAAGCGCCATATCACACTGCATCAGCTCGAACAGCTGTCAGCGGCGGTTCCAGCGTTTGTTACACGGGTCGGCTTGTTTGTTGATGCCGCGCCCGAGTGTGTTGAGGCCGCTAGCGAGTATTTAGATCTGCTACAGTTTCATGGCAATGAAACTCCGGCAATGTGCCAGCAGTTCAGCCGGCCTTGGATCAAGGCGCTGCGTATGCGTGATGGGCTTGACCTTGAGGCCGCAGCACAACAATACGCCCAGGCCCAGGGCTTGCTGCTTGATGCCTATCGTCCGGGTATTCCTGGTGGTACAGGTGAGATTTTCGACTGGTCGAGAATCCCCGCAAGACTGGAAAAACCTGTTATCCTCGCCGGAGGTTTAACCCCGAGAAATGTGGCTGATGCTATTAAAGCGGTAGGGCCGTTGGCAGTCGATGTATCTGGTGGTATCGAGGTTTTGCCTGGTATCAAGGATGCCCGCGCCATGGCTGCTTTTGTGAAAGAAGCGCGCCGAGTCAATGGATAACTGGCTAACGCGTTTAGTGAAAAAATCTGCTAAAACAGAACTCCCCCTAATGACGACCCAATAGAGGTGTCTCTCGTGAGTAAGTTCAGTGACCTGACCCGACTGCCGGATGCCCGTGGCCATTTTGGCCCTTATGGTGGCCGGTTTGTTTCGGAGACCCTGAGCTTCGCCCTGGAAGAACTGGACAAGACCTATCAGAGTCTGCGTAATGATCCCGACTTTCAGGCCGAATTCGACCATGATCTGGCCCATTATGTGGGCCGGCCTTCGCCGCTTTATCATGCCAAGCGATGGTCGCAGCAACTCGGTGGTGCCCAGATCTGGCTGAAGCGAGAAGACTTGAACCATACTGGTGCGCACAAGGTTAACAACACCATTGGCCAGGCATTGCTGGCAAAAATGAGTGGCAAGCCACGGGTTATCGCTGAAACCGGCGCTGGCCAGCATGGTGTCGCAACGGCAACTGTTGCTGCCCGGTTGGGGCTTGAGTGCTGTGTTTATATGGGCGCTGACGATGTAGAGCGCCAGAAACTCAATGTGTATCGCATGCGTTTGCTTGGTGCCACAGTCATTCCCGTGACGTCGGGAACGCGTACGCTCAAGGATGCCATGAGTGAAGCGCTAAGAGACTGGGTAACCAACGTCGACAACACCTTCTACATCATTGGTACGGTGGCGGGGCCGCATCCATACCCGATGCTGGTGCGTGATTTCAGTGCAGTGATCGGCCGCGAAGCCCGTGAGCAGTCGCAGAAACAATTCGGCCGTCTGCCTGATGCGCTGGTTGCCTGCGTGGGGGGTGGCTCTAATGCCATGGGACTGTTTTATCCTTTCGTCGAGGATGATGACGTGACTATGTATGGCGTTGAGGCGGGCGGTGATGGTGTTGAAACCGGCCGTCATGCGGCCCCCCTGACCTCAGGCGCTCCGCGCGGCGTGTTACATGGCAACCGCACCTATCTGATGTCTGATGAAGGGGGGCAGGTTATGAGCACCCATTCAATTTCAGCGGGTCTTGATTACCCCGGCGTCGGTCCTGAGCATGCACTGTGGAAGGATGTTGGACGCGTCCAATATGTGGCGGTTAACGATGAGGACGTGCTGGCAGCGTTTCGTGAGCTGACATTGGTTGAGGGCATCATGCCTGCACTGGAGTCTGCTCACGCTCTGGCTTACGCGAAGCACCTTGCGCCCACCATGAACGCCGATCAACACATTGTGGTGAACCTCTCTGGGCGAGGTGATAAAGACATCATGACGGTGGCCAATCTCGATGGTATTGAATTCTAAGGGGCACACATGAACCGTATTGATCGACGTTTTGCCAAGCTGAAGGCAGAAGGGCGCCGAGCACTGATCCCCTTCATTACGGCTGGAGACCCAGGGCCACAGCACACCGTTGCTTTTATGCATGCCATGGTGGCAGCTGGCGCTGATGTGATCGAGCTGGGTGTGCCGTTTTCTGACCCTATGGCTGATGGGCCAGTGATCCAGAAGGCCTGCGAGCGCGCGCTTGAGAAAGGTGTGCGCCTGACCGACCTGTTCGAGATGGTGCGTGAGTTTCGTCGCACCGATGCTGAGACCCCGGTGGCCTTAATGGGCTATCTCAATCCGATTGAACGGCTAGGGCTTGAGGCTTTTGCTGAACAGGCGGCCGCTGCTGGTGTTGATGGTGTGCTGGTGGTTGATATGCCTCCAGAAGAATCCGATATTCTGGCACCGTTGCTCACATCAAATAATCTGGCAGCAATCTTCCTTGTTGCGCCTACCACTTCGCGGGAGCGAGCAGCTACAATATGTGCTCACGGTAGTGGCTATATTTATTACGTTTCGCTCAAAGGTGTTACGGGGAGCGCGCTGCCGGATGCTGATGATGTGGCGGAGCATTTGGCACCGCTGCGTGAAATGACCGACTTGCCTCTGTGCGTCGGGTTTGGCATTCGTGACGGCGCTTCAGCTGCTGAGGTGGGGCGGGTTTCTGATGGCGTGATTGTTGGCAGTGCCTTAGTGTCACGCATTGCCGATAACCTTGAACGCCCTGATATTATTGCTGGCCAGCTTGCTGAGCTGGTGGGTGAAATGCGCCAGGCGCTGGACGCCTGAGCGGGTAAAAAATGACATCTCGCAAAGTGGCTGGCAGAGCGGTTTGCCTGACGCTCCTGCGTGATACGTTCAACTAGATGGATACGACGCTAACATGAGCTGGCTAGACAAAATCGTGCCCTCAATGGGCCGCATTCAGCGCAAGGATCGGCGCGCAAGCGTTCCTGATGGCTTGTGGCGCAAATGCCCCAAGTGTGAGGGGGTGCTTTACCTGCCGGAGCTTGAGAAGCATCAGGATGTTTGCCCTAAGTGCGATCACCACTTACGCCTGACGGCGCGTAGACGCCTTGACTGGTTTCTTGACGAAGAAGGCCGTGAAGAACTGGCCGCCGAGCTTGAGCCAACAGATCGTTTGCGCTTTCGCGACTCCAAGAAATACCGGGACCGCCTCAATGCGGCACAGAAGGCCACTGGTGAAAAAGACGCACTGATTGCTATGCGCGGCCAGTTAGATGGTTTGCCGGTTGTTGCTGTCGCCTTTGAGTTCACCTTTATGGGGGGCTCTATGGGAGCGGTAGTGGGCGAAAAATTTGTGCGTGCCGCCACGCTTGCTCTGGATGAAGGTGTTCCGCTGATTTGCTTTGCTGCCTCGGGTGGCGCCCGTATGCAGGAAGCGCTGTTTTCGTTGATGCAAATGGCCAAGACGTCAGCCGCGCTTGAGCGGTTGCGCCAGGCTGGAGTGCCCTACGTATCGGTCATGACAGATCCAGTCTTTGGTGGCGTATCAGCATCGTTGGCGATGTTGGGTGATATTAACGTCGCGGAACCTAACGCGCTGATTGGCTTTGCTGGACCTCGGGTTATTGAACAGACAGTACGTGAGAAGCTCCCTGAAGGGTTTCAGCGCAGCGAGTTTCTGCTCAATCACGGTACACTGGATATGATTGTTCATCGCCATGATATCCGCCATCGGCTGGGCGGCGTGTTGCGTAAGCTGACGGCACAGCCACCGCTTAAGGTCGATGAGGCTGACCAGGATGAGAATCGCGAAGCGCTGCAGGCTGCCGTGTTAGGCGCCGCTGTCAGCCAAGCGGACGCGGCGTCAGACTCTGTCGCGAAAGCTGCTGATGTGACAGCGCCGGAAGAGTCTGCGGTAGACTCTGAGCGGAGTGCGCAGACATCCAGTAGCCGCGAAACAAACGCAAATGAGGCGTTTGAAAAAGACGCCACTGATGACGAGGATGTCACTAAGCCTGACTCGGATGTTAGTCGCTGAGTTTAGTGCTGGTGCCGCATAACATGCAGATAACGCTGGAAGACTGGTTGCGTCGACTGGAGTCGGCGCACCCTGTGGAGATCGACCTTGGCCTTGAGCGAGTCGCGGAGGTCGCTCATCGCATGGGGCTACTGGACAGCCCCATCGCACCTCGTGTCATTACGGTCGCCGGTACGAATGGCAAAGGGTCAACCGTCGCCATGTTAGAGGCCGTGGCTCAGGCGCATGGTTTGACTACTGCCAGCTACACCTCGCCTCATCTGCTGCGCTATAACGAGCGCCTCCGCTTGTGTGGTGAAGAGGCCAGTGATGCTTTGTTGATTGAAGGCTTTGAAGCCGTTGGTTCAGCACAGCAGCCAGATCCCGAGCAACAATATGACGCTGTCAGTCTGAGCTATTTTGAAGTCAGTACGCTGGGAGCGCTGCACGCTATTCGTCGCCAATGCCCCGATGTCGCGATTCTTGAGGTGGGGCTGGGTGGCCGCTTGGATGCGGTTAACGTTATTGACTCTGATGTTGCTATCGTCACAACGATCGCCCGTGATCATAGTGCTTATTTAGGTGATGACCTGCTGGCTATTGGTCGTGAGAAGGCAGGCATCATGCGCAAAGGGCGGCCTGCCGTGCTGGGTAGTGAGTCACTGCCATCAAGCGTTACCGCTGTTGGTCGGGCTCAGGGCGCGTTGGTGTCGCAGCTGGGCGTGGACTTTACCTATCACGTGATGGCAGAGCCGACATCACCGCTTGCCCAGCTTCCGCAGTGGTCTTGGCGTGGGTTTGACGCGCAGGGCCAATGCCACCAGATAGAGGGTTTACCTGATCCTGGGCTTCCTTTAGATAATGCAGCCACCAGCCTTCAAGCGTTACATCTGGCCGGTGTCGGATTAGATGTTGTGGCCTGCCATCAGGCATTGGCGAAGGTTGAATTACCTGGGCGTATGCAATGGCTGGGCCAGTGGTGCCTGGATGTTGCGCACAACCCCCATGCGGCGAAGTATGTCGCTCGGCGTTTAGAGCAGTCTCTTGTTGAGTCCGGCACTTCGCTGCTGGGCGGCTCGGAACCCCGTGGGCGTGTGTTCGGTGTGCTGGGTATGCTGGATGATAAAGATGCTGATGGTGTGATCGACGCGTTGGCCCCGGTGATTGATGCGTGGTTGCCAGTTAGTCTTGGCGGTTCGCGAGGCCGACAGGCTGATGAGCTGGCTGGCTTACTTGAGGCCCATAATCAGCAAGTCATACAGCGGGCAGAGTCTCCGTTGAGTGGTGCTGAGTGGCTGGCACAACAGCTGACACCAGCCGATAGGGTGCTTGTGTGTGGCTCTTTTCTGACTGTCGCCGATGTGCTTGACGCTCTTCAGTCTGGCAGGCTGAGTCGCTCTAGGTAGAGACCGTTACTGATATTTTTCACACAGGAGGTGCGAAATGAAATACGGAATGCGTGAACGGGTTAGTGGAATCATTATCGTCATTGCGCTGTTGGTTATTTTCGTGCCTTTTTTAATCAGCGATCCAGAATCTCGAGAGTCGCAGCCGCAGCCGTCACTCAACATTGAGCGCCCGGTTGATGTGCCTCGCCAGGATGTGGCCGATCCAGTGCCTCCTGCTCGTTTGGAAATATCAGCTGACGATGCAGGCTCAGCCTCGGCTGAGGCGTCAGGTGATACCTCCAGTGAAGCGGTTAAGCCGCAGGATCCGATTGCCCGTGTCGCGCAGCAGGCAGAGTCGCGTGCTGCGTCAGGCAATAGCGCTGCTGTAGCACAAGGCGATTGGGCTGTTCAGGTAGGCAGTTTTGGTAAGCCAGATAATGCCAGTGGTCTGGCGCGTCGCCTGAAACAGAAAGGGTACCCCGTCTATTCGCGCAACCCAGGTGATGGCATGACGCGTGTCTATGTCGGCCCATATGCGACAACCGAAGCTGCCGAAGGTGCCATGGCTCAGCTTAAAGCTGAGCTGAATCAGCAAGGATTGCTGGTAAGGACCGATAAATAATATGGCTCTGACTTGGCTCGACTGGTTGTGCATTGCCTTGCTGACGCTGACAGCTCTTAGCGGATTGATGCGCGGACTGATACGTGAAGTGTTGGGGTTAGTGGGTTGGCTGGCCGCTATTTTGGCAGCCCGTCTGCTGTCACCAGAGGTCGCTGAGCATCTTGCTGGCGTTATAGATAGCCCAGATGCTCGTCTGTTAGTTGCGTTTGTGCTGGTGGTTGCCGCTGTCATCATCATTTTTTCGATTGTTATTCGTATGCTGCGAGGGCTATTGGGCTGGGCTGGACTCGGTGTGATAGACCACTTGGGTGGCGCTGCTTTTGGCATGTTGAAAGGTGGCGCGATACTGGTGGTTATGACGTTGCTGATCAGCCTGACGCCCCTGGATGAGTTACAAGCCTGGGAAGATTCAGCATTGCGCCCCCAGCTTGAGCAGTTGTCTGAATGGACGATTACCCAGGCATCAGAGTGGAAAGACAAGCTGCCCGATGTGACGTCATCTATTGATGAACTAAAACAGCGGGTGCCATTGCCAAACGATGAAGCGGCAGGTACGCCAGAGAGAACTCTATGAACCGAAGAGCGGTTGAGCGTCATCCTTCGTCCCATGTAAGCGAGGTGAGATAACTATGTGCGGTATCGTGGGCCTGATGGCCAAGCAAGCGGTGAATCAGTCGATCTATGACGCTCTGACCGTGTTACAGCACCGTGGGCAGGATGCCGCTGGAATGATGACCTGGCATGAAGGGCATTTTCTGCTGCGTAAGAGCAACGGCTTGGTACGTGATGTGTTTCACACGCGGCACATGGCACGGCTCAAGGGAAATCTGGGAATTGGCCACGTGCGCTATCCCACCGCGGGCTCATCCAGTGAGGCGGAGTCGCAGCCTTTTTATGTCAACTCACCTTATGGCATCTGCTTGGCGCATAATGGAAATCTGACAAACTCAGACCGCCTTAAGCAAGAGCTGTACTCCTCGGATATGCGCCATATCAACACCAGCTCTGACTCAGAGGTGTTGCTTAATGTGTTTGCCCACGAGTTGGGCAAGCAGGGCCTGTGCCTAGAACCTGGTGATATTTTTGATGCGGTACGCCGTGTTTATCGGCGCTGTAAAGGCGGTTATGTCGCCGTGGCCATCATTAATGGCGTTGGCATGGTGGCTTTCCGAGACCCTAACGGCATTCGCCCGGTGGTATTCGGTACTCGTGACCAGGGTGAGGGTCAAGAGGTCATGATTGCCTCTGAGTCTGTGGCATTAGATGTTGGTGGTTTTGAACTGCATCGTGACCTAGCGCCGGGTGAAGCGCTGTTTGTGGATATGGACGGCAATTTGCACACGCAGGTTTGTGCCGACGAGCCTAGGTTGGTTTCATGTATTTTCGAACATGTGTACCTGGCGCGCCCCGACTCGATTCTTGACGGTGCTTATGTGTACGGCACGCGCATGCAGATGGGACAAAAGCTGGCTGATCGAATTAAGAATGAATGGCCCGACCATGATATTGACGTGGTGATTCCGATTCCTGATACCTCGCGGACGTCGGCGCTAGAAATGGCCCAACATCTGGATGTGACGTATCGCGAAGGTTTTATCAAAAACCGCTACATTGGCCGTACGTTTATCATGCCTGGGCAAACCCAGCGTAAAAAATCGGTACGTCAAAAGCTTAATGCTATCGGCGCTGAGTTTAAGGGGAAAAATGTTCTGCTGGTGGATGACTCGGTAGTGCGTGGCACGACTTGCCGCCAAATTATCGAGATGGCTCGTGATGCAGGTGCCAACAAGGTTTACTTTGCCTCGGCGGCACCGCCTGTGCGCTATCCCAATGTCTATGGAATTGACATGCCGGTGGCCAGTGAATTGATTGCTCATGGTCGCACCGAGGCTGAAGTGGGTGATCTAATCGGTGCTGATCGTATGGTATATCAAGACCTTGAAGACCTTAAAGACGCCTGTCGTGAGGTCAATCCTGCGTTGAGCGAGTTTGATTGTTCAGTATTTGACGGCCATTACATTACTGGGGACATTGATGAGGCTTACCTGGCCAGTCTCGAACAGCAGCGTAATGATGCTGCCAAGCTGATGAATGTGGGCGATCACGCGTTGGTAGGCATGCACAATCAGGATGATGAGCTGAGCGATTAGGAGGCCTTATGCGAAGTGATAAAGCTGACCCACAAGAATTTGGGCTATCCACGCTAGCGGTGCGCGCGGGGCAGCAGCGCACTAATGAGCAGGAGCATAGTGAGCCGATCTTCACCACTTCAAGCTTCGTTTACGCTAGCGCTGAAGAGGCGGCGCGTAAGTTCAGCGGTGATGAGCCGGGGAATGTTTATTCGCGCTTTACTAACCCAACAGTGCATACCTTCGAGCGCCGTCTGGCGGCGCTTGAGGGCGGTGAGCGCTGTGTTGCCACTAGCTCTGGTATGGCGGCGATTCTATCGGTGGCATTAGCCGTGCTGGAAGCCGGTGATGAAATTGTCGCCTCACGCTCGCTGTTTGGCTCGACCATTAGCCTGTTTGACAAATATTTGGGTAAGTTTGGCATTCGCACCCAGTATGTTGAGCTTTCCAGCCTTGCTGCCTGGGAAGCCGCAATAACACCGAAAACGCGGCTGCTGTTTGCCGAAACACCTTCGAACCCAGGCTCGGAAGTTGTCGATGTCAGCGGCCTTGCCGAGATAGCGCATCGTCATAATGCGCTATTGGCGATTGATAACTGCTTTCTCACTCCTGCGCTTCAACGGCCACTGTCGTTGGGTGCTGATCTCGTGGTGCATTCCGCGACCAAGTATCTGGATGGTCAGGGACGTGGTATCGGGGGTGCGGTAGTGGGTAGTGACGCGTTGCTGGAAGACGTATTTGGTGTGGTGCGCACCTGCGGGCCCTGCTTAAGCCCCTTCAACGCTTGGATGTTTACCAAGGGACTGGAAACATTGGCGTTGCGGATGCGTGCTCATAGTGACAACGCACTTCGGCTGGCAACGTGGCTAGAGGCACATCCAGCGGTTAAGCGTGTGCATTACAGCGGCTTGCCCTGTCACCCTCAGCATGAATTGGCGGCTCGCCAGCAGGCTGCATTTGGTGCTGTTGTGGGTGTTGAGGTGAAAGGGGGACGACAAGGCGCTTGGTCAGTGATTAATGCGACCCGAATGCTATCGATTACCGGTAACCTTGGGGACACGAAAACCACCATCACTCATCCGGCGACGACAACCCACGGACGCCTCTCGGATGAGCAAAAAGCCATTGCTGGGATTACCGAAGGCTTGATCCGCCTTGCCGTTGGGCTGGAGGATTTCTGTGATATTCAGGCGGATCTGGCAGTAGGTCTTGATGCGCTTTAGATGTTTCCTTTCATGCTGACTCAGCAGGAAATATTTTGAGTCGTTCCTACAGTACGCTTGCGTTGGCCAAAACGTTATGGCAGCAGACATGGCCAATGGCTATTGGTGCGTTGTCGCTGCTGGGTTTTCAGTTGGTCGACAGCGCCTTTATTGCACGGCTGGGCACTGCTGAGCTGGCAGCCCAGACGTTTACTTTTCCTGTGTCGTTTTTGGTGATTGGTATCCAGGTTGGCATGGGAATTGCCATTGCTGCTTTGGTGTCGCGGGCTCTGGGAAGTGGTGAGGAAGCGCGTTCGCGGCGGCTTGGTAGTGTGGTGCTGATCGCAGGTAGCCTTGTTATCGCCCTATTGGCTCTGGGGCTGTGGTTGGCTCAAGCGTATATATTTCCCGTGTTGGGTGCAGGGCCTGATAGCTTAGCTTTGATTCGTGCTTACTGGGCGCCGCAGTCATTGGCTGCTTGGGCAGGGGCACTGCTTTATTTTGGCTATAGCCTGTTTCGTGCACATGGAAATACCCGCTTGCCTGGTACCTTGATGGTCATGACTAGTGTGCTGAACCTGGTTCTGGACCCGTTGCTGATTTTTGGCTTGGGCGAATGGCCAGGGCTGGGGCTGCCGGGCGCTGCTTGGGCCACTGTGTTGGCATTCGGCATTGGCATTATTGTGTTGGGTCTTCAGTTAAGGCAAACCGACTGGTTGAGTGCCGCGGGGCTTTGGCATGAAGTGAGACGTTCAGGTGCGGACTTTGTCGGTATTGCTGGGCCTGCAATGATCAGTCAGCTGATGCCGCCATTAGCCGCCATGCTGGCAGTGTCCGTTGTCGCCAGTTTGGGGGAAAGCCAGGTTGCCGCTTGGGGGTTGGCTAACCGCCTTGAGAGTTTGGTGCTGATGATGGTGCTGGCCATGACCATGTCGTTGCCGCCTTGGCTGGGCCGCTGTTATGGGGCTGGCGACTGGCTACAGGTTCGCCGGTTATTGCGGTTAGCGTTAAGTGTGGTGGTGGTTTGGCAGGCGTTGTTGGGTATCATTTTGGCGTTGGTGGCTCCTTGGTTTGCTGGTGTTTTGTCAGGAAATCCTGACGTGAGAGTAGAACTTGCGGTGTTGATGCGCTGGCTGCTGCCAAGTTATGCCGCTCTTGGTGTATGTATGCTAGTGGTGTCTGCGGGCAATGCGCTAGGTTGGCCGCTACGTGCCATGCTGATGTCATCGGCGCGGCTGTTTGTTTTCTATCTGCCGTGTTTGTGGGTGGGCGCTTACGTTGGCGGGCTTAACGGGCTTGCGGCGGGTGCTGCGCTGGGTAATGTGCTGGCGGGGTTGGGAGCCTGGTGGCTACTGCGCCGTGTGTTGGCTAGCTCTCGCCGACAGCCAGAACTGGTTGCTGATGATTCAGTGGTTACTTAATACAACTTAGTGCCTGCATGATGAAAAAAGCCTTGCCGAATTACCTGGCAAGGCTTTTTTAGCGCGTCTCTCTGCGTATTAAGCGCCTTCCTGCTAAGCGTTTGTCGTCAGTTTTTCTGGCGCTGTTCCTGCCACGCAAAGAAGACAAACAGAACGGCCATACACAGATAACCAACGCTGAAGTCCTGAGCGGCGTTAAGGCCTAAGCTAGGTGCGTGCATCAGGCCGACAAAAGAAAAAGCGGCGGCGATAACGGCGAATATTGCGGCTTTGCGGAACGCACGGTCAATGACGGAGACGCTGATAGCCCCCAGAAAAATCGCCATGAACATGGCGCCTTGGCCCATGGCGACAATGCCGCCGGAAATATCAGCTACTACGTCACCGGCACCACGGTTGAAGCGTGTCATTAGGTAGTTGGCGAAGTAAGGCAGCATAGCTAGCGCGACGGCGGGATAGTAGCGCTGCTCGTTAGTCTGGAAAGCCGTGGCAATCATCGAGATACCAACGAATACCAGAATAGGGGCGACCACGGCGACTGGAATGATCGCTGCTAGCATGGCGATCAGTCCGAACATGGTCGCCAGTCCATATACCGCACCATTGAGAATGCTGTAGCCGCGCCCTGCACCCATCCATTTGGCGCCGACAGTGGCAATATATACCGTGGTGGGAAAAGCCCCGCCAAACAGCGCACCCAGCATGGTACCCACGCCGTCTACCGCCTGACACTCACGCACATCATAGGCGTCGCCAGCAGCAGCCATGGCCTCGACGTTATTCATTGTTTCGATCGCGTTATACAGCGTGATCGGTAGCACAACGGTCAGAATGGCCAGCATGCTGGTAAATAGCAGGCCCAGCCCATCAAACCAAGCCAGGTTAGGTAATAGTGGATAAAAGCCTAGGTGGTTGAAGGCATCGCTGAAGCGAGCGCTATCGGCATCGCCAATCAGGTAAGCCAGAGCCGTACCTATGATGATGGCAAACAGTGACGTTGGTAGTCGGAAGGGCATGCTAACCCGCGCTAATAGGCCAACCAGAATGATGGCGAGTACTAGCAGCCCAATGATCGGCATTTCTAAGCTTTTGAACAGCATTTCGCCAGCAATGAAGGTCAATGCGACACCAGCAACCGCCCCTAACATGGCAGCGCGAGGCAGGTGCTGTTGCGCCCAACGGCCAACGAGACTGATTAATACTTCGATAGCACCACTGATAAAGCAGGCCGCGACAGCAATCTGCCAAGCCAGTTGAGCATCATCAGTCAGTTGCTTGGCTGGCAGGAGCACGCCGAACAGAAACACGAACATGACCGGCGTGGAAATGCCGTAAGACAACGCGGTGACATCGCTACGCTGCTCGCGTCGCGCTAAGCGCGAGGCACTCCAGGCGTAGTAGAAATTGCCTGCCATCACGGCGACAGCAGCACCTGGTAGCACCTGGCCATAGACAATGCTGGCTGGAAACCCCATGCCGAGCATGGTTAGGGCGATGATGACGAAGTTGGCAATGTTGTTTTGAAATAGCGCAAAGAAGGCGTCAATGTCTTCTTTACGAAACCAGGGATAGTGAGGGGCGGGAGTGGCCATGCAGAAGCGTCTCTTGGGCAATCTGTCGAATGTTGTTGAAATAAAATAATGCCAATAAAACAATAGCGCCCGAAGGGTACTTTCCTCGGGCGCTACGAATGTTTCAGCAAAAAATCAGCACACGGCGGCTACGGCTTTAGCCAAGTAGGGCAGGTTCTCAGTAGAGAAGCCAGCGACATTAGCACGTCCTGAGCGCACCATGTAGATCCCGAACTCATCGCGCAGGCGGTCTACTTGTTCGGGGCTCAATCCGGTATAGGAGAACATGCCCTGTTGCTCGGCAATATGAGCAAAGCGGGTGTCCAGGCCATACGGCTTCAGTGCTTCCACAAAACCACGGCGTAAGGTGTTGATACGGTCGCGCATCTCGGTTAACTCTTCGCGCCACACAGCCTCCAGCTCTGGTGTGTGCAGTATCTGTGACACAATAGCGCTGCCGTGAGCGGGAGGGTTAGAATAGTTTTCACGTGCCACGATGGCTATCTGTGAACGCACGTTTTCCATCTCTTCTGTGTTTTTGGCGACCGTGATCAAACAGCCGGTGCGCTCACAGTAAATGCCGAAATTCTTGGAGCAAGAACTGGTGATCATTACTTCATCAAGGTTCTCTGCCAGTAAGCGCACCGCGTAGGCATCTTCGTCCAGTCCCTGGCCAAAGCCTTGGTAGGCAAAGTCGATCAGCGGTAGCAGGGCGCGTTCGCGCAGTACCTCAAGTACCTGTTGCCACTGCTCATGAGATAAGTCGAACCCCGTAGGGTTATGGCAGCAGGCGTGTAATACGACCACATCGCCTTCGGGAATATGGTTCAGTGCGCTCAGCATGCCGTCGAAGTCGAGGCGGTTATTTGCATCGACGTAAGGATACGTGTGCAGTGTAATGCCAGCAGCCGTAAAGATACCGTGATGATTCGGCCAGGTAGGATCACTGACCCAGATGCCTTTGCCTGGTAGCTGAGAGGCAATAAAGTCTGCTGCTAGGCGTAGCGCACCGGTCCCGCCGGGAGACTGAGTCGCACTGGCACGTTTCGCATCAAGCACGGCTGATGTTTCGCCAAGCACCATTGACAGTACCGCTTCGCCGTATTGAGGCGCGCCATGAGAGCCGATATAGGTTTTGGTGGTTTCGTTTTTGAGAAGATAATCTTCAGCCTGCTTTACCGCACGCATGACCGGCGTATCGCCGTGTGCATCGCGGTAAACGCCAACGCCAAGATCAACTTTGTTGGGATTGGTATCTTTTTTGAAGGCCTCAATGAGCCCGAGGATGGCATCCCCAGGAACCCGCTCAATCTGTTCGAACATGTCAGGTGGCTACCTCGTTGTTACTGGCGCAAAAGTGGTTTTGTGCAAGCCCCTTGATGATGGGAGTCACGGCTTTCATGATGCCACCGTGGTGCTCAATCCGCTACTCTACAAATGGGGGTAACTGAGCCGGCTAACTATTTTTTGTGTAATTGCTGGGTGTTATCAGTTCGAAGTCGGTACGATTAAAATGGTTATCGATAAACACGTTTGGCAAACATAAGGTTGAGGAGAAAGTATCATGCAACAGACCGGCCGTACTTGGGTTGTCAGCGCCAGTATCCTTGGCTTGTGCTTGCTGCTGGGATTAGCCGCGCTGGGTTACCAGCTAGGCAGCTCAGCGATTGAATACAAGCAGATGGACCGAGTCGTTACCGTAAAGGGGTTATCGGAGCGAGAGTATCCGGCTGATGTCGTGATCTGGCCTATCCAGTTTACTGAGGCAAGTAACAATCTTGAGGCGCTGTATGCCAGCCTGGAGCGGAGTACAGGGATGATACGTGACTTTCTGGAATCGCGTGGTATAGCCAGTGAGGATATTGGCAGTAGTGCACCGGCAATTAATGACCGCTCTGCTCAGACCTATTCCAGTGGCGATGAAGGGCAGTTCCGCTACACAGCGTCTCAAACAGTCACCGTATATTCTGATGAAGTAGATAACGTACGTGAGCTGATGCAGTCGCTATCAGCACTGGGTAAGCAGGGTATTGTTTTCACCGGCGGTGGTTATGATGCTCAGGTGGAATACCTGTTCACACGCCTCAATGATGTCAAGCCTGACATGATTGAAGAAGCGACGCGCAAGGCGCGTGAAGTGGCCGAAAAATTTGCTGAGGACTCAGATAGTCGACTGGGTAAAATCCGCAACGCGTCTCAGGGGCAGTTCAGTATCTCTCCACGTGACACCAATAACCCGCAAATCAAGCAGGTGAGGGTGGTGTCTACGGTGGAATATTATCTTGCCGACTAATTCGTTTATCGATTGAGACGTTGTGCGGGCTGTGTCAGGCTCTGCACATTTTTATATCACCTGAAAACCGTTTAAGGAGTCGCACCATGCGCGTCGTTCACGTCAATGACTATCACCAGAGAGAGGCGTGTCTGGCGCGTTTATGTGCTGAAGCGTTTGGTACACAGGCAGGGCTGACACCGTTACTGCGTTTTGCGGGAGTCACCGGCGTGCTATTCGATCAGCAGGCTGCCCGTGTGCTGGCACTGGTTGATAAGAACGCGCGGCCCGTAGCGCTGGCGCTGTTGGTGCTGGATCAGGCGGGAGAGGGTATGACGCCAGTGCTGACAGCTGACCTGGACGACACCACTATCCAACAGCCCAGCTTGATGCTTATTCGTGAGCTGTCAGGACATGCACCGCTGCGTGTTGAAGTAACTGCCAATAACGCGGCAGACAGCCATGGCAAAGGTGGTTTAGAAAAGGACTATCACCGTGTCGGCATTACGCGCTGGTTTACTGGTGCTCAAGGGCAGCGGCTTGGACTTAGCCGTCAGCATCCTGCCGCTAGTGGTAATCAAATACAGCCGCCGCTGAGCGTTGATGATGAAGCTATTGCGCTGGGCTTCAAGCAAGATCGTGCGTTATTTGATACGTACAAGCAGCGTTTTATTGACGCCCTTGCGGCGTTTCCCGAGACGCTTTAAGGCCCCGGTTTCTTGACCTGGCCTGTCTGTAACGGTTGACTACCTGATATCTAACTCGTTCATTTGAGGTGGTTTATTATGCCAAAACGTATTCAAGTTACTCGTACCGGTGGTCCAGACGTTCTTGGGCTGGTGGATGCTGCGCCAGTGGCACCAGCACGCGGTGAAGTGCGCGTTAAAAATCAGGCGATCGGCCTGAATTTTATTGATATCTATATGCGCAGTGGCTTGTATCAATTGCCCTCCTTGCCTTCAGGGCTTGGCAGTGAAGGGGCCGGTTTCGTAGATGCGGTGGGTGATGGCGTGACTCATCTGGCAGTGGGTGACCGGGTTGCTTATGCCCAAGGCCCCCAAGGGGCTTATGCGCACTATCATACGTTGCCCGCTGACAACGTGGTGGTGTTGCCCGATACCGTGAGCTTTGACACCGCCGCTGCCTGCATGCTTAAGGGGCTAACCACGCAATACCTACTGCGCCAGACCTACCCGCTTCAGGGCGGAGAGACCATTCTGTGGCATGCCGCTGCTGGTGGTGTTGGCTCGATAGCGTGTCAATGGGCGAAAGCGCTGGGTGTGCGGTTGATTGGTACCGTCAGCTCGCCGGAAAAGGCCGAGCTAGCGCTTGGCAACGGCGCCTCAGACATTATCGATTACAGCCAGGAAAACGTAGTTGAGCGAGTGCGCGAGCTGACCAATGGAGAAATGTGTGATGTGGTCTATGACTCGGTGGGTAAGGATACTTGGGAAACCTCTCTGGATTGCTTAAAACCGCGTAGTTTGATGGTGAGTTTTGGCAATGCCTCTGGCGCGGTGGAAGGCGTAAATTTGGGTATTCTTAACCAGAAAGGCTCGCTGTTTGTCACGCGGCCCAGTCTCAATGGTTATGCCGATACACGTGAACGCCTGGAAAGTATGGCGAACGAGTTGTTCGCCATGCTCAGCAGCGGCAAAGTAAGCATTGATATTGCTCAACGCTATCCGCTAGCAGAGGCAGGCGAGGCCCAGCGCGCCTTAGCCGAGCGGCGCACCACGGGTTCAACTATTCTCTTGCCCTGATCAGGAAATATGCCATGGTCTCACCAGCAAGCACGTCAGCTCGGCCTCGTCGCAAAGGCCGTTTGTTGTTAGTGATAGTGGTGCTGGTACTGGTTGCCTGGGCTGGCATGGGCTATTGGCAGCGCCACAAGCCGCTGCCCGATGGCGTTGGCGTGGCCTGGCCTGTGCGTCATGTCAGTGATGCTCAACTGCTGATTGATGGCACCTGGTACGACGCACAAGGGCAGCAGCATCGCCAGCAAGCGATCTTTGATGAGCAACTGGCGATGATACGCCAAGCCCGCAAGCTTATCGTGCTGGATATGTTCTTGTTCAATGACTTTGCCGGTAGCGTCGATAAACAGGGGATGCGTTCTCTGTCCAGCGAATTGAGTGATGCGTTGATCGAACAGAAGCGTCAACACCCTGACATGGTGGTTCGGGTGATAACTGACCCGATTAACACATTGTATGGGGCGCTGAGGCCAGACCACCTAGAGCGCCTGCGTCAGGCTGATATTGAGTTGATTATTACTGAGCTTGATGTGTTGCGTGCTTCTAACCCTTTGTGGTCAGGTCTTTGGCACCTTGGGTTGAGCCAGCTAGGAAATAGTCAGGAAGGTGGCTGGCTGCCTAACCCGCTGGGCCCGGGGCGAATTACGTTGCGTAGCTATCTGGCCATGGCTAATTTTCGTGCCAATCATCGGAAAACACTGGTTGTCGATCAAGGAGAGAGCTGGGCAGGACTTGTGAGTAGTGCTAACGCGCATGATGCCAGCAGTCGCCATAGCAATGTGGCGCTTCGCTTCCAAGGTCCGGCTGCGCTGGATTTATTGGCTTCTGAGCGGGCGGTTGCTGACTGGTCGCAGCGTGACGAAGTGGCACTGTCCGGCGGGTGGCCAGCTTCATCAGCGGCCATTAATCGCTATCAGGTTGACAGTGAAACTCGCCAAGAAGCGGCCCAGCCCAGCCTACGCATTTTGACTGAAGCCGCGATTCGTGATGCGCTGTTGAGCCGTATTGAGCGTGCTGATGCAGGAGATCAGCTAGATATCGCTGTTTTTTACCTGGCGCATCGTGACCTGATCGAGGCGCTAAAAAGCGCCAGCGGTAGAGGGGTCGTCGTTCGCGTGCTACTAGACCCGAATCTACATGCTTTTGGCATGCAAAAAAATGGCTTACCCAATCACCCTGTGGCAAATGAGCTAGCTGGCTCGGGTGTCGATGTGCGCTGGTGTTTGACTCAAGGGGAGCAGTGCCATAGCAAGCTGATGCTATATCGGCAGGGTACCAAGGCGGGCGATGTAACGCAGGGAGCCAGTAGCGCTCAGGCGGTAATGATTTTAGGGTCTGCCAATTTTACTCGGCGCAACCTCGATAATTTGAACCTAGAGACCAGTGTGGAGCTGGTAGGAAATCAGCTGACACCAGCGATTGACCAGGCCAGTGAGTTGTTCGAGCGACGCTGGTTCTCCAGTGATGAGCGGCGTACCAGTTTACCTCTTTCCGCTATCGAACAGGATAGTGCGTGGGCACGCTGGCGCTACCGGCTGATGGAAGCCACAGGGCTTTCTACCTTTTAATGACGTAGTAGTAAGTCACGAACTTTCACGTTGTGCTGGCGGTCATATTGGTAACCCCTTATTTGGATAGGTTTTATGATCGATTCGATCCAACAGTTTTTTCGACAGGCGTTTGATGACCAGAAAACAGCCAGTTCACGTCGGGCTGGTGTGTCATTGGAGCTTGCTGCGGCAGCGCTGCTTTGCGAGGTGATGCGCGCTGATTATCACCAGGATGATGCTGAAACTGACTTATTGCGCGATACTCTCAGCAAGCGTTTTAAGCTGTCTGAGTCCGCGGTTGCTGACTTGATGCAGCTAGCACAGAGCAAGGTTGAAAGTAGTGTTGATCACTACCAGTTTGTTTCGTTGCTCAATGACCATTACAGCCGAGACGAGCGTTATACTTTGGTGGTTGCAATGTGGCGTTTAGCGTATGCCGATGGTGAGCTGGCCCCATTGGAAGAGCACCGGATTCGCCGCATTTCGGCGCTTTTGCATCTCAGTCATAGTGACTTTATTCGCGCCAAGTTGCAGGTTGTTAATGCGCGTTGCGCTGGCGTGCCTGGCGTTGGTTAGTTTTGCTGTTGCTATTATTGCGTGTGTCCTGATACCAGGGAACGCCCAGTCTAACGTTGCGCTCAAGCTCCGCTATTGCTTGAGCACCTAGGAGTAGAATCGCTGTTCCTACTTTTAGTGAAAAAAGTAGCACAATCATGGTAGCCAGTGAGCTGTATACCGTGTTGACGTACGATAGGTGGGCAAAATAGAAAACCAGCAAAAGCCTGACGCCTTCCCAGAGCAGCGTTGCCATAAAGCCCCCAACTAACGCACGTCGCAAGGCGATTTTTTCTACGGGCATGATCTTATAAATGGCGCTGAATAACAGAAATACACCAATAAAACTGGCCAAATTAAGCATGAATCCTGACAGGCTGGCCAGTAACAGGTCTTGTCCGTGAAACGCAGCCCATACTTGATTGATATGAGTGAATAGGCTGACGGTCAGTGCGAGTATCATGAGGCCAATACCTAGTACGGCTATGAATGCGTAAGGTAGCAGAGCGGATTTCCACGCAGAGCGTTTTAACTCATTGTCTGAAGATCGAAAGATGATTGCTAATGCGCCCTCAAGATTGTGAAAAGCAAATGAACTGAATACCACCAAAACGGGAATGCCTAGCGTGCCAATAGCGTGCCTAGAGTCAATTAATGCGTGCACTGCCTGTAACACAACTTCTGCATGGGCAGATGTCAGATGATTCAACTGAAAGGTAATGACTTTGAATAGCTGTTGTTCATCAACAATGCCAGCCAGTAGTACCATCGTCAGGGCAAGCAATGGAATGGTGGAAAGCAGAATGTTGTAGCCAACTCCGCCGGCTAACAAAATGCCGCGGTTGTTCATGAAAGCACCAAGAACACGCCACATAAACCGTAGTGTTAGAGGAGCTAAGTGAAGAAAGCGAGATATTGGAGAGGGCAAAACGAGACGCCTTGTCACGGAATGTAAATGAACAATGTTGCATTGAGGGACGCATGATAGGCTATAACGGCTCTCAAGCGTTAATGCAAACGACATAGGTAAATAGGAGAACAACCGATGGCCGATAACTCAATGAGAGAACTTTTTAAAGACAATCGCGTTAAAGGGCTGGGTGGCGTTACCGTCGCTGCGGTTGTTTGGGCGGTGATTGCGCAGTCTAGTGTCAGTTCAGATAACGAAGCCCGTAAAGCGCTTCAGTCACGGCTGGAGTCTGTTCAGTCTGAACGTCAGGCAATGAGTAGCCGCTTAGCAGAGCTTGAAAGTGCGCAGGTCAATATTGAGTCGCTTGAGGGCGATATTCAGGAACTGGAAAAAAAGCGTAATGACGCTCAATCTAGGTTAGAGGAAATGAGTGCCAGAACGAGTGACGTTGAAAACGACGTCAAGCAGGCCCAACAGAGACTGGATGCGGTAAGCAGTGAAGCAGATGCTGCTGACGCACGATTGGCTGATGCCAAGTTAGCGCTTGAAACAGCACAGCAGCAGGCAGAGGCTGCCAAGCAGGCTGAAACTGAGGCCGCAGAGAATCAGCAAGCTGCTGAACAGGCACGTCAAGTCGCAGAGGACGCTCGCCAGCAGGCAGAGCAAGCCCGTGACGACCTAGAGCAGCAGCGAAAGCAGCTGGAGCAGGATGTTGCGAGTGCCAAGACGGCACTGGAAGATGCTCAGACTGAGCAGAAAGCGGCACAAGAAGCATTGGCCGAGCTTGAGCGTCAGCGCGAGCAATCTCGGGAAGTGCTTAGCAATCTGGAAAACAGCATTGCCAGTGGGCGCGAGACGCTGAGCAACCTGAATGCTTCTATTGATAGCCGCGAAGGTGTCTTGGGGAGTTTACAGCAGCAGCTTGATAATTGGCGCCAGGAGTTGGATCAGCTTGATCAAAAGGTAGGCCAAAGCCGTCATGCTGCTGCAGAAGCGTCAGCAGAGACTTCGGGGCAGCCTGCAGCCGAGGCTGGCACTGATGCTAACGCCGAAGCTCACGCCGAAGGCGTTGACGTTGGTGGTGAGGCGGATGAGGTAGACACCGTTGCTGCAGAGCCAGAAGCCTCGTCAGAGGGTGCCAATGAAGCGGTGGTAGAGTTTGAAAACACGGATACGTCTGCTAACTCTGAGGCCAGACAACGCCCTGAAACAGAGGCTTCAGACGCAGGGGGTTCTGATAAAGAGGAATCTGATGCAGAGGGTTCTGAGGCAGAAGGCGCTAACGCAACGCGCTCTGAAGAAGCCTCTGATGAAGATAGCAGTCGCTCTGACGTTGAGGCACAGGGAAGCGCAAAAAACGAACAAAGCGTCTAATTGATATCGGTTGATGCTATGCCGCTGTAACTGTCGCCGTCACTGTATAAGCGCTTCTCCTTGATTCTTCATGAAGGGGCGCATTGCATCATTAAATTCGCGTTTATTGTGGTTCGTCGACGGTGTCTAGGCTATCGCTCTGAGTTGCTTCGGACGGGTATACTGTCTTGTTTGACATTATGTTGTGCCGAGTCGTCATTTCCTAATCATCAAGGAGTTTTGTTGTGGTCAAAGGGGTCAAGCACATTGTCGCTGTGGCATCCGGAAAAGGCGGTGTCGGAAAATCGACGGTTTCGGTCAATCTGGCGCTTGCCATGGCGGCCGAAGGTTATCGAGTGGGTATTCTGGATGCTGACATTCACGGGCCTAGTCAGGCGCGCATGTTAGGCGTCGAAGAGGGTGTTCGGCCCAAGCAGGGTTCAGTAGAAAACAGCATGTTGCCAATGGAGGCGCATGGCTTACAAGCAATGTCTATTGCGTTTATGGTCGATACACGTGAGCCCATGGTATGGCGTGGTCCGATGGTGGCGGGCGCTTTTCAGCAACTGCTGACCCAGACCGAATGGCAAGACCTTGATGTGTTGTTTATTGACATGCCGCCAGGCACTGGCGACATTCAGCTGACGCTGGCTCAGAAAGTGCCCGTCAGTGGGGCAGTTATTGTAACCACCCCGCAGGATATTGCGTTGCTGGATGCGCGCAAGGGCATTGAGATGTTCCGTAAGGTGAATGTGCCAGTATTTGGTGTGGTAGAGAACATGAGTTTGCATGTCTGTTCCCGTTGTGGACATAGTGAGCCAATTTTTGGTGAAGGCGGCGGTGAGCTCATTGCAGGTGAGTACGATACCCAGGTGTTGGGCCGTCTACCGCTGACGTTGTCGATCCGTGAGCAAGCAGATGGGGGTAAGCCCAGTGTGATTGCTGAACCGGAAGGCGATGTCGCGAAAACGTTTCGCGACATCGCGCGTAACGTGGCGGCCCAATTGGCTAAGAGTCGCAGCGAGGGACCGAGCATCTCGTTCAGTGAGTGATTAACCGAGTCTTGAGACTATTGAAGAGGGGCCTAGGTGGTGAGCCTGTGCCCACTCACATATTCCGCATTATTCAGGAAGAACCATGAGCATTAAATCCGACCACTGGATTCGCCGTATGGCTCAGCAGCATCAGATGATTGAGCCTTTTGAGCATGATCAGGTCCGCTATCAGGATGATCGGCGGGTGATTTCTTACGGAACATCAAGCTACGGTTATGATGTGCGCTGTGCTAATGAATTTAAAGTCTTTACTAATATCCACTCGGCAGTGGTTGACCCCAAGGCGTTTGATGAAAAAAGCTTTGTCGACGTAAAGGGCGACGTGTGTGTTATACCGCCAAACTCTTTCGTTTTGGCACGCACTGTCGAGTACTTTCGTATTCCGCGCAGTGTGTTAACAATTTGTTTGGGCAAGTCAACCTATGCACGCTGCGGCATCATTGTTAACGTCACCCCGCTGGAGCCTGAGTGGGAAGGGCATGTGACGCTGGAGTTCTCCAACACGACGAATCTTCCAGCCAAAATCTATGCCAATGAAGGCGTGGCACAAATGCTGTTTCTTGAGTCAGATGAAGTGTGTGACGTGTCCTATAAAGACCGTAACGGTAAGTATATGGGGCAACGTGGCGTGACGCTGCCACAAGCCTGAGGTTGTTAACCGTTAGGAGAGAAGGTAGCAGGCCTTGCGGCCTGCATCGTTGAATACGCCGATACCTCTTGATCAATGCCTCAACGTGACGAATGACCCACTAATGAGGCTAAGCTTTTGTGTTAGTTGTCTTCATCCAGCTCTTCGGCAGCATCTTCATGAGATAGCTGCATGCCGCTGATGGGTAAGGTAACGCCATCAATGGTGACCTGGTCGCCGAGAAGTTTTACTCGGCCTTCCAAGAGCCACCGCACCGCGATAGGAAAAATCAAGTGCTCGCGCTCAAGCACGCGGGATTTGAGGCTGTCTTCCGTGTCATCAGCGCTGACGTTGACCACGGCTTGAATAATGCAGGGGCCGCCATCCAGCTCTTCGGTAACAAAGTGTACGCTACAGCCGTGTTCTGCCACGCCGTCGGCCAGAGCGCGGGCGTGGGTATGAAGCCCCTGGTAGGCTGGCAGTAGTGATGGGTGAATGTTGATCAACCTGCCCAAGAAGCGCTGTACAAACCGGGGCGTGAGAACCCGCATGAAGCCAGCTAGCACGATAAGATCCGGTTCGTGACGTTCAATGACCTTAATTAGGGCACCATCAAACGCATCACGACTGTCGTATTCACGATGCGGTAATACCACGGCATCAATGCCGGCATCCCGTGCCCGCTGCAGTCCCATGGCTTCTGGCTGGTTGGAGATGACGGCAACGATCTCTCCACCCAGTTCATCGTGGCCCTGAGCATCGATCAACGCCTGAAGGTTTGTGCCTCCGCCAGAGATCAACACGACTACCCGGCGCGGCTCAGTTTCTGCCGCACCCAAATCGTTTTGGGCAGGTGTGCCATACATATCGCTGCTCATGATGCCAAGTTTTCCAGCTGGACCTGGTTAGAGGTATCTTCGCTATCGCTGGGTGTATCACTCTTAATGATTTCACCGATGCGATAGACCGTCTCGCCCAGCGCCTGCAAGTGGGCGCGCGCCTCATCAGCGCCGTCGGCTGGGACGACTACTACCATGCCAATACCGCAGTTGAGCACACGGTGCATTTCGTGTTCATCCACGTTGCCTTGTTGCTGCAGCCAGTCGAAAATGGCAGGACGCTGCCAGCTGGTGGCATCAATACGCGCTACAGTACCCTCGGGCAGTACGCGCGGCAGGTTTTCAAGCAGGCCGCCGCCGGTGATGTGTGAGATGGCGTGAACGGGAACATCGCTCTCGCGAATTAACGACAGCAGTGGCTTCACGTAGATGCGAGTTGGCGCGAGAAGGGCGTCGCTTAGCGAGCCGCCATCAAACGCCATATCCAGAGAGGCGTTGCTGACCTCAAGGATCTTGCGGATCAGCGAGTAGCCGTTGGAGTGCGGGCCGGATGATGCAATGCCTAGTAGCACATCACCTGCGGCTACGTTGCTGCCATCCAGGATGTCGCTTTTTTCGACGACGCCGACGCAGAATCCTGCCAGGTCGTAGTCACTGCCAGCATACATTCCAGGCATTTCGGCTGTTTCGCCGCCGACCAGTGCACAGCCAGCTTGTCGGCAGCCGTTACCGATACCTGTGACGACGTCTGCGGCCATATCCACATCCAGCTTACCCGTGGCATAGTAGTCAAGGAAAAGTAGCGGTTCGGCACCGGCGACCACCAGGTCATTGACGCACATGGCGACGAGGTCGATGCCAATAGTGTCGTGTCGGCCCAGGTCCATCGCAAGGCGTAGTTTGGTGCCGACACCGTCGGTACCAGTGACCAGCACGGGTTCGCGGTAGCCGCTTGGTAGCTCGCACAGCGCACCAAAGCCGCCAAGGCCACCCAGTACTTCGGGGCGGGTCGTGTTCTTGGCGACTCCCTTGATGCGCTCAACCAGCGCATTTCCGGCATCGATATCGACGCCTGAGTCCTTATAGCTGAGCGAGGAATGGCTGCGGTCGGTCATGGTGTGTCCTGTCTGAGCGTTGCAAACAATGTGGCGTCCAAGCGTGTCGCGGTGTATCACGCTGGGCAAGTTCGGGTGAGAATTGTAGCATTACAGCCAGCGGCTCGCATTGCGTGCCCTCTATCACACAGGGAGTGAGATGATGCAGAGACGAGGCTGGGTAGCGATTGTACTAGGTGTGATCCTACTGTGGTTCATTATCAGCATTGAACCGGTACTTATGCCGTTCTTTGTTAGCATGGTATTGGCGTATCTGGGTGACCCGTTGGCCGACCGTCTTGAAGCACGAGGACTGTCTCGGCGCCTGGCGGTTACGTTTGTCTTTATGGCGCTGGCATTATTATTGGTGTTGGCGTTGTTATTGGTTATTCCGACGCTTGGTCGCCAATTAAGCCAGCTGATTGAGTTGGTTCCCGCTGCTTTGACTTGGGTGCAGAGTACGCTGTTGCCGCAGGTTCAAGAATTGGCTGGGGTTGACCTTACCACTGACTTCCACAAGTTGCGTCAAGCCGTGATGGGGAACCTCAAAGAAACGGGGTCGCTGGCGGCAACTCTGGTGACGAAGGTGTCCAAGTCTGGCTTGGTGTTGGTAGCTTGGCTTGGCAGTATTGCGTTGATACCAGTGGTGACGTTCTATCTGCTACTGGACTGGGACCAACTGGTTGCCAAGCTGTTGGGGCTTTTTCCCAACTCATGGCGTCCAGTTGCCAAGCAGCTGGGGCGCGAGTGTGATGAGGTGCTTTCGGCGTTTTTGCGAGGACAGCTGATTGTGATGCTGTGCCTTGGCGTGATTTACGCGATAGGTTTAACACTCTTTGGCATTAAATTTGGCCTGTTGATCGGTCTGTTATCGGGGCTTGCCAGTATCGTGCCGTACTTGGGCGTTATTGTGGGCATTTCAGTGGCTGGCTTAGTGGCCTTCTTCCAGTTTGATAGCTTGTTGATGCTGTTGGCCGTGGCCGGTGTGTTTGGTTTTGGGCAGATAGCAGAAAGTGTGGTGCTTCAACCTAAGTTGCTGGGTGATAAAATAGGGCTGCACCCGGTGGCGGTGATTTTTGCAGTGTTAGCAGGGGGGCAGTTGTTCGGATTCACAGGGGTTTTGTTGGCATTGCCAGTGGCTGCGATGATTATGGTTGTCGTGCGTTATTTGCTGGTCTATTACAAGCAGAGCGAGCTTTACCAACAGCCCCCTGAGAAGCGTGGAAATCGAGCGATGGCTGACGTAAGCGATACGATGAGTGCTGAGGGTGATGGTATCGATACATTGGCAACACCCAATGAGGAAAAACCATGAGGCGATCGGCACCACCAGCCCAGCTTGCGCTAGGTGTCGGAGTGCGCGAAGAGGCGACTTTCAGCAACATGTATGCAGGGCCTAATGTTGGGTTGGTCGAAAAGCTCTCTTGCCAGCTGGATGATGAGGGAGAGCCTTTTATTTACCTGTGGGGGGGCGAAGGTAGTGGCCGTAGCCATTTGCTGCAGGCTGCTTGTCATGAGGCGTCAGACCGGGATTGTCGAGCGCTTTATCTGCCGCTCAATGACCTGGGGCATTTCCCCCCATTGATGCTTGAGGACATAGAACGCCTGGACCTGGTCGCTATTGATGACTTGGAGTCTGTCGTAGGGCGTAAGCGCTGGGAGGAGGCGTTATTTCATGCGTTCAATCGTTTGCGCGATAATGGTAAGCGTTTGCTGGTGTCTGCCGCGGTGCCGCCGCGTCAGCTCCAGGTCCAGTTGCCGGATCTGGCGTCAAGGCTATGCTGGGGAATGACGTTTCATGTGCGTGGGCTTGATGACGAGCAGCGCTTAGCGGCACTGCAGCTGCGAGCTAAGGCGAGAGGGATGCTACTGAGCGAAGAAGTGGCGCGCTATATCTTGCATCGAGAGCCGCGCCGACTTGATGCGTTGTTTGCCTGCCTTGAAACGCTGGATAGCGCCTCGCTATCGGCCCAGCGTCGGCTGACAATTCCTTTCGTCAAACAAACGCTGGGCTGGTGAGCTCTTTTGACAAGGCGTGGCATGCTTAAGGGTCAATCTTAAGGGCCAATCTTAAGGGGCAATCTTAAGGGCTAACTTAAGGCTAATCTTAAGGGCTAAGCTGGAGCTCTTTGCTTTCTCCCTTGGCCAAACGAACTTCCGCAATGGCGATGCGGCGTTTGCTGGTATTTGGGTCAATCAGGCTGCCTGATACATAGAAGTCGCCACTGGGTAGATTGCGCAATACAAAGTAACCTTCCTCATTGCTTCGCGTGGTATGCGTATATTCTCGGGCCCTTGGGTCTGCCTTGGTGACCGCTCGGCCTGCCAGTGCTCGCTCAGCCGCTTCGGCAGAGTAGGTGGTGACCGGAGCAACTGAGATGGTTTCGTCGGCACCAATGACAGTGCCTCCTTGGGTTGGCAGTACCAGGCGTCCACTGATGGTGGCAGTGCCTGTTTTTTTCAATGCGGCATATTCATCAGCAGGAAATGCTATTTTCCTTTCTACCCGTTTAGCTGGCGGCTTGGGTTTGGCTGGCGTTTCAGGCTGACTAGGTGCGGGCTTATTTGGCTCGCCACGGTCGATGACTTCGGGCGCACGAATGACGGTCCCGCTGGGATAATAGGTTTGACATCCGCTTAAGCCGACGAGAGAGGCGAGAAGCATGCCGGCAATAATACGCTTTTTCATCACGCTGTCCCTTGTTCAATGGGAATAATTAGACCGCTGGTTTAGGTGATAAGAGCCTGAACAAAAAACGGAGCGACCGCAATAGCGGACGCTCCGTTTTGGTTTGTTCACGAAAGCAGCGTAATGCCGCTTTCTATTCCAGCAGGTATCAGTCCATGACTTATAGGCCTACTGGTGAACACTTGGCTTAGGCTTGGCGAGTTGCCTTAGCCGCAGCAGCAGTTGCCTGCTTAGTGTTCTCTTCTGTTAGCTTCTGGCTTTTGGTGACGAAGTCCTGCTGCAATGCCACGACTTTTTCTGCGTCGCCTTTCATGCGCTCGGTCAGGTCTTTGGCTACTTTCTGCTGGCTTTCCATGTAAGTGCGCAGACCTTCAGCATCACGAACATTAAGCAGAGCGCGTACTTGGTTCATATTCGCTTCAGCATAAGACTTGCTGGCCTCAAGCTGGGTATTGACCAGCTTTTCCGTGAAGTCGAGGTTCAAGCTGGCGAAGGCGCGAGCTGGGCCAAAGAACAAGTTCTCGAACTGAGTGGTGTCAAAGTTTTTCATGATATTTTCCATGTGAATTTCCTTTTAGAGTCAGTGAATTCAAGCGTTACGATGGATGTCGCTGCTTTTTAGATCTCTGTTGCATTGCACAATAACAAGCTTTTTGATGCGCTGCAACATAGCAGCTGGTTTTTTCTTGAATGAAGGAATGTGGTCAGCTAGCCATAAACGTAGCTGTTGTTATTTTGCATTTGGATCTTGCTCCAGGGTCTTGCATCTGCCGAGTCGTAGTCGTGTATGAGGTTCAAAACACGGGGGGATGGCGTGTATGGTTGTAAGGTGTTGAGAGCGTAGTGGCAAAAGGGGTAGCCAGATGAGCGATAAGCGAATTGAACACGACAGTATGGGCAAGCTGGATGTGCCCGTTGATGCGTTGTATGGCGCGCAAACGCAGCGCGCAGTCAATAATTTTCCAATATCTGGCCACCGTATGCCGCCGGCGTTTATTCATGCCGTGGCACGAATCAAGTTGGCGGCTGCCACGGTTAATTACGACCTTGAGTTGCTTGACGGCGAGCGTGCTGATGCCATTGGCCGTGCCGCTAGCGCTATTATTAATGGCGAGCATGATGATCAGTTTCCGGTAGATGTGTATCAGACGGGATCGGGCACTTCGAGTAACATGAATGTTAATGAAGTGATTGCACACCTTGCTAGCCGTGAGGGGGTGACGGTCGGCCCCAATGATCACGTCAATATGGGGCAGTCGAGTAACGATGTTATTCCTACGGCGCTGCATTTGTCCGCAGCGATTGAGCTGACAGGGACTTTGCGGCCAGCGCTTACGCATCTGCGTAAACGAATCAATGCGCGGGGCATGGCGCTTGATGAGGTGGTCAAAACGGGGCGTACACATTTGATGGACGCCATGCCACTGCGAATGAGCCAAGAGTTAGGCGGCTGGTCAAGCCAGTTGGGGCAGGCCGTTGAGCGCTTTGATAGTGTACTGCTAAGGCTGTGTCGCCTGGCTCAGGGCGGTACCGCAGTGGGAACCGGTATTAACGCTCATCCAGAGTTTGCTGAGCGCATGGCCGCCGCGCTGAGTCAGCAGACGGGGCTTGCGCTTGAACCTAACGATAGTTTCTTTGCCAGCTTAGGTGGGCAGGATGCTGCGGTAGAGCTTTCAGGGCAATTGCGCGGGTTGGCTTGTGTCATCATGAAAATTGCCAACGATTTGCGTTGGATGAATTCAGGGCCATTAGCGGGGCTTGGCGAGATTGAATTAGAAGCCCTGCAGCCGGGTAGCTCAATTATGCCAGGCAAAGTCAATCCGGTGATTCCTGAGGCGGCCGCGCAGGTGGCTGCCCAGGTTATCGGTTTGGATGCCGCAGTCACTGTGGCGGGACAGAGCGGCAACTTTCAACTCAATGTGATGCTGCCGCTGGTGGCCAATAATTTGCTCACCTCAATAACGTTAATGAGCAATATTTCCTACCTGCTGGCTGATCGTTGTATTGCGACGTTCAAGGTGCGAGAAGAGCACCTGCGAGAGCCACTGTCGCGCAACCCCATTCTGGTCACTGCGTTGAACTCGGTGATTGGGTATGAGGCTGCTGCAGCCATTGCCAAGCAGGCTTACAAAAGTGGCCGTCCAGTGATCGATGTGGCAGAAGAGCAAACTCGGCTTTCTCGTGCAGAGCTGGAGCGTCTATTAGACCCCGTGGCACTGACGTATGGTGGAGTGCCGGGTTGAAGCCTGGTCAGACCTGTTGTGTTCGGGCTTGTCCTTCCATGATGGTGTCTTTTGCTTGCTGGTGTTCCTCACGGCAAGCAGAGGGCGGCTCATGCTCATCGCTACGGGAAGGGCGGTAGCACAGGGTGGCAAGTATCGGAAAGTGATCAGAGCCGAAGCCGGGTAGTCGGTGTAGGCGGCTGAGAGTGAAATGCTCGCTGACAAACACATGGTCCAGCGGCCAGCGCAGCAGAGGGTAGCTCGCATGAAAGGTGCTGAACAGGCCTCGGCCACGACGTGGGTCTAACATGCCGCTGACTCGGCAAAATAGCCGAGTCGTACGTGACCAAGCAACGTCGTTAAGGTCGCCAGCCACTAGCGTTGGAACTGGGTGCTCATGAATGCGTTTGCCAATTAGCAGTAATTCCGCATCGCGCCATAGCGACTCCTCGCTTTCGCCAGGTGCTGGTGGCCTAGGGTGTAGTGCGTGAAAGCGAACAGTATCGCCGCTGGATAATGTTACGCCGGTGACAATGGAGGGAATATCGTCCTGAATCAGGCGCTCAATGGTGGGTGAAACTAAAGGCAGTCGCGAATACAGGTGCATGCCGTAGAGGTTGTCCTGGGGAATTCGCACGGCGTTTGGCATGTCCTGTGCCAGGGCTTCATCGAGTTGTGTTTGCCACCAGTCGTCCGATTCTAGCGTGAGCACAATGTCTGGCTTATGGTGCTGAATCAGTTTGATTAGCCCTGCTGCGTTACGGTTAGGCGTAAGCACGTTGGCAACCAGAAGGGTCAGGCAGCGGTCATTATGGCCAGGTTCGGCAGTTTTGACTTGTGTCGGCCATATCGGAGTCCAGGGCAGAATATGACGAGCCTGTAACAACAGGGTTGTTAGACCCGCGCTAAGAACCACCCAGAATCCTGGTGAGTTAAGCAGTGGTGCGCAAGCGAGCGGCAGCATCGCTAGCACGGCAATTTGTAAGCGCGGAAATTCACAGGCGCGTATCCACCATAGTGTCGATGGCAGATAGGCTAAGAGCGTCGCTGCGAGTGTCAGCAGGGAAACAGTGACAATGATGAAGGTAAACATGCTCTGTTTCCTTTGTGGCAAGAGTTCAGAATAATAACGATAACACGCAACGCAATGAGCAAAGAACGCCTTGCCGAGTATTACTGCTCGTATTGCTGGGCGTTTTATGACAACGCGGATAATTGAGTGCTACATCAGAATGACATAGGCTCAGTGTCGGTAAGCTATCATTTTTTCCTGCTGTCAGGATTTTCTCATGCCTTCGTATCTGCTCTCTATCGACCAGGGCACCACCAGCTCTCGGGCGATTTTGTTCGATAAAAAAGGACACGTTGTGCATATTGCTCAGCGTGAGTTCACACAGTATTTTCCTGAAGATGGCTGGGTTGAGCATGATCCTGAGGCAATCTGGGAGAGTGTATTAGGCACGTGTCGTGATGTGCTGAGTCATCCAGACATTAGCCTAGAGCAAATTGCCGGTATCGGTATGACTAACCAGCGGGAAACTACGTTGTTGTGGGATCGTGCTACTGGTGAAATGCTGTATCCAGCGATTGTCTGGCAGGATCGGCGTACCTCGGATGCTTGCCAGCGGCTGCGCGACCAAGGTTATGAGCCGCTGGTCAGTCAGCGCACAGGATTACTGATTGATCCCTACTTTTCTGCCACTAAGCTCGCCTGGTTGTTAGATAACGTGGCAGGTGCCCGCGAGCGGGCTGAGCGTGGGGAGCTGGCCTTTGGTACCGTGGATACTTTCCTGATATGGCGACTCACTCAAGGGCGAGTGCATGCCACCGATGCTACCAATGCCTCGCGCACCATGTTGTTTGATATTCACCGCCAATGCTGGGATAGCGAACTGTTAGCGCTGTTTGATATTCCTGATAGCGTGCTGCCAGACGTTAAGGACTCCAGTGATGATTTTGGTTCAGCCGATGCTTGTTGGTTAGGAGGTGAATTACCCATTGCTGGCGTGGCGGGTGATCAGCAAGCCGCATTATTTGGTCAGGCTTGTTTCGAGCCAGGGATGGGGAAAAGTACCTACGGTACCGGCTGCTTCATGATCGTAAATACGGGAAAACAGGCCGAGGCGTCACGTAACCGCCTACTGACAACAGTGGGTTATCGTTTAGATGGGGTACCAACGTATGCCATGGAGGGCAGTATTTTTGTGGCAGGTGCGACCATGCAATGGCTGCGCGATGGTCTTAAGTTGTTTGCCAATGCCGCTGAGACCGAACAGTTGGCCAGCCAGACTCAGGCGGGAAACCATGTTTACTTAGTGCCTGCTTTTACGGGGCTGGGTGCGCCGTACTGGGACCCAAAAGCGAGAGGGGCGATTCTTGGCTTAACTCGTGATACAGGTATTGCTGAGATTGTGGCGGCGGGATTGCAAGCCGTGTGTTATCAGACGCGTGACCTTCAGGCGTGTATGAGTGATGACATGAGTGCTGCGCCCAGCGCGTTAAGAGTTGACGGCGGCATGGTGGTGAATAACTGGCTAATGCAATTTCTTGCTGACATGCTCGGCGTGGAGGTTGATCGCCCCGTAACTCAGGAAATTACCGCGCTGGGCGCCGCTTATCTGGCAGGCTTACAGCTCGGTTGGTATAGCGATCTAAATGATATTGCTGAGTTATGGCACGCCGAACGGCGTTTTTATCCCAGCATGGAGCCCGCTCAGCGAGATCGACTATATGCCGGCTGGCTGAATGCTGTTAATCGGGTGCGATCTGAGCCAGCATCTGAGTGCCAAGTCATTGAACACTGACGGCTTGTCGATAGCCCCGTAGCAATAATTGCGCTTGCAATCTGTCGGTCGGCAAGTACAATACGCTTCCGTTGTCGCGCTGAAATTCAGCTGTGTGGCAAGAAACAAGACATAATTTAGGACCATAGCTCAGTTGGTTAGAGCGCCACGTTGACATCGTGGAGGTCGGCGGTTCAAATCCGCCTGGTCCTACCAAGTATCTGCTGATATTTTGTTAGAAACAATTTCAGCTTAGTGAGTCAGAGTTAATTTAGGACCATAGCTCAGTTGGTTAGAGCGCCACGTTGACATCGTGGAGGTCGGCGGTTCAAATCCGCCTGGTCCTACCAAATTTCAAAAAGCCCCTGAGTTTTTGCTCAGGGGCTTTTTTGTTGTTCTCTGCTTAGCTCGTAGTGGTTAAGTTAATAACCAGCTTGCTGTGGGCAATAAACACCTCTATTAGCCGTTCGATACCTTTTTGGTCAACGTCACTGAAGCGAGCGGGTATGGGGCTGTCTAGATCCAGTACGCCCCAGAGCTCAGCATTGACGATAATCGGTACTACCAGTTCGGCGCGAGAATCAGCGTCGCAGGCAATATGATCGGCTACAGCGAATACGTCATCAACGCGCTGGGTGGTGCGTTCTCTGGCCGCTTTACCGCAGACTCCTTTGGAAAAGGGGATGGGGTGGCAGGCTGGCTTGCCCTGAAAACTTCCTAAACACAGTACCTCGGGGCGACATTGTAAATAGAAGCCCGCCCAATTCAGGTCAGGAATCTCTTGCATAATAAAGGCGCAGGTCTGGGCGCTATTGGTTAGCCAGTCGCTGTCATCGAGCAGGGAGGCCAATTGGCGGGCCAGAAGCGGGTAATCGGGGTGTTGCACGAAATGCTCCATGGCTGCGATTGCTATAAAAGAATAAAAGGAAAGGCGTCAGCCAAAACGGGCCGACATTCGTCGGCCCGTCGCAAGGCGGCTGTTGCGCTGGTTTGTTACACGGCTGAAATTCGCGCTACGGTGCCGGTAGCTGCGCAACGATTACTCCCAACCAGGTACTGCGGCACCATCGAACAGTTCTTTGGCCTTGGCAGCCACTTCCTCGCTCTGGTAAGCATCGACTAGCTGAGTAATGGGCTCGGCAGTCTCATCGCCACTGCGTACAGCGATGATGTTGACGTAGGGCGACTCAGGTCCTTCGCGCACCAGAGCGTCGTCTAGGTTTAGCCCGGCGGGTTGGGCGAACGTGTTGTTAATGAATGCTAGGTCAACATCGGGCAGTACGCGGGGCAGCTGAGCTGCTTCGATTTCACGGAAGGCAAACTTGCGGGGGTTTTCAGTAATATTCAGTGGTGTCGCTTCGAGGTTTTCAGGGTCATCCAGAGTAATCAAGCCCTGATTGTGAAGCAGAATCAGAGAACGGCCTTCGTTTGTCGGGTCGTTGGGAAGAGCAATGACAGCGCCTTTTGGCAGGGCATCAAGGCTGTCGTATTTTTCGGAGTATGCCCCAATTGGATAGACGAATGTTAGCCCAGCGATGGCAAGGTCGTAGCCGCGGTCATTGATCATTGTCTGTAGGTAGGGCTTATGCTGGTAAGCATTGGCATCCAAGCTGCCATCTGCCAGCGCGGCGTTGGGCGTCACGTAATCGGTAAATTCGATGATTTCGACATCCAGGCCGTGGCGCTCTTTCGCGAGTTCGGCAGCCACCTGCATGACATCAGTTTCTGGGCCAGCGATTGTGCCAATTTTAATGCTGTGTTGCTCGGCGTGAGCCTGGCCGATGGCCAGTGCCAGTGCGGTAGCGGCAAAGCCGCGAATCAGAATGTTGCGCATGTCATTGTCTCCCTGACGAGTAAAAGTGCGTGTGACTCATAGTAATGGAATATGTACTGTTTTTGTAATTCTTTTTGGTTATTAGTTTTGGTGGTCTGAAAACGCGATGTCAGGTGATGGCGCGCCTTTTGCCGCCAACCGGCTGTCAGCCTTGTTGCTCATCAATCGGTGCGTTATGGTTTGTGAGTGTTAGACACGGGGTGTCCCGCTAGTCGTGGGGCTGAGACAACACCCGTTGAACCTGATCCAGTTCATACCGGCGAAGGAATGTCTACGCAGTGCTCGTCAAGGGCGCTTTGCGTGTGCCTTTGCCTTCACTTTGCCATCCGCAGTGAATGGCATAATAAGGACCACATATGAGCACTGATTTTTCCTCTTCTTCTTCCGCATCTCCTGTTGCGTCGGCGCCGTCCTCGTTGCCAGTGGCGCTGCCGCTTGATCAGCAAATCGTGTTGGTAACCGGCGCAGGGCGTGGTTTAGGTGCTAGCCTTGCGCGTGCCTTTCTCACTGCAGGGGCACGAGTCGTCGTTAATTACCGCAACAGTGCCAGTGGCGCTCAAGCGATAGTGGCTCAAGCCCCTGAGCGGGCGTTGGCGGTGCAGGCTGATGTATGTGATGCTGGCGCGGTCAACGCCATGGTTGAGACAGCTCGGCAGCATTTCGGTGCGCCAGTGACTACGCTGATCAACAATGCACTGCCAGACTTTTCGTTTAATGGTGAGGCGCGTCCTGATGTGGGAGCCCTGCGCTGGGAGCAGTTGGAGCAGCAGTTTAGAGGTGTTAACCAGGGCGCTTTGAATCTGGTTCAGGCGGCGCTTCCGGGGATGCGTCAGCAGAGCTTTGGGCGCATCATTAATGTAGGCACCAACTTGTTTCAAAATCCCGTCGTGCCTTATCACGACTACACCGCCGGTAAGGCGGCGCTGTTATCGCTGACGCGCACGTTTGCTCATGATTTAGGGCCGGATAACATCACCGTGAATATGATTTCTGGCGGTCTGCTGCGTACCACTGATGCATCTGCGGCTACGCCTGACGCAGTTTTTGCGCTGATTGCTGCCAACACACCGTTGCGCCGAGTCATTACGCCTGACGAATTTGCTGATGCAGCGCTGATGTTTGCTTCGCCTTGGGCCCGCGCAGTCACAGGGCAAAATTTGGTGGTTGATGGCGGATTGGTAAAAGACTGATGGCGACCAGTATGCATTTGAACCTGTTTATCATGGGGTGTGGTCATCATAAAGCGGCGTGGCGCCATCCAAGCTCTGCTGTCGAGCGTCTTGGCGATATCAGCTACTATGAAGCATTGGCGCGCACGGCTGAACGTGGCAAGTTCGATGCGGTATTTTTTGCTGACGGGCAAGCGGCTGGCAATGTTGCGGATGGGCCGTTGTGGTTTTTGGAGCCACTGACCACGCTTGCTGCGATGGCTCGCGCAACCGAGCATATCGGCCTGATCTCCACTATTTCCAGCACCTTTTACACGCCGTTTCATGCGGCGCGAATGCTGGCATCATTGGACCATATTTCACGCGGGCGAGTGGGCTGGAACCTGGTGACGTCAATGTTCGATAGTGAGGCGCGTAATCATAATTATCCTGCAATGCCGTCACATGCTGAGCGCTACTCTCGGGCCGCCGAGTTCGCTGATACGATGCTGGCGCTGTGGGATAGCTGGGAGGAAGATGCTCTGCGCTGTGATCGTGCAGGCCTGTTTGCTGACCCGGATAAGGTCCAGGCCATTACGCATCAAGGTGAGCACTTTCTGGTTGATGGGCCGCTTAATATTCCGCGCCCACCTCAGGGACGGCCAGTGCTATTTCAAGCAGGCGCTTCTGAGCAGGGGCGTGACCTTGCCGCTCGGTATGCCGAAGCGATTTATGCCGTGGCTTATGACCTTGACTCGGCCCAAGCCTATTATCGTGATATCCAGGCGCGGGTAGCAAGTTGTGGCCGCTCGCCGGTGGCCATTATGCCCGGCTTGGTGACGTATGTGGCGTCTAGCGAGGCAGAGGCCCGAGTGCGTCAGCGTGAGCTGGATGTGCTGCTGCCTACCCAGGATTCGCTTCGTCAGCTAAGCCAGTTTATCGGTCAGGACTGCAGTGACTGGGCGTTGGATGCACCACTACCAGCGCTGCCGCCGCTGGAGGAATTTACCGGGCCTAAAGGGCGCTATGCCACGATTCTGCGCATTATTGACTGTGAGAAGCCAACGCTGCGTGAGTTGCTCGGGCGACTGGCGGCGGGTGGCGGGCATTGCACCATGATTGGTACGCCGGAAAAAATTGCTGATGAAATGCAGCGCTGGGTAGAGCAGGGCGGCGCTGACGGCTTTAATTTGATGCCGCCGGCGCTGCCTTCAAGTATTGATGACTTTGTCGATCAAGTGGTGCCGGTATTACAGCAGCGGGGGCTGTTTCGTCGAGAATACACGGGATGCACCTTACGCGAGCACCTCGGCCTAGAGAGGCCGAGTGCATCGTAAAGCCTGCGTTATGACTAACGGCTAAAGCGTTGTACCAGAGTCGCCAGGCGCGAAAAATCAAAATGCTCCTGAGCCGGTAATACACGCATTAGTACAACAGAGGTGAGCACTGGCACCAAGGCGGCGAGCAAGAAGCTCTCCAACAAGGTGTCAGTACTTGCGCCGGGAGCGGGAAACATCAATAGCCCTGCCACCAGCCCGCACGTCGTGCTGATCACGGCATTACGACCCTCATAACGACGGTTAAATAACCCAAAAAATACCGGAAATGCGGCTGCTGAACACAGCAGGTCAGCCAGTAAGAACAGATAGAGCACGCTGAACCCTTGAGCGGCAACCCAGGTGATTGGCAGGGCGGCGAGCACAATCAGCCAGCGAGCAAAGCGCATCAAGGTGATTTCACTGGCGTTAGGTAGCAGGCGGTGCATATCTACCGCAATGATGCTGGAGGTGGCGTTGATAGTGGAGTCGGCACTGCTCATCACCAGTGCTAGCCCTAGTGGAACCAGCGCCAGTGCAAACCACAGCGGTACGTTGTCCAGTAGCACGCTGAATAAGGCGACAGAGCCATCGCCTTCTAACCCCAGGCCGACAAATGCTAATCCGAACAGCCCCATCATGAAGATGATCGGCAGGTTAAGTAGGCCGCTGATCCAGAAACTGCGGCGCAAAACGCTGACGTTTTTTGCTGCATAGATACGTTGCCAGGTGCCTTGGTAGAACAGCCCGGTTAGCACCACGGCAATAAAGAAGGTTATGCCAGCGCGTATGCCGCCCGTATCACTGAAATCCAGTAACTCCGGGGCGCGTTGGGCCAGGCCGTCAACGGTTGGCGCAATACCGCCAGCGGCTTGCCAGCCAAAGAATAGCAACAAGGCCAGTAAGGGAAGTATTACCACCATTTGTACCTTGTCGGTAAAAATGGAAGCGCGTAGCCCGCCATAGAAGGTATATAGCACCGTGGCCAGCATCACGACACTGGCCGTCAACCACAGAGGAATAGGAGCTAGCAGTGTTACCATGCGAGCCACAGCGGTGAGGCCCGCCGCCAGTGAAATGAACAGATAAAGCAGCATGATCGAGAGTGTAAAGGCGTACATGGTGCGCCCGTAACGGTGGATCACAAACTCCGTGAGCCCATGTCCTTCGGGCATGAGTTCACGAATACGCTGGCCGAGCGGAATCATGATCAGCCGCGGTACGCAAGACCCCAGGGCGTAACCCAGTAACGCGCCGATGCCGCCCCATGTCGCCGCTTGTGCAGGGCCAAATAAGACCCAAGTGCCAAGTGTGGTGGCCAGTAAGGTAATCACTGTAGCGTGAGTGTTTTGTGAATTTCGCGCAGCAATGTAGTTATCTAGATCTACCGGGTGACGGCGGGCATACAGCAAGCCAGGAATGGCAAAAGCAGCAGCGCAGAATATTAGCCAAGTGGCCGTCCAGACGGGGTCAAGTGACATGGTGGTGCATCCTCTATCCATGGTGACCGGGGCGGTCCAGGCGGGCCTCGTCGCGCAATAATAATGCGCGATGAGCAGGAAGAGGCAAGCGAGCTTGCGTGTAAAATCCTTCCCTTCGCCGGCATGACCCGGATCAGGTTCAAAGGGTTACCAGCCGTATTGCTGGATTCTCAGCCCAAAAGGGCACCCCTAGGAGAAGCACGAGCGTAGATAGAGAAAACCGATAAGTCAACTTGATGAAAGCGTCGGTAGGCCGTTAAGCACCAAGGACTATTTGTGATCGCTTTTGCGTACCAGGTAATCGCCTAGGCTTTGGAACAGTTGCACCATGACAACCAAGATGACCACGGTAATTAGCATAATGGTCGGGTTGAAGCGGTTGTAGCCGTAGCGAATGCCCAAGTCGCCAAGGCCGCCGCCGCCTACTGCGCCGGCCATGGCTGAGTAGCTGATCAACGTAACGGCGGTGACGGTCAATGCGGTAAAAATTCCACCGCGAGCTTCGGGCAGCAGCACGCGAGTAATGATCTGCCAGGGCGTGGCACCCATGGACTGCGCCGCTTCAACCAGTCCAGGAGATACTTCATTGAGTGCTCCCTCAACCAGCCTGGCGATGAAGGGAATAGCCGCAATAGTCAGCGGTACTGACGCAGCATTGGTGCCGATTGATGAGCCCACCAGCATGCGGGTAAAAGGGATGATCGCCACCATCAGAATGATGAAAGGAACCGAACGACCAATGTTGGTGATGATCCCCAGCACGCCGTTGAGTGCTGGGTTGGCCAGCACCTGCCTAGGGCGCGTGACATACAACAAAACGCCCAGAGGGATACCTAGCAGTGCAGAAATAACGCCAGAAATGCCCACCATGTAAAGGGTGTCGAGGGTGGCCTTGAGAATCAGGTCAAACATCGCGCTGGACATGGCCAAGCACCTCCACGGTCAAGTCGTGCTGTTGTAAATAATCGAGGGCCTTTTGGGTATCAGCCTCTGAGCCCATTAGTTCAGCAATCATCAGGCCAAGAGTGCGCTCCTGAATTGACTCAACCTTGGCTTGCAGAATGCTGACATCAACACTGCAGTCTCGGGCAAGGCGCGAGACCAGTGGCGTTGATACCGCGTCGCCGGAAAAAGCCAAACGCACCACGGGGTGCGTGTTAGCTCTTGGGTGCTCTTCCAGCCGTTCTATGAGTGCCCGCGGTGGTTCAAGCTCCAGAAAGTCATTGAGAAACTCACGGCCCAGCTGGGTGCGAGGCGCGGTAAAGAAGTCACCTACCTCGGCGTCTTCGACCAGCACACCATCGGAGATCAAACTGACACGATGGCAGATGGTTTTTACCACTTCCATCTCATGGGTGATCAGCAGGATAGTCAGTCCCAATTTACGGTTGATGTCTTGCAGTAGTTCCAGAATTGAACCGGTGGTTTGCGGGTCCAGTGCTGAGGTAGCCTCGTCACACAGCAGCACCTTAGGTTGGCTGGCTAGCGCACGCGCGATGGCCACGCGTTGCTTTTGCCCTCCAGACAGTTGTGCCGGGTACTGGTTGGCCTTTCCTGCCAAACCCACCAGCTCGAGCAGCGGCGTAATACGTTGCTGAATTTCGCTACGTCGCATGCCCATTAGCTCTAGTGGCAATGCCACATTGGCGGAGACGGTTCGCGACGTCAGTAGGTTGAAGTGCTGAAAGATCATACCAATACCGTGACGCGCTTTGTTTAAGGCGTCGCGAGACAGTTGAGTCAGTTCTTGACTGTCAACTGTGACGGTACCCGTTGTTGGGCGTTCCAGTAGATTGACGCAGCGGATCAGCGTTGATTTTCCCGCACCAGATAAACCGATTACGCCATGGATCTGGCCTTTAGGCACATGAAGGCTAGTCGCCTTGAGTGCTTCAACAGGCGCACCTTTTTTTGATTCGTAAGTTTTAGAAACGTTATGCAGTTCTATCATTCGGGCCACCAAAATGGCGCCTGGTTAGCTGCGGGCATGTGCTGGGCTGTCATAGAGGGAATTGGCTTGTTGAAAAGCCACCTCAAGAAAGGGTGGCCGTTATGCAAGACACACCCGTTTAGCTGCACTTCACACGCAGAAATATCAGCGTGCTGGCGCCCGCAATCTGGGGGTCAAATCGGCGCCGACAAAAGAGGTCGACAAGCCTAGGGTTCAGGGGCGAGCTTGTCAATTATAACCGCCATAACGTACATGTTTTGTAGGGGAAAACGTGGCCGGCGACTATTTATACCGTTATCTATTCAGCCGTTTCACTCAACGCTAGACTGGATACATGCCTCACAGCTCTCTAAACTATCAGCATATTAGTTAATTATTAAGTTATCGCTAATTTTACCGTTAACAGATGACGCTTAGCAGGTACTCTGTTAGGCAAACAGGAGAACAACGCATGTTTACCGGCATTGTGCAGGGCACCGCTGAACTCGTCACAATTAATGAAGCCGATGCTTTTCGCACCCATGTGCTGGCGTTGCCAGGCGCGATGCGCGATGGGCTCGAGGTCGGTGCGTCAGTCGCTCATAACGGTGTTTGCTTAACCGTAACGCACATTGACGGCGAGCACGTCAGCTTTGATTTGATGCGTGAAACCTTGCGTGTCACCAATCTAGGGGCGCTTGGCGTTGGTGATAAGGTGAATATTGAGCGGGCGGCGCGCTTTGGTGATGAAATTGGCGGTCACGCCATGTCAGGGCATGTAATGGCGATGGCTGAGCTGATTGAGATTGATGCGGCACCGAATAATCGTCGTATATGGTTCAGGCTACCTGCAGAGCTAAGGCGTTTTGTGTTTGCCAAGGGGTACATCGGTGTGGATGGCGCGAGTTTAACAATTGGTGCAGTAAGAGAGTCTGAATCGAACCAGAGTGGCCAACAGGGGTTAGAGTTTTGTGTCGACCTGATACCAGAAACTCTGGCGCGTACCATAATGGCGGAGCGAGGCGTGGGGGAGCAGGTCAATATCGAAATTGACCCGCAAACCCAGGCAATCGTCGAGACTGTCGAACGTGTCATGGTCGCTCAGCGTCACGAGTAAAAAAGCCCCGCTAATGCACACTGTGAAGATGCCAACAGTCACGTCATCCGGTACCATGTGCGGCTTTCTCGCCTTTGGGTTTCCTTTCGCCTACGCAGGAACGACCTCATGCTGAATCGCCTGTTTGAGAAGCACTTTAAGCTTACCGAGCACGGGACTGACGTTAAAACAGAAGTTATCGCCGGTATTACCACTTTTCTTACCATGGCCTACATCATTTTCATCAACCCGAGTATTCTCTCGAAGTCGGGAATGGATTACGGCGCGGTATTTGTGGCGACTTGTCTGGCAGCAGCCATTGGGTGTTTGGTGATGGGGATTTATGCCAACTACCCCATTGCTCAGGCACCAGGCATGGGCCTGAATGTATTCTTCACGTACAGCGTAGTGTTAGGAATGGGCTATAGTTGGGAAACGGCGCTAGGTGCGGTGTTTCTGTCGGGCTTTACCTTCTTTCTTTTGAGTATCTTTCGCATTCGTGAATGGATCATCAATTCAATTCCGATGTCGCTGCGGCTGGGAATCGCTGCGGGTATTGGTTTGTTTCTGGGCATGATTGCGCTTAAAAATGGCGGTATTATTGTTCAGCATCCTGCTACCTATGTGGCGCTTGGTGATATGACCCAGCCTGCAGCGCTGTATTCGCTGGCGGGGTTTTTCGTGATTACGGCGTTGTCGTACCTACGGGTTACTGGTGCGGTGATGATAGGAATTCTCGGTGTTACCGTGGTTGCCATTATCTTGGGCCATAACACCTTTGGCGGCTTGGTATCGATGCCACCATCCATCATGCCCACACTGCTTAAGTTAGACCTAGCAGGTGCGTTTGATGTGGCGATGCTTAGCGTTATTTTTGCGTTCTTGTTTGTCGATTTATTTGATACCTCTGGCACATTAATTGGTGTTGCCCACCGAGGAGGCCTGCTCGACAAAGACGGTAAATTACCGCGTATTGGGCGTGCCATGATGGCAGACAGCACTGCTTCCATGGCCGGGGCTGCATTAGGTACGTCAACGACAACAAGTTATGTCGAGTCGACGGCAGGTATTGCTTCTGGCGGAAGAACAGGGCTTACCGCGGTTGTTGTTGCGATCCTGTTCCTGCTCAGTTTGTTTTTTGCGCCGCTGGCTGGTTCGGTTCCCGCCTACGCGACCGCTGGTGCATTGTTGTATATCGCGGTGCTGATGGCGGGTAGTTTGGCTCATGTCGACTGGAATGACCCCACGGAAGCGGCGCCAGTGCTAGTTGCGGCACTGGCGATGCCGTTAACGTTTTCTATTGCTGAAGGCATTGCACTGGGTTTTATCAGTTTTGTGGCGATTAAAACGTTATCTGGCCGTTTTCGCGACCTCAATCCTGCGATTGTTATTCTGGCCCTTTTGTTTGCTGCCAAGTTTTTGATGTTTAATTAATCTTTGATCGTTGCGGAAAGGATTCGAAAGCTCGATGAGTATCTACGGTGATTATATTAAATCAGTGATTCGTACCGTACCCGACTGGCCGCAGTCGGGTGTGAATTTTCGCGATATCACACCACTTTTGCAGAACAGCTCTGCTTTTCGCAAACTGATTGATGGTTTTGTGCATCGCTATCAGGAGATGAATCTTGATGCGATTGCCGCTATTGATGCGCGTGGCTTTATTGTTGGTGCGCCGTTGGCTTACGAGCTGAACTGTAGCTTTGTGCCGGTGCGCAAAAAAGGTAAGTTGCCATTTTCTACCATCAGCGAGACTTACACGCTGGAGTATGGAGAGGCGGAAGTTGAGTTACATGCTGATGCCTTTAAAAAAGGCGATCGCATCTTGGTCATGGATGACCTGATTGCTACGGGTGGCACCATGTTGGCTGCTGCCAAACTGATCACCCGTAGTGGTGGCCTGGTGGTAGAAACCGCCACAATTATTGACCTGCCGGAGCTCGGCGGTTCCAAACGCATTCGCGAAGAAGGCTATGATGTTTTCGCGGTGTGTTCCTTTAACGAAGACGAGTAACTCGCCCATGACCAGCCAACGCTATCACCAGCATTTCATCGTTTCCTGGGATCAGCTCCAGCGCGATGTTCGTGAACTGTGCCATCAACTGGTAGAGCGCGACTTCAAGGGCATTGCGGCCATCGCTCGCGGGGGGTTAATTCCGGCCGCTCTGATTGCTCGTGAGCTGAATGTACGCCTGATCGACACCGTATGTATTAAAAGCTATGACCGCATGGATCAAAGCAGCCTTGAGGTGCTTAAAGGGGTTGAGCATGACGGAGAAGGCTGGCTACTGGTGGATGACCTGGTGGATACCGGAAAAACAGCGCTTAAAGTCCGTGAAATGATGCCTAAAGCACATTTTGTGACGATCTATGCCAAGCCGGACGGAAGACCTTTGGTGGATCAGTACTTGACCGAAGTGGCTCAAGACTGCTGGATTCGTTTTCCGTGGGACATGGGCGTGGCTTATGTTGAGCCGCTGGTTGACCAAGTTCGGCGCTAAGTGATGAGCTATCTTCTGCCTGCTAGCTGGCAAGCACATTTAGGCGCCGAGTTTACGGCACCTTATATGCAGCAATTACGTGAATTTCTGGCGCACGAGAAGGCCGCTCACAAGGTGATTTATCCGCACTCCAGTGAGTGGTTTCGTGCTTTTGAGTTGACACCACTGGATGATGTTCGCGTCGTTATTCTTGGTCAGGACCCGTACCATGGGCCGAACCAGGCTCACGGGTTATGCTTCTCGGTGCGCCCGGGGCAGCGTGTTCCGCCATCCCTGGTCAATATCTATAAAGAGCTGAATAACGACTTGGGTATTCCGCCCGTGAAACATGGTTGTTTGGAGAGTTGGGCGCGTCAGGGGGTGTTGCTGCTTAACACGGTGTTGACGGTGGAGCAGGGGAAGGCGGCTTCGCACCGTGGCCAAGGGTGGGAAACATTGACTGATTGCGCTATTGCGGCGGTAAATGCTGAAGCTAAGCCGTCGGTGTTTCTGCTGTGGGGCGGTCATGCGCGGCAAAAGAAAGCGCTGATTGATACCCGCCGCCATCTCGTGTTGGAGTCACCTCATCCTTCGCCGTTATCGGCTTATCGTGGTTTCTTTGGTAATCACCACTTCTCTCAGGCGAATGCCTTTTTGCAACAGCATGGGCGTAGGCCTGTTGATTGGCAGCTACCGGACTCACCCTGAGCCGCACGATTTTTGGCTTGGTTGTTTGTGAGTCTTGGTATCTGGCGATTGTTCGTTCTACACCTCAAGGCAGTATACGGTTAATATATCGCGCCAGAAGCGGGTCGCTGCTGTCAGGCAGTGCCCGTGGTTCTGTCAGACTGTCTATTGCCCTGTCTTCCGCGAGGTTTTTTTATGAGCGTTCACTCTATTCAACACCCACTGGTTCAACACAAGCTGGGATTGATGCGTAAGGCTGGTATCAGTACCAAAATATTTCGCGAACTGGCGGGTGAAGTCGCCAAGCTGCTGACTTACGAAGCTACCAGTGATTTACAGTTGGAAGATACAAGTATTGATGGCTGGAGTGGTAAGCCGATTGCCGTTCAGCAGCTTAAAGGTAAAAAGGTGACAGTGGTGCCAATTTTGCGTGCCGGGCTCGGTATGCTGGATGGTGTCACGGATTTAGTGCCTAGCGCGCGCATTAGTGTGGTTGGGCTTTATCGTGATGAGGAAACGCTACAGCCGGTGCCTTATTTTTCGAAGTTGGCAGGGGATATGTCCGAACGCCTGGCCATTGTGATTGACCCGATGTTGGCTACCGGCGGCTCCATGCTTGCTACGCTCGATATGCTGCGCGATAGCGGTTGTACTCAAATGAAAGTGATTGTGCTGGTTGCGGCGCCTGAAGGTATCGCTCTGGTGCAGAAGTCTTACCCAGACATTGAGATTTATACTGCGTCAGTGGACGAGGGGCTGGATGAAAACAGCTATATCGTCCCTGGGCTGGGAGACGCTGGCGATAAAATTTTTGGTACGCGCTGAATTGAGCAGGTACTAGTCTGTGGTGCCTGGCGCTGTGATGCCTAGTGCTGAGCTATTTTACGTCATGTTACTTGACCCGGCCTGGAGTTACTTATGTCTCTAAAAACAGGTGCTTCACGCGCCACTGGTGAATCTCCGCTGCATACGTTGCTAACTGGCGCGCAGATGCTGTTTGTGGCTTTCGGCGCTTTGGTGCTGGTGCCTTTACTGACGGGGCTTGACCCTAATGTTGCGCTGTTTACTGCTGGCGTTGGCACGTTGGTATTTCATGCCGTTACTGGCGTTAGCGTGCCGGTATTTCTGGCATCGTCATTTGCTTTTATCGCGCCGATTCAAAGTTCGGTGGCCAATTTTGGTATTCCTGCCACCATGGGGGCATTAATGGCGGCAGGCGTGGTTTATGTCTTGCTGTCGCAGTTGATTCGTGTGCGTGGTACCGCATTACTGCATCGTCTGTTGCCTCCCGTGGTGGTCGGGCCAGTGATCATGGTAATTGGCCTAGCCTTAGCGCCTACAGCGGTAAGTATGGCGGTGGGTGAAACCAGTGAGCATATAACGACAGGGGCAGCCATGCTGTTGTCGATGTCGAGCCTTTTAGTCACCCTGGTGTTAGCGGTGTTTGGCCGTGGGCTGCTTCGGCTGGTGCCAATTATGGGCGGTATCGTTAGCGGTTATGTGTTGGCTATGCTGATGGGGGTTATAGACTACTCGTCAATTCAACAGGCTGACTGGTTTGCATGGCCAGACTTTGTTGCTCCTAGCTTCAACTGGGCAGCGGTACTATTCATGATTCCCGTGGCGATTGCGCCAGCCGTTGAGCATATCGGCGATATGGTGGCCATTGGTTCGGTAACGCGTAAAAACTACCTGGAAACGCCGGGGTTACATCGCACGCTGCTGGGTGATGGTTTGGCGACTTGCACGGCGTCGCTGTTTGGTGGGCCGCCTAATACGACCTATTCTGAAGTGACTGGTGCGGTGACACTGACTCGGGCCTTTAACCCGTGGATTATGATAATTACCGCGGTCATCGCGATCTTGGCATCGTTTGTCGGCAAGCTTGGCAGCTTGCTGCAAACTATCCCGGGGCCTGTGATGGGTGGCATTATGACCCTGCTATTTGGTTCGATTGCCGTGGTGGGTATGAACACCCTGGTGCGTGCAGGAAAGCCACTGACCTCGCCGCGCAACCTGGTTGTTGTGTCGCTGATTCTGGTATTCGGCATTGGCGGAATGCAGGTCGGCGGCGGTCAGTTTACCTTACAAGGCGTCGGCTTGGCCGCCGTTGTTGGTATCGTCCTTAACTTCGTATTGCCACGCAGCGAAGAAGACTGAATATCGGCGCTGTGGGCAGTATTTATGCTGGTTTGCTGTCAGGGTCGTGCCCATGGTGTAACCCTTCTCCGCCGTCAGAAAATGAGGGTGGTGTATTGGCGCTGACAATGACAGCCTCCGTATTGCCTGTATTGCGAAAACGGTGGGGCAAGCGCGAATCAAAGTAGTAGGCATCGCCGGTGCTGAGTGTTGCGACCTCACCGTTGACGGTGACTTCGATTTCACCGGCGATGACAACGCCGCCTTCCTCGCCGTCGTGTTCTAGCATATCGGCTCCGCTATCCGCCCCTGGCGGATAGCGTTCGTGAAGCACTGACATACGTCTGTCGGGCCGGCCCGCAGCGACCAGTCGCCACGAGAGATTGCCGTCGCCAATCTCGGTTAGCTGACTGGCTCGGTAGAAAGGGCTGGGGTGGCTGGTTTCTTCACCTGCAAAGAAAGCGCTGATGGAAACCGACATGGCATCCAAGATTTTTTTCAGCGAACTAACAGATGGGCTGACACTGTTCTGTTCGATCAATGAAATGCTGCTGTTAGTCACGCCTGCACGTTTGGCAAGCTCACGCTGAGATATATCACGTTCTTGGCGTAGTAAACGTAGCTGGGTGCCGACATTGAATCCTTCACTCATGAGTCTGTCCGTAGAGAATAGTTGACACATCATACCGCTTGAGAGGGGTTGAGATAACGCCCAATTGTTAACTCTCCTCGATGATGTCATGGCGAGTCGTGTTTGTATGAGGCATTATATATTTAAAAATACAACGCTTTAACGTCATAAGTCGTAGCGAGGCAAGCAGCACTCATGCAGCAAGATTCAGTCAGCCGATTAGCGCTAGGCTTAGATTCGCCACAAGCAGTCACTGGCTTGGTTCTGGCAGGCGGCCGTGGGCAACGCTTAGGCGGGAAAGACAAGGGGTTGGTTAACCTCAATGGCTGGCCGATGGTGAGTTACGCCATGGCTGTTCTTAGCGGGCATGTGGCTGAAGTGCTCATTAGTGCCAATCGTAACCTCACAGAATATGACGCATTGGGTGGCCGAGTCGTGCGTGATGCCGAGCCCGGCTACCCTGGGCCATTGGCCGGCTTGCTGGCAGGGCTTGAGGCAGCTCACACGCCGTGGCTTGCCGTGGTGCCTTGTGACACACCTTTGCTTCCACACTCCTTGTTACCAAGGCTGGCAACGACTATCGGCGATGCAGATATTGCTGTGGCCCATGACGGTGAGCGCCTGCATCCGGTTATTGCGCTGATGAGAACCGCCCTGGCAGATGATCTTGGCCAATATCTGGCGTCCGGTAGGCACAAAGTCCGTGACTGGCACCAACGCCACCGTTGTGTGACGGTCGATTTTTCTGACTGTTATGACGCGTTTGCCAACCTCAATGCTGAGCAAGACCATACTCGCATTAACGCACAGCTCAATGCAGTAAGTGCTAAGAAGCACCAATAACCGTGGGGTCAATTACATTATGCATGAAATCGCAGCCCACACCGTAGCAGGTGCGCTTGACTGGGACGGTATGCCACCGTTACTCGGTATCGCTGCCTGGAGTGGCACCGGTAAGACGACGCTGCTTGAGCAACTGTTGCCTCGGCTTCGAGCACAGGGTCTGAAAGTGGCCGTCATCAAACATGCTCATCACGATTTTGATATTGATATTCCTGGAAAAGACAGCTATCGGCTGCGTGAGGCAGGCGCCGTGCCGATGTTGATCGCGTCTCGCGCACGCGTTGCAATGATGATTGAAACGCCGGGTAACAACGAGGCTGATTTACCTGAGCTGCTGGCAATGGTACGTCCGCATCAGCCTGACCTGATATTGGTAGAAGGCTTTAAACACTGGCCGTTGCCTAAGCTTGAAGTGTATCGGCCATCAGTGGGCAAGCCGCTGAGTGCAGAGTCCGATCGCTGGGTTGTGGCGGTTGCCAGTGATGTAGAGCTTGAGTTGCCCGTTGAGCTGGAGCAGCTTGATCTGAATGATATTGATGCCCTGAGTCAGTGGGTTGCCGCGTGGCCGATGCGCTGGGCCGCCGGTTTGCAGACAAAGGCAATGCCATGAGTCGGAACCTGAACTGTGTTGAGTCGCCGTCGAATGTTAACGCCCACTGTTGCTTAGCTGAAACGGACGGCCTGCTGTCTCCACAAGAAGCCCGAGAGCGCTTACTTTCGCTGATTACTGGGCCACTTGAGGCCGAGTCGGTTGCGCTTGAGGCTCTGCATGGGCGCGTGCTGTCAGCGCCGGTTATTTCTCCTATGGCGGTCCCCAGGCATACCAATTCAGCCATGGACGGTATTGCACTGGCTTGGCCGGAGGCTGGTACAGGCAACATTGATGAGGGGTGGTTATGCGTGGGCAGGCAGTTGGCGGGAATGCCGTTGCCGCACGCTATCGGCCATGGCGAGTGCATCAAAATTACCACCGGCGCGCCGCTGCCCTCTGGTGTTGATACCGTTATCATGCAAGAGCGCCTGCAATGGCAGGGTGACCGAGTGTACGTTCAACAGCCGCAGAGTGTGCGTCAAGGTCAGAATGTAAGGCAGGCAGGTGAAGATATTACGGTTGGCAGTAAGGTGCTGAATGCTGGAACACGCCTTAATGCTGCACAGCTGGGTATTTTGGCCTCGCTGGGGCTAACCAGGTGTGACGTACACCGCCGCCCTCAGGTGGCGGTGTTCTCCACCGGCAATGAAGTGACAGCACCAGGTCAGCCGTTGGGTGAATCAGGTATCTACGATGCGAATCGTTATGCATTAATGGCGCTGGTTCGTGAGCACGGTGGTGACGTGCTTGACTTGGGCATTCTTCCTGATCGCCAGCAGGATATCCGTGATGCTCTATGTCAGGCAGCTGAGCAAGCCGACTTGGTGCTGACCAGTGGTGGTGTGTCGGAGGGTGACGCGGATATGACCCAGCGAGCCTTGCGCGCTGAGGGGCAGATGGCTTTTTGGCAGCTCGCCATGAAGCCTGGAAAACCCATGGCTTGTGGGTACCTTGGGTCACGGCGTGCGGTATTTCTTGGCTTGCCTGGTAACCCTGTGGCGGCCATGGTGACGTTCCTGCAGTTTGCGGCACCGTTGCTGGCACGGTTAGAAGGGCAGTTGGCACACCAAGGGCTTCCAGTATGTCGTACAGCGGTGAGTGACCAAGTCATTAACAGCCGCTTGGGACGAACAGATTTTTTGCGTGGCTGTCACTATAGTGATACGGCAGGGCAGTTATGGGTTCGCGAAGCTGGGCCGCAAGGGTCAGGCATTTTGTCATCTATGGCATTAGCCGACTGTTTGATTGAGGTTGGCCCGCAGCAAGACCGAATAGATATCGGTACGCCAGTGACCATTCAATTACTTAAACGCTATTCATAAGGTGCTTAACATGAGCCTGACACACCTTGACGCCCGTGGTGCGGCCCATATGGTTGATGTGGCTGACAAGCCGGAAAGTCGCCGTGAGGCCAGTGCATCTGGTTATATCCGTATGCGTCCTGCCACGTTGGCACTGTTGGCAGAAGAAGGGTTGCCCAAGGGGGATGTGTTGGCGACGGCGCGTATCGCAGGTATTCAGGCAGCTAAACGCACTCATGAGCTGATTCCCCTGTGTCATGCACTGGCGTTGTCAAAAGTTAGTGTCGATTTCGAACTTGATAGTGTCACATCCTGTGTACGTGTGACGGCTAATTGTCGCCTTAACGGCCGTACTGGGGTGGAAATGGAGGCGTTGACGGCTGTTTCGGTCGCCTGCTTAACACTCTACGATATGTGTAAGGCGGTCGATAAAGATATGCAGATTGGAGATATTCATCTCGATAGCAAACGCGGTGGCGTATCGGGTGACTATAATCGCGCAGACACGTATACCGAGCAGCCGACACCGATTGTTGCTGCCAGTGCTGAAGCCGGGCGGGTGCCATTGGCGCTGGAAGGGGAGCGAACGCCCAGTGTTCGGGTCAAATGCTTGGCTGAGTTACGCGAGCGCTTTGGGGTGAGTGAATTGTCAGTACCTTTTCATGAGCTGGCGAGCGCCAATGTAGCGGGGCTTAAGCTAGCATTGAAGAATCAATATGAGCGTTTCATTGATATTGATGACCAACGGCTGCTGTGCGCGGTAAATCAAAGCATGGCCAATGATGACACGCCGTTAACCCATGATGATGAAGTGGCTTTCTTTCCCCCAGTGACAGGAGGTTGAGCATGATTGATGTGCAATATGAAACCTTCGATGTTGGCGCTGAGCAGCGTGCCATGTTGGCAGGGCGGTGCGATATCGGTGCGGTGGTCAGTTTTACGGGGCTGGTTCGTGACATCAATGAGCGACCCGATGTTCAAGGGCTGATTCTTGAACACTACTCAGGCATGACGGAAAAAGCGCTAAACAATATTGTGTGTGAAGCGAAAGCCCGCTGGCCGCTGCAAGCCGTCCGTATCATTCACCGTATTGGGCATCTTGTTCCTAGTGATCCTATTGTGTTGGTAATGGTGGCTAGCGCTCATCGTCGCGATGCTTTTCTGGCCTGTGATTTCCTGATGGACTACCTCAAAACCCGAGCACCATTTTGGAAAAAAGAGCAGACCGCTAGTGGCGATTATTGGGTAGCTGAGCGTGATTCAGATCAGCAAGATGCCAAGCGTTGGCTTGGGCAGCCACAGGCAGGTCCGTGTCAGGAGAGCACGGTATGACGGAACAGCTCATCGATACCTTTGGTCGTCGGGTTGACTATGTCCGTTTATCAGTGACCGATCGCTGTGATTTTCGTTGTGTTTACTGCATGAGCGAAGACATGACGTTTCTGCCACGAAGCGAGGTTCTTACGCTTGAAGAGATCGGCCTGGTAGCCCGAGCTTTTACTGAACTCGGCGTTAAGAAGTTGCGCTTAACGGGTGGAGAGCCGTTGGTGAGGCGTGATATTACCCGGCTAGTTTCACACATTGGCCAACTTCCAGGACTTAATGACTTTGCTATGACGACGAATGGTGCCAGTTTGCGAAAGTTAGCACCTGAGTTGGTAGCAGGAGGGCTTCAGCGCCTTAATATCAGCCTCGACTCGTTGGATGCAGAGCTGTTTCGGCAACTCACTCGAACCGGAAATCTCGATAAAGTCATTGATGGCATTCGTGCTGCTCGTGATGCTGGGTTTCAGCGCATTAAACTTAATGCCGTCATTCTCAAAGGGCGTAATGACAATGAGGTGTTGCCGCTGGTTGAGTTTGCGATAGCTGAAGGTCTCGATATTAGTTTTATTGAGGAAATGCCGCTGGGTGATGTGAGCGATCACTGCCGTAGTGAAACGTACTGTTCCAGTGATGACGTCAAAGAGCGTATTGAATCACGTTATCGGCTGACCGAGAGTGCTGAGACCACGCCGGGACCATCGCGCTATTTTTCTTTGGAGAACAGCCCTACGCGGATTGGTTTTATTTCACCGCACAGTCATAATTTCTGTGGTACCTGTAATCGTGTCAGAGTCACTGTAGAAGGACGCTTATTACTCTGTCTGGGAAATGAGCATTCGGTTGATCTGCGGGCTGTGCTACGTAGCTACCCTGGTAATATTGAACGGCTTAAGCAAGCTATTCTTAATGCCATGCCACTCAAGCCAGAGCGCCATCACTTCACGACAGATGGTGATGTGCAGGTGGTGCGCTTTATGAATATGACTGGTGGCTAATGCGCTGGGCTTTGCTTTAGTAATAGTGTGGTAATGTTATTTTGGTGACTCAGTATTTTAAATACACGCTCTTTTATTTTTTCTTGCCAGCTCATTAAGTAGCATATATCTTGTGGGAATTAAATGTCGATAAAGTAATGGGTGACTAGTTACCTGTATTTGGAGATGTGGCGATGTCTAGTGAAGCGTTAGAGCGTATAGCTCGCAATAAAAATGTTGCTCGCGCAGCCGCACGGCAGCTTAGTGTTGAGCAACTGACTAAACTGATTGAAGTCATCGGTGAGGTTATTGAACAGAAACATGAAGATGAGCGTCAGCGTCAGGCAGAGAATAGTGAAAAGGCCCGCAAGCTTGAAGCGATTCGTGAACAGCTTGAAGAAGCCGGTTTGTCTGTTGACGATCTAGTGCCACAAGAACCAAGTCGAAAGCGTGGTCGTCCGCCGAAGAAGAAAAACCAGTAACGAAAGATACCCCAACACGTACGTCCCACTTTCCGGCAAGCTTCCAGCCTGTCATTGCGTAATAAATGGGTCCCCAATACCGCGCGACTAACGCGGCTATTGCGGCTCTCCAGGTCAACTGTTGGGTGGGGCTTTTGTCTCGGAAGCCAGTAACTGTAAATGAACACTGGGCATGCGCCGAAGATGCTGATTTAGCCAATACAGCAGGCGTGGTGTGAGCGCGTGACGCAGCTCGGCGAGTGTGTCGGTATGGATCTCCTCAAGGCATTGGTCGATCCAGTCGGCAAAGGCAGATTCATCTAGGGGTGAGGTGAGGCTGCCGTCCGTCAGTAGTTGGCCGATGCGTATCCAGCCATCTCCGCTGGCGCTAATGGTTAGTGCGATAAACAGCTCGCCATGGCGTTGAGCGCCTTCGCCTTCAAGCCCCGCTAAGGCGGCAACTTCATCTTGGCGTATAATGCGCGGCGTTTGTGGGTGGCGTGCTTCGAGAGTCAGCCCTTGGTGGTCGAGGCAAATCAGGTCGCCATTGCGTGGAATGATAGGCACGTCGATACCCATCTTTTTCGCCAACTGCTGATGCGCTTGTTGGTGGCGCGGCTCGCCGTGGACAGGAATTAACTGCTTAGGGCAAACCCATCCATACAGTGTAGTAAGCTCTTCCTGAGCGGGGTGACCTGACGCATGTAATTCGGGGTGTTGAATATCATCCATCAGGTTGACACCAAGGCTGGACAGCCCGCGCTTAACCCGTTCAATTAAGCGTTCATTGCCAGGAATGGCGCGGGACGAAAAGATAACACTATCGCCACTGGTAAGCTCCATATGCGGATGACGGCCTTGGGCCAGTCGCGATAATGCTGCGCGAGGCTCTCCCTGGCTGCCGGTGGCGATGACCAATACCTCCTCTGGCGGCAAATAGCCAAGATCTCGTGTAGGTACCAGAGGTGGCATATCGTCAAGGTAACCAAGGCCGCGAGCGACACTAACCATGCGCTCCATGGATCGCCCCATGAGACTGACACGCCGTCCGGATTTCTCGGCGGCTTGGCTGATCGCCAGTATACGCGCTAAATTGCTAGCAAAGCAGCTGACAATGACTCGGCCCTTACAGCGGCCAATGGCCGACATCAGTGCCTGAGCGACAACCCCTTCACTACGTGAATGGCCGGGTTGTAATGCATTGGTTGAGTCACCGACGACTAGGTCAAGGGGGGCCAACGCTTGATACAGCTGGGGGTCTACCGCCGGCTCGATCAGCGGTTCAGGATCGAGTTTCCAGTCGCCGGTATGCAGAATTCGGTAACCGCCGGCAGACAGCAATAGTGCACAGCTTTCAGGGATGGAGTGGGTCATCGGCAGATAACGCAGGGCGAAGGGGCCAAGATCCAGCGCTTCCCCGGGCTCAATGACATGAATGGCTTGCGGAGAGAGTCCGCGCTCGGCAAATTTTGCACGAAGCAGCCCCGCAGCCAATGGCGTGGCATAGATTGGGCATCCCCACTTTGGCCACAACCAAGCAGCGGCGCCGATGTGATCTTCATGGCCGTGGGTAATCACTAACGCGGCAGGTCGGATACCTAACGTTTCCAGCGTGCTTAGGTCAGGAACCTGCAGTGGACTGTCGGGTAGGTCCTGGCGAATCATCATGCCGCAATCTAGGGCTAGCCAGTGGTCGTCATAACCATACAAATTCAGGTTCATGCCAATTTCGCCTGAACCACCCAGCGGCAGAAAATGCAGCGGTGAGCGTCGGCGAGGGCGAATCTGAATGCGTGGTTGTGACATAAGCGTAGGTCGTATCCAAAAGAAGTTTGTAGAATACTATACAGCATGAGCCTGCCAGTCCGAATCGAAGCATTCAGGGCATCTCATTATGAATTCCCGCCAAGCGCGAGGCGTTCTTCGTTATAATCGTGCTTGCGCCGAGAGCTGCCGCCGTCCTTGGCCTGCTTTCATTTATTCACTCTAGGAATTTTCACAGAAGCTTTCGATGTCACATTCTTATCGTTTGGTTGTTTCCTGCCCCGACAATGTCGGGATCGTTGCCCGCGTGTCAGGATTTATCGCTGAGCATGGTGGCTCTATCACCGAAGCCAGCCAACACTCTGACCTGGATGCTGGTCGCTTTTTTATGCGTTATGAGATCAGCGCCGACTCGCTGGATGTAACTAGTGAGCAGTTGAGTGCATCGTTTAAGCCGATTGCTGAATCATTCAACATGAACTGGACGCTTTCTGATTCGAGCATTAAGCAGCGAGTTGTGCTGATGGTTAGCAAAGAAAGCCATTGCTTGGCCGACCTACTATACCGCTGGCGCTCGGGTGAGCTGGACTGCGATATTGTCGGTGTAATATCGAACCATGATGAAATGCGCGCTGTGACTGAATGGCATGATATTCCCTATTATCACGTGCCGGTAGATCCTGAAAATAAAGCGCCAGCCTTTGGTGAGGTGCAGCGTCTGGTGGATGAGCTGCGTGCCGACTGTGTTGTGCTAGCACGCTATATGCAGATTTTGCCGCCAGATGTATGCGAGCGATATTCGGGGCGTGTCATCAATATTCATCACAGTTTTCTGCCGTCTTTTGCGGGCGCCAGACCCTATCATCAGGCCTACCAGCGTGGTGTGAAACTGATTGGGGCGACATGTCATTATGTGACCGAGGCACTCGACGCCGGTCCGATTATTGAGCAAGACATCCATCGTGTTAGCCACTGTCATGCCCCGCAAGATCTGGTGCGTTTTGGCCGCGATGTGGAGAAGGCTGTGTTGGCCAGAGGCTTACGCTGGCATCTGGAAGACCGCGTGATCGTACATGGCAATAAAACGGTTGTTTTTGCCTAATAAACGCGTCGATGCAGCAAACGGAGAGTTTCATGACGTTTTCTGACCCCGTACTTGCTCCGTGGCTATTAGGGCTGTGCTTCGCTGTGTCTGCCGTGTTTTTAGGGGTGGCGCTAAGCCGTCGGCCGTGGCGAGTTCTGCTTGATGATAATCGCCTTCAACACCGCTGGCTCGCAGCAACTGTTGTTGTCATGTTGATGTGGCAGTTGCGTGCTCAGGCAGTGGATTGGCTGACGCTGCACCTGATGTTTACAGCATTGTTGACGCTGATATTTAAAGCACCTTTGGCGCTGATCACTGTAACGTTAATTAATCTAGCCATGGCAACCATAGGTCGCAGTGACTGGAGCCTGGTTGGCATCAATGTTTTTGTGACTGGTGTTATGCCGGCACTGACAATCAGTATTACTTGGCGACTCGTCGACCGTTTTTTGGCAGATAACTTGATGGTGTTTATTTTTATCTGCGGTTTCTTTGGTTCGGCATTATCTTCGCTATTTGCTGGCTTGAGCGCCGTAGGGCTTGTGCTAATAGGTGCCTCTGACCCTGACGTTGTGCGAAACGCCATCGAGTATGCACGCTTCTTGCCGCTCCTGATGCCATCAGAGGCGTTTATTACCGGCATGCTGCTCAGCATTCTGGTGGTATATCATCCTGAGTGGGTTGCTACCTTCAGCGAGCACCGCTACATCGATACTAAGTAACCGACATGGCGTGGTGGCGCTGTCAGCAGGACTTCGGGTGGCATCATCTCATGGTGGGGGCTGCCCAACCTCATTCTGCAGTAAACCCTGCGTGCCCAGAAGGCCGCGTTTGATCATAGTTTCTACCTAGTCACAGCGAGGAATAATATGGCGGGACGCATAACATCACCTTGTGTTGGGGTCTGTTCAACCACCGTTGGAGATAATGTGTGCCGCGGATGCCAGCGGACCAGTGACGAGATTCTTGACTGGTTTGGTATGACTGCCATGCAGCGTGAGCAGCGAATGGAGCAGCTTGATGCGATGCGCGAGCATGTGGCAGGGCGTTTTTTTTCAGTTGTTAATAGTGAGTTGCTCAATGAGCAGCTTAAACGTCATAGGATACGGGTTCGTCAGAATCAGCCACCGCTTTCGTGTGTTGTTGAGCTGTTGAGAACAGGGCGTCAGCAAATGCGCGACCTTTCTTGTTATGGCCTGGTTGCCCACCAGAGCGGCAGTATTGTGTTTTTGTATGAGCAGTTGTGCGTGGCGTTAGCTGATGCGGCAGACGCGCGCTGCCGTGCGGCTGAAAATCATTTTAATCTGTGAGTTGCTAATGACATCATCACTTGCTGTTTCATCGGTTGAGTCTTTATTGCCTGATGGGCTGCTGGCGTTTCTGGGGTGCTCTACGCCAGACTCTTGGGTAGAGGCCGCTCTGGCGAATCCGGAGCTACTGCTGATCGATCATGCCCAGTGTGAGAAAAAAGCCGCGTCTACTGCCATGAGCTTGTTGTATCGCTATGTGGATTTTCCTGAGCTGCTTAAGTGCATGGCACAGTTAGCGCGAGAGGAGCTGCTACATTTCGAGCAGGTGCTCAAAATCATGGAAGAGCGGGGTATTGTGTATCGTCATTTAACGGCATCACGTTACGCCGAAGGCCTGCGTCGTCATGTGCGTGCTAAGGAGCCTGAGCGGTTGGTGGATATTCTGATAATTGGTGCCTTTATCGAAGCGCGTAGTTGTGAGCGCTTTGCGGCATTGATCCCGCATCTGGATGCTTCGCTGGCAAGATTCTACCGTGGCTTAGTTAAGTCAGAGGGCCGACATTACGAAGACTATTTGATGCTTGCTCGACAGGCATGTGGTGAAGCAGACAGTCAAGCTTTTGCGTCGAGGCTGGCTTTTTTTGCCGCTCGTGAAGCTGAGCTGATCAATACACGGGATCCTGAATTCCGCTTTCATAGTGGTGTGCCAGCCTGAGGGTATTTGCAGTCTGGCAGCCTGTAGGGTGACGTCATGATGGGCGATAACGCGAAAGGCGTGCTGGACCAGAGCAAAGGTTGTCTCACGTTGCTAGGTAGCTTCTCTCTAAGTTTGGGAGGGAATAAGCTGACCCAGTTCAGCTATGACAAGGTTAAGGCCCTGCTGGTTTATCTGTTGTTGCATGATCAACCGGTGAGTCGTCTCACGCTAGCGGAGTTGCTGTGGCCAAACCAGGGTGCCGCTGGGCGTGCTAATTTACGCCATGCGCTGCACTCTCTACGCCAGTCGCTAGGCGAGCATGCTGATCAGTTGTTGTGGGCCTCACGCCACTCTATTGGTTTTGTTAGGCGGGACGACTGGCTGTTTGACCTGCATGACCTTCAGAAATTGCTGGAAGAGCCTCCGTCGCCCGAGGCATGTGAAGCGGTACTGGACTGCTATCGCGGTGACTTAGTCGAGGAGTTGCAGCTTACCGAATGTAACGACTACCAGTGCTGGTTAGTGCAAGTGCGTAACGAATGGCGACATCGGGTGATTCGCTTTACAGAGCAAGTGCTGGATGCCAAGGGCAGTCAGCCGCTAGATGATCATATGATGATGTCGTTGGTTAACCGTTTTTCAAGCTATGGGCCCTTTCGTGAGCGGTTGGTTCGCCAGCTTGTGGATAGTGGGCAGCTAGCAGCGGCGCATGAGCAGCATAGCCGTTATTTGCAACTGCTGGCCTTGACGGGGCAGCAGCCAACCTCTTCGTTTTTACAGCTAGCACATCACTGGTCTCAGCGCTCTCCTGAGTCATCTCAAACTCACAGCACAAGCATTCGTCGTACGCTGGCTGTTGGTAGTGCGCCACTGAAAGAAGAAGAGATTGAGCAGCGGCAACTGTCGGTGATGGCTATTCGCTTGTCGTTAAAGGCTGATCTATCGACACGGGTGTCGGCTCGGGCGGTGCTGTCTCTTCAAACAGGGCTTATGCATTGGCTAGAGCTTCAGTGCCAGCATTTAGGAGGCTTCTGGCTGGCTGGTGCAACGGGAGGCGTTGGTCTGGCCTGTTTTGGGACGAATGGGCCAGCTCATCAGTTAGCCGAGCTGGTGGCTTTGTATGAACATTGCCGAATGCATTTGACAGACGAGTGCTTACGCCACTGGGATCAAGAGAGTGCACCGCCTCGTATTACCTTCGCGGCAGGCCTCAATAGTGGGCAAGTGCTGTATTTGCCGGAGCGCAACATCGTTGATCCACTGGGTCAGGTTATGCAGGAATCCCTGGCTCTGATGGATGCTGCTGAAGGTTGTGAGTTGGTGATATCCCGGCAAGCTAGCGAGCATATGCCGCCAGCGCTTGATTTGCAGCCTCGCCTGTCGTCACGACAGGTGAGTCATGACGGTCGTATTCGCTTACAGGCGCTGGTGCTTATCTCGGCGTCTGGCAGTGGCGAAATGGCTAAGCCAAACCTAGTGGGTCGTGAAGTGGCACTGCGTACGTTAAGGGATGCGCATGCCAGAGCCAGCATTGGCCTATTGCAGAGTGTGTTGGTGAGTGGCCCATCAGGTATTGGGAAATCCGCGTTGCTAGTTGGTTTGCGTCAGTTAGAGCAGGGTCAGCAAACGGCGATCTGTTGGCAACCCGCCACGCGGTTATCAAGTCTTGAACCGTATGCAATGGTGCGCAAAATGTTGCGCTGGCACTTAGCGGGATCCATCGTCGCCTCGGCGGTGATGGAGCTCATGGGGTGGCGTGGTGTTGAGGCTGATGAGCCCCCTGCAGCGAATAATAATACGGCCTCGCACCGTTTGCTTTATGACGCGCTAGGTCTTCGCGATACTGATGAGTCGTTTGCTATTAGCCAGAACAGCGAGGCGCTGGCGCTGGTTGTGGAGTTGCTGCATCGCTTGGTGTTACGCATCACAGCAACGCGCACACTCGTTTTGATGATTGATGACTTGCAGTGGTTAGATGAGCCGTCGCTGAATGTGCTGGCAGAGCTGCAAGCTCGATTGGCAATTAACAGTCCTTTCCTGCTTGTCGCTAGCCACCATGGCCGTGACGCATTACCCGGGCGGATTAACTGGGATCAGCAAATTACGCTACAGCGGTTAGATGATAAGCAATCGTTGCGGTTGCTGAACCATTTGATTAGTCATTATCAGTTGAAGCTAACGCCACTGCTTAAGCAGCAAATCACGGAGCGTTGTGATGGGGTGCCGCTATATCATCAGGAAATCTGTCGGCGTATTGCCCTTGAGCAGCGAGAAGGGCGGCCTGTCAATTTAGATGACCTGCCTAAAGGGTTGCTGGGGTTGCTGGGTAGTCGCATTGACCAGCTGGGAGGTGATCGGCATGTGGCTCAGGTTGCGGCCGTGTTAGGGCGGCGCTTTCGGCTGGATTTTCTGGCGGAGTGCAGTGGCGTTAATGGCGCTGAGCTGGAAAACGCGTTAGCGCATATGGAACGCTTGGAGATTATCGAGCCAGTTAGTCAAGGGCATGAAATACGTGAATATCAATTTACACATCAGCTGCTGCAGGAAGCGGCTTATCTATCATGCCCAAAAGACATTCGGGCTGCCTTGCATACCCAGTTTATTGCCTTGATTGAGCAGCGTTTTCCTGTGTGGATCAGCCGTCGTTCCGGCGAGTTTGCCAGCCACCTTCGGCGCAGCGGCCAATACGTTCGCGCTGCTCGTTATTTTGAGCTAACGGCGAGAGAAGCCATGAATGTGAGTGCTAATCGTACGGCGTTGCGCATGGCTGATGCTGGCCTTGCGAGCCTGCGAGATGCGGATGGTCAATCTGAGCGGGAAATCAGCTTGCATAATGTGAGGGGGCAGGCGGCTTTTGCACTTGAAGGGCATGGCTCACCCACCGCTCACGAGAGCTTTACGCATGCACGCAATCTTTTAAAAAGAGAGCGTGGTGATACGTCAATGGATGTTGGATATTACGAGCAAGTGTTTTTGGTGAAATGGGGCTTGTGGGTAGGCTGCAGCCAGCGTCATGCTCACGGGGAAGCTTTTCAGCTGGCAGAGCGTCTTGCTGAAATTGCAGGCAAGCTTAGCGATGTGCGCTATGGCCGGCTGGCTGATTTTGCGCGAGCTAGCTGCGATTACTGGTCGGGTCGAATCGCCACGGCTGGTCAGCGCTTGGATGCGCTCGACCCGCTCAACTCGCCGATGATGATTAATTCATTGTCATATTCCGAACATCCTCAGGTCACGGCAGCGTGTTATCAGGCGTGGGCGATGTGTCTGCGCGGTGATTATCGCCGGGCGAGTGTACAGATCGAAGCAGCGATTCGTCTCGCCGAGCGAATTAATCACCCAGGTAGCTTAGCCATGGCCTTGTTGTATGCTGCGGCTCAATACCGCCAGTTGGGACATGTTCAATTGGCCGCGCAGCGCGTTGAGCGTGCCTACCACTTAGCAGACTCACCAGATCTGCAGTTATGGCAGATTGCGGCCCGCACTATGCTGGGTTGGCAGTCGGCGCTGAGCGGTGATCCTGCAGGGCTGGAGCGCATGGACTCAGCTCAGCAAGAGCTGGCAGAAACGACTGGACGTGATCCGTACGAATACCCCATTTTGGCGTTGGTTGATGCGCTGTTAGCACTGGAGGAGTTGCCGCGCGCTGAAGGCTATCTGGATCGTTGCCTGGGCATTGCTCGCCAATGTTTGCCACTATTTGTGCCAGAGCTGGCGACTCAATTGGCTCGGGTGCGCAAACAGCGCGGGAGTTGTGCTGTGGAGGTATCTCGGCTGATTCAGCTGGCGCTTGAACAGGCATGTGATGATGGCAACGTGCACCAGCAGTTGTGTGCCCTGGAAGCTTGGCTGACGTTAGTTGACCCTGGTGATATTGAGATGAGAAGCGATTTTCGCCGTCTGCTTGGCGAAGTTAGCTATAGCGATGCACCGATTCTGATTCGTTGGCGAGCCTTGCTTGATCAGATTGAGCCGACGAATTCAGGGGGATGACAACCGATAGGTCAGAAGCCGTTATCAGGTAGCAATCTCTAGTGCGTTAATGCGCTCTAATGCCTCTAGGCGATCGTTGCCACATAGTGCGTTATCGAACAAGAAACGTTCGCAGACTTGTGGGCGACGCGGGTCGTTAAAGAGTCGGCAAAGATTGTTATCGTCGAGCTGAATGCACCGTTGGCCGGCGGGTTTGCCATTAGGCATGCCGGGAATTGCTGAGCTGATTGATGGGGCAATACAACAAGCACCACAGCCAGCGCGGCATGTGGCGTCGAGCTGCGAGGAGGGTGTGTTGCTGGCAAAGCTAATAAGAGCGGGCATGAGCGGAGGCTTTGTAAGTCGCTGTACAGGGGGAAATAGCAAGGCCGCTAGATTAGCGAAATGGATGTCTTGTGGCCAGCACCTTCGCCAGTTGGTAGAATCTCGCGCCTTTCCTTATTCGTGTCGATTTGTGGTGTGGCCTGTACTTTGCCGTGAGGGTGTACCGTAAGGGTTTAGTACACGCACTACGCCGATCGCACCATCGTCCTGACAACGGTGAATATTTCATGAAAGCTCCAGAGCTTCTCTCGCCTGCCGGCACTTTTAAAAATATGCGTTATGCGTTTGCTTATGGCGCCGATGCCGTCTATGCCGGCCAGCCGCGCTATTCATTACGCGTACGTAATAACGATTTCAAGATCGACAACCTGCACCGTGGCATTGCCTATGCCCATGAGCGGGGTAAGCAATTTTATGTGGCGTCGAATATCGCTCCGCATAACAGCAAACTTAAAACGTATCTGCGTGATATGGAGCCGGTTATTGAGGCGGGCCCTGATGCGTTAATTATGTCTGATCCTGGGTTGATCATGATGGTGCGCGAGCAGTGGCCGGAACAGGTGATTCACTTGTCGGTGCAGTCCAACGTCGTTAACTATGCGGCTGCGCGATTCTGGCAGCAGCAGGGAATCAGCCGGATTATTTTGTCGCGGGAGCTGTCGCTGCGTGAGATTGGTGAGATTCGTGCTGAGTGTCCAGACCTTGAGATCGAAACCTTTGTTCATGGCGCGCTCTGCATTGCCTACTCTGGTCGCTGCCTACTGTCAGGTTACTTCAATCATCGTGACCCTAATCAGGGGACCTGCACCAATGCGTGTCGCTGGAAGTACAATACTGTGGCGGCAGCGCAGGATGAAACGGGGGACTTAGTGCCGGCCAACTCAGCGCGTGCACATGCAGCGAGCGGTGTATGGACGCCGGATCAAGGACAGCCGAGCAGCTTGATTGCTTCTGGTGGAGGGAGTGCTGAGTTTGAAAGTAGTGCTACCGCAGGCGGGGTTGAGGGGCAGGGCGAGCTTTCTGCGCTGATTGAAGACCGGACTCGTCCCGGCGAGTTAATGCCGGTGTTCGAAGATGAACACGGCACCTACATTATGAACTCTAAAGATCTGCGTGCTGTGCAGCATGTACCACAGTTGACAGAGATGGGCGTTAGTTCACTCAAAATCGAAGGGCGGACCAAGTCGCATTACTACGTGGCCCGGACGGCGCAAGTGTATCGCCGTGCTATCGATGACGCCGTCGCTGGAAGACCGTTTGATATGCGTCTTATGAACGAGCTAGATAATCTCGCTAATCGTGGCTATACCGAAGGCTTTTACCGCCGCCATGTGCATGATGAGTATCAGAACTATGAGCAGGGCAATTCGATCGGGGTGCAGCAGCAATTTGTGGGTGAAGTTGTTGATTACGACCCACAACAAGGCTGGTTGACGATTGAGGTTAAAAATCGTTTTGAGGTGGGTGACGGTATGGAGCTGATGCTGCCTGGTGGAAATCGTCGCTTCACGCTTGAATATATTGAAAACAAACACGGTGAATCAACCGGCGCGGCTCCGGGGTCAGGCCATGTGGTGCGAATCCCCATTCCAGGAGAGCCGATTGCTGAGGAGCGCATCGCGTATGCACTGCTGATGCGCGACCTGAGTTGATAGCTTACATTGATACCTTAACAAGGCCAGCTGCTCAACAGTGTCGTTAGTTCAACGGCAGTGTTGTGGTTAGCTTAGGGGAAATTCACGCAGGACGGGCTGCTGGTGCGGGCCAATCTCGATTTCCCAACCTTTGCCTGGCTGCCAGTCGCCCAGCACCAGCCGTTGCGCAGGCTGACCATTGACGTCAAGTTCATGTACGGCTGGGCGATGAGTGTGGCCGTGAATCATCGTGGTGACATTGTGCGCTGCCATGGCATCAATGACTGCTTGGGGTGTGACGTCCATGATGTCCTCGGCTTTGTTGGTATTCGCCTCGCCAGATTTTTCGCGCAACTGGTGAGCGAGTGCCAGCCGGTCAGGAATCGGCATAGACAGTATCTGCGCTTGCCAGCGTGGGTCGCGAGCTTGGCTGCGAAACGCCATGTAAGCATCATCTTGAGTGCACAAGCTGTCACCATGCATCAGCAATACACGCTGGTTTCCCCACTCGACCACGCTGGGGTCGCTAAGTAGTGTTGCACCAGCCTGGCGTGCAAACTCTTCCCCCAGTAAAAAGTCGCGGTTGCCGTGCATTAAATAAATCGCGGTGCCAGCAGTGGCGCGTGCCTTCAATGCCTGGGCAATGCGAAGGGCCAGCGTGGCACTGCCTGTGGGGTCAGCCTTGCCAAGGGTAAGCAGGTCGTCACCAATCCAGGCTTCGAAAAAATCGCCGAGAATATATATGGCTTCAGCATCACAGGCGCGACGTTCTAACCAGTCAATAAAACCTTCTGTAATGGCGGGTGCGCCAGGATGCAGGTGCAAATCAGAGATGAGCAGGGTAGACATGACAAAACTCGGTGATGGCAAATGAAAAAAGAAAACCCACCGGTGTAGCGAAACGTACAAAGGGCGGCAGACAAAGTGACATGCTCGCCCTTGTGCAGACCACGGGCTTTTTCTGCTGGGTGTTTATTTGACGTAGGCGCGTTTAATGACGACGTCGTCAGCAGGCACATCAGCGTGCATGTCGCGGCGGGTTGTTGCTACGCCCTTAATGCGGTTGACTACGTCCATGCCATCAACAACTTCGCCAAACACGGTGTATCCCCAGCCCTGAAGGTTCTTGCCGCGATGATTCAGGAAGTCGTTATCGCCGACATTGATGAAAAACTGTGCGGTAGCAGAGTGAGGATCTTGGGTGCGAGCCATGGCCAGCGTGCCGATGGTATTAGCTAGGCCGTTATCGGCTTCGTTTTCAATGGGCTCGCGGGTTGCTTTCTGCTCGAATTTTTCATCAAACCCACCGCCTTGTACCATGAAGCCGTCAATAACACGGTGGAACAGGGTTCCGTCGTAGAATCCGTCACGTACATATTGCTCGAAGTTGGCGGCTGTTTTTGGGGCCTTGTCGTGATTCAGCTCAATGGTGATGTCGCCAAAATTGGTTTCTAGAACGATCATGGGGTCTTCCTGTTTGAAAGAGTAGGTCACGCCCAGTGTATTGATGTGAAGCGCTGCTGGCGCGACGTGGCATCGCTGGGTCTCGAAGCGCTATAATAGCCGCTTTGTGTCGATGCGCGAACCCGTCGTGAAATACAATTGTTAAGCACAGCGGCTACGCTCGAGTAGCCAGCGTTCAATCAGAGGTTGTCGAACCAACATGAGTAGTGAGATCACCAACGCACCGAATTTTATTCGTAACCAGATCAACGAAGAGCTTGAGACGGGCCGTCAAAGCAAGGTTGTGACGCGCTTCCCGCCTGAGCCCAACGGCTTTCTTCATGTTGGCCATGCGAAGTCCATCTGTTTAAATTTCGGGCTGGCTGAGCAGTTTAATGGCGATTGCCATTTGCGTTTCGACGATACCAATCCGGCTAAGGAAGAGCAGCAATACGTCGACTCGATCAAAGAAGATATTCATTGGCTCGGTTTTCAATGGGCCGGTGAGGTGTGCTATGCCTCGGATTATTTCGAACAGCTATATGCCTGGGCTCAGCACTTGATTCGTGAAGGAAAGGCGTATGTTGATGATCTTTCACCAGATGAGATTCGTGAGTACCGTGGGACGTTGACAGAACCGGGACGGCCTAGTCCTTACCGCGAGCGCGGCGTTGAAGAAAATCTTGAGTTACTTGAACAGATGCGCGCTGGCAATGTTGCAGAAGGTAAGAAAGTGCTGCGTGCCAAGATCGATATGTCATCCCCCAATATCAATCTGCGTGACCCGATTCTGTATCGGGTGCGTCATGCTGAGCACCATCAAACCGGCAATACGTGGAAAATTTACCCGTCCTATGACTTTACACACGGGCAGTCTGATGCCATTGAGGGCATCACGCATTCGATCTGTACGCTAGAGTTTGAGGACCATCGGCCACTCTATGAATGGTTCCTGAGTCATCTACCCGTACCCGCTAAGCCGCGCCAAATTGAGTTTGCGCGCCTCAAATTGGGTTATACCTTAACCTCCAAGCGCAAGCTCAAGCTGTTGGTTGATGAAAATATCGTTGATGGCTGGGATGACCCGCGCATGCCAACGATTTCTGGGCTACGTCGCCGTGGTTATACGCCGGCGGCAATTCGCAAGTTTTGCGAGATGATCGGTGTGACCCGTGCTGATAGTGGTGTGGTGGATATCGCCATGCTGACGCATGCGATTCGTTCCGATCTTGAAGATAACGCTCCGCGTGCGATGTGCGTGCTTGACCCCATAAAGGTCGTGTTGACCAACGTTGCTGAAGGGCATCAGGAAGTCTACGAAGTGCCCGGTCACCCAGCACGTGAAGATATGGGGCTGAGACAGGTGCCGTTTGGTCGTGAGTTGTACATCGACCGTGAGGATTTCATGGAGGACGCGCCAAAGAAATTCTTCCGTCTGGCACCGGGCAAAGAAGTACGTTTGCGCAACTCATATGTCATTCGCTGTGATGAGGTCATCAAGGGTAGCAGTGGTGAGATTAGTGAGCTGCACTGTTCTGTGGATTTCGACACCTTGGGCAAGAATCCAGAAGGGCGGAAGGTAAAAGGGGTTATTCACTGGGTAAGTGCTGAGCAGGCGTTACCGATTGAAGTTCGCCTTTATGACAACCTATTTACCGTAGAACAGCCTGATCGTGATAAAGACGCTGATTTTTTTGATCACCTCAACCCTGAGTCGTTAGTGATCGTTCAGGGCATGGCCGAGCCAAGTTTGGCGAAGGCGCAACCCGAGAGCCGCTACCAGTTCGAGCGCTTAGGTTATTTCTGTGCGGACCGTCATGCGTGTATTGATGGAAAACTAGTATTTAACCGTACGGTAGGGCTGCGTGACAGCTGGGCGAAGATCAAGAAAAAGGGGTGATGGGTGAGAATAAAAATTTATAACACGATGACGCGACGTAAAGAGCCCTTGACTCCGCTGGAGCCTGGTAAGGTGCGCTTGTATGTTTGCGGCATGACGGTGTACGACTACTGCCACTTAGGGCATGCGCGGGTGATGGTTGCTTTCGATGTTATTAGTCGTTATCTGCGTGAGCGTGGCTACGACGTGACGTATGTGCGCAACATTACCGATATTGACGATAAGATTCTTAAGCGTGCTGAAGAAAATGGCGAAGCGATTGATGCTCTGACAGGCCGCATGATTGATGCCATGCATGAAGATGAGGCGCGTTTGAGTGTGTTGCCTCCGGACCAAGAGCCGCGTGCCACCCATCATATGGCTGAAATAATCGCTATGATCGAGACGCTAATTGCCAAGGGCTATGCCTATGCAGCAGGCAATGGTGACGTGTATTACCGTGTGCGTCAGTTCGAAGGGTATGGAAAGCTCAATAATCGCGATCTTGATGAAATGCGCTCAGGGGCTCGTATCGACGTTGATGAGCATAAAGAAGACCCGTTGGATTTTGTCTTATGGAAAGCCGCAAAACCTGGAGAGACGCGTTGGCCGTCGCCATGGGGTGAAGGGCGACCAGGTTGGCATATCGAATGCTCAGCAATGTCCAAGTGCTGCCTGGGGGACACCTTTGATATTCATGGTGGAGGGCCAGACTTGACCTTTCCGCACCATGAAAATGAAATTGCTCAGTCCGAAGCGGCGAATGGCAAACCATTTGTGAATACTTGGATGCATGCTGGTGCCGTGCGTGTGGATCAGGAAAAGATGTCCAAGTCGTTGGGTAACTTTTTTACGATTCGCGAAGTGTTGGAGCACCACGCACCGGAAGTGGTGCGTTATCTGTTGGTTGCCAGTCATTACCGCAGTGCAATCAATTACTCTGCTGAGTCCTTGGTGGGTGCGCGAAAGTCATTGGAGCGTTTTTATAGTGCGCTGGAAGGCATTGAACTGCCGACATCCGAAAGCGTGGATGAGAGTGGCGAAACCTTGCCTGAGATAGCGAGCTATGCTGAGCGCTTTTATGCGGCCATGGATGATGATTTCAACACACCGGGTGCACTTTCGGTGCTGTTTGACTTAACGCGCGAGCTTAATCGTGCCAAGACGTCGTCGCCAGATGTCGTGCCTAGGTTGGCGGTAGAATTGAAAAGATTGGGTGGTGTCTTGGGGCTGTTGCAGCAATCGGAGGCATTTTTCAACACTCACGTCTCAGAGTTGCCGCTGTCAGAAGAGGCGATTCAGGAAAAAATCGCGGCACGTGACGCGGCAAAAAAAGCAAAACATTTTGCCGAGGCGGACAATATTCGCGACGAGCTGGCCGCTCTGGGAATCGTGCTCAAAGACTCTCGGGAAGGGACTCGCTGGACCTTCGAACCGTCTTGATTGCTAAGAGGGTTCGATAGAAAAACGTCGTTGATGAAGCACTCAGGTTTTATCCGTATCGAGCAGCACGCTTAGTTGGTGTAACACGTGCTGCCGATAGATGTCTCCACCCAGCTTGGAGGCGCTCATAGAGCGCTTGATAGCGGCCCAGCGTTTGCTTGGGTGTTGCGGCAAGCGGCGCAAGTGAGTATCTATCCAGATCAGCTTGTTGTCGTTTGCCACTAACAAATTGTTGTAGTGCAAGTCGCGAAGCGTATAGCCATGACGAACGATCTGAGCAATGTCTTGGCATAACGTGTTCAGAAATGCTAGGCGTTGTTGATGGTCTAATGTCGCAAATACTTCACTGCTTGGGCGAGCATGCTGGAGATGTTCCATGAGTAATAGGGAGGCATTGGGATTGAATGGGTTCAGCGAGACTCCCCATCCGTAATATTGCGGAGTGGAAAGGCCTAGGCGTTGCAGTATCCGGCCACAGTGGTACTCTTTTCGCGCATCAAACTGGAATAACCAGCGCTTTTCCATATAATCCCGCCCAAGCCACTTGAGTGTCTGATGGGTGCGGTTAAACTTGTCTGGAACGACTTTAGCTAATATTTTATTGTTTTTAGAGAGAAAAAATCGGCTACTGGCGACAGACTCGAAAACGTCGGTAGTCGACGTCGCGCTCAGCTCTAGCGAACCCGACAATTCGTGATCGTGGGCCAATAAGTAACGACAATGCGTCCCATCCAGCGACAGGTTAAGCAGTTTCAAGCACAGGCTCCTATGTGTAACTTTTATGACAACTGCAAAGGTTAGCATAGCGCAATACTCAGTGGCAGAGCGCTAGCCTGGCTAACAAGAGGTGTTGGGTCTTTTGTTGTTCTTATGCAGACGGTAGTGCCCGTGTGAGAGGGTCAAGCATGTTGGGGGTCAGCGCAGCGTCAAGCGCGGAAATACGTAATAGGCGCCCCAGCTCAGGATGTGCTGCTTTGGCGATCAGCCGGCCTGCATTGAGCATGTCGCGGTGGACTTGGTCAGCCAGTTCGGCGCTGGGCAGGCGAAGGGCAACAAAGTTTGTGGCACTGGGCAGCACGTCTGCGCCAAGGTCCGCCAGCTGAGAGGCAAGAGTGTCTCGGCGTTGTTGCACCGCCAAGATATGCGCGCGGGTTTCATCAGGATGATCAAGCACTATTTCGGCGGCAGCTTGGGAGAGTGTAGAAACCGCATAATGAATGCGCACTTTCATCAGTGCTGCCAATACTTCTGGCGAAGCAATGGCATAGCCGACACGTAGCCCAGCCAGGCCATGGGCCTTAGAGAGAGTGCGGCAGCGGATCACTCCAGTAATGGGTTGGTTCGCGCTGGGGCGCTCGGCATCAAGGCGAAAATCATTGTAAGCCTCATCGAGTAATAGCCAGCAGTTGTCGGGTAGCTCAGTGCGTAGCTGGCTGATCGCCGCGTCACTGTGAAGGTGACCACTTGGGTTGTCTGGATTGGCTACGTATACCAAGCGTGCCTTGTGGCGATTTGCTTCGTGTGCAAGCGCCGCTAAATCGGGGGCCAGCCCAGGATGATTCGTATCGTTTGGTTGGGGGGTGGTCTGGTCATAGCCGGTTTCTATTAATCGGCACCCTTGGCCACGTGCAAAGTAGGCGAATGTGGGGTAGGTGCCGGCTGTGGCAATGACACAGTCACCAAGGCTGCAAGTGGCACGAAGTACCAGTGCCAGCAAGCTGTCGCAGCCAGCATCAACCAGTAGTTCATCGCACCTGAAACCGTATCGCTTGGCTAGCCGCTGGCGGATGCCTAGTGCCTCGCTGTCTCCGTAAGAGTAGACATGTTTGACCATATCGTCACCAAAATGGCGTCGCAGGGCGCTATGTGGCATGTCCAGCCCTTCATTGGACCCTAGCTGATGTGGAATAGCATGACCAAGCTGGCGCTCCAGGACACGAACTCCAGGGAATGGGTTGTTGGGCCCAGGAGAGCTAAGGTGTTCGTTGAAACGCGGCATGCAGGCTCCGTAAATTTATGTGTATTGGAAGGCAAATACAGGAAATTCCTGCTGTCTGGAAGAGTGAATACAGGTCGATGCAAAAGCGAGTTATCGCTATGATATCTGGGCATAAGATAGCACTATGTCATATCGATTGTCTGTGGCTGGGCGGATAGCCCCAGACGCTTGATAACACGATAGAACTATTCCGACGATATATGAATACTCACACTTTGGAGGTGTAGGATGGCCCGAGAGATCATCGTTCTTGGCGCTGGTATGGTTGGCGTTTCAGCAGCCTGGCATCTGGCTCGCCGAGGGCACTCGGTAACGCTGATAGACCGCAGAGAGCCAGGGCGTGAAACCTCGTTTGGTAATGCCGGGATCATCCAGCGCGAAGCGGTCGAGCCCTATGCTTTTCCGCAGGACCTGCGCACCATGCTGCGCGTTTTGCCAAATCGCGAGATTGATATTCGTTATCGCGTTAAAGGTATGTTTAAGGCGGCTGTTCCTTTGCTCAAGTACTGGCATAACTCAGGCGGTAGCCGCTACGCAAAAATTGTTGAAGAGTGGGCGACGCTGATCCAGATGTCCTTGGATGCCCATGCGCCGATGATTGAGGCAGCCGATGCAGAGACTCTGGTGCGTCGTGATGGTTGGCTAGAGCTTTATCGCACTCAGGCAAAGTTAGCTGAGCGTGTGAAGAAGGCGGAGATTCTCCGTGAGCGTTACGGTGTAGAGTTTGCCGTGCTGGATGCTAACGCCCTGTCTGAAAAAGAACCGCACCTTGATACAGCCTTGGTGGGAGCCATTCATTGGCAAAACTCCTGGACGGTAGAAAGTCCTGGTGACTTAGTGTTGGCATACGCGCAAGCCTTCGAAAAAGAAGGTGGCAAGGTGATGCAGGCAGAGATTCTTGGGCTAAACGAAGAAGATAATGGCTGGAAAGTCACCACTGACCAAGATGAGTTACATGCCGATGATGTCGTGTTGGCCATGGGGCCTTGGTCCAAACGCTGGCTAGAGCCGCTAGGCTATTCGGTACCGCTGTTTGCCAAGCGCGGTTATCACATGCATTACGGCAGCCAGCAGGGAGCGGTGCTCAATCACTGGATCATGGACGCTGAGACAGGCTTTTTGCTGGCGCCCATGAAGTCAGGCATTCGCCTGACAACAGGGGCCGAGCTTGAGCAGCAGGAGGCACCGCCGCATCTACGTCAGCTGGCTGCTGCGGAAGCTAAGGCGCGTACCCTCTACCCGTTGGCAGAGCCGCTTGATGTGGAGGCTTGGAAAGGTGCTCGGCCTTGTCTTCCGGATATGAAGCCAGTTATTGGCCCAGCGACCAAACACAAGGGCTTGTGGTGTGCTTTTGGCCATGGTCATCAGGGCTTTACGCTTGGGCCGGCCACAGGGCGCTTGTTGGGGCAAATGATAGATGAAGAAACCCCGGAAGTGGACATGCAACCGTTCCGTCTTGATCGCTTCTGATTGCTCGTGATTCAGGCTCGGTACGAGCTGGGCCTGAATGTTTCGGTTGTTTTGTCAGCGGTGCAGCGCGCTACAGAGTGAAAAAAGAAACAGCGATATTGTCGGCGCGCTTAAGATTTCGAAGAAGAAGGTGTTGAAGAAGACACGGTGTGTACGGCCAGTTTAAACAGCAGGGTAACGACAAAGACCAGCCAACCTGCGGTAGCTAGTACGCAGAATAAGAGCATTTTGTTAACGCCTTCAACGGGAAAGAGCAAATAGTCGACAAGTACGGCGAGTAAAAAGGCAAGGGTGATAGGCAGGGCAAGAATATGCATCCACATTTCGGTGCGGCGTTTACGAACGTGATATCTGCCTAGCATGATACGAGCAGGTCGATAGATACTGCTGAAAAGCGTCGCAGTGGCGACGATAAGAAAAGCGATTAGTGCTGGCTCTATGCGGCCATAGGATACGGAATACCAGACTGACCAGTAGAGTACTATCCACATAAGACCAGCTAGACTGGTTACGCTGTCAGCATATTGACGTACCTTTGGCATGTTGTCTCCGCGTATGATTAATCCGGCGATGATACGTCAAACATATGGTACCTGACGAGTGCCTGTGCTGAGGTGTTGACGCAATAAGGTATACTGTGACGGCGAACCCACCGCTGATACAGGATCCGTCGTGAACTTGATTACTCTGACCCGCCCTGATGACTGGCACCTTCACTTGCGTGACGATGACGCGCTTGCGGTAGTCGCTGAAGCGACAGCGCGCCAAATGGGGCGTGCGATTGTTATGCCAAACCTAACACCTCCAGTAACTCACGCCGCGCAAGCGCTGAGCTATCGCGAGCGAATTCTTGCGGTGCTGCCTGAGTCGGTTAACTTTGAACCGTTGATGACATTGTATTTGACCGATCACACCACGGCAGAAAACATTGAGGAGGCGCATAGAACGGGATTGGTCAAGGCGGTGAAGTTGTATCCGGCTGGTGCAACCACCAACTCGGACTCGGGGGTGACGGATATTACGCGATGTGACGAGGCAATAGCGGCCCTGGCTAAGCTTGGTATGCCGTTGCTTGTACATGGGGAAGTGACGGATGCGCACATTGATATCTTCGACCGCGAAGCCGTTTTTATTGAGCGAGTGCTTAAGCCCCTGTTAGAGCGACACCCTACGCTTAACGTTGTCTTTGAGCACATCACGACAGCGGATGCGGTGAGCTTTGTCGGCCAAGCGCCGGCTAATGTGGCTGCTACGATTACGGCTCACCACTTGTTGTATAACCGTAATCATATGTTAGTCGGTGGTATTAAGCCGCATTACTACTGCTTGCCGATTCTTAAGCGTGAGCGTCATCGTCAAGCATTGCTTGAAGCGGCCACGGCAGGTTCTGCTAAGTTTTTCTTGGGTACTGACAGTGCGCCGCATGGGCAGGGTGCCAAGGAAAGTGCTTGTGGCTGTGCAGGTGCTTATACAGCGCCAGCGGCTATCGAGCTATATGCCGAAGCATTTGACAGTGTGGGTGCTATCGATAAGCTTGAACACTTCGCCAGCCATGCAGGTCCCGACTTTTATGGCTTGGCTCGTAATCGTGACACTATCACTCTTGAGCGTAAAGCTTGGACGATGCCAGCAGATCTCCCCTACATCGGTAATGAGCGAATCATTCCGCTGCGAGCGGGCGAGCAGGTTGCGTGGACGATTACGTCAGTGTTGTGACGCCGATGTGTTGTGTGAGGTTACCAGCAGGCCTAGCGGCCTGCATCGTGTAACACATTGCTCACTTGCGAAAGCCTTGCCGATGGCAGGTTTTTTATAGCCAGCGACTCCATTTATCCATTAATTGGCGCTAAGGTGCTGAATCATGGCGCAGACCATGCGGGTTGAGTGGTCTGCGGCTACCTCTAAGAACGCTTCAAATGAAAGGTGGTTGTCTTCATTGCCCGCGATGTCTGAAAGCGCACGGGTGATCACAAAAGGACAGTCATACAAGTGGCATACTTGTGCGATAGCGGCAGCTTCCATTTCGGCAGCAATCATCTTGGGGAACAGTGCGCGTGTTTGAGCGACGCGCTCTGGGCAGGCCATGAACACATCGCCTGTGGCAATTAGGCCTTCTGCTACGTGCACTTCACCAAGTTCCTGAATGCATTTGCGCGCAGCGTCGACCAGTCGGGCATCGGGCAAAAAGGCTTCGGGCATCTGTGGCACTTGCCCGTGAGCATAGCCAAAAACGGTGGCATCAACGTCGTGGTGGCGCACTTCGCTAGAGATGACGACATCGCCAATACTCAGCCCTGCACCGAAGCCGCCGGCTGAGCCCGTGTTAATAATTGCCTCGGGCTGAAACCTTTCCAGCATCAAGGTTGCGCCTACTGCCGCATTGACCTTGCCAATACCTGACTGCAACACCATAACGTCGGCGCCAAATAGCTGACCCTGATGAAAGGTAGAGCCTGCGTGAACCACGCGTGAGCTGTCTTCTAGCATGCCAGCAAGCGACTCAACCTCCTGGGGCATGGCACCGATAATACCGATACGTTTCATTAGGACGGCTCGCCGAAAATCAAGTGCCACTCATCGCGCCTGTTAAGAAAACCTTGAGCAATTTCTTTGGCGCCCTCTAGGCTGTGGCTTGCTGCCCAGCCGCACTGCATTTCGTTGCATGCAGGCACTTCAGTCGCTATTAGTACGTCTTCCAGGGTGTTTTGGACAAGGCCGAGTACCGCGTCGTAGTCGTCGTGGTTAAGTAGGGCAATATAGAAACCTGTTTGGCAACCCATGGGGCTGATATCAACGATTTTATCGGTGTGATTGCGTGAAAGCTCGGCCATTAGGTGCTCTAGCGAGTGCAGTGCTGGCATTTGCATATGGTCTTTGTTTGGCTGGCAGATGCGCATGTCGTATTTGTGAATGACATCGCCGTGCTCGCCTGTTTTGACATCAGCCAAGCGAATGTAGGGGGCTTTCACCTTGGTGTGATCAAGGTTGAAGCTTTCAACGTTCATTTTGTTGCTCATGGCAGTGCCTCATGAATTCAGTGAAAAGCGATAGGGTGCAAACATATTAATTGGCAGTATAACTGAGCCTATGACAAGTAGGCTGCTGAGCTAGTTCATCACATAGCGTTTGATTCGGCGTCTTGAACTTCAGCAGCCCACAGGGTGTTTTCCAGCAAAGATGCGACTGTCATCGGACCCACGCCGCCAGGTACCGGTGTGATATAGCTGGCGCGCTGGGCAGCTGGTGCAAACTCTACATCACCAACTAGGCTGCCATCAGCTTGCCGGTTAATGCCAACGTCGATAACGATGGCGCCTTCGCGAACCCACTCGCCTTTGACAAGCCCTGGTTTTCCCACAGCCACAACCAAAAGTTCTGCGCGGCGTACGTGCTCTTCAAGATCATGGGTAAAGCGATGGCAAACCGTTGTCGTACACCCTGCTAAAACCAGCTCCAAAGCCATGGGGCGACCGACAATGTTGGAAGCGCCTACTACTGTGGCGTTGAGCCCACGAAGCGTTAAGCCCGTATGTTGTAGCAGCGTAATTACGCCTTTGGGCGTGCAGGGGCGGAGTAGGGGGAGGCGCTGTGCTAGGCGACCTAGGTTGTATGGGTGGAAGCCGTCGACATCTTTCTTTGGCGAAATGCGTTCTAAGATAGGGCGCTCGTCCAGGTGTTCGGGTAGGGGGAGTTGAACGAGAATGCCGTGAACATCAGGGGCGTTGTTAAGTGTGTCGACTAGAGATTCAAGCGCTTGCTGAGTGGTGTCAGCGGGCAAGCGGTGCATGAATGAGTTAATGCCCGCCTGTTCGCAAGCGCTTTGCTTGTGGCGTACATAGACAGCGGAGGCGGGGTCGTTACCAACCAACACAACAGCTAGCCCAGGCGTGTGCCCGCCGGCGTCGCCGCGAGCCTGTACTTGACGTTTTACTTGCTGGCGAACTTGGGCGGCAATCGATTTGCCATCGATTAGTTGGGCGGTCATTAGACTTCCTCTAGTGGGCGTTGCTGACGCTGGACGAAAAAATGAAAGTAGCAGTCAAGCATCTTAAAGGTGGTGATTTTCGCATGCTGTACGCATAAGGCAAAGAGCTATGCTTTGAGGAGTGGCCTAATGAGGGCCTTGAATTTTGAATTAAGTGCGCTGGCTTGGCATGGAATTTGGCATGGAAGAAGCGATTGCCAGGGGCTTTGCTCGAGGAAATTACATGGTAAGTGGAAATAGGGGTTGACGTATGAAATCAAACACGTAGAATACGCATCGCTTGGCAAGGCTCCTGTGAAACGGACGCTTTGGTGTAGTGCAGAAGCCGTCGGGGTGTAGCGCAGTCTGGTAGCGCGCCTGCTTTGGGAGCAGGATGTCGGGGGTTCGAATCCCTCCACCCCGACCACAAGCACATAGCAAGAATTAGCTTTATCTCTTGGTAGTGCTTGTTAAGCGGTGGTAGATAGGCTGAGGCCTGATGCGCGCCCATAGCTCAACCGGATAGAGCAACGGCCTTCTAAGCCGTAGGTTGCAGGTTCGAGTCCTGCTGGGCGTGCCATATTATTTGCAGCCCAAGTGGTTCGTTGAATCTAACGTCTGATGAAAAGCGTTTCAGTCAGGCAGCTCGTTTTCGAGCAAGATCAAGTGTCAAAATCAGCATAACTGCGTTGTTATGGTGGGTGTAGCTCAGTGGTAGAGCCCCGGATTGTGGTTCCGGTTGTCGTGGGTTCGATCCCCATCATCCAACACAAAACTGATATTGCTGAATTTTCCCGCATACTTGCATCTCCTTTTTCTTGTGGTGGGTGTAGCTCAGTGGTAGAGCCCCGGATTGTGGTTCCGGTTGTCGTGGGTTCGATCCCCATCATCCACCCCATTTCTTGATATGTCAGTTTTTATTTATGTTGTGAATTTTGCGCTTCCAACTGGTTAGTTGATGGCGTACTTTTTTGCGCGTAGATTTTTTTGGTCAAGCAAGTGAAAAATATTGGCTTTCCCCTTGTTTTTTTGGCGGCTCAACCCGATCTATTATTGCGTTGATGCAGGTCTGAGCTTGCCACTGGCGCTCGGGATTCATAGAATCCCCTCCTTCACACAAACGTCAATTGATTCACGCCCCCGTCGGTAGAGGACATTTCATGCAAGTTTCCGTCGATACGACCTCCCAGATAGAACGCCGTGTCAAAGTTCAGTTGCCGGCAGCCCAAATTGATGACGCGGTTAGCGCTCGTCTCAAGGATGCCGCCAAGAATGTTCGCATTGATGGCTTTCGTAAGGGCAAGGTGCCCATGTCAGAAGTCACCAAGCGCTACGGCTCAGAAGTGCGTAACGAGGTCGTTGGTGAAGCGATGCGTGAGCATTATGTGCGTGCCATCACCGAGCAGGAGCTGAACCCCGCGGGATACCCGCAAATCGAAGCTAGTGTCAATGAAGCAGGCAAAGATCTCGAGTTTGTTGCTGTTATCGAGGTGTATCCGGAAATTGAACTGACTTCCATCGAAGGCACTGACGTTGAGCGTCCAGTCGTTGAAATCACCGATGCTGATGTCGACGAAATGATCGAAACGTTGCGTAAGCAGAATGCCAACTGGGAAGACGTTGAGCGCTCCGCTGAAGATGGTGATCAGCTCAATATCGATTTCCAGGGCTTTTTGGGCGACGAGCCCTTTGAGGGGGGAAGCGCTGAAGGGCATGATCTAGTGATCGGTTCAGGTAGCTTCATTCCTGGCTTTGAAGAGCAGTTGATTGGTGCTAGCGCTGGCGATGACAAAGAAATCAGCGTGACGTTCCCGGAAGACTATCAGGCAGAAAACCTGGCGGGTCAGGAAGCAACGTTCAACGTTAAAGTTCATGCCGTAAAAGGACAGTCGCTGCCAGAAGTGGATGAAGAGTTCGTCAAAAACTTCGGTGTTGAAGACGGCGATCTGGCCAAGTTGCGCAGCGAAATCGGCGACAACATGCGCCGAGAAGCGACGCAGGCGATTGATAATCGGGTCAAGCAGCAGGTGCTCGACGCTCTGCAGAAAGCCAATGAAATTCCTGTGCCTCAGGCGCTGGTTCAGCAGGAAACAGATGGCCTTAAGCGTCAAGCGGCTCAGCAGTTTGGTCTGGGTGAAGACTTTGATGTTAGCCAGTTGCCTAACGAGCTGTTTACAGAGCAAGCCACAACCCGTGTTCAAGTTGGGCTGCTGTTGGCTGAAGTCATCAAGGCGAATGAGCTTGATGCCAGCGATGATGAAATTAAGGCCAAGGTCCAGGATTTGGCCAAGCAGTACCAGGAGCCTGAGCAAGTCGTTGAGCACTATTTGTCTAATGAGCAGATGAAAACTCAGGTCAAGTCGGCAGTGCTTGAAGAAAAAGCCGTCGATGTTCTGTTAGCTCAAGCTAACGTAGCGGACGTGACCATGACGTATCAGGAAGCGCTTGCTGCGGCTCAGCAGCAGGCTGGCGATGCTGAGGAAGATGAGGCTGAAGGCGAAAGCGCCTAAGCGTGATGTAATGGCGCCCCAGTTTCTGGGGTGCTATGCCGTATTACTCCAGTCACCGGATGCAAGGACACTATCTCGATGAGCAACGCGTTTGATATTCAGTCTGCTGGCGGCTTGGTGCCGATGGTGGTTGAGCAGAGTGCCCGTGGCGAGAGGTCTTATGATATTTACTCGCGTCTGCTCAAAGAGCGTGTGATTTTTCTGGTGGGTCCGGTTGAGGACTACACCGCCAACTTGTTGGTTGCCCAGCTGCTGTATCTAGAGTCCGAAAATCCAGATAAGGATATTCACCTGTATATCAACTCTCCAGGTGGAGCAGTTACCGCAGGCATGTCAATTTACGACACCATGCAGTTTATTAAGCCGGATGTGTCGACTGTTTGTATTGGCCAGGCGGCCAGTATGGGGGCACTGTTATTGGCTGGCGGTGCTGCTGGTAAGCGTTATTGCCTACCTAACTCGCGGATGATGATTCATCAGCCCCTTGGAGGGTACCAGGGGCAGGCGTCTGATATTGAAATCCATACTCGCGAGATACTGGGTATTCGTGACCGGCTTAATCAGATTTTGGCGCACCATACGGGTCAAAAAATTGACACCATCGCCAGAGATACTGACCGCGATAATTTCATGAACGGCGAACAGGCAGTAGAGTATGGCCTGATTGACGCTGTGCTGGATAAGCGGCCTGTATCCTGATAGCGTGAATCGCTCATGATTTACGACGTATAGATCGGCGGCCTGTGGGTCGCCGTTGTTAACAGAGGTACGCTAAATGGCTGACGGCAAAGGCAAGGATGACGATGGCAAGCTGCTGTATTGCTCGTTCTGTGGAAAGAACCAGGATGAAGTGCGCAAGCTGATTGCCGGTCCGTCCGTGTATATTTGCGATGAATGTGTCGATTTGTGTAACGACATCATTCGCGAGGAGGTTCTTGATGCCGAGGCTGAGAGCGATGATGCACGTCTGCCAGCCCCTCGTGAGATCCGCCAGACACTTGATGATTATGTGATAGGCCAGGACCGCGCTAAGGTGGTTCTGTCTGTTGCTGTGTATAACCATTACAAGCGTTTGCGCTACGTTGACAAGGAAGAAGTAGAGCTGGGCAAGTCGAATATCCTGCTAATTGGTCCTACAGGAAGCGGTAAAACGTTGCTGGCTGAGACCTTGGCACGGCTATTGAATGTCCCCTTTACCATTGCCGACGCCACAACTCTGACCGAAGCGGGTTATGTGGGTGAAGATGTCGAGAACATCGTTCAAAAGTTGCTGCAAAAGTGCGACTACGATGTGGAAAAGGCCGAGCGTGGCATTATCTACATTGACGAGATTGATAAAATTTCGCGCAAATCTGATAACCCCTCAATTACCCGTGATGTATCAGGGGAAGGGGTGCAGCAGGCGCTGCTCAAGTTAATCGAAGGGACAACGGCATCGATTCCTCCTCAGGGTGGGCGTAAGCACCCTCAGCAGGAATTTTTGCAGGTGAACACCACCAACATGTTGTTTATCGTTGGTGGGGCCTTTGCGGGGCTAGACAAAGTTATTCGTGATCGCTCCGAGACGGGTGGCATTGGCTTTAGCGCCGAGGTTAAGAGTAAAGATGAGAGTCGTGGCGTCGGCGAGTTACTGGCTGAGGTTGAGCCGGAAGATTTGGTTAAGTTTGGCCTTATTCCAGAGTTTGTTGGTCGTCTTCCAGTTATCGCGACGTTGGCTGAGCTCACAGAAGATGCCCTGGTGCAAATTCTAACGGAGCCTAAGAATTCCTTAGTCAAGCAGTATCAGCGCTTGTTTGACATGGAAGGCGTCGAGCTTGATTTTCGTGATGACGCTCTGACGGCAGTGGCAGCTAAGGCCATGACGCGTAAAACGGGTGCGCGCGGGTTGCGTTCAATCATGGAGAGCGTGCTGCTTGATACCATGTACGACATTCCTTCTCTGGAAGGTGTGAGTAAAGTGGTGATTGATGCATCTGTGATTGCCGGTGAAAGCGAGCCGCTGCTGATCTATAGCCAGCAGGACGCAAAGCCAGCAGCCAAAAAAAGCGCGAAAAAAACGGCCAAAAAAGTCACGGCTCCTCGTGATGATGCGCCTCAGGGCGATGCGCGCAGTGATGGAACTGGTGGCTGAGTCTCATGGCTAAATAGGCTTGGCAATACCGATTTTGACACGCCTCTGAATACAGGGCTGCTACGGCGGCCCTTTTTTCTGTCGGGCCCTTGTGTGGCTTGTATTATTGTCGTGTCGCCCCCACACCCTAGGTAACTCCAACGATTTGCTCGAGGTAGGTCTGCGATGCAGCAGAACGATGAAAAGACCCTGAGTCTTCCCCTTTTACCGTTGCGGGACGTGGTTGTTTACCCGCAAATGGTTATTCCGCTGTTCGTTGGTCGCGAAAAGTCCATACAGGCCCTTGATGCGGCAATGGAAGCTGATAAGCGCGTACTCTTGGTAGCGCAACGCGAAGCGAGTGAGGATGAGCCTGATAACCAGGACTTGTTTTCGGTGGGTACCGTGGCTGAAATCATGCAGTTGCTAAAACTGCCTGATGGAACGGTCAAGGTGCTCATCGAGGGTGAGTCTCGGGCTGATATACAGCAGATTACCCATGCTGAAAATGACTACAGTTGCGCTGAGATAGTGCTGCGTGAAAGTGAGCCGCTCAGTGAGCGTGAAAAAGACGCGTTGGTCCGTGTACTACTCAATCAGTTTGAGCAGTACGTCAAGATGTCCAAAAAAGTGCCGAATGAGGTGCTTAGCTCGCTTTCAGGAATCGAAGATCCTAGCCGCCTAGTGGATACCATCTGCGCACACTTGTCGCTTAAAATCAGCGACAAACAGGAACTTCTGGAAATGGATCGGGTGCGGGATCGTATCGAGCACCTGATGGCGCTGATTGAGTCCGAGATAGATCTGCTTCAGGTTGAGAAGCGCATTCGCGCGCGCGTCAAGGAGCAGATGGAAAAATCTCAGCGCGAGTACTATCTCAATGAGCAGATGAAAGCTATCCAGAAAGAAATGGGTGAGCTGGATAATACGCCCAACGAGGCTGAGAAATACGAAAAAGCCATTGAAGAGGCGGGCATGCCCAAGGAAGCCAAAGACAAGGCTATCCAGGAGCTGGGCAAGCTGAAAATGATGTCGCCTAACTCGGCAGAGGCGACGGTTGTGCGCTCGTATCTCGATTGGTTAGTGGCTGTGCCGTGGAAAAAGCGTAGCCGTGTACGCCATGACCTAGTGCATGCTCAGCAGGTGCTTGATGAAGATCACTATGGCCTAGAAGAAGTTAAAGAGCGCATCTTGGAATATTTGGCTGTGCAGAAACGGGTCAAAAAGCTTAAAGGGCCGGTCCTGTGTCTGGTAGGCCCGCCTGGGGTGGGTAAAACCTCGTTAGGGCAGTCGATTGCTCGCGCCACCAACCGCAAGTATGTGCGTCTGGCGTTAGGGGGCGTGCGCGATGAATCAGAAATTCGGGGTCACCGGCGAACTTACATCGGCTCGTTACCGGGTAAAATGATCCAGCGTATGAGTAAATCAGGGGTTAAAAACCCACTGTTTTTGCTTGACGAAATCGATAAGATCGGTATGGATCATCGTGGCGATCCATCTTCAGCGCTACTTGAAGTGCTAGACCCTGAGCAGAATGATACCTTCAGTGACCATTATCTGGAGCTGGATTACGATCTGTCAGAAACGCTTTTCATCTGCACCGCGAACTCGATGAATATTCCTGGGCCGCTGCTTGATCGAATGGAAGTGATTCGTCTGCCCGGTTATACCGAGGATGAAAAGCTTGCCATTGCTAAGCGCTACCTGGTGCCTAAACAGCTCAGTGCTAATGGCCTCAAAAGCGACGAGCTGACGTTCTTTGATGATGCGATCCTTGAGCTGATTCGCTATTACAGTCGTGAGGCTGGCGTGCGCGAGCTTGAGCGCCAGATCGCTAAAGTGTGTCGTAAGGTGTTACGTGAGCGTCTGGAAAAAGAGGCTCAAGAAGGTGCACAAGCGCAAGACACGCTGTGTGCGACTGATATGGAACAATACGCCGGTGTGAGGCGTTACAGCTATGGGTTGGCTGATCAGCAAGATCAGGTCGGGCGTGTAACGGGTCTTGCCTGGACGTCCGTGGGGGGAGAGCTGCTCAGTATTGAGTCTGTGTTAACCCCAGGTAAGGGGCGGATTGACAAAACAGGCTCGCTGGGTGATGTCATGAAAGAGTCAGTCAGTGCCGCTCAGACCGTTGTTCGCGCCCGAGCTGAATCGCTTGGTATTGATCCTCAGCGTTTTGAAAAAGAAGATTTACATATTCATGTGCCAGAGGGCGCTACGCCCAAGGATGGCCCCAGTGCGGGCATTGGTATGGTGACGGCAATGGTCTCCGCTTATACTCAGCGCCCAGTGCGTTGTGATGTGGCCATGACCGGAGAAGTTAACCTGCGTGGCGAAGTGATGCCAATTGGCGGCCTTAAGGAGAAATTGCTGGCAGCCAGGCGGGGTGGTATAAAGACCGTGCTTATCCCTGAAGAAAATCGGCGTGACCTCAAGGAAGTGCCTGATAACATCAAGGATGCGTTGGAAATTCTGCCCGTTCGCTGGATTGACGATGTACTGGAAGTGGCTTTAGCAAAAAAAGCCTTTGTCAGCAATGAAGAAAAGCAGGTAGAAGAAACGACGTCGTCACATACGGTGATCAGTACACACTGAAGGGATTTTGATGTAATGTCGTGGCCTGAAGTCAGGCATTGTCTGGCTTTGGCGCTAATGTTGTTGACAGTGAAATCATCATATTGTTATAAGTTAGCGCCATATCGGTATCGCGATGTATTGTTATGATATTGCATCGTTCATAGTCAAATCTGAAAAAAAGTCAAGGGGTGAAGAGTGAACAAGTCTGAGCTGATTGAAGCGATTGCTGCGTCTGCCGATATTCCAAAAGCCGCCGCAGCTCGGGCGTTGGATGCCATGACTGACGCCGTGGCGGACAGCCTGAAAAATGGAGACAACGTCTCTCTGGTTGGTTTTGGTACCTTTTCTGTCAAGGATCGTGCCGCCCGCACTGGCCGTAACCCGCAGACAGGTGAGCCGATTCAGATCAGTGCCGCCAAAGTACCAAGCTTCAAAGCTGGTAAGGCGCTCAAGGATGCCGTCAACTAAATCAGTCTGCGAAGACGGTTTTATGGTTGATACGGTCATAAATAGGCGCACCGTTTTACGGTGCGCTTTTTCGTATTGATGAAATGACAGCTTCACAGCTTGCCGCTATACCGAACATACAGTGTACGGTTCGTTACAGGTTGGTCTTTGAAGTCTGTCGTCCGCGTTCGATAAGCAGGTGCCTGCATGCTGCAAGATATTCGTGATCGCTCCCAGAGTTGGGTCGTCAAAGTCATCATTGGTGCCGTCATTGTCACTATGGCGCTGTTTGGTGTGGAATCATTGGTGGGGTTGCTGGGGAGCGATGGCGATGAGCTCGTTTCTGTGAATGGGGAGCCGATTTCCCGCCAGCAGCTTGATTTTAGTCTGCAGCGCGCTATTCGCAGCGGCCAGATTGCGCCGGAGCAAGAGCGTCAGGCGCGCTCAGAGCTACTCGAGAGCATGATTAATGATCTCTTGATGGATCAATACATTGAGAAAGGGGGGTTATACCTGTCTGAGGAGCAAATTGACCGGTTTATCGTTACCCTGCCCGAGTTTCAGGATGCTCAAGGGCGTTTCTCAAGCGAACAATTTCGTAATCGTCTCGCCGCTGCTGGGTTTACACCGATGGGGTTCCGACAGCAGTTGCGCGTCGACCTTGAGCGTGGACAGCTGGAAGAAGGGTTGATTAATAGTGACTTTGCCCTTGATGGTGAACGTCAGCGACTGCTTGAGCTGCAACGACAATTACGCACCTTTCGTTATCACCGCCTGAGTCAGGCCGATCTGGATGAGCCTGTAGAGGTCTCTGAAGAGGACCTGGCTAGCTACTATGAGGCTAATCGTGATGATTACCTGCGGCCGGAGCAGGTGATGCTTGATTACCTGATTGTCGACCGTGGTCAGATGGCTGAGGCCGTTGAGGTTGATGAGGACGCCTTGCGTGACGCCTGGCAGGCAGAGTCTGCTGATGCCGACCGTCGCGTGTCGCATATTATGTTGACTCTGAGCGATGAGCGCAGCCGTGCCGATGCTGTGGAACAGCTTGACGCGATTAAGGAGCGTTTGGCCAAAGGCGAGTCATTTGCCGATTTAGCGACAGAGCTGTCTGAGGATGACTCCAGCCGTGATCAGGGCGGAGATATCGGGGTTATCAGTCGTGGCTTTTTAGGTGAGCGTTTTGATCAAGCCGCTTTTTCGCTGAGTAAGGGGCAAGTGTCTGATGTTGTAGAAACAGACAATGGCCTGCACCTGATTCAAGTCACAGAGGTTGAGCAGGAGCCTTTTGATCAGGCTCGCGAGCGGCTGGCCGAACGCTTGGCGCTTGCCGAAGTAGATGATACGTTTAATGAGCGTGTTCAACGGCTAATTGATGAGAGCTTTGCTGCTGATGATCTGGATAGCGTAGCTGAGGCTCTTGGCATTGAGCGTCAGACAACAGATTGGCTAAGCCGTGGCAAGAAGAGTGGCCTCTTTGCTGAGTCGGGTGTGGAGCAGCAGGCATTCTCCGCAGACGTGCTGGTTGAAGGCTTTAACAGTGAAGTCCTTGAGCTGGATAACGATCGCCGTATTGTCATTCGTGTGCGTGAGCATCGTGAAGAAACAACGCTGCCATTGAGTGAGGTACGTGATGAAGTGCTGACGGCCGTTAGCGAGCAGAAAACACGTGATGCGCTGTTGGCGCGCGGTGAGCAAATACTGGCCGAACTACGCGAGGGGGCTAACAGTGCTCCTGCCGACTGGACGCAGGCCAATGTTACTCGTCAACAGAGTGCGCGCTTACCCAACGTGGTGATAGATAAAGTATTTCGTTTGCCTCATCCTGAAGAGGGACAGCCAGTGTTTTCACAGGCCGCCACTGAGAGCGGTGTGATATTGATTGCGCTTGAAAATGTTAGCCTTGAAGACACCAGTCCGCAGACGGAAGCATTTGTTAGTCGTTTGTCTCAACAGGTACGCGCTAATGCTCTGCTTGATGGATTGCTACAGTATCTTCATGATGAAGCCAAGATTGTACGGCACTGATATCAGGCCGACACATGGCTACATAGCGTCATAAGACGAACAGAGCCGGCACCTTGGGTGTACGGCTCTGTTGCATTTTGTTATGAGGAAAAGCAATGGCGACCATTGAACACCGTGCCGTTCTGGAGGCCTCACCTGAGCATGTATTTGCCTTGCTGAGTCGTGTGGAAGACTTTGCGGATTATTCAGACCTTATCCGCGCGATTGAGCGTTTAGATGACGAGCAGTATTGTTGGCATGTGCATGCGGTTGGAATGGATTGGACGTTTACTGTCGTTATTACCGAATCACAGGCTCCTTCCGTGCTGGCTTGGGAGTCGGTGACAGGTGTGCGTAACAGCGGGCGTTATGAGCTGACGGCAGTGCCAGAGGGCACGGAAGTTGTATTGACACTGAGCTATGAGATCAAGGGGCGGCTATTGGAGAAGGCCGTGCGCAAAGCGACGCAACCGTTGGTAAATAAAGTCAGTCAGCAGATTCTGGACCGTGTGGCTGAACGGCTTGAAGCGCCGCCTTATCGCTGACGACGATAGTACCGGCATAGTACCGGCGCGGGCGTAGCAGGTTGCTAGCGGGTTGGTTGTTCAGCGGCGTAGGTTTATCGTTACGAGTTGCCCTTGGGGGTTAGCTTCCATGCGTTGCTGGCGTCCTGCTAGGCAAGCCATGATGGCAGCAAAGCATAGTACGCTCATCAATAATCCAGTGATATGTGTGATGTTAACGTTTGCGTCAAGCATCAGCCCAACCACTAGCGGCCCGATGGATGCCAGTGCATAGCCACCGCCCTGTACCAGCCCTGAAAGCTTACCGGCAATGCTGGCGTCTCCGCTGCGCAATACAATCAACGTAAGCGCTAAACTGAAGGACCCGCCTTGCCCAAGGCCCAGTAAAATGATGCCAGGCCAGCGTACAGATTCTGGGCCAACTAGCAGCAGCAGTAGGCCTGCACCGACCATGGCAAGTACCAACATCAGTGCTGGGCGCTGGTCGCTGTGAATGCGGGCAAAAAAAGGCGCGCCAATGGCAGAAACCAGTTGGGTGAGTACCGAGAGGCTCATTAGCCAGCCGGCTTCGTTCTCACTATAGCCACGTTTGACCAATAGCGTGGGCAGCCAACCGAATACGATATAGGCGAGTGATGACTGGCTGCCCATGAAAAGCATAATCTGCCAAGCTAGTGGCTGGCGAAGTAGTGCGAGAGTGTGGCCGCTTGAGACGCGCGTCGGCTGGTTAGGTGCTGGCTGAGGCATAATGCACCACCAAGCCATCAGCGCCACTAACGCTAAGCTTGCCCATGCCATGAGACTGGCTGACCAACTGCCCAGAGCATTAGCCAGAGGAATGCTCAGCCCAGCTCCCATGGCACCGCCCAAGCACAAGGCCATGGTGTAGACGCCGGTCATTAAATCGGCACTGCCGGCGAGCTCACGCTTTACTAGTGCGGGCAGCAAGGTGCCAGAAATACCAATTGCTGCGCCAGCCAGCAAGGTTCCCAAAAATAGCGCCGGAGCAACCGCCAAGCCACGCATGGCAAGCCCAGCAGTTAGAATGATCATGGCGAGAGCCAGGCTGCGCTCGATGCCCAGCCGATTGGCCAGCCAAGGTGCCAGCGGGGCAAACAGGCCCAGGCATAGCACGGGCAAGGTGGTGAGCGATGACAGCATCAGCACCGACAGTTCGCCTTCGCGCTCAATGCGTGGCACCAGTGGCGCGAGCGATGACAGCGCTGGACGGAGATTCAGCCCGACTAGCACCATTAATACAATAAAGCTGACTCGCCCCGGGCGCTGACGATTGAGGGTAACAGGTAACATGTCGATGGCTTAGCTCATCTGTCGATCGCTGTCGGCGCGAGCGTTGTCAAGCAGCGCAATGAACTGGACATCACCGCTGCGGTCAACGCGATCAACTCGTACGACACTAGCAATACCTGAGCTCACCTTGAGCTGATCGAAGAGTTCTAAGGTGATCTTTTCCACTGGCGCCTTATCCGCGGTCATAACACCGTCGGTTAAGGTGAAGGTTGTCATAAGTGTTGCACGTACCAGGGTTTTCCCTTCTTCTGCCAGTACTCGGCGGACAAATAGCCAGCCTTCACAAGTGGCATGATGGCCGTCTGCGTAAGCACGCTGGAACAGCGTGCGATAACAGGCACGTTCGCTGGCCGCTTTTTCGGCCATGCTGCGATAAGCCTCGATCATTCGGCTCGAAGAAGCGCCCGTTTTATCAAGTTGTGAGATGGCGCCGCGATGCTCGCGGTCAAGTTGTGCCTGGCGTTGAAAGTTGAGCCAGCGATGGTAGTCGTGAATCAGATCGGTTGACATAACGCCTTCCTTTTAATGATGAATGGCGGCCAGTCAGCCGCCAAGCGAGTGAGATTCAAGAGCGTGCGAAGGAACAAGCGGGTGTGAAACTCAGGCTTGCTGACGCTTCTGGCTACGGCGGCGCGGAGGACGTTGTTGTCCATCGCCAGCCCCCTTGCCTTGGCGCTGTCCGCGATTTCCAGCATTTTGGCTGCCACGCCCGCGACCGCCGCCACGCTTATTACGCCCATTTTCGATGGGTTCTGGCTTAGCGTTGGGGTCAGGCTCAAAACCAGGCGCGATGTGCTTGACCAAATCGCGCTTTATCAGGCGTTCAATGCCGTTAAGTAGGCCGTGCTCGTCGACGCACACCAGCGAAATGGCTTGGCCGTCGCTGCCAGCGCGACCGGTGCGACCAATACGGTGTACATAGTCTTCGGCCACATTGGGTAATTCAAAGTTAACCACCTGGGGGAGTTCATCAATATCCAGGCCACGTGCAGCGATATCTGTTGCGACCAGTGCCTGTAATTTGCCCGCCTTGAATGCCCCCAAGGCGCGGGTACGGGCAGATTGGCTTTTGTTGCCATGAATTGCCATGGCTGAAATGCCCTGTTTTTCTAAGTGCTCGGCAAGGCGGTTAGCGCCATGCTTGGTGCGTGTAAAAACGAGAACCTGATACCACTGCTGCTCTTTGATGAGATGCGCCAGTAAGTCACGCTTTTTTTCACGGTCGACATAATAGACGGCTTGGTCAACCGTTTCAGCGGTGGTGTTCCGCCGCGCCACCTCAATCATTGTTGGATTATCCAGCAGGCGGTTAGCCAGCGCTTGGATTTCATTCGAGAAGGTGGCAGAGAACAGCAGGTTCTGGCGTGTTGCTGGCAGCAGGGCAAGCAGCTTGCGAATGTCATGGATAAAACCCATGTCAAGCATTCGGTCAGCTTCGTCCAGCACCAGTATCTCAACATTAGCCAGTGACACATGGCCTTGCTGTTGCAGGTCGAGTAAACGGCCAGGCGTCGCAACAAGGATGTCGAGCCCCTTGCGAATTGCATCCACCTGGGGCTGTTGGCCAACGCCGCCAAAAATAACGTGTGATTTAAGCGGTAATTGTTTGCCGTAATCACGCACGCTATCGCCTACCTGAGCGGCAAGCTCGCGTGTGGGTGTGAGCACCAGTGCTCGGACGCTGCGAGGAGCTGGGCGCGGCCCGTTAGCCAGTCGCTGCAGCATTGGCAGGGTAAAGCCAGCTGTTTTACCTGTACCGGTCTGAGCGCTAGCGAGTAGATCGTTGCCAGCCAATACCGCAGGGATTGCCTTAAGCTGAATAGGCGTAGGTGTCGTGTAGCCTTGCGCTTCAATAGCGTTCAGCAGTTCGGCTCGCAAGCCGAGTTCGGAAAAGGACATGCAGTCTCCGCAACAACGTCCCGGCTCGCATTGACCCGATTAGGGCACGCAGTCCCGAGCAGGACGAGGATAATAAAATAAGGAAGGCTCACAGCAGGAGGGACTTGCAATGCTGTGAGCCGTCACATTATGCCATAGGCTCAGCGTTTCTGCAGCTCACTGGCTTGAGTACTGATCTCGTCTGACAGTTGGTCCAGGCCTCGGGACAACGCGCGGACTAATGCTGGGTAGCCATCGTTGTCTAGCGGCACCTGGATATCAAACTGTTGCTGGGCCAGTGCTTTGTTGGCCGCGTCACTCAACTGCCATTGCCCGCTGACCGCCGCGTAGCCAGAGTAAAGCCCTTGAAACTGATCAACGCTCACCTGCAGGATGAGTTCTGGTGTGTTAGCACCACTATCACGGTTGAGCATAACCAGACTGTGAGGCAGTCGCGTGGATAGCCGGTCTCTTAGCCCTCGTTCGACGATCGCACTCAGTGGCTCAGCCCATTGATGGCCGTTGGCTTCCTGAAGGCGAACATCATCAAGCTGAAAAACAATACCCTTGACCTCAAGAAACGGGGCCAGATTAACAGCGCGGATCGCCAGTGTAGGCGCGGTGCCTGGTGCGACCATTGCGGCGCGGTTGTGAGCGATACCTTGAGCCGGTGGCTGGGCAGGTAACAAGTAGGTGCTGGGCGCTTGGGTACTACTGGCGCAGCCACTTAGCAATGCGCTGACCACCAAGGTGCCGATCACCAATACTCGAGATAGTGATATACCCAGCGTTACGGCATTCTTCATGGCTGTCTCCTCTGGTTCGGTGCTCTAGGCACTGGGTCGCTGGCTCTGGGGCCCTCGAAAATCAGTGAGCGAGGGTCATCGCTGATTTTACGCGCTGCGGGTTGCAAGTCGCGCATCAGTCGCCTGACTTCGTGAAGGGTAGTTGTCAGCTCCTGATAGGCATTAGACTGGGGTGAAATGCCCTTGAGTGTGGCCTGAAGGTCAACGAGGGTGCTATTCAGTGTGGCAGGTAGCTTGCGGGTATCTTCGTCACCGAGCAGGCCGCGCAGCTCGGCGGTCAGTTGATTAATCTGGTTGAGCATTTCCTCAGAGGTGGCCAGATTACGGTCGAGATTGGTCAGAATGGGTTCGACTTCAAGGTTATTGAGTTTGTCGAGAAGGGCGGTTACCTGCCCTTGAATCTGGGCTAGCCCACCTGAGGTGGTTGGGAATACGCTGACACCGGAAAAGGTTTCGGCTACGTAGCTGTCGGCGCGCTGCTCATCAAAGGTGACATCCACAAAGAGCGCACCAGTTAACAGGTTGCCGTTCTTCAGTGACGCTCTCAGCCCGTTTTCGAACAGGTCATCAAAGCGGGTTTTCCATTCAGACAAGTCGATGGGATCATCACCCTCTAGCCGCTCAGGCTCGATATGGATTAATACTGGGATGGCAAGGTGGTCGCGGCCTTGAGGCTGGGGTGCAGTGAACTGCCACGGCACACTTTCCACGGTGCCAACTCGAATTCCGCGGAACTCAACCGGTGCACCTCGTGACAGGCCGCGTACGCTGTCTTCAAATAGCAGGACATATTTCAGGTATCGGTCGTATGTGCCTTCTTGCGCCTCAGTAGCGTCTCCAAACAGCTCAAAGGTGCTGTGCTGTGAAGCGGGCTCACCAGGCGGCATGCCGTCAGGAACGCCAAAAGTGATGCCGCCATCAATGAGAGTTTTAAGCGATGCCATTTGGAACTGGATGCCTTCTGAGCCAAGGCTTAGATCAATGCCAGTCGAAGTCCAGAAACGGGTGTTGGTCGTAACCAGCTCGTCATATGGGCTTCTGATGAACACTTGGTGGTGCATTTCGCGAGAGGTAACATCAAAGTTGGCTTCTTCAATGCGCCCAACAGATAACCCTTGAAAGGTAACAGGGTCGCCAACACTGAGTGAGTTCGCGGCCTGGGTAATCAAATTAAGATGGAGCCCTTTGGCGCCGGGTGGTGCAACAGGCGGTTGGTCACTGACGACGAAATGCCGAGCTTCTTCATGATCCTGGCCAGGTTCAAGCTGAATATACGCACCAGACAATACTGTGCCCAAACCGCTGACTCCGTCGCGGCCAATGCGTGGCCTGACAACCCAGAATGAACTATCTTTCACTAGCAGAGGCTCAGCTTCAGGCTTCATGCGTGCCTGAATGATCACTTGGGTTAGATCATCTGACAGTGACAGTTTTTCGACATTACCAATGTCCACACTACGCGTTTTAATCAGTGTTTTTCCGGCTTCGATGCCTTCGGCATTCTGAGTGGTGAGCGTAATCAGCGGGCCGCGACTCGCATAGTGCTGGTAAGCCAGCCAGGCACCAATCAATAGTGCCACGATAGGGACAAGCCAGATGGGGGATACAGGCGCCTGCCGCGCTGTACGGGCGCGGTGGTTATCCTCGGGTGGTTTTTCTTGGGTTTGCTCATTCATGCAGGCTGTTCCTTGTCTGCGGGTCCTTTTTGTAGGCTGCTTGATGGGGGAGGTAGCGAAGGGTCATTGGGATAACCCTGAGCGCTATTGGCATAGTCCCAAAGCAAGCGAGGTTCAAAGCTTCGGGCGGCCAACATGGTTAGGACCACGACTGAAGCGAAAGCCAAGGCTGCAGGCCCCGGGGTGACAGACATCAGGTTGCCTGCGCGTATTAGTGCAACCAAGATAGCTACCACAAAAATATCGACCATCGACCAGCGTCCAATGAATTCGGTGAGTCGGTACAGACGGGTTCGGGATAGGGCATTCATCTGCGCCGCGCGTGGGGCAACACTACACAGCCATACTAAAGCAATCAGCTTGCCCAGTGGCACAATAATGCTGGCAATCAATATAACGATGGCGACCGGCCAAGAACCCATTCGTGCTAGCTCAATGACGCCACCAAGGATGGTGTTGGATGTACTGCTGCCAAGGCTGGTGGTGGTCATAATCGGATAGACGTTGGCCGGAATATACATGATCGCTGATGCAGCCAACAAGGCCCAGGTACGCTGAAGGCTATAGGGGCGACGCAGGTGTAGGGGCTCGTGACAACGCTGGCAACGACCTTTTTCGTTAGCACCCAGAGCGTTGACCAGTCCACAGGTTGAGCATCCGCTCAAACCCTGAGGTGCTGCGGGCTCTCCGGTTCGGGCGCTATCTGGCGCGGCAGGCTCACCGGCGAGAGCGAACCATAGCCAATCACGGTCGACTGACTGAGTGGTCGCCAGCAGTAATAAGGCATAGGCGCCAAAGGCCCAGAATGATGGGCCAAGAACGATGTCGGCTAGGCTGGCAATCTTGATCAAGCTGACCAAGGTACCGATGAGAAAGACATCAACCATCATCCATGGGTAGAGGTGAATCAGTGAGCGGGTAATGAGTCGGCTCAAGGGAAGAACGTTGCCTGTCAGCAGACCTGCCTGAACCCAAATGATGCCAACCAAGTAAACGGTTGGCAGTACGATGGTTGTCAATAATACAGCGATAGCCACCAACGGTTCATGGAAATGAATCAGTTCGGTGGAGGCATCAAGTAGCTCGATGTGGTTACTGACGCCACTGGCGCTGAACGATAGGAACGGGTAACCCAACGCCATGCTGAGTAAAATCAGTGTGGTAATGGCGAGTGCCATGCTGCGCTGAGCCGGATAGCGGTGGCGTGTTACGGCGGCGTGGCCGCAACGTGGGCACAGCGCCTGCTGGCCGGATGACAGCGGCGGCAAAGCCATTACCCAGTCACATTCATGGCAGGCGCGTAGTCGACGCCGAGAAATGCGTCGCTCGGGCGGCATACGGTCTACATAGGGTGCCCTCTGGGGCAATGTGATCTTGCGTGGTCTGAACGTTGCCACGTTGCAGTAATCCTTGGGTGTCTGAAATGAAATTACACACTGATATGTTGACGGCAACGCTACCATAGTCAAGGATTTGCGGCCTTTAGTTCCCTTTTCAGGAGATAATAAATGTTACTTGCGCTAGCGGCGGTAGTGGCTGGGCTGATTTTACTGGTATGGAGTGCTGACCGTTTTGTGGACGGTGCGGCCGCGACATCAGCTCGCCTGGGGGTGCCTAGTCTACTGATCGGTTTGCTGGTGATTGGTTTTGGCACCTCTGCGCCAGAACTCGTCGTATCAGCCATCGCGGCAAGCGATGGTAACCCAGGGCTAGCGCTGGGTAATGCCTATGGTTCGAATATTGCCAATATCGGACTGATTTTGGGCCTTGTTGCCGTGGTGTCTCCGCTGACGGTCAACTCCAGTGTTATTAGGCGTGAGCTGCCGCTGCTTGGTTTGGCGACGCTGGTATCGGCGCTATTTATGATGGGAGGAGCGTTTACGCGACTTGAGGGTGCGCTACTTCTGTTGGGGTTAGCTGCTTTCATTGGTCTGAGTATCGCTATTGGTTTGAAAAATGGCAGAGATTCCCAGGACATCGAAAAAGATGTGGTGGTAGAGCATGTTATGAGTCTGCGTGCAGGCTTGATATGGACCTTGGCTGGTTTGGTGTTGCTGATAGCGAGCTCGCGAGTGCTCGTGTGGGGTGCGGTTGAAATTGCCGAAGGCTTTGGCGTTAGTGACCTGATTATCGGGCTCACAGTGGTTGCCATCGGCACGTCATTACCAGAGCTTGCATCATCAATCAGCGCCTTGCGTCGTAAAGAGCACGACATGGTGCTAGGTAATGTGGTGGGCTCCAACCTGTTCAATACCTTGGGCGTAGTAGGGTTGGCTGCGGTTATTTCACCAATAGAGGTTGGGCCAGATGTGCTGCTGCGTGACTGGGGGGTAATGACCGCGATGACTGTGTTGCTGGGGTTATTCACCATTGCGTGGCGTAAGGGGCGTCCAGGGCGTATCAACCGACTGGAGGGCGCAGTATTACTAGGGATGTATTGTGCCTATACCGCGCTGATGGTCTACCTAGTGATTTCCGCCGTTAACGCATGACGCCAGTCAGTCGTTGTGGCGTGCTTGGCTGTTGAATCGCGCTTGCCGGTATTAAGTAAGAGGGCTAGAGCCATCGTGGTGTAATGACATAGTGGCATAGTGTCGCGATATGAAAACAGCTTTTGCTGATCGCTATAGGATCATGCAGACTTGCATCAATTGGTTACCCTGCAAACGTTAGACCACTCAGGTAAGTCAGGCGGGTATGGCTAGGGTGGGCTCTTGAAAAGGTCAGCTGATGGGCAGTTCCTCATACGAAAAAGCCAAGCCTTCTAAACGCAGCGCTCAACAACGCATTATCGCACCAATATCACCTCAGCTGCGTCGTGCTAGTGTGCTGTCGTTGCTCGCGGGTCTAATTTGGCCTGCCCAGGCAGCACTGGTGGCTTGGGCAATTTCTGGCTGGGTGATGGGCGAGATGGACCGTACCTTGTGGGCGGCTGGGCTGTTTGTTTTCGGTGGGCTGATACGTGCCATGTTGGACCGTCGAGCTGGTGCTTATCTGTTTGGGGCTGCTGATCAAACTATTCAGCGTGAACGCGAGTTGTTGATCACACGCGAGGCGCGTGCTCGGGCTAGTACTAGCTCAGCTGAAATTGCCGCTCTGCTGGTACAGAAACTGCCTTTGCTTCAGCCGTGGGTCACGCGTTATTACGTTGCGATGACGCGGGTGTCTGTGCTGCCACTGGTGCTGCTTGGATTAACCTTTTATGTGTCATGGGCTGCTGGGTTGGTGCTATTGGTGGCGGGGCCGCTGATTCCCGTCTTTATGGCGCTGGTTGGTATGGCCGCCGAAGACGCCTCGCGTAAGCAGATGAATGAAATTAGCACCATGAACAGTATGCTCATGGAGCGTCTGTCTGCGATGCTAGATATTCGCCTGTTGGGCGCCACTGAACGTGCCGCTGACAGTTTTGCTGAGCGCGCAGAGGCGCTGCGAACTCGAACCATGGCGGTGTTGCGCGTCGCTTTTCTTTCCTCCACCGTGCTTGAGCTGTTTAGTGCCCTTGGCGTCGCCATGTTGGCGGTGTTTATTGGCTTCTCGCTGCTGGGTGAAATCACCTTTGGTAGTTGGAGCGTGCCACTGACGCTCGGGGAAGGGCTGTTTGTCCTGCTGATTGCCCCAGAGTTCTTTCAACCATTTCGCGACCTTGCCGCCGCTTGGCATGATCGCGCCGATGGGTTGGCTGTGGTTGCCGAACTCGAAGAACTGGATAGCGCCGAGCGAGTGCGCTTTGTCGGCTCTGCAGAAATGGTTGCGCCACTACCCGGTGAGTTGAGCGTGTCACTTCACGGGGCGGTCGCTGCGTTACCAGGCCGTCAGGTGGCTCTGCCGGACTTCATTCTTCGTGCTGGGCAGTCGTTAGCTATTACTGGCCCCAGCGGGGCAGGAAAGACCACCGCACTGGCGGCAATTGCTGGGCTAGTACCTGTTGCGCATGGGCAAGTCTTTGTTTGTGGTGGCGCGCTAGACGACACCTCCGCAGATGCTTGGCGACGACGCATCAGCCTGATTCCCCAGACCCCTCACTTTTCAGACCATACCTTGCGCGAATGGCTGGACCCAGAAGGCCATGGGGCTGACCCCTGGCCGGCGCTTACCTTAGCTGAGGCGCGTTCTTTGGTTGAGCGGTTGCCCGATGGCCTGGATTCGCGGCTGGGCCAGAGTGGTGGTGGCGTCTCTGGCGGTGAGGCGCGGCGGCTAATGATTGCTCGTGCCGTTCTTAGTGGCCGTGAACTGATTCTTGCAGATGAGCCTACCGCAGATCTTGATCCAGTAACGGCGGCACAGGTAATACGTGCGCTGCGTCGTTTAACTGATGATGGGCACAGTCTACTTGTTGCCACCCATGACCCTGCTTTGGTTGAGGCCATGGAATTCGTGGTGGAGATAGCCCCAGTGAGCCCAGAGCAAGAAGAGGCGTTGTGATGAAATCATTACTACCGATTGTTCGCTTGCTGATATCGGCCTCGCCCTGGAGTATGGCGCGTGGGGCGCTATTGGCCATCGTCGTTCTATTAATGGGCGCGGGGTTACTTGGGCTGTCAGGTTGGTTTATTACCGCCACGGGAATTGCGGGCATCACAGGCGTTGGTATTGCATTTGATGTGTTTCGACCGTCGGCAGGCGTGCGCTTTCTGGCGTTGGGAAGAACAGTGTCGCGTTATGGTGAGCGCCTGTTGACCCATGACGCGACTTTGCGTGCCTTGGCGGCGCTGCGTGTCACCTTGCTGAGACGCCAATCATCGTTGCATAGCAGAGCGCTGGCTCGTCTGCGTAGCGAAGCAACATTGACGCGTATTGTGTCAGATGTCGATGCGCTGGATGGTGTTGTGTTGAGACTGCTGTTGCCGGCTTTAGCGGCGCTTATCACGCAGGTTGTCGTGTTCATGATGATGGGGTGGTTGACCGACTGGTGGATGGCCTGGGCGCTGCTAGCCGGATATTTGCCCTTATCGGGGCTGATTTTCTGGTGGCTGGCTCAGCAAAGTATGGTTCCTTCCGTAAATGTGGAGGCCAACGCGCAAGCACTTCGCCGAGCCGCTATTGATATGCTGCGAGATCGTCAGGCCGTTATTCTGGGAGGTGTTCTGGGACAGCGTGAAGCTGGTCTGCTCAATATGGATAGTCAGTCGCGCCAGGCGGCTCGTAAACTGGACCGTGCAGAACGTTCGGCTCAGGCGAGCATTGCTTTTCTGGTTTCTGTCGTGGCAGGGCTGGCGCTGATCGTCGGCGGTTATTTGGTGGCGCAGGGTGTTGTTAGCCCAGCTGTTGGTGGCATGGGGATATTTGTCGCGCTGGCGCTGGCCGAGACAATTCTGCCGCTTAAGCGCGGTGTAGCCGAGGTTGGCCGGATGAGTAGTGCCGCGCAGCGCATTAATGAAAGCTTGCAGTCATCTATCGCCAAGACGCTTAATCCGGTCAACACAGACCCGTCTGCACCGTTGCTTGTGGTAAATACGGGTCAGCTCACGCTAACGCTTAACCCTGGTGATACTGTCGCCTTGACTGGTGCTAGCGGTAGTGGAAAAAGTACCTTGTTAATGCAGATTGCCGGGTTGGAAGCGTGCCCGATACAACCAGATGGCAGCGCAAGCCTTACGATTAAAGGCGTGCCCCCTTGTGACTGGGCGGAACCTGCGCTGCGAAAGTTGGTTGCAGTGGTACCGCAGCGCAGTACGCTAATTGCTGGGAGTATTCGTGACAACCTGTGCCTTGCCAGAAACGCCAGTGATGAACTGTTGTGGAAGGCGCTGACGGCGGTGGCGTTGCAACAGGTGATTGCTGAACGTGGTGGGCTTGATGCGCAGCTAGGAGAAGGGGGAAGCGGTCTTTCGGGTGGTCAGTCTCAGCGGTTATGTCTAGCGCGAGGTATTCTGAATCGTCCCGAACTGTTGTTGCTGGATGAACCAATTGAAGGATTAGACGCGCAAACCGCTGATCAAGTTCTTGTTGGAATACGTCGTTATCTTCCTGATGTTGCAATACTTGCGACCTTACACCGCAGTGCTGATCACGCTGTATTTGATAGACAAGTGAGGCTGTCTTTGTGACGATAAGCTTGTCCTAAAAATGAATTAAAAAAACAATAAAGTCGTGTCGGCTTCGTGACCATCAGTATTCGGTATGTCGAAGTCATTCAAAGGTAAGCAAGGGCCTTTAATCCTCGCACTCTGAGTCTCGAGAGGGACAAGTGGATTGGCCCAAGCCTGTCCGCCAACTGTTTTCTGCTCATCAAGGCGTTACGGTGGGTAGACCGGAACAAGGGAGAGCCGAGACATGGATCTCGATATCGTTGAGCTGTCGCGACTGCAGTTTGCGCTGACGGCGATGTATCACTTCCTTTTCGTACCACTGACGTTGGGTCTGTCAGTGATTGTTGCGATTATGGAAACCGTCTATGTTATGACGCGCCGAGTCATTTGGCGTCAAATGACCAAGTTCTGGGGCACGCTGTTTGGCATTAACTTTGCCATTGGTGTTGCTACCGGTATTACCATGGAATTCCAGTTTGGTATGAACTGGTCGTATTACAGTCACTATGTTGGAGATATTTTCGGGGCCCCGCTGGCAATTGAAGGGCTGATGGCTTTTTTCCTTGAGGCGACATTTGTTGGGCTGTTCTTCTTTGGTTGGGACAAGTTAAGTCGAATTGGACACTTGGTTGTGACCTGGTTGGTGGCTATTGGTTCCAACTTTTCTGCGCTGTGGATCTTGATTGCTAACGGTTGGATGCAAAACCCTGTGGGAGCTGCGTTTAACCCTGAAACGATGCGCATGGAGATGACTAGCTGGTTTGAGGTGATGTTCAACCCAGTGGCTCAGGCTAAGTTTGTGCATACGGTGTCTGCTGGTTATGTAACGGCGTCTGTATTTGTGTTGGGCGTTTCAGCCTGGTATCTCCTGAAGGGTCGTCATGTCGACCTGGCGCGTCGCTCGATAGCTGTTGCTTGCTCGTTTGGTTTGGCTGCTGCGTTGTCAGTTGTGGTGTTGGGTGATGAGTCTGGTTACTTGACCACACACGACCAGAAAATGAAGATGGCCGCCATGGAGGCCATGTGGGAGACCGAAGAGGCACCGGCATCGTTCACCCTGTTAGGGGTTCCTGATCGAGAAGCCCGTGAAACGAAATACGCCATTCATATCCCTTATGTTATGGGGCTGATAGGCACCCGCTCGCTGGATACGCCGATAGAAGGCATCAAAGAGCTGCTGCAAGAGTCTGAGCAACGTATTCGCTCGGGTATCGTTGCTTATGATGCACTGATGACAATTCGCGAGGATCGGGGAGAAAGCAGTCCTGAAGTACGTGACACGTTTGAGGAGCACGGGGGTAACTTAGGGTATGCCTATTTGTTGAAGCGTTATGTAGATGATCCGCGTGAGGCGACAGAAGCGCAGATTGCTCAGGCGACAGATGATACGTTACCTGAAGTATTTCCGCTGTTTTGGGCGTTCCGCATCATGGTTGGACTGGGCTTTGGTTTTATCATCATGATGGCTTACTTTTTCTGGCGTACCAGCTTTCGTGGTCGTGATTATCCGCGTTGGGCGTTGCGTTTGGCGGTCATCATTATTCCAGCTCCCTGGATTGCGGCTGAGCTGGGGTGGTTTGTTGCGGAATATGGCCGTCAGCCATGGACAGTCGATGGCGTGTTACCAACTGCGCTATCCGTCAGCCACTTATCAATTGGTGATGTGCTCTTTACGCTGGCGGGCTTTATGCTCTTCTACACCGTGCTATTTATCGTAGAGATGGGGCTGATGTTGAAGTACATCCGTCAGGGGCCAGTTGAAGATGTTAAAGAAACTGACGTTTGGATGGAGCAGCATAAGCGCCGTCTGAGTCGTCCGGACGATAACAGTCACCTTGCGTCTGCGGAGTAACGGCTATGATTTTACATGAACTCATTGGTTACGACGTCCTGCGTGTCATCTGGTGGTTGCTGTTAGGCATCCTGCTGATCGCCTTTGCGATGACCGATGGATTTGATATGGGGGTTGGGGCGCTGTTGCCCTTTGTTGGCAAGACGGATATCGAGCGCCGTGTTGTTATCAATACCATTGGCCCAGTATGGGAAGGGAATCAGGTGTGGTTCATCCTGGGGGGCGGTGCCATCTTTGCCGCTTGGCCGCCGTTGTATGCGGCTAGCTTCTCTGGGTTTTACCTTGCAATGTTCCTGGTATTGGCGGCGCTAATCCTGCGTCCGGTAGCGTTTAAGTATCGCTCCAAGCGTGACTCAGTTGTTTGGCGAACCTCCTGGGATTGGGCGCTGTTTGTGGGTGGCGCCTTGCCAGCACTGTTATTTGGTGTTGCCGTGGGCAATGTGTTGTTAGGCGTACCCTTTGAGTTAACGCCTGACTTGTTCACACTCTACCATGGCACCATGCTGGGTAAGCTGGTCGGTTTGCTACGGCCTTTTGCGCTACTGGCTGGCGTTGTGTCGCTGATGATGCTGATCACGCACGGTGCTGCCTGGCTATCGTTTAAGGCGGAAGGAGCAGTGGCATCGCGTGCGCGTGCTATCGGTAGCGTGACAGGTCTAGTGACAATCGTTGGCTTTGTGCTTGCTGGCCTTTGGCTGATGTTCGGTATTGAAGGGTATCAGCTGGTTAATGCACCTGAGCCTAATGGCCCGTCTAACCCGTTACTGACTGAAGTAGCGCGTACCGCTAGCTGGCTGGACAGCTATTCTGAGCGCCCTTGGGCGGTAGCAGGCCCAGTGCTTGGGTTGATCGGCATGATTATGACCGTGATCGGTCTGCGTGCTGGTCGTGAGGGCTCTACGCTGTTGTGGTCTAAGCTAGGCATTTTGGGTGCCATTTCTTCAGTTGGTATGTTGATGTTCCCATTCTTTATGCCGTCGTCTATTAGCCCTGACTCATCGTTGACCGTGTGGGACAGCTCATCGTCTCACCTGACGCTGTTTGTCATGTTGTTTGCAACTGCCATTTTCTTGCCGCTGATCCTGGTTTATACCGCTTGGGTGTACAAGGTGTTGTGGGGCAAGGTGACGGAAACCGATGTCACTGATGGTCACAGCTATTAAGGAGGTAGAACATGTGGTATTTCGCTTGGATGTTGGGTCTTCCCTTGGCAGCAGTGTTTGCCGTTGTTAACGCCATGTGGCTTGAAATTCAGCACGACCGCGTACTGGAAGGCGATGAGGAAAGTACGCGTGCAGATCGTGACGCATTTTGATATCCGCATGGCGAGAGTGACGAGATAGAAAAAGAGTGGTGCGGTAATTCGCGCTGCGAACCGTAACGCAGACAGGTCGTCAGGATGTGGAATGCACATTTTGTCGGCCTGTTTACTATTGTGGCTAAACGTCACGGAGCCTATAGCGATAAAACCTCGCCTATTAACTTAAGGAAGTGTTGTGAAAATAAAGATGCTGAAATTAACTGCTGCTATCGTTACGTTATCAGTGATGACTGGTTGCGCCTCTATCGTTGGTGAAAGAGAGCAGTCAGTAACAATCAGTAGCAGTCCAAGTAATGCTAGTGTGATGATTACCGATGAGCGTCGGGACGAAGTCTATTCTGGAACGACACCTACCACGGTACAATTGCGTAAGTCCGATGGCAGCTATTTTGGTGGGAAGACATACACAGTCGAGCTTTCTAAAGAGGGTTATGACAACCGCTCGGTGATAATCAACTCTAGGCCTAATGGTTGGTATATCGGCGGCAACCTGGTCTTTGGTGGGCTGATTGGTTGGTTTATTGTCGATCCGCTGACTGGTGCTATGTATAACCTTACGCCGAACTCTATTAATGCAACACTTGGAGAAAAAGTAGTCACGACAGAAGATGGCGGCTCCGAAATTACACTGGTATTGATCGAAGACGTGCCTGCAGAAATGCGCAATAAAATGAAATACATCGGCCAGATGTAACTTGTTTTAGCGCAAGCACCGCCTCAGCGCGGAGCTTTGTTTTTTTAGGGTAGGTTTGAGGAGGAGTGAAACAGCAGCCGGATGAGTTGAAGGTAGCGTGTCGGCGATAGCTTCCCAGCGTTTTACTCAGCACAAAACAAAAAGCCGCCGCTCGGCATGACCCGTAAGCGGCGGCTTTTTATGAATATTTTGGTCGGAACGACAGGATTCGAACCTGCGACCTTTGCAACCCCATTGCAACGCGCTACCAAGCTGCGCCACGTTCCGACATGCTTTCGGTGCTGAACCCTTGGGTTCGTACTGCCCGATAACGAGGCGTATACTAGCGCGTTGAGTGAGAAAATAAAACCCTTCTTTGCGGTTTTATTTCAACTGCTTGGGGCGTCATAGGCGCTGAGTTGCTTTGAGTACTGTTATTAAGGATGTTGTGATGCCACTGATACTGGGGATGAGCGTATTACTCGGTTGCCAGATGCTGGGTGAGTTGCTGACACGGTTACTTTCTGCGCCGATACCGGGGCCAGTATTTGGCATGGTGATTCTGTTGCTCGGGTTATTGGTTCGTGGGCGGGTGCCAAATAGTTTGCGTACGGCGTCAGAAGGGCTGCTGGGGTACCTGACGCTACTGTTTGTTCCTGCTGGGGTGGGGTTGATTATTCATGGGCGGCTGATTGGTGATGACTGGTTAGCTATTGCAGTGACGCTAGTCGTGTCTACGATGTTGACCGTTGTTGTTACGGCGCTGGTGTTGTCTTATTTTCAGAAAAACCAGGGCGAAAACAACGACGTGGTTGATAAATTGGGAGAGTGTGATAAATGAAAGTGGCTGCTCTGGACCAGCTGTGGGTGTATTTGTCGGGCAATCCTCTCTTATCGCTATTGGTGACTTTGCTCGCATTTTTATTGTCGGTGCGGATCAATAAGTTGGCAGGTGGCACGCCAGTGCTGCACCCAGTGATATTAAGTATTGCGATGTTGATTGCTTTTTTGTTGCTAGTGGATATGGACTACGCCACGTATTTTGAGGGTGCCCAGTTTATTCACTTTCTATTGGGGCCAGCCACTGTCGCGTTGGCGGTGCCGTTATACGACCATCGTGAGCGGGTTCGCAGCATGCTTGTTCCACTGGTGCTTGCCTGTCTGGCTGGGATTTTTACGGCGGTATTAACCACCGTCGGTATGGCGCTGGTGATGGGGGCGCAGCGTGCGACGGTGCTGTCATTGGCGCCGCGATCGGTGACTTCGCCAATTGCTATGGGCGTTGCTGAACAGGTCGGTGGCATCCCGTCGTTGGCAGCGGGTCTTGTGCTGTTGACTGGTGCTGTGGGATGTGTCGTAGGGCCGCTATTGTTCAAGATTTTTAAAATCAAGGACCCTGCGGTTAAAGGGTTTACGCTGGGTCTGGCGGCTCATGGTATCGGTACTGCACATTCTTTTGCTCAGATTGGTGCTATTGCCGGGGCATTCTCTGGTCTGGCTATGGGGTTGACGGGTCTATTAACGGCGTTCTTATTGCCCATGATTATTAAACTGGTAGGGCTTTGATGCGTCCGCGCAGAGCGCGTATTTCTGTGTGTGTTTGGTCTGAGCTTTAAGCCACAGCGTCACATGTGGTGACACTGTGGCTTTATGATGTTGAATTTACCAGACTAGCAAAATCAAGCCATAGCTCATTAGGGTGACCAGTACGGTGCTCATCAGGTTGAGGGCAAAGCCCGCGCGGATCATTGATTGAATTTTCATTTGCCCAGTAGCAAATACGATGGCGTTGGGTGGCGTAGCGACTGGCATCATAAAGGCGCAGCTGGCAGCAATAGCGGCCGGCACGGCGATCAGTAGCGGTGAAATGCCCAGCGACAAGGCAAGCGCGCCAAGCAAAGGAAGAAAGGCTGCGGCTGTTGCGGTGTTAGATGTCACCTCGGTGAGAAATATGATGACTAGTACCACCATGCCTATCATCAGCAGCAACGGGAAGGCGGCAAGCATGCCAAGTTGTTCTGCGATCCACTCGGCAAGTCCTGACTTGGTGATGGCGCCGGCCAAGGCGAGTCCGCCACCAAACAGCAGCAGGATGCCCCATGGTAGGTCGTGTGTATCGCCCCAGCTAAGTAGGCGGTTGCCGTTACCGTCTCCTGAGGGCGTGAGAAATAGCAGGATGCCCGCTATGATGGCAATACCAGTGTCGGAGAGCCAGTCGATACCCATGTCATTAAGTAGCGGACGTATTATCCAGCTGATGGCGGCGAGTAAAAAAATCATTCCGACGCGGCGTTCTGCTGATGATATGCGGCCAAGCTTCGCCAGCTCATCGCGAATCAGTGTGGCGCTGTCTTCGGCGGCCTCAAGGGCAAACCCTTTACGTGTTAACCACCACCATGCCACTACCATCATGGCCATGCTGATTGGTACGCCGATCAGCATCCATTGGGCAAAGCCAAGATCGATGCCACGACTATCTGACAGGTAGGCGGCTAATAAGGCATTAGGGGGCGTGCCAATCAACGTTGCTACGCCTCCGATACTGGCAGAGTAAGCAATGGCGAGTAATAGGGCGGTGGCATAGCGCCGACGGGCCTCAGGGTCGCCATTTTCAATCAGGCTGATAACTGACATGCCAATGGGTAGCATCATAATGGCTGTGGCGGTATTTGATACCCACATGCTAAGGAAGCCAGTGGCTATCATGAATCCCGCAATTTGGCGACGTGGCTCCTGACCTACCACTCGTAATACCATAAGAGCAATGCGTCGGTGTAGGTTCCAGCGCTGCATCCCAATACCTAGCAAAAAACCACCGAGAAACAGGTAGATGATGGGGTGTGCATAGTTGGAGGCGACGCTTTTGATATCGCTGATCGCCAGTGCAGGTGCTGCCGCCATTGGCAGAAGTGATGTGACGGGGATGGGAATGGCCTCGGTAGACCACCAAGTGGCCATTAGTAGAGCCAAGCCAACGCAGTACCAAGCTGTTTCGGGCATGCTCCCAGGAGGAGGGATTACAAGAGTCATGAGTAGGAATGCTGGGCCAAGCCAGAGTCCGATGCGCGCTGCCGTTGATGCCGGAGCAGCTGTCTGCGGTTCTCGAGAGTGAGACATGAGTTCTCCCATTCAGGTAAATAATTGCGTAGAGCTGCTAATGGATATGACAGGTGGTTGCCCCTGCACAACACAAAGAGAATGCCCCTGTGCAGTGACTTGCTGGGGGTGTTTGGGCGCCTGGCGGCGGCAGTATAAAATATCTGTAAATTTTTAGAATAGGTATTGTTATGTCAAATAGTTTAGCGATGATTCTTCTGGGTGTCGCCTTGCTGGTAACCGCAGGTTTGGCTGGGTATGCGTTCCTTCTGTGGCGAGAAGTTGGAAAGCGTAAAGCGTTTCGTTACGACGAAGACAGAAGGGCAGTACAGAATAGCTTGGAGAACCTAGAGCTGGTGGCCTCAGCTCTACTTCAGGACCAAGTGGGTATTACAGAGGCTGCCTGGCGCTGTCGAACACTGTTTGATATCATCGAGTCAGGATTGGTTGATGAGCCAGAATTCAAGGCATTTGCAATTGTTCATGCGCGAACTCAGCACTTGCACAGCCACTCTGCGCGTATGGCATTAACAGCAGCTCAGCGGCGAAAGGAAGACCAAGAGCGGCTGGAAGTGGAGGGTGAGATGCGCGAACCTGTGCTCGCTTCGGCTAAGGCAGCGTTGGATTTTGTCGCTAAAAAAAGGCGGCCGTAAAAGGCAGCTAGGGCGAATACCTTAAAACGTTGTAAAAGTTCCATGTTTTATTGCATCATTTGTTAGAATTCGGCAAGCTTGGTACGATGCTGCGGAAGATTAGGAATGCTGAGTAGCCTGAATCATTTTGCGGTGTTATCAGCTTATCTGGTGTTCGAGTGTTTTTAACAGTGGGTGTGTGGTGTTCGTTCCAGGTGCCTGCGCTGAATGCTCGAATATACTGTTTCACTGGATGGCATCTACGAATTTGCCCATGCCAGAGTTATGTTAAGAAGGAGTCTTACATGAAGAAATCTACAACAGGCCTGTTGATCGGTTCTGCTCTGGCAGTAGGCCTTACCGGCTGTGCCAGCTCGGCCTCTCAGTCCTCAGCTGCTGACAGCTCTTCTTCTGCGCGGTCTTGGTACCAGCATCCCGCCGTTTGTGGTGTTGCTGGTGGTTTGATCGGTGGTGGTATTGGCTATGCAACCAGCTCATCAAGCGATGAAGAGCGCGGCGGTGCGGTGGGTGCAACTGCCGGTGCCGCTATAGGTGCGCTGCTGTGTGCCGAGCCGAAGAAAGCCGTTCCTGCGCCTGAGTACAAAGACACCGATGGTGATGGCGTTACTGACAACATCGATGAGTGCCCCGGAACTCCGGCGGGCGTTGCCGTTGATGCTGTGGGTTGCCCGTTGGATTCTGACGGTGATGGCGTGCCAGACTATCAGGACCAGTGCCCCGGAACCCCTGCAGGCGCCACGGTTAACGCTCTGGGCTGTGTAGACAACATGGTTCTGCGTGACGTCAACTTTGAGTTTGACTCCGATCGTCTGACGCCAGAAGCCCAGCAAATCTTGCTGAGCGTGGCTGAGAAACTGCGTGCTAACCAAGGCGTTCGTGTTCGCATCGAAGGGTACACTGACTCTGTTGGTAACGCGGCTTACAACAAGCGCTTATCAAAAGCACGTGCTGACTCTGTTGCTGCCTTCTTGGCGTCTCAGGGTGTTTCTGGCCAGCGCATGACCACCATGGGCTTCGGTGCAGAAAACCCCATCGCGTCTAATCAGACAAAAGAAGGTCGCGCTCTGAACCGTCGCGTAGAAATGGGCGAGTGGAAATAAGATTTCCTGTGTCTTTTTGTTTCGCTGATGCGAGGCGATAAGCACAAAGCTTGCACCAAAAAAGGCGCCTACGGGCGCCTTTCTGTTTTTCTATTTATCTTGTGTGGCGACAATAGCGTTAATAGTCGCTTTTCTGGTAGAATGACCACGGATCTTTTATCGCCTATGGCGTTATGTAAGTCATCTAAGGCGACCCCCAACGACGACATGTGATCCCTGGTATGGATCACCACTGCGTACAAGGAATAATTTTTACATGCCCATCGTGACACTGCCTGACGGCAGCCAAAGAGAGTTTGATAACCCGATTTCCATTATGCATCTGGCTGAAAGTATTGGCCCAGGCTTGGCAAAAGCCTGCGTCGCCGGTCGCATCGATGGGGTGTTAGTGGATGCCGCTGATATTATTGAGCGTGATGCCAAGGTGGCAATCATTACTGCACGTGATGAAGAAGGGGTGGAAATTATCCGCCATTCTTGTGCTCACCTTATTGGTCATGCGGTCAAGCAGCTATACCCTGATGCTAAGATGGCTATTGGTCCGGTTATTACCGATGGCTTTTATTATGATATTGAGTTTGGGCGCTCTGTTACACCTGATGATTTGGAAGCCATAGAAGCGCGCATGAAAGCGCTGATTGATAGTGGCTACGATGTGACGCGTGAATATGTTGATCGCGATAAAGCAATGCTGACTTTTTTACATCGTGAAGAGCCCTATAAGCAGGAAATTGTGCGAGAAATTCCTGAAGGGGAGACAATTCGCCTTTACCATCATCAGGAATACACGGACATGTGTCGCGGTCCTCATGTTCCTAATACGCGACATCTGAAGGCATTCAAGTTAACTAAAATGGCTGGCGCTTATTGGCGCGGCGATGCTAATAATGCCATGTTAACTCGAATTTACGGTACGGCTTGGGCTGACAAAAAGCAGCTTAAGGGGTATCTCAAGCGTCTTGAAGAAGCCGAAAAGCGTGACCATCGTAAATTGGCGCGCCGTATGGATCTCTTCCACCTGCAGGAAGAAGCACCAGGAATGGTGTTTTGGCATCCTAATGGCTGGACTATGTATCAGGCGCTTGAGCAATATATGCGCCGTATACAGATCGAAAATGGCTATCAGGAAATCAAGACGCCTCAGGTTGTTGATTTGTCGCTATGGAAGGCTTCGGGGCACTGGGAGCATTATAGTGAGCTGATGTTCACTACCGAGTCTGAGAAGCGAGAGTATGCTGTTAAACCGATGAATTGCCCCTGCCATGTTCAGGTGTTTAATCAAGGGTTACGCAGCTATCGTGACTTGCCTTTGCGCTTAGCAGAGTTTGGAAGTTGCCACCGTAATGAGCCTTCTGGCTCACTGCATGGTTTGATGCGTGTACGCGGTTTTACCCAAGATGATGCGCATATTTTCTGCACTGAAAAGCAGATTCAGCCTGAGGCTGAAGACTTTATTGCGTTGACGTTGAAAGTGTACAAAGAGTTGGGCTTTGACGATGTTGAGCTTAAGCTTTCGACTCGGCCAGATGATTTTCTCGGCGAGCCTGACGTGTGGGATCGTGCTGAAGCGGGCCTTGAGGCTGCATTGAACACCACAGGACATGCGTGGGAGCTACAGCCGGGTGAGGGGGCATTTTATGGACCGAAAATCGAGTTTTCACTGCGTGACTGCCTGAATCGAGTGTGGCAGTGCGGTACGCTGCAGCTGGATTTCAACCTGCCTGGACGTCTTGATGCGCAATTTGTCGATGAAGACGGTGCCCGCAAGACGCCAGTTATGTTGCATCGTGCTATTCTGGGGTCCTTCGAGCGTTTCTTGGGGATTTTGATTGAGCACTATGCCGGTGCTATGCCGTTATGGCTGGCCCCTCAGCAAGCTGTCATACTTAACATCACTGACGCTCAGCGTGAATATTCGCTCGCAATTGAGTCGCGGATGCAAAAACTTGGCTTTAGAGCTAAAGCAGACTTGAGAAACGAGAAGATCGGCTTTAAGATCCGCGAGCACACCTTGCAAAAGGTCCCTTATCTCCTGGTGGTGGGAGATAAGGAAGTCGAAGCTGACTCAGTCGCTGTGCGTACGCGTACTGGTGAAGACCTCGGCACTATGTCGATCGATGATTTTATTGAGCGCATTCAGGCCGAGTGCAAGTAACGACATCGTCCAACTGAATTGGAGACGGAACCATCAAGAGAAGCAATCCGAGAGGTCGTACGCAAGATAAGCGGCCCCCAATGAACGAGCGCATTATCGAGGATCAGGTACGCCTGATTGGCAGTGACGGTGAACAGCTGGGGGTTGTCGATACAACTGACGCCCTGGAGCGTGCTGAAGCTGAGGATATGGACCTCGTACAGATTTCTAATGCCGATCCAATCGTCTGTAAGATAATGGATTATGGCAAGTTCGTCTTTGAGCAGAAAAAGCAGAAGGCGGTACAGAAGAAAAAGCAGAAGCAAATTCAGGTCAAGGAAGTCAAATTCCGACCTGGCACCGACGAGGGTGACTATCAGGTTAAAATGAAAAACCTGATACGTTTCCTTGAAGGTGGCGATAAGGGCAAAGTGACACTGCGTTTTCGCGGGCGTGAAATGGCTCATCAGGACCTCGGTCGTAAGCTGATGGAGCGTATCGCCGCTGATCTTGAAGAGATTGGTACCGTGGAATCCTTCCCGAAAATGGAAGGTCGGCAGATGATCATGATTATTGCCCCAAAGAAGAAGTGATCCGACGGCGTTGTTAACGAGTGGCTGGCACAGCGGTGCCAGTCACTGGCCTTGGGTTTTCTCAATAACCTCGAGCGGAGTTCATCTCATGCCGAAAATCAAGAGTAACAGTGGCGCAGGCAAGCGCTTCAAGAAGACGGGGAATGGCTTTAAGCATAAGCAGTCATTTCGCAGTCACATCCTGACAAAAAAGTCGACCAAGCGGAAGCGTCAGCTGCGTGGTATGAAACAGATACATGATGCAGACAAGCAGCTCATTGAACGGATGCTTCCGTATCTGTAACCCCTTGGAACACACTTTTTTGTCAGGAGTTAAGCTATGACTCGAGTCAAGCGCGGTGTCGTCGCTCGTCGTCGTCACAAGAAGATCCTTAAGCAAGCCAAGGGTTACTACGGTGCCCGTTCACGCGTATTTCGCGTTGCTAAGCAGGCGGTTATCAAGGCAGGTCAGTATGCCTATCGTGACCGTCGCCAGCGTAAGCGTCAGTTCCGTGCCCTGTGGATCCAGCGTATCAACGCAGGTGCGCGTCAGCACGGCATGTCTTACAGCCGCTTTGTTGGTGGTCTGAAGAAGGCAGGTATCGAGATTGACCGTAAGGTACTGGCGGACCTGGCTGTTCACGAGAAAGCGGCTTTTGCCGCGATTGTCGAGAAAGCTAAGGCTGCTGCTGCCCAGTAAGTCAAGGTGAGCGTATGTGTGTCTGCACGAGATGCTGACACAGATAACGATCGCAGCAGGGGAAGAGCAGCCGCTCTTCCCCTGTTTTTTTTCGACTATAGGCATTTTCTGACTTAGGTTGGCAGAAAGGCTGAGTGCCTGTTGTCATTGTTTTTGGTTACCTTTTTGCCTGGTTGCATGGTGCCGCACTTTTTGCATGAGGCGGTGCATTGCCAGCCCATTATTCTGAATTCGGAGCATCAACGGATGGAGCATCTTCCCACCCTGGTCAGTAAGGCGCGTCAAGCCATTGACGCCGCCGAAGATATCGCGGCTCTCGATCATGTTCGCGTGCACTATCTCGGTAAGAAGGGCGAGATTACAGCGTTGCTCAAAGGGCTTGGCCGTTTGTCGGCAGAAGAACGCCCTGCTGCTGGTGAGCAGATTAACCAGGCAAAACAACAGCTTTTTCAGTTGATTGAGGCGCGCAAGACGTCTCTTGAAACAGCTGCGCTGGCTCAGCGGCTGGCTGCAGAGCGTATTGATGTGACCTTGCCTGGCCGCCATCAGTTAGATGGTGGCTTGCATCCGGTAATGCGCACGTTGGAACGTATCGAAGCGTTGTTTACACGGATTGGTTTTGACGTAGCAACGGGCCCCGAAATTGAAGATGACTACCACAATTTCGAAGCGCTCAATATTCCGGCTCACCACCCGGCTCGCGGCATGGCGGATACGTTTTACTTCGATGCGTCTCGGCTGTTGCGTACCCATACGTCGCCCGTGCAAGTGCGCACCATGGAAACACAGTCACCACCGATCCGTATTGTCTGCCCAGGGCGGGTTTACCGTAGCGATTCTGATCTGACCCATACGCCGATGTTTCATCAGGTAGAAGGGTTGCTGGTCGATGAGAACGTCAGCTTTGCTGACCTCAAGGGAACCGTTGAGGATTTTCTGCAGGCCTTTTTTGAGCGCGATGACCTCTCTGTACGTTTTCGGCCATCATACTTTCCCTTTACCGAGCCGTCGGCAGAAGTAGATATTCAGTGTGTGATGTGTGCTGGCGAAGGTTGCCGAGTCTGTTCGCATACTGGCTGGATTGAAGTGCTTGGTTGCGGCATGGTGCATCCTGCCGTGTTTAATCATGTTGGTATCGATACTGAGCGCTATACCGGTTTTGCCTTTGGTATGGGGGCTGAACGCCTGGCGATGCTGCGCTATGGCGTTAATGACTTGCGGCTGTTCTTCGACAACGACCTGCGCTTTCTGCGCCAGTTCGCCTGATCGTTTGCCAGGTTAAGTACAGCGAATAAGCACAGACAGGAGTTGTCATGAAAGTTTCTGAGCAGTGGTTGCGTGAGTGGGTATCTCCCGCCTTGAGTACTCAAGCATTGGCCGACCAAGTGACCATGGCTGGCCTTGAGATTGACGGTATTGAGCCTGTGGCTGCGGCGTTTAGCGGGGTCGTGGTAGCTAAGGTGTTGGCGTGTGTTCCTCACCCTGACGCAGATAAACTGCGTCTGTGCCAAGTGGATGACGGAAGCGGTGAGCCAGTTCAGGTGGTGTGTGGAGCGCCTAACGTGGCAGCGGGGCAAACAATTGCCTTTGCTCGCGTTGGTGCCGTGTTGCCTGGTGATTTCAAGATTAAGAAGGCCAAATTGCGCGGAGCGGAATCTCGCGGAATGATCTGCTCTGCGTCAGAGTTGGGGCTTGAGGAGGACACGTCCGAGGGCATTCTTGTCTTGTCAGAGACGGCCCCGTTAGGCGAAGACTTTCGTGACTGGATGAAGCTCGACGACCATACGCTCGAGCTCGATCTAACGCCAAATCGTGGAGATTGTCTCAGCCTGAAAGGCCTGGCTCGGGAGGTTGGGGTCTTAAACCGCCAAACGGTAGTGGCACCCGTTATTGAGGCCGTGGAGGCGACGCACTCAGAAAGCTTTGATGTTCGCGTTGAAGATAGCGAAAGCTGTCCTTGTTACGTTGGTCGTGTGATCAAAGGGGTCGACGTTACCGCAGAAACACCGTTGTGGATGGTTGAGCGTCTGCGTCGCAGCGGTATTCGTTCTATTGATCCCGTGGTGGACGTGACTAATTATGTCATGCTGGAGTTGGGTCAGCCGTTACACGCATTCGATCTAGCGAATCTTAATGGCGCAGTGGTCGTGCGGCGAGCCCGCTCCGGTGAGCGATTGATACTGCTGGATGGGCAAGAGCTTTCGCTGGACGAGTCCACACTAGTGATTGCCGATGAACAGAGCCCTCTGGCTATTGCTGGCGTTATGGGGGGAGAGTCTTCAGGCGTTAACACGTCTACCTGTGATGTGTTTCTGGAGGCGGCTCATTTCTCGCCACTGCCTATTGCGAGCCAAGCTCGCCAGCATGGTTTGCATACTGATGCTTCGCACCGCTTTGAGCGCGGTGTCGATCCTGGGCTACCTCGCTTGGCAGCCGAGCGTGCTACCGCGTTGCTGGTCGAGATTACCGGCGGCCAGCCAGGCCCGTTGGTTGAGGCAGGAGAAATCGCCCAGCCACTTGATGAGCAACGCATAATGTTGCGTCGTGCACGTTTGGATCAAGCTCTGAGTAAGGTGATTAATAGTGGTGAGGTAGTCGAAATTTTAGAACGCCTTGGTATGGCTGTCGAAAGTGAGGCGGCGGGTTGGCATGTGAGTGTGCCGAGCTGGCGTTTTGATGTTGCTATCGAAGAAGATTTGATCGAAGAAATTGCACGTATTCATGGGTATAACCAGCTGCCCTCGAATCGCCCTCAGGCAAGCCTGAGCTTCAAGCGCGATGATGAGGCGATTACGCCGGTTGGCTTACTGCGTCGACAAATGGCTGCGCGAGGCTACTTTGAGGCGGTAACTTACAGTTTTGTTGCCCCAGAGCTGCAGAGCACGTTGCTTCCAGATGTGTTGTCACCGGTCTTGGCGAACCCCATTTCCAGTGACTTGTCTGTGATGCGTGCCAGCTTGTTTCCAGGGTTGATACGAGCACTGCAGCATAACCTGAACCGTCAGCAAGCACGCGTTCGCTTGTTTGAAACAGGCTTGGTATTCCAAGGAACACTAGACGCGTTGGATCAGGTATCGATGTTCGGTGGTTTGGCATGTGGTTCTTGCGAAGCTGAAGGCTGGAGCAGTGTTAATTCGCCGGTCGATTTTTTTGATGTAAAGGGTGACTTGGAAAGTCTATTGGCGATGGGTGGCAGCCTTGACGCATGGCGCTTTGAAGCCGCGGAGCATTCGGCACTACACCCAGGCCAGTGCGCACGCTTGCTTTATCATGGTGAGGAAGCTGGCTGGATTGGCACATTGCACCCCGCGGTGCGTGCTGAGCTTGGCTTAAAGAGCGATGCTGTATTGTTCGAAGTGCAGCTTGATAAGCTCATGGCTGGGCAAGTGCCAGCGTTTAATCCCTTGTCGCGCTTTCCTGAAGTGCGTCGCGACCTAGCCTTTTTGGTCGAGACGTCCTGTTCTGTTCAAGCGCTACTGGATCTGGCGAGAGAAGGTGGTGGCGAATGGCTTGCACAGGCGCACCTTTTTGACGTCTACCAAGGCAAAGGTGTTGCTGAGGGCTATAAAAGTGTTGCGCTAGGCTTGACCTGGCAGCATCCTTCACGCACGCTGAATGACGAAGAGATCAACCCGCTAGTTGATACTATTGTTGAAAAATCTCGGCAGGAGCTAGGAGCCAGCCTGCGAGCGTAGCCGCCCGTCGGCGAGGAATAAACCATCAGCGCGAGGAATGCGATATGGGTGCCTTGACCAAGGCCGAGTTGGCCGAACATCTGTATGAAGAGCTTGGCCTGAGTAAGCGAGAGGCGAAAAGCATGGTGGAGTTCTTTTTTGAAGAAATCCGTGCTGCGTTACGCGAAAACGAGCAGGTTAAGCTATCGGGCTTTGGCAACTTTGACTTGCGTGACAAAAGCGAGCGGCCTGGCCGCAACCCGAAAACAGGTGAAGAAATTCCAATCTCGGCGCGTCGAGTCGTGACATTCCGCCCCGGCCAGAAATTAAAACGCTTGGTCGAGAGTCAAGGCACTGTGTCTGATTGACGGTTTGTGAATGGGGGCTCAAGATGCCGATGTTGCTTGATAGCAGCATCGGCATCTTATTGAAAGAGAGGTGCTTGTCTCGTTCAAATGACCTGGGCTTCCAGTAGCCAGGTAATAACTACTTTGAGTACATAGCCCAGCATACCGGCTCCGAGTACAACAAATAACATGATGGTGCCAAATCGTCCGGCTTTGGATTTCTTTGCTAGATCCCAGATAATGAAGCACATGAAAAGGATCAGACCGCCAATCATGATCGGTGTGATCCAGGCTTCGAAGGTCTGTACCATAATGCCTCCGTGTTATGTGTTAGGTGGGGATGTATAATGCCTGACTATTGTACTAGGTTATTAGCACGCGAGACATTGCTTTCTGTCGCATTCCATCATAATGACGACTCATGTTTTCCCGTATCCGCGCTGTTACAGCCGATGAAACGTATTAATAATTGATTGAAATACTTAGGTAAACTTGCGACATGTCCTTAGTGAAAATATTTGTTGGTACTATGTATGGTGGCGCACTGGATGTTGCTGAACAGGTGCAGCCATTGTTTGAAAACGCCGGTTATGACGTCGTGGTTTTTGATCAGCCGACGCTGGCTGATTTGTTGGACACGCCGACTGAGCTGGCGTTGTTCTGTACTTCGACGACGGGCTCTGGAGACTTTCCCGGTAACCTAACTGCGATGCTGCATGATCTGCAAAAGATGAGCCCATCGCTTGTTGGTTTACGTTATGGATTGATTGCGCTGGGTGATAGCTCTTATGTTGATTCGTTTTGTGGGGCGGGTCGCGCACTAGATGAGTTATTGCAAGGGTTTGGTGCTCAACGCCTGGGCGAGCGGCTGGAAATTGATGCAATGGAAACTTTCATGGCAGATGACGTAGCAATTCCTTGGGTGGAGAGCTGGATTGTTGACCAGCAGTTGAGCGTAGCATGAGCCTCAGTCAGCAGCTATCGGCGTCTGCCGAGCGTACCAGCCTGATGACAGGACTGGTCCTGGTCATTCTGTGTAATGTGCCGCGCTTTATGGTGGGAGGGTATGAGACGCGTTTGATATTGGCTGTGGCTTTTGCGGTGGCTGTGGCTATTGCGGGAGCTTTTCAGTGGCGTCAGCTGTCGATAGTGTCTCGCAAGCGCGTGCCAATGTTGGTTAAGCGGCTACTTGGCTGTTTTGTTGGCGGTATCGCGGCCATTGGCCTGATGTATTGGTTTAGTGGTGGCTGGATAGGCTGGGAGCTGTGGCTTGCCTACGGCACCGGCACTGGGCTGATAGGTTTTGCGCTGTGGGTGTGGTGGATGCCCCAGCCTGACTGATGTGTCAGTGGCGGATTGAAAAAGCCGTTTGCTGGGGCGAGTCTGTATCAGACTAGGGTATAGCAAGGTGTGTAGTCGCCTTCAAGCTTCATTCGGCCTTGTGCGACAAATGACGTCAGCAGTGCATCTAGCCGCTGCATAAGATCTGGCTCAGCATGCAGTGGAAAGGGGCCGTGGGCTTCAATTAAGCGTATACCACGCTCCTTGACGTTACCGGCCACAATGCCTGAAAAGGCCCGTCGTAGATTAGCGGCCAGCTCATGGGCCGGCTGGTTACGGTGCAAGGCGAGTGCGCCCATAGTTTCGTGAGTTGGATCAAACGGCTCTTGAAAATCGCGCGCAATGGTCAGCCGCCAGTTGTAATAGAAAGCGTCCTTGCGAGAGATACGGTAGGCCATAACGCGGTCCACACCGCTGCGAACAAACCGTGCAACCTCAACGGGATCATCGATGATGATGTGGTAGTGTTGGCGGACTTCCTCGCCTAGGCTGTAGACCAGAAATTCATCGATACGCTGAAAGTATTCCGCTGATTCGCGCAACCCGGTAAATATTACCGGCAACTCCATGTCGGCGTTGTCTGGGTGCATAAGAATGCCCAGTAAATAAAGGATTTCTTCTGCTGTGCCAACACCGCCAGGGAAGACGATAATGGCATGGCCAAGACGTACGAAGGCTTCTAAGCGTTTTTCAATATCTGGCATTACTACCAGTTCATTGACAATTGGGTTTGGTGCCTCAGCGGCGATGATGCCTGGTTCTGATACACCTAGGTAGCGGCCATTACTACGGCGCTGTTTTGCGTGAGCGACATTGGCTCCTTTCATGGGGCCCTTCATGGCACCTGGGCCACAGCCTGTGCAGATATCCAGTTCTCGTAGCCCGAACTGATAACCAATGGCTTTAGAGTAGTCGTACTCTTCCCGGCTAATGGAGTGGCCACCCCAGCAAACGACAAGGCTTGGGTCGCGATTCGCTTGCAGTGTTCCTGCCTTGCGTAATATATGGAATACGGCGTTGGTGGTGCCTTCTTGCGTTTTTAGGTTGAAGCGATCGTGACCTTGGATCTCGTTATAGACATAGACAATATCGCGCAGCACGGAGGATAAGTGCTCACGAATGCCGCGGATCATCTGGCCGTCGACAAAGGCTTCTGCAGGTGCATTGGTTAGCGTCAGGCGCACGCCGCGGTCTTGTTGATGCACTTCAATATCAAAGTCTGGGTACGCCTCAAGTAGTGCTAGGCCGCTATCACTAGGTTTGCTTGAGCTCAGTACTGCCAGTGCACAGCTACGTAGCACAGCATGCAGGCCGCTACGCGAGGTATCATGTAAGCGGTTGACCTCATGCTTGGAAAGAATCTCAAGACTGCCTTCGGGGGAAATTGTGGTGGAGAGCGTGTTGGCCATTCAGTGATTCCGTATCAATGGGTCTGATTAACCGAACAGGCAGGGAGGCTGGTCGGTAGGTATCCCGATGCTACCATGCCACCAGCAGAGTCACAGCGTCGCTGCTGTTTACAAACGAGTTTTGACCTTTTACTGCTCTGAAGAACGGTCACTCTTGGCTGCCACCTTCCGGTAGCGGGCCAGTCCTTTGAAAAAACTGTTAAATAAGTGCGAGGTTTAAGACGCATGTCGATCATATTGTGGCTAGACAAGCAGCCTCATTTGATGGCTCAAAAATGGTACAGTCCACGCATGGGGCAGCCCAAGTAGATTGATTAAGGAGTGTGAGAATGCCACAACTCAGAACAACACTAGTGCAGGCTGATCAGCGTTGGGAAAATCCGGCAGAAAACAGAGGGCTGCTGGAAAAAATGCTGGGTGATCTGAGTAGTGATGAAACCGACCTGGTTGTGCTACCTGAAATGTTTGCTACAGGGTTTACCATGAACTCCCGCGCCATGGCCGAACCCATGGCAGAGAGTGCAACAGTGGCTTGGCTGCTTGAGCAAGCACAGCAGCGTGGTTGTGTGATGACGGGTAGTGTGGCGGTGGTGGAAGACGAGCGTTATTACAATCGGCTAATTTGGGCGCGACCTGACGGTAGCCTGACGTATTATGATAAGCGCCATCTGTTTCGTATGGCGGGTGAACATACACGTTATGCTATGGGGTTGCCGCGAGTGGTGGTGACGCTCAACGGGTTTCGTATTTTATTGACCGTATGCTATGACCTGCGCTTTCCCGTGTGGCTACGCCAGCGCCCTGTTGAGGGTGAGCACTTTGAATACGATGCCATGCTGTGTGTAGCGAACTGGCCGGCGGCACGCCGTCACCCTTGGCGTGTGTTGTTACAGGCGCGAGCCGTAGAGAACCTGTGCCCAGTGATTGGCGTTAATCGAGTCGGTGTGGATGTTAATGGTATGGAATATTCGGGCGACTCGATGCTGGTCAATATGAAGGGTGAGCCGTTGATTGATGCACCGCGTGACCAACCCTATATGCGTACCGGTGTACTGGACCTCGATGAGATCAATGCGTTTCGCGAAAAATTTCCGGCCTGGCAAGATGCCGACACGTTTTCGCTGCATGAGCCTTCTAATGAACAGGGAATTGAGTAATGCGTTTGGATCGTTTTGTCAGTGAAACCACTGAGCTGACGCGCAGCCTAGCTAAGCGCGCGATTATGCGTGAAGACGTATGGGTCAATGGCAAGCCAGAAAAGCGAGCGGCTCGACACCTGCAGGCTGATGATCAGGTCACGCTGAATGGGCAACCCTTATCCTTAGTTGGCTTGCGTTATGTGATGCTTCACAAGCCAGTGGGCGTTGAGTGTACGGCAAGACGTGCGCTGTATCCGCGCACGGTTGATCTGATTGACTTGCCGTTGGCGGAACGATTAAACCCTGTAGGTCGGTTGGATGTAGAAACATCAGGGCTGATTCTTATGACAGATGATGGTCAGTGGCTGCACCGAGTGACTTCACCTAAAAAAGCTCACCCCAAAGTGTATTTGGCGACGCTGGCGCGCCCGTTAGCTGGTGATGACGCCCAGGCTGCCATTGACGCCTTTGCCCTTGGTGTTGAACTTGAAAGCGATGAAGAGCCCACACGACCGGCAACTCTTGAGCTGATAGATGAGCACCATGCCAGGCTCACGCTTGTTGAGGGCCGCTATCATCAAGTGAGGCGCATGTTTGCTGCTATTGGCAATCATGTGGAGACGCTGCATCGCGCCTCGATTGGTCCGTTGGCGTTAGGCGAGCTAGCAGAAGGTCGCTGGCGTGAGCTGACTGAGCAGGAAGTTGCTAGCTTTTGATTATACTCTGGGTATTCGAATTAATGGGTTGATACGCGCGTTGGCGTTCAAAAGTAGATCTCAGGTGAACGCAAAATAGGGATTATCGTGAGACACACGACATTCCCGTCAAAGTGGCTCCAAGTTCCAGCCTTGTTCAGTAGCACGCAAGCGATCTGTGAGTCCTAGGTTTTCCAGAAATGAGTCATCATGCGACACCACGATTAACGTACCTTGGTAACTACGCAACATGATTTCCAAGGCCTGTACTGAGGGCAAATCAAGGTGGTTGCTCGGCTCATCAAGTAACAACAGTGGCGGTGGTGAGTCGGCGTAAAGCAGGCAAGCGAGAGCTCCCTTCAGGCGCTCACCGCCGCTCAGCGACCCGCTAGGTGTTGCTACCTTCTGCGCGTCAAGCCCTAGTTGAGCCAAACGCATACGTAGGTCGCCTTCAGTCGCTGTTCGATTGGCTAATTGTAACTGCGCTAGTACCGTCTTTTCCGGGGCTAGATTTTCTAACCGCTGATCCAGATAGGCGCTCTCGGGCGTTACCTTGGATACCCCAGCTAAGGGCGCAACTTGGCCTGCAAGCACGCGAAGCAACGTGGATTTACCACAACCGTTCGGGCCGACGACCCCGATACGCTGCTGCCCACTTAAGGTCAGGCTTATGGTACGGGTTGCCTCCGCTACGTACGGCAGCTCCACGCCATTCAAATCTGCCACGCGACGCTTTACAGCCTGCGTGATGGGTATGTCATGCAGGGTTATTTGCGACTGATCCTCAACTTGCTGTTCGGCTTCACGCACGCGTTGGTTGAGTTGTGCCCGACTGTTGGCTTGTTTCTGGCGCAGCGTACCCGACGATGTTTCGCTGCGCTCTTTCTGACGATCCAGCAAGATCTTGGCTTGATTGGCCTCCTTGCCTTGCCGGTTGCCGCGGGCTTGTCGTTGTTCCTGCCGTATACGCTGTTTTTGCATCGCCTGTTCCTGGCGTTGGCGTTCAAGCTTGCGCTCACCAAGGTGTTGTAGGGCGCTCTGTCGTTCGTGTGCCTTAGCCTCGGCGTAAAATGAGTAGTTGCCTCCATAACTGTGAATCCCCAGGGAAGACAATTCCACGATACGTTCCATGGATTCCAGTAATTGCCTATCATGGCTGATCACGATCAGCCCACGCGACCAGCGTTGTAGCTGTTCGATCAGCGCCTGTCGGTTCGGTCGGTCGAGATGATTACTCGGCTCATCGAGAATCAAGAAGTCTGCATCCGAGAGCATGGCACCCATCAGAGAAACTCGCATCGCCTCACCGCCGCTAAGGGTGCTGGCAGGCGTATCGGTTTCAAGGTGGCTCAAGTGATTGCGCTCAAGCTCATAGCGGAGCCGCTGGTGTATGTCCCAGTGATCTCCTACGGCCTCGAAATCCTTCGGTGCTGTACTGCCTGCCTCAATACGTGCTAGCGCATCCAGCATGTGCTTTACTCCCGCCAAGTCGGCCACTGTCGAGCCATCCGGATGCACCACTTGCTGGGCGAGGTAATGCACGCTGCCGGAACATTGGCAGTAGCCGGTGGTGGGTTGTAACCACCCGGCCAGAATATGTGCTAGTAACGTTTTACCGACACCGTTTCGCCCAACCATTCCTGTTGAGCGTCTATCGAATTGTTCGTTTACGTCAGAGAAAAGGGCTCTGCCGTCTGGCAGAACGTAGGACACGTCGTTCAGTACGAGATGGGGTTTCGTCATGCTTTAATCCAAAAATGCCAAGAACTCCCCTGCTATTGGGGCTGGTGGAGACTGGCCGTCATAGCAACGGCGGCATTAATGGCGCATTGGACGAATACCTCATATTGGCAGGAATAGGCTGATTATTTTACAAGCACTTGCAGAAATGGACAATGCAGTAATGTCAACGCATTAAACCAACAAACCGTGATTGGTGTGCCGGGTGAGCTCGTGCCTACAGAGTCGGTTTATTCATCATCTGAAGGTGGCCTCAGACTGGTGGGGGGCTTTGTATCTAAAAGGCCAGCCGCTTCCACCAGCGCGCGTGTATAGGGGTTACTGGGGTGGCTCAATACGTCTAGGCAGTTGCCGCTTTCTAGTACGTTTCCTTCTTTAAGCACCATCACGCGGTGCGCCATAGCGCGCACCACGGTTAGGTCGTGGCTAATAAATACATAACTCAGGCCGCGACGCGCTTGCAGATCACGTAATAGCTCAACGAGCTGAGCCTGTACGGTACGATCCAGTGCTGAGGTGGGTTCGTCGAGCACGAGAAGTTCGGGCTCAAGAATCAAGGCGCGAGCTACGGCGATGCGTTGGCGCTGGCCGCCTGAAAATTCGTGGGCATAGCGTGAGGCAACGTTGTCTGGCAGCCCAACTTCACGAAGCGTCGTGAGCACGCGTTGCTCGACTTCTGCGCGGGATAGCTCTGGATGATGAAAGTGAAGTCCTTCACTGACGATGTCAGCCACTGGCATACGTGGTGAAAGCGAGCCGTAGGGGTCTTGAAAGACAATTTGAAAGCGTCGCCGTTGGCGGCGAAGCGCCTCACCACTTAAGGTATCCAGGCGCTCACCATCGAAATGAATTTCTCCTTGGCTTGGTGTGAGCCGCAATAGTGCGAGCGCCAACGTCGTCTTGCCAGAGCCCGACTCACCTACCACGCCTAAGGTTTCACCTCGTCCTACATGCAGGTTTAGCGGTTGCAGTGCTTGAAATGCTGGCGGACGCTTTGCAAAAAGTCGCTTTGGCCGCTGAAAGTTGACCTCAAGCTCACGCAGCTCAAGCAGCGTATCGGTTGAGGTGGGCGGTGTGGGACGCCCGCTAGGGTCGGCATTCAATAGCTGGCGAGTGTAGCTGTTTTCGGGGTGCTGAAAAACGCGCTGTACGGTGCCGCTTTCCTGCTGTTGGCCGTTTTTCATGACACACACACGATGAGCGTGGCGGCGTACTAGGTTGAGGTCATGGGTAATTAGTAGGATGCCCATATTATGCGTGTCGCGCAGGTCATCCAGTAGAGCAAGAATGTCTTGCTGTACGGTAACGTCCAGGGCGGTAGTTGGCTCATCAGCAATCAGTAGCTCAGGACGATTGGCAATAGCCATGGCGATCATGACCCGTTGCCGCTGCCCGCCGGATAGCTGGTGTGGCCAAGCATCGAGCAGTTCATCAGGGCGGGGCAGCTGCACCTGTACCAGCAGTTCGTGACTTCGCTGACGAGCGGCCTGACCTGATAGCCCTTGATGAAGACGTAACGTTTCACCAATTTGACGACCAATCTTGTGCAGTGGGTTGAGCGAGGTCATCGGCTCTTGAAAAATAAAGCCGACCCGACGGCCAAGAATGCCCTGCCATTCGCGCTTGGTGAGTTGAGTGAGATCGGTGTCACCTAGCCAACGCTGGCCATAGATATTGGCGCTGCTAGGCAGCAGGTTTAAGGCCCCCAGCGCAGTGACCGACTTGCCTGAGCCGGACTCACCCACCAGCGCTAGGGTTTCACCACGCCAAACCTCCAGCGATAAGCTATCAACGACGGGTTTCTCACCAAAGGCAATATCTAGCTGATCTAGGCGTAATAGCGGAGATGCACTCAAGCTGCAGCCTCCTTGTCGTTGCTGTTTTCACCTGCGCCGTCAGTCAGCGGCACATGACGCGGGTCAAAGGCGTCGCGCAAGCCTTCGCCAATGAATACCAGCAGCGACAGCATGATCGCGAGGGTCATGAAGGCTGAGATGCCTAGCCAGGGAGCCTGCAGGTTATTTTTCCCCTGGGCAACCAGCTCACCCAGGGAGGGTTCGCCGGGCGGCAACCCAAAGCCTAAAAAGTCCAGTGCGGTGAGAGTGGTAATGGCACCGGTAAACAAAAACGGAATGAATGTCAGTGTTGCTACCATGGCATTAGGAAGCACATGGCGCCACATGATCAAGCGCGATGGCAGGCCGATGGCTTTGGCCGCCTTGACGTACTCTAAATTACGTGCGCGTAGAAACTCGGCTCGTACGATGTCTACCAAGCCAAGCCACGAAAATAGCAGCATGATGCCTAACAACCACCAGATATTAGGTTCGAACAGGCTGGCTAAAATGATCAGCAGAAACAGTACCGGCATGCCTGACCACACCTCAATAAGACGCTGGCCGATGAGGTCTGTCTTGCCGCCAAAATAGCCTTGTATTCCACCAACTAGTACCCCGAGAACCAATGAGCCGAGTGTTAGTGCTAACGCAAACATGACTGACAGACGGAAGCCGTAAATCACTCGGGCCATAACATCTCGGGCCTGGTCATCGGTACCCAGCCAATGGCGAGCGTTGGGTGGTGAGGGGGCAGGGTGGGTGAGCTGCATGTCCAGCGTATCGTAAGAGTAAGGAATCAGAGGCCATAGCATCCAGCCGCTGGTTTCAATTTCTTCTCGAATATAAGGGTCACGGTAATCGGTAGGTGTGGGCAGAAAACCGCCGAACGTTGTTTCTGGGTAGTCGATCAGTACAGGTACGTACCATTGCCCTTTATAGGACATAACCAGTGGTTTGTCGTTGGCAATGACTTCGGCCAGCAGGCTGATGACTAGCAAGGCGGAAAAAATAACCAATGACCAATGAGCGCGGCGGTTACCGTGGAAGACGGCCATTCGCCGACGTGCCATGGGGGACAGTTGGAGACGTGATTTTGCAAAGTGCATTTCAGGCCTCCCGGGTTGCAAAGTCGATACGCGGATCAATCCACATATAGGTCAAGTCTGAGACCAGTTTGAGCAGTAAGCCGATGAGTGTATACAGGTATAACGTGCCGAAAATGACCGGGTAGTCGCGGTTGATTACGGCTTCAAACCCCATCAGGCCCAGCCCGTTCAGTGAGAAAATCACTTCAATGAGCAGCGAGCCGGTAAAGAAAATACCAATCATTGCTGCAGGCAGGCCTGCGATAATGATCAGCATGGCATTACGAAACACGTGGCCATATAGCACTTGTTTATCGCTAGCGCCTTTGGCTTTGGCGGTTAATACGTACTGCTTGTGAATTTCGTCAAGAAAGCTGTTTTTGGTGAGCATGGTAAGTGTGGCAAAACTACCGATGGTCGAAGCCAGAACGGGCAGGGTGATATGCCAGAAGTAATCTTTGACTTTGCCCCATGTTGATAGTGAATCGAAGTCTGGTGATGTGAGTCCACGCAGCGGAAAAACATCCCAATAGCTACCGCCAGCAAATAGCACAATCAGCAGTATAGCGAACAAAAAACCGGGAATGGCGTAGCCAACAATAACCAAGCCGGAGGTCCAGACATCAAAGCGTGAACCATGTTGCATCGCTTTGCGAATGCCTAGTGGAATAGATATCAAATAAACCAGCAAGAGCGTCCACAGGCCTAGTGATATTGAAACGGGAAGGCGCTCCAGAATCATGACAGTGACTTTTTCACCGCTGATAAAGCTCTTGCCGAGATCGAAGCGAGCATAGTCCTTGAGCATGGAGAGAAAGCGCTCATGGGCGGGGCGGTCGAAGCCGAAGCGTTGTTCGAGGCGTTTGACGAACTGGTCTGATATTCCGTGTGAGTTGCTCGATGACGGCTCGCTGCTATTGGAGCTGCTGACAACGTCACCGCCACGTTGCAGGCGTGTACTGGAATCGCTGGACATGCCTTCAAATCGAGCCAGCATCTGGTCGACAGGGCCGCCAGGGGCTGCCTGAACAATTATGAAATTAAGCAGAAGAATCCCCAGCAGAGTGGGGATAATCATCAGCAAGCGACGCACTACATAAGCAGCCAAGTTGCTTCCTCGCTTAACGGCTGCGCTGACGTGCTTCGATACGCTCCGACTGCTGCGGATCGACCCACCAGGCGTCTAGGTCTATGCCGTATTCTGGATAAGGCTCCTGGCCAGCAAATTTGTCCCAAATCGCAATACGATTGTTACCTAGGTACCACTGAGGAATCACATGAAAACCCCATAGCAGCACACGGTCTAGTGCGCGAGTGGCGTCTTGCAAGGACTCACGAGAGTCAGCGGCAATCAGCGTGTCGACCAGCTCATCGACTACTGGGTCTTCAAGGCCGATTAGGTTACGGCTACGTGGCTGATTAGCGTATTCGCTGGCCCAGAATTCGCGTTGTTCATTCCCAGGGTTGTTGGACTGGCGAAACGAGCCCACGATCATGTCGAAATCAAAGTCACGTAAGCGGTTAAGGTATTGGCTGACATCCACCGTGCGCAGCTTACCTGTTATACCCAGGCGAGAAAGGTTGCGTAGCAGCGGCTGAACGACCCGCTCGAATGTGCTGTCATGTAGTAGCACTTCAAAGCGCAGTGGCTCGCCCGTGTCTTGGTGAACCAGCTCTCCGGCATTGTTGGGTGCATAGCCTGCGTCTTGTAACAGCGCCATGGCTTGGCGAAGGCGTTCGCGCATATCGTCGGGTTGGGCAATAGGTAACGGTGTGTTGAACACGTCGTCAGGCAACTGATCGCGATAAGGCTCCAGCAGTGCCAGCTCACCCCCTTCAGGCAAGCCGCTAGCGGCCATGTCGGAATGCTCAAAGTAACTTTGTGTGCGCTGATAGGCATCGTAAAAGAGGTTCTGGTTCAGCCAGTCGAAATCAAATACCAAGTTGAACGCTTGGCGTACGCGTTTGTCTTCAAATAGTGGGCGACGCTCGTTCATGACAAAAGCCTGCATGCCCGCTGGCTGGCCAGTTGGCACTTCGAGCCGTTTAACCAGGCCGTTACGTGTGGCCGGAAAATCATAGCCAGTTGCCCATTCACGGGCGCTGTTCTCGATGCGCATATCGAGATTGCCGGCTTTGAATGCTTCAAGTGCAACGGTATGGTCGCGGTAGTAGTCAAATATCAGCGTATCGATATTGTAACGCCCACGATTGACGGGAAGGTCTTTGCCCCAATAGTCATCGACCCGTTCATAAACAATACGTCGCCCAGGGTCTACATTAGCGATGCGATAAGGGCCGGAGCCTAATAAAGCATCGCGAGTCGGCACTTCAAAGTCACGATCTTGCCAGTAATGTGCAGGAAGTATCGGTAGCTGGCCAATGATCAGTGGCAACTCACGGGACTCGTTATCGCCCAGAGTGAAGCGCACCGTACTTTCATTCAGTGCGCTTACCTCTGTGACGTCAGCATAGTAAGCCCCATAAAACGGCTGGCCTTTTTCCGTCAGCGTAGTAAAGCTGAAGACCACATCGTCAGCCGTAATGGGTTCGCCATCATGGAAGCGGGCCTGGGGGTGAAGGTCGAATTCGACCCAGCTGCGGTCTGGTGCAAGCCGGATACCCTCAGCCAATAAGCCATACATGCTGAATGGCTCATCGGGGTTGGTGACCATCAAGGTGTCGTAAATACTGCTGAGCCCTACAGCTTGTGTACCTTGAATAATGAAAGGGTTGGTCGAGTCGAAACTACCAATAGCGGCACGTGCCAAGCTGCCGCCCAACGGCGCGTCAGGGTTAGCATAGGGAAAGTGTGTAAAGTCTTCGGCTAATGCCGGTTCGCCATACAGCGATAGTCCATGGCGAACCGGTACATCCTCAGATGCACTGGTAAGCGCAGAGGTGAAACAAAGTGAGAACATCAGTAGGGCGGTTGAACGCATGGCGCAAACTCCTTCTGCAAACCTCGGGCGTCAGGCCTATATGATTATTCTGACGTTGTGAGTTGTTGTCCAGGTTGTAACGTGGCGTTATGACGAATGCCGTTCCAACGTGCCAAGTCTATTGGAGAAACGGCGTGACGCGATGCAATACGACTCAACGTATCACCGCGCTGAACGACATGGATAGCATCAGAGACAGTCTGAGAGGCGGGTACCTGCTGATTAAGTGCAGCAACCAAAAGTGGCTGGCGCTCTACCGGAACCTGTAGCTCACGAACTTGCCGTGGGTGCGCGGTATGACTCTTGAGACCGGGGTTAAGTTCTGCCAGCTGTTGCGAGGTGATGCCTAAGTGTTTGGCAGCAGTATCGAGCGTCAGTGGGGCCGTCACTTTAACACTGGCAAAGGTGGGCGTGGTGTTTATTGCTGGTAGGTCGATACCGTATTTTTCGGGATCGTTGATGATGGATGAAATAGCCAGCAATTTAGGCACGTAGTCCATGGTTTCTGACGGTAGGGCTAAGTCCCAGTAGGTTTCGCCGTTACCTTGGGCAGTCGCGGCGCGACGCGCTTTATTTACCGTGCCAGCCCCAGCGTTATAAGCCGCCAACGAAAGTTCAAGATCACCCTCGTACCACTGCTCGGCCTGAAGCTCGATGTAATCGAGTGCGGCTCGAGTGGAATTCACCACGTCTAAGCGGCCATCCCAACTGCGAGAACGCTGCAGGCCTAGGGCGTCACCGGTACGCGGCATTATTTGCCATAACCCAGCGGCTCCCATGTGGCTTTTTGCATTAGGGTCAAAGGCGCTTTCAACAAAGGGCAGCAACGCGATTTCACTGGGCAGACCGCGAGCTTCGACTTTTTGAATGATCCAACCCAGCCAAGGCCTAGCGCGCTCGCTGATCATGGCAATGTTGCGAGGACTTTCCAGATAGCGGTTGATCCAGTAGCGCACTCGCTGCTCACCCGCTTGGTTTTCCCATGTTTCTTGCCATGCAAAGCCACTGCGAAGGCGTTCCCAGGCATCCGTTGATTCGACTTCCAGCTCGCTCCAGAGTGTGGTCTGAGGACTATTAACACTGCCAGCGCTGTAAGTAGTAGTTGGTGGAATAGTGTGCTGGGTTGAAACGGAGGCCAAGCCATCGAAAGAGGTGGCCATTAACGCGCTGGTAAGGCTTAGGGTGCCGGCAAGACCGAGCAGTCGGCGGCGCTGATAAAAGGTCATTCATGTCTCCAGAAATCGGTCTTGCGCAATTTTTCTTGCTGAGCTTTGGTGTAGCTGAGCTTTGGTGTAAATGGCATTGATACTGAGGTTAATCAGTGATCAAAAACTGTCTTTCCAAGTACGTAACGTAGCAAAAGTCGCCAGTTCGCTGCTGGTATCCCCTTGTGCAGACGCTGTTTGCTGCACATCAGCCAAGTGGCAGCGCAGAAACGGATTGATTCGACGCTCGCGCTCCATACTGCTGGGCAGGGTTGGGCGGTTGAGTTTACGCATTCGGCGGCATTCCGCCAAGGCATGCTGTACATCTTTATTTTTTGGGTCAGCGGCTGAGGCGAACTCAAGGTTAGATAATGTGTACTCGTGGGCTGCAAAAACCAAGGTATCATCGGGCAGTGCTGTAAAGCGTGATAGCGCGCTATGCATCTGTTCGGGGCTGCCTTCAAACAGCCGGCCACAGCCAGCGCTGAATAGCGTGTCTCCGCAGAACAGCATGGCAGGAATGCCACGTGTGAAAAAAGCGATGTGGTCGAGAGTGTGGCCAGGCACTTCGATCACTTCAAACAACCGACCTAGCATGCGTATGTCATCGCCATCACCAACATGCTGGTCAATATTGGCGATCTCTGAATTATGTGGGCCAATGACATGTGGCGCATAACGCTCGACAAGCTCGGGCAGACCGCCAGTATGATCCGCATGATGGTGAGTGATGAGCACACTGGCGAGGGTCAGGTTTTCGGCGTCAAGGGCCGCGATGACCGGTGCCGCATCGCCGGGGTCAACGACACAGACTTCTCGCTGCGAGTCTTGACGCAGCATCCAGATATAGTTGTCATGAAAGGCTGGAATCGGTGTCACGCTCAACATGATAGGCTGTTCCTTGCGCGGACTTCAGTCACTGGTGGCAGCGCTAAATTTTCCATGGGGTTTTTCGTAAAAAAATATGAACGAGTCATTTGTAACGTCACGACTGTGAAGAGAAGCCTGCATCATGTCAAATTCGCTGGAGCGACAGCCTGTGGTTAGGCAAGTACAGAAAGGGCGCGAGTTTTGGTCGTCAGCCCGTGGCTGCGCGCTACAGAAGGCTGAGCGGGCTTGCCTGGGGCCTGTGTCGGACCGCTGGTTCGGGCATCATGGGCTTGAGCTTGGGCTGGGCGCTCAGCTGGCAAATATTTGCTCCGTGCAGCATCTCATGTATTGGGTGCCGTGTGCTGAGCTGGCTGAAACAGCAGAGAGCTTGGTGTGCCACCCTGACACGCTGCCATTGCCAGACGGTTGTCTGGATCTGGTGTTGATTCACCACCTGCTTGAGGTGACGGCAGAGCCACACAGAGTTTTACAAGAAGCCACTCGGGTGTTGGCTGATGATGGCAACTTAATTATTTTCGGCTGGTCGCCGTTGTCGCCGTTGGCTCTTGCAAAACGGCTGCCAAAGCGGCGGAGTGAGCTTTCCAGCCAAGAGCGGTGGCGGGCCCCGAAACAGCTGGCAGAGTGGTTGGCGTTTGTTGATTTTGACGTGCAGCGGGTAGACTACTGCGGTTTTCGACTGCCTAGCCGGCGTGAAAGTAACAGCAGTCTGGAGGCTTTTGGGCGACGTCATAATTTGCCGTTCGGGGAGTGTTATATGATCCACGCACGACGACGTTCACTGCTGATTTTGCCGAATCGTAACAAGTTAGTGTTTGGTAAACCTTTGGTTGGCCGAGCGCTCAACGGTTCGGCTGGGCTCAGCAAGCAGCTTGAGCAGACAACTAACGACAGGAATTGAGTGATGGGTGTTAACGCCACTGACAGCCTGCAGAGTGAGCAGCTTAGTGAAGTGACAATTTATACCGATGGTGGTTGTCGTGGAAACCCAGGGCCGGGCGGCTGGGGTGTGTGGTTATGTTGGGGGGATCATGAAAAGTCCTTGAAAGGTGGCGAGCACAATACGACGAATAATCGTATGGAGCTGATGGCGGCCATTCAAGCGTTGCGCGCGCTCAAGCGACCTTGCAAGGTGGAACTGTGGACGGACTCAGAGTATGTCCGCAAAGGAATTACGGAGTGGATTCATGGCTGGATTAAGCGTGGCTGGAAAACAGCAGCCAAAGCGCCAGTTAAAAATGCTGACCTGTGGCAAAGCCTGTTAGAAGAAACTCAGCGCCATGAGGTGGAATGGCACTGGGTAAAGGGCCATAGCGGTGTGGCAGGTAATGAAAAAGCCGACAGTTTGGCTAACGAAGCGATTGATGAGTTGCGTTAGTTTCGAGCAACTACTTGTTTTAACTTAGCGTTATCGTAATGAATATCATCGGCACCAGTGAATAGCGAGACCGAGCATGCGTCAAATTATTTTAGATACAGAGACTACAGGTATCGATCCTCGTGCAGGGCATCGCCTAATTGAAATTGGTGCGGTTGAGATGGTTAATCGCCGTCTGACGGGTAACACCTACCACCAGTACATTAATCCTGAGCGTGAGATAGAAGCTGAAGCCATGGCGGTGCATGGCATCACGAATGAGCGGGTAGCCAATGAGCCACTGTTTGCTGAAATCGCAGATGCATTTTGGCGCTTTATTGAAGGTGCTGAACTTATCATTCATAACGCCCCTTTTGACGTGGGGTTTATTGATCATGAGACCCAGAAACTTAACAGCGTGCGCGGTGAGCCGGTTTTAGGGCCAGTTGCTGACCGGTGTGATGTTGTTGATACGTTAACAATGGCGCGAAAAATGCACCCTGGGCAGCGCAATAGCCTAGATGCCTTGTGTAAGCGTTACGCCATCGATAACGGCCACCGCGTATTGCATGGTGCGTTACTGGATGCCGAGATTCTGGCTGATGTCTACCTCGCCATGACAGGGGGGCAGACGACGCTCATGCTAGATAGCCGTGGAGAGGACTCTCAGTACGATGGCTCAGGTGGTGCGTCGAATGGTTTTTCGGTTAGGCGGTTGCCAGCAGGGCGTGATCGCTTAAGCGTGATTGCGCCGGATGCTGCTGAATGGCAGGCCCACCTCGATAAACTTGAGCATATTCGTAAGGTCGCAGGTGAGTGTCAGTGGGACCGGCTGGAGAGCCAGGGCCAAGAAGCGGAGAGCCATTGATGCTACGCCGTGAATTACCAATGAAAGAAACGGCTGGACGGCTGATGCTGCTTAATCAAGGGCGTTTGGCTATGGCGCAGGATGACACGCCGCTGTTTCCCCGCTGTAGCTGGGATGAGGATGTCCAACCGCTTTGTTGGTGGAATGATGAGCCCGTGGGGCTGCTCAGTATTGATACGGATAATGCCACGTCTGAGGTGTTGCATAATAGCCTAGCGCGTTGCGAGTGGCTGGATGGTCGGGCTTGGATGGCCAAGCTGCCTGAGTCTTGGTTCCCGTTGTTGTCAACTGCATTGCAGGTTGGGGCGTGGCTTGCTAATCACCGCTTTTGTGGTCGCTGTGGTGTGCCAGCATCACGGCTGAATCATGAGTTTGCGATGCACTGTGATAGTTGTGGTCATCGTAACTATCCGCGTATTTCACCTTGCATCATTACATTGGTGACGCATGGTGAGTCTCTGCTACTGGCTCGTAGTCCACGCTTTCGTCCTGGTCAGTATTCAACACTGGCCGGCTTTATTGAGCCAGGAGAGTCAGCAGAGGAGGCGGTGCACCGTGAAGTTTATGAAGAGGTCGGGCTGTTTCTTGGTGAAATGCGTTATTTCCGAAGCCAGGCATGGCCGTTTCCGCATGCCTTGATGCTGGGCTACTTTGCTGAAGCGGCAAGCCGACGCATTCGTATCGATCAGCGAGAAATTAGCGATGCTGCCTGGTTTTCGCCACGCACCTTGCCTCGGCTGCCGCCACCGTATTCAATCTCTAGAGCGTTGATTGAGACTCACCTGGCCAAGTTGAAAGACCAGTAACGCGTTGATGCAGCCCTTATCAGGGGCTGGGGAACAGTGAGGTCAATTGTGTCGCTAGCATAACGTTACCAGTTGCCTTGATTTTGCCGGTCATAAAAGCGGTCATACCGTTGACCTCGCCTGTCATCAAGCCCTTTAGCACGTCAGTGGACATCGTTAAGCTCACTGACGGGTCATCGTGTTCGCCTTCAGCGACGTCTAGGCTGCCGTCTTTGATGATCAAGTGATGATCGCCCTTGTCGGTGAAATGGAACTGGAAAACTTCATCCATGCCTTGAGCTGCATCAGGGTTGAAACGCGCTTTCAGGCTATCAAGAGTGTTGTCAGACATTATGTTGGTTCGCTTTGTCGATGGTGGTGTATGACGGATAATCAGCAAGAAGCTGGTAGAAATTCAGCCTATTTCAAACAACTGTTTAATTCAAGCATTCGACGTGCCGAGTGTTGTATCAGCAGGTCTTGAGGAGAGAGTGATGAGTGAGGCATTGCAAGAGCTGGCGATGTTTTTTGTCCAGTTGGTATTGGTTGCTGTCGTCGTCGGGGTTTTGGCAAGTCATTTATTACGGCGCCGTGATGATGGGGGCGCGCCAGGGAAATTGCAGTTAGACGATCTCAATGCTCAGTATGATCGGCGACAAAAGCAATTGGAAAAAAGCGTAGAAAATCAGGAAAAATCCGAGGGTTGGCGCAAGCTCACGTCCTGGTTGAAAAAGCGAAGAAATCACAATAACTCACAAAATATGAATCAGGCTGAAGACGAGGCGGAAGCACGCGTCTGGGTGCTAGATTTCAACGGTGATATGAAAGCGAGTAGTGCCGGGCGGTTGGGCGAAGAAATTAGCGCACTGCTTGGTGTTGCTAGCTCTAATGATGAAGTTGTGTTGAGACTTGAGTCTCCCGGTGGGCTGGTGCATGCCTATGGGCATGCCGCCGCTGAGCTTGATCGCCTGAAACAAGCGGGAATATCGACTACCGTTTGCGTTGACCGTGTTGCAGCCAGTGGCGGCTATCTGATGGCATGTGGGGCCGATAAATTGATCGCAGCGCCTTTTGCCGTTCTGGGCTCTATTGGCGTGATTGCCCAAGTGCCAAATATCCACCGGTTGCTCAAGCGCCACGATATTGACGTAGAGCTTCATACTGCCGGACGCTATAAGCGTACGCTGACATTGATGGGTGAAAACGATGAGGCAGGAAGGGAGAAGTTCCAAGAAGATCTGGAGGTCGTACATCAGCTCTTCAAACGTTATGTGGCCGAGCGTCGGCCTGCGCTAGATATAGAGCAAGTGGCTAGTGGCGAAAGCTGGCATGGTTCGGATGCGTTGTCGCTAGGGTTGATTGACGAGCTGGGAACCAGCGAACAATACTTAATCGATAAGCTTAACAATTCTCGAGTGACAGCGGTTCGACTGGTAGAGCGCTCAACGCTGGCATCACGGCTTGGGATGGCAGTATCGTTAGGTGTGGAACGGGGAGCCCAACGCGTCATAGAAAGCCTGGATGCCAGCGGTTGGCATAAGCGTTAGCCTGTTATTAGCTATCTTGGGAACTGTGCCTGTCGTCCAGGTCAAGAGGCTCAAGGTCTAGGTTTGCCAGTGTGCCGATGATGACCCGCGCTAAATCACCCTTCAGCGAATAGTAGATCGTCTGGGATTCGCGGCGTGTGTTGACTAGATTATCACGTCGCAAAATGGCGAGGTGCTGAGAAAGGGCGGATTGACTGATAGTGATCCGCTGATTGATCTCGGTGACTGACAGCTCTTCGGTACACAGCAGTTCAAGCACTCGCAGGCGGTTATAGTTAGCCATTGCCTTCAAAAGGGTAGTGGCTTTACTTAGCGACTCAGTGCCAAGTGTTTCTGATGGTGTTGTCTGGGGGTGGTTCATTTTTGATGTGACTCCGCCACGGTAAAGCGATTGATTTTTACTGGCTAATTATAACAAAAAGAAATAAGGCGTGGCCTTGTTTTTGCGCTCTGCCCGCAAATATTACTGCAATGTGAAACATCTTTCCGTTTATATATCGTTTAATGAAATTTCGGCCCTAGCTGCTTGCGTAGGTGTGACAAATTGTCAACAAACTTTATTTTCTAGAGCGCTGGGTTGCTGATAGGAAACTCCTGAAACAGCGGGCTTGACAGCGTCAGTTCAGCACGCCTCCTTACGTGCGACAAAGAATTTTTACTCTAGTTCATTTGTCTTATCTTTGCCTTAAGTATGACGACGTATGTGCAGCATTGTTCTAGAGTGTCAACAATCTGGCGTCTCTACATATGTTTAACTTACCTGGCGGATTGTCATGAGTACTTATCTAAGTGAGTTTCAACGTTCTACGGAGCATCCCGAGGCATTTTGGGGTGAGCAGGCTAAGCGTATTCCCTGGCTGAAAACGCCACAGACGATACTTGAGTACGATGACCAAGGACATGCGCGCTGGTATGTCGATGGTGAGCTGAATCTTTGCCATGTCGCTATTGACCATCATGTTGAAAATGGTCGTGGCGATCAGCCGGCTATTTATTGGGATTCGCCGGTAACGAACAGTAAGCGTGCGTTGAGCTATTCGGAGGTTAAAGATCAGGTATCACGTTTCGCTGGGGTATTGCGCGGGCTAGGTGTAGAGAAAGGCGATCGGGTGGTGATCTATATGCCCATGGTGCCCGAAGCGCTGGTGGCAATGTACGCTTGCGCGCGTCTAGGCGCTGTTCACTCGGTTGTATTTGGTGGCTTTGCGCCGAACGAGCTGGCGATGCGTATTGATGATGCTGAACCTGTTGTTGTGGTGGCAGCCTCCTGTGGCGTGGAAGTAGATCGCGTCCTGCCCTACAAGCCATTCGTAGATGAAGCGATCAATCTGAGTACCCATAAGCCTACGGCAACGGTCGTTTTTCAGCGCGAGCAATGCATCGCTGAGCTGGGAGACAACGACCATGACTGGGCTACGTTAATGGGTGATGCTGTGCCTGCTGATTGCGTGCCTGTGGCCGCAACTGACCCGCTCTACATATTATATACCTCTGGCACCACCGGTAAGCCTAAAGGTGTAGTGCGTGACACTGGGGGGTATGCGGTAGCGCTTCACTATTCCATGGAAAATATTTATGCCATGCAGCCGGGGGAGGTGTTCTTCTCCGCTTCTGATGTGGGCTGGGTGGTCGGTCATTCTTTTATTACTTATGGGCCGCTAATTAGGGGCTGCACCACGATAGTTTACGAAGGCAAACCGGTGCGAACCCCAGATGCGGGAGCTTTCTGGCGACTTATCTCTGAGTATCAGGTTAAGGGATTTTTTACGGCACCGACCGCATTTCGTGCCATAAAAAAAGAGGACCCAGATGCCAAGCTGTTGGAACAATATGATATTTCTTGCTTGCAGACGGTGTTTTTGGCTGGTGAGCGCCTCGATCCGCCGACCTTCCACTGGCTGGAAGACTTGCTGCCGGTGCCGGTTGTGGACCACTGGTGGCAAACTGAGACTGGCTGGCCAATTGCGGCCAATCTTCAGGGCCTTGAGGCAATGCCAGCAAAGGCCGGTTCGGCAACAGTGCCGGTGCCTGGCTATCAGGTGAAAATACTCGATCGTAACGGTGAGCCAGTTCAACCCTGTGAGCAGGGAAGTGTCGTGATTGCGCAGCCGTTGCCTCCAGGTTGCCTGGCTGGGCTGTGGCAGGATGCAGAGCGTTTCCAGAATTCCTATATGCGAGCGTATCCTGGCCATTACTTGACAGGTGACGGAGGCTATCTGGACGAGGATGGCTATCTCTTTATCATGGGACGGACGGACGATGTCATTAATGTCGCGGGGCATCGTCTTTCTACCGGTGAAATGGAAGAGGTGTTGGGTGAGCACCCTGCAGTGGCGGAGTCAACGGTGATCGGGATTCAAGATGCGCTGCGTGGTCAGGTGCCTGTAGGCATGGTCATACTCAAGGATGGTTTCGACGGCGATGCTGTTACGCTGGAAAATGAACTGATTGAGTGCGTGCGTGCCAAAATTGGCCCTATCGCGTGTCTTCGCCAGGTGCTGATCGTGGACCGTTTGCCTAAAACACGCTCCGGCAAGATACTGCGCAAGCTGTTGCGCACTATTGCAGATGGTGAAGCGTACGGCGTGCCTTCTACTATTGATGACCCGGCCAGCATAGAAGATATTCACACTGCCATGAAAGAGCGTGATATTGGCTTGTCTAATCAAGCCAAAATGGCGTGAATCTCACGTAGTTTCTGAAAAGCGCTGTTCATTTTGAACGGCGCTTTTTCATGGGCTGTGTTCATGGGTTGTGGCGACTGGTGAGCCGTACAGGGTGGAATGAACTTGGCATTTGGCTGAGTAGGCAGGGATGCGTATACTGTCGCGCTTGTATCATACGTATGACACTTGACTCCCGAGGGTTCCCTCACCCCTCTGCAACCAAAAAGGAAGCAATAATGTTGGCTGTTTCAGATAGACAGGCGCGCCGCTGTTTGGTGTTGCTGGTATGTTTTCATATTGCTGTTATTGCTGCCAGCAATTACTTAGTCCAGATTCCTTTCACGCTGTTTGGCGTACATACCACATGGGGCGCTTTCAGCTTTCCCTTCATCTTCTTGGCAACAGACCTGACTGTTCGCGTGTTTGGTAAAGACGCAGCAAGGCAGATTGTATTCAGGGTTATGTTTCCGGCGCTTATCGTCTCTTATGGCGTGTCGGTTATCTTTCCTCAAGGCAGCTTTGCGGGGGTTAACGCGTTGGGGCACTGGAATGTCATCGTCGGGCGTATCGCACTAGCCAGCTTTGTTGCCTACGGTATTGGGCAGCTACTGGATATTACGGTTTTTGATCGTTTGCGTCGGCTTCGCGCTTGGTGGGTAGCACCAGCGTTATCGACTGTTCTAGGTAATCTGGCCGATACCATGGCGTTTTTTTCGGTGGCTTTTTACGCTAGCAGTGACCCGTTCATGGCAGCCAACTGGTTGCAGATTGCCTGGATAGATTATGCCGGCAAGCTAGTCATCAGCTTGGTGTTCTTTTTGCCGCTGTATGGCATTGTGCTGAACTGGTTGAGTCGCCGCTTGGCGGGTATTAACGGCGGCACTTTGTTAATTCATAGCTGATTCTTTTTTCCACTTTGTGAGAGGAAGTGCCATGAGTGTAGTACTGACGCATACCGATACGGGTGGTGACGGTTCGCCACTGATCATTATTCACGGTTTATTTGGTAGTCGTGATAACTGGCGGTCGCATCAGCGCTACTGGCAAAGCAGCCACCGAGTCATCGCAGTGGACCTGCGAAATCATGGTGCTTCACCGCATGTGGCCGGTATGAGTTATGCCGCCATGGCTGAAGATGTACTGGTAGTGATGAACAGTCTAGGCATCGAAAGTGCGCATCTGCTGGGGCACTCCATGGGGGGTAAAGTTGCCATAAGTTTGGCGCGTTTGTTTCCTGAGCGTGTTCGTTCGCTGATAGTGGCCGATATTGCACCGGTAGCCTATGACCACCATGGTCATGAGGATGTTTTTGCTGCACTGAACCGTGTCGCGAAGGCGAACCCTGCCGGGCGTTCCGAGGCCGATGCCTTGATGGCTGAGGATGTCTCGGAACGTGCTGTTCGCTTGTTTCTGGCAACTAATTTGGTTCGTAGCGAGGAAGGTGGCTTGTGTTTGCGAATAGGCCTAAAAGAAATAGAAGCCGGTTACAGCGATATTATTGGCCTTCCTGCAGGGGAAGGCGCGTTTGATGGGCCAGCGCTGGTTGTGCGTGGTGGACGCAGCCCTTATGTGTCTGATGAGAACCTTTCCGCGGTGTATGACGTGTTACCCCAGGCACGCCTCGTTACGTTGGATGGCGCGGGTCACTGGCTACATGCAGAGCAGCCTGACGCTTTTCAGCGCAGCATAGATGATTTTCTCGCTCGTTAATCGCGCATCAAGGAAGGGGTGAGTGTGGTGCGCTGGGGTCAATCGCTAGATGCTCTGGCGCGGTTGCTTTATTGATGATGCCACTATCCAACAGGTATTGCTCGAAGTCTGCATAGCGTCCTTGTGACAGGGCCCCTGGGCTCAGGCTTAACCGGGCGCGGACTTCAGGCCACGCCTGCTGATTGTATCGGCTATCTATTTTCGGCTCGGCGCTGGTCAGTAATTCCCAGCTTTCCTCAGGGTGATCAAGGATCCATGCGGTTGCTTCTTCAAGCGCTTTCACAAAATGGCGAATAGCATTTTGTTGTTCGTCTTGGCGGTCACGGTTAGCAATAACGATTAGCCCGTCATGCAGCGGAATGCCTAGATCTGTCATGGAATAAGCGCGTGTTGCCAACCCCTCGCTGGCTAAAACCGCTACCGTTTGGTGCTGCATGGCACCGATGATGGCATCGATGCGCTCTTCACGAATATCATTTTCAGCGAGAAAGTGAACCTTGCGGTCTTCAACTTGCTCTGGGCGCATTTCCAGGTGGTTAAGTAATGCGGGTAACAGAACCTGTTTGCTGTCACGATCGAAATAGCCAACTCGCGCTCCATTGAGTTGGTTAAGGTCATCGAGTGCTGATGGGTTGACCAGCAAAAAAGATAACGGCAGCCGAATCAGGCTGGCAATACGGATGACGGGCTTTCCTTCGTTAACCAGTAAGTGCAATAACGGCTGACGTGTTAGAGCTAAGTCGACTCGACCCGCAATTAGTAGCTTGGCCGGTGCCTCAGGATCTGCCGGGGTCAGCAATTCGACGTCTAATCCATGCTGTTTGAATAGCTCACGCTGTTGCGCGACGAACAGGGCGGCATGACGAGGGCTTGGGTACCAGTCAAGCATAACGGTAAGTCGTTGAGTCGGGGGGGCAGCCAATGGCTCTGCAGGGCCAATAACACTATTGGGTGCGGCCGACACGGCGGTATAGGGTATTGCCTGGGAGGATGTTATTTCAGCCAGCGGTGCTGCTGGGCTGAAAGTATCGCTATGTTGTTTCAACCATTGCTGAACGGTGCTTAAAACCCAATGGTGAGTATTCAATGTGTGGATTACTGGAGCGACTGGCGAATCTTTAATATTTTCAATGGTCTTATTTGGCAGTTTGTCTCGCGTGAGAGTGGTTTGATCGGAAGATTGCGATTGGGCGCTCGCTGGCTTAGCCAGAGATTCGGCTAGGGAGGCAATAATTTCAAATTGTTGATTTATTTCTTGCTTGTTTGTGGTGCCGTCCGCATGCACCAGCCCCGTGCTTAGCCAGCCGGTGGCCAGTAGCACAATAAACCAAGCAGGGGATGGTGAAAGCATGGCGGTAACTCCGCTAGTAAAGAAACACTGATTAACAATTAGGCAAGTTTAGTGGGGCAAGCAGCTCCTGACTAGTCTCAGCGATGCAGCTAGCTTAATCGGTCGATTATCGCCGTGTTGTGCTCAGCGTGCGATAATCACGGGACTTTTTATTGGCAGGATGTCATGGATACGATCAACAGCCTCTTTCTTCTCAGCGGTTTTCTAATCGCGTTGAGTATTTTTGCTAGTAGGCTTTCGACCCTTGTCGGAGTACCTCTGCTGCTCATCTTTCTGGGGCTTGGCATGCTTGCCGGTGAAGAGGGGCTGCTTGGCATCCAGTTTGATAACTACGATCTGGCATTTGGTATTGGCCACTTGGCACTGGCAATGATTTTGCTTGATGGTGGTCTGCGTACCCGGCTTAAAACGTTCCGAGTAGGATTTCGTCCGGCCTTGGTGCTGGCGACTGTTGGCGTACTTATCACTACTGCCATAGTGGGTGCTGTGGCAATGTTTTTGTTTAACCTTACGCTGTTTGAAGGCCTTTTGGTTGGCGCTATTGTCGGTTCGACGGATGCTGCAGCAGTGTTTTCAATGCTTGGTGGAAGTGGCGTTAATCTGAATGAGCGGGTAAGTGCGACACTTGAGATTGAGTCGGGCACTAACGACCCGATGGCTATTTTTCTTACCGTCATGCTGGTGGAGCTGTTGACCGGTGAAATCGGCTCTCCTTTAGAAACCTTATTGTTTTTTATCCGACAGTTCGGGCTGGGGGTGCTAATTGGTATTTCAGCGGGCTGGTTAATTGCTCGTATTATCAGCTGGATGGATTTGGCGCCAGGCCTTTATTCTTTGTTGGTGCTGGCGCTAGGCTTCTGTGTCTTTGGTATTACCAGTGTGCTGGGCGGTAGTGGTTTTCTGGCAATCTATTTGGCAGGCCTGATGATTGGTAATCGCTCGGGTCGTCATTTGAATTTCATATTGCCGGTGCATGACGGTTTTGCTTGGCTTAGTCAGATAGGTCTTTTTTTGGTACTGGGCATGTTGGTGACACCGAGCAAGATGCTGGACTACGCGCTGCCGGCACTACTGGTCTCAATAACACTCATTCTGTTTGCTCGTCCGCTAGCGGTAATTCTTACCATCAAGCCATTTTTCCGCTTTCGCTGGCGGGAAGTGATCTTTATTTCTTGGGTTGGGTTACGTGGGGCGGTGCCGATCGTTCTGGCTATTTTCCCCGTGATCGGTGGCGTTACGCACTCTGAGCTGTATTTCAATGTGGCTTTCTCGGTCGTGTTCTTGTCGCTGCTGATTCAGGGTGGGTCGCTTTCCTGGGTGGCTAAGAAGCTGAAAATGATCGTTCCAGCAACGGCGGAACCGGATCGACGAGGGCCGCTAGGTATTCAGGCTGATAACGATTACGAAATGTTCGTTTATAAAGTGCAGAACAGTGAGCTTGAAGAGGCGCTGATTCGCCAACTGTATTTTCCGTCCGGCGCGCTGATTGCCTCATTGTTTCGCAATGGGGTTATGTTGCATCCGAAAGGAAATACGGAGCTGCAGCGGGATGATGTATTGTGTGTGATAGGCCGAACAGACGATCTTCCCGCGTTGAACCGCCTATTTAATGGCGATGCCATACTTAAGCAGGAGCGTGCTTTTTTTGGCACCTTTACGTTTGATGGTGATGTATTGATGGGGGATGTCAGCGACACGTATGGCCTGACACTGAGCCCCAGTGAGCGAGATATGACCGTGGCAGAATTCATTTCGCTGCGTGTTGGTGGGTATCCCGTCATAGGTGATGATGTGGACTGGCACGGCATTCACTGGGTTGTCAGCGAGATGGACGGCAATCGAGTGACGCGAGTTGGGCTTCGTCTGTACTAAAGGTTCGATTGAAAAAACGTTGAAGCAGAAGGGCCCCTATACAAACGCTAGGGCCCTCGTTTCTACCACATGGCGGGAAAAGGCGCCTAATTAGCTCTTGTTACTGATCTGTTTGTAGATAAATAACACGATCAGTGCGCCAAGCACAGCAATGCCAATGCTGCCCAAATTCAGGCCATTAACAGAACCAAAGCCTAAACGGGTGCTGATGAACCCCCCGACGACGGCGCCAATGATCCCCAGTACCATGGTCATGATAAGTCCGCCACCGTCTTTGCCCGGCATGATGAATTTTGCTAGTGCCCCAGCTAATAAGCCAAGAATAATCCATGCAAGTATGCCCATCTGATCCTCCTGATCGAAAGTTTAGGTAATTCGCGAATGAAAAGTCGCATACTTTTGACTGAAAACCAATAGCTCGACGTTGCCTTCAGGGCAGGTTTTGCGTGAAAGTCACGTAAAGGAGAAAAGAAAGGAGGTCGGGACACACACAAGAGCGGGCTAGCAGGGCGAGCTAAAAAAAGCCCGCCAGTCATAGACTAGGCGGACTCAAAATAAATAGGTGGCGGAGGGACAGGGACTATCTGATTATCAACGCAAGCTGTTGAATGTGTTGACGTACGGCCATTTCATGCTATTTTGGAACAAATCATTGGTACAAAATGGCAAAAATAAAATGGCAAAAAACCTCATCCTAAAAGGGTCTACTTGGCATGTTCGACTAGTGCTACCTGCCGATGTTCGTCATGTTTTTGGCAACCGTAGCCAGCTAACAAAATCTCTGAAGACGGGGAGCAAAGGAGAGGCAAATGTTAGGAAGCTACCTTTTTTATCTGAATGGAAAACTAAAATTGAAAAAGCCAGAAATGGAGTAAGTGCTACTGAGTTTGAGGAAGAGCTTAATAAACAAAAGCAGGCTAGCGAAACGATTGATGGAATTTTCGAGTCTATGATGCTGGATCACATCAAAGGTGAAAAACTTTTTACTAAAGAAATGGCTCTTCATTTTATCAAACTTTTCGATAAAGATATTTCAGATATATTTAAAAATGATCCAGAAAAAAACAAAGAATGGAAGAAAAGGTTTTATGAGTTTGGTGATAGGTTCTATCGCTTTGACAAAGAGAAGCAAGATATAGAGCTTGTTGTAGATTTTTTGAAAGCGGTTAAAGAGTTTTCAGCTATAAAAACAAAATATATATCTAAGAAGTATGGGTATAATAAAAATCAGTACAAAGAAATAGGTTACGTTTTTAAAAACCCAAGAGATTATTCCTTAAAATCGCCTTTTACGAACAAAAGGCTTGACTTATTCGCTAAGCATCAAGTTGAAATAAAAGGTTTGGCACAAAAAACAGTTGATTCTTTCATTTCCAAACTTAAGGTGTTAAAAAAATATCTTGAAGTTAATGATATTGATTTATCATTTGACAGCTACCATCAATTTTTAGACAGTCTGGATGTGAGCACAAAAACAAAGAAAAACCATATTCATGCCGGTTCAAGTTTTCACAAGTGGGCTTCAAAGTATGATAAAGACTATAAAAACCGATACGACACAAGAGACAATCCTTTCCTCGGGCATGAGTTGCCAAATGACAAAAAGAAAGGCAAGAAAAAAGAAGAGAAGCGACTAGCCTTCAAAGCCGAAGAATTGAAAAAGCTGTATGATTTCGCTATATTGAAGCGAAAGCACCAGGTGGCTTATGCTATCAAAATAGCGGGTTTAACGGGCTGTCGTATAGAAGAGGTATGTAGGCTCACAAAAAATCATATCGTGTCTGAAAATGGGGTTTTAAGCCTATATATAGATGAAGGTAAGACAGATGCGAGCATTAGAAAAATTCCGATTCATCCAAATTTGAAACCGCTTGTTGATCAGCTGGTGAAAAATGCCGATTCCGATAACTATTTAATACATACACCGGGCGGGAATAAATACGGAAGACGTTCCGATTCAGTTAGTAAAGCATTCGGTCGCATCAAGAAAGAGATGGGCTATGATGCTCGCCATGTATATCATAGCATTCGCAAGACAGTTATCACGTCATTACAGCACAACGATGTTAAGCCTCTCGTGATTGCATCAATAGTTGGTCATGAAACCGGCACAGTGACGTTCGATATATATAGCGATGGTGCGAGTGCAAAACAAAAGCTCGATGCTATAAACACACTTCCAGCCATCTAAATATTAGTGTGTTATAATGTATATGACACCATGTAATGGTGGACTTACTCCACCTTGGCAAGCCAAGGTCGCACTTCGTGCGGTAAGTTTTCGCTAAAGCGAAAAGAAACCCCGAGGAAAAAGGGAAATAATAAAGGAGGGCCAAGGAATGGCTGTTTATGCGATATTAAGAACAAAAAAATTAAAAACGGTTCAAGATGTAGCGGGAAGCGGTTCTCATGTTTTCAGGTTGAGAGAAACCCCTAATGCAGACTCGAAACGAAAAAAAGAAAATAAAATATTAGTAAGTATAGAATCAAACTTATTACATCAGCTTGTTAATTCAAGAATTGAGCAGGGACTGAATGAAAAAGCAAAGGTTAGAAAAGACAGTGTACGAGCCATAGAGTTCATACTTACAGCATCACCCGAGTGGTTCGAGAAGGCTACCAAAGAACAATTTGAAGAGTGGCAGGAGGCTAACATTGACTGGCTAAAACTTAAGTATGGAGAAGATAATCTTGTAAGTGCTGTGCTTCATCTTGATGAGCAGACACCTCATATACATGCCCATGTAGTCCCAGTAACGGCTGATGGCAGGCTTTCGGCTAAGGATTTGATAGGTGGCACAAGAGCCAGGCATCGACAGCTTCAAAGCGATTATGCGAAGGCCATGGAAGATCTCGGATTAGAAAGAGGTTCAGAAAAAAGCATCGCTAAGCATCAAGACATCAAAGCTTATTATAATTCAGTAAATAAAGCTAAAAACGAAAAAATAAAAATGCCGAAAATAGAGGAACCGCCTAGGTTCGTCGGAAGAGAAAGATACACAAAAAAATTACGAAAACGTATAAAAAGTATTTTGATACAAGCAAGGTACTGGAAGCATGAGTATTTAAGGCTAGAAGGAAACTCTAACTCAAAAGCAGTTGAGCAAGCAGAGAAAAAGAGAAGAAATACAGAAGTAAAGGTCAGAAAATTGTCTGAAATGTACAATAATCTATTAGATAAAAACCAGAAAATAACTACTGAATACTATGAGTATAGAGAGAAAAAAAAGAAAGAGATGTCAGAGATAAACAATGCTAATGAAAGATTGAAAGAAAAAAATAGATTACTGAATAAGAAAACTAGAAGGAGGCAGGATAAAAGTCTTTCAATTTGAAAGGTGGGGGCTCAGTCGCCCCGCACTTTTTTATTTTTATAACAATTTTTAACTCGTCTTTTTATCAGATGGGTTAAAATAATCTGAGTCTACATCAAAGGGGTATCTGCTGAAAATACCAAAGCCTTCATCCAATTCAAATATCATCTTTCTATGTATATGGACATCCTTTTTCCACAATACACGTGGAGATATAAATATCTTCTCAAAAGCATTGCCCGATCTTATAAAGTGTATAACACTTAATTCTTTAAGTTTTTTAAATGATTTAGAAACGGATGTTGCCTCTAGGCCTAACTCTTCAGCTATTGCTTTCTGAGTCTTTTTAACTCTATTCATATTTACCACATTATGCTTGCTAACTCTATCAACCAAATAGTTGTAAATAGCATTGTCAGTGTTATTTATTAACTTTGTTTTTAAAAAAAGTATTTCTCTTTCCATGATCTTTTTTTCATCATTTGAAACGTTTTTCTTTTCACTTTTTAAATAAATTATTTTTTTCCTTATTTTTGTTTCATAATTTTGTAACCCCATGCTATAACCCCCTTTGTTTTGTCCGTATAGGAAAAACCCCCTATAAAAACCGCCTAGCTTATTCTCACTTTCAACTGTATTGTCATTTTCATGAACTGTGTTAGTATTACTCATGCGTTATCTCCTTTGTAGTTTAAATAAAAACTCTGTGAGTGAGTTGCTTTTATTTTAACACAGAAAAATAAAGTTGTAAGTCTTGCAAGATACATTGCAAGACTTACAACTCCAAAAAGCTATATTTAACGCATAAGTGCTCTAAGAATGACTTTTTTTTGAAATGACCTATTTATATAGTCTTCTATAACTATTTTTTTTATTGAAAACAAACATTAGCCCGCCAATGGCGGGCATTTCATTGTTTTACAACTCTACCGACCGCCAGGGCGGTCTCTCGCTCGCTTCGCTCACTCACAGCGGGGCTTCGCCCCTTTGCTATGGATGAAAGGAGGTATCTATTCTTTTTTTGGTATATATTCTCGTTCTGAGAGATTTTATTGATATGTGAAAAAAATAATAAAGGCAAGAAAAATAAACTTGGATAATCTAAGGGGCAGGGTGATAACCCCGGAGTCACATGCCAAGAACTTTTCGAACCGCCTCATCTAACTCTTCCCCTGACGGTAAACTTGCCCCAGCAATAAATCGGTCAGAAAACTCGCTAAGTCTGAAACGAAGATTTCTATTTAAAATTAACTCTCTTTGTTTCCCATGCGGAACAGGCTCAGACAAAGAATAAGTATGAACAGTCATAACATCTGGAGACTTATAGTCTACTAATGGTATATCATCGCCTATGATATCTTCAAACTTTTTATATACTATATCTGGAACAATAAAATAAAGACCTGATGGGACAAGCTTCGATTGAGAGTAAACAATACCTTTTCGAATAAGCTGAGGGATAAGGCGTTTATGCACATTGGCCCAATTAAGACCATGTTCAGAACGGGGAATCTCCACTTTTTGTGAGTGTGGGAGGTTTTTATAAGTATGCCAAGAGTCTCTATAATTCCCAGTAATATCAATGCTTTGAACTTCAACACCAACATAGCTTTCTAGTTGGCCATTTTTTACCTTTGCAAGCACCCAGTCCATTGAGAGCTGTCTGCCCAGTTTAACCTCTTTACCTGAGGACATTCCCAAGGCAACAATGTACTGTTTTCCGTTGCTTCTTTTGGGTATATATTCGTTGAATGTCATGAACTCAAAATCATAACCAAAGGCATCAATTGCAACGCTTTTAAGAGATGAGTAGTTTTTTTCATATAACCTATTCGGACAAATTACACAATCACCATATGGGCTGGTTACGCTACAAGTTCCGTAAACAATACTTTTATCATGGTTCGCTTTAGTGCATGCAGACTGTGTAAATGGACAGGCTTCCAGGTTCCAAAGCGCTCTGGCTTCTGTACTTAGGTCATCAGGAGCATAACCAAAAATCTCGACTAGATCCCTGCTTGGCCGGTTCACCACTGCAAGTTCTCCTCAATCATCTTTTTAATTTCTTTTCCAATAGCCTTAGCCATCAGTGGAGGAACAGCATTTCCCACCTGCTCATATTGTTGTTGCAAGCTTCCGATGAAACGATAATGGTCAGGAAATGACTGGATACGCCCAGCTTCTCGAACGGAAAGAACACGGTCTTGTGTAGGATGAAAAAAACTTCCCCAATGTGGGTCACATTTTGTAAGAATTGTTGAGCAAAGAGAGTTAGGTGAAAGTCTACCGTACCTTTTTGTATGGTCACTCCGGCGAGCTCTTTTTAAGCCTTTAGGCAACATTTCATGAGGAATGTCTCGCCAGCTCCCACCTTGAGGAATATGTTTTAACCTCTCTAAGTTAACTGGGCCAAGACCGTTACAGCTATGATTTATTACTTTTTTCGATTTCACCCTCAAGTATTTCTGATATTCTCCCTGCGGAGATTTTTCATAATCCATGGGTTCGTTGACTGAACCGCTTTCTATTTCTGGCAAATCAGAAAGCGCATCCCAAACAGTCGTTTGCTCTTTTAGCTCCGAGGAAAACAAAGGGAGAATATTTAAGCATAGTTCTTTTGCACCTGCGAAATTAGCCCTCGCAGTTGAGTTATATTCCGGTTTTGGAAAGTATATATCTTTATCTCTATTTTTAACTGCAAGAATTATTGTTCTAAATCGCAGTTGTGGTACCCCATAATGTCCAGCATAGAGAATCCGGTGATCCACTTTATACCCACGTTTTTCTAGTTCTAAGTATATCTGCTCAATAACAGTCCCTTTGCCAAGTGAAACGATGCCTGGAACATTTTCAATTAGAATGGCTTTTGGCATTAGCTCGAAGGCTATTCGTAAAAAATCTTTGAATAAATGATTTCTTTCGTCATCCAGGTCTCGTATAGGAGCATTTACCGAAAAACCTTGGCAGGGTGGCCCACCGGCTACGAGGTCGAGTTCATTTTCTTCTAATTTTAGTTTTTTCTTAAGGTCTACTTCACAGAGACTGCGAATATCGCCAACCACTACATTCGTGCCGGGGTGATTGTGTTGGAATGTTTCAGCATGGCTCGCCTTCAACTCATTGGCCAATATGGTTTCAAAGCCGGCCATCCCCAAACCACAAGAAAGGCCACCAGCACCACAGAATAAATCTACAGTCTTCATCCCAAGAGCTACCACCGGGTTTATTAGTTATGTTTAAAAAATCAAGTTAAAAAAAGCTATCACAGAAGGCCCCTTGATAGCCCTTGCCTGGGAATTATAGTACCAGACTCGCGAGGACTGCTCTATTTTTCAGTTCTTTTGGGACAAAAGATTGGGACAAATCGAGCAAAGAAAAAGCCCGCAAGTCATTGACTTTACGGGCTTTTTCAGATCTGGCGGAGGGACAGGGATTCGAACCCTGGGTAGGCTATTAACCTACGCCGGTTTTCAAGACCGGTGCATTCAACCGCTCTGCCATCCCTCCGGCTTACGGCGTTGCATACTACCAGAATTTCTTGACCCGTCAAGGAATTATCAATAAATTTTAGGCTGACGCTAACGTAGAAAGCTGCAGTTTAGCCTGGCAAACGCGTAGGACGTGGTTACTGGCTTGATTCATCGAGCAACAGCGGGCATTCTGTACGGCAATCGATTTGATCGACTTATTTCAGGAGTGAGTGACCCATGGCTTTTAATGATACACGTCTTAGTACTCAACAGACGCAGGTGTCCTCAGAGCTGACAACCAAGGTGTTACGTAATACCTACGGGCTGTTAGCGATGACTCTGGTGTTTTCTGCAATGATGGCCGGCCTTTCAATGGTCATGAATTTTGCGCAACCCAATTTCATCATTATGCTGGTAGGGATTTATGGCTTGATGTTTTTGGTCCATAAGACAGCCAACTCGGCAATGGGGCTGGTGTCTATTTTTGCGTTCACTGGCTTTTTGGGCTACACGCTGGGGCCAATTCTTAATACTTACTTGAAGCTACCTAATGGTTCTGAATTGATCATGACCGCTATGGCCATGACAGGTGTCACCTTTCTGGGACTGTCTGCCGTTGCTCTGATCACCCGCAAAGATTTCGGCTTCTTGGCTAACTTCATGTTTGCCGGTTTCATTGTGTTGGCACTTGCTATGCTGGCAGGGCTCTTCTTCCAGATTCCAGCACTGCACTTAATGATTTCCGCAGGCTTTGTACTGTTCTCGTCCGCTGCGATTCTTTATCAGACGAGTGAGATTGTGCATCGTGCTGGCCAGACAAACTATATTTTGGCCACTATCACGCTGTTCGTTTCTATCTATAACTTGTTCCTCGGCCTACTATCGCTGCTAGGTTTCGCTAGCTCAGACTAACAGCCAAGGTATTAACATTTTTTGTTACTGGCCCCGCTTTGGCGGGGCCAGTGCATTGCAGGAAGTAAAACAGGGAGTGATAGCGCCATGCGCTATGCCATTTTGTTACTCGGTGCGCCTTACAGCACTCAGTCAAGTCATTCAGCACTGCGCTTTGCTAAAGCGCTGGTAAGCCGTGGGCATAAGCTGGAAACCGTATTTTTTTATCACGATGGTGTTCACAATGCAGCACGTCTGATGACCCCCCCGCAAGATGAGCTTCACCTTGGTGATGCTTGGCAACAGCTTCATGCTGAGCACGGGGTCGCTCTGCAGGTTTGTATCGCGGCTGCGTTGCGGCGAGGACTGCTGGATGAAAAGGAAGCCGCCCGTCATGGTAAGCAAGGTGTTAGCGTGGCTGCGCCTTTTGAGCTAACGGGCCTTGGGCAACTTATTGATGCTGGGTTGACCTGTGATCGTCTTGTAACCTTTGGTCCTTGATATGGGTGCTGTTTCGATGAATGAGTCATTTGATCTTAATCAGGCAGCAGACACTCAGGTGCTGGTCATTCTCCGCCATGGCCCGCAAGGAGGCAGCTTGCTACGCGAAGGCCTAGATGCGGCACTTGTGGCAGCCGCTTTTGGGCGTAACGTCTCATTGGTTTTTATGGGTGAAGGCGTGATGGCTTTATGTCGCGGTCAAGACGTTGACGCCTTAGGACAAAAGGCCACTGCGGCTACGCTGGAAATGTTGCAGATGTATGATATTACCGATGTGAGGGTTGAGGCAGCAGCCATGACAAGCATGGGGCTTTCAGAAGATGATTTGATATTGCCTGTCTTACCGTTACCAGCAAAAGCACTGGCGACTGTGATTGCTGCCGCTCCTCTGGTGCTAACATTTTGAGTGCGTTAATCCGTGGAGTGACGCTGACATGAAACTGCATATTCTAAATCGTTCTTTGGCAAACTGTGGCGTTTACCGTCAGGCGCTCGATGCCATGGGGCCTGACGACCTACTCCTATTGACAGAGGATGCTGTGCTTGGCGGCATGCCTGAAATGATTAGCTGTTTGTCTGAGGTGGCGGGGCGCGTGTTTGCACTGCGCGAAGATATTGCGGCCCGAGGGCTGGGAGGGCGACTAGACCCTTCGGTTCAGGTGGTAGGTATTGAAGGCTTTGTTGAGCTGACTGAGCAGTCAACACAATCTGTGAGCTGGTACTGATGGCTTCAAAAAGTGTGGCACGGTATTTGACCGTTAATGGGCAGCAGGTAGCACTCGATCCTGAGGGGTATTTGGTCGATTTGAGTGACTGGAGCCATGCAGTTGCTCAAGCATTGGCAGTGGATGAAGGGTTGTTGCTTACCGATGAGCACTGGGAAGTGATTGAAGTGCTCCGTAATTTTTACCAACGTTTTGAGTCAGCTCCCCCGATGCGTCCATTAGTGAAGTTTGTTGGTCAGCAGCTTGGGGCAGACAAAGGGCGCTCTATTTACCTGATGACGTTATTTCCTGGTAGCCCCGCTAAGCGGGCAGCACGTTTGGCAGGGCTGCCCAAGCCAGCTAATTGCTTGTGAGCTTTCGCCCCTTTGGGCACCCGCTATGATGATAGACATGTTTGGGCGAGGTAAGGCGTTGAGTCCTAACGGGTGCTTAGAAGTCGTTTGATAGGGGGAGGCAAATAATATGATCTCCTGGTTCAATACGGGTATTTTCAGGAATCACTGCTAGCGCATCCGCAGCAAAGCATGATGACAATACACCGGAGTCTTGGTTAGCAAAGGCGTCAGCGCACAGACCCTCTTTACCCGCGTGTAGGCGTACGCGCATGTAATGGCGGCGTGGCCCCGTGCGTGTGGAAAAATTGCTGATTGCGGGCCATTCGGGGAGCGATGCCATCTGAGGGGCGCCAAGCAGTGCACCGAGCAGCGGCCTTAGAAATAACCAGGCACCGACAAAACTTGATACGGGATTACCCGGCAGCCCTAAGACACGGCAGATACTGTGATCGCCTCGGCTCATACGGCCAAGTGCCAGTGGCTTGCCAGGGCGTAAGGCCAGTCGCCACAAGTCCAGCCTGCCCAGCGATTCAAGCACGGCTCTTACGTGATCTTCTTCTCCAACACTAACACCGCCTGTTGTCACGATAACATCGGCCAGCTCAGCGGCTTTTTTGAGCTGCTCGCGAGTGGTATCTGCACAGTCTGGCAGGCTGCCGGTGAGTACAATGTCAGCGCCAAAACGGGTCAATATCTCGCTGAGCATTGGGCGATTAGAGTTATAGATTTGTCCCGGTTTAAGGGGCGTTCCAGGGTCAACCAGTTCGTCACCGGTAGACAGCAATGCCACCCTGGGGCGACAGCGCACCTCAACCTGGGTAATTCCTTGGGCGGCCAACATGCCAAGGGCTGCGGCATTTAACTGTGTGCCGGCAGACAATAGTAAGTGACCGGCGGTTATATCTTGGCCACGCAGGCGAATATTATCGCCTGGTGTCAGAGCGGCGGGCATGAGTGCCTGTGGCTCTGAGACACCTTCGCTGAGTTCGACGCGCTCTTGCATAACAACGCAGTCTGCCCCATCGGGGACGGGGCTACCGGTAAAAAGCCGAGCACAACTGCTAGGAGTGAGTGGCAGAGCGGTATCACCCGCCGCAATACGCTGTGAAATAGGTAGCCACGACTCGGCGTGACGATGATCCAGTGCGTAGCCATCCATGGCACTGGCATCAAAGGGAGGTACATCGAGGGTGGCAAGTACGTCAGTGGCAAGAATGCGTCCTGCTGCTGCTTCCAGTGCCAACCACTCTGTTTTTAGTAAGCCGATGTCCTCACGTAACGCCTTGAGTGCGCACTCAACACTGTGCAGCTTATCGTTAGTCGCGGTTGATTCAGCCATGCTGCCCTCTGCCTGGAATGACAAGGTTGGCAAAGTTGCAAGGCGTATGCCGGCTATCGAGCTGCTCAAGCAGAATGTTTTCCCAAGCGGTACGACAAGCGCCGGTGGAGCCGGGCAGGCAGAAAATTACTGTGGCATTGGCCAACCCACCAAGGCAGCGACTCTGTACGGTGGAGCTGCCGACGTCATTGTAAGATAGCTGGCGAAATAGTTCGCCAAAGCCTTCAATACGCTTATCGAGCAGTACGGAGATCGCTTCGGGAGTTGAGTCTCGTCCTGTGAAACCAGTGCCTCCGGTCGTGACAATAACCTGAATACCGCTGTCGGCAATCCAGGCGGATACTTGGGCGCGAATGGCGTAAATATCATCACGGGTTATCTGGCGGTCAGCCAGTCGGTGCCCGGCGCGTTGTAACTGGGTGACTAAATAGTCGCCGCTGGTGTCATTGCTGGTTGTGCGAGTATCAGAAATTGTCAGAACGGCGACGGACAACGGGGTTAAATCATCCATATGGTCGCTCATGTGTCGGCCTTTTTATTCCGCTGAATGGCGTCAAGTGCATCCAGCTGTTCAGGCGTTGCTGGGGCTTGGTAAAGCGCTTTCCAGTCGTTGTAGGGCATTCCATAGACGTATTCGCGGGCTGTCTCGTAGTCTAACGCGAGGCCTTTCTCTTCGGCAGCGGCAACCAGCCACTTTGAAAGACAGTTGCGGCAGAAATCAGCCAGAATCATCAGATCGATATTCTGAACCTTTTTGTGGTCATCAAGGTGTTTTAGCAGCTGACGAAAGGCTGCTGCGTCAAGCTCGGTGCGTGTCGTATCATCAAAGGGCAGCATTCATCATTCCTCGCCAATAAGAGATGTTAAAGTCTGGTGCCATTTTCTCGAGTACAGACTGACAGTACAACCGCATCTTGTGGGCCGACCGATACCAGTGCATGCCCCATGCTGCTGTCAAAGTAGATGCTGTCGCCTTGACTCATCGCCAGCGGTTCATAGAGCTCAGTGAACAGTTGGATCTCACCCTCTAATACCATCAGAAACTCCTCTCCGTCGTGGCGCACCCACTCACTAAAGTCTGTCATACTGCGTGCGCGAACGACCGTCTTAAATGGAATCATGCGTTTCTGCGTGAGTTCACAGCTGATCAACTCGTGCTCGTAGGTCGGGGTCGGGTGAGGCTGGCCTTGTCCATGACGCGTTAGGTCACGACGTCCCAGGGTGTTGGAGTGCTGCCTAGGGGGCGTAAACAGTTGAGGCAGATCAATATTTAAGCCGTTAATTAACTTTTGCACGGCGGTGAAGGTGGGGGATATTTGATCATTCTCTATCTTTGACAGCGTAGAACGCGCCAAGCCGGTTCGCTCGCTAACATCGGCCAAGGTCCACTGATTTGCTAGACGGATTTCGCGCAGACGCGTGCCTAACTGAAGCGGCTCAACAAACGCTTTACGCCCTGAGGCAATCTGCAGGGCGGCATCTTGGTCGTTACTGGAACTCATGGCGGCGATCACTAGGCAAAAACAATCAGCCAAGATTAGCATAAAAATGACTGATTTCTGTCAGTATCACCGCTCCTTGAAGGAGGCAGGCTGATATGGCAACCTGCGGTCCTTAAGCTTGTTCGAACGGCAAGCCCAGCAAGGCAAGTAAGTGTGCTTCCACACTGTGCCCCAGAACATCCAGATTGTAACCGCCTTCAAGAACTGACACTAGACGGCCATCGGCATACAACGACGCAATTTCAAGAGCTCGTTGAGTGACCCAGTAAAAGTCTTCATTTTCTAAGCATATTTCGCCCATGTGGTCTTCTCTATGGGCATCAAAACCCGCTGACACCATTACTAAGTCAGGTTTAAAGGCGTGCAGCTCGGGTAGCCAGTCATTTTCAATGGCCTGACGGAAGGCTGGCCCGTCTGTACCTGCAGACAGTGGCGTATTGATCACGTTATGTGATTCCGTGCGTAGGTAGCGCCATGGGTAAAAAGGGTACTGATAACTGCTGCATATCAACACATTGGGGTCGTCTTTAAAGATATCGATAGTGCCGTTGCATTGGTGCACATCGAAATCCAGGATGGCCACGCGCTGAGCGCCATAATGGGACCGAGCATAAGCTGTAGCGACCGCAATGTTATTGTAGAAACAGAATCCTGTGGCTTCGGCAGCCTCTGCATGATGCCCTGGGGGACGTACGGCACAAAAAACGTTATCGGCCTGGTTACGATACACTTGATCCACGCCTCGGCAGGCGGCGCCAGCGGCAAAGCGAGCAGCAATCAGGCTGCCTGGTGTCATAATAGTTTCGCTATCTAAAGCCACGGTGCCATATTCTGGTACACACTTGGTCAGTGAGTTTAGATGGCGGACGGGGTGCACTCTAGCTAGCTGCTCATCTGTTACCTCGACGGCATCAGATTGCATCGCTTGTTGTAAAAGCCCAGAACGCATGAGGCGGGCCCGAATGGCATCGAGCCTCATGGGGCTTTCAGGGTGGTCGGGGCCCATGTCATGGTGTTGACTACTGGGGTGTGTAATGTATGAAGTGATCATGCTGGCGCTCCGCGTCGATATAACCCACCTTAGGCGTCGTAATGGCCTGTAGAATAGTGTTCTTAAGTCGAATGCATCAGTCAGGCTTGGACATTCGTGGAGGATAGTAATGAGCACTCGCTTTCTGGATCACTTTTTTAAGCCCCGTAGTATCGCGGTGGTTGGTGCCTCTGAACGGCCTAACTCCATGGGTGGCTTAGTCTTGAGAAATCTGCGTGATAGCGGTTTCACAGGCCCCGTCACAGCCGTTAACCCCAAAGGGTATGCCAATGTGTTTGGTGAGCCATGCGTGGCTCGAATATCAAGGCTTCAGGAAGCACCAGACCTTGCGGTGCTCTGCTCGCCGATTGCGACGATTCCTGACGATATCGAGGCACTGGGCGCACTTGGCGTTAAGGCAGCACTGGTGCTGTCTGGCGGAGCCCTGCTAAATGATAAGCGCGGAAAAAAGGGCTCAATCCGCGAGCGAATGCTAGCCGCCGCGTTGCTATCAGGTATTCGTGTGCTCGGCCCTGAGTGTATGGGGCTAATTGTGCCCAGCAGTAAGCTCAATGCGACCTATGTGAGTCAGACGGTGCGTAAAGGCAAAGTGGCTTATCTGGGGCAGTCCGGCATGCTGGGTAATGCCATGATTGATTGGGCGGCGGGTCGAGGCATCGGGTTCTCTCACCTTCTGACACTTGGAGATAGTGTTGATGTGCGCTTGCCCGACTTGATCGACTATATCAATCAGTACTCACCCACTCAGGCCATTTTGTTGCATTTGGAAAATATCCATGACTCGCAACATTTCATGACCTCACTACGCGATGCCTCCCGCAACCGTTTAGTTGTTGCCATAAAAAGCGGCCGCACCTCTGAGGCAGATATCAGCGGTATTGCACCGACGCTTGGTATTCCTTGTCGTGACAGAGTTTATGCAGCGGCTTTAGCACGCGCAGGTGTTGTGCGAGTCGACGATTCAGATGAAATGTTTGATGCGTTAGAAACCTTGTCGCGCGTTAAACCCATGCGCGGTGATCGCCTGGCAGTTGTTTCTAACGGACTAGGGCCAGCGTTACTGGCTATCGACAAGCTGATTGGGGCGGGCGGTAAGTTAGCGAGCTTTACCCCAGAAACGCGTCATGCCTTGCTGCGTGATGACGTCGATATTAGCAAACCGGGTGAAAATCCAGTGGATCTCGGCGGGCAAGCGACTCCCGAGCGCTTTGTTGAGGCGCTGGAGTGGGTTGCCGCAGACCCTAATGTAGATGCTGTATTAGTCGTGCATGCGCCGACTCGCCTAGCACCATCGAAAGCAACCGCGCAGGCGATTATTGCAGCCCGTAAACGTTTACGGCGTAATTTATTAACCAGCTGGATGGGCTTCGATGAGGCGCTAGCAGCTCGTCACGAAAGCAACCTGGCCGGCATCCCCACTTATATGTCGCCCGAAAAGGCCATCAAGGCGTTCATGCACATGGTGAATTACCATCGGGTGCAAGCGTTACTTCAGGAGACGCCCCCTAGTCTGCCGTTTAGTACGACAGCGGAAATTCGCCAGCAGTGCCACGAGTTGATCGCTGAAGCACGGCAGCAAAAACGTGAGACGCTTTGGCACTCTGAAGTTGCCAACGTGCTTGAGGCTTACGGAATTCCAGCGGCAGAAAGCCAATATGTAAAAACAGCAGAAGAAGCTAAGTATGCAGCGCAGACGATGCCTGGAGAGCTAGCGATTAAAGTGGTGCATGAAAATAACTGTCGGCCTTTTCATTACCGCAAACACCCACATAAATTATCGGCTGGTTTATTGCAGGACCTGAGTACGCCCAGTGCTGTAGCGGAGGCACATCAACGTCTGGAAGCTCGCATGGCTGAGAAATTTCCTGAGGTTGAAATTCGTGAATATTGCTTACAAAAAATGCAGCGCGGCAAGCACTCGATGCAGCTCTGTGCGGGAATTACCCGCGATGCCGTGTTTGGTCCAGTCATCGTATTTGGCATTGGTGGTTACAAAGCAAATGTGCTTGCTGACCGACAGGTGGCGCTTCCTCCATTAAACCTGACACTCGCTGAAGATATGGTGTCGCGTACTCATGCGGCCAAACTGATTCGTGAGCATTCCAGTGACCCCGAGCGTGACCTTGGCCGAATACATCAAATGTTGGTGAAGCTTTCACAAATGTCCAGTGACTTGCCTGAACTGCGTGGCCTAGAGATTAATCCGCTGCTGCTTAACCGTGATGGTATGCTAGCCGTAGACTTCGCCATGGACCTAGGTTCACCGGCACGCTTTGCTATCATGCCTTATCCTGAAGAGTTGCGTGAGTGGGTGGTGCTTAAAAATGGCTGGGATGTGGAAGTGCGGCCCATTCGTGCGGAAGATGCGCCGTTGATTTCACGTTTCCATGCGCAGCTTTCTGAAGAGAGTATCCGTTTTCGCTATTTTCACAACAAAGCGGACCTTAGCCAGCGCGATCTTTCGTTACTTTCACAAATTAATTACGACCGCCAAATGGCGTTCATTGCTGAGCGTCTGGATAGTAATGGCAATAAAGAAATGTTGGGCGTAGTGCGGGTCTGGAATGATCCAGACAATATTCGCACTGAGTTTTCCGTTATTATTCGCGATAGTTTGCAGGGCCTAGGTATCGGCAGCCTGCTGATGAAGAAAATGATTCGCTATTGTAAGAGCGTGGGTACATTAGAGATTGTCGGTAAGATCATGGTCGATAATCATCCGATGCGTGGGCTGATGAAGCACCTAGGGTTTACTCAGCATTACAATATCGAAGAGCAGGTAGTGGATGCGGTGCTTAGGCTCAACGAGCCAGAAAACGATTGGCAACGACACCGCTTAGAAAAGCCAGCGTAAAAGAAGAAGCGCTGGCTATGGCCAAGCGCTTCTCAGTACTGCATAACGTTGCTGTTACCAGAGGCTTAGGGCGCCAAGCGAAAGTGGTGCCATTCATCGTCGCGCTTCTCGTAGCGAATACGGTCATGCAAACGACTCGGCTGGCCTTGCCAGAACTCGATCATACTCGGTTCAACCCGATAACCTCCCCAGTGAATAGGGCGATGTATTTCCTGTTCGGAGTAGACTTGGCGGTAACGTTGCTCGCGCTCTTCCAGCCACTCGCGGTCAGGAATGACCACGCTTTGTGTTGCGACCCAGGCGCCTAGTTTGCTATCCCAAGGGCGGCTTTCAAAATAGGCGTCAGATTCTTTTTTGCTGATTTTACTAACGTGACCTTCAATACGTACTTGCCGGTCGAGTGATGGCCACCAAAATGTCAACGCCGCTTGAGGAACATTTGCCAGCTCGCTACCTTTGTGACTGTGGTAGTTGCTGTAAAAATACAACCCTTGCTCATCATTGCCTTTGAGCAACACTACACGTGCATGGGGGAGGCCTTGCCTGTCGACTGTTGAAAGCGTCATGGCATTGCCATCTAACCCCTCGCTCTCAAGCGCTAGTGTCAGCCACTCATCGAATAGCGGCATCGGTTCACTAGGCATATTGGACTCGTCGAGCTTTCCACCTTCGTAGTCGCGACGGATGTCAGCGATATTGCGTGTCATGGGATTCTCCTCAGATTCATGCCCCATGGTGGCGATTCGTAGCGATAAGCTCAACACTTTACGGGCCAAGATCCGACTTTTTGTTGATCTATGTCACCGCCTAACCTAGTTGCACCATGGCCATATACATACCCGTGCCGCCAATGATTGATAGCAACGCATTGCGTCGCCATAAGTGAAGCGTGGCAACAATGATCGATGCAATAATCATCGGCCAGCCAGTACTGCTAACGTTCAGCTGACTGTCCAGCATTGGGCGGAACTCACGTAACGCGTAAATCACCAAAATCATCATGACCGCAGGGGGTAAATAGCGCCCCAAGTGAAGGATAAGCGGATGATCCGCATGCTTCGCCAGTGCCACAAAAGGGATGACCCGAGTCGCGAAAGTTGTCACAGCACACACGGCAATAAAAATGAGTAAGTCAGCAATATTCATGCCTGCGCTCCTTGGTTATCACGCATCATGCGGTAGTGTACTAATAGCAACAGGCTGGCTGAGCCAATGGCGCCTAGCAGCATGTGGCGATCAGGTAGCAATATGAGTGCTGCCATGGCGCACGCAATGGCAAGACCAAACGGCAACCAGCGCCGCAAGCGGCTGGCTTGCTCTAAGGTTAAGACAATAAATAAAGCGGTCAGGGCGAACTCGATGCCTCGGCTATCAAACTCAATATTGGCGCTGGCAGCAGCGCCGATCAGGCTACCAAGCATCCACCAGAGATGGTTGAGCAGGCTGATCCGGAACGCCTGATCGTGATTCTGGTTTGCTTGGCTGGTCAGCAGTGAATAGGTTTCATCGGTCAGTGCAAAAATTAGGTATGGCTTACGCCACCCAGACCCTTTGAAGCGTTTGAGTAGTGAGAGGCCATAAAAAAGGTGGCGCGAATTAAGCATCAACGTAGCCACAGTGACGTCCACCAAGCCAGCGCCTGCGCCTAACAACGCAACAGCTAGGAACTGGCCGGCACCGGCATAGATTACCAGCGACATAAGTACCGCAGCCCATACCGGCGTGCCAATTTCGACGGCGAGAATACCAAAGGCTGCCCCTAGGGGGAGATAGCCAAACATCACTGGCAACGAGGCCTGAAACGGGGCTCGCCAGCGGTGTGTGTCATACATGTGAAGTCTCCTTATTAGCGTCTTTCATAATGCGCTATTATAAGCAGAAGGCGCGGAATATTGTTGCCTTGCTAAGTGTTTTCTTTCATCGTGAAACCTATTCATAGGGGGTATGTATGCAAAAAATCAAGGTGTGGGACCTGCCTGTTAGGTTTTTTCATTGGCTGCTTGTTGCCGTCGTTGTTGTGGCTTTTTATACGATGAAGACAGAAGGCGCGCCATTTGACTTCCCTATTGAAATACACGCGAAGGCGGGTTACATCGCACTGGGTTTGTTAGTGTTTCGTTGGATTTGGGGAGTGACGGGGACGCATCACGCACGGTTCAGTAATTTTATTTACTCACCCGCCAATACGTTTCGCTATTTGCGCAGTATGCTGAGTGGTCAGGGGGCGTCCTATGCGGGACACAATCCGCTGGGCGGACTCGCCGTTCTGGCGTTGTTAGTGTCGCTGAGCATACAGGTTCTTAGTGGGTTATTTCTCAGCGATGATATCTTTTTCAATGCGCCACTGTACTCTTATGTCTCAAGCGATATCAGTAGCCTGATGAGAAAAGTTCATACTTGGAACAGTAATGCGCTGTTGGTACTGATTGGCTTACACTTATTGGCCCTGCTGGTGCACAGCCTGAAAGGTGAAAAGCTCATTGGAGCGATGCTTACGGGTTACAAGAATCTGCCCGACGCTGCTGACGAGCAGCCTGGCCGTGAAATAAAGCGCCACCTGAACCTTTGGGCAGCCTTACCGCTGATTGTTTTTGCTATCGGCCTTGTTGCATGGCTGTGGCGAATATAGGCCTCTGAGTGCGAATACTGGAAGTATAGTTTCACACAAAACAAGGCGGCTGATAGCCACCTTGTTTTGTTGCCGGCCTATGTTAAAAGACCATGCTGAGAGCGGTATCAGTCGCCACGATATGCGTCGTGACAGCTTTTGCAGCTCTGACCTACTTTGCCAACTTGCTTGCGCATGGCGCTGAAGTCATCACCGTTAGATAATTCAGCCAGGGTAGTGGTTTGCACGACTAAGTCGTCGGCCATGCCCATGAAATCGTCCATGTTAGTGGCAATTTTAGCTAGAGCACCAGTACTGACGCTGTGCTCACCGCCGCGGAACGATCCTTCAACGAAACCTTCCCAAGGCATGCCAGCAAGTGCTGCGAGGTTGTTGGCGCGCAACTGAAACTCTTCCGCGTTATAGTCCATATCGCCTTTGGCCATAGCGCCCAGCGGCCCCATTTGCCAGGCCATCACGCTGAGGGCGTTTTGGCGATAGTCGATAGCATTGTCATTTTCTTCTGTGGCTTGCACATTGGCGGAAAGCAGCAGGGCTACGGTGCCCAGAGTACACATCTTAAATATTGACTTCATCACGGTCTCCTGATTTTAGTCTTGCTTTTTTCTTCGCGTCACTGGTAGCAACTCAACAAGATAGCGCCTGCTTATCCTAGCAGCAGCCAGTGTAATGAACACCCTGAATTTAATTAATCATTTCTCATGTGTTTCGCCTGAGTTGGCGGCTGCGAAAGCGCGCGTAACCCATGCAGCCAGTAAACAAGGCAAGTGAAACGACCATTTCCAGTACACCATGAAGCGCCTGGTCTGGGAGGGTTGTCACCATGACGCCCATTGTAAAATATAGCAGGCTAACGAAAGCCAGCCACGCATGCCCACGGGGGCGCTTCGCGATGATGGCAGGCGAAAAGAGTAGCAGAGGCAGTATAAAGACCAGCAGTGGTGTCAGGGGGCCTTCTGTACTACCGACCATCAGTCCACGGTAGGCCGATAGCAATAACAGTAAAATAAAGCTGACAATAACCAGTACTCGAGACTGATGGGTTAATCTATCCAGCCCTTTGCGGTTCTCAAAATCTTCCAGCCAAGCGCGCATTAGCTTTCCTTGGAGGCGCTTAGCGCCAGTGCGAGGTGGGCAACTCTGTTACCTTGAGCATGACAAAGCTGTCGTTCGTTTTCATCTAACGGCTGATCACTGGCAGTGCCAGCAACATGACTGGCCCCATAAGGGGTGCCACCGCGAGTGGTGTGTAGCAGTGCCATTTCACTGTAAGGAATGCCAGCATAGACCATGCCGTGATGCAGCAGCGGAAGCAGCATCGACATTAGGGTGGTTTCTTGCCCGCCATGCAGGCTGGAGGTGGAGGTAAACGCACTGGCAGGCTTGTCGATAAGTGCGCCACTGAGCCAAAGTTCACTCGTGCCATCCAGAAAGTACTTCATGGGAGCAGCCATATTGCCAAAGCGAGTTGGGCTGCCAATTATCAGCCCTGCACAGTCGCGCAGGTCGTCCAGAGTCGCGTAAATTGCCCCGTGATCTGGAATGTCGGGCGCTACAGCGTCACAGGTGGCAGATACGCTGGGTACCGTGCGCAGGCGTGCTTGAATACCGCGCCGAGACTCGATGCCAGCGGCCACCTGTTCTGCCATGGCACGTGTTGCGCCGTGGCGTGAGTAATAGAGAACCAGTACGTATGGAAGTTCAGTCATGAATATCGCGCCATGAAAATAAGGAGATTAATTGACGAGCTCAAGCACTCGCTCGGGCGGGCGACCGATGACAGCCTGCTTGCCAGAGTCAGCGATGGGGCGTTCGAGAATACGTGGGTGGGCGACAATAGCGGCGACAACTGCCTCTGAATTATCCGCTGACACGCCAAGCGCTTTCCATTCGTCCTCGCCTGTGCGCACTAGGCCACTGATCCCATTGGGTAGTCTGGCGATTAATTCGCGCAGTTCATCTTCATCGAGCGGATTTTCCAAGTAGCGGCGTACCTGCACGTCAGCCCCAGCCTCTTCCAGTAATGCTAGCGCCTGGCGAGACTTAGAGCAGCGAGGGTTGTGAAGCAGTGTCAGCATAGCGGAACTCCTTAGATTGGCTTATCGCAGACCAGAACAGGCGGCAAATATTGTAGGCCGCAGCGCAGTTGGTCACAACTGAAGCCAACACACGGCGGTTACGCTTTTTTGACCACTAGGCCTTCCACGCTAACAGGAAGCAGCGGCCCAGCTATCAATCAACCGGTGCGGGCGATGCATTTAAGCGCTGGTACACCCAAGCTTGCTGGCCCTCAGATAAGCGAACGCGAACACGTTCGTAGCGAACTCCCAGTCGTTCGTAACGATCCAGTCGTCTTAGCTCATTAACGTTGACATTAAGCAATAAGCCATTGACCTGGGCGTGAGCATTAGGTGCCAGGTCTAATCCCTGGCGTTCAAAACCGGCTAATTGTGCGGCGACGGGGTTGCCTGTACGACCATAAACTAGCCAACGCACCGGAGCATGGGTAAGGGTGCCATACACAAACACTTGCTGTTGGCTCTCGGGCATGGCGGGCAAGCCCTCAGGTTGCTGATACGTCCAAGGGCTGAGCAGAGTCAGCCATAGCCACAGCAGTGGCAAGGACACGACAAATAAGCCCGTTAGCACAAGATATCGCAGAGACATTGAACTCCAGACGCAGGGGGATTAATCATTGGCAATCGTGATGCTAGGATACGTTAACCTATGACTCAACCCGAGGTGCCATCATGACTCTGACAACGCGTGATGAGGTGGACTTCCAGACGTTGATGGGCGATGTTCGCCCGCTGTCACGAGGTCACAACCGTGCGAAAACATCGCCGGTACGCCGTGCCCCTAGTGAGGCACAGCTGGCCCGCCGCGAAAGCGCCATTCAAAGGGTGGGTGAAAGTGATTTTCTGTCGGATGATTTTGTTGAGCTGGTTCCCCCTTTCGACCCGTTGGCGTTCTGTCGTGCGGGTGTTCAGCAGGGTGTTATGGACCGTCTGCGGCACGGAGGTTACCCAGTACAGGCCAGCCTGCACTTGTTACGTCGACCACTAGAGGCATGTCGTCGGGAGTTGCCACGGTTTATCCGCGATGCGTATGCGCATGACTTGCGTTCAGTGTTAATCGTACATGGACGAGGGCGAGAGGTAGACAGCCCTGCAAATATACTGCGTTCGTATCTGGCCAAATGGTTGATGTCATTTGATACGGTTCAGGCATTTGCATCGGCAGACAGCGCTGACGGCGGTTTGGGGGCAACATGGGTCATGCTGAGAAAATCAGAGCGGGCCAAATCAGCCAACCGTGAACGCCAACAGAAGCGCAGAGGCTAACTCTGTCTCTGCGCTTTGTCTCTGCGCTTCTTGTCGGTGCAGTGGCAGTGATTGAGGTAGTGATCGCTTAAACTGCCGCGCCCTCTAGTGAGGTGGGTTCTTGGTGGGCACGGCAGTTATTACGTTCGTGCATCTCGCGTAAGCGGCGACGAAATAAGGGTTCGGTGCTGTCCACGCCGGGCTGGTAGCTACGACTGAACGTTTTCAGCGCCCGCAAAGCGTCTTCAATAATTTGATCCTCACGCAGCGAAAAAGCATCAAAGCCACAGCGTGACAGGTAAAATAACTGATCGATCAGCACATCACCGACTGCGCGAATTTCTCCTTGATAGCCATAGCGCTCTCGCAGCAATCGAGCCGTGCTATAACCACGACCATCGGTAAAGACAGGAAAGTCGATGGCAATCAGTGGTGCGCTGGCAAGCTCTGCAGCAAGTTCTGCGCTCAGCTCAACATCGCTGGCAAGCCACGGCGCGATATCAGCACCTTTGGCCGAGGCCTGCCACTGTTCCAGAGGAGCGATTAAGCGGCCGCCTGGCGTGGTGGCCTTATGCGCGTCAAGGCGTATCTTGGACTCTTGGTGCGGCTCACTCTGTGTGTTATCACTTTCTGAGCTATCACCTCGCCATAGACCCCAGCGGTCATCAACGTGACGGCCACGCAGAATCAACGGGCGTTCGCTGTAAGCCCCTGTAATCTGTTCAGGCATATACATGCTCCTTGAAAGGCTTGATGCCCAAGCGCCGATAGGTATCGAGAAAGGTTTCATCCGGCTGGCGGTTACCAACATACACTTGCAACACTTTATCGATGACTTCAGGCACATCGGCGCGGTAAAAAGAAGGGCCGAGAATTTTGCCCAGTGACGCGCCATTGCCTTGACTGCCACCGAGTGAAATCTGGTAGTACTCTTCGCCTTTTTTGTCGACACCAAGAATGCCGATGGTACCGACATGGTGGTGTCCGCAGGCATTCATGCAGCCGGAAATGTTGAGCTCTAGCGGTCCCAAGTCATAGAGAAAATCAAGATCCTCGAAACGCTCTTGAATGGCTTGAGCAACGGGAATCGACTTGGCATTAGCCAGCGCGCAGTAGTCGCCGCCGGGGCAGCAAATCAGGTCTGACAAGGTGCCAACAGTGGGGTTGGCCAGGCCGAGTGCATCCAGTTTGTGCCACAGCTCTTCAATGCGATCAACGGCAACATCGGTAAGCACTAGGTTTTGCTCATGAGTGACGCGAATCTCGCCATAGCTGTATTCATCGGCTAGGTCGGCGATGGCTATCATGTGCTCTGACGTGACATCGCCTGGCGCATGCTCACGGCGCTTCAGTGACAATGTGATGGCTTTGTAGCCCGGTGTTTTATGGTTGGTCACGTTATTGGTGACAAAGCGTGCGAAGGCGCGGTTTTCATTGCGCAGTTGTTCGTATGCCTCAATCGCTTCTGCAGGAATATCGCGCCACTCGGGATCAATAAAGTGCTGAGTAACTGCCGCGACGGCTTCTGACGTCAGTGTTTGCGGGCCATCTTTCAGGGATGCCCATTCCAGCTCAACCCGACGGCGAAACTCATCAATTCCTAGTGCTTTAACCAGTATCTTGATGCGCGCTTTAAACTTATTGTCGCGGCGCCCGAACTGGTTATAGACCCGAACTAACGCCTCTAGATAGGTCAGTAGATGCTGCCAGGGAAGGTCGTCACAAACCACGTCGGCGATCATTGGGGTTCTGCCTAGGCCACCACCTGCTAGTACGTTGATGCGCACTTCACCAGACGCATTACGCCATAGTCGAAGGCCTACATCATGAACCTGAATGGCGGCTCGATCCTCTTCGGCGCCGGTTACCGCAATCTTGAACTTACGTGGCAGGTAAGCAAACTCAGGGTGAAAGGTAGACCATTGACGAATCAGCTCGCACCATGGGCGCGGGTCAACGCTTTCATCGTCGGCAATGCCAGAGAACTGATCCGTGGTGGTGTTACGGATATCGTTACCGCTGGTTTGAATCGCATGCATTTGTACACTGGCCAGTTCTGCCAGGATATCTGGCACGTCTTCTAGCTTCGGCCAGTTAAGCTGCAGGTTCGTACGAGTGGTGAAATGGCCATAGCCGCGATCATAGCGTGCCGCTATTTCACCCAGTTTGCGCAACTGATAAGACGCCAGCATGCCGTAAGGGATAGCGATGCGCAGCATGGGCGCATGACGCTGGACATAAAGCCCATTCTGCACGCGTAATGGAAGAAACTCAGCCTCGCTAATCTTACCTTCAAGATAGCGGCGCATCTGGTCACGGAATTGGGCGACACGTTCATCGACCAGAATTTGGTCGTGGTTATCGTAGCGATACATTCGGCGCGTTCCTGAAAAAGGGAAGTGGCTCATTTAGCTCCACCATAGCGCCTGTCTTTTATTCAATAAAAGAATAAATGGCTATCAATCATAATTTTTTGGTAATAAAAGGTGGGTTGCTGGGGCAGCTGAATGCATCTCAGGAGGCAGCAAAAAGGGTTGCTGCCCACTGGGATGCATTTAACACCGCGATGATACCCGAGCCTGGCCCGCGACACGGTGGTTTCATTCATTATCACTCAGGGTCGTAAGAGAGCACAGGGGCTAACCAGCGCTCCATGTCATCCTGTGTGCGGCCTTTTCGATGGGCCAAAGACTCGACTTGGTCGCGAGTGATTTTCCCAGTAGCAAAGTATTTCGACTGTGGATGAGAAAAATACCAACCCGCCACAGCAGCAGCAGGCCACATCGCAAAGTTTTCGGTTAGCTCCAGTCCTGAATTAGCGGTGGCATCAAGCAGGCGGAACAAGGTGGTTTTTTCGGTGTGATCAGGGCAGGCGGGATAGCCCGGAGCGGGGCGAATGCCTTGGTATTTCTCCGCAATTAACGCGTCATTATCTAATGACTCTTCCGGTACATAGCCCCAGAACTCTTTGCGCACGCGTTGGTGAATTCGTTCAGCGAATGCTTCGGCTAACCGGTCGGTCAACGATTGAATCAAAATCGCATTGTAATCATCACCGGCAGCCTTGTACTCCTCAGCGAGTGCTTCCACGCCATGCCCTGTAGTGACTGCGAAGCCGCCGATCCAGTCTGGTTTGCCGCTTTCTTTAGGGGCGACAAAATCCGCTAGGCTGTAACAGGTTCCATCACGGTTCTTGGTGGTTTGTTGGCGGATATGATGCAGCCGTTCAACCACTTCGCTGCGTGACTCATCAGCGTAGATCTCAATGACATCGTCATCGACGCTGTTCGCTGGCCATAGGCCAATCACGCCACGCGCCTGCACCCGCTTTTCATCAATCAGTTTACGCAGCATGACCTGGGCATCATTGAACAGGTTGCGCGCGGCTTCCCCGACCGTTGCGTCATCGAGAATTTTTGGGTATTTGCCTGCCAGCTGCCAGCTAATGAAAAATGGTGTCCAGTCAAGGGTTTCTAGCACGTCATTGAGGTCATAGTCGTCAAAGCGCAGTAGTCCGGTCATGGCGGGGCATGGTGGCGTGTAATCGTTCCAGTCAATTACTGGCTTGCGCTTGCGCGCTTCGGTATAGCTCAAGTCGGCGGCTTTAGGGCGGCGCTTGGCATTTCGCTCACGCACCTTCTCGTACTCGGCGTGTATTTCAGCAACGTATTCCGATTTCAGTTCTGGCGACAGAAGCCTGGAGGCAACACCTACGGCACGCGACGCATCCGATACATAAATGACGGGGTGCTCGTAGCCAGGTGCGACTTTAACCGCCGTATGAGCCTTAGAGGTGGTGGCGCCACCAATTAGCAACGGCAGTTCAAACCCTTGGCGCTGCATTTCCTTAGCCACACTGACCATCTCATCAAGAGAGGGAGTGATGAGCCCGGACAGACCAATAATGTCAGCTTTTTCATCAATAGCCGTTTGCAAAATTGTTGCAGCAGGCACCATTACGCCTAAGTCAATCACGTCATAGTTATTACATTGCAGTACTACCCCGACAATGTTTTTTCCGATGTCGTGAACGTCACCTTTGACGGTGGCCATGACAATCTTGCCCTTGGCTTGAGTGGTTTCATCTTTTTCGGCTTCAATGTAGGGCAGCAGGTGACCCACTGCCTGTTTCATGACACGAGCCGACTTAACCACTTGAGGCAAAAACATTTTTCCTGCCCCAAAGAGATCGCCAACCACATTCATGCCATCCATTAATGGGCCTTCGATAACCTCAATAGGGCGCTCAAATTGCTGACGAGCTTCTTCGGTATCTTCAAGGATAAATGCCGTCACGCCCTTAACTAACGCATGCTCGATGCGTTTTTCAACAGACCAGCTGCGCCACTCCAAGTCTTCTTTTTTCTCGGCACTACTGTTGTCATCTTTATATGTCTCGGCCAATTCCAAGAGACGCTCTGTGGCGTCTTCATGACGATTAAGTACTACGTCTTCAACGGTTTCGCGTAGCACGTCATCTAGGTCGTCATAGACACCCAACTGGCCCGCATTGACGATCCCCATTGATAGGCCCGCACGAATGGCGTGGTAGAGAAATACCGAGTGAATGGCCTCGCGTACCGTGTTGTTACCGCGAAATGAAAAGGACACGTTGGAGACACCACCGGACACCATGGCGTGGGGCAGGTTTTCACGGATCCACTGGGTGGCCTGAATGAAGTCGACGGCGTAGTTATTATGCTCTTCGATGCCGGTGGCGATGGCAAAGATATTGGGGTCGAAGATGATGTCCTCGGCAGGAAAGCCGATATCATCAACCAGCAATCGGTAGGCACGCTCACTGATTTCAGACTTGCGGGCAAAGGTATCTGCCTGGCCACTTTCGTCGAAAGCCATAACGACAACAGCGGCACCATGGCGGCGGCAAATAGCAGCTTGTTCGCGAAAGCTCTCTTCACCCTCTTTTAGCGAGATGGAGTTGACGATGGCCTTGCCTTGAATACACTTCAGACCTGCTTCAATAATCTCCCATTTGGACGAATCGACCATAATGGGGACCCGGGAAATATCCGGCTCACCTGCAATGAGGTTGAGAAAACGCACCATGGCTTCCTGAGACGCCAGCATGCCTTCATCCATATTGATATCAATGACCTGAGCACCGTTCTCTACTTGCTCTAGGGCCACCTCAAGAGCGGTGGTGAAGTCATCTTCTTTGATTAGGCGCTTGAAACGGGCTGACCCTGTCACGTTGGTGCGCTCACCGACGTTAACAAATAGTGAGTCAGCTGTGATGTTGAACGGCTCTAGCCCCGAAAGTCGGCAGGCGGTTTCAATTTGCGGTATTTGCCTGGGGGATATGCCATCAATGGCTTGTTTAATGGCGCTAATATGCTCTGGTGTAGAGCCGCAGCAGCCGCCGATAATGTTAACTAGGCCACTTTGTGCAAACTCAGCAACAATCTCGGCCATTTCTTCGGCGGTTTGGTCATACTCGCCAAACTCGTTAGGTAAGCCCGCGTTGGGGTGCGCTGAGACAAACGTATCGGCTTTGTCAGACAGCTCGTGCAGATAGGGGCGTAGTTCAGCGGCGCCCAGAGCGCAGTTCAGGCCGATGGTCAATGGCTTGGCATGGCGTACTGAATTCCAGAACGCCTCGGTGGTTTGGCCTGACAGCGTGCGGCCTGAGGCGTCAGTGATAGTGCCGGATATCATCACCGGCAGGCGTTCCCCCCGCGCTTCGAACAACTCTTCTAGGGCGAAAATGGCTGCCTTGGCATTGAGCGTATCGAAAATTGTTTCCAGCATGATTACGTCGCTACCGCCCTCAATCAACGCTTCAGCGGCCTCATAGTAATTTTCGCGCAGAGCATCAAAAGTAACGTTGCGTTTGGCAGGATCGTTAACATCTGGTGACAATGAGCAGGTGCGCGATGTTGGGCCCAGCACGCCTGCAACAAAGCGCGTAACGCCCGTGTCGTTGGTTACCGCATCACAGGCTTGGCGGGCTAACCTGGCGGCTTCACGGTTTAGCTCAGGCACCAAGTCTTCCATGCCATAATCCGACTGGGAAAGCCGCGTGCTGTTAAACGTATTAGTTTCAACAATATCGGCACCAGCCGCTAAATAATCGCGATGAATACGCACTACCAGTTCAGGTTGTGTCAGCACTAGCAGGTCATTATTGCCCTTGAGGTCGCTTGGCCAATCAGCAAAGCGTGTACCGCGAAAATCGTCTTCGCTGAGTTTGGCATTCTGCAACATGGTACCCATCGCGCCATCAAGCATCATGATGCGTTGCTTCAGACATTCGGTCAGTGTGGCAGTTTGGGCTGAGTCGGGGAGGGTAGCCATGGTGAAAAACGTTCTCCAGCGTGAATATGACATTAAGGTATTAAGAGTATTATTTAATTTTCGACTTTTTTATCAGTTTTTTATTCTTTTTGGGCATATCAATACGCTGCTTAGTTGACCCTAAGGTGTGTGATTTAATGTGTCGAAACAGAATAGCAAAAGTATACCGTAGCGAGCAGGGTCGATGCGGGTGCTATGTAGGCTTGGCTCATCGTTTTAACAAAGACCTACCAATACACTCGGGATTGTCTCGCAACCGTGAGTCGCTTACCATAAGTGCCATGTCATTTACTTTCCGTTCCGCGCAAGCACCTTAAATAAGCGTGGTTCGACCAGCGAGAGAGCCATGAGCGAAACGATTCAGATTACCGACAGTGCCCAGGATTACCTTGCCGAGCTGCTAGCCAAGCAGGATGTCGAAGGTATCGCCGTGCGTATTTTCATTACCCAGCCAGGCACGCCCTATGCAGAAACTTGTTTAGCCTATAGTCGGCCGGGTGAAGAAGAGCCCACCGACGAGCAGCTAACGCTTGAAAAGATTAATGTATTTCTCGACAAGAACAGCTTAGCGTTTCTTGAAGATGCTGTGGTGGACTTCAACGCCGATCGCATGGGGGGCCAGCTAACCATCAAGGCACCGAACGCTAAGATGCCGAAGGTCAATGCTGACAGCCCGCTGGAAGATCGCATTAATTATGTGCTCTACAGCGAGATTAATCCTGGCCTGGCTGCCCACGGCGGCGAAATCAAACTGATTGAGCTGACAGAGCAACAGGTGGCTATACTGGCTTTCGGTGGTGGTTGCCAAGGCTGTGCTGCGGTTGATTTGACCCTGAAGGACGGTGTCGAGAAAACCCTAATGGAACGGATCCCTGAGTTAGCGGGTATTCGCGATGTTACCGATCACACAGACACTACTAACGCCTACTATCGTTAAGTGAGCTGAACTGCAGACCAAGCTCGCCATCATAGGCGGTGGCGAGCGTTATGTTTTTTAGGGCTTATTGTTGCTCAAAAAGCACCTCTAGTTCCTGCTGGTCGGCTTGAAGCTCAGCAACGGCTTCGTTGAGCTTCTCGCTACGCCTACGAATTTTTTTTGCATCACCTTTTTGTTGTGCGCTTTTCAGTTCAGCTTGGCGCTCTTGAACCTCTTCCAGGCTCTCGCGAACAGCCTCTTCGGCATCTGCTAGCACGCTTTCGTTAGTGCAATGCTCCTGTACTGCCTCTAGTGCCTTGGTCAGACCGCGTATGTGATGCTCATTAGCATCCTGTTCAGCAATATGAAGCTGGGCCTGGATCTCTTCAGCTTTGGTTTGGCACAGAGGCTCTAGGTTTTCCGTCGCAAAAGCGGAATAACTGAAAACGAGAGGTGGCGCACTGATCAACAATGTAGTGACATGGCGAGTAACATTTTTCATGAGCTTATTTCCTGATGCTTTGGTGTGAGAGCTTAGGGTGTGAGAGCTTAGTAAGAGTAACGATAAATAGTTCAATCTTCTTTCGCAGCTTTATGATCAGCGTCGCTAATCACTCGCTCTAGCGATACCCAGAGCCGATCCTGCAATTTGCCTTCCAGTGCTTCTATCTGAGCGTCGCGTTGCTCCAGCCGTTCAGTCAAGGTGACGATATCTTCCTGGCGTGCTGTTTCAATAGCACTAAGGCGCGATGCTTCGGTTTTTGCTGCGTCTTCTCGCTGTTGACTAAGCATGCGTTCACGTTGCCATTCAGCCTGGGCTTCGGCCAGCGCCTGATGTTGAGCCTTGAGCTCGTTCTGGGTTCTGTCAAGTTGCTGCTCAAGCCGATTACGCTGCGCGTATTGCGCTTTTTCGGCTTGACGGTATTCCAGCCGAGCTTCATCTAGCAGGTTCATTAAACGAGCCTCAGCTGCCTCGTGGCGCTTTTCTTCCTGGTTCAGCTGTGCCTGTTTCGTGGCCTCGAGCTCGCGGTAGCGCTGCTGAAAGTGAGCCTCGCGTTCTTCCATCTTCTGCTGGGCTTTACTGGCTTGCTCAGATAATCGTTCAACCTGTTTTTGCAGTTGCTCATTGGCTTGATAAGCCGTCTCTAGTTCAGCCTGGCTGCGCGCCAGTTCGGCGCTATGTTCTGCCAGGCGTTCATCTAGCCGCGCAAGATGACCTGAAAGTGCAGATTCGCGTTGTTCGGCATCTTCAGCGCGTCGCCCCGACTCCGTCACTTGCTCATGTGCTTCGGCCACCTGTTGATCCGCTAATTGACGATAGTGAGCCAGGCTCTCATTCGCGGCCTGTTGTGCCTGTTCCCATAAATTTTCGGTGAGCGCCTGAAGTGGAGCGGGCATCCCACGGGCCGGGGGCTCATCCTTACGCTGATCTTTGCGGACACGCCATTCGCGCAGATGCTCACTAATCGTAGTAAAGCTGCCAGTGCCAAGCACCTCGCGAACTTTTTGCACGCTGGGCGCTTCTTGACGCTGTAGGAGCGTATCGATAGCGCGTTGCACATCTTCATACGTAATACCGATTCTGGCCATGTCTACTCCTATCAACAGTAGTGGAGTGAGGGGCGTGGTGAGCCGAGCCAACGCTTATGCAGGCTGTAGGATCAATAAATACCTTAACGGCTACTTGGGGCGGCACCAGTGTAACGCAATGCCGTAATGAATCCTGCACTTCTGGCATCGCCTTGCTTTGCAAAAGCGCTTTTCTCAACACCCTCTTTTAACCACGCCTCCTCATGCGTATCTCCTAGGGGGATTCTTGAAGAATCCTTCAAAACATTAGGAAATATGCCGAGACTAGAAAGCTGTGTAATGTATTATTACATAATACATAATTATACACTACATATTGGGTATAAAATTCAAGATTACCCGTATTATCTTGATTATTTACCCTGGCGCGCCGACACTACGCATACGATGGCACGGCAGTTAGAGAAAGCTGGAGTCAGTGGAGCAGGTGGTCGAATAAAGGTGAGATATGACACATAAGCCGCTGTTGCCAGAAAATCGGGATGGTTGCGTCCAGCAGGTTGGGTTGGGTGATGTGGCGAGCCGCTCGGTAATTGGCTCGCCGCGGATCAGCGCGGCAAGCGATATCGAGGCCGTGTCAGCCTGGCTGATGGAGTATCGCGCGACCCCTAATACTCAGCGCGCCTATCGGAGAGAGGCTGAGCGGTTATTACTGTGGATGGCCGATACGCAATATCACGCAAAGCCACTGAGCTTAACGGGGCTACGCCGTGATCAGTTGGCTGTGTTTGAGCAGTTTTTGGCCGACCCGCAGCCTGCTGAGCGCTGGATTGGTCCTGTTCGCCCGCGCAACGATAGCCGTTGGCGTCCGTTTCGAGGGCCGCTGTCTCCTGCCAGCCGTCGTCAAAGCCTGGTGATACTACAAGGTATGTATGCTTGGTTGACCGAAGCTGGGTGGGTAGACCACAACCCCTTTCGGCTGATGCGTGACAAGCGCCGCCGGTTAGATAATCGCAGCAACCGAGTTGAGCGCTACTTGGAGCGCCCGCTGTGGGACTGGCTCTGGCAGTGGCTGAATACATCGCTGCACGCGTCGGCAACACCTCGACAGCAATTCGAGGCTCAGCGGCGACGGATAATATTTGGATTTGCCTACCTACTGGCACCTCGGCTTGGGGAAATGGCCGCGGCTCGGATGAATGATTTTTTTATGAGAGAAGGTCGGTGGTGGTGGCGTGTCGTGGGGAAGGGCAGCAAACTGGCTACTATTCCGGTACCGCCAGATATGTGTCGTCTGTTAGAGGAATGGCGTGCACATCTAGGGCTCTCGGGGATGCCTAAAGCAAATGAGGCTACACCATTGTTACGTGGCATGGATAAGCAGCGAGCCATTGGTGACAACCAGCTGTACCGACTGATACGTGATGTTTTTCAGCAGGCGGCGGTGGCTCTAGAAGAGAGCCTTGGGTGCAATGCTAAGCGTGACGTCGCAATGTTGTTGCGCGCTACACCACACTGGCTACGACACACGGCGTTGACACATCAAGCTCAAGCCGGTGTAGAGCTGCGCTATTTGGCTGAGAATGCGCGCCATGCTCGACTCGACACGACGGCTCGCTATCTGCACACCGAAGACGAGCAGTGGCATGAGCAGCAATCACGTCATGGGTTATCTCCCATGAAACAAGCGGAGCACGGCTTTGCGTCTAACGCTAATTCAGGGGCGGACGAGCAGGGCAATGGACCGCTATAATAAGGATAAAATCTTCCATGGAGCCTAAAATGACTGTGAGTACCGCTGAAGCCGCTCAGCAAGAACTGCTGGAAGAATTCGAGCTGTTTGATAACTGGATGGATCGTTATCAGTATATTATTGACTTGGGCAAGCAACTACCCGCATTGCCAGAAGAGTATCAGACGGATACCTATCGCATTCAGGGCTGCCAGTCTAATGTGTGGATGAACGATCGTCGCGAAGGCGAGCTGCTGCATTTTGATGCAATGTCTGATGCAGCCATTGTGTCAGGATTAGTTGCAGTGCTGATGCGTATTTACAGTGGTCGAACACCACAGGATATTTGCAACACCTCACCTCATTTCCTACATGACCTTGGTCTAGACAAACATTTGTCACCAACCCGCAGCAATGGCCTTAATGCCATGCTGCAAAAGATCTATCGGGTGGCAGAGCAAGAGTCAGCAAGATAATCTCTTGGTCAGTTGATCAAAAAAAGTATTAGTTTTTCATTAGTTTATCAGCAAGATAGCGAAACTAATGACAAGGAGAATATCATGAAAACACAACTGCTTGCCGCCGCCGTAATGCTGTTGCTGTCTGGCTGTGCGCAAATCGGTCAGTGGGAAGAGGAGATGGACGCAGAGCAGGAAGCTGCTGATATAAAAAAGTGTGAAAACCGAGGGTTTTCAAGAGGCAGCTCAGCAATGGCTACCTGCCTTCAAACTCTTTCCCGTGAGCGTGAAGCCGAACAGGATCGTTTTGAGCGGGAGTACGAGCGGGAAGAGGCTGAGAGGAAGGCCAAGAAAAAAAAGAAATAATTCGTAGTCACAAAATCACACTTCGAATGGGTGAATGACGTTCGGCATTACCATCAAACTGCTTGACCTCAAGGAGGATGGAACGGTCAAGCAGACCAAGCGCGATGACTTCAACGATGCCTAGTGAGGCAACAGCGATGCAAACAATAGCGCATAGCGCCGATGCGTATTTCCATGTGCGGGTTTTAATCGGTCTTGTCACTGGACTTGGCCTGGCAAGGCTGCTGACCGGGTTGGCACGTTTTGTTCAGCACCCCAGTCGTGCGCAGATATACCCGCCGCATCTGGTGTGGGTCATATTCATGCTGATCTATATCATCCATTTCTGGTGGTTTGAGTTTGGTCTATCCATAATCAATGTGTGGGAGTTTGAAAACTATTCCTTTGTTATGTTGTATGCGGCACTGTTGTTTTTTATAACGACGTTGCTGTTTCCTGACCAGATGGGTGATTATTCAGGTTTCGCAGAATACTTCATGTCACGCAAGCATTGGTTTTATTCCCTTCTGGCCGTGGTTTTTATTATCGATATATTGGATACCCTTATGAAAGGGCAACAGTATTTTTTCGCACTGGGTGCCTGGTATCCTATAAAACAGATCGGCTTTGGCCTTTTGTGTGGGGCAGTGATGCTCACCAACAATGCCAGAATGCATACGGGGTTTGGTCTGATCGCTATTTTTGCAGAGCTTTGGTGGATCGCCTCGAAATTTCGATTTCTTGACGTATCATGACCCGTATTCATTGTGGCCTAAGCATTGAAGGCAAGGAAACTCACTTCAAACCCTGGCCCAGATTCACACCCCCTGAGAATAAGGAGGCCTGAGCCATGATACCTTCCCCGGTTAGTATGATCAGTATCATCTGTGTGACGGTACTTTTTGGTATGTCGTTTAACGCTCAGTCGGCAGAGTGCAATCATGCTGTTGACCAAAGCACTCTGAACCGCTGCGCGGACCAGGAATTTGAAGCAGCCGATGCGCGCCTTAACACAACCTATAAGGTGCTGGCCCAGCAACTCGATGCGGCCAGTCTGGAGCGGTTGAGGCAGGCGCAACGGGCATGGGTTTCCTACAGGGACGCACAGTGTGCCTTCGAGTCTGGGCCATCAAAGGATGGCAGCATATACCCAATGATTCTTTCCGGCTGTATGGAGGAAGCCACGACCGCACGGACCTCTGAGCTGGAAGCGCATCTTTCTTGTGAAGAAGGGGATGTTTCTTGCGTTCGCCGGTAGATGAGCAGCAGATACGATACGTGGAGCCTGGCGCGTCCCGTCAGATAGCGACTGTGCTAGAAGGGCCCCTGGCAAGGATGTTGCGCGTGACGTGGTCTGCTCTGAAGGCGCTATGCCACACTGGGATGTGACATAGCGAAGAGGAGTGGTCTAGCCCTGATATTCTTGGCCATTAATCCAAGTCGCATGCACGGCGCGCTCGTCGCCTAGAATCATCAGCGCAAATAGCCGTTCAGCTAGGCTTTCAGTGCGAGCGGTGCGACGTTTGAGCAGTGGCGTGGCAGCGGGATCCAGTACCACAAGGTCTGCTTCGCTGCCGGGTGCAAAATGCCCGATAGCATGATGCAGGTGTAGAGCACGAGCATTACCCAGCGTGAGTTGATAAAAACCTTGCCAGGCGGTGAGCGGTTGGCCCAGCAGCTGACCGACCTGGTAAGCAGCCTTTAGGCTTCCCAGCCCGGAAAGTTCCGTTCCGGCACCAATATCGCTGGCCAAGCTGATTTTTAGCCCAGCGTCGCGGCAGGCCAGTCGATCGAATAACCCGCTACCTAAAAATAGGTTGGAGCTGGGGCAGAACGCGATATTTGCCCCGCGCTCTGCCAGTCGGCGGCGCATATTTTGGTCCAGATGGATGCCGTGAGCAAAGGTGCTGCGTGGACCAACGAGGTCGAAATGCTCGTAGACTGCCAGATAGTCCTGACAGTCTGGGAATAGCTCGGCTACCCAGGCGATTTCTCCCGCGTTTTCTGACAAATGTGTTTGCAAGTACAGCTCGGGTGCGTTGCGTAATACGCCACCCGTGGCATCGAGTTGTTCGCGGCTGGAGGTTGGCGCAAAGCGTGGCGTCAGGCTGTAGCTTAGCCTGTCTCGGTCGTGCCAGTCGGCGATCAGGCGCTCACTTTCTATGATACCGCCGCCAAGCGGGTCAAGCAGCGCTTCGGGCCCATGGCGGTCCATCAGAACTTTACCCGCTAACATACGCATTCCACGGCGCTGTGACGCGGAGAAAAAGGCATCTACCGAATTAGGGTGTGACGTGCAGAATACCTGTGCTGTGGTGGTACCCGCGTCAATTAGCTGATCAAGAAAGGCGCTGGCGACCTCGTCAGCATAAGCTCGCTGGGAGAAGCGGCACTCCTCGGGAAAGGTGTACTCGTTGAGCCAGTCCAGCAGTTGGCGGCCATAAGACGCCATGATATCAAGCTGGGCATAGTGTATATGCGGATCGATAAAACCAGGCATCAGCAATTTACCGCGATAATCGACATGCTGGATGTTGGCTGGCGCATGCTTCACCACTTCTTGATAGTGCCCAATGTCTTTGACGCAGCCGTTTTCAATAAATAACGCGCCGTCTAAGTAATGGTTAATGCTACTGGGCGCAGGCGTATCGCCCTCGCCAGGATCGTCGGTAAAACTAAGCACTTCGCCGCGCAGCAGATAGCGGTTATCCGTCATGCTTGACTCCATAGGCAGGTGATTCGTGAGAAGAAGGTGTAAATGCCGGTGCCTGATTGAGCAGGCCGCGCAGCAGCGCTGGGTCGAGCCCGCGCCGACTGGCGGTGGGTACCTGTGTTACCAGTGAGGTTTTCAACGTTAGAAGCTCAGCGGCCACCGCCAAGGCAATTTCGTAAGGCCGCTTGCCAATTGCGCCGGGAACGCCAATTGGGCAGCGAACCTTGGCTAGCCGTTCGTCGCTGTGTCCGGCGTCTCTCAGCCGACGCCGAAAGCTGGCCCACTTGGAATCCGAGCCAATCACGCCCAGTGAGGCAAGATCGTCGCGGCCCAGTAGCGCATCGAGCAGGGCGCGATCCAGGGCATGGTCATGGGTCATGATCAATACATGGGAGCCCGGTGCCAACTTTGCGACAGTCTGTTTAATACCTGATTCGTCGGGTGTATAGCTGTGACGAGACTGGCGCTCGACGGCAGGTGTCTCCGGAAAACCATCGCGGCGGCTGTCGAGCCAGTCGATACGCCATGGCAGGGGAGCGAGCACCTGGGCCAGGGCGCGTCCCACGTGTCCGGCACCGAACAGCGCCACCTGCATCTCTGCCGCAGGGAACAGTTCGATCAGCACCTGCACGTGGCCGCCGCAGCACTGGCCGGAACGTCCGCCTAGAGGAAAGTCCTCCAGCCGTAGTCCTGCTTCTCCGCTGGCCAGCCAGAGCTGAGCTGTTTCGATCACTTGCTCTTCAAAGTGGCCTCCACCCAGGGTATCAATGCTGATGTCAGTAGTGATTATCATGCGCGCGCCGGGCTCTCTAGGTGTCGAACCTGCTGCCGCTACCACGGTGGCTAGTGCATGAGGGCGGCCATCGCGTTGCAGTTGATGTAGCGCTTCATGCCAGGTTTGAATGCTCATTAGCCTGGGCCCTCGGTTTTCAACCGCTCAATAGTCATCAGCACACGTTCGGGGGTAGCTGGCGTGTCTAACGGTGGGCAAGTGCGGTAGTCGGTAAGGCTTGATAAGGCATCACGCAACGCCGACCACACGGAAATACCCAGCATGAAAGGTGGCTCACCCACGGCCTTGGAGCGGTAGATGCTGGCTTGAGAGTTAGGGTGCCCCTCGAGGAGTTTGACGTTAAACACCGGTGGCAAATCGCCAAAAGCCGGTATCTTGTAAGTGGAGGGGCCGTCAGATGTCAGGCGGCCAGCATCGTTCCAAGTGAGTTCTTCGCTGGTCAGCCAACCCATTCCCTGAATAAAAGCGCCTTCTACCTGGCCTGTATCAATCGCTGGGTTTAGCGAGTCGCCAACATCGTGCAGGATATCGGTGCGAGTGAGCCGGTATTCGCCGGTAAGCGTATCGATCTCGACTTCAGACACCGCTGCGCCGTGGCTAAAGTAATAAAACGGTCGGCCTTTAGCCGCATGGCGATCGTAATGAATCAGCGGTGTGGCATAAAAGCCTTTCTCAGACAACGACACCCTTCCCCTGTAAGCTGCCTGAATCAGCTCACCCCAGGCAATGCGCTGTTCACTTTCATCGATGCCAGCGACAAGATGGCCGTTTTCAAGCCGCATGGCTTCTCGGTCTAACCCGCCATTGTTTTGATCAAAGTGTGTCGCAGCAAAGTCGAACAGTCGCTCGCGCAGCTTGCTGGCTGCATCTCGTGCTGCCTGGCCGTTGAGGTCGGCACCACTGGAGGCGGCAGTGGGTGAGGTGTTGGGCACCTTGTCGGTGCGAGTGGCGCTGATGCGCACCTCGGTCATTTCTAGCCCCAGCTCGCGAGCGACTACTTGGCAGATCTTGGTGTGCAGCCCCTGCCCCATTTCGGTGCCGCCGTGATTGATCATCACGCTACCGTCGGTGTAGACGAGTAGCAGGGCACCGGCCTGGTTGAGGTGCTGTAGAGTAAAAGAAATACCGAACTTTACTGGCGTTAGTGCGAGCCCTTTTTTGATGATCGGGCTTTGCGCGTTGAACGCGTTAATCGCTGTACGGCGAGCCCAATAATCACTGCTGTCTTCAAGCTGACTGATGAGGTCCGACAGCAACGACAGCTGCTCCACACGCTGGCCGTAATGGGTTATGTCACGCCCCTGGCGATAGAGGTTGCGTTTGCGAATGGTCAGAGGGTCTTGACCGAGGCGACGGGCGATGTCGTCCATGGCCTGTTCGATGATCATCATGCCTTGGGGGCCGCCAAAACCACGAAAGGCGGTATTCGATGCCTTGTGGGTACGCGCACGGTGCCCGGTGACTCTGGCAGAGCCCAGCGAGTAGGCGTTATCCGAGTGAAACATGGCGCGGTCGACAATGGCGTCAGACAAGTCCGGCGAATGTCCGCAGTCGCCCACCACGGTAATCTCGCCGCCCAGCAGCACGCCCTGGTCATCTACGCCGAGTCGATAGCGGTTATGGAATGGATGGCGCTTGCCGGTGGCGTGCATGTCATCACGGCGAGGCAGGCGCAGTTTAGCCGCACGGCCGGTGCGTCGAGCAATAATCGCGGCAATACAGGCCCAGGGCGATGCTTGAGTTTCTTTGCCACCAAAACCGCCGCCCATACGCCGGTTTTCTACAGTGACGGCATGAAGTGAGATCCCCAGTACCTCAGCAACCAGCGTTTGGGTTTCACTGGGGTGTTGGTTCGAGGTGTAAACAATTACGCCCTCGTCTTCGCTGGGTGCCACCAGGCAGGCTTGCCCCTCAAGATAAAAATGCTCTTGACCACCGACGAATTGCTCACCCTCAAATACGTGTGCTGCCTGATCCAGTGCCTGCTGCCAGTCGCCGCGCTGTTGAACATGGGTAGGGCGCACCAAGTTGCCGCGCTCAACGGCGTCCAGCGGGTCGAAACTGGGCGTACCTTCGCGAATATCAATGTCAGCCAGCGTGATCGCACGGCGGGCGGCTTTTTCGCTTTCGGCGGCTACGGCAAACAGGCACTGGCCGACATAGCTGATTTCGTCGTCGACAAAGAGCGGGTCACCGGCAAACACTGGGCCGATATCCGTGTGGCCGGGCACATCAGCAACGCTGATCACGTCGATGACACCGGCTGCAGCTCTCACTTTATCGAGGTTCAAATGATGAAGGCGGCCGTGAGCCACTGTCGATAGACCAACGGCGACATGCAGAAGGTTCGCCGGCGCAGGTAAGTCATCAATGTAGTCTGCACGGCCGGTGACATGCTTGATAGCGCTTTCGTGAGCATGAGAATGGTTGGCAGCACTCTTTTTGTCATGAGCCGGGCCAGAGGACGGATCAAGCTTAGTGAGCGTACGCATCGAGAGTCACCTTGATCGCTGAGTGGTTGTTATCTGCCTCAATCATTAGGCGCAGCCGTTCAAGTAGGTTGCTGGCGGCTGTGCGGCGATACTCGGCGCTACCACGCACATCGTTCATTGGCGTGAGTTCTTCGCCTAGCTGTTGACGGGCGGCAGCAAAGGCGGCGCTGTCGGGTGCGCGACCTTCAAGCGTGGCTTCGGTGGCGGTGGCTCGTAGTGGAATGGCGGCCATGCCACCAAAAGCCAGGCGCACATCACGTAGTACGCCTTCTTCAATACGCCAGGCGAAGGCCCCGAGCACCGCTGAGATGTCATCCTCTCTGCGCTTAGACAGCTTCCAAATTTTGAGATTGTGTTTGAGATTACGGCCTGCTGAAGGGTGAGGTATGAATATCGCGGCGATGAATTCGTGCTCGGCCAATGCTGTCTTACGGTAATCGAGGAAAAAGTCCTCTAATGGTAACTCGCGTGCTCCCTCGGGCCCATCTAAACGCAGACGTGCTCCTAGTGCCAGTAGCACCGGCGGGCCATCACCAATTGGTGACGCGTTAGCAATGTTACCGCCCAGCGTGCCGCGGTTGCGGATCTGAGACGAAGCGAAACGGTGCAGCAAGTGCTCAAAAGCGGGGAAATGTTCAGAGAACAGCGGCGATAACTCCGCTAACGTAATGGCAGCACCGATCCACCAGCCACCGGCGGTTTCATCGATGGTTCTGAGTTCAGCGACCTGATGTACATCGATGATATCGTCCAGTGTCTCGAGGCGCTGGGTCGTCTCCAACCATAAATCAGTACCACCGGCGACCAGTTTCGCTCTGGGCCGCAGGCGTTTCATCTCACGCAGTGCGGCAATATCTTGCGGCATGGCATAGTTTTGCGGTGCAACGTAGGCATCAGAGCGCAAGCCGGCAAGATTATCAGCCAGCTCAGTATTATCGGCCCAGGCCAGCTGGAAGTCTGGATAGTCACCCATCGCCAGCGCGGCATCGCGGATCGGGCGATAGCCGGTGCAGCGGCACAGGTTGCCGCCCAGCGCTTGCTCCAGATGTTGCTGAGTGAGCGGGGCGCGCGTGCGGCGCTGCTGCTCATACAGGGTAAATAGCGACATCACGATGCCAGGTGTGCAAAAGCCGCACTGGCTGCCATGGTGGTCGACCATGGCAGCCTGGGCTGGGTGTAGTTGGGAAGAGTGTGGCTGGGCGGAATGCGGGGTGTCACTGCGTGCCAATCCTTCCACAGTCACCAGATGGCAGCTGGCCACTTGATGTGCAGGCAGGATGCAAGCGTTGGCACTGCGATACTCAAGCTCACCCTGAGCATCCAGCTCGCCGATGGCCACGGTGCAGGCGCCACAATCGCCCGATGCACAACCTTCTTTCGTGCCGGTTTTACCCAGATGAAGCCGCAATAGCTCAAGTAGGCTGGTCTCAGCGGGCACATCGGCACACTGTTGTCGCCTGCCATTCAGGTAGAAGTCGATCATGGCCGTCTCCGTGTTGTCGTTGTGTTTGTTGGCCGAGGAAGTCCGTTATCTTTAATTCTTGACCATGTGGTCAGTTTTCGCAAGTCTAGCGTTATTTTTTTATTGCCAAACTACTGCCATCTATTTTTCACGCGGGGCCAAGTGGCTTGTGCGAAGTAAAGTACCAAACAAAAAACGCGAGAATACCGAGGCAGGGGAGGCGTCTGAATTGCTTGAACACGGGCTCTCAGGCAAAATTTCTGCCTGATATAACGGTCTCCAGGCGAGGGCTCATGGACAAGGCAAGGCGGCATGGCGTGCAGAATGAGCAACAAAGCGAGCCAGATAATGGGCACAGCGTTGAGCAGGAAAGCGGCGGCGTCATCCGTCAGCGCAATGAGCGCGCCATCCTGGCGGCAGCAGAGCGGATATTTGCGCAGCACGGCTATCGCGGTACCAGCCTGCAGCAAATCGCCGAGCAAGCGGGGATGCCCAAGTCTAATCTGCTGTATTACGTCGGCAGCAAGCGCAAGCTCTATGTGCGTCTGCTGGAGCGTACTATGACGCGCTGGAACGTCATGCTTGACAACATCTCGGCCGATGATGATCCCGCTGAGGTGCTGTCGGCCTTTATCCGCTCCAAGATGCAAATTTCGCGCCAGCACCCTGAAAGCTCACGACTGTTTGCCAGTGAGATTCTGGGCGGCGCTCCTTTTCTCCAGGAATATTTGCGCGGTGAACTGCGTGATTGGGTGTTGAGCCGTTCGGCGGTGTTCAAGGCATGGGCCGACCGCGGCCTAATGGACCCGGTCGATCCGGTGTGGCTGATCTTTTTGATCTGGTCATCGACCCAGCACTACGCAGACTTCGAAGCTCAAGTGTTAGGCATCACCGACCGCGATGCGCTCAGCGATGATGACCTAGAAGACATTACCCGCTTTTTGACCCGCATGGTGCTCAAAGGCTGCGGCGTGAAGGCTGTCGAGCTGAGCCAATGAGCGTTTAGGCAGGGTTCAGGTGGTTGCCAGCATCACGACGCAGAGTGCCGCAGTAATCCACATCGCCGGTTTGATCTCCGATATTCTGCCGGTCAGGGTTTTGATCAGCACAAAGGTCATGAAGCCGAAGGCGATTCCAAGAGTGATCGAATAGGTCAGTGGCATCAGGATGATGGCCAGAAACGCTGGGAATGCTTGGTCAAAGTGGGTCCAGTCGATCTTGCTTATTGGTGCCATCATGAATAGCCCAACCATGACCAGCGCAGGCGCTGTGGCAATACTCGGTACCAGCGATAACAGCGGTGACAGAAACAGGAACGGCAAGAAAAGCAGGGCGATGACCACTGCCACTAATCCCGTCCGTCCGCCCTGAGCCACCCCTGCACCGGACTCGATGAACGTCTGTGCGGCGCTGGTGCCCAGCGGTGCCGCAATCATCGAGGCAAAAGCATCGACTGTCATCGAGCGTTTGAGGTTGCGCGGATTGCCGTTCTTATCTTTGAGGCTATCGCCCGCCGACTCGGACAGCGCCATGAAGCACGACAACGCATCGAAAAAATTGGTGAACAACATGACGAAAATAAACGGCAGATAAGCCACCTTGAGCGCGCCAAGGATATCGACCTGCATCACTGCTCCAAAGTCGGGCCAGGCGGCTAGGCCGCTCCAGGCGACGACGACTTCATCGCCCCATAGGTGGCCCATAGGGGCGGCCAGCAGGGTGGTCAGCGCAATACCCATGATGAGCGCGCCGTTGAAGCGCTGAATCACGAAAATGGCTGTGGCAACCAAGCCAATGAAAAAGGTGGTCAGCTGAGCGTCGATGGTGCCCAGTGACACCAGAGTGGCATTGCTGCCAACGATGAAACCGGCATTTTGCAACCCGATAAAGGTGATGAACAGCCCGATACCACAGGTAATGGCATAGCGCAGCGAGGCAGGGATGGCGTCGATGACGGCTTCGCGGACGTTAAACATGGCAAGTACTGCAAACATCACCCCCGACCAGAATACGCAGCCCAGCGCCACTTCCCAGGACAGGCCGGCACCCAGCACCAGGGTATAGGTGAACAGTGCATTCATGCCCATGCCCGGTGCCACCAAAATGGGGTTGCGCGCATAAAGCCCCATGGCCAGGCTGCTTAAAAAGCTGATCAGCACGGTGGCTGACAGTGCCGAGGTAAAAGGGATGCCCGCGGCAGAAAGTACCGCCGGGTTAACCACGATGATATACATGCCGGCCAGGAAGGTAGCGACGCCTGCCAGCAGTTCGGTTCTCAGTGTGGAGCCACGCCGAGTAACGCCAAACCAGCGGTCAAGAAAGTGCTGATTCTGTGGGTCTGGCGCAGCCGCGGGTGAACGCCCTTCGGGGTGTGTCGTTGTCTGTTGCATGCCATTTAACCCTGTTGTTGTTGTGGGGTGTTGTCATGGAAAACTTGAATCGCTATATCTTGACCGCTTGGTCAGGATGAGGGGCTAAGCGTAGAATCACTGGCGAGAGATAGCAAGAACCGAGATGGAAAGAATCCATACAAGTATCGGCAATGTGGGCAAAGAGACGAAGATGGCTGACGCTGGGCAAAATACCTCGGACAGGCAACAAGCCGCCGCGCTGCCAATTGAGGCGCAGCTGGCTGATATTCTTGCCGCACTGAACTCGTTTTCGCAGGCATTGTTGGTAGCCGAGCCTGGAGCAGGGAAAACAACACGCGTGCCCCTAGCGCTACTTAACGCGCCCTGGTGTCAGGGGAAAAAGCTATTGCTGTTGGAGCCGCGCCGCGTTGCCGCTCGCTTAGCGGCTGGGTTCATGGCCGAGCAGCTGGGAGAAGCCTTGGGGGAAACGGTAGGTTATCGTATGCGCGGTGAAACCCGAGTGAGTGCGAATACGCGCCTTGAGGTTGTCACTCAGGGGGTGCTAACGCGCATGTTGCAAGATGATCCTCTGCTGGAAGGCATCGCTGGAATCATTTTCGACGAGTTTCACGAACGCAGCTTAGAGGCGGACCTGGGCTTAGCGTTGGCACTCGATGCCCAGACCGTGCGCGATGACCTGCGCTTGCTGGTGATGTCGGCGACCCTCGATGTGGCCTCGCTTACCGCGGTGCTTGGCGAAGACACGCCGGTGGTTGACTGTCCCGGTCGCCAGTTTCCGGTAGAAACCCGCTACCGCGAGGCGGCGGGGCGTGATCCAGTGGCGCATCAGGCCGAGGTGATTGCCGAAGCACTGGCGAAGGACAGCGGAGACGTGCTGGTGATTCTGCCGGGTGTCGGCGAGATCCGCCGTCTGAAAAGTGCTCTGGCCAGCCGTTTTTCAGGACTTGCGTCTGCGCCTGTCGTTGGCGAACTGCATGGCCGTCAGTCGCTGGCCGAACAACGCAGGGTACTCCGCCCCGTGAGTGATGCTCAACGCCGAGTCGTGCTGTCTACCGCGATTGTCGAGTCCAGCGTTACCGTGGACGGCGTGGGCGTGGTCATTGATGCCGGTCGCGAGCGGCTGGCCGTGTATCAGCCGCGCAGTGGTCTGACTCGGCTCGAAACGCGGCGTATCAATCGTGCCAGTGCCGACCAGCGGCGTGGTCGGGCAGGGCGTCTGGGGCCCGGTGTGTGCTATAGGTTGTGGGGCGAGGAGCAACCGCTGCCGGCAGACCGCGAGCCGGAAATCTTACAAGCCGATTTGTCGTCACTTGCTTTTGAGTTGGCACGTTGGGGTATTACCGAGCCGCAAGCATTGCAGTGGATTACCCCACCGCCGATAGGGGCCATGAAGGCGGGCCAGAAGCTGCTCGCTCGGCTCGGCTTGCTTGACGAGCATGGCCATCTGACACCGCTGGGGCATCGTTGTGAGCGTTGGCCAGCATCGCCTCGTTCGGCCTTGCTGCTGAGTCAGGCATCCGAGCTGGGCGCGAATATTGCCGCGCTGGCGTGTTGTTTGGTGGCGTGGCTTGATGTCCGAGATGCCGGTGGCGAACAGGATCCGCTGGACGCACTGAGAAAACACCTAGCTCGGCCCAATGACTTTCAACATTGGCGTCGCGAGGCAGAGCGCCTGTTGAAATTGATGCCAGCTGGCGTCAGAAATGTGCGCTTGGCTCAGGTCGATTTACCGCACGATTCGGCGTATATCAGCCAACTGCTGGCGATGGCCTGGCCAGAGCGAATAGCCCAACACATCTCACCTGGTGAGTTTCGGTTGGTAAGTGGCGCTAAGGCAACGCTAGATGCGCGCAGCTCTCTGGCACGTGCCGAGTTGATTATTGCGATAGCGTTGGATGGAAGGGACGGCGGGGGACGTATTTATCGCGCGACGCCATTAAGCCATCAGAGCTTGGTTGAGTGTTTTCCGGAAGCATTGACCTGGCGTGATCACTTAGTCTGGGATGACGATCAGGGGTGTCTGGTCGGTGAGCAGCGCCAAGGGTTAGGCGCGGTGATATTGGCGCGCCGGCCACTGCGTGGCAAACCTCCTGAGGTGGTACGCCAAGCGTTGATTGATGCCCTTGAGCGGCGTCAGCGACTGCCTTTCGACACCGAAGGCGAGCAACTGCGTGGTCGCGTGGCATTACTGCGCCGCGAACTTGGGGAGCGTTGGCCGGACTGGTCAGACGCCTCATTACTTACTGACCTGGACTTCTGGCTAGGCCCGCACGTAGCTGGCCTGCAGAGCATTGATGATATCGCTAAATTGCCGCTATCTCGTGTGTTGCTAAATCGCCTGGACTGGTCGCTGCGCTCTCAGCTCGATACGCTGGCGCCGACTCATCTGCAGGTGCCTAGCGGTTCTCGGGTTGCGCTTGACTATACGGACGACATTCCGGTGCTTGCTGTAAAGTTGCAAGAGCTGTTTGGCTGGCAAGACGTGCCAACACTGGCAGAAGGGCGGGTGGCCCCATTGGTACACCTGTTATCACCAGCGCGCAGGCCACTTCAAGTCACCCGTGATCTAGCCAGTTTTTGGGCCAACGGCTACATCGAGGTGCGTAAGGACATGCGCGGCCGCTACCCCAGACATCCTTGGCCGGAAGATCCGCTGAGCGCCACGGCCACCGCCAGCGTCAAGCCACGGCGATAGTCACGCTGGTGACACGTGCAAAACAGCCACTCATTACCGATTGATCATTGACTTGGTGACACTCTCGATGCCAAACGTAACAGCACCTGAAAATTGCCCTTGCAGTAGCGGGCTACCTCTCGCGGCTTGCTGTGGGCGCTACCATAATGGTGAGCCAGCGCCCACGCCGGAAGCGTTAATGCGCTCACGTTTCAGTGCCTTTGCATTGGGCTTGAGTGACTACGTGTTGGAAACGTGGCATCCCGATCAGCGTCCAGCCAGCCTGTTGGATGATAGCTTAACGGAATGGGTGCGATTAGAGATTCTCAGCAGCCAACAACAGGACGATGCAGGCCAAGTGCATTTTCGGGCAATTTTTCGCGAGAATAATCGCTGGAATGCTCTGGAAGAAGATTCAAGCTTCATTCGCACAGCAGGGCGCTGGTTGTATGTCGACGGCGAAACAGCCGTTGTGTCGCTTAAGCCAGGGCGCAACGCAGATTGCCCGTGCGGTAGCGGGCGTAAAGCAAAGCGCTGTTGCTGCTAAAAAAATGACCGAGCCATTCGCTCGGTCATTCGTGCTTACCGGTGGTACTTGCAGATAGTGCCTGCAAAGCGTGACTAAAGCGTCATGGCGGCCAACCAACCGAAAGCAATCAGCGGAATGTTGTAGTGCAAGAAGGTGGGTACCACGCTGTCCCAAATATGGTCATGCTGACCATCAGCGTTAAGGCCTGCGGTTGGGCCTAGAGTTGAATCAGAGGCAGGAGAGCCTGCATCGCCCAAGGCTGCTGCGGCACCCACCAGTGCGATAGTGGCCATCGGAGAGAAATCAAAGCCGATTGCCAGAGGGACGTATAACGAAGCGATAATCGGAATTGTCGAAAAAGACGAGCCGATACCCATGGTAATAAATAAGCCCACTAATAGCATAATTAATGCTGCCAAGCCTTTGTTATCGCCAATCAGGTCAGTGGAGCTGGTCACTAAGGTTTCAACTTCTCCGCTAGCTTGCATTACGCTGGCGAAACCCGCCGCTGCGATCATGATGAAACCCACTAACGTCATCATCTGCATGCCTTCAGTGAAAATGTTGTCTTGCTCGTGCCAGCGGAATACACCGCTAACTGACAGTAACGCAAAACCAAATAAACCGCCCAAAATCATTGAGCCACTGAATAATTGCACGGCAACGGTACCCAGCAGTGAAATGGCAATCATGCCCATTTGCCAAGACTTGAGGGTGCGCGTGGTTTCAGTCGGAGGTTGAGCCCCATGAGCTAGCTCTCGGTCCTCATAATGACGCTTACGGCGATAGCTGAAAAATACGGCAGTAATCAGTCCTAGCGCCATGCCACCGATGGGTACCAGCATTGCTAAGGGCACCATGCCAGCAGTGACGTTCAGGCCAAACTCGGCACCATTTTTGTTAATGTTGGCAAGTAGAATATCGTTAAGAAAAATAGAGCCAAAACCGACAGGTAATAACATATAAGGCGCAGTAATGCCGAAGGTGATAACACAGGCCACGGCACGGCGGTCTAGTTCAAGATGATTCATCAGTTTAAGAAGCGGTGGCACCAGCACTGGAATAAAGGCGATGTGCACTGGAATCAGGTTCTGAGAGCTCACGGCAAAAGCCAGTAAGACGCCAAGCAGAGTAAGAATGATTAGGCGGCGGTTGGGGTTACCTTCATCGAGATGTAGCCCTGCAATAGCGCGTTTAGAGAGCAGTTGAGTGATACCAGAACGTGACAGTGCAACCGCAAAGGCACCCAGTACAGCGTACGAAATAGCAACGGTAGCACCATTACCCAGTCCGCTTTCAAAAGCACTCATGATCTCGCTAACCGGCATCCCGGCGTAGAGGCCGCCCACCAAGCTGGCGGCTATCAGCGCAAAAACCACAGAAACCCGAGCAAGACTCAGGGTAACCATCACCAGGATGGCCAATACGACAGCATTCATTTCAATCAAGCCCCTAACAGGATGGTAAGACAAACAAAACCGCGCGATTTCCAGCCAGAAGGAAGTCGCGCGGCCGATAGTGGTGTTGGAACACCTACGCTATTTTGCGCCAGCATAGCCTGATATGTCGAATGGCTAAATCATTAGGCGGCTTCAACTTGCGCCTTCACCTTCTTGACGATATGCGCACCGATTGGCAGGGCGGATGTCGCTGCAGGCGAGGGAGCGTTTCCAACATTGATAGTGCGTGGGGTATTGACGAACAGGAAGTCGTCCACCAGCTTGCCATCGCGAGAGACTGCTTGGGCGCGTACGCCTGCCGGGTAGGGAGTGAGGTCGTCCTGCGTCAGGCTCGGGCAATATTTACGTACCAGTTCCAAGTAGCCTTTTTTGTACAGCGAGTTTTTCATTTCAACGAGACCCGGCTTCAAGTTCGCTTTCAACACTTTGAGAATGCCTGGGTTAGTCAACATGCCAGCCAAGTCGCGTGGCGACACATCACGTCGACGGTAGCCTTCGCGCTTAAGTGCCAGTACAGCGTTGGGGCCAACAGTGACAGTGCCGTCAATCATGCGTGTCAGGTGTACACCAAGGAATGGCATCGACGGATCGGGAATCGGGTAAATCAAATGGTTAACGATTTGGTTGTGCTGTTCTGGCAATAAGTAATACTCGCCACGGAATGGGCAAATAGTAAAGCCAGGGTCTTTGCCTAACATACGTACAACTCTGTCAGCCATCAGCCCCGAACAGGATACCAAGTAGCGGCTAGTAAATTCGCCTTGACTGGTACTCACTATCACTTCCTGCCGGCGCTCATCAATACCGGTAACTTCCGTAGAATAGCGAATCTCCCCACCCATACGTTCGAACTCAGTCGCCATGGCACGAGTGACGGCAGAGTAATCGACGATACCGCTAGAGGGAACCAAAATACCGCCAGTTCCCGTAATATTCGGTTCGCGCTCACGTAACGCATCAGCACTGAGCCACTCACGCTCTAGTCCGTTAGCCTCTGTACGCTCCCACAGCGCCTGCATCCGTTGCATTTCTAGGTCGCTGGTGGCGACCAGCAACTTGCCACAGATGTCATAAGCGACACCGTGAGCATCACAGAACTCCCGAGTAGCAAGGTTTCCCGCCAGGCAGAACTGAGCCTTGAGGCTACCTGGTGTGTAATAAACGCCAGCATGAATTACACCGCTATTGTGGCCTGTTTGATGATGCGCGGGCCCCGTTTCCTTTTCTACCAGCAGCATGCGGCGATCAGGATAGTTCTGCTTGAGCTGCATGGCGGTAGACATCCCCAGGATGCCGCCGCCAATGATGATGAAGTCGTACATCGGCTGCCTTTAGGTGCTGGGTAGAGGGGTTAATTTATTAGATAATTTCTTGGGTAGAATGGCCAAATGATACGTACCACCCTCAAAAGTGCGGCACGTATCATGGCATATTTACAGCACTGTCGCTGCTAACATCAGGCTTGACTAGGGTTACGTAACGTACTGGCATAGGTGAAATAACCACGCTGGCGCATCAGCTCACGGCGAAGATCAGGATGCGCCGTGAAGCGATCGCGGCCGTGTAACCAGAAGTGGTTATTAATCAGTAGGAAGCTACCCACAGGGTTTGGCACTGACAGAATCGCTGAGCTGCTCTCCAGTGACTCTGAAAGGTCTGTCAGCCAATTGCCTTCTTCAAAATCTTTGGGCTGCACAAACTGATCAATGTAGGCCATGATCGGCTGGCCGTTGACATCAACATCAAACACCGCGTGATAAACGTCTTTTGTTACATTCTTACTCGGCGGAACACTCCAGCGCATTGGGCGATGCGCCAGCGGATGACGGTAGAAGCGCTCTAGGTCCTCCCAGTCGTCCAGATGGAGGAGTAGCGAGTTTCCGCCCTCCATGTTCTGTTCATCGATCTTCATCATCAGAACGTAGTCGGTATCTTGCTCGACAAAGGTGCCATCGTTATGGAGTTCCATAACGCGGTGTGGTTGACGTAAATAACTGTCTGAGTTATCTACGTTCTTGACCACGAAACGTGCATAATACTCACCACTCATCGCATCAAAGTTGGAGCGGCCCATCAAGTGCGCTACAGCGGTTGCCACTTTAACCATGTCATCGGCTTGCTCAACGCTATTCAGCCCTTCAGGAACGACCTGAAAACCACCTGTTTTACGATCCACCAACGTGTTGATCAGTACCGCTTGCAGCGTGTTATCGCACAGGTCATCAAGAATTTTTGCGACCCGGAAACGCAACATTGATTTGTACTCAAGCGCTTGTACCGGCCACTCAGCCACTGCTTCAAGAAACGCCTTAACGACCGAGCTGCTGATAGTTAGCTGTAACAGGCGATCAGAATGCGCTGATGGTGCCAATGTAAAACCTTGAATATTGGCAGGCAGCGGCATAGCGGTTTCAGGAAGCTGGGTCAAAACGGTCATGTGGGGAGACTCCATCGATGTTCAGGGTTGTTGTGTTAAAAATATCTACATTTTTATCTTTCGTCAATATTAAGCAGGGTATCCGATGGTAGTGGCTATGAAAAAAACAACAATGAAGCACAAAGGCGTTGTGGCTGCGATCATTGGATGGCTTGGGTTGCTTGCTACCACTCTGGCGGCGATGGCTTTCTTTGAACGGCAGCAGCTGTTTATGGAGTTACAGAGCGAGGCAGCCATCCTGTATCGCCAAGCTTCGCAGAGGGCTGATCAACATGATGCGCATCTTACTTCGCTGTCTGCGATTGCTGTGGCAGAAAAGGGCAATCAGCAGGGGGTGTTTCTCAACGTTGCTGATACCATCCGGCGTTTCTATCCTCGTATCACGGCTATTAATTTAGTACCGCTGGATCGTGCTGATGCTGACCTGACGACCCAATCAGGCCAGTTTTTTGAAACAGTTATTGCTGCTGCAAACGCATCCAGGGGCGAGTTGATGTTGCGTGCTCTGCCACAGGCAAACGGCCAGTATCTTGCAATTAAGCGCAGCCCTAATACTACTGAGGCGCGTTACGGGTTGGCGATTAGCGTCGATGCAGAACGATTGCTAGCTTCTGATAACGACTTCTGGGCGCGGCCATCAGTGACACGCAGTTTGCGCTTGCCAGACGGCACTTTGCTAATTGGAGAGGGAAGTCGCTCGGCTGCGATATCGTTTCGTCATGCGTTGAGTAGTGGGTCACAGCCGTTGCTCTTTGAAGCGGGTATTTCCCCCAGTCTCACTGATTTCTTACCGGCTGATCGCACATTACTTGTTGCACTCGGGATGACATTATTTTACCTGCTAGCCCTTCTTGGCTGGCGACAGCTTGTGCGAACACGCCGAGCAGAACAGCAAGCGCAGCTAAGTGCGAGTGAAGCGCAGCTGGCTCATGCCACCCGCGTTAATGCGCTTGGGGAAATGGCTAGTGGTATGGCACACGAGTTAACTCAACCACTCACTGCAATCCTGAGCCAAGCACAGGCCGGACGGCATCTGGCACGACGTGGTGACATGGGGGGCTCGGAGGAGAGTTTTTCTCGAATTGTGGAGCAGGCCAAGCGTGCCGCCGCAATTCTTGACCGGTTGCGCGACTGGACGCAGCCGCATGCTGAGCGGGCTGAACTTGTGCCCCTCAACAAAGCAATAGAGAACGTTGAGGCGTTATTGCATCGTGAGCTAGAAATGCGTGGCGTGAGCCTGATGACGGATCTTGCTCACACACAGGGGGTATCACTTTATCTTGACCGGATTGCACTAGAGCAAATTATTTTCAACTTGACCCGAAATGCGGTCGAGGCCGCTGAGAACAGCCCTGAGGCCCGTGTAATGATTCTCAGCGCGATGACTAAAACCCGTATTATGCTTGAAATCATTGATAGTGGGTCGGGCGTGCCTGATGCCATTCGTGCGCGGATATTTGAGCCGTTTGTTACGGGAAAAGTTGATGGTACTGGGCTGGGGTTGGCACTGTGCCAACGGCTGGCAGAGCACATGGGCGGCGAGCTAAGCCTGATCGAGGACCGTCCAGAAACAGTCTTTTGCCTCTGGCTGCCTCGCTGTGTAGAGAAAAATAAGGAATCATTGAAATGAGCCCTCCAGTCTACTTGGTTGACGATGATGAAGCCGTGCGTGATGGGCTGTCACTGTTGTTACGCACGGTCGGCCTCAAGGTGTACAGCTTTGCAACACCTCATGATTTTTTGGCCTCTGTGGGCACACTTGAGCCAGGCTGTTTAATTCTGGATATCAGGATGCCGCAACTCTCTGGTCTGAAGCTTCAGGAAACCTTAGATGATCAGCAGGTTAACTGGCCAACTATCGTCATTTCAGGCCATGGCGATATTCAGGCGTGTCGTCGTGCTTTTCGCAACGGTGCCATCGACTTTTTGTCGAAGCCCGTAGATGAGCAGGAGTTAATTGATGCGATTCAAAGAGGTCATGCCGAGCTGGAGGTGTATAAACGCGAAGCCTCGGAAGCAGATGAAGCGCGTAGCGTGCTTGCACAGTTAAGCGAGCGAGAAACTCAGGTTCTGGAAATGGTGGTGAAAGGGCTGACCACACGCGAGATTGCTGATGTACTTTTATTATCACCCCGCACCGTAGATAGCCATCGCGCGGCTATTGGCGCAAAGGCGGGAACGCGTTCAACAGCGGAATTGACACGCTTATGGCTTGATTCAGGGCGAGTCAGTAGAACTACGGATCGTGCTGCAAAACCTACGAATACTCGATAGTCATTCTTATGTGTAGTATAGCCTTGGGATTGTAAATAAATGATTAAATCAAGGAGAAACACATGATTCGTAAACTGACTCTAGCTGCTGCATTACTTCTTCCTATTACCGTTGCTGCCCAAGACCTGCCGACAACTCCTTATCTACCTCTCAGCATGGCGCAAGACGCAGCGCAAACGGCATTAAATGCCTGCTCCGCCGAAGGCCACAATGTCAGCGTAGCAATTGTTGCCCGCAGCGGTGAAACCAACGTGCTGTTACGTGCGGATAATGCCGGCCCGCATACGGTAGGCAGCAGCACAGGTAAGGCCTTCACGTCAGCTAGCATGGGGCGTGATACGGCTGGCATAGCCAATTTTATTGGGAGTAATCTAGCTAATGATGGAATGCGCGACATGGATGACCGGATGGTAATTCAGGCAGGTGGCCTGCCAATTCGTGTTGGTGGTGCATTGGTGGGCGGTATCGGTGTCGGTGGTGCGCCTTCAGGTGATATCGACGCCTCTTGTGCTCGTGCCGGTCTCGACGCAATCGGCGCTGACTGAGTTTATGTCTCCGTGTCGTCGGCTCCTTATTCTGGAGCCGACTTTTTATTTCCTTCGTGTTTTCCCTGGTATTTTTAATGTGTTACTGAAAGAACCGTGAATGTATAGACGGGCGAGTTGGCAGCAGTTTTCGAGCGGGTGCTTTTGCTGAATCTAGCGTGACCATATCAAGAGCGGTGCTAAGCTGTTGGTCACTATAGAAGCCTGAGCGATAGCCAATCAGCATCGCACGGTCTAATAAATCTCCATTTCCATAAGGCCACCACGCATCGCCAAGAAAGCTCTTATCAAGATGAATGTGATCATCTACGAAAGGAGGAAGAACAACTAACCCATCAGGATCGATGCGTTTGGCGCTAGTAGCAACCACATCGACCGGAACAAAATACCCATCACGCATGGCAAGATCATTACGTTTGCCGCTAGCAGTCAGTGCACGAGTGTATAAATAATCAGTCATTGCGCACCTGCCTGTTCAAGTATGTCCACAATCTCAGCATACCTACGCTGTTGCGCATGCTGGAGTGGCGTGAATCCCTGGTTGTCGGCGAGGTTAACATCGGCACCTGCATTAACCAGCAGCCTGACAATTTCGATATGATGCAGTCCACCATCACCGAGGATGATGGCTTCAAGTAATGCCGTCCAGCCTAGGTTATTGACGTGATCAATATCGGAGCCCGCCTTGATCAAGGTTCGAACCGTTTCTACATGGCCCCGCTCTGCTGCTGGGATTAATGCTGTGCCACCATAGCGATTCGTGCTTTCCAGATCGGCACCATGAGAGAGTGTCATCTGCAATATTTCTCGATGTCCTCGTGCCCCCGCATAAAGGTAGGGGCTATCGTTGATGTCATCTTTGGCATTGACATCAGCTCCCGCCTCGATCAGTAAGCGCGCGGCCTCGACTTGGTTGGCGTGAGTTGCAGCAAGTAGTGCTGTTCGCCCGCGGGCATCTCTTGCATCAAGCGGGGCACCAGCAGTGATCATTTCCTGCACGGTAGCCACCTTGCCGCTTTCAGCAGCAAGAATCATCAAGGGATTAGCCTGTCCGCCAAGGCAGAAGGAGGTTGTCAAAATCAGTAGTCCTGTGAGAAGGGGGAGGGTAAAGAGTGTCATTAAACGGTTGCGCATAACGTTCTCCTGTTTTTCCTATGAGTAATACTGGACAAACAGATCATTTGGAAATTAAATATTTGAATGAAAATAAGTGCGAAAACAACAAGCTGAGCCGGAAACTCCTTTTGTGCGTGAGATCACTCAGATACTTGCGGATGCCGTTGGGCGGTAAGTGCTTAACAAGGGCCTGAGTCACGCTTTGAAGATCAACGAGTAGAAGACGATGTCATTAGTTAATGATTTGCGGTTGCAAAGTCCTTCTACGGCACGTAATCGTGCACCAATTCTCGCCGTGCTGCGTGAGTATCTGCCAGCCAATGCTTATGTCTTAGAACTTGCCAGTGGTAGTGGTGAGCATGGTGTGTATTTCACCCAAGAGATGCCCGGCTGGCAGTGGCAGCCCAGTGATACTGAGCCAAAAGCACTGGCTTCTATTGATGCATGGAGGCGCCACAGGCAACAACAACGGCCAAAAAGTAAACCGAGTGATAACCTTCTTGTGCCACTTGCACTTGATGTAACGGCTTCTTGGTCTGATGAGTGGGGCTCCACTGCGTTTGACGCTATCGTAGCTATCAACCTGATTCATATTTCACCCTGGCAGGTAACACAGGCGTTGATGGCGCAAGCAGGGAAGCGCCTCAATAGTCATGGTGTGTTATTTCTTTATGGGCCGTATCGGCGTCAAGGGCAGCATACTGCGCCTAGTAATCAGGCCTTCGATGCCGATCTGCAGGCACGGAATTCTACCTGGGGCGTGCGTGACCTGGAGAGCGTTGAAGCCGAGGCTGCAGCAAACGGCCTGGTACTTGATCAGGTGGTTGAGATGCCAGCCAACAATTTGAGCGTAGTTTTTCGCCGTCAGCCCAGCTAGCCTCGGTCAATTGATATGGGGTTAGCGCTTTTTTGGAATTTCACCAGGGGTACGGTATTCAACGCCTTGGCTCTGGCGCTCACTTTCAGTGAGTGTTTCATCTTCGGTTGGTACTCCCCATACGGTTTCTTTTCTGCCATCTTCCCAAGTATAGGTAGTACAGCCTGATAGCATGAGAAGAGACAGCAGGGCTATCACAGAGGTTTTCAGCAGGCGGCGAGGGGGATTTTGCATGGTGTGCTCCTTGGAGGGCAGCATAGAAAAAACATGGACAAAGCGTCGGTGAAATATGGTCATGCGTCCTGGCTGGCCTCGCGAGGGCGAAAGTGCTCGTCTAGCTCAGGATCTTCTCGGCATAGCTGTTCGCTGGGTCCTCCAGGCACTGGATCAATACCACCTTCGCAACTGGGATGGCAGCTAACAATACGCTTCACAGCAAGCCAGCCGCCACGCCAAGGGCCATGGACCTGCAAGGCTTCTACAGCATAATGAGAACAGCTAGGCCAATAGCGACAGCGTGGGCCCAATAATGGACTGATAACCCATTGATACAGACGGATCAGGCCGATGAAAACGCTGGCAATCACACGCTTAAGCCAATGAGCAGGGCGTAAATACCAAGCCGTCATAGGTGTTTCATTTTCCGCCATAAAGCGTAGCCGGATCAACCAGTGGTGCGCTGGTAATACGTGCGCCACTGACTTGTAGGTCAATATAAAAGCAGCTTCGCCGCCCTGTGTGGCAGGCAGGCCCCGTTTGATTGACTTGCAACAGTAGTGTGTCGCCGTCACAGTCCAGTGCTGCACTGATCAGATGCTGCTGCTGGCCTGAGGTTTCCCCTTTGCGCCACGGTTTGTTGCGTGAGCGCGACCAGTAACAAACTCGGCCGGTGCGCAAGGTTTCTTCCAGCGTGTCGCGGTTCATCCAAGCCATCATTAGCACTTCACCACTGTCGTGTTGCTGAGCGATGGCAGGGAGTAAGCCATCGGCATTGAAAAGGGCAGCATCCAAGATATCAGCGAGTGTAACGTTTTCGTCAGGTAGTGCGCTTTCCAGCGCTTTGAAGCTGAGAGTCATAGTTGACCAAGAAACAAAGGATTAGACCGCTATCTTACGCACCCGACAACAAGCAAGCCACCTCGTATGTCGCGGCGTTAGCCGCCTAAATCGAGGCAGTGGTTTTCGACAGACCAGGTATGTCAGGCTGGCTGCGCGCAAAGTGCTGCTGACAAAATGCCACCCTTTGCTGTGTATCAAGCTCGTCAGGCTGCTTTTCAATGAGGTCTAGGCGAGGGCGCAGGCCTTCACCATTGGCCATTTGGATAGCAAGACCTGGACGTGCATTGAGCTCAAGAAGCATCGGGCCTAGCTCGCGATCCAACACCATATCCGTTCCTAAATAGCCCAGGCCGGTGACTTCATAGCAACTGGCAGCAAGCGTTAACAGGGTCTCCCAGCCACTAATATGTAAACTGGCCAACTCGTGCTCGGTGTCAGGATGGTGGGCGATGGCTCTGTCGTATTGGACACCGCGCAAGGCTTTTCCCGTCGCAATGTCTATTCCCACCCCAACAGCTCCCTGGTGCAGGTTTGCCTTGCCATCTGACGCGGCGGTCGATAAGCGAACCATAGCCATCACAGGGTAACCTTTAAAAACAATCACACGGATATCGGGCACACCTTCATAGGTGTATTTGTCAAAACGCTCATCAAAATTGATTAGCGCCTCTATAACGGCCACATCCGGTGAGCCGCCCAGTGAGTATAGCCCAGAAAGTATGTTAGAGACGTGACGCTCTACGTCATCAATACTCAGCGATTGCCCGCTGGGTTTGAGGTAGCGATCACCGCTGACCTCATTAACGATCAGAATGCCCTTGCCGCCGCTTCCTTTGGCAGGCTTGATGACAAAGCCTTGATGACCACTCAAAATACGATGCAATTGCTTGATGCCAAACTGTGTGGCAATAGTACCAATCAGTGCTGGTGTCGCAATGCCATGCTGCTCAGCCAGTAGTTTGGTTTTTAATTTGTCATCAACCAGCGGATATAAAGAGCGCGAATTGTAACGCCCAATATAGCGAATGTTACGACGGTTCATGCCCACGATGCCTTTGGCACGCAAACGCCCTGGCGTAGTCCACATGGCTTAGTCCTCAGTCGCAGGTTTGAAGCGGCGCAGCTCCAGCAAACGATATCCCGTGTAATTGCCAAGCATCAGAATTAACCCCATCAGGATTAGCTGCACACCAATGAAGTTAAAAGTGATGTAGCGAATAATCGCATTATTCATGGCGAGATACGCCAGCACTGCTGTCAGCAAACTGCCGCCCCCTTGAATCAGCACTTCCTTGGGGCCTTCTTCTTCCCAGAGTATCGACATCCGTTCAATAGTCCACGCGAGAATGATCATCGGGAAGAAAGTAATCTGCAGCCCAGCGTTAAGCCCAAAACGATACGCTAGCACGGAAAATACCGCGATAATTGCAATCACCGTAATAATGACTGCCGAGACTCGGGCGACCAGCAACAGGTTTAGGTAAGAAAGATAATTACGAATAACCAGGCCGACAGCAACAACGAGCAGAAAGCCAATGACACCTGTCAGAAGTGACGTTTGAATAAACGCTAAAGCAATTAGCACCGGCATGAACGTACCAGACGTTTTAACGCCAATTAGTACGCGCAACAATACGACCATCAAAGCCCCGACGGGAAGCAGCAGTATCGTTTGAAACAGCGCTTGTTCTTCAAGGGGTAAGCTGTGAATTGAGAAGTTTAGCAGGGTCTCAGAGCCCGCCTGCTGAGATCGAACCGCTGCTTTAGCTGGTTGGTTGCGAGACAGCATTGAGAAGCTGACTCGTGAGCGTGAGCCGCCTTCAACGTCCAACACCGACTGACCGTTATTTTCCCACAATAACAAGTTGTCAGGTTTGCCCATTGCACCACTTTTCGGATCAAAAAGTGTTCTTGAGTTATCGTGATAGACCTGAATCCAGGTTGTCAGTGGCTGCCTGCGCCGCCCATGTTCGAGTGGTAAGGCGCTGACTTCCTGTGCGACAACACCCGCCTGGTTTAGCAACTTCACCAAAAGGGGGACACGATCAAACTGCGTCAATAACAGCCGCGTATTTTCGCCTAGACGGTCGGCATTAACGTTCTGAATAAGCTCACGAGTAAAGCTGATGTCATCGGCACTCTGTGCCCAAGCACGTTGGATTACCTCAGCAGCAGCGGTGTCGTAAGGCGGCTCCCAAGCCACTGAGGGCAAGGTTTTGAGCGACTCTTGCTCGATTGAAGTGGCCTGAGGAGCCACCATAACCTGTGCGCTATAAAACAGCTGTTGGCTACCCTCTACGTCACGAGCTGCCCATTGGGCACGACGTCCCCGTGAATCATCAGAAAAATGCAGGCCATAGCCCGGTGAGGCGGTATGTTCGGTAAGTACCCGGTAGCCTTCTTGGGTTGACGGTAATGCCAAATCCACACTGGCTGGGCCACCATCAGCAATAAAATTAACTTGTGCTTCAATTTCCCAGACTTGGCGTTGCTCACCTGGTAACCACGGCACGTCAAACTCGATATGCCGATGCACGCTCATTCCAATGCCGACCAGAAAGAGTAGGGCGACAACCAAATAAAAGGGGAGTCGTGACATGGGGCATCCTTGTTACAGTCAGAAGCGACACAATTGCTTACTGTCAACCTGTGCTCAGGCAGTGCAACCATGCCAGTGTTAAGGCGTTATTCAGCCGCGTTTTTAGCATTGCTGTCGTTAGAAGATTACTGCTCTGTCTCATCAGCCTGCTGTGTGAAAACGGGCTGGTCATGAACATGCTGACGCGCAACATCAACGATGGCGATATCTAACAGAAAGCGTCGTCCAAGCAGGGCCGGAAACTCAAGGTGAGTCCGATCGGTCAGAGTAAACTCAATATGCTGGCGGATGGTGCCGAGGGTCATCAGTAACTTAATAACTGGGCGTGATGCCTCGCCAGTTGCCTGAATGATTTTAACTCGTCGCACTACCGGTGCTTCTATCCAGTCATTCCTTACTGCCTCAGTTGCCTGGTCTTTATCATCAAGGCCTAGTTTAAAGCGCACCCAGTTTTCGCCATCACGTTCAAACGGAGTGATGTCACGAGCACTCAGCGATGAGGTGTTAGCACCGGTATCAATGCGAGCTTCCAAATAGGTGCCAACGGTTGGCAGGCCAATCCATTCATTACGCCCTAAAACGGTTTTTCCTTCACCTAAGTCGACAGCCTGGGGACAGCTTTGTTGATTCTTTTCAATCACCTGTTTTTTATTATTTTTTGCAAGCAGGGTAATGTCATTACGCATGTTCCGGACTTGCTGGCTAAGCTCGGTAACGTTTTGACTGATTACGGCAGGGTCGCGCTGTGCAATCAACGAAGACAGATTGCTACCGCATTGAGTAGAAAGCATATTTTCTAGCTGATCCATGCGAGCCGTAAATTCTGGTGAGGTCACGGGAGGTGGTGGCACGTCAGCGGGCGGCTTATTAAGCTGAGCACAGCCGCCAAGCACTGACAGGCCTGTCATCAGGAATACCACCAACGATGGGCGAGTCAACATGCGTTTACATCCTTGTGAAAGGCTTTTGATAATGGCAAACAAAACGAGTATGACAAAAGGCCAGAAAAACTCGCCAGGTCGTATACCAACATACGTGCGGCTACGATAATAAGGAGCATACTGACGACTGTCCATTAGCTAGCATTGCTGTGACAGCTTGCGTCGGTGTAAAAAAGTGCTGCCGGACTATCGACTGCGGCGTGTAAGGAAGGATGCCACCAGCAAAACAATACCCAGCGCAGCAAGAATGAAGGCGAGGGGGAGAAAAAAACTTTCCTGAAGCACGCCAGTCTCGTCGATATCGCCATAAAAAAGTGTTTCGACCAGCCAGGAGAGCGCAGCTAACATCAAAGAGGTGACGCCGGAAATACGCAACCATTTTTTCATCTATACTTCCTCAAGTGAATATTAGTGAGTCTCATTGGGAGCAATACTTGCTGTCGCGATGGTTTCAGCATGGTTTCAGCAACGCGAGTGCGGTTGACCAGCTGGTGACGCCTATGACCCAATTTAACATAATATACATTATGCGAACTTAAGGGTTGGCATAATGTTCGATACTCAGATACCGCGACTGAGACCCGAAATATACGAATTGGTTCATGGCCCATAAATCTAAAAACCCCCTGGCATGCTATGACGTATGCTAGGGGGTTTTTAGCGTACTTGCTCAATGCTAAGGCATTATTTTACTCAACGGGCGCGTAAGAGCCATCGTCCCGATGCACTTCCTTTCCGCTCAAGCCTGGCGTGAATACACAGGCTAAATGCATGGTTTTATGCGCACGCAGCAAATGCTCATCATGCTGGTCGAGGATATAGATGTCGCCTGGCTTGATCGGCCAAATTTTACCATCAGCCAGGGTTTCAACTTCACCTTCACCTTCAATGCAGTACACCGCTTCGAAATGGTGTTTGTAATGAATGTGGGTTTCCGTGCCTTCAAAAATGCGGGTGATGTGGAATGAGCAGTTGCCGCCATCATCTGCCAACGACAGACGCGTGCTGTCCCAGTTGCCGTTTTCGGCTTTGACCAGGCGATCTGTCTGACGCGCTTCATCTAGATTACGAACAATCATGCGTTTCTCCGGTTAGCGGTTTACCATTTATTCATCAATAAGCTGCCCCTGATCACTTTCCAGGGGCAGCTATAAATAGGTTTCTTTAATATCAGGTTATGTCTGTCAGCGCTTCTTTTGTGCTGGTTTCGAGTATCTCTAGCGCTTGGCTCAGGTCTTCATCAGAAATTGTTAGAGGACACAAGCACTTAACAACCTCACCATCATGGCCACTGGTTTCAATCACCAAGCCATTCTCAAAAGCACGCTGAGTGATTTTGTCAGCAATTTCGCCAGTGCCGACATCAATTCCACGCATCATCCCGCGACCACGCTCAGAGGCGTCGATGCCCTGCTCACTGATCCATGTGGCAATGGAGGCGAAGCGTTCTGCGATGAGGTTTCCTTTACGCTGGACTTCGCGCTCAAAACTATCATCTTGCCAATACGTGCGGAGCGCAGCAGCAGCGGTTGTGAATGCCATGGCAAAGCCTCGGAAGGTACCGTTGTACTGCCCTGGTTCCCAAACATCGAGTTCTCGACGCATTAACACTTGTGAAAACGGTAGACCCAGCCCAGAGAGTGACTTGGAATTGGTCACAATATCGGGCACAACATCTGCATGCTCAAAGCTGAAAAATTTTCCGGTTCGACCACAGCCCGCCTGAATATCATCGATGATCAATAAAATATCGTGAGCACGGCAAATCCGCTCTAGCCGTTTCAGCCAGTCGGTATGACAAACGTTGATTCCGCCCTCGCCTTGCACTGTCTCAACAATCACGCCGGCAGGTATATCCAGCCCACTGGAGTTGTCGCCCAACAGCTTTTCAAAATAGTCTAGGGTATTGGTATGGTCGCCCAAGTAACCATCATAAGGCAGAAAGCTCGCACCTATCGTTGGCACGCCCGTGGCTTCTCGAAACTTGCGATTGCCGGTTGTTGCTAATGCACCCATGGTGACACCATGAAACCCATTCGTGAAGGTAACAATGTTATGGCGACCCTTAACCTTGCGTGCTAAACGAATGGCTGCTTCAACCGCGTTAGTTCCAGTCGGCCCCGGGAACTGAACCTTATAATCCAGCCCACGTGGTTTTAGGATAATTTCTTCAAGCGCTTCAATATAGTCGCGTTTTGCTGTTGTCCAGAAGTCTAGACCGTGAATGATGTTGTCTTCTGATAGGTAATCGATTAGCGCCTTCTTAATCTCAGGGTTATTGTGACCGTAATTTAACGTGCCTGCCCCAGCCAGAAAGTCGATGTATTCCCTGCCGTCTTCATCGGTCAAGCGCGCATTTTTGGCCGTAGTGAATACGACTGGAAACGAGCGCGAATACGTACGGACGTTAGATTCCATATGTTCAAAAATCTGGGTCTGCATGTCGACCTCCATTAAATGTGTAGATTGAACCGGATAAATAGCCAGCGATACGCCAAATGCATCATCACGACTCGGTTAGCGGATGATGAGTGGCCAGGATCAAGCCTGAATAGTATTAAATGGACCGATGCGCACTAGGTTTTCAGGGTCGTGTTCCCCGCCAAGCTGATAGGTCGAGAAGTATTCGCGGCTATTTAGAGGGGCTTGCCAGCGCTGAGATAAGCGACGAAACAACGTCCATGATGCTTTGTTATCCGGTGTTATCGTCGTTTCCAGGTGATGCACCGAATCAAGTTCTGAGCGTGCCAGCACGGCCTCTACTAAACGACGCGCCAACCCAGTACCACGAGCTTTTTCACCTACGGCCACCTGCCAAAGAAAATAAGTATCGGGGGCACTATGCTTCACATAACCAGAAACGAACCCGACCACCTCGTCGCTTTCATTGGTGGCAACGGCGCAGGTATCGCGAAATTGAGTAGCTAGTAGCAAGTAGGCATAGGCTGAATTCACATCTAGTGGAGGGCAAGACTTTACCAGCTCATAGATGGCCCAGCCGTCATCTGGGTTGGGTTTGCGGATAAACAATGGGTTGGTGTTATGGCTAACGACTGTATCAGCCACGCTGGGCCTTGCCAGCTCGACAGAGGGGGTAAAAGGGTCTGTTGCTACATTCATGTGTCAGTTCGCTGTTGCGAAAGTCGACGTGCATCTTAACAGTCTGCTTTACATTTATCAAAGCTCGTATTATGCAAATAGGTAAAAGCCATAAATTAAAATTATGACATGTCGATGACAACGGCGTGATCAAGCAATCCGTTAACAGGCAGTAGCAGAGTGAGTTGTGAGCGTTTCACACTAACAAAAAGGCCACCCGCGGGTGGCCTGTCTAGTTGCTATGGCAAGTAATGTAGTGGCGAGCGATTTAGCAGCGCGTTGGCGTACGCATAGTAACGAACTCTTCTGCGCCTGTTGGGTGAATGCCCACGGTAAGGTCAAATTGAGCCTTGGTCAGGCCAGCGCGAACGGCGATGGCAATGCCTTGGATAACTTCTCCAGCTTCTTCACCCACCATATGTGCGCCAACCACCACATCACTCTCGTCATCAACGATAAGCTTCATTAAGCAGCGCTCTTCGCTTCCTGAGAGAGTGTGCTTCATGGGCCGAAAATCAGCGCTATAGACGCGAATAGCGTTGTAATGCTCACGCGCCGCTTCTTCAGAAAGCCCGACGGTACCAATGTTCGGATGACAGAAAACAGCGGTCGCGATATGAGCATAATCCAACGGTTCGACTGGCGTATCGCCATAGTGATGTGCCACCAAATGCATAGCTTCTTCCAGTGCAACTGGCGTTAACTCAGGGCCATCAATAATATCCCCTAAGGCAAGGATCGAAGGGATTGAGGTTTCAAAACGCTCATTAACAGCCAGCTTGCCGTTTTCTTGGGTAGCGACACCCAGCGTGCTTAATCCCAGCCCCTCAAGGTGCGGGCGACGGCCTGTAGCCGATAGCACGACATCAACCTCAAGGCTCTCGCCGTTTGTCAGGGTAACATTGAGTCCATTTTCTACTTTGTCGATACGCTCAATGTTTGCCTCGAAATGTAGGTTAACGCCCTTCTTTCCCATTTCCTGGCGAGTAAATTCACGCACTTCCTGGTCAAAGCCACGCAGAAACAGGTCGCCGCGGTAGACTAAATGCGACTCACTACCTAATCCGTTGAAAATACTAGCAAATTCAACGGCGATGTAACCTCCGCCCAATACCAGAAAGCGCTGCGGAAACGTTTCTAGATCAAAAACCTGGTTAGAGTTCAGTGTGTACTCACTACCTGGGAACTCTGGTGTCCATGGCCACCCGCCGACAGCTACCAGAATTTTTTCAGCCGTAATACGCTCATTACCCACTTGCACTTCATGCGCGCCTGTAACTGTTGCGCGCCCGTTGATTAGGCGTACATTGGCACCTTCAAGCAAGCGCCCGTAAATACCATTGAGCCGTTTGATTTCGCCTATCTTGTTGTCGCGCAGGGTCGCCCAGTTAAACTCTGGCGCAGCAGGAAGCGTCCAGCCAAACCCCACGGCATCGTCGAATGATTCATGAAAATGAGCCGCGTAGGAATACAGCTTCTTGGGCACACAACCTACGTTAACGCAAGTACCACCAAGATACCGATCCTCGGCAACAGCAACTTTGGCACCGCTGGCAGCAGCAGTACGTGCCGCACGAACGCCTCCTGAGCCTGCGCCAATAACAAATAGATCATAGTCGAACTGTGACACGGACAACTCCTGATTTGGGATCGCCCCTAGCAAGGGCTATAGTTAATAAGGGAATTATACCAGTCTGTAAACGCTGCAGGGAGACGTTCGCTACGCCACGTTAACAGCCAAGAGGTTGTTGACTCACTGCTGCTCGGGCGGTAAATAGAGGCGCGGATTTAAAAAAAGTTACTTTTTCCAGCTCGCCTCCCCTCCAAATCTGACTGGAACACAAAGGAGCCCCTAGTGAAATACGAAATTAAAAAATTGCTGGAAAATAACCGCGCTTGGGCAGACCAGAAGCGCCAAGAGGACCCTGACTACTTCGCTCGACTGGCCAGACAACAAGCGCCAGAATACCTGTGGATCGGTTGCTCAGACAGCCGTGTACCTGCCAACCAGATCATCGACCTTCCGCCTGGTGAAGTGTTTGTTCACCGCAATGTGGGTAACTTGATCCACGCGAATGATATGAATGCACTTTCTGTTGTGCAGTATGCCGTAGATGTGCTTAAAGTGCGCCATATCATGATCGTTGGTCATTACGGGTGCGGAGCCATCCATGCCGCCATGCTAGGCGGAGAATTCGGTATTGTGGATTATTGGCTGCACTCTGTTCGCGAGCTTTACAGTTTGCACCGTGCCGACCTCGAACACCTGTCCATGGCAGAGCAGGTTGATCGCATGTGTGAGCTGAATGCGATGGCTCAGGTCAACACCCTGTGCCGAACTAAAATTGTGCAGCGAGCCTGGCAGCGCGGCCAGAAATTGTCGGTACATGGCTGGACCTACGGGCTTGGTGATGGTCGCGTGACTGATCTGAAATGCAGTGTGCACGGACTCGATCAGGTAGCTAAGCTATATCGCATTGACCACCTGACCTCCCTAGATGACGATTGAAAATCGTCGCAGTTAGCAAAAAGCATATCCTTATTCTTTTGCTCACTGAATAACATTATGGTGAAGTGTATGCTTGAAAGCCGGAGATGTACTCCGGCTCAAGCGCTTAAAATATTGAATAAAAACTGCGAAGCAGGGAGTTGCACATGAAATTCAAGAAGACACTGTTAGCCAGTATGATTGGCACTGCAATTACTGCAGCCACCCTTTCGCCAGCGGCTATGGCTGAGACCACTCTGCGTATGGCATATGACGCTGATCCAGTTTCAATGGATATCCATGAGCAGCTTTCCGGTGGCATTCTGCAGTTGTCGCATATGTCCTTTGACCCCTTGGTACGCTGGACTAAAGATTTTGAATTCGAACCTCGCTTGGCTACGGAATGGGAGCAAGTTGACGATACGACCATGCGTATGACGGTACGTGACGGTGTTACCTTCCATAGCGGCAACCCTTTCACCGCAGAAGATGTGGTTTGGACTGTCGAGCGACTGAAACGCAGCCCTGATTTCAAGGCCATTTTTGAGCCTGTCGACAGTGTGACTGCTGTTGATGAGCATACCGTTGAGTTCCACACCAACGAGCCCTTCCCGCTACTGCTGAACTTAGCGACCTACATCTTCCCCATGGATAGTCAGTTCTATTCCGGTGAGACAGAAGATGGGGACGCAAAAGACGAAATTGTTAAAAACGGTAACTCCTTTGCTTCAACACATATATCAGGCACGGGTCCTTATGTGGTGACGGATCGACAGCAGGGAGTTCGTGTTAATTTCGAGCGGTTTGACGATTATTGGGACAGCGAATCTCCAGGTAACGTAGATAACATTGTACTGACCCCGATTAGTGAAAATGCCACCCGCATCGCTGCTTTGCTGTCTGGTGATGTAGATTTTATTGCCCCTGTGCCACCTAATGACTTAGACCGGGTGCGCAACGATGACGGCGTTGAGCTGGTCACTATGTCAGGCACGCGAATTATCCTGTTCCATATGGACCAGGAACGTGTTGATGCGTTTAAGGATGAGCGCGTACGTCAGGCGTTTGTTTACGCTATTAACCAAGAAGGTATCGCTGACCGATTGATGAAGGGGTTTGCAACACCCGCCGCACAAGCTTCGCCAGCAGGCTATGTGGGGCACCTCCCTGAACTTGAGCCGCGTTATGACCTAGAAAAAGCCAAACAGTTGATGGAAGAAGCCGGCTATGCTGACGGCTTTGAGATCAGCATGATGGCGCCTAACAACCGTTATGTGAACGATGCCAAGATTGCTCAGGCTGTTGCCGCCATGCTGGCAAAAATTAATGTGACGGTAGATCTAAAAACCCTGCCCAAGGCCCAGTATTGGGGAGAGTTCGATGATCGTAGTGCCGACATGATGATGATTGGCTGGCACTCAGACACCGAAGACTCAGCGAACTTCCATGAATACCTCTCTGCTTGCCCTGATGCAGCGACTGGTGCGGGTCAATACAATGCGGGTAATTACTGCAACCCAGAACTCGATGCCTTGGTGACACAGGCCAACCTGGAGATTGACTTAGCCAAGCGTGCCGAAATGCTGCAGCAGGTTGAGCAAGCCCTGTACGATGAAGCCGCGTATATCCCTCTACATTGGCAAGACCTGGCTTGGGCATCGGCGGCCAATTTTGATATTGAGCCGGTGCTGAATGTGATGAACTTCCCGTACTTGGGAGACTTGGTTATCACGCCTGACGATCAGTAAGTAAGCTACGGGTTGCCGGCCCTCGCACCCAGGGGCCGGTAGCTTTCTCACAAGTGTTCTCTCACATCTGACATCTACTACGTGAAGCTTACGGGACGTGACACATGATTGCTTTTTTAATCAAGCGTTTGTTTCATGCGCTGCTGGTGATGTTTGTCATCAGCCTGATCGCTTTCGCCATTCAAGATAATCTGGGTGACCCGGTTCAGCAGCTTGTCGGCCAGTCTGTACCAGAAAGTGAGCGAGATGCCTTGCGCGACGAGTTGGGACTAAATGATCCCTTCATAACCCAGTATTTACGTTTTGCCGGTAACGCCCTGCATTTCGATTTTGGTTATTCCTACGTATTCAATCAACCCACCACTGAAGTGATTCTGCGACATTTACCCGCCACGCTAGAACTCGTGGCAGCGACGACCGTGCTGATCATTCTGCTATCAGTACCTATTGGGGTTTACAGTGCGATTAAGCCCCGTGCCTGGTTATCGCGTTTTTTCATGGGTGTGTCGATCATCGGTATTTCTATACCGGTGTTCTTGACAGCTATTGTGCTGATTCAACTGTTTGCCATCGGTGTTAGTTGGACGCCCTTTCCGACAGATACTGGCTGGGGGCAGTGGTTGAATGACTTGGTGTCCACCAATGGCGGAATGCCAGCCTATGGCCGCGGTGATCCGGTGCACGTATTGGGCACTTGGTACACCAACTTTGCCAGCATTAAGGGGCTGAGCTATTTAATCCTGCCTGCGGTGTCTTTGGCATCAATCATGTTGCCGCTATTTATACGCCTGATCCGTGCGGAAATGCTGGAAGTCTTGCAGTCAGACTACATCAAATTTGCACGGGCTAAAGGTCTCTCGCCACAACGCATTTACTTTTTGCATGCGCTAAAAAATACCATGCTGCCGGTTATTACTGTGGGTGGCGTGCAAATTGGTACCCTAGTGGCCTACACCATTTTGACTGAAACTGTATTTCAGTGGCCTGGCGTGGGATTGATGTTTTTGAATGCCATTGAGCGCTCAGACATTCCATTAATTGTCACTTATCTCGTTATCGTCGGGCTAATATTTACTATTACCAACACCTTGGTTGATCTGATCTATGGCTTAGTCAACCCCACCGTCAAGCTGACAGGAAAACCCGCATGAGTAGCGCAACCTCTTCCCCGCCAAGCATACGGGAACGGCTGAACGACTCTTGGCTGTGGTACAGCTTCAAGCGCGATCCCGTTGCCCAATTGAGTCTGCTGGTTTTTATCTTTATGGTCGCGGCGGCTTTTTTAGCCCCCTGGATATCACCGGCAGATCCATATGACTTAGCCCAAATCGATATTATGGCATCAGAATTGCCACCATTTTGGGTAGATGGCAGCGAGCCGGACTACTTGTTGGGTACCGACTCTCAAGGGCGAGACATGCTGTCAACCATCTTGTATGGCACTCGGGTCTCGCTAATCATTGGCTTTGGAGCCGTTGCATTGCAAGCGGCATTAGGCGTCTGCTTTGGCCTGCTCGCGGGATATAAAGGTGGTAAAATTGATGCCTTCCTGATGCGCTTAGCCGATATTCAGCTGTCGTTCTCCACCTTAATGGTAGCCATTATTGTTGGTGCGTTATTCAAAGCAGTTTTTGGCGGTGTGACCTATAACACCTATGCCGTGCCTCTGTTAGTGTTAATTATCGGCCTAGCCGAATGGCCGCAGTATGCACGTACTGTACGTGCTTCGGTATTAGCAGAAAGAGGCAAGGAGTACGTTGACGCCGCGCGGGTTATGGGGCTGTCCAGCGTGCGCATCATGTTCCGTCATATTCTGCCCAATACGTTGTCACCCATTTTTGTTATTTCTACCGTTCAGGTGGCTAACGCCATTATTTCAGAAGCTGCACTCTCGTTTCTTGGCTTAGGCATGCCGGAAACTCAGCCATCGCTTGGCTCGTTGATCAAGTCAGGCTTCGATTATCTGCAGTCTGGCTCTTGGTGGATTACCTTGGTGCCGGGGCTTGTACTCGTTATCTTGGTACTCGTCATCAACCTGCTGGGCGACTGGCTGCGCGATGTCCTCAACCCGCGACTTTACAAGGGCTGACTCCATGGCACTTCTTGATGTTAACCACCTCGATGTTCGCTTCGCTCTGCGCCGTGGTGATGTTCAGGCGCTGCGTGACGTCTGCTTCAGCCTAGATAAGGGCGAGCGCTTAGGGATTGTCGGCGAATCTGGCGCAGGTAAATCCGTCGCTGCATTCAGCCTGCTTAATCTGATCGCAAAACCTGGCTATATCGCTAACGGCAGCCATATTGTCTTCGATGGCGAAGAGTTGGTCGGACTGAGCGACCGCGCTTTGCGACGTATTCGTGGTCATCGCATGTCTATGATTTTTCAAGACCCGATGATGACGCTTAATCCTGTGCTCAGTATTGGCGAACAGATGATCGAGTGCCTCAAAGCACACCGCCGTATTAGCAAACGAGAGGCGCGGAAAGTTGCATTAGAAAAACTTCAGTTAGCACAGATTCCTGCGCCTGAAGCGCGTCTTGACCAGTATCCTCACGAGCTTTCTGGTGGGATGCGACAACGGGTAATCATTGCCATTGCCCTGCTGCTGGATCCAGACATCATCATTGCCGATGAGCCGACGACGGCACTGGATGTCACCATTCAAGCGGAAGTAATGGCGTTACTGCTTGATCTGTGTGAAAAACAGGATGTGGGACTGATTTTGATCACTCATGACCTTGGTGTGGTCAGCCAGGTTACTGAGCGTATGCTGGTAATGTACGCTGGCCGTGTTATCGAACAGGGGCCAACACGCGAAATCATTAACAACCCTCTTCATCCATACACCCAAGGGTTAATTCAAGCACTGCCGCAGATGGCAACGCCTGGCAGTCGGCTGAATCAAATTCCTGGGAGTATGCCATCGTTGGATAAGCTGCCCTCAGGCTGTGCCTTTCATCCACGCTGCCCATTTGCCACCCTTGATGATGGCCGCCCTCGCCCAGGGTGCCGTGATCAGGTGCCGCCACTGACAGGTGCTGATGCGCGCCAGGTGAGTTGTCATATGGTGGCAGAAAATAAGCCAGTACAGGCAGACCAGTCCGCGCCTGCCAAGGAGGCACACTAATGTCTGTTATGTCTGCAACAGCGTCAGTCGGCACTCAGTCAGCTGAAAACAAGGCGGCTGAAAACAAGGCGGCTGAAAACAAGATACCAGCAACGGCCCCTCTGCTCTCGATTCGAGGATTGGAAAAGCACTTTTCACTCTCTGGCGACGTCTTGGAGCAGCTTAAGTTCAAGGGCGGACGGGTGGTTCGTGAGCAGAAGTTTGTGCATGCCATCAATGGCGTCGACCTTGATATCCAGCGTGGTGAGGCTCTGTGTGTGGTCGGTGAGTCAGGCTGTGGCAAGTCTACCGTGGCACGGGTTGTTATGGGGTTACTCAACCCGACGGCCGGTGAGATCCACTACGACGGCGAGCGTATTGATCAGCTTGGTGCCAAGGCACTGCTGCCATGGCGGCAACGTATGCAGATGATTTTTCAGAATCCTTATGCATCACTGAACCCACGCATGACAATTCAGCAAACGCTGGAAGAACCCATTCGGCTGCATCACCCTACTTGGGACTATCGACAAGTCAAAGATAAAGTTAGCGAAGTGATGACATCGGTAGGTATTGCGCCTGACTGGGGCGCACGTTTTGGCCACGAGTTCTCTGGCGGCCAACGTCAGCGTATTGCTATTGCGCGCGCCCTGGCGGTAGATCCTGAGTTTATTGTGGCTGACGAACCCATCTCAGCACTGGACGTTTCTATTCAGGCGCAGGTGCTCAATCTGTTGATGGATGCTCAGCAGGCGCATAACCTGACCTATCTGTTTATCACTCACGACTTGGCTGTTGTCGAGCATTTCGGCACGCGAGTGGCGGTCATGTATCTTGGTCGAGTCTGTGAAGTGGCACCTACGGCTACGCTGTTTGCCGAGCCACTCCACCCTTACACGCGAGCCTTGATGTCAGCTATTCCTCGCCTTGAGGATGAACGGCCACAACATTTGCGCCTTGAAGGCGAGGTACCAACACCGATTCACTTACCCTCAGGCTGCGTATTTCATGGGCGCTGCCCGCATGCTGAGCGGCGCTGCCGAGAAGAAATTCCACGTTTGATTGCTACAGATAATGGCGCAATGGTGGCCTGCCACGGTATCGAGGAAGGACGTATTCCACTCTGATTGCACCCTTTGATCGCGCTTAGCTTAGCGGACAACTCACCCCGGTGCCTTGCAAACCGCAATAACCACCGGGGTTTTTGTGTAAATATTGCTGATGGTATTCCTCAGCGTAGTAGTAATCATCTAAGGCGATAATTTCCGTCGTTACCGGGCCTTTCCCTGCCCTGGCTAACGCTTGGCTATATGACTCACGGCTACGCTCAGCTACTCGCTGTTGGTGGGCATCACACGTCAGAATCATTGAACGGTATTGGGAGCCAATATCGTTACCCTGCCGGTTACCTTGAGTTGGGTCGTGAGCTTCCCAGAAATGCCCTAACAGTGTTTCAAAATCAATGATCGCTGGGTCGAATACCACACGCACAACCTCAGCATGTCCCGTTTTCCCAGAGCAGGTTTCATCATACGTTGGGTTAGGCGTGATGCCGCCCGCATAGCCTACCGATGTTACAACAACCCCGGGCAGCTGCCAAAACAGCCGCTCCGCCCCCCAGAAGCAGCCCAGCCCGAAAACAACGTCCTGCAAGCCTGGAGGCCAGGGGGGCAACATTGACTGACCATTAACCGCATGTACTGCGCTAATGACCATCGCTGTATCACGCCCCTCTGGGGCATTTTTACCAAAGTGCAACATCCCACATTTCTCCTGACGAATCGGTGGCTGGCACCTTCATTTAAGGGCTCGCGTAGGCTGTATTTTGGGCGGGTTGCCTGGCAGGCTAAATGTATAGATCAGGTCTACTGCTTGAGCAACGCCGGAGACCGCCTCGACATAGAGGTTATTCAAGATTTTATAACGCAAGGTTAGTCTGGCAATGGGCGAAAATATCCCAACGCCATAACTCATGCTCAATCTATCGGTTAAATTACCACTGACTTCTACTTGACTGTCATCGCCACTACCTGATGTATCTAGGCTAAGATCTTGAATGCCAAACGCTTCGCCTATTGCTCCAACAGCTCCCCCCGCTTTTCCTAATGTCATACCAAGCAGCGCGCTCGTCAGAGCATCGCTGGCCCCGCCGCCCTCGCTTGGGCCTCGGCCTTGGAGCAAATAGGAAAGTGCGCTGGCCTCATCAAGCGCTGGTTCAGAGAAAATCTGAAGGCTAGGATTGCTGGCGAGGCCTGTGACCCTAAGCCCGGCAATGACATTATCGGCAGTACTTGATGGATTACGAATCGCCTCAAAATCCAATAGCGGCTCTGCTGGAGGACCACTGAAATAAAGTACGCCTTCTCGAATAACCAGGTCTTGACCGAAAGCCTGGAAACGACCGTCTTTGAGCGTAACGTCTCCGAATAGCTGTAGCGGGCCATTTTTCTGACTCACATCCAGCTTACCAACCAGCTTTGTTTTAAGCCCATAAGCTGACAGCCGCATATCAGGGCCAAGCGTTAAGCTGACTTGAATATCAGTGACCATACCGGCCTTTCTCACCGCCTCAGCGGTTGTTTCGCCACGCGCCACTAGCTCCTGCCGTAGTCTTTCCTCGCGGTCTTCCTGCTCTGTAATAATGACTTCATCGGAACTGGGAGAAACCGCCGAGGGCGGTATGCTGCCAATTTCAAGGCGTGACCAGGGAATATGAACTTCACCGCGCACGGTCAAACGTGCCGGTGTGGCACGAATTGTTAGGTCCGGAGCAAGCTGCAGTTTACCAAATGCGGGCAACGAGGCTTGTAACGGTTCATCTCGTGCCTCTAGCGCAGCGGCAACCTGCCATTGGTCCACAGAGGGCCAGCTGGCATTACCCGTAACATTCAGACGACCTGTCTCGCTAGCAATAAAGCCGTTGATTCTGGCACGATCTCCATTAAGCGCAACGTCCAGTTGGCCATCCTTGATTTCCAAGGGCAGGTCCAGACCACTGGCTTCAAGCTCGGTGAGCCCGATATTGCCTTGCATTACCGGATTATTGCGATCACCACTAATGCTAACGACACCAGCCAAATTGCCGCCCAGGGCATCCACCCCACCAGCCAATGGTGCGTATGGCTTAAGTTGAATGTCATCGATTGTCAGTCGGCCTTCCAGAGCGCCCTTACCCATCGGATCAGCAATAGCAAGTTCTACGCGAAGATCTCCCGTGTCTCCCAGGTTGAGAGCTACCGTGCTATTAATCTTTTCCTGATCCGCATCCAGCTGCACCGTCAACGCGCTACCTGGTACCGTCCATGGTTGCCCATAGGCATCTTCACCCGTTATTTCAGCATTGCTGTCTAGTGTAACGTTAGCCTGCCAACGCGCGGCACCGGCTGACCACTGAGCTTGAATTGTGCCTTCAGTGGTTCCGGTAACACTCCAGCCAGGAGGTAGCGCGGCGTCAGCCAAGTCCATAGGCAGCTCACGAATCTCAAGGTTAGCATTACCGGCATCTGCTGAAGCCAATAAGGGGTCAATCAAGCAAATAGCGCCGCCCTGTTCACGCTGAATACAAAATGGCTGTAATTCAGCGCTGGATTTAGCCAAGTCAGCATCAAAAACCAGTGCGTTGCTAAGAGCAAAGCTGCCGTAGGGGGTTTGCGCGTCCAGTCGCTCAAGCTGGCCAGCATAGTGCTGGGCTTGCTGATCCAGTCCGCTTTCCAGGACGACATCCAAGCGTGTTAGTGGGCCATCACTCTGGCCATCAAGGTCAATTTCCAAGCGGTGATTAGATAACAGACCATCCAGCGCAACCTGTACTGAATCAATAGATTGGCCGCCAGCGAACACGTTCTCGGCCAGAAGAGCAAGGTCAATTTCCGGGTCCTTAACGCCAGCTACCTGGCCTTCAACAGTCAGTGAGGCAATTTGATTGTCGGCAAATATCAGTTGCTGGCCGGCAATATCAATATTCATCTGCGGCGTCTCAAGGCTGCCTGCCGCCTTGATGCTACCTTTGAGTGTACCAGCCAGTTCTGGGTACAGTGTATTCAGTGCGGGCATGTCGATGTTGGCTGCAATGTCCATCAACTCCGGTGACACCTTGCCCGACGCGCTCAGATGATTTTTTCCCTGATAAAAGTTTAGCGTATCTATCTGCCAGTTCATGCGACTGTCACCGGCAAGTTTAGCGCTTAGTGACAGCGGGTAAGACGCCAGTGTGCCATCAACTGAGATACCTGGCACTGTGACGCCCCAACCATCATCCCCTTGGTGAAAGCTTACTTCCGCCTGACCATTAAGGCGCCCTTCCAGTCCTTCAACAAACGCCTCAGGATTGATGTTATCAAGGGTCAGCGATGCGCTGACATCCAGCGCCTCAGCCCAGCCAACACGGCCGCTACTGGCCAAACTGCCCTCTGCTATTCTTACGTTGAGCGGCGCCCAATTAAAGTGTTCCAAATCACCGTTTCCGGTCAGGTCTAGTTGCGTCAAGGGCAGCGACGGCCCTTGAGCTGCCAGGGCTAGCTGTAATGAGTAGTCAAGCAGTGACCCTTCGGCTGTCAAACGAACATCACGGGCTTCCCAGGGTTCGGCACGTTGACTTTCTGCCGCTTGGTGTTCTGCACTATTATTCGTAGCCTCTTCCATACCTGGCAGTGGCCATTGCAAGCCAGGGCTCTCGAGTTGGGCATGAAACGGTAGCGTCGGAGCCAGTGCATCTAATGTGGCGTCAAGGCGAGCCTGAGCTGGGCCGTTCATCGCTAGCTTGACCGCCAGATCCGATAGATCGCCGCTAAGCTCAAGGCTTACGTCTTCACCATTAAGAGCAGGAAAACGCTCAGGAAGAAAGAGTTGGCTGCTCAGTGAAAACTCCAGCGGATAGTTGCCACTAAGGGTTATGTTGCCAGCCAAGCGTGCATCGGCTTCACGGCTGACAATCGTCAAGGGTTTTATCGTGATCGTTTGACCGCTGGCGCTGACCGCTAGCTCCAGTCGCTCGACACCGTACAAACGTGAGTGCTCAGATCCGCCTTGCAGTTCAGCATTTTCAACCAACAGGCTAGGAATATTCACGGTTAATGGTAGGTTGATTTCAGGCAATTGAATTCGTGGTTTATCCGCTAGGTCTAACTGCTGTAGGCCCTCTGCCTCAGCGGCAATAGCCGCAGGCAGCGGCGATTCGACGGCAATTGCCGCATCAATCGCTTGCGCGGAGAGTGCTGTACCCTCATGTTCCGCATCGCTCAACGCCAATTGTTGGCCCGCGCTTAGAGGCAAGCGTGTGATAAGCCCTGCTAAGCGTGTGGGTAATAGGTCAACCTGTTGTTGCTGTGCTGTTACCCCACTACTGAACGACGCCCAATAAATGCGTGTACCGTCGGCCAACAATATGTCGATGTCATCCGCCACGATCTCACGCAATGCCACGGGAAATGGCAACGTGATATCGCTCATCGCACTTTTCTGTTCAGGCTCGGTGCTTTCTTCACTACTACCCAACCGGATGTCAGCACCCTTTGCTGCTAAGCGGTCGATGCATACTTTGCCCTGCAACAAGCAGTCGTCAGCCCAGGCCAGCTCAAGGTAGTCAAGATCCACTGCGACAGGGCCTGCAGAGAGATGAAAATCGTTGAGTACTAGGGTTTCCAGCGGCGAGCCTTTAACCTCTCCGACTTCAAATAGTCCCAGGCGCTGCCCCTGATTAAACAGAAAAGACGTTCCCCAGGGCGATAGCCCTAAACCTAACAACAAAGCCAGTAGGCCCAGCAAGGTGATGGGGGCAATAATTAGCAGGCGGGCCAATGCCCATGTCAGTCGACGTAATCTCACAATAGCTGTCTCAGAATTCTGGGCCAATGGCAAAGTGAATGCGGAAGTTGTCGTCGTTATCAAACGGATGTGCAACGTCAAATCGAATGGGGCCAACGGGTGAGATCCAGCGTACACCTAAACCGGCACCGGTATACAGGTCGTCAGGTGCCCATTTAGTGAAAGCATCTCCCGTATCAATAAAGCTGGCCAACCACCATTTTCCAGTTAGTCTGCGCTGGGCTTCGAGACTTGCAACGAAACGCTGCTGACCGCCGATAAGGCGCCCTTTGCTATCTCTTGGGGATAAGCTTTCGTAAGAATACCCTCGTACACTGTTATCCCCGCCAGCAAAGAAGCGCAATGATGAGGGAATATTACTGAAGTCGTCTGTTTCGATGGCACCTACATTCATTCGTGCAATGAAACGGTTGTTGTCTCCCAGCATCCGTATCCATTGGGTATCACCATTGAGGCGGAAAAAGTCAGCATCAGACCCCCAGGCCTTGTTGGAGTACTGCAGGGTGAGCTGCTGGCTATCCCCCCAGGTGGGGAAGTTCGGATGTTTGGTACGACTACGGCTCCAGCGCACCCCAGGGTATAGGAGCAGCACTTGGTTCTTCTCTCCCGCCAAGGTGAAGTCTTCATAAGTTGCCCGCAAATAAATGGTTTGTTCCCAGTCGTTAGCGAACGTCCAGTGGCGGCCAAATTCAACACTGGCTTCCAGTGTTTTGATGTCATTGTTGTCTTGGTTGCGAAGCCCGTATTGAAGGCGGTAGCTGTCACGCAGCGGATCCTTTAGCGGCATCCGGTATTCGCCGGTGAATTTCTGCTCCGGCCCCGAGACATAAAGATCATGATTCAGGCTGTGGCCATAACGATTAACCCACGGCTGGTTCCAGCTCATCCGCGCACGCGGGCCCACATCGGTAGAAAACCCAACGCCAAACTCGAACTGGTGGCGGTCAGCCGGTGCAAGTACGACATCAATTGGAATACTGGGTGGACCAACCTGCATAACATGGGTGGCCGCCAGAATCGCATCACTGGTCAGCTGAGGCTGCTGGGGGGAGGGCTCGACGCCATTCACATCCAGCTCATTATAGAACCCTAACTCCTGAGGCGGTAAAGCCAGCTGTCCGGTATCCAAGCGCGGCTTAACGCTGATCAGGCTAAACCAGCGGGTTTGAGCCAAGTCTTGACTGAGTTTGGCAATGTCACTCGCTAAATAGAAGTCGCCAGTATGATAGGGAAGCAAGTTGGACAGTCGCTCTATCTCAATATGGCTACCATGGAACAAGGTGTCGCCGAAGTGGTAACGCTCACCACTATTCAGGTCTAAATAAAGCCGAGCACTGTTCTCCCATGGCCGTATTTCCATGCGGTGCTCAAGAAGGTCCCAGTCGAAATACCCTTTCTGTAGTGATAATGACGTAAACTTTTCGCGCAACGCGTCGTAGGGGGCGTGCTCCAGTATGTCGCCTTTTTTCTGGGGGTAGGCATCAAGAGCACTGATAAACGAGGGGTCACTCTTGGCATCGCCCTGAATGGAGAAGTCGATAACCTGAATCCGCACCGGCTCGCCTGGTTTAATACTGACCTTGGCTTGTTTTTCCTGCAGGGTGACCTCGACTTCCGGCGCGTAGTAACCGAAAGGTCGCATGGCGGTTTTCGTCAACCGCTCAATTTCACCCACTAACCGTTCAGGGCTATATGCCTGAGATTTGATAGGGTCGAGATAGATTTTGACGTTGTTCTCTACCGCTTCGTCAACACCTGTCACTTCGGCATCTATGGCTAGCGCCGACTGATGATGCATTACACTGACGAGGACCAGACTCGCCACTGCTGCGTTACAAGCGAGTCGCTGCAGAGAGTTTTGAGCACGTAGGGGCGTCACTGTGCCATACCCTCCAGTTGGGCATTGATAACCAGTTGTGTCTGGCGCATTTCTCTGACCTGCTGTGCTAGTGCATCAAGGCGTTGCACCTGTTGTTCGCCACGCGTAAGGCGCTCATTCAACTGTGTTTGAATGGCGTCGATGTGTTCAGCCATATTTTCCTGCTGTTTCTGATAGTCGGGCATACGCTCTATCACGGGATCCAAATGGTTACTCACACTTTCCTGTAACCCGCTTATTTGTTGTTGCTGTGTTCGCTGCCGCTGACGAAGCGTCTGTTGCTCCGCGGCTAACGTATCACGATGTTCTTTACTTATCTTCTCGAAAGCGGCCAGCGATGTTTGAATCGCAGAAATTCGCCGATCAAGCGACGCTGATACGGCTCCTTCATGCTCACTGTCGTCGCGGCGCTGCTGAATGCGTGCCTCAACACTATCAAACGCCTGAGCAACAGAAGCTAAGCGTGCCTCAACGTCTTCAGAATAACGACCTTGTTCGCTTTCAAAGCGGTCAAACCTCGCCGCTAACCGGCTGATTTCATCGTTATACTGGCGCTCACTTTCACGTTCGCCAGCCTGCTGTGCGACCAAGTTGGAGAGCTCTCCCTGCATGGTTTCCAACTGTTGCTCAAGCTGCTGAGAATACCACCACCCATAAGCAGCTAGCGATGAGAGTGTTGCCAACAACACACAACAAAGAAGCCATAGCGGCCATAGTCGTGGCCGTTGGAAACGATATGGCCGTTGACTCAGGCTGGCTTGTGGATCTGGCACAATAGGTCGCGCCTTTGGCGATAGCTCAGAATGCTCAGCCATGACAGTCTCCTAGTCTCAGGGTGTGGTCAGGAAAAACAATAACGATGGACTCATTCGATTGACAACATATGTAAATTCAGCCGCTGAATCAGAATTGGCGGACCTCCAGACGAGTGTTATGATATTTAATGAAATCGAAAACCACATACTCTACTGAATAGTGTAAGGTTTTTTTAACAACGCAGCGAACTGACTAGCACAGCATATAAGCCTAGCTGGGTTGATCGCTAGCGTCATATGACACAACATGCGTTGGAACATGGGGTGTAACGAAAACTACACTCCCCCATTGATGATGAGGAGAATAACGATGGCATTTGAACTGCCCGCACTTCCCTACGAAAAAAATGCTCTTGAACCGCATATTTCTGCTGAGACGCTGGAATATCACCACGGCAAACACCACCAGGCCTACGTCACAAAGCTTAACGAGCTGACCGAAGGTACGGATAACGCCAACAAGTCACTCGAAGAGATTATCAAGACATCTTCTGGTGGCCTATTCAACCAGGCAGCTCAAGTCTGGAACCACACTTTCTACTGGCACTGCCTTTCTCCCAACGGTGGTGGCGAGCCGACGGGGGCTCTGGCAGATGCGATTAACGCCAAATTTGGTTCGTTTGCTGAATTCAAAGAAGCCTTCAATGCCAAAGCAGTAGGTAATTTCGGTTCTGGCTGGACGTGGCTGATCAAAACAGCAGACGGTGGTGTGGATCTTGCCAACACCGACGACGCTGACTGCCCGATCGCCCATGACCAAACGCCGCTGATGACAATTGATGTGTGGGAGCATGCGTATTACATCGATTATCGTAATGCGCGTCCGAAGTACCTTGAGCACGTGTGGAACGTGCTGAACTGGGACTTCGTTGCCAAGAATTTTGGCTAAATAACGTGAGTTAAAAAGACATTAGCCACAAGAGTTTTGGTTAATGTGTGGCAAGTAAGCCGCCTCTAAAACGACCTCACTTATCACCTATTGGCGAGGTCGTTTTAATACGTGTTACTCACCTGACGGCGGATCAGCTCGGCGACCAATGCCGCGATAGTGTAAGCCGACGCTAGCCACGTGGCCTGGATCGTAGATGTTGCGGCCATCCAGCAGTAGCTTTCCCTTTAATGCACTAGCGAGAGTTTGCCAATCGGGATTCCAGTAAGCCTTCCACTCAGTGACCAGCATAAGCACGTCCGCGCCCTGCAGCGCATCCATAGGGTCGCTTGCATACAGAGTTAACTGCGGGTGGTCACCAAATTTATCCTGAAGGGCCGGCACAGCGGCGGGATCATGCAACTGAACTTGGGCACCTTGCGCCCATAGCGCATCAAGTAATGGCAAGACCGGCGCATGATCAATGCGGGCGGTACCAGGCTTGAAGGCGGCTCCCCAGATAGCGACAACACACCCTTCTAGCTTGCCTTGATAGTGGTGCCATAGCCTGCGAAAAAGCGCTTCTTTTTTCTGCTCGTTGATATCCAGTACGCGGTCGAGTAACGCCGAATGACGCCCCGTCGTATTCTGGGCATCGGCTAGGCGCATCAGGTCACGTGAAAAGCTGGGTCCGCCAAAACCGCAGCCAGGGTAAAGATACTCATAGCCGATACGGCTGTCTGACCCCATGCCTTGACGAACATACTCCACATCAACATCCAAGCTATCAGCCAGCCCTGCAATTTCATTCATGTAGCTAATTCGTGTGGCCAGCATCCCGTTAATAGCTAGCTTGGTCAGCTCGGCAGCACGGCGTGGCATGCGATGAAAAATGTCGCTGCGGCGATTAAAAGCCCGCAAAACTTCCCGTACGGTTGCTTCTGCGTTGTCGTTATCACAGCCAAGCAGCCAGCGTGCGGGGCGGGTAAACGAGTCCCAGGCACGCCCTTCTTCGATCAGGTCAGGTAGTGATACAGCGCGCCCGCTTTGAGCCATTAGCGATTCAAGCTGTTCGGTCTCGCCCACAGGAAACGTAGAGTTATTTACTAATACAGCGGCTTCACTGAGCTGCGTTGCACTGCTGAGAACAATCTCAACAGCTTGGTCACGCTGCTCCGGTGACAGTGCAAGCCACAGTATGTCCTGAGGTACATCAGTGGCAGACCCCATAAACTGAAGACGGCCGCTGTGTATGGCTTCTTCAAGCCGTTCCATTAACTGGGGCTCACTGGCCAACCATTTGCTGGTAGAGAGTTGCTGCCAGCTTTTACCGTTCAGCAAGTGCCAAGTCACTTGGTGCCCTACCCAAGCTAAGGCGGCGGCGGCTGTTGCTGTGGCTAACTCATTACCGCATATTATAATACGCATGCATCATCCTTCGGCTGCATAGCGCGTTAGCAACGCGCGAAATTCTTGCCCGAAACGAGGGTGGCGACTTGCGTAAGCCAAGGTGGCTTCTAAGTAGCCCAGTTGGTGACCGCAATCGTGTGTGTGTCCCGTCATGCGCCATGCATCTACGCCCTTCTGCTGACGGAGTGTTTCGATAGCATCAGTCAGCTGAATTTCTCCGCCAGCACCTGGTGGTGTTTCCGCCAGTAATGTAAAGATTTCTCCAGGCAGAATGTAACGACCAATAACGGCCAAACGTGAGGGGGCAGAAACGGTATCCGGTTTCTCAACAACGCCATCCAGTGCGCAGCACTCTCCAGCCTGAGGCTCTTCTCCACGCGGCGCAACAATGCCATATTTACTGACGTCTTCGGCCGCTACCTGTTCAACCATTAACTGAGCACGACCTGTTGCGTCAAAGGACGCTATCATGCCGGCTAGATCGGTGCGTGGCTGATCACGGTTGTCTACCAGAACATCAGGCAGCAGCACAGCAAACGGCGATGCATCCCCGATGACAGGCCTTGCGCATAATACGGCATGCCCAAGCCCTAGCGGTTCCGGCTGACGGACGCTGATGATATTAACCGAGGCGGGCACGATGGAGCGTAGCTCTGCCAGCAGGTCATACTTGCCTTTGGCCTCAAGGCTGGCTTCAAGCTCGAAATTTTTGTCAAAGTGGTTTTCGATAGCCCCCTTACTCCCGTGAGTGACCAGTATAATATCGCGGATTCCTGCAGCCACAGCCTCTTCAACCACATACTGAATCACTGGTCGGTCAACGATGGTGATCATTTCTTTGGGAATGGCTTTGGAAGCCGGCAAACAACGAGTGCCAAACCCAGCAACTGGGAGTACAGCCTTGCGAATCATCAGTATTCCTTTTCAATTCACTGTGCATTGTATATCGGCAGATCAACAACGAATGCAGAAAGCCGAGCCAGTAGTGGGTAGAATGGCCTGTATGATACCGAATGCACGCACGCATGCCATATGCCATACGGCCGCGGCCAAGTGAACACGGAGAAAAGCATGACCGTAACGTCACCCGTTTCAGGCAACGTCGATACTAGTGAAATTGCCAAATTTGAAGCACTTGCAGATCGCTGGTGGGACCCTCACGGCGAGTTCAAGCCATTACACGAGATTAATCCACTCCGTTTGGACTTCATTGACGCCCGCGCTGGCTTGGCAGGCCACAAGGTCATCGATGTGGGGTGTGGTGGCGGAATCCTGTCAGAATCCATGGCACACCGCGGAGCAGAGGTCACCGGCATTGACCTTGGCGAAGCTCCGTTAGCCGTCGCGCGACAGCATGCCCAGCAAGCCGGTGTTGAGGTGGACTATCAACGCATTAGTGTTGAAGAGATGGCCGAGCAACATGCCGCTGAATTTGATGTCGTGACTTGTCTTGAAATGCTTGAGCATGTGCCTGATCCCGCGTCAGTCGTACGCGCCTGTATGCAGTTAGTGAAGCCGGGCGGCCAAGTCTTTTTCTCTACCATTAACCGCAACCCTAAGGCTTACGCCTTTGCCATCATTGGTGCGGAATACGTAATGAACATGCTCCCCAAAGGAACGCATGATTACTCACGCTTCATTCGCCCATCTGAACTCGCTGGCTGGTGCCGTGCAGCAGGTCTTACGGTATGCGAGCAAATGGGGATGAGCTATAGCCCACTCTCACGGCGCTTCCAGTTATCGCCCCGCGATGTATCAGTCAATTACCTGATGCATTGCCGCCGAGGGTTGGTATGAGCACACCACTTACGTTACCAGCTGCCTTGCTGTTTGACCTTGACGGTACCTTGGTAGATACCGCACCAGACTTGGCCATGGCAACTAATGCGCTACGCCAACATCATGGATTACCGCCGTTAGACTACCCAACGATACGCGCTCAGGTTTCTAATGGCGGAAACGCGCTAACCACGCTGGCGCTGAATATTGATGCGACACACCCTGACCATGCAACCGCTAGAGACTTTCTGCTCGATGCCTATGGCGCTGCGGTGGCTGTGCACAGCCGTGTTTTCCCTACGCTGGAAGCCCTGCTTAACACCTGGCAAAAGGCTGGCCGTGCATGGGGTATTGTTACCAACAAGCCGCGCCGTTACGCCGAGCCGCTGGTTGAGGCGCTAACGCTCTCGCCAGATGTGTTGTTGTGTGCTGACGATTTGCCCGTGCGAAAGCCCAACCCTGAACCGCTGCTTGAGGCGGCTCGCCGGCTAGGTGTGTCACCACAAGGTTGCTGGTATATCGGTGATCATCTGCGTGATATCGAAGCTAGCCTAGCCGCTAGCATGCCGGCAGTTGCCGTAGCTTATGGTTATTTGGATGACCCGAGTGAAGCGCTTGAGTGGCAGGCTGACGCCTGTTTTGACACGCCTCAGGCGCTCTCAGAACAACTATTGTCACTGCTGGAATCGGTAGCAATAGCCACTGATGACTGACGTACCCACGCTAATTCGCCCGAAGGTTATTCGGGCGAATTAGCGTGCAGCTGAAGGTGTCATTATGAACCTGCCGTCAGCCTTACGCTGGCTGGGCGTTAAACCTTTCGCCGTTGTGTCCGCGGCTATCAGGTCCCATCAGCCATAAGTAGGTAGGCATGATGTCCTCAGGCGTGCGCAGTGTCATTGGATCCTCTCCTGGATAGGCTCCTTTGCGCATGGAGGTACGTGTTGCTCCTGGGTTCAGCGTATTGATGCGCAGGGTGCCAAGGTGTTCCACCTCTTCTGCGAGTACTTCACTGAAACCTTCAACAGCAAACTTAGATACCGCGTAGGCGCCCCAGAAGGCACGCCCTTTACGCCCCACCGACGATGATGTGAAAATCACAGACGCGTCATCAGATGCCTGTAACAACGGCAGCAAGGCTTGTGTCATCCACAAAGGTCCATTGACATTGACCTGCATTACCTGTTCCCAAAGCTCAGGATTATATTGCTCAAACGGTGTGATCCGCCCAAGTAGCCCCGCATTGTGCAAAATGCCATCCAAGCGCCCAAACTCCTTGTCGAGCGTTTCGGCCATATCGTGATAGTCCTTGAGACTGGCCCCTTCAAGATTCAGCGGAAAAATGGCCGGTTGAGCCAACCCCTCCGCTTCAATAAGGTCATAGGTCGCTTCCAGTTTAGCAATGGTCCGCCCTAGAAGAATTACCGTAGCGCCATGGCGTGCATAGCTCAACGCTGCACATTGGCCAATGCCGTCACCGGCACCGGTAACAACAATAACGCGACCTGCCAGCAGGTCAGCCGGAGCCTCATAGTCAATCTTGCAGCTCATTGGTGCTCCCAGAAGTTATTCGCTTGAATCACGCATGAAGTCTTTGGCTAAGCCCGCTGCGGAACTGTCCGGATAATCGTTACGAACCTGATTAAATAGGGATTCGCTAGCCTTCAAGTCACCCTCGCGGGCTTTCAGCAACGCTAACTTATAGATGGCATCAGGCACTTTTCCACTTTGAGGGTAGTCATTAATGACACGCTGGAATGAATCGCTTGCTTTATCAGATTCTGATTTGGCTGAATATAGCTCGCCCAACCAATAGTATCCATTAGCCACTAACTCATCGTCAGGGTAATCGCTGACAAAACTTTCGAAAGCGCTGATTGCTGCATCGAACTTGCGATTCTGAACATTAGAAAAAGCCGCAGTATAGGCAGCTTTAGCATCACTACTGCTGGTGCTGGGAGACGCTTGCTCGTTCTCACTGTCGGGCTGGCTAGCGGTACTCGCCGCTGGCGCGCTGTTGCCCTGCTCTAACATGGCAAGGCGGCTATCAAGATCCATATATTGCTGTTGACTTTGTTGACGAAGCTTACCCAGTTCATGGGTAAGCTTTTCAATTTGCCCGCGCAGTTCACGAATAGTTTCTTGATTGCTCTGAGTTGCATTGAACAGCGCCAGACTGCCACCCGCCTCTTCACGGGTGACGGTCCTGTCATAAAAGCTGTTGCTGGTCAGATCATCAACCCTGGGTTGCTGGGCAAGTGAGTTCCCCGCCAACGCGAGTAAAGACACTGCAGCACCGGTAGTGAGCAGATATTTGGCACACTGTCGCATCAATGACTCCCTGTGTCGCAATAACACGCCAAATCAGTAAGCAAAAACCACGCGACGATTACGTGCAAAGTCTTCTTCCGTGTTGCCGCGCACGGCAGGACGCTCTTCGCCATAGCTGACGACTTCCAGCTGCGATGGGGAAACGCCCTGCACATCGAGATAGCGCTTGACCGAATTAGCACGGCGCTCGCCCAGTGCCAAGTTATACTCGCGAGTACCACGCTTATCCGTGTGGCCCTGCAGGATCACTTGAGTCCCTGGGTTAGCACGCAGGTAGCGAGCGTGTGCTTCAAGCACCGATTGAAACTCTGGGCGGATCGTGTCGCTGTCAAATGCAAAGTAAATAGTGCGCACGTCTGGTATCCGTGAATCAGCCATCTGGCCAGCCCCCGAACTCACACCAGTGCTTCCAGCCTGTCCGCTACCATAACCACTGGTGCTGGTGCCCGTACCGCCTGCGCCTGCGCCGCCAGCGCCAGAGGAAGTGCCACCTTGGGTGCCACCAGTACTTGAACAACCAGCAATAGCTACCAAAGACAACGCAATAGTCAGCGAACGAACATAAGGTTTGAGACGCATCGTAAAACTCCTTTTCAAGTACATGTGTGAAATTAATTCAAAAAAGGTGACCAAGCAGGATCGCGCACATCACCTTGGGCTGCCGGCAGGAAAAATGAGGCCCTGCCATCGGCAGAGACTGCCCCCAGCACTCCCTTGCCGTTTCGCTGAGTCGCAAAGATTACCATGGTGCCGTTGGGTGCAACACTGGGAGACTCTGCAAATCGACTGTCGCCCAACTCTACCAGACGGCCACTACTAAGGTCTTGACGCGCCACCTTGTACCCTCGGTTGCCGCGATGAATCAGAAATAGCTGTTCTCCATCAGGAGAAAACTGGCCGCGAGCATTGTAGCCACCCGTATAGGTCAGACGCTCTGCACTACTGTCACCCAGCATTTGACGGTATACCTGAGGGCCGCCGCTGCGGTCAGAGGTGTAGATCAAGCTGCGTCCATCGGGCGACCAGGAAGGCTCTGTTTCAATGCTGCCACCGTCTGTAAGGCGCTGCAGATTACCTGAGCCAATATCCATCAGATAAATATCTGGCTGGCCATCTTTCGATAACGCCATAGCCAGTTTACGTCCATCCGGTGACCACGCTGGCGCGCTGTTGAGGCCCTCAAATGATGTTAGCTTGGCGCGTCGGCCACTGGCCAAGTCCTGCACATAAATTGCTGGGCGTTGAGTTTCAAAAGAGACATACGCCAGTTTTTTACCATCTGGCGACCAGGCTGGTGACATCACAGGCTCATCCGAGCTGAGTATCTCTTGGCTGTTACGGCCATCAGCATCAGCGATATACAGACCATAGCGTGTGTTATCGCCCAGCCCACTCGAAGTAACGTAAGCAATACGCGTGGAAAAGGCGCCACGGATGCCGGTAATTTCTTCAAAAATTCTGTCACTGATACGATGAGCTGCCGCACGAAGTGCTGTAGGAGACGCATTGACGGTCTCTTCCAGCATCAATGACTCGCCACCGATGTTAAGCAGCTCATAGCGAATAGTAATGTTATTTCCGTTTTGGTTAACTTGCCCTACTGCCAGATAGCGCGTATTAAGCGCTTTCCAGTCGCCATACGTTACCTGGTCGCGGCTGCTTGGCTGGGTAAACATGGCACTGCGCGCCAACGGCGTAAAATAGCCGCTGCGCTCAAGGTCATCAGCAACGATTTGCGCCAAATCCTCAGACAGCCCTTCGCCACCAGCAAACGGAACTACAGCAATAGGAGTCGCCTGCTCATTACCTCGTGTGATATCAATGGTGAGATCAGCCTGCGCCAAGGCGCTGAACATCATCAGTATGGCGAATAGCCAAGGTGTCATCAGATTTCGCATCAGCGTATGTCTCCTGGTCGGAATCGAAGATTGAAGTTCCTGAAGTCCCGCTGCACTGATGCGGGAAGCTGCGTTAACTCAGAGAACGGTGCCGCTGCTTGCACTGCTTCTTCTACTGAGCGGTCAAATGCAGTGTTACCACTGCTCTCGGTGATTCTCACAGCAAAAATCTCGCCAGAAGGACCAAGCGTTACGGCGACTTTTGCTTGAGGATTACCCATCACATTAGGCGGGATAACCCATGCCTGCTCTACAGCACGCCGTACCAGTGAAATAAAGCCGCTGGCCGCTTGCTCACCCTGAGCCGCATTCGACTCACTTGCAATTGCCTGTTCCAGACTACGCTGAGCGGCTTCTGCCGCAGCCTCGGCTTGGCGTTTGGCTTCAGCGGCTGCCTCGGCTTCGGCCTGGCGTTTGGCTTCAGCGGCGGCTTCGGCCTCGGCCTGACGTTTGGCTTCAGCGGCGGCCTCGGCTTCGGCCTGGCGTTTGGCTTCAGCGGCGGCTTCGGCCTCGGCCTGGCGTTTAGCTTCAGCGTCAGCGGCGTTTTGACGCGCCTGCTCGGCTTCGTCTGCTCGACGTTGTGCTTGCTGCTCGGCCTCTTTTGCCTGTTCACGCTGTCGGTCGATTTCAGCTTGTCGCTCTTGCTCAGCCTGACGCTGACGAGCCAGCTCTTCTCGTTGCTGCTGTTGCTGAGCTTCCGCCTCTGCCTCTGCTTGCTCTGCCGCCTGAGCTTGTCGAGCGTCTTGTTCAGCCCGTTCTTTATCAAGCGCCTGCTGCGCCGCGGCCTTGGCTTGCTCTGCACGCTGAGCACGGTCTGTCACACTTTCTGTGCTGACCAGTGTTGCGTGAACAATCGGGTCCTGGGGCGCTTCAACGTCTGGCGTGGGAAACCGCAATACACTTATCACCACGACACCAAGGTGCAGGCTAATCGCTAAAAACAGAGGTAGTCCGTAGCCTTCGCCACGACGATGTCTGGCCATTTTTATCAGCCTTCGGCAGGTGGCGGTTCGGAAATCAGCCCCACATTGGCCACACCAGCCACCTGCAGGGTGCCCATCAACGTAACAATATCGCCATAAGGCACCCTACGATCGCCGCGCACCAAAACTTGAGTACCAGGGTTACGCTCCATCAGGATGATTACCCGTTGGCTCAACTCGTCCAGGCTTACTTGGGTTTCATCGCCGCTCAGGCTGACGAAATATTCACCACTGGAATCCACTGACACAATAATAGGATCTTGATTGTCGTTGGAATCAATAGGCTCAGACGTCACCTGTGGCAATTCGACGTCAACCCCCTGGGTCAGCATCGGGGCTGTGATCATAAAAATGACCAGCAGCACCAACATCACATCGATGAAAGGTACCACATTGATTTCATTCATCGGCTTGCGCCGACCCATCCGGTTAAATGGTCCTAGCATGGCGTGTCGTCCTCAGCTGTCGTCAGACTCGCCGCGTCCTTGCAGGTTGCGGTGCAGAATGGAGTGGAACTCTTCGGCAAAATCTTCATATTTACCCAGCAGCCGCGAGGACTCAGACGACAGTCGGTTATAGAAAATTACCGCCGGAATCGCGGCAAACAAGCCCATCGCCGTTGCGATCAGAGCTTCAGCAATCCATGGCGCCACGGTAGAGAGTGTCGCCTGCTGCGACATGGATAAAGACTGAAACGACCCCATAATTCCCCAAACGGTGCCGAATAGCCCGATATAAGGGCTAGCGGAGGCCACAGTGGCCAAAAACACTAAGTGATGGTTGAGCCGCTCTTCTTCGCGCGACCAGGCCACTCGCATACTGCGCTGTACACCATCAAGAATGGCCGCAGGACTGCGAGTACGCGACAGTAGTCGGTTAAATTCACGAAAGCCCGCACGGAAAAGATGCTCTGACCCCTGTGGTTCGCCGTTTGCTGGCTCTTCGCGATACAGCTCGTTTAGATCCACTCCCGACCAGAAGCGTTCCTCAAACTGCCGGTGGGCTTTGGCGGCATGACGCATCACGATGCTGCGCTGAAAAATAATAACCCAGGACAATACCGACCCAACTAATAACAGCAGCATAACAGCCTGAACAACACCGCTGGCATTAAGTACAAGGTGAGGGATAGACATCGTTTCGTTCACGGAATACCTCGTGTGTAGCAATCGACAGAAGTCAGTTGTGATCTGTTGCCTGGCCTGCAGGCGACAGTCCAAAATGAAGCCAGGCCTGACGCGTAACGACTCGACCTCGGGCAGTTCGCATCATCAGACCTTGCTGGATCAAATACGGTTCAATCATGTCTTCAATGGTGCCCCGCTCTTCACCAATGGCAGCGGCCAATGAATCGACCCCCACTGGTCCGCCCTCGAATTTTTCGATCATGGCCAACAGCAGCCGGCGATCCATATGATCCAGCCCATGATGATCGACGTGCAGCATATTCAGGGCGCTATCAGCAATATCCGCGCTAATAACACCATTCCCTCGAATGTCAGTAAAGTCTCGAACCCGCCTTAACAGACGGTTGGCAATCCGCGGAGTTCCCCTGGAGCGGCGCGCAATTTCATAGGCCCCTTTCGGATCACTCTCAACCTGCAATAGACGCGCAGAACGCTCAACAATGACAGCTAAATCTTCCGTACTATAAAATTCAAGCCGTTGCACAATACCAAAGCGGTCGCGCAACGGTGACGTTAATAGGCCTGCTCTGGTTGTCGCGCCCACCAACGTAAAGGGAGGCAGGTCAAGTTTGATAGAGCGTGCCGCTGGCCCTTCACCAATCACGATATCCAGCTGAAAGTCTTCCATGGCTGGGTACAGAACTTCTTCTATGGCGGGTGCCAGACGATGAATTTCATCGATAAACAGAACATCACCAGGCTGCAGGTTAGTCAGCATGGCGGCTAAATCACCGGCACGTTCAAGTACTGGCCCGGAGGTGGACTTTAGCCCCACCCCCATTTCGGCAGCAATAATATTTGCCAAGGTTGTTTTTCCCAAGCCTGGCGGGCCAAATACCAGCGTATGGTCAAGGCTTTCCTCACGTTGACGCGCCGCGCCGATGAAAATTTCCATTTGCTCACGCACTCGCGGTTGGCCGATATAATCGTCCAACCGCTTAGGCCGAATGGCATGATCCAGCCGAGTTTCGCCCGAATGGGTATCACCAGCTATCAGCCGATCAGACTCCAGCATGCCGCACGCTCCTGAAAATGAAAGACGCCTGGAGGCATATGTTAAAGGACAAACGCCGACAAGTACTGTGATGCTTTTGCGTCATCAATTACCTGCCATACGACGGGCAAGCGCAGCTTTGATCATGGCTTCAACGCTGACTTCATGCTCAAACCCGGATAGCATGCGTGTGGCTTCAGCAGGCTTGTAGCCTAGGCTGACCAGGGCCGCCTCTGCGTCAGCCAGCAGAGAGGCGCCATGATTTGCCTCCGTGTGGCTTTCGCTTATTAATTGCCCTGTGGGTTCCCAGTCAGGCAGTCGGTCACGCATTTCAATGATCAAGCGCTCCGCGGTTTTCTTGCCGACACCAGGTAAGCGCGTTAACGACTTGGTATCGTCTTCGCGAACACTGCGTACGAAAGCGTCTTCATCCATGCCAGAGAGAATCGCCAATGCTAAGCGTGGCCCCACGCCGTTAACCTTGATCAAGGCGCGAAATAGAGTGCGCTCGCGCTCCCCGGCAAAGCCGTAGAGTAAGTGAGCATCGTCACGCACCGTCAAATGCGTAAACACCACCACGTCTTCGCCGGTGGCGGGTAGCGCCGACAGTGTTGTCATGGAGATTTCCAGCTCGTAGCCAACCCCAGCCACATCAACCAGTAACCAAGGTGGACGTTTTTCTAACACAGTGCCACGCAGGCGTCCGATCATGTTTTTTGGTCCTTAGGGAAGGCAAAAGGCATCCTCAAGCAGAGGTGCGGTATATCTCATAGCGAAGCAATGACCGCCCACTATACTGCTCAGCCAGCAGTCATGCCAGTTTGAGCAAACAGTGTTCGCTAAAAGAAAGAGTGTTCACAAAAACGGGCAAACCTGCTCGGCGAAAGCGCGCTCAGTCAGGGCGGTATTCCCGCCAGCTGGAGCTGCGTTTGGCTTGTCGGCCATAGCCCTTGCGAGGCACGAGCCCTGTGCGTGAATACGCATGGGTTAGCGCTATCGCCAAGGCATCGGCGGCATCGGCCTGGGGTGTGCTCGAGAGCGCTAAAATAGCAGTAACCATGTGCTGTACCTGAGCCTTCTCAGCAGCACCTGTGCCAGTGACTGCCTGTTTGATCTGGCGTGGGCCATACTCATTGACCAATAAGCCGTGGTTGGCAGCACACACAATCGCACAGCCTCTGGCCTGCCCAAGCTTTAAGGCGGAGTCAGCGTTTTTGGACATAAACACCTGCTCGATGGCAAATTCACCCGGCGCATAACGAGCAACTACTTCACTGATGCCGGCATATATCTGTGCCAGACGCTGGGCCAGGTCGTCACCCGAGGTGCGAATACAGCCGCTGGCCACGTAACATGGTTGGGCGGCCGAGACATCAACGACGCCATAGCCGGTAACCCGTGATCCCGGGTCAATGCCAAGAATCAGCACGACGCTTTCCCAGCAAGGCTCATGCGCCGGCCTCACTGTTCATTGTTTCGACGATGGCATCGCTGAAATCAGCATTAGTCACAACATTTTGCACATCGTCTAAGTCGTCAAGATGGTCTACCAGTGCAATCAGGCGCTGACTCAGTTCACGATCATCGATCAACGTATAGGTCTCAGGAAACAATCCCACCTCTGAGGCTTCAGGGATAATGCCCGCCACGTTCAACGCATCTTTGACCGCGCCGAACCCCTCTACCGTTGTCACTACCTCGATGCGGCCATCTTCCAGTATTTCGATATTTTCAGGCTCTGCCTCTAAGGTGGCTTCCATGGCGTCTTCTTCGCTAATCTCCGCTGGTAACGTTAATCGGCCTTGACGATGGAACATGAAAGCAACCGAGCCAGACGTTCCCAAATTTCCGCCATGCTTGCTGAACGCGTGGCGAACTTCCGATACGGTTCGATTACGGTTGTCGGTCATGGTCTCAACCAGAATCGCCACACCGTCAGGTCCATAGCCCTCATACACCACCTCATCCATGTCGACGTCATCACCGGTACCTGCTCCACGGTCGATTGCTCGCTGAATGGTCTCTTTGGTCATGTTACTGGCCAAGGCTTTGTCGACTGCAGCTCGCAAGCGCGGATTATCTGCTGGTTCGCCGCCCCCTTGGCGGGCAGCAACAGTAAGCTCGCGGATCAGTTTGGTAAAAACCTTGCCCCGTTTGGCGTCTTGAGCCGCCTTACGGTGCTTAATATTCGCCCATTTACTATGGCCGGCCATGTCGCATCTCCTTACCAGCAAGTAGAAACGTCACACATTCTCAGACAGTAGACAAGACACCGGCGCCACATGGGCGCCGGTGGAACAGCTCTAGCCGCTGACTAACACTCAGTGACCGGCGGTTTCTTCTTTATCACCTTCTGCTTTGACCTTCTGGCGCAGCCGAATATTCAGCTCTTTAAGCTGTTCCGGACGCACATCACCAGGGGCATCGGTCATTAGACACGCAGCACTCTGGGTTTTCGGGAAGGCAATGACTTCACGAATGGTGCGCGCACCACTCATCAGCATCACCAGACGGTCAAGACCAAAGGCCAAACCACCGTGAGGCGGCGCGCCATATTGCAGCGCATCCAGCAAGAAGCCAAACTTCTCATTGGCTTCTTCCTCGCCAATGCCCAGTAACTCAAGCACGCTCTGCTGCATGGCTTGGTCATGGATACGAATCGAGCCGCCACCCAGCTCAGTGCCATTCAGTACCATGTCATAAGCTCGTGACAGCGCGGCCTCGGGGTTGGCCTTGAGTGTTTCAAGGTCACAAGATGGCGCTGTGAATGGGTGATGAAGCGCTTGCAAACGCGTGCCATCGTGTTCGAACATCGGGAAGTCGACCACCCATAACGGCGCCCATTCAGCGGTGTAGAGATTCAGGTCTTCACCCAGCTTAACGCGCAGCGCACCAATTGCCTCGTTCACGATATTGGCCTTGTCGGCACCAAAGAAGATGATATCGCCATCTTCAGCGCCCACGCGGTCAAGCAACTCTTCAATCACGCCTTCCATGAACTTCACAATCGGTGATTGCAGTCCTTCAAGCCCAGCGGAGCGGTCATTCACCTTGATCCATGCTAGGCCTCGAGCACCATAGATACCAACAAACTTGGTGTACTCATCAATTTCTTTACGTGACAAGGAAGCGCCGCCCTTGACTTTAAGTGCCGCGACGCGCCCGTCTTCAGCATTCGCTGGGCCGGAGAATACCTTGAAATCAACGCCTTTCATCAAGTCGTCGACGTCAGTAAGTTCCAGAGGAATGCGCATATCCGGCTTATCAGAGCCAAAACGATTCATGGCTTCGCTATATGGCATGCGGCCAAATTCAGGCAGGTCCACATTAAGCACATCGCTGAATAGCTGGCGAATCATGCCTTCGGTGATCGACATAATGTCCTGCTCTTCAACGAAGGAGGCCTCGATATCGATCTGGGTGAATTCTGGCTGGCGGTCAGCACGCAGGTCTTCGTCACGAAAACACTTGGCAATCTGATAGTAACGATCGAAGCCAGACACCATCAGTATTTGCTTGAATAGCTGCGGTGACTGAGGCAGAGCGAAGAAGCTACCGGCATGGGTACGGCTAGGTACCAGATAATCACGCGCACCTTCTGGTGTCGCGCGGGTCAGGATCGGAGTTTCGATATCAAGGAAACCCTCGGCCTCTAAATAGCCGCGGACACTGTGTGAGATACGCGAGCGCAGCCGCAGCTTGTCGATCATTTCTGGGCGACGCAGGTCGATATAGCGATGTTTCAGGCGAATTTCTTCACCGACTTTGCCGTGCTCATCGAGCTGAAAAGGTGGTGTTGCAGCACTGTTTAGCACTTCAACATCCTTGGCCAGCACTTCAATCAGGCCTGTCGGCATACCTGGATTTTGAGTGCCCTCAGGGCGCAGCCGTACACGGCCCTGAATGCGCAGTACGTATTCGCTACGCGCACGGTCTGCCGTGGCAAAGGCCTCGGCGGTATCGGGGTCTACCACGACCTGGGCTACACCTTCCCGGTCGCGCATGTCGAGAAAGATCACCCCACCATGGTCACGGCGGCGATGAACCCAGCCGCACAGAGTGATCGTCTGATCCACCATGGTTTCATTGAGCTGGCCGCAATAATGGCTGCGCATGTCGTTTCCTGTTTCGTTGCGTTGGCGTTTAAGAGGGAGCGGCAAAGCGTTTACGCTGATGCTCCGTCCTTGGTGCTGGGTGTTGTAGCGTTGCCCGAGGCGCTGTCGCTAGCCAAATTTTGCTTGCTGCCGGTTTTGAAATCGGTTTCATACCAGCCGCTTCCCGCCAGACGAAAGCCTGCCGCGGAAACCAAGCGAGCCAACTCTGCCTGCTCACAGGCAGGACAATCACGTAATGGCTCAGCGGAAAGCCGCTGCAGTTTTTCCAAACGATGGCCGCAGGCCTTGCACTTGTATTCGTAGATGGGCATGTTTGAAGCTCCAAAGACGACGATGTTGACAATATTTCAGTGGGCAATGCAACAACGCATCGCTGTTTATTCACATGATTCAACAGATGCCTGAAATCAAGGCGCACTATTATACCCTGCTGCGTCGATCAAGGCACAATTCTGTGTGATTACCTGATGATCGCGCAGTGAGATCGCTCTATATTCTTCTTTCACTTAGCCATCTTCACTCACTTCAGCTCCAGGGGAGCCAGATACCATGCACGCAGTCATACTTGATGCCGATAGCCTTGGCCAGGGAGTTGATCTATCGGCAATCAAAACACTCACAAGCCAACTGACCATCCATGGAAAAAGTGAACCAGAGCAGGTTGTTGCGCGGCTGAAAGGTGCCGATGTTGCGCTGGTCAATAAGGTGCGCCTGACCGACGATGTGCTGTCTTCATTACCATCCCTGCGGTTGATTTGTGTCATGGCGACGGGAACCAATAATATTGATATGTTAGCCGCTGAGCGACGAGGCATCAGCGTGCGTAATGTGACAGGCTATGGCACAGAAAGCGTCGCTCAGCATACGCTGATGATCTTGCTATCGCTGGCGGCTCGCACTCCGCTTTATCAGCGTGATGTTGCTGATGGCAAGTGGCAACAAAGCCCCTACTTCTGCCTGTTTAATCACCCAAGCATGCAGCTTTCAGGCAAGCATCTCGTCATTGTTGGCGAAGGAGAGCTTGGCTCGCGTGTCGCCACATTGGCAGGGGCCTTCGGTATGCGAGTCAGCTTTACGGCGCGTCCTGGAGCGGCGGATGACCCGCGCCCAGGCCTCGATAGCCTTGCCCCTGACGCTGATGCCATCAGCTTTCACTGTCCACTAAACGACGACACCCAGCACGTAATGAACGCCACCCTAATTAAGCGCCTGAAGCCAGGAGCACTGCTAGTAAACTGCGCGCGCGGTGGCATCATTGATGAAAAAGCGGCACTGGATGCTCTGCGTGAAGGACATCTTGGTGGGCTGGGTGTTGACGTGCTGCCAGTCGAACCACCTAGCGATGGCCATCCGTTGCTGGATGCGTTACATGAGCCGCTCAATCTGATAGTAACGCCACACAATGCCTGGATAGCCCCTGAAGCACGCCAGCGGATTCTCGATTTAACTGCCGAAAACATCCGCTCTTTTACTAACCAAGCTGTTAACCCGTCGTAAAGGCATCAGGCAAGGGCTTGCTGGCGTCGTGATTCACCGGCTCCAGCTCAACCTTAGCTACCTGGGCGTCTTCAGAGCCCTGCCACAGCCATTGGCTAAGTGCGTCCACTTGCATAGCACCGCCATACATCAGCACTTCAACACTGCCATCCTCCAGATTAATGGCATGCCCTGTCACTCCTAAGCTAACGGCTTTTTGCTGAGTCGAGCGTCGGTACCATACCCCCTGCACTTTGCCACTAATTCGTGCTTTTACGCATAAGCTGCTCACTTGATGTCCTCTCCTTCGGTCTCCAGCTCTTGGCTAACGCGTACAGCCGTATTGCGCGGGATCACTTGTCGTCCCGTCGCTAACAGGTGGCACTTAGTGAAGGCCGCCCCAAACAACAAGATCAGTGATGAGTAGTAAACCCACAGCAAGATTACGACGACAGAGCCTGCCGCTCCATACGTTGAAGCGGTAGCGGTGTGGGCGAGATACATGGAAATGGCTGTACGTCCAATGACAAACAGGACAGCGGTTACCCCTGCGCCCATCAATACATCACGCCAGCTGAGCACAACATCAGGCAATACCTTGAAAATTGTGGCAAATAGCGCCGCCACAACAATCAAAGAAACCAGAAGCTCAACGCCACTAGACAACAGGCTCACAAATGGCATCAAACTGTCAGCTGCACGCAACATTGTTCTGACAACCACACCAAGCGCCAGAGAAACCAAAAATATAAAGCCGATAGAAACAACGACAGTCAACGAAAGGACTCGCTTCTTGATAAATAACCAAGCGCTGTTTGCACTAGGACGAGCGGTGACGCCCCACAACGTATTAAGCGAGAACTGCATTTGGCCAAATACCGTGGTTGCCCCCACCAGCAAGGCGCCAACGCCCAGCAAAGAAGGCAACAATCCAGACTCTTGAATGCGCGACTGAGCCACCGCATTTTGCACGGCTTCAGCAGCGCCTTTCCCCATCGTGTCCTCAAGCTGCTTAACAATTTGGCCCGTTGCTGCATCTTCTCCTAACACCAGGCCAATCACTGTCACCGCGATGATAACGATCGGTGCCAATGAAAACAGCGTGTAGAATGCCAGTGAGCCAGCATAACTAAACGCATTACGCTGCAGCCATAGCTTAATAGCACTTTGGGTGACACCAAACCAGAACAGAATCGTCGACTTCATCGCGGGCCTCCTACCCTAATGTTTCTGCATGCGCTGAAGCATACCGAAGCGCTCGGAAGATTGCAGGCGGTTTGCGTGCGTAACAGCAGCTCAGCATAATGATGCAACTTTTTGTGGAGGGCAGTCATGGGCCAAACAGTGCAGCAAGAGGAGCCGTTAGCAGCCCCTCAACAAGATAGCGTTGACTTCGACTGCCTAGTGTTTATCGGCCGTTTTCAACCCCCTCATTTAGGGCATTTGGCTGTTATTCACCAGGCATTAAAACGCGCCCGAAAAGTCATTGTACTGGTCGGTTCCGCCTGGCAAGCGCGCTCTTTGCGCAACCCTTGGCGCTTTGAAGAGCGCAGTGGAATGTTGCGTAGTGCTTTTGATGATGAAAGCGCCTCGCGTCTTGAGTTTGTGCCTCTGCTTGATGCCCTTTATAACAATGATGTCTGGGTTAGTGATGTGCAGCGCAAGGTTAGGGATTTTGCGCCGCCTAACCTCACTCGACTACCACGCATCGGACTAATTGGCGCCAGGCGCGGTCAATCAAGTTATTACTTGTCGCTGTTTCCACAATGGGAGTCTGTCAGCGTTCCCATGGTAGAAGGGATCTCAGCAAGCCAGATTCGTGAGCGCTTGTTTCGGTCACCTGCTGCGGCGCTCGACTACCTGATGACGACGGCCAGCCATGATCTACCTCCTGGCGTGGTCAGTAACGTTCAGGCATTTATTAACAGCGATGCTTACCGGCTACTGCTCGAAGAGCAGCAACTGTTAGACCAGTATCGTGAGGCTTGGTCACAAGCCCCCTATTCGCCAATTTTCGTTACCGTCAATGCTGTTGTGGTGCAGTCTGGCCATGTGCTGCTGACTCGGCGCCGCTCGTCGCCCGGCAAAGGATTATTCGCCTTGCCAGGTGGATTTATTAACTCCCATGAACGGCTGCTGGATGCCTGTTTGCGCGAGCTACGCGAACGTGTGCGGTTGAAAGTACCAGAGCCGGTGCTGAAAGGTTCGTTGCGTGGCCAGCGCTTGTTTGATGAACCACACCGTAGCTCACGAGGACGAACCCTAGCCGAGGCATTCTACTTTGCGCTACGCCCAGAACAACAGCTTCCTCAGCTTAAGCCAGTTAAAGGGGGCGACCAGGCTCGCTGGGTTGCATTGGCAGACCTGGAGCCTGATACGCTATTTGAAGATCACTTTTTCATTATCCAAGATTTTCTTGGCTTACCCGCGGGCTTTTCAGGCGCCTAAGCTATCTGGCGGCAATGGCAGCCCCCTGCTTCTAGCCTGGTAGCTATTTACCTTGCAGCTATTAACCTTGGAGTACGTCTCTTGGCAGCTCTATCATCTGCCGCCATAAGCGCTCAACACCTGGTTTATGCACTAATGAACAGCGATATAGGCGAATTTCCAATGGCACATCGTGATGCGAGTCTCCAGCGGGCACTAAGCGGCCATCCTTGAGTTCATTACGGATACAAAAATCCGGCAACCAAGCTAGCCCCATCCCTTGCATCACCATGCCTTTCAGCCCTTCTGCCATGGCCGTCTCATAGACAGTACGCAAACGCAGACTCAAGGGGTCATTTTTCAGTAGCATACGCACACTGCGCCCTAAAAATGCGCCTTGAGTATAGGATAAGTAAGGTATGTCACCCTCGTCCGCGAGGCTAAAGCGGGGGCGTCCTTGCTCATCGGGAAGACATACTGGCAACATTTTTACTTGGCCGATTGAAAATGATGGAAACACTTTGGCATCAAGCTGCATGCTGGCATAAGGATCATAGTACGCCAGCATTAGGTCGCATTTGCCTTCGCGCAAGACGTGAATGGCCTCACCAACATTCATCGCAACCAAACGAGTCGGCAGCTGCCCCAACCCTTTTTGTAAACGAGAGATCCAGGGGGGATAAAAACTCAGCGCCAGTGAATGCGCCGCCACAATATCCAGCGCTTCCTGAGCAATTGACAGCCCTTTCAAGTGCCCCAGGCTTTCATTAAGCTGCTCTATCACGTTGCGTGCGGTAATAACGAACAGGTGCCCTTCTGATGTTAAATCAACAGGTGTAGTGGAGCGGTCTACCAATGTTGTTCCCAGAGCCTGTTCAAGCGCACGTATACGGCGGCTGAATGCCGGCTGAGTTACATGGCGCTGACGCGCCGACGCCGAAAAACTTCGTGTTTGGGCTAGCGCCAGAAGATCTTCAAGCCATTTTGTTTCGAGGTTCACCGCTATTCCTGCCCTGTTGTTTCGTCGTTTTCTTCCATGCTACGCCACTGTTGATGTGACTTGGCACGCATTTGACAGGCGCTACTAGCTCGCAGTTACCTATCGGTATAATCATTCAGGTGTCTTATCATGTCACCGTTAGACGCATAACTTATTGAATCGGCGCAAGCAGATAAGCCGCTCGTGAAAGCAACTTGCTCAAACCGGAACGCTCGGTTATTTCACTCAATTCAACGCGTCGGCTAACGGCTAAGTCTTTCTCAAGCATACGCTCAATAGTGGCGGCAAAATCCTTGTCAGGTAGAAACGCGGTAATTTCAAAATTTAAGCGAAAGGAACGGTTATCAAGATTGACCGTGCCGACACTAGCTGCCTCATCATCGATTAGTATGACTTTCTGGTGCATAAAGCCTGGTTGATAGCGATAGATTTTAATACCCGCACGAATCATGCTGGGCAAAAATGAAAAAGCTGACAAGAAAACCAGTAGTTGATCAGGGCGCTCTGGCAAAATAATACGCACATCAACGCCACGCATGGCGGCCAGTCGCAAGGCATCGTGCACACTGCGATCAGGAACAAAATACGGACTGGTTAACCATAGGCGTTGTTGCGCGCTATGAATCGCATGCTGAACCAACAAGCTAGCCGTTTCCTGGTGATCTGCTGGCCCCGAAGGCACAATGACAACACGATGGTCTTCAGCACAGCTTCCGCGCGGGGTCCAGTTGAGCGACAGAATATCTCCAGTAGCCCAGTGCCAGTCTTCCCAAAACGCTTCTTGCAAACCTTGTACACTAGGGCCGGTCAGTTTGAGATGGGTATCTCTCCACGCGCCATGATGTTTGTCTTCACCGAGATATTCTACACCGACGTTGAACCCGCCAACCCAACCAGACTGACCGTCTATCACTGTAATTTTACGGTGATTACGAAAATTGATCTGGAAACGGTGGCGTCTAAAACGTGACGAATGAAACGCACTGATCATAACCCCAGCCTGAACCAGGCGCTCTAGATAGTGCGTCGGCAAGCGGTGTGACCCCAGCTCATCATACAGTAAGTAGGTGTGTACGCCACGCTCTGCAGCAGCGATCAAATGTTGCTGTAAACGCTGGCCCAGAGCATCGTCACGGATGATGTAAAACTGCATCAATACGTAGTCTTCTGCTGCATCAATACCGGCGAAAATGCTTTTGAACGTTGCCTCGCCTTCAACCAACAGTTCACAGCAATTTCCCCGTGTCAAAGGCATCAACGCCAAGCGTTCAACGGCCAGAATATCGGGATTATTACTACTTGCCAGGTATGGGTCCACACTGTTTTGGTACTCTGACAGTGCGCGTCGCAGCACAGTATCCTTGTGTCCACGTGCAGAAACATAGCCATAAAAACGCGGTTGGCCAAACACCCAATACGTGGGAACGGCCAAATACGGCATCAAAATCAGGGAAATAATCCAAGCAATCGCGCCTTGAGAGGTGCGGCTGGACATCAGTGCATGCAGCGCTGACAGCATGCCAAGAATATGAATGAGCGGGATGATTACACCCAGCAGCCAGGACGCCATGGATACCTCACATGCCCGAGCGTGCGTCAGGCTTTAAGAAACAGAGTGAAAAATACAGCGGCTTACTGCCCGTTCAGGTGATAAACAATCAATCGGCGGCCCACAATGGGACCGCCGTATGGCATAAACCAACGGTGTCTGCGGTCGCCGATAGAGCAAAGCGACCTCAGACTCGCGCGTTACGCACGTTTAGCAATAATTTCTTTCCACTTAGCAGGCCCCGTTTTATGTACCGAGCTGCCTTTGCTATCAACCGCAACTGTCACCGGCATATCTTCAACATCAAACTCGTAGATGGCTTCCATGCCTAAATCGTCAAAGCCCACCACTCGCGCTTTCTTGATTGCTTGAGCGACTAGGTACGCAGACCCACCAACAGCCATCAAGTAAACGGCTTTATTGTCACGAATTGCTTCAATGGCCGCATCGCCTCGCTCAGCTTTCCCCACCATACCTAACAAGCCGGTTTGCTCAAGTAGAGTGCGTGTAAATTTATCCATGCGAGTTGCTGTTGTTGGCCCTGCTGGACCAACCACTTCATCACGCACGGGATCAACCGGACCCACGTAATAGATGAAGCGCCCTTTCAAATCAACCGGTAGCTGCTCACCGTTAGCGAGCATTTCTGTCATGCGCTTATGGGCGGCATCCCTGCCTGTCAGCAGTTTACCGTTCAGCAGCAAGGTATCGCCTGGCTGCCAAGTCAATACATCCTCCGCTGTAATCGTATCCAGATTCACTCGCTTAACGTTATCGCCGGTCTCGCGGGTTATCTCTGGCCAATCTTCAAGCGCTGGTGCAGGTAGCACGGCTGGGCCAGAACCATCGAGAACAATGTGTGCATGACGAGTTGCAGCACAGTTAGGAATAATAGCAACCGGCTTATTGGCCGCATGAGTCGGGTAGTCTTTGACCTTGATATCAAGCACTGTGGTCAAGCCGCCCAGCCCTTGCGCACCGATACCACTCTGGTTAACTTTTTCAAACAACTCAAGGCGCAGCTCTTCAGCACGATTTGATGCACCACGAGCCTGCAATTCTTGAATATCAATAGGGTCCATTAAGGCTTCTTTGGCAAGCAGCATGGCTTTTTCAGACGTGCCACCAATCCCGATACCCAACATCCCCGGCGGACACCAGCCTGCTCCCATCTTGGGAAGCTGTTCTAACACCCAGTCCACTACGCTATCAGATGGGTTAAGCATCGCAAACTTGGACTTGGCTTCACTGCCGCCTCCTTTAGCGGCCACTTGTATATCTACCGTGTCACCCGGGACTAAGTGGTGGTGAATGATCGCAGGTGTATTATCTTTGGTATTCGTTCGCTTGCCGTCAGGGTCAGCTAGTACCGATGCACGCAATACATTATCCGGTAGCTTATAAGCTCGACGAACGCCTTCATTGATCATGTCATCAAGGCTCATATCTGCTTCAAAGCGCACGTTCATGCCGACATTGACAAACACGGTAACGATCCCCGTATCTTGACAAATCGGACGCTTACCGAAGGCACACATCCGTGAGTTAATCAGAATCTGGGCGATAGCATCCTTGGCAGCGGGGTTCTCCTCGCTTTCATATGCCGCCGCCATGGCGTCGATAAAATCCTTAGGATGGTAATAGGAGATGTACTGCAGGGCATCGGCGACGCTCTGGATTAGATCATCCTGGCGAATCACGGTCATGAGCAAGACGCTCCTTGGCTGGAATCGAAATCGGAATACCCGCTTCTTGGTCATGAGTAAGACGGTATGGCGGGCTTTTCAACAGTCGCCGCATTATACCCTATCTGATATACGCTCCGCAGGCGCAAAATTGTTTTAGCGCCACCCCTGTTTTCGAGTTTTTTTGAGGGAGTTTGTAAGGTTTAGACCTAGAAAAAAGATAACGGTATAAAACATACAACACATCGTATCTGTGTGCTCAAAATGGTTTCTTTAATCCAATGGCGGTGGTATGGGACGCCGTCATACTCACTAAACAGCACCGACTCTAAGCTGGCGCTCCTTGATCTGGTGTAACTGGTCACGTAACCGAGCTGCCGTTTCGAATTCAAGGTTCTGGGCAGCTTCTACCATGGCGTCTTCCAGGCGTACGGCTTCTTTACGCAATTGATCACTCGTCAAACTGTTCAAGTCATAAGCGGCTTCCTGCTCAGCCACCATACGCTCATTTTTACGGCGTTTACTGTTGCTGCCGGGTGCCTGAGCCGCTTCAAGAATATCAGCCACTGACCGTGTGATTGTTGTGGGGGTAATACCGTGTGCTTCGTTATGCGCGATTTGCTTGGCACGCCGCCGTTCGGTTTCATCAATCGCTCGGCGCATAGAGTCCGTTGTACGGTCGCCATACAAAATTGCTTTGCCGTGCGCATTACGCGCCGCGCGACCAATGGTCTGGATTAACGACCGTTCATTACGCAAAAAGCCTTCTTTATCGGCGTCCAGAATAGCAACCAGTGAAACCTCCGGAATATCCAGCCCTTCACGCAGCAGGTTGATACCTACCAGGACATCGAACTTACCGAGACGCAGGTCGCGAATGATTTCAACCCGCTCAACAGTATCAATATCCGAATGTAGGTAACGCACGCGTACATCATGTTCATCGAGATATTCGGTCAAGTCTTCTGCCATGCGTTTGGTCAGGGTGGTAACCAACACGCGCTCGCCCACCGTCGTTCGCAGGCGAATTTCTGACAACAAGTCATCGACCTGGGTTGATGCTGGCCGCACTTCCATCTCAGGGTCCAACAACCCGGTCGGCCTCACCACCTGCTCAACTACCTGCCCTGCATGCTCTTCTTCGTACTTGCTGGGTGTGGCCGAAACAAAAATGGTCTGCGGGCTGACATGCTCCCACTCTTCGAATTTCATTGGTCGATTATCCAGCGCGGAGGGAAGCCGGAATCCATATTCCACCAAGGTTTCCTTGCGCGAACGGTCGCCTTTGTACATTCCACCGACTTGAGGAACGCTGACATGAGATTCGTCAATGAGCAGCAAAGCATCATCAGGCAGATAATCAAAAAATGTTGGCGGTGGCTGGCCCGGCTCACGTCCAGACAGGTAGCGTGAATAGTTCTCGATACCGTTGCAGTAACCCAGCTCCAGCATCATTTCAATATCATACAACACGCGTTGCTCAAGGCGCTGTGCTTCCACTAAGCGATCATTGTTGCGCAGCCATTCCAGACGCGCTACCAGTTCCTTTTTGATCTCGTCAATGGCTCCCAGAATGGTTTCCCGCGGAGTTACATAATGCGATTTCGGGTAAATCGTCATACGCGGTACCCGCCCACGTACTTCACCAGTCAGCGGGTCAAATAAACTAATGGTATCGATCTCATCGTCAAACAGCTCAACACGTACCGCTTCGTCTTCGGCATCTGCTGGGAAGATATCAACCACATCACCACGCACACGATAGGTGCCGCGCTTAAAGTCCATATCATTGCGGGTGTACTGCAGTTCAGCCAAGCGCCGTAAAAATGAGCGTTGATCAATCAGTTCACCACGCGTGAAGTGCAAGCGCATCTTCAGATATAACTCTGGGTCACCTAGACCATAAATGGCTGATACAGAGACGACAATTAACGCATCTCGCCGCTCCAGAAGCGCTTTCGTCGCTGACAGACGCATCTGTTCTATGTGGTCGTTAACCGAGGCGTCTTTCTCAATAAAAGTGTCGGAAGACGGCACATAAGCTTCAGGCTGGTAATAGTCGTAATAAGAAACGAAATATTCGATAGCGTTATCAGGAAAAAACGCCTTGAACTCACCATACAACTGAGCCGCCAGTGTTTTATTCGGCGCCATGACAATAGTTGGCCGCTGCATTTTTTCCACCACATTAGCCATGGTGAATGTCTTGCCGGAGCCGGTAACACCCAGCAACGTCTGATGAGACAAGCCAGATTCCAACCCGCTAACCAGTTCGGCAATGGCTGTGGGCTGATCACCGGCCGGTTGAAAGGCAGACTGTAAACGAAAGGGCTTGCTCATGCGCTCTCCTGCGTGACGGCCTGTGGCGTAACTCGCGCACAGGCGTCTGATCTTGATCGTGCGTTATGCAGTCAACTGCCGTGTGGTCACTTCAACGCTCGATGTTGTCATCAAACGATGAATTGGGCACTTATGGCTTATTTCTTCTAGGCGCGTACGTTGCTCTTCACTGAGCTCACCATGAAAGGTCATTGCTACATCGAGCCGGTAGATACCGCGACGCTCATCACTTTCATCACGCTGCACCACTACCGAAACACCTTCCAGCGGCCACCCTTTGCGCTTGGCATACATGCGCGAAGTAATCGCCTTACAAGCGCCCAACGACAAGTCAAAATAGTCATGCGGATCAGGCGCCTTACCTTCGCCGCCGAAGGCAACAGGTACATCAATCAGTAAATCGTCAAACCCCTCGATTTCAGCCCGTTGGCTCAACTTTCCATCAGCAACACTGTACAGTTTGATACTCATCAGGAGACCTCGATATTGAGCTTGAGCGAATTGATCGCGTCAATCAGTACATTACGACGCACGCGACCTTCAACTTCAGCACCATGCTGACCAACCTCGACACTTTCTACTCCGTCCAGCATCATCAGGACAGTTGTCAGGCGGTTGACCTGATCAGCATCTTTAACACCTTTGAAACTCAGGCTCTGATGGGCCATTGCAACCTCTCTGACAGGTTAATGTAGTGATCTATTCACCTGATTCTACCACGTCACCCTGCTACCAGCAGTGCTTGTAAAGCTAGCTAATCGCCCGCATCACTCATTGCATGTAGCAACATATAGGCAACAACATACATAGCAACGCTGTATCGCTCTGACAAGGAAACCATAATGACAGATTGGATCACCCGCAATGGCGGCCATCGCCATGATTCACGGGTCGAGTTCAACACCCCTGAACAGGCACAACACGCATTTGACACTACTGTCATCACGCCACTGGTGCAGTTTGGCGTTCTTGATGTCATCGGCAGTGATGCTGAACGCTTCTTACAAGGCCAGACCAGCACACAGCTCAGCCTGATTAATGGGCACTTCGCAGGGTTAACCTGCTTCTGCTCAGTGAAGGGAAGAGTTATTGCTAATGCCCAGCTGTTGCGAGTTGAAGAAAACCACTACCGGCTACTGCTTGATCAATCTGCTGTCGGGCCGCTTGCTGCCCACTTGAAAAAATTCATCCCTTTCTACAAGGCAGAGCTAACATCACGCGATGATGTGGCTATCATCGGCATAATGGGCAAAGAAGCCCATGCCATTGCAGAAGTACAACTCGATGTCAGCACACCGACGGTTTGGCATCAATCTGGCGACAGTCAACGTCAGCTCTTGGCGCACCCTGGCCCCTGCCCGCGCCTGGTGGTTTGTGTTCCGACAGACAACGCTGACGCGCTATGGCAAACGCTGATAACACAGACATCACCGGTCAACAGCAATATTTGGACACTTCATGATATCCAAGCTGGGCTTGCTTGGTTAAGCAACGAGCAAAGCGATACGTATCTGCCACAAATGATTAACTGGGAAGCCTTGGGCGGTATCAGTTTTAGAAAAGGCTGTTACACCGGCCAGGAAGTCGTCGCCCGGGCTCACTTTCGCGGCCAGGTCAAAAAACGGCTGATGCGAGGCCAACTGGATTGCCAAACTCTGCCAGCACTAGGCAGCCTCATCACTGACGAAGCAGGAAAACGATTAGGTGACGTCATCAGCGCCGAATATGACGCGTATCAGAAAGTAGAAGTACTGGCGGTAGTGACTCAGCGCGACCCTGAACCAGAACGCTATATTGATGGACACAAACTTCAGCGCTTAAACCTTCCCTACTCCATCGAGCGCGTTGATCCTGAACAGCTGGCTGAGGACAGCTGATACTACAGTGCCGCAGGCTGAAACAGAGCACGGACATTGGCTGTTGACTGAGCGGCAATTGTCGCCGATGCCTCACCGCGTAGTGAGGCCACAGCTTGACACACTCGTGCAACTTGCGATGGTTCGTTACGCTCGCCCTGACACCCCTTAAGCGGCATGTCAGGGCTGTCTGTTTCAAGAACAAAACCATTATCGGGCAGTGCTGCTACCGCACGATGCAGCCGCTTGGCACGTGGGTAAGTCAACGCGCCCCCCAACCCCAGCATAAAGCCAAGATCAAGAAATGCCTGCGCCTGCTCAGGCGACCCAGCAAACCCATGAATCAACCCGCCAGCAGGAAGTGCCAGCTGACGTAACCGCTTCGCCACTTGATCATTAGCCTGCACACAGTGCACGACAACAGGGAGCCGTCGCTGCTTCGCCAGCTTGAGCTGAGCATCGAACAACGCCCATTGGGCTTCTAAGGTTTCGGGAAAGCGAGCGTCGACCCCGCACTCACCAATGCCAACCACGCCAGGGTGTGCTGCAAGCACCTCACCCAGTGCCGCCACGTCATCCGGCTCATGAGAGTCCATAAAATAAGGGTGCAGTCCCAAACACACGCTGACGTCAATACGCTGACCTAATGCCAGCACACCCTGCCAACACTCACGCGTTGTCGCTGGCACAATAAAATGACACACACCTGCCGCCTGGGCTCTTTTAATGACGATCTCACGGTCAGTATCAAAAGCAGCAAAATCAAGATGGCAGTGCGCGTCAATCAGCATGTGAAAACCGAGTATTCCTAGTGCTCCCGCGTGTGATGGAACTCGACATCTGGCCAACGCTCCTGGGTCATCTGCAGGTTAACCCGAGTCGGGGCGATATAGGTGAGGTGCCCGCCACCATCAATGGCCAGATTAGCGCTGGCTTTGCGCCGAAATTCATCCAGCATTTTTTCATCTTTGCAGGAGATCCAGCGGGCCGTCTGCACATTCACGCCCTCATAGATGCAGTCCACGCGATATTCTTCTTTCAGGCGATGAGCTACCACATCAAACTGCAGTACCCCAACAGCCCCAAGAATCAAGTCATTATTATCAACCGGCATGAATACCTGAGTTGCGCCTTCTTCGGATAGCTGTTGCAAGCCTTTTTGCAGCGCTTTCATCTTGAGCGGGTCTTTCAAACGTACACGCTTAAACAACTCCGGAGCAAAGTGAGGTATGCCGGTAAAGCGCATGTCTTCACCTTGAGTGAACGTATCACCAATCTGAATAGTGCCGTGGTTATGCAGACCGATAATATCGCCAGGCCAAGCTTCTTCTACTTGCGCACGGTCAGAGGCCATAAAAGTCAGCGCATCGGCAATTTTAACGTCTTTGCCGATACGCACATGACACATCTTCATGTTTTTCTCATATTTCCCTGAGCACACACGCAAAAAAGCAATACGATCACGGTGCTTGGGGTCCATATTGGCCTGAATCTTGAATACAAAGCCGGTGAAGCCCCCATCATCTGCGGTGACAGTGCGGGTATCGGTATCACGGGGCTGAGGCGGCGGTGCATACTCAACAAAACCATCAAGCATTTCACGCACACCAAAGTTGCCCATAGCCGTACCGAAGTAAACAGGCGTTAATTCGCCGCGCAAATACGCAGCATGGTCGAATTCGTGAGAAGCACCGCGAACCAACTCGACCTCCATACGCAACTCTTCAGCTAAATCCGCCCCCAACACCGTATCAACCTCGGGACTGTCGAGCCCCTCGATGCGTTTATCTTCGGGAACACGGCTACCCTGGCCTTGGGTGTAAAGGTGAATGACATCGTTATAAAGGTGGTAAACCCCTTTAAACTGTCGCCCCATCCCAATCGGCCAAGTCATCGGTGCACACTGGATATTCAGCACCGTCTCGACTTCATCCATAACTTCTATCGGGTCACGAGTTTCTCGGTCCATCTTATTGATAAAGGTCAGGATAGGCGTAGTGCGTAACCGACAGACGTCCATCAGTTTAATGGTCCGGTCTTCAACGCCCTTCGCGCCATCAATCATCATCAACGCGGAGTCTACGGCTGTCAGAGTCCGGTAAGTGTCCTCGGAAAAATCCTCATGGCCCGGCGTATCAAGCAGATTGACCATCCGCCCACGATAGGGGAACTGCATCACCGAGGTGGTTACCGAGATGCCCCGCTCTTGCTCCATCTTCATCCAATCTGAAGTGGCATGACGGTCATCACGCTTACTTTTAACTGAACCTGCCAGCTGGATGGCATTGCCAAACAGCAGCATTTTTTCGGTAATAGTGGTCTTGCCCGCGTCGGGGTGAGAAATGATGGCGAACGTGCGTCTAAGCCCCGCCTCATGAGCTATCTGAGCGTCTTTCATTTTACCTCTAAGAAAATTTGTACTCAGACTTGTACTTAACCTTCAAAGTGCCGTCGCTGAGTTATTCAGAATAGCGCAGATTGTAACGCTATGGCGCTAATGGTGCTATGTTGATCAAAACGATCAAGAAAAATGCTTGGGCACCCGCAAGTACCCCACATAATGAGCAACGACCAGTATAAGTACCTAGCGACAAGACAAAATGGCGCAAATCAGAAGTCACGCCCCGACGACTTAGTGAACACCAAGCTACCCAGCGCGCTGGCTTTTGCTGGATCACTTGAATAATTCCTATTCGTACTGATAGTCTCCAAGCTCACCATAATCTGAGGAGACTGGCACATGAGCAGAGAAACTCCCGAATCATGAGTGGCCTGATCGGTTCCCATTCGCTCCGCGAGAATGTGAAGCTGCTGCTACAGATCGGCCATGGCCTTACCAACCAGTAAGATTGGGTTTAACAGTTTTTATCACTCAGAGAGTACGGGATGAAAAGGCGTTAACAGCAATAGCAGACCTGTTGGAGCCAGTCATCAAGATACATGTGGCAGCGTACTATTTTTAGTTTTTCGCTGATATTTCTATTAAACAATCGAAAACAAGGAAATAAGTAATGAAGGCTAACTCTATATTATTAGCGGCAACAGTTTTTTTGGGATCCCTTCACTCTCTCATGCTCAAGACTTTTCCTTCGGCCAGTATTCAAAGTTAGCAACAAACACACTCAAGCTGTTACCGAATTAAACGGCCACGAAAGTGTCACTATGATTCAAGAGGCACATTGGATTAAAGAAGACTGCTAAAGTAGTGCCATCGCCTAATTGATACTGATTAAAGGCTTCCCAGGGAAACGCTGACCAGTTCGGCTTCGAGTGCCTGAGTGGCTCGACCACCTCCTCGGCAATCATTTATCGACCACTACGCTCTCGATAGACAAAGCTTCCCCGTCCAGCCCAGTCTCCCTGTTCAGCTTGCTCACTTAGCCTTGGCCGATTGCGCCCCAAGGCGTTAAGCCGCTGCCTGACGTTATCAAAGTCTGTATAATGATAGGCCAGTCAGCCTATGGAGGCGCCATGCACTCACCTCACCCTTCACTCCTGCCTCTTTCGACACCTAATCGAAATCTAGTGAGGCTGACCATTGTCCGTGGTATCAGTTGGACCGGTTTTTTAGCGGGGCTAATTATTGGCGTTGAAGGCTTAGGTTTTAGTCTCAATGTGCCTGCGGTCATTACCGTTATTCTCCTCATGGGGCTGATTAATGTTGCCACGTGGTGGCGACTGAGCAGGCCGCGAGATGTCAGTCATCAAGAATACTTAGTGCATTTATTGATCGATATATTTGGCCTGACGCTGCTTTTTCACTTGACCGGCGGCCCTACCAACCCTTTTATCAACTATTACTTAATTCCTGTGACTATTGCAGCAGCCACCCTGCCTTGGCGTCATGCCTGGATCATTGCTAGCACCTCACTACTGGCTTATAGCTTGCTGATGTTTTTCTATCATCCCGTACCTCAGCTGGGCATGTCACACGCAGGTAGCACGCTAAACCTACATACATTAGGCATGTGGCTTAACTTTACCCTCTCGGCTGGGCTGGTAACTTTTTTTGTCTACAAGATGGCCGGCGCACTGCGCGCCAAAGAGCAAACCCTCTCACATACCCGTGAGGCCTCACTTCGTAACGAACAAGTGTTAGCGGTTGCTACCCAGGCCGCGGGCACCGCTCATGAGCTGGGTACACCTCTATCAACCATGGCAGTGCTGTTATCAGAAATGCGTCAAGACGCGGCGGAAAACACTCAGCTAACAGGTGACATCGATTTACTGCGTTGCCAAGTAGATACCTGCAAATCACACTTGCAACGACTCGTGGAGGTTGCCGACCGCCGGCACATGACAGCCGCCGACACGCGTGATGCACGGCAATGGCTAAGTGATATTGTGCAACGCTGGTTGGTTCTGCGGCCTGATGTTAGCCACCAGCTGGACATGCTCAGCACCAGCGATCCTTCAGGCGACGATATTGACGACACGCCCTGGATCAGCGTTGATGCAACGCTGGACCAAGCCTTAACCAACTTGCTCAATAACGCTGCTGATGCTAACCCGGATAGCATTGCCGTCTACCTGAACTGGAACCACACAGAGGTCGTAATCGATATTCGCGACCATGGGCCAGGCGTGCCGCTGGAAATTGCTGATCAGTTAGGTGAAACCTTCGTTTCCACCAAGAGCAAAGGGATGGGTATCGGGCTGTTTCTTACTCACGCCACCATTAACCGACTAGGCGGCGGCGTCAGCCTTTATAATCATCCCGAGGGCGGCACGCTGACAGAAGTGGTACTGCCCCGCCGCAACCCAAGCAATTAACCCGCCGTGTTTCGGCTCGGTTGAGGAGACCACCATGCAAGAGACATACCAACAAGACAGCCAGACCCTGCTGGTCATCGACGATGACGAGATGTTTTGCCAGGTTATGCAGCGTGCCTTGAGTCGCCGCGGTTTCAACGTCCTAGTGGCCCACTGTGGCAATGACGCGCTCACTCTCGCACGGCTGCACCAACCGTCGTTAGCAACCCTAGACCTCAAGCTGGAAAATGAATCTGGTCTGAAGCTGTTACCAGAGCTGCTTGACGTCGTGCCACAGTGTCATACCATTATCCTGACGGGTTACTCCAGTATTGCGACAGCTGTCGAGGCAACCAAGCTGGGCGCGATCAATTACTTGTGTAAGCCGGTGGATGCTGACGACATCGTTGATGCTTTCAGTCGCCAACAGGGCAACCCAGAAGCCGAGCTTGCTGACAATCCACCCTCAATTAACCGATTAGCGTGGGAGCATATTCAGAAAGTACTGCATGAGCATGACGGTAATATTTCCGCCACCGCTCGCGCCCTTGGCATGCATCGCCGCACGCTGCAGCGTAAACTACAAAAGCGCCCTGTGCGACGTTAACCGTACGGATTCATGGTGCAGCCATTAGCGACGTCACCAGCCGTTGAGCCAGCCGACTCCCTTGCTCTAGTGAGTTGATATCAGAGACATCTTCTAGCAGCACGCAATGCCACACCCAATCTCGCTCATCCAGCACTAACGGTGTCAGCGGATAGTTACCCGCTGGCAAGCTCAACCAGCGCACCGTTTCCAACGGAGGGCTGCTATTGCCAGCAACAGGCACTAGCATCAAGCTAAGCGTAAGCGGGGTTATCAAGGCACCAACCAACAACTCACCCTCATCTTCATGCCACCGCTGAAAACACAAGGCATCGGCTGCAAGCTTTGGGTTGAAGCTCGACTGCTCCTTAGCATGACGTAAATAGCGACGCTCCCAACTCTTCACTAACCGCTGCAATTCGGCATACTGGCTAGGTGTTAATGCCTGCATAATGGCTCCTCAACAAGAATCCCCCTGTTTCAAGCGGGCCCTATTTTATCACCGCTTCCCCTGTTCGATAGGCGCGGCGATAGTCATTGCATATCGTATGATCAAATTCAGACTATTGGATAAAGCACAACGTCTGCTTCACAATATACCTAACAGCAACACCATTTACCGCCAAAGCGGTTCATAAGGAGAGTATTAATGTTTGTGGTTATTTTTGGTCGCCCAGGCTGCCCTTTCTGCGTACGTGCCAAAGAGCTTGCTGAGCAGCTCGATGACGCCAAGGCGATTGAAGGCTTTCGCTATGTCGACATTCACGCCGAGGGTATCTCCAAGGCCGATATGGAAAAAACCATTGGCAAGCCAGTAGAAACTGTTCCGCAGATCTTTGCTGACCAAACTCACATTGGTGGCTTCACTGAATTTGATCAATACGTAAAAGACAAAGGGTTACTGAGCGCCCAGTAATAAGAGCACTTAGTTTGACGAACAAAAAGCCGCCGCCCAAGCACAACGTCTTGGGTGGCGGCTTTTTATCATTATCGCAGGGTTAATTTACCACCAACGACTTGACCAGCATCGACTATCAATCAAATATCATTTCAGGCACATGGTCAGGTACGATCAGCTTACCTGCTGTTTTTTCGACAATCTCTTCAACACTAACGCCTGGGGCACGCTCTTTAAGTACAAACGCACCATTTTCAATTTCTAAATAGGCCAGATCCGTCAACACTCGGCGAATACATGCAGCCCCCGTCAACGGAAGCTCACACTTTTCCAGCAACTTCGACTCACCGTGCTTGGAGGCGTGAGTCATGGTACAAATGATGTTATCTGCACCGGCCACCAAATCCATCGCACCGCCCATGCCCTTAATCAGCTTGCCCGGAATCATCCACGAAGCAATATTGCCCTGTTGGTCGACCTCGAAAGCTCCAAGGACAGTCAGGTCTACATGACCGCCACGAATCATCGCGAACGACTCAGCAGATGAAAAAATAGCCGCTCCCGTACGCGCCGTCACGGTTTCTTTGCCGGCATTGATCATATCGGCATCTAACTCTGCCTCAGTAGGGTAGCGCCCCATACCTAGCAAACCATTTTCAGACTGCAGCATCACATCAATATCATCCGGCACATAGTTAGCCACCAGTGTTGGAATACCAATGCCCAGATTGACATAGAAGCCATCTTCCAGCTCGCGCGCGACGCGCTGAGCCATTTGTTCACGTGTAAGTGCCATCTTATTATCTCCTGTCAGGTATTGAGAAACCGTGTAAAAACGCTAGCGAGTTTTAGCCTTCGCGAACCATGCGTCTTTCGATGCGCTTCTCAAAGCTGCCCTGAATAATGCGATCGACGTAGATACCCGGTGTATGAATCTGGTCAGGCTTCAACTCACCAGGTTCAACAATTTCTTCAACTTCAACCACCGTAATACGACCAGCCGTTGCAGCCATTGGGTTAAAGTTCTGGGCAGTATCACGATAAATCACATTGCCGTAGCGGTCCGCTTTCCAGCCTTTCACGATGGCAAAGTCACCAACAACACTTTCTTCAAGAATATGCGGCCGTCCGTTGAACTCACGCACTTCCTTTCCATCACCAACGGGTGTGCCATACCCAGTCGCCGTGTAAAACGCTGGAATACCAGCACCACCAGCTCGCATTTTTTCAGCCAGGGTGCCCTGAGGAGTTAGCACGACCGTGATTTCCTCATTGAGCATCTGGCGCTCAAAAAGTGCGTTCTCACCCACATAAGAGGCGTAAATCGTGCTGATTTGACGGTCCTCAAGTAAAATACCCAAACCAAAACCATCAACGCCGCAATTGTTGGAATAAACCGTGAGATCCTTGGTGCCACGCCGCTTGATCTCAGCAATCAGGTTTTCGGGGATACCACAAAGGCCAAAACCGCCTGCAATTACGGTCATGCCATCCTCGATACCTTCCATTGCCTCTTCGTAGGAACTCACACGCTTGTCAAATCCGGCCATCTAATGTCTCCAGAGTGAGGGATGCTGGTAGGTGAAGCTGTTGTCCTGTAGGGACCGTCAAATTATTACTGATGCACTACCTGAAAACTGGCGCGACTTATTAATCGCTTGTTTCCTGAAACAATCTTCCCGTTGATTTCAATGACCGTCAAGTTGCTTCACGCAATTGCAACAGATGATGTGAGACTGGGCAGACGCGCTCTCATCCATTAGCATAATACGCCCGATAAGGCTCAGGAGTCCGGCATGTCACTATTGACTGGCATCGCCAGTGTTATACTGCTCATCTTCAACACCCTATTTTGGGGAGTACCGCTAATCATTCTCACATTGGTGAAGCTGGTAGCTCCCTCCAGGCCGTTACAACGCAAGGTCTTAAGCGGCCTTAATGCGGTTGCTCTAAACTGGATAGGCTTCAATCTCTGGTGGATGCGCTGGCTGTTGCGCCCCGACCTACATGCCACTGTGCCTGAAGAACTCAGTATAAATGACTGGTGGCTAGTGATATCCAACCATAGAAGCTGGACCGATATTTTTATGCTGCTAATGGTGCTGCACCGGCGTATTCCCATGCCGCGCTTTTTTCTCAAACAGCAACTGATATGGATTCCTATCGTCGGCTTAGCTTGGTGGGCACTGGAGTTTCCCTTCATGCAACGCTATAGCCGAGAAAAGCTAGCACGCAACCCAGCGCTTGCTGAGCGCGATCGTTTGGCGACCGAACGCATGTGCCGCCGCGCCCAAGAGTCACCCATTACCATTTTTAACTTTGTTGAAGGAACACGCTTTACAGCTGCCAAACGTGAGCAGCAACACAGCCCCTACCGCCACCTGTTACGACCCAAAGCAGGCGGCACTGCCCAGGTACTCAACCTGCTTGGCAGCCGACTCGGGGGAATCATTGATATAACATTGGACTATACCAACCCGACACCCAGTTTCTGGGGGTTTCTGTGCGGAAAAGAAGGCAGGATCACACTTCACGCACAGCGCCTGGAGGTTCCCGAATGGATGCTTTGCGGGAATTATCATCAAGACCCTGACTACAAGGAACGCTTCCACACATGGTTGAACGAGTTATGGCAGGCCAAGGACGCCGCTCTCGATGCAAAAAAATTGCATCACTGATCTGCGCTGTGAGCTTCGCCCTTTTGCTGGCGAGTTGTGCCTCAACATCTCAGCAACAAAACGCTGCACGTAGCAGTGGGTCAATTGCTGGCACCTGGGTGACTGTTCAGCGTGGTGACACGCTGGGAGAAATGGCCAAGCAAGCTGATGTGCCGCTGCTTCGCTTACAGCGTTTCAACCCAGGGGTCAAAAGTCGTGGACTTGCAGTAGGCCAACGTATCCTTGTGCCGTATGGAACCGAAAGAGCTCCCTCAGGAGGGCCATACCGCTACCAAATCCGCTCAGGCGACACCTTCAGTAAAGTTGCCCGTCATTTCGGCACAACATCCAATGCCATTATTGCCGCCAACAGCCAAGTTAACCCTTCCAGCCTGGCAATCGGCCAGCTGGTCAACGTGCCGCTGAAACAAAGCACGGGTAAAAGCCGCGCGGTCGTCGCGTCATCCCGTAAAAGTGTCACATTGCCTAACCCCGGGCCGCTACCAAAAACCAATAGCAACTGGAGCTGGCCGTTAGAAGACTACAATATTACTCGCCGCTTCGGAAAAGACAGTCGCGGCACCTTGCAGCCTATGTTGTTAAGTACCAGCAAAGGGGCGACAGCGAAAGCCATCAATGATGGCGAAGTGAGGTTTGCTGATAGTATGCGTCAACTCGGCCAGGTCGTGATTGTGCATCATGATGACAACCTACAAAGCGTTTATGCTAACTGTAAAACTTTACGGGTAAACAGCGGTGCTAATGTCAAGCGTGGCACGCCGTTATGTGACGTAGACGTTAATGAACGCGGCCAGACAGAGCTGTTATTTGACATGCGCCACGGCGGAAAACCGGTGGATCCCTCTCGTTTGCTACAGTAGTGCATGCAGGCCACCCGCTCTTTGCCTGACTAAATGCCTCTTGCTAAACAATAAATCACCTGGACGTTTTGACGGACAGGTGATTTAAATTCAATCGTAGCTTCCTCCCTAACAAGGGGTAAAGGAAGACGTAGAGGGTGTGCGTCAAAAAGTAGATAACGGTATAAAACGGCGTTGCTTAACGTTGATACCCCGACTGAACAAATGGCATTTTACTAACGGCCATAGGCAGTCGCTTGCCACGAACTTCCGCATAAATGGTGTTGCCAATCTCTGACTCAGTTACGCAAACATAACCCATCGAAACCGGCTTACCTACGCAGGGACCAAAACCACCCGAGGTCACGTGGCCAATGGCATTTCCCTCGCTATCAAATAACTCAGTTCCCTCACGTACTGGAGCACGCCCCTCACCCAACAAGCCTACTCGCTTGCGCTGGGCACTCTTATTGGCGAGTTGTTCAATGATAATATCAGCGCCTGGAAAGCCCCCTTCTCGCTCCCCCCCTTGGCGACGAGACTTGCCAATAGCAAAATTCAAACCAGCCTCTACCGGTGTCGTGGTCGCATCGATATCATGTCCGTAGAGGCATAATCCCGACTCTAAGCGCAATGAGTCACGCGCGCCAAGACCAATAGCCTCAACCTCCTCTTCAGCTAGCAGCCTGCGTGCCAGAGCCTCAGCTTGATCGGCCGCCACCGATACCTCAAAACCATCCTCGCCGGTGTAACCACTACGACTGACCCATACCGGAATGCCATCAATCTCAAAATGGCCATGCTGCATGAATTTCATTTCACAAACGCCAGGGCAGAGTCGCTCCATGACGTCAGCCGTTTTTGGCCCTTGTATCGCAAGAAGCCCGCGATCAAGAACATCCAGTACATGCTCCGGCAGCTCTTGGCGTAAATGATCAATATCAGCGTTCTTACAGGCCGCATTCACGACGAGATACAAGTGATCTCCCGCATTCACCGTCATAAAGTCGTCGAGAATGCCTCCCTTGTCATTGGTAAACATGCAGTAACGCTGCACTCCCTCAGCAAGTCCCACCACATCAGCAGGTACTAGACGCTCCAATGCCTCAGCGGGGTTATCACCACGCAACAACAGCTGCCCCATATGAGACACATCAAACAACCCGCAAGCAGTGCGCGTATGTTCATGCTCCCGCTTTACACCCAGCGGATACTGCACCGGCATTTCATAGCCAGCAAAAGGCACCAACTTTGCACCGAGCTCGACATGCAGCGCATAAAGCGGTGTACGGTTCAATTGAGTCATGCTCATTACTCCTCAGGGAAATGGTGCAGCACAAGCACCTGCGGTTAAAACAAGAGAGGTGCCCCGTAGGGCACCTCGTCCAACCTGAACCACTGGCTCAAGCTTTGTCGTGATCAAGCTCTTCACCTGGCAAAACCTCTTTGCCATTGAAGTAGTCCTTCGCCAACTTGAATACCACCGGCGACAGCAGTGCCAGAGCGATAAGGTTGGGAATAGCCATCATCGCATTGAACGTATCAGCCATCAGCCAGATAAAGCCAAGCTGTGCCATCGCGCCTACCGGTACGGCCAGCACGAACAATACGCGATACAGCATGATGGAGCGTGTCCCAAACAAGAACTGGAAACACTTCTCACCATAGAAAGACCAACCAAGAATCGTGGTGAACGCGAAAACAGATAGCACGATAGACACTATCGCCTCGCCATAGCCGGGCAGCGCATTATCAAACGAGAGTGCTGTTAGCGAGGCTCCTGCCTCTCCCATTTCCCACACCGGCGCTGTCAAAATCACCAATGCGGTAATGCTACATACCATGATGGTATCAATGAACGTGCCCAGCATAGCAATCAGGCCCTGACGCACAGGATTCTTGGTTTTAGCGGCAGCGTGGGCAATCGGCGCACTTCCCAAGCCTGCTTCGTTAGAGAAAATACCCCGTGCCACACCGAAGCGAATTGCAGCCATCACCGCAGCACCAGCAAAGCCACCCAGTGCGGCATGCGGGTTAAAGGCGTAGTAGAAGATATTGCCGAACGCCGCCGGAATCTGGTCGGCTTGAATAATCAGCACCACAATGCCCGCCACGATATAGGCGATACCCATGATCGGTACCAGTTTGCCTGCCACTTTAGCGATCCGTTTGATACCACCGAGAATCACTGCGCCAGACAGCACCATAATAGTTATACCGGTCACCATGGGCGGAATGCTGAAGCTGCTTTCAAGCGCATCAGCCACCGAGTTGGACTGCACCGTATTACCGATACCAAACGCGGCTACCGCACCAAAGAAAGCAAATGCACCCCCCAACCACAGCCACTTACGCCCCAAACCGTTCTTAATGTAGAACATCGGCCCACCGATATGGTTTCCGGTGCTATCTGTTTCACGGTAACGTACCGCCAGTACCGCCTCGGCAAACTTGGTTGCCATACCTACCAACGCCGTGATCCACATCCAGAACACTGCACCTGGGCCACCCAAGGCAATAGCGGTTGCCACCCCCGCAATATTACCGGTACCGATAGTCGCTGATAATGCGGTCATCAGGGCGTTAAATGGCGAGATCTCACCGTCGTCGTCTGACTTAGCCTTACCACTTGGCGTACTTTTTCCATCACGCCCTTGCCACATTAGTTTAAAGCCGACCCCCAGCTTCCGAATCGGCAACAACTTCAGGCCCAGCTGCAGGTAGATACCAACACCAAGCAGCAGGATAAGCATCAACGGTCCCCAGACCACTCCGTTGATTTGGCTGAATATATTGTTGAGAGTTTCCACAGACATCTCCTAGAGATTTTTAGTTTTTTATTCAAGAGAGAAGTACCGGCCTAATTGCTCAACCCAAACCGGCGCAGCACTCAATCTCACTCTCATGCAGCTACGCCGCTAATCATAACGAATCGTAGCGCTGATGCGACCCCTGACAGCACAACGATAGACGCCCTGCCGTTCTTAGAGTATCTGTTTAGCCATAACAAGCACGCTATGTTTCCTATTGGAAACGATACCTCATTGATAAGTTTTATGCCTACCTCATTGGTAGAAAAAGAGCTCAGCAGATGTGCCTAACAATGTTCTGTCTTGCTATAATTCGTTTCACCTGTTCTCGCAATTTCGCTACTGCTGGACAAAAGCGCCTTCTCGGCCATGCTATTTTGCGGGTACTAAGGCGGTCCGGCTTTCTCTCTTGATCTTGGCCTCAGTCATGCTGTCCAATGGCAAAAGGCATCAGGAGCCATTAAAACTTTTTCGTATAGGAAACAAAACATGAGTTCAATTCCCACCGAGCTACGCTATGCCAAAAGTCACGAATGGACCAAAGACAATGGTGACGGCACCGTCACTATCGGCATCACCGAACATGCTCAGGAAGCACTCGGAGATGTGGTGTTTGTAGAGCTGCCAGACGTCGGCACCCACCTCTCCAAAGGGGACGAGTTTGGGGTAGTGGAATCAGTCAAGGCGGCTTCAGACCTATATTCACCAGTTACTGGCGAAGTGCTTGAGGTCAACGAGGCCCTAGAGGACGCGCCAGAGTCTATTAATGAGTCACCCTATGAGAACGCTTGGATCATGAAGCTGCGCCTGGATAATCCCGAAGACCTCGACGTGCTGCTCAGTGCTGATGGCTACAAAGCCTTTCTTGAAACCGAAAACTGATACAGCGGCGGCTGGGAACTGCTATTTGCCCAGCCGCCTGTCAACTCAGGCTTAACCGATACAGTAACCTGCTACCACCGACAGGGTATTCCATGGCTTTCGATACTAGAAGTTTGGCCGACCTGGCCAACCACGATGCATTCATTTCGCGTCATAACGGCCCACGAGCTGACGATGCTGCAACAATGCTTAGCACACTTGGTCTGGATGGAATCCAGAGCTTGCTGCAGCTTACGGTTCCTGCCGATATTCGTTTAGCTGATGACCTTGAGTTGGATCCGCCGCGCAGTGAAGCCGTGGCATTGGATTACCTGTATCGGCTAGCTCGTCAAAACCGCGTTGCCAAATGCTATATCGGCCAAGGTTACTATGACACGTTACTGCCCGCTGTCATTCAACGTAACGTGCTGGAAAATCCCGGCTGGTATACCGCTTATACGCCCTACCAGCCAGAAATATCTCAAGGCCGCCTCGAAGGCCTGCTAAACTTCCAGCAGATGGTCATGGACCTCACCGGCATGGAGCTGGCCAATGCCTCTCTGCTAGACGAGGCCACTGCTGCCGCAGAAGCCATGGCGTTGTGTCGTCGTGCCAACAAGAAGGCTAAAAGCAATGCCTTCTTTGTTGCGGATGACGTTTTCCCGCAAACACTCGATGTCGTTCGCACTCGTGCGCACTACTTCGGATTCGAGCTGATTGTCGCGCCCGTTGAGCAACTGGTTGAGCACGATGTGTTCGGCGCATTACTTCAATACCCTGGCCAAAGTGGTGAAGTACGCAACCTCGCGGAGGTTGTAGAGCAAGCCAAAGCACACGGAGTTATGACCACTGTCGCCGCCGATATCATGTCGCTGGTGCTACTCAAAGAGCCCGGCGCACTGGGTGTCGATATCGTCATTGGTTCAGCACAGCGTTTTGGTGTCCCCATGGGGTTTGGTGGGCCTCACGCCGCCTTTTTTGCAACAACCGACAAATTAAAACGCGCTATCCCTGGGCGCATCATTGGTGTATCTCAGGACAGCCGTGGCGAAATGGCCCTGCGCATGGCCATGCAAACCCGTGAGCAGCATATTCGTCGTGAAAAAGCCACCTCAAACATCTGTACCGCTCAGGCGTTGCTGGCCAATATTGCCGGTTTTTATGCGGTCTACCATGGTGCTGAAGGTTTACGTACTATCGCTAGTCGTATTCACCGCCTAACCACCATTCTAGCCGAAGGATTAACGCGTGGCGGTATCACATTAGCCCATGATAGCTGGTTTGATACGCTCCGCCTGACCAGCGTCGATGCGCGCAAAATCCATGGCCGCGCCATGGCACACGACGTCAACCTGCGCTACTTCGAGAATGGTGATATTGGCCTGAGCATCAACCAGACCACCACTGCTCACGACCTAGCGCTGCTGCTGGACATTCTGCTTGATGAAGAGCATGGACTCTCGGTGACAGCACTTGATGAAGACGTCACCCGCTTGAGCAAGAGTGGTATTCCGGCAGACTGCCAGCGCTCTACCGACTTCCTGACTCACCCGACATTCAAACGCTATCACAGCGAAACAGAAATGCTTCGCTACCTTAAGCGCTTGGAAAATAAAGACTTGTCGCTGGCTCATGCGATGATTCCATTGGGTTCATGCACCATGAAGCTCAATGCCACCACCGAGATGATGCCGATCACTTGGCCAGAGCTCGCACGCATCCACCCATTCGCCCCGCGCGACCAGGTAGCAGGCTATCGCCAGATCATCGATGAACTGTCAGACTTCCTGGCAGAAATCACCGGTTATGATCATGTATCCATGCAGTCTAACTCTGGTGCACAGGGTGAATATGCGGGACTAGTGGCGATCCGCCGTTACCAACAAGCCCAAGGCGAGCAGCATCGTGATATCTGCCTGATCCCAAGCTCTGCCCATGGTACCAACCCCGCATCTGCGGCCATGGCCAATTTGAAAGTGGTGGTCGTGGAGTGCGATAAAGACGGCAATATCGACCTAATCGATTTAAAGGCTAAAGCCGAGCAACACAGCGCGGCTCTATCTGCCATCATGCTGACTTACCCCTCGACCCATGGTGTCTTCGAAGAGGGTGTCAGGGAAGCCTGCGATATCGTTCACCAGCATGGTGGGCAGGTATATATCGATGGCGCCAACATGAACGCTATCGTCGGCCTCGCGCGGCCTGGCGACTTTGGCGGCGATGTCTCGCATCTTAACCTGCATAAAACCTTCTGCATCCCACATGGGGGTGGCGGCCCAGGCATGGGGCCCATCGGGGTCAAATCGCACCTAGCCCCCTATGTCTCTAACCATGTGGTCACTCCGCTGGACGGGGTCGAGCCCAATGCTGGCGCCGTATCCGCCGCCGCTTATGGCAGTGCCTCTATTCTGCCGATTTCATGGGCCTATATCAAAATGATGGGCGCGCGCGGGCTGCGCGAAGCATCACAGCTGGCTATTCTTAGTGCCAACTACATCGCCAAGCGCCTGGAAGGCCACTATCCCGTGCTGTACAAAGGACGCAACGGCTATGTGGCGCACGAATGCATCATTGATATTCGTCCCCTTAAAGCAGCATCAGGCATCAGCGAAGAAGATATTGCCAAGCGCCTAATGGACTTTGGCTTCCACGCACCCACCATGTCATTCCCAGTGGCTGGTACGTTGATGATCGAGCCCACTGAGTCTGAGTCACTGTACGAAGTCAATCGTTTCTGTGACGCCATGATCGCTATTCGTGAAGAGGTGGCACGAGTGGAATCCGGGGACTGGCCGCTAGACAACAACCCTCTAGTCAATGCCCCGCACACCATGGCCGACCTAATGGATGCTGACTGGAAGCGCCCTTACTCGCGCGAACAAGCCGCCTTTCCTTCTGATGCCGTGAAAGCCAGCAAGTATTGGCCTGCAGCAAACCGAGTCGATAACGTACTTGGTGATCGTCAGCTGATCTGCTCCTGCCCAAGTATTGAGGCTTATCGCGACTGATATTGCCAACGGCAAATAGCGCCACAATACACCACAGCTAGGCCCTGCTTTAGCAAGGCCTAGCTGTTAGCGCAGCCTAATTGTCTGCGCTGCGCTAGCTGCCTCTTCTCCTGCGTTGTCAGAACGCCTGCCACTCCTGCTGACGATGCTCTCGAAAGGCGTCCAGCAAACGCAAATATCGCCGTGGTAACCGGCTGTCGGCCAGTGTCGCCAAATACAGTGTTTCATTAAGCGAGTGAGGCAACGCCAACTCTTTAACTTGTCGCTGCCAGGGCGATGTTTCAAGAACCAGGCGTGACACCACCGTAAAACCTAGCCCCCGAGCAACCGCATCCAGCACCGCACCCACGTCGTTGGTGAACCCCTGAGTTGGAATATGACGCATGGAGCGAAACTCGCCAGGAAAATTCTGACGCAATAGCATAACGGCCAAGTCACTGCCGCCGGTATAACCGATATAACCAATTCCCATCAAGTCAACCAGGCCACTCCCCGTAAAGTCAGCAGGTACCAGAAGGCACAACGGCTCCTGATGCCAAGCCTCACAACGAATCTCAGGGTGACGCACCGACTCCGTCACAATTCCGACATCATGGCGCCCGGCCACTAAGTCAGACACAATGTCATGATTGAAAGAGAAGCTGTAATTGATAGTCAGTCCTGTGCGCATCTGCTGCTGACCCAATAAAAATGGGTACAGCATGACACCGACACTGCCTGGCGATGCTAAGCGGCACTCGCCACTATCCAAACTCTCGTCATCCAGTGAGTGACAGAATTGCTCATGCTCAGCAAACAGTCTCAACGCATAATCGTAACTACGTCGCCCTGTTTCTGTCAGGCTGAAACGACGCCCCTGCCGCTCTAGCAGCGGCATTTTCAAGTAGTCTTCAAGCTTACGGATATGTTGGCTCACGCCAGGTTGCGTCATGCCTAAACGTTGAGCGGTGCGCGTAAAACTTCCCGTTTCGACTAAGGTAATGAAGGTACGAAAGTACTGCGCATTGAACATGGTGCCCCTCTGGCTCGGCAAATATCATTTTGATAGAAATGCGCATCAAACCTCGTACGTCTAGTGCGAGAAAGGATGGCGCAAGGCGCGCAGCGCCTCTTAGTTGACAGCGTGTTTTAAGCGCACTAGATTCGGAATGGCTATTGTACATCGTGCCTACCGTTATCGATTTTATCCCACGTCCGAGCAAGTCGACCAGCTTGCTCGGACGTTTGGCTATGTGTGATACGTTTACCACCACCTCCTGCGTCAGCGTTTTGATGCGTGGTGCGAGCGTTAGCAGCGGATAGGCTACAACGCCACTGCCAACACTCTCACCCCCCTCAATAAGCGGCCAAGTGAGGAGGCTAAAGGCTGCACTCTTTTATGAATTTATGAAGGATCTGCCAATGAATCAGCGTTCTGATACCGAAGCCAGTAAAGGCGTGGCCTTTGGTCTCGGTGCTTATATGATGTGGGGGTGCTTCCCGCTGTTTTTTGCGCTTTTTGATGGCGTCCCCGCCTACGAAGTTCTGATTCACCGAGTTATTTGGTCATGTGCCTTCCTAGTGCTACTGGTTAGCTTGCTCAAGCGCTGGTCGCCCGTTCGCAAAGCGCTATCCCAGCCACAGCGGTTAGGCCGAGTGCTAGCCTGCGCAATACTTATCGCTGTCAACTGGGGGCTCTATATCTACGCCATAGAAACTCACCATGTCCTTCAGGCGAGCCTTGGGTATTTTCTCACACCGCTGGTTAACGTCGGCCTTGGCATGCTGGTGCTACGTGAGCGCATGGCATCGTTGCAGCTCATCGCGCTAGCACTAGCGGGTGTCGCGATTATGCTGCAGCTGATCATGTTAGGCGAGTTGCCTTGGATCAGCCTCACCCTAGCAGCCTCCTTCGGTACCTACGGGTTATTGCGCAAGCAGGTAGCACTAGATGGCCTGTCAGGTTTGCTAGTTGAAACCCTGCTTCTGCTGCCACTTGGGCTTTTGGCGTTAGGCGGCCTAAGTGTCACTGGGCTCTCGCACTTTCTTGAAACACAAACACAGTCATTACTGTTGATTGCCAGCGGCGTAATTACCGCCCTACCATTATTGGCTTTCGCTGGAGCTGCCCGCCGTCTGAAACTGTCAACACTAGGATTTCTCATGTATATCAATCCTACAATGCAGTTTCTCATTGCCTTATTAATCTTCAATGAACCGCTAAGTCGCGTGCAATTAGCGACCTTTGTACTGATTTGGGTCGGCTTAGCCATGTACTCCTGGTCAGCTTGGCAACAAGCCACACGGCGAGCAAGCGCATGAGGTCATCCCAAGCGCCTCTCGCTCTGGTTGGTGCAGGTCATGCACATCTTCATTTGTTAGCGAATCGTCATCGCCTTCCAGTGCAACACGTCATTCTCATCGAGCCAAGAGGCTTCTGGTATTCCGGCATGGCGAGTGGGGTATTGGGTGAGCAATATTCCCCAGCTGATGACCGGCTTGAGCCCGCCAATATCGTAAAGCAGGCAAATCAGCACGGTAAGGTCAGCCTAATACGCGCTCGTTTAGTCGGACTAAATAGGCCCCAGCGTAAGATCCTTTTAGATAACGGGGCTTCTTTTAGTGTGTCAGCCGTGTCGCTAAACCTGGGTTCTCGTACGGCTCTCAAGGAAGTTGATTGCCATTCCCCCCAAAACATAGATAACGGTATAAAAAACAAGCGACCCCACGCGCCTTTACCATGGCTATGGCCGGTGAAGCCAATTAGCGCGCTCGTTAAGCTTCGCCAGCAGCTCACGTCTGAGTTTTACCAAGGCATTAATCCTAGACTTGTGGTCATTGGTGCTGGCGCTAGCGGCATAGAAATTGCCTGTAACCTACGCGCCTTAGCCAACCATCATGGCAGCGATGCTAGTGTCACGGTGGTCAGCCGCAGTGCTGACCCACTGCCTGGTGCCCCACCCAACGCTAGCCGCTGGTTAATTCATTACTTCAAGAAAATGGGCATTGCGTTACGGGGGGCACGGGATTTCCTGCAGTGCGTTAACGGCGGCGTATTGCTCAGCAGCACCACGACCGTAATAGAACACGAATATATTGATGCTGACCACGTCGTAATAGCTAGCGGCCTTGCGCCGCCAGACGTGATGACAAACCTGGGATTACCCACTGTCGAAGGCCGTGGGCTAGCCGTCACAGACACATTACAAAGCACTGCAGCTGACTGGGTCTTTGCCGCTGGTGACTGCGCCGCGATGATCAATCACTCGCTACCACGCTTAGGGGTCTATGGTGTTCGCCAGGCACCGATACTGCGCGACAACCTGTCTGCCTGGTATACCCACAAACCATTGAGCCGCTACCACCCCCAACCTCATGCCTTGACTATTCTCAATTTAGGCAATGGCACAGGCCTGGCGATACGGGGGCGTGCGTGGTTTGCTGGGCGCTTGGCCATGAAGGCCAAGCGGTGGCTAGACAAGCGTTTTCTCGATCAATTCACACCGTAAGACCAGCAGGAATGATCAATCAGCCGACGCGTCCAGTGCTTGGTCAATGTCTGCAATCAGGTCATCAATGTGTTCAATACCAATCGACAATCGCACCATATCTGCGGTCACACCGGCTGACGCCAGCTCTTCATCATTAAGCTGTCGGTGAGTGGTCGACGCAGGAATCGATGAACAGCTTTTTGCATCACCGATATTAACCAAGCGCAGAATCAGCGCTAGCGCATCGTAGAAGCGCGCCCCTGCCTCACGGCCGCCTTCGATACCAAAGCTCAGGATGCCCGATGCCTGACCGTTCATGTAGCGCTGAACCAGCGCATGATCAGGGTGGCTCTCAAGCCCTGCGTATTGTACCCAAGTAACACGGGGGTGTTGCTCAAGGTAGTGCGCCACCGCTAATGCATTAGATGATACGCGCTCAATACGCAGCGCCAGCGTTTCAAGCCCTTGTAACAGGTTCCAAGCCGCCTGAGCCGACAGTGCTGCCCCCATATTGCGCAGCGGAACAACACGCGCTCGACCAATGAATGCCGCCGCACCTAAATCGCGGGTGTAGCAAACGCCATGGTAAGACGGGTCGGGCTGATTAAGCAGCGGAAAACGTTCTGCATTCTCAGCCCAGGGAAACTTGCCACTATCCACAATAACGCCGCCGATAGTCGTACCATGCCCGCCGATATACTTAGTGGCCGAGTGAATAACAATATCAGCGCCCTGCTCAAACGGCCGGCACAAAAACGGCGTTGCTACCGTATTATCAACCAGCAGCGGCACACCATGGCGGTGGGCGATCTCGGCCAGTTTAGCCAAATCCACTACGCCCCCAGATGGGTTACCGATACTCTCGCAGAAGACTCCCCGAGTCCGCTCATCAATCAGCGCTTCAATGGCGTCAAAATCATGGCGGTCCGCAAAACGTACCTCAATGCCCTGGCGCGGTAACGTATGAGCAAACAGGTTATAGGTACCGCCATAAAGCTCACTGATTGAGATGATGTTATCCCCCACCTCAGCAATCGTCTGAATGGCATATGTGATGGCTGACATGCCAGACGCCACAGCCAAACCAGCAATCCCGCCTTCAAGCGCGGCGACACGCTGTTCCAGCACAGCGCATGTCGGGTTCATGATCCGTGAGTAGATATTGCCTTCTACTTTAAGGTCAAACAGGTCCGCCGCATGCTGGGCGCTATCAAAGGAAAAAGACGTCGTTTGATGAATCGGCACCGCAACAGCGTGCTGGCTATCTGGCGCATAACCGTGGTGCAAGGCAAGTGTTTCACGTTTCATTGAGGTGTCCTGTCAGTCAGCATGAAGAGTTAACGAGGGTTGGCACCTTCCTCATGCACAGAGCTCTGCACACAAAGGGGCAGCCTGCTATACCGAGGCAACGATGCCTTACCGTGAACCTAACGTCTTGGTGTAATTCACTATACTTGGCCGCTGCACAAAAACCACCCTTGATTGACGTGTTGGCACAGTTGCAACAAAACTTACCAATGGTATAGTTACCAATAGTAAGTTATGCCGAGTTTCCCTGAACTCGCGTTAATCTAACTTGCAAACACCGTGCTAGACGCTACCTACCACGATATATTTACGCTATGAGGTATACGATGAACCCCGTCAATCTTGATACAGCTGATGAGCTTGCCACCCCTATTCTGAAAGGATTTCAGGAAAGCTACGGCATGATTCCTAACTTCTACACCGCGCTGGGTATCGATGGAGCAAGCCTGACAGGCTATTTGGCATTCGAAGAAGCCATCGAAAACAATGGCGTGCTAAGTGGGCGCCAGCGAGAGCTAATTGCTTTGGCTGTAGCCAACCGCAATGGATGTCACTACTGTGTTAGCGGACATACCTTTTCAGCCCGAAAACTCGGTTTAAGCAAAGAGGAATGCCGTGCTGCCCAGAGTGGTGAGGCCAGCGCCCCCTTAGAGCAAGCCATGCTCGACCTAGCGCTCAAGGTAATGGAACATAACGGAGCTTGCCCTGTTGAGTACAAGGATCGCTGCAAAGAACTGGGCATGAATGATGCTCAGATCATGCAAGTGGTTGCCTGGGCAGGCATTAATAACTTCAGCAACTGGGTCAACAACTTGGTGCAACCCAAGATCGACTTCCCGAAAGTCGAGTTGGTTCCCACTGCCTAATTAAGTGAAGCAACGATGCGTAAGAGACTTTCCAAAGACGAGCGACGCCAACAACTGCTGGACCTTTCTCTGGTCATTCTCGAGCGCGAGGGTGCAGATGCCCTCACCCTGGCCACGCTCGCTCAAGAAGCGGGCGTGACTAAACCCGTCGCGTATGATCACTTTCAGAGCCGCACCAACCTGCTCTACCAGCTATATGCGCGATTCGACCAGCGACTCATCGACGTCACTCGGCAACGAATTACCCCTCAGGCTTGCTCATTGCATGAGCGAGTACATCATGTGGTGACCGCTTACTTTGACTGCGTTAAATACTGTGGCCCTCAATATGAAGCGATCGTGTCCGCGTTAATGGCTTACCCCGAGCACAAAGACATTCGCACCAACGTACGCAACTCATTCGTGGAGGTCTATCAGGCGCTTTTCTGGGACTGTGATAACGATGGATACCTAACCTACCGTCTCGTGGCCGTTTTCGGTGCAATCGAAGAAATAGCCAAGGCAACCATGGAAGATCAGATCCCCTACGACCAAGCCATTGAAACACTAGAAAGCATAATTGTTTCAACACTTCAGCTGGGTAAAAAAAGCGCTTAAGTCATATCGAAGTCATATCGAGTTGATAACAAGAACACACTCGCTGATATTGGAGGCATACTCCTCATTACGAAGCAAACGATGCTTAAGCGATATTTACCTGCCCTACTGTGGCTGCCTCACTACAACCGCCGCCTACTAAGCAGCGACTTAATGGCCGGTGTGATTGTCACCCTGATGGTCATCCCCCAGTCCATGGCGTATGCAATGCTGGCGGGTTTGCCAGCGGTGGTTGGCTTATATGCCAGCCTACTACCCGCCATCCTCTATGCTTTGCTTGGCACCAGCCGTACTCTGGCTGTTGGCCCAGTCGCCATTATCGGCTTAATGACCGGTGCGGCTCTCTCCCGAGTGGCAGAGCCTGGTACCCAGGAGTACTTACAAGCAGCCTGGCACTTATCGCTATTGTCAGGTGCCATGCTAGCCATCATGGGTGCACTAAAAATGGGGTTTTTTGCCAATTTTCTGAGCCACCCTGTTATTGGTGGGTTTCTATCGGCTTCGGGCTTGTTAATTGCCATCAGCCAGCTCTCTCATCTGATTGGTGTTGATGCCAGTGGATACACTGCCCTATCACTGTTAAATAGCCTTGTTCACCACCTCAGTGATATCAACCTGCCCACAATGGCGCTAGGCGTGGGCACTCTGATGTGGTTGTTTGCCGTGCGACGCTGGGGGCGACGCACCTTAATTCGCCTAGGACTAACCAGAGGGTTAGTCACCCTAACACAACGCGCAGGCCCATTATTCGCCGTCATTCTGAGCACCGTAATCAGCGCTGTGTTCAAACTACATGAGCATGGCGTCGCCGTTGTTGGCACCATTCCCGCGGGATTACCTCCGCTCACGTTACCTCTGCCTAACGCGACGCTCTGGCAGGCACTGTGGATGCCTGCGCTATTGATTAGCGTGGTGGGTTTTGTTGAATCTATTTCCATGGCTCAATTAATGGCGGCACGCCGTCGCGAGCGTATTGTGCCGAACCAAGAATTAATCGGGCTTGGTGGCGCTAATCTTGCAGCAGCTTTTAGCGCAGGCATGCCCGTTTCTGGCGGCTTATCACGCACAGTAATTAATGCCGGTGCTGGCTCACGTACCCCAATGGCCGGTGCCTTTGCCGCCGTGGGTATTGGCGTGATCACCTTATGGCTGACACCTTGGCTTTTTCACCTGCCCGTAGCAACATTGGCAGCCACTATCATCATGTCCGTGCTCACCCTAGTCGATATTCCCTTGATGCGCCGCACGTTGCGCTACTCGCGCAGCGATTTCTCGGCCATGGCCGTGACGATGTTCATGACACTGACTGACGGCGTAGAAAGCGGCCTATTGCTTGGTGTGGCGTTATCAATCGGCCTGTTTCTTTATCGCACCAGCCGCCCCCATAGCGCATTGGTAGGACGCATTCCAGGCACAGAGCACTTTCGCAATTCCGCCCGCCACGAAACACAGACAGCCGACCACTTAGCACTGCTGCGTATTGACGAAAGCCTATACTTTGCTAACGCGCGTTACCTGGAAGACACCATTCAAGCCCTGGTTGCCAAGCGCCGAGGTATTGAGCATGTGGTGTTGATCTGCTCAGCCGTCAACTTAATTGACGCATCGGCCTTAGAAAGCCTAGACAGCATCAACCGTCGTCTATCAGAAGCGCGCGTTACACTTCATCTGGCCGAAGTGAAAGGACCTGTAATGGACCGGCTGAAAAAAAGCGACTTCCTCGGCTCGCTAAGTGGCCGAGTCTTTCTGAGCACCTACTCAGCATGGAAAACACTGAAACAGAAAGCAAAATAGTCGACAAATCAGAGAGGCGAAGGCATTCTCATTAAAGACAGACTTGCTGACAGGGTGATTGACACTCACGGTCGTCAGCACGTTTAGCCGGCCAACAGCCGGATACCACACACCTGATGTCAACTATTTGATCTCAAACACCTGGAATATTGCGTCGGCTCATGGAAATAGCACCGAAACAGAACCTCGCAATCAGCGCCTACAGCCAGCTTAAGCACGACATCATACGTAGTGTTTTTGCACCTGGTGAAAAACTGCTGATGAGCAAGCTCAAGGAGCGCTACGATCTGGGCGTTGGCCCACTTCGCGAAGCCTTGTCACACTTAGTTGCTGAACGGCTAGTGGTCGCCATCAGCCAGCGCGGATATCGCGTGGCGCCCATGTCACGTCAGGAGTTACATGACCTGTACGATGCGCGTACTCAGCTGGAAGGCTTAATTCTAGAGCTGGCTATTGAGCGCGGCGATGATCGTTGGGAAGCCAATATTCTGGCAACCGCACACACATTGGCCAAAGTCGTTGAAATCAACTCTACCGAGCAAGTACTGGACGTCTGGGACGCTCGGCACAGCGATTTTCATACCGCTATTGCCGCTGGCTGCAAGTCGCCGCACTTAATGCAGGCGCGCGCCCAGCTGTTCGACCAGGTCGAGCGCTATCGCCACCTATGGCTGAGAGAAACCGTTCTCTCTGAAAAAGCCCTGGCTCGCAAACGCAATGAACATGCCGAGCTGGTCGATATCATTCTCAAACGAGACGCGATCAAAGCACGCGATATGATGCGGGCGCACTTGATGACGCCAGTGCCCATCATTATTGAAGTGATGGAGCGACAAGGTCTCGCCTGACACCTTTGTCGTCATCACCCTGTCACGTTATGCCATCATGCTAAGCGTGACACTACTCAAAGGAGATAGCATTCATGCCTAAGCTCACACGTCTTTCTCGGAGTCAGGAAATGCGTCTTGAACGCTTGATCGCTCACACAGGGCTGGAACGCAGTGTGCTGATTGAGCAACTGGTTGCCAATGGCCTCAGCCAGCTGGAAACCGAACACTTTGGCGATGACATGATGTTATCGGGCGGCCGCACTATCGACCAGCTGCTGCGTGAAAGCGGCCTCGGGGCTTAATACACGCTGGCGAAACGTCACGCACGGCCTAAACTCGCGAAGCATACGCCGTCTGACTGGTCGGCGTATGTGCACCTTTACGCTGCTCCTGCGCCAGCCTTTCCGCCAGAGCAGCCCGTGGGTCTCGGGGGTAAAAACGCTCAGGCTGGCGTAATATTCGATGATAGAAACGTACGTCTTTGTACGGCATTTTCATGAACCCTGACACACCCAGCCCTTCAATCAACCCCACGGCAGACAGAATATCACGCAAACATTGATGAAACTCCGCCTCACGGGACGGGTCCAGTAACCGATAATAGCTATGTATCTTCATGTGCTCAGGCAGCACTTCGAAGATAATCATGCCGGTATGGTGAATATCGTTAAGTGTCTTCAAGGTGTTGATAATGGCGTCAGGCAGCGTTAGAAACTCCTCTGGGTCAGGGCCATCCTCAAAATAGCTGTGTAACCGGCTATGATCTTCAAGCTCCGGCACTGAGCTGACCTCGTATTTCAACGAGCCATCCGGCACCGAAAAAGGCTGATCAATGGACTCACGCTCCACGTGCAGCGTATCGCGTGCATTGAACAGGCAACTCTTGAAAATACCCTGACGATGCACACCACGTGCTAACGTCACCATATTATTCACCGCAGCCACAAATGCTGGTTTCAGCGCAGGGTCGTGTAAAATCAGCGAAGCGTCGATATGTACGCCGTCGGCTTCCCAGTTTACCGCCAGCCCACCTACAACCGGATACTTGCCTAAACGGCTGACAGAAGCGAGGAACGCTTTTTCAGTCTCCCCCATTCCCTGCATGAAATTTTTGTAATAACGATCAAGCTGTACATCATCAACATGATCCAAGCTATTGATGTGCTCTTCTTCACGTAAAAATGCCTTGCGCGAACTGTACACCACCGTATCAACGTCACGATCCAGCGCCCGGCTCCATACTGGCACCAGCGGCTGCTCTTCGGCGTCAGGCAAATCAAGCATCACGGTTCGTGCCAGCCGAGGCATCTCACGCAGGTAGTAATCTCCCGCTTTTCGGCGCACGGCGGGGTCCGCATCCAGCATGCCATCCAGCATGCGCGCAAACTCCTTGGGCAACCCCAGCGACGTCGCCGGAATCGCTTGATGACCAAAGCGGCACGACTGGCCGGACGCCAACGCATACAGCGTGCCCGCTGCCCCTTGTTCGTCAAAACGCGGAGATGACAACGCCCCGTTAAGCTGATCTTCGCCGATGAAATAAACATCACCCAGCCGCGCATTAGTCTGCTGCATACTGTCTGACATCAGCTCCATGACGTTGGTCACCACAAACTGCTGACTGGCATCAAGCTGAGCAAACACCGATGACCCCCAGTCAATCAGGGCAATCGACTCATCGCGTTCATCAAACACTAAGTTCGACGGCTTAATATCACCATGAACTACCGGGCGACCCGCAGGGTTCGTTTCACAGCGCAGCGCCACCAAAAGATCCGCCAGCTGAGCAGCAATATGCACAATCAAGCGTGGCGACAAGCGCCCACGAAGCAACGACACTTCTTCCAGGTTGATACCCGGTGCCCGCTGCATGACGAGGATCGACTGGTTACGCACCCGCTGATACGCAATCAACCGAGGAATCCGAGGATGCGCCACCTGCTCCAGCATGAACGCTTCTTCTTCCAAACGATCCTGAAGATGCTGGGGCAGCGTAATGCGGCTGAATTTGAACACATAGGCGTCACCTTGCTCAGTTAGCCCAGCAAACACAAAGCCATAAGCCCCCTTACCAATCAGCGCAATATCACGATAACCCAAAAGAGCCAGCTTATTCTGGCACAGCGCCACCCACTCCTTGAGCTTTCGCGCATCGTCCTGTCTAAGCAAATAGATCGACTGATCTTCGGGAATGTAAAACTGCTGCAAATTAGCTTGGGGCATCGGGTCCACCTACGGCTATCAGCTAGCAACTACCAGCTACGCAGTATGCGCCTTAATCAACGCTTCCTGAGCCTGTTTAAGCGTCGTGCTCAAGCCCACTTTGTAACGGTGTGGATTATCAAACCGCTTGTACTCCTGTGGCAGTTTGGCAAAGCGCTGCTGGCAGTACTCGGCAATCTCTGCCAGCGAACGCAAAGTAATGCTAATTTCACCGTTAGCCATCACCTCATGTAACAACGGCTCCTGGTGTAATTGGCCAAGCTCCATGCGCTTGAATGGGTCCGCTGGGTGGTGCATTACCTCAACATCAGCGTCATCGCTCAGCCCAATTACATCGGCCCCTACCCAGCCACCCTCAGCCGTCGTCAACCGCGACACCTGCTTGGCATGGGGCAACGTCACCTTCTCTAAGCTATCAGACAGTTTTATGCGTGGCTTACCATTAGAGTAAACCAGCTTGTAGACCCCATCTAACGCACCATCAGGCTTGCCAATCACCAGATTCGTGCCAACACCGTACACATCAATGGCTGCCCCCTGTTCCTGCAGGCTTTTAATCACATACTCATCCAACGAGTTAGAAGCAGCGATCTTCACCGCATGCAGTCCTGCGGCATCGAGTAACTCTCGGCTTTGGCGTGATAGATAGGCGAGATCACCGCTATCCAAGCGAATTGCCTGTAACTGCTGACCGCGTGCCTGCATTTCCTTAGCTACCGTAATCGCGTTGGGTACACCACTTCTTAGTGTGTCGTAGGTATCCACCAACAATACACAACCATCTGGGCGATGCTTGGCGAAGTCGCGAAAGGCCGCCAATTCGTCGTCATAACTTTGTACAAAGGAGTGGGCCATGGTGCCAGCCACTGGAATATTGAAATCCTTGCCAGCCACCACATTACTCGTGGCATTCATCCCTCCCACAAACGCCGCCCGAGTTGCGTAATACCCGCCTGCCGCTTGTGCCCGACGTAGCCCGAAGTCCAGCAATGCTCGGTCGCCGGCGATCCAGCGCATACGACACGCTTTCGTAGCAATCAAGCTTTGAAAATTCAAAAGGTTAAGTAGCAGGGTTTCAATCACCTGTGTTTCGATCAGCGTGCCTTCTACACGCAGCACCGGCTGATTCGGAAACACCACGTCGCCTTCTGACACCGAAGCAATTCGTCCGCGAAAGCGAAACGCTTTCAAATAGGCAAGAAAGTCGTCGGAAAAATTCTGTTGTGACAGATAGGCCAGATCCGCGTCGCTAAAGCGCAGTGACTCAATGGACTTCAGCAGATCCTCCAGCCCCGCAAAAATGGTATATCCCCCGCCGAACGGGTTGTTGCGAAAATAATAATCAAATACCGCATCCTGCAGGTGCGTCTCGCTCTTGAAGTACACTTGCGCCATGCTGAGCTGATACAAGTCGGTATAGGTTGCCGTGAAACTGAACATCTGATCCCCTGTTATCAATGACGCTTACCCACCGGCCCGTAACGCATCCCCATTCGGACAGTGATATAAATATGCCGACAAAAAGAACAATTCTATCTCACCGCGGAGCAGGCTGTCCTACTAGCCCAATCTCGTGTGGTCAGAAACGGAAATAAGTGACGTCATGTTCAGCTTCTCATTGGTGTTTTTTCACGAAACTTCACTTATTGAGGCTTCGACAAACAGACCGGAACTCCTGGCAAGAAACGGATGAACGCAGACAGCGGTTACTGCAAAAGTCCCATCTCATGACAGGGGTTTCTGCTATGGCGTGATCACCACAGGCGTATGCTGCAAGCCATCTTGTCGCTCCCGTAAATGTCACCCCAGCACGCAGGGAGCGTTTGTTTAGCACAAACACCCCCCTGGCTGCTCAACGTTTTTCCATCAGCTTAGGTGCAACAACATGGTTTCTGGCGAGGTCAAATAGTGCTTCCAAAGGTTGCAGAAACGCGCAATGGTACCGCCATCAATTAAGCGATGATCACCCGCCCAGGTAACCGTCATGATCGCGCGCCGGCACACCTGGCCTGCGTCATCAAAACGCGGCAACCACTGGGTTTTACCCATGGCCACAATCGCCACTTCTGGGGTGTTAATGATCGGCGCGGCATAGGTGCCGCCCAAGGCACCAATATTCGAGATGGTGATGGTGCCATCTTTCAGGTCAGACTGGGCAACCCGCCCTTCTCGCGCATCATTGGTGAGGCGTTGAATGTCTCGCGCAATATCCAACAGACTGAGGCGCTCGACACCTTTAACATTCGGCACCATCAGTCCTGCTTTGCCATCCACTGCCATGCCAATATTACACGAGGGCAGGTAGCGAATTTCATCACCCGATTCACTAAGCTGGCTGTTAAGAATCGGAAATTCAGCCACAGCCAAGGCCATGGCTTTCATGAAAAACGGCATCAACGTCAGCCGAGTTTCCAGCGCTTCAGCACGCGGCTTAAGTCGCTCACGCAAGGCAACCAATTCGGTAACATCGATCTCCTCACCGTACTGAAAGTGCGGAATTGTACTGGCCGAAGCCACCATGCGTTTGGCCATGGCAGCACGCATCCCCCGCAGGGGTTCGACGCGCACTTCGCCAATCTCTTGAGCTGGCTGGCCGCTTGACGGTGCCGACGGTTCGGCGGTCAACCATGCCGCAATGTCTTCCTTGAGTACTCGGCCATTTTTACCTGAGCCTGGCACCTGGGCCAAATCAAGATCGTGTTCACGTAACAATCGACGCACTGCTGGGCTAGCAGGGACCCTACCATACTCCCCCTCGCCAGAAGACGAGTGCTGCCTGCTGGCGCCTGCCACTGCATGCGGCTGTGCCTCAAGCGGTTCCAGCATGCTGCCTTCAACAGGCTCCTCGGCATTTTGCTTAACATCCTGCGCAACGTTTTGCGCACCATCCTGCGTAGCATCATCACCTGCTGAGTCATCGTCAGATACGTACGCATACAGCGGCGCATGTACCTTGGCAATCTCACCTTGCGCCACATACAGTTTGGTGACTCGCCCAGCTTCTGGGGCGGTAATTTCGACCAGCGCTTTGTCTGTCATCACTTCAACCACGGGCTGGTCTTCAACGATCATATCGCCTTCGCTAACCCGCCACTCAACCACTTCGCATTCCACGATACCTTCACCGATATCGGGCAGTTTGAATTCACTCATGGGGTCTCTCCTGTCCTGATACCAAGCTTAAAAGTGCATACTTTCACGAATCGCCTCGAACACCTTAAGGTGATCGGGAATGTATTCCTTCTCCAGCGTTAGTGGGAACGGGGTATCCAGCCCCGTCACACGCCGGATGGGCGACTCCAGATACAAAAAGCAGCGCTCTTGAATGGCAGCAGCAATCTCACCAGCAAAGCCCCCAGTGCGTGGCGCTTCATGCGTCACCACCAACCGCCCGGTTTTGAACACCGACTCCGCAATGGTCTCTTCATCCCAGGGCAGAATGCTGCGCAGGTCAATCACTTCACAAGAGATACCTTCTTTTTCAGCAAGCGCGACGGCCTTGCCAATGACTTCCATCTGGGCTCCCCAGCCCACCACGGTGATATCGCTACCTTCGCTGACGACCTCCGCAACGCCCAACGGCAGCTGGTAATCCTCGTCAGGCACCTCACCTGTGGATGCACGATAAAGCCGCTTTGGCTCAAGAAACAGCACAGGGTCTGGGTCACGAATAGACGCCAGCAACAGACCTTTGGCTTGATGGGGGTTACGCGGTACCACCACCTTAAGCCCTGGCGTATGAGCGAAATACGCTTCTGGTGATTGAGAATGATAAAGCCCACCAGAAATGCCGCCTCCGTAGGGCGTGCGAATGGTCAGGCCGCCGACATTGAACAGATCGCCGGAGCGATAGCGAAACTTAGCGGTTTCGTTAACAATCTGGTCGAATGCCGGAAAAATGTAGTCAGCAAACTGAATTTCAGCCACCGGCACAGAGCCTTGAGCCGCTAAACCATTGGCAAAGCCAATGATGCCCTGCTCCACTAGCGGTGTATTAAAACAACGCCTGCGACCATACTTTTCCTGCAAATGGCTGGTGGCACGGAACACGCCGCCAAAGCTACCCACATCTTCACCAAAGCACAGTACCTTCTCGTCTTCCGCCATAGCGATGTCCAACGCTTGGTTGATCGCCTGCAACATATTACGTGTTGGCATGTTAGGCACCTCCCTGAGTGTTATCGCGGGTATCTTCAGTGGGTTCTAACAGGCGAGCCCCCTTAGGGTATGCCTCAGGGTAACGGCGAATATGTGCGGTTAATGTCTCCATCTGCTCCTTTAATGCGGGTGTGACGTCGGCATACACATCAGAGATCAGGCTTTCCAGCGGCGGCGGCGGACGCTTCTCGGCACGCTTCAGCGTATCAAGCACATCACGACGCAGTATCTCTTGTTGTGTTTTCTCCTCCTCATCACTCCACCAGTCCTGAGCCGTTAACCAGTGACGAAAGCGCAGTACCGGGTCTTTTTCCCGCCAAATCTCTTCTTCTTTTTTCGAGCGATAACCCGATGGATCGTCTGACGATGAGTGCGCAGCAAGACGGTAGGTCATGGCCTCAATCAACACCGGTTTGTTCTGTTCTACTGCAATACGTCGCGCCTCTTGAGTCGCACGATAAACCGCCAGCAGGTCGTTTCCGTCCACTCGCAGCACTTGCATACCATAACCGAATGCACGCGGCGCAATACCATCACCGGCATACTGCTCCGATGACGGTGTTGAAATGGCATAGCCGTTGTTACGGCAGAAAAATATTACCGGAGCCTCATGTACCGCTGCCATATTCATACCCGCATGAAAGTCACCTTCTGACGCCGCCCCTTCACCAAAAAACACTAAGGTACAAAGCCCCTCTCCAGCGAGCTTCTGGCCATAGGCATAACCGGCGGCTTGAGGGATCTGGGTACCTAGCGGTGAAGAAATTGTCATGTAATGCAGCTTGCGCGAGCCATAGTGCACCGGCATCTGACGGCCTTTGCCGTAATCCAGCTCGTTGCCGAACAGCTGATTCATGAACTCATCAATACTGAAGCCGCGATACAGCAACGCCCCCTGCTCACGGTATTGCGCCATGATCATGTCAGCATCATCAAGCGCCGCCGTAGCACCAATTACCGCCGACTCTTCACCCGTACACTGCATATAGAACGACAGCCGCCCTTGGCGCTGAGACGCCATCATGCGCTCGTCCAGCACTCGCGTGGCAAGCATGGCCTGATAGATACGCCGCGCCTTGTCACGATCAAGGCTGGGTCTGTCTGCACCATCAAGCAAGTCACCCGCCTGAGACAGCACGCGGTAGGTAGGAATAGAAACGTCATTACCTGACAGAAAGTCAGGTGTGTGAATCTCATGCGCTGTGGTCATCGTCATGATCCTTGTCCCTTTTGAGGACAGTGTTGTCTGTTTTTTCCGGGATCGCCAGGGGATTGCCCCAGCGCCCATCAACGCTACAACCTGACGTTAACGTAAACTGCAATGATTGGCCATAAAAGAAATAACCCTCAGCCCCCCAATGCTCCCCTTGACGTCAAATCGCTCCTTTTGTAGAACGTTCTATAAAAGGAACATTAACAGAAGAGGTGAATACCTTGGAGCTGTAGCGTAGTGACCTATCCGTATCCGATGCCATCCGCTGGCGCATACTGCGGATCGCCAACGGCAAGAACACAGACGTTAATAGCACGGATACCCTATTCATGGAGCTGGGCATCTATTGAGGTTAACCGCCTCACAAACCACTACGCCCTGACTGCAGCCAAGCAAACAGGCTGTCGACACACAGTGCCAGCAACGCGATCAGCAGTGCGCCCTGTAGCACATGGGCGGTGTTGCCGTTAACAATGCCAGAAATGATCGGATCGCCAAGATTACTGGCCCCCATCGTAGCGCCAATAGCAGCGGTGGCGATGCTAATGGTCACCGAGGTACGAATACCCGCCACAATCACCGAGGCAGCCAGCGGCATTTCCACCCGCCATAGCCGCTGATGTGGCCGCATCCCCATACCTCTAGCGGCTTCTCGAACATCAGCAGAAACTCCCTGCAAGCCAGCTAATGTATTACGCACAATCGGTAACAGCCCATACAGAAGTAGCGCGACGATTACCGGCAAGGTGCCAAAACCCAGCACAGGAACCGCCAATGCCAGCACGGCCACCGGCGGGAAGGTTTGACCAATTGCGGCTACCTGAGCGACAAGCGGTAGAAAATCTCTGCCCCATTGCCGAGTAACCGCGATCGACGCGCCCACCCCAATAATGATGGAAAGCGCGCCTGCCACGCTAACCACCAACACGTGCTTGCCTAGCAAGCTGAGAAAATCAGCACGGGCATAAATCACACTACGGCTGCTTGGCTCAAGCCAACGAAAAACCGGCTCAAGCTGATCCATCCCAACACAGGCAGCAAGCAGCAGGCCCAGCCACACCAGTGGCACAGTTAATCCGCGTAGCCGGCTCACGACGACAGCCCCCTAGTCGTGCCCATCGGGGCCCTCGCCGTTACAACATCAGCTAAACGTAACGTGCCCAGACTCTCACTGCCCTCAACAACATTCAGACAATCAACGCGGTGCCATAGCATCAACGAAAGCGCATCTCGCAGCGTTTTATTAGCATCGATATCTGGCACGCCTGATGTCATTTCAGCGTGGCATAGCCGTTGAGCAACCGGGGTCAGAGCCGCCTCTTTCAGACCACGGCTATTGCCGCCTAATAACGATTCGACAAATTCATCGACCGGCTCTCGTAGCAACTCAATTGGCCTGCCCTGCTGACGAATTTGCCCTTCGTGCATAACGACTAAGCGGTCAGCTAGGCGCAACGCTTCATCCATATCATGGGTGACAAACACAATGGTTTTGTTAAGCCGATGGTGTAGCGACAATAGCTCTTCCTGCAGGCCATCACGAGTCAGCGGATCAAGTGCGCCGAACGGCTCATCCATTAACAGAATCTCTGGATCAGCCGCCAACGCCCGGGCAACACCGACCCGCTGTGCTTGCCCGCCAGAAAGCTGACGCGGGTATTTACCCGAAAAGCGCTCCGCGCTCATTCCCAGCAGCGCCATCAGCTCATCAACCCGTGCGGCGATACGTTCTGGCTCCCAGCCTAATAACCGCGGCACCAAGCCAATATTGCGTGCCACCGTCCAGTGGGGAAACAGGCCAACATGTTGGATCACATAACCGATACGCCGTCTTAACAAGTCTTCACGAAAACCACGAACTGGCTGGCCGTCGATATGTATTTCACCCGCACTGTGCTCAATCAGCCGGTTGATCATGCGCAACGTTGTCGACTTGCCACAGCCCGAGGTGCCCACTAGTACACAAAATTCGCCCTTGTTAATGGTGAGGTTCAGGTCGCGAACGGCCCACATCTCACCAAACTGACGACTCAGGTTTTTCAGCTCAATCATGCCGCGCCTCCTGGCTGCAACCACTCGCCCAGAGCGCCAAGCAAGGCATCAGCCAACAGCGCCATAATGAGAATGGGCAAAGCGCCCAGTAATACTAGGTCCATGGCTGCCTGCCCTAGCCCCTGAAAAATAAAGCGCCCCAGACCACCAGCACCAATCAGAGCCGCAACAGCCGCCAACCCAATAGCCTGCACCGTAGTGATACGTATCCCTTCGAGTAACACTGGCAGCGCGAGTGGCAAGCGCACTTGTCGAAATACCTGCCCTGACGTCATCCCCATACCTCTGGCGGCATCAATCACGCCAGGGTCGACGTCATCAAGCGCCACAAAGGTATTGCGCACCAACGGTAACAGGCTATAACCAATTAATGCCAAAAGCGCTGGGGCCCAGCCAATACCACTAATCCCAAGCGATGCCAGCCAAGGGTGATTCGCCGCAAGCCACGCCAGTGGGGCAATCAGCAGCCCGAAAAGCGCCAAGCTGGGGATGGTTTGCAGGAAATTGAGTAGAGCGAACCCTGGCCCTCTGAGTCGCGGCCAGTGGCGCATGATCAGTGCCAGAGTGACGCCTATGACAAGGCCGCACCCCACCGAGGCACTGACCAACAGCAGATGCTCGCCAATGGCGGTATAAAACGCATCGCTTCGCGTCACGAATTCACGCCGCAGCGCCAGGCTATCGAGCCAGGGGGTCGCTATCAATACCGCACTAAAACTCATCATGGGAATCAATAGCAGCAACCCACCTTGCCAACGCGACAGCCCAAGCCGAGTGCGCACCTCAATCACGCTGAGCAACAGGAGAAAAAGTACCACCCAGATACCGGCCCCAATGCCCAACCGTGCCCCAGGTAGTTCTGGGCTCACCAGATTATGGGCTGCCAACGCTAGCCACAACGGCAGGGCTGCTAACGTCAACACCACTAATAAAGCCACCACCACCAGTTGACGGCGCGAACTCTTCAGCGCCAACACCCCAGCAATAATCACGGGCAGCAAACCCAGCACCACGCCTGGCCAGCCGGCCACTCCAAACACACCAACGCTGCTGCCAGGTACAATTCGATTCGGCGCCACACTCACCGATGACAATACCAGCCACGCCATCACGCTAGAGACCATCAAGAAAACCAGTACCGGATTCGCCTTGGCACTGGCCATCGAATGAGCTGCTGGAGTTACTCCCGCCATCACTGGCCCCTCCTGCTACCGGACACTCGGCTCAATTATCCAACGTAGCAAGAAAGTCTGCGGCCACGTTGGCTGGGTCTAAGCCATTCACTGCCACATCGCCATTCAAACGCTGCAGTGTCTCGCGGTCCAGTGCGGCAAACAGCGGGGCCAATAAATCAGCGATGTCAGGATTTTCATCCAGGACACTCTGGCGTATCACCGGCGCAGGCTGATAGACCGGCTGCACGCCGAGGTTGTCATCCAGCACCTGTAGATCCAGCGCCTGCAAGCCACCGTCGGTGCCGTAGACCATGGCGGCATTAACCCCATCAGTTTGAAGCGCAGCAGCACGCATGGTCGCGGCAGTGTTACCTCCCGACAGCACCAGCAACTGGCCTTGGCTCAGCTCAAAGCCGTAGGCTTCCTGAAACGATGGCAGCGCCTGGGGCGATTCAACAAACTCAGCGCTGGCGGCCAGTTTCAGCTTGCCGCCCTCCTCCAGATAATCCGCCAGGTCTTCTAGGCTTGTCAGGTCGTTGTCGCGCGCCAGATCGCCACGCACACTGATTGCCCACGTATTATTGGCCGGCGCAGGTGTCAGCCACACCAGCTGATTAGCGTCAAGATCCTTGTCACGCACCGTTTCATAGCCGCTATCGGCTTTCTGCCACACCGGACTATCGGCCATGTCAAAGAAAAAGGCACCGTTGCCCGTGTATTCTGGATAGATATCTATCTCGCCAGACACCAACGCCTGCCGCACGATATTGGTCACCCCTAGCTGCAGGCGATCCTTGACCTCTACACCGCCATTTTCAAGCTGCTGTAACACCAACTCCCCCAGAACGGAGCCTTCGGTATCAATTTTTGAGCCAATCACTACCGGACTGGCAGCATGAGCTGTCGCAAGACTCACCAAGCTACCAACCGCCAAGGTGGTGGTGACAAGGTGTCGAGTCACACGATTCAATAACGGAAATTTCATAGACAGCACCCCAGAGGCCAATTACTTGGTATGGTGACGAATTAATGGAAGTTATCCGCTATTGTTTTCATTATTCGCCCCCTGTCGTCAACTCTATACAGTTGAAAAATCATGACCCAGTCTTACGCGCCGCCTTCCTTTGACCACTGGTTTGATCACTGGCAGCACCCTCAGGTGCGCGACCTGGCATGGCTGCTCGAAGCGCCAGATTTGCTGACATTAGAACACGCCAAACGCCCAAGCCTGGCTGAGCTTGGGCTGGCCGAGCCAGACGTCAGGCAACGTTTTCTCGCTCAGCTGGAAAATAGCCCAGAACAACTTAGCACAACATTTGGCGACACCAGCCAGCAAAAACTAGGGCTCTATCATGAATCACTCTGGCAGTTATTGTTGTCGTCGGCACCAGGCACTCGTTTATTAGCCAACAACCTGCCTATCATCGATAATCGGCGCACCCTCGGTGAGCTAGACCTACTCTATAGCTGCCGCGACACCGGCCTACCGATTCACCTTGAAGTCACCGTGAAATATTACCTGGGCCTTCCACTCGGCCCAGGCGCCGCAAATAGCCACTCACGCTGGATTGGGCCCGATGGCAAAGACAGCCTGGCACGCAAAAGCACACGGCTTCATCAGCACCAACTTCCTATTGCCCACACGCGCCAGGCACGGGAAGCCATTACACAACACCTCGGAATGTGCCCACCAGGACAACTATCGCAGCGCCTAGCCACACCGGGCGTGCTGTTTTATCCGCTAGAGGGCAACCTTCCTACCCCTCAGCATGTCAACCTCCAACACCTCAAAGGTCGATGGTTACATTGGCAGCATTGGCAAGACCTTATCGCCACCTTGCCCACAGGAATGCGCGGCGCCTGGCTACAGAAACCTTATTGGCTTGCCCCACCGCCACCGCATCAGCTCGCACCATTAGCACAGCTAAAACACCAACTCACCCATCACTTCAACAACAAAGCAACACCTGTTCAACTCGCGCTTCGCTACCCAAATGGCTACCCCGGCGGCATACCCCATAACTGGCTACGCGTATTTATCGTCAACGACACTTGGCCACAACAAATCCCTCTGCCACCACAGAGCAAAGAGTGATAGAGAAAAGTAGGTTTAGAGCGTTCGCGACGTGGCTTACTGAGGGATAACCTAGGTATTACTCTGGCCTGACAGCACCTGCTCCAGCAACGACCATTTACGCGGCAACAGGCTTACCTCTAGGCCCAAAGGCCGGAAGACTCGGCTCTTTAGCTCTGGGGTAACATTCCCTTTGTCGCCCTCCAGATCAGACAAGGTCCGCCGACTGATACCCACCAACGCGGCGTAGCGGGCCTGTGTCAGCCCCAGTACATCGCGACGCAAAGCACGCAGCAGCTGCCCATCAGTGAGCTCACCGGCATAAAACTGCTTCAGCAACACCACCAGAGCCGCTTCACGATCATCAGGGATATGAGGTTTCACAATAGCCCCCAGCGTTTAAGCCGAGCATCGACGGTACGCAAGCCTACCGCCGGCATATCCAGAAGGCGAGACGGAATCCCTCGTGCAGCTAGGCGTTCATCCAGCCCCTCAAGAGTTGACGCAAGCTGCTGAAGTGACTCCAGCAGTTTCTCGGGCTCAACAACATCCGACAGCGAGTTTGCGATGGCGTGCCAATCAAATTCTCCGCCGACTTCCAACGGAGGGCCCCACTGCGTAGTTCGTGTCACGCCCTCAGGGTCAGCTCGCATCGGAGCAAAGTCATAAACGGGGGCCAGCCACACGCCTTCAGGACGCTTGAGCAGCGCCGTATTACGGCCATGGTTATCAGAATTACCAAAGGCGATATTGAGCAAATCGCGACGGGTCCACTCGATCACAAAAGCCTCCGCATCAAAACGCTCACCCAGCTCGCGGACTCGGTGCTGCTCCTGCAGCAGTCTCACCAAGTGGCGAAGAGTGTCAGCCTGGCGCAGGAAACTGCCAGGTGCCGCCCCCATCAACGAGTAAACCGACTCTAGGCCATAGCGAACCCAGGCACCATCGAGGTACTGCATATCGAAACGCGGCAACCACAGAGAGGGATAGCGCTCACCTTCAACAAGGCGCATGGAACGAGTCTCGATGGTATCAATGCCCAGCGCGGCCAACTCCTGATAGTAGTGATACTCCGCCCGCAGGATGTCGCAATCGTCCGCAGAGCGGCTGCCACGGGGAAATTTTACCAACATCGGCAAGTCGGGGCAGTGAGTCTCCTGCTGCCAGGTATCGATCCAGACTTGCTCACCCTGGCACTCGGACGCTTGGGTGAGCCTAAGCAGCATTTTCGGTGCCTCTCCGCCAGCACCGGTCGCACCGCCGCTGGCCGCACCCATTTGCTGAGCATACTCCAGAAAGTCCACATCGCGCTCTACCACGCTCTGCACCGGAAAACGGCGCTCCCCCATGGCATCCTGGGTGGCATTATCAGGCACCGCTTCTTTAATGCGCAGGTTGCCTACCGGTGCAATCGTGCCGCGAGCCAATAACTCTGCATCCTGGCGTCCCGCCGGAAGATCCTGAATTCCGAGATAGTTCACCCAAAAGCGGCGACTGGCACCTGCTGGCATGATGTCTTCTAGGAAGCCGAACCAGCGCGGAGATTTATGGGTAAGCATCAGCTCTACCGGCAGTCGCAGGCTGCAAGCACGCAGATCGTCACAGAACATTTTTTCGAGGGCATAATCGGTGATATAGCACAGCCGAGACGTTCCACTCACCCCCTTCTCGGGATCAGGCAAAACGACCTCGGCAGCATCGTGCCAAGCGTGGTCAACGTGAACTTGCACCGTCAGTTTCAAGGCTCACCCATGCGTAATATATTGCTCAAAAAGATATACTGACAAAGATTATGAGCAGCATAACGCATAAAAGTTTAACAACGAACCCTAAATGTGCAATATTTTTCACACTTCATAGTTAGCGTTTCATTAAAGAAAAGCAAGAGAAGGCTTGTCGAAGGTGCCTGTACTGCCGGCCTTAGTCGCCCGCTCGCACCAGAGAAAAATCACAGATCGATGCTAGCCTAGTCCCCTCAGGGGCTTAAGGGCCGCCATTACCATTGTCCCTTTGGGGATATCGCCACCCTTTACTCCTACTGCTATTACTATCCCCCGCCCCAAATAACAACAAGGTGAGGTAAATGGAAAAAATTAACGCTTATCCACGTGGCCATGGGCTAAATGCCAAGTCAGGCTTGCGTCGTGGTATGACTTGGCTGATCGTGGTTCTAATAGCGAGCCTTAGTGGATACTGGTTTGGTGGTAAGGATGGGTTTGGTATCTATGTGTTACTCCCAACCTTAGTCGTTATCAGCATGGCCCTAATCACTCAGCGAACTCTAGAAGCGTTATTAGCAGGCACCCTAAGCGGTTTGCTAATGGTGTCACCTACCACAGTGCTGAGCGACATGGCCAACACAGGGCTAGGCGTCATGCAAGACCCAACCATGGGTTGGATCACCTTAGTCTGCGGCCTCTTAGGCAGCCTGATAGGTTTATTACAGTTCGCACGCGGCACCGAAGCTTTCAGTCACTCTGCGGGCAAATATCTTAAAAATCGAAGAAATGCAATGCTTGGAGCAACCAGTCTTGGAGTTCTTATCTTTATCGATGATTACTTAAATGTTATGACAGTCTCTGCTGCTATGAGGCGACTGTTTGACAAGTTAAAAATATCACGCTCCATGCTAGCCTACATTGTTGACTCTACCGCAGCTCCAGTATGCCTTATTATCCCCTTTTCCACCTGGGCTATTTATTTGTCAGGGTTACTTGAAAGCAATGGTGTAGCAGAGACTGGAAGAGGGTTTTCTGTCTATATAACTTTAATTCCTTACTTTTTTTATCCTTGGCTGGCTCTTATAATAGTTATTATGGCAGGGCTTGGAATAATTCCAATACTTGGTAAAAAAATGAAAGATGCTGAACAGGGAAGGGAATCTATCATTGAGAGTAAAGAAGAAAACCATCATCAAAAAGCAACCATAAAATCACCTAAATTAATTAATTTCTTAATACCAATGGCAACGCTACTACTGGCTACTTGGTGGTCTGGAATAGACGCCCTAATCGGTGTTGGCTTTTCTCTAATCGTAACACTTTCACTATTTTCAGCTCAAAAAATTGCACCTTTAAATCGTATGTTTGACGAGCTCCTAACAGGTTTTCAACAAATGCTCTTGCCATTGGGCATTGTCTTTTCAGCATTTATGCTTCAGTCAGTTAATGAGACACTAGGGCTTACTGAAACACTTATCGCATGGGCTCAACCCATGATGCAAGGGAGCTGGCTACCTGCAATAACTTTTATACTATTATCCATTCTCGCCTTCGCTACTGGTTCATTCTGGGGTGTTTACGCCATCGCATTTCCGATTGTAATTCCCTTAGCCCAAGCGACTGATGCCTCTTTATCTCTCACTTTAGGCGCAATGATTTCTGCAGGTGCCTTTGGGTCACATGCCTGCTTCTTTGGAGACGCAACAGTCCTCAGCGCTCGTGGCTGCGGCATCACGCCAATTCAACATGCCTTGACCCAACTTCCCTACGTTTTGTTAGCAGCACTAATCAGTACTGCTCTTTACATTATAGCTTCTTAAAGGAGATCACCATGCATCGTACTGGATTCGCTTTTCACGAACATTGCATGTGGCACGACAGCGGCCCCTGCTCAATATTTCCCACGGCCGGAGGGCATGTGCAACCAGCAGGCGCAGCTGAACACCCTGAGACGAAACGGCGTCTACGTAACTTAGTAGAAATGACCGGCTTGATTGACGAACTAACGCCTCTTAAAGGCGAGGTAGCAAGTGAAAAGGACCTGCTACGTTTCCATACCGCTGAATATCTGTCTCGGTTAGCTAAGCTAAGTGAACGCGGACATGGAGATGCTGGTGACTGCGCTCCGGTGGGGAAAGACAGCTACCAGATAGCGAGACGCTCCACCGGCCAAGCAATAGAAGCAATAGATGCCGTACTACGTGGCGACTGTGATAATGCTTACGCCTTGTGCCGCCCGCCTGGACACCATGCAGAAAGGGACCAAGGTAAAGGCTTTTGTTTGCTAGGAAATATTCCCGTAGCTGTAATGACTACGATGGAAAAATACGACCTCAAACGCGTAGCAATTCTTGACTGGGACGTGCATCACGGCAACGGAACTCAGCAGGCTTTTTGGAAACGAGATGATGTTTTAACAATATCAATTCATCATGACAATAATTACCCTATAGGTAGCGGAGGAATCAATGAGCGGGGAGAAGGTGATGGCCTTAACTTCAATCTTAATGTTCCACTACCTGCTGGCAGTGGCATCGGTGCTTACCTTGCCTGTATGGAGCGAGTAATAATACCTGCATTAACTGCCTTTCGTCCTGAACTGATTGTCGTGGCCTGTGGTTATGATGCCAGCGCCATGGACCCCTTAGGCTGCATGCTTCTCAATAGTGATGCCTTCTATTCTCTCACCCAACAGCTGCTAGATACTGCTGAAATGCTATGCAATGGTCGCTTGGTTATGGTGCATGAAGGGGGGTACTCGGAAGGCTATGTACCATTCTGTGGACATGCCGTGCTCCAAGCACTTGCGGGAAGTAGTATTTCAGCAAATGATCCAGCGAGTAAGGAAATTTCCTTATGGGGGCAACAATCCCTTCAACCACACCAAAATGAGCTACTGATAAAGGCCGAAACATTGGTAGAGGCACTTACATAGGCTATGATCTGCCCTCTTACTAGCAAGAAAGTGATTTAATAATGGCTATCTCTCAGAGCGAGCACCTTCCTCCCGCGAGCTTGGCGCCCGTCGCTAGGCTTGCGGGGCTAGTGCGCTCACCAGACTTTCTTTGTGGATTAGGGAGAACTTTAGAAGACTATTTTCCAAATATTAGCCAAGTGCTATTTCATTTCGATAGTCGTGGACGTCCTAGCGTATTAACTCACAACTTGTCTGGCGAGCTTAATGATCGAGTATTAAAGCCATACGTAGAACGCATGTATCTGCTTGACCCGTTCCACCAGCACTGGAAAAGCACAATGTCGCCAGGTTTATGGACATTGGATGAGCTGGCTCCCGATGGGTTTCGTGATAGCGATTACTTTGCCACTTACTATCGCAACCTCGGGTTATATGATGAGGCGGCTGCATTTTTTGATTTACATAATGGTAACTGCCTGTCTCTATCTTTTGGTTTTTATCAACGAAAAAACTCCCCTAACCAGGCAGAGCTGCTAGCTACTTTACGCTACCTTTTTCCTCTACTAAACTCTTTAATTCATCAGTTCTGGCTTGCCAGCAGCCTAAATATTCCAGCCACGGAAGAAAAGCCAATACTATTAAAACACTTTGGTCAAGGAAAATTAAGTGACCGAGAGAGGGAAACAGCTTGGCTTATTTTGCGTGGCTACACAGGCCCCGAAATGGCTAAATCCATGAACATTACTTTAGGCACAGTAAAGAACCATCGCAAACGATTATATTCTAAACTTAATATCAGCAGTCAAGCCGAACTATTCCGACAATTTATGCTTTTTCAGCACTCAGAAGGTCGAAAACACTAACTAAATTTTAATGATAGAACAAACTACAATAAATAAAAAATACGCTCATCATCATGATTCCAAAAATGCCTCAGCTACCCGCTCTGGTAAAAAGTCATCTAACCAAGCGTCACGTATCGGTGGTTTGCTACCGCTGACATGCTGCCGAAGCCCTTCTGCCAAAGCGTCTTCAGAGCGCACAACGATATTATTCTCAAGCTCGCCTTTTAAAATATCGCGAATCCCCCCAGGGCAATCCACGCTAATCACCGGCGTTCCACAAGCTAGCGCTTCAAACAGCACAATTCCCATGCCTTCAAAGCGTGACGTCAAAACAAACAGCCGCGCCTGATGCATCCAGGGGTAAGGGTTATCCTGCTGGCCAGCAAAAATGGTTCGGTCGGCAATCTCTAGTTCATCAGCTAAGCTCTGCAAACGCTGACGCTCTTGGCCATCGCCAATCAACACTAACGGCAGCCTCACACCACTTCGCGCATAAGCCCTCAGCAACAACGCGTGATCCTTGGCTGGCACCAAGCGTCCCACGCTAACCAAATAGGGTTCATTTGGTATATCTGGCTGAGGCTCAAGCATACGCTGACGAATGCTCTGTAAAGGACATGGATTAGTGATCACCTGCAGCGACGCTGGTTGAAAGTGCCAAATTTTCATCGCCTCACGCAGACTATCCGCCACGCCAGACGACACAGCCACGAGATCACGCTTATGTAACAAGCAACGCCCGAACAGCTTGCGCCCCAGCGAGCTGAGCCAACCTACACCACCACTGGCTGTAAACCTCCTCCCGCCAGACGCTTCTTTAGCTTGCATGACGTTTTCCAACACATAACGCCCTCGACTATCACGAAACGTCCATAGCTGTTCAAAGGTTCCCGCCCCCCGAAATACAATACGATCGACCTTTCCGTACTTGCGCTCAAACACTTTGAGCCACAGCCAAAAGACCGCTCCCCCCATAATCCCCGTACCCAAATACACCGAACGCTTGAGCAACGGATTCAACAGCAATCGAGCAATCAGCTCAAACAGCACGCCCACCCCGGTATAACGCGCCCAACGATTAAGCGGCAGCAGGTGCTGAGTAACCGCAGCACGCTCAGGGCGCAGAGGGTTCGCCACCTTACGTAGGCTGAGCAGATGACTGTCATGGCCCGCCTCAGCAAACGCATCAGCCAGGTTAACGGCAACCCGCTCCATGCCGCCCATTTTCAGTGAACGTACAACGACAAGCGTGCGCATCAGCACGACCGTCCAGCAGTAAGCTGTTGCTGCGGCATTGTTTGTTGACGCTGCCAGCGCCAAATGTGCGTTACCAAACCACCAACAACCAGGTTATGCATGTAAACACCTGTCCAGAAGCTGTTATAGGATTCAAATTGATTAACCACTACCCAATAGATAAAAAAAGCTGCTCCAAACAATGCCAGATCCCCGGGTAGCACACCGGCCCGCCAACTACGCCAACAGCCATAGCCAATCCACACGGTTAACGCAAAGATAACCGCTAAACCTAGCAAGCCATAAGCCACCCACATTTCCAAGAAGTAGTTATGTAAGTGCCCGAACTCGGCCTTCACGTCATCCGGCAACCACTCCGTATGTTTAATGGCCAAGCTGCGCCCCTCACCACCCCAACCAACCATGGGCCGCTCAGCTATCCACTCAACACCGGCACGCCAAGTGTTGATGCGAATTCCAATGCTGGTATAAGGAATGCTGTCGAACTGCCCACTTACCACCTGCTCAACGACGTCACTTTCAGCAGCCAGACGATTAGCTACAGGCTTCCCCAACAACGCAACGGCCAAGCCAATTACCAACACAGCCACCAAACTGATAGCACCAATCCACCGAAGCGGAGCTCCTCCGCGCTTAATCCAGTGATATACAGTCCACGCAATAAGAACAAGAGGCATAGCCAACGCCAAACCAAGCCAAACCGCTCGCGTCTGCCCAACCAGCACGCCAACCAAAGCAAATACCAAGACGAATACCCAAGCACCACCACGCAGCAAACGCCATTTTCCATCACGCAACAAACGTGGTGCCAGAATTACCAGTGCCATCAGAATTACGCCAAACATCATCGAACTATGCTGAGCGTTGCGAATACCAAAATCTACACGCGTGCCCTTAAGCCCTAATAACCAATCTTGATATGCTCCATCCACAAAAAAAGTGGTGGCAAAAAAACCAATTACTGCACACCCCCAGACAAGTAACGTATTTCGTGTACTGCCTCCCAGCCACCAAGCAACCGCGATGAAAATAAATAGCTTCGCCAGACGGTCTACCTGAGGGTTATCAGCCACCCACTCCGGATGATGTTGATAGCCCAACCACCAAGACAAGCACTGTACCAGCAGTGCTGCCAGCAACAACCACAACGGAGCACTTGAGCGAATACCGCGGCCATATACGAGCACTGCTACAAGGCCGAACAGTGCGCTGATACTTTCTGCGTTACTACCCACAGCAGGCCACAGCACACGAAACCCTGCGTAAAATAGCAGTGTCGTCACACCAATAGCCCATAAAGGCCTCGGGCAGGCCCAGTACTCCGGACGCTGCCAAAGCGACTCCGTCAAACGGTTAGAGAATCTCACGACGCTACGCCTCTCTATTATCTACGAAGAAAGCCGCATTAACCTCGCAAAGCGGCTTTCCTGGAACGGGGTACTCAGTCTGAATAACCTTGCGGATTAGCCTGCTGCCAGCGCCAGGTATCCGCCAGCATTTCTTCAAGCCCGCGCATAGCTTCCCAACCAAGCTCCTGTCTCGCCAGGGTTGGGTCCGCCCAGCACTCCGCTACGTCACCCTCACGGCGATCAGCAACCTTGTAGGACACATGCTGCCCTGACACTGTTTCGAAAGCCTTAATCATTTCAAGCACTGAGTAACCACGCCCAGTACCTAGGTTCCAGGTGCTGACACCGCGTTGCGAGGTCAAAACCTGCATGGCTGCCAGATGACCATCAACCAGATCCATCACATGAATATAGTCGCGCACACCCGTGCCGTCTGGTGTGGGGTAATCGTTACCAAACACCGAGAGCGTATCGCGCCGCCCAACGGCCACCTGGGCAATAAAGGGTACTAGGTTATTGGGAATACCATTGGGGTCTTCACCGATGCGCCCACTTTCATGAGCACCCACTGGGTTAAAGTAACGCAACAGCGCGATCGACCAGTGCTCATCGGCTTTAGCCAAGTCACGTAACACGTCTTCAACCATCAGCTTGGAGTGGCCATACGGATTGGCCGGACGTCCGGTCGGCAGTCCCTCGTGAATCGGCATCGGGTGACCGTCGCCATATACCGTGGCTGATGAACTAAACACCAAGCGATACACCCCAGCAGCAGCCATGGCCTGACACAGAGTTAACGAACCAGCGACATTATTCTCGTAGTAGCGCAGCGGCTCGGCCACGCTCTCCCCCACTGATTTGAGCCCGGCGAAATGCAGCACGTCACTAATCGAATGTTCTGCGAACAATGCGTCAAGACAATGCCGGTCACGAATATCGCCTTTAATAAACACTGGCGCTTTACCGGCCAGCAGCTCAACGCGCCGCAGCGACTCCTGACTGGCATTGGAAAGATTGTCCAACACCACCACCTCGTGTCCCGCCTCAAGCAGCGTCAGCACCATATGCGAACCGATATAGCCCGCCCCTCCCGTTACCAGCACAGCCATGGGATTCTCCTTCCGTTTTCATAAACGTAAAGAGGGCGCCTATAGGCGCCCTCCAGCATTATGCATATCTGGTGCCATCTCAGCACGTCGAGTCGTAGGTCACCGTGCACCGAATCCTGTCAGGATAGTCCTTATTGTCTTGAAAACAATCAAAATATCCAGCCACAAAGAGAAATGCTTGATGTAATAAAAATCATGCTGAAGCTTGACCCGAGTATCATCAGCATCGCTGGCATAGCCCTGCACCACCTGAGCCCAACCGGTAATTCCCGGCTTAACTACATGACGATACACGTAAAACGGAATTTCGTTTTCAAACTGCTCAACAAAAGCACGCTGCTCTGGCCTTGGCCCAATAAGGCTCATATCGCCTTTCAGCACATTATAGAACTGCGGCAACTCATCAAGACGCGTTTTGCGTATCACCTTACCAACACGCGTGACACGCATATCTCCAGCCTGAGCCAATTGAGCACCATCTTTCTCAGAGTCATGGCACATACTGCGAAACTTGTAGATTTGATAATCGCGCCCGCCTTGCCCAACCCTGTTCTGTATAAACAGCGCAGAACCGGGGCTGTCTAATTTTACAGCAACTGCCGTCAAAAGCATCAAAGGCACCGTCAATGGAGAAGTCACCACAACAGCAAAAACATCAACGCAGCGCTTAAAAAAAGCATAAAAGGTAGAGGGCAGCAGGCTACCAAATTCATTTTCAACCAAGTGATCTATCTGCACACGCCCTGTCATCGATTCGCTAATCTGCTTGACATGATAAACAGGAATCCGACAAAGCGTACAACGTGCCAGGAAGCGCTCCCAATCCGGCGACAAATCAGGGCTACGCAAGTCGGCAACAACACCATCAAACCTGATGCCTTCAAGATCTGGCTGCTCCAGTCTGCGCAACTCTGTATCACGTGTACTTTCTAACTTTAATGCAGCCCCTGCGGGCACTAACGCCATCTTGAGTTTGCGATAACGGCGCCCAAGAAAGTAGTCGCTATAAAACCACACCAAACATAAAAAATAGCTAAAAAAAAGCACCTGACGCGAGTAACCCTCGCGTGTAAAAAAGAGTATGACAATCGCAAAAAGGAAGGCCACAGTGATGGTTGATACTAAATAAGCCGCAACGTGAGCCCCTGGAAAACGAGCAATCCGACGCTGAGTTAACGTCACCACCAAAAAACATAGTGCGACAGCTGACATGGTATTGATTCTGACATCATCAAGCTCGTGCCAAAACCCAACCCCCCAGCGCTCCAGAGTTACTGGCAGCAAAACAAAAGGCAGCCCCAGCAAGAGCTGAGCCGGTAAGCTTAGTAACGCTTTTTCATACCAGCGTGAGTGACGGCGCTCAAAACGCTTTTCCATAATTGTCTCTTACAGTAAAAAATACGGTCTCGCAGCTTTAACTTTAATCACTGCCAAACAGGTCGCGAGTGTAGACTTTTTCAGCCACATCGGCGAGTTCTTCACTCATACGGTTACTCAAGATCACATCCGAGCCTGCTTTAAACGCATCCAGATCCCGCTCGACCCGAGAACCAAAGAACTCGTCCTCCTCAAGTACCGGCTCATAGACGATGACTTCGATGCCTTTAGCTTTTATGCGTTTCATAACACCCTGCATGGCACTGGCGCGAAAGTTATCGGAGCCCGACTTCATGATCAACCGATACACCCCGACTACGTCGGGTTTGCGGGCCAAAACCTGCTCAGCAATAAAGTCTTTGCGGGTGCGGTTAGCGTCGACAATGGCTTGAATGATATTGCTCGGCACGTCCTGATAGTTAGCCAACAACTGCTTGGTGTCTTTGGGCAAACAGTAACCACCGTAACCGAAACTTGGGTTGTTATAGTGGCTACCAATACGCGGATCCAGCCCGACACCTTCAATAATCTGACGACTATCCAGACCATGGGTTTCAGCGTAGGTGTCTAGCTCATTGAAATACGCCACACGCATGGCCAAGTAAGTGTTCGCAAACAGTTTGATAGCCTCGGCCTCAGTACTGTTGGTAAACAACACCTGAACATCTTTTTTCAGCGCCCCCTTTATGAGTAACCCAGCAAACTGTTCCGCTCGCTGCGAGCATTCCCCCACGATAACTCGTGTCGGGTGAAGGTTATCGTACAGCGCGCGGCCTTCGCGCAAAAACTCTGGTGAAAACAAAAGGTTATTTGTACCAAAGCGTTCACAAGCCTTCGTGGTAAAGCCTACCGGAACAGTGGACTTAATCACCATTACCGCAGTGGGGTTAATGGCCATCACTTCTTGAATGACGGCTTCAACGCTAGAAGTATCAAAGGTGTTGGTACTGGAGTCGTAGTCTGTAGGTGTTGCAATCACCACAAAATCGGCATCCTGATAAGCCACGCAAGGGTCCAGAGTAGCCATGAATTTTAGTTCTGACAACACTAAAAACTCACTGATTTCAGCATCTTCAATGGGCGAAACTCGCTGACGTAATAACGCCACCCTGTGCGCATCAATATCTAGCGCAACAACCTCATTATGCTGCGCCAACAACATCGCGTTCGATAGTCCCACATAACCCGTACCTGCGACCGCAATTTTCATAGGCTATCCGAATAAGTCATTATTCATAATAATGCTGAAAAATCATACAGCATCAACCCCTGATTAATCTTCACCCTTAAGAATTGATATTAACAGTGGATTTATTTTATTCACATCATAACGCTCAGCCGCAATACGATGACTCTCCTCTCCCATCTCTTTAATTTTTTCAGGATTTTCAATTAAATAAATCATTTTTTCAGCTAGCGCACCAGCATCCCAGGGTGGCACCAAAAATCCATTAACATTATCAACCACTGTTTCCCTACATCCAGGCACATCGGTAGTAATAACAGCACGGCCAATTGCCATCGCTTCTTGTGTAGACCTTGGGATACCTTCCCTATAAGAAGGCAATACAAAAACGTGTGAATCAGTAATCCAGTCATTTACATTATTAACATACCCTGGATACTCAACAATGCCTTCTTCAACTAATTGCTTCAATTCTAGCTCTGAAAGGGCAGCAGGGTTATCAGGATCTAAGCCACCTAACATCACAAACTCAACATCAGAATACCTCTGCTTTACTATACGTGCGGCAACAACATACTCATAAACCCCTTTTTCCTTAAGAAGCCTAGCAATAAAAATAAACCGTAAAGGGATAGATAGACTAACATTAGAAAATTTATACTTTTCAAGATTTAACCCAACAGGCCCTAAAACTTTAACTTTTCGGCTATTCAAAAAAGATACTTTTGACAAGTCAAGAAGATCATCGGAATTTAAAAACAAAACCTTATCAGCATAAAAATAGCCAATTGTACACAATAAACCATGCACCAAACGTAGCACTTTTTTCTTTAAACTAAACCCTTCTTTAGCAGCTGTATGGATATACCCCAACCCTTCCAGCATAGCAATACGCCTAGGCACTCCCGCAACTTTTGCAGCCAATGTTGCATAGATAGAAGGCTTAACAAAAAAACTAAAAACTATATCAGGAGAAATAGTTTTTAGCTGACGAGACAGGCCTAAAGTATCTTTAATATCAGAAAATGGATTCACTCCAGTTTTATTAAGGCTGTAACCAACAGGTATGGCACCTAATGAAGAAACAGCCTTCCTTGTCTCATCATTATAATCTATAGCAAAAGCATAAACTTCAAAGCCTTCTTCTAACAACAGATGAATTAAATCTTTCCTAAAAATCAGTATCCCTGGCGATACATTTTGCGAAACAATAGCTATTTTCATAAATTAAAAATCCATTAACAAATTGTTGGATTATTTCAAGATAGCTAGCCTAGCAGCTGAAACAACTTCGGCACGTTAAAATTTTCAAATCGTCACCCTCGTTCGGCGGCATCAATGAACAATTTTAACTCATAATCGCTCAGCTTTTGTAGCACCACCTCACTGCTAAATTAACGTACGGTAACCATAGTAATACTGATTCTTCAAGGCTGCATTCCAACTTATCTACTTACTGACACGGTAGTTTTCAGCCAACCATACAGCGTTGTGCCTGATATGCCTTCTTCAGCGGCCACCTCAGCCACGCTGTAGTTTTCTGGCGGAGCCTTACGTTCCTCGGAATAACGTGGCATGAATGTTCCTATGCCGCCCACTCTGCTTTGGACTCAAGCGAAATCGCCAACTGGACAACTAGGCTGACAGAGGGGGATATCGCTAACTGAACAACTAATTTGACAGAAAGGAAGAGTATGATCGCAAAAAGCAACTACTATAATAACGCTTGAGCCGAAAAATTCTCCCATAGTTTCTCTAAGTCGTTATAAAAGCGACCAAAAAAACTCATATGGTAAAAATGGAGTAGGCCCTTGACCATATTCCAACAAAAAATTTCTAAACGTAGCGCCCACCGATACAACACCAGATAAGACAAACGAAGTTTTCACAAAAAAGTCAAAATCAATATTTAAACTAGAGTAAGCTAAAACAACAGATACAGGAAAAGCAATAGAAATTAAATCAAGAAACCTCAACCCAGCATAGCTAAACTGAGCCAAAAAAACACTTAACAAAGTTGCACTGACTCCTATAAAAACAATTTTATATTTACGCCGATCGCCCAACCTGCCTAAAGAAACCCCTAGAACCATTAGAAAAACAGGTACTACCTTGCCAACCCCAGACAACGCTCCCGGAGAAGAATAATCACTATAGAGTGAAATCTTACTAACCACATATGGCAACATAAAAGTTAAAACAAAAACTATAAAAAAAGAAATACCAAATAAAAAAATTAAAACATTAGAAACTCTAGACCACTTAACCTGAGAAAAGGTGATATAAACCAACGGAAAAATAATTGAATAATGGAAAAATATAGAAGACAAAACAAGACCACTTGCAATCACTTTCCCTCCTCTCCTAACCGTCTGAGCTGCTAGCAGTAAAAGAACAACCGCCACACCTATACGCATACCATTCATACTGTAGGTATAAGAAAAAGCAGGTAGAAAATAAGAAATAATAAAGAACGACTCATTACGATCTGAGCGAGCTATATAAACGAACAAAAGCAAAAAAAATAATAATGAAAATAATCTAACAACAAGCTCTGAGGATTGAATCCAACTACCCAACAACGTTACAAAAACTACAAACGCAGGTTCAGCGCCCCCCCAAACAAACCCTTGTGTTAAATTTTCGACCATTAGTGTGTAAGAAGCTGTATCAGTTCCCACATCACCTCGAAAAACTGCTACCGCTAAAAAATAAAAAACTACTGTTACAAGAAAAGCTCGACCACGGTACCTTAGACCTTCTTGTAAAAAAAAACCAATGTAAAGAAATAGCCATCCAGTAATATAAATCATTATACACCCGAATTTATTCTTTCTCTAAAAATATATCGAACAAGATTTCTTTTAATAAACTTAATCATAGAAAAACAACAGAGAAAAACATAAGTAATTTTTGTTATCAATTTTTTATCTTTTACGCTTTTCAATGTGGACAGCTCCCCCTTCTCCATTTTCCAAAGATGAGCAGAAAGCCCGCCTTCACCATATGCAGCTTTATGTATATACGCCAATGGTGTGCAAGCCTTGTAGCACGGGTAATCAGACAGTGCAATTTCTAACCACAACTGATAATCTTCAGAGTAGCGTTTACCTTCTACATAGCGAAATGGCAAGTCAGACCTGAGCATTATTGAAGGTGTAGAGAAGGAGTTTGAAATCAGTAATTCAGCTTTTTTTATTTTTTTAAAACTCACCTTACTAACATTTACTATAGATTCAGACTCAAACTCCATGCCGACTTGGGCACAAGTATGCCCCGTAAGCCCAACATGAGAATTATCTTTCATCCAATTATATTGCAGCTCTATTTTTTGAGCATGCCAGCTGTCATCAGAATCTAAAAAAGCTATATACTTACCCGTTGCTTTTTCCCAGCCTCTGTTGCGTGCAGAGCCAGCACCAACATTAACATTCAAGAAAACAATGACTACCCAGCCATTAGGGTATATATCTTTTATTTTGTGTAACGTACTGGGTGTGTCATCGCAGCTGCAGTCATCAACTAAGATAACTTCCTTTGGCCTTAATGTCTGTTGGTAAACTGACTCAACTGCACGTTTGATAGTTCCACTTGATTTGTAGCACGGTATGATAACACTTACATCCGCAGTAACCATTCGTTAAGCACCCTGTTAAGAAAGCCACAAGCTGTCTTTGTCTTTTATCAAATTAAATATAAGAAGCCCCATAATTAACCTTCTTAGTTAATTATTCTCAAAGACTCCATAACTATAAATTTAGCAACCAATATTCTGACTTGGAGATAACTATTGACTCTAACCACCCATAAAAAATTAAGCTTGCCCACAGTAGCTTTTCAAGAACAAGCCTCATTAACTCAAAACTATTTTTCTATACGTTATAAAACACAATACCATGTAAAAAATACAGCTAATCATGCAATAAAAAGCTACTGAAAACATCTCGTTATTAAAAAAAACACCCAAATAAAGCGCCGCAAACTTTAAAGGTAGAAAAATAGACTCAAGTATTAAAAATATTTTTTGCATATTTATTACAGGAATTATACTAATTGCTGGCCGAGTCGATAATGTAAAAACCATCCATAATGCAACCCATCTTGCAAACTCACCTGACCTCAGCCACTCCTCCCCAAAAAGTAATGAAAAAAACCAAGGCCCCCAAAAAAAAACTGGCAAGAAAATAACTAAACCTAAACCAAAAAGTATTACTGTCGTTTTTAAAAAAAAATCTCTTAAAATTAAAGGGTCATCTTTTAGCTCTACCGCTTTTGGATAAAAAACATTCCCTACTGACATCCCAACTAAGACTACAGGTGCCTCAAGCACTGTTTTTGTCAATGTATATAGCCCTGCTACAGCTGGGCCAAAAAAGCTAGCTAATATTAATATTGGCAAACTTTGAGAAAGAGCATTAATGACTACTTGGGGTGCACGAAAAAAAGGGAAATCAATATACTTTTTAGCTAAATACTTTACACTACCAGAGGCCTTGCCTTTTTCCGATTTCGCAGCACCTTCTCCTCTTATCCCAGCCAATAGCAATATACCATAAAGTGCTTGGCCGAAAGTTGTAATAACAACAAGCATCGCGCCTATTGGATTAAAAAAGCCAACACCTGTTTTTACTGAATTAATTATTATAGCTTGAAATACTGCCACCCTTGCTGTTATTTTAAATTGGTTTTTACGAATCAACCATTGAGTAAGTACCTGCTGAAATGCAGAAAAAAACATTACAATAGGAATGAGTAGAAAAAAACTTGTGATCGATTGTAGATTGAGAATACTAGCAATCCAACCACCTGCTGTAAGAAAAATCACTGCAGTAATACTTGCAACAGCCGCGGCAAGGCCAATACTAAATTTAGCTAAAACTTTGGCGTCTGCATCCGACCTTGGAAGAACTATCGCAATAGGATAGGTTAGCGCAGCAACAGGGGTAAGAACTGCTATAACAGCCATAAATGTGCCTAATAAACCAAAGGCTTCAGGGCCATATAACCTCGTAATCAATGGCGTAAAAACCATATGAATAGCTTGGGCACCTGCAGTCCCTGTCGCAACCACTACTACGTTGCGAAAAAAATGGCTCTTAGTTAAGGTTTTTGCTTTAGTTATCAACATAGTTGCTTCGATAGCTTATACTTTGTGCGAGATAATTCGCTTCGCAAATTTTAACTAACATTTAGGCACACTATCGCCCAGGGATTGTTCTGTACGATTCCCTTGTCCTTAAATGCTAAAAATGTATAACCGCCTATTTTTTGCAGTTTTTCTAAAAAACACAAGGAAACCAGCATAGCATTGCTTTTCACGGCGCGATATTAGCCAACTCTTATTTTTGCGCCATAACGTGTTGTAACCTGGTTACTGGCCTGCATCGCCCTATGAATTGGCTTTCAATAACTCTTAAATAATCAATTTAGTCACGCGCTTTTTTCTGCCGATAACCTCGCAAGCTTGCTGCAAACCTCACCAAGAACACCAGCATCACACCTAATATACCTCCCAATGCTAAAGAGATGGCTAGAATTAAGGCTTTACGTGGTTTGACAGGCTCCGCAGGCGGAAAGGCGTAGTCCACTACGTCAACCACTCGTTCAGTGTGATTGGGCTCAACACCTTCGTCGATGCCATACAATCGGCCGCTGTCAAGCAGCGTAGCGATACGCTCGCGCTGTTCCAGTTGCTGCTGTGTATCGCGTATTTGGCTATTGCTCAGCCCTTCATCGATGGCACTGCGAAGCACATCACGGTCGGCTTCCAGTGTTTGATAGCCCATAAAGTACAGTGGCAATGCGCCATCGCCGCTGATGTTGGCGTAAATCACTTCACTACCGTTGGGTTGACGTCCAAACTGCTGTGGCGTGGTGGGCTTTTCGATCTCAAGGCGCCTAGCCACATTGATTGCCTGCTCCAGTGCAAATAAACGATCCTCACGGGCACCCTGCAAGGACTCTTTCTGCAGTTCCAAATCAGTAGAAAGACGGCTGGCCTGCGCACGATTATAATCATCAAACTGATTACGCAGCGTTATCCACACGTCCTGTGATGTGCTACGTACATAAGAGTTGAGTATCTCTGGGCCCTGCTCGCCTTCTGGGTAACGATACGTCAGGCTCAGCATCAGATTACCGTCACGATCGGCATTGAGTCCTCCGATGCTAAAACGCTCACTGAACACCTTGCTAAGGTTGGCACCGTTCTCTAAGTCAAACAAGTCGCGGTGCTCTTCAACAAAAGCAGCGAAGTTTTGGTAGCTGGAAAGCTGATTACCCAAGGTACGATAAGCATCTTTCGGAGTGATCTCAAAATCTTCAAAAAGATTAAACCCAGAAAAGTTGGCACCGGCTGAAGGTATCGCTTTAAAGCGTGTTTCATAGGTCGTTGTCGTTATCGCTAAGTAGGCGAAAGCGGCCACAACAGCAACCACGATGGTGCCAATAATCCAATACCAGCCTTCGATCAGCATCAAAGCCAAGTCGCGAAGGTCTATTTCGTCGTTGTGATCATTTTGCATATAGAGAGCGGGGTCTGGAGAGCTCATCGAATGTTAACCTTTGTAATACTTGATGTGAGGCAGCACTGATATTCAGGCACGCTACCGCCCAGGGATTGTTTCTGGACGATTCCCATGCCCTTAAACTAATAGCAGATATTTAATCGTAAGCCTTTGCTGTGGCTATTGTTAACGAGTCGCGTGAGCCACAGGCAGCTTCTTTGTTTTGTAACAGCGCTATGTTACGCCATGCCTCTCGCCCACGCTACTGCACCGAAGCTGTTCAGTGATCGTAAGGCGACTCAGATGCTGGCGCGTTAGAGGTAGGCACCGAGTAGAAAACAATGCTCTTTAGAGGCTGGAGGTAGCTAATTGAGTGGTGTCTGCATAACAGCAACAGTGTGGGAGGTTATGCTTATGTGGATTCCGAAAAAAACCTGAACAGTGACGTTTTAAAGCTTTCTACAACAGCTGGTCGGCGCCAAGGGTTACTTCTACCTCACAACCGTCTTTGCTTGCCCACTGCTCAATCCTGGCTTTGAATATTGCCTGCACGTCGGGCTCCCCGTGTACCAAGCGGATATGGCTGGGTGGATGGCGCATGCGTTTGATGAAGTTGAGGAGTTGGCTCTGGTCGGCATGGGCAGAGTAACCACCCAGTGAAGTAACACTGGCGCGGATGTCGACGCGCTGGCCGTCAAGCACTACCCAGCCGCCAATTGGGCCGTAGCGTTGAATATCACGTCCTGCCGTGCCTCGGGCCTGGTAGCCGACAAACACAACGGCGTGCTTAGGGTCACCAAGCAGCCGCTTGAGGTAGTTGACTACTCGCCCTCCTGTCGCCATGCCGCTGGCGGCGATGACAATAGCGGGCCTTCCTGTGCGTGCCAGGTAATCGACGGTTTGCAGGTGCTCTTTGTGACTAGCGACGGTATACAGCGAATCGAAGCTTAACGGATGACGCCCACTGCGCACGCGACGATGGGCCTCAGCATCCCACCAAGGTTTCAGCTTCCGGTACACCTCAGTAAAACGTGCTGCCAGCGGGGAGTCGACAATGATTTCTAGGTCTTTCCACAGCGGTGACTGGGCCTGATGAATCAGCCCTTCCAGCTCATAAAGCAGTTCCTGTGTGCGACCAATGCTGAAAGCAGGAATAATCACGCTGCCCTGGTTTTCTAGTGCCTTCTCAATGACAATTTTCAGACGTTGCCGCCGTGTAGTGCGCTCTTCATGTAAACGGTCGCCATAGGTCGACTCAATCACTAGGGTATCGGCGCGATATGGCGATTTTGGCGCAGGCAATAAGGGCGAGTAAGGCGCGCCAAGATCTCCCGAGAACACCGTGCGATGCTGCTTACCACTGCGGTGCTCAAAATGGTCTACCTCCACATAGGCCGAGCCAAGAATGTGCCCAGCACGCTTGAGTTTAATGCGCAGTCGGTGGCTCGCATTGTCAATCACGGTGTGCCACTGGCCATAAGGCACGGGTCGCAGGCGCGACCTCACGACTTGCAGAAAGCGTTCAATCAGACGTGTATCGCGGGTAAAGCCAATCTTCAGCGCATCCTCAGTCACCAGAGGAAGTAGCTGAGCCGAGGGGGGTGAGCAATAGATGGGGCCGCGATAACCCGCGGCGAGCAAATATGGCAGCCGCCCCACATGGTCGATGTGCACATGAGTGACCACCATGGCTTGAATATCGTCAACTGGGAACTCTACGCGATGCTGCTCTAGCGTGCTGTCAGCGCCACTTTCTCCTTCCTCACCTTGGAAAAGCCCGCAATCAACCAGCAATGAGTGAATGGCATCCAGGCGAAGCCGATGGCAGCTGCCAGTCACACCTTTTGCCGCGCCATGGTGTTCAATTTGCCCAGATGCCATAGGTGCCCTCCTTGGTTTGCCGAACTGGCCGGTTAGGTGTTCGAGCAGCCGGACGGGGTGTATTTCGCATCGCTGTCTGTAGAACAGCTCCAGCTACCGCTTGCGGTACGTGTCCAAGTCAATGTTTTGCCCGCAAGGCTTGCCGCCACCTCTCCAGACATGGTTGCGACAAGAGACAACTCACCACCAACAGTCAGGCTGCTCAAGTCAGTGGCAGAGCCATCCTCGGCAACGGTCACGCCACCAAACGTCATGCTATCGGCACCCAACAGGTTGGATTGTGTGTAACCAATATCACAGCTAGCCAGACTATTTTCCATTAAACAGATTTCAATCGTTGTTCGCAGCTGCCCTGTTTCAGCCATCACTCGGCTAACTTGAGATCGAGCGACATGGTTTTGATACTGAGGAATAGCGATAGCAGCTAGGACCCCGATGATGGCAACAACGATCATCAGCTCTATCAGCGTGAAGCCGCTTTGGGTAGCAGCCGGTTGGTTTCGAGTCAGCGTTTGCATGATTTATCTTCCCTGTTGTTGAACACAATCCTTGTTTTGGTCCTGTGGTTTTCCTCCTTTTCGTTATTTTTTGTGCCGTCTACAGCAGACCTTCGGCCTGCGTCACCCATTAAACTGGTTTCCTGCAACACCTGCCCCAGGCCACGGGTTGGTTTTATAGCGACACTCAGAATTTGAATATAGTCGGAATTTTGCGTTTAGAAGATAGCCGCCAGTATGAGTACGTGAGCGGCTTACTCTGATCTACACTGAGGAAATGGATACCAAGCGAGCAAAGGACTGCCGTGAAAAATCTTGCTTTTTTTACTGTTTCCCAAGCGGGATTCGATACGTTGGGCACAGGCGGCTCAGGGCCTGAGACGCCACTGCGCGGGTTGGCGCGACGAATGGCGGAAGAGCACTCGGTTGATCCCACTGCGCTGTTAGTTGCCGAGCAGCAAGCTCGTCAGTCAGGGGTTACGCTACTCAAGCAAGTTGTTAGCGCCGGCCTGCTCAGCGCTAGCCAAGCGGCGGAATGTGCTGGGCGCGAGTATGGTTTGTCGGTCGTCAACCCTGAAAGCTTGCCGTTAAGTGAGCTGCCACCCGCCAGTGACTTTCCTGCCCAGCTGTTACGTAACCTGAACGCCCTCCCCATACGGCGCAGCTCACATAAGCTGCTGGTAGCAGTGCCATGCCCCTCATTACTTGCTGGGCTGCATGAGCTGCAATTTGCCACAGGGCTTGAGCCCGAAGGCGTATTGGCACCAACCGATCAATGGGAGCGAGTATTCAACGCATATTTGGCCAACAGTGAAGATACGTTATTTTCACAGCTGGGTAGCATGGACGAAATGAACAGTGCACTGGACGAGTTCACTGCTCAAAATAGCTTGGAAAACGGTGAGGAAAGCCACCAAGCCGTTTCTTCAGAAGAACCTCTCACCAGTAATGACGCCCCCGTTGTTCGGTACATCAACAACCTGCTGCTGGATGCTATTCGCCAGGGCGCCTCAGATATACACGTTGAGCCTTACGAGTCCTCATTCAGGGTGCGCTTTCGCATTGACGGCCTCTTGCATGATGTGGCGCATCCTCCTTTTGCGTTACGCGCACGCATGGCAGCGCGATTAAAAATAATGGCGCGGCTGGATATTTCAGAAAGACGCTTACCTCAGGATGGGGCAATCAAGCTCAAACTCTCTGAAACACGCGCTATCGATTTACGTGTGAACTCACTGCCTACCGTTTTCGGTGAAAAACTGGTTTTACGAATTCTGGATTCGTCATCAACTGGAATCCCCATCGAGCAACTTGGCCTCAGCGAGCGTCAGCAAGCGCTATATGAACACGCACTGTCCAGGCCACAGGGCATGATTCTTGTTACCGGCCCTACCGGCAGTGGAAAAACAGTAACGTTATATACTGGCCTCAGCCTGCTGAACGATACATCGCGCAATATCTGCACGGCTGAAGACCCCGTTGAGATCAAAGTGGCGGGCATCAACCAAGTGCAGGTGCTACCGCGCATCGGGCTGGATTTTGCCAGCGCCTTGCGCGCGTTTTTACGCCAAGACCCAGATGTAGTGATGGTGGGTGAAATTCGTGATGTAGAAACCGCTGAAATCGCCGCTCGAGCCGCTCAAACAGGCCACATGGTACTTTCTACCGTGCACACCAACTCAGCCGCTGAAACCATTACTCGGCTTTCTGACATGGGTGTAGCGGCATTCAATATCGCAAACTCAGTAAAGCTAATTATCTCACAGCGTTTAGCCAGGCGGCTTTGCAACGCATGTAAGCGCCCTGCCCGATACGCCACTCAAGCGCTGCTTGATCTTGGCTGCAGTACGGAAGAAGCCACTAGTGCCAAACTGTTCGAAGCCGTGGGTTGTCAGCACTGCACCCAAGGCTACAAAGGGCGGTTAGGGATTTATGAAGTCTTTCCCATTGACGGCGATTTAAGTCAGCAGATCATGGCCGGCGCCAGCGCTAAAGAACTGGCTGAAGCCGCACGACGCCAAGGGCACCTCAGCCTTCAGCGCAGCGCCGTAGATAACGCTCTTCTCGGCCTAACCAGCTTGGCTGAAATTCATCGCGTTATTACCGACCTCTAGAAACAGGCACTACAGAACCAAGGAGCGTGATGATGGCGATGCCACTGGATAATAAGGGGAATAACACGCTTTATCGCTGGCGCTGGGCAGGCAAAACCCTCAAAGGTCGTGTGGTGCGGGGTGAGCTCATTGCCAGTAATAAGGCAGAAGCAGAAAAAACGCTACACAATCAACACATCATCATCCGCCAATTAGCGCGTAAGCGATTCACGCGAGGCATGGGGCGAGTGAACTCGCGAGATATCATGCTGTTTTCACGTCAGGTGGCGACGCTGATTCGTGCGGGGGTCCCTATTCTTCAGGCGCTTCAGGTAGTGGCGCAAACCCAAAAAAAACCCGTAATGAATAAGCTGATACAAGACGTGATGCACGACATATCTGCGGGTGCCAGCGTAACGCAAGCGCTTAAACGCCACCCCAAATATTTTGATCCTCTGTTTTGCCACTTAGTCGCGGCTGGCGAGCAGTCTGGCACGCTGGATACCATGCTCGAACGCATCGCGACTTATCAAGAATCCAACGAATCGATCAAACGAAAAGTCAAAAAGGCACTGGTCTACCCTACCGCCGTCATTGCGGTTGGTATCGGTGTCAGCGCGTTATTACTGATCAACGTCGTGCCGCAGTTCGAAGCACTATTCAATGGCTTCGACGCAGAGTTACCGGCCATGACCCGCGCCACCATTATGCTCTCAGAGTTTGTCCAAGCTTGGTGGCAATGGGCTGCTGCAGCAATGCTTATAACGATTACGGTTTGCATACAAGCCATCCGCCGTTCCCCCAGCATCGCATTTCGGGTACACCAGTTCGCTCTGAGGTTGCCGATACTGGGCAGTTTGCTTAATAAGTCAGCCGTGGCACGTTATGCACGAACACTGGCCACCACCTTTAGCGCAGGGGTGCCCTTGGTTGACGCCCTGACCAGCGCGGCGGGCGCTACGGGTAATCGCGTGTATGAAAAAGCCGTGATCAGCACCCGCGATGACGTATCAGGAGGGCTACCATTGCATATTGCCATGCGCATGAGCGGGCAGTTTCCGCCCTTGGTAATACAGATGGTGGGTATCGGCGAAGAGGCCGGTGCATTAGACGCCATGCTTGATCGTGTCGCTGAGTATTATGAAGATGAGGTCAGCACCGTGGTCGATAACCTCACAACCCTGCTGGAGCCATTCATACTAGTGCTGCTTGGCGGTATGGTTGGCTTTCTGGTGATATCAATGTATCTACCAGTATTTGAGCTGGGCGGCGCCATGTAGCGCCTACTCGCTATTGATAGAAAGCATTCGCTACCACATCAATAGACAACACTAATCCTGCGGTGTGGGCATGGGGGGTGCGAGTGGCGCATTCATTGCTTGAACCACCACAGGTTGCAACCGATGAACCAACTCACGTACAGAAACGCGTTCATCATAGTCTTTTTCGGCAATATCTCTCAGCGCTTCAAGCCCCGACAGAGTAAACACCACAGACCCTAGCATAAAGTGCAAACGCCAGAATCGCTCGGTTTCCGGCAACTCAGGTGTCGCACGTCGCAGCAGGTCAGTAAAACGCGTGAATACATCCCCATACTCTTCTTGCAAATAGCTACGCAAATGCCCTTGCGCCTGGCTATACGCCAATCCCAGCAAGCGCATGAACACCTTAAGGCTATTTCGTTCAGCAGGGATTTCCAGCACGGTACGGGTTAGGGTTTCCAGTAAGACTTCCAGCGGCACACCGCTACTGGTGTCACGATACGTCTCATCCAACGCATCAAGTGCAACATGAAAACGTACAGAGAAAGGGTCGAGATAACGAGCAAAAACTGCCTGTATCAACGATTTTTTAGACCCAAAATGGTAGTTAACCGCAGCGAGATTGACCTTGGCCTTGCTAGTGATAGTGCGCAGCGAGGTTTCAGCGAAACCACGCTCAGCAAACAGCACCTCCGCCGTGTCTAAAATGCGGGTTACGGTATCAGGCTGGGCCATGTGAACGTTTTCCGGGGTGAGCTGAATAAACTACAAGATCAACAGACGGCTGTTTTTATGTGCCAAAGTGTAAGGCAGTTAGCAACTCAGCTCAATACGCCCATCTCTCGAAACACGCCTGGTGGCAACAACTGGCCTAGGAAAAACAGGCCTAGCGGCAAACCACTGGATGCATTACCATGCTGTATAACTGAACATTTCTTCTGACATCACCTGCCTGGAGGTCGCATGTCACGCCCCCTGACACCGCGTCAACAAAACGTCTACGACTTCATTATCAAAACAATGAATGAAATGGGTTATCCCCCAACTCGCGCTGAAATCTCACGCGCTCTTGGCTTTCGCTCACCCAATGCCGCTGAAGAACATCTTCGTGCTCTCGAGCGTAAAGGCGCTATTCGCATCATTCGTGGCACGTCTCGCGGAATACGTTTGCCTAACAGCGACCCCCAGCAACCGGAAGGTGTTAGCAATGAAGACACTCCTGCCGGGCTGCCAATTATTGGCGAAGTGGCTGCAGGAAGCCCAATGCTGGCCACCGAGCACATTGATCGCTACTGCCCACTGCCCCCAGAGTTTTTCACGCCTCGGGCCGACTACCTGCTGCGAGTACGCGGCTTATCGATGAAAGACGTCGGAATTCTAGAGGGTGACTTACTGGCCGTACATCGCACCGAGCGTATCCGTGATGGCCAAATCGTGGTGGCACGTTTGGAAGATAACGTCACCGTCAAACGCTTCGAGCGTGATGGCCACAACGTCATACTGCATGCTGAAAATGCCGACTTCGAACCCATCAGCGTCGACCTACGCCGTCAGCAACTGGAGATAGAAGGCATAGGCGTTGGAGTAATTCGTGGCGGCGATGGTCGAGCACTGAACTGATGACTACGGGCTAACCTAAATCGCAAACAGCTATGACAGACAGCACTCACGTCATACAGGCCGTGCCAAGCGTGCGCAAAATACTGCATGCCGACTGCGATTGTTTTTACGCTGCCGTAGAAATGCGCGACAACCCAGCACTGCGCGACATCCCGCTAGCAATAGGCGGTGCAAGCGAACGCCGCGGTGTGATTGCAACCTGCAACTACCCCGCCCGAGCCTACGGCGTGCATTCAGCCATGCCCAGTGCTCGGGCCATGCGCCTGTGCCCCTCATTAACACTCATGCCGGGTAACTTTGAAAAGTATCGCGAGGTTTCTCGGGCAATTCAGTCCATATTTTACGAACTTACCCCCATCGTTGAGCCTCTTTCTCTCGATGAAGCGTACCTCGACGTTTCTGCAGTAGGCGCTTTTCAAGGCAGCGCAACCTATATGGCACAGTGGCTCAAACAACAGTGTCTTGAGCGCACGGGTATTACCTTATCCGTTGGCGTGGCCCCCTCACGCTTTTTGGCCAAAATTGCTAGCGACTGGGAGAAACCCGACGGACTGACGGTTATTCCCCCTAGCCAAGTCGGGCAGTTTATCGACCCCCTGCCTGTCAGCAAATTGCATGGCGTGGGCCCTGCAACCAAAGCAAAACTGCACCGACTAGGCATTCACACATGTTCCGACCTACGTCAGCTTTCATTACAGCGGCTACTAGAAATGTTCGGCAAATTTGGCCTGCGCCTCTACCAGCTGGCGCGGGGAATTGATGAACGCCCAGTCAATACCGAAAGAAACAGGAAATCCATCAGCGTTGAAACCACCTTCGCCCAAGACCTTCCGACACTAGGCGCCGCGCACCAAGCCCTTCAACCATTGGTCAAAAAACTGGAACAACGGCTAGAGCGCCACGGCCACCCCGAGACAATGGCGCGCTTCGTCAAGGTTCGTTTTGACGACTTCAGCGTCACCACTATGGAAGAACGTGGCCACGATACCAATCCTCAGCGGCTGCTTGAATTACTCACCAATGCCTGGCAGCGCCAACGCCGCCCAGTACGATTACTCGGCGTTGGCGTAAAACTCAACCTCAACAGCAACAGCCCCCAGATTCCCCTTCCCCTATAAATAAAAATGCCGTGTCAGCCAATCGCTCAGCTTGCTCTAAGCCCATCACCAACCCCAGAAAACAGCCACCGACGACCAAAGTACAAGCGACCCAGCCTTACCTGCGACTTAACATTGTCAACAACTTCTTCTAGAATTGCTCACCTATCGACCGTGTCGTCATTCGCACCGGACTCCCCGGACACTACTATCAATGAGGGACACTACGTGCTTGAAGCCTATCGCCAACATGTCGAGGAACGCGCCCAAGTCGGCGTTCCGCCCAAACCGCTGGACGCTGAACAAACTGCCGCTCTTATCGAATTGCTGAAAACCCCACCGGCTGGTGAAGAAGAGTTCATTCTTGACCTTCTTACCAACCGGGTTCCACCAGGTGTGGACGAAGCAGCCTACGTTAAAGCCGGCTTCCTAACCGCCATCGCTAAAGGCGAAGCGACGTCCCCTCTGATTGACAAGATTCATGCCGTCAAGCTGCTAGGCACCATGCAAGGCGGTTACAACATCGTCTCACTGGTCGAGTTGCTCGACGATGCGGAGCTTGCCACAGAGGTCGGCGAACAGCTCAAGCATACCCTGTTGATGTTCGATGCCTTTCACGACGTTGAAGAGCGCGCCAAAGCAGGTAATGCCGTAGCGAAGGATGTCATTCAGTCATGGGCCGATGCCGAATGGTTCCTCGCTCGCCCCAAGCTGGATGAGAAAATCACCCTCAGTGTGTTCAAGGTAACTGGTGAAACCAACACTGACGACCTGTCTCCTGCACCGGATGCTTGGTCACGCCCTGACATTCCGCTGCATGCCAACGCCATGCTCAAGAACGAGCGCGATGGCATTGAGCCAGTAGAGCCAGGAACGACTGGCCCGCTCAAACAAATCGATGCCGTCAAAGCCCAAGGCCATCCGGTCGTTTACGTGGGTGACGTTGTTGGTACGGGCTCCTCGCGTAAATCGGCCACCAACTCGGTGCTGTGGTTCTTCGGCGACGATATTCCTAACGTACCGAACAAGCGCGCTGGCGGCTTCTGCTTCGGCGGCAACATTGCACCAATCTTCTTCAATACGATGGAAGACTCTGGTGCACTGCCCATTGAGATGGACGTCTCCAAGCTCAACATGAATGACGTCATTGACGTCTACCCCTATGAAGGCAAGGTGTGCAAGCACGGCACCGACGAAGTGGTCAGCACCTTTGCACTAAAAACCCAGCTGCTACTCGACGAAGTACGTGCCGGCGGCCGTATCCCGCTGATCATCGGCCGCGGCCTGACCACCAAGGCTCGCGAGTCACTGGGTCTTGAAGCGTCCGATATCTTCCGCACGCCCGAGCAGCCTGCCGATACGGGTAAGGGCTTCACCCTCGCCCAGAAGATGGTAGGTAAGGCCTGCGGCATGGATGGCGTTCGCCCAGGCATGTACTGCGAGCCACGGATGACCACCGTGGGGTCACAAGACACCACCGGCCCAATGACCCGTGATGAGCTGAAAGACTTGGCTTGCCTAGGCTTTCAGGCCGATTTGGTCATGCAGTCGTTCTGCCACACTGCCGCTTACCCCAAGCCAGTCGACGTAGAAACACACCACACCCTGCCTGACTTCATCATGAACCGCGGTGGGGTCTCTCTGCGCCCGGGCGACGGCATCATTCACAGCTGGCTGAACCGCATGCTGCTGCCTGATACCGTAGGTACTGGCGGTGACTCGCATACACGCTTCCCGATGGGTATCTCCTTCCCTGCGGGTTCAGGCTTGGTGGCTTTTGCCGCCGCCACCGGCGTGATGCCGCTGGACATGCCAGAGTCCGTGCTGGTGCGCTTTAAGGGCAAGCGTCAACCAGGCATTACCTTGCGTGACTTGGTTCATGCCATCCCATACTACGCTATTCAGAAAGGTCTACTGACTGTCGAGAAGTCAGGCAAGATCAACGCATTTTCTGGTCGAGTGCTGGAAATTGAAGGTCTTGAGGACCTCACTGCAGAGCAGGCGTTTGAGCTGTCTGACGCCTCGGCTGAGCGTAGTGCAGCGGGCTGCACCATTACACTGTCAGAAGAGTCAATTGCCGAGTACCTGAAGTCCAACATCACCATGCTCAAGTGGATGATCGACAGTGGCTATGGCGACAAGCGCACTATCGAGCGTCGTATATTGGCCATGGAAAACTGGCTGGCCAACCCCGTGCTGATGCGCGCTGATGCCGATGCCGAGTACGCTGAAGTCATCGAGATCGACCTGGCCGACATCACTGAACCGGTACTGTGCGCCCCGAATGACCCAGACGATGCTCGCCTGTTGTCAGAAGTGGCTGGTGAAACCATTAATGAAGTCTTCATCGGTTCGTGCATGACCAACATCGGCCACTTCCGTGCTGCGGGTAAGCTGCTTGAAAAACAGCCCGCTGGTAGCCTGAAAACACGCCTGTGGCTGGCTCCCCCGACCCGCATGGACCAGCACCAACTGACCGAAGAGGGCTACTACGGCATCTATGGCCGTGCCGGTGCCCGCATGGAGATGCCAGGCTGCTCACTGTGCATGGGTAACCAGGCGCGGGTTGCATCAAAAAGTACCGTAGTATCCACCTCTACGCGTAACTTCCCTAACCGCTTGGGCGACGGCGCCAATGTTTACTTGGCATCAGCCGAACTTGCTGCCATCGCCGCCGTTGAAGGCCGCCTGCCGTCAGTGGAAGATTACAAACGCTACATGGGTGAGTTCGACGCAATGGCCGGCGAAATCTACCGGTACATGAACTTCCATGAAATGGAGGAATTCCAAAAAGCTGCCTCTAATGTGATCCCGGTCGAAGCTATTTAATCAGGAACACTTTTCGCCTCCGATGCTCGCAACGTCAAAGGCCTGTCGCTGAAACAGCCAGGCTGGAGTCGATAATCGAAGCGCCCTACGGGGCGCTTTTTTGTCGCTGCCTTAAGCCTCTCAGCTTAATTAGCACAGGCAACATACACCGTTTATAGCCACAGCAAACCATACAATGCTCTGCTACAGTGGCTATGTTAGCTTTTGCCTACGCACTTTTCTGCCCTACTAGGAACTCACCCCATGACGACTATTGTAACGCCAGACATCTGCGACGACTTTCCCGACGTTCAGGTCCTTGACCCTTTGTTTTCCAACGTTGGCGGCCACGACGCCTTCTTTGGCCCAATACGTACCGTCAAATGCTTTGAAGACAACTCCATGGTCAAGCAGGCAGTGGCCGAGCCTGGCGAAGGCGCCGTGCTCGTGGTTGATGCGGGTGGCTCAATGCGCTGCGCCATGCTGGGCGATATGCTCGCAGATCAAGCGGCCAGCAACGGCTGGGCCGGTGTGGTCATGTATGGCTGCGTGCGCGATATAGATATTCTAGTGACCCTGGACCTGGGCATTCAGGCGCTAGGTATCCATCCTCGTAAAAGCGACAAGAATGGCGAAGGCCAGCGCGACATAAATGTCACCTTCGGTGGTGTAACCATCAAACCGGGCCAATGGTTATATGCCGACAATAACGGCATCTTAATTGCCAATGAGCGTTTGGCACTAGACGACTAACACGCTGCCATCTGGCAGACACCAGCATTAAAAAGGCCGGCACCTAAGGGTGTCGGCCTTTACATCGCATTAACTTGAGCTATTTGGTTTTTACGCTAACTGCTCGCCCGCCAGCATGAACCACGTTTCAAGTACCGCATCCGGGTTCAGCGATACCGAATCAATACCCTGCTCCATCAGCCACTTGGCCAAGTCTGGGTGATCCGACGGGCCCTGGCCGCAGATACCGACGTACTTGCCTTGAGCCTTACACGCCTGAATCGCCATGGCCAGCAGTTTCTTGACCGCAGGATTACGCTCCTCAAACAGGTGCGCTACGATACCGGAGTCACGATCCAGCCCTAATGTCAGCTGGGTCAGGTCGTTGGAGCCGATCGAGAAGCCATCGAAGTACTCAAGGAACTCATCAGCCAGCAAGGCGTTGGCCGGCAGCTCACACATCATGATCAGCTTAAGCCCGTTATCGCCTCGCTTAAGGCCATTTTCTTCCAAAAGATCAACCACTTGACTAGCTTCGTCAGTGGTACGCACAAAGGGCACCATAATTTCAATATTATCTAGCCCCATGTCTTCACGCACGCGCTTAATGGCTCGACACTCCAGCTCAAAGCAGGCGCGGAAAGCGTCAGAAATATAGCGCGACGCACCACGGAAGCCCAGCATGGGGTTTTCTTCACCCGGCTCATACAACTTGCCGCCGATCAGGTTTTCATACTCGTTTGATTTGAAGTCCGACAAACGCACGATCACCCGCTCAGGATAAAACGCCGCCGCCAGCGTCGACACACCTTCAACCAGCTTGTCAACGTAGAAGCTAACCGGATCATCATAGCCCGCGGTACGCAGATCAATGCTCTGCTGCAGCTCTGCAGATAGCGTATCGTAGTCAAGCAATGCCTTGGGATGCACACCAATCATACGATTGATGATGAACTCCAAGCGTGCCAGGCCAACACCGGCATTAGGCAAGCCCGCAAAGCTGAATGCACGATCAGGATTACCCACATTCATCATGATCTTAAATGGAATATCCGGCATGGCATCGACACTGGTGACCTTACGATCAAACTCCAGCAAGCCGTCATAGACGTGGCCAGTATCTCCCTCAGCACAAGAAACCGTCACCTCATGGCCATCCGCCAACACGTCAGTGGCATCTGTACAGCCCACCACCGCAGGAATACCCAACTCACGAGCGATGATCGCAGCATGACAAGTGCGCCCGCCACGGTTAGTGACGATAGCCGACGCACGCTTCATCACCGGCTCCCAGTCCGGGTCAGTCATGTCGGTCACCAGCACATCACCCGGTTGAACTTTATCCATATCATCCGGCGAAAATACTACCTTGACCGCACCGCGGCCAATACGCTGGCCAATAGCACGCCCAGTCACTAGCGTACGGCCTTTTTCTTTCAGCTGAAAACGCTCCAGGTTTCCGCCCTGTTGCTGAGATACCACTGTTTCAGGTCGAGCCTGAACGATATACAACTCGCCATCATCGCCATCCAGCGCCCACTCAATATCCATCGGGCGGCCGTAGTGCTGCTCAATAATCGTGGCCTGGCGTGCCAGTGCCATCACCTGCTCATCGTTAATACAAAAACGCCCCCGCTGGCCTAAAGGCACATCAACCGTAGCCACCGAGCGGCCAGCACTGGTGTCATCGGTGTAGACCATTTGAATCAATTTAGAGCCAAGATTACGACGCAGCACTGCAGGGCGACCAGCCGCCAGCGTTGGTTTATGGACGTAAAATTCATCGGGATTAACCGCGCCTTGAACAACGGTTTCACCCAGCCCCCAGGAGGCTGTCACGAATACCACGTCGTCAAAGCCAGACTCAGTATCCAGAGTGAACATCACACCGCTGGCCCCTGTTTCAGAACGCACCATTTTCTGCACGCCAGCAGACAAAGCGACATTCTCATGGGCATAACCACGGTGTACACGATAGGAAATGGCACGGTCATTAAACAATGAAGCAAACACTTCATGTACCGCACGCTTAATATTGTCAAAACCTTCAATATTGAGGAACGTTTCCTGCTGACCGGCAAAGGATGCATCCGGCAGGTCTTCAGCAGTCGCCGAGCTGCGTACCGCCACCTTCAGGTTGGGGTGACGTGCCTGCAAGCTCACATAGCTTTCGCGCAGCGCGTCTTCAAACGCCGGGGGCAGCGGCGTATCAATCACCCACTGGCGAATTTCTGCTCCTACTCGGGCCAGCTCGTTGACATCATCAACATCCAACACTGACAACGCCTGGTTAATACGCTCATTAAGACCATCGTGAGCCAGAAACTCGCGGTACGCATGAGCGGTGGTAGCAAAGCCGCCAGGCACGGTAACCCCAGCCCCTGCGAGACTGGAGATCATCTCACCCAACGAGGCATTCTTACCACCAACCCGCTCGACATCGCCCATGCCTAGCTGTTCGAACCACTGAATGTAATCGCCCACGAAACCCCCTTGGATGACCCGTTTGCTATGCAAAGCGCGCCGTCATGAATGGATGCTGACAACCTTATCAGCGCCTGTCGATCTACGCCATTGGTCTAACATCGAAGTCACTGAAGGTTTTTTACAACAACACCTAAAAAAAACCGGCTTTATGTAGTCACCCTTTTAAACAGTGCGTGCCGATAGCGCTTCACATGTTGAGCTGGTGGGGTTTCAAGCCGACAATAGATGCCTAACCTGCCGACTACAGAGATTGCCATGACCCGCACCGCATTTTTCATTTCTGATGGCACAGGCATCACCGCCGAAAGTCTGGGGCGCAGCCTGCTGGCACAGTTCGAGAACGTCGAGATTCGAAAAGTCACCAAGCCCTATATCGATAGCGTAGAAAAGGCGCGGGACTTGGTAAAAGTCATCGACGCCACCGCCATTAAAGACGCCAAACAACCGATCATCATTGATACCATCGTCGATGAGGCTGTTCGCGATGTAGTGCGCGAAGCGATTGGTTTCAAAGTAGATATTTTCTCAACCTTTCTCAAACCACTGGAAGAAGAGCTCAATACCCGCTCCTCTTACAGCGTAGGCCGCACCCATGCCATTGGCAGCGACGCCATTTATATGGACCGTATCCAATCGGTGCATTTTGCCCTAGATAACGATGACGGTGCGCGAACACATCAATACGACCAGGCCGATATCATCCTCGTCGGCGTCTCGCGCTGTGGCAAAACGCCCACCTCACTTTATCTTGCCCTGCAATTTGGTATCCGCGCGGCTAACTATCCACTCACCGAAGATGACTACGACGAAGACGGCACCCTGAAGCTCCCCGATGAACTGGCACGCCAGCGCCACAAGCTATTCGGCCTGACCATCGATCCTCGCCGGCTGGCAGCTATCCGTCATGAACGCCGTGCCAATAGCCGCTATAGCTCCATGGACCAGTGCATGCAGGAGGTCCAGCAGGCCGAGGGGCTATTCAGACAGCTGGGGATTCCTTACATCGATACCACGCGCTTTTCAGTAGAGGAAATTTCAACACGCATGATTGCCGAAACCGGCATCAACCGGCGCTTCTCACCACGCTAACGTCATGACTTATCAGTAGCAGAGCCTCCTGCATGAGAAGGAGGCGCTTGCTCAGAAAATCATTGCAATGCGAATCAATCTCTTTATATATTGTATTCAGCCTGCCAGTGTAAGTTGCTGCTAGGTTAGCCCATGACCTGCGCCACACCGCCGACGCAGCATGAGGTGTTTACTGCACACTATGCTCCCTCATGCACAGGATTCGTTATGTCTTATCGCTCTGCCTCTAACCGCCCTACTTTCTCTCTGAGCCTTATTGCTACGGCGATGGCAATCCCGCTGAGCCTGACTGCGGTCACAACAGCTAGCGCCAAGGATGTTAATACCGATGAAGTGACGTCTCAGCAAGTTGTCAACCACTATGCTGATCTGGCTTACGCGACCTATACCGACGCGCTACAAGCCGCGAAAAATCTCGATGCGGCTATCGACAATCTATTGGCTGACCCAACCACCGAAACACTTAAAGCGGCACGCTTAGCCTGGTTACAAGCACGTATTCCCTATCAGCAAAGCGAGGCATTTCGCTTCGGCAATCCCGTGGTTGATGACTGGGAAGGCCAACTCAATGCCTGGCCACTGGATGAAGGGCTGATTGACTACGTGGCCCAAGAGGGTTACCAGCATGAACTGGGTAACGCGGGCGCGACGGCTAACATCATCGCGTCTAAACAGATCAATATTGGCGGCGAAACCATCGACGTCAGCGAAATCACGCCAGAACTTCTGGCCAGTCTCAACGAGATCGGTGGTTCTGAAGCTAACGTAGCCAGCGGCTATCATGCCATCGAGTTTCTGCTTTGGGGTCAGGACCTTAATGGCTACCAGTCCGGTGCTGGCCAACGCCCAGCCAGCGATTATGCTAAGGGTGAGAACTGCACCAATGGGAACTGTGATCGCCGTGGCGACTACCTTTCAGCGGCCAGCAGCCTGCTGATCAGCGACCTTGAGTGGATGACAAACCAATGGTCAGCCGAATCAGATAATAACTATCGCCAAGAACTGCTAGCCGAGCCCGCCGAAGAAGGACTGCGTCGTATGTTATTCGGCATCGGCTCGCTGTCGCTGGGCGAACTGGCTGGCGAGCGTATGAAAGTTGCGCTGGAAGCGAACTCCTACGAAGACGAGCACGACTGCTTCAGCGACAATACTCACAACTCGCATTTCTATAACGGTCAAGGTATTCACAACATTTACAGTGGCCATTACCAACGCCTTGATGGCACAGCGCTGGACGGCCCGTCACTTGCCGACTTACTGAGTCAGCAAAACGCTGAGCTAGCAGAAACACTGAACCAGCAGATGGATGCTTCTATGATGGCTCTCGGTGAGCTGAAGAAACACGCCGAAGCCGATGAAAGCCCGATGGCCTTTGATATGATGATTGCTCCAGGCAACGACACTGGCGCAACGTTGATAAACAACGCCATCATGGCTCTGGTTAACCAGACTGGATCTATCGAAAAAGCCGCGGGCGAACTCGGTGTAAACTCACTGGCACCCGATACGGCTGGGCATAATTTTTAATCATATACCGTCTATCTGATTACTACTTCTGCTCAGCGTTTCATAAGGTATCCGGTCGTCATGACACACTACGCTGTAACACGTATCGCCAGCCGTGCCCTGCTGGCCAACGCAGTGTTTGGGGCCTTTGCGGCCTCAACTCTGGCGACTGAGCTCGCCGTTATTCAAGACACACCCATGACCGGTGGTGACGGTTCAGTGGCACAGTTCGACCACAACGCCTATTCGCTGCCACTGGGCAACCTGCCAATGGCAGGCCGGCTTGACTTCAGCGTTGGCAACAGCTTTTTTCGAAACCCCTGGGTAGTCGCACCGGCAAGCACCGATGCCCGCGACGGTTTAGGGCCGCTGATCAACACTAATAGCTGTCAGGGCTGCCATATCAAAGATGGGCGTGGCCACCCACCAGCCGAAGGCGAGCGCGCAGTATCGCTATTTCTGCGCTTGTCGATGCCCTCACCTGATACTGACGACACCTTAGCCGAGCAAGACAACACCGCAGAGATTCTTCGCCGTACCGGCGCGCTACCAGTACCGCATTATGGCCGCCAGTTACAGAATGCGGCGATTGCCGGCGCTCAGCCCGAGGCTGATCTTGTCATCGACTACCAGCCTCGTGAGGTCAGCCTGAACGGTGGAGAAACAGTCATCCTGCGCGAACCACACTACCGCATAGAGAACCCGGCTTACGGCGAGCTCCCTTCTGAGCTGTTAACGTCACCCCGCGTCGCACCACCGATGATAGGCCTAGGCCTACTGGAAGCCATCACAGACACAGACATTCTTGCCGGTGCAGACCCCTACGACGAAAATGGCGACGGCATCTCAGGGCGAGCCAACCAGGTCTGGGATTTACGCAGCGGCACCACAATGCTTGGTCGCTTCGGTTGGAAAGCGGGGGAACCCAGCGTTGAGCAGCAAAGTCTGCATGCGTTCGCCGGTGACATGGGGCTGACGTCAAACCTCGTTCCACACACAGACTGCATGCCGAGCCAGCAGTGCGACAAATTCACCGATGGTGGTACGCCGGAAGTGTCCGATGAAGTTGCCGATTTCATTACCTTCTATGCCAGCAGTCTCGCGGTACCACAACGCCGAGGTATGGACTCCCCTGCCGTTATGGCCGGCGCTGAGTCGTTTAATGCCCTTGGTTGCAGTAGTTGCCATACACCGCAAATGCGCACAGCCAATAACGCCAAACGCCCTGAGCTAGCCAACCAAACCATCTGGCCCTACAGCGACCTGTTGCTGCACGATATGGGGGAAGGACTGGCTGACGGCCGCGCTGAATATCAAGCTAACGGCAACGAATGGCGCACTCCGCCACTATGGGGCATCGGCCTCACGCAGCAGGTCAATCCGCTGGCAGGGTTTCTGCATGACGGCCGCGCCCGAACGCTGCAAGAAGCTATTCTGTGGCATGGCGGTGAAGCCTCCACAGCCATGGAGCGCTATCGTCAGCTACCTCCTGAGCAACGTGCTGAGCTGATCACCTTTCTGGAGTCATTATGACCGTTACGCCACGGCCATCTGTTCTTGCACTGGCCATCTCATTCAGTTTATTGGCCAGCAACGCATCCGGCGCAACATCAACAGATGATTCATCACCCAGAGCCGTGTGGTATCAGCACATCACGACGCTCTACCAGCAGCTCGCCGATACCACCACCGACCTACACGACGAAACTCTCGCGCTATGTGCGGTTGATGGCTCAGCAAACAGCCGCACAATCGACAGTCTTGAGCAACACTGGCTCGACGCTTATCGCGCCTGGCAGGCAGTCCGCTTTGTCGACTTTGGCCCCATCGAACTAGAAAGCCGCGCATGGCAGCTACAATTCTGGCCCGACGACAAAAACCTAGTGGGTACGCGCATGGCGGCTCGGTTACACCAAGAGGCACCGATAACCTCGGAAACCATCGCTACCGCTGGTGTGGCCGAGACGGGTTTTCCGGCGCTGGAATACCTGTTATTTGACGAAGCCATGCAAAACCCAGCGCTGTCCCGAAGTCAGCCAATTGCCTGCGACCTGGCTGAAGCTATATCAGCACATATCCAGAACATCAGCGCACAGCTGGTCAACGACTGGCAGGACTTTGGCCCTCACTACCTGGCCACCGACAGCTACAATAACGCCACCGTGCACGGTGCCATGCAGTTGCTCGATATTCTGGAAGACAAGCGGCTCGGCAAGCCGCTCGGCATGATGGGCTCTTCAGCGAATGCCTATCGCGCTGAAGCCTGGCGTAGCGATGCCTCTATTACCCTAGTAGAAGCCAGCCTCGCTGGACTGAAAGACGGTTTCATGCCAGGTCTACAGGCGTTGTTCATCACTCAAGGAAAAACGGATACCACCAGCACCGAGCTGTTGAACGCCTTCGACGCTCAGCTGCAACATACGCTAGAGCAGGCCAACGCGATTAATACTGGAATCGCCAGCGGCCTAGAAGACAGCATTGCCCAGCAGCAGCTCGGCAGCCTGTACCTGAACGTGGCTCAACTCAGAGAGCTGCTTAATCGTCAGATAGCTGCCGAGCTTGATATCGTGCGAGGCTTCAACTCTAGCGACGGCGACTAGTGGCATGAGGGCATATCCGCATAACCCTGACCGTAGACGCCTACTCGCCATGGGTGCCATGCTAGGCGTCGGGGGACTGTTCGCCGCAAGCCAGACGCCGCTATGGACCCTGGAAAGCAAGTCACCGCAGCGCAACTGGTACTTCAGCGCCGCTGATGCCGAAGATGGCAGCCACCACCTCGCCGGTATCCGTCATGACGGTAGCGAGCATTTCCTACTGCCCGTACCAGAGCGCTGCCACGGCGGCTGTCTGCGGCCACACCACCCTCAAGCCGTGCTCTTCGCTCGCCGTCCGGGACGATACTTTCATGTTCTTGATGCACGACAACACACCCCGCTGGCAACGATTAATGCCGGCGAGGGCTACCACTTCTATGGCCACGGCGTGTTCGAGCCATCCGGGCGCTTGCTGTACGTCACCGCAAACCGCCTGAGTGATGGTATGGGGCTGGTTCGCATATACAACGCTGATGACGGCTATACCCATCATAAAGACTTTCTACTGAACGGTATCGGCCCTCATGAATTAGTGCTAATGCCCGATAATGAAACACTCGCCATCGCACTGGGAGGCATCAAAACACACCCGGACAGCGGCCGAGTGAAACTTAACCTAAATGACATGGCTCCGGCGCTACTACTAATGAACCGACACAGCGGTGAGATTACCGCCAGACATCCACCCTCCCACCATCAGCTAAGTTGCCGGCACCTTGACGTAACCGCTGATGGTTATCTAGTCGCCGGTTACCAGTTCCAGGGGCCTGCCTGGGAAACCAAGCATCCGCTTTTGGGTCGGCTCACTCCTCAAGGTGACTTCGAAGAGATCACTCTACCTACGCAACTGCAATCAACACTAAGGCAATACACCGCAAGTATCGCCATGAGCCAAGATCACCCAAGAACCTTGGTAACAGCACCGCGTGGCGGCTGTGTCATATTACTAGATCACATCAGTGGTGAGGTTATCGCTAGCCCCTCGCTTAAAGATGCTGCCGGCACACGCTGCGACGGCCAAGGAGGGTTTATTGTGAGCAGCGGTAACGGACATGTATACCGGCTGAGCAAGCACGGCGAGCTAGATGAAATTGCCAAACTCCCTGTTCGATGGGATAACCACCTGGTCTAGACAGCTGTAATTTTCACAATGAAAAAACGCTCCAGAGCCTATAGCGGCATAGCACGAAACACACCTTCCTCGGGGTCAATTCGGTTTTCAATTTTCGCTTTAATTTCTGGGTCCACTTCCTCAGAACCCACCTCATAGACACCACATCGCTTAAACGCCACACGATGATTAACATTTTTCCCTAAATAAGAAAAAACAACACGCTGGCTAACGGGCTCTCTTGAACGCGCCGCCTGGCCTAGTTCGCCTCGACAGCGGTGCGCCCTTTGATGATAGAGCGAGCAAGCATCACATACGCCACCAAGCCACAGGCGGCCATAGCCAGGATGACCGCTTCAAGCGTATGCGGCAACATGGCAGACAATGCGCTCAGCAGCCCGGCAACACCGAACTGGGCTGCGCCCAGAAGCGCTGCGGCCGTCCCGCCACTAGTGGGAAAGTACTCCAAAAAGCAGGCCTGAATATTCGGCGAGATCGCACCTACCGCGCCAATGGTCAGCATCATGGCGGGCAAGAAGGCGTACAGCGGCCACTCCATGAAAACCGCCATCACCAATAACAGTATGCCAACACCCTGACAGCCCGTTGCCAGCTGCAGGATACGCAATGACGAGAGCCTGGAAAGCAACACGCGATTGAGAATATTGAAGATAAGCATCGCGACGATATTCGCCGCAAACAACATCGAAAAGCTTGAAGGCGACTGGCCGAAATGCCCCTGATAGATAAATGATGCATAGGTGATAAACATCATCAGAGTAGAAAACGAGGCAGCCTGCCAAACGATGAACGGCAGAGCTGGCTTTGTCGATAGTACCAGCTTGTAACGCGCCAGCAGGCTCATTTTAGGGCTTTTCACTCGCGACACTTTGCCCGTACCGGTAAAAAGCACCCGCACCAGCAACGGCACCAGCAGTACCGCATATACCGCCAGGGCGAAAAAGATATAGTGCCAGGAACCCAGCGCCAGAATCGCGCTGCCTACGCTCGGCGCAATGCCAGGCGCCAACACCATGATAAAGCCCATCATCGAGAACAGCTTCGCGGCATCGCGGCCCGCCACCCGGTCGCGCACCAACGCCGGCACAGATACCAGAGTAAAGCCAGCGCCAAGGGCCTGCACGGCTCGCCCGACGAGCAGCGTGTTCAAAGAATCCGCCACACCAATGACAATGCTTGAGAGCGCAAAAATCGCTAACCCACTCATCAGCACCCGCTGACGCCCGAAGCGGTCTGAAAGCGCACCGCCGATTAACTGACCAAACGCCATCGCGAAGACATACACTGAAACGCTCAACGATACCGCCTGCTGAGAAATTCCCAGCGATTCGCCAATAACCGGAAAAGCCGGTAGGTACGTATCCATGGAAAACGGGCCCAGCATCATGGTCAGTGCCAGGCTGAGCACCACAATGAACGGCGTTTTAGATTGGGTCATAGAAGCTCACGGTAGAGAGGCGTAATGATAGACAACATCAACAATATGATACCGACAGTTGCTATCAAGGCAATCGAATAGCTAGGTAGCTTGCTAATAAAGTTTTCGGTGCAAGGTTCTGAGAGCAGTTTTTAAGAACAATTTATGAGAGCAGAGCCACTAGAGTAAGTGGACAGCGCCCAAGCAACAACAGGTATGATTGCACAGCGCATGTAACACCAACGAGGAGAGCCGAATGCCCGCCTACATCGTACTAACCTGTGAGCATACTCACGACAACGAAGAAATGAAGCGCTACAGCGAGAAAGCCAAAGCCGCCCGCGAAGGCCACGACCCACAGCCGCTGGCCTTTTATGGTGATTTTGAGGTGCTAGAAGGTAGCGCCATGGAAGGTGCGGTGATTCTACGCTTTCCCGACATGGCCGCCGCCCGCGCCTGGTACGAAAGCCCCGCCTACCAGGAAGCCCGCAAGCACCGTTTCCAGGGTGCCGACTATCGCGCCTTTCTAGTGGATGGAATAGAAGAGGCTTAATGGGAGCAGCCCCTGCGGTCGTCGGCGAGGGGAACTTTGCCAGTAACGCGGCGTTGCGGCGCAGGCACCACAAGAATAAAAACGAGCCGCAGCGTTTGTTGCCATCGGCCAGAGGGTGTGACAGCCAACGGTGCGCTTCATGAATTCAGCGAGATGACCGCTACTGCCGTTGCCCTGCACTTCTGCGTTCAGAGCCTTATCGTCGGTGTGATAGGCACAGGGGCAGTGATAGCACTTGATGGAAGCAGCGCTTGGCCACTTATCGCCTATACCGGCGGTATGGCAGCGATTACATTGGCTGCGCTTATAGGATTAGCGCGGTATAAACAGCAGAGGTAGTTAATTCGTTCTTTTGCAGTGGCGATCAAGCCTTAAGTGGAAAGATCGCTACTACAAAGTGCAATCCTCTGTTCGCCCAAGTAACACCGTATAGCGCGTACTGCGCCCACCGCCGGGTAGCTTGCCAAGGCAACCTTTTTCCATCAGCTCAGCCAAATCCCGCGTTGCGGTGGCTTTACTCACGTTGGCCAACGATTGGTATTTACGAGCATTGATGCCCTGCGCAAACTCCTCTCCTGCTGTATCCAATAAGCGGTTCAGCACCTTGATTTGCCGTTCGTTCAGCACGGTAGTGGCATGGCGCTGCCAGAAGGTGGATTTCATTAGCACACGGTCGATTCTTAACAACGCCTGCTCAAGCGCCTCTTTCAGAGTGTCCAGAAACCACAACAACCACGGCGTAATATCTAGGCTGCCTTTCTGAGCGCTTTCAAGATGATCATAGTAAGCGCGACGGCGCGCCATAATAGCCGCGCTCAAGGAATAGAACCGAACGGACTGACGCTCTGCCTGCGCAAGCGCGCGATCTGTCACCGCACGGGTAACACGCCCATTGCCATCATCAAAGGGATGCAAGGTAATCAACCATAGATGGGCTATGCCAGCGCGCACCAGCCCATCAAGCCCCTGAGGCGGCTGATTGAACCAAGTAATGAAGGCATCCAGCTCAGTTTCCAACTGCCCACGTGGCGGCGCTTCAAAGTGAACGGTAGGTTGATCAAGCCGCCCCGATACCACCTGCATGGGGTGATCACCACGCAGCTCGCCTACACGTACATTGCCAAGCACACCGGGGCCTTGCACAAACAGCATGGATTGCCAAAGACACAACTGTTGGCGGGAAAGCGATTCATCCAACTGATGCGTCGATTGCAGCAGCAGCTCAACCAGTGCCTCAGATTCCGGTGTTTTTCTGGCGGAGACACCGGCCTGCTCTAAACCTAACTGACGGGCAACGGAAGACCTCACAGAGCCAACGTCCAGGCGCTCACCTTCGATTTCACTGGTACGAATCGCACTCTGGATCAACGCATCCATCTCCACATCCAGATCCGCCTGCCCAGGCGCAGCCTCAGTTTTCCCCAGCACGCGGCCCTGCAGCAGCCGTACAGCATCCAGCGTAGGCCGAAGAGTCGATTCATCCCACTTAAAATGAGGCCAATATCGTAGTTCCCAGAGATACATGAGCCGATCTCTCTATCTATTCAGATCACATTATGAGCCGATTATGATGTGTATTCGGCTCAAGGGCTAGCGAAAAGGGTTTTTGGAACTCAATAATCCAGGCCAGAGGCGAATCGCTTCGAGTCGATGTTTACAACTGACTATATGAATGCTGTAAGAACCACGAGATACGTTTCTAAACAGAGGGATGATCTTGCCCAGTAGCGATGGACGCCTCAAGAATGTAATACACTGCAATGAGGTGAACCATGGCAAGATCGACGACATCAATGAAGAAATAAGTGTTACTAAAATATTTTATTTTTTATGAATGATCTTATCTATTCGATTATTGGGCACCACCATTACTTTCTCACTGTCTAGATTAACCACATGGTAGTCTCCTATCTTACCTATCAAATGATATTCAGATTTATCATTTAACAGATATATCGTCGCCATTTCTTCCATTTTACTCATATCAAGACGCGCGACATAAATAGCTCCAGGATATGCCATAACCAAACCAGTAGCCGCAATCGAAACGTAAATAAAAGCTTTCTTACTAGAACCAAAAACATCATCCAGTTTCATTGGCTTAATTAAATTACCTACGCCATATCTCGCAAAATAACATATAGACGCAACCAGTCCAGAGAAAATAGAGTCCCATTCCGCAGGAATTCTTTTGGCTAAAAAAACTAAAAGAAAAAAAATGCCCAATAGATATAAAACACCTTTCCAAAGACTATTACCAACCTCAAAATAATCTCTTTTTTCTTCAACAAGGAATAGAACAACACCTAGAAACGCAAGTATTACAAATAAAGGAACGCTTTGCTTAGTCGAAACGACAAGCACATCTTGAATCGAAAAATAACCAGAAGGGTCTACACCAATCGTGTTCCAATAAGCAAGAAAACCTAGTAAAGAAAGAAATTGCAAGTAGATAAATAAAACAACAGAAGCTTTAATAACTTTTTTACCGAGGGGTGTTTCGTCCATAAATTTCGCCTTAAGGTAACATCCAAAATATGCCTCAATATAACAAAAACCCCTAGCCATTCCATGGCCGGGGGTTTTTAATGCCGCATCCTTCTGACGAGCCGGAGTCCGTCCCGCGTGCTTCAAGGCGACATTGTCAGCTTGGCAAATTTTCTATCGCGTTGATGTAAGCCAATGCCGACAGCACGTGTAAGAAATCGCTTACACGGCCCAGCACCTCGCCTGCCTGACTGATCTTGCCCAGTAACAGTGGACACCTCAAGAATGTTATACACTGCAATGAGGTGAGCCATGGCAAGATCGACGACATCAATGAAAAAAAAAATCCTATACCCGTTACTCAGATGCTTACCGGCAAGAAGCGCTAGCACTTGCTGACCGCATTGGCGTTGCTGCAGCGGCTCGTGAGTTGGGGCTACATTCGAGTCAGCTTTATCAGTGGCGCTCTAAGGTTCAGCAACAGCAAGATACATCAGAGCGAGAGCGGACGCTGGCAGAAGAAAACGCTCGCCTGAAGCGACAATTAGCCGAAGCCAATGAGGAGCTGGCTATCACAAAAAAGGCCGCGGTGTACTTTGCGAAGAGCCTGAAGTGAAGTACGCCTTTCCCTGTGAATGTAACGTCGCGGGGTCTCTCCTGTCATCTGCCGAAAAAACTCGATGAAGGCACTGTCGCTAGCGAAGCCGAGTGCCGCCTCGCTGCTTGGCGCATTCATAAATTCGCGGCTGTTGCGGCGAGGTAGCGACGCCGGGCAACTGATCAAACTTGGCGTTCTGCTGCTGGCCGTCGGTGCGATACTCACACGCTTGCTATCGTTCAGCCCTGCCTTTCTGCTCGGCATGGCCGTCATTGCGCTGGCCTACGCCATTGCCATCCCGAATATCCTTGCTGGCGCTTTGCAGGGCTATGCAGACCGGCTTGGCACCGCAGGTGCCATCCTGAGCCTGCTCTACTATGTGCTCCTCGGCCTAGGGCTGGTCATAGCAGGTCAGGGCCAGCGGCTCGATATTCTGCTCTTGGCATGCAGTATGCTCGCTGCGCTCACTCTTGGTCTGGGTCGGCTAGCGCACAAGTGCTCCAAAGCCACGCCAAAGAGCGGTAGCCTTTTTTAGGATGTCTTTTTCCATCGCAATGTCACGGATGCGCTTTTCAAGCTCACGAATCCTGAGCTGATCGGGTGTCATGGGCGTAGCTTTAGGGTGTTGGCCATCACATTCCTGGCGTGACTGACGCTCTTGTTTCCATGCTGCCACCTAGTGCGGCGCTTGCCGCTGCCTAGTTGCCCTCTACGCAGACGGTTTATCCGCAGAATTATCCGCGTCCTGCGAGCGCTTGCCTTGCCCTTCTCCGCGTGCAGTATCCTCATGGCTGATAACCATGATTTCTCTTGGCCACCATTCTGGATGGTTGTCGCGGATAAAGGCCATCATTTTCTCGCGAATGTTCATCTCGGCCGTCCAGCCCGCCATAGGATCGGATGTCATTAAATAGCAAGTGACCGTTTGCGCGTAGGCCGTTTGCTTGGTCACGTAACAAAGCAGTTTATGGTGCTCAATGACATTATCTTCTTCCTGGGCATAGGCTAAAAACATCTCCCGCACCTGAGAAATATCAGCGCTTAAATGCAGCGTCAGTTCTAAGAAGCGGTACATTTTCGTACTCTTCACCGAAAGGTTTTCAAACGGCTTAGACGTAAAGTAGGTAACCGGCACAATGACGCGTCGTTCATCCCAAGAGCGCAGCCGAATAAAGGTATAAAAAATGCCTTCGACATAGCACCATTGCCCTTCAAAGATGACCAAATCACCAATTCGTATCGGCTTGGCAAGCGACAGCTGAAAAGAAGAGAGGATATTGCCTAACACCGCCTGGCCGGCAATACCTACCAGTACGGTCAGCACACTAGCTGATGCCAACAGCGACAAGCCTAAAGACTCAAACAGCTGGATCTGCCCCAGCACATAAACCGACACACCAATGACCGTGATTAAGATAATCACGCGGCGCAAAGCATACAGCGAGGTTAACAGACGGCGCTTGTCTTTAGGCTTGGTATCGTCAATTTCTCCGACTAAGCGCCGTGTCATGCGCAGCATGATCGTGTCGATCAAGCGTAGTGCAATGGTACCAGCACCCCAGGCCATAATTGAGATCAGCAACACGCGAAATGTTGTCGTCGCAATAGCGGAAAACGATACAACGTAGTCCAGCAATATCTGTGTTACCAGCGACATAACAATCATCGCCATGGGCACGCCAATTTGATCGGCAAAAATAGTCGACACGCCAGAAGGCAGGATGCGTGCCACTAGCCCAACAACGTAGTAAGTAACCACCCCCACCGTACCAATGGCGATTAAAAAAATCGGGATCGCTAACCATTCCCAAATTTTTAGCACGCCAAACGATGACTTCAACCGCTCTGGAATATAGCTTTCCAGCATGGAAGGACCGTACTCGTCATAAAGAGCCGGAATAGACGACACGCTCTCTGGCATGACTAGCCAAACAGGATCTTTTTCGCTGATTCGATAACGCCCTATTCGAACATCATAAGCCTGTCCTTCTATTTTTAATGCTGCCAGCTCTATATTTCGTCGTGGCGACCCCGCTAACGTGTTCTGACCAGAAGCGTCTTCAATCGTTGCGTCCTGGCGAGCCGGCAAATTCGAGGCATTTAGCCACTCACCACGCTTTAGCACCTCCGCTAACTGCCTCGCAAGCTCGGCTCCTTTCGCCTGCTGCTCGCCTGGATCAATACCGTTTAGATTAAGCAAATGCGCGGCTGAGGCGTAATTTCCGCTTTCCGTGAGCGTTAAAAAGCTACGGACCGCTTCCCGTGGCGACATGCGTTTCGCCTCTTCAGGCACCTCTTCTAGCCCTGTGTTAAGCGAGTCAATAGCGAACCACCGCTCATTTTCGCTCTCATCTCCTTGAGTTTGCGCTGTGCTAACGCTGGAAAACACCAAAGTGACAACCAGCACGACCCACACAGGCCACACAGGCCACACAGGCCACACAGGCCACACAGGCCACACAGGCCACGAGCTGTTTTTTTTCATACCAACCTTGTCATTAAAAGTAAGTGAGCCAAGCAACCAGCCACTAACTGGCAATAAAACCGCCAGCCCTGCGCTGAACACAGTGCATCCATGCCAGTGGTTGAGCAAAATACAAACGACGTTCTTCAATCCAGCAAGCATCTCGTGTGCCAACACTGCAACACTGAGTCTCAGCTGTACTATCTATTACATGCACCACTTAACACGTACCCTTCTTAACCAGCAACGTACTCTTTAAGGAGAAACGATGAAAAAGTTAGTAGGTGTTACCAGCGCTCCACGCCCTCACTGGGTGGGTGACGGTTTTCCGGCGCGTTCGCTTTTCTCCTATGGCCCATACTCCGAGCAGTTGAGCCCCTTTTTATTACTGGACTATACAGGGCCCGCCGACTTTACTCCCACCACGCGGCCACGCGGTGTCGGGCCACACCCGCACCGAGGGTTTGAAACCGTCACGATTGTCTACCAAGGAGAAGTGGCGCACCGCGACTCAACGGGCAAAGGCGGCGTCATTGGCCCAGGCGACGTGCAGTGGATGACGGCGGGTGCGGGTATCCTGCACGATGAGTTTCACTCGCCCGCGTTTACAGAACAAGGCGGCACGCTTGAAATGGTGCAGCTGTGGGTAAACTTACCCGCCAAAGACAAAATGGCCACGCCAGGCTATCAGGCAATTTTTAATGCCCAGATTCCTGTGGCAGCGTTACCTGATCAAGCTGGGAGCGTCCGGGTGGTCGCCGGCAGCTATATAGATAGCAACCATAAAACTCACGCGGGCCCAGCACAGACGTTCTCGCCGATGAACGTATGGGATGTGCGGCTAAACGGTGGTAAGACAACCACGCTGACGCAGCCGGATGGATGGACAACTCTGCTGGTCGTGCTAAAAGGGACGGTTCAAATCAATGGCGAAGAGCTACTGCGCGACGCGCAAGTAGCCGAGCTTTCCAGAGCGGGTGACGCGCTGACGCTTGAAGCCAATAATGACACAACCCTATTGCTGCTGAGTGGCGAGCCGCTCAATGAGCCAGTGGTAGGTCATGGGCCGTTTGTGATGAATAGCGAACGTGACATCATTGAAGCGATAGAAGACTTTAACAACGGTCGCTTTGGTCACATGCCGAGCTAATGACGTCGCTATTTAAGCAGCAACTTTTCAAGCAACTTTTCAAGCAACTACTGTTGAAGTAACAACTGGGCTGGCTTAAATAGCCAGCCCTTCCACCACGAATTAATTACGCTGCTGGCCTGGAAAGGGAATGAATTCTTCATCATCCCCCGGCGGCAATGTAAATCGCCCATGCTCGAAGTCACCTTCCATCCACGCCTGCTTAGCAGCCGCTAGCTTTTCTCGGGAAGACGCCACAAAGTTCCAGGAGATATAGCGCGGGCCATTGAGCGTTTCGCCGCCGAGCAGCATTAACCGAGCTCCGCTTTCGCCCGCGGTTACGGTGATGGGATCACCCGGACGGAACACCATCATTCGTCCCGCATCGAAGATATCCCCTGCAATGCTAACGCTACCCGACGTTACATAGAGTCCACGATCTTCGTGGCCATCGGGCAAAGGAAGCTTAGCGCCGGGCTGGAGCACTGCATCCGCATAGAACATCTCCGAAAAGGTCTGTACAGGCGCCTGCTCACCCCATGCCGTACCAAGAATCAAGCGAACCTCTTTACCCTCACCGTTAAGCAGCGGCAATGTCTCCTGCCCATGGTGCGCAAAGCTGGCGGGGTTATCTTCGTATGCTTCAGGCAGAGCCACCCACGTCTGAATACCAAAAAGGGAGTGCTTATTTTGGCGTGTAGCGGGGCTAGTACGCTCGGAATGGGTCACGCCATTACCCGCAACCATCCAATTAACCGCCCCAGGATGAATCATCTGGTTAGTTCCCAGACTGTCACGATGCTGGAACTCTCCCTGGTACAAGTAAGTGATCGTAGCAAGTCCAATATGGGGATGAGGACGAACATCGATACCATCCTCTCTAAGAAATTCAGCGGGCCCCACCTGATCGAAAAAAATAAACGGGCCCACCATCTGACGCCTGGGTGCGGGAAGCGCACGCCGTACTTCAAAGCCACCCAGGTCGTGTGCACGAGGCACGATCAGTGTTTCAACATCGTGTAGGTTACCTGCGGAAGGACATTTGGGCTCAATATCGGGCATCCAGCTCATAGGAGTTTCTCCATAAATAATGGACAACGGAGCAATGGCATCATCGATAGTTGCTGTTTCACAAAGCGATTTATTTTACAAAGCTACCGTCTAGCCAATCACTTACTTTAGCAAATAGCTCAAACGTATTAAAAACACCGAAAACTCACTCATTTTTGGTCAAAATACAGCGTATTTACTTGTCAGAAAACCTTATCAGAGCTTTTTGTCAACATGCTGTCGCTATTCATTACGTTGCGATAGTCGGGGATATGGTTAGAGAATAATGAGTTTACGGCGTGTAGTGGCCATGGGCGCTCTCCTTGCTGAAGCACACTTATTGAAATAGCCCCCGTGACACATTTGTGAACTTTGCGCGATACACTCTTTATCACCCCGTGACTCACCTGTGACGCTGAGCATCTAGGATAGGATTTGAACCTGCCAGTTCGGCAGGCTTACTCTTGGGGAGACACCTCTATGAACAAGCTGACTACAGTCACTGCTATCTGCTTATTTAGCCTAATGGCAACGGCTAGCCACGCCGATGACATGATGTCCGAAGAAGGCATGATGGAAGACGACATGTCTCAGTCTATGGAGAGTGAGTCAATGGAGCATGAGTCAATGGAAAAAAGTGACATGGCGATGGATGATATGTCCGACGCGATGGACGGTTCTATGGACGGAGATATGCATGATGACAGCATGTCTGACGATGGCATGGAAATGGAGAAAGACATGGAAATGCAAGACGAGGACATGTAAGACGAGGACATACAAGCTTCTGCCACACGATTAATCTGAGCACTCAAAAGCTGGGATACCTATGACACGAAACGTACTGATTATTGAGGACAACCCGGGTATCGGTGAGCTCGTCCGCATGCATGTGGCCGAGCTTGGCATGAACCCCGTTCTTTGTGAACGGGGTGATACCGGGCTTGAACGTTTTCGTGAAGGCGGTATCGATCTAGTGATTCTCGACCTGATGCTTCCCGGCTTGGATGGGCTGTCGATTTGCCGCGAAATCCGCTCCGGCCCAGGTTACGTTCCGGTACTGATGCTAACCGCTAAAAGCACTGAGCTGGACCGGGTTCTAGGCCTAGAAATGGGAGCGGATGATTACCTCACCAAGCCTTTCAGTGTGGCTGAACTATCGGCAAGGGTGAAAGCCTTGTTCCGACGCGTAGATGCCATGGCATCTGCCACCGTCACGCAACCCAGCCAGCAAGAATTAATCACCGACGGGCTGCGCATTGATCCGCTGCGTCGGCGGGTGTTTATAAAAGATCAGCCTGTCGAACTCACCGCCCGAGAATTTGACCTGCTATGGCACTTTGCCAGCCACCCAGGTCGGGTATTCAGCCGTATCCAACTGCTCGACACGGTGTGGGGCTACAGCCACGAAGGTTACGAGCATACCGTCAATACCCATATCAACCGCTTACGGGGCAAGATCGAAGCAGACCCCGCTAACCCGGTGTTTATCCAAACCGTTTGGGGGGTGGGCTATCGCTTCCGCGAATAAGTTATGCTGAAAACACTCTATACTCGGCTAGCCTTAGGCTTGTTTCTGTTATTGCTCGTCGTCGGCCTGCTATATACCTTCATCAACCTCTATTCGCTGCGTGAATACAACGCTTCGGTCAATCAGGCGTTACACCAGAATCTGGCCAAAAATCTCGTGTCAGACAGAAACCTGGTCAGCAACGGGCAACTCGATAGTAGCGCCTTGGAAGAACTGTTCGCACTCTACATGGCCATTAATCCCAGTATCGAGATCTACCTGTTAGGGCTGGATGGCACCATTCTGTCTTATTCAGCAGATCCAGCGAAGATTAAACGCAAGCAAGTCTCGATGGCCCCCATACAGAGGCTGATGGATGACACGAGCCTTTATCCGATACTCGGCGATGACCCCAGAAGTCACGATCGGCAGAAAGTCTTTTCCGTTACCCCAGTGCCAACAGCAGACAACCCCGAAGGATATCTCTATGTGGTATTACGGGGTGAAGAGTACGACACGGCGGAAACCATGGCCCGTGGTGGCAAACTACTGGAAATGAGCGCCTGGGCGTTGCTAGTCAGCCTAACCGTGGCGATGCTCGCAGGGCTGACGATTTTCCGCCTACTGACTCGCCGCCTGAGATCATTAACACGCCGAGTAGAAGCGTTCGAAAACAGCGACATGAGCCAGCCCCAACTCGACAACAAATGGCACGACAAACAGCCCGTGGTGCGTGACGAGATCGACTATCTGGACGCTACCTTCGACGACATGGCTCGCCGAATTGCCACCCAGATCGAACAACTGACAGAAAAAGATGCCCAGCGCCGTCGTTTGATCGCCCAGGTATCCCACGACCTACGCACCCCGCTAGCCTCCATGCAAGGCTATATCGAAAGCCTGAAATTAAGGCGTGATCGTCTCAGTCCCCAAGAACAAGATCGCTTTCTCGATATTGCCCTCAAAGAAGGCCGTCGCTTAAGCCGATTAGTGGATGAGCTCTTCGAGCTTGCCGCACTTGAGGCAAGAGAGAAACAGCCAGTGCCAGAACCCTTCCCGCTAGCGGAGCTGGTTCATGACGTGGTGCAGAAGCACAACCAAACTGCACGCGACAACCACTTGGCACTAACGTTAAGTGGCAACCCAGCATTACCAACCGCGTACGCCGACCTAGCGATGACCGAACGTGTGCTGGACAACTTAATCAGCAACGCCATTGCCTACAGCCCCGCTGGCGGCCAAATCGACGTTGTGCTTAGTCAAACGAATGGAGAACCACAGGTTTGCATACAAGACAGCGGCCCAGGCATTGCAGAACAGGATCTGCCGCATATCTTTGACCCGTTTTATCGTGGCGAAACCTCTAGTGGCGCTGGCCATGCTGGGCTGGGGCTGGCTATTGCGCGCAGAATCATGACGCTTCAGAGCGGTGATATCGGTGTCGAAAACCTAGCCAGTGGCGGGGCATCGTTCTGCATACGGTTACCCACCGCCCCCTCGCCCGCCAACGTTATAAATACGTAATAACCTAGAGAGTTGGTTGTGATAACTCTCATGCAAACTGGTTGTAGTAGTCATCCCCTTTCCCCATAGCGAGTGGAGACACCACATGCTTATAAAGATCGCCAAACCGAGTGATTTACACGAATCCGATGTAACACCGGAATCTATTTACCTCTCCCGGCGGCGCTTTATGGGCGGTATGGCGGGCTTATGCGCGGGGCTTGCCCTCTCCGGCCACGTCCGCGCCAACGAAGATTATTCTGATGTGCCGGAAGGCGATGCTCCTGCCTGGCTAAGGGAAAAAATCAGCGACACCCAATGGCGAGCCATCACCCCCAGCGACCCTGACAACGATAAAATCGCCCCTTTTGACGATGCCAGCGGCTACAACAACTTTTTTGAGTTTGGCACCGATAAACGCGACCCCGCCCGCCATGCAGGCAGCCTGGAAACCCAGCCCTGGAGCGTGGTAGTTGATGGTGAAGTGAATAACGGTGGGCGCTTTACCCTAGAAGACTTCGCTAAGCCTGCGCAGTTTGAAGAGCGCATTTACCGCCTGCGTTGCGTAGAGGCGTGGTCGATGGTGATTCCCTGGCTTGGCATCCCCCTTGCGGAAGTGATTCGGCGTGCCGACCCCACCAGCAACGCCAAGTACGTGCGCTTTGAGACCCTGGTGGACCCAGAGCAAATGCCTGGCCAGCGCTCCTCGTTCTCGATAATCGACTGGCCTTACGTGGAAGGTTTACGCCTAGACGAGGCCATGAACCCACTAACACTGCTCGCCATGGGCATGTATGGCCGTGAACTGCCCAACCAAAATGGCGCACCCTTGCGGCTGGTGGTGCCCTGGAAATATGGCTTCAAAAGCATTAAATCGATTGTGCGTATCTCACTGGTGGAAGAGCAGCCGGTCAATTCCTGGCAACGAATCGCCGCCGATGAGTATGGCTTCTACGCCAACGTTAACCCACAAGTTGACCACCCACGCTGGAGCCAAGCCACCGAGCGGCGGCTTCCCAACAGCCTGTTCAACTCTAATACCATTGATACCCAGATGTTTAACGGCTATGCCGACGAGGTCGCCGAGTTATATGCCGGCATGGATTTAAGGAAGCACTACTAATGGCTGCGCCACGGGTATGGTTACTGTGGCGGCTAAGCGTTTTCCTAGCAGCTCTCGCGCCGCTGGTGTTCTGGGGCTGGCAGGTAGCGATTAACGCCGCAGGCCCCGAACCAGGCAATTACCTGCTGCTGAACATTGGCATTGGCGGGCTATGGATGCTGCTGCTCACGCTAAGCCTTACGCCACTCACCAAGCTCACCCGTTGGAAAGGCTTTGCATTGATCCGCCGTCAGCTTGGCCTATGGACACTCGCCTACGCCACCCTGCATATGCTCAGCTACGCACTGTTTATTCTAGGGCTTAACTGGGCACTGTTGGGTAGCGAGCTGGTCAAACGGCCCTACATCATTGTTGGCATGATCGCACTGATCGGCCTTGCCGTATTAGGGGCGACCTCTAACAAATGGTCGATGCGCCGTTTAGGTAAACGCTGGAAGCCGTTACACAAATTTGCCTACATCATTTTAGGGCTGGTACTGCTGCACTTCTTTTGGGTAGTGCGCGCCGACATGCAAGAGTGGGCCATGTATGCCGCCATTGCTGCACTAGTCATGGCAACCCGCCTACCGCCCGTCGCTCGCACACTGCCAAGACTACGCCATTTATGGCGTTGTTAGCGGAGCAACGGCCCAATCGTTATTTGACCGCGCACGTCACTCAGTCAGCCGCCCCGAGTGCCCACCAGCTGTTTGAGCACACGCGATTCCAGCACAAAAAGAACTGAACCGCCCTGGCTTTACCGAAGACTCCATATCCTGAAAGGATGGAGTCATGGAGTCATGAACTCACCAAAACGATATTCTCCAGAAGTCTGGGAGCGAGCTGTTCGATTAGCCTTTGAGCAGCAAGGCGAATACCCGTCCAAGTGGGCAGCGACCTGTTCCATTCCCAGCAAGTTCGGCTGTACACCAGAGACCTTGAGAGCCTGGTGAAAACACATAGAAGTCACGCAGGAAAGCAGCTCGGTTAACCTGTCTGAACGTAAACGACCCAAGCAGCTAGAGCATGAAAACGCCGAACTGAAGCGCGCCAATGAAATTCTCCGTAAAGCAGACGTCGCCGTGACTGGCCTTGTTATGCATTTACCATTGAACCAACACCTCTTGAACTTTCAGTGTCTGCGAGTCAAATCCAACCGCCCAAAACACTTTGATATCACTTTTGCTGTATTTTACCTTCCACAACGTAAACTTAGACTCATTTCTCGGCAGGCAATCTATAAACTCGATGCTTTCCAACGCACCCATGTCATTCTCTATATCCCGACACATATCCAGATACATGTCTTCAGTGATCTTCCCATCGTCATTCGGGTCTTTAGGCGGTGCCGACATTTCCTGGAGTTCCCGATAGCTCCTTCCGTCATGTAGGCTGATTAGTCGCTCAGCCAGTTCAGCTTCTCGATCAGTGATCACGTAACTTATCCTCCTTGATTGCCTAACGCCAAAATCACGCGCTTGTCGCGTGCACTGCCTTGTTAGCGCCGGTGAAAATGACGGACGCAGGCTTATGAGTCTTGGGGTGAATAGGCTCACGCATCTCCAATAATCTAAACCCATTGCCTGCAAACAGGGCCACCCAGCTTTCGAGCGTTCTGAAGTACCAAGGGGCCGGGTCAATAAAGTCTGAGCCAAATCCAGCCCAAGAGCCCTCCCGCCAACCGTCGATGTAAGGTTGGTCGCTCGCGACCACCGGGTGAGGTGTTTGAACAATAAGAACCCCGTCCGTTTTTAGCATTGCCGGTAGAGCCTTAAACAACGCCTCTACCGAGTCCTTTCCAAGGAGCGAGAAATTACAAACAACGACGTCGAACGACCCTTCAACTGCACCTCCTGCGATATCTTCGTAAGATGCGACCAGAAAATCTCCGCCGCCGGCGCTTTCGGCCTTCTCAATAAGATCCGGCACTACATCGACCCCCACTAAATGCGGTACTCGTAACGAAAGTTCACGGATGAGCCACCCCTCTCCGCACCCAATATCGAGAACCGATTGCGGAGAACGACTCAACACAGCCTCGACGATCGCTTTGTTCGTTATCAGCTTGCGGCTTTCGATGTGACCACCTCGCACAGCCGCAGACCACTGAGATGCATTCTTCTCCCAGGAATCGACAATCTTGTCATCACTGTAAGGGTTCATAAAGCAATCCGTTTCAAGCCGCTAACGCTTGGCTTTGCGGCGCACCAGAGCGCCAGCGTAGGTGCGTCCGACAACAGCCACTTGTTAGCCTTGCTCTATAGTTTCATACGTAGGTGCGCCAACCGTATCAACCGAATGCCCTGATACCTTCGCGCCGTGCATCCACATCATTTCTAATTCAGTTGCTACCTCTTCGAAGCGCTCAGCACTTTCTATTGATGAATATGACATGATAGTTTTCTTATCTCGGGGAAATGGCACTAACCTTTCAGGGTGACTCTCTGGCACGACGTGAACCTCTGAAACCTTTTGGGGCTTTGCGTGGGCTAGAGCGTTTCGGAAACGTTTCATGTTGTTCAGTGTTTGCCATGGCTCCACTGAGAAATCTACTTCAATATTAAGAAACTCAGATATCATCGCGATTTTTCCGATGAACGAAGTAGATTCAAAATGAGTCCAATGCGGGAATAGTTGCCCTCCGTAAATATTGCATAGCGCCTCTACGCGGAAGACAGAAAAAGCCATTGATGGAATTATCCACCTAAAGCGGTGGCCATCTTCTTCAGCCTTAGCCTGTTTAAGCTGATTTAATGCGATTGAACCTAAATACCCATGTTCATAGATATTTCTTTCAACCTTAACTTTCTTAGTATTACTTTTATCAGTCACTTAAATTTCCCGATACTGACGGAGGCTAACGCCGCGCTTTGCGGCAAACATGAAGCGCAGCGGAATGTTTGTCCGACAACAGCGCTTTGTTAGGCGATTTCAACTTTAAGATCCGAAACAGGTATTCCAATAGTTTCCAGAGGCATGCCTTGAATGTGAGAGACCACTACCTCTACCTCAAGAGTTCGCTCAAGAAACTCGTTAAAATAATTGGCATACCATGCAAGCTTGGAACGAATATTCGGATCTTCTGGAGCCTCGCTTAGTAGATGCTCAATAGTAGCTTTCTCGTTCAGCAATATCTCATGTGCATTTGCTCCACACATGTTCTGCGCTACTTTGTTTGTGGCCAAGCATAGGCTATCAAAGTACGCGACCGCGTCATCTTTGTCCCGAATGATCTCTTTTCTGATTAGGCTGGCAGCTGAATCACTACTACGCTCAGAAATAAATTCTTCAAATTTCTCATCTATGGCTATTCGAGGTTGCTTCGCCACCTTGCTTTCAAGATTATAGGCATTATTCATCGCCGGCCCAAATACTATTTGTTCTGTGTGAACTAAATTTCCACAAGTAATACCACCCCGGAGTAACAGATTAAACGAGCTAGTATTAACCAATAGCTTGATTAGAAAATATCTGAAGTTGATCAAGCCGTCTGAGTCAGCAGGACAGGAAAACACGATCGAATCTGAAAACGTTGTGATCCTAACCCGTTTAGGTTGCGCTTCTCGTTTCATTGACTCGTAGAAACTATCCAGCTCAGCTTTACGTTCAGCCGAAAGGTAAGCGTAATTTGAATGCGCAAAGAATTCCTCGGGAGAACCGTAGATATCGTTTACATTGTTTATCTTATCTAAGACACCTGAAATTAAGTTGAACTTTTCTGAGTCATGTTCGCTATCAAAGACAAGCTGACCGAACCCTAATATATCAATGAACCCAATGATCCTTCTTTCGTACGACACGTTATGAACCACCTTTCTTTACTGACGCCTAACGCCCCACTCACCGGAATTTTAGGAGCAAAGCGAGTAAAATTTCCGCGTGCAGTGGCTTGTTATATCACCATGCCTCGGGATTCTCACACCTTGGACATACATAGGAATATGTATCTTCCCATGAAGTCATTTCACCATTAGGCCATGGTGTACCACAAATATCACAATCCACTTCAATGTCCTCTGAATCCTCATTTTCACAACCCTCTAGCGTACATCTATAGCCCGTAGATGAATCATCATTCGGTATCATGGTGTCATTCCCGCAACTCGGGCACGTATAGACGTTCCACTCAATAAACGTCTGATGTTTTTGCCTAACTCCAGCAAATAGCAGGTGCTTTTGCTCTGAGACCGAAATGTTTGCTTCCGAAAGGGCGTGTTCGTATTCATCCGCTAGTACTTTGAAGGTATGAATGCGGTCTTCACCCACTTCTTCATCCAAATCGAAAAGGGAAAATATATCTGTAAACTCCGCTAAACCTCTAACTAATCTGCCGACACAGAGTCGGACTTCTTTAGCAGTAAATTCGAATTCAAAATGCTCAATCGAATTTCTTAGACCCTTCATCCAATTAATGTCGTCTATGAAATCCTGATCTACAAAATGATTGCCCGTTACTCTGCATACTTCACACTTAGCAATTGACAAGGCTTGTTCGACCGTAACCGTATGGGGAGATGCATAACCCTGTATTAATTTTCCAAAATCGTAGCCTTCACTTTCAAGGGCATTGAATGATGACAAAAGGTCTGTTTCATCCGTTTTGGAGCGCTTCAAAACTTCTTTATAGCACTTAGTAAAAACTAAATTATCATCTAGTGATTGCAAGTACATCTTGAGCACTAACTCTATACTATGAGCCAAGTGTGTTATGGAAAATTTAAACGCCTTTAAATCACCACCTTGTCCTTGTTCATATTTGGTAAGGGCTTCATTAAAACTATCAATTGCATTAGCTTTAATATCGAATTTGAACTTCACGCGCCACTCCATTTCCTAAGGTGATATAACAGTGATTGGACTGCGCGTCCTGATATTGGATGAACAACCTTGCGCGTTCAATAATATTATCCGACGCGCGTCATTTCCTCCAGCTCATTGATTTTTAAAGCACCTAAATATAGTTTGGCCACCTATCCAGAATTCGCGCGCTTGCGCGTTTTGCCGGAATCAATAATACTGTATAGATATACAAAAAAGAAGCTGTCGTATGGATACGCAGACTAAGCCACCAAAGCTTATAGATTGTGTCAAGGCTGCCATGCGGGTGACGCGCTACAGCCCGCGTACCAAGAAAACTTACTGCTTGGATACGCGGCTTCATTCGCTTTCATGGTGCGCCACCCAGCCAGCATGGGTGCTTCCGAGACGCGTGTTTTTCTGGAGCACCTTACGGTAGAGTGACAGGTGGCGGCTGCCACTCAGCACCAGGCGCTGAATGCTATCGTCTTCCCCTATCGTCTTTCCCTATCGTCTTCCTTTATCGCCAGGTTCTTGAGCAGCCCTTGGGGGAGATCGGTGAGTTCTTACGCACCAAGCGCCCACAACGCTTTCCTGTCGTTTTTCCTTATGAGTTTTGCCTCATAAACAAGTGAGCTTACCCAGAAATAGTGGCCACTGCTTTACGCGATCACTCTGTCAGCGAATAATTCCCTCGCTACGTAATCTGGCAATATCCTCTTCGCTCACCCCCATGCTTGCCAATACACGATCACTGTCTTGCCCTAACGTTGGCGGTGCAACCGTGCTGGTGGCACTAACGCCGTCAAAGCGCAGCGGGTTCGCTACTTGAGGAATTTCTCTGGTGCCATTTTTCAAGGTGCAGTGCATTTGGCGATGCTGCGCCTGCGGATTAGCAAACGCTTCACTAACACCATTAATCGGCCCTGCCGGGATACCCCGCGCTTCAAACTCCGCCAGCCATTCATCACGATCACGGGTCTTAAGCACCGAGTTGATATGGCTCACCAAACTATCACGATTACCGACCCGAGCCGCATTCGTAATAAAGGCGGGGTCTTCAGCCCACTCTGGATGCCCAAGTAATGCCGCTAACCGTGAAAACTGCGCGTCGTTTCCTACGGTCAGAACCAGATAACCGTCTGCACAGGCAAAGGCTTCATAAGGCACGATGTTAGGATGAGCATTGCCCAGCCGCTGTGGGTTTTCGCCAGACACTAACGCATTCAGCGCCTGGTTCGCCAATGTCGCTAACTGAACATCCATCAACGCCACATCAACGTGGCGCCCCTGGCCAGTCTGAGCTCGCTCATGCAGCGCTCCCAATACACCAACCGTTGCATATAGCCCAGTCATAACATCGGTGATCGCCACGCCTGTTTTCATCGGCATACCATCAGGCTCACCGGTGAGGCTCATCAGCCCGCCCAATGCCTGAACCATAAAGTCGTAGCCTGGGCGGTGCGACCAGGGCCCATCCTGGCCGAAGCCGGTAATCGAACACACCACCAGCGCAGGGTTCTCTGCACGCAGAGTCTCAGCGTCCAGCCCATAACGTGCCAGCCCGCCCACCTTGAAGTTTTCAAGCATGATATCGGCGCCAGCGGCCAAGCGTTGAATCAATTGTTGCCCTTCCGGTGTCGCTATATCCACACCAAGCGATTGCTTGCCACGATTAGCACACAGGTAGTAAGCCGCCAAGCGATCAGGATCACTAGACGCCACAGCGTCATCTTCACCTTCACCGAGCCAAGGGGGGCCCCAGCTGCGAGTGTCATCACCGCGCTCTGGGTGCTCAATCTTAATTACCCGCGCGCCAAGGTCAGCCAGTAACTGACCCGACCAAGGGCCAGCCAATACGCGTGACATGTCGAGCACCACAATGCCTTCTAGCGGGCCTTTCATCCACAGTCTCCTTGCCTTCGATGGTTGCGCGGTACCTGTTTATGGCCTAATAGCACAGAGCAAGGTGTATATACCTTGCTCCAGCTCTTGCATACACCTCACCGCCAAGCCAGGTCGCCTGATGGCTTACGCTTAAACGCTCATGGGCAGCTAAAAGCCTGAATCCCCGTCTGGGCACGGCCCAGAATCAGCGCATGTACGTCATGTGTGCCTTCGTAGGTATTTACGGCCTCAAGATTCATAACATGACGAATAACATGATATTCATCAGCAATACCGTTACCGCCATGCATATCGCGCGCAACGCGAGCAATATCCAGCGCCTTGCCACAGTTATTACGCTTGATCAGAGAAATCGCTTCCGGCACTAACTGACCAGCATCAATCATGCGACCTACGCGCAAAGTGGCCTGCAGTCCTAACGCAATTTCCGTTTGCATATCGGCCAGCTTTTTCTGAATCAGCTGATTGGCGGCCAAAGGGCGACCAAACTGCTTACGATCCAGCGTATAGTCACGAGCAGCATGCCAGCAGGCTTCAGCAGCGCCCATGGAACCCCACGCAATACCGTAACGCGCTCGGTTCAGGCACGAGAAAGGCCCCTTCAGGCCGGTGACTTCAGGCAAACGTTGCTCGTCAGAAACCTCAACATCCTGCATGGCAATCTGGCCGGTAATAGACGCACGCAAACTGAACTTACCTTCGATCTTAGGCGCGCTTAACCCGTTCATGCCCTTTTCAAGGATAAAGCCGCGGATGACGCCTTCATCATCTTTGGCCCAGATAACAAATACATCTGCTATTGGAGAGTTAGTAATCCATGTTTTCGTGCCGTTGATGCGCCAGCCGCTATCAGTGCGGGTGGCTCGTGTGCTCATTCCACCGGGATCAGAACCATGGTCAGGCTCGGTCAGGCCGAAGGCGCCCACCCACTCACCCGTCGCCAGCTTTGGTAGGTACTTATCTTTCTGGGCCTCACTACCAAACGCATGTATGGGGTACATCACCAGGCTAGACTGAACACTCATGGCGCTGCGATAACCAGAATCGACCCGTTCAACCTCACGGGCAATCAACCCATAGCTGACATAATTCATACCGGCGCAGCCATAGCCATCAATAGTGGCTCCTAGCAGGCCAAGTTCGCCCATTTCATTCATGATCTCACGATCAAAATGCTCATGGCGGTTCGCTTCAAGCACACGAGGCATCAATTGCTCTTGGCAATAATCGTGAGCTGTCTGGTAAACCATGCGCTCATCTTCATCGAGCTGGTCGATCAGGCGGAAAGGGTCTTCCCAGGTAACGGGGGTAATCTGGCTCATCGTCAGTTGTCTCCATGGCATTAATTTCTACATTCTTATCGAATGTAGACTAAATAAAGGTGATGTACCAGCCTTATTCATCAAAAAAACACGCCCAGACAACGATGTCGGAGCGTGTTTTTTTTACTTTTCTCGCACAGGCTTTCCGGCACGATTTCTCTAGCACTGGCTCTCAGTGGCAAGCACCACGGGCAAGCACCACGGGCAAACATTACGCGTTATTCACTGGCCTGTGTTGCTCGGTACAGTCGTTGAATACTGGAAAAATCCAGTTTCCCAGCGCCTTGAGCACTATGCAGAGCAAACAGGTTGCGCGCCTCAGATCCCATAGGGATGGCTGATTTTGAGTCCAGCGCCAACTCCCAGGCCAGCCCTAGGTCTTTGGCCATCAAGTCCGTCAGGAACCCGCCTTGATAATCTCGTGAGGCAGCCGAGTCTTCCATAACCCCTGGCCAGGGGTTGTAAACATTCAGCGCCCAGTTCCCACCACTACTCTGCTTCATGATTTCAGACAGCACAGCGGGGTCCATACCGTTGTTTACGCCAAGCGCCAATGCCTCTGCCGTACCGCTCATCAAAATACCCAGCAGCATGTTGTTGCAGATCTTAGCCACCTGCCCAGCGCCATTTTCACCAGCATGAAAGATATTTTTACCCATCACTTCAAGCACTGGCCTGGCCTGCTCAAATGCAGCAGCATCACCGCCCACAATAAAGCTCAGCGTCCCCGCCTTGGCACCGCCAATACCGCCAGATACCGGCGCATCCAGGTAGCTAAGTCCACGCTCGCTAGCAGCAGCACCTACCGTTCTGGCGTCTTCAGGGGAAATTGTCGAGGCATCGATAATCAACGGTTTATGACTCAGGGTCTCCAGCAATCCCGGCTGATTGCCATCGCCAAGGTAAAGCCCTCGAACATGAGCACCCGCCGGCAACATCGACACGATGACATCAGCGTTTTCAGCAGCCTGCGCCGCGCAAGTCGCGCGTGTTGCGCCTTGCTGCTCCAATGTCGCTAACGCGTCTTCCACCAAATCAAACACCATCAGCTCATGGCCTGCTGCGCTCAGGTTAATAGCCATTGGTGCGCCCATGTTGCCAAGCCCGATAAAGGCAATCTTCATTCGTCTGCTCCTCGTATTGTCGTTGTCAGATACGTCATCAGGCCGGTTGACCAAGGTCAGCCAGTGGATTTTTTCCTTGCGCCCAAGGAGGTGTCAGCAGTGCTTGAATATCGGCCTCTGGCACACTGGCCACAGTGCTATGTTGCCAATTTGGTGACATGTCTTTTTCAATCAATAGAGCACGCACACCTTCGGCAACGTCGCCTAACTTGCAACACTGCACCGAAAGCACCAGCTCGTCACGAAAGGCATCAGCAAGGCTGGAGTGGCGAAGACGTTCCAACATGCGCCACACCAGATGCGCGGTCATCGGGCACCCCTTGGCTAGTCGCTTACGGTTCGCCGCTAGCCACTCGTCATCACATGTATCTGCCAGTATTCTAGCCACTGCCGCCGCTGGGTCATCGCGCCCAACCAGCGCCTGAATATGGTCAAGGTGCGGCCAAACCTGAGCAGCCGGTGCCTCTGCACGGTTTTCAAAGCGATCCAGAACAGCCTGAACCGCCGCTCGCCTGCTGGATGAGCTACGGTCACCGTAATCTGCCTCGCTCAGAGCGGCGATCAGCGCATCGCGTGAGTCGCGGGGCACAAAGCGATCGGCCATGCCCAGGTCTAATGCATCACGTCCATTAAGCTGCGCGCCCGTTAAGCCAAGATAAGCACCAACACCCTCGGGCATTTTATGCAGGAACCAGCTCGCTCCCACATCGGGGTACAGGCCAATCGTGATTTCTGGCATAGCAATACGCGTGGTCTCGGTCACAATGCGCTGATAACCACCTGCCAAAAGCCCTAGCCCGCCGCCCATCACAATGCCGTCACCCCACACCAGTAACGGCTTGGGAAAGGTATGTAGTCGATAGTCGAGGCGATATTCCGCCGTAAAATACGCTTCAGCAAAGGTTCCGTCATACCCAGCGCTAGCCGCACCACCTTCGTTGTTCAGCGATCGGTACAGCGCCACCACATCACCACCCGCGCAAAATGCTTTGTCACCCGAGCCTTCTAACCACACCGCAACGACACGGTCATCTGTCGCCCAGTTTTCAAGCGTTGCTTCAAGATGCTGAATCATGTCCAACGACAGTGCATTCAGGGTACGCGGTGAGTTAAGGCAAGCTCTGCCAATTAACGCGCCGCCGCCAACGGGTATTTCGTCGAAACTGACCACAGGGTCTGACATTGATGCTTCTCCAGTCCTGAAATAAATGGATAAAACTACTGTAGCGACTCAATGACACCATCAGCCAGTAAGCGACGAGCCACAATTAAGCGCATGATTTCGTTGGTTCCTTCAAGAATTTGGTGTACCCGCGTATCACGCACCAAGCGCTCAAGCGGGTACTCTTGAATGTAGCCATAGCCGCCGTGCAACTGCAGTGCTTCATTACAGACCTTGAACCCCACATCCGTGGCAAAACGCTTGGCCATGGCACAATACGCACTGGCTTCGGGGTCGCCATTATCAAGCCGCCAAGCCGCATGGCGCACCATCAGGCGCGCTGCTACCAGCTCACTGGCCATATCAGCAATCTTAAACTGCAGCGCCTGAAAAGCAGAAAGCTCACGGCCAAACTGCTTGCGTTCGCCCATGTAGTTACGCGCCAGGGTTAGCGCTTGCTGAGCAGCACCCAGTGAACAGCTGGCAATATTCAAGCGCCCCCCGTCGAGCCCTTTCATCGCGAACTTAAAGCCTTCTCCTTCTTCACCCAGCCGGTGAGTTACCGGCACTCTGACACTATCAAAGCTGATCAACGCCGTGGGCTGGCTTTTCCACCCCATTTTGTCTTCATTCTTGCCGTACTCAATTCCTTTAGCATCTGCCGGCACGACAAAAGCAGACACCCCTCCGGCGCCACTATCTGGTGCGCCAGTGCGTGCCATCACGACTAATACCTGCGTGGCACCCGCCCCCGAAATAAACATCTTGCTGCCTGAAATAACGTACTCGTCGCCTTCGCGTACCGCACGGGTGCGTAAGTTAGCCGCATCAGAGCCGGAACCCGGCTCCGTCAGGCAATAAGAACCTAGCGCCTCGCCTGCAATCATATCGGGTACCAGCTGCTCGCGAAGTGTGTCGCTGCCCCAACTGGCTACCATCCAAGTCACCATGTTGTGAATAGTCAGATACGCCGTCGTAGAAATACAGCCTTGCGACAACTGCTCAAAAATCAGCGAGGCATCCAAGCGTGACAACCCGAGCCCTCCTCGCTCTTCCGGCGTATAGATACCCAGAAAGCCCGCTTCACCAGCACGCTTTATGACATCTATTGGAAAATGCGACTGCGCATCCCAGTCCGCAGCATGTTCGGCAAGCTCGGCTTGGGAAAAGTCTCGAGCAGCATCTGCCAGCGCACGCTGGTCATCGGTCAGCGAAAAATCCATGGACACCTCGGGTTATTTAGCATTGTCGTCACATCATGCCCACAGCGGTTGTATTGTGGGAATGACGCTTACTTAGCACGTATCTGTTTTATGCCATATCACGGCATGACCCAACAAGCACTTTACGTTAACGTAAACCTCGTCTAGTGTTTCAGCAAGATGGTAAGCTCACACTGCCACCAATTTATAGGGAGTCCTACCATGAGCAAGGCATCATCCGAAACAGGACGAAAAGATAACGCCGTCCCGCTGCGCGATAAGCAGCGTACCTGGAGTATCGGTGAGCTGGCGCGCATGTTTGAAGTGACTCCTCGCACTATCCGTTTCTATGAACAGGAAGGCCTCATTGCACCACAACGCATTGGCCAAAAGCGCATCTATCACACCCGTGACCGTGTGCGCCTGAAACTGACATTACGCGGCAAGCGCTTGGGCTTTTCGCTGGCTGAAATTCGCGAAGTCATCACGATGTATGACGCCATGCCCGGCGGTAATGCACGACAACTACAACGTTTGCTGGAAATACTGGCAGAGCGACGCGAAGAACTCGACCGTCAGTTAGAAGACATCCATTTGATGCGCATGGAAATTGATAACGTCGACCAGCGGGCCAGAGAAGCACTCCGCAAACTGGACCAGACAAACTAAGGTGTACTCCGCCCGCGCTCATCTACAACAAGGACAGAAAAACGATGCCACGCCAGACCGCAGTTCCTAGCTACGTCAGCGGAACCAGTGATACACCGCTCAAAGGCCAGACGATTGGCGACTGTTTTGATGATACCGTTGCACGCTTCCCCGAGCGCGATGCCCTGATCAGTCGTCAGCAGTCATTGCGTTATACCTGGCAGCAACTGCAAGCAGAAGTGAACAACGCCGCCCGAGCACTGCTGGCCATTGGCGTTACCAAGGGGGATCGAGTGGGCATTTGGTCGCCCAATTGTGCTGAGTGGGCTATCACGCAATTTGCCACCGCCAAGATCGGCGCTGTCTTGGTCAACATTAATCCTAGCTACCGCAGCCACGAGCTAGAATACGCACTGCGCCAGTCAGGCACGTCAACGCTAATTTTGCAGGGCGTATTCAAGTCATCCGACTATGTCGCTACCCTGGCAGAGCTGGCACCGGAAATAAACCAGCCTGTAGCGGCTATTGACGCGTCAACCATCGGAGCACTACACAGCACACGCCTGCCCGAGTTGAAACGTGTTATCTGTTTGGATAAAAACCATTGCCGCCCAGGCATTCTCAGCTGGCAGCAAATGCTTAGTCATTCTGATCAAGTCACCCAGCAGGCTCTGAGCGAGTTACAGGCAACGCTTCAGTTTGACGAGCCCATCAACATTCAGTACACCTCTGGCACCACCGGCGCACCCAAAGGTGCCACCCTATCGCACCACAACATTCTTAATAACGGCTTTTTCGTGGCGCGCACACTCGGGCTATCTGAAATTGACCGGATGGTCATCCCCGTCCCGCTGTATCACTGCTTTGGCATGGTAATGGGCAACTTGGGCTGCATGACCCACGGCGCTACCATGATTTATCCAAGCGACGGATTTGACCCACTCGTCACACTGCAAACCGTTGCCGAAGAAAAAGCCACCGCCCTGTACGGCGTACCTACCATGTTCATTGCTGAACTGGAGCATCCCGAGTTCGCTAGTTTTGACCTCTCAACGCTGCGTACTGGCATTATGGCAGGCTCTATCTGCCCTATCGAAATCATGCGCCAAGTCATCGACAAGATGAATATGCAAGATGTCACCATTTGCTACGGTATGACCGAAACCAGTCCGGTCAGCTTCCAGACCAAAACCAATGCGCCGCTGGAAAAGCGCGTCACCACCGTAGGTACAATTCACCCGCACTTGGAAGTTAAGCTGGTCAGCCCAGACACCGGCGCCGTGGTACCAAGAGGTGGAACCGGCGAACTCTGCACCCGTGGCTACAGTGTAATGCTGGGCTACTGGAACAACGAAGAGGCTACCGATAAATCCATCGATGCGGCGGGCTGGATGCACACTGGCGATCTGGCTACGATGGATGATGAAGGTTATGTGGCCATCGTTGGCCGCATCAAAGACCTGATCATTCGCGGTGGTGAAAATATCTACCCGCGTGAAATTGAAGACTTTCTCTACACCCACCCCGCCATTTCCGATGTTCAGGTAATCGGCGTACCCGACGAGAAGTACGGCGAAGAAGTCATGGCCTGGGTCAAACTCGCTGGCGGGCAGCAACTGAGTGAAGAAGAGCTCATCGCTTTTTGCAAAAAAAGCATTGCCCACTTCAAAGTGCCTCGCTACGTAAAATTCGTGGATGAATTCCCAATGACCGTTACCGGCAAGATCCAGAAATTCAAAATGCGCGAAGAAGCTACCCACGAGCTGGGGTTGTGATCAACCGATACCGGCATTGATTCACTGACCCTACCAAGGAGCTGTGCGGCGAGACCAGCGGTTACTGGCCGCCGCCAGACGCGCCAGCGCCAAGAGGTCATCGCCGTTTAGGGTGTCATAAGAGGGAGGCCGGTCCTTAACACAGACGTTAAAAGCTAGGACCCCACCATCACAGCTCAACGCCCTTTTGTGCCACGATACCTTGATCATTGAAGGCGTGTTTCACCACCTTCATTTCGGTTACGGTGTCAGCCAGTTCGATTAATGGCTTTGGGGCGTAGCGTCCAGTAACCACGACATGCTGCATTTCTGGGCGCTGCTGAAGGTCGTCAAGCACGCGGTCAATACTCAGGTAGCCTTGGTGCAGAGCAATATTTAGCTCATCGAGAAGTACCATCTGATAGCTGTCATCGCTAAGCATGCGACGCGCTTCTTCCCAGGCGTTTTCGGCGGTGCGAATATCACGCTCAATATCCTGAGTATCCCAGGTGTAGCCTTCGCCCATGACGTTATAGTCAACACCAGGCAGGCCACTGAAAAACGCTTCCTCACCCGTGCTGAACGACCCCTTAATAAACTGCACCACGCCCACTTTCATACCATGGCCAAGCGCTCGGGCCAGCATGCCGAAACCTGAGCTGCTCTTGCCTTTGCCAGGCCCGGTCAGCACCAACAGTATGCCCTGCTCTCGGTCGGCAGCGGCGATACGTTCATTCATAATGCGCTGCTTAATGGCCATGCGCTCAGCATGGCGTGCGGGGTCGATTTTACGCTGTGTCATGAAATGTTCCTTTGTGAGAAGCCAGTATGCGTTGAAGCAAGCCAACAGCGCTACGCCACCGGTACAAACACTGGCGCACCGTCGATATGCGCCGTCGTTAATTTTTGCCCGTAAAGCCGTTCCAGTGCTTGCGGCTCTAGCATAGTGTCACGCGGGCCCCAGCAGGCGTCGCCGTCTGGATAAAGCAGCAAAATCTGATCGCACCAGCGGGCCGCAAGGTTAAGGTCGTGCAAGCACATGATGACGCCACAGCCAGCATTAGCCTGCTCGGTCAGTAAACGCATCACGGCCACTTGGTGGTGTAAATCCAGGTGGTTTGTCGGCTCATCGACCAGCCAAATATGAGGTGACTGCGTTAGCACCGTGGCGAGCCCGACTCGCTGACGCTCGCCACCAGACAGCGTAGCGAGTACCCGCTCGCTAAGCGCTTCAAGATCCAAGCGTTTCAATGCAGCCTGAGCCAACGCAATGTCTTCCAGGCTTTCACGACGCCACGGCGATAGCCATGGGTAACGGCCAATCATCGCCGTCTCATGCACCGTGGCCGGAAACCCGATCTGACTATCCTGAAACACCACACCCAATGCCTGAGCAACTTGTCGGCGTTTCAACTGCTGCAGTGGTATTCCATCAAGTGCAACGTGACCGCTGCGTGGCGAACGCAGCCCGGCCAGAGTATGCAGCAGTGTTGTTTTGCCGGAACCGTTAGGTCCAAGAACACCCCAACGCTCACCGGCACAGATAGACAAGCGAAGCGCGCACCCTGAGGCACGGCCCGGTATATCCACCACCAGTTCATTGGCGCGCAACTCAGCCATCAGCGACTCCGATAAAGCAATAACAGGAAGCCCGGCACACCCAGCATGGCAGTAATCACACCGACTGGCAGCTGTTGCGGGGCAATCAGCGTGCGTGCCAGGGTATCTGCCAAGGTCAGTAGAATCCCCCCTGCCAGTAGACTGGCCGGTAGCACAAGCCGCTGATCGTTACCCAGCGCTAACCGCAGCATATGCGGCACCATTAACCCCACAAAGCCGATGCTGCCCGCAGTAGTTACCGCCACCGCCGTGAGCAGGCTAGCCAGCAGATATAGCGCCCACTCCACGGGGCGAACCGCCACGCCAAGAGCTGCCGCAGCCAACCCGCCGCGCGCCAACACGTTAAGCGTTCGTCCCAATGGCATTACCACCAATAAACTGAGCACTGCCAAGCACAATACCGGCCAGGCGCGCTGAGCATAGGCGAGATCGCCCATTAACCAGTACAACATGCCGGGTAGCTGCTCCATGGGGCTGATTGCTAGCAGAAACGTAATGATCGCTCCCCAGCCGGTAGCCATGACCACGCCGGTCAATAACAAACGCACCGGCGTCCAACTGCCGGTGCCGTGAGCCAAGCCAAACACAATCAGGGTAGAGAGCAAAGCTCCAGCGAATGCCGATGCCGAGATCAGCGCTGCCCCCAACCCCGCAATCATCGCCAGCAACGCCGCCACAGCGGCACCACCGGACAGCCCCAGCACAAAAGGGTCAGCCAGCGGATTACGCAGCAACACTTGCATTAGCGCGCCAGCCAAAGCCAGCAATGCGCCAGTGCCAAAGGCTGCCAGCGCACGCGGCAAGCGCAGTTCAAAAATCAACGTGCGGTGTAAGCGCTCGCCCTCACCACTAAGCACCGCCAGCAATTCGCTAGGGGTGACCGTAACGCTACCTATAGACACGGCTACGCCGAGCGCCAGTAACGACAGAGCGCTCAGCCATAGCAGCGGCCGCAGCCGATGCCCGGCGCCAGCCTGTATCACATGAGTTGTTGTTTCAGCGCCGCTCACGCGCATCATCCAGACGTTGGCACAGCTCGCGCGTCCCTTCTAGGAGGCGTGGCGTTGCCCGTTGAACCAGGTCAGGATCAACCACAAACAAGTTGTCATGACGCACGGCACTAAGCTGTGGAAACCGCAGCCAGTTACTATGCCATGCCGTATCGCTGGCATCTTTTCCGCCAGTAATAATCACGTCGGGGTCAGCCGCCAGCACGTTTTCAATACTCGGCCTTGGCACCAGAGCGTCAGCATCAGCAAACAGACTCTCTGCGCCACATATCGCCAGTGACTGGCTGATCCAGTGCTCGCCATTCACTGTCATCAGCGGCTTATCCCATACCTGGTAGAATACCGACAACGTTGGGGCGTCCTGATAGCGTTGCTCAAGTTCGGCCACACCTTCACGCAGCTGTTGCGCGGCGGTTTCAGCGTGTGTGGTATGGCCTGTTAACTGGCCGAAACGCTCAAGGGTTGAGGCAATCGTTGGGAAATCCTGCGCATCAGAGGTGTAAACCGGTATTCCCAGTGCCACCAGTTTGTCCACCTGCATGCGTGGGTTGCCGCCATGCCAGGCCAAAACCAGATCTGGCGACAATGACAAGATAGCCTCAATATCCATACGATCGGAGTCGCCTACCCGAGGCAGTGCGCTAGCCTCAGCCGGATAGTCGCTATAGCTGACAGCACCCACCAGCGTGCTGCCTGCCCCCACCGCATACACCAGCTCTACCAGGTTTGGCGAAAGCGCAATGATGCGCTGTGCCGGTGCGCTCAAACACACCTCCTGGGCTAAATCATCGCTAACACAACCGAACGTAGTGGCCTGTGAGTCTGAGTGAGTTTCAGCGGCCCCCGCCGAAGCGGCGCTGGCGAGAGCAGCCCATGCGACTAACGCAAGACTCGGCAGACGCCAACTAGCCGCCTGAGCCATATCAGCGGCCATCGAACCCAACACTCAGCATGACGCTACGCCCGGCATTTTCATAGCCATAATCATCGAAGGTGTTAAAGGCCGTAACGTAGTCTTTATCGAAAACATTATCGACGTTAACCCGAGCAAACCAAGCGGGTGCAAAATGCCAGGTCGCGCGCAAGTCGACTAGTCCGTAACCGCCTAAGCGATGTGTGCTGTTCGCATCTTCAAAACGGTGATTTTCTGCCACCAGCGAGCCACCCAGCTCCCAGTCACCCACCAGATAATCGGCATCAAGGCGCAGGCTTTGGGTCGCTTCACGACGCAGGCGTTTACCCGTTTCTTTGTCTTCTGGGTCAGACCAGCTCAGCGCCGCACGCAAATCCCAGTCATTAATGTTAGCGCCAGTCGCCAGTTCTACACCCTGCAGACGCGCACGGTTAACGTTATACGGCGCGTAACGTCCATCAATGAACTCATTGGCGATCAACTTTTTCACGTTGGTGCGATACGCCGACAGATCCCAATACCCCACGCGGTACTGTCCCCTCACACCCAGTTCATACGTTTTAGACGTTTCGGGATCAAGATCCGGGTTACTAAAGCCTGGGTAGTACAGCTCATTGAAGTTCGGAGCACGAAAGGCGGTACCGTAACTGGCGCGCAGCGTATGATGGTCATCCAGCTCATAGCCCAGTGCCAAACTACCGGTCAACTGCTCTCCATAAGCCTCATTGTCGTCATGACGCAACGCAGCCTGCACCGTAACCGGCGAGAAATCCAAGAGCCCCTGAGCAAACACCGCTGTGTTGTCGCGGCTGTTTTTGTCGTAAACCGTGGTGCTCTCTACTTTATCCTGCATGTGCTCAGCGCCAACAATCAGCTGGTGTGCGCCTAGATCAAGGGTGTTATCCCAGCGGGCCGTGCGGGTTTTCGTATCAAACTGACTAGGATAGGCAGAAATATCCTTCAATTCATCGCGCGCCTCACTGAGTGTCAAACGGCTGGTCCAGTGGTCGCTGAGCGCAACTTCACCATAAACACCGGCCACCTGCTGAACGTATTCATTCGAGCCGCCGATATAATCAGAATCTCCCCGACCACGCAGCGCTAGCACACCGATCTTCGCCCGCTCTCCCAGCTCTTGCGATACTCGCACCAAGGCACTGGTATTGTCATAGCCCTGTTTCTCACCGCCTTCGCGCAATGCAATACCGTCAGTCTTCAGATGGCTGGCCGCCACATAATAACGCGTTCCTCCTTGGCTGCCAGAAAGCGATGCGCTGGCACGACGCGTATCAAAAGAACCACCACCCAGCGTGACCGACGGCGAAGGACCGTTCTCACCTTCTGGCGCAAACAGTTGCACCACCCCACCCACTGCATCAGCCCCGTAAAGACTGCTTGCCGAACCGCGCACAATCTCAACGCGCTCAAACATACGCGGGTCAAGGAACTGCCACGCAGCACCACCAGTTGTGGCAGAACGCAGACGAATGCCATCAATCATCAGTAATGTGCCGCTATTGCCAGCCCCACGAATGCTGACGCCGGTGACCTTGCCAAAACTGCCATTAGTATTGACATTTACCCCGGGCTGACCACGTAACAGCTCCGTTAGCTCCAGCGGGTCCTGACGGCGCAGAGTTGCTTCGTCAAGCACTGTTACCGAGGCCAGAGTTTCATCCGCCGTACGCGGTGCTCGTGTGGCTGTCACGGTCAGCGGATTCAGCTGTGTCATGACAGGCTCAGGTTTATCCAGCCCTTGGGCCAGAGCCGCCACGGGTGTCAGACACAACGAAACACCCACAATGCCAACGCGGCGTGAGCGAGAAGAAAAACGAAAGGCAACAGTCATGGTAGTCCTCTGAGCCGCGCGCACCCGCGCGAACAACAACATTGAAAGCCGGCACAGAGGAAAAAAGGGGCGAGGATATGACGCGCAAGCGACCGACTCCACCCCGGCTCGCCCTCCGCGTCCTGGTATGCACTTTCCGGCCGGTCTCCGGGCTGACGAGCAGCACACTTGACGTGTCGCTAATCCACCGCCTTCCCGTGTATTGATATTACACAGTGGCCTGAAAGTGGACCTTAACTCGATCACCGTTGCGGGGGCAGCGTCGGGGTTATCTTTTATCGACAACAACCTGAAAGACTCACCGACTTCCCGTTTCATCCGCGTGACTTACGCAGACACCTGAAAGTGCGCTTAACCTAGCAATTGAACCTGCTCAGGTCAATGTAACCCCCTGACCCGGGGGCCAATACAACAGCGCCTGAAAACGACATTTTACGGGTCACTTCAGACAAGTGAATACGCCCAGATTTACAGCAATTTTCTGGCATACCCTCATCATAAGCCGATAGGATACGAGTAACTCTCAAGCAGTAACATGTGCATACAAAAAAAACCAAGGAGCCGCCCCATGACGAATAAAACATCTAAAACCCGTGGCCTTCATGAGCTCTATGGAGAGGACCCTGTTGCCGCTGATCTCACGCTGTGGGACCGCGAAGTTAACCCACTCACTCGGCGTGGCTTTCTCAAGCGCTCCAGTTTGCTGGCCATGGCCGCCGCTGTGGGTGGTTCAATCCCGTTTGCTGCCAACATGCCTGGCGGGCTGATTCCAGCAGCCATGGCTCAAAGTGATGAACCGTTCGCTATTCCCGGCAAGGATGGCTTACTTGTATTGAACGATCGCCCGCTTAATGCAGAAACACCGCCTTACTTGCTTGATGATGACATCACTCCCGCCAAATATATGTTTGTGAGAAACAATGGGAATCCGCCACCACAAGACACCATTGACCCAACAACCTGGCGCATCGACGTTGGCGGTGAGTCTTGCGAAAACCCGCAGAGCTTTACTATCGCTGAGCTCAAGGAAAAATTTGCACATCACACCTATCAACTCACCGTTGAGTGTGGGGGCAACGGCCGGTCTGAATTTGTTCCTGCGGCCAGTGGCAACCAATGGACAACCGGTGCAGTCGCCTGCCCAAGCTTTACTGGCGCTCGTTTGCGCGACGTGCTGGAGGCTTGCGGTATCGCGGGTGATGCTGTCTATGTCGCCTACTATGGCGCCGATGCTCATGCTAGCGGCGACCCCAGCCGTGAATCAATTTCCCGTGGTGTTCCCATGGAAAAAGCTCTGGAAGACGAGTCGCTGATCGCCTGGGCCATGAATGGTGAAGATATTCCTTATCTCAATGGCTATCCGTTACGCATGGTGTGCGGAGGCTGGCCAGGCTCCGTGTCCGGCAAATGGCTGAAGAAAATCGTCATTCGTAACCAAAAACACGATGGCAATAAAATGGCGGCACCGTCTTACAGCGTTCCGAAACAGCCCGTGGCACCAGGCACTGAAGTCCCCAAACAAGACTTTGAAACCATCCATTCAATGCCGGTCAAATCACTCGTTACCTTCCCGCGCACGGGTATCACCCACCAGCAGAATGAGCCTCTAGCAGTACGCGGCCATGCCTGGGCGGGAGATTTATCGGTACACAGCGTGCAAGTCTCCATCGATTTCGGGGCAACGTGGCAAGAAGCGGAGCTGCGTAAGGCACCTAACCGCCTAGCTTGGCAGCGCTGGACCAGTGATATCAGCTTCCCCGAACCCGGCTACTATGAAGTCTGGGCCAGAGCGACGGATAGTGAAGGCCGATCACAGCCGATGGTGGTCCCCGGCTGGAATCCTAAGGGCTACCTTAACAATGCCTGTCATCGCATTGCCGTCCAGGTCGCATAAAAGGGGGTGTCACGATGAACATAAGAAACTACGCCCGCCCGCTACTGCGAGCAGCAATTCCAGTCGCGGTGTGCTTAGTACCACTCTCAGGCTGGGCTGCCTCACAAAGCACACCAGAAACAGACCCCGATAGCGGCATGGTTATTGCTGAAAACTGGCAGGTAGTAAAAGCCAACTGCTCAGCCTGTCACTCCATAAAACTGGTAACTCAAAACCATGGATCACGGGCCCACTGGGAGTACTTGATTCGCTGGATGCAGGATACGCAAGGGCTGTGGGAGTTTCAGCCGGAAATGGAGGATAATATTCTCGACTACCTCGCTACGTACTATGGCCCCAAAAGCGACGCTCGGCGCGCACCACTCCTGCCTAGCCAGAGGCCAAAAAACCCTTACGACAGTGACAGTGATAAAACAGTTAGCGCGGGCACCGAGCCGCCAGCTTAACCGTGAGTCACGAAGCGCGGTATCATTCGGTGCCACGCTTCGTCATCAACCCTTCCACAAACCACTTCGCCTGAAAACTCTCACTTTCCTTTGAAAGAGCCCTGTCATGCCTACCCCCAGAAAAGCGAGCGACATTCTACTAGAAAGCGTAGAAACGGCGATTGCTGCCCACCAACCCGCCTGGAACGCTTACGCTCAGTGGGCACCCCAGCGTGTGCGAAAGCAGGCGGCTGAGCTCATTGCTGATGTTGAAAAAGGTGCAACACCCGGCCCGCTATATGGTGTGAGCGTCTCGGTAAAAGACAACATGGGCCTTAATGGATGGACAATGTGCGGTGGCGGCACAGTCGCGCTACCCAACAAATGGCAGAAAGATACCGCGTTGGTGGCTCGCTTACGTCGGGCGGGTGCGCTATTCACTGGCCTCACTCAGACCGTTCCCTTCTGCTTCACTAGCTTAGGAGTCACCCTAGAGGGCAAAGGTCCGCGCAACCCACATGACCCGTCGCGAGTTTGCGGCGGCTCCTCCAGCGGTGCCGCCGTCAGCGTCGTGGAAGGCAGCGCCCAACTTGCGCTGGGCTCTGACACGGCAGGCTCAGTCAGAGTGCCAGCGGCAATCTGCGGCATCGTAGGATTAAAGCTTGGCACTGGGCACTGGCCTGGTGGCGGCATGCTTCCCCTGAGCCCTCATCTGGATAGCTTAGGCATAATGGCCAGCGATATGAAAACGCTGGCCAAACACCTCCACGCCCTCGGCGAGCCCTGCCTTCCCACGCCTTCGCTCAGCGACATTCGACTTGGCGTACTGGAAAGCGCACCGCGCGTAACAGCTGACGCTGGCATAGACACCGCATTTGCAGAAACGCTACGCCAGCTGGAAACCTGTGGCGCAACACTGGTATCTGTTGATCTACCTGAGGCAACCGACGCCGACACGCTGTTTAAAAGCGGCGGACTAGTAGCAGCTGATCTTGACGCCTTTCTCACTCGCCATTTGCCCGAATGGCGCCACCAACCGCTCGGCATGCCACTCGACGCTGCCATGCAACGCGCAGTAAAAGTAACCCGAGAGGAGTACAGCCACCGCCTGAAGCAAAGAAGAGCACTGGTTCAACGCGGAAAAACCGCATTAAAACGCGCTGGCGTGGATGCGCTAGTGCTGCCAACCACGCCACTCACCCCGCCTCAGCGTCTTTGTATTACCACTCCTGAAGCCTATGGCTTAGCGGATGAACGCATTTTGCGCCACGCGGGCTTTATCAACTACCTAGATTGGTGTGGGATAAGCCTGCCAGCAGGAAAAGATGCCTTGGGCATGCCCGTAGGGTTCCAGCTGGCCATGCCCGCCGGCAAAGAACACCAGCTGGTAGCGCTGGCGTTGGCGATTGAGTCATCTACTACTGATTAGCTTAGCTGACCACCACCTCATAACCCGTAAATTTCCGCAAATTGATCACCCCGCTATCCAGCATCAGATACTGCCCCTTAATCCCCATCAAAACACCACTAACGTCGGGGGTTTTATCAAAGTTGTGCGATACCACCTTGGTCGGGTATTCAAGCACGGGGTAATCAAACTGATAGGGCGTTTCATCCAACACACGAAGCGCTTCGTTACCAAAACGCTCGCGCAGTGCATCAAGACCATCAGCCAGCGCTATCAATAGGCGGTCACGCTCAGCAGGTAAGTCTAACGGGGCGGTTTCACCGCGTAACATGACTCGCCAGTTGGTGCGGTCGGATACGGCATCTTTGAACAACACCTCGACCAGCCCAGACTGCTGGCGCGTGGCCACTTGCATAATCGGCAGGGCCTGAATAGCCCCCTGGTCTAACCAACGGGTCGGCACCTGAGTGCCTCGAGTAATACCAACCTTAAGGCCAGATGAATTAGCCAGGTAAACCACATGTGGCTGAAAACAATGACTCTCGCCCCACTGCGGCTCACGGCAGGTACCCTCATAGTAGTGGCAAAGCTCTGGCTTCATAATGCACGTATCGCACTGGGCCAGGCGCTTGAAACAGGGATAGCAATAGCCCTGAGCAAAGCTCTTGCGCGTGGCTCGCTCACAATGGGTACAGGCAATAGCGCCTGTCCATGACAAGCTCAACGGTTTACCAAGCCGGGCATTAAGATCGAGAGAGTGCTCCCCCGCACGCAGCGTATAGCGCGCACTGTCACCGCCGACTCCTGGCTCGATAGCCATTTTTCGTAAGCAACCATGCAGACTTGCGCCGCTAACCGGTATCTCAGTCACTGCGGCTGCCTCCGCCAACATCTTGCCCTACGTTTTGGCCCAGCCCCGCCATCTCCGGCGACACATTGCTTCCGCTGCTGTCAGCACCGCAGGTACGACGCTCCAAATATCCTACCCGCTGGTCTTCCGGCACATTCTGCTGAGCTTCGTAGCGAATAATCGCCTCTAGACACAACTCGGTCTGCTCCGACGTCAGAAAACGTCCATCAGGCCACTTACGCAAGGACACCGCCTGCTTCAAGCTGTGATAAATCGACGGTGTCATCTGCTCAATCATGCGCTCAAACGTCATATCGCTCATGGGGTTTCTCCTGACTCTAGCGGCCGACAGTGACCACTTTTCACAGCGGTTTAACATTCAACGCAAACGCTGCCCGGGGCGCGAATGATACCAGCCCAACGCTAAGCCCACGACCAAACCACCCAGATGCGCTTCATTAGCGACATTGCCTAAACCAAACAATCCAGCAACGCTGGTCATCGCAAACACCAGCCAGCCTAGCATCAGCACCACCAGCATCCGAGGGATAAAATAGCCACTCTCAGGACGCCGAAGACTCATCAGCCATACATAAGCCATCAGCCCAAAATCAACGCCAGACATGCCGCCAAACAACACAGTACCCGTGGCATATTGCGCCAAATTGCCACCAATAGCTGTCGCCAACAGCAGCACCACAACATGCTTACTGCCCTGCCGCTGCTCGATCTGGCTGCCAAACACCCAGAGCCACAGCATATTGAACAACAAGTGCATCCAGCCGAAGTGCAGAAATACAGGGGAAAATAGCCGCCATATCTGCCCTGAACTAACGCTTTCCTGCAGAGTTCCAAACACGGGGCTGCCAGCGGCAAGCTCCACAGGCACGATGGTCAGCAGGCTCACCACAATATCGCCCAGCACACCCATCAGCCCAAACACCACCAGGCTTAGGCTGATAACAACTGCGGTAGCCGGTGCAACTCGGAAAGGTATACGCCAAGCAGGTGAGCGAGGCGCTGAATGAACCGTGTGATTTACCAACAACGCGTCGCCGCGCTCCCAGCGAATCAGCAGTTGTTTCAACACTTCCTGCTGGTCAGGGTCGGCTAACCATAAGGCCTGCCCCTGAGGGTCGTCAGTAAATTGATGGCCAATATGATGCGCCCACAGCGCCTCGCGCAATTCGCGCACATCTACATCGGCAGGAAGAATAAGGATTTTGTACATGAGCTAGATTCGGCCTTTGCGACTGACTGACCCAAGCGTTGAATAACATGCTGAGAAATAAAAAATTCTAGTACATAAAAAACCGGTGACCGAGGCCACCGGAAAAAATCAAGGGATCATTCAAGGGAATATAACTAATAAACCACAAAAATGCAGCGCTGTCAGCCTATAACCCACAAGACGTATCGCACGACTCGCTGACATCAATCGTCAAACGTCCAGGACGCCTCACCACCCTGCTCATCAAGCGCCACCTTCACCCATGAAAAATGATCCGCATTGAGCTGACGTTCACCACTCCAGCGATACGCCACCAATCGCCCCAGCTTGACGGCGCTGTAATCTAGACAGGCGATATTAGGCGCTGGCAAAGCAGGAATGCCTTCACACCAGTAATGACCAATAAACAGGGGGCGTTCGCTGAGGGCATAATGGCTCAGCTGGCGGCGCTCCTGGTCACTGATCGGTCGTTGCTCCAGTGAGCCTGGCAGGTTATCAGGCTGGAACATCACGTCCCCCCATGTCTGGGGCGACTGCGCCCAAAAATGGGTGCGAAACGAACGACGTTTGAAGCCGTCACCACTATGAATCGTGATATCACCTGGCAGCCACAGCTGAGTACCGCGCGTAAGCCGATCAAGAATGCGGTACTCAAGGGTGTCTGGCTGCGACGCTTTAATCAAAAATGCCAGATCGATACGCCCATCGGGGTAGCTGCTGCGTAACGCATCAATCAGTGAGTGGTCCCAACAGGCATGTACAACCCGGAACTGATCAAGCTCTAGAAACAGCGGTAACTCCATGAACCATGACAGTGTGTCCTCCCACTCCTGGGGATAGTCACGGTACTGCTCTAGTGTTTCATGAACGATACGATTGTGGCGTGCCGTATGAGCACGTAACCACCCTTGCGCTGAGCTGGGGTTTCGCTGGCAGTAAGCCAGTACATTCGCTTCGTGATTACCCATCACAATCAGCGCCTCACCCGCTTCAACCATGCGACGCGCTGTATTGACCGCTAAGCGAACGCGTGGCCCACGGTCAATCAGGTCGCCCATAAAGACCACCTTACGGCGCGGGTGGGAATATACGCCATGATGCTGACGATACCCCATCTGCTCCAGCAGCTTTACTAGGCTGACACCACAACCATGCACATCGCCAATCAGGTCATAACCTTGCGGTTTAGCCTTACTAAGCTCAGTCTCCAAGACGATTACTCCACCCTAACTTACTACGCAATACTTCATAAAAGTTATGCCCCAGCGGATGCAATAACTGGATTCGCTGAGGCTTGCGCTTCACGACCAGCACGTCATCAGGTTTGGAAACCGCGCGAGTTTGCCCATCACAACTAATATGCGGATAGGTTTGGTTGGTCTCACCAATGTGAATACGTATTTCGCTGGCTGCATCAATGACAATCGGCCGACTAGACAGCGTATGGGGGAACATCGGCACAAGAGTGATGGCCTCTAGCCGTGGATGCATAATAGGCCCCCCACCAGACAACGCATAAGCCGTTGAGCCGGTTGGGGTGGCGATAATAACACCATCACTGCGCTGGCTATAAACGAAATGGCCATCAATAAACAGCTCAAACTCAATCATGCGCACGGCTTTGCCTGGGTGCAGCACCACTTCATTCAACGCATCCCCTCGACCAACAACTTCGTCGCCACGATAGAGCTCCGCATCGAGCAAAAAACGCTCTTCTTTTTCATACTGACCAGCCAGCACTTCCCCCACCCGCGCCTCAAGCTCATCGGGGCAAATATCCGTCAGGAACCCAAGACGTCCACGATTAACGCCCAATACCGGCGTGCCGCTATGGCATAGGCTGCGCGCGGCTCCCAACAAACTGCCATCACCGCCAACCACAATAACTAGATCGCACAGCTCACCCAACCGGCGGCGACTAGCCTCGGCATGGCCGTGGTCAAGAAGCACCGTTGCAGTACGGTCTTCAATGATGACGTGGTAGCCGCTGCTATCCAGAAAGCGTGTCAACCGCTTGAGAGTTTCAACGACCCGGACGCTACCCAGACGACCGATCAGGCCAATGTTTTTGAACGCTGAATTGTTGAAGGCTGTCATCCCGATATCCTTGGCATTGGACGGCCATTATGGCGATACCTCTAAGCACCAGCAACGCAGGTTCAGGCAATTTGTGCCGAACGACGACTCTGCCACCAGGAATTAAGCAATAACGATACGACGATAATACCGCCACCCAGTGCCAGGCGCGGCAGGTCCGCATCACGATTCCATAACCATAGGTTAACTAACAGACCCGCTGGCACTAAGGCATTATTCATAATCGCCAAAGAACCTGCATCGACACGCGTGGCCCCTAGGTTCCACAAATAATAACCAAGCCCTGATGCCACAATGCCCAGCCAGGCAAGCACCCCCCACTGCAAGCCACTAACAGGCAACGCCGTGCGGTCTCCCAGTAGCAGAAAGGCTGGCGCGGCAACTGCCAGCGCCCCAAGGTAAAACCAACCAAACACACTGATGCGGGGTAACGACTCTGGCAAACCAACCGAGAAACGGCGATACCCCACCTGCCCCAGTGCAAAACACAGGTTAGCGCCCTGCACGACCATAAAGCCCATCCAGTAACCGCTATCTATGCCCTGATAGCGAATCACCGCAGCACCCAGCACCGCCAACATGGCTGTCAGCAGGTGAAACAACGAAAACCGTTTGAACAAGGCATCATCCAGCAACGCCACATATAGCGGCGTTAATACGGTAAACAGCAGCACTTCGGGCACACTCAGCAACAAAAACGACTGATAGAAAAACAAATACATCATGCCGAGCTGAACAGCCCCCAGCCCCATTAGCATGAGCCGCTGCGAGAGTGTCAGGCGAGCCGGTCGTAGAAATGGAAGAAACACGATGGCCGCCAATGCAATACGAGTCAGTACGGCAAAGTAGCTGTCGACCTGGCCTGCCAGATATACCCCGATAAGTGAAAAAGAAAAGGCCCAGAGTGCCGTTACACCAATAAGATAGCCCACTGTAAACTCCAAAAATATTTAAAGTTTACGGAGTGTATACGCAGCCCCCCCTCATCGACAAGGTGACTCCTGATCTCTTTGCTGCACAACCCAGTACAAAGCGTAGGCGACGCCCGGCAGCCAACCTGCCAACATCAACAATAACGCGACAACACCACGCTTTGCTCCACCATCGGAGAGCCATACTGCCAGCGGCGGCAAGAGTACGCTCAAAGCAACATAAGCAGCAAAAGGATGCAGCGACGGCTTACCAACAGGCTTCGTTGGCACTGAGATTGAAGCTTCAGGAACATAGTGCTCAACGCTGTACTGCTTGGCACTGGGGGCACGCTTACTGTTCACTTCATTGTCAGTAGGCGCAGGCGTTTCATCGGGCGCTATCTTCTGCTCCAGTTGCTCAGCAGCGTCCGCCAATTGCTCGTGATAGCGCTCCCAGTCCTCCCAGTCGTGAGGCGTTCCCGCCCGAGGCCGGTGTTTACCTGACGCTTTAGCACGCGCCCAGGATTTCTCTTCAAGCGTAAGCTGAGGCTGGGTCCTGGGTTTGCCATCAAGTCCTTTCTGAGCCAGATACTCTCGAGCATCCATTCATAACTCCTTGTGTTTCATGAGTGACGGAATAACTGTAACAAGGCATTATCATTGATACCTGTCGCTGGCCTAGGAGAGACAACATGCCAAATAAGTCACCCACCATTGTGCGTGAAATTATGTCCCACGACTGTTACCGCGTATCAGGAAAAACATCGATCGCCACCCTTGCTGGCCGTCTGTCGCACCACCGTCTGCCAGGTGCCCCCGTGGTCGATGAACATGATCACCTGATCGGCTTCATTTCTGAGCAAGATGTTTTAGGTAAGGTGTTAGATAGCATCTATATGGATAATGAGCCGCCACTGGTTGAAGACCTAATGCGCCATGAGGTGCTGTCCGTATCTCCGACCAAAAGCATTATTGACCTGGCTCAGGAAATGCTGGGTGCCAAACCCAAGGTCTACCCCGTCACAGAACAAGGCCGGTTGGCAGGTATTGTTACCCGCCGCGACGTGCTCGATGCCATTCTTCGCATGCGCAGCCGCTGATCTACTGTCGCCCCATCTCACACAAAAAAGAAAGCCGCCGTATCTAAGGATATGGCGGCAAGATCGAAACTGCGAATCAGAAGGACAACTTTAGCGACTGCCATCGCGCACGTTGTCTGTCTGTAAATAATCAGACAGCAAAGACCAAAAAAGTTCGCCATCTTGCGTAATTATTTTCTACTTCCTACCAAAGTCTAAACTCCCTCCCCACGTTTAAGGCAACGTCGAAACACCTCTCTCTGTAGAATGCCCCTGCTCAAATTATCCGACACAGGTAGCGATAGGGCGGCCACGACAAATGGACAGGCCTGGCTACCGAGAAACACTGAACGACTAACGGCAACCTTGCCAATCAACAACCCATCACATAGGGAGTGGGCCATGGGGTTAATCGGAATTTTCCTGTCGCTCGGGCTACTAATGTATCTGGCCTACCGCGGGATCAACGTACTCATTCTAGCACCGATACTCGCACTGCTCGCCGTAGTCATGAGTGGCAGTCTGCCTGTGCTGGCAACCTATACCCAGGTATTCATGAAAGCGCTGGGCAACTATGTTGTGTTGTACTTCCCGCTTTTCTTGCTGGGAGCCATTTTCGGTAAAGTCATGGCGGATAGTGGATCAGCACGCGTCATTGCCGAACGCATTGTTGCTCGCCTTGGCTCAGCACGTGCGATTACCGCCGTCGTCCTTTCCTGTGGTGTCCTGACATTTGGCGGCGTGTCTCTTTTCGTTGTGGCGTTTGCTATTTATCCCATTGCCAACTCACTATTTCGCCAAGCGGATATTCCCAAGCGGTTACTTCCCGCTGCCATTGCACTGGGCTCTTTCACGTTTACCATGACAGCTCTGCCAGGCACACCTGCGATCCAGAATGCGATTCCGATGCCGTATTTCGGCACCAATGCGTTCGCGGCCCCTTTCCTGGGCACAGTGGCTGGTGCCATCATGCTATTTGGCGGCCTGCTGTGGCTCAACCGTCGCGCTTCAGCCGCCCAAGGCCGAGGTGAAGGTTATGGCGTACACAAGACAACTGCCGCTGATGCCGCCCTACCGGATGATGTGCAACTCCCCGCCTTCGCTATGGCCTGTGCGCCAGTTATCACCGTCATTCTGCTAAATGCCGTTTTTACCTATTTGGTCATTCCCAACCTCGATGCCGCCTATCTGGCTGAGCCTGAGTATGGTGCGACCTCACTCAAGTCGGTTGCCGGTATATGGGCCATTATTGTCGCACTCGTGGTATCGATCCTGCTGGTAATTGTCGGCAACTGGAAACGCTTTGAGGACATCAAGGAAAGCATCAACCAGGGCACCTTCGGTTCACTACTGCCTATTTTCAATACCGCGTCCGAAGTGGGCTATGGTGCCGTTATTGCTTCACTACCGGCGTTTCTTCTTATTCGTGATCAGGTCTTAGACTTATTTCCTGATAGCCCTTTGGCTTCACTTGCCGTGGCTGTCAACGTGTTAGCCGGTATCACAGGATCTGCCTCGGGCGGTATGTCGATAGCGTTAGAAGCGCTGGGCGCGCAGTTTGCAGAGATTGGCCAGCTTCAAGGAGTCAGCATGGAGCTCATGCACCGTGTGACCACCCTTTCATCAGGCGGTTTCGACGCGCTGCCGCAAAACGGTGCAGTTATCACGCTGCTGGGTATTTGTGGCCTGACTCACAGACAAAGCTATGGTGATATCTTCATTTGTGCTGTAGCGATTCCCGTCGTAGCAACCATTGCCGTCATTGTGCTTGACATGTTGGCATTCTGAGGAGAAACGCATGCAGTGCAAGATCGTATCGGCCCGTGATGCTATAGCGCTGATCCACTCTGGCGACACACTGACCACATCTGGCTTTGTGGGGGCTGGCGTGCCCGACGCCTTGCTTAAAGCACTTGCTGAACGCCATGCCAATGAAGGGCTCCCCAAGGATCTCACACTGGTCTTCGCGGCTGGCCAAGGTGATGGCAAAGAGCGAGGCCTAAACCGCCTCGCCTCTGCTGGACTGGTGCGCCGGGTCATTGGTGGCCATTGGGCGCTGATTCCGAAACTGGCAGCCCGCGCCATGCAAGGCGACATAGAAGCATACAACTTTCCCCAGGGCGTGATCTCGCAGCTGTACCGGGATATCGCGGCAGGAAAAGCCGGGCTTATCAGCCACGTCGGCCTTGAAACCTTTGTTGACCCACGCTTAAGCGGCGGACGGATTAACGCTATTACGCCCAAAGAGATGGTCGAATTAATCACCATCAAAGGGCAGGAACGCCTGCTTTACCACACCTTTCCTGTTCATGTGGCCCTGCTGCGTGGTTCAACCGCCGATGAACATGGCAACATTACCATGGAGCGTGAAGCGCTTATCCTCGACAACCTGGCTCAAGCCATGGCCGCACGCAATTCGGGTGGCGTAGTTATCGTTCAGGTTGACCAGGTGGTTGCGGCCAACAGCTTGCCAACCCGTGATGTCGTCATTCCTGCCATGCTGGTCGATGCGGTTGTGGTCGCCCCACCGGAGCTCCACCCGCAAACCTATGCCACTCAGTACAACCGCTACTTTACTGGCCGCTACAAACGCCCTGAACAAACAGAGGCCAGCATGCCGCTGGATATTCGCAAAGTCATTGCTCGCCGTGCCGCGTTAGAGCTGCCGATTGGCGGCGTGGTCAACCTGGGCATTGGTATGCCAGAAGGTATCTCCTCTGTGGCCGCCGAAGAAGGCTTGCTAAAGCACGTTACTCTGACCGCAGAACCCGGTGTTATCGGTGGGCAGCCCGCGTCAGGCCTGGATTTTGGTGCCGCAGTGAATACCCAGGCCATCATTGCCCAAGGCAGTCAGTTCGATTTCTATGATGGCGGCGGACTGGATTTGGCCTGTCTCGGCATGGCCGAGGTCGATAGAGAAGGAAACGTTAACGTCTCCCGTTTCGGCACTAAACTGGCAGGTGCTGGCGGCTTCATCAATATCAGCCAGAATGCCAAACACCTGGTCTTTGCTGGCACATTCACTGCTGGCGGCTTAGCCATTGAGCTAAATGACGGGCAGCTGCGCATAAAAACCGAAGGCCAGACACGTAAATTTAAGGAAAGCGTTGAACAAATCACGTTTTCAGGCGCACGAGCGAGGCGTTTTAAGCAGCCAGTACTGTTCGTTACAGAGCGCTGTGTTTTCCGCTTAGAGCCCGATGGGCTAACCCTTAGCGAAATTGCGCCGGGTATCGATATCGAGCGCGATATTCTGGCTCATATGAACTTTATACCGCGTATCGGTGATATTCAGCCCATGGACCCACGCCTGTTCATCGACGCCCCCATGAAATTGCGTGAATAGCGCTGAAAAAATCATCCTAAAAGCATAGTATGAGGTGACGACAGCGTACTAACAGAAAGAGATGGAACGTACATGGCGCTTTATCTACTGGTATTTGCAGTTTGTCTATTAGTGATCGGAAGCGTGCTGGCTGTACTGATGCTATCACGTACTCCGCGCTACCTGACCCAGGCAGAGGATTTGCTGACACTGTTTGCTAAAGCACTGGATAATAGCGTCAGCGAAACCGAATGGAACACCATTATGGGCTACCCGATACGCCATGATGAATTTCTTGAAGGTGTGCGCCGACGCGCCTTGCGGGTGATGGAAGAACATGGCCGATATGGCCGTGCGCAGCGCGGGGGGCAGCTATTAGATACAGAGGGTCAAGCAGAACTTAACGCCATGAGAGACCATCTAAATGCGCGCACCGAGCTTAGAAAAAATCTCATATGATGCCCCACACCCCGATAATAAAAACAGACCATGAATAGCGCCTTTCGCCAGATACCCCTTGACCCCGTGCCTCACCACCATGCTCACGACTTTCATCAGATCGTGATTGGGCTGCACGGCCAGGCAGAATTTGAAATTGAAGGGCTTGTCGGCTCTGTTTCAACACTGTCAGGCTGCATTGTTCCTGCCAACCACCAGCATCACTACGCGGGCCATGGCGAGAACCGCCAGCTAATTATCGACCTACCCCGCGACGCCATCAGCCTTACGGGTCACCACCATGAACTCTCTCGCCTGTTTGATGAGCCCGCTTTCTTCGAGCTGGACAGTCCGCTCAGACATTACCTGAACTTCCTGCTCGAAGAGATACAGCAGTTGGACCAGGTCAAGCCTGGGGCATCATTGCAGCACGAGCGCCTGACCAGCACACTGCTCGGCTCGCTGCATTCACGGCTGACCGAGCGCCAGCCAGCGCGTGGCAGAACACTGGACCTCAACGCACTAGATCGCTATATCGATTGCCACCTAGAGTGTGCGCTGCGGGTATCTGATCTTGCCGCCAAAGCTTGCTTGAGCGAAGGGCACTTCAGCCAGTGTTTTAGTGCCCAGACCGGCATGCCCCCTTGGCAGTATGTCATGCAGCGGCGCCTTTTCGCCGCCAGACGCCTACTCCTGGAAACTCCTCTTCCTCTCATTGAAATTGCGGCTCTGGCTGGTTTTTCCAATCAAAGTGCTTTATCTAACGCTTTCCGGCGAGCCTACGGCCACCCACCCAGCCAGCTAAGAAAAAATATCAGCAACGAGTTACCTCGCCAGCTTGGCCAAGTAGCGCACGACATCCAGCCTGACTAACTTGCACCAGGCACCAGGCTAGGCTTACGGTGAAGGGGGCGAGCATCAACAGTTCGAATAGCAGCACAACTCGTTCACACCCGCCCGTCAGCTACTAGAAAAATACGGACACATGCGGCAGCTCGCATTATACGAAAGTCGAAAAATCCTTCTATACGATGTCAGGATCTAGGAAATAAACAAGTCCTGACGTGGAATCAACAAGCAGCGTTGACCACAGCGCCCTACCCTGTATCAATCCCCGGCCACCTGCTGCAGAGTCAGCATGGTACCAACCGGAACAACCCCTGTGGCAACCAGCAACCTTGCGGGGAATGACACCATGCTCAACGCCGACACCATGCTCATCGATAGTACTTGGCAACAGAATGCCGACACCCTTTTCAGCACCATCAGCGATCATTACATCGTTGATGAAAACACGTATGTAGATGAGCTCATCAAGGCACTAGGAACGAGCCAGCACGATGTTGATCAAACATCGGCCAATACCGCGTCGTTAGTGCGCGAAGTACGTGAGATGGACACGGCTGTCGATACCATCGACGAGCTGCTTCAACAGTACAGCCTGAACACCCATGAAGGCCTGATGCTGATGTGCTTGGCTGAGGCTATGCTGCGCATTCCCGACAAAGCCACTGCCGATGCCTTGATTGAAGACAGGCTAGCGCCTGCTGACTGGCAATCTTACGCTGGCAAAAGTGACTCATGGCTAGTCAATGCCTCGACATGGGGCCTATTAATGACAGGTCGCGTTGTCAGCATGGACCGTACCGAAGACGGCAAACCCAGCAACTTCATTAACCGTATGGTTAACCGCATGGGTGAACCGGTCATCCGGCGCGCCATGGTTGAAGCGATGAAGATTATGGGCAAGCAGTTCGTGCTGGGGCGCGATATCAATGAAGCGTTGAAGCGCTCCAAACCACTGTTTGATAAAGGCTACACCTATTCCTACGATATGCTTGGGGAAGCCGCGCGCACCCGTGACGATGCCCAACGCTATTTTGACGACTATGCTCGCGCCATAGAGCAGGTAGGAAAAACAAGCAAGGCGTTGCCTGATCACACGCCGGCACCGTCCGTATCCATCAAATTATCGGCACTGCACCCGCGTTACGAATTTGGCCGCCGTGAGCAAGTACTTGACGAGCTGGTCACCTCGGTGCGCGAACTTGCTGCCCTGGCCCGTAGCCAGAGTGTTGCCATTACCATTGATGCCGAAGAAGTTGACCGCCTAGAAATTTCCCTGGAAGTCTTTCGTGCGGTTTATACCAGCGACACCTGCCGTGGTTGGGGCCACTTCGGCCTGGTCGTTCAGGGCTACTCCACCCGCGCCCTACCCACACTGCACTTCATCAACCGCCTGGCGGATGAACAAGGTGATGAAATTCCACTCAGGCTGGTCAAGGGTGCCTACTGGGACACAGAGATCAAAGAGTCTCAACAACTCGGTGTTGAAGGGTACCCAGTATTCACCCGCAAAGCGTCAACCGATATTTCCTACTTGGTATGCGCCCGCTTCCTACTCTCTGAGGCGACCCGTGGCCGTATTTTCCCGCAGTTTGCGACCCATAATGCCCACACTATCACCAGCATTCTCGAACAAGCCAATCAGGGCGGTCGTCCGTTTGAGTTCCAGCGCCTGCATGGCATGGGCGAAGCACTCTACGAGGCGGCATTAAAGCGCGCGCCCAAGGGGACTTACTGCCGTATTTATGCACCGGTTGGTGCGCACAAAGACCTGCTCCCCTACCTGGTTCGTCGACTGCTGGAAAACGGCGCTAACTCGTCCTTTGTACACCAGCTGGTCGACCCAGAAGTCCCCGTTGAATCGCTATGTCAGCACCCAGTGCAAACGTTGCGCCAGTACGCAACGCTGGCCAACAATCAAATTCCACTGCCGCTCGAGATCTACGGCGAAGAACGACGCAACTCTAAAGGTCTGGACCTGAACATTCGCAGCCATTACGAGCCGCTGATGGAGAGCATGGACAAGTTCATGGATATCCAATATCAGGCTGGCCCCCTGTTGGCAGACACTGCGACAACAAATGACACCAAGCACCTCAAAGTAACAGCGCCCTTCGACCACCGCAAAGCGGTCGGCAGCGTGCAATGGACCACCGCCGAGCAGGCTGAAAAAGCCGTCGATTCGGCATGGGCGGCCTTTCCGCGCTGGGAAGCAACGCCAGTCAGTGAGCGAGCTGACATCCTACGGCGCTTCGCCGACCTCATGGAAACCAACATGGCAGAGCTGATGACGCTTTGCTCTCGGGAAGGTGGCAAGCTGCTAACCGATGGTGTCGCCGAAATCCGCGAAGCCGTGGACTTCTGCCGCTATTACGCAAATCGTGCTGAAATGCTATTTGGTAAACCGACGATACTTCCTGGCCCGACGGGTGAGTCAAACGAGTTACACATGGGCGGCAAGGGTGTATTCGCGGCTATCAGTCCATGGAACTTCCCAATTGCCATTTTTTGTGGCCAGCTAGTGGCCACTGCCGTGTCGGGTAACAGCGTACTGGCTAAACCCGCTGAACAAACATCTATCACCGCACATCGTGTGATTGAGCTGCTATATGACGCGGGTATGCCACGCGATGTGGTGCAGCTTTTGCCTGGTGATGGCCCAACGGTTGGCAGCATTCTGACCAGCGATCCACGCATTACCGGTGTGGTCTTCACTGGGGGCACAGATACCGCACAGATCATCAATCGCGCGCTGGCCAGCCGAGAAAATGCCGCACTTCCAACGCTGGTTGCCGAAACAGGCGGCATGAACGCGATGATTGTTGATTCCACGGCGCTGCCGGAACAGGTCGTTGTTGATGTGATTGAGTCTGCCTTCCAAAGTGCAGGACAACGCTGCTCAGCCTTGCGCGTACTCTACCTTCAGGATGATGTCGCCGACCGGGTTATTGAAATTCTCAAAGGTGCTATGGCAGAGCTGCGAGTGGGTGACCCCCGCGAACTGGGCACCGATGTGGGCCCTGTCATTGATGCTGACGCGCAACAAGGCCTGCAGGCGCATATCGATCGCCTGAAAGCTGAAGGGCGATTACTCGCAGAAACGCCGCTTGACGCAACCCTGACTCGCGAAGGCACTTTCATTGCACCCACAGCATTTCTTATCGATGGCATTGAGGCGCTGGAGCGCGAACAGTTCGGCCCGATCCTGCATGTGGTCCGCTACAAGGCCAAGGATATTGATCACGTGATTGATTCCATTAATGGCAGGGGCTATGGCCTGACGTTCGGTGTGCATAGCCGCAATGAAAGTTATGCTAACCAAATCGCCAGCAAAATCCGTGCTGGTAACGTTTACATCAACCGCAATATTATCGGTGCAGTCGTAGGCGTTCAGCCTTTCGGTGGTCAAGGGCTTTCTGGCACCGGGCCCAAGGCTGGCGGCCCGCATTACCTGTTGCGCTTCGCCACTGAAAAAGCCATTACCAACAATACGGCGGCGCTTGGCGGCAATGCCTCATTGCTGGCATTGGGAGACGAATAAATCACTAAGTGCGCGCCCAGACAATCTGGGCGCGCACATTTCCGTTCACAGGTAGTGTGTGATACCACTATCGCTCAACTGACAGAAAGCTCTGTCTTCACGGGGGTACGCGTCAAAAGCCAACGTCAGGTCGTTATCACGTCTCTGACAATAACCACAACATGAGATAAGTACGATAATCTCTGAAGGATCGGCAGGACGTCATTATTTTTCCTGCTGTCAAATCAACCGGATGGAAGGACCCACCAATGACCTCAACAAGACGACCAACGACGTTACAGCCGCACGTTCACTGATAGCGAGCCTGCTATCAACGCTCTGACATATATGTAATAACACCTTGTCGGTGTGGGTTCCGACAATAAAATAACATGGAGACATCTTATGGCTAATGGTGTTTGGATCAGCCTGTTTATCTATTTTGCGCTCATGATAGCCATCGGCTTTTATGCCATGCGCAAATCCACATCAACTTCTGAAGGCTACATACTAGGTGGCCGATCTCTCAGCCCAGCCGTCGCCGCACTCTCGGCTGGTGCCTCAGACATGAGTGGCTGGCTGCTGCTGGGCTTGCCCGGAGCCATGTTCGTGTCTGGCCTGGGTTCTGCCTGGATCGGTATTGGCCTGTTTGTTGGCGCATTTTTCAACTGGGTGCTTGTTGCACCTCGCCTGCGCGAACAAACCGTTCACTACGGTAATGCAATCACCATTCCAGAATTTCTGGCTAACCGCTTTCCCACTCGCTCCATACCACTGAGAACGGTATCAGCAGTTGTCATCGTGGTCTTTTTCTCAGTATATACCGCCTCAGGTCTGGTAGCGGGTGGCAAACTGTTTGAAAGCGCCTTTTCGGGAGTGATCAACATTGGCGGAATGAGTGACTATTCCACCGGTATTCTGGTCACCTTGGGTGTGGTTCTGCTCTACACCGTTATCGGCGGCTTTCTCGCTGTAAGCATGACCGACTTTGTGCAAGGCTGCATCATGATGCTGGCACTGGTTATCATGCCGCTAGTCATTCTTTATGGCGATGGAGGCGGCGGTATCGCCCAGGCTGATCAAACCCTGAGAGACGTCGACCCAACGCTGCTGTCGTGGACACAAGGGCTAACCATTATCGGCTGGCTCTCTGCGGTTACCTGGGGATTGGGGTATTTTGGCCAACCACACATTATCGTGCGTTTTATGGCCATACGCTCACTGAAAGATGTCCCAACAGCCCGTAATATTGGCATGAGCTGGATGTTCATTTCGCTCTTTGGCGCGGTCGCTATGGGGCTGTTTGGCCGTGCTTACGCGGTTCGCAACGGCATGGATATCGCAGACCCAGAAACCATCTTTATCATCCTGGCAGACCTACTGTTCCATCCGCTGGTCACCGGCTTCCTCTATGCTGCCCTGCTGGCCGCTGTCATGAGCACCATCTCCAGCCAGCTTCTAGTGGCGTCTTCGTCATTGACGGAAGACTTCTACCGCCTGTTTCTACGCAAGCAAGCCACAGAAAAGGAAACTGTCCGCATCGGCCGGATAAGTGTTGTCTTGGTCGGGCTCGTAGCCGCTGTTATTGCCTCGGACCCCGAGTCACAAGTGCTCGGACTGGTAAGTCACGCATGGGCAGGTTTTGGTGCCGCCTTCGGCCCACTGATCATCCTGTCATTGATGTGGCCACGCACTAATGGCGCCGGCGCCATCGCGGGCATGGTAGCAGGCACACTCACCGTGATTGTTTGGGTCCTGCTGGGTTGGAACGCAAGCTTCATGGGCGGCCCTGGTGTCTATGAAATTATGCCTGGATTTGCTGCGTCCTTTATCGCCATTCTGCTAGTCAGCAACATGACAGCCGATGCCGGTGAGTATCAGCACATTTCTCGCTGAACAGACGCATGTAACACTCTCGCATTGAGCGCGATAAACAGAGGGTTCCATCAGGAACCCTCTGTTTTTTTATAACACCGCAAAGACAACCAAAAATGCCGACAGGTGACTGGCAATTAGTCATTTCCTCTAGCACCTTTTATTGCCCTGCATCAATTTTTTACTGACCGTTGACCTTTATACTGCATGCATTAACCTTGTACGCAAATTTTCAAGGTGTTTACCTTCCTTTCCATAGGAGCACTACCCAGATGTCCAAGAAGATCCTGTTCGTTGCTGGCCTTGGTGTTGCCATGCTGACTAGTACTCAAGTCATGGCTTCCTCATACGGTGCTGGCGACATGTTTACGCGCTTTGGCATTGCCCGCATTGACCCGAAAAGCAACAACGGCGACTTGGTACATGGCGCTTTGGAAACAGACGTCAAAACTGGACGTGGTTTTGCGTTCACTCTCGGCTACCGTTTTACCGATAAGCTGGGTATTGAGCTGCTAGCCGCTGCGCCGTTCAAGCATGACGTTGCACTGACAGACTCAAGCAACAACACTATTGGCGCTTCTGTGAAGCACCTGCCACCTACGTTGACAGCTCAATACTATCCGCTGGGCGGCACAGACTCTCCCGTACAGCCTTATGCTGGCGTAGGGTTCAACTATACCCGTTTCTCTAGTGAAGAAATTGATATCAGCGGTGCCAGTCTTGACCTGAAAAGCTCTTGGGGCGCAGCCGGCCAGCTAGGTGTTGATCTCGTAATCAATGACAACTGGGCACTTAACGCGGCAGCCTGGTATCTGGATATTGACTCAGAAGCTAGGCTCAACGGTGACAAGATCGGTACAGTGCATATCGACCCGCTGGTCATCATGGCTGGTGCCAGCTTCCGCTTCTAAGCAAAGCCAGGTCACCAGGTAGGAAAATCAGGAAATATTGAAACATCCCAGCCGCAACACGGCTGGGATGTTTCATTTCATGGCAGGAGTGATCAGTTATCCGTGATTAAACGGTCAATTCGAGTCACCGATTGGCACAACTGACTCCGGTACGGCGGACTCACCGGTACGCTGGTCAAATACGCTTCTAACGCTGGCGTCACATCACAACTCATTGGCATTGGTGCCTGCGCATCAGCCAAGGCGTGTAACCTGGCAATAAACACAAAACGCAGCCACTCCGGCAAACTCATGGTATCGGCACTGAAAGGCTGTTCACTACTGAACGCACTTGCCGGTGGTGTTGCCATCTGCCACATGCCCGCCTCTTCCATGCATGACTCTAACTCATGCAGCGCCTGTTTCAGTTCCTGATGGGCATTCATAGCGCCTTCCTCACGTCCTGCCTCTGTTATTCGCTAACTGATAGCGCGTCGTTATTGGCCGATATGCTACCGGAAGACGAAGTAGCCAGCACCTTACGCAGGAAATTTTGCGTACGCGGATCACGTGGCGCATTAAACAACTGTGATGGCGGCCCCTGCTCTACAATGCGCCCACCTTCCATGAAAATTACCCGATCAGCGACATCTCGCGCAAAGCTCATTTCATGGGTCACCACCAGCATGGTCTGACGCTCAGCGGCAAGCTGCTTCATCAGCCCCAATACTTCTTCGACCCATTCAGGATCCAGTGATGACGTCGGCTCATCAAAAAGGATAATATCAGCCTTAGCTGCCATGGCCCGCCCGATGCCTACCCGCTGCTGTTGCCCACCAGAGAGTGAGGCGGGATAAGCGTTAGCTTTACTCGCAAGCCCGATACGCTCAAGAATTTCCAATGCCCTCGCATAGGCTTTTTTCTTGGGCCAGCGATTTACCACAATCAAGCCTTCCGCAATATTCTCAAGCGCAGTCTTATTGGCAAACAACGCATAATTCTGGAACACAAACGCCGTCCGCCGTCTGGCAGCAAGCATATCTTTTGCATTCACTGCGGCAACATCAAGATCGAGATCTCCAAGTTTCAAACGCCCTGAATCTGGGCGCTCCAAGAAATTCAGGCAACGTAATAACGTTGATTTTCCTGTGCCAGAAGGGCCGATCACTACAATAATTTCACCCTGAGCAATCTCAAGATCAATACCGTCAAGAATGACACTGTCACCAAAGCGTTTGACGAGTTTTTCTACTCGGATCATCGGCGGTACGCCTCATTGAATCGATTTTCCAGTCGACGCTGGAACCACGCCAGCAGCTCAACAATTGCCCAATAAATGCATGCTACGACGACAAAAGATTCAAAATACATGAAACTACCTGACGCTTCTTTTTGAGTCGCTCCCATCAGTTCGGTCACACCCAGCGTAAAGGCTAGCGATGTGGCCTTGATCATGTCGATAAAATAATTCATCAATGTTGGCACAGCCACTCGCGTTGCCTGTGGCAATACAATGCGACGCATTAGCTGCCCGTTAGTCATACCGATAGATAGAGCAGCTTCTGTCTGACTGCGATCAACACCCACAATCGCGGCGCGTATCGATTCAGCCATATAAGCCGAAAAGTGCAGCGTCAGGCCCATAATAGTGGCCGTAATACCATCGATAGTGGTCAGAAATGACATGACCTGCGGCAAACCGTAGTAGAACAGAAACAACTGAACCAGTAGCGGCGTGCCACGAAAAAACGAAATAAACAGCATAGTTGCCGCATTGAGCCCGGGTATGCGCAACACACGAATTACCGCAAGCCCTGCTGAAAGCATCAAAGCCAGCACCATTCCTGCCGCTGCCATGCCTAGTGTTAAAGGCAGATAGCGCAGCAAAATCGGCACCAGCTCCAGCATATAATTAATATCGAGCAGATTCATGACGTTGTGTCAGGCTCCTACAAACTACTAATATCAGTACCGAACCACTGCTGAGAAATTTCACTGAGCCTGCCAGACTCGCGCAACGCCTGCAGCGCCGCATCAACTTCATCACGCAGTGCTTCGTCGGCTTGCGTATCACGGAATGGTAACGCATTACGCAGCTCAGAGAACGGTTTCCCAGCAAGCGCTAACGGTAAGGGCTTTTCCTTGATCACCTGGCTGGCGCTCACTCGGTCCATAACAAAAGCATCTACTCGGCCAAGTGCCGTATCTTGCTCAATGTTACTGTCATAAGTGCGGATAGTGATCTCATCGGCATACGGCAGTTCACGCAGCAATTGCTCATAATTAGAGCCTAGGTTGACTGCCACCTTCTTACCCACCAGGTCCTCAACCCCTGTGATTTCCTCGTTGCCGCGCTTCACAACGACTTGGGCACCGTCATAAACATAAGGCTGGGTAAACAGGTACTTCTTCTCGCGCTCATCTGTAATCGTAATCTGATTGGCGATAGTATCGATGCGTCCCGACTCAAGCATACCAAACAGCCCTGAGAAGCTAGCAGTTACAAACTCAACGTTGGTATCCATCTGCTCAGCCACGGCCCGTAACACATCGACTTCATAGCCCTTCAATACATCCTTTTCCACATAAGTAAAAGGAAAATAGCTACCGGACATACCGACTTTAAGCGGTTGGTCGTTTGCCTGTGCCGCACCCGCCAAAACAAGCCCGCCTGTTAACAACAGAGGGATAATACCGAATGATCGCAACATGAGAGTTCTCCAGATAGGGTGCTTTCGATATATCAAAGAAGCATAAAAGCTGTTCTATATATAAATTTCTATAGGTACCTACGATAATGAAAAAAACGCTTCTCGCCAATGGGCAACCCTGAAAAAACCTCGAACCCACAGATCATTCACAAATAATTGGGATGAGCCTGTGGACAAGCCTGGGAAAACTGGCGCTACGCGTGATGCCTGTAGCGATACAGTGCACTGATCATTTTCTGACCAGCGTTACGTCCTATCAACAACCCAAAGAATGCACCTCTTGAGAGGCTGACATCTAAGGAGTGCCGCGATAGAGTGCAGGCTCGAAATTCTAGGGGTAGGTCATGCAGCCACTTAATAGTCTTGATGACTTTTTCACTCGCACGGGTGCCAATGTGCGGCTTTACCACATGGGCCGACGTGTTGAACCCTGCGAGCTGTCTACACTCGCCGCACTGGAAACCACTCATGGCACCTGGCCTCAGCCATGGCAAGGAAAAGCTCGGCTGGCGCTGGTTTTCAGTATTGGCGATATGGAAGATCCGCTCATCTGGTTTTTGGCGTTACCGCTGGATGAACAAGGCCAGCTGGACCCCGCATCAAGAGACGCCTTCTTGCAGCGTCTACTAGAGGTACTGGGCCATAACGTGCACTCTTTGGACCGCCATGATGCAAAGCGGGTGGACAACCTGATGCAGAACAACCCATTGGCTTTCACTCCGTCAGTCCCGTTTCAGGCCGTCTTACACGCCATGGCAAGCCGCGACCTTGGGCAGCCCGCCAGCCAGCACCTAGAGCCTGCCGAAGCCTACCTGGAAGGTCAGCACTCGTTAGACTGGCGTGCGCTAGGCCTACAGGGGCTGGCCGATTTCGCCGTACGCATGGATACCATGCAATCACAGCGCCTGTCAGAACAACTTGCCACGTTGCCCAGCGAGGTATTGACCTTGCTATGCTATTGCCTAGAACATGTCGCCATTGATGCGCCTCTTGCTCATTCTCTCAGGTTACGAGGTGAACAGGCCGCAGCGAATGGAGATCTCGAAACACTGTGTGCCTGCGTACGCGCTATCAGCGGTGCTTCCGACGCGATAGTGGGAGACTGGTTCGATTCGCTGCTGACTAACAACCAAGGAACAGACACTGCCGTAGACGCCATCGGTCCTGACCTACTGGCAGCCATGGCTAGCCGCAGTTGGCGAGTGCTTGAAGATGCACAACGGCTACCACGGTTTCTCACCTGCTTAGCAGAAGAGCCGCGAGTCGACTTCATTGCAATAGTACGGGACCTTGCGTTGATTCCACGCCTCCGCTTACCGGTTTTAATGACACTTAAGGATGCCGACCCCGCCTCCCCTATCGGTCAGCGTTTGACGGCATTACACAACGCGGGGTGAATGGCGCAGCTGATTTTCAGTCCAGCAAGGCTACATCTCAATCAGGAGCGAGTGATATGACGACACTACCCTATGAAGGCCAGATCATTGTTGGTCGTCGAGAAATGGTCGTGTTGCCCGAGCTGGAGCTGACCCTGTGTGCCAAAATCGATACTGGCGCTCGCACCTCGGCCCTGCATGCGGAAGATATCGAAACCTTTGTACAGGATGGACAACCGTGGGTTCGGTTCATAACACGGGTAGACGGTCCTGACAGTCCAGCTTGCCCTTGTACACTGCACCTCCATGACCGTAGACGTATCACCAGCTCTAACGGCCAAACAGAGTGGCGCTGTGTGGTGAGCACCCTTATGCTGCTGGGCGACAAGCAAATGCCGATTCAGCTCACCCTGACTGACCGCGGCCAAATGCGCTACCCCATGCTGCTCGGACGACGCGCTCTTGGTGATATGCTGGTCGCTCCCAGCCAAGTATTTCTACACGGCAGGCCGTAAATAACTCGACCAATATGCCAGTACGAGCGACATAATCACCGCGTTCGACACACCCTCAAATACGTTGTCCTACGCACCCTTTACCGCTGATCATTACCGGCCACCGCTTTGGAGAGCCTCATGCATATCGCGCTGCTATCTCGCAACCGCAACCTTTACTCCTCACGTCGGCTAATTGAAGCCGCCGAAGCACGCGGCCACACCGTTCGGGTTGTTGACACCCTGCGCTGCTATATGAGCATTGTTTCGCACGACCCCTCAATCCACTACAGAGGAGAAGAGCTAGAACCGTTCGACTCTGTTATTCCACGCATTGGCGCTTCCGTCACCTTCTACGGCTGCGCTGTACTACGCCAATTCGAAATGATCGGCACTCATGTACTTAACGATAGCGTCTCCATCGCTCGCTCGCGCGACAAGCTGCGCTCTTTACAGCTGTTATCACGCAAGGGGCTGGGGTTGCCGATTACTGGCTTTGCCCACTCCCCTGACGATATTCCTGATCTGATTACCATGGTGCGAGGCGCCCCATTAGTTATCAAATTACTGGAAGGCACCCAGGGCATTGGCGTTGTTTTGGCGGAAACCAACCAAGCGGCTGAGTCAGTCATTCAAGCTTTCATGGGGATGAAAGCTAATATTATGGTGCAGGAGTACATCAAGGAAGCCAAAGGTGCGGATATTCGCTGCTTAGTAATTGGCGACAAAGTTGTTGCGGCGATGAAACGTCAGGCGGCCGACGGCGAGTTTCGCTCAAACCTGCATCGTGGCGGCAGTGCCAGTATCATTCGAATCACTCCTGAAGAGCGCTCAACCGCGATTCGCGCCGCCAAAGCCATGGGGCTAAGAGTCGCCGGTGTCGACTTGTTGCGCTCTAATCACGGACCAGTGATCATGGAGGTCAACTCCTCGCCGGGTCTACGTGGCATTGAGGCCGCGACAGGCAAGGATATTGCCGGCCTGATCATTGAGCACTTAGAGAAAAACAGCATGCCCAGGCACCGGGTACCGCCTAAACCGAAAGGTTAAGCCCGATAGACGAAAAAAAAGCGTGTTAGGGGTAGCAAAAGACCGCCGACAGCATCACAATCTTCGCCACTGCAGGAGGTGAGCCCATGTTTCTCGACAATCGCCAGGTGGCGATGGATAGTGTGCTGGAAACACTGGCTGACGGCGTTGATTACTTCCAGGATAATATGGAGCGCCTGTCGCCAGAGTTGAAAGAAATTATTGAACCCTACTTTGAAGAGCGAACGCAGTCCATGCGTAAGCTCCAGGGAATGGCGCGTAAATACCTGGGTTTACTACCCCGTGATGCCGACGCCGAACGGGATGACTATATGCGGCTCTGGAGTCGGCTCAAAAGTTTCGTGAGCAGCGACGAACAAGTGCTGATCAACGAGCTGCTAGAGCAGGAGCGCGTTTTAATGCAAGCGCTATCGACACTGTTCACTCATCCATTGCCCAATGCTGTCGAGCCCGTTGTTGAAGCTTGCTGGTTGAACTGCCGTGGCCTGATACGCGAGCTTTACACCTTACAGAAAAAAACAACACGCCAGCCAAAGGGTCGCAACCGAAATCGTGGTAAAGCCCAAAACAACCTGAATAAGCGCTGAGCTGCCACCGAAAAGGTTATGATGCACTTAACAGACTGACCATCATGAGGCCAGCTTAGTCAGTATCAGCGCTGGCCTCATCAACCAAGGCGTCATCGCTTACCAGCGGTATATCAATCAACTCCTTCGGCCCCAAAAAGCGTGGCTGACGCTGCCAGATATATAAATCGCCAACGGTTGCCACTCTAGCCAGCCATTCACGAGCTCTCAGTTCCAAAGCGCTTCGCTGCAGCCCGTCTTCTGGTGCCGCACAACCTTCAGCGCCAATACCCATAGCATCAGCAATAAACAATGCCCTAGGCAAATGCCAGGATTGCGTTACCAGTAGCGCGTCTTCAACGCCGAATACCTGCTTGGCTCGCGCCAACGTATCAAAGGTGCTGAACCCGGCATAATCCAATGTCAGCAAGGTATCAGGAACATCACGCCCACGCAGATCGCGCCACATTACAATCGGCTCATTGTAATAACGTGTGCTGTTATCGCCTGACAGCAGCAGATGTTCAACTTTACCACTCTTAGCGAGCGCAGCAGCGGCCTGCATCCTCCCTTCAAAGTGAGGATTTCTGCCACCGCCACGGGTCCAGCGTGAGGTGCCAAACACAATAGCCACACGCTCCTCAGGACATTGAGCGACGTCATGATGAATACGCTCTCTCGTGACAGAAAGCACCCACAAGTTAACACTGACCATTAGCACTACCGCCAAGAGGAGGATACCTCCCAGCAATAGCAAAAAGATCTGAAAGTGTCGTCGTCTGATCCAGGGCATCAGCGTTCTCATCTAGAGCCTAGCGCCAGCTACGAGCACTAGAACATGCCCAGCTCAAGCTTGGCCTCATCGCTCATCATCTCACGACTCCACGGTGGATTAAAAACAATCTCCGTGTGTACCTTACTGATCTGAGGCGCTCCTAACACCTTACTGCGCGCATCCGCGGCAATCACTTCGCCCATACCGCAACCTGGCGCAGTCAGCGTCATGCGGATCGTGACAATTCGCTCACCACTGATCAGGTGTTCAATTCGACAACCATACACCAGCCCTAGGTCCACGATGTTGACTGGAATTTCCGGGTCAAAGCAGGTGCGTAGCTGATCCCAAACAAACTGCTCAATCTCTTCTTCGCTGGCATCTTCCGGCAACGTTTGAACCGGCAACGCGGCCAAGCCAAGCGCATCAAGGTTACGGCCTTCAACCAAATACAGCCGCCCTTCATGGGCGACACTAACAGAGCTGCCCTTGGCCTGCATGACGCTGACTTCCGCGTCTTCAGGCAACGAAATGGTCTTACCAAAGGGCACCGAAATCACCTCAACAGTACGCTGCAAGGGCAATAACTGCCCCCTGGCCAGCCCTCCCAGGTGCTCATTTTGATTGCTCATGAAGCTGCCCCGTCATCCACGCAACATACTCAACACTTTTTGCAGGCTTTCAACAAACACATCTATTTCTTCTGGTGTGTTATATGCCGCAAACGATGCACGACACGTTGACTCGACGCCAAACGAGGTCAGTAACGGCTGAGCGCAGTGGTGACCCGTACGAATTGCCACACCGAGTTGGTCGATTAGCAACCCAATATCTTGAGCGTGCGCCCCTTCAACCACGAACGACAGTACGCCTGCTTTATCTGGTGAGGTACCCAGTACACGCAAGCCATCAACCGCAGCGACACCTTCAGTCGCATGCGCTAGAAGACGAGCCTCCCACGCTCCGATATGCTCAAGCCCAATCTCAGAAATCCAGTTCAACGCTTGCCCAAGTGCAATCACTTCAGCGATTGCTGGCGTACCCGCTTCAAACTTATGAGGAATATCCGCAAACGTACTGGGCACTTCCAAAGAAACAGTGCGAATCATCTCCCCACCGCCCTGCCATGGCGGCATGGCTTCCAGCAGTTCCGCACGTCCATAAAGCACACCAACCCCCGAGGGGCCGTAGGCCTTGTGGCCGGAAAATGCATAGAAGTCGACACCTAGCGCCTGCACATCCACTGTCATGTGCGGTATCGCCTGAGCGCCGTCAACGAGAATAAGTGCACCCTGTTCATGAGCAAGACGCGCCATATCAGCAATCGGATTGATGGTGCCAAACGCATTAGAGACATGATTGACCGCCACCAGGCGAGTGCGTGGCGACAACAGCTCAGTATAAGCTTCCTGATCAAGCACCCCACGCTCATCGACAGGGATCACCTTAATAGTGAACCCTCGATCAGCAGCCAATAGCTGCCAAGGCACAATATTCGAATGATGCTCCAGGCGAGAGATAAGCACCTCATCTCCCGGACCCAGGTTAGCGCGTCCCCAACTGCCGGCCACCAGGTTAATGGCCTCAGTGGTGCCGCGAGTAAAAATCACTTCACGACTATCAGCCGCATTGATGAAGCAGCGGACAATCTCACGCGCTCCCTCAAATGCTGCCGTCGCCTCATCTGCAAGAGTATGCAAGCCACGATGAATATTGGAATTAAAACGACGATAGTAATCATCAAACACCGCAATAACGGACAGTGGTGTTTGGGACGTAGCCGCGTTATCGAGATAAACCAGCGGCTTACCATGAACTTCCCGCTCCAGGATCGGGAAGTCCTTACGCACTCGCGCCACATCCAGCAACAGGTCACTAAAATCCGTCATAGCTTAGTCCTCATTCAGCGCAACAGCTGCCTCAACCAAGCCAGCCAAATGGTAACGGTCAGGTAGCTTGCCAGCAACGGCCAACTCAACGCGCTCAGCAACAACATCTAACCCCACCTGCTCCATCACCTCACCGGCAAATGCTAAGGTCAGTAACCCTCTAGCGGTTTGTTCATCAATTCCCCGAGACCGCAAGGCAAATACCGCCTCTTCATCCAGCTGCCCCGTTGTGGCGCCATGCGCGCACTGCACATCATCGTTGTAGATCTCAAGCTCGGGCTTGGTGTCGATTTCAGCGCGATCAGAAAGCAGCAAGTTAGCACTGTGCTGCTCGGCAACAATCTTGCTGCTATCGCGCTTGACGACAACCTTGCTGTTATAAACTCCACGAGCACGATCATCCAGAATGCCCTTGTAGTTTTCCCAAGAACGCACCCGTGGTGAGTTATGGTTGGCCAAGGTGTGATTATCAACGTGCTGACGCCCTTGAGCGTGGAATAGGCCCTGGTAGATTACCTCGGCACCTTCGCCATTCAACTCACTTACCAAGTCGTTACGCACCAAGCCGCCACCAAGACACAGATTGAAGGAGGTGAAACGACTGTCGCGCCGCAGCTCCATGTGCATGCTGGCGACATGAGAGTCTTGCTCTGGCGACTCAAGTAGTTTGTAGTGAGTTAGGATAGCGCCACGATCCAGCATGATTTCTTCAACCAAATTAGTGAAGTTTGCGGCTGCAACTTCACCAGTATGGTGTTCAATCACCGTCGCCTCACTCCGAGCACCTGCTTCAATCAGAATGCGCGGATGGCTCATTACGGGCTGTTCACCGGCACGTGACAAAAACTGCAACACAATAGGTTTTTCTACAACCGTGCGCGGCGCTAAGCGCAGCACAGCGCCCTCTTCCATAAAGGCCGTGTTAAGTGCGGCAAATGGTGAAAAATCAACCCCCGTCAAACGTCCTAATGGACCGCCTACGGCCTCATGGTTATTCTCCAACGCCTGCGACAACGGCAGCAGCTGCACCCCATCAGGCAAATCAGCAAGGTCCGAGAGCCTAGGGGCAAAGATGCCGTCAACAAAAGTCAACTTATGCGCATCCAATGGCAAAGCAAGTGTCGCTGCAGTCGCTGGAGAAAACTCAGCCTCTTTAGCCAGCACAAAGTCGCCACGAGCGATATTACGCACATCCGTGTACTTCCATTCCTCGACGCGGCGATGCGGAAAACCCAACGCTTCGAAGCGCGCGGCTCCCGCCTGACGCCGAGCGGCAATCCAGCTTGGCTCTGGACCACGATTGGCCGACCGCTCACTAAGCCGGTCGAGAAAGCGTTTAACGTCTTCACTCATGCCGCTGACTCCTCCAGCACCCAGTCATAACCACGCACTTCAAGCTCACGCGCCAACTCGGCATCGCCGCTCTTGGCAATACGGCCATCTACCAGTACGTGCACGCGGTCCGGTACGATGTAGTCAAGCAAACGCTGGTAATGAGTCACCAGTAACATGGAGCGCTCTTCACTGCGCAACGAGTTAACTCCGTCTGCCACCACTTTCATGGCGTCGATATCCAACCCAGAGTCAATTTCATCGAGCATTGCCAAACGCGGCTCAAGAACAATCATCTGCAGGATTTCATTACGCTTTTTCTCGCCGCCAGAAAACCCTTCGTTAACGGCGCGCTGTAAGAAGCTCGCATCCATTTTCATGGCAGCGATTTTCTCCTTGATCAGCTTCATAAACTCAGGCGCTGGCATTTCACCCAGCCCCAGGGCTTCGCGCTTGGCATTCAGCGCCGCCTTGAGCAAATAAATATTTTTGACCCCTGGAATTTCCACCGGATATTGAAAACCCAGCAGCAGGCCAGCACGGGCTCGCTCTTCAATATCCATGGCAAGCACATCTTTACCATCAAACGTGACTGAGCCTGAGGTGATCTCGTAGTCTTCTTTGCCAGCAATCACAGACGACAGCGTCGACTTCCCCGAACCGTTAGGCCCCATAATGGCATGTACTTCACCGGCATTGATGGTGAGCGACAGCCCTTTGAGGATCTCGTTACCGTCCACCGATACGTGCAGGTCTTTGACTTCGAGCATATTGATTACCTTTTAATTCTGATAAGCCGCCACAGCGACTCGAAAAATATGTTGTTCAAGCTGATACCGAGGGGCGCGAGGTTAACCCACAGCACCTTCAAGCGTGACGTTCAAAAGTGCTTCCGCTTCTACAGCAAACTCCATCGGCAACTCTTGGAAGACATCTTTACAAAAGCCATTAACAATCATGTTCACTGCGTCTTCTTCAGAAATGCCGCGTGCTCGACAGTAAAACAGCTGGTCCTCGCCAATCTTTGAGGTGGTTGCTTCATGCTCAACTTGAGCCGTGCTATTACCGATCTCCATATAAGGGAAGGTATGAGCACCGCACTGATCACCAATCAACAAAGAGTCGCATTGAGTAAAGTTGCGCGCGCCCTTGGCTCGCGGCCCGACTTTCACTTGGCCACGATAGGCTTGCTCGGCACGACCAGCAGAAATACCTTTGGAAACAATGGTTGAGCGTGTGCCTTCACCGATGTGAATCATTTTGGTGCCGGTGTCAGCCTGCTGACGACCGTTGGTCACCGCTACCGAGTAAAACTCCCCAATACTGTCTTTGCCACGCAGCACACAGGACGGGTATTTCCAGGTAATCGCCGACCCCGTTTCTACCTGTGTCCAGCTGATGCGCGAGCGATCACCACGGCAATCGCCACGCTTAGTCACGAAGTTATAGATGCCGCCAACACCGTTCTCATCACCGGGATACCAGTTCTGCACAGTGGAATACTTAATATACGCATCCTCCAGAGCCACCAGCTCAACTACCGCTGCGTGCAACTGGTTTTCATCACGCATCGGCGCGGTACAGCCCTCTAGATATGACACTTGCGCGCGGTCTTCGCAGATAATTAGCGTGCGCTCAAACTGACCGGTATTTTCAGCATTAATACGGAAGTAGGTTGATAGCTCCATAGGGCATACCACACCTTCTGGCACATACACGAATGAGCCATCGGTAAACACTGCTGAATTGAGCGCCGCAAAGTAATTATCCGCCTGCGGCACAACAGAACCCAGATAACGTTTGACCAGTTCAGGGTAGTCTCTGATGGCCTCTGAGATTGAGCAGAATACAACCCCCGCTTCCAGTAACTCTGCCTTGAAGGTAGTAACCACCGAGACAGAATCAAATACCGCATCCACGGCAACCCCGGCCAGCGCAGCCCGTTCGTGCAAAGGAATACCCAGTTTCTCGTATGTTTCCAGCAACTTGGGGTCTACTTCATCGAGACTCTGCGGACGATCCTCAGGACGCTTTGGCGCACTAAAATAGGAAATGGCCTGATAATCGATCGGTGGGTAGTCTAGGTGCGCCCAAGACGGTGGCGTCATTTTCAACCACTGGCGATAGGCCTTCAAACGCCATTCCAACATCCACTCAGGTTCGCCCTTCTTGTTGGAAATAAAGGCAATGGTGTTTTCATCCAGGCCCGGCGGCAACGTTTCGCTCTCAATATTGGTAACGAAGCCGTCTTTATATTCTCGCTGAACAAGTTGTTCCATTTCCTGGGTTGACATGATGCTTCCCCCTCCCGGGCAGTTCGGCCGGCGAGTTTGATCGCCTTGAATTCTGTTATCAATCACATGGTTAGGCTTCTACGGCCAAACTCACGCTCTGTATGGGTAATTGCACAGGCAGCTTAATCGGCGCTGTGTCAGAAAGGTGTGCCAGTGTCACGCTATCAAGAAGGCCTCGCACTGCCAGCGAGACACGCTGCCAGTTATCAGCGACACCACAGGTATCTGCCAGCTCACACTCACCCTGCGCCTGGCTGCATTCTGTCATGGCCACAGGCCCTTCAATCGCCGTTATAATATCGATAGCGGTAATGTGAGATGCTGGCCGGGCAAGGAAATAACCGCCCGAGGCACCACGGCGAGATTCAAGAAGCCTCGCTCTGACCAGCATCTTCAGCGTCTTACTGACTGTAGGCCGTGGTAGCCCTACCGCATCGGCAAGCTTAGCTGCGGTATACGATTGCTCTGGATGACGCGCAATTTGCGCCATCACCACTGCGGCATAATCGGTCAGTCTGGATAGTTTAAGCATAGCCCGACTCCCTCGTGGGACTCTGACAGTAAATTGAGTACCATTTTAGTACCATATAAATTGTCTGTGAAGGCTCAGCATGTATTTCTTTTCACAATTTTCCTTCCAGGCGACACAATCGACGACATTCGACACACAATCGATAATAATTCCTATTCATTTTTGATTAATAACACGCGATAGCGCTCTATCGTTATCCAGGAAAGCTCTGTCATGAAACACAACTCCTGTGGCACGATCCCAATGAGACTGACACGCTAAGCCACTACCGAATTAAACTAACGCGAGATCATGACGTAACTAGACCGACACGCCGCAAGGAGTGCTTAGTGAGCTACAGCCAAACGACTGCAACAGACAGCGCCACAACATTGGTATTTGGCGGCAGCGGGTTTCTGGGTTCCGCTATCGTGCGCGAGCTGGTAGAAACCGGACGCAAGGTGCGCCTTGCTGCACGCCACCCAGTAATGCCCGACTGGGCCGAGCCCGATGACCCAGTTGAGCTAATCCGTGCCGATATCCGCAGTGACGACGACATAACAGCCGCGCTTAAAGGAGCCGACACAGTCATCAATACGGTCAGCTTGTACACTGAACGGCGCGGACTTAGCTTCGATGACATTCATGTTCAGGCCGCCCGTCGCTTGGCGCAATCAGCGCGTGACACCGGTATCAAACGCTTCATACATATCTCAGGCATTGGTGCTGACAGCCACTCAACCTCGGCTTATGTACGAGCCCGCGCGCACGGTGAAGACGCCGTACTAGATGTTCTGCCACGCGCCATTATCGTGCGCTCCAGCGTTCTGTTTGGCCCTGATGACGCCCTACTCTCCCAACTTGCGAAACTCACACGTCTGCCACTGATTCCGCTATTCGGCAGTGGCCAGACACGAATGGAGCCATTGCACGTCCGTGATCTGGCCCGCGCCATTACGTGTTTAACCGGCGAGCCTGCTAGCCCGAGGCGGTTATTCGAGCTAGGCGGACCGGACATCATGAGCTACCGAGACATTTTGCGCTTAGTGATGGCCCACCTTGGGCGAGATCGGCCTTTGGTGCCAGTGCCCTTTTTCCTTTGGCGGGTAATAGCAAGGCTACTCGCCGTACTACCCAACCCATCACTAACTCGAGACCAAGTCGTACTGATGGCTCACGACAACCTGATCAACGACACCATGGGAACTTTCGCCGACCTGGGCTTGCTGCCCCACTCACTGCGCGACAGCCTGCCACTATGCTTGCCCCAATCAGCATCACATAGCTGACTCAGCTTCCGGCATTAGGCCTTCTTAACAAACTCCGACTTCAGTTTCATCGGGCCGATGCCGTCAATTTTGCAGTCAATATCGTGATCGCCATCCACTAAGCGAATATTCTTAACTTTAGTTCCTACCTTCACCACCGACGATGACCCTTTAACCCTGAGATCCTTGATAACCGTAACGGTGTCACCATCAGCCAGCGGCGTACCATGGGCGTCACTGATAGTCGTTTCATTTTCTGCCGTATCAGCAGAGACATCTTTTGACCACTCATGCCCACACTCGGGGCACACAAACTGCAGGCCATCATCATAGGTATAAACTGAAGCACACTCGGGACACGCAGGCATATCGCTCATGAAAATTCCTGAAATCAACAAGAAGGCAACAACACGAAGCGCTAAAGCCTACACTGACGTGCCTTTGCACGCCAGCAGCCTTACCCAAACGCTGTCTCACAGGTAGCGATGCGGGTTAAATAATCAACCCTATCGCGGCAAAACTGCACAACGCCAATGAAGACCACTGCAGTATCTTCTGATCGATATGACCAGCAACCCGAGCGGCCAACGCCTGTCCTGACAGCATGGCCGGAAGGAAACTGGCTGAAATACCCAAGTGCCATAATGAGACGTAACCAACCAAAGCAAGAGTAATTAGCGTCATTAACGAGGTAATCAGGAAAAAGGCGGCCAAATTACTACGAATTCTATCTGGCGGCATGTCATGCATCAGCAGCGCCATGGGCGGGCCACCAATCGCCGAGGCGGTACCAAACACCCCTGATACCACCCCAGCCAAGAACATGCTGCGTCGGTTGACTGGCACACGAAACTGAAACAGCCGGATTAACACGGCAAACAGCACAATGCTGGCAATTAACCATTTCAGCACCATGAGCGGTGCACTAACCAGTAACCACAACCCCAACGCACTACCTGGAATTCTGCCTACCAGTGCCATACCGATATCGCCTAACTGAACTTGGCGATGAAAGCGGCGCAGCACCAGCAACGACAAACTAAAGCCCATCACAACCAACGTAACAGGTACCAAGCGAGGGTCGATCAGCAACAATAAAGGCGCACCAACAACGGCTAAACCAAAACCAGTAGCACGCTGCACGAAAGCTCCCAAGGCCATCACCAGGGCAGCTCCCAGCCAGCGTAACGGAGCCATATCCACCCACTGCCACCATAGCTCGTTCATTCGTCAGCAGACCCCACCTTCACCTTTCCTGCCAACACCCGCAATGCCAGGTTGCCACCTAAAGACACCACCACCATGGTCAACACCATCGGCCAGGCACTATCAATTTCAAACGCACTGACCACCACTCCAGCCAGCGCCCCACAGGTAAACTGAACCGATCCCAGCAAAGCGGTGGCAGTGGCACTCATGTGACCAAAATGCTCCAACAATGAAGAAATAGCGTTAGGCGTAATCAGTCCGACCATGCCCATGAACAACATGATCAGTGGCACGACAGTGATCAGCGAATCAAGTCCCGTCAGCACCAGCAATGTCAGGCAAACCGCTACGACCAGCTGAATCAGCAGCCCCAGGCTCATGTTTTGCTGTGGGGTACGGTTTTTTAGCAAACGGATATTGACCCGATTAGAGCCTGCCATAACGATCACATTCAAACCGAAAACCAGCGGGTATACCGCCGGAGACAAGCCATAATGCGTCATATACAGAAACGGCGAGGCCGTAATAAAAGCAAACATGCCAGAAAATGTCGCGGCCACAGCAAACACATACCCCATCGCTTCGCGATGACTCAGTACGCTGTAATAGTTACGCAATACCTGCTTGAATGACGCGGCCGGCGTCCCTGGCGGTCGAGTTTCCGGAAGGTGCCTTCCCATCAGCCAAAAAAGAAACGCTGCATACATGGCCAAAAACACAAATATCAGCCACCAGTCAGACAAATAGAGCAGCATACTCCCCACGGCTGGCGCGGCCAGCGGCGCCAACATCATAATCATGGCCATCGTTGACATAACCTTAGCGGCTTCCTTGCCACTAAAGCGGTCGCGCACAATAGCAGCGGAGTTAACAACACAGGCGCCGCCGCCTATTGCTTGAATCAGTCGCCAGAACAGCAGCTGCTCTAACTCATTAGCGGTAATGATCATCAAGCTTGCCAGAAAAAATATGACCAACCCTGTCAGCAGCACTGGGCGCCGCCCCAGCCGGTCAGACAAAGGACCGCCCGTCAGCTGCCCAACGGCAAAGCCTAACAAGAAAAAGCTGATAGACAGCTCCGTGCGATGCACACTAGCCCCTATCGATTCGGCCAGCGCAGGCATCGCAGGCAAATATGCATCAATAGCAAAAGGGGCCAGGGCCGTGTTGGCAGCTACCAACAGCGACACGCGGCGTGGACTCAGAGTCAAGAGACCTCCAAACAGTATTTTTAGTTGGCTAATGATAACGCTTTGCAACGGCATCTGTCTGCGTCACTATTTTCAGTGCCACGAGCTTGCTACAGTAACTTGCAACTTATTGAGGACCTTTCCATGGCAGACACCTTGCTTGACCAACTTGCTACCATGACGACGGTAGTGGCCGACAGCGGCGACCTTGATTCAATTCGACGCTTTTCCCCTAGCGACGCCACCACCAACCCTTCGCTGATTCTGCAGGCCGCCCAGCTGCCATCACGTCGCCAGCGCTTGGCAGAAATTGCCCAGCAAGCAACAGATATTGATGCAGCTCTAGATGACGTTGCGGTAGAGATCGGCACAGAAATCAGCGCCTTGGTACCTGGTTATGTGTCTACAGAGGTCAGCGCAAGACTTTCCTTTGACCGTGAAGCAACGCTCAACAAAGCGCGTTCATTAGTTGAGCGCTACGCTCAAAAAGGCGTTACCCCTGACCGCATCCTGATCAAAATTGCCGCGACCTGGGAAGGTATTCAGGCAGCAAGAATACTGGAGCGAGAGGGAATTCAAACTAACCTGACACTCCTGTTTGGCATGGCTCAGGCTAAAGCGTGCGCTGATGCAGGCGTCACGTTGATTTCCCCCTTCGTTGGCCGCATCCTCGATTGGCACAAAGCCCATGCCCCTGGGTCAGATTTCAGTGGCGCCAAAGACCCCGGTGTTAAATCCGTGCGCAGTATCTATGAACACTACAAATCGCATGGCATTAAAACAATTGTGATGGGCGCCAGCTTTCGCAGCGCAGAGCAGGTCACAGCCTTGGCAGGCTGCGATCGTTTAACAATTTCTCCTGCCTTGCTTGACGAGCTAGCGAACAGCCATGGAGTACTGGAGCGCCGACTGAGTCCTCTAGGTAGCAAAGCCGGCTCACCCGAACCTCAGGCAGAAACAGCGTTTCGCTGGGCGCTCAACGAAGATGCCATGGCCACCGAGAAACTGGCGGAAGGTATCCGCAAGTTCATGGCCGACCAACGCAGTCTGGAAACCTTGCTTGGCGAACTACGCCATAATTGATGAACCAAAAATACCTACAATCTAACGATTAGCCCCGTGAGGCTTAGTCTGACGACTGAGCCTCAAGCATTTCTACCAATGGCTGAAACTGTTCGCGATTATGCTTGTTCATGCACATCAGGATCCGGTGTGCTTCAAGAATACGGTCACGCAGATCGTTTTCACCGCTCGGCACTTCAGCAAGCTCCTCAAGCTCGCAAGGCTCTTTAATCGGCCCTTCCAGCAACGTGTAGTAGTGAGCAAAGCCCATTACATCCAGCATTCGTCGCACATCAGGATTATTCACTACAATCGTTGGCGGCTGCTCAAGTCGCCCGCTCAGCGCCATCGCAACTTTGGCCAGAAAGCCAAGGGCAGTAGAGTCAATATTCGTGGCATCGCGCAAGTCCACCATTACCGCCGTCAGACCAGGAGTTTCCGCTAAACGCTGAGCTTGATTATCAAGTGTAGCGCATAGCGTTAACCGTACATCACCACTCAGTTTGAGTACGAATACGCCTGATTCGAATGCCGCTTTAATGCGGCCCTCATGCATTATCATTAACAAATCCACCAAGCGTCATGATCGTCAAATCATCAGGAAGCTCTTGGTCTGTATCATCGTCGTCAGCCAGCCACTCACTTTCTCTGGCAAGGTAACCACTGATGCTCAGACCTTCAATAAAGGCTGCCACACTGCCACTGTTTGCCACACGACACGTTAAGTCAGCAAGCCTTTCCGTTAGCGTGTCACCAGGAAGACACTCCAGCACGCCATCAGAACACAGCCATAACTGAAACGAGGCAGGCAGCTCACACCCCAGTTGGGGAAACGTCAGATCAGGAAACAACCCCACGGGCATGCCCTCACCGGCCAATGGCTGCGCCTTACCATCCGCGACCAATAACGGCATCGGTAGCTGAGCCCCCATGGAATAGTGTAAGTAGCGCGTTTGTTGATCAATAACGCCCATAAACAGAGTCGCATGCTTACCAATACCCGTATCCAGCAGCTCCTGATTCAGCTGACTTAACCAGTTAGCAGGCAATGCCTCTGGGTTCTGCCCATCCCAGGCAAGCCGCATGCGGTTGAATAGATACCTGAGCAATACCGTCACAAAAGCCGACGCCACACCGTGGCCTGACACATCGGCAAAATAGAACAGCGTATAGCGATCGTTGAATCGCTTGAAATCAAGAAAGTCTCCCGACAGATAGAGCGACGGGGCCAGCCAGTAATCACAGCTCACCTCACCTTCAGAGCGTGGACGCAATGGCAGCAACCTGCGCTGAATATGTCCACCGGCCTGCTGGTCAAGCCTAAGTAGCTCAAGGTGTGTCTCCAAGCGCTCATTGCGCTCTTCTAGGCGCTGCCGACTCAGGCTCTGCTCAGCACTACAATGACTCAAGCGAGCAATACGGCGAATCATTTGCTGTAGCAACGGCGCCTGGCGTAGCGGCTCAGGTAAGTAGTCAATGACACCTGCCCCTGCGGCCTCAGCCATCGCCGCGCTATCAGCAGCGCTCTCATCCCCCTCAGTAACCATCACCACCGGCCAGCGTGCAGCAAGCTCAACACCAGCCGCCAGAGACAACGCTCTAGCATGCACCACCACCAGTACAACGTCCCTAGGCAGCGCGTCCACACTATCGCTCACCGCCACTGGGTGACCGCCCTTCTCTATGACGTTAGCCAAAGCCTCCCGAGCGGCGTCTGGCCTATCGATCAAGCCAATCAGCTCACTGTCAGTAGACATCTCGTCACGACCTCAGTCGGCAAAGGCATCATCAAAATCAACATCATCCAGGTCGAATTCGTCACTCGCGAACGGATCTCTGCCTAACTGCCCGTCAAGTACTTCAAAGCGCCGACGCTGGAGATAGGTGTCACGTAAAAAGACATAACGATCACCGCTGATCAGTTTTTCCTGATCAAGATACCCTGCGCGGGTATCGATGACGTCCAATAGCGCCAAGCCCACCGTAATTCTATCGTTATCGACATAAGCCAGTGGGCTGGTATACACATCCGCCGGTAAGCCCGCAGTATCACGCACCATACTTGGGCCGAGCAATGGAAGCACCAGATAAGGGCCTTCTCCTACGCCCCAGACTCCTAGAGTTTGGCCGAAGTCTTCACGATTACCCGTTAACTCCATATCGGTTGCCACATCAAAGATACCGGCAATCCCCAGCGTAGAGTTAAGCACAAAGCGGCCCGTCGAAACTCCCGCATTGCCAGGTTTACCCTGCAGCAAACTGTTGATGGTAGTGCGAATTTCACCAAGGTTAGAGAAGAAATTCCCAACCCCCGTTTGCACCGGCTCCGGCGTCACATAGTTATAGCCTTGCGCCACCGGCTTGAGCGCATAACGATCTAGCACCTCGTTAAAAGCAAACACCTTACGATTGAAACCTTCCCAGGGATCGTCAGGGTTACGGTCCTGCACGGACGTACCCGCACAGCCGGACAATGCCACAACCGTCAACACGGTAGTCAGCCCGCTCAGCGCCCTGCGCTTGCGTCGACGTTTGGCAACGTGGCCAACAGACAGAGATTGATTTTCCATGCTCACAGATCCTTGAGTTCAATCATTCAACAGCGGCGTACAATCACGCTTCCTGCACTGTATCCAGCACCAAAAGAGCACACTACGCCGAGTGCGCCAGAAGGCAAGTCATTACGGTGCAAATGAAACGCAATGATAGAGCCGGCAGAGCTTGTATTCGCATAACGATCAAGAATGATCGGCGCTTGCTCAGGCTCTGGGGGGTGACCCAGTACTCGGCGCGCAATCAAGTCATTCATATGCCGATTAGCCTGATGCAGCCACATTCGATCAATATCACTTCCCGCCAACGACAAACTGGCAAGATGATCACTGATCAGGCTTGCCACCATCGGACAGACATCCTTAAAGACGCGCCGCCCTTCTTGTACAAACAGTTTATCAGCCGCCAGTGGGTCGCTGTCACTGACTCGGTTAAGAAAACCGGCATTATTACGAATTGCATTAGAGAATTGCGTCACCAGGCGAGTATCCAGCACCTCAAAAGCCTGTTCAACAGTAGCCACCTGTTGGCTTTCCAGCACAATGGCGGTACAGGCATCACCGAAAATAAAGTGACTGTCACGATCACGAAAATTCAAGTGTGCGGTACAGATCTCTGGGTTAACGACAAGCACGCGCTTAGCGCGACCGGCACGAATCGCATTCGCGGCGGTTTCTATCGCGAAGGTTGCCGAGCTGCAGGCAACGTTCATATCAAACGCATAACCTCCCGCCCCCAGCGCCGCTTGAAGCTCTACGGAAACAGCCGGATAGGCGCGCTCCAGATTCGAGCAAGCCACAATGACCAACTCGATATCCTCAGCGTTAACGCCCGCATTCTCCAGCGCCTGCTGAGCAGCAATCAGGCCCATTCGACACTGAGTTGATGTGTCGTCATTAGCGCGCTCTGGCAAGCGCGGACGCATGCGCTCAGGGTCCAGAATACCTTCAGCGTCCAGCACATAGCGGCTATGAATACCTGACGCTTTGACAATGAACTCGCTACTCGAGTGCGCCAATGGCTCACACTCACCTGCCTCGATAGCCGCGGCATTGCGAGTATTTTCCGCATCTACCCAGTGGTTGAATGTTGCCACCAGCTGGTCGTTGTCGATGCTATGTTGCGGGGTGAAAAGCCCCGTGCCGGTGATTACTACGGCAGTCATATCTTTTCCCCTGTATTTCCTTGACGCGCTACCTAGCAAGCCAGCTAGCGACCGGTCAGCTCGGCCCAACGTCGTTCGAGCCGCTTATCCGATACCGTCATCGCGGTACCCAGCTGCTGAGCAAACAACGACACTCGCAGCTCCTCAATCCACCAGCCAAATTCCACCAGGCCTGGAGCAACAACACCACTACGCTGCTCAACCTCCAGCCGAGCATCAAGCCGGGCCTGAAAATCCTGCACCTGCTGCATCAGAAGCTGATCGCGACGATGCTCACGTGGCGCCTTTTCAAGCCGTACCAAGGCAGCTTCCATATAGCGAGGATACTCCGTCAGCCATCGGCCTGCCTCCTGTATAAAACCTGGATAAACCAAGCGCGCCATTTGCGCCTTGAGATCAGCATAACTAAGCGCCAGAGCAAAACTGAGTCCACCTTTCAGTGCTTTGGTGACGGCAAGGTGCCCCTTCAGCGCCGCCTCGAGTGTCACCAGCATCTCCTTGGCGTATGGCAAGAGCTCATCCTGACAGGCTAACAACTGTTGATCCAGCTCCGTACGGCTACGCGGTAGTGGCTCAACCGCCACCACTTGCTGAAACACTGCCGCTACCAGGTCATCGGCCAACTGCCGCTTGGTGCCCACCTTAGTAAACAGCAGCGCACAGGGTGCAATACCTGGCAAGCTCTGTATCGCTTTTATTTGCCCTGGAAGCTGATCCATGGCGGCTCTGACGACACCACGGCGATGGGCCACCAACGCTTTGTCTGGGTGATCAAACAACTCAACGCGATACCCCTCAGGCTCTGGCACCAGTGCAGGATAGGCTTCAACACGAATACCTGCTTGCGTCGTTACCCGAGACTCGGGCAAGGCCTGCTCAGGCAAACCAGCCAATGCGCTATCGTCATTATCCTGAGCGGCCAGGGCACGCGCGCCTTCACCGGCAGCTTTCTCAAAACGCTGTTGCAACGCCGACAGATCACGCCCTTGGCCGAGCATTTTTCCATGATGATCAACCACGCGTACATTCATGTGCAGGTGCGCTGGCAGCTGATCCTGACGCCAGTCATCCGGGTGCAGCCGCAGGCCAGTTTTGACGCGCAAAAACTCACCCAACGCCTCAGTCAGCGGTGTTTCATCAGGCACTAGAGACGCCAGCGCTGCATCTACCCAGTCAGGAATCGGTACCACCTGACGCCGAATGCCCTTGGGTAAGGATTTGAGTAGTGCAATGCATTTCTCACGAAGCAAACCTGGCACAAGCCATTCTAGACGCCCCTCCGGCAGCTGCGACAACATAGCAGCAGGCACAACCAAGCTGACACCATCGTCTTCGGCGTCGATAGCAAAGTGGTAGCTCAGCGGATAGCTGACACTACCCACACTTAAATGATCAGGATATTGCGCCTGAGTGACTTCCTCAGCATCTCGAGCTAACAGCGTGTCACGATCAAATTTGAGTATCTGCGGCGTTTCTTTTTCAACCTTACGCCGCCATCCCTCAAACCCTTTACCGTTAACGACATCATCAGGAATTCGCGCGTCATAAAAATCAAACAGAGCTTCCTCATCGACCAAAATGTCACGCCGCCGAGCACGGTCTTCAAGGTTTTCGACCTCATCAATCAGCGCCCGATTGTGAGCAAAAAACTCGCCTTTAGTGCGAAACTCCCCCTCGACCAGCGCACGCCGAATAAACAACTGACGCGCTTCTTTGGGGTCGATTGCGCCATAGTTAACCCGCCGCCGGCTGACAATCGGCAGACCAAACAGTGTGACTTGCTCCAGCGCCATGACTTGCGCACGCTTCATTTCCCAGTGCGGGTCGCTATAACTGCGTTTCACTAAGTGCTCTGCGGCAGGCTCAATCCACTCGGGCTCAATACGTGCCACCGTACGAGCAAATAACCGCGAGGTTTCGACTAACTCAAACGCCATCAACCACTTGGGTGTTCGCTTGGCCAAACCCGACGCAGGGTGCACCATAAAACGGCGATTACGTGCCCCAAGATATTCACGCTGCTCATGAAACATCCCTAAGTGCGACAACAGCCCTGGCAACAGCGCGCGATGCAGCTGAGCCGCCTGACGGCTGATTTCTCGTCGCTGGGCGGCATCAAGCCGGCTGGCAGACGAATCGTCATCAGAACGTGCAAGCGTGCCATCCAACGCCTTCTCAGGCTGAGAACGTGGTGGTGGCGCAGGCACGATGATATCCATTTCGCGCAACAACTGGCGCAACTGACGGAAGGTATCGTGCCATTCGCGTAGACGCATATAGTTCAGGTAGTTGTCACGACACCAGCGACGCAGCTGGTTACCAGATAACGCCTCCCGGGCATCGGCATAGCCGTGCCACAGATTAACCAGCGCCACAAAATCCGAATCGCGGTCCTGCCAGCGACGATGCGCCTGATCGGCCGCCTGACGCTTCTCAGCAGGCCGCTCCCTGGGATCTTGAGTCGCCAGCGCAGAAGCGACAATAAGCACATCGCGCAGCCCACCCTGCTCAGCGCCAGCCAGCACCATCCGCGCCAGTCTCGGGTCGATAGGCAGGCGTGCCAAGCGGCGGCCCAACGGCGTCAACTCTTGCTTCGCACCAACAGCGCCAAGCTCGAATAACAACCGAAACCCATCCGTAACAAATCGCGAGTCGGGAGGATCAACAAACGGAAAATCAGTAATGTCTCCCAGCCTGAGCGATAGCATCGACAGAATCACCGAGGCCAGGTTGGTGCGGCGAATTTCGGGGTCGGTAAACTCTGGCCGCGCCAGAAAGTCCTGCTCGTCATACAGCCGAATACACAAACCCTCAGCCACTCGGCCACAGCGTCCTTTGCGCTGGTCAGCACTAGCCTGGCTAATCGGCTCTATTGGCAAGCGCTGAATTTTTGAGCGATAGCTATAGCGGCTGATACGCACCAACCCTGGGTCGATGACATAACGTATACCGGGCACAGTCAGTGAGGTTTCGGCCACATTAGTGGACAACACAATACGACGGCCGCGATGGGGGGAAAAAATACGGTTCTGTTCAGCATTAGACAGCCTGGCATATAACGGCATAACCTCAGTGCCTTTGAGGTTTGCGCGGCGTAACGTATCAGCCGTCTCGCGAATCTCACGCTCGCCAGGCAGAAACACCAGAATATCGCGTGGGCCGTTTAGCCAACCTTTCTCACGCTCAACACGTGAAATTTCCTCAACCGCTTCAACAATGCCCTGCTGCAAGCCAATATCTTGCTCATCGTCGGCATCACGCACCAACGGCCGATACTGCACCTCGACGGGAAAAGTACGCCCACTAACCTCAATAACCGGCGCTGAGCGCTTGCGCCCATCACTACCTACCAGCGCGAAGTGCTCAGCAAAGCGCTGCACATCGATAGTGGCGGAGGTAATGATTACCTTGAGATCCGGGCGACGTTCGAGCAGGCGCTTAAGATAACCCAGCAAAAAATCGATATTAAGGCTGCGCTCATGGGCCTCATCAATAATGATCGCCTCATAACGCAGTAGTTCAGGATCATTGCGCGTTTCTGCCAGCAAAATACCGTCAGTCATCAACTTGACCAACGTTGTATCAGCCGTGTGGTCAGTAAAACGCACTTGATAGCCGACCGGCCCGCCCAGCGGCACTTGAATCTCTTCCGCCAAGCGCGTAGCCACCGAGCGCGCCGCTAAACGCCGTGGCTGGGTATGTCCAATCAGCCCACGCCGGCCCAGCCCCAGCTCTAAGCACAACTTAGGTAACTGGGTCGTTTTGCCAGACCCCGTCTCGCCAGCTACCACCACCACCTGATGCTCGCTCAGCGCCTCAAGAATATCCTCGCGCCGCTGACTAACCGGCAGCGCTTCAGGATAATCCAGCGTTAACGATGACTGCCGCCGCGCATCCACTTGCGCTCGCGAACGACGAATATCGCGCTGAACTTCCTGAAGGCCACGATCAATCGGCTTACTTTGACGCTCACGCCGCTGTAGCCCGGCCAAGCGTTTGCCTAACCGATGAACGTCGCGCAGCAGCACATGAGAAAGCTCGCGCTTCAGCTCCGCAACACCGGGCGGCGTGTTAGCGGGCGAACGGGGCGATATGGTTGAATCGTCAGTACGGGAATTACTCACAGGGCGGTCTGCTGGCTCCATGAAAGAAAATAAGCGGCGATGAAAAACCCGCGACGATCAAACGACCGACGCGGGCTGAAGATTATACCTTTGACACCGGCAGGAGACTAATTACCCTGCCGCATTGCCAGATGTTGCCTTGGCATCGCGCAACTCACGACGCAGCACTTTGCCGACGTTGGTTTTCGGCAATTCATCCTTAAACTCTACGTAGCGCGGCACTTTGTAGCCCGTCAGCTCCTTCTTGCACCATTCGCGCAGCGTCTTTTCATCTAGCGATGGATCGCTTGCAACAACAAACAGCTTGATGGTTTCGCCGCTAGTTTCATCAGGAATTCCCACAGCAGCAGATTCCACAACGCCGGGGTGCATGGCAACCACATCTTCGATTTCATTAGGGTAAACATTGAAACCAGACACCAGAATCATGTCTTTCTTGCGGTCTACGATACGCACATAACCATCATCCTGAATGACGGCAATATCTCCCGTCCGAAACCAGCCATCCGCACTCAGCACCTTGCTGGTTTCTCCCTCCAGATTCCAGTAACCCTTCATAACCTGAGGGCCTTTCACGCACAGCTCACCCGACTCGCCTTGAGCTAAATCGTTGCCATCCAGGTCAATCACCTTGACCGACGTACCCCCAACTGGGCGACCAATGGTACCCAGCTGAATGGCGTCGACAGGGTTGAATGTCACAATGGGAGAGGTTTCAGTCAACCCATAACCTTCGGCCACTGGGCAGCCGGTAACCTCCTCCCAGCGCTGGGCAGCAGCTTTGGTTAACGCCATACCACCAGAAATAGTCAAACGCAGTGACGAAAAATCCAGTTTGTGAAAGTCATCACGACTACAAAGTGCATTGAACAACGTATTGAGGCCCACAAAGCCAGTAAACCTGATGGATGACATTTCTTTGATTAAACCATCCAGGTCGCGCGGATTAGTAATCAGCACAGAATGGTTGCCAGTCACCATCATGAACAGGCAATTCACGGTAAACGTATAGATGTGGTAGACCGGCAGCGGCGCAATAATGGTTTCCTGCGCATCGTTGAGCCCCTTGCCAATAGCCTGGTGCGCCTGAAGCATATTCGACACCAGGTTAGTATGCGTCAGCATGGTACCCTTGGCACGCCCTGTGGTCCCGCCGGTATATTGCAGAGCCACCACATCCTCTGCCTGGCACGTCGCTTCGCTTAACTCACGTGCGGAACCGCGCTTGAGTGCATCACGAAACGAAATAGCCTTAGGCAATGAATAGGACGGCACCATCTTCTTGATATAGCGAACCACCCCATTAATGATCTGGCGCTTGGGAAAATGGTGAAAATCGGCAATTTCCGTAATCAGCACATGGCGAATATCGGTGCGCGGCAGTATTTTTTCCAACTTGCTGGCCATATTCGCCAGAATCACAATGGCCTTGGCACCAGAGTCTTTAAATTGGTGGGCCATTTCCCGCTCTGTATACAGCGGGTTGGTGTTAACCAGCACCATTCCAGCACGCAGAGCACCAAATACCGCCACGGGAAACTGCAAAAGGTTGGGCAGCTGAACGGCGATTCTGTCGCCAGGTTCCAGATCCGTTTCATGTTGGATCCAAGCAGCAAAATCATGCGACATCTTATCAAGCTCAGCATAACTCAGGGTACGCCCCATGCAAGTAAACGCTGGCTTGTCAGAAAACCGCGCAACGGAAGAATGGAAGACATCCAAAACCGTGGCGTACGTATCAACACCCTCAAGTGCCGGGCCGCTCAAAATCGTATTGCTGGCTGACTCACTCATAAAAATCTCCAGGCTATGATCGGCCGCTGGCCGTTCCTTGTTATTCTGAACTCACCATATACCAGAGGCTTCGATGCTGTAAAACAACCGATTCAAACTTTCGTTTTAAACCGCCCCTTGATTTCGCCTTCACGCCAGATCAGAAGCTCGCCTGGCGCCAGCCGATGCCAGTCCTCATTGTCTGTTAACGGCTCAGTTACAACCACCGATACCACATCATTAGGCGTTGTGTGTTCAGCAAAGTTCACCGACAGTTCGGCATCAGACAGGTTCGCCTCACCAAATGGAGCGCGACGCGTAATGTGTGCAAGCTTAGTGCTGCAGTAGGTATATAAGTATACCCCGTCAGACAGCAATAAATTGAACACCCCCAACCCCCGCAGCCGTTCACATAACTGGTGCAACAGCTGCCAGGCCTCCTGGCACTCTTCGGGCGGGTTTGGAAAAGCACGGCGCATTTCACTCATCAACCAGCAAAATGCATGTTCGCTATCGGTATCACCTATCGGGCGATAATAATCCAAGGTCAGCTCCTGCCAACCGTCGAGCTGGCCATTATGAGCATAACACCAGGGACGCCCCCACATCTCACGGGTAAATGGGTGTGTATTCGCCAGGCGCACCTGCCCGACATTCGCCTGACGAATATGGCTGATGACAATATTTGACTTGATGGGGTACTCACAAATCAAACGTGCAATCGGTGAATGCACCGACGGGTGTGGATCACGAAAGTCGCGATACCCCCCTTCTTCATAGAACGCAATGCCCCAGCCATCCTTATGCGGTCCCGTGCCCCCGCCACGATGCAGGAAGCCGGTAAAACTGAAGCAAATATCAGTGGGTACATTGGCACTCATGCCCAGTAATTCACACATGGAAGTCCCTTCAGTGCGTCGTTCAGGAGAAGTCGCGCCACGGTTGTAAGCGCTGAATGGCGAGCCGCAATACAACCTCTCAATACAGTATCTTTAATGAGGTCAGCGCAACGTCGGCTCCTGACGCGCTGACACCTTACTATGCGACTGACGCGTATGAGACGGCTGGGTGACTGGCTTATCCTCAGGAATCGCCGACAATGTTGCACCTGTGGCAGTGCCATCATCGCGCCGGTTACCGCCATCGTTACTGCCGCCGTTATTTTCATCATCGTGGCTATCTGAGGGAGCATTACGCTTCAACTTAGCCTGCCGACGAGCCTCGGCACGACCTCGTCCTACCCACCACAATAAAAGGCCACAGCCTGCGCCAGCCGCCGCCGCGACGATCAGTAGAAACAGCGTTGAGCTAAACACCGAATGCTCACCCTCAAGAAAAGCTAGCCCCGCAACAACAGCAGCCGGTGCCATACCGTGATAGCTTTCACCCTGTTCAAGTAGCCGCAACGAATAGTTAGCAGGCATCCACATGACTCCTGCCACTGCCCAGCTAATTACCAAACGTGGCAAGCGTGGTAAAAAGCCCAGCGCCAGATAGCCAGTAATCAATACCAGCACAGACAGGACGGCATAGCCCAACCATAGTAGGCTCATTGAATCCGTAGTCAGCATTACACCCTCGTCATTGGTGTGCTCTCAGGCACACCTCGTTGAACATTTATCGAGTATGGTACATCCAGCGCAATGAAAGCACAGCAGCCCAAAGAACTGAACTTACCCACACATGCCACTCAGCGATCCGCACTGGACTTCCAGCGTAGCGATGATCCTAACTGGCATTGGTTGGAAGCGCATGATACACCGCAGGTGAAGGACTTTCTGAATACAGCCAACCAATCGTTCGATCAATGGTTCAAACCACTGAAAGGCCTGGCCGAAAACCTTTACCAAAGCCAGTTAGCGCGTCGTGAACTAGCGGCCAAAGGCCTACCCACAGCACACGACCATTTTACCCTATGGAGCGAAATTTCAGCCGAGGCTGACCACCCCGTGTGGTGGCGTCACCCCAATGACTCACCTGACCACAGTGAGTGTTTTTTTGATATTCAGGCACGCGCCAGCGAGCATGTTTTTTTCGATATTGGTGACATGGCGCTATCGCCAGACGAGAACTGGCTGGCCTGGAGCGAAGACACCCAAGGTAACGAAACGTACACAGTATGGCTCAAACACCTGCCAGATGGCGCACCCAAGCAACTGCTCAGCGACGTGGGGCCAGAGCTATGCTGGGCAGAAGATAATCGCACTCTGATCTTCACGCGATTTGATACCACCCAACGCCCAGATAGCCTATGGCGGCTACCACTTGAGCTGGAACCGCACTCGACACGCATTGGCGAGGCCACACTAATGCTGCATGAAGACGATGGTGAGTTCTGGGTCAGTCTAGGTAAAACCCGTTCGCGCCAGTGGTTACTGCTGGAATGTGCCTCGAAGGACACCTCTGAAACCTGGCTGGTACCTGCCTCACTTCCAGAGACACCGCCGCACTGCTTTCTACCCCGCGAGACAGGAGTTGAATACGGTATCGACCACCGTGCGGGCCACTTTTATCTCTTACACAACCGTGACGCCAGACATTTTTGCCTTGACCGCATTGACGAATCGACAGCCACACAAAGCCACAATACTGCTAACGGGACCAGCACAGAGCGCCTGATAGCCCATCGCCAAAACACAACACTTGAGAGCATTGATGCCTTTTCCTGGGGGCTGGCGATTAGCGAACGTGATCACGCACAAGCACAAACACGCATTCGTATTATTGACTACGACACCCACCACCAAGTGCAGCATGACCGCTACCTTCTTTTGCCAGAAACGCCCTGTAGCCAAGTAGCTGGCGACAATCCTCACTTCAACAGCCGCCATTTCAGGCTGGCAGAAGAATCTTTTACTCAACCTCCAAGCTGGTTTGAGATAAACCTGGATAACGGCCAACGCCGCTTATTACGTCGCCTCCCCGTACTCGGTGACTTACAGCCTGAGCAGCTAACATCACGCCGACTCTGGGTGCGCTCCCATGATGGTGAGCGCATCCCCGTTTCCGTCGTCAGCCGCTCTGATCTGAGCGACCAACCGTTACCCACGCTACTTTACGGCTACGGTGCCTATGGCGACGAACTAGACCCCTGGTTCTCCATTGCGAGGCTGGAGCTGCTTAACCGCGGCGTAGCATTTGCCGTCGCCCACGTCCGTGGTGGTGGTGAATGCGGCGAACCCTGGTATCAGTCCGGAAAGCTGGAACACAAAGCCAACAGCTTTCACGATTTCATTGCGGCGCGAAATGGCTTGGTAGATGCTGGCGTGTCATGTGCTGAGCGAGTGGTTGCCTATGGCAGTAGCGCCGGCGGGCTGCTGGTAGCCGCCAGCCTTAACATAGATGCCTCGGGCTTTTGTGGTGCCGTGCTCGATGTGCCCTTTGTTGATGTGCTGCGTACTATGCAAAATCCCGATCTGCCGCTGACTACCGCTGAGTACAGTGAGTGGGGAAACCCCGACGACCCTGATGTATGCCAGCGAATACGCAGCTACTCGCCACTGGATAATCTACCGCCCTATCAGCCTCACCCTCAGCGGCCCTGGCCACCGGTATTGATTGAAGGTAGCTGGCATGACACGCGAGTTGCGTATTGGGAGCCAGCCAAACTCTACGCTCGGCTCTGCCAACTGGAACACTCACCCAGCGCGGCTCACCCCATTTTACTGCGCACTGATATGGATACCGGCCACAGCGGCGCATCGGGACGCTTTCAGGCTTGGCGAGACACCGCTCGCCAGGACGCGTTTATTCTATGGGCGCTTGGCTGTACTGAGCGGCAAAAGCATGCTGAGCAGAAAACGCCACGCAGCGCACCAGCGCCGTAACCGACTGACCTACCGTTAGCCCCAGCTCACGCCACGCTTGGCGTGTCACTCGGGCACGCAGCGCCTGATCGCCCAAGCGCAGGCGCAGCTCAACACTGGCATCAGAGTCAGATAGCAGAGTCGCCTCCTCAATAACGGCATTGAGCTGGTTACGGTAACTCAGCCCATTCAGCACGCCGCTAACCGCCGGCTGAGTCGCCAGCGCGATATCGCGGGCAGGTATACGCAAGCGTATCGATTGACCTTGCGGCGCATCAAATGCGGGCACACGCAATAATTGACCATCAGCCAAGACAATTTCAGTCAGTCTATCGTTGTCATCGTGGCGATGCACTTGCCCGACTAAACGGCTGGCTCCATCAAAACCGGCTAGTGGCTCGCTCAGGTCGAAGCGCAGCAACATCTCATCCAAACTGCCAGACGCCAGCACCTTACCCGCGTCCATCAGCACCAGTGCATCGGCAACGTCAACAATCTCCTCTGGTGCATGGCTAACAAATACAATCGGCACGCCAACCTCAACACTCAGGCGGCGGATATAACGCAATAATTCTGTTTTGCGTGCGGCATCCAAACCGCTAAGCGGCTCATCCATCAATAACAAGGCTGGGTCACTGAGCAAGGCACGACCAATGGCCACTCGACGGGCTTCGCCGCCCGACAAAGTCGCCGGATAACGCCCCAGCAGCTGACGAATACCCAGCAGCTCAACAATCGCACCGAAGCGCCTCGCCATATGTTTCGGCATGCCATAACGCAAGTTGCCGGCCACTCGGTAATGGGGAAACAGCCGCGGCTCCTGAAACACCACGCCCAAGCGCCGACGGTGCGGTGGCAAACAACGCCCTTGCTCAGTATCAGCAAGCACGGTCTGCCCCAACGCAATACGCCCTTTCTGCAGACGATCCAACCCTGCAACTAGCCTCAGCAAACTGGTTTTTCCGCAACCCGAACTACCAAATAGCGCCGTCACACCACGCATTGGTAAACTGAGCTGAGCCGCCAACTGAAAACGCCCCTGGTGCTGCATAATGTCGATAGTTAAACGCTGCTTATCCGGCATTGGCTGTTCCGCCATGCGTCTCTCCTCCGTCTCGCCCTTGCAGCCGCAGACGCGCACGGCGAGCTAACCACTCTGACGTCACCAACGACACCATGGCAATAATAATAGCCAGCACACACAGCCGAGCCGCGGCGGCCTCACCGCCTGGCGTTTGTATCAAGGAATACAGCGCCAACGGCAAGGTGCGTGTTTCGCCAGGGATATTAGACGCAAAGGTGATTGTGGCCCCGAACTCGGAAAGCGCTCGGGCAAAAGCCAATACCGTGCCCGTCAATAGCCCCGGCAGCGCCAGCGGTAGTGTGACGGTAAATAGCACTCGCAGCCGCCCTGCACCCAGTGTCGCAGCAGCCGCTTCAAGCTCAGGGTCTACCGCCTCGAGCGATAAGCGAACAGCGCGCACCAAGAGCGGAAACGCCATTACGCCACCGGCCACAGCGGCGCCTTGCCAAGTAAAGGGCAAGCGAATACCAAGGTGTTGGTGCATCCAACTCCCCAGCACACCTTGAGTTCCCAGCCCCACCAGTAACAAGTAACCCACGACCACCGGCGGCAGCACCAGCGGTAGGTGTAACACCCCATCCAGCAGGGCTTTACCGCGAAACTCCCGACGCGCCATCAACCAGGCAAGGGCAATGCCTGGCACCAATATCCAGCCTACCGCCACGCCAGCAATTTTCAGGCTGATCAAAATGGCATCAAATTCAGCTTGGCTAAGCTGCATCACGCCCCAGTCAGAGATCATCGGCATCAGCAGCACTGAAACCGTGGCGCTCAAACACCTCTCGTGCTTGCGCGCCACCCAGCCACTCTCGTAATGCCTGAGCTTCAGCGCTTGGCGACATTTCAACGCCGTCGCTGATCAACGCAATCAGGTAAGTAACTGGGGTATGGCTGTATTGAGGGAAAACACCTAGCTCTTTGACCTTATCACTGGCTTGCCCATCGGTGCGATACACTGCGCCCAGCGGGACTTCGCCGCGCTCTACCAACGCCAGCGCCGCGCGCACGTTATCAGCACGGGCCAAGCGTGGTGCCAGCGCCTCCCACTCACCCAACGACTCAAGCGCTTCCTTGGTATAAAGTCCCGCTGGCACATGGTCAGGATCGCCAACCGCCATCCGTTCACCGTCAGCTAATGCGTCAATTAACGCACCGTCCTCGCCAGGCTGCAGCGCGTCAATCGGGCTACCCAAAGGAGCGACCAGCACCAGCCGGTTATTAAGCAAGTCTTTGCGCTCACTGAGCGCTACACCTTCCTCATCCAGCCAGTCCATCCAACGCGTGTTAGCCGATAAGTAGATATCGGCCGGCGCCCCATTAGCAATCTGGCGCGCCAGCGTCGAAGAAGACGCATAAACAGAGACCACGTCCACATCGGTAGTTTCACGATAAAGCGCCACGGCCTCATCAACAGCATTGGTTAGCGATGCGGCTGCCAAAAGATGTACACGCTCGCCTGCCTGAACACTAGCGTTCAAAACTATCGCAATACCACCAGTAGCCAAGGCAAACCATTGACCTTTAGAAAGCGGCATAAAACGTCTCCGAAAGCGTTATATAAAAATAAAATAGCGATAGGACTATAGCCCGCTCTAAGACCTCGGGCAAATGTGCACTGGGTGTTCTAGATGATGCGCAACGTGCCCCTTGGAAATGAAAAATGGCTGGCGAGCACAAACCAGCAACGAAGAGCCGACTAACAAGCGTCAGCTCAATCGCACAATGAAAGGAAGGAAGGAAGGAAAGAGGATTAGCCGTCTACCGGCAGAACCGCGATGATATGATTTTCAAGCTCACTATCAGGCACCAAACGGCCCGAAATGGCAAAATTTCGCACGCTAATCCCCTTACGATGCACTCGCTCAGGATCACCACACAGCAACGGATGCCAGCCGGCCAGCTTGCGCCCTTCAGCCATTCGCCGATACGCACAGGAGTGTGGCAACCAGCGATACTCATAGGCACGCTCAGGCGTCAGCTGGCGGCAGTCGGGCACCCGCATTAAGCGGTTAGCGTAATCGCTACAGCGACAGGTTTGAACATCAAGCAGCTCACAGGCCACATCTAGAATAGCCAGATCACCGTCGTCATCTTCCAGCTTCATCAGACAACACTGGCCACAGCCATCGCACAAGGCTTCCCACTCGTCCTGAGTTAACTCGTCAAGCGTGTAACGTTCCCAAAAACGTTCGCGCATCAGTAACGTGCCTCTGTGGGGGCGCGGTACAGATCTAGCAGATAATCTTCTTTAGCTGGCGGCATCTGAAAGTAATAACCCTGCTCACGAATGGCGACCATTACATCGGCAGCGCTAACCCGCGCCAGTTTTTTATCGTCACTCAAAATCAACGTCATCGCTGATAACGGCTTACCAAACCGCTCAAGCAGCGGCTCAGGAACATCCGCTAAGCCATTTTGCTTGTCAACATACAGATACATCTCTTCTTTGTGTGAGCTGCGAAACACCTCACATAGTATCTTGCCTTGCATGGTTGTCATGATGCGCTAGCCACCTCATTCAGGATATCGGCCAGCGCTTTTGACAATCGCTCGCCACGCCAGCCACTAGGTAACGGTAAACTTTCGCCACGTAGCGATGCCGACGTGAGCGCCTCCAGTTCGCGGCGGTTAAGCAGCATTTCGGGCGCAATACCCAACTGCTGAGCCTCAGCATTAACCACCGACTTCATGGCTTTCATTCGCTTTTTAAAGGCTGGGTCCATAGGCGACAGCGGTGGCACGGGCAACTCAGACTCTGCAACCTCACGGGCCTGTTGCACCAGCGCCAGCAGCGTATCGCCCTCACGTTTGACCAGCGGCGGCTTAACCCCCTCAACCTGCGCTAACGCAGCACGGTTGGTGGGCATGCGTTCAGCGATGGCGTATAGCACCTTGTCGTGAATTAACCATCCGCGCGGTAAATCCCGCCGCCTGACTTCGCCTTCACGCCACAAGGTGAGGCGACGATAGGCGTCTACCTGGCGCGCCGACAACCGCCACAATTGGCGCTGACGAAGATACCACTGGCCATCTGCCGCAGTGCTTCGAACCGCTTGTGCAGATAACTGCTGACAGTGTTCTTCAAGCCAGCCCAGCCGCCCCAACTGTTTCAATTTTTCTTGCTGCTTCGTCCATACATCCAGCAAGTACACAACATCCAGCGCAGCGTAGGTAAGCTGAGTGCTGCTCAATGGCCGCTCCAGCCAATTAGAGCGCGTTTCATCCTTGGGTAGCGTTTCTCCAAGCCACAACTCAACCAACTTCTGGTACCCCATGGATGGCACCTCTCCAAGCAGGGCTTGGGCGATCTGAGTGTCCACTAAAGGCGTGATGGCAACGCCAGCCCAGTTAGCAAACACTTCGAGATCTTCACTGGAGGCATGCAACAGCTTAAGCTGCGCCGAATGATTCAGTAGCTGGCGAAACGCATCCGTACACGCCACCTTGGTCGGGTCAACCAGATACGCAGCACCACCCGCACAGAACTGAATCAGCGCTGGTACAGGGTGAAAAGTCCGCTCACGAAAAAACTCCGTATCCAGCGCAATCACCGACGCGCCAGACACAGCGTCACAAGCGGTATCCAAAGCGTCCGGTGTATCAATCCAGCAAATCTCAGGGGTAACTAGCATGAAGGTTCCGACAGATTAATGCGGCAGCCGCTAGCCGTTGAATGGCAAACGACCATTGAAGGCGCGACTCAACGTCCCACCATCGACATATTCAAGCTCACCGCCCATGGGTACGCCATAGGCCAACCGCGACAACTTGATTTCACTGGACGCCAGCAACATGGCAATGTAATGCGCCGTGGCTTCACCCTCAACCGTCGGGTTGGTGGCCAACACCACTTCGTCAATGTTGCCCTTGGCGATGTAGGCTTCCAGCTGATCGATGCCTACGTCTTCAGGCCCGATGCCATCCAACGGAGACAGGTGCCCATGCAGCACAAAATAACGGCCATGAAAGCCCCCCGCCTCTTCAATCGCCAACTGATCCGCCGGCGATTCCACGACGCACAGCAGGCGATCATCTCGGCGCGGGTCAGCGCACAGCCGACACAGCTCGTCTTCCGTTAACGTACGACAGCGCTGGCAGTAGCCGACCTGCTCCAGCGCGAGCCCTAGCACTTCCGTCAGCCGCTGCCCGCCTCGGCGCTCGCGTTCCAACAGGTGCAGCGCCATACGTTGCGCTGTTTTAGGCCCAACGCCAGGCAAAATACGCAGTGAATCGATCAGGCGATCCACCAACGGGGAAAAACTCATCGCACAGACCTATTCAGCGGCCTACTCAACGGCCTATTCAATGAACTAAACGCCATACCAGCTCGCAGCTCGTTCAGAACGGCATCTTAAAGCCAGGGGGCAGATTCAGACCCGAGGTGGCTTGTTCCATTTGCTGGCGCGAGTTCTGCTCAACCTTGCGCACGGCATCATTAACGGCTGCTGCCAGCAGGTCTTCAAGCAGCTCTTTGTCTTCTTCCATAACGCTTGAGTCAATGGACACGTCAATGACATCATGACGACCGTTCATGGTGATTTTAACCATGCCAGCCCCCGCCTCGCCCAACACTTCGGCCTTGGCAATTTCTTCCTGGGCCTTCTGCATTTTTTCCTGCATTTCCTGGGCTTGCTTCATCATGTTACCCATTCCACCCTTGAGCATGGCACTATCCTCGTCAGTAAGTCGTATCGTTTTTTGAAGCGTTTTTAAGTGAGCGACGCTCGTGCCAACAGACACGTCCAACTAGTGCGTTACCGGACGCACCGTGGCCTCTTCAATCGTGGCACCAAACGTTTCCTTAAGCTGTTGTACATGGGGGTCATTACGCAACGCATCAAGTGCCCAGGCATGGCGTTCGGCATTAAGTTGCTCGGCCTGCTGCTGGGGGGTCTGTACATGACTTGGCAGCTCACCTTCCTCCACCACCAGTTGACGCGTATAACCCGCCTCGCTCAATGCCTTTTGAACCCGGCGCTCATGAACCTCAGCGCGCATTGCTGACACCTCTTGACTCAGCTTGAGCAAAACGCGGTGGCCATCATCGTCTTCAACAATACAATGCGCAGCCAAATTACGCGTCAGCCCCGTCAATCCCAGCGACTCGAACATGGCGAGCCACTGCGTATGGTCGAGTCGCTCCTTCATGGGCACACTCAACCTGGGCGCCGAGGGTAGCGTCGAAGAGATCGACGACCCTGAATTATCCTCTGGCCCTGCGGCAATCGTGGGGGCTGACTCAACAGTCGTTTCTGGTTCAACAGCCGGTATTTCATGCGGCTCCTGAGTGGCTGATTCTACCCAGGGTGGCAACGAGTGCGGGTCTCCTACAGGAGAAGCCTGACGCTCTGGCTCTGGCTCTGGCTCTGGCTCTGGCTCTGGCTCTAGCTCTGGCTCTGGCTCTGGCTCTGGCTCTGGCTCTGGCTCTGGCTCTAGCTCTGGCTCTGGCTCTGGCTCTGGCTTCAAGTCTGGCGCTGACTGACGGCTGGGCTCAAGCCCGACGGCAGACTCAGGCTCACTTGCGGCCTGAGGCGCCAAACCAGTGTTTCGCGGCGGCTCAGCACTACCACCCTCCGTCTTTCCTGCACCACCGCTCATAGGCAGCGGCGCCTCTGGTGGCTTAGGTACACCCTGGGGGCGAAATGCCAGCATGCGCAATAGCGTCATTTCAAGTGCGGTGCGTAAATCCGGCGCATGCGCCATATCGCCCCGCCCCTGCACGCCAATTTGGTAGTACAGCTGAATATCTTCCGCAGTAAAGCGAGCTGCCAGCGCCAGTAACTCGTCACGGTCCCCATGACTGTTATCTACTGCTTCGGGCACCATCTGTGCAATCGCTAACCGGTGCAGTACGCTTGTCACATCATCCAGCACCCCGGCAAAATCTGGCCCCTGCTCAGCCAGTCGTGCGACTTCAGCAAGCAATTGTGCGGCATCAGCATTGGCCAAAGCGTCGATCAAGGCCAGCACATGGCGATGGTCAAGCGTGCCTAGCATGGCAGCAACATCGGCGTGATTTACCTTGCCCTGCCCAAAAGCAATGGCCTGATCAGTCAAGCTCATGGCATCACGCATCGAACCATCAGCCGCCTTACCTAACAGCCATAACGCCCGCTCTTCAAACGCAATCTGCTCTGCTTCCAAAACGTGTGACAGATGTCCAACAACCTTCTCTGGTGGCATATGCTTGAGCGTAAACTGCAAGCAGCGTGAGAGCACAGTTGCCGGAAGCTTTTGCGGATCAGTCGTAGCCAGCAGAAATTTCACATGCGGCGGTGGTTCTTCCAGTGTTTTAAGCAGCGCATTAAAACTGCTGGTAGAAAGCATGTGCACCTCATCAATCAGGTACACCTTGTAGCGCCCCTGAGTTGGCAGGTACTGCACATTATCGAGCAGCTCACGAGTATCTTCTACTTTGGTGCGCGACGCCGCATCCACTTCGATCAAATCAACAAACCGGCCTTCATCAATGGCGATGCAGTTGGGACACTCACCACAAGGAGTGGATGTCACGCCCTCATCGCCTTTACCACCGGCAGTGCAGTTCAGGCACTTGGCTAAAATTCTTGCTAACGTTGTCTTACCCACCCCGCGTGTGCCGGTAAACAGGTAGGCATGATGCAGTCGCCCCTGGTCCAAGGCGTTAACCAGTGCGCGCTGCACGTGATCTTGTCCAACCAGTTCGCGGAAGGTACGCGGCCGCCATTTGCGGGCCAGAACCTGATAACTCATGTGGCACAGAATCCTTGCAGCTGGGTCGGTAGCAAGCCGGAGGTAGAGAAGCCATCCGGCATACTGCCGGTTCAATAACGCTTTTTGTTATTCTACCGACTGGCACGCAAGGCGCAAAGACAAAGCCATTGATCAGACCACTGACAGATCCACTATAACTGGATACCCGTACAGATAAGTGGGTATCATTAATACGCACCCACAGCCTAACGCCACCCTTAAACAGAACCTGCCGGACACTGCGTCATGCCTATCGACGATACCTTGACTCTGACGACTGCCAACTTATATCTCATTGGTGGCGCAACCCTGCTCATCGGGCTATTGGTCGGCTGGCTTGTCACCCTGCTGCGCAACCAACGCCAAATCACCCTCTTAACGACTGAGCACAACGCGCGAATTGAACAGTGGCGAAGCGCACTTTCCGAGCGCGATGCCCACCTTGCCAGGCTCAACGAGGTAGTACACGGCCTAAAAGGTAACGAACAGCAGCTCAAAGAGCACTCTGAGCAGCAAACCGCTCTTTTACATCAGCAGCTATCGCAAACCAGCCAGACACTCGATAGCTTGCGTGAGCGCCACCAAGCGCTCAGCCAAGATCACCAGCGCCTAGCAACCACTCTGGAACAACAAGAAGCACACGTCAGGCAGCAACATGAACAGCTGGCTGCCCATCGCGCCCAGCTCAAGCAAGAATTTGCCAACTTAGCTAACGAGGTGCTGGAACAGAAAGGCAAAACGTTTGGCGAGCTGTCTGAAAAAAACATCAACAGTTTGCTCAAACCTTTTCAGCATGAAATGCAGGGGTTTCGCGAAAAAATCGAACGGCTTCATCACCAAGACACTCAACAACATGCCAGCCTACGCACCGAACTGCAGATGCTACAGCAACTCAATCGCGAGATTACCGACCAGGCCAGCCGCCTCAGCGACGCCCTACAAGGGCAAAAGAAAGTCCAGGGTAACTGGGGCGAACTCATGCTAGAAAATGTGTTGGAAGGCTCGGGCCTACGTGCCGGCACAGACTACCGCCGCGAACCGAGCTTCAATACCGAGGATGGCCGCCGTCGGCCCGATGCCATCGTCTATTTGCCGCGCAACCGTCATTTAGTCATTGATGCAAAAACATCGCTGGTGGCCTATGTACGCTATGTCAATGCTGACGATGAACTAAGCGCTAACCAAGCACTGGCCGAGCACAGCCAAGCCGTTTCCGAACGAATTAACGAGCTGGCCGATAAACATTACTACAATTTGCCCGGCCTCAACTCTCCTGAGGTGGTCGTCATGTTCATTCCCGTAGAGTCCGCCTACGTTGCTGCCATGAAGCATGACGAAAGTCTCTTTCAACGGGCTATCGAGCGTAATGTACTGGTTGCAACACCGACCACCCTGCTCACCAGCCTGAATATCGTTCGCCAGCTTTGGCGTCATGAAGACCAAAGCCGCCACAGCGCTGAACTAGCCCGCCGAGCCGAGCGCGTTCATACAAAATTACGCGGCTTTTTAGAGAGCATGCAGGATGTTGGCAAACGACTGGACGGTGCCCGGAGCAGCTACGACAAAGCCATGAGCCAGCTGGTTGATGGTAAAAACAATCTGATCAAACAAGCCGACGAGTTTAGCGAGCTCGGGGTTTCTGTACGTAAAGAGCTCCCTCCTGAACTGGTAGAGCGCGCCCAGCTTGAGCTGGAGCGTCGCGGTGATTAGCACACCGTTTTGGCGGATAAACCATCGAGCGAACGCAACGACAAAGCGACCATATCGCTGGTAGTATCAGAGTTAAACGAAAGCTAATAACCCGCCTCAGACATGGTCAGTTAGCTGGCCATGGCAGAGTCATGATGAGAGCAGCATTACGCCATGCCAAACACTGCAACACCGGGTGATTTGATCAAAAACGGTGATAATTTGATGGCCGTTGGCGACTGGACGCTGGCCAACTATCAGCGCCTTTGCCGTGTGATCACTACCAACAAAGCCAACCCTCAGCGGCTCGACCTAAGCGGCATTGGTACGCTGGATACCTGCGGTGCTGAAGTGCTGGGCAGACTGGTCGGGGCGGAACAACTCGAAGCCGTCGACCACTGGGCGATCGAGCTGCCAGCGTCTCGACGCGCCCTGCTACGCACAGTAGGCGAGGCCATGAACAACATGGCCGGCCCCGCCCCAGCCGAGACACACCGCTTACTACACTGGCTGGACGATTTGGGCGCTCATGTCGTCGCGCTTTGCCAGCAGCAGATTATGTTGCTTGGGTTCATCGGCCAGGTACTGACCGGCTTCGCTACCACCGCTTGGCGACCATCTCGCTGGCGTATTACCTCAGTGGTGGCACAGCTACAGCAAACCGGCCTCAACGCCTTACCGATTGTCGCCTTGCTAACCTTCATGGTAGGCGCGGTTGTCGCCTTTCTTGGCGCCACCGTTCTCACCGACTTTGGCGCGACTATCTATACGGTTAATCTGGTCGCTTTTGCTTTTCTCCGCGAGTTCGGTGTGCTGTTGGCCGCGATTATGCTCGCCGGTCGTACGGCTAGCGCCTTTACTGCACAGATCGGCTCCATGAAGGCCAATGAAGAACTCGATGCGCTTAGTTCAATCGGGCTTCCTCCCATGGAGCTACTGGTATTACCTCGCGTACTGGCCATGATCATCGCCCTGCCTATTCTCACTTTTGTCGGCATCTTATGCGGCCTGCTGGGCGGCGCACTGGTATGCCTGGTAGCACTGGATATTTCATTGCTGCAGTTTGCTACCATTCTGAGCAGTGAAATCGGAGTGACCAACTATATCGTGGGAATTGCCAAAGCACCGCTGTTTGCTTTCGTCGTGGCAGTGATTGGTTGCCTCGAAGGTTTCAAGGTCAGCGGCAGCGCGCAATCAGTCGGCGAGCACACAACGTCGAGTGTCGTGCAGTCGATTTTCATGGTCATTCTCATTGATGCATTGGCCGCACTGTTTCTGATGGAGATGGGCTGGTGACGGAGCCGGTTATTCGCATTCGCGACCTAGACAATCGATTTGGCACGCACCAGGTTCACAAAAACCTCGACCTGGAGTTGTTTCGTGGCGAAATATTAGGGGTTGTTGGTGGCTCGGGCACGGGCAAGTCTGTCTTGCTACGCAGCATTGTTGGCTTAATCAAACCCTATGCGGGCAACATTGAGGTGTTTGGCAAACCACTGCTTGCCCTCCCCGACGCCGAACGCTCACAGGTAGAACGCCGTTTCGGCGTGCTGTTTCAGCAAGGTGCGTTATTTAGCTCGCTCAACCTGCAAGAAAATGTTGCCCTGCCGTTAATTGAACATATCGGCCTCAGCCGTGCCGATGCGGAGTCTTTGGCACGGCTCAAACTGTCGCTGGCTGGGCTACCGCCCGACGCGGCGACAAAAATGCCCGCAGAACTCTCAGGTGGCATGATCAAGCGCGCGGCATTAGCCCGCGCCTTGGCGCTTGATCCTGAAGTTCTGTTTCTTGACGAGCCCACAGCAGGCCTTGACCCCATCGGTGCGGCCGCGTTTGACCGGCTAGTCATGACACTACGCGATGCACTGGGGCTAAGTGTCTTCCTGGTGACTCACGATCTAGACACGCTCTACACCGCCTGCGACCGAGTCGCTGTATTGTCTCAACGCCGCGTGCTGGTTGCCGATCGGCTTGAGGTGGTTGAAACAACCCCCGATGACTGGATTGCCGATTACTTTCATGGCCCCCGTGGCCGCGCAGCCCTACTCGCATCTCAGCGGGCCGCCAGCGCTATCAAGGAGAAATGATCATGGAACCCCGCGCCCATTATGTATTGATCGGCCTATTTACCGTGGTATCAGTGGTTGGCGCTTTGCTCTTCGCGCTGTGGATGGGTCGCGCCGATGCCGATAGCAACCAGAACTACTACGAGATCACCTTCAATCAGGCCGTCAGTGGCTTGGCGGTAGGTAATACAGTGCAATACAACGGCATTAAGGTCGGCAACGTCTCGGATCTTAGCCTTGACCCCGACAACCCTAGCAAGGTTCGAACAATCATTCGCGTTGCCAGCAACACCCCTGTGACAACTGATACACAAGCGCGCCTGACACTGGCCAACATCACCGGCAGCATGAACATACAGCTTCAGGGCGGCACATCAGACAGCCCGAGATTACCAGGCACTCAACAGGAGCCAGGGCATATTCCAGCAGCCAGGTCGCCACTCAGTTCATTAATGGACAACAGCGAGTCGATGATTGCTGCCAGCAATAGGCTGCTATCTCAAGCTAACCAGCTGCTCTCAGACGAGAACGTCGCACGGGTATCAGAGATACTGATTAATGTTGACCGACTGACAAAAAGCCTAGCCGTTCAAAGCGAAAATGTTGAACCCCTGATCAGCGGGCTTGGTACCTTAACGACGCAGGCAGAACGGGCCATGGACAGCATCAATGCCGCAGGGGCAAGCGCCCGTGAGTTGCTCGACAACAGCGGCCAACAAGCAATGGACAGCGCCAGCCAAGCCATGCAATCGCTTGCCGAAGTTAGCCAAGACCTGCTTCAGATAGGCACTGAACACAGCGGAGATATCGACAGCGCCTTACGCGGCTTAGGCGGTATTGATCCTGCCATGCAAGAGCTACGCAACACACTCAGTAGCTTCAGCTTACTGTTGCGTCGGCTTAATGAAAACCCAACCCAAACCCTGCTGGGTGGCGACAGCCCTGAGGAGTTCAGGCCATGACTCAACCCATACCGTCGACGCGACGCATCCCCGTTGCGGCGTTACTAACAGCGCTTGCCATTAGCCTATTGCTGTCGGCTTGCAATGTATTACCACGAGCCACACCGCTAAGAACCTTCACCTTGCCGGACGCATCGCTGGCGGCACCTACTCAGGCCAGCCACTACCCAGCAGACTCAACGCTTTCTCTCACCCTTAGGGTTGATACACCCAACGCTAATGCCTTACTCGATGGCGTTCGCATGCTCGTTCAACCTGACAGCGAAGAAATTCAAGTCTATGGCGGAACGCGTTGGAAAGACCGTGCTCCAGTATTAATTCAAAACCGTTTGATCAGCGCACTGCGACAGGACGGCCGCCTCCAAGCCGTTATCAGCAGCAACAGCCCGGCCAGCAGCAATGTATTACTTAGCTCAACGCTGACTGGCTTCCAGAGCCGTTATAACGCCAATAGCCCTGACACTCCGCCTGATGCCGTCATCGAGCTAGACGCCCAGTTGATTGATTCAGGCCGAGGTCGTGTCATCGCCACACAGCGCTTCAGCGTTCGCCAAGCCGCAAGCGATGAAAGCGTTGAGGCTGTCGTTCGCGCCTTCGGTAACGCCGCGAGCCAACTTGACCAACAGGTGGTTGAATGGACAATTACCCAGCTTAACCACCGCAGTGTGCGACCATGACAACAACATCATCCCCTTCGCCGGCGCTAAGCCCGCGTCAGTATCGTGACACTGACTTTCCGCGCCTGCGTGAGCTGTGGTTACGCTGCTTCCCCGATTACACCGGCTACAACGCCCCTGAGGTTATTGTTGCCAACAAACTGGCTGTCGATGATCTGCTTTATGTGATCGATGACGGCGAAGCGCTCATTGGCAGCTGCATGATTGGTTATGACGGTCATCGCGGCTGGCTGTATTCCATCGCCGTTGCCCCAGAGTATCAAGGCGAGGGGCTTGGCAAACGGGTAGTCGAGTTCGCCGTGGCTCGACTACGTGAGCTTGGCTGCGTCAAAGTCAACCTGCAGATTCGTGCCGGGAACGATTCCGTTGCGGCGTTCTACCAAACGTTAGGATTCGACTTAGAAGAACGCATCAGCATGGGAATGCGGCTAGACGGATAACACAAAACGCCACCTTTGAGGTGGCGTTTTCAGCAATATGGCAACGGCTCTCATATCGCTACTGAACGTTTTCTTCGTCGCCAAAGCGTCCTTCAAACAGAGCCGAAGACAAATAACGCTCAGCACTATCGGGCAACACCACCACGATATTCTTACCTTTATGCTCCGGCTGCTTTGATACCCTGACAGCAGCCACCACCGCAGCGCCACAGGAAATACCACACAAGATGCCTTCTTCCTGCATCAGCCGATGCGTCATGGCGATAGCATCCTCGTTGCTGACCTGCTCCACCTGATCGATCATCGACATATCGAGGTTACCCGGAATAAACCCAGCGCCGAGGCCCTGAATCTTGTGCGGTGCAGGTTTGATATCCTGACCTTCACGCACCTGACTGATCACAGGCGAGTCACTAGGCTCCACCGCGACGGTCGTGATGGCTTTACCGCGCGTTTGCTTAATATAACGCGACACGCCACTCAAGGTGCCGCCAGTGCCCACACCAGAAACAAAGATATCAACCTGGCCGTCGGTATCATCCCAGATTTCGGGGCCTGTTGTGGTCTCGTGAATACGCGGGTTCGCCGGGTTTTCAAATTGCTGAGGCAGAAAGTAGCTATCGGGGTTAGTCGCCGCTAACTCCTCAGCCTTGGCGATCGCACCCGGCATGCCTTTAGCTGGCTCAGTCAGCACAATCTCAGCACCCAACGCCTTGAGTACCTTACGGCGCTCCAAGCTCATAGACGCTGGCATGGTCAGCACCATCTTGTAGCCACGGGCTGCCGCGACAAATGCTAAGGCAATACCCGTATTACCGCTGGTCGGCTCAATGATCGTCATTCCGGGCTTAAGCACGCCGCGCTGCTCGGCATCCTTCACCATCGCCGCCCCAATCCGACACTTCACCGAATAAGCAGGGTTGCGCCCTTCAATCTTGGCCCAGATAGTCGCCCCATCATTGACTCGGTTGAGCCGTACCAGCGGCGTGTTGCCGATGGACAATGAGTTGTCATCATAAATACGTGCCATGATCACTCCTTATTATTTACTTTGCTGTGCAGAATTGCTGCTTAGCACTGTGACTTAGAACTGCTGCTCAGAATTGTTGAGCACGCCCATGAACTCTTACCGGTAGTTTGTATCGATGAGCTTACACAGAATCAAAACCGCTCAATACATTGACCACGTTAATACCGATTTCTTCCACGGCATAACCGCCTTCCATCAAAAAAGTAGTTGGTAAGCCAGCATGCCCAAGACGCCGCCCCAGCTCACTGAAGTCATCACTGGTCAGCTTAAACTCACTGATTGGATCGTTTTCAAACGCATCCACACCCAATGAAACAATCAGCAGCTCACAGCCAAGCGCACGAATTTTTTCTAGCGCCTCATCCAAGGCCTGTGACCACACATCAAAACCACTCCCCCGCGCCATGGGGTAATTGAAATTAAACCCCTTACCCGCGCCGACCCCACTCTCGTCAGCATGGCCCAAGTAATACGGAAAGCACTGTTTCGGGTCGCCATGCAGCGAGATAAACAGCACATCATCACGCTCGTAGAAAATCTGCTGGGTGCCGTTACCGTGGTGGAAATCAACATCAAGAATCGCCACCCGCCGGCGCCCTTGGTCCAAGGCATATTGAGCCGCAATAGCCGCATTATTGAAAAAACAATAACCACCAAACTGGTCAGTCGCTGCGTGGTGGCCCGGAGGACGACACAGACCAAAGCTCGGCTCACCTTTCGTTAAGGTATGTTTTACCGCACTCAACGCAACGTCTTTGCTCGCTTCAGCGGCTTCGAAGGTACCCTCACAGATCGAGGTATCGGCAGACAACGAATAATGACCCAGCCGCCCATCAATACACTCAGGAATTACCCGGCCTGGCATAGTGCGCGTTGGCCAAATCCAAGCAATCGCCTCACCTTCACGGCCCAACGCCTGCCATTCATCCCAGCAGCTTTTCAGAAACTCGACATAATCACGGTCATGCACCGCTAACACCGGCGCTAAGCCGAAATCTTCCGGCTCGCGCACCTCCCCAAGCGCTCTATGCCGAACGTGTTTAAGTACCAGCTCAACCCGCTCGGGGCATTCGTAAGGCGTCACCAACTGGCCGCCATCCAGCTCAGTACGGGCACGACGACGCAAGGTCGCATCGCTATGGAAGGTCAACATTCGAGGTATCCTGAAACAAAGAAAAGTAAGTGAACATCCTGACCGTACATCATACGCCATCCCATTGATTCATATTGCACTTACCACCGCAAGCAATGGCCTAGAGCCAAGCTAACTAAGCATATGCTTTGAGCAACTCACTCCCACTCTCGCGAATAAATTCCAGCACTTGGGCCTGCTTCCAGTCGTCCCGATAAACAAGCCCAAAACTGAAGCTTATCTCAGAGGCAAACGGTCGCATGACAACACTATCGTTATTGGCTAACTGGTCCATTGCAGTGATCGGATTCATCACACTGATCCCCACGCCATTAGCTACCAACGCCGTAATCGCACCAATGTTAGCCTCCGTCTTGCCAGCAATATTGACTCCATGGCTCGCCGCTAAGCTCAACAGAGGATTCGCTCCCACATGAGACTGGTGACTAATCACCAGATGCTCGTTTTTAAGATCTTCAATCGTCACTTGAGACTTTTTACTCAACGGATGCCCACTCGGTAATAAACAGCGTGCCGGTGTGGTCAACCATTCTTCAATCCGCAACATTCGCGAGCTTGCCGGCAGTGTCACAAAGCCGATATCGGCATGGCCAGACTCCACATCACGTAACACATCATGGCTCGACATCATGTCCAAACGGATACTGAAACCACGGTTCCTCTCAAGCAGCTTAGCAATCAATCGCGGCACAAAACCAAATGACAAACCAGGAATAGCGGCCACTCTAAGCCGCGAAACCCCAAACTCCTTGAGCGCCAGCACACTGTGACGAAGCTCTTCAACATTTCCCATTAAACGCAATATTTCCTCATACAACTCCCGCGCTTCAGGAGTTGCCACCAAGCGGTTCTTTTCACGCAAAAACAGACCAAGCCCGAGATTACTCTCCAGTTGAGCCAGCGACCGGCTAACACCCGATTGCGTAATGTTCAGAATTCTCGCTGCCTGAGAAGCCGTACCCGCTTCAAATAATGTTTTAAAAATCACCAATGACTTCAGAGAGTCTATCGAAATATCTGCCATGACTAAAACTCATTAAATTCGTTAAAAACATCATATATTGAAATAACTATCGATTGCTATCTAGACTAAACGCATTCCAAATAATTAATGACAACGGACAGGCAAAATGACGACTTCCCCGCTATTTTACCAGGCTGGCCCGCCCAACCCAGAAGTAAGTCACGGCAAAGGCGTCTTTCTGTGGGATACCCAAGGCAAGGAATATCTCGACGGTTGCTCCGGGGCCATTTCTTGCAATCTCGGCCACGCACATCCAGCCATGCACAAGGCTATGCTCGAACAACTGGACCGCGTTGCCTTTACCTATCGCACCCAGTTCGAAAATGCTCCAGCCGTCGAGTTAGCCCAAGCTCTAGTCGATATGACCGATGGGAAGCTAGATAAAGTATTTTTTGTTTCCAGCGGATCCGAAGCTGTTGAGTCAGCTCAGAAGCTAGCGCGCCAGTATTTTGTCGCGACTGGCCAGCCTCAACGCCGTCACTTTGTCTCACTGCGCCCGTCCTATCATGGCAGCACCCTAGGTGCCTTAGGCCTAACCGGATACGAGCCGCTAGAAGCTCCCTTCGCAGACATCACTAATGGCTCAATTAAGGTGCCCGGACCTGATTTTTACCGCCACCAGGACGGCAACCAAGACGCCCATATCGCCCGAATACTCAAAGAGACTCGCGCCCAGATAGACACTGCCGGAAGTGACAGCATCATTGCCATCGTCATTGAACCGGTAGGCGGTGCGAGCACAGGTGGCCGCTTAGTAGATCGTACTTACTTAAAAGGACTACGCGAGCTCTGTGATGAGATCGGTTGCTTGCTGATTTATGACGAGGTGCTGTGCGGTATCGGCCGTACCGGCACCTGGTTTGCCTATCAGCAATGGGGGGTGGCGCCAGACCTGTTGACCACCGCCAAAGGCTTGGGCGCAGGCTATTACCCAGTCGGTGCCTTGCTTAGCCGCGCACCAATTGTCGACGCGGTAATGGCCAATGGAGGATTCCAGCATGGCCACACCTATGCCGGCAACCCACTGGCTTGTGCTACCGGCTTAGCCGCCATTCGTACTATTCAGAGCGCACAGCTGCTGGACAACGTGATTGTTCGCGGAAAACAGCTTAAACAAGGGCTCAAAGCGCTCCAGCAGCGCTTTGACTGGATTGGTGATGTACGTGGTACTGGCCTGCTATGGGGCGTAGAACTGGTCATCGATCCAGATACCAGGGCTGCTTTTCCTGCCGATGCCAACCTGTTCGCAAAGGCCACCGCTACCGCCAAACAAGAAGGCTTACTGATCTACCCGCGTCGCACACTTAACGGTGTGGCCGGAGACCACTTCCTAGTAAGTCCACCGTTCATCATCAGCGAAGACGAAACGGTGCTGCTGCTTGAGCGACTCGAACGCGCGCTGACACGTCTTGATCGTGAGGTTATCTCATCACTGCGCGATGCACATAACTCAAACGAATACGCCACCAGCATTACAGACTGAGACCCCATGACTCGACTCAATGAAAAACATGTAGCGATTGAGGCCGCCATTGCTCAGATCAGTGATGGCGCCTCAATTATGGTCGGTGGCTTCGGCTCACCCGGCACCCCCTTCGCCCTGCTCGATGAACTGCTCAAGCAGGGCCAGAAGCACCTCACACTCATTAAAAATGATGCCAACGAGTCAGATATCGGCATCGGAAAACTCATCAGTGCCGGTCGCGTTGACCGTCTAGTCACCTCACACATTGGTTTAAATCGAGTGGCTATCGATGAAATGAACGCTGGTCGCCTAAGCGTGGAGATTTACCCGCAGGGGCTACTGGCCGAAAAAATTCGCAGTGCTGGCGCGGGCCATTATGGCTTCCTGACCGACATCGGTATCGGCACAGAAATCGGCGAAGGACGCCAGGAAGTCGAATGTGACGGCCAAAGATGGGCCATCGAGCCGGCCATTCATGCCGATTTCGCCCTGATTCATGCTGACTTGGCCGACCACTACGGCAACCTTATCTATCGCGGTACCGCCATTAATTTCAATCCGCTAATGGCAATGGCCGCCGAACACGTGATAGCCCAGACCTTCCATATTGAGGCACCTGGCAACCTGGTCCCTGAGCAGATTCATACGCCCTGCGCTTTTGTCAGTCAGGTCATCCAAGTCGACCCAGCCACCAGCGAACAAGGAAGGCGTCAACATGACAACTGATCAACAGCGCATTCTGGCCCGTGCAGCCAAAGAGATCACAGCAGGCCAGATCGTCAACTTAGGTATCGGCTTACCCACCCAGCTATTCCACTATATTCCGCCTGAGCTTGAAGTGCTGGTGCATTCAGAAAACGGGGTGCTGGGTTGTCAGCTGATTGATGACAACAGCGAAGCCGATCTTGAGATGATCGACTCCGGAGGAACCTACATCGGCACCCGTCCCGGCGCCAGTGTATTCGACAGCGCCATGTCATTCGCCATGATTCGCCGACGTCGAGTCGACATGACGTTCATGGGTGCTTTCGAGGTCGATCAGCAAGGCAACTTAGCTAACTGGAAAATCCCAGGAAAGTTTTCTCCTGGCATCGGCGGTGCCATGGAGCTAGCCCAAAAAGTCGAACGACTGATCGTTCTGTGCTCGCACAACGACAAGCACGGCAATCCAAAAATCCTCAAGCGTTGCCGCCTGCCATTAACCGCGCCGCACTGTGTGTCTCTCGTCATCACCGAAAAAGCCGCCATGCAAGTTACCAGCACTGGTCTTGAAGTCGTCGACATTGCTGACGGGCTGAGTATTGAGGAGCTGCGCGCTGCCACCGAGGCCGAACTGATCATCGACGAAACACGCGTGGGGAGATTTTGATGCTTACCGATATTGAAAAACGCATTCTTGAGCGTTGCGATGCCCTTATGCTCGACACCCTGGAGCTGACTCAAGACCTAGTGCGCAGCTACAGCGTACTTGGTCAAGAGCATAGCGCGCTTAATACTATAGAACACTGGTATCAACGGCTTAACCTACCTTCCGAGCGTGTGGCACTAGATGCACCCGGTTTTGCCGACAATCCCCACCGCGCGCCGACTAGCTGGAGCAACGAAGGCCGTTACAACGTAATCTCTCGGCTTAACTCAGACTCAACCAAACCGCACCTAGTCCTCAACGGTCACTTAGACGTGGTACCTGCGGAACCCACTGACATGTGGACCCGCCCACCCTGGGAGCCTTGGCAAAAAGACGGCTGGCTGTATGGCCGTGGTGCTGGCGATATGAAAGCCGGCATCGCTGCCATGATCATGGCAGTACAGGCCGTGCGTGACGCGGGTGTTGAGATCGACTTTCCACTGACATTACAAACAGTAATTGAAGAAGAGTGCACAGGTAATGGCGCCCTAGCCTGCCTACATCAAGGCTACAGTGGTGACTTCGTGCTCATTCCTGAACCTTTCGGCGCACAGATATATAGCGGCCAAATCGGCGTGCTGTGGTTTAGGTTACGTCTCGACGGCATACCGGCCCACGTTTTGGATACCCGCGCTGGAAACAATGCCATTGAACAAATTCAGCATTACCTACCAGCGTTCAAAGCACTCGAAGATGAGATTAACGCACTGCCACGCCCCTCGCCTTACGACGCACTAGACCACCCGTTCAACCTGAGCATCGGAAAGATCGAAGGCGGCAACTGGGCATCTAGTGTGCCAGCTCATGCCATTCTTGAAGGCCGCGTCGGCTTTCCACCAGGCATGAGCGCAGACGACGTAATGAACCGTGTACGCGAAGTGGTGATTCAGCGCCATGCCGAGCTCGGTAGCGACGGTCCTGTCCCACGAGTTGAATTTCACGGCTTTCGCTCCGAAGGGCACTTGGTCGATGTGGAAACGCCAGCCATCCGGTTATTGTCGCGCTGCCACGAAGACCTGGTCGGTGAACCACCAGCCCACTACCTCTCCACCTGTACGACCGACCTACGCGCCTTTCACGTTCAAGGTGGTATCAACGGTACTTGCTACGGTCCTGTCGCTCAACGCATTCACGGGGTAGACGAATGTGTAGAGATCGCCTCCATTCACCATGTGCTAACTACCTATGCCTTGTTCATCAGTCGCTGGGCTAATGCTGAACATCACGATGACCACCGTGACACGCTCAACACCGCCGAAAGGAGCCTGACATGAAAGCTGCTTATTTAGCCGACTATGGCCGTTCGGCCTTCACTCGAGCTCATCCACGTAAACCAGAAGTCGACGCCTGGTCTGAGCAGCGCGGCGATGCCCTGCTCGGTCAGCTGATCGATGCCCTTCTTGAACGCAGAGGCGTTGACGCCGCAGCCATCGAAGACTTCAGTATTGGCTGCGCGCTACCGGTCAAAGAACAGTGGAGCTTCGGTGGGCGCTATCCCCATTGGTTATCTCAGCGTCTCGCCGCTGCCGGGCAAGCTTGTCCGTCTCGCCAGATCGACCAACAGTGCGGCTCAGGCTTAGCCGCTTTACGCAGCAGCGTACGCGAAGTTCAGGTGGGCGCCATAGACGTCGGCCTGGCGGGTGGTTTTGAGAATATGTCTCGTGTACCGATGGGACCAAGCCTGTTTAACGAAGGCGTATTGACGGTGCCCAACGCCTTGCAACACACCAGTTGGCTGGAACTAAACGTCGCCATGAATATGGGGCTAACCGCCGAACGGCTTGCCACCGAAAGCAATATCACCCGTGAAGCTATGGACGCCTTTGCGCAGCGCTCACATCAGCGTGCTGCTGATGCAGAAGCCAGCGGGTGGTTTGATGGTGAGCGGTTTACTCTCACCACCCCAACCCATGAACGCGTCGAACACGATACCAACATCCGTGCCGACACCACCCTCGAGCGCCTGGCCGAGCTTAGTCCCGCCTTCGTCGAAGGCGGACAGATCACCGCAGGCAACAGCTCGCCGCTAACATCCGGTGCCAGCGCAGCGTTGTTGATGTCTGAAACGGCACTTTCCCAACATAACTTGTCACCGCTGGCTCGTGTGGTCGACATCGTTGATTGCGGTGTCGCTCCCGAACGCATGGGAGCAGGCGCAGCACTGGCTATCAGCCGTGCACTATTCAAGGCAGGCCTCAAAGTCGACGACATCGACCTGTGGGAAATCAACGAAGCATTCAGCGCCGTACCACTTTATGCCATGACCACGCTTGGCATCGAATCTGAACGCGTCAATGTCTGCGGAGGTGCACTGGCACTAGGCCATCCGCTGGGCGCTACCGGCATTCGCCTGGCAGGCACCCTTGCTCGCCTGCTGCAACATCACCAGGGCCGCTATGGCTGTGCCGCTGCCTGCATCGGTGGTGGCCAGGGTATTGCCTTGATACTCGAACGCTGCTGAGGAGCTCGCACTCAACCACCACATCCCCCCTTACACCAACATGAATGACAGCACTGACGCTAACGACAACACAAAAAAGCATGCCACAACTGGAAGGAACCATAAGATGAAGAACACAACCGCCAGTGATAACGAACTACAGCCTCCATTCTGGGGAGCCGCTCTCTGCATTATCTTTCTCTGTTTTATGATGTTTGCCCAGATCTTCCTCCTTGGTGAAGACTGGGTTACCCATATTTCGTTGTTATTTGCCATCGTTGTTTGCTGCCTGGTCGCCCTGTTTTCCGGGTTCACCTGGGGTGCTATTCAACGCGGCATCTTGTATGGCTGTGAGATTGCCATGCTTCCAATGCTTATTCTGATGATGGTGGGCGTACTAGTTGCCAGCTGGATCGCTGCAGGCACTATTCCAGCACTGGTTTACCTGGGTCTACAGCTAATTTCACCGTCGTACTTCCTTTTTACGGCAGTCATCGTGTGCTCTATCTCATCGCTGGTAACGGGCAGCTCATGGACCACCGCTGCCACTTTCGGCGTCGCTTTTATGGGCATAGGACTTGGCCTAGACATTCCACCAGCCATGACGGCTGGCGCAGTCATTTCAGGAGCCATTTTTGGTGACAAGATTTCTCCGGTTTCCGACTCAACCAACCTGGCAGCCGGTATCGCAGAAGCGAATCTGTTTGACCATATCCGCTCGATGTTCTACACCACCGGCCCCGCCATCATCATCACTGCCATTCTGTTCTTTTTCCTTGGCATGAAATATAGCGATGGCGGTATTGATACCACGCAAACCGACCTTCTGCTTCAGGGAATTCGTGATAACTACTGGATTAATATCTTTGCCTTTATTCCACCGCTAGTAGTACTCGTACTTGCTTACCTCCGCGTGGCCGCACTGGCTGTCATGGTCATTGGTAGTCTCGCCGGTGCTTTTTTGGCGGTAACTACACAGGGAGTCGGTATCGGTGACATGATGAATTACATGAACTACGGCTATGTCTCAGAGACGGGTATCGAGTCGGTAGACAACCTACTCAGCCGTGGTGGGCTCCAAGAAATGATGTGGACCATTTCGCTAGGATTTATTGGTCTTAGCTTGGGCGGGTTACTTGAGAAAACCCGCGTACTTGAAGTCCTCCTCAAAAAAATGGGTAGCTTGGTTAGCAACTCGCGTGGCCTGATCACAACCCATGTATTTGCTTCTATCGCCACCAACCTTTTCTCAGCAAGTCAGTATATTGCCATCATCATTCCAGGCCGTATGCTGGTACCTGCATATCGCAGGCTCAAAATATTACCTTCTGTCTGCTCACGTACCTGCGAAGACTCAGCCACTGTCACCTCTCCACTCGTTCCCTGGGGCTTAGGTGGCGCCTACTTCTCCGGCGTACTGGGTGTTTCTGCATGGGATTACATGGGCTGGACCTTTCTTGCCATCATCACCCCTATCATTGCCATCATCTACGCCATGACCAATATCTTCATCTGGCGTGAAGGCGAGCGCAATGACGTCAACACCTATAGTCAGCAAGAGACTGAAGAGAATGACCAGCCGCAGAATCAAACTACCGATCAGCACGTCTGAGAGAGTTTAGTTCACGATAAAAAGTTCAGGCAATAAGTTCGCCTGAGCTAATAAAGAGGGCCGTAGGCAAGGCTAACGCTCCGGCTTTCATAGTCAATCATTCGATGGCTCGCGCCACCTTAGATCAGGGTTAACAACATGTATAAAAACATATTGATCACGACTGCAGCAGACAAGAATTCTAACATTGTGAAAAAAATAGAAGTCGCCAAAGCGCTGGCTGACGATGATGGACAAATAACCATCATCTCCGTCATGGAGCGTATTCCTCCTTATGTCGCGCCATCATTGCCTAGCGACTACGAAGAAACCACAACCCAACGTATGCAAAAAGCGATTAGCCAGAAAATTGGCAATCACAACTATAAAATCACCGTACTCAGTGGACACGCAGCTCACCAAGTACTCAAGTTTGCGAAAAAAAACGACATCGACTGCATTATTGTTTCATCTCACCGTCCCGGTTTTCAGGACTACTTCATGGGATCAACAGCTCTCACCATTGTTCGCCAAGCAGAGTGTTCGGTAACCGTCGTAAGGTAACAATATTGCATTAACTATCGGAGTGGCAGTGAAAATACCGCCCAATTACCTGAACAAGATAATTCGGCGGTTTTATTTACCGATGCAGTATTTTTATAAGCCCCTCTACGAAACCAGAAAAACGGTAAGAGTGTATGGACACCCACATTCAACTACTGGAAAAAATTATATTAATCAATTATCCACTTGGCATCATAACCCGTGGCCGCATCTCGAAATTTCAGAAAATAAATCTTCACTAAAACGTCTCTTCCCTTCAACTAACAACACGCGCAAACACAATGAATTAGACATAAAAGATTTAGTTATGATTTTAGAATATCGAAGAAAACCTCACCTGCTAATTCTAAAAAGGAGCTCACATGCTGGCTAGCATTGCAAACAAATTCTCAAGCTTTATCAACAGGTTCTTACCTGACGCATTTATTATTGCCGTGCTCATGACGCTATTAGTAATAGCTTTAGCATGGGGGCTAGACCCGCAGAATGGTGTACAGGTGATCTCATCGTGGGGCGATGGTTTCTGGGTATATATTGGCTTTACCATGCAGATGGTACTTCTACTGATGACAGGCATGACGCTGGCATCAGCTCCCAGCGTGAGCGCCTTGCTCACCCGTTTGGCAGGACAAGCCTCTGGCAAGCTAAAGCCCTACGCCCTAGTGTTTATAGCCTGTGCTATTGCCTATTACATCAATTGGGGGCTAGCCGTAATTGTCGGCGCGATACTGGCTAGAGAGGTTGGTCGTCAGAATGACCAAGTGCACTTCCCTCTATTAGTTGCAGCAGCCTATGCGCCAACCGCCCTTTATACCGCCGGGCTTTCCAGCTCAATTGGCCTCACTGTGGCGACAGAAGGCCACTTCATGGCAGAAGTGATGGGAGTGATCCCCACCACAGAAACCATGTTCTCTCCTGCCACGATCACCATCTTCCTCGCGCTGGCTATCACCATGCCCATCATCATCATCCTAATGGCACCCAAGAATGCCAGTAAGATCATCCCATGGTCAGGTAACAAGGAAGAAAATCATCATTCTGACAATCAAAATGATGGCAGCGACACCGAAAAAACACCCGCTTCAGTGTTGGAAAATAGCGGCTTTCTGGGCCGGGTGATGGGCATCATTGGTTTAGCCTATACAGTTTACCATTTTGCTACAGGAGCTGACCTCAACCTCAATATCATCAATCTACTGTTTCTTTCACTCGGACTGGTACTTCATCCTTCCTTGAAAGCCTTTTCGAACGCGTTCTCATCTTCCGCTAACGCTATATCCCCCATCATTCTTCAGTTCCCGTTTTATGCCGGTATCATCGCAGTGCTAAGCAGCTCTACCCTTGGCGACATGATCGTCACCGGTCTGACTGGCGTGGCTACCAGCGAGACATTCAACGTCTTTACTTATCTTTCTGCAGGACTGGTAAACATACTAGCACCCTCAGGGGGTGGACAATGGGCACTGCAAGGCCCCCTCCAGATTCCCGCAGCCATCTCTCTTGGGGTCGATCCAGCAACTACTGCTATGGCCGTCGGTTGGGGCGATGCTTGGACCAACCTGATCCAACCATTTTGGGCACTACCTATCCTCAGCGTAGTAGGCTTACATATCCGCCACATCATGGGGTACTGCATTCTGCTCTCTGTATGGGTCGGGATAGTTACCTCGATCTTGATCTACCTGCTTTACTAATTAAAAAACTGCGTTGAATTGAACTCTGGTTCAGCGCAGTTAATCCGCTTTCAGAGCATTCTACTACTGGCTACCAGGCCACCTGACGTTCTAGCTCGGCTCCTAAACGAAAGGTACCACTCGGCTGATCCACCTCTCTGTCAGACCCAGTGCCAAAATCGCTCAGTTATCTGTGTATTATTACTGAGCGATCCTAATTAACTACTGCGATTTTTCAAACACCGTGAGGTCTCATGGGCATCTGTATTCAGCCGCTGGAAAAACACTACATTGATGAGCTGGCAGCTTGGCATCATCGCCAATGGCAACATCTTGATCGTTCAGTGAATGAAAATACTCGGCGAACCGGGCTCGCCGCACATTGCACTACCACAGAGCTACCCATGACATTTATTGCTTTCGAAGGCGATGAACTGGTGGGTAATATCTGCTTAGTTGCAGAAGAAGTGTCCAATAGGCCGCAATACACGCCCTGGATCTCGCGAGTGTATGTCTCAACCGAGCATCGTGGTAAATCGATTGGTAGACGTTTGATTGAACATGCCAAGTCGGCTTTGCAGCAGCAAGGCCATCCTGAGCTCTACCTACTTACCGAAGATAAAGCTGACTACTATGCTCAACTGGGTTGGGAAAAGGTCGAGGAATATCAGCTCAATGGTCTCACCGTAGACATTATGAAAATCGCTCTTGCCAAGAACTGCTCTAAGTAGCCGTCATGTCGCCGCCCCAGCGTATTGATAGGGCGGCGTATAGCAAACACAATCAGCCGTCACGGTGACAGTGGCGATAGCTATCACTACCTCACTTATTGCCCAGCGACCTGACGCTCCAACTCAGCCTGAAGTTCAGTCCCAAGGCCTAAAGCACCACCCAACTGATCCAGCCAAGCACGTTCCATGGCATTTTGGTCATCAATCACCGCAACACTAATCAGGTACATTTCTCGCGCAGCCTGGGGCGAATCGGCCTGCGCTGCCAACGCCTGGGCATCTAGCGGCGCTTGAAGCTGGTGCTGAACCCAGTGGTTCATCTCATCATCGGCACCCAGTTGGCCAATTTGCTCGGTGATCAGGCTACGTTCCTGTTCATCAATGTGGCCATCAGCCCGCGCCGCCATAATCAGCGCCTGCAACAACGCCAGACTACGCTGCTCTTGAGGCTGCCCCTGAAGCTGCTCCATGGTTTGGCCCTGTTGCTCAGGCTGCCCATCACCACGGTTCTGCCAAGCCTTATACGCCAGCATACCGATGCCCGCGATGGCTCCATATTTAAGCGCACTCCCCCCCATGCTGCGGCCACGCTTACTACCAAGCAGCAAACCCAGCGCACCACCACCAAGCAGGCTGCCAACATCTAAGCCACCGCCACTCTTTCCCTGGTTCTGGCCCTGGCTTTGCCCGCTGGTGAACTGCGAGACAAGCCCGCCAACCATATCCGCCAAGCCGCCACCCTGCTGCCCCTGTGACTGACCACTGCCATTCCCCTGCTGCGGGTTCTGGCTGCCGCCCATCTGGTTCATCAACTGCTTCATAATGTAACTTGCGTTCATATGGTCATACTCCCTATGTGAAACGTTTGGTGCTCAATGGTCGCGTAACGGGTACTGAACAGTAATATACTATTGGCTATTCGCTGTCATAGCATGAACCATGCAAGATGAAACACAGGCAACTCAAGTGCCACAGTCTGCCCCACAATCACGACATTTTTTTTGCGGGCTCTTGAAGGGAAGCGGGATCTTCAGGGCATGCACTACCAAAAAAGCGATACACCACGACCTATTCTGCGAAATGACATCCCTGCTTCCACACTTAGGACAAGACGGCTCATTTTTACTCTCCGGCACAGACGACACAGAATCAAGAATAGCTGTGGCATCAGCCGCTGCACTGGGGGGAACCTGCAGACGAATACCACCTAAAGCCAACGTCACCGGCCAGTCGATCTGCGAATGCTCTTTGCTATGAAGAAATGCGGGAATCCCTGCACTCTCAAGCAAGCCGCGTGCAATCTCTGCCTCAATAGGATCCAAGTACCAGCCAACCGTTACCGGCGCAGAAGATGTTATCGTTCTGTTGTGGCGCATTCTGCTCAACCTATAGCTCACTAGCTAAATTTTAGATAAAAATTTAGCTTCCACCCAGGCGCTAAGCCAACGTATCAGTCGAGATAGCGGCGACCAAGTGCCCTGTTATATAAACGTGTTACCCTCTACAACCCTAGCTTTGCCCTTTCTATTGCGGCCTTAACAGCCGACAAGGCTTGAGGACTATTCTTCCAGCAAGTTGTCCTGAGCATAGACGCCACCCTCTCAGCAATTTCTTTTGGCTCATAGTTAGCCAACTCAGAAAAAGACGTTATACCTATTTCCTCAAAACGTTTAACTACCGCAGGCCCAACGCCTTTCACCTCCAGTAGTGCGGCCTTTTCTGATTCACTGAATGCCATATTGAGACTCCCTAAGCCACATAATGCCGGCATTTTCGGCTGCTTTGAAGCGTAGCGGAAAATCCAACGCCCTTGTTGACGCACTTGTTGACGCACTTGTTAGGTGTTTTTCAATTTTGAGCTGTAATTGCAAAAGAAATATTCTCTGTATTTTTATAAACACTTAATTCTGTAGTATTTGGATTGGTAAATTCTGCCATCACCCAATGAAACCCTTGAGAAGGTATCTTAATTTTGTGTACATAACTTATACCTCCTGAATTTACGGTTCCAGTGATTTCACAAGGCTGATCGAAGTAGGTGAGTATCAAGCTTTTGCTAGACTTAGAATCATAAAATCCTGTTAAACCTAGACTGTAGTTTACAAGTGGGTCATATGCATCGGTCCCGACCCTAAAAAACCTTGTGCTATTGGGTTTTATCAATAAGCCTTTTGTTGTCTCAGAATCAACGATCTTACTGGCGTGATTATCTAGCGAGGTGGTCATAGCATTCATATCTAAGGACAGTAGTTGATTTTGGGTCACTTGGTCGCTATAAATTACATCATTACCGCGAGGGCCAAAAATCTGTCCGGAGATTGCCGTGAAATATATATAGATTTCTTTGACACCTGGATGATGCATCTTGTCTTTATCAGGATTGAAAAAGTCAACTGTTATAGATAGCTCGTCAATTGGTCTAGAACCTGACTGTTTTGCCGAGACACTGGTACAACCAGTTACCAAGATAGTGATAATTATCAACGATATTAGTTTTTGGAAGGATATTTTCATATATTCACCTAACGAGGCTGTAGAAAAACCGATTTCGAGCCGTTCCCACTGCCTCTTGTCCTTATTCATTTATCCAGCCAGTCATCTAGCTGAGTCATCTTAATATCAGCATTTAGCCACTTAAGAACACAGCTAACGCTTGTTAAAGACGGCCTTCTTCTCTTAATCTTAAAAAGCAGCTTACCTCGCTCTAAGCCTTTCATGACGCGGCCAAGTGGCCGTAATTCGCCAACTTCTCTCTATTGTACACCAAGCAGTAAAGCTGCCACTGACCTTGTACGTTTTTCTTATTCCGAAGGCTGAAGCGGTTCAGTCTTTCCTTTGTGCCAATGTTGCCGAAGACGGGCCCCACGTCGGCTGGCACCGCTGCGATGGCGCTTTCCGTATTTGTCTTATGGAAAACTGACAAGTCGAGTTTATGCTCGATCAGGTAATGCGCTGCGTGCTCAAAGGTGCCTGGCTAGAGCTGGTCGTGGTAGTTGATTACCACCATGGCGTTCTGATCGTAGTTATAAACCTTGAAGCACCGCATGCTGACCACGCCTCGCCTGTTTCCTCAATCCTACCAAAAACCAGGTATCAAAGTAGTTTTTCTACAGCCTCAACGCCGTGTTCACCGGTAAATTACGAGCACAGCGAATAATTTATCCGCGTGCAGCACTTTGTTATGCGATTTCGTGTGTTAGTAATTTCTTAAATTCCGCTACAAGAAGACTTTCTCTTTCTTCTACGAATTGCCTGAAGTTTTCTAATGTAAGGTCAACATCTGGAATATAGTGTCTTTCCATATACGCTTTTCTATCATTTCTATCTGGATACTTTTCTTTTATCCAGACATGAAAATCCTTCCCTGATTTTTCTTGGTTAGGAACGCCATCAAGTAGCTGCAAATTGGCCAAATAATTAAAGTTTTCTAGATAAAACTCGATATCCTCGGCTTTGATTCCGCGCTTCTCAAGCCGTTTTCTCGTAAATAGCTTCTTTGGAAATATGTGGTCTTGATGAAACTTATTTCTGAAATCGAGCGATGGATAGATAAACGCAAGGGCGGAATAAGTGTATGCTCGCCCATATTGATAATACAAAAGATTGTCTATTTCATCATCATCAAATGATATTGCTTTAGTCCCGCCTTTCAATTTATTCACAATCTCAAGCAACGGAAAACCATCTTCAGAAGCATTGATGGCCTCACGAATCGGCCTAAGTACATTGTCAGGTTGCCCACTAAAAGTTCTTTTCAATAGCACCATCACTAGCCACTTGAAAATCTTTTTCCTGTCATCTAGATATTTGGATGATTCAGAGAAATTTTTTGGACTGCCAATCTTATATAAATACCCTGCTATTGGTATAAGGGCATTGTTTGAGGTTAATGTATCTCTGTGATAGCCAAGGCTTGAAATCAAAATAATTGCAGATTTGATTGCTTTCGTTATTTCATCCCATTGTTTCTCAATGGCAAGCATATTTTCTTGGTTAAAATTATCAACTTTAAATGCTATATCTCTAAATCCAGATATAACCAAGCAACTTTTCAAAACAAAATCTTTGTTAACATTAAAACCGTCGCCTATGGCATTTATTTCGTCAACAAACGCTGTAATTTCTTCTCTGGCATCTTTTTCTTTCCATTGCGCAGTGGCAATTGAAAGTAAAAGATCGGAATAGCTTAATTGTGTTCCGCCGCTATTGACGCGAATAAATATATTGAGAACTTTGTCTAAACTCTCTCCTCTTTCCAAGAAAAAGTTTACTGACTTGTTTTTGTGAATTACTTCGTACAACTTAAAAAGCGTTTTGTTAGCAAATCTAAACTTTTCTTTCCCATATTCCGAGACGTCATTTTCTAGAAGGTAATCATTAACATCAACTGCCTCTGTCAAATTAAGCACATCACCGACGACAAACCAGAAGTTTCGATCATCAGCTTTTTCTGACTCCTTTTTTGTTAGAAATTTAAACTCATATTCCAAGTCACCATCATCAGCAGGTGCAAGCAAGTTCAAGCAGAGTTTTCGTTTTGGGAATGCAGAATCATTGTCCCACCTCTTACGTGGGAGTTTATAAGCATAGGTTCCTTTTAACCCAACATATAGCGATGTCAGTCGTTGCTGCCCATCCAAAATCGCAGTAATACCAGATTCCCCATCAATATTTGCTTTTGGATTGTGGGTATTGTCCCTTTCATGATATTCACGAACAAATTCATAGAATTGGTAGTTATCGATATTGGCTTTCTCTACCTCCCAAAACAAGAATGAACTTATTGGGTAGTCCCTCATTAATGAGTCAAAGAGTCGTTCTATCTGATCTGCCCCCCAAACAAACTCACGCTGAATGGCTGGGAGTAAATAGTTTTTCTTGTGTACATTATCAATCGCGTCTTTTATCGTGATTGGCTCTACAAACGCCATTTAACACACTCCATCTGATTTATTGGCATAACGCACGCATTTGCGGCTGGTTTGGAGCGCAGCGGAAAACCAGTCCGACAACATGCGTTTGTTAGGCATGTTCTTCCCCAATACTTTGGAGTAACGCTGAATACTGGTCTGGATCTTTTTCTTCAATTTTTCGTAATATAAAACTCGCCGTTGTCTTCATCTCAGGAACATCAATGGGCAAAACACTTCTCTCAAAGACACCCGCCAAATGGGAGAATTCATTATTGATGCGATCCGTTAATGACGCAGCCAATGCATCATCACCGAAAAAGCGCGCCAATTTGTCATCTTTTTCTACTGCATTTGGGTACTTGTAGTACAAAAAGGCCTCTAGAAACTTTCGCGCATTGTTCCCGAAGTTGTAGTAGCAATCATGATTTTCATCGCCGTCTACCTGGGCATGGGCACACTTATAAATTTGATGAAACAGGAAATTGAACTCTGTGACGTAGTCTTTCAGGTATCGAGGCATCAGCGTAATATCACTGACTTGATCTGTTCGAGTAATTATAAAATATTGAGACTTATTTTTATTCAACGCACCGGGGAGTCGCTTCAGATACTTCAAAAAATCCAAGCTGTGGGTTGAAATAAATAACTGTTTAAAACAATCACGTTCTTTTATCTCACCACCATCTTCATATTTCTCTGGCGTTACAATCTCAGCATTAATAAGGCTATAAACGAAAAAGATATGATTTGCATCCAAGCTGGAGATAGGATCGTCGATCCATATGATCGGCTGGTTGCCTTTAGTTTCTATGTCATCAAGTTTAGCCATGAAGTAACAGAAGGCTATCAAACTACATTCACCTTCACTTAGGTGGAATGCTTTTTTGTCATTTCTGGTTACCTCAAATCGGTACCCAGATGATGAATCCCCTGGGATTGCTTCAATAGCTTTGAGTGAAAGATTCTGATGACCGAAGAAATTATTTAAATAATCATTTACACGGTCAGCGCCCTTGCTTTCATCTTTAAGTTGAGCCTTTAGTTCAGCTATTTTCTCTCGTTTTTTATCAACCTCTTCTTTTTCCGAGTTTCTAGCCTCCTTCGCTAAGCCCATAGCCTCATTCAGTGATTCAATGGCCGTATTCTCTTCTTCATACTTTATATCAGTTATGAATGTAAAAACCTCATGGAGGCGTAACGCTCCACGAGCTTCAGATTGATCAGAGCTTAGTGAAGCTGTAAGCTTGTTAGATTCGTTTCTGAGTTGCTCATACAAGTCCCTGACCGCCTTCAAATTTTTTTCAACCGACTCAGGCGTATTGAATTCAAGAGGTGTGAAAATATCATCTCTTCGTCTTTCGATCTGTTCTTTTATCGAATCCAGACTATCAATGTAAGACGTTGATAGGGTCGACCACTGTTCTGTCAGCGAATCCAAGTCGGCTGTGTAGTTAGAGTAGAAATCCGAGTTTTTTACTTTCAGTAAATTAGGAACTCTGGATCGCTCACCTTCAATTGACCCAAGCAGGGTTTCCAGTGCTTGACGAAGTGCTTCAGACTCCTGATTAAAATGCTTGTCCAGCTTCTGCCACAAATCTTCAGGAAGGTCGCTGCCACAAAATGCACACTTATCTCTTTTATGTTGATGGTGGCCCCGACCAGTCCGTACCCACGTTGCCAGAGCAGCATCGTTTAGCAACTCCTGAATTGGTTCAGATGCCTGAATCTTTTTTTCGACTAATTCTTTAGCCTTTGAAGCGATTACAGAGTATTGGAGATTGAAAGTCGTTGATTCAGGGATTTCCGGTTTGGGTTCTTCTCTGAGGAGGTCATGAAACTTGCCTACTTGCTCATCAGTAAGCGGAGAGCAAGTGTCTTTGGTAACAGCCGAGATGTCTGCCTTTATTTTAGAAACATTGTAGTTGGCATCACCAAACGTTTTATTATGCTTGATTCCAGTACCTGATTTATTGGCTTTATCACGTAATTTTCCTTCCAATTCTGACGACTTGTCGCCATGGTCTTTTTGGGCTTTTTTGAAGCTCTCCTCAGCACCGAGTAAATCCCCAAGCAATCCAGACTTGTTCTCTTCGTTGCCAAGTTCGGTTTCATGTTTTTCGATTTCCTCCTCAAGCTTTGTATTGTCTTCCCCTAATATAGCGAAGGAATTGATGGTCTGTTCATCATCCACAATGAAACGCAGATTGTCCCGGACAAAGTCCTCATTGAATACCCGAACGACTTGACCATGATTACTTAGTGAATTTTGCGTTGCAGTGCTACCGCCATCAAAAGACACCCGAAACTCGGGCGAACTATATTTCTCTGAGATACAACCAGTTTCCAAAGCTCGAATGATTCGAGAAAGCGTTGTTTTTCCAGAGTAATTGCGTCCATACAGAATATTTAGGCTTTTAAATTCTGCGATCTTATTCCCTGTATCTCGCACGGATGATGACCACTGAAAATCATCGTAGACAGCCACACCTTTTATTGAGTCTATTTTTTTAATGTGTCCGCTCATGCATATCCTTTTTGAAGATTCCTAACGCCCCAATATGCCGACGAAACGAGCACAGCGAGTTGAGGTCGGAATAATTGGCTTGTTAGCTTTCACTTCTACCAACTTGTTTTGCTATTTGCCCACTCAAAGAAAAATGAACCTCGATGTCTGTTGGGTTAATATTGCTAAGCTTATATTCACCACCTAATAAATAAGGCTGCATTAAACTATATATTTGACCGTTAGATAATACTTTGCCAGATTGAATTAAATCACCGACCATTTTCACAGCAAAACACTCAACAACAAATTCTTTGTCTGATAGAAGTTCGTTAAACTGTTCAGGTGACTCAGCTACCTTAGAAAATCCTGCTCCGCCAGTATCTAACCACCAAACTTCTCCATTTTCGACATGCTGTACAAAGGCGTCACCAGACGCTGACATCAGAATTGGTAAGAATTTACCCTCTAAAAGCCACTCCCAATCATTGAGTAATGAGTCTTGATTTAGATGAGAAAAATTTACGGTTAAATCATTCAGGGTCATCGACACTTCCTGTGAAAGCTAACAGTGATTAGACTGCGCGTCCTGATATTGGATAAACAACCATGCGCGTTCAACAATATTATCCGACGCGCGTCATTTCCTCCAACTCATTGATTTTTCCGGCACTTGAATATAGCTCGGCCACCTGTTCAGAATTCGCACGCTGGTGCGTTTTTCTGCCTTGCCAGGGGGCTAGTCGCAGCACGGTGTATTACCCAATGCTTAACCCCTACCCCAACAGCAGCGAGTCGTCGTCTACTTCCTGGCCGCGAGCGCGTTCGAACAGTTTGAGCAGGTCGGCTACGTCTAGCCCTTCTCGCTGTTCGCCTTTTACATCAAAGGCAACTTCGCCTTGATCCATCATTACGGTTCGGTCGCCTACGTCTAGCGCTTGGCGCATGCTGTGGGTGACCATTAGCGCGGTTAGCTGCTGTTCGCGGATGATATCTGCCGATAGCGTTAACACGAAGCTGGCGATGCGTGGGTCGAGTGCTGCGGTGTGTTCGTCGAGCAGCAGGATTTCCATCGGCTGCAGTGCGGCCATTAATAAGCTGACGGCTTGGCGCTGGCCGCCTGACAGCAACCCGATACTGTCGTGAAGGCGGTTTTCCAAGCCCAGCCCAAGGCGAGCCAGGTTTTCCTGCAGGCGACCGCGCAGTCTGGTGTCTAAGGCGCTACGCAGCCCTCGGCGGCGGCCACGCGCGCAAGCCAACGCCATGTTTTCTTCAAGCGTTAACGTGCCGCAGGTACCCGCTAGTGGGTCTTGATACACCCGTGCCACCAGGTCAGCACGTTTGAAGGCTGGCAGTCGGGTCACATCACGCTCACCGATTTTGACTTGGCCTGGCTCAGCAAGCACCTCACCCGCCAACACGTTAAGCAGCGTCGATTTACCTGCCCCGTTACCCCCAATCACCGTAACGAATTCACCACTTTCAATACGCAGGTCAATGCCACGCAACACATGGTTTTCCAACGGCGTACCAGGGTTAAATGTCACATGGATATTGTTGAGCTCAATCATGCTACGCGCCTCCGGCGACGGAGTTTAGGCAATACCAGCGCCAGCCCTACAAGTACGGCAGTCACTAAGTTGAGGTCCTGGGCTTTGAGGCCGATGAAGTCAGCGTTGAGCGCCACGGCAACCATTAAGCGATAAAGAATCGAACCGAACAGGCAGGCGAGTGTTGCCACCAGTATGCTGCGCCCGGGAATCAACGATTGGCCACCAATCACCGCCGCCAGGCCGACCACAATAGTGCCTACGCCCATGGTGACATCAGCACTTCCCTGGCTTTGAGCAAACAGCGCCCCACCCAGTGCAACCAGGGCGTTAGATAAGGCCATGCCGGCAACCACCATCACTGAGGTATTGATACCATTACCTGACGCCATGCGGGAGTTCTCGCCGGTCGCACGCATCGCTAAGCCGGCTTCACTATTCAGAAAGCGATTCAGCAGGAAGGTGATAAACAACAGCCCGATACCAATAGCAATCGGGAATGCCACATAACGGCTAACCGGTAGCGATTCCAACGGCACAAAAATCGTCGGCTCAGTCAGCAGTGCGATATTGGGCCGCCCCATGATGCGCAGGTTAATCGAGTACAGCGCTATCATCGACAGAATCGAAGCAAGCAGGTTGAGAATCTTGAGCTTCACAGCCATCCAGGCGGTTACCGTACCCGCCATAGCACCAGCAATCATGGCAAGCCCTGTGCCCAGCCATGGATTACCACCGCCAACAATCCATACGGCGGCAACGGCGGCTCCCAGAGGGAAGCTGCCATCCACTGTTAGGTCGGGGAAGTCAAGTACGCGAAACGACAGGTAAACGCCGAGTGCGACAAAGCCAAAAATGAGCCCGAGTTCTAGGGCTCCAAGAAATGCAATAAGACTCATGAGGATATCCGCTGGTTCAGTCGCTAGTTCACTCGATTATCTCGACCGCGCGTTCTTGAAGCTCGGCAGGAATCTCATAGCCAATTGCCTCAGCAGCACTGCTGTTGACGATCAATTCCAGTTTTTCAACTGTTCCAACGGGAATGTTACCCGGGTCTTCGCCGTCGATAATACGTGCCACCATTTCACCCGTTTGGCGGCCCATGTCGTAATAGCTGAAGCCCAGTGATGCCAGTGCGCCGCGTGCCACAGATGAGTTATCACCCGTAAACACGGGAATATCCGCGTCATAGCCAACGCGCACAACGCTTTCCAGTGCCGACACCACGGTGTTGTCGACCGGCACATAGATCGCATCAGCACGTCCCGCCAGGCTGCGAGCCGCTCCCATGACTTCGGATGTGCGCGATGCGGTAACGTCAACCAGCGTGAAGCCCATGTCTGGCGCTAATGTTTCCAGCGCTTCAACCTGAGACACTGAGTTGGCTTCACCTGGGTTATAAATCACGCCCAACGATTCAGCCTCGGGGAACATCTCACGAATTAACTGCAGCTGAGCCTTCAGCGGCGGTGCATCTACAACACCGGTAATATTGGCCCCGGGGCTGTCCATGTCAGCAACCAACTTAGCCAACAGCGGATCTGTCACTGCAGTAAATACAATGGGAGCGGTCTTAGGCATTACCGCCGCTGCTGACTGAGCCGTTGGCGTACTAATCGCCAGCAACACGGTTGGTGGTTCACCCGCAAATTTACGCGCAATTTGAGCCGCAATTGCGGTATCGCCCTGAGCATTTTCGAAAATCACATCAAGATTGTCATCTTCGATGTAACCACGCGCTTTCAGCTCATCCAGCACGCCTTGTCGACTGGCGTCTAACGCCGGGTGCTCAACAATTTGAGTAATGCCCAAGGTGACGGTGTCTTGTGCCTGATCCTGGTCCTGAGCCTGAACCTGAACAGCACTTGCCAGCATCAAAGACCCCAGAACCGCGCTTAGTATGGTACGCCGCATAGGTTACTCCCTTTAAATCGCTACCCGTAAACCGTTAGCAATGAACAGCCTGAAAATGGCCGGCAAAATGCCGACCATGTTATTTTTCTAATAGCTGAACAATAGCGCGTTCAGGCAGCTCCGCCAATGCCACGCCACACTCGATGACACGATGACAAATATTACGACAGCGCGATCCATACGCTTTTGAGGCTTGAGTACTCTTCAAGCGAGTGATGCGACTTGTCACGCCCGTTACCCGATTGCTTAACCCCACCAAAGGGCACCGACTGGTCACCACCGGCCCAGTTATTGACGAACACTTGGCCAGACTGCAAGCGACGTGTAACGCGCATGACTCGGTCAATATCCTGGCTCCACAACCCAGCCGCCAGGCCATAGTCACTGTCGTTAGCCATGGCTATCGCTTGCTCTTCGGTGTCAAAGCCAAATACTGACAACACAGGCCCAAAAATTTCTTCACGGCCTATTGCCATTTCATCGGTTACGTCGTCAAACACCGTGGGGGCAATGAACAACCCAGAGTCCGACTGCCCTTCACCACCAGCACGCAGCGTTGCGCCTTCTTCTACACCACGACGGATATAGCCAAGAATACGCTGATACTGCGTATCATCAACAATCGCACCCATGAAACTGTCGGGGTCGAGTGGGTCACCAGGCTGCATAGACGCCACCGCCGCCAGCACCTTATCAACGAAGGTCGCGCGAATTGTGTTCTCAACCAACAGCCGTGAGCCGGCAATACACACTTCGCCCTGGTTATGAAATATCGCGGCAGCCGCATGTTGCGCAACACGCTCTAGGTCTTTGCAGTCAGCGAACACAATATTCGGGCTCTTGCCGCCACACTCCAAGTACAGCCGCTTAAGGTTGGACTGCCCCGCGTACTGCGTCAGGAGCTTACCTACGCCGGTGGAGCCAGTGAACGCTAGGCAATCAACCTCCATGGATAACGCCAGCGCTTTACCGACGGTATGCCCAAAGCCCGGCAATACCTGGAAAACACCGCGAGGAATTCCAGCCTCTTGCGCCAGCTCAGCCAAGCGTAAGGCTGACAGCGGAGACTTCTCTGACGGTTTCAGAATCACGCTATTACCTGCAGCAAGCGCAGGCGCAATCTTCCAGGCTGTCATCATCAGCGGAAAGTTCCACGGCACAATAGAGGCCACGACACCTAGCGGCTCACGCAGCACCAACGCTAGGCTGTCCTCTCCGGTTGGCGCCACTTCACCATACAGTTTGTCAATCAGTTCCGCCTGGTAGCGCATGCAGCCAATGGCACCAGACAGATCACCCAGCGCACTGTTAATCGGTTTCCCCATATCTAACGTATCAAGCAACGCCAGCTCGTTTTTATGGGTTTGCATCAAGTCGGCCAACTTAAGCAGCACTTGTTTGCGTTTAGCGGGTGCCATACGCGACCAGGCCCCCTTATCAAACGCCTCCCGCGCCACCTTAACGGCTTGGTCAGCATCGGCTTGATCACAACTGGCCACCTGAGCAAGCACGTCTCCCGTTGCGGGATTAATGGTAGCGAACGTTTCACCACTCGCTGCATCGACAAACTGGCCATCCACAAAGGCACGACGCTCAAACTCTAGGGAAGCCGCTAGTGTCTGCCAGTCAGCAAGGGTAGTTGGAGAGTGAGAGAGATCCATACGAGTTGCTCCTGTCATAAAAAATGTTAGCCATGTTGCCATGCTGGCTTAGCTATTTACTGCTAATAAAACGTGTGTCATTCACGCAGTCTTTACTGCGACGGAAGCAAGCGACGTGCGGTTTCATCCAGCGCATGTCGCGCCAAGTTAACCAGCTCATCAATCTCCCCGCGAGTAATGACTAGCGGAGGAGAAATAATCATGGTGTCACCGACCGAGCGCATCACTAACCCACTGTTAAAGCACAGATCGCGACATACACTGCCCGCTGCGAGTGATTCGTCGAAACGCTCACCCGTTTGCTTGTTGGCCACCAGTTCTAAGGCGCCCATCAGGCCTAATGAGCGTGCCTCACCCACTAGCGGGTGATCAGCCAGCGTGGACCAGCGCTCAGCCAGATAGGGCCCCAGGTCATCGCGGACTCGTTCCACAACGCCCTCTGCTTCCAGCAATTCCAGATTCTTCAATGCCACGGCAGCACAGGCGGGGTGCCCAGAGTAAGTAAAGCCATGGTAGAACTCGCCCCCGTCGTTGATCAGGGTATCAGCCACACGATCACCGACCAGTACACCGCCGATAGGTAAGTAGCCCGACGACAACCCCTTGGCTATCGGCATCAAATCCGGCGTCAAACCGTAATGCTGGCTGCCAAACCACTCGCCCAGTCGCCCAAAGCCGCAAATGACTTCGTCGGCGACTAACAGAATGTCATACTTGGCCAGCACCTCGTTCACTGCTGGCCAATAACTTTCTGGCGGCATAATTGCGCCACCCGCGCCCTGTACCGGCTCAGCAATAAAAGCGGCAACGTTTTCTTCGCCCAGTTCAAGAATTTTTTCTTCCAGCGCAGCCGCACATTCTCGCCCGAACGCGTCTGGCGTCATATCGCGCCCCTCAGCGAACCAATACGGTTGACGAATATGGGTAATACCCGGCACACAGGGGCCGCCCTGCTCGTGCATCGGCGCCATCCCGCCCAGACTCATACCCGCCACCGTAGAGCCGTGATAGCCATTTTTTCGACCGATCACCCACTGCTTTTCAGGTTTTCCTTTAATGGCCCAATAGCGCCGCACCATACGCAACACGGTGTCATTCGCTTCTGAGCCTGAGCCGGTAAAAAACACCCGATTCATGTGCGCCGGTGCCAGTTGGCAAAGTTTCTCAGCCAACGCTACCGCTGGCGGATGAGTGGTTTTGAAGAAGCTATTGTAATAAGGCAGCTGTTCGAGCTGGGCCGCTGCCGCCTCAACCAGCTCTTTTCGGCCATAGCCAATGTTAACGCACCACAGCCCGGCCATGCCGTCGAGAATACGGTTCCCTTCGCTATCGTAGATATACACACCATCGGCCTGTGTCACGACACGGCTACCCTCTTCGCTCAACGACTTAAAGTCAGTAAACGGGTGCATGTAATGATCACGATCGAGTTGCTGCAAGCGAGCAGTCTCTTGATGAGCCATAAGGCAACCTCCGAAAAAACACAGCAGATGTTATTGATTGCTCAACATATCGACAGCCAAGGCATGTTGCCAGCCCTTTTTCAAAATCTTTGCAAAAACCACTCTAACCAATTGATATTAAAGCAATAGAAAAATTCATTTTATCGACAATATTAATTTTTAATGACAAAAAACTTGACGAAATATCTATTCAGACGCCACATTGTTGCTTCATAAACAACACTTAGCTTTACCACAACCCATAACTCATGATGGCGGACGGGGAGACAACAATGAAAAACCGCACATTAGGGCGTGCCACCTTACTGCTCGCTCTACTGCTGATGACACTGACCACCGGCGCCGAGGTTCGAGCCGCACCCCAGCTAGAAGCCCCCGATGTTGTCCTGCGCGGCCTGCCTTTCAGCATTAATGTTCAAGAACTCCCTGGCGATGGCCCCTACAACGCCATTATTGGCGACCAACGTCTAAGCGTCAGCCTTGATGGCCAAGGGGGGGGCATCATCGAAAACATACAGGTAGACGATGCCAGCACCACGCTGACGATTGTCGACCCCAGCGGGGGCGTAGTGGCAGGTCTAGAAATACAGGCAATCTTTGCCTGGCTATCGCTACTGCCCGCACTGGTTGCCATTGTTCTTGCACTGGTTTTTCGGCAAGTCATCATGGCGCTATTCGTCGGTATTTTGCTGGGCGGGTGGATTTGGCACGGAATGGATGCTGCCGCCTTGGCTAGCGCATTTGGCGACTCAGTCAACGTACATGTGCTGGAGGCTGCCAGCGACAGTGAGCACATGTCTATCGTTCTGTTCTGTCTTTTGATTGGCGGCATGGTAGGCATCGTATCGCGTAATGGCGGTACTCAAGGCATCGCGCAGCGCATTTCACGCGTGATTCGTGGCCGCCGCCAAGCGCAGACCTCAACGTTTCTTCTGGGTATTGCCATCTTTTTCGACGATTACGCCAACGCGTTGATTGTGGGCAACACCATGCGTGCCATTACCGACAAAATGGCCGTTTCCCGCGCCAAGCTCGCCTATATTATTGACAGCACCGCTGCGCCAGTTTCAGCCATTATGCTAGTCAGCACTTGGATCGGCTTTCAGGTGGGGCTGATCAGTGAAGCCATGAGCCAGATTAGCGACTGGAACGAGTCTGCCTACTCCGTTTTCGTCAATGCTATCCCCTACAACGCCTATCCCATTCTCACCTTGGCCTTTGTGCTCATGACCACCTGGCTGGGTCGAGACTTCGGCCCTATGCTTAGCGCTGAGCGCCGCGCCGTTGCTGCAGGCGGTAGACGCACACCACTTAGCAACCGTGAAGCCATCGTCGAAGAAGCAGAAATCACCACGAAGCCTGGCGTTCCCATTCGAGCCGTGAATGCTATCGTGCCGATGTTAATTCTCGCTGGCATCACACTGGGTGGCATCTATACCACTGGCGTGGCAGCGCTTGGGCCAGGCGAACACAGCCTGAAAGATATCTTTGGTGAAGGCGACTCTTTCAGCTCCATGATGTGGGGGTCGCTGGCGTCTTGTGTGGTGGCTGTCATTATGACGCAAAGCCAACGACTAATGCGCATGACCGAAACCAACCATTACTGGTTTGAGGGTGTAAAATCGATGCTGTTACCCATCACTATTCTGATGATGGCGTGGGCATTAGCAAACGTGAACGAGACTCTACAGACCAGCGACTTCCTGGTTGCAGCTCTGGGTGACAGCCTTAGCCCTAAATGGCTACCTACCGCAATTTTCATCTTGGCAGGATTTACAGCCTTCGCCACTGGGTCGTCCTGGGGCGTAATGGGCATCATGATACCGCTGGTGGTCCCTCTTGCGTGGGCTGTGCTAGAGCAAAATGGCATGAGCAACACGCCTGAAGGCATGCCGATTCTCTATGCCTCTGTTGCCTCAGTGCTTGCAGGTGCCGTATGGGGTGATCACTGCTCGCCTCTAGCAGATACCACGCTGCTCTCCGCTATGGCGAGCGGCTGCGACCTGGTAGAGCATGTGCGCACTCAGTTGCCCTACGCGATGCTGGTAGGTGCTGTATCACTGACCTTCGGCACTCTAGCTGTCGGCTATGGCATCAGCTGGTGGCTAGGGCTACCCATAGGCGCAGCGGTACTGCTAGGCGTTCTTTTACTCGTCGGCAGACGCCCTGAGAAACACCCCGAAGCCGCTCACGCCTCAGCACACTCGCTAAACTGATTCTCAGGCACGCGACGTCACACAACAAGGCCCGTGGCTTTCACCACGGGCCTTGTTGTATTTTTTTTATCAACTAGTTGCACACTATTGATAAAATCAACACAGCCTGCTCATAAGCTATCAATAGCGCAGAAGCATCATCTCAGAAATACCATCTCAGAAGCATCATTGAAGAGACGCTATCTATCCCGCGGGTTATTGAGCCTTTGCGCAGGCGTCAGCAAACCCTTTAAAAATGGCGTCGTACAAAGGATGCTCCTTAGGCTGCCACTCAGGATGCCACTGCACGCCCAGCGTAAATGCGCTGGCATCAGTCACCGAAACCGCTTCAATTAAGCCATCTGGCGCCAGCCCTTCAATCGTTAACCCGTCACCCAGCCGGTCAATTCCCTGCTGGTGCAGCGAGTTTACGGTTGCATGAAGCGCAGGGTATAACCCTGCAAGCACGCCCCCCGATTCAATCGTTAACTCATGCACTGGCACATACTGTAGCTCGGTCGGTTTACCCTTAGGCTCGCGATGATCAAGCTTGCCTGGCTGGTTCTGTACTGCCTGATAAAGCGTGCCGCCAAACGCCACGTTAAGCTCTTGAAAACCTCGGCAAATGCATAACAACGGCATGCCAAGTGCTAAACTTGCCGGCAGCCAGCTTAACGCTGAAGCATCTCTGTGCAGGTCGTCACGGGTATTTTCTGGCGCGCGCTCAGCACCATATCGGTCAGGCGCAACATTGGTATGACTCCCCGTCAGCAGCAGACCATCAAAATGAGAGAGCAGCCGCTCAGCATCCCCTTCATCGATATCTTCCCATACCGGCAGCACAACAGGGTCCAACCCATAAGCACGCAGAGCACTCAGGTATTTATCTGTCACCATATGAGCAGGATGACCTTCGACATCACGACGACAGGCAATCACTGCCACCAAGGGGCGGTTTTGCATGAAAATCTCCTCAGGCGTGTCAAACACTGTAGGCAGACAGCTGCCACAGCTGCTGAAAAGCCTCATCGAGTGGCGTCATCGATGAGGCAGCATTACTGCTGAAAAATGGAGTGACGCTTACGCTATTGCGCTATACACCGAGCTTGTCACGCAGCCCATACCACCAGGACCCCATCACCGAGTAAGGAACACGGAATGTACGACCGCCTGGAAACGGGATCCATGGCACCTTGGCAAATACATCAAACCGAGTCAGGTCGCCATCAATCGCCTCAGACAAAATACGCCCGAACGTGTGCGACCCCGTTACCCCGTGCCCGCTATAACCATGAGCAAAATAGGTGTTATTACCAATGCGCCCCATCTGCGGCACACGGCTGAACGAAAGGGCGAAGTTACCACTCCAAGCGTAGTCAATCTTGACCCCTTTCAGCTGCGGGAACACTTTATCCATGTTGCGCTGCAACTTGGCTTTAATATCTTTAGGATCGGCACCACCATAAACCGTGCCACCACCAAATAGCAGACGCTTGTCACCAGACAACCGGTAGTAATCAAGGATATAGCGAATATCTTCAACACAAACATCTGTTGGCAGCAGATCATGCGCACGCTCGTCACCCAAGGGCTCGGTCGCCATCACTTGCGTTGATACCGGCATGACACGCGGCGTTAATGTTGGCACCACGTGCCCAAGATATGCATTACCGCACAACACCAGTGTTTTGCAGGTCATCGAGCCTTTCGCCGTTCTGACCACCGGCTGAGCCGCAGCGTGATCAACATCGATAACTGGCGACATTTCATAAAGGGTCCCGCCATTAAGCTCGAACGCTGCAGCTTCACCCAGTGCCAGGTTCAGCGGATGCATATGACCACCGGAATGATCAATCAGCCCTCCGGCGTAAAGGTCGGAATTTACATGCTGGCGCAACTGCTCTTTGTCCAGCATTTCCTGATTATTGATGCCATATCTGGCCCAAAGCCGCATCCGCTCTTCTAGCTCTTTTACATGGGCGCCCGTTAACCCTGTAAAAATATTCTTTTCCTTCAGGTCGCACTTGATGTCATAGGTCGCCACCCGCTCGCGGATAATCTCACCACCCTCTTGCACAAGGCCCGCAACAAACGTCGCCGTGTCTTGCCCATAGCGCTTTTTGATCGTCTGTAAGCTGGCGTTCAAGCCATTAACAATCTGCCCGCCATTACGCCCTGAGGCCCCCCAGCCAATCCGCGCACCTTCAATAATCGCGACCTTGTAGCCTTTTTCCGCCAGGTGCAGGCCGGTAGAAAGCCCGCTGTAGCCAGCGCCAACAATACAAACATCAACTTGATGATGACCGGTCAGCTCAGGACGCTCAGGCGCGGCGTTGGCAGAGGCAGCATAATAACTTGCAGTATGGCTGCCATCGCCAGCATAGGGGTGTTTCTGCAGGGTCATCACAGACCTCCGGTTAGTTATTAACATGTATCGACAGCTGTCATCCCGCCCCACCAACGCAGGGGAGCGGCTGCTCATGGCAGGAGACTCTGGCCCCCAACAGCGACAAATCGACAAACATTCGATCACATTGTTGCTCTTTATTCAACAAACTACCCAATGAGCCGCTCGCCACAAATAATCACTTAACTTTTTGTAACTTATAGTTTTTTATTAAAACAAGCCGTATAAAAAAGACTAAAGTCTAACCCCGATTGATGTTATAAATTTGACAACACCAGGCAGTAATCTCAAAAATGGCACCATCAACACTGATGAAAATGCAAAAGGCCCCGACATGTCTTCTCTAAGCGCTGACGAAGCAAGTAACTTTCTTGAGCAACATCCCGACATCACCAGCATTGATCTGCTGATCAGTGACCTCAATGGCATCGTTCGTGGCAAGCGAGTTCCAAGGAACAACCTCCTAAAGGCCTGGACTGATGGTATCAACCTGCCCGCCTCTGTCTTTGCTCTCGACACCCTAGGTAATACTGTTGAAGAAACCGGACTCGGGCTTGAAAGCGGTGACGGCGACCGAGTTTGCCGAGCAATTCCTGGCACGTTGATGCCAACGCCCTGGCTACGTAATGGCCAACACGCCCAGCTGTTAATGCACATGGAAGATAGCGACGGCAGCCCTTTTTTTGCAGACCCGCGCCAAGTACTGTCACGCGTGCTCAAGCGTATGACTCAACGCAGCCTGACACCCGTTGTCGCGTTAGAGCTGGAGTTTTACCTGGTTGACCGAAAGCGCAATGAGCGCGGCATGATTCAACCGCCCTGCTCACCGTCCAGCGGAGAGAGGGCAACTCAAAGCCAGCTGTATTCCATCAACGAACTGGACGAGTACGCCGACTTTCTTGAAGATATTCAAAACGCTGCAGAAATACAAAACCTACCGCTAGATACCACGCTTAAAGAGTGCGCGCCCGGCCAGTTTGAGATCAACCTGATTCATTGCGATGACGTACTGGCGGCTTGCGACAGCGCCGTGTTACTCAAGCGCTTGATTAAAGGCGTTGCCCTTAATCATGGCTTTGAAGCAACGTTTATGGCTAAGCCTTACGGAAAGGAAGCAGGCAACGGAACCCATGTGCACATCAGCCTGGTTGATGCTAACGGCCATAACGTATTTGCCGCTGAAGATGGTGATGTACTGGGCACAGAAACACTCAAACAAGCCGTTGCTGGCCTGCTTGAACTCATGCCAGCATCCATGGCCCTATTCGCACCCAATCTAAACTCTTATCGCCGTTTCCAGCCGGGGCTTTACGTTCCCATGAGCCCGAACTGGGGCTATGACAACCGCTCCGTAGCAATCCGCATTCCTTCCGGACCCAATGAGGCACGCCGCATCGAGCATCGCGTTGCTGGTGCAGATGTAAACCCCTACCTGCTGCTAGCCACGCTTCTGGCTTCCATTGACCACGGCCTGACCCAAGAGTTAACGCCTGACAAGGCCGTTATCGGCAATGCCTACGACCAGTACGAGCCAAGCCTAACCAATAGCTGGGCCACCGCATTAGACCTGCTTGCAGAAAGCCAGCCTCTCGCTAAAGCCTTGGGTAACGATTTTCTGCATGTGTTTATTGCCAACCGCCGGGCCGAACGCGACCTAGCCATGCAAGAAGTCAGCCAACTGGAATACGACTGGTATATGCGCCACGTTTAAGCCAATCAACGTCTAAGCCATGAGCTGTTTAAACAACTCAACGTCCATAAAAACCAGAAACAAAGGACAACAGACAGCATGATAATCACAACATTTCTTGCCACTTTTCTTGCCCCACCCTTAGCAACAGCAACCAGCGCCAGCCTCCTTTTCGCAGCAACAGGAGGCCTGTCGTGAGCCATTCAACCCACGCGTTTTCCCCCTCTTACCCTGCTGAGCGCGGCAAAGGTAAAACAATAATGCTGGTGGCGGCCATCTTGATCACCGTTATCAGCCTGACGCTATATCATGAAACGGGCACAGAGTTCGGTTGGATCAGTCTCGTGCCGTCATTCATCGTGCTGGTTGTGGCCATTTCTACCCACCGCACCTTAGAGGCACTGGCAATAGGCGCCCTGTCAGGGCTAATCATTTTGCAGCCTGGCGACTATATTGGTGAACTGGCCGATATTTCACTCGCCGTAATGATGGACGAAACCATTGCCTGGCTCATTCTTGTTTGTGGCCTGATGGGTGGTTTTATCGGCATGTTGGAAAAATCAGGCTGCACATTAAGCTTCAGTCACTTCGTTAATCGTGCGGTTAAAACTCGCCGCCAGGCAATGCTCAGCACCGCCGGCCTTGGCGTGATGATTTTCATCGACGACTACCTAAACGCCCTTGCCACGTCAGCAGCCATGAAGCGCCTGACCGATCGCTTCGGAATCTCGCGCGAAAAACTCGCCTATATTGTGGACTCAACCGCAGCACCCATTTGTATACTGGTACCCATCTCTACTTGGGCGGTTTACTTCGCTGAACTGCTGGAACATAACTCAGCCACCGAAGGGCCTGGTATGGCGCTATATATTCAGTCGATTCCCTTCATGCTTTACGGCTGGGTTGCTATGTTGCTGGTACTGTTGGTGGCGGTTGGTAAACTGCCAGATTTCGGGCCGATGAAAGCTGCAGAACAACGCGCACAAGCTGGACAACCGATTCCCGACGGTGCGCCTGACACACCTGCCAACGAACACGGCTCTACTCAGATGTCACCACTTCGCGGTGTTTTCAACTTTCTTGCCCCCATGGTAGTGCTGATCGCGGCCAGCGCTTATTACGAGATAGACCTGCTTAAGGGTGTCATCTTAGCCACGCTATTTACCCTGGTACTCTATTTGGTTCAGCGCCTAGCCACTTTCAGCACGCTAATGGACGCTATTATGGACGGTTTTCGTACCATGATGCTGCCGCTGGCTATCGTGGCGGTTGGGTTTGTGCTGCGCGAAGTGAATGATCGCCTAGGCATGACAACGTTTATGATTGACTCCTTAGCCCCTTATCTCACTGTCGCTATATTACCGGCACTAGTGTTTTTGGTGATGGCCGTTGTGGTCTTTGCCACCGGCTCTTCCTGGGGCGTATTCGTTATCTCGATTCCCATCGTCGTGCCGATGGCCCAACACATGGATGCCTCCATGCCGCTAATGGTAGGCGCACTACTTTCCGCCTCTAGCTTTGGTAGCCATGCCTGCTTCTTTTCGGACTCTTCAGTGCTATCAGCCCAAGGCAGCGGTTGTCTTCCCATGCAGCACGGACTCACCCAGTTACCCTACGCGTTACTCGGCGCATTACTCACAGCAGCTGGCTTTCTAGCACTAGGATTTATAATGGCCTAATGCATTAGGCTCAAATGGCTTAACGCTCCAATGATACAACGCCAGAATAATTTAACCCCTTCTTCGGTATAGCGTTACAGCACCAAAGATGGGGTTGAATTATTAATAATAAATATAAAGCTCTCTTAAAATGCTCTGGCTGGCGTCGTGCAGCTAACCACGCGGCAAATTTTATCACCAACATTACGAAAACGATGCGGAATATTCGTATTATAATAATATGTTTCACCAGCAACCAGTACGCGGGTTTCTGCCCCTATGGTAACTTCAATCTCTCCCTCTAGCACCAACCCCGCTTCCTCGCCTTGATGGACGATCATCTCACGCCCTGTATCAGTGCCTGCAGGATAGGTTTCGATCATGAAAGACAGCGCCCGATCACGGCGGTCTGCACCAACGAGTTTGTAGATAACATCCCCTGATCCCATATCAACAAGCTCTTCGGGAGAATAAAAAGTTCGCTGGCCATTATTGTCCAATTCCAGGGTAAAAAAATCTCCGACACTAATAGGAATAGCATCAAGAATTTTCTTCAATGAACTTACCGAGGGACTAACCTTACCTTGTTCAATCAGCGACAAGCTTGAATGAGTGACCCCGCAGCTTTTTGCCAGCTCGCGCTGAGAAATTCCTTTTAACGTTCGCAGAGCTCGCAAACGCGCCCCGACATCGTTTGACATCTGGTTCTCCTTTTACGCGCCGAATGGGTTAACACAGCACGTCAAATTTTTATATCAGCAAAGCCGCAACCTGCCGAGGAACTCGCGGCATCATGCACAAAGTTTTCATTACCGCACTACTGTGAAGTTTATCATGGCAGTGCGCTCAGCCGCTTATCGACTTTGCTTTCTAGTAAAGGAGCCGCTGAACACGTTCATCGGGTGGCTCTGTCAAACTGTGGCAGAAAGGTCAGATCTCCCCCGCCGGCGCTGATCAAGCAGCCGCGGCAGGGTTTATGCAGCGTTTTCCTAAACCACCGTGTAACGAAAGGGGCGCGTAGCATCAATGGACAGATAGTTCACTATTCGGGCGGACCTGGCACAAACTCGCGCATCTCAATATTAAAATATTGATCTTCCTTGCCACGCACTCGAACGATATTGGGGCCCCAAGCCTCCGCCCCCCCAATATCCTCATAAAGATGATCAAGGAGCCTGGTACCGTCGGGCAAATATAGACCGACCTTTTGCGACGTATTTTCTGCCGTAATTGTCTCGGTCAGCGGATCCCAACTCCACCAACTGAGACGTTCAGGGATTATCACATCACCTTGTTGAGAAACAAGATAATAACTCAGCTCACCCTCTTTTGAAATCAAGTAATAGCTGGGACCAAAGGTGCGCACTCTATCATAGGCCTGAAACTGCGTGAGCACGTCATCTGGCAACGTAATATTTTCTGGGCGCGGCAGACCTCGATGTAACTCCAATGTCAACCATGCTCGTAGAGCATTCCTGTCCTGAGATTTGCAAACCAATGTGAGCGGTCCGACCCGTTCAGCGCTATAGACATAATACAGCGGCCCCTCAGCACCGATGGCGATATCCGGTTCATCAAGAAACCAAGTTGGCTCACTCCGCTTAACGATGGGAGTTCTCACAGGGCTGGCCGGCTTATTAGCAGCAAAGTTCCCACTTTCGATATAGGCAACAGCTGAATCCAACGGACGATTTACGGATATGTCATCCTGCCATTTTGATAGGAAAACATCATGGAGTGTAGATACCCTTTCAGGATGATCCAGAAACGGTGCACATATCAAATTCCCACTGAATTCAACTGGATGGGATTCGTCCGTCTCAACATAATCTGCATCGTAAGCATTGAGTATTCCGCTAATAATACTTCCAGAATTATAGCGCGCCATAAGGTTCTGAGGCTCAAACAGACGAGCAAGGTCTTTAATAGCATACTGGCGAACATTTGGATCCCAGGAACGCCCGACTTTCAACTCGGGAAGCTCAAGAGCCGTCAATACCTTGTCGCGGGTCAGACTTGTCAGGTCTATGTCAGGCGCCGAAAGTGGGCGTGCTGCCAGTGAGTTGGCCATGGCAAGTACGACTTCCAGCTTACGGTAATCAGCGAGTTTGGCGACTGTCAAGTAGGAAAGGTGCTCCAGTTCAGTCAATTTGGCAATTAACGTACCACCCTCATAGACGCCAGCGACAAATACATCTTCCGTATCGCGCAAAATAATGCGGGAATCGCCTGGTCGACCGATATAGTCCTCACGCAAGGATTCCATTTTTTGTGTTGCCGTATGTGGTCGTAGCGCTAAAATCTGTACTCGAGTCCGATCCGAAAGCACCACCTCGATATCAAAACTCTGAAAGGGTGTGTCAGTTACTGCATCAACCGGATATGTCAGTGTAGCCTGCAATCCAGAGAGCATTTGATCCTGTGTCCTACCATTAAAAGCGGGATCAACAGGAAATTTTTCTGAAAAAACCTCCATATCAGTGCGCCACTTGGCTTTTTCGGAAAGCTCCTGTTTGATGATCTCTCTCTGTTTTACAGCCCTTGCCGAGATATCGTCGACTGCTCGCAAGGGAATTTCAAACGCCAACCCACTTGAGGCATCAAATAGCATGACCGGGGCGGTCACTTTGGGGTTAAGGCCGCGCTTACCCCATGTCACTTCAATCGGACCGATGTCCGCCGACTCTACCCGGGAAACTGGAACACTAGGATCGAAAGGGACGGTGGTGGTTGTGCCAGAAAAATGCAGCACAAGATGCTGATCTTCTGTATCGAAGCTTGCGTATCCAAGCGCCATTTCGTCGCGCAGCACCTGATTCATTTGCACCAGAAGCGGGCCAAGCAGCATGTCTTTCTTCAACTCACTCCAATCCGCCGGTTCGCTCGTATCATCCAGTAACACCACGTCTCCAAACACAAAATCCTGAGATTGTCCCAGTGAAGTCGAGCTCGGTTGAACCAAAGCATTAATAATGACTAACGTGCCGAATCCAATGGCGGCACATGCCAACACTACAATCCCTCGCATGTAAAAACTCCTTTTTTACGCAGTAAATCAATATAAGCAGACATCATCTGAGCAAGCCATCGAGACGCTTTCTACCCCCCGAATCTTCTCGCGACCATAACTCGAAGTCACCAACCCGTTTTAGCCCTCCTTATCAAGGAATAAGCACCGCACACGTTCAACACTAACGGTCAATCTAGCAGCGCCTCAACGCCCCCCACTTCACCACAGCGATCTGGAGAATAGCCTGGCAACGTCGCAACCGCGGCACGAAATGCCTCGCTAAGCAGTACCTCTCGCAACTGTTCCAGTCGCGGATCATTCAGGCTTCGCTGATGGCATACCAGTAAATAGTCTTCACTAACTAGCGGTAAAAAATCCAACCCGAAGCGCCTGGCCGCCGCTTCCACACCAAAGCCCACATCCGCCATGCCTGATGCCACATAAGCGGCTACCGCCGAATGGGTATATTCTTCCACCGGATAACCGTTAATACCCTCGGCCAAGATACCCTGCTGAGCTAACAAGCCATCAAATAGCGCTCGTGTGCCAGAGTCTGGCTGGCGGTTAATAAACCTCACCTGCTCTTTTGTTGAGCAGGCAAGGTCAGCCAAACCATGAATACCTAATGGATTCCCCGCCCTGACCATTAGCCCTTGGCGACGCGTAATAAAGCGTAGCAAACGGTGCCCTCTTGGCTTAATTAAGCCGCGATAATGACGCCCTAGCTCAAGGCCAAGCCTCCCTTGGGCCAGGTGAAAGCCAGCCAACTCACAGGCCCCGCGATTCAATGCCAACAGCGCCTCTCTTGGACTGCAGTACTGCAAATCAAGGCGCCCCCCCTGATCCTTAAGAAAGCCAGACAGCAGTTCTACCGCATACCCATGACTGGCATGAAAGCGCAGCACTGGCCTGATGCCTTCCAGCGTTTGGGCAATGGCAAGATTCAACTCCGAACCCAGGCTTTCGAGCTGCGGCCCCAGGCGCGCACTAACTCGCTGTTCAGCCCATAACAACTTTTCACCCAGCGGGGATAGCCAGGCACCACGGCCGCGCGCTAACTCCACTAGAGGCGTGCCAAAAAAATCTGCCCATTTATTAAGCTGATTCCAGGCATGACGATACGAGATGCCACTCGCCTCAGCCGCCTTGGTCAATTTGCCGTAACGATGTACTGCATCAAGCAGCACAAATAACTGACGATCCAGCTGGTTGCCTGCCTCATCGTTAAAATACCAACCTGGTGTAATCTGTATTTTTTTCATATGAAGCAACTTTCATATTTCACTGAGAGAGACCTAATGCTAGCGTTAATGTAACCGTGACACTAGCCCGCTGTATCGCCGTGTCAGTGATAATGATAAATCACGAATATTGTGCATAAAAATGCATATTTAAACAGAGGTTTTCTTAAACCCGCTTCGTGATACCAGACAATAACCCGTGACAATAAGCAGGTGGCCACGATGAGCGCTTCTATCGAGTGGAGTTCGGCACAGGTTCAGGACAGCATCGATGCGTTAAAACATAAGCCAGGCGCGCTGTTACCAATCCTACATGCCATTCAGCAACATATCGGCTATATCCCCGATGGCAGCGTACCTATCATCGCCAAGTCGCTAAATCTGAGTCGCGCTGAAATACACGGCGTGATTAGCTTTTATCATCACTTTCGTACCACGCCGCCAGGTCATCATGTCATTCAGGTATGCCGTGCTGAAGCTTGCCAGGCAATGGGTGGGCGTCAGCTGGAAGCCCATATCAAAGACCGCTTAGGCATCAACCACCATGCCACAACAGCTGATGGAGGCATCAGCCTAGAAGCCGTTTACTGCTTGGGAAACTGCGCCTGCGCTCCCAATATCAGCGTGAACGAACGGGTACATGGCCGCATGAACAACACACACTTCGACGCGCTCTTTGAAGAAATAAGCGACGCCCTACACACCCAGACACTGGAGGTGAAATGATGGCCGTTCGCGTATTCGTTCCCTGCGATACCACAGCACTCGCCATGGGTGCCGATGACGTCGCCCAGCGGTTGCTGAATGAAGCCGAGCAGCGTGGCCTAGCAATAGAGCTGGTGCGCAATGGGTCACGTGGTGCCTGCTGGCTTGAGCCGCTGGTAGAAGTGGAAACACCCGATGGCCGCCAGGCTTACGGGCCAGTTAGCACCGAAGATATTCCTTCACTGCTCGATCAAGGCTTGCTGGAAGGCAAGCGCGAACATGCCCTGGCACTGGGCAACACCGAGGACATCGCCTGGTTAGCCAATCAGCAACGCTTCACCTTTGCACGAGCGGGTATTACAGACCCTCTGAGCTTAAGCGACTACTTGGCTCATGATGGATTTCGTGGCTTAGAACGAGCGCTCACGCTCGATACTCAGGCCATTGTTGACGAGGTCAAGGCCTCAGGCCTGCGCGGACGCGGCGGCGCCGCCTTTCCTACTGGAATCAAGTGGCAAACCGTACTCGATGCGCCCGCCGAGCAAAAATATATTGTATGCAACGCCGACGAAGGTGACTCCGGCACCTTTGCCGATCGCATGGTCATGGAGTGTGATCCTTACATGCTGATCGAAGGCATGGTAATTGCAGGCTTAGCGGTCGGCGCGACCCAAGGCTATATCTATGTACGCTCAGAGTACCCGCTGTCCTGTCGCATGCTTGATGAGGCCATTCTCAGAGCCGAGGCGGCAGGCTATCTGGGCGACAACCTGCGCGACAGCGGTCGCCGCTTTCACTTAGAAGTGCGCATGGGCGCTGGTGCCTATATTTGCGGTGAAGAAACATCGCTGCTGGAAAGCCTTGAGGGCAAACGCGGGCTAGTGCGTTTCAAACCGCCCCTACCTGCCATCGAAGGGCTATTCGGCAAGCCCACTGTCGTCAACAACGTGCTGTCGTTAGCAGCCGTACCGTTCATTCTCGATAAAGGCGGCGACGCTTACGCCGAGGTTGGGCTGGGTCGTTCTCGCGGCACACTGGTTGTACAGCTCGCTGGCAATGTTAAACGTGGCGGCCTGATAGAACTGGCTTTTGGTACTCGTCTGCGCCAAGTCATGGAAGACTTTGGCGGAGGCACCCACAGTGGTCGCCCTCTACGCGCGGTTCAGGTGGGTGGCCCTCTGGGCGCTTATCTGCCTGAGTCTCAGTGGGACCTGCCACTGGACTATGAATCCTTCAGCGGCGACAGCGCTGTGCTTGGCCACGGCGGTATAGTGATGTTCGACGACAGCGTCGACATGGCCGAGCAGGCACGTTTCTCCATGGAATTCTGCAAGGTGGAGTCCTGCGGAAAATGCACGCCATGCCGCATCGGTTCAACGCGTGGCGTTGAAGTGGTCGACCGCATTCGTCATAACCAGAATCGCGATGCCAACCTGGCACTGCTCGAAGAATTGTGCGAAACCATGGTGGACGGCTCGCTGTGTGCAATGGGCAGCATGACACCAATTCCCGTACAGAGCGCCCTGACTCATTTTCCCAACGACTTTCTGCGCACGCCGGACGCCAATGCGGAAGGAGAATCATCATGATCGAGCATTTTGACCCCAGTTCATATGAAAAAGACTTCGGCACCCCAGCACAAGAGGGAGCGCCGGTCACGCTGTTGATCGATGGTGTCAGCGTCACAGTACCAGAAGGCACGTCGTTGCTGCGTGCTGCCGCCATCGCTGAAATCAAGATCCCCAAACTGTGCGCCAGTGATAACCTGGAAGCGTTTGGCTCGTGTCGCATGTGCGCCGTACAAGTCGCAGGCAAGCGCGGCTATCCCGCTGCTTGTACGACCCCCGTGGAGGCCGACATGCAGGTCACCACCTATAACCCGCACTTAGCCAAGCTGCGGCGCAATATCATGGAACTCTACATCTCTGACCACCCGCTGGACTGCCTAACCTGTTCTGCCAATGGTAACTGCGAGCTACAAGACGTAGCCGGAGAGGTTGGGCTGCGCGAGGTGCGCTATGGTTTCGATGGCGAAAATCATTTGGCGTCGAAGCAGGATGACTCCAACCCTTATTTCAGCTTTGATCCTAGCAAGTGCATCCTCTGCTCACGCTGCGTGCGGGCCTGCGATGAAGTACAAGGCACCTTCGCCCTAACTATCGACGGGCGCGGCTTTGATTCCAAGGTCTCGCCGGGCCAAGATCAAGCCTTCATGGACTCCGACTGTGTCTCCTGCGGCGCCTGTGTACAGGCCTGCCCCACCGCGACATTGATGGAAAAAAGTGTCATCGAACAGGGGCAGCCAGACCGCAGCGTTATCACAACCTGTGCTTACTGCGGCGTTGGTTGTTCGTTTAAGGCCGAAATAAAAGGCAACGATGTTGTGCGCATGGTGCCTTACAAGGGCGGTAACGCGAATCACGGCCACTCTTGTGTCAAGGGCCGCTTCGCCTTCGGCTATGCCACTCACAAAGATCGACTGACCACGCCGATGATTCGTGATAGCATCGAGCAGCCTTGGCGTGACGTCAGCTGGAGCGAGGCGATTAATTTTGCGGCCAAACGGCTTAAAGCGACCCAAGCCAAATATGGCCGCGAGAGCATTGGCGGCATCACCTCGTCACGCTGCACCAACGAAGAAACGTATCTGGTACAGAAGCTGGTCCGCGCTGCCTTCGGTAACAATAATACCGACACCTGCGCCCGAGTCTGCCACTCTCCCACTGGATACGGGCTAAAAACCACCCTGGGCGAGTCTGCTGGCACCCAAACGTTCGACTCAGTCATGCAGGCTGACACTATTATCGTCATTGGTGCCAACCCCACCGATGCCCATCCCGTGTTCGGCTCACTGATGCGCCGTCGCCTGCGTGAAGGTGCCAAGCTGGTTGTTGCCGACCCGCGGCATATCGACCTTCTCAACACCCCACACCTGGCCGATGCCCAGCACTTACCTCTACGCCCTGGCACCAACGTGGCATTGATCAATGCGCTAGCCCATGTGGTAATCGATGAGGGCTTGGAAGATCACGACTTCATCGCCAAACGCTGCGACACCCAAGCCTACAGCGCGTGGCGTGAGTTTATTGCCCATTCAAGGCACAGCCCAGAAGCGACCGAGTCAATTACCGGCGTATCAGCCGCAGAGGTACGTCGCGCTGCGCGTAGCTACGCCAACGCGGGTAATGGCGCGATCTACTACGGCTTGGGCGTAACAGAGCATAGCCAAGGTTCCACCATGGTAATGGGTATTGCCAACCTGGCGCTGGCCACGGGTAACATCGGCCGCGAAGGCGTGGGCGTGAACCCGTTGCGCGGCCAGAATAATGTTCAGGGCTCCTGTGATATGGGTTCTTTCCCTCACGAGCTTCCTGGTTATCAGCATGTTGCCGACGACACATCGCGCCACCGCTTTGAGCAAGAGTGGGGAGTTCAAATTGACCATGAGCCTGGGTTGCGTATTCCCAACATGTTCGATGCCGCTATCGAAGGCACTTTCAAGGCGCTTTACGTACAAGGTGAGGACATTGCCCAGTCAGACCCAAACACTCAACACGTAGAAGCTGCATTAACCTCGCTTGACTGCTTGATCGTGCAAGACATTTTCCTTAATGAAACGGCCAAGTTCGCTCATGTGCTATTACCCGGTTCCACCTTCCTGGAAAAAGACGGCACATTCACTAACGCCGAGCGACGCATCAACCGGGTTCGCAAGGTCATGCCACCACTGGCTGGCAAGGAAGACTGGGAGATCACTCTCGCTCTGTCTGAGGCGCTGGGCTATCCCATGCATTACGACCACCCCTCTGAGATCATGGACGAAATTGCCCGTCTGACGCCTACCTTCACCGGTGTCAGTTTCGCCAAAATCGACGAGCAAGGCAGTCTCCAGTGGCCGTGCAACGAGGAATTTCCGCTGGGCACGCCGACCATGCACGAAGTGGACTTCCCGATCGGCCGGGGCCGTTTTGCGATCACTGAATATGTCGCGACCGAAGAGCGTGCTACGCGGCGTTTTCCGCTACTCCTCACCACGGGTCGAATTCTGTCGCAATACAACGTTGGTGCCCAGACTCGACGCACGGCGAATCAGCAATGGCACGCAGAAGATGTACTGGAACTTCACCCGTCCGATGCGGAGCTACGCGGCGTTAAAGATGGCGACTGGTTGGGTATCACCAGCCGTGCAGGCCACACAGTGCTACGCGCTCGGCTTAGTGAGCGTATGCAACCGGGTGTGGTCTACACCACCTTCCACCACCCGAGCAGCGGCGCTAACGTCATTACCACCGACAGCTCTGACTGGGCCACCAACTGCCCAGAATATAAAGTCACCGCTGTTCAGGTGGAAAAGGTCAGCCAACCCTCGGAATGGCAGCGTCGCTTCGATGACTTTGAGCTCCGCCAGCAAGAATACTTAGCTGCCGCCCAGCCTGAAGAGGCGTCAGGAGTAAGGCATGACCAAGCGTGATGGCACAGTGCCCCAATGGGTGCATACCTGTCAGCTGGGCCATTTAGAGAAATGCCACGACTTACTGGCCGATGAAGTGCCGGTGGCACTGGTATACAACGGGGTGTCTCATGCGGTAATGATGGCAAGCCCCGTTGATCTTGATGACTTTGCGTTGGGCTTTAGTTTGTCTGAAGGCATCCTCACGGATGCCTCAGAGCTATACGACTGGTCGCTGCAAGAAACCGCTGCCGGATGGGTCGTTGAACTGGCTATTGCCAGCTCACGTATGGCCGCCCTCAAAAAACGACGGCGAAACCTGACCGGACGCACGGGGTGCGGGCTATGCGGCACCGAATCACTGGATCAGGCCATTCGCCCAGTTGCCCATGTTCAGGCTCCCCAACTCAGCCACAGTGCCGTTGAACACGCCATTACAACACTTGAAGCACACCAGCCACTTCAGGCTATAACCGGCGCTAGCCATGGTGCAGCCTGGTGTAGCTTGGAAGGCGAAATAATGCTGGTACGCGAAGATATAGGGCGACATAACGCCTTAGACAAACTGATTGGCGCACTGGCAAAAGAATCGCTATCTGGAGAAGGACCCAAACACACACTTAACCGCAGGCTTTCCCAAGGCTTCGTGCTGGTTTCTAGCCGAGCCAGCTATGAAATGGTGCACAAAAGTGCCAGTGTTGGCATTGGCGCACTGGTCTCAGTATCCGCCGCTACTGGGCTTGCTGTTGATCAAGCGCGTAAAGCAGGTTTGCTACTCATCGGCTTCGCACGCCCCAAACGACACGTCATCTATCATCGCCCTGCTATTCGGTCAGTAGCCAACGGTTAAGTTCGACAAAGGAAGCTCAATAATGTCAGCACACAACAGTACTCTGATCCATATGGTCAACCAAATTGCCGAGAACCTGCGTCACGGCCGCAGTAACGAACAGGCTGTTGAAGAAACCGCGTCACACCTAGAAAAATTCTGGGCTCGCCCAATGAAAGCGAAGATTATTGATAGCCTAGGAGATAGCGAAAACGGCCTAATACCAGCCGCCCGTGACGCAGTAGAGCAGCTAAAACAACGCAGCCGCACCAGCTAAAACGCGGGGTGCGGCTGCATTACTGCACCATGAGTCAAGGCGTTAGTTTGCTGAAACTTGCCTTTCTCCATTAATCAGAATATCTACCCGACGGTTAGGCTGCAGACATTCCTTGAGTTGTGCGCCAGACTCACCCGCACAACTCACCACTGGGTTGCTCTCACCCATACCAAGCGCCTGAATATGCAGTGGGTTAATCCCTTGCGCTATCAGAACTTGCCTAACGGCATTGGCTCGCTTATCAGACAATCTCTGATTATAGGCATCGTTACCAATCCTATCCGTATGGCCCAGCACCCGCACCTCTGGATCGTTAAAGTCAGTAACCAGCAGATCTGCCACTCGCTCTAAGCTCCGCTGCCCTTCGAAGCGCAACACATCACTATCGAAATCAAACAGCACATCAGCAGAAAGCCTAACTCTCTCTTCTGTCGACTCAGGAACGGGGGCGGCTTCAACGGGAACCAGAAGATCAGCGCACATTTCATTTTTCCAATGCGTGCTTTCCACTAAGACATCATCATCAAAGTGAACCTGATACTGACAGGTTACATAGCCTTTCGGCACACTGTCGGTATAAAAATTAAACGCATAATTCCACTCTCTCACACCAAACAGACCTTCCGAGAACTGGGGAATATCCAATAGGGCACGAATTTGATCTTTATTCTGCCCTTTAGAGACCCTCAGCACAGCATCCGGCGCAACAAAGGTACCTTCTTTAAGGTAGGCGCTGTCCATGTCGGGGAACATAATCCCCGACTCATTAGTGCTACCACTAGACACGCAACCCTGTAGCAGAGCGGCAGTTGCCGCCACTACCGTGGCGAGCAACATTTGCTTATGACCCATCTTTATATACCATCCTTTACCTAGTGACCTTTTACATTCGTAAATGCACAGCTTATCGCTTACCAGTGCCAACCCGCGCCAACACCAGCACCAAAGTTACCTTGTGAGTCACCCGTCACATTCAACTTAATCGCCAGATGACCATTTTCAGACAACCGGGAAACACCAACGGCTACCGCTGACTCACCTTTATATGTGCCAGCACCAACAGCAACCATGCCTTTACCCACACGAGTCGTCTGAGGAACCGAAGACGCGGCAATCGCACTAGCTACACCAGCGAAAGAATCATCCTCCAGGTCACTAATACGCCGCTTAACACCTCCCAGTTCCTGCGTGAACCGTTGATTAAGGTCCTGCAGCTGGCCTACATTTGCGGCGTCAGTAGGCGCTTTACCTGCGGCAACATTATGGATCACCGTGGTTTGGTCACCACCGCCACCCAGGGTTACATTGCCGTAGTCGATGCTGCCATCATCGTTGCGGTCGTAGTTAACTGAAGCTGCCTCAACAGACTTCAACTGCCGTACGTTAACTGCATCAGTATCCTGCGTACCACCCGCAACATTAGTGATCTGGCGCTCACCACCTTGGTTGCCCACTGAAATAGCGCCCTGCTGCGATGCCACTGCAACATTCGAGAAGGCTTCTTTCTTACCGTTCATGCCTTCACGATCGGCCACCGAACCAGCCCCCAGCGCCACACTACCCTGCGCCTTAGAAACCGCTCCGTTGCCGGCTGCTACGCTATCATCACCGCTCGCAACACTTTGCGGCCCCATGGCAACGCTTTCCTGACCAACCGGATTAGCTGCTGCGGCTTCTGAGTTGGCTTTGAAATACTTACCCCCTTTTTCAGTGATATTGGTGATGTCATTTTGCATCTCCCAGAGCTGGCTACCATTCACTGCATCAGTGCTGTTTTGAGCAACTTCACCTTTACCAACACCGCTAATAATGGTGTTTCCTTCATTATCGACATTGTTTTTATCGATAGTGACAGAACCCACATCGATGCTATCGAACTCCACATCATCTGCAGTAGCAACTTCATAAACGGTCTGACCATCATCACCTAGTGATTCTTTAACAGTAATGTTTTTTCCTTGCGTAACTTCAGTCTTAGCTGCTGCAACATCCTTATTGATATCGCCAGCAACCTGTTTGAGGTCACCCACATTTACTGCGTTCAACAGATCGTCACCGCTAACCTGGCCCAGCGACTGATTTCCCAGGCCACTGGCTACACCAGTAATCTGCTTATTACCGGCATAGATACCGTTGATTGTTACACTCGGGCCACCATTAGCAATCACTAGGCCAGTTTTATCCAGAGCTACTTTATCACCAACGCTGAGCAGGCCGTTTTCACCATCCACAGCAATTGCGTTTTCATCTTCACCCAGGGTGATCTTGTCAGCCAGCGCAACACTAATGTCATTACCTTCATTGCTGACCAGAACATTACCATCACCAGCAAAGTCAACCGTATCCCTAGGAGCCACATTACTTGCAGAGGCTTCTTCACCATTGGTAGTCAGATTCCAGCCGGCGTTAGCAACGTCCTTCACTTGCCATAGTTGGCTACCGTTAATGGCGTCTTTGCTGTCCGATGAAACATCGCCATTCGCCACATTAACGATCTTATTATGACCATTATTCAAACCACCATTGTTCAGCACAACGTCACCATTAGCTCCACCTGTGAGCGTGATGACACCAGCACCAATATCTGTGGTTTGTGGGTCTGTTGCATCTCCATTAGTGACGAATATGCCACCATCAGCCATGCGCGTATTACCCGTGGTAACGCTATCAACGGTTAGGTCTTTATTCAGATTAAACGCAAGATCTGTACCATCTTGTGAAATCAGGATGTTGTCATCGGTATTGCTGAAATCTACCTTCGCTCCCGGCGCAACATTTTCACCCGCCGAGCCGTTAGCACTAACATCCCATCCTGTATTAGCGACATCGTTAACCTGCTTCAACTGCTCTTCGGTCGCCGCACGACCTGCTTGGGCAAAATCACTGCCGTCAAGGTCCGTGTTAGTCAGCCCTTCAATGGTGCCGTTGCTGCCATCAACCGTAACGCTGTTGCCCGCACCGGCCACGCTGATGCTGCCCGCGCCGACTTCAGTGGTGCTGCCTGCGCCGTCATCAACGTTTACGCCGGCGTCGTTCATCACGGTATTACCCGTGGTCACGCTGCCCGTTGCACCCAAGTCGATGTTATTAGCCAGCTTGATATTCAGCTTGCCGCCTTCTTCGACCACACCAATATTGTCATCAGCCAGCTTGTTAAGATCAGCACCACCGACAATATCCAGTTGCTCGTTGAGCTTCTTAGCAAGTACTTTTCCATCATCACCCGCAAAGTTTAGGCCATCGTCCATGGTGGCCACTTCTTTGTCGTCAATGACGATGCGCGTAATGCCGTCTTTGCCATCCACGCCAGCTACGCCGTCAACCACGGTAATAGTGCCGTTAGCGCCGTCCTTGCCGTTGATTCCAATCGAGCCATCTGCACCGTTGATGGTGACGCCATTCTTGCCGTC
>NZ_KE384440.1:0-193991 GCF_000425725.1 Halomonas halocynthiae DSM 14573
GTCGACGGTAAGCTGGGTGTCAATGGCAAGGACGGTAAGAGCGGTGTTGCTATCGACGGCTCTGATGGCTCTATCGGCCTGACGGGCAGGCCAGGCAAGGACGGCATCAGCCCTGAGCTGACCATGCGTCCGGAAATCGTACCAGGCAACGTTATTGACAACGTCACCGAGGTAACACGCCTTCAGTACGTCGATGGTGATGGCAATACCAAAAATATTGCCACGCTGGAAGACGACGGCCTGCGCTTCTCGGGTAACGATAACACGGCAACGACTGACGGCTACGTCACCCGCAAGCTCAACAAAGAGATGCAGATTGTCGGTGGTGGGGATGAAATCGATGCTGATGGTAATGTGCTGACGTACTCGTCCAGCAACGTTAACACGGTTGCAACCCAGGACGGCGGTATCGAGATTCAGTTTGCTGAGTCTCCACGCTTTAAAGGTGATCTGACCGTTGAGGGTGACACCCAGCTAGGTGATAACTTCTTCGTGACCAAGGAAGGTGATACTAAGTACGACGTGACGATTGATAAGTCTACTGGTGACAAGAGCCTGGTTAATAAGGAGTACGTAGATAACTCAGTGACGGGCATTGCCAATAGCCCGCTGACCTTTGCTGGCGACTCTGGCACCAATGTAGAGCGCAAGCTGGGTGAGACTGTCAATCTGACGGGTGGCGAGAAGGATGAAGCCGAGCTCAGCGAAGGTAACATCGGTGTGGTAGCCAACGGTGATGATACCTTGGAAATCAAGCTGGCTAAGAACCTTGACTTGGGCAATAGCGGCAGTGTGACGATGGGTGACACCATCATCAACAACAACGGCTTGACCATCATGGGTGGCCCGAGCATTACCCAGGGCGGTATTGATGCGGGTGGCAAGCAGATTACCAATGTGGGTAGTGGCCTTGGTGGTAAGAAGTATGATGAGATTACCGGTGACGACCTGAATAACGCCGTTAATGTTGGCGATCTTCAGCAAGTTGCTGGGGATATCAACAACGACGTGGCGGCTGCAAAAACAGAGGTTGTTCAAGGGAAGAACATCACTGTCAAAGAGTCGACCGGCGCTGATGGTCAGACTGTCTATGAGGTGGCCACGGCTGACGAGGTTGATTTCGATGAGGTTACCGTGGGTGGCGATGGCGGCCTGACGATCAACAAGAACAATGTTGATGCCAATGGCGACGTCAAGATCGCCAATGTTGGCAAGGGAGATATCTCTGAAACCAGCACCGATGCGGTGAACGGTAGCCAGCTGTGGGAGATGCAGAATCAGATCACCAATATTGAAGTGGGCGATACCAAGTACTTCAAGGCGAACTCTGAAGCGGCAGCTGCCAATGCGGCTGGCCAGGAAAGTGTAGCGATGGGGCCACAGAGTGTCGCCCAGGGTGATAACAGCGTCGCCGCTGGTAATGGAGCCATCTCCAAGACCGAGGGTAGCGTGGCGCTGGGTGCAGGCTCTGTCGCTGACCGTGAAGGGATGAACGGTAAGAAAGAAGCCTTCTCGAACACCTCTGTGGCGTCTACTCAGGGTGCGGTTTCCGTGGGCAGCAAAGGTGGTGAGCGTCAGATCACCAATGTGGCCGGTGGTACTCAGGACACCGATGCGGTTAATGTGCGTCAGCTGAAGTCTGTTCAGGCGGGATCGGTGAACTACGATCGGAACGAAGATGGTAGTATTGACTACGGCAACGTCACCTTGGGTGGCGGTGGTGACCAGACCACTGTGATTCACAACGTTGCTGCAGGCGAGAAACCGACGGATGCAGCGAACGTTGGGCAACTGCAAGATTTGAATGATCGCTTCTATAATGAGATTGGCGGTGTCAATAAGCGCATCAGCAATCTTGAAGATGATGCATTCGCAGGTGTTGCTAGTGCCATTGCTGCCGCTTCCGTGCCGCAGACGGTACACTCTGGTGAAAGCATGTTTGCGGTGGGTGCTGGTACTTACAAGGGTGAGTCGGCAGTGTCGGTGGGTGTCTCTAGGCTGTCGGATAACGGTCGCATGGCGATCAAGTTGAATGTTACCGGTGATTCTCAGGGTAACTTCGGTGCAGGCGTTGGCGCTGGTTGGCACTGGTAAGCTAGAAGCAGAGCTTCCTACAAGGCGGTGCCAAGCGCCGCTTTGTAGGTCACGATACGTAAAGGAGCTTTTATGATGATATTCAATAAGCGCGTGCTGCTTGCTGGCTTGGTTGCTGCCTCAGCTGCACTAGTTCAGGGTTGTGTGACGTCGTACAGCGAGAATGCGGACGGTGTCAACTTTCCTGATATACCGCACTCTTATATTGAAGAGGGAACGTTTGTCGATCCTGAGGCAGTGCTGCGAATCTCTCGTGGCCAGACTAAAGACCAGGTTCGAGCCTTGCTGGCAGACCCGCATTTTGATGAGGGCCTGTTTGGTAACCGAGAGTGGAACTATATTTTCAACTTCTATACGGATACGGTGCCGGAAGGCTATATGACCTGCCAGTATCAGGTAGGCTTTAACAGTGAGGTGTTGGTTGAGCGCACTCACTGGAAAAACCCAGCCTGTGCAGATCTGTTAGTGCCGGTTGAAGTGGAAGAGATTGCTGACGATAAAGTGGTTACGCTTTCCGCTGATGTACTGTTCGACTTTGACAGCGACGTGCTACGTCTTGAAGGTCGTCGCAGTATCGACCGTTTTGCGGATGTTTTAACCGCTGAGTTTAAGAACCCACGCTTACAGGTCTTTGGCTTTACTGATCGCTTGGGTGACGATGCCTACAATCTGAAGCTATCTGATCGCCGTGCTGCGGCTGTCAAACAGGCGTTGATTGAAAATGGCGTGTCAGCTTATAGCATTCAGGCCGTGGGCAAAGGCGAGAGTAATCCGGTAGCCTCCTGTCCAGGCGTTAGCGGTAATGCGCTGAAAGAGTGTCTGCAGCCTAACCGTCGCGTTGAGATATTGATTACAGAAGCACCGTAATGTGATATCGGAGTATGTTGCGCCCCTTTCTGGCCTGGTCGGTAGAAAGGGGCGCAATGCTATCAAGTGCTCTAGTAATTGCTGTTACGGCTTTGTACTGAAATATGTCTAGGGCTAATATGTATAGGTCTGACTTGGTAAATAAGCTAAGTAAACATGGGGGTATGGGTGTGAATATTATCAGAGTCATTTTTTATGTGGTGATGGTTGCCCTGGTGGGCACGGGCGTGGCGATGTACGCGTCGGCGAGTAAGGGTGGCAAGGCGGGGGTCGATCAGACAAAGGTGTGTGTGATTGAGTCTGATCAGGATGCCGTTGATTGCGAAGAGGGGAGTTCAATACTGGCGCGCTTCACTGATAGTGAGCCAGCGGTTGCGGCGACTCGTATCATCAATACCGCAGCACTGTATTGTGATACCAACTATCAAGTGACGACAACAGCCACAGGCGTTTTTTGTGTGTTGACCCATGAGCGTATTCCCTCTCGCTAAGCGGAATTGTGCTCTGGTGAAACGAGCTATGGTAAATTGCTTGTATATCAAATGGCTGGAGGTTTAGGTGCCGATGATTTTATCAACGGATAAGCGCTGTTTTTTACCCTTGTTGCTTGTCGTTGCTTTGCAGGCACCTGTAGCAGTGGCTGACTTTGCATCCGCTCAACGCGATTTTGATAAACAAAATTACGCATCCGCTTTTTATGAATGGCGCCAGCTGGCTGAGCGGGGTGATGTGGGCTCACAGTATCAGGTGGCCCGCTTGTATGAAGCGGGTGTGGGGGTTGGTGCGAACTCTGATGAGGCGCTGAAGTGGTATCAGCTGGCCGCTGAACAGGGGAGTGTTCAAGCACAATTACGTTTGGCGAACTTGGCCTTGGCTGGCGAGGGTTTAGGGGGTGGCGATGCCGAAGCCAGGCGTTGGTTGTCTATGGCTGCCTCAGAAGGTAACGCAGATGCCCAAGTGAGCCTGGCCATGTTCTTGCTGGAAGGCCGAAGTGGAGAGGAAGATCCTAAGCGAGCAGCAGAGCTGTTTGCAGCGGCAGCAGAACAAGGGGTTGCGGTAGCTCAGAATAATTTGGGAGGGTTGTATGAGAGGGGTAGTGGCGTAGAGCGTAACCCTGAAAAAGCTTTCGAGTGGTACAGTAAAGCTGCTCGGCAAGGTGATCAGTATGCTCAAAACAACCTGGGCGCTTTGTATGCTAAAGGTCTTGGTGTTGAGAGAAACAACGCCTGGGCTGTTTTCTGGTTTGCTCAAGCCATAGCGAATGGCAATACGTTAGCCCAGGAAAACCTTGAGACAAGCCTTGAATACCTCAGAAAGCGTACAATTGCAGGCTCGCGGGTTAATATTCGTGCAGGGAACTCGACCCGTTATGAGGTGGTTGCCAAGCTTGAGCGAGGAGACGAGGTGTTTGTGTTGGGCGAAAGTGATGGCTGGTCACAGGTGTATATGAAACCTCAGCAGCGACTTGGGTGGGTCTCTTCTGCACTATTGGGAGACTGACTTGAGCAGAGGGGGAGATGCAATGAAAACTTTTTCTGGTTTAGTGTTAGCGGCTTTGTTGATGGTGTCTGCCAGTAGTGTTGCTGATGTGAACTCCAGCGTCGGTGATGCGGGCTCTCCGGGGCTATATCGAGTAAAACCCGGTGATACGCTATGGGATATTTCGGAAGAGTATTACGGCACACCTGATGTTTGGGGGAAAATCAGTAAAGAAAATAATGTGCCTGTGCCCATTCATTTACAGCCTGGCAAGGTGCTTAACCTTGATGCGTTGATGCCGCCTGTACCAGAAAGCTTTCCTGGCATTGTGACTCATTTAACCGGTGCGGTGTGGCATGTTGAGCAGGGTCGTCAGCGCCAACCATTAGCAATGGGTGATGACGTTCAGGTAGGTAGCCTGTTGGAGACGAGCTTTGATGGTTTTGTGGCCGTAGCATTCGCCGATGGTGCCAGAATTACGTTGCCGTCCAGGACGCGCGTTACGCTGGAAAAACGAGAAGATGGCCGTGGTGTGAGTGTGATGCTTGCTGAGGGGAGAGTGGAGTCTCGTATTCCGCGAACTGAATCTGGCAAGCCGCATTTTGATGTAGTAACGCCCACCGGCAATCTTGGCGTTCGGGGCACGCATTTTCGCGTGGCATATAATGATGCTACTGCCACTTATGGCGAGATAACGGGAACCACTGTTAGTGTGCTGGAAGGGCTGGTGGATGCGTCTTTCAATGTGGGGCAAACGGGAGTGGCTGCTGGCCAAGGCGCGTGGGAGTCTGAGGGTGAGTTCGGTGTGGTAGAGTTGTTGCCGTCGCCGCGTTTACACTCTTCCAGTGAAGGTTTGAATGACTCTCTGGAGTTGATGCTAAGTCAAGTGCCGAAAGCTGAGCTGTATCGTGTAAAGCTGGCAACGGATGCTGACTTCTTTAATGTTGTTCAAGATGTTAGCTCCCCAAATCATCAGCTTGAAATCTCAGGCCTTGACGAAGGTTTGTATTATTTGCACCTCACCGCTATTGATAGTAACGGCGTTGAAGGAATGCCGAGTGTAGAGATGTTGTACTACCACCCTGTTGGTGCCCAGGTGTCGTATCGTCAAGGCGAGTGGATATTTAATTGGAATTCGCGGCCTCGTTCGAGTTATCGCCTTGAGCTTTCTGCGTCAAGTGATTTTAGTCACCTGATTGTTGATAGAGAAATGACCAGTTCAAAAGGGGCATATGTTAGAAACTTGCCTGAGGGTGACTACTTCTGGCGGTTGAGCGTTTCCCATGACGATGAAGAGGCCAGCCATGTGGTGGGCACAGGACAGCTGAATGCCGAGGCTCGCAGCCAGTAGTACGCGACGCTACGCGCGTACGTGTTTTTTGATTGCCTTGCTGTTGGTGCCCCTAACTTGGTGGCTTCAATATGAGCGTTTTTGGGCTTCCGATAAGCTGCTCTACGATACGCTGGTGTCGTGGCGCAGCGATCCGGTTTCTTCTGATGTATTAATTGTCGCTATTGATGAACTCAGCCTTGAGTCGCTGGGGGCATGGCCGTGGCCAAGAAATATTCATGCGCAATTACTGGACCGCTTGACTGACGCTGACGCCAAGGCGGTGTTGATGGATGTGTTTTTTACTGAACCTGCCCGTCACTCAGTGGAGGATAAGCAATTAACGGAGGCGATTGAGCGCAACGGAAATGTTTTTCTTCCCGTGCTGCGGCTGCATGGTGCGGGTATGCGTGGTTCGGTGCTGCCGCCATTGCCCGAGTTGCGCGATGTTGCTCGGGGGCTTGGCCATGTGAGCGTTGAAACCGATACCGATGGTATGGTGCGTCGACTTTATCTTAATGTGAAAAGTGCTGGTGAGAGCTGGAATCAGTTGGCGTGGCAGTTGTATCAGACTTTACAGGAGGAGACTGAGGAGCCGCTTACAACATTACCTAAGGTGTTGCAGCCCCTGTCGCGTAGTGATAATGCAAACTGGCAGAGTGATCAGGTGGTTCGTGTGCCTTACCGAGGACCACCGGGCAGTTATTCAAGCGTGCCTTACATCAGCGTATTGCGTGGTGAAGTGCCGGATGTGTTGCTGCGTGATCGCGTCATCATGGTCGGTGCTACTGCTGGCGGATTGGGAGATAAACACCCAGTATCGTTAGCTTTTACCCAAGGAAGTATGCCCGGCGTGGAAGTGCAGGCCAACCTGTTTGATGCACTGCGTGATGGCCGATTTATCGTGAATGTACCAGAAAAAGTAGCCGCTGGCCTTGGGTTGCTGCCGCTATTAGGTATGGTGCTTATATTGTGGCTGTTGCGTTTTCGCTACTTGATGTTGCCGGCGATTTTGGCGCTATTGGCTACGTTGTTGGCGTCGTGGCTGTTGATGACACAGGGTTGGTGGTGGCCGCCGTCGATTAGCATGTTGTCGATTGTTGCAGCTTATCTGTTGATTAGTTGGCGCAGCCAAGCTGAGGCGCTGAACTGGTTCAAGAAAGAAATTGAGCAGCTGGAGCGGGAACCCCACCTGTTTCCGGTGGTTGACGCTGAGCCTCCACCCAACTGGGGTGATGCATTGCATCGGCGGTTGTATGCGTTGGATACCGGCGTTGAGCGCTTGCGCAGTGCACGTCGTTTTGTGTCAGATTCTCTGAAGTCACTACCGCTGCCGCTGCTGGTTGTGGCGGATGATGGCCGAGTGATTCTGGCAAACCGTTTGGCTAGAGAGCTTGAGCATCAACAGTTAGGGCGACGCTGCGAAAATATTTGTGAATTCCTTGAAACGCTAGATGACAACATCCTCGCGGGTAGTGACGGTAACAGCCTTGGTAGTGCGCTTGGGGGAGCTCACGGACGGCGGGTATATGGAGTTGCTGAGCGCTGTTATCGGTTGGACTTTGCACCACTGCGCACGAGTCGTTTGACGCGCCAAAATGGTTGGTTAATTGGTCTGGTCGATCTGACTGCGGAAAATCAAGCCGAAGAGCAGCGCGCGCGTATGCTGCGTTTTCTTTCGCACGACCTTAAGTCTCCTCAAACTGGTTTGTTGGCGCTGGTTGATTTGCAGCGTAAGCCGCAAACGGCATTACCGGATGAGGCTTTTTATCAGCGTATTGAGCAGCAGGTGCGCACTGGCCTGAGTCTGACCGAAGATTTCATGCAGCTGGCTAAAATCGAATTCGGCGCACCGGTAATGGATGTCGTGGTGTTGGAAGATGTGGTGATGGAGGTGCTGGACCAGGTATGGGCAGCCGCCAGAATTAAGCGTATTAAATTGAACTCAGCACTGGAGTGTGAAGAGGGCGGTATAGTGCGTGGCGACAGGGGATATTTGGTGAGAGCCCTGCATAATGTGCTGGAAAATGCGGTGAAATACAGCCCTGTCGATACAGAAATAACCGTGACGGTTAAAGAAGAAGCCGAGCGTGTGATCTGCCAAATTTGTGATCAGGGTCGAGGCATTGCCGAAGCTGATCTGCCGTATATTTTCGAGAGTTATAGCCGCGTAAATGTTGACGCCGAGGTTCAGGGGCATGGCTTGGGCCTTGCGTTGGTTAAAGCCGTTATTGACCAACACCGCGGGGATATTTCCTGCACTAGCACCTTAGGTGAAGGCACTTGCTTTACGTTGACATTTATACGCGACAACGAGTTGCTGGAATAAGCCCTGTTTAGCTCTCTTAGTTTTTCCATAATGCTTAAACAACGTTTACGCGTTATTGTTGTGAGAATCCGGTTGATTGAGCTTTGATCAAGGCGTAAGCGCTATTGTGGGAGCCCGGTTTATCGAGCGATGAGGGCTGGTTGGTTAACTCAAATCGCCCGATAAATCGGGCTCCTGCTTGTGTGAGTTACTGCCTCTTAATAAATCGGCCTTCTGTAAGCCTTGGGTTGGGCTGTGGTGGTATTAGAAGGCCAGCTTGCTGGGCGGCTATATGGCGGCGAGCTCTATGACTTCCAGTACGTTTTCTTGTGTGGCCCGAAAGCGTACATCGATGTCGCGCAGGCGTATGCCGTGGATGCGTGTGTCGGGGCGGCGGCGGTAAGCGGGGCGTGGGTCTTGGGCGAGCACCTGTTGGATTAGAGCGCTCAGGTTTTCGCTGTCGGGGCGTGCAGCGAGTTGTTGCGCGGCCTGGTTGCTGAATGTTACCTGGAAGAGAGGCGGTGCTTCGGGGGCGAAACCGCTACGTGCCTGGGGTTTCGATTCGAGCCAGGGCAGGTAGGGTTTGATGTCTACTACTGGTGTGCCGTCAGCGAGATCTGCACCGTTGAGAGTTAAGGTTACACCGTTGCGTGTATCAATGTGCTCTAGTGCTACCAGTGAGAGCCCGATACGGTTGGGTCGATGGGTGCTGCGGGTGGCAAAAACGCCCATTTTGGCATTGCCGCCCAGTCGAGGTGGGCGCACTAGTGGCTTCCAGCGTGTGGGGCTAAGGTGAAAAATGAAGGTTAGCCAGATATGGCTGAACTCGTCTAGCCCGCGCACACTAAGAGGATCATCGTAAGGAGGGGTCAGCACTAGGCTGGCACGGGCGGCGTTGGCGAGCCCAGGTTGGCGTGGAATGCCAAAGGGACTGATAAAGTCGCTGCGTATATGGCCGATAGGCTCAATGCGTAGCGATTCATTGTTGGTGATGGAGGAGTTCAAAAGCAATTAGCCGATGTTGTTTAGTCAAAAATATCTGTTAGACGCATGGATAGGTCGATGGCAGTGATATTTTTGGTTAGAGCGCCGCTAGAGATGCAGTCGACGCCAGTTTCAGCAATATCTCTGAGCCGGTCGGCGTCGACATTGCCTGATGCTTCAAGTACGGCGTTACCCGTGTTGCGTTTTACCGCTTCGCGCATATCTTTCAACGAGAAGTTATCTAGCATGATGACATCGGCACCTGCAGCCAGTGCGCTATCTAGTTCATCGAAGGTTTCAACTTCTATTTCTACCGGCAAGTCGCGTGCGATGCGACGCGCTTCCTCAATAGCTGCAGAAATCCCTCCGCAGGCGGTGATGTGGTTTTCTTTAATTAAGAAGGCGTCATAAAGACCGATGCGGTGGTTATGCCCGCCGCCGCAGGTAACCGCGTATTTCTGGGCGAGGCGCATGCCAGGCAGGGTCTTGCGGGTATCTAGCAAGCGCACGCCGGTGTCCTCAACCAAGTCAACGAAGGCGCGTGTTTGGGTTGCTGTGGCAGAGAGGGTTTGTAGTAGATTGAGTGCTGCACGCTCGCCAGTTAGCAAGCTGCGCGCGGGGCCTTCAAGTAGCAGGAAAGGCTCATTAGCACTGATGCGGTCGCCGTCGCTGGCCAACCAGTGCAGCGAAACGCTGGCGTCTAGGCGACGAAACAGTTCATTCACCCAAGCCATACCGCACAATACACTGTCCTGGCGGGCAATAACGCGTGCCTTGGCGCGTTGTGTGGCAGGAATCAGTTCTGCAGTGATGTCGCCGGGACCAACATCTTCCGCCAGTAAACGGGCAGCACTATTGCGAATTTCCTCGGCGAGAGCATCTTGGTAATCCATGATAAGTCTGTCCCTGTTCTTTTATGGAAGTTTTTCTAAAGAAAACGCTTATATAGATAGTCTGTGCGCTAGAGCTGTCTGTATGAACGTTTGGGTGCAACGTTTGTGATAACAGATGGTGAACGGCCATTATAAGTGAATTATGCAGGTTAACGTCAGAGGGGAGATATGTCGATTCAAGCGCTTATACAAGAGGGCTGGCTGGCCGAGGCTAGGCGTGTTCCTTCACCTAACTGCAATGAGCGACCGAGCGGGGAAGTGTCGTTGCTGGTGGTGCACTCTATCAGCTTGCCGCCGGGGGAGTTTGGCGGTGAGGCCATCGAGCAGCTATTTACTAACCGCCTGGCGCCTGAAGCACATCCTTTTTTTGCTGAGATTCACCAGCTGCGTGTGTCGGCACATCTACTGATTCGCCGTGACGGGGAGTGTGTGCAATTTGTGCCTTTTAATCAGCGTGCGTGGCATGCAGGGCGCTCGCGTTGGCGGGATGAAGGTCGGTGGCGTGAGTCGTTGAATGATTTTTCTATTGGTATTGAGCTGGAGGGTGATGAGGTGTCGCCTTATACGCAGGCCCAGTATCGTGCACTATGCCGTGTAACCGCTGCGCTGATTGAATCTTATCCCGCGATGTCGGCTAAGCGCATCGTAGGTCATGCGCATGTTGCTCCGTTACGTAAAAATGACCCTGGCCCAGCATTTGATTGGGCGTTTTATGCTCAGCAGCTGAGTCGTCACTCTGTGTAGCGAAAAAAGAAGGCTCGTTTGGCAGGTTTCAATGGCTTTGGCTATTGTGTCTGATTGAAGCCCGCTTGGTGGGTGGGTAGGCGAAATAATCCTGATGAGGCAATGGCGAGGCTGGTTCAAAGAGTTTTGGAAATTGCTTCCAAATCTGTTTTAATTGCTGCTATGTAGCTTATGCGATAATTTTGAGACCTGTTTTGAGAACGGTGCTGTGTGGTTCACAGTATCTTGTAATAATACTACAACATCGGGTTGTCCTGTCGGCAAATGCACGCACAGCACCCATAGCAAATTACCTCTTGCCGTGGGGAAATTAGTCCCCACCGTCATTCGGAGAGACGTCCATGAGTCTTGAGACACGAGAAGATCTCGATCCGGTCGAAACCACGGAGTGGTTGGAATCCCTGGAGTCTGTACTGGACCGCGAGGGCGAAGAACGCGCCCGTTTCCTGTTAACCCGCTTGGCGGATCGCGTTCGCCGAGACGGCAGACAGGTACCTTTCTCGGTGACGACGCCTCATCGCAACACGATTCCGGTGCATCGCGAGGCACGCATGCCTGGCGATATGTTCATGGAGCGGCGTATTCGCTCATTGATCCGCTGGAATGCGGCTGCCATGGTGACGCGTGCTAATGCCAAGAACAGTGGTATTGGCGGTCATATTGCCAGCTTCATGTCCAGTGCTACGCTGTACGATGTAGGCTTCAATCATTTTTTCCGTGCTCCCAAGGGCGATTTCAAAGGTGACCTGTTGTTTATTCAGGGTCATAGCTCGCCGGGTATTTATGCCCGCTCTTTTCTGGAAGGTCGTCTGACGGAAGCTCAGATGGATAAGTACCGTGAGGAAGTGGATGGCGATGGTCTGTCTTCTTATCCTCACCCGTGGCTGATGCCTGATTATTGGCAGCTGCCAACGGTCTCCATGGGGCTGGGACCGATCATGGCGATCTACCAGGCGCACGTTATGAAGTATCTGGATCAGCGTGACCTGCAGCCGATGATGGACCGCAAAGTGTGGTGTTTCATGGGCGATGGCGAGTGTGATGAGCCGGAATCTCTGGGGGCAATTCACCTGGCGGCGCGTGAGAACCTTGATAACTTGATTTTTGTGGTCAACTGTAATTTGCAGCGTTTGGATGGCCCGGTACGCGGTAACTCGCGGATCATGGATGAACTGGAAGGCGTGTTCCGAGGAGCCGGCTGGAATGTCATCAAGGTGGTATGGGGCCGTTTGTGGGACCCGCTTTTCGAGCAGGATCATAAAGGGATTTTGCAGAAACGGATGGACGAAGCGGTTGACGGCGAATACCAGAACTACAAGTCAAACGGCGGGGCTTATACTCGAGAGCACTTTTTCGGCAAGTACCCGGAAACGGCCGAGATGGTCAAAGACCTGTCCGACGAGGATATCTGGAAACTCAACCGTGGTGGTCACGACCCTTACAAGATGTATGCGGCCTACCATGAGGCAGTGAATAACGCTAATGGTCGTCCTACGGTAGTCCTGGCGCACACCGTTAAAGGTTATGGCTTGGGTGCTGACGGTGGGGAAGCCGACAATGAGGCGCACCAGGTCAAGTCGATTGACGACAAAGGGGTTCTCAAGCGTTTCCGCGACCGTTTCAGCATCGATGTGACTGATGAGCAGATCGAAAATGAGATGCCGTATTTCAAGCCAGCAGATGACTCGCCAGAGATGCGCTACATGCATCTACAGCGTGAGCGTTTGAACGGCTATCTGCCAGCTCGCAGTCCAGATTTTGACGCGCTGGATATTCCGGGGCTTGATGACAAGATTTTCTCTTCTCAGACAGGCGGCTCCAAAGGTCGTGAAATTTCTACCACCATGGCCTTTGTACGCATTCTCAATGGGCTGGTGAAGCATAAAGGCTTTGGTAAACAGGTTGTGCCGATTGTGCCCGATGAGGCACGTACCTTTGGTATGGAAGGTATGTTCCGTCAGCTGGGTATTTATAGTCCTGCGGGTCAGAAGTATGAGCCCATGGACAAGGGCCAGTTGATGTACTATCGCGAAGATAAGGCCGGCCAGGTGCTTGAAGAAGGCATTACTGAGGCAGGTGCCATGTCGTCGTGGGTCGCTGCGGCCACGTCGTATAGCAATAACGATATTCCGCTGTTGCCGTTCTATATTTATTACTCGATGTTTGGCTTTCAGCGCATTGGTGATCTGGCTTGGGCCGCTGGCGATATGCAGGCGCGAGGGTTCATGGTGGGTGGCACGGCAGGGCGTACGACACTTAACGGTGAGGGCCTGCAGCACCAGGATGGCCACAGCCACCTGCAGGCGTCGATGATTCCCAACTGCCGCAGCTATGACCCGACCTATGCTCATGAGGTTGCCGTGATTGTTCAGGATGGTCTGAAGCGGATGTTTGCCGACAAGGAAAACTGCTTCTACTACCTCACGGTAATGAATGAAAATTATCCACACCCTGAGCTGGCAGAGATTCCCGCGGCGGATATCATCAAGGGCATGTACCTGCTGCGTGAAAGTCAGGGCGACAAGGGCCATGTTCAGCTGATGGGGTCTGGTACTATCCTGCGTGAAGTCGAGGCCGCCGCTGAAATGCTTAGTGACGAGTGGGGCATTGGTTCTGATATTTGGAGTGTGACTAGCTTCAATGAGCTGCGTCGTGACGCGTTGGAAATCGACCGACAGGCCTTTATTAACCCTGAGACTGAGCGTGGGCAGCCGCATGTAACGGCTTGCCTAGAAGGTCGTGCGGGGCCGGCGATAGCGGCTACTGATTACATGAAGCTGTTCGCTGATCAGGTTCGCGCTTGGGTGCCAACCGATTATCATGTGCTTGGTACCGACGGCTATGGCCGCTCTGATACCCGCGAGAAGCTACGCCACTTCTTTGAAGTGAATCGTTACTTCGTCACCGTCGCCGCTCTCAAGGCGCTGGCGGACCGTGGTGAGCTGGATCGCAAGGTTGTTGTTGAGGCAATGGCTAAGTATGGCATTGACCCCAACAAGCCGAATCCGCTGACCAGCTGATCCCGATGTCCGGGCGGGGCTTACCCCGCCCGTTCCAGACACGATTTGGAAGGAGCGCAACCTTGAGTAGCGAAACCATCAAAGTTCCCGACATCGGCGGCGATACCGATGTGGAAATCATCGAGATCGCGGTGTCTGTTGGCGATGTGATTGACGCTGAAGATACCCTGATCACGCTTGAGTCTGATAAAGCCAGCATGGACGTGCCTTCGCCTAAGGGCGGTAAGGTAGTCAAGGTGTTGGTTAGCGAGGGTGACACCGTTTCTGAAGGCGATGCTATTGTTGAGCTTGACGTCGAAGGCGATGGTAGTGACGACAGCGGCGATAGTGAGCCTGCGGTGGAAGCCAGCAAGCCTCAAGAGCAGCCCGATGAACCGTCAGCAGCTGCTGCGGCTCCATCTGCTTCAAGTGCTAGCTCTGGTGGCGGTAAGCAGACAGTAGATATCGTGATTCCAGATCTTGGCGGTGATGAAAACGTTGAGGTCATCGAAGTGGCAGTGGCTGTTGGCGAAGAGATCGCTGAAGAAGACACGCTGATTACGCTGGAGTCTGACAAGGCGTCTATGGACGTGCCCAGCGAGCAAGCGGGTAAGCTCGTAACGTTGACTGTTAAGGTGGGTGACACCGTGTCAGCGGGTGATGTGATCGGCACTATCGAAATGGCTGGCGGTAGCGATAGCGAGGCTGACAGTAGCGCAGCGCAAGCGCCTGCTGCAGCACCGAGCGCGGCGTCTGGCGAGGCACGGAAACCCACGCCTGCACCAGCGGCCAGCAGCGGGCCGACACGTCAGGAAGTCCGTGTACCGGATCTGGGTGGCTCCGGCGACGTCCCAATTATTGAGGTGGCCGTTGCGGTTGGTGATGAGGTTGAGGAAGAAGGCACATTAATCACCTTGGAGTCTGACAAGGCGTCGATGGATGTGCCAAGTCCTTATGCGGGTAAGCTGGTTGAGTTGAGTGTCAAAGAAGGCGATAGCGTCTCTGAGGGCGACTTGATCGGTTATATCGAGACCGCTGGTGGTCGTGTCGCCGAAGAGGCGAGCGAGCCTCAGTCTGCGCCATCACAAAGCACGCCTAAGCAACGCGCTGAACAGCCTAAGCAGAGTGCTGCGCCGGTTGGACGCCCGAGTCCTGAAGCAGAAATGGCTGCGCATAAACCGCGTGATGGCAAGCTGGTGCATGCTGGGCCGGCGGTGCGTATGTTGGCTCGTGAGCTGGGAGTGGATCTTGAGCAGGTTAAGCCTAGCGGCCCCAGAGAGCGCGTGCTGAAAGAGGATGTTCACAACTACGTTAAGCAAGTGATGGCGGGTGGCCAGGCCAAGAGCGCTGGAGCTGAAACTCAGGCTGCGGTGGGTAGTGGTATACCGCCAATTCCTGATGTTGACTTCAGCCAGTTTGGTGATGTCGAAGAGAAGCCCATGGGTCGCTTGATGAAAATGGGCGCGACCAATCTGCATCGTAGCTGGGTTAATCTTCCTCATGTGACGCAGTTTGATGAAGCCGATATCACCGAGCTTGAGGCTTTCCGCAAATCGATGAAGGCTGAGGCGGAAGCGCAAGGAGCAAAACTCACGCCGCTACCGTTTATGATCAAAGCCTGTGCCTTGGCGCTGGCGCGCTATCCGCAGTTTAATGTCAGCCTGAAAAGCGACGGCGAGACCTTGGTGTACAAAAAATACGTACACATTGGTATCGCCGTGGATACGCCGGATGGTCTGATGGTGCCGGTGATTCGTAATGCTGATAAAAAATCGCTGATTGAGCTGGCCAAAGAGTCTGTCGAGCTGGCAGGCAAGGCGCAAGCCAAAAAACTCAAGCGCGATGAAATGAGTGGCGGCTGCTTCACTATTTCGAGCTTGGGTTCGATAGGTGGTACTGCGTTCACTCCTATCGTTAATGCGCCCGAGGTGGCAATTCTTGGCGTGTCAAAGGCGCAAATGAAGCCGGTCTGGGATGGTGCTAACTTCCAGCCAAGGCTGATGATGCCGTTATCGTTGTCGTACGATCACCGTGCAGTTAATGGGGCAGATGCTGCGCGTTTCACTGCCTTTATTGCGCAGTTGCTCAGCGATATTCGTCGTCAGTTGCTGTAATACGTCACAGCAGAGCTAGAGCGGCGCCTTCGGGCGCCGTCTTTTTTTCGTCGTTTGGTCTGCCAGACCAAAGTGCTATTCGTTGTTAGCTGGTTGTTAAATAATAATTTTTTTTTGAAATTTTATGAGCTTTCAATGCCGCTCATCTTGTTTGGTGGCCGTAGCAGGGGTATTGTAATTTCATTCAATTTTAACACTAGTACAATTTATCTCGCTTCAAGGAGCAGTTAGATGCGTTTGATCCTTTTAGGGGCGCCGGGCGCCGGCAAGGGCACCCAGGCTCAGTTTATCTGTGAGCGTTTTGGCATTCCTCAGATTTCAACGGGCGATATGCTGCGTGCGGCCGTGAAGGAAGGAAGTGAGCTGGGCCTCAAGGTTAAAGAGATTATGGCCACAGGCGGGTTGGTCTCTGATGATTTGATTATCGCACTGGTTAAGGAGCGTATTGCGCAACCCGACTGCGCCAATGGGTTTCTGTTCGACGGCTTCCCTCGCACCATCCCTCAGGCCGATGCCATGAAGGATGCTCAGGTCAAGATTGATCATGTGCTTGAAATTGCCGTGCCAGATGAGGAAATTGTTAAGCGTTTGGCAGGCCGTCGTGTGCATCAGGCGTCTGGGCGCACGTATCATATCGACTACAACCCGCCCAAAGAAGCGGGTAAAGATGATGTGACGGCTGAACCGCTGATTCAGCGCGAAGACGATAGCGAGTCGACGGTGCGTAATCGTTTGGCTATCTATCATGACCAGACAGCACCGCTGGTTGAGTATTATCAGCAGTGGGCATCACAAGAGCCCAGCGTTGCTCCCGCTTATCATCGGGTTGAGGGTGTCGGTAGCGTTGATGACATCACCGCTCAAGTGACCCGTGCGCTGGAAGGCTGAGCTAAGCTAGCCTAGCAGCATGGTGTGATACATTCTGTTGTTCCAAGGGCCCGCATTGTGCGGGTCCTTGGCGTATAATCAGCCGACACTTTTCTGACGCCTTGTTTTTCATATGCCCATACTGCTTGCCCTAGATGCCTCTTCGAGCGCCTGTTCTGCTGCACTGTTACACCGCGAAAACGGTAGAGACGACCGGCTGATTTCACGCTTTGAGTTTACGCCCCGTGAACATACACGGCGATTGTTGCCAATGGTTGACGCGGTGTTGGCTGAGGCAGGCGTTGTGCCTGCTGAGCTTGACGCCGTGGCCTACGGGCATGGCCCCGGTTCTTTTACAGGGCTGCGTATTGCTGCGGGTGTGGCTCAAGGGCTGGCGTTTGGCTTGGAGTGCCCGCTGATTGGTGTCTCTACCCTTGAGGCGCTGGCGCTGGGGGCTTATCGTCGTCATGGCTTTCATCACCTGTTTACTGTGCTCGATGCTCGCATGGGCGAGCTATACGCCGCTGCGTGGCAATGCGGTACTGACGGTAAGCTGCTGGCACGCATGGAAGAAAGCCTGTTAGCACCAGAGCATTTGCAGCTGCCCGAGGGGAGCGAGAGCTGGGTGGGTGTTGGCTCAGGCTGGCATCTGAAAGAGGCCATGCCCGCAGGCACTCAGGCGGCGGTTAGGCACTGCCTTTCCGACTGCGAAGCAGCAGCGGAAGATATGGCGCTGTTGGCAGCCGATGCGTTTGTGGCTGGCGGAGGGCGTCCTGCGCAGGAGGTACAGCCAGTCTATTTGCGTGATCAAGTGGCGTGGAAAAAGAGCCAGTGATTCAAACCTCTGTGGTAGCCGCGGCAACTGTTGACCTGGCCAGGAGCTGGGGGCTGCCTGAACGAGATAGCCCCGAAGGGCGTGAGGCCCTGCTGGTATTACAACAGTACGGTGACCGCTTGGCGCTGGTGGGAGATCCTCGGGTATACGGCAAGCCGCTGCAGGTAGACTTTGTTGCTGGGCGGGCTGCGCATCGTCGGCATTTCGGTGGTGGTAGAGGTCAGTTGGTCGCGCGGGCCTGTGGGTTGGGTAAGGGAGTCAGCCCGTCTGTGGTGGATGCTACCGCAGGCTTAGGGCGTGATGCGTTTGTGTTGGCCAGTCTTGGTGCTCGAGTGCTGATGGTGGAGCGGGTGCCAGCTATTGCCGCATTGCTGAATGACGGGCTGGCGCGGGCGCGACAGGATGCTGGTATAGCCAATATTGCAGCGGCGATGACCTTAATGCCGGGTGATGCTTGCCGAGACCTAGCGCTGCTGGTTCAGCGCGCTGATGTGCTGCCAGAAGTTATTCATTTAGACCCGATGTTTCCCCACCGCGACAAGTCTGCACTGGTCAAAAAAGAAATGCGGATATTTCGTGAATTGGCCGGTAGCGACGACGACGCACCACGACTGCTAGAGGCGGCACTGGATGTGGCGACTCATCGTGTTGTTGTCAAGCGTCCACGCAAGGCACCACCGTTGGCAGGCCCCGCACCACGTCATGTGTTGGAAGGTAAAACGAGTCGCTACGACCTCTATGTGCACCAGTCCATGACGAGTTGAGGGTTCCGTAACACCAGGCCGGTGCCTCAGCTCTATTGTGGGCGTTCTATTGTGGGAGTCCGGTTTATCGGGCTCCCACAAAACCATCTGGTGACGTCTTCAGCAGGCCGGTGTTACCCCATGAACTGGTTTCCCACAGCACCTGACCAGCGCCAGCTTCTGAGACTCAGCGTTTGTGTCCTGTTTTTCCCTTTCTGTCTCCGGCTGGACCTTTGCGCCTTGGGCGCGGTTGGTCTGTCTCAGGGGGGACGCGAAAGTGCAGGTACAGGTCCAGTACCAGTTCGGGTAACTGAGCGGTTAGGGCGTCGAGTCGAGGGGTGTCTTCGGCCAGTTCAGTCATATCAGGTTCGTCATCGAATAGCCCCGATAACAACATGAAAGGCAGCAGCAAGGTCGCTGTGGTTTCTTCGTTGTCTTCAAACCAAGCGGCTTCGTTAAGAAATACGCCTTCCATAAAGCCAGCGCACCAGTCGCCGATGGGAGTTTCTTCGGGGGGCAGGCCGCCTAGCTCCAGATCAAACGGCAGCTCTGGCAAACCGCCAGCCTCCAGCACGTTAATCGCATTGGTGCGAAGATTGTCTAGCAAGCCAAGAATTCGGTCACGCTCAGTGGTATCAGTAAACGCAGGTTCGCCTTGAAACAGCTCGGCCACCCAAATGCTGATTGGCTGCTCAACCGGTGCTAGTGCCAGCGCGACCAGAAAGCCATGGCTGCCGATCAGGTCTAGTGCATCGGGGCCAACACGTTCAGACGCTAGGAAATCGTCGAGCTCATCGAGGCTTTCATCCTCAAGCAGAGGGCTGGGGACTGGTGTTTCATTGTCAGACATGATGTATCTCGCTGCTGTCGCGGGCCTGTCAGCAGGCCGATTAGCGGGGATAGTCGCTGCTGGTGGTGCGCTTTACGCTACCAGAGGCTCATGCCATTCTACCATCCATGATGACACCCACACTGGATGATATTGATAAGACCTGGCTGGCTAAGCTGAGCAAGGCAGCGAGTCAGCAAGCGTTGCGTGATCGCTGTACTGACGCCTGGAAGCTGTGTTTAGAGGTCTGTGACGACTTGCCGTCGCCGAACATTTGGTTTGATTTGCGCGGTAAAACGGCAGGCCAGGCACATTTTGGTCGAGGTGGGCTGCGCTTTAACCCCGTGCTGTATGACGAAAATCGCTATGAGTTTTTAACAGATATTGTGCCTCATGAAATGGCGCACTGGTTGGTTGATCACTTGAAAGGCAGCGAGCGAATGCGCCCGCATGGCCATGAATGGAAGACCGTGATGCGTGAGCTGTTTGGGCTGGCGCCGACAGTGACACATCGTTTTGATACTCGGCGAGCCAGCCCTGCGCCGTATATTTATGGCTGTTCATGTCAGCAGCATGCGTTTAGCCGTCAGCGTCATGGATTGGTTTTAGCAGGGAAGCGTTACTATTGCCGAGGTTGTATGCTCCCTTTGACGTATGTGGGTCATAGTGAAGCTATTTTTTAAATATAAGCTGTTGTTATTAAATGATAATTTATTTCTACCAAGGTCTAAATGGAAGACTGCCTCGGGAAAGATATGCTAGAGACGTTATTTATGGGGTCGGTGCGTACAACAATAATGCGTCCGAACGTGGTAATTGCCTGATTTACTCCCTGATCGAGAGGTCTGTTTTATGACTGAGCAACACAAGAATATTTATCCGGTTCCTGAAGCGCTGGCGAAGAAGGCTTGGGTCAACAAAGCGGACTATGAGGTACTGTATCGCCAGTCCATCGAGGATCCTGATGCCTATTGGGGAGAGCAGGCTAAGCGGCTTGACTGGATCAAGGCGCCAACCAAAATCAAAAACACGTCGTTTGAGCGCGATAATGTTGATATTCGTTGGTTTGAGGACGGCACGCTAAACGCCAGTGCCAACTGTATTGACCGTCACCTTGAGACTCGCGGTGACCAACCGGCGATTATCTGGGAAGGCGATGATCCTAATACTGATAAGACGCTGACCTATCGCGACCTTTACGAACAAACCTGCCAGATGGCCAATGGTCTGAAGGCGTTGGGTATTGGAAAAGGCGATGTGGTAACGCTTTATCTACCGATGATTCCGGAAGCTGCTATTGCGATGCTGGCCTGTGCACGCATCGGGGCGATTCATTCGGTGGTGTTTGGTGGTTTTTCACCGGATGCAGTGGCTCAGCGCGTCGTGGGTGCGAAGTCCAAGCTGGTTATTACTGCGGATGAATCGGTGCGTGGTGGTAAGAATGTGCCGCTTAAGGATAACGTGGATGCGGCGCTAACCCGTGAGGGCACTGACGTCTGTAAGAATGTGATGGTGGTGAAGCGTACCGGCGGTAGCATTGACTGGCATGACGGTCGTGATGTGTGGTACGACGATGCTGTTTCACAGCAGCCCAAAGAGTGCCCGGCTGAAGTGATGAACGCAGAAGACCCGCTGTTCATTCTCTATACGTCTGGTTCTACTGGCGCGCCCAAGGGCATGAAGCACACCACCGGTGGCTATCTGACGTATGCCGCTCTCACGCACCAGTATGTTTTTGACTACCATGATGGCGATATTTATTGGTGTACCGCTGACGTAGGCTGGGTTACCGGCCACAGTTATATCGTTTATGGTCCGTTGGCTAATGGCGGTACCACCTTGATGTTTGAGGGTGTGCCGAGTTATCCGACGCCGGGCCGCATGGGTGAAGTGGTTGACAAGCATAAGGTCAACATCCTTTACACCGCACCCACCGCGATTCGTGCGTTGCGTGCTCATGGCGATGATGTCATGGCTTCTAGTACCCGTGAGAGCTTGCGCCTACTGGGTTCGGTCGGCGAGCCAATTAACCCTGAAGCCTGGGAGTGGTACTACCGTGTTATTGGTAACTCTAAATGCCCGATTGTTGATACTTGGTGGCAAACCGAGAATGGCGGCATTCTTATTTCACCGTTGCCCGGTGCTACCGCGCTTAAACCAGGGTCTGCCACGACGCCGATGTTTGGCGTTAAGCCGGGCATTGTTGATACGGATGGCAACCTGCTTGAGGGCGAGGCTGAGGGGAATCTAGTGATTCTCGATGCATGGCCAGGTATTGCTCGTTCGATTTGGGGAGATCATGAGCGTTTTGTTCAGACCTATTTCTCAACTTATCCAGGGATGTACTTTACCGGTGATGGCTGCCGCCGTGATGCGGATGGTTATTATTGGATTACTGGGCGTGTTGATGATGTTCTGAATGTCTCTGGGCACCGTATGGGTACCTCTGAAATTGAGTCTTCCTTGGTGGCGCATGACAAGGTGGCTGAAGCCGCAGTTGTTGGTTTCCCTCATGATATCAAGGGGCAGGGTATCTATATCTACGTTACCTTGGCGGAAGACTTTGAGCCCAGTGATGAGCTTAAGAAAGAGCTGGTTCAGTGGGTGCGTAAAGATATTGGCCCCATTGCTTCGCCTGATGTGATTCAGTGGGCCACAGACCTTCCCAAGACGCGTTCAGGAAAAATCATGCGCCGTATTCTGCGCAAGATTGCTGCCAATGAGACAGAGGGTCTAGGAGATACTAGTACTTTGGCAGATCCGTCGGTCGTCGATGAGCTGATTGAGCACCGCGTTAATCGTTGAGACCCCGCAGTTGCCAGTGAGTGATATGTTGTTGCAGTAACACAAACACCAGCGTCAAGCTGGTGTTTGTGTTTGTGACATACGCAATAAAGATACTTGGGGCCAGTGGCTGGGCTGGGTTAACATGAATCAATAAATAATGCATTCGCTAATGGTGCGGCGCATTGCTCAAGGTATTAGGAGGAGAGCCCATGACAGTTGCTCAGAAGTTCATCGTTGCTGATGACCATCCCTTGTTTCGTGCAGCTTTGACTCAGGCGTTGCGTCAAGTGGGAACTCAGGCCGAAATTGTAGAAGCTGATACCATGGAGGCCACGACAGAGGTGGTCACGCGTCACCCCGATGCGGATTTGATTCTGCTGGATTTGCACATGCCGGGAGCTCATGGGTTTTCAGGCTTGATTCAGCTCCGTAGCCAAGCGCCGGAAATTCCGGTGGCTGTGGTTTCGGGAAGCGACGAACCCCATGTGGTGCGTCGAGCTATTGACTACGGTGCGTCGGGGTTTATTCCTAAATCGTCTTCGCTGTCGTTAATTGCGGAAGCCGTAGGAGAGATTCTGAATGGTGAGGTGTGGCTGCCTGCTGAAATGGCAGACACCCTGGCGGATGCTGATGAAGAAGACACGAAGTTTGCTGAAGCGATAGCGTCGCTGACCCCACAACAGTTTCGAGTGCTCAATATGCTGACTGAAGGCTTGCTGAATAAGCAGATTGCCTATGAGTTGAGTGTTTCAGAAGCCACTATTAAAGCGCATGTTACTGCCATTCTACGTAAGCTGGGCGTTCACTCTCGTACCCAGGCGGTTATTATTGCTCAGAAGCTTGAGGTCGAGCCTCCTAAAGTTAAAAGCTGAAACGGCGAGAGTAGCCACGCGTCAGCTAGCGCATTGGGGCTGCTGCGACGTAAGGACGCGCGTCACCAGCGCATGAGAATGATGAATGAGGGTGCTGAGGTTCAGGTGTGTGCCATCTACCTGCCTAATAGCGAGCATAGTGAAGACGATCTGCGTGATGGTATTAGTGTTGCTGCGCCAGGCCCGATTGGTGAAATGATGCGCGACACCTCGGTCGCGACTTTTACGTTCTGAATCGTTGCTGCCTGAGCCTGACGTGAGTGCGTGTGATGTGAGGACGCATGGCGTGAAAGAGTCGGTTGGCCGTGACGTCTTATGGCAGTTTGGTAAGGCATGGCTGCCGCGCTGCTTGTCTGCCTATGGTGTGTATCAGATGTTCATGTTTGCTGGGTATTTATCTGAACGTGAGTTTGGCACCATAGCGCTTATCAATTCGTAATGAATCAAGGAGTAGGACATGGCGAAAAATGAAACGGTCGCACAGGCTGCACAAAGCACGTCAGGCGTTCAGGAAAACACGCAAACGCTGAATGTGGGTGGCAAGCTGTATGACTTGGGGCAACTTTCAGAGCAGGCGCGTCAGCTGGTTGTCAATATTCAAGCGGCTGAGTATGAGCTTGGCGAGTTGAGCCGTAAAACAGCAATCGCACAGACTGCGCATGCAGCGTATATGAATGCGCTTAATGAGGTGTTGCCCGCACCGCTGGCGGATGGTGCAACAGATGCGGCTGATAAGCCAGCAGCAGAGGAAAAGCCAGCCGTTACTGAGAAAAAACCGACGACTCGAAGAAAAAAGTAAGTGGTGAGCGTCGCCCTGAGTGATGGGCCAAGCGTCGTGTACTAAGCATGTACTAAGAACGATGTTACCTACCAAGAACCCCGCTGATGTTCGTCATCAGCGGGGTTCTTGGTTCTATGAGTCGACGAATAGCGCGGTGATGATGGCTGGGAGTTATCGAGTGGCTTGAAAGCTTTGAAATGATAAAAAGAGCGAAGCAGTAATTGATAGTATATTCCAAAAAAAACTAAGCATATAATAAAAAAGACATTATAATGTAGGCACGATCACTTCTGATGGAGCCCTGAATTATGTCGACACCTCTTGCCTCAACGCCCATCGTTACCGCTTTTTTTGATGAGTCGACCAACACATTTAGCTATGTGGTGAGGGACCCAGCAAGCGCTGTCTGCGCGATCATCGATTCAGTGCTTGATTTTGATTATGCCGCTGGTCGTACGGATGTACGCTCGGCTGATGCAATTATTGACTTCATCAAGCGTGAAGGGCTGAGGGTGGAATGGATTCTTGAAACCCATGTGCATGCCGATCACTTGTCGGCTGCGCCCTATCTGCATGAAGCGCTGGGCGGTAAAACGGGTATTGGCGCCAATATCACGGTGGTGCAAGAAGTGTTTGGCAAGGCGTTCAACGCTGGCACTGAATTTGCCCGAGATGGCAGTCAGTTTGATCAGCTATTTGAAGAGGGGGATACCTTCGCGATTGGTAAGCTGCAAGGTCGTGTATTGCATACGCCAGGTCACACGCCTGCTTGCCTGACGTATGTCATTGGTGATGTCGCTTTTGTTGGCGACACGCTGTTTATGCCCGATTACGGGACGGCTCGCTGTGACTTCCCCGGCGGAGATGCCCGCACGCTTTACCGCTCTATTCATAAAGTGTTGAGCCTGCCGGATGAGACGCGGTTGTTTTTGTGCCATGACTATTTGCCGGAAGGGCGCAGCGAATACCAGCACCAAACGACAGTTGCTGAGCAGCGCAGCGCCAATATCCATGTTCATCAAGGGGTGGCTGAGTCGGCATTTGTTGCCATGCGTACTGAACGTGACGCCACGCTTGATATGCCTAGGCTGATCCTGCCATCGGTACAGGTCAATATGCGTGCTGGCGAAATGCCGCCCGCTGAAAGTAACGGCCAGGTGTATTTAAAGGTGCCGCTCAACCTCTTTTGAGGTTTAAGCCGCTATTTATTAAGTGGAAGACGGAATCATGCCCATGTTGAGTACGCGACTCGCCCGCTGGATACCGTTGATTGGCTGGTTGCGTGACTATCATCGCGACACCCTGACACGAGACCTGCTGGCCGCAGTGATTGTTACCATGATGCTAGTGCCGCAAGCGCTGGCTTATGCGTTGCTGGCTGGGCTCCCACCTGAAGTGGGGTTGTATGCCAGCATGTTGCCGCTGGTGTTATATGCACTATTTGGTACCAGTGCGACGCTTGCCGTAGGGCCGGTCGCTGTTGCGTCATTGATGACTGCCTCGGCGCTGGCAGACATTGCCGTTTCTGGTACTGCTGAATACGTTGGGGCGGCGCTAGTGTTGGCGTTTTTTTCTGGCGTGTTACTGCTAGGAATGGGGCTTCTGCGCATGGGGTTTCTGGCCAACTTTCTGAGCCATCCAGTGATTTCTGGTTTTGTCACCGCATCGGGTATTTTGATTGCAGCGAGTCAGCTTAGCCATATTCTGGGTATTAATGGCTCAGGCAATAACCTAATTGAAATGGCCACTGGGCTGGCCAGCCAGTTAAATGAGATTAACGTGTTCACGTTATTACTGGGCATGGGGGTGTGGGGGTTTTTGCTGATCTGTCGGCGTTATCTCAAGGCATGGCTGACAGACGCAGGGTTGTCAGTGCGCCATGCCGAGCTTTTGTCCAAGGCCGCGCCGGTGCTGGCGGTAATAGCCACGACCCTGTTGGCTTGGTGGTTGACGCTGGGGGAGCACGGTGTGGCACTGGTAGGGGACGTTCCAAGCGGCTTGCCCGCGCTTGCGCTGCCCAGCATGGATCCTGGCCTTTGGGCAACGCTGTTGCCAGCAGCAATATTAATCAGCCTGGTCGGTTTCGTTGAATCTGTGTCAGTGGCGCAGACGCTGGCGGCTAAACGTCGTCAGCGCATTGACCCTAACCAGGAGCTGATTGCACTGGGATTAGCCAATATGGGGGCGGGGGTGAGTGGTGGCTCGCCGGTATCCGGTGGGTTTTCGCGCTCGGTGGTGAACTTTGAAGCTGGAGCCGCAACGCCGTTGGCGGGCGCCTTTACAGCGATTGGTATTGCCATTGCAACGCTGGTACTGACCGAACCGTTAGCCTATCTGCCTAAGGCGACTCTGGCTGCCACGATTATTGTTGCAATCGGAACCTTAATCGACCTGCCTGCGGTGCGTGAGGCCTGGTCTTACTCGCGTGCTGATGGTGTGGCTATGTTGGCGACTCTTTTGCTGACGCTGGTGCACGGCGTGGAAAGCGGTATTTTGGTAGGTGTCGCGTTGTCGATTGGCCTGCATTTGTATCGTACCAGCCGGCCACATAGCGCGTTAGTTGGGCGGGTTCCTGGTAGTGAGCACTTTCGTAACGTGCAGCGTCATCGTGTGGAAACTGACGAGCGCTTAGCTATCTTGCGTGTGGATGAGAGTCTGTATTTTGCCAATGCTCGTTATCTTGAAGATACCGTCATGGCGCTGACAGCGCATCAGCCGGGCCTTGAGCACATTGTATTGGCTTGCCAGGCCGTGAATGGGGTGGATGCCTCAGCGCTGAAGAGCCTAGAAGCAATCAATGCACGATTACGAGATGCCGGTGTGACGCTACATATGGCCGAAGTTAAAGGGCCGGTGATGGACCGACTTAAAGGAACGGAATTTTGTCGCGAGCTGACCGGGCAAGTGTTTCTGAGCACCTATGATGCCTGGTGTGAGCTGCGTGATGAGGCGTTGCCGAACCAGCTAGGCTCGCCCGTTGATGCATCAGTTAATGTTGCAGCCAGCGAGTGAATAAGTTGTTGGAGCGTGTCGCGGGGCGTTGTTGATGCACCATCATCTGTAAAACCACTTGAATAAGAGGCAGAGATTATGAAAAAGAACGTAGGCGGAATCGATAAAGTAGCCCGTATTGTGATTGGCGCACTGCTGATTGTGCTAGCGCTGACCGGCACTATTGGTGTTTGGGGCTGGGTAGGCGTTGTGCCTCTGGTTTCTGGGCTGTTCAACACTTGTCCGCTTTATCAGCTCTTCGGTATTAACACCTGTAAGGTTAAAAAGTAACGTTAATCAACGACATAGAAGGAGGTTTACGTGGACTGGACGGCAAGTCTTCATGGGCTGATCGGCGGTGTACTGATTGGCTTATCAGCTACTTGGCTGATGGCCACGCTGGGGCGTATTGCTGGCATCAGCGGCATTATCAGTGGGTTGATCGGAACACGGCCCAATGGTGATCACGCTTGGCGTTTTGCTTTTCTGCTAGGGCTGTTAAGTGGCCCAGTTTTGGTTATGTTACTGGGGTTTGGAAATGTTGCCGCTGAGCCAGAGGCGGTGATTGGTGCGCCAGCTGGTGGCCCAGGACTCATGCTGTTGGCAGGTTTACTGGTTGGGTTTGGCACGGGCATTGGTAGCGGCTGCACCAGTGGGCACGGCGTGTGTGGGCTGGCACGACTTTCCTGGCGCTCTTTTGTTGCTACTTTGACCTTCATGCTAATGGCGATTATCACGGTGTATGTGGTCAGGCATGTCATTGGAGGTGGGGCATGAAAGTGGTGATGGGCTATATTGCCGGTTTGTTATTTGGCCTTGGTGTGGCAGTGTCTGGTATGACAGATCCGGCGCGCGTGCTGGGCTTCTTGGACGTCTTTGGTGCCTGGGACCCGACCTTAATGTTTGTGCTGGGCGGAGCTGTAATAACCAATTTTATTGGCTATCGCGTGGTGTTGCGCCGTGAATATCCGCTATTCGCAGGGAGTTTCCAGCTGCCTGAACGTAGCGACCTAGATGCTCGTTTGATTGGTGGTGCTGCCCTGTTTGGCATTGGGTGGGGGTTGTCGGGCTATTGTCCTGGGCCGGCTATTGCCTCGGCATCGGGTATGACCTTGCCGCTTGCTGCCATGTTGCTTGCTATGGCATTGGGCTGGATTGTTTCCCAGCGAATGGTGAGATCGGCTGGCCGCTGACGTTAACGTTCATGCACGCCTTTTCGGCTAGCAGATTGCCCGCTGGCGAAACTTTTGCCTGCAGTTAATGCAGGCTTAATCATTGCGGGCCACAATGCAGCCTTGGAGGGTTAATGCATGCATGTACTTTTAATCGAGGATGATGCGCTGGTTGCTGCCGGTATTCGTTCCGGCCTGCAGGTGCATGATTTTGTTGTTGACGTGGCTACCAGTGTGGCTGAGGCGCGCGCCATGTTTGATGGCGTAGTCAGTGATGCTGTCATTCTTGATCGAGGTTTGCCGGATGGCGACGGCCTTGACCTGCTGGCCGACTGGCGTGCTGTTGGCCGTAAAGAACCGGTGCTTGTGCTCACTGCTCGCGATGCGGTGGCTGATCGGATTGAAGGCCTCCAGGAAGGGGCTGATGACTATCTTGCTAAGCCGTTTGATCTTGACGAGTTGGTGGCGCGCTTACAAGCGTTGATCCGGCGCAGTGCAGGGCGGGCTCGGTCGTTGATTGAACACGGCCCACTCTGCCTGGACAGCGTCACCCGCGAAGTGACCTTGGCAGGGCGACATGTTGTGCTATCGCGACGTGAACTGGTGTTGCTTGAAGCGTTTCTACAGTCGCCGCGTAGCATCCTCTCTGCTGAGCGCCTCAAAGACAGCCTCTATGGGTTGAGCGAAGAAGTGGAAAGCAATGCACTGAACGTGCATATTCACCACCTGCGCCGCAAGCTGGGTACGGGCATCGTCAAGACCGTTCGCGGGCTTGGTTACCAGCTCGGTGAGGCAAGTGTTACCTCCTCAAAGAACAGCGTCCGTTGAGCTTACGTACGCGCCTGTTGCTTAGCCTGGGTTTGACGCTGACCTTACTCTGGGGGTTAGCCGCAACCTGGTTGTTGAGTGGCCTGTATGATCAGTTAGAAAAAACGCTCGATCAACGTCTGGCTCAGTCAGCGCGCATGGTTGCGGGCCTCATGGAACAACTCCCTCAAGATGCCTGGTCTCAGGCCCAGCGTCCGGCACTGTCCATCCCTGCAATTGAGGGGCTGGCCTGCCAAGTCCACTCTCCCCGCGGCGAAGTGATTGCGCGCACCCATACCGACATGGCCGACATATTAACTCCGGGGGATCGGGGGCATATGTATCGCCAAGAGCAGGGAATCACTTGGCGTGTGTTTACCTATGAGCGCAATGGCTTGGTCATTACCACAGCTGACCGGATGGACGAGCGCAATTTGCTGCTGCGTAATGTGATTGAAGTGACGGTTGTGCCTTTTGTGGTGGCGCTAACAGGTAGCTTATTCATGTTGTGGTGGGGCGTTTCTAAAGGATTAGCGCCGCTGGTCAAGCTACGCCAGGCCTTGGCGAGTCGTCATCCAGATGCGCTGTCACCCGTACCGACTGAGGGTGTGCCAGCAGAAATTCGTCCGTTGGTTGATACGTTGAATGAGCTACTCGGCCGAGTGCAGCAGGCCATGGCGCGTGAGCAGCGTTTTACCAATGATGCCGCCCATGAGCTACGCACACCATTAACGGCAATTAAAACGCATTTGCAGGTAGCAAGCCGAGTCGATGGCGACGCTGCGCGCGACTCTGTTGCGCTGGCCGAGCAGGGGGTAGAGCGCCTGGCGCGAACCCTGGAACAGTTGTTGATGCTTGCTAGAGTCGAAGGGCGAATAGCTTTTGATGATGGTCAGCCGTGCCGAGTCGATGAGGTAATGCAGTTAGCCTGCGCTGATGCGAAAGGGCCTGTTACGCGTATTGATGTTATCAACCATTGTCCTGATGCCGTGTTGGATATGCCCAGAGAATTAGCCATTACGGCGTTGCGTAATCTTATCGATAACGCCCTAGCTTATGGTGGAGATGAACCCGTCAAACTCGTTGCTGACGCATCGCAGAGCGGGCATCTGTGTCTCAAAGTGCGTGATTATGGGCCAGGGCTTGATTCTGATGTGCTATCGCGCCTGCCGCGACGATTCTGGCGGTTGGGGAAAGGGCAGGGGAGTGGATTAGGTCTGGCTATTGTAGCGGCCATCGCTGAGCGGTTTGGTGGTGAGCTAAGTCTGTACGAGCCAGAAGGCGGTGGGCTAGAGGTGCAACTTTGTGTACCTCTGGTAGTGTCGTCATTATGCTCCATAAGAGAGCAGTAAACTGACAAGGGAGAAAGACCATGATAACAATTAGTAAGGTGGGGGGGATTGCACTGCTGTTGGCCGCAGCAACGCCAGCACTGGCCCAGCAAGGCGATGCTGAGCGTGGTGGTACCTCTGCCGTTGTTTGTGTGGCTTGTCACCAAGCCGACGGTATGGGGATGAATATCCCTGGTGGAGAATCCTGGCCACGTTTGGCAGGTATGAATGCTGATTATTTGGCCAAGCAGTTGCACGACTTCAAGTCGGGTGACCGTGAAAATATGACCATGATGCCGTTTGCTAACATGCTCAGTGATCAGCAGATTGCTGATGTGGCTGCGTATTACGCTGAAATGGCTTCCTGGCCTGAGTTGCCGACAGCTTATCATGCGGCTGACCCGAACAAGGAAGGCGAGTGGCTGGCAGAGCGGGGCGACTGGGAAGACAGCACGTTCATCCCGGCATGTAACCAGTGCCATGGCCCCAATGGGCAAGGGGTTGGTACGACATTCCCCCCCCTGGCTGGTCAGCACGCGGGATACATCAAAAACCAACTGAATGCCTGGCGTGAGGGAACGCGTCACAATGACCCGAATGAGTTGATGGTGGGTATTGCTAAACGTTTGAGTGATGAACAGGTTGAATTGATTGCTGAATACTACGCTGAGCTGCCGGAGAGCTTAGCTGCCGCTGACGCTCAAGAACAGCAGGAGGACGCCAAATGAAACTGCGTAACCCCCATTTGTTGACCGCCGCTGCCCTGATGTCTGCGCTAACGATTTCTCCTGCGCTTGTTGCTCAGGACGCCGCCAGCAGTGATGGCGAAGAGCGTGACTATCAAATTCAGTTACCCGCTCCCCCTGAGGGCGAGGTGACGTTCCAGCCGCCTCATGAGCGTGACCTGCCCGATAACCAATACGGTGACATGGTTCGTAAAGGGCGCGATCTTTTCATCAATACACAGTCGTTGCGCGGTAAGCACGTGTTCAACGACCAGAACTGCGTCAATTGCCACCTGGATGCTGGCCGCCTGGCTCATTCCGCTCCGATGTGGGCTGCCTTTGGTGTTTACCCCGCGTATCGTGGTAAGAACGATAAAGTTAATACATTGACCGATCGAATGCAGGGGTGCTTCACTTACTCAATGAATGGTGTACCGCCGGAAGCGGGTAGCGAGGAAATTGTTGCACTTGAAACTTACTTGCATTGGCTGTCAACCGGTGCGCCGATCAATGAATCGTTGCCTGGACGGAGTTATCCGACGCTGAGTGAGGCGGAGCAAGAGCCTGATATTACGCGTGGTGCTGAGGTCTACGCAGCGCAGTGCGCTATTTGCCATGAAGACGATGGTAGTGGTCAGCAGGTAGGTGAGCGCTGGGTATTCCCACCGCTGTGGGGCGATGGCGCCTTTAACTGGGGGGCGGGAATGCATCGCGTCAATACTGCTGCCAACTTCATTAAGGCGAATATGCCGTTGGGCAAGCCGTACTCCTTGACCGATCAGCAGGCCTGGGATGTTGCCGCGTTTGTGAACAGCCATGAGCGCCCACAGGATCCGCGCCGTCGTACTATGGAATCGCTTGATGAAACCGTCGATATCTACCACAACCACATGGGGTTCTACGGTGACGAGATCAACGGAGAGCGTTTGGGGGAGGGCGACAACTATGGTGAGAACCCGACGCCCAGTGAGTAATCATGGCGTATTTGGTGTGCCATGTTGACTGTATGAGCTGAACGCGCGAGTTGAGTGCATCAGTTGAAGAGAGTGTAGGTTGAAGAGAGTATAAAACGCTCCGTCGTTGTTGGCTTAGTGGGCCAGAGCGACGGAGCGTTTTTTTGGGCCACTCAGGGGGCTGGGCTGCCCATAATTTCTTCTAGCTTATCTGGAGCCGGGGCTCCCTGGCTGCTGAGTAATTTGCCATCTTCCATATAAAGAATGCTCGGAGTGGCGTACAGGCCGAAACTTTTCATTAGGTCGTGATTTTTCTGCAGTTCCATTTCCCATTCACGAGATAGTGATTCGAGAGGCTCAATGGGGTCGCCTGACTCATGGGCATTAAGTGCTTGTGAAGGGTTGTCGGCAGCCAGCATGGAAATAGCCATTCGTGGGCTGTCACGTTGCAAGATACCTACCATGACATGGCGCAGTTGTACGTCGCCAGCATCAATCCAGGGGCGGGCACTTTGCCAGAACTGACTGCAGAACGGGCAGTTAGGGTCGGTAAAAGTATAGACAGTGCGTTGTGCTTCATCATCGCCGTCAGCGATCCAGGCGCTTTCCTCTAATGCCTGCCAATCGAGGGCATTCTGAGGACCAGAGACCAAGCGCTCCAACGGCTCGGTTGACAGGTTGTTACCGTCAGCATCGACCATGTTGCCGATAATGGCATGCTCGCCGTCACTGGTGAGATACACCGATAGTTCGCGGCCTTGCATGCTGGTCGCGTAACCCGTGAGTCCGGAGGGCGCGTCAAAAGTCCCGTGTACGGTCAGGCCTTCATCTTCAAGTGCTGCAATGGGGGCCGGAATCTCCTCGGCCAATGTGCTGCCTGCGCTGACTGTTAGCCCTAATGATAGCCCCAGGGCTAGGGTTATCGTGCGGCCTGTTTGTGCATGCTGTGTCATAAGGATCACTCCGTCACGTTAGTGTTTATAAACGTTGTGTTTGCCAAATTACTGATTCTGTTTATGGCTGCAGGCGTTTTAAATATGGCGAGAGAGTCGCTTCTGATAGTTCGCCAATATGGCTGTCGATCAAGCGCCCGCTGGCGTCATAAAACAGGGTGGTGGGCATGATATGAGCGCCTAGTTCCTTGCCTAGTGTTAAGTTGGCGTCAAGCCACACATTGCTCAGGCTCAGTGACTGGTCCTGTAGAAAGCGTGTGATATGCAGAGGGTTCTCGCCTTGATTCGCAAAGACAAAAGCAATGTCGCCATTTTCTTGCTGAGCACTTTCTAGCAGAGGCATTTCGCGGCGGCAGGGCGGGCACCAAGTAGCCCACAGGTTGACCACCAGCGGTTTGCCTGTGTCTTGCGACAGTTCAGGCAGGCTGACCGGCGTGTCGTCCAGTGTGGCCATAGGGATGTCGGGCAGTGTGCTTGTCTGTTGGTTAATTAGCATCAGGCTGCCCGCTGTTAGCCCCCAGCAGATGGTCCCGATAATCACTGCGCCAGCGAGTGGGGTGCGCTGTTGCGGCGTGCGCCACAAGCGCCATAGTAAGTAGAGCGCTGCAACAATAATGCCGCCCAGCGGAGCAAACCCACCATCGCGTATATCAAGCATCGCCAGTAGGCTGTCATAGTTTGAGTAATTCAAAGTAACAAACAGCAGTCGTGCGCCTATTATTCCGCTCAGCGCAGCGGTAATCAGGCTGTCGCTGACGGAAACTCGGCGACGAGCGCCCATCAAGGCACCCGCTAATAAGGCAATCACGACGGCCAGTATTAGTAGCCAGCGCTCCACGCTCAGGCCGATTGGGCCAATGGCAAAACTTTGATGTAGCAGGTTCACTGGGAAATCTCCGTCGCGGCTTTCTGGCTAAGGCCTGCTTGGAGCAGGCGCGCCATGAAGTCTTCTGCGGAAAGCTCGCCGATGATGCGCTGGGCGCGGCGTTCTTCACCGTCAGGGCCAATCAGTAGCAGGGTAGGTGGCCCAATGATGCCGAACTCTTGCATCAGGGCTTTATCGGCGGCGTTGTTCTTGGTGACATCGGGACGTAGCAGGCTGACATCCGCGAGTGCTGCCTGCACTTCAGGGTCGCCAAATACCTCTTTCTCAATCACTTTGCATGACACGCACCAGTCGGCGTAGAAGTCGACCAGTGTCCAGCGCCCAGCGCTGCTGGCAACATCTACTTGGCGCTGCAGGTCGTTCAAACTAGTGACGGGAGCAAAGCGCTCCATGAAGTCCTGCTCTACCTGCTGTGTTGGGGTGGCCGACGAGCTGAGGTGGAAAGTGCTCAGCGGCTGCCATGGATTGCTGCTGCCCGTAGCGCTGCCCAGTACCATGATGACTCCCCATAGACCAAAGAGAATGCCAGTGGTGCGGCTGATCAGTTGACCCGGCGATGGTGTGGCGCTGCGTCCGGCTTGATATAGCGCGACGGAAACAGCAATAAGCCAGCCGCCCCAGAGCCCGAGCGCTAAGGCGTCGTTAATAACTCGCTCAATGAAGTAGATCGCCATGCCCAACAGTACAAAGCCAAACAGCGCTTTGACCCGAGTCATCCACGCGCCAGGTTTGGGCAGCAGTCGAGTACCCAGTACACCGACGGCAAGCAATGGTGCTCCCATGCCAAGGCCTAAGGCGAATAGCGCACTGCCGCCCAATACTGCATCGCTGGTTTCACTAATGTACAGCAACGCGCCAGCCAGTGGTGCAGTCATGCATGGGCCCACCAGTAGCGCTGAAAGTACTCCCATTACTGCTGCGCCGCCCAGGGTGCCCCCTTTTTGTCGCTGTTGCAGGTTATCTAAGCGCTGGCGCAGCGGACCGGGCAGCTGCAGTTCGAAAAGCCCGAACATGGCCAGTGCGAAAATCACAAATAAGGCGGCGAAGATACCTAGTACCCAAGGTGTCTGTAGCATGGCTTGCAGGTTGGCACCGGCCAAGGCTGCAGCGACACCAAGAACGGCATAGGTAGCTGCCATGGGCAATACATACGCAATAGAAAGCATCAGTCCGCGTTTGGCTGAAGCGTTCGCACCAACCACTAAACTAGAGAGAATGGGTATCATCGGCAGCACGCAAGGCGTGAATACCAGTAACAGGCCCATGCCGAAGAAGGCCGTTAGGGTCCAGAAGGGAGATGCCTGGCTGAGACGCTCGGCCAGCGCTTGGTCGTCGCCCAGGTTGTTGCTGGTCGATGCTTCAGTGGCGGCGGATGACGTTTCTTCGCTGGGGGCTTGGGGCGTCGTAGCAGCGGTGCCTAGGCTGCCACCTTCAACAATTGTCATATCCGACAGCTGAAGGTCTGCGCTTTGTGGTGCGTAGCATAACCCGTTTTCAGCACAGCCCTGCCAGGTTAGCGTTAAGTGCGAGGTGTCTCCCGGCGCCACGCTGACATCGAGCTGGTTATAGGAAACCGCTGATTCGCCGAAATATTCGTCGGTGATGGTTACACCGTCTGGCAGTGGCGGCTCCAGAAGAACCCCTTCAGCGGTCTTGAACTCCAATCTTTTATGGTAAAGATAATAGCCATCGGCAATATTCCAGCGCAGTAGCACCTGCTCGTCATCCGCTACGGCACTGAGCTGAAAGGCTTGGTCTGGTGACAAGAACTCATCTCTGCTTGAAAACAGGCTTTGGGCCATGGCCGGTAGGCTGAGTAGCGCCATCAAGAGCAACAGCAGCGCAAGTGAAAGCGGTGCAGTGTGGCGCGAATGAGTGCGTCTGGGCATCATGGTCGAGTCGGGCTCCATTTCATGTAGATAGTTATATAGCAAGGTAATGGGGGCTGAATAAGGCCATGTAATGAATTGTGTAATTTAGCCATAGTCTGCCAGTAGAGGATTAGCGGGGTATTATGTCATTCGAGTTTTCTGACTATTGCGTCAGTATGCCGCAGCATCGCCAGTGCTGTGCTCATTGGCTGTGAACCGTTACAATGTGGTGACTTTTTTCGTTTTTGATGCGAGAGCACGGTTTTATGCACTGTCCCTTTTGCGGCGGTAATGATACACGCGTCACCGATTCACGGTTGGTCGCAGAGGGTGACCAAGTGCGTCGGCGACGGCAGTGCGCGTCTTGTGGCGAGCGCTTTACAACGTATGAAGCCGCTGAGCTTGTGATGCCTCGGGTCATCAAAGCGGATGGTTCGCGCGAGCAGTTCAATGAAGCCAAGTTACGTGACGGCATGTTGCGTGCGCTGGAAAAACGGCCGGTTGAAGCTGAGGCTATCGAAGCGGCTGTAGAGCGTATTCGCCAGAGTCTCAGAGCTCGGGGCGAGCGCGAAGTTCACGCACGAGATGTCGGTGAGGAAGTAATGCAGGCTCTCGAGCGCTTGGATCATGTGGCCTATATCCGCTTTGCCTCGGTGTATCGCAGCTTTCAGGATATTAATGCCTTTCGTGCAGAGATTGATCGTCTCGCTCAGGAGCCTTCTGTAAGCCGTGACGAGTCTGCGCGGCAACCTAGTGTTGATGATACAGGGTCGTCACAGTGACTGTGCCTGAGCAATGGATGTCCCGCGCACTCATCTTGGCGCGCCGAGGGCTTTACACCACGCAGCCTAATCCGCGGGTGGGTTGCGTGCTGGTGCGTGATGGTCACTGCGTGGGGGAAGGGTGGCATGAGCGTGCTGGCCAGCCGCATGCTGAGATCAATGCGCTAGCCATGGCTGGCGATGCCGCAAACGGTGCGACCGCTTATGTCACGCTGGAGCCTTGCTCGCACTATGGTCGTACTGGGCCCTGTGCCGATGCGTTAGTCGCTGCTGGTGTGACACGAGTGATTGCTGCCATGCAAGACCCTAACCCTCAGGTGGCGGGGAATGGTATGGCGCGTCTTAAGGCTGCAGGCATTGAAGTGCAAGTTGGCTTGCTGGAAAGTGAGGCGCGTGCGCTGAATGCTGGGTATATTCGTCGTATGAGCGGGAAGCTACCGTTTGTGCGGTTGAAAATGGCCATGAGTCTAGATGGGCGCACTGCCATGCAGTCTGGGGAGTCTCAGTGGATCACGGGGCCTTTTGCGCGGCGCGAAGTCCAGCGCTTACGTGCCCGTTCCTGTGCGGTGATGAGTGGTGTGGACTCCATTATTGCGGATGATTCTCGGCTAACTGTTCGCGCTGAACAGCTGGGCCTGGCTGACGCTGAGCCACGTGTTTGTCAGCAACCGCTACGGGTGATATTGGACAGCCGTTTGCGTTTACCGCCGAACGCCGCGTGTTTGCGTGAGCCGGGAAGAACTCTCATCGCAACGTGTGAGGGGTACGAGGTTGAACGCCGCGCTCGCTTGGAGGCAGCTGGGGCTGACCTTGTGGTGTTGCCAGCAGGCAGTGATGGACGTATTGATCTTGCCGCGCTGCTAGCGCATTTAGCACGGTGTGAGCAGGTCAGCGAGGTGTTGCTGGAAACGGGTGCCACGCTCGCTGGCGCCATGCTGGACGCGCAGCTTGTTGATGAAATGCAGCTGTTTGTTGCCCCTATGCTGCTAGGTGGCGATGCTCGCCCTGTTGTGGAGCTACCCGGCTTAACGCGTATGGCGCAACAGCGACCACTGGAAATACGTGATATTCGCGCGTTGGGCAACGACTGGCGTATTACGGCGGTACCCTGCCCCTGTTTGGGCAGCGAGCTATCTAGGGAGTGAGTGGCTAGGGAGTGACTGGCGTCATCGGTCGCACCGCGATACTCTGATTCGTTTTTTTAAACGCGCTTTCGAGACACAAAATTTTACCCTGCCGGTGTCGTGCAGAAGCAATGGAGAATTCATGGAGAACTCCTCCACGGGGGGAATGGCCCCTATCGCTGATCTAATTGAGGACATTCGCCAAGGGCGAATGGTGATTCTGGTTGATGATGAAGATCGCGAAAATGAAGGTGATATCATCATGGCTGCCGAAAAGGTCGAGGCCGAGCATATCAATTTCATGGCGCGTCATGCCCGTGGGCTGATTTGCTTGCCGATGACCCGTGAGCGCTGCCAGCAGCTCAAGCTACCGCTGATGGTCACTGACAATGCGTCAGGCTTTGGCACGAAGTTTACTCTGTCGATCGAAGCGACTGACGGCGTGACTACGGGCATTTCTGCTGCTGACCGAGCGCGTACGGTTCAGGCTGCTGTGGCGCGTAATGCGCGTGCAGAGGATATTGTTCAGCCTGGGCATATTTTTCCGCTGATGGCAGAGCCGGGTGGTGTGCTACGTCGGGCTGGGCATACAGAGGCCGCGTGTGACCTGGCCGAGTTGGCTGGGCTAGAGCCTAGTGGTGTGATCTGTGAAGTCATGAATGACGACGGCAGTATGGCGCGACGTCCTGAGCTTGAGCAGTTTGCCCATGAGCATGGTATCAAAATGGGTACCATCGCTGACCTGATTCATTACCGGATCCACAATGAACAGACCGTTGAGCTGATAGAGTCGCTGCCGGTGCAGACCGCTCACGGCGATCTTGAACTGCATGTGTTCCGCGATCGCATTCAGGGAATTCACCATCTGGCGTTGGTTAAAGGGCGGCCTACGCCTGACGCCTTGACGACGGTGCGTGTTCACCTGGCGAATGTGATGCGAGACTTGCTGTCTCTTCAGCATGGTGAGAGTTCTGGCTGGGCGGCCAGTGCCGCTTTGGCTGATGTCGCCAGCTCGGAGCAGGGCGTTTTTGTGCTGCTGGACGATGGCCGCCCCTCCCAGGATCTGTATGACCTGCTTGATGTGTTTCTTGAGCGTCGCCGCGTCGCACGTAGCAGCGAGGTCGATGGTACTGGCAACTTCATGACCATTGGCACCGGTTCACAAATTTTGCGTGAGCTGGGTGTGGGCCATATGCGTTTGCTCAGTTCACCCTGGAAATATTCGGCGCTGTCCGGTTTCGGTCTTGAAGTCGTGGAGCGCTATGAGCCGGAAGACCTACAGGAAGGCTCCTTGCAACGTAGCTCGTCAGACAAAAGCGACAGCGACGCCTAATGGCGCCGACTGTTAACAGAATTCAGTGCTGCCTGCTCGTGGGTGGCATTGGCGCGTGACCGATTAGATCAGGAAAGAGACCATGCAACCGATTTCTCAGCTCGAAGGCCGCTTCATTGAGGTAGATGGCCGATACGTCATTGTGGTGGGGCGCTTCAATCATCATGTGGTAGACAGCTTGGTAGAGGGCGCGATTGATAGCCTGACCCGCCATGGTGTGGATGAGCAAAATATCGATATCATCCATGTACCAGGTGCCTGGGAGCTGCCACTGGCCGTGAAGCGTACCCTGGAAGTGGTTCAACCCGACGCGGTTATTGCGCTGGGCGCCGTTATTCGAGGTGGTACGCCGCACTTTGAATATGTGGCGGGTGAGTGCAATTCGTCGCTGAGCCGTCTGCAGCTGGACTTTGATACTCCGGTAGCGAATGGCGTCCTGACCGTCAACTCCATCGAGCAGGCTATCGAGCGCTCAGGCACTAAGGCGGGTAATAAAGGGGCTGAGGCAGCGATGGCGGCCATGGAAATGGTCTCTTTGCTGCGTCAGTTTGAAGGCGCTCGCGAGGGAGACGACCGATGAGCGAGTCCCGTCGGCCTTCCAAGAGCCAGTTGGCTCGCCGTGCGGCCCGTGAACTAGCCGTACAAGGGTTGTATCAGTGGCAAATGACCGGTAAGTCGATCAGTGCGGTTGAAGCGGAATTCCGCAGCCAGGTTGCCGATGATGATCTTGAAGATCATGAAAACTGGCATAAGGTGATGGAGATTGCTGACCTGGCCATGCTGCACCTATTGATGCAAGGCGTGGCTAAGCATCGTGATGCCTTGGACGACGGTATCGCTCCGCTACTTGATCGCCCGTTGGGCGAATTAGATGCTATTGAACTTGCCATTTTGCGGCTTGGTGCTTTTGAGTTGGGCTACCGTTTGGAGGTTCCCTACCGAGTGGTGATTAACGAGGGTGTTGAGCTGGCCAAGTCATTTGGCGCGACCGACGGGCACCGTTACGTCAATGGCATTCTTGATAAGCTTGCCGCCCGTCTGCGTGCCTCTGAGGTTGCTGCGCGTCGGCGCTGAGGCGTAGCTTATGCTAGGTGAATTTGACCTAATACGCCGTTATCTGGCACCTGAGTCTCAGTCCTCAGCCGAAGGCATTGTACTGGGTCCGGGGGATGATGCGGCGCTATTGATGCCCTCACCAGGACAGCAACTCGTGGTGAGTGTCGACACCTCTGTTGCGGGAGTGCATTTTCCGCCTGACGCACCGGCGCAGGCTATCGGCCACCGTGCCTTGGCAGTTAGCTTAAGCGACTTGGCAGCCATGGGCGCGACGCCTCGCTGGTGCCTGATGTCGTTAACGCTGCCACACGCTGATGCCGACTGGGTAGCGAGTTTTGCTTCTGGCTTTCATGCGCTTTGTCAGGCGAGTGGTATTCACCTAGTCGGTGGTGATGTTACGCATGGTGAGCTGGCTATCGGCGTAACAGTGATGGGAGAAGTGGCGGTCGGTGAAGAAATGCGGCGCAGTGCTGCCCAGGCAGGGGATCTGATCGCCGTGACTGGTGCGTTGGGCGGCGGAGCCGGAGGGTTGTCTGCTTGGCAGGCCGGCAATCGTAATTTGGACTCCCCCTTGTTGGCGCGTTACCTTTTGCCTCAGCCTCGCATTGCGGCGGGTTTGGCATTGCGTGGGCTGGCGACGGCTGCTATAGACGTTTCTGATGGATTAAGTGCTGATTTGCGTCACCTGTGTGACGCGTCATGTGTTGGTGCTGAACTAGATATTAGTTCCATGCCACTGGCCGACGGGCTAGTTGAGACCTTAGGAGAGAGTGCGGCTTGTCAGGCGGCTCTTGGTGGTGGTGATGACTATGAACTGCTGCTTGGCCTACCGCCTTCCGCGCTGAACGTGGCCAGGCAGCGTCTTGACGCGCTGGCACTGGAACTGACGGTTATCGGTCGTTTTACCAGTACGCTGGGGGTAACAGGCGTCGATCCCGAGTGGTTGACAGGCTGGCAGCATTTTTCGGGAGATAAGCCATGAATCGCGCACCACAGACAATCTGGCGACGCCCCACTCACTTTTTGGCGTTTGGCCTTGGTAGCGGTGCTGCCCCATTTGCTCCGGGTACCGTTGGTACCGTGGCTGCTATTCCCTTCTATTGGTTGATGGCAGACCTGCCGCTGGGCTGGTATCTGGCAGTGATTCTGGTCACTTTCGTGTGGGGAGTGTGGCTGTGCGAGAAAACCTCCCGAGACCTGGGGGTACATGATCACTCAGGAATTGTCTGGGATGAGTTTGTTGGTTATTGGTTAACCATGACGGCCGTGCCATTTTCCTGGGAGGCTGCCTTGTGGGGATTTGTCGTTTTTCGTATTTTTGATGTTATCAAACCTTGGCCGATTCGTTGGGCAGATCGGCGGGTTACTGGCGGTTTTGGCATCATGATTGACGATATCATGGCCGGTGTTTATGCCTGGAGCCTGATGCATCTTTGGTTCTGGTTGCACTGAGCCAGGGGGCATGTGCTGTTATTCGTAACCAACGCTCGCGAAAGGGGAGAGGGTCATGCGCATGGAGCGGCTGGTAGTTCCGCTACTTTCGCTGCTGGCGTTAATCTGGGCGGTAGCTCAGACCATGGCAGGAGTGTTTTTTGAGCGTGAGTTAACGCGCGCCATTGCTGATCTTCAGGCGAGAGGTGAGCTGCTGATCTACCGGTCCGAGGTAGATAATGGCTGGCTTGCATCGCGAGGCGTGTTGCATGTGTCTCCGTTGCTAGACAACGGCTGGCACATCGACATTCCTTATCGAGCGCGGCATGGCATCTTTGATACGTACCTTGACGGTACATTGCAGCCGCATCCTGACGAGGGCAAAGCGGTAGTCTCTGGCGGCCAGTCGCTGCATTGGAAAGCTCGCTACCACATGCTGGCTGGTACCTTTGATGGCGCGCTGGAGCTGCCCCCCATCGAGTTGCGTCAACACGGCAGCCGCTTGGAAATGAAGGGGGGGCGCGTTGCATTTCGCGGCGGCTTTGGTGATTGGCAGGTGCGTGCCCGGTTAGAAGCTGTGCGCCTTATGGATGGTAAGCGCCGCTTTGAAGGTGGGCCATTTGTTCTTGAAAGTCGTTATGCCTACACTCAGGGAGCCCACCATTTTTCTCAGCATGACCACCTCCGGCTTTCCAACCTGCGCTGGATACAGCCTGACCTGACGTTAGCTGCTGGAGAGGTCACTCTGAGCAGTATGACCACGCTTGATGAGTCAGAGCTGCGTGTACATAGTGAGCTGGACCTAGGCCAGATATATGCTGCTGGCGAGGTTCTGTTGGCGGGCAGTGTTAGTGCGGAGCTGTCACGTCTTAAGGCTGACGCGCTGCGTGCGTTATTCCATCAGTTGCGTCATCAAACAACAACGCGTCAAGGCGCTTCCGCACAGGAGCTGGCAGATAATCTGCGCTGGCTCATGAAAGACTCGCCGAGACTGGACATTCTTGATGTTAATATCGATAGCCCTATGCTGGGCGCCAGCCTGACAGGTAGTGGTGTGATGGTGTTCGATACCGAGGGTCTGGAAGAACTTGATCCATTGGCATTGTCCACCAACGCAGAGCGCACTCGTTGGTGGAACCAAGTTGATGGTGATTTCCTGTGGCGCAACTCTCCCCCAATGGCTGCGCTGTGGCTGGGGTTGCCGCTTGGAACGCAAGAGCTGCAATTTGATGTAGTGAGCGGGCAGTTAAGAGTTAATGGCCGCCCCCTGCCTGACGTTCTCCATTGGCGTTGATGACTTGAAGTTCGTTCGTTGTGCCCGCATTGCTTGTGTATCTGGGAGGCGGGGCTTTGCTCCCTCACATATACGCTGGCTAAGAGGTAGAGATGAGCGACGATCGGCAGCGCAACGACCAAGAAGACCTCGATACTTCCTTGAGTGACGACGGAGGTAGCGACGAGAATAGTGTAGAGAGTACGTCGTTTGATGAAGAACATAAGAGTGACTCTGAGCATCACAGCGCTAGTCATGAGGTAGTACCGGCCAGCGAAGCGCTGCCCGAGCAAATCTATCTGTTACCGATCCATAATCGTCCTTTTTTCCCGGCCCAGGTGCAGCCTCTGGTAATTAACCGTGAGCGCTGGGAAGACACCGTTCGGCTGGTTGGGAATACGTCGCATCATATGGTTGGGTTGGCCTTTGTTGGTGATGGCGATGAGGCCGAAATTCAGGATCACGAGCAATTTCCTACGATGGGCACTGTGGTTAAAGTGCATCGCTTGCAGGGTGAAGACTCGCAGATGCAGTTTATTGCCCAAGGTAGACGGCGCTTCAAGATTCAGCGCTGGATATCACGCAAGGCGCCGTACCTTGTCGAGGTGACATACCCTCGGGAACCGGTGGATGCAGAAGATGATGAAACCCGTGCTTATGCCATGGCATTGATCAATGGCATCAAGGAACTGCTGCCGATCAACCCATTATATGGTGAGGAGCTAAAGCATTATCTCAACCGCTTTAGCCCCCATGAGCCAGGCCCTCTGACGGACTTTGCGGCGGCGATTACCTCGGCCAAAGGAGTGGAACTTCAAGATGTCTTGACCACGCTGCCGGTGATGGCGCGAATGCAGAAAGTGTTACCGCTACTGCGTAAGGAAATTGAAGTTGCCCAGTTGCAGAGCGACATCAGCGAGCAGGTCAATGCCCAGATGGAGGAGCATCAACGGGAGTTTTTCCTGCGTGAGCAGCTCAAGGTGATTCAACGCGAACTGGGCATTTCCAAAGACGACCGTGATAGCGATCTTGATACTTTTCGTCAGCGTCTTGAAGGTAAGGTGGTCCCCGATCGGGTAATGGAGCGCATTGAGGAGCAGTTTGACAAGCTCGCGATGTTAGAAATCGGCTCGCCGGAATACGGCACCACGCGGCAGTACCTTGATTGGCTAACCGCTATGCCTTGGGGGGTAACCAGTGACGACCAGCTTGATCTGCCTCAGGCGCGTAAGGTGCTTGACCGTGATCACGATGGCCTCAAAGACGTTAAGGAACGTATTGTTGAGTTTCTTGCTGAGGGAACTTTTAAGGGCGATGTTGGCGGCTCGATCCTGTTGCTGGTTGGCCCGCCAGGGGTTGGTAAAACATCCATAGGGCGTTCGATTGCCGAGGCGCTGGGCCGAGAGTTTTTCCGTTTCTCGGTAGGCGGCATGCGTGACGAAGCCGAGATCAAAGGTCATCGGCGAACTTATGTTGGCGCTATGCCGGGTAAGCTGGTTCAGGCGATTAAGGATGTGGGTGTCGAGAACCCTGTGATTATGCTTGATGAAATCGACAAAATGGGGCAGTCATTTCAGGGCGATCCCGCTTCGGCGTTGTTGGAAGTGCTTGACCCTGAACAGAATGTTGATTTTCTTGATCACTATCTCGATGTGCGTTTGGACTTGTCCAAGGTGCTGTTTGTCTGCACAGCCAATACGCTGGACTCGATTCCGCCTGCGCTGCTTGACCGTATGGAACAGATTCGTCTGGCGGGGTATATCGCTGAAGAAAAAATGGCCATCGCCAAGAATCACCTGTGGCCGAAACTGCTAGAGCGTAGCGGTATCCCCAAAAAGCGTATCAACCTGACCAAGGCGGCCTTGCATCAAGTGATTCAGGGCTATGCGCGTGAAGCCGGCGTGCGCCAGCTGGAAAAGCAGCTACACCGCATTGTGCGTAAAGCGGCAGTCCAGCTGCTGGAAAATGGTCAGCACGATGACGATAAGGCTGTTAATGACGGGGCATCAAGTGGCCAGCACATGGTCAAAGTCTCGATCAATAACCTCGAAGAGTTTCTTGGTGCGCCGCTGTTCCGCAAAGAAGCCGTGATGAAGGGGGAGGGCGTGGTGACAGGGCTGGCCTGGACCTCGATGGGGGGGGCTACGCTGTCGGTCGAGGCGAGCAAGGTGCACTCGCTGGAGCGTGGCTTCAGACTGACGGGCCAGCTGGGCGATGTCATGAAGGAGTCTGCCAACATTGCTTATAGTTACGTGATTGGTCACTTAGACGCATATGTTGATAACGCCGACTTTTTCGACAAAGCCTTCATACATTTGCATGTGCCAGAGGGCGCTACACCAAAAGATGGCCCCTCTGCGGGGGTGACAATTGCCACCGCACTGCTCTCCTTAGCGCGCCAGCAGCCCATTGGCCGCCCTCTGGCAATGACCGGTGAACTGACATTAACCGGTCATGTGCTACCAGTGGGTGGGATTCGTGAAAAAATCATTGCGGCTAAACGTAGTGGAATCAGTGAGATTATTCTGCCCGAAGCCAACCACCGAGATTATGATGAGCTGCCGGATTACCTTAAGGAAGGGATGACAGTGCACTTTGCTGGGCGCTATGCGGATGTGGCCAAGGTCGTTTTTGGCTAATAGTTAGCTAGTACAGATAGTCGGTGAACGCCTCGGTGGTGTCAGTGAGCCTAGATAGCGCTGCTGGCACCGCCATCAATAACAAGTGTTTGCCCCGTGATGAACGTATTGGCGGGGTACATCAACTGCTTTACTGCAGCGGCGACTTCGTGAGCGGTTGAAACGCGCCCCAGTGGGGTGGCTGATTGCCAGCGTCGCCGTGATTCAGAATTGGCATCTTGCATGCCGGAGCTGACCGGCCCTGGTGCCACGGCATTCACAAGAATGCTTTGTGGGCCAAGCTCTACTGCTAAGGCGCGGGTCAGAGACAGAATTGCCCCCTTGCTCATAGCGTAAGCCGTACGCTCAGTGCCGGTGCGTAACCCATGGGCTGAGGCAACGTTGACGATGCGTCCGCCGCCGTTGTTTACCAATAAGCGTGTGGCGTGCTGCAGGGCGATAAAAGGTCCGCTAACGTTGGTTTCCATCACTCGGTGAAGATCGCTTGCAGACGTTTCAATAAAGCTTCCTCGGTGGATTACGCCGGCAGCATTAATACAGGCATCAAGCTTGCCAGGTGCTGCACCGAGCTTCTGGAAGGCGCTCTCGATACTGTTATGGTCGCGCAGATCGCATGGCAGAAAGCGTGCTTTTTCTGGGTGATTTTTTTCCAATGAGGTAAGTGCTGTGTGACGCTCTTGCAAGTCAAGTAAGTAAACGTAGTGACCGTTTTCTAGCAATGATTTGGCGATGATGCTACCAATACCGCCAGCCGCTCCGAGTAATACAATATGCTGTGCTGCTATGGCCGATGTGGCTGTCATGGGAAGAGGGTTCCTCAAGTCGCATTCCTTGGCGATAAAATCTGGCATTATAGCGAGTTAGCAGACCAACGGATGATTTATCCCTGGATTGTTGTTGTGAACTCAGCCACTGGCCATACAAGGAAAAAGCCATGTCTCGTTTCTCTCGTACTCTTTCTCGTACCTTGCTGGCGTCGGCCACCGCGGCCCTAGTGGGGGCTGCATCGTTGCAAGCGATGGCAGAAACGCGTGTGACCTATAAATCCGCCTCAGCGGGCACTGCGTATTACCAGATGGGGGTTGAGCTTTCCGAGGCCATCCGGCAAGGCACTGATGGCGACGTGGTATTGACCTTAGAAGAAAGCCAAGGCTCTGTGCAAAACGTCATGGAAGTGATGGCGCGTCAGGGAAATTATGTTTTTACCACGCCTCCGGCTTTGGTGCAGAGTGCGTTGGATGGTGACGGACCTTTTGCTGATCGCCAGAGCCCACGTTTTCAGGATATTCGAGGGCTGTTTCCGATTCCTGCGATTACCATGCATTTTGTCGTTGCTGATGACGCAGGTGTCGTGAGCCTTGATGATCTGGCTGGTAAAGAGGTGCTGATTGGCCGAGGGACTTTTGGGGCCCGGGAAGCTGAGCGTTACCTGACAATGTTTGACCTGATGGAGCGCATTGAGGTTGCCAACGCCAGTGTTGGAAGTGGGCCGGATGCGCTCAAGAACGGTCAGATTGACGCCTTTGTTACGGCCAGCTCGTTCCCAACACCTAACGTTATTGAAACGGCGGCCAGTATGCCGGTGAGTCTTGTCAGTTTGAGCGATGAGCAGATCGAGCAAAGCGGCGCGGCGCGTCAGACCATTCCTGCAGGGACCTATGCGGGAATTGATGAAGACGTCGCTACGACGTCGCTGCCGGTGATTGCTTATACAACAGCAGCCATGTCTGACGACACGGCCTATGAGCTGACCAAAACGTTTTGGGAAAAACGTACAGATATGGCAGAAGAGTCGCCTTGGTGGGGCGGTATCACTCATGACATGGTTGGCAATATTGCAGGCACCCTGCACCCCGGTGCCATCCGTTATTATGACGAAGCAGGCATCGAAATTCCTGACCACCTTCGCTGATTTTCTACCACGGGTAGCATCAACGCACAGTTTGTCGTTGGCGGCTGCCCGTATGACTGGCTCTTCTCATGTTTGAATCTGATACTCGTCCGCATTCGGTTTGGGTCGTACTGGGTGCGGTGACCGTGATATTTCATCTCGGTCTGATTTTTTATGGGCTGACGCCCGCTCTGGTCAGCAGGCCAATACATATGGCGCTGATACTTCCTTGGGTGTTGATTTTGGCAGCACGCACCCGCTTTGCGCGGTGGAGTGGTTGTGTACTGACGGTGCTCGGTATTCTTGCCTGTGCCTATATCGTCATCAACGAGCAGGCTCTGGCTGATCAGTACGGCTTTATTGATACGCCATTGCAGATGGTGATTGGGATTTTTTTGATCCTGCTGGCGTTGGAAACCGCGCGTCGGGCGATTGGTTGGCCACTGCCGCTGGTCGCGCTGCTGGCATTATTGTATGCCGCGCTGGGCGAGCATGTGCCAGGCCAGTTTGGTCATCCAGGGCTGCCGTTACCGAGCCTCGTGGGTACCCTGACAATAACCGAGGGCGGCCTGTGGGGTTCGTTAACTGGCGTTAGTGTCGGTGTGGTATCCATTTTTGTTATTTTTGGCGCGGTGCTCAACGCCGGTGAAGCGGGGCGTGGCTTCATGAATCTTGCTGGGGTCATGGCGGGGCGCTTGAAAGGGGGCGCGGCCAAGGTGGCAGTGATTTCCTCGGCGTTGATGGGGTCTATCTCTGGCTCAGCGTCAGCTAATGTGGCATCAACCGGTGCTATTACTATTCCTAGTATGGTGCGGCTGGGCTACCCTCGTGCGTTAGCGGGTGCCGTTGAAGCGGTGGCCTCATCTGGAGGGCAAATCATGCCGCCGCTGATGGGAGCGGGTGCTTTCGTCATGGTGGAGCTAACGGGCACGCCCTATACCCAGATTATGGCGGCAGCCTTGTTGCCCGCCGTGCTGTACTTTGCCACGGTATGGGTTGGCATTAATGCGTATGCCACGCGCGATGACCTCAGCCCAGTCGCTGAGGCGGATCGCCCCAGTCGCCGTGATGTGCTGATTACCTCGCTGTTTTTTGCTGTGCCCTTTGTAATATTGCTGCAGCTGATCTTTATCGGTGGCTATACGCCGCAGTATGCGGCGAGCTTGGCGATATTTGCTGGCATGGCGCTGCTGTTGGCTGATGCGAATTTGCGTATTTCGCTGCGTGGCTTTGCTGCTCGAATGACTCAGGCGCTTCTCACGGCTGGCCGACAGGTGGCGGTGATCGGGGCTATCATCATCTGTGCTTCGCTAGTGATCGGCGTGTTGGCTATGACAGGGCTAGGCGTCAAAATCACCTCTGGCATTCTCTCGTTATCTGGCGATATGTTGTGGCCAGCACTATTGCTGACGGCGGTGGCGTGTTTGGTGCTGGGGATGGAGGTGCCAACCACTGCGGCTTATGTCATTTGTGTTTCGGTGGCGGGTCCCGCGCTAACGTCTCTTGGGTTGGATCTGTTGTTGGCACATTTGTTTGTTTTCTGGTTTGCGCTGCTTTCCACCATTACGCCACCCGTTTGCGGTGGGGTGTTCATTGCTGCTGGTATGGTGGGGGAGAACTGGCTCAAGGTAGCACTCAAAGCGATGGCACTGGGCATTGGGCTCTATATTATTCCGCTGGCGATGGTGGCGAATCCAGAAATTATTCAGCTGGCGGCTGATCCGTTTGGTGCTGTATTAAGCGCGATTAAAATTGCTGTTGGCCTGACAGGTATTTCTTATGGCGTTATTGCTCGGCGACCGCTCTGGATGCGGGCGTTATTGGTGTTAGCGGGAATGCTGGCCATTTTTGTCATTTAAGTAGTAAAAATAGTGAGCGCTAATGCTGAAGGCACAGGATGAATATCCCATGTTAAGCTTGCCGCTCATTCCATTTAGTAATGCGGAGAGCATCATGACTCAAGCTAGCGCGCGCCATATTCTGGTTGACGATGAAGCCAAGTGTGAAGCGCTGAAAAAAGAAATTGAAGACGGCCGTGATTTTGCTGCGGTAGCGAAAGAGCACTCTAACTGCCCTTCTGGGCGTCAAGGAGGAGAGCTGGGCACTTTTGGGCCAGGACAGATGGTGCCAGAGTTCGACAAAGTGGTATTCAGCGGTGAAGTGAACAAGGTTCATGGTCCGGTGAAAACTCAGTTCGGTTATCACCTGCTGGAAATTACTAGCCGCAGCTAAGCGGTTTAGATGACTCTGGGGTCGTCATTGGGCAAGGGTTGGGTGCTGAACAGTATCCAGACGTCCAGTGCCGGCCCCAAATTTTTGATCAAACGAAGCGTTTCCGGGTGGCGTTGCTGTGTCTCCAGCGCACAAATGCCGGCATCGAACTGAGCGCTCAATAAGCCGTTTGCAACATCAACAATAGTGGGCATCTCAACCTGTTCTGCAAAGGCAGATAAGTCGGTGTAGTGGCGGGTAGCTGGTTGTAGGCCGACGCGGGTCGGCAGCGTTGCTGAGTGGCGAGCCAATAGAGCCAGTGGGCGGCTGCCAGCAATGAAGGTATCTACTGGAAAAGCGCGGTGCATGAAGCGCCCTACGCATTCGCTATGGCTGACATGCGCTGAGCACTGAAGAACTCGGTCCACTTTTCCCGTTAGTAAGGCATCAAAGGCGGCGTTAAAGTTGTTAAATAGCTGGATACTGGAAGGGGCGCTGGTAGGCGGCGTGTTGTGAGTATGGCGTAGGTAGCGCTTGAGCACCAATTCATGGTTGCTACCGGTTGGGCCTAGTGTGGCATATCGCATATTTGCTCCGGCAAGCCGCTTGGTCAGTGAGGTCGGTTAGGTTTCAATAGTGGCATGAGATAATGAAAAACGCTCGACGGTATCAACCGTCGAGCGTTTCGCATTCGCCTTGTTGGGCTATTGCTGCTACGCCGAGTCGGGCACCAGCTAGTGTGCTGTCTTAGGCACCAGTTAGCTCGACTAGCGACTGCTCGATGATCGCCAAGCCTTCCTCAAGGATCTCATCCTCGATAGTGACTGGCATCAAGAAGCGGATCGTATTGCTCCAGAAACCGCAAGATAGCAGGATTAGTCCTTTCTCTTTAGCCTTTTTGCACAGTGCCGCAGCAAGTTCTGGATGCGGCTGGCGAGACGCTTTATCGGCAACCAGCTCAAAGGCTGTCATACAGCCCAAGCTGCGCACGTTATCGACGTTTTCGAAACGCTGCTGCCAGTCGCTGAAGCGGGCCACCAGCTTTTCACCAAGTGCGTTGCTTCTGGCCAGAATGTCTTCTTCCTCAATGACATCAATAACAGCTAAAGCTGCCGCACAGGACAGTGGGTTGCCGCTGTAGGTGCCGCCCAGTGAGTTAGGGCCTGACGAGTCCATGACGTCGGCAGTACCGACGACAGCAGACAGTGGCATGCCGTCAGCCAGACTCTTAGCCATGGTGACGATGTCGGCCTTGATACCACTGTGCTCCAGAGCAAACAGCTTACCGGTACGGCCAAAGCCTGACTGTACTTCGTCGGCAATGAGCAGAATGCCGTGCTCGTCGCAGAGCGCGCGAAGGGCCTGAAGGTAGGCGGGTGATGCGGCATAGAAGCCACCCTCACCTTGTACCGGCTCAATCACGATAGCGGCGGTGCGATGCGGGGCAATGTCTGTTTTGAAGACGGTTTTCAGTGCGTTTAGCGAATCCTCTTCGCTGATGCCGTGGTAAGGCACTGGGAAGGGGGCGCGGAAAACGTCGCTGGGCATTGGGCCGAAGTCATTTTTGTAAGGCAGAACCTTACCTGTCATGGCCAGTGTCATCATAGTACGGCCATGGAAACTGCCATCAAAGCAGATGATACCGCTACGGCCAGTAGCTGCGCGGGCAATTTTTACAGCGTTTTCCAGCGCTTCGGCACCGGTGTTGACTAGCATCGCTTTGGCGTCGCCCTTAACCGGCGTCATATGGCAAAGCTTTTCGGCCAGCTGCACAAAAGGTGCGTAGGCCATTACGGTCTGGCAAGTATGCATCAGCTTGTCTAACTGAGCTTTGACAGCGTCGACCACTTTGGGATGACGGTGGCCTAGGTTCAGCACGCCGATACCGCCAGCAAAGTCGATCAGTCGGTTGCCGTCGGCATCCCATATCACAGAGTTTTCAGCGTGTTCAGCAAATTGTGCAGAAGCGCTAACGGCGCCCTTAGCGATATAGCGTTGTTTGAGTTCGTTGAGCTGTGCGTTATTCATGAGTCATTCCTATAGGGCTGTTGGGCGAGCAATCAGAGGCCGCCGACGCAGACATATTTCAGTTCAGTGTATTCATCTAGGCCGTGACGTGAGCCTTCACGACCAAGTCCTGATTCCTTGACGCCACCAAAAGGCGCAAGTTCAGTTGAAAGAATCCCTTCATTTACCGCGACCATGCCATATTCCAAGCCTTCCATGACATGCCAGATACGCCGGTAGTCGCGGGCATAGAAGTAAGCGGCCAGGCCAAACTCAGTGGCATTAGCCATGGCGATAGCTTGTTCTTCTGTATCGAAACGAAATACCGGAGCCAGTGGGCCGAAGGTCTCTTCGGTAGCCACGCGCATGTCGTCGTTTACATCGGCAATGATTGTTGGCTGGAAAAAGGTGTGCCCAAGCGCATGGGGCTCTCCGCCACACACCAGGCGTCCGCCTTTATCCAGCGCGTCGCGAATGTGGGCTTCTACCTTGTCAACGGCGGCCTGGTTAATCAGAGGTCCTTGATAAACGCCATCTTCTAGGCCGTTACCGACCTTGAGCTCAGCAACTCGAGCTGCCAGCTTGTCGAGAAAGGCGTCATACACACCGGACTGCACCAAAAAGCGGTTGGTGCAGACGCAAGTCTGGCCAGAGTTGCGATACTTCGATGCCACGGCACCTTCTACGGCGGCGTCTAGGTCGGCATCGTCAAAAACAATGAACGGCGCGTTACCACCCAGCTCCATGGAGGCTTTCTTAACGGTGCCAGCGCATTGCGCTAGTAGCCGTTTGCCGACGGGCGTTGAGCCAGTGAAGGAGATTTTGCGTACCCGTGGGTCAGAGGTCAGCACTTCGCCAATTTCAGCAGGGCGGCTGGCAGTGACAATGTTGATCACGCCTTCAGGAAAGCCAACCTGCTCGGCCAGCTTGACCAGCGCCAGGGCTGTCAGTGGAGTCGCTTCGGCGGGCTTGATCACAACCGTGCAGCCAGCCGCCAGTGCGGGTGCACACTTGCGGGTAATCATTGCCAGCGGGAAGTTCCAGGGCGTGATAGCAGCGACCACGCCGATTGGCTCGCGAAACACCAAAATACGCTTGTCGACGCCGTGGCCGGGAAGTGTCTCTCCAGCAACACGCTTCGCTTCTTCGGCGTAGTATTCGACGAAGCTGGCACCATAGGCAACTTCACCGCGAGACTCTGCCAGCGGTTTGCCTTGTTCGCGGGTCATCAGGCGAGCCAGGTTTTCTTGGTTGGCCATGATCGCGTCATACCAAGCGCGCAGCAGGTTAGCGCGTTCTTTGGCGGTGCGCTTGCGCCAAGCGTTGCCAGCGGCTTCGGCGGCAGCAATGGCGTCGCGGGCGTCGTCGGCGGTTAGGTCTGGCACTTCGGCCAGCTGTTCACCCGTGGCAGGGTTGGTGACGCCGAAGCGGCGCTCGCCAGCGCGCCATTGTCCGGCCACATAGGCCTTATCGGTCAGGTGTTCTGAGTTGGCGGTCATCGCATGTTCTCTTGAGCTATTCTTGGGAGCGGCACAGAGTGTCGTTATGGGGTGGCTATCTTGTTTGACGAGTGTGCATTATTTTAAACGTTTCGCCAAGCGGGAGTGTTTATTTTTGCCGAACAGGAAGTCGAGGCAATGGACAACGTATGGTAAATAATCGGCCTAGCGCTGGCTTTCCGTTACAATTGCCCGCCATAGAGTTGGCTGCAAGTGAGCGGGTGTTGTGGACGCTGCATTTGGCGGCAATAACAGATTTTGTCTGGCGAGGTGAGACTTGGTTAATCCCCTGAATGCCTGGTGGGCCCAGCAGTTAGTGCTGTGCGACTGGGCCTTTTCTCCTGAGCCTTTGGCGCTTGATGCTGAGCTGGCCAGTGCTCGTTTGGTGATGCTTGACGTGGCTGACCGTAGTGAGTTGGCTTGGCGTCTGCTGGAATGTTTTGGTACTGGTGAGCCAACGCCTTTGGGTTGGTTAAACGGTCTTGAACTTGTTGCCTTGGGTGGCGCATCCGGTTGGCTAAGTGAGCCGCGGGCCACAGGATGGGCGCGTGCTTTTAGCGAACGAATCCATGCCTGTTACGCCAGTTTGGACGACTGGCTCGACGCCTTGCGCGGCGCTTGGAACACCTTGGGCTGGGCCAATGCGGAAGCTGGCCTGCCCAGCGCTTGCGATGCGCTTTCACGGCTAGAAGGAGAAGGCGAAGGGATCACCTGGTCGATGCTGGGTGACTGGTTGGCTATTCAGACAGAACGTGCCGCCTGTTGGCCAGAAGATGACGGGTTTCGCGTATGGCGGTTGCGTGCCGCTTTTGGGCCGGTGCTTGAAGCACCGCCTGCTGCCACCGACTGGAAAGGGGTGGAATCTTGGCTGAAGGATGTTTGGCAGGTGGGCAGTCGTGATGAACTGGTCGCTTTGCTGCTGTGGTTAGCCGCGCAGGGAGATCGTCATGGCTGGGACCTGATGGCATCAAGGCTGCTGGCTCAAGACAATGACGCGCGTCGTCGCTGGCAGGCTGAGCTGAGCACGGGAGAGCGTGGCTTTGGTAATGTATTACTGAGCTTTATTGAGAGCGGTGAACCTCTCGACTGGGCTGGCTGGGACTGGTTAAGGCTGATCGACTTAGCATGGGCTGGTGCTTGCGTGGGCTGGCTCACCCATGACGAGGCGCGTGATTTTGCTGTGCATGGCGCCGACTTAATTATCTCACGCTACAGTGGCTGGGCCGCTCTTGCGCGAAGCTGTCAGCGTGGGCGCAGCTTGTTTGATGGCCGCGATCAGTTAGGTGAGTTTGATGCAGACTGGGTGCTCCTGATGCACTCGCCCTTAACGCCATGGAGTGGGGCGTTGTCAGGTGCGGTGGATGACGCGCAGCTAGTGGCTTCTCGGCAAGCAATTCGGCGGTGGCGCTCTGATCCTCGCCATTGGTTATTGGCGCTGGCGGGAGTGCGCGATCCGTTGCTTGCGACTCGTCAGGGGAAACGTGTTGGCTGTGATGACGAGCGTGCCAACGAAGCTCGCCAGTATTTAAGCGACGTGCTTGAAATACATCCTGATGAAAGCATTGGCACATTAGCGCGGTTCTGGATGCCTGCTCAGGCGCACCACCTTAACCAACTGGCAGCTGATGCAGCGCATCGAGCGTTGCCTGGGCCGAACACCCCTTTTGGCTCTGCTGTTGAGCAGGAGCGGCAAGTGAGAGACGCATTGGGTGCTGCCAGCCGTCATGCGGCAACTATTCACATGGCTGAGGAGTATGCATTTCACTTGCAGATGGCTGTGGATAGCGCCCTTTTTGATGCCGACGAACTAAACGCCAGGGTATTGGCGTTGAAAGATACTTTATGCCGTTTTTATCCTGATGTTAGGCGTTTGTTGTCTGCTTGGGAGGTATGGGAATCGCTGCTTCCAGGCGAGGACGGCGAGTCGTCACTGATTGATGTGCTGCGTTGGCACCGAGAGGATCCGGGTAGCTTGTTTCACTGGCTGGAGTGGCGCAGCGAGACCCCTCACGAGCCAGGTTTGCGCCCCAGCTTGCCCCACTTTACTGCACTGGCCTTAGCGGGCCCGCTAAATACGCCGGTATGGAATTTTCCTCAACCTGAAAGCCCACGCCAGTGTGTTGACATCATGGACTGGCTGGATAGCCACTACGGACTGCATAGCGCTGATGAGCTTGAGGCGTTCATTGATCAGCTGTTTGATGTGGGAGATCGACAGGATTATCAGATTAACTATGCGCCCTACACGTTGAGCGGGAAGCGCTTGGTATCTGAGATTGAAACACTTGAAAGTGGCCATTGCAGCGAAGAAGAGCGCAATCACCTGCTGCGCCTTGAGCGTGTACGCAATAATGTTGCCGGTTGTAATGAGCTGGATATGCTCGCTTGGGATCTAGCGCAAGCCGTTGACCTGCTGGTTGCCGCGCGACAATTGGGCTGGCTGGATGAGGCGGCGCTCATGGCAAGGCTGGAGCGCGCCTATCGCATGGCCCAGGACAGCTACAGTGGCTGGGAGGATTATGCGTTAGGGCTGTTTGCCGGTTTTTCGTTTTTTATGGGAGAAACCTCTGAGCGCGATAACTTCCTGGAGGGGATGAGGCAGGCATTGGTGGCGTGGCTGACAGCGTCACCGCCCCTAGCTGGCCCCTGGGCGAGCCTGGACTTCCCGGGCGCGCGGCCACGGCACTGGGCACCTATGCATATTGATACGCTGCCAGGGGATACTCGACAGTTGCATTGATGGAATGATTTATCGCTTATTGACCTGGTATTGCCTGAGCACAGGAGTTGTGTGAAATGTGCTGCTGACAGTTATATTAATCGCTATATTGCTTTATGCTATAGCGCTGTATGAGCGGGTGTAAAAGGGATGATCTCGCTCGATTTTTTGTTGAAAAGTCGATAGATTGTTAGAAAATTACTAGAAATATGGTTGCCATGGTCAGGCGAAAAGTTGGTAATTGGTCCTGATGGGTGTTAAACGAAAATACGGAAGATAAGGATTGCAGGGATGGCGTTTCCCCAATATTACCGTTTGGTACCTGTAGCACTGGCGGTTTCATTGCTGACGGGTTGCGCTAGCGCCACCAAAGAATCACCGGGTAGTGACTATTTTGCTCGCGATATGCCGGGATTGATCTCTCCAGCGGAATCGGTAAAACCGCTGCAGGCTCAGACGCCGGTGGATGCCTCTGCCTTGATTCGTGATGCGTTACTTTCACAACATGAGCGTTGGGAAGGCACGCCATATCGTTTGGGCGGCACCAGTTCTTCGGGTATTGACTGCTCGGCGTTAGTACAGAACATTTACTCAGATCAGTTTAATATCGACCTGCCCAGAACAACGCGCCATCAGGTTAACGAAGGTGCTGCAGTAACGCGTGCCTCTCTTGAGCCAGGCGACTTGGTGTTTTTCCGCCCACCGGGTAGTCGTCACGTCGGTATCTATGTAGGGGATGACCAGTTTTTGCATGCGTCATCATCACGAGGTGTGATGATTTCCTCGCTGGATAATGTGTATTGGAAGCGTTACTACTGGAAGTCACGTCGCCCCATGGAAGCCGTACAATTGGCTCAGTTGAGTCAGTCTGCCAGCGCCAACAGGTAAGTTTGAGGTGTGAACGATGTTGACACCTACGCTCTAATAATGAGCGGGCGCGACGGTTATAACGTAAGGCTTTGCATGATCCAAGCTCATAGTCGCGCCTGGTGGCGCGCAACCCTTGCCTTGTGCCTGGGTTCTTTTCTTGTATTTATCAACTTATATGCGCCCCAGCCGCTCTTACCTGAGCTGCGTGAAAGTTATGCGGTATCGACGCTGGGGATCAGCCTCGTCATGTCGGTAGCGACTCTGACGGTAGCGGCTTCTCTGCTGGTGTTTGGCCCTTTGTCCGATGCAGTGGGGCGGGGGGCTATTATGCGTTTTACGCTGTTGGCTGGTGGCGCTCTGTCATTAGCCCTAGCCTTTGCTCCTGATTTTGAGACGTTGCTAGCGCTACGTGCCTTGCAGGGCTTCTTTCTCGGCGGCTTGCCGGCAGTGGCTATTGCTTGGATGGGGGATGAGTTTGAAAAACCGGCGTTGTTGACGGCGGTAGGGCTTTATATCGGTGCTAATACGTTGGGTGGTATTAGTGGACGTATTGTGGGTGGTTCGGTGGCCGAAGTCAGCTCGGCATCAATGAGCTTTTTGGTCGTAGGGAGCATGACACTGGTTGGCCTGCTGGTGTTCTGGCGACTCCTGCCGGCAGCCAAGGCATTCACGCCGCATCCGTTTGAACTGCGTACCGCATTGGCTGATTTGCGAGCACATCTGCGTAACCCTTTGTTGCTGGGAGCCTATCTGCTAGGTGGGCTGAATTTTCTGATTTTTATCAACCAATATAGTTATATCACTTTTTACTTGGCTGACGCGCCTTATTCGCTGGGTGCCAGGCTATTGGGGTTGATTTTTCTGACCTATCTAGGCGGCACTCTGGGGTCGGCGTTGTCTGGCCGTATTGCCGGGCGGTTGTCGCAGCCACGCTGTATGATGCTGGGTATCGTTATTTTGATGGCGGGTACAGCCGTGACGCTGTCAGCGTCGCTAAGCTGGATCCTCGTTGGGCTTACTATCAATGCCTTTGGCTTTTTTCTGGCCCATTCCATGGCTTCTAGCTGGGTAGGGCGTCAAGCGCTTACTGCCAGGGGGAGTGCCTCGGCATTGTACCTGGTGTTTTACTACACTGGGGCAAGCCTGGGTGGTTTCTGGTTAGAGCCATTCTGGCAGTTGGCTGGCTGGCCCGGTGTGGTACTAGCATCCTGGCTGATGCTTGGCGTTACGCTGGGAATTGCGTTTTGGTTACAATGCCGTGAGCGGCACACCCATCTCAGTGAAAACTGCAGTAGAAGCTAAGACGAGCGTGGCTGAATAGCTGCTCAGTGTTTACACACCACCTGCCTCATCTCCCCATACCTCCTGCAGACGCTCAGTTCGGCCACAGGCTGATTTGTAAAAGCGGTAGCGAAGAGGGTTTTCTGTGTAATAATTCTGATGCGCTTTTTCCGCTGGATAAAACGTGGAAGCCGTCAAAATATCGGTAGTGATATTGCGACCAAAGCGCTCAGCAAGAGCCTTTCGGCTGGTTTCAACCAGTTCTCGCTGGGCCTCATTGCTGACAAACACCGCACTACGATATGAGTCTCCCTCATCACAGAACTGTCGATTGACAGCGAAAGGATCAATGTTGCGCCAGAAAACATCCAGTAGCTCGGGGTAATCGACTTGCTCGGGGTTATACTCAACTTCGACGACTTCCAGGTGCCCCGTGCCGCCATTAACCACCTGCCGGTAACTTGGGTTTTCTGTTTTGCCACCGCTGAAGCCGGAAGTCGTGGCAGTCACGCCACTAACCTTGTCGAAAGCCTCCTCCATACACCAGAAACAACCGCCCGCGAATACAGCGTTTTTGCTGCTCACCGATGAACTGCTTGCTAATGCACTGGCTGGCATTGCGCCGAACAGTAAGGTTGCGAGTGTGCCTGTCAGAAAAAATAGGCCTCGCTGGCGATACCCATTGTGAGCGATGGGTTGGGGGCGGTGTGGTTGGTTCGACATGGTGGGCGCTCCGAGGTAAAAAGCCTAAGCTAATGTGAACGTTTGTGCTCATGGTAGTTCAGTATATCAGTGCAGTTGCCAGTGTTTTTCTTGTGTCTTTTTTAGCAATAGCATCGGAAAAAGCTGTGCGGAAAGTCAGATGTCAAGCCGTGCGTAGCAATATAAGGCGGTAAGAAAGATCGTAAAAAGGAGGCTTGGTGTGGCACAGAGACGAGCAGTTATTGCGATAGGTATTGTTGTGTTGCTGGCGGTATTTTTCGTCAGCGGTGCCCATGAGTTTTTGACGCTGGACAATATTAAGGCTAGCCAAGCGCGCTTTCAGTCGCTATTTGATGTCAGACCGTTAGCGGTGGCAGGTGGGTTTTTTGCGCTCTATGTGTTGATGGCGGCGTTATCGTTGCCAGGAGCAGCGCTGTTGACGCTACTCGGTGGGGCGCTGTTCGGGCTGGGATGGGGCGTATTGTTGGTGTCTTTTGCCAGTAGCTTAGGAGCAGCGCTGGCTGCCTTGATTGCTCGTAGCTTACTGCGAGGTTCGTTGGAGCGGCGATTTGCTCACCAGCTTGAGCGAATCAATGCAGGTATCGAGCGGGAAGGCGCTTTTTATCTGTTCACGCTGCGACTAATTCCGGTCTTTCCGTTTTTCGTTATCAATTTGGTTATGGGGTTGACCCGAATGCGTCTGACGACCTTCTACTGGGTCAGTCAGCTTGGTATGTTGCCAGCGACCGTGGTTTACGTAAATGCGGGCCGGGAGCTGGGCAGCCTTGAGTCGCTGGGGGGGATTTTGTCGCCGGGGTTGATTGGCTCGTTTGTGTTGCTGGGCCTGTTTCCCTGGTTGGCGCGTGGGGGAGTCTCATTAATCGAGCGTCGACGCCTAGCCAAGCGGCATCGCCGACCTACACACTTTGAGCAGGACATCGTTGTCATTGGGGGCGGCTCAGCAGGGCTCGTTGCCAGCTATATTGCCGCCGCAGTGAAAGCCAAAGTGATGTTGGTAGAGCGCGATAAGCTGGGTGGTGATTGCTTGAATACGGGCTGTGTGCCTTCCAAGGCATTGATTCGGGTGGCACACAGCGTGAGTGAGATTCGCCGCGCCTCGCGCTATGGCGTGCATGCCGGTGAGCCTAACGTTAACTTTGCTGATGTGATGGCGCATGTTCATCAAGCGATTCGTGTTGTTGAGCCTCATGATAGTCGCGAACGCTATGAGGGACTGGGCGTTGATATTGTGGAGGGAGATGCGCGTTTGGAAGACCCATGGCGGGTGCGTATCAATAACCGTCTGGTTACAACGCGTCATGTCATCATTGCCAGTGGTGCAAGGCCGCGGCTCCCTGAGCTACCTGGCCTTGAGCATATCGAGGTGCTGACGTCCGATAACCTTTGGCAGTTAAGCGAGCTGCCTAGGCGGCTTGTTGTTTTGGGTGGTGGGCCAGTTGGCTGCGAGCTTGGCCAGAGCTTTGCGCGGCTGGGCAGTAACGTCACTTTGGTGGTGAAAGGGGATCAGCTGCTACCCAGGGAGGATGCTGATGTTGCCGCCGCAGTGGCCAAAGGGCTTGAGCAGGATAGCGTGGAGCTGGTCTTGGGAGCTCAGGCGCAGCGTGTTATTGCTAACGGCGCTAAGGGCAGTGCGCACCTGCTAGAAATTACGCGTGACGGTCAAGTGCAACGCCTGCCCTTCGATCAGCTGTTGGTAGCGATTGGGCGTCAGGCTAATGTTGCTGGGCTGGGCTTGGAGTCGCTGGGCGTTACGCTGCGTGACGATGGCACGTTGCCGGTGGATGAAGCCCTGCGTTCGGTATTACCCAATGTTTGGGCGTGTGGCGATGTGACAGGGCCGTATCAGCTAACCCATGCCAGCGCACATCAGGCTTGGCATGCCACGGTTAATGCGCTGTTTGGTGAGTTCAAACGTTTTCGGGTCAGTTATCGGGCCATGCCAGCTGTCACTTTTACCGCCCCTGAGGTGGCTAGGGTTGGGCTGAGTGAGCGAGAGGCTCAGCAGCAGGGTGTTAAATATGAGCTGACACGCTATGCACTCAGCGAGTTAGACCGCGCTATTGCCGAAGGTCAGCGTGATGGGTTTATCAAAGTGCTGACCGTGCCAGGAAAAGACCGAATTCTTGGCGCAACAGTGGTGGGCGACGGTGCTGGTGAGATGTTGGCCGAGTTTACCTTGGCGATGACACATAATATCGGCCTGAACAAAATACTCGGCACGGTACATCCTTACCCCACGCGTTCTGAGGCGGTGAAAGCAAGCGCTGGCGTATGGAAAAATGCGCACAAACCCGAACGGCTGCTTGGCTGGCTAAAGCGTTACTTTGACTGGCGGCGTAGCTAAGTGGTCGCGCTGTAAAAAAGGATTGAGACATGCTGGATCGCTGGACCATGCCGCTGACCCAAAAACCACTGCGCTGGCTGGCGAGGGGGCTGGCGCGCGTGAGCGTAAAGCCGGATCAGGTCACGTTGATCGCTTTTGTTATCGGAATGCTGGCTTTACCGTTGTTGGCGTTTGAGCTGTACTGGCTGGCGCTGGTTGCTATTGTATTGAACCGACTAGGAGATGGCCTAGATGGAGCGCTGGCGCGGCTGACTGGTACAGATAGCGATGCGGGGGGCTTTCTCGATATCGGCTTGGACTTCGTGTTCTATGCCGCGGTGGTATTCGGTTTTGTGCTGGCTGATCCTGGCGCTAATGCGTTGGTGGGCGCGCTCTTGTTGTTTGCCTTCATTGGTACTGGAACGTCGTTTCTGGCCTTTGCGATTATGGCTGCAAGGCATCAGTTACAGTCCCCGCGTTTTCAGCATAAGGCGTTTTATTACTTGCATGGGCTAACGGAAGGTACTGAAACGGTTCTGGCTTTAGTGGCGTTTTGCCTGTGGCCTGAGTATTTTCCGCTGTTGGCAACACTGTTTGCGGCGGCTTGTGCACTGACGACGGTAACCCGCTTGTGGGGGGGATATATCACGCTGAAAAATGTAGCTAGCTAGTATGTGTCCTGAAATCGCGTGTCGGTGAGCGCAAGGTGTAACGTAGTTCACGTGAAATAGAAAAAGGGCAGCGTTAACGCTGCCCTTTTTTAAGTCCTTGTGGCACGGCTGGGTTGTTAGACAACCGCTAGCACAAGGGCTAAACCAGCGTTGATGCTCAGTGCTGGTGGTCGCCTTCATTATGCACATGGCCGTGCTCAGCCTCTTCCTGGCTGGCTTCACGTACTTCAACAATTTCAACGTCGAAGTTCAGTGGCTGGCCTGCCAGTGGGTGGTTTCCGTCTACGGTAACCGTGTCGCCTTGTACCTCGGTGATAGTGACCATCAGCGGGCCGCCATCAGTTTGGGCTTGAAACTGCATGCCCGGCTCAATAGTGTCAACTCCTTGAAATGACTCACGAGAGACTTCCTGAACCAGCTGTGGCTGAACTTCGCCATAGCCTTCTTCGGGGCTGACATTAGCTTGCAGTTTGTCGCCCGCCGCGCGGCCTTCTAGCTGCTTTTCAAGCCCAGGAATAATGTTGCCGGCGCCGTGCAGGTATGTCAGCGGCTCGCGACCTTCCGAGCTGTCCAGCACCTCACCAGCCTCGTTGGTCAGAGTGTAGTGAAATGCGACAACGGTGTTTTGCGCAATCTGCATGAAAGAACCTTTGTTTGGTAAATAGCTGGGTTAAGCGTTTATGGTAACGCGGCTATCTTGGGCTGTCAGTGGTCAAGTCAGTTTTTTCCATGCATTGGAGTGCCCCATGAGACAAATTCACTGTTGTATGTGGGTTGCGAGGCGGGCTTCTCAAGGCTACCCTTGCAGGGATTTATTCATTGCTGCGCCTACTCTAACCTTTGATTTTTGACTCGGAGACCATAATGACGATCGCCATTATCTGGCTGGTTGCTTTTGTATTCTTTCTTTACATGCTGCTAAAGAACTGGGATGCCTCGGTCAGTGCTAAGCTAGATGCCATGTTACCGACCATTATGCGTAGCCATGATGACCGTTATGTGTTGGCACCCGCTTCAGCTGTTCTGTTGGCAACGGCGATTGTTGCACCAGTCGAAGTGCTGATGGTGGCAATTATTATTGGTGTGATCACCTTGGTTGCTACCAAGGTTGTTGGTTGCATCATGAACAAGGCGAACCTTGGTTGATGTAGCAGCTGTTCTGTTGATCGATAAAAAACCGATGCCAATGGCATCGGTTTTTTGTGCAGTACCACAGTGCTGCCGAGCTAGCGCTGTGCTGTATTAAAACGGTACAACGCTGGCGTTGTTGCCGTTGCCAACAATGCGTACACGCTGGCCCACTTGGAAGGGCTGGTCGGCTTTTTGTACGACAATAATGCTTTGTCCGTTTTCTTTGCGTACTTCAATTTCCCAAGCAGTAATTCGGTTAAGGCGTTCTTCTGCAGCACTACCCGCTGCTGCGCCACCCATGGCACCGACGACTGTAGCAATTTGACGGCCTGAACCTCCGCCTATGCCGCTACCTAGGATACCGCCGATCGCGCCACCACCAACCGTACCGACTAAACCGCCAGCGCGGCTGTCAGCCTGAATTTGGACTTGGCGCAGGGCAGTAATGGTGCCTAGCGTCACGTTTTGGGCTGTTCCGGCTTGGTTGGCGGAATACACGTTGCCCGAAAAAGGTGCGGTGTTAGCACAGCCGGCAAGTGACAGGGCGCTAACGGCAATAATGGGAATAAGTCGCTTCATGTGAGTTCTCCTTGAGCATCCGTGGCATGGTGAAGGCGAAGATTAACCGTTGGTTAGAAAACGCTGTTTTTGATCTTAACGCTTACCCTATGACTACGCTAGCTTTGTTCGCTGCAGCAGGCAAGAAGGCATAAAAAAGGGAGGGGCTTAAACCCTCCCTTAGTATTGCATACTGTTAGTATCAAATACTGTTATGCCAAAGCATACAGGAAAATTCAGGTTAGAACTGGTTCATGGTGTTGTCGCCACCGCCTGCTTTGAGCGCGGCATCCCCATGGAAGAACTCTTTGTGGTCGTCGCCAATGTTAGAACCCGCCATATCCTGGTGCTTAACGGTAGCGATTCCCTGGCGAATTTCCTTGCGCTGCACGCCTGCTACATAGGCCAGCATGCCTTCGTCGCCGAAGTAGCCTTTAGCGAGGTTGTCAGTCGACAAGGCGGCGGTATGGTAGGTCGGCAGGGTGATCAGGTGGTGGAAAATACCGGCTTCACGGGCAGCATCACGCTGGAAGTTTGCTGTCCACTCGTCAGCCTGATCACACAGCTCGGTACCGTCGTATTTCTCGTTCATCAAATCGGCACGCTCGTAAGCGCTGACGTCTTTGCCTTCGGTCTGCCAAGCATCGAACACTTGCTGGCGGAAGTTGAGCGTCCAGTTGAATGATGGCGAGTTGTTATAGACCAGTTTGGCATCTGGGCAGACTTCGCGGATGCGGTTAACCATGCTGGCAATCTGGCCGACGTGGGGCTTTTCAGTTTCGATCCACAGCAGGTCAGCGCCATTCTGCAGGCTGGTGATGCAGTCCAGTACAACGCGGTCTTCGCCAGTGTTCGGTTTGAACTGGTAAAGGCCCGACGCCAGACGCTTTGGCTTCAGCAGTTTGCCGTCTTGTTTGATGACAACATCGCCGTTGTTAATATCAGCGGCGTTTTCAATAACATCGCCATCAAGGTAGCTATTGTACTTGTCGCCTAGATCGCCAGGGGTGCTGGTTACCGCAATTTTCTGGGTCAAACCGGCACCCAGGGAGTCGGTACGCGCAACAATGACACCATCGTCAACGCCTAGCTCAAGGAACGCGTAGCGAACGGCATTGATCTTGGCGATAAAGTCTTCGTGAGGCACGGTAACTTTGCCGTCTTGGTGACCACACTGCTTCTCGTCAGATACCTGGTTTTCCAACTGAATGGCACAAGCACCGGCTTCTATCATTTTCTTGGCTAGCAAGTACGTTGCTTCGGCGTTACCGAAACCGGCGTCGATGTCAGCGATGATCGGCACGACATGAGTTTCGTGGTTGTCGATCTGCTTGATCAGCTCTTCTGCTTTGGCAGCGTCGCCTGCCTTCTTGGCCTCGTTCAGATCGCGGAACAGGTGGTTAAGCTCCCAGGTGTCTGCTTGACGAAGAAAGGTGTAAAGCTCTTCGATGAGCGATGGAACACTGGTTTTTTCGTGCATAGACTGGTCGGGTAACGGACCGAATTCAGAACGCAGCGCGGCGATCATCCAGCCTGACAGATACAGATAACGACGCTTGGTGTTGCCGAAGTGCTTTTTAATAGCGATCAGCTTCTGCTGGCCAATGAAGCCGTGCCAGCAACCCAGCGACTGAGTGTACTTGCTGCTATCGGCATCGTAGGCTGCCATGTCTTCACGCATAATCTTGGCGGTGTAACGGGCGATATCCAAGCCAGTGTGGAAGCGGTTCTGAACCCGCATGCGAGCTGCGTCGCTGGGGTCGATATTGTCCCACTTGCCGCCTTGTGCGTTGCGCAGTTCGGTCAGCGCTTTTACCTGATCCTTGAATCCTGTCATGACGTCTCACTCCCAGTTAATTGCCAATTACTTGATGTCTGAATCGACGGGCTTGCCCACAGTCACCGCAATGCTGCCACACCATCATCATCGGGATATGTTGCATTCTGTGCTGTTCATCACTATGGCTTGGCTAGACAGAGATCGGCAATTGGCCCTTGGGGGGATGAGTGGTTGTAACTTGACTACACCGTGGTGTTTCAAGTGCCATTTCTGTTACTTAGCGAATGAGAGAGAGAGTCATGTGACGGTGAGGTATTCCTGCGTCGAGAAAAACGCTTCCCTTAGCCTGGAAGCCTAGTCGTTCATAAAACGTCAGCGCATGGGTCTGAGCCGCTAATTCGACCTGTTTAAGCTGTTGATGCCGAGCCGCCTCGATTGCGGCCATCATCAGGGCCCGGCCGATACCGTTGCCGCGCTGTTCGGAAAGTACGGCGACGCGCCCGATATGCCCATCGGGCAAAAGCCGTGCGGTGCCGATAGGGCGTTCGTCGCTATATGCCAGAAAATGCAGGCAGTCAGGGTCTAGACCGTCCCACTCTTCCTCCTGGGAGACATTCTGCTCGTCAATAAAAACCGTTCGGCGCAACTGCTCGGCTTGCTGGCCTAAACGTGCCCAGTCGCCCTGAATAATGCGGATATTGGCTGCTTTTTTTGTCATTGATAGGAACTCGTGTCGTCAGCCGTTATCTGCCATGTCTTCCTGAACCTCCCAGTGCCAGCACAGGCTGCCGGCATCCAGCAGGTGAGTTAGTAGCTCAGAGGCACCGTCTTCCGCCAGCAGGTGATGATCAAGCGGCGTGTCAGGATTGGCCAGCGCCTGAGCCAGGGGTAAATGAATGATGAGACCATCGCCGTCGACGAACAGCGTGGCTCGCTGGGTGTCAATGGCGCGCCAGGCGAATCGTGAGCCGGGCGTGCGCTGAAGAACGTCGCCTTCTTGTAGCAGGCTGATAAGTTCTGCCGGATCAGTAGGCGTGTCGCTGGGTGATAACTGGTCGGGATATTTGGTCTGGGTCATCACGCGGCCAAACCATTGCGCTAATTGGGCCGGATCATCAAGGGTGTCGAGAATCAGGGCGCGCATGCGGGCCACGGCAGCGTCGTCCAGCTCGCTCGTGTCTGAGCTTACGGCCATGCCGGCGTCTGAGTAGCGCAGTGAGCTGGGCAGTTGTTCGCCAAGGTAATCAGCAAACGAGGTGACGGCTTCATCGGCGGAGGGGGCGCGAAAGCCCACGGAAATGGTCAGGCAGTCGTCTGACTGGCTGACGCCATGGTGCGCCCAGCCGGGGGGCAGATACAGCATGTCGCCAGGCTCTAGCACCCAGTCGTGGTCAGCAGAAACGTTAAAGCGCTTGAGGATGCGTAGGTCAATACCCTCAATAATTGGCGCATCGTGGCTCACCTTGCCACCGAGTTGCCAGCGGCGCTGACCGCTGGCTTGAAGCAAAAAGACATCGTACTGATCTAAATGCGGCCCTACGCTGCCGCCAGGTGGTGCGTAGCTCATCATAATGTCGTCAAGACGCCAGCGCGGCAGAAAGCTGAACTGCTCAAGTAGCTCGGCGACCTCTGGGACATAGTGATCGACGGCCTGCACTAGCAGCGTCCAGTTGCGCTCGGGCAAGTGAGCGAAGGTATCCTCGTTAAAGGGCCCATGGCTGACTTTCCAGGGGCAGGGCGTGCCTTTTTCGTCATGCCCGTACTCTTCGACCAGTCGTGCTTCAACGTTTTCCTCGCAAGCCAGACCCGCTAGCTCATCGGGAGATAGCGGGCTTTCAAACTCAGCAAAAGCGCCGCGTATTAGTAGTGGCTTTTGTTGCCAGTGGTCGCGCAGAAAGTCGCTGGCAGTCAGGCCACCAAGCAGCGTCAGCGGAGCATGGGAAGGCATGGCGAATATCTCCTGTAGCGCGGTTACAGCCGGCTGGCTTGGTCGATAGCGTTACCAATGTAGCTGGCAGGCGTCAGCGCTTTAAGCTCTATTTTTACGTCGTTTGGCAGCGCCAGAGTATCAATGAAGGCGCTAAATCCGGCTTGGTCGATGCGCTTGCCACGGGTCAGTTCTTTGAGTTTTTCATAGGGTTTTTCGATGCCGTAGCGACGCATGACCGTTTGAATAGGCTCGGCCAATACTTCCCAGCTGGCGTCTAAATCATCGTTTAGCCGTTGGGGATTGGCTTCTAGCTTGCTAATACCTTTGAGCGAAGCCTGGTAGGCGATTAGCGCGTAGGCCATGCCGACACCCAGGTTGCGTAGTACCGTTGAGTCGGTGAGATCACGCTGCCAGCGTGAGACCGGTAGTTTCGCGGCCAGGTGGCCAAGAACTGCGTTGGCCAACCCCAGGTTGCCTTCGGAGTTCTCAAAGTCGATAGGATTGACTTTGTGGGGCATGGTCGAGGAGCCGATTTCGCCTTCGACGGTTTTTTGCTTGAAGTAGCCTAGTGAAATATAGCCCCAGACATCGCGATCGAAGTCGACCAGGATGGTGTTGAAGCGACACACCGCATCGAATAGCTCCGCGATGTAGTCGTGGGGCTCGATCTGGGTGGTGTAGGGGTTGAAGGTTAGTCCTAGGCTTTCAACAAAGTGGCGAGCGTTGGCTTCCCAGTCGATATCGGCGTAAGTCGTTAAGTGAGCGTTATAGTTGCCTACCGCGCCGTTGATTTTGCCAAGAATCTCGACGGCTTCGATCTGCTTGAGCTGGCGGCGCAGACGATAGGCCACGTTAGCCATTTCCTTGCCCAGCGTGGTGGGGCTGGCGGTTTGGCCGTGGGTGCGTGACAGCATAGGCTGTTTTGCATGGGTATGGGCGAGCTGCGTGATGGCATCAGAGACTTGACGCATTTCTGCCACAACAACATCCAGCCCTTCGCGCAGCATTAAGCCATGAGACAGGTTGTTGATGTCCTCACTGGTGCAAGCAAAGTGGACAAACTCGCTGACGGCCTGAAGCTCAGGAGTGGCTTCGATGTGCTCTTTGATGAAGTACTCGACTGCCTTTACGTCATGATTGGTTGTACGTTCGATATCCTTAATGCGCTGGGCGTCGGCAACGGAGAAATCTGCAACTAGCTTGTTCAGTACATCGTTGGCGGCGCTGGAAAGCGGCGGCACTTCGTCAATACCTGGCAGCTCGGCTAAGCGCTGTAACCAGCGCACCTCAACGGTGATGCGGGCGCGTATCAGGCCAAATTCGCTGAAGTGTTCACGCAGCGATTCGGTCTTGCTGCCATAGCGTCCATCAACGGGCGACAGGGCGGTGAGAGCAGAAAGGGGGAGCGACGTAGACGGCATGGCATGAGTTCCGAAAGTGGCGTTTAAGTGAGAGAGTAAGTCGTCGTAATCAAACGTAAGTAATTAATGATGCAATATCAGCGATGGGCCACGCGTGTTCAGCCAATGGTATCCAGCGCGCGCTGCATGGCTCCGCGTTGCAATATCAGGCGCCAGCGGCGTCCTCCCTGCTGGTGCCATAGCAGCCCAAAACGCACGCCAGCTAGCAGGCAGGCACGGATGCGCTCGGGCATCATTGGGCTTTGCAGTAAAGATGGGTCGCCTTGAACAACAATGCGCTGTTTAAAAGTGGAAAGCGTCTGTTGGTAGGCTTCACCCAGGCTTGCGACCACATTTTCATGGTTGTCGCCGAAATAGTCAGCCTGGCCCTGGATGCGCGATAAACGCTGCCCTAGGTCGTCCAGCATGGTGTCATTTTTACGCAGCTGATTGGTCAGCATGAGTAACGCAAAACCGTAGCGCATGACGGTGGTGTTAGCGTCTTTTCGCCCGAGTAATCCGCCTAGTGTATCGAGGCCACGGCGTAAATTGTTGGGGTGCCCACCATAGATAGCTTCAAAACTTGGCGGACTGGTGTCGATAGTGGCGCGTATTAGGGTTTCCCAGGCGCGCGTATCGGTCTGTCCAGTTCGCGCAAGTTCATCTACCAAACTGGCGGCTTGAAACACGCCGGCCAGTGCCAGCACCTGGCGCGCTGTCGGTGAATCCGGGGCGCGGTGAATCGGGGTGGTATCGTTCATCAGGCGTGCTCCGTCGCATTCCAAGTAGTGCGGATCACTCCGCCGCCAAGGCAAATATCGCCATCATAGAGCACCAGCGATTGGCCTGGCGTTACCGAACGTTGAGCATGGTCGAAATGAACGCGCACGCTGCCGTCATCAAAGGCTTGCACGTGGCAGGGCACATCTCGTTGGCGATAGCGCGTCTTGGCCGTAAAGCGGCCTTCGTTTACCGGGGCTTGTCCAGCAACCCAGTCCATGGCTTCGGTGTCTAGGCTGTCGCTATATAGTAGTGGGTGGTGTTTGCCCTGTACCGCAACCAGTACGTTGCGCTCTAGATCTTTACCCGCGACGTACCAAGGGTCTTCTGAATAATTAACCAACCCTCCGATACCTAAGCCCTGGCGTTGGCCCAAGGTGTAATACATTAGCCCCATGTGTTCGCCGATGGTGTCGCCGTCAGGCGTTTCGATCATACCGGGCTGGGCAGGCAGGTACTGTTTCAGGAAGTCGCTAAAGCGACGCTCGCCAATAAAGCAAATACCGGTAGAGTCTTTTTTGCGCGCAGTGATCAGGCCATGGCGCTCGGCAATGGCGCGTACCTCGGGCTTTTCTAACTCGCCAACGGGGAAGAGGGTTCGTGCGATAGCCGACTCGGGTACGGCGTACAGGAAGTAGCTCTGGTCTTTATTGCTATCAATCCCCCTAAGCAGGCGAGGTCGCCCGTTACGCTCGCCTTGGCGAACATAGTGTCCAGTCGCAATTTTCTCAGCACCGAGCAGCTCAGCGTAGTCCAGAAATACTTTGAACTTGATTTCACGATTACACAGCACATCTGGGTTTGGGGTGCGCCCAGCACGATATTCCGCCAGAAAGTGCTCGAATACGTTATCCCAGTATTCAGCGGCAAAATTGGCGGTGTGTAGAGGGATGCCGAGTTTGTCACAAACGGCCTGAGCATCGGCCAAGTCGTCTTTGGCAGTGCAGTACTCGGTGCCGTCGTCTTCATCCCAGTTTTTCATGAACAGACCTTCGACCGTGTAACCCTGCTCCAGTAGCAATAGGGCAGAAACGGAAGAGTCAACACCGCCGGACATCCCGACGATGACTTTGCCTAGCGTGGCTGTCATGGCGCTCTCTAAACCTAAATGGGTAGCTCACAAATGGAGAAAGAGTATACCTGACAAGAACCGCAAGCTCGACGTGCTGTTTTGAACTGCTGCCGTCAGGTGCGAAAGACTATGATTAGAAGTACACTGAGGGACAAAACTTTCAGCCTGTCGGATTGCCGTGTGATTCACGAAACCTCTAATAGCGGTGTGCCAATGCAGCCCGCTCTCGAACAGCCGTACCTTGACCTGATGCGCCACGTGCTTGATCACGGGGTGGAGCGTGATGACCGTACCGGTGTTGGTACTCGTTCGCTGTTTGGTCATCAGATGCGCTTTGATCTGTCGCGAGGCTTCCCGCTGCTGACGACGAAGAAAGTGCATTTGCGTTCGATTATTCATGAGTTGCTGTGGTTTTTGATGGGCGATACCAATATTGCCTACCTGAAAGAGCATGGTGTCAGCATTTGGGATGAGTGGGCTGATAATAACGGTGACTTGGGGCCGGTGTATGGCTATCAGTGGCGTAGCTGGCCAAGTCCGCGTGGTGGTCATGTTGATCAGATCAGTCAGGTGCTTAATCAACTGCGTGATAACCCGATGTCGCGTCGGCTCGTCGTGTCGGCGTGGAATCCGGCGTTAATTGATGAAATGCGTTTGCCTCCATGTCACTGTTTATTCCAGTTCTATGTGTCTGAAGGCCGCTTGTCGTGCCAGTTATATCAGCGTAGCGCTGATATTTTCCTAGGTGTGCCGTTTAATATTGCCAGCTATGCACTACTGACCGCGATGATAGCCAAGGTATCAGGGCTTGAGCCGGGAGACTTCGTGCATACGCTGGGCGATGCGCACCTGTATTCGAATCATCTTGAGCAAGCTGAGCTGCAACTTAGTCGTACTCCGCGCGAAGCACCTCGTTTGGTGCTGGCACCGAACGTTAAGAGCCTGTTCGACTACCGTTTTGATGACATAGTGATAGAAGGTTACGACCCGTATCCCGGAATTAGAGCCGAGGTGGCTGTATGAGCGGCAATGTCGATGAGTTGAATGCTGAGCTAACGCATGAGCTGAGCACTCCGGTGGCAATGATTGCTGCTGTCGCTGCCAATGGCGTCATTGGGGTGGATAATAAGCTGCCTTGGTATTTGCCCGAGGACCTCAAGTTTTTCAAGCGTATGACGCAGGCAAAGCCGCTGGTAATGGGGCGAAAAACCTGTGCGTCTATTGGGCGGGCGCTACCGGGTCGGCTTAATATTGTTGTGACCAGAAACCCTGACTTTGCCGCGCCAGGTGTGCGGGTTTGCCAGGATCTGGCTTCAGCGCTACGCCTTGCTGACCAGCAGGCGCTGATTGATGGCGCAGAGGAAATCATGGTAATGGGTGGTGGTGATATCTATGGCCAGGCCATGGGCTACGCCAGTCGCCTGTACTTAACAGAAGTGGCGATTAATGCCGAGGGTGATGCCCGTTTCCCGCGCTTGGCGGAAAATGTGTGGCAAGAGGTTCAGCGTGTGCCGGGCAGCCCAACAGATGGTCAGCCGGCCTATGATTTTGTCGAATATCGTCGTTTGGCGCTTTCGGGTGCCGCGTAACGCCATTCTCGACACCCGATTTCGACGCGCCAGTCTCGACGCACCAGTCTCGACGCACCATGCTCGGCAAGCTGCACTTGGAGGATTGACCTTTGACCGAACAAGCCCCCGCCCATTTGATCAGGCAGTTGGAGGACCAAACGCAACGCTTGATCGACTGTTTGGGCGTAGCGCATCGTCAGCTTGCAACGTCGCAGGCCAGCCAGGCTCTGCTGGAACAGCAGGCGCGGGCGTTAGAAACCCAGCGCTATGAGCTGCAGGAAGCATGCCGTCGGCTCAGTGAACAAAACGATACGCTGGCGCAGCATAATCAGCGCTTGCAGGCGCGCTTAGACGACGCGGGTGAGCAGCAGTCTGCGGCCTGCTCTGACTCTGCGCTTGAACCTGAACCTGAGCGTAAGCCTGTTCCTGAGCTTAAGTCTGAGCCTGTGCCTGCTACTCCTTCGCCTCAGGCGTTGCTGAAAGAGTGGTATCAGCGTTACGACAAGGCCTTCTTCAAAGGGCATACTCAGCCGTTGAAAGTGGGTATTCATGAAGCGCTTGCAGCGGCAGAGCCCTGGCCCGAAAAGCTGGTGCGTCGTGCGCTGGCATGTTATGTGAATTTGCCGCGCTACTTGAAAGCAGTACGCAAAGACGCCCAGCGTATTGACCTGCAAGGGCAGCCTGCCGGCACCGTGGACCAAAGCGCCGAAGCGCACGCTCAGGGTAAGCTGGCGCACTTACAGGCTGCACGCAGCGGCAATCAGGGAAGCAAGGAAAAGATAGCGGGTCGAGAAGCAACACGCCGGGCAAGGGCGAGAGGAGAAGGGGTGGGCCAAGAAAAAACAGGCCAAGCAAAAACAGGTCAGACAAAAAGCGGTGTCGGTCGGCACGCGACAAAAAGTAATACGCCAAAAGAGCGGCAGGCAGGAACGGCAGTCGACAGCGTCAGTTCGCAGGCATCGGTGGCGTTGAATAACCTTGGCCAGCCAAATGGGGCGAGTATAGGCGAGAGGCTGCCGAAGGATCCTGCCAAGCGTATGCAGCTTAAGCTTGATGCGCTATTGGCAAGGCATGGCAAACCATGATGTCTGTGTCAGCATAAGTTCAGCGATAGCAGGGCAGTTAATGGTGGGGTAGGTGATGAAAGGTGCCTAGGCGGTGATGGGTGGCGCTAGGCGCAATGGATCTGCCGCTGGCACGAGAATTGCTGCTTGAAAGCCCTAAGTACCCAAGGCATTATGTCTGCGTTCGCCAGCCGCCAACGAATAAAGGCAAGCTTGGCGAACGGTTGAGGTACCATAAGACAGTCGCCTCTATCGTTTCACTGCGTTACCTGTTCAAGGCTGTATGGGTAGTAGATATTGGCTCGGGAAAAGCTGCATCAAGGAAAACAGTGTTTTTTATGCTTGCGCTTCTTGTTTTCCCGGTATAGAGTTCGTTTGCGAGCATTGGAAATTACTATGGCTTGCCGAGGACTGGCTCGTATTGTCTGCCTCTAAGCGCGAACATGGCTTATAGCCGCAGTAGCGATAAACAGCAGGATAAGCTGAGTTAAGTGAGGCATCGACGAGAACCGGCATCAAGACCGGCAAGGCCGCTGCACTAGCCCCGACATAAAAGCGGGCAGGCAGCTAGAATCGAAACAGCAAATCAAGTCAAAAGGATGATCGAAATGAAAAAGACACTGTTAGCGACTGCCATCGCCGGTGCCGTGGTTGCCTCAGGCGCCCAAGCCGCCACTCTTTATGACCAGGACGGCACTAAGCTGGAAGTTTATGGTCGCATCGCGCTGGGTATTTCTGGTGGTGGTAATGAATATGCCGTAAATGGCGATGGTGAACGAATTAAATCAGACGGTACTGAGTTCCGTAATGTTTATTCGCGCTTCGGCCTGCGTGGTAGCCAGCGTGTGACTGACGACCTGACCGCTTTCGGTAACTTCGAATTACGTCCGAAAATGAACGAAGTCAACCGTGATGGACAGCAGGTGCGTAACAGCTACTTGGGTCTGCGCAGCAACACTTACGGTACTATTCAGGCGGGTAACTTTGACAGCTTCTACCTTGACGCCGTCTCTGCACCGTTTGATGTTTACATCGATCGCGGACTTGAGTTCACCGGTGGTAGTCATTATGCCCGTGGTAACTCTATTGGTTATATCACACCTGACCTGAGCGGTTTTAAAGTTTACCTGATGGGTAAACTGTACACTGGTAACGGCCAGGTAGTTGATCAGGGCAATAAGGACAGGACTAACGAATCTCAGGTCAACACCGCTGGTGGTGCTGTCTATGAAGTCGACGGCCTGCGTTTAGCTCTGGGTTATGCAGAAGCCAGAGACGGTCGTGTTGTTGCAGCTAAGGAAAACCCCAATCGTGAGCTCGACTGGTCTCAGAACGGCGAAAACATCTATGGCGGTACTGCTGCCTATGCGTTTAATGATGACTTCAGCACGCGTATCGGTTACGAGCAGCAGAAAGACAACCGTGGTATCTTTGGTATCGGTATGACTGCCGGTATTCCTGACACGGGCTGGTCGTTCAACGTCGACTATTACCACGTCAGCTACAAAGGCGATCATCGCCAGGATAAGCGTGATAAGAACGAAGACACCACACGCAACTCGTGGGCTGCTGGCGCGTATTACGACGTTTCCAGTAACTTCGAGCTGTTCGCCGAACTTCACGAAGCTGACCAGAGCTTCCAGTGGGGCCGTCGTGGTGACGAAGCCGCTAGCAGCCTGCGCGCGACTCGCGACAGCGTTTACTGGCTGACTGGCGCGCGCTACTTCTTCTAAGTAGCCGCTTGCCTCTGGCGTAAGCCAGGCTCAGCAACGCGTAGCGAGATGTACTTACTTCGTGTAGAGGTACAATCGCTAAACAAACCGGCCCCTGCAGAGGGGCCGGTTTTTTTGCGTCAACCGGATTGTTTCAATGGGTTGCGCCGCACTCAGGAGAATGCCGATGAGTGGTTTGATAACCCATGATATTCGCCAGGCGCTGCTTGACGGCGTGTTGGCTACTGGGCGTGAGGTGCTAGAGGTCTATCGGCATGGCTTTAGCGTGCAAACAAAGCCTGATAACAGCCCGCTGACAGAGGCGGATCTATTGGCGCACCGTGCGTTGACGGCGTTGCTGCAGGCCGTGACACCTAATGTGCCGGTGTTGTCTGAGGAATCACCCGCGATTGACTACGCGATTCGTCGTGACTGGTCACGTTATTGGTTGGTGGATCCAGTGGATGGGACCCGAGAGTTTATTGATGGCACGGGTGAGTTCAGCCTTAATGTTGCGCTGATTGAAAACGGCGAGCCGATATTTGGCATTGTGCATGCGCCAGTGCTAGGTGTTAGCTGGATAGGCCAGCAGGGGCAGGGTGCAGTGCGGATTGAAGGCGAGAAACAGCGCAGTATACAGGTGCGGCCGTTGCCGTCTCGAGGTGCGGCACCCTGGCGGGTGGTGGGTAGTCGTTCGCATCGTGCTGGGTTGTTTGATCAATTTTGCGACAGCTTGCCGCCCCATGAGCGTTTGGTGATGGGAAGCTCCATCAAGCTATGTTTGGTTGCTGAGGGTGAGGTAGACCTTTATCCGCGCTTTGGGCCAACCTGTGAGTGGGACACCGCCGCGGCGCAGGCTGTGGTGAGTGCTGCGGGCGGCGGTGTGCTTAATGCTCGGACCCTTGAGCCGTTGCGCTGCAATCAGCAGGACAGTTTATTTAATCCGTCGTTTATTGTCTGTGGTCAGCGAGATGAGCGCTGGGAGCTGGCATTGAACGCAGCGCTTGTGCATGACGCTTACCGGCCTTAATGCGGCTCTTAGGGCACGCTGTGTGCTATCTGGGTGATGCTTTATCATGCGGTGGCAATGCGGTTGTGGCGGCGTTTGAGCAGCTCTGCCGGTGGTGCAAAGGTATCTGGGTTGGCTTCGGCCCAGAACTCGCGGAAAACGGCGTGTTGGGCAGCACCACCTTCTAACAGCTCGTTGGGTTCAAGAAAGGTATAGAGCTTGGCCAGGCTGTTGACCTTGTTGGTGGCTATGCGGTGAATGATATGCTCGGGTCCCAGTTCGTCGGGATGCTCTAGTCCGGCAGATTCGAGCATTTCAGTGAGGGCGCGCAGGGTGTTGGCGTGGTAGCGATGTACCCGTTCCGACTTCAGAGGCACATCTATGCGACTGCCGCGCCACTTGTCTTGGGTGGCCACGCCGGAAGGGCAGCGGTCGGTATGGCAAGACTTGGCCTGGATGCAGCCCAGCGAGAACATAAAGCCGCGTGCTGAGTTACACCAGTCGGCTCCCAGCGCTAAGCTGCGGGCCATGCCAAATGCCGAAATAATTCTACCTGACGCCGCTATGCAGATCTTGTCGCGTAGCCCGGCGCCTACTAAGGTGTTGTGCACCAATACTTGCGCATCGAACAACGGGATGCCGATGTGGTTGATGAACTCCACCGGGGCGGCACCGGTACCACCTTCGCCGCCGTCCACGACGATAAAATCGGGGTGTTCGCCGGTCGCCAGCATGGCTTTGACCATGGCAAACCACTCCCAGGGGTGGCCGAGTGCCATCTTGATGCCTACCGGCTTGCCGCCAGACAGCTCGCGCAGCTGCTCAATGAAGGCGATCATTTCGCGTGGGGTATTGAAGGTGCTGTGAGACGCAGGTGAGATGACTGTTTGCCCCTCAGGTACGCCGCGTGTGGCGGCAATTTCGGCATTGACCTTGGCGCCAGGCAGTACGCCACCATGGCCGGGTTTAGCGCCTTGCGACAGCTTGATTTCAATCATCTTGACTTCATCGCGGGTGGCGTTGGCGCGAAATTTTTCAGGATCGAAATTGCCCTTGGCGTCGCGGCAACCAAAGTACCCCGAGCCGATTTCCCATACCAGATCGCCACCATGCAGGTGGTAAGGAGAAATCGCACCTTCACCTGTGTCGTGATAGAAGTCGCCGCGTTTGGCGCCTTTGTTCAGGGCGCTGATGGCATTGGCTGACAGGGAGCCAAAGCTCATGGCAGAGATATTAAATACACTGGCGGAGTAGGGCTTGGCACGCTGGCTGCCGACCACTACGCGGAAGTCGCTGTCCAAAATCTTGCTGGGCTTCATCGAGTGGTTCATCCACTGGTAGCCAGGGTCTCTTGTCTGCATCAGTGAGCCGAAGGGTTGACTGTCCATGACGCTTTTGGCGCGTTGGTATACCAGGGTGCGCTGCTCGCGGGAAAAGGGACGCTCCTCCAGGTCGGACTGAATGAAATATTGGCGAATTTCCGGGCCAATATACTCTAGGCCGTAGCGGATATGGGCCAGTATTGGATAGTTGCGACTTAGCGTTCGCGCACGCTGCAGCACGTCATGGGTGCCCAGTGCTGCCAAAGCGGTAAAAATGAGTAGGCTCAGCCCCCAGGGCCACGTCGGCAGTGAGAAAAAACCGATCAGGCAGATCACAAAGCCGAGCAGGCTGAGGGCGTAAGCGCTATAGCGCATGGGGAAGTGAGGCATGGCATGGCTTCCTTGCAGGAGTGTTCGGTCGTGACAGCGCGTATGGAGGCTGTTGTTGTTAAGGATACCCTTGATTGTTCAACTCTGCGAAATGCGGCTGGCTAACGCCTTAGAATGTCTCGCAGAGTAAATAATATTTGACCTTGGGCCAGTAAGTGGGCATGCTGTGCACAGTAGGTTAGCAAGTGGAACATCGCAAAGTGGTTATCGGCGCTATCATTGCCTCGTTACCCGGTGAAAGTCTCTTGTTTATCCCACTGCAACTCGGGATTTCCCCGGCTACATATATTTTGTAATATTGAGGTAATTCGATACATGGCTACCGGAACTGTCAAGTGGTTCAACGACACCAAGGGCTTTGGCTTCATTTCTCCGGACGAAGGTGGTGACGACCTGTTTGCCCACTTCTCCGAAATCCAAGCAGACGGCTTCAAGTCTCTGCAGGATGGCCAGAAGGTTTCTTTTGACGTTACCCAGGGCAAGAAAGGCCTGCAGGCGTCCAACATCAAAGCAGTCGACTGATTGCTGATGTTGCTTCATCCTCTGCAGTGAGGATGAGTCTATAAAAAGGCCCGCTTAAGCGGGCCTTTTTGCGTGTGCTGTTTGCTAATATGGCGGCGCGATTTGCGGGGTGTAAGGCAAGGTGCAGAGCAGAGTGTTGGCGAGTTTTACCACGGTTTTTGCCACAGTTTTTGCCACAACGCCTCATCATCATGTTTGTGTGCCAGTGCGGTACTTTTCTGGAGACCTAATGAACGCTTCTGACGAGTTGATTATAGAGCCACGTAGCGGTCAGGCCGCTGATGCATGTGTGATCATCCTGCATGGGCTGGGTGCTGATGGTCGTGATTTTGAGTCGCTGGTGCCTGCGCTGAACTTGGGTGGCAAGCATGCGGTGCGTTTTATTTTGCCCAATGCGCCGCGGCTGCCCGTCACGGTGAATGGCGGCATGGTCATGCCGGCTTGGTACGACATCATGGAGATGAGCCTGGATCGGCGCGTTGACGAAAAGCAGCTCAAAATTTCAGCGCAGCGTATTCAGGCGCTGGTTGATGAACAGATTGAGCATGGCATTGCACCGGAGCGAATCTTTTTGGCCGGCTTTTCTCAAGGGGGGGCAGTCGCCTATGAGGCGGCTCTGAGTTATCCCAAGCGTCTTGGCGGCCTGTTGGCTATGTCGACCTATTTGGCGACAGCTGGCAGTCTGAGTTATGCAGAGGCCAACCGTGACCTGCCAGTGGAGATCCATCACGGCCTCATGGATCCGGTGGTGTTTGAGACGTTGGGGCGTGCGGCACGCGATCATCTCATCGCCAAAGGCTATTCGGTAAATTATCGCCAATACCCCATGGCGCATGCGGTTTGCCCTCAGCAGGTAATGGATATTGGTCGTTGGCTGGATGAGCATTTAGGCGCGTGAGTTTGCGCTGGCGTGGCTGGCTGTTAAGGCCGGCTTTAGGGGGTTGTGGGCTGTTACGCTAGACTGGAACCTCATGATAATGGCGGGTATGCCGCACTATATTGATCTCTTTATTTGGAACTTAAACCATGAGCCAATCTCCCTTCGCTGAGCTTCCTGATGCTAATGGCTATTTTGGTGCTTTCGGTGGTCAGCACCTCCCGCCTGAGCTTAAGCAAGTAATGGATGACATTGATGCTGCCTATGAAGAAATTCGTCACCGTGACGATTTTCAGCAGGAGCTGGCAAGCCTGTTGTCTGATTACGTTGGTCGCCCCAGCCCAATTTTTCACGCTCGGCGTTTGTCTGAAAAGCTCGGCGGTGCCCAAATTCATTTGAAGCGCGAAGACTTGAACCATACGGGGGCGCATAAGATCAATCACTGCTTGGGTGAAGCCCTGTTGGCGAAGTTTATGGGTAAAACCAAAGTAATTGCCGAAACCGGGGCTGGGCAGCATGGAGTTGCTCTGGCGACGGCTTGTGCCTTGGTCGGCTTGCCATGTGAAATTCACATGGGTGTCACTGATATCAAAAAAGAACATCCGAACGTCACCAAGATGAAAATTCTAGGGGCAACGTTAGTGCCTGTGTCGCGTGGTGCGGGCACTTTGAAGGAAGCGGTGGACAGTGCGTTTGAGGAGTATCTCAAGGACCCTCATAACTTTATCTATGCGATTGGTTCGGTGGTTGGGCCACACCCGTTTCCTAAGATGGTGAGGGATTTTCAGGCGATTGTTGGCCGTGAGGCGCGTGAGCAGTTCCAGGCTTGCCATGGGCGTTTGCCTGATCATGTTGTTGCCTGTGTTGGTGGGGGCTCTAATGCCATTGGCATGTTTACGGCGTTTCTTGATGATGCCGATGTTCACTTGGTAGGTGTTGAGCCTGCTGGTGAGGGGCTGGATACGGTGAGACACTCAGCCACGCTGACACTGGGGAAGCCGGGGATGCTACATGGTATGGCGTGTTATGTTCTGGAAGACGCTGAGGGTAACCCAGCGCCGGTGCACTCGATTGCCTCGGGGTTGGACTATCCAGGGGTGGGGCCGCAGCATAGTTACCTCAAAGAGCAAGGTCGCGTTGATTATATTGCCATGAGTGATGCTCAATGCCTTGAGGCGTTTATGACGCTGTCGCGGGTTGAGGGAATCATTCCTGCGCTGGAAAGCGCCCATGCGGTTGCTTGGGCGATGCAGGAAGCCGCGCGCCTCCCTGTTAGTGAGCATATTTTGGTGAATTTGTCAGGACGTGGCGACAAGGACGCCGATTACGTCGCCGAGATACTTGGCTTGTAAGCCGGGTTTGTAGGCTTGAACTATGAGCGTTTGCGTAAGGGTGTTGCAGCCGACCAGCATGCATGGTTCATCAGCTTCTTGGTTTTTTCGTCATGTGTTGAGGACGAAGGCGTCTCTGATTGTGAGGCAGGCAATGATATCGTTGTCTGCTGTCTCCAAGGCATCGGGTTGCTTAATGAAGCCTAGCATGTGGTGACTGAATCAGCTGGGTATGAAGGTACCCAGTGCAGCAAAAATCACGACACAGCGTCCGGCGAGAAAGCGCCAATGCAACGGTCGTGTATCTTTTTTGCTGTGAGATAGGGTGATACTTTTTTATTAAAATACTTTGATAAGTAATTGTAGTTAAGGGGGTAAAGCTGCCATGGCGTAGCTCCCAACCTCTTTGTGTTTTGGGAGCTACTTTCTTTGTGGTTGGAATCGCAAGTATGACCAGCTCTTGCTGCGGTTTTATTTAGATGGCTTTGTAGATTTTTGCACCTGTCTGGCGAAATTTCTGGGCTTGTTGCTCCATACCCTTCATTACAGCTTCTTGGCTGCCTTCGAGATTGCTATCTCGAGCGTATTCTCGAACCTCTTGGCTGATTTTCATTGAGCAAAACTTGGGGTCGCACATGGAGCAGAAGTGCGCCACCTTAGCAGGGTCTTTGGGTAAAGTTTCGTCGTGGTATTCTCGGGTGGTGTCTGGATCTAGGCCGAGATTGAACTGATCTTCTCAGCGGAACTCGAAGCGTGCTTTAGAGAGCGCGTTGTCGCGACGCTGGGGGGGCGGCGGCAGGGTGCCCTTTGGCTAGATCAGGGTGTCGTGGAATACCTTTCAAGTGAGCTTTTCGTTCACACCATTAACCTTCTCCAGCGCTTGATAAATGGGCACTGGGGCATTGCGAATGATCCATTCACGGGTTGCGTGGATGTTCTGTCCAGTGGAGAGGTCCATGATGGTATCTGAGCCTCAGAGAATTCCCTAGGTCATCTTGTCGGCCTCGATCTCGTCCTCGATGGAGGAAGTAACCGCCGAGTTACCGAGGTTGCCGTTGATCCTTACCAAGAAGTTACGACCGATGATCATCGGTTCGGATTCTGGATGGTTTTCGGATTCTGGATGGTTTATGTTGCAGGGTATGATTGCTCGGCCGGTGGCCACTTTGTTGCGTACGAACTCTGGGGTGGTTTCCTCGGGTAGGCGAGCGCCGAAACTCTCGTCACGGTGTTGGTGGCTAAGGGTGTACTCGACCTTTTCGGTGCCAAGCGTCTGGCGGCGCTGGTTCTCGCGGATGGCAATGAAGTCCATCTCTGGGGTGATGGTGCCCTGTCGAATGTAATGAAGCTGGGTGACATTCTTGTTCGTTTTGGCGCGAAGGGGGAGGACGGATCAGGTCGAAGTGCAGGTTGGCGAGCATCGGATCGTTGGTGCGGCGCCAGCGAAACGCAGCCTGTCGCTTGATCCCTACGCTGATCCTAACCAGTTCAGGTGCAACGGAATCCCGTGCTGTTTCTTTGATTAGATGGGCATGATCTCAGCCGTCTTTAACGGCACTCCGTCAAGCGTTGTTGCCGACGATACTGTGTTGTCGGCTGTTGTTTGCCAGTTGTGTCGTTAGACGCTGCTGGCAGAGTGGTATTGACTAAGCATTGCATCGTTGTCGATAGCGGCGATGGCGTTGGCGGCCTGCTGAAGTGCCGGCAAACATTCTAGGGCCTGGTCTCGTGTGAGGCGCATGATAGGAGCTTGAATCGCGACTCCGATATTGGATTTGCCGCCTTGGGGGTTGTTGGCCAGCACGGCGATGCATAACAACCCTGACAGAAATTCTTCGTCGTCGAAGGCGTAGCCTTGTCGGCGTACTTTGTCTATCTCTTGTTCCAGTTTACCCATATCGGTCAGTGTGTTTTTTGTGAAGGCTTTGAGGGTGACTTCTCCCAATAGTCGTCTACGCTGAGCGGGTGACATCTGTGCCAGAAAGAGTTTGCCGCTAGCGGAGCAGTGTACTGGAACCCGTGATCCTGGGTGGAGATAAAACCGCAAAGCCGCCGAGGTCTCGACTCGGTCCAAGTAAAGGACATCACTTCCTGACATGGCAGTGATGTTACAGCTCTCGCCCACCTCGTTAACCAGCTGACTCAGCACGGCGTGTCGTGCACCATGGACGGTATCGTTGAGCAGCAAATTTTCGGCCAGTCGGCGTAGACGACAGCCTTTGCCATAATGCCGGCTATCTGCCTCACGTTGTAGCATGCCGGCTCCTTCCAGTTGCTGGAGCATACGATGCAGTGTCGGTTTGGGCATACCAGTTTCCTCCACTAGGCTTTGCAAAGTGAAGAAATGATCCTTTTCAGCGATAACTTCCAGCAGCGCTAACAGGCGCTGTGCAGGGGTGTCGCCTTCTATACGCGTTGTTTCGGTTTTGTGGCTAGTCATGGCAGGCCTCTCCCTTGTGTATCCAAGTTATCCTGTTCTGTAAAAGAAATCAATTTGTACCGCTTTACGAAATTTAATGTTGACCTTTGTCAAATAGGCGACTAAATTCGAGTAAAGTTTCGTTATACGGAACTTTTCATATCATAAAAAAATATATAGGTCGTATTCAGGAGGTCAACCATGAGCACAGATAACACCACAGATACCCGTCAAGTCGTGGAAGGTAAGCAGGTGATGACACCTTCGGAAGCATTCGTAGAGACTCTAGTCGCCAACGGCGTTACGGATATGTTTGGCATTATGGGTTCAGCATTTATGGACGCTATGGATATTTTTGCTCCGGCAGGGATCCGTCTGGTGCCAGTGGTGCATGAGCAAGGGGCAGCGCATATGGCGGACGGCTATGCCCGGGTCTCGGGTCGTCATGGTGCAGTGATTGGCCAAAACGGCCCTGGAATCTCTAACTGTGTGACTGGCATTGCCGCGGCCTATTGGGCGCACAGTCCGGTGGTCATCGTAACCCCAGAGACCGGCACTACTGGCATCGGCCTGGGTGGCTTCCAGGAGTGTCATCAACTGCCGATGTTTCAGGAATTTACTAAGTATCAGGGCCACGTGACTCATCCGTCGAGAATGGCGGAATATACTGGACGGTGTTTCGATCGTGCGATGTCCGAAATGGGGCCGACCCAGCTCAACATCCCGCGCGACTATTTTTATGGTGAAATCGAGTGTGAGATTCCAAAGCCGGCTCGTCTCGACCGAGGCCCAGGCGGCACTAAGACTCTCAACGAGGCAGCCGAGCTGTTGGCTAAAGCTAAGTTTCCAGTGATTGTGTCTGGAGGCGGCGTGGTGATGGCCGACGGTGTTGAGGCCTGTAAAGCGCTGGCTGAGCGCTTGGGTGCGCCGGTAGTTAACAGCTATCAACACAATGACTCTTTCCCAGCTAGCCACTCGCTGTGGTGTGGTCCACTAGGCTATCAGGGCTCTAAGGCTGGCATGAAGTTAATCTCCCAGGCTGATGTGGTGGTGGCGCTGGGTACGCGCCTGGGGCCGTTTGGCACCCTGCCGCAGCACGGTATGGACTATTGGCCGAAGGATGCGAAGATTATCCAGATTGACGCTGACCACAAAATGTTGGGGCTGGTGAAGAAGATTGCAGTGGGCATCTGTGGTGACGCCAAGGAAGCTGCTGAGGCGATCACCGAGCGCTTAGCCAGTCGTGAGCTGGTCTGCGACGCCACCAAGGGCGAGCGCGCCGAACAAATTGCTAGCGAGAAGGCAGCTTGGGAGCGTGAGCTGGACGAGTGGACCCATGAGAAGGATCCGTTCAGCCTTGATGCTATCGATGAGGCCAGAGGGGAGACGCCATTTTCTGGTGGCGAATACCTCCATCCTCGCCAAGTGCTGCGCGAGCTGGAAAAGGCGATGCCAGAAGACGTCATGGTATCCACTGATATTGGTAACATTAATGCGGTGGCACATAGCTACCTGCGCTTCGAGAAACCGCGCAGTTTCTTCGCACCAATGAGCTTCGGCAATTGTGGCTATGCACTTCCGACCATCATGGGAGCTAAAGTGGCTGCGCCGGAGCGCCCAGCCATCGCTTACGCCGGTGATGGTGCCTGGGGTATGAGTTTAATGGAAATCATGACGGCGGTGCGTCATGAGATTCCGGTGACTGCGGTGGTATTTCATAACCGCCAATGGGGAGCTGAGAAGAAAAACCAAGTGGAATTTTATAACCGTCGCTTCGTGGCGGGGGAGCTGGACAACCAAAGTTTCGCCGAAATTGGGCGAGCGATGGGCGCAGAGGGCATCACTGTGGACCGTTTGGAAGACGTGGGGCCTGCACTGAAGAAGGCACTGGATATGCAGATGAACGAAGGCAAAACCTGTGTCATCGAGATTATGTGCACTCGTGAGCTGGGCGACCCCTTCCGCCGCGACGCATTGAAAAAGCCAGTGCGCTTGCTCGAGAAATATCAGGATTACGTTTGACCCGGACTTAGATGCACTTAATGGTCGCTTGATGGTAGTGCCTCCCCCAGCATTGCTGGGGGCTCCTGGGTACGTGGTTGTGTCAGAGTGAAGGAGGTATATGACGTGAAGGCACTGAACCGAATTCTAGAGCAAGCTCGCCAAGACCCACGACGTATTGTGCTTTGCGAGGGTGAGGATGAGAGAGTGTTGCATGCTGCCGTCAAGGCGGCGGAAAACGGTATCGCCAGAGTCGTCTTAGTAGGAGAACGCACGGGCATCAATCGCAAGGCGGAGTTGTTAGGGCTCGACTTGGCGGCTATCGATATCATCGATCTTATGGACTCTCCCTTACGTGAGAGCCTCGCTGAGGCGCTGTATGCATTGCGTGAGAAGAGAGGTATGACGCGTGAACAAGCTCAAATTTCTGTCTGCGAACCACTATGCTTTGCTAATTTACTTGTGCGTGAGGGGTACGCGGACGGCAGTGTCGCGGGAGCGGTCAATACCACTGCTGATGTGGTGAGGAGTGCCATTCAATTGTTGGGGCTAGCACCGGGGAGCAAGCTGGTATCGAGTTTCTTTCTGATGATGCTTTGCAAGCCATTCCATAATCTCAAGGGCGGCATGATTTTTTCCGACTGTGGGCTGGTCATCGCCCCCGATGACGAGAAGCTATCACAGATCGCGCTGACAGCGGCTGACAGTGCCGAGACCCTGTTGGGGGAAGAAGCTAGGGTTGCCATGCTGTCGTTCTCGACTAGCGGCAGTGCCCAGCATGACAGCGTAGAGAAGGTGGTGCGGGCAGCACGGCGGGTCAAGGCCGAACGTCCGGATCTTGCCATCGACGAAGATGTTCAGCTCGATGCGGCCATTGTCGCCGATATCGCCGAGCGCAAACTTCCCAACTCTAAGGTCCAAGGCAGTGCTAATGTATTGATCTTTCCCGATCTACAATCCGGTAATATTGGTTACAAGCTGGCCGAGCGAATTGGTGGTGCCGAGGCCATCGGCCCGCTTCTACAAGGACTGGCAAAGCCGGCCAATGATTTATCGCGTGGTTGCAGTGCTGATGATATCTATCATGTTATTGCTGTGACGACTGTACAGGCACAGGCCGCCGAGTCGCGAGACACCACCGTAGCTGACGACGCCTGAGGCCGCCATGAGCATCGACGTTCTGCTGCCCTTCGTGGCCATTGCCGTGATTGCCGGTTACTTTCAGACGGTGACCGGCTTCGGCCTAGGAATGATCGTGATGGGCGCCACCAGCGGGTTGTCTATCACCTCGATGGCTTCGGTGGCCGCGGTGGTTAGCCTGATGACACTGGCCAATTGCGCCGTGGCATTGCCAGGTAAGCTGAAACTCCTCGATCTACGCGTCACGGCTGCCACTGTCGCAGGTATTATTCCGTCGACCATTGTCGGTGTGCTGTTGCTTGACTATTTAAGTCACAGCGCAGCCAGCGTGTTGCGCATCGCCCTCGGTCTGGTGGTGTGCTACGGCGGGCTGAGCCTGGTGCTCAGGCCGAGACCTCGCGAAACGCTCTCCTCGCGAGGCAGTTTCTTTATCAGTGGCATGTTTTCGGGGTTGTTCGGGGGGCTGTTTGGCATCGCCGGGCCGCCGGTCATCTATCAGTGCTATCGCCAGCCGATGCCGTTGATGGCGATTCGTAATATGCTGATACTGCTGTTTGCGGCCACTTCTGGTATGCGTACTCTGTTTGTCGGTATGCGTGGACAGCTGAATCCCGAGATACTAACTCTTGCTGCCTGGGCTATTCCGGTAGTGGCCCTAGCGACCTATGTAGGCCGCCGCTGGCCACCACCGCTTTCGGCGTTGGCAATGCGCCGCCTGGCCTTTGCTACCCTGATGGTGATCGGAGGTGGGCTGATTACCTCGGAGCTGGTGTGAAGCTTATAAATGCCCTAAGGATGACTGATGTTGCCCCTTCCGTCGCCTTGGCGGTGGCTGCTGCTAGGTTTTGAGCCCGGCTTTGAGGTAGGGTAAAAAACGCTGGCAGTACCTTGAGGGCGGGTGACATCGCGAGGTGATCAAGACAATCTCCAGGTCGATGGCTGGTTCGAAGGCTACAATCGTGACATCGCCATCATGCCGTCGGAGAAAACTGTCGGCAGATATCGGGTCACCAGTGCATGGCTAAGGCCCGCATTGACAAGATTGATGGTCGAAGGAAATAGATGGGTCTCGGTCACTCCTCGGTATCGACGTTTCTCGGATTGATTGTGGTGATGGCTACGGCCACCTTGGCTTGCCCCTGCAGGTCGATACTGGGCGGCCGGTGGTGGAGCTGGTAGAGGTTGAGGCGCTGCCCGAGTACGCTCATGCCCTGACACCACAACGATGCCTGACATGCGGATAAGCCAAGCTGGTCTGCGGTGGGAGCCAGCAGGTCAGTCGGAGAGCCTCAGCTTCCCTGGCCGCTCAGTTTCCAGGCGCCATCCTCCAGCGTCAGGAAGGCGGCAATTGCCGCGGTGGCAATCACATGGGTGGTGGTGTTGCCTGAGTCGTGAACGTCGAGGCCGCCGTGAACCACCTTGACCTCAGGGCGGCCACGGGGCAATTCGGCATGTAGCGTTTCGATATCGACCCGTTCGGGCTGCTGTACGCCGATGGTTACTTGAACTCGCATCTCGTGGTGGTCGATGCCGAGTGACTTGAACAGTACGATGGAGGAGTGGTGCAGGGCATCCTGTATTGCGCGGCAGGCGGCTTTAGTGTAGTCCTCGCCGTAGAGGTCATTGCCGGTCCCCATCTCGAGAATGATACGCTTCTCAGTCATGATACGGCTCCATATCAAAGGAAACGATGACGGCGGCATTGGCGATCACGGTGGTGCCGCTACCATCAGGCTTGTCGATGTCGAGGCCGCCTTTGACCACGGTGATGCTCGGCTGGCCGTAAGGGAAGACTTCCCTCAGGGCGTTTCTATCCACGGCCTCTGGTTTCTGTACGCCGATCTCGACGTCGATCAGCATCGTCTCTCGGGGGAAGTCGAAGGCGTCGGCCAGGTTGAGGGAGTGATGCCACAAAGCGTCGCGGATCGCCCGTGCTGCAGCTTCAGTGTAGTTGCGGCTACGAATCGAGGTGCCCATGCCGAACTGATGTACTAGGCGTGTTTTGGCCATATATCTTGTCTCAATCTGCGGCGTGGTCGCGAATTACAAAATGTTTGGTGGTGGTCTCGATCACCTCCCAGTAACCGCGGAAACCGTCGGGAACCAGAAAGGCGTCGCCGCTGCGAAAGGTCTGGGCGCTACCGTCTTCGGCGACCAGGCGTACATGGCCCGAGAGGATGTAACAGAATTCGTCGCGATCGGTGAAGGCGTGCCACTTGCCCAGGGTGCTAGTCCAGGTACCTGCGACCATCTTGCTGTCAGGGCTCTCGAAGAATAGCGTGGACTCGTGTTGTGGATCGCCTTCGACGACACGACTTGGCAGATCAGCCAAGCGCCAGCGCGCAGTCGTGCTGGCACTCTTGCCGAAATCGATAACCTTGATTGTCATGTTCTTCTCCTCTGTGCCGGTATAGGGTGTAAGGTTCAACGGCGGTGTTGGCCGCCGATCAGTTCGACGATCTCGTCGAACAGGTGAGTGTCCAGCGTCTCGGACATATCGGTGGCCAGGCTGCGTCGGTAGAAGGGGCTCAGGTCCAGGCCCACTCCAAGACCGAATACTTCTACCAGGCCTTCACGCGCGCGTCGGGCGACCACTTCCTTGAGGTGGTTGTCCAGATAATAGGTGTCGTTGGTTAGATTGGTGGCACTGTCCGCTGGGCAACCGTCAGAGATCACGATCAGAATGCGACGATTCTCTGACCGGGCGAGCAGCCGCTCGCAGGCCCAGTCCACCGCTTCGCCGTCGATGCCCTCACGAAACAGGTCGGCCTTCAACAGGGCGGCAATGTCGGTGCGAGCTCGGCGCCAGCTACGGTCGGCGTCCTTGAACACCATGTGACAGGCCTCGTTGAGTCGGCCCGGCTCGCGGGGGCGTCCGCTGCGCATCCACTCCTTATAGGCGCGGCCGCCATTCCAGGCGCCTGTGGTGAAGCCAAGCAGCTCGGTCTCGGCGCCAATCATCTCTAGCGCACGGATCAGGCTCTCGGCCATTATCGTTACCGGAACGATGTGATGCTTCATGGAGCCGGAGCAGTCGATCAGCAGGCTGACAGCGCAGTCGGTACCCAGTTTGATCTGTTCACGATAGAACAGCCGCCGCTCGGTAGGTGAGCTGACCAGTTGTGCCAGGCGACGCCCATCGATACGACCCTCTTCTTCGCCGAAGGCCCAGCCATCCTGGCGAGGTTCCCACAGTATGCTGCCGAGCCGTCGCGCTAGGCGAGGGAGGTTGATGCCCTGTTCGGCCGAGGCCTGGTCGAGGCGTTCGCGATATTCGCGGAGTAGGGCGCGGCGGACCAGGCTGCCGGCGTTGACCTCTCGGTCGAAGCGGGTAGTGAAAACGCGATAGACCGATGCGGAGTCTTCGAAGACCTTGCTGCGCCCCGTGGCAGCCGCGGCGATATCGGCATCGTCGCCCTCACTGTCCTCGAAGTCGAGCAACAGCGCAAAGGCGCCGGTGGCGGCCTCTTCATGGTCGGCAGTTTCGTCGTCATCGTCACCCCGAGCCTGAGTCCGTTCGGCGTGTACACGCTCACCGACAATGGCCGCTATTTCCAGGGCGTGTTCAGCGTAGGCATCCTGGTCGTGGCGTTGGCGGCGCAGGCCGTACAGTGCCTTACCGAGTGCCTTTGCCAGGGAAGCGCGGGTGCTCTCGATATAGTCCTCGGTTTCTTCTAGTACCGGCCGGGCATGCAAGCGTGACCAGCACATCTGGGCCACGGTGTAGAGCAACAGCCCGACGCTGCCCTCGGTAAGGCCGGAGCGATAGAAATCTCGCGACCAACGCTCGAAGCGCTGCAGCAGGTTGTCAGCCATGCCGGGCATGTCGGCGGGAACCCGGGTTTCGACCCTCAGCTGTTCGAGAAGCTCGAATACCAGCCGCTCGATGGGGTCATTGGGGCAATGTTGTCGATGCACGGCCATGTCGGAGCTCAGCAGGCGCATCGCCATGCCATCGGCGACGGCACGGCAGTCGGCGAAATCATCTTCGGCTGGGTCGGTGCGAAGGTGTGGCGCATGGGTAGGGAGGCGCCTCTCGCCTTGATAGAGACGCTGCCCGCGATAGTGCAGGTCGGCGTGGCCGGTTATGGCGCGTAGGCTGGCCGCGCAGAGCTCCTCGATCTGTTGCTGCCGGCGCGCCTGCTGCTGGGCGCTTACAGTCATGACGGTTGAGCCTCCTGCGTCCAGGATTCGTCGAGCTCTACGCTGAAACACCGCTGGTAGTACTCGGCAACGATGGGGCGTTCCGCCTCGTCACACTTGTTGAGGAACGAGAGCCGGAAGGCCAGGGCGGGATTGCGGAAAATCTCGCAGTTTTCGGCCCAGGTGATTACGGTGCGCGGTGACATCAGAGTGGACAGGTCGCCTGCCGCGAAGCCCTGACGGGTCAGGTTTGCGACCGCCACCATGGCAGAAATCAACTCGCGTCCTTTCTCGTAGTTCTTACTGGGTACTCGGCTCAGCACGATCGCTACCTCCTCTTCTCGAGGAAGGTAGTCGAGCTTGGCGACAATGTTCCAGCGATCGATCTGAGCGTGATTAAGCACCTGGGTGCCCTGGTAGAGCCCAGAGAGGTTGCCTAGGCCTACGGTATTGGCGGTAGCGAACAGTCGGAAGTTGGAGTGGGGATGGACGACCCGACTCTGATCGAGCAGGGTGAAGTTCCCGTCGCGCTCGAGGATGCGCTGGATGACGAACATTACGTCCGGGCGACCGGCGTCGTACTCGTCGAAGATCAGTGCCACTGGGCGCTGTAGGGACCAGGGTACAATGCCTTCCTGAAATTCGGTGACCTGTACCCCGTCGCGCACCACGATGGTGTCCTTGCCGACCAGATCGAGACGGCTGATATGGCCGTCGAGATTGACTCGTAGGCAGGGCCAGTTGAGGCGGGCGGCGACTTGTTCGATATGTGTAGACTTGCCGGTGCCGTGGAGCCCCTGGATCATTACTCGGCGGTTGCGAGTGAAGCCGGCCAGGATCGCCAACGTCACATCGGGATTAAAACGATAGGCTTCGTCGATTTCCGGCACGTATTCGTCACGTTCGCTGAAGGTGGGAACCTCGAGGTCGCTATCGATACCGAAGAGTTCACGGGCCGAGCGCATAACGTTGGGCTTGGCATTGATTAGATCTGTCATCACTGTCTCCTCGGCCATCGTTGGCCGTTGACCTTGAGCCCTGTGGCCATATTGCTGAGTTTGGCGCATCAATGGGCGATTGTTGTGTTGCAGGTACGTCACGTTGAGCGATCGTTCGATAATAGATCAGTTTCTTAAAAAGAATCAAATCATACCAATTTATGAGACACGATGTTGACGGCGAGGTGTTAGCGACCTAGAGTGATGCTGTGTTCTAAAAAACGATATAAATTATTTCATAATAAAGCATTTCAAGAGCTCTGTGAGCGTTGCTTCATAAGGGGGCTTATGAGCACAGGTATCCGCCAGGTCGCGGTAAACAAGCTGGTGATGATGCCTTCGTAGGCTTCGTAGAGACCTTAGTCGTCAACGGCGTTATAGGGCGTTATGGATAGGTTTGGGATTATGAGTCCGGCATTTCTAGATGTTATGGATATTTTTTAGTTAGCCGGAATCCGACTGGTAAGAGTGATGTGTGGGTAAGAAGTAGCGCACATGGTGGACGGCTATGGGCGAGCCTCAAAGCACTATGGCGTACTGAAGAATCTGACGCGCCTTGCTCGAGAAGTATCGGGGGAGGCGTTTAAATAATTTTTTAATATTTTTCGATTTTTTTAATAATTCAAATAATTGTTGTTGTTTTTTCTAGGGTTTTCCGTTTTTTATTTTCCATGTTTTTATGTGCTTGGGTTAAAGTTGTTTTTTGGTTTTTTTATTATTTATGTTCTTGGGGTTAAGTTGGCCGTTTAAGCGGTGATGGCTTGTTTGGTTTTCGGATGGATTGTTTTTCCATGGTTTTATTGAGGTAGTTGCTTGGCTTGGAACGGAAGTGTCTGTAATGGCGGTTTAAGGAGGTGGTTGGTGAAAGATTTTCTGGTTATTGGTGGTGGTGTCATCGGTATGATGACTGCTTGGCAGTTGGCCGAGGCTGGTCATGGAGTGGCTCTTGTGGAGCGTGGAAGGTGTGCCGGAGAAGCCACTTGGGCCGGGGGTGGCATTATTTCTCCTCTCTATCCTTGGCGTTACTCTGCTCCTATTTCGCAATTAGCTAGCTGGTCGGAAGGGCGCTATGCAGGCTTGGCAGCTCGCTTAGTGGAGGAGACTGGTATTGATCCAGAGTTTCGCCAGAAAGGGCTGCTTTATCTAGACGTGGAAGATGAAGATGAGGCTATTAAATGGGCTAGACAAGTAAATAAGCCGCTGAGTCGAATTAGCTCTAAAGCTGTTTATTCTCGCGAGCCCAGGCTTGCTGAGGGACTGGCTGGCGGAATGTGGATGCCGACTTTAGGCAGTTTACGTAATCCTCGGCTGGGTCAAGCATTACGTGCCAAACTTAAAGCATTGCCTAACGTAGATTTACACGAGCATTGCTTGGTTGAAAGACTGACTATTAAACGAGGGCATGTAAGCGGCGTTGAAACTGCCACTGGGAGAGTTGCTGCTGGCCAAGTAATTCTATGTGGTGGAGCCTGGACAGGGCTGCTATTGGCTGACTTGGGAATTAATTTGCCGGTACGTCCAGTCAAAGGTCAAATGATGCTGTTCAGAACGCCACTTGTCTCTAGCGAGAGGCAGTGGCTAGAGAGGGTCGTTCTGCGCGCTGGTCGTTACCTAATACCTCGCGCTGATGGGTGCGTATTAGTGGGCTCGACTCTTGAGGAGGCTGGCTTTGACAAAATACCGACACCAGAAGCTAAAGACTCTTTATACGCTAGTGCTATTTCTATTATGCCAGAACTCGCTGAATGCGAAATTGAGCATCATTGGTCGGGGTTGCGGCCGGCGGCACCTGAAGGCGTGCCTTTTATAGGAAGGGTTCCTAATGTGAGCGGGCTTTTTGTTAATGCTGGCCATTATCGCAATGGCTTGGTCCTGGCTCCAGCTGCGACTCGCCTATTGGTTGATGAGCTACTTGGGTGCCCCCCGATTGTTGATCCGGAGCCTTTTCGCCCAGCGTTGCGAACAGCTAATCATTGCTGAATACAGTCTGGTCTAATGTCTGGCTGATAACTGGCGCTAATGAATAGTCAGCGGGTGCCGTACGGTAGTGGATGATAGCTGCCGGTCGCTTTCCCGCTTTTATTTACATTGCTTCAATGGTGCTTAGGAGAAAAAATGAGTCAAATTGATACTGTTTTCCTTCAGTCTTTTAGTGATGCTTTGAATCGCCACGATATAGATGCTGTTATGAGTATGATGACTGATGATTGTGTTTTTCATGCTGTTGGTGGCCCTGACTTATTTGGCAAGAGCTTTGTTGGCCAGGCCGAAGTTCGCCAGGGGCTCGAGAATGCTTGGAAGGCGGCGTCCGATGCCTGCTGGACTGATGCTGAGCATCATGTGGTCGGTGACAAGGGGTTCACTGAGTCTACCTATCAGGGCACCACTGCTGACGGTGTGCGCTCTGAGGCGCGGATGATTGATGCCTTCACTTTCCGTGATGGCAAGATCGCCGTGAAGAACGCATTCCGCAAGAATCGTCCCCCCATCAATTCCTGATTGACTCGGGCTTGAACACGGGACCCAGACTGTTAGGAGTGCGATCATGGAGACAACAAGACTAACAAATGGGGTGGAGGCTGAGGCCACCAAGACCTCTCCCGCCCTGCCATATGATCCGGCCTATGATCCCCTGAAGAGCAAAACCCCGGGGACGGGTCGTGACTATGCGCCAACCTACTGGGTCGGCACCGCCGGCGAGCCGCCGGCTGATGACGGGCCGATCACCCAAGATACGGATGCCGATGTGGTGATCATCGGCTCTGGTTTTACCGGATTGACCGCGGCGATCTTCCTGGCCGAGGAGTACGGGATCAAGGCCACCGTGCTGGAGGCCAATCGGACCAGCTGGGGCTGTTCAACCCGCAACGGCGGGCAGGCACAGTGCGCCTCGGGGCGTCTCAAGCGCTCCCAGTGGATCCAGCGATATGGTCTGGATACCGCGCTGAAGCTGCATCGCGAATGCCTCGACGGTATGGCAACTTTCAAGGAACTCATCAAGGACATCGACTGTGATCCACAGCCCGGCGGTCATCTTTATGTGGCGCATCGTGACAAGATGGTGCCGATCCTTGAGAAGGAGGCCAAGCTGCTGCGCGAAACTTTCGATTACGATGCTCAGATTCTGGATGCCGATACCGTCAAGCGCGAGTGGATCGGTGATCAGGAAGCGGCTGGGGCCATGCACGAGCCTGAGGGCATCGGCATCCATGCCGGTAAGCTGGCATTCGGCTATCATCGCAAGGCTCGGGCTCTGGGAGTAAAGATCCATCCGGCAAGTCCGGTACAGGGTTTCGAGACCCGTGACGGCGTGCACTACCTGCAGACTCCGGGCGGCGTGGTTAAGGCGCGGGCAGTGGGTATTGCCACCGGCGGTTATACCTCCCAAAGTCTGCATCGTGAGCTCAAGAATCGATTGCTGCCGATCCTCTCGAACTCCATCGTCACACGACAGCTGACAGATGATGAGATCGAGGCCTGTAACCTGCGTACGCACCAGGTAATCACCGATACGCGGATCCTGCGCCACTACTATCGTTTGCTGCCAGACAACCGCTTGCAAATTGGTAGCCGCAGTGCCATCACCGGCCGCGATGCGCCGCAGAAGGCGCATGAGTTGAGGTTGATTGGCGACATGCATCGTAAGTTTCCTGCGCTTCAAGGCATCGATATCGATTACTCATGGTGGGGCTGGGTGGATGTTAGTCACGATATGATGCCGCGTATCCATCAGCCTAATACCAAGGAAATGGTCTTCTACGCCCTGGGCTACGGAGGCAATGGCGTGATGTATTCAGCTCAGGCCGGGCGGCGCCTCGCGCAATGGATCGCCGGGGATGGGCAGAAGCTAGATCTGCCGATTTTCACCTCCAGGCTGCCGTTCCCCAATCTGCGTGAGCTGGTTGAGTCACAGGCCTTTGCACCGTTTCGGCGCACTGGGCAGCGGTTCTTGTATCGCTGGTATCATCTCAAGGACGAAGTGATTTGAGCGTCGATTACTGGCGGTTTGGCGAGCCTGCGCCCGCCGAATCACTATCACGCTTCTCAGTCACCCGCTCTGCTCGATGAAGGGCGTGACGGCTGGATTAGAGTTGTCAAGATGCCAGGCGAGCTCGATGCTCAGCCTGGCATCGCTGTTTTCCAGCGGATGAATGGCGATGTCACCTCGTGTGTGGTTTAGCTCGCAATCTGGGTAGAGAGTCACGCCCATTCGGGCAGCCACCAGCCCCGGGATGCTGTCATTATTGGGGGTTCCCAGCGCGACGCGGGGAATAACTCCTGATTTTAGACAGTAGGACTGCAGGTGAGGAATGAAGTGACGCCAGCTGTCGGAGTTGCCGAGTATGACGAAGTCACGGGCTAAAGCTTCAAGGGGGGGGCCGATGTTTTTCTAACGGATGATCGTGAGAGTCGTGCGGTCTCAGCTCGATACTGACATCGGGGAAGGACTCATAGAACTGTGACAGGCACCTAGGCAAAGGCCCGTTGATGTCCAAAACGATATATCCGATAGTCAGGTAGCCAGATTCGCCGCCAGCAGCTCTAACAGTACTGGCGCTGGTATTCTTTAGGATGTGGCTACTTTCCTGCACTCTCTATAGAGCGCTTTTCTTTTCTATAGAGCGCTTTTCCTTCTGCCGTTAGCGCGACATTGCGGTCATTTCGTTTGAGTAGTGTCACTCCTGTCAGCGCCTCTAACTGACGTATTACTCTGCTGACAGCCTGGGTGCGGCCTATACACTGCGCCTAGGTCACCTGGCAGGCAGTCTCGAGATTGGCAAATTCGCCGACATGGTCGCGCTGGATCGTGACCCGCGGGCCCCGCTACCTTAAGCCCTTAAAGAAATACGGGTAGCGGCAACGGTGCTGGGGGCGTGCATGAAGCCGAATGAAGCGTCGAAGGTGCCCTGACGGTGATCGACGGTTTCGACGATATTAACATCGACGTCGAGCTGATCGACCATCGGGACGATCAGGTGATTCAGCTGGCCAACGGCTGCATCTGTTGCACCCTGGCTGAGCAACTGATCTGCACCGGCCGAACGGGTCAGCGCTTCGAGGCGCTGGTGGCGGGGCTGAACGGCCTAGAGCGTGACAAGAGGGTGAGAGGTTCCATCTAGCTGAGCCGTCGTAAAAGAGAACCGGTGCTGAGCCATCATGGCGGCCCCGTTTTTTGTCGATATGCGCGTGGAATCGTCGGAGCGCGGCTGGTTGTGTCAGGGGAATGGTTCATGCTGACCATACTCGTCAAGCAACAGTTGAAGAAAAGAGTCTCTTAGAAGATGGGGTTGCGTTTCGTTCTTCTGTACAGCCATGAAGGTGGTGTCAAAATGAAACTTGTCAGGTAGCAAGGCTCGCATTTGAGAGTCATTGGTCCACTGGCGGGCATAGTGTTCGGGAAGGAAGCCGATGAAGTGCCCACTCAGGATCAAGTTGGCAATACCCTCCATCTGGTAGGCGCGCGCAGTGGGCTTCAATAAGGATTGCAAGTTGAGCAGGTTGATATCCGGCTTGTAGGCGGGCGCGACATAGTCATGATTACATAGCTGCGCACTGTGAAGCATATTTTTTGAGTGCGAGTAGAGGGGATGCCTGTGGCCGCAGTAGAGGTAAGATGTCTCGCGATATAGCTTGTGATAGCGCAACCCGGGAAGCTCTTGGTGACATGGCAGGATGCCGATATGCAAGCGGCCCTCAATCAGGGCGCGCTCAATCTCGTTGGGCCCGGTCGTTTCCAGGGTGATCGTGACATCGGGGCCCAGCTCCTTAAGCCGAGCGATCACTGAGGTGATCTGTGAATTCGGATCAGAAATGGTGTTGTCGGTCAGGCCTAGGTGTAGATCTCCCACTAAACGGTGATGTATGGCATTGATGTTGGAGCGAAACTTTTCCAAGTCGGCCTGTAGTTTTAACAAATTATCATAAACTTGGTTCCCCTGCCCTGTGAGAGAAAATCCGGCCCGGCCTCGGTTGCATAGACGCATGCGAAGGCGTGTTTCAAGGTCGCTCATATAGCGGCTGATGGCCGAGCGGCTGATGTTGAGTTCCACCTCAGCCGCCGAGAACCCGCCACACTCCACGACGTTTTTGAAGATCCGCAACAGACGAAGGTCAAAGTCGCTGATTTCGCCAGAGAGGGCGCTGACGGCTGATTTTTTAGTTGTGTTTTTTGTCAACCTTAATTTCCTTGTTTGTTATTTATTGAAACATAAAGCGGCGCTATTACTGTGTCAACGAGAGCTATCGATGTAGCTCTCGTTAGCCAACTCTCGCTGTAAGGAAAAAATGACATGACAGAACAACACAACCGTTTTATGCCCGTCGATTCCAATGGCACGCCGCGCTTTGCCGGTATCGCGACATTCATGCGGCTCCCTCATGTGCCGCTTGAGGAAGCGCAGGACGTGGATATCGGCCTGATCGGCGTACCCTGGGATGGGGGAACTACCAACCGAGCCGGTGCTCGGCATGGTCCGCGCCAGATGCGTGACCAGTCTTCTCTGATGCGCAAGTTCCATCCCAGTTTAGAGATCAATCCTTATCAGCTAGCGAACTGTGCTGACCTGGGGGATACCCCAGTCAACCCTGTCCTGATTGAGGATACGCTGAGCCGCGTAGAAACCTTTTTTCGACAAGTCGTTGATCAGGGCATTCTTCCTCTGACAGCCGGTGGCGACCATCTGATCAGCCTGCCGGTGCTGCGTGCCCTAGCTGAGCGTCATGGGCCGCTCGGTATGGTTCACTTCGACGCCCATACCGATACCTTCGATCGCTATTTTGGAGGCTGTAAATATACCCATGGCACGCCTTTTCGGCGTGCCATTGAGGAAGGCGTGCTGGATCCCAAGCGGACCATTCAGATCGGTATCCGAGGAGGGCTCTATAGCGAACAGGATGATGTCTGGGGGCTTGAGCAGGGAATTCGTGTCATTCGCATTGAGGAATATGAAGATTTGGGTATGAACGCCGTGATTGACGAGATCCATCGCGTGGTAGGCGATCAGAAGACCTATGTGAGCTTTGACGTGGACTGCCTGGATCCAGTCTATGCCCCAGGGACAGGCACGCCGGAAGTTGGAGGGCTGAATACACTCGAGGCTCAACGCATGTTGCGCAACCTGATTGGCCTTAACTTGGTCGGGGGCGATGTCGTTGAGGTGTCACCACCCTTCGACCCTAGCGGTAATACAGCGCTTGTCGGCGCGACAATGATGTGGGAAATCCTCTGTGTTCTGGCTAATAACATAGGTCGAAAAGGCGGTCGTTAGTATTTGTAATCGTTGCCCATGAATCTCCTAATAGTAATGAAAAGTATAATAATGGAGTAAGCTATGGAACTTAGAAAGAGTAGCAAAGAGAGTCGGCCAAGTACGAAATCCGTTCTGAGATTTTTGTTGCCGTCCTTGGTCGGCGTCGGGGCTTTTCTTGTGCCCATAGAATACAATGGCCAGATCACCATCCTGATGGCGGTCCTGTCTGACTGGCTCAAGTCCGAGCTCGCCGATTACATGATGTTGATCGTACTCGCGATTATCGGCGTATCGGCGCTGGCGACCTGTTTCTTCACCTTACTGGCTCCGCGTCTGCTTCGGCAGGGGTCGTTTACTGCTGAGTTGTTTTCCGTGAGTTTTCCCTGGCTGTTGTTGCGTGTTCTGGGGCTGGCTATCGGGCTGATGGTTTATTTTCAGGTAGGTCCCGAGTGGGTCTGGTCAGAACGCACGGGGATGATTGTGCTGCGGGATCTGGCCACGGCGATTGTAACCATCTTTCTGTTTGCCGCCTTACTGCTGCCGCTGCTGACGGATTACGGTCTGATGGAGTTGGTTGGCACGCTGTTTCGAAATATTTTCAGGAAACTATTCTGTATCCCCGGACGAGCCTCCGTTGATGCCACGGCATCTTGGCTGTCTTCTGCGGCAGTAGGTGTCTTGATTACCTCGCAGCAGTATGAGCGTGGTTACTATTCGGCTCGGGATGCCGCGGTGATCGCGACTAATTTCTCTATTGTGTCGGTACCATTCACATTAGTGATAGCGCAGTTTGTGGGGTTGGGGCATCTCTTTATTCAATTCTACATGACGGTCGTGGTTGCCGGTATCGTGACAGCTATCATCGTGCCGAGGCTGCCTCCTTTGTCACGAATTCCCCATAGCTACTACCCCCCGGAAGGTAATGCATTGAATGAAGACGTGCCCAAGGAGGTCTCGCTCTTAGCCTGGGGACTGCATCAGGCCGTGGAGAAAGCCGAGCAGGCTCCGAGCCTTAAGGGCCTTCTGCAGTCCGCGCTGAAGAATGTTTGTGATATCTGGTTTGGCTTGATGCCGCCGCTGATGGTTATCGCCACTGCCGGACTGGTCGTTGCGGAGTTTACGCCCTTCATGACCTGGTTGTCTTACCCTTTTATTCCGCTTCTTGAGCTGCTTCAGATTCCTGAAGCTGGCAAGGCCGCGCCGGCGCTGTTGCTTGGGTTTGCGGAGATGTTTCTGCCGGCGGTAGTGGCCGCTGGTATTGAAAGTGAGCTGACACGTTTCGTGATTATCGCTGTCTCAATCACCCAGCTCATCTACATGTCCGAGGTGGGGGTATTGATACTCAAGGTCAAGATTCCGCTTGGGTTCATGGATCTGGTCAAGATTTTTCTGCTTAGAACTCTCGTCAGCTTGCCGATCATCAGCGTGATTGCTCATTTTGTAGTGTTCTGAAAGTCCGCCCTTTCTAGTAGTACTTGGCCTTCGGAACTAGCGGCAGGGTCATCGGCTCCAGAGCTTGTCTACTGGGAATGATATGGTCGGTGAGCAGATGTAGCTGTTAGTGTGTGTGGACCGCTTGAGGAATCAGAGCCGCGAGGCGTGCGATTCCCTCTTCTATGCGATTGTCGGCAATCGCCGAAAAACCGAGCCGGAAGTACTCTCGGCGTGGAGAGTCGAAGAAGTGGATGTCGCCGCACTCGATCAGAATGCTTTGCTCGGCGGCTAGGCGCCTGAGCTTTTGGCAATCGAGACCCTTAGGCCCCTTGATCCAGAAACAGGAGCCACCGTAGGTGGGAGGCAGCGCGGCGTGTGGCATGTAATGAGCGAGAGCATCTCTCATCAATTGCCAGCGTCTGTGGTACGCCTGATGCATCTGGCGTAGCAAGGCGTCGTGATAGCCGCGGTCGAGAAACAGTGCCACGGCACGTTGGTTGTTGGTTGGCGGGTGCCGCAGCATCAGGCGTCTCAGTGCTCGAGCTTCGCGAATCAAGGTGGGGTGGCCCACCATGTAGCCGAGACGTAGCCCGGGGGCCAGAGTCTTGGAGAGGCTGCCTACATAGATGACTCGTTTGTGACGGTCCAGGCTCTTGAGTGCCGGTGTAGGACTTTCCAGATAGTTGGTTTCGCTTTCGTAGTCGTCTTCGATTATCAGAAAGTTATGTATTTCGGCCATGTCCAGCAGCTTACGACGACGTTTCAGGGGCATGGTGACCGTGGTTGGTGACTGATGACTGGGCGTGGTATAGACAAGCTGGCAGCTTGTGATATCGGCCTCCAGCTGCATCCCCTGCTCATCGACCGGCAGCAGTAGAATATCATCCGTAAAGGTGCGCGCGGTGTTGTAAACATCAACGTAGCCAGGGTTTTCCATGCCGAATCGGCGTCCGGCCTTAAGCATTAGCATGCAGGTGATCCACAGTGCTTGCTGGGCGCCAACGGTCACCAGAATCTCCTCGGGCTTGGCCCAGACTCCGCGACGAGGGAGCAGACGCTGGTGGATTTGCTCGATCAGCATTGGGTCATCGTTGTTAAGATGATCCACGGCCCAGTTGCGGATGGCCGGTACACTCATCGAGTCGCGGCTACATTCACGCCAGCGCTGGGTAGGGAATAGATCAGGGTCAATCTGGCCGTACAGGAACGGATAGTCATAGCTGGGCCAGTCATTGGGCTTGTTGATGGTTTTCTGCTGGGAGGGGAGCATGGTCAAAAGCTCCTCCCAGGGCAGACGGTCGGCATCTATATCGTTGAGGCGTACGGGTTTTTCGGCGCGGCCCTTGAGAATCTCGGGGTTGACGAAGTAGCCGCTACGCTCCTTGGCGATCAGGTAGCCGTCATCAAGCAGCTGCTCATAGGCTAGCATTACCGTGTTGCGAGCTACGTGCAGGTCCTTGGCTAGCTTCCGGCTTGAAGGGAGAGCTTGCTCCAGCGGCAGGTGGCCATTGAGGATGGCTCGAGCCATTTGCTCTCTGAGCTGACGCTGTAAGCTTGTCGGTAGACTTGAGTCTAGGTGAAAAAGCAACTCGCCCATCAACTTTTTGCGCGAGAAGCCCCATATCTTCCGAGTGGGGAGGGATAGCGTGTTGTCCGCAAGGACAACCCTAGTCTCGCTTCCTTTTTTGTTGGCTACCTATGCAGTGAGTGGTGCGTTCAGTATCCATGGCTAAGCCCATCTGAAAATATCGATTCTATCCAACGTCGGAATTAAGAAGGGTTGATGGGGTGGACGTTCGACCATGTGCGGCCTGTCTACAGCCAAGGCTTTGCTATCTTACTTACCGATGCGTTTTATTGAAAGGCATGAAACACATCATTCAGGCGTAAAAAACACAGGTAAACTGTAGGTATTACCAGTGTCTGCACTTTTGTATCGCAACGCTTCAGATAAAATCAGCCAAAATGCGCGGAATCGTTAACATCCGTTGGGGTCGTGAGCTTTCCAGCGAACATAGTACTGTCGCCATGCTTAAGGGCTCTCGGGTGGTGTTTCATCAATTTTTTTGTTCAAGGAGAGGTGCTCCCCCTGATCTCCATAGCTGCACAGGGTATAGTGCCGGCATCAGGGGGCGCCCAATAGCGTAAGATATTTAGGTGTTTGATTTTAAATGATATATTAAGTTTGTCAGTTGCAACTGGACCAAAGGGTTGGGTGATATTGGTACTAGTTCGTAACTTACTAAGTGCGTAAAAACAAAAAGTAGGAAGTTGGTAAGCCTTATATTTTTAAAAAAGCTTGTTGAACTGGCTTTTTAAAAACAGCCTTTCCTGTCATCAAAGACAATAATAAAATTGGAGTTTTTCATGCATATTCAAAAACTGGTCCTTCCCATGGCGGTATCTGCGGTTAGCCTTGCGTTGAGCGGTAACGCGCTGGCCGAGACTTGGAAAATGGCAGTCGGCGACGCCGCCGGCGGTACCCAGTACGAGCTTGGCAAAGCCTTTGCAGAGTTGATCGAAGAGAAAACCGGTGGCGATGTGACCGTCGATCTCTTCCCCAACGGCCAGTTGGGCAGCGAGCAGGACACCGTAAACAACGCCAGCATGGGCTTGCTGGACCTGTCGATCGTCGCTATCAACAATATCACTCCGTTCTCGCCGACCGTGGGAGTGCTGACACTGCCCTATGTTATCCAAGGGCTCGAGGACGCTAAGACGTTGACTCAGGGAGAGATTGGCGAAGAGCTGGCGGAGAATACCATTCGAGATGCTGGGGTGCGCCTTCTCGGTTGGGCCTATTCCGGCTGCCGTCGTCTGACCAACTCCGCTCGTCCGGTGGCGGAGCCTGCCGATCTCGATGGCCTAGTTATTCGGGTACCCAAGAATGAGATCATGATTTCTGCCTACCAGTCCTGGGGAGTCAATCCTAACCCGTTGGCGTGGTCGGAAACCTTCACCGCCCTGCAGCAGGGCGTGGTCGATGGTCAGGATAACCCCTATATCACCATCGATGCTATGAAGTTCTATGAGGTACAGGAGTATGTCACCGACAGCTGTTACGTTTTCTCGCTGGAGCCGTTGATCATCGGCGAGGGACAGTTCCAGAGTCTGAGCCCAGAGCTTCAAATGGCTGTACTTGAGGCCGGTAAAGAAGCTACCGAGCATAGCTACAACTACCTGGTGGAACGTGAAGAAGCCATCAAGGAGAGCCTGGTAGAAGAGCACGGCATGAAGATCGTTGAGCCTGCCAACGACGAACAGGAGTGGATCGAGCTTGCTACTGGTATCTGGCCCGATTTCTACGACAGCATTGGCGGCAAGGAAAAGTTGGATGAGGTGCTCGCGACACTGGGTCGTGAGTCCGCTCCGGAGCAGTGATCCTGGCTTTGTCATGACGGCGTGAAACGCCCCCTACTCCGATCGTGATCTGGGGTAGGGTTGTTCCTAGAAAGTTCTCGCCTCAGGGGGTCAGCTTAATGAAACACTGTCTCAAGATAATCGATAATCTGGAGAACTATCTCTGTCAGTTTCTCCTGATATCTTTCGTGGCGTTGCTTTTCGCACAGATCCTTTTGCGCAACCTGTTCAGTTACTCGTTGCCATGGGGTGATGAATTGGCGACATATGCTTTTGTTTGGTTTGCCTATCTTGGTGCGGTATATGCCACCAAGATGTCGGCACACAACCGTGTGACATTCCAGTTCAAGTTTCTTCCACGCTGGGTGGAGAAAGTTTGCGGTCTCTTGACTGACCTGATTTGGATTGGATTCAATGCTGTATTTATTTATATGAGCTATGACTTCGTCTTCAACAAAATGAATCTGTTCTGGAAGTCTCAGACCCTGGGCGTTCCGATGAAGTATTTTTATCTAATTCTTCCAGTCGCCTTTGCTGCCATGACCATCCGTATTCTTCAAAATAACTATCTAAAGTTTGTCAAGAAGGTAGATGTCGTCGACCCCGAGTCCAAGGAAGTCGAAAAACTCAAAAGTACCGGTAATGAAGTACAAGATGTACCGGAAGGTCGGGAGAAATAGGAATGGATACGACGATTATTTATGTCCTGTTTGGGGTCTTCTTTCTGCTGCTGATCCTAGGTGCCCCGATCACTGTCTCCCTGGGTGTCGCGGCACTGGCGACCTATATCAGCCTTGGGGAAAACCCCATGGCGTTTGTACAGATCGCTTTCACCTCGGTAGGGGCCTTTCCGTTGATGGCTTTGCCGGCGTTTATTCTTGCCGGGGCATTGATGGAGGCCGCGGGAATCTCCAAGCGGCTAGTAGATATTGCCGAGGCCTTTGCTGGCCCAGTGACCGGCGGGCTGGCTGCGGCTACGGTGTTTGCCTGCATGTTCTTCGGTGCGATCTCAGGCTCCGGCCCCGCCACTACCGCTGCGGTAGGCATGCTGATGATTCCGGCCATGGCCAATCGTGGCTATGATCGAGGATACGCCTCGGCCATCACTGCCTCCTCGGGTGGCTTGGGTGTTGTGATACCCCCCTCGATCCCCATGGTGATCTTCGGTATATCGGGGATGGGCCTGCAGCCACCGCCGGAGGCTGTCGCTGAGCATGGCGTCTTTCAGACACTCTCTATTCCCAAGCTGTTCATCGCTGGCATTCTGCCTGGCGTGGTGATTGCCGGCTGTCTCTTGAGTATCAACTATTTTATTTCACGTAAGCGTGGCTATCGTGGATTGACGGATCACTGGTCGTGGTCTCAGGTACGCAGCACCCTGCGCAAGGGTATATGGTCGATGCTGGCTCCGATCATCATCCTGGGTGGCATCTACACCGGCCTGTTTACGCCGACCGAGTCGGCCGTGGTCGCGATTGCTTACACGCTGATTGTCGGGATCTTCCTGCACAAGGAGCTGGCGTGGAGGCCTGCACTCCGGACTCTGGAGACCACTACCTGGATCACCGGTCGTGTGTTGCTGATACTGTTCACGGCTACCGTATTCGGGCGTCTGTTGGTAGAGCAGCGGGTGCCAGCCTATATTGCTGAGGGGATGCTGAGCTTTACTGACAATATCTACCTTATCTGGGGCATGGTCATCTTTTTCCTGCTGTTTGTGGGCATGTTCATGGAAACGCTGGCGGCGATCATGATTCTGACGCCGGTGCTGCTGCCCATCATGTACATGCTCGGGATGGACCCGGTGCATGTGGGAATCGTGGTGGTCTGTGCCCTGGCGATTGGCTTTCAGACGCCGCCACTGGGTGAGAACCTGTTCGTCGCTTCGGGTATTGGAGGAGCGTCGATCGAGGAGATATCGCTCAAGGCGCTGCCCTTTGCCGGTGCTTCGGTCGTGGCCCTCTTTATCATTGCCTATTTCCCGCAGATATCACTGTGGTTACCCAGTCTACTGGGTTACTGATCAGTCCACGATGAGCCGCTACTGGGTCACGATGCCGGTGGCGGCCGAGGAGGAAGCATGAGTCATGGTATCGAACGCATCCTGTGCTGCGTGGGCTTACGCGCGGATAGCGACTACGTGTTGCACCAGGCAGTGTTCCTGGCACTGGCCACACAGGCCGAGTTGCATATTCTGCATGCGGTTAAGGCATTTCCCGATGAAATGAGAAATACACTGAAGGTTAATATTCGCGACCGTGACGTACTGAATACGTTAATGGAACAGCGTGCCGTGCAGGCTCAAGGTGAGCTGGAAGCCAAGCTCGCTACCTTCTGGCAACGCCATCCGGATCTGCATGAGACCTTTTGCGATCGTCAGATAAGCAGCACCGTGCTGGAGGGCTATCCGGCGTCGGTGATTTCCCATTTCGCCAGCCGGGGGAATTTTGACATGATCGTGATGGCCGCCAACAAGCGCAGATTTTCTGCCAACTACGCGGGTAAGGTAACCAAGGGAGTGATTAAGCGGGCTAAGGTTCCAGTAGTGGTGGTGCCTAGGAGTCCTTGATACTTAGTGCCCAAGTCATTGGCTGTACGTTGGTTGAGTACCTGGCCCCATATTGCTGAGGGAGCGGCTATGCCCATAGGGTATCCTGAAGTTCCGATGCAATACGCCGCATCAGCGGCGCCCATTCCTTCAGGCTTTCGGTAGTGTGGCGCAGGCAAGGGGCATGCACGGCCAGCGAGGCCTGGATGCGTCCTGCCTGGTCATAGACGGGTACTGCCACGGCGACCATGCCCTGAATGAACTCTTCATCGTCGGTGCTTAGCTCCTGGTCGACAATCGTCTCCAGGCGCGACTCGAGGTCGTCGACGGTGGTGGCGGTGTAAGGAGTGTGGGCATCCAATGTCAGATGCTGGATGAGTGAGCGTCGCTGATGGGGTGGTATCAGCGCCAGGAACAGCTTGCCGCTGGCAGTGCAGTGAATCGGTAGGTGGGAACCGGGCGACAGTTGGATGCGTACCGGCCAGTTGGTCTCGACACGCTCGTAGTACATGATCTCATGGCCGTCGAGCAGTGTCAGGTTGCAGGTTTCGCCGATTTCATCGGCCAGGCGCTTGAGCAGGATTCGCCGTGGAGCTTTCAGCCGCTCGTTGGAGAGCACCCCCATGGCGATGCGGTGGAGACGCCCGCCGGGCAGCAAGTGGCGGCCTTCCAGGTCGCGTATCACGAACTCCTGCTCCTCGAGTTGCTTGAGCAGGCGATGCAGAGTCGGTTTGGGAATCTCCAGGTGACGTTCCAGCTCCGTGGCACTCATGCCGTGAGGGGCCGTGGAGATGGCCTCGAGCAGTGACAGGCCTCGCTGGAGAGTAGAATTGGTTGTATTACGACGTGAGGTGGAGCTGTCGGTCGACATATTTAAGCCTCGTTGACAGAAAGCGGCAGTAAGTGAGCATGATAACGCGACAAGCCCGAAGGGGCTTGCCGCATTTGCATTTACCGAGGTTAGCCAACCAAGGCCAGAGATAGTGCCGGCCAGAGGGAGATCGCAATCCAGCAGGTGATCAGGGCGATGAAGTAGGGAATCACGAACTTCACCAGGCGTAGGTAGGGGATGCCCGTAATGCTGCTGGCCACATAGAGATTGAGGCCGAAAGGCGGCGTGACAAAGCCAATAGCGGCTCCCACTAGGAAGATCACCGCGAAGTGAACCGGGTCGACGCCCGCATTCTGGGCTACGGGCGCGAGAATCGGTGCCAGGATGATGGTGACAGGCAGGCTCTCCAAGATCATTCCCGCCATCAGGATCATCAGCATGCAGGCGCCGAGGATCACATAGTAGTTGCCGAGTCCGCTGAGTATCTCCTCGAGTGCCTGGCCTGCACCTAACACCGATAACAGCTGCTGCATGACCACCGAGATGGCGATCAGGGGCGCCAGCATGCCAGCGATCTGTCCCGAGCGCAGCATGATGCTAGGCAAGGCAGTGAAGCGGATCTCGCGGGTGATGAGCAGGCCCGCCACTAGGGTGAAGCCCACGGTGATGGCGGCGGCTTCGGTGGGTGAGAACTTACCCGAGTAAATTCCATAGAGCACCACGCCGATGGTGGCAAAGCCCAGGTAGGCACGGCGTGCGAAGCGGGCGCTGGTCCCGATCTTGAAGGGAATCAGGGTGCCCCAGCCATGGCGTTTGGCCACCAGATGACAGGCCGCCATCATTCCGAACACCATCATGGCGCCGGGAACCATGCCGGCAATGAACAGGTCACTTATCGACAGGTTCATCATGAAGCCATAGACAATGAAGATGATGCTTGGCGGGATGATGATGCCGACGGTGCCCCCCGAAGCGGCGGTAGCAGCGGAGAATCGCTCATCGTAGCCGTTCTTGATCATTTCGGGCTGCATGATGGAGCCAATGGTCGCGGTAGTGCCGGCATTGGAACCGGAGATAGCGGCAAACAGACCGCAGGCACCCAGCGTGGCCATGCCCATCCCGCCACGCAGCCAGCCAAGCACCGAATAGGCGAAGTCGGATAGACGCTTGGCAATGCCGGCAGCGTTTATCAAGTCGCCGGTTAGGATGAATAGGGGAAGGGCCAGCAGGCCAAAGAAGCTCAGGCCCTGGAACAGGGTGACGCCGATGTTGGCCAGAGTGAAGTCGATCACCATGCTGGTGCCGACGGTCCACAGGCCAATGACCAGAAATATCGGCACGCCGAGCAGGAAGATAGTGGTGCAACCGGCCGTGACCAGGCCGATCATGATTCCGTCTGTCATGTCAAGATCTCCTAGTCCATGATCGAGGGTTGCAGGTTGAAGGGATCGCGGCGCCTGAAGCGGCACACATCGACAAACAGGTTCTGTAGCACGCGGATGATGATCAGTACCCAAGCCAGGGGGGTGGCGAGGTAGAACCACCACTGCATGACATTGTTCGTGCCGGGCACGATGGCGAAGTTCATATGCGCTAGCTGCACCTGGTCGATGGTGAAGTTGATCACCAGAGCGCCGAAGGCGATCCATAGAACGGCGTCCAGAATCTGGCATAGAAACTGGCCGATATAAGGCAGACGCATGCGAATTTCATTGAGTGACAGATGAGTGCGTTGCTTGACGTTGAGCGAGGCACCGAACCAGGTCAGCCACAGGAACAGCAGTACCGGAATGCTGGTGCTCCAGGGAGCCTGCAGGTTGAAAAAGAAGCGCCGGATGACCTCGACGAAGATAACCCCCGCCATGCCGCTGTAGGCGATCAAGATGATGACCTTTTCCAAATGGTCATCGACCCACTTCAATGGCACTAGCCAAGCCGGCAGTCGGCGGTGGGGAGGGGCGCCCGCAGGCGCTCCCTGTGGAGTATCGGAGAAGTCATGGGCAGTCATTACACCCTCCACCAGCGCTTAGGCGCTACGTTGACTGCCGCTATGTCTCGAGGAATCTCTCGGGCGATGGTGTGGATCTCTTGGTAGATGTCCATGCCGCCCGACCAGGCATTGAGACGCTCACGCCACTGCTCCCAGGGACCGGGGTTGAACTCGGGAGCGCACCGGCGTTCTGCTTCGGCGCGAATTTCGTCTGATAGCGGCGCGACTCGTACATTGTTCTCGGCAAACACGGTACCGGATGCCGGTTGCTCGGTGGCGCCGACGATCTGGTAGCGGCCGGCCTCGTTCATGCCCTGGGTGAAAATCTGTGCGGCATACGCCGACTCCATTACCTGTTCCTGCAACTCACTGCCCAGGCTCTCGAACTTGGACAGGTTCATTGCGGTGTGCTCGGTACCGGCGAAGAAGCGTAGATCGACCGCCTGAGAGACGACCGGAGCCATGCCGGCATAGGCGACTGCACTCATCCAGGTCTCGGCGCCGTCGAGCAGGCCCTGACGCAGGCCGTCGAGGGTTTCTTCCCAGGCTACCGGTACCGGGTTCAGATCCAGCTGCTCCATGGCGATGCGTCCCATCTGGGTGCCGGTGACGCGGTTCTTGGTGCCTTGAAGCTGTTCAAGGCTCGTGACCAGCGGTTTATCGGCCCAGTTGAGGCCCATCATGAGCCCGCGCAGGTCGCAGTGAGTGAAGAGAAACTGCAGATTGTGGCGCTGGCGTAGCGGCTCTCTCAGTAGTGCCTCGCTGCGGGGATCATAGAAGAAATGAAACATTGAGGCGACGCTCGGGAACATGTAGGCGAAATCCAGCACGTTCAGGTAGGGCGCGCCACCCGCCGAGTTTTGGGTGGAGGCGGAGAAGATGTCGACGATGCCTTGCTGAGCCTTGCTGACGCAATCGAGCTGATTGCAGATCTCGTTACTGCCCATGAACTCGACTCGGATGGCGCCGTTGGTGCGTTCCTCAAGATCGCGTGCAAAGAACAGTTGCCCAGACTTTTGGAGATCGAGGTTGCGCGCATTGAAGCCTGAGGCACCGAAACGCAGCTGGAACTTCGGCTCACTCTGATAGCGACGTTGCTGTTCGGAATCGGCGGCTCGAGCCAGGTTGCTGACGGTGAGGCTGGCGCCGAGGCCTCCGGCGGCGAGCAGCGTCGAGGTCATACCGAAGCGCCCGGAGATATTGAGAAAGTCGCGCCGCGAGAGGCCGGAACGGTTGAACTGAGTTAGAGACATGTGGCGTTGCTCCCGAATCTTGTGGTTGATCTTTTGGGGATGCGTGTGGTCTGGCGTGATAACAGGGATTGCCGTGAACCGCCATACTCACCATAGAGTGCGATTCTTCACAGATCAAGAAATTGATTTTTTTTGTATCAACATTGACCTTTATTTTATTTGTTATCATTATTGTTGAGACAAAATGTATCAATAAAATGGTGATTTGCAATGAAATCAACAACTCCAACGCAAGACGCCTACGACTTCGTGATCGTCGGTGCTGGCTCGGCAGGCTGTGTGCTCGCCAACCGCCTCAGTGAGGACCCCGAGGTGTCGGTGCTGTTGCTGGAGGCCGGCGGTGCCGACTGGAACCCTTGGATCCATGTTCCGGTAGGGTACTTCAAAACCATGCACAATCCGGCCACCGACTGGTGCTACATGACCGACTCGGATAAGGGCATCAAGGGACGTCAGCTGCAATGGCCCCGTGGCAAGGTCCTGGGTGGGTCGAGTTCTTTGAACGGATTGCTGTATATCCGCGGTCAGCGTGAGGACTATGATGACTGGGCCGCGGCGGGTAACGCTGGCTGGAATTACGATGCGGTGTTGCCCTATTTCAAAAAATCCGAGTGCCAGGAGCGTGGCGCCGACGCTTATCATGGTACGGATGGCCCCTTGAAAGTTTCGGACCTCAGGTTGCGCCGTGAGATTGCCGAACGTTTTATCGAGGCGGCCAAGGCGGCTGGTATTCCCGAAAATCCCGATGTCAATGGCGCGACTCAGGAAGGCGTTGGTTACTTTCAGCAGACGTCCTATAAAGGCTTTCGTTGCTCGACGGCCAAGGCGTTTCTGCGCCCGGCGCTCAAGCGTAGCAACCTGACCCTCATCAAGCGGGCCCATTGCCAGCAGCTGCTGCTTGAAGGCAAGCGCGTGATAGGTGTGGAGTACCGTCAGGGAGAGCGGGTGCAGCGGGTGAGAGCCAATCATGAGGTACTGTTGTCCAGCGGTGCCATTGGCTCTCCCCAGATACTGCAGTGCTCGGGTATCGGTAACCGTGAGCACCTGAACGAGGTCGGGGTTGAATGCCTCCATGAACTGCCCGGTGTGGGTGAGAACCTCCAGGACCACCTGCAAATCCGGCTGGTGTTCAAGACACGCTGCAGGACGCTGAATGACGAGGTGCGTCATCCCCTCAAGAAACTGGCGGTGGGCACTCAATATGCACTGACTCGTACCGGCCCTTTGACTCTTGCCGCCAGCCAGGTGTGCGTCTTTACCCGGTCGCGGGATGACCTTGAACGTCCGGATCTCCAGTTTCATATGCAGCCACTTTCTGCCGATAAGCCTGCCGAAGGCGTGCATCCATTCTCCGCTTTCACCGCGTCTGTCTGCCAGCTGCGTCCCGCGAGCCGCGGGGCAATTCGTATCACCAGTCCCGATCCCGCCGTCTATCCTTCAATTCAGCCGAACTACCTGAGCGAGGAGGAGGACTGTCGGGTCGCGGTGGATGCGATCAAGGTTGCGCGGCGCATCGCCGCACAGAGGCCGCTGGCCGAGGTTATCACCGACGAGTATGTGCCCGGCACCCAGTACCAGAGCGACGAGGAACTTCTCGAGGCCGCTCGCCAGTATAGTCAAACCATCTATCATCCTGCGGGCACATGCAAAATGGGGAGTGACCCCTTGGCGGTGGTGGATGACCGGTTGAGTGTACATGGGTTGGAGGGAGTGCGCGTAGTCGATGCCTCAATTATGCCGGTCATCGTCTCCGGTAATACCAATGCGCCTACCATCATGATTGCCGAGAAGGCCGCCGACATGATCAAGATGACATATGGCGCCTCGCGAGCCGCCGACCGATAGTTAGGCGTTGGCCTCAAGTTCGGTGGGTAACTGGTGCTAACCCTGACGGGGTGTTCGAGGCAGCATGCGTTTTAAGGGCCACCATGTGTATCCCGTTCGCGCATGAGCGCAATATCAAGCGGGTGCGGTCACGATTCAGGCCGATTCGAGCCGATGATTCTAACAATAAGCGGGGCACTCAGGTTGTTGGGTACCCCTGTCGATAAAGGCGGCAATCTGGTCTGGCCCAGACTGCCGAGGGAGAAATTGTCATGCCCAGTTTCGAAGCCTCCAGGCTTTCCCCGTCGCGCTTAGTGAGTGCCTTTCAGCAGAGAATGCCGGGTGTACTGATCTGTATTACTATTGCCTTGGCAACTACCTTCATCGCCGACCACTACGGAGGGCCAACACTGCTTTATGCCCTGCTGTTCGGAATGACCCTGCATTTTCTCTCCGAAGAGGGGCGTTGCCTAGCAGGTGTTGAGTTCTCGGCACGGGCGATTTTGCGTCTTGGCGTGGCCTTGCTTGGTGTGCGGATCACCATCGAGGAGGTCGCCGAACTTGGTATCGGGCCGGTGTTGACGGTGATCTGTGGAGTTGCCTTCACCATCGCTTTTGGTGCGGTAATGGCACGTCTGCTGAAGCTTGATCGAGATATGGGGCTACTCACTGGTGGCTCGGTGGCGATCTGCGGGGCGTCGGCGGCGTTGGCGTTGTCGGCGGTGATGCCACGTCACGCGACTCATGAGCGTAATACCATCATGACAGTGGTGGGCGTTACCACGTTGTCTACCCTGGCCATGATCACCTATCCGTTGATCGTCGGAATCCTGGGCCTGAACAATACCGAAGCCGGTATTTTTCTCGGTGGCACCATTCATGACGTGGCCCAAGTGGTGGGCGCTGGCTACATGATCTCCCAGGATACCGGTGATGTTTCGACCTTCGTCAAGTTGCTGCGCGTGGCCATGCTGGTGCCGGCGGTGATGGCATTCATGTTCCTGTTCCGTCAGCACCGCCAAGAGGAAGGAAGTAATCGCAAGGTCCCCATGCTACCTAGCTTTCTGGTGGTCTTCGTGGTTCTGGTAATCATCAACAGCCTGGGATGGATTCCGCCGATGGTAGCCGAGGGTTTTACTGATTTGTCGCGCTGGTGCCTTGTAACGGCGATTGCAGCTTTGGGTATTAAAACCTCGTTCCAGAAGCTAGCTGTGGTGGGGTGGAGGCCGGTGATTTTAATGGTAGCTGAAACGTTGTTTTTATTGCTGTTGGTGCTGGTTTTTATTCAGACAAATCTTATAAGCCTTTAGTAATTGAGCCACTCTGCTATAAGTGTTTGCGAGAATATTTCAAAATTGTATAAGTGGTAGTTTTTTAGCTATTTTGAGTTGGTAATATAGAGTATTTTGTTGCTGGGCAAGACAATGTAAAAAATGGCGTTTGTCAAGCGACTTCGTCCTATATGGTTTTGAAAAAATGTCTCACACAAAATGAGCCGCCCCTTCAATAATTGGATGGCCTACTTAGACGACGCGAAAGGCCTCGGTTATGTGCTGCGGGCGTTTAGCGTCATCTCGATGCGTTTGTGGTGTAGTAAGCAATGGGAGTATTAAAGGGAAGGACATATTTGCTAAACGTGTGATGTTTTAGCTAGGTCAGCGCGTTAGCTGCTTTAGTACCTTTTCTGCGCTGCTGTCTTCAATAACGCCGCGCTGGGTGTCAATGCCGAGGTAACTGACTACGCCGTCGTCAATAATCATGGCAAAGCGCTTGCTGCGTGTGCCCATTCCGCCAGCGCTGGCGTCCATGTCTAGCCCCAGTGCCCGAGTCAGTTCGGCGTTGCCATCGGCCAGCATGATGATTTCATCGGCGCTTTGGTCTTTTTGCCAGGCGTTAAGGACGAAGGCATCGTTGACTGCGAGGCAGGCAATGGCATCAACACCAGCCGCCTTTAGCGCGCTGGCCTGCTTGACGAAGCCGGGCATGTGGTGGTTAGAGCAGCCGGGAGTGAAGGCGCCAGGTACAGCAAAAATCACCACGCGGCGGCCGGCGAGAAAATCGCCAAGCGCTAAATTTTCGGGGCCGTCTTCGCCGTTGGTTTTGATGGTTAGGGCGGGGAAGTGCGCGCCAATGGCAATGGTCATGGTTACTTTCCTTCTTCTGGATTGACTTAAATTATCCTGGGATGGCCGCTGGTGTTGTTAAACGTGTTGCTTGCGGTAGTCCAGTATGCGTCAGGCTTTTGATTCTATCATCGATAAAAGAAGCGCCCCACACAATGCGTGTGGGGCGCTTCTTTATGCTAGCAAGGCTTGCTGCTGGAGGCGAAAAGAACAAAAGCGTTTCGCAGCGTTAGCTTTCGTCGCTGTTGTCGCTATTTTTGCTGGCTCTATTGGCCACAACAGTGCCGGTTTTTCCGCTTTCTAGTGTGGCAACTAATGGTTCAGCCGTTGCTTGAAAGGCGACCAGAGTGCTGCCGCTTAGGCTGCGGTTTTCTGGCAGGGGGACGGTCATGGCGTTGACTTGGCGGTTGTTGACCAAGACTTCGTAGTGCAAGTGAGGGCCTGTGCTGCGACCTGTGTTGCCTGAAAGGGCGATACGCTCTCCCATGCTGACGCGCTGGTTATTCTTGACCAGTGCTCGTGACAGGTGCAGGTAGCGTGTTTTATAGCCATTGTCATGAAGGATTTCAATATAGCGTCCAGCGGCGGGGTGGTTGCCTATTTTCACCACTCGGCCGTCAGAAGGAGCGTTGATGCTGGTGCCGACAGGCATAGCAAAGTCGGTGCCTTTGTGGGGGCTGATTCGGCCAGTGACGGGGTGGCGTCTGGCGGGGTTGAAGTGAGAGCTTAGGCGGTAGCTGCCATCAAATGGACGGCGGTCAAATGCTGGGTCTAGGCTTTCACCATCAGGGGTGTAGAACTTGTTGTCGTCAGGGTTGCGAATCAGTGTGATGCTTGCCTGTTCGCCATCATAATTGACGGCAAGAATGCGTGGGTCAAGATAGTGACCATCGATCAAATCTGTTTCGACCAGTACTTGAAAGTTGTCTCCGCGACGGGTATCGCGACGAAAATCGATTTTCTTTTCCAGTACCTGTGATAGCTCAGAAACTTCAGTGCTAGTCAGGCCGGTAGTTTGTGCTGAGCGAGTGAAGCTGCCACTGATTTTGCCGGCGTATAGGCGTTGGGTGGCTTCGCCTTCACGCTCAATGGTGGCCATTTTAAAGCTATCAGCGTCGCGTGTGATCATGTAGCCCGAGCGGGGGGTTTCCATGATGCGCAGAGATATCAGTTTGCCGCTAGCGTCCAGCTGATAGTCGAAGCGATCACCGACACGCCAACGGTCGAATACCTTGGTATCAGGAAGGCTGGCGAGCAGGTTGGCGACATCGCTGTAACCCATGGAGAAGTTTTGTTCGGCCAGTTTGGTAAAGGTGTCGCCGCGTTTGACGCTGTATGTTTCCCACTCGGGAATATAGGGCGTATCTGCGGCAATTTCATGCTCGAGAAGCACGGGGCCAATAATCTGGTCTTCACCGAATATCGCCAGCTCTTCGTCGCTAACCTCTTCATAGGAGGTGGCATCAAGAATGGTTGGCTGGTGGCTGGATTGGTCGACGACGTTGACTGCCACTTGGTGAGCCGTGTTGTCTATCGTTGCTTGGCTCGTTTTTGCGCCTGATTGCAAGGCGCTGCTCGGCTCGGCTTGGTTGCTCGGTGCAGGTGTTGCTGCTGTCGTAGCCGCAATCGCTGTGCTGCTTGCTGAAGAGGTTGGCAGCAGCGGTGTGGATGAGCTGTTCAACGCCTGTATCGCAGTTTCTATCGTGTCTTTAATCGGATAGCTGAGATAGTGCAGCGGAAGGGGAGAGCTATCTGCTGAGCTGTTTTGCTGTAAGGCGACAAGCTGCAAGGAGGGTAGGCTTGGCAGACTTTTCGCATCCAAAGGTACAAGTACCGTACGCTGCACGGGCTTGTAATTGCCAATGTCATTGACAGTGGCAATAATTTTATTCACTCCCAGCACAGTAACCATTGTTGCAATAGGTAAAAGTAATATTTTGTGCGTGCGGGGTAGTGAGCTGAGTATCCGCATCGAGTTAACCGTGTAAAATTAAATAAAAAAGAAAAAAGAGAGTAAAACGCTTGCGAAACTTACCCTAAGATACGTTTCTTTTCTAGACTGGTTTTGTATCCAGTGATCCCTGTGCCCACTGTGGCTGCCATGGGCTGGATGTATTATAGGCGGCAGGTATTTAACGTCTGACGACAATCAAGCGCTAGCCAGCTCAGTATTATGGTGGTAGTATACGACCTCCTCGCATGTGTTGACCCCACCATCATGACGCTGCGACCCACCGTATATATGCCAGTAATCAGTCGGCGTAAGGTGGCGAAGTCGCAGTAACGCTGGGCTGAGTAGCCTATCGCGTTTGACGTGTGTAGATGGCGCGCTGAATATGTATTTTCCACCCAGGTAAATACGGCGCAAACGGTCGCCACGAAGGTTGTTGCTTGTTTTTTATACGACAGCAGCAGCCCATGCTAGGTGCGACCGGTGTCCCCGACTCCGTTACTGACGTTCTGCTTAGCGCAGGACTTGCGTGTTATTGCCGCGTCTGGGGACGCCTATACTGTTTTTTGCCGGTCCTACCGGCCTACCAAGGTGTGATTAATGACCACGACTTCTGTCGCCTCGCCGAGCTTCGGTGAACTGGCCCTGTTGCCTGCTATTCATTCTGCCATCGAGACTCTTGGCTACAAGACTCCATCGCCGATTCAGGCACAGACTATTCCAGCATTGCTGGAAGGTCGCGACATGCTGGGCCAAGCCCAGACCGGTACCGGTAAGACCGCTGCTTTTGCTTTACCTTTGCTTTCTCGCCTCGATCTTGATCGTCGCGCTACTCAAGTGCTAGTGATGGCACCGACTCGTGAGCTGGCTCAGCAAGTCGCCATGTCATTCACCCGCTATGGCCAGAACCTTAAAGGGCTGGAAGTTGCTGTACTCTGTGGTGGTATGGAGTATCGCGAGCAACTGATGGCGCTGCGCCGTGGTGCGCAGGTAGTGGTGGGTACGCCGGGCCGCATCATCGATCACCTTGATCGTAAAAGCCTCAAGTTAGATGGCTTGTCTGCGCTGGTGCTTGATGAAGCTGACGAAATGCTGCGCATGGGCTTCATCGACGATGTTAAACGTGTCGTTGCCGATACCCCGAAAGATGCTCAGCGAGTGTTTTTCTCAGCAACGTTGCCACGTGAAATTGAGCGTATCGTTAACCGCTACTTGGTCGACCCTGTCAAAGTAGCTATCGAATCGCGTGCCTCTAGCGGTGACAACATTGAACAGCGTCGGGTTCGTGTTGATGGCGGTGCCAAGCTGGAAGCGTTGTCGCGCATCCTGGAAGTTGAGCCTGTTGATGCGGCAATTGTGTTTGTTCGCACTCGTGCTGCGTGTACCACATTGACCGAGCAGCTGACGGCGCGTGGCATCAATGCGGCGGGTTTGTCTGGCGACCTGGACCAAAGCTTGCGTGAGCGTACGATTACGCGCCTGAAGCGTGGCAAGGTTGATGTGCTGATCGCTACTGATGTTGCTGCACGTGGTTTGGACGTCCCGCGCATTACTCACGTGATTAACTATGATCTGCCCCAAGATGCTGAGGCATACACGCACCGTATCGGACGCACAGGCCGTGCTGGCCGTGATGGTATTGCGATCACTTTTGCTGGGAATCGTGAAGGCCGTAAAGTGGGCTGGCTCGAGCAGGCCAATGGCCAGAAAATGGCGGATATGGAACTGCCTGACGAGGCTGCGATTCGCGCTCACCGTGACGAAGTGTTCCACCAGCGTGTCATCGCTTCGCTGACGCGCGGTGCGGAAGAGCAACAGGCACTGATTGAGCGCTTGGTTGAAGAAGGTCATGACCCGCTAGAACTGGCTTGTGTCTTCGCGTCTATGGCGCGTGCTGATGAGGTACCAATTGGCCGTTTGCAGCCGCAGTGTAAAGAGCGTAACAACAGTAGCGACCGTGCCTCTGGCCGCAGCGAGCGTGGCCCGCGTCGAGAGCGTGCGCCTAGCGAAGGGATGACCCGTTACCGTGTTTCCGTGGGCCATAAAGATGGGGTTAAGCCGGGGCAATTGGTAGGTGCGTTGGCGAATGAAGGCGGTATCGAAGGGAATCGCATTGGTCGTATTGATATTCGCAATGGTTTCTCGGTGGTTGAGCTGCCCAATAGCTTGCCGGCCAGCATTTTGACAAAAATGGCTCGTGCCCGCGTTGCGGGTCGTGCGCTGGAAATCAGTGAAGATCGTGCGCCCGAGCGTGCGCCGCGTCGTCGTCGTGATGACAGCGGCCCAGTTCCTCGCCGTGAAAGAGCCTGATCTAGAAAGCAAGACATCAGGTTCAGCGCTGAGCTGAGATAGGGAACGGCTACTTTTATTGGTAGTGTATATCAGGCAGGTCGAGAGCTTTCTCGGCCTGCCTGATTTCAGTTGAGTGACAGGTTGTGCCAGTTGGCACGGCACTAGTGATGAGAGGAGTAAGGCGGCATGTGGAAGCAGTTGCCATTCCGTCTGCGGGGTTATTTGATTTCCATGGCTGGTGTACTGCTGCTTTCGCCAGATGCCCTGCTGATCAAGGATACCCAGGTAGACGTGCCAACGTTCATGTTCTGGCGTGGTCTGTTGCTAGGTATTTTATTGTCGGCTGTGGCACTGCTGCGTTATCGGCGGCATTTGCCCCAGGCTATTCGTGCTTGTGGTCCCGCGGCTTGGTGGTGTCCATTAGCTTTTGCTGCGAGTGCTTGGGCTTTTGTCATCGCGACTCGGCTTACCGCTGCCGGTAACGTGCTAGTGATGATGACGCTGGCACCTTTGGTGGCCGGAATAATCGGGTTGGTGGTGTATGGTCAGAGGATCCGTCGCCAAACCTGGGTGGTGATTTTTATCTGTGTCGGTGGCGCAGTATTAATGGCGGCTGGTGAAGTCGGGCAAGGGAGTTTGCTGGGGTTGGCCGTTGCCCTCGTGGTGCCGGTGGCTATTGCTGTTAATACGACAGTAGCGAGCGCCCAGAAGGGCGTTCGTTCTCGCGGTGTGGATACTACGGTAATTTTGCCGCTGGGCTGTCTAGCCATGTTGGTGCCCGCGATTTTTCTTGGCGGGATACAGCTTCCGCCAGAAGATGACATGAACCGGTTGCTCTTGTTGGCGGCGTTTCTTTCGGGAGCTTATTTTTTTATTCAGACGGGCGCGCGTTATTTGCCTGGTGCTGAGGTGAGTTTGGTCATGTTGCTAGAAACCGTGGTCGGGGCGCTGCTGGTCTGGTGGTGGTTAGGTGAGACGCCGCCGCCGCTGGCTTTTTTAGGGGGAAGCCTGATTGTTTCTGCCATGCTGGTCAGCAGCCTTAGGGATCTTGGTCGCCAGCGGCGCAAAGTTGCTGCCGGGGCGCCGAACAATTGGCAGATGCAGGTTGATGCCGAGGTGCAAGCGCATGCTCAGCAAGTGGATGTGCTATGTGAAAACGATGAAACTCCGCGGAGTTAGTGGTTAAACCCACCAGCCCCAGTCAGTTGTCGGCTGATGCTGATGGGGCCTGGTGGGTGGGGTACGCTACTCGTGATTGAGCTTAAGCGTTTTTGAGGTGTGTTGGCGGGTATCTCGACAAGCTTGGGCATCTACTTTGAGATCAATGCCATAGGTAGGAATAATCGTAGACAGGCGCTCTTTCCATCCGTCGTGCTCTAATGCGTTGCTAAAACAGGTTTCAAGCACGTTGATGGCAATGTAAGCGGCGGTAGAGGCGCCGGGTGACGCACCCAGCAGTACGCTGAATGATTTGTCTTCACTGGTAATCAGCTCGGTGCCGAACTCTAGGGTTCCAGCCGCTTTTCTTTCTGGCTTGATGATTTGAACACGTTGGCCCGCGACGGCTTTATGCCAGTCACTATGCTGTGCTTTGGGATAAAACTCCTTGAGCATATCAAACTGGTGTGCGCTGCTTTGTACAACCTGGCTGATAAGATACTCACTCAGCGACCAGTTATCCTTGGCGACATCCAGCATTGGTAAGACATTATCCGATTTAACCGATTCCATGAGATCCAGATAAGAGCCATGCTTCAGGAAACGGGTAGAAAATCCAGCATAAGGGCCAAACAGTAACGAACGTTTTCCATCGATGATGCGAGTATCCAGATGTGGAACTGACATGGGGGGAGAGCCCTTGGCGGCTTTGCCGTACACCTTGGCGTGGTGTTGCTCGGCAATCGTGTCATCATCACAGCGTAGCCAAATGCCGCTGATCGGGAAGCCGCCGTACCCTTTACCCTCTGGAATGTTGGATTTTTGCAGTAGTTCGATAGCGCGACCGCCAGCACCGACGAAAACGAACTTGGCAGTAATGGACACGGTTTCATGGGTTGTTAGGTTCTTAACGTAAACACGCCAAGTACCGTCGCTATTCTTATAGAGATCAACCACGTCGTGCTGGTAGTGAATCGTGGCACCGTCCTGCTGGGCCAGTTGGCTCACTAGCGCGTGGGTTAGGGCACCATAGTCAACATCAGCACCGCTGGCAACGCGTGTCATGGCGACGTTTTGCTCGGGTGGGCGGCCGTCCATGACCAGCGGTGCCCACTCACGAAGCTGCACAGGGTCGTCACTGTACTGCATGGTTTCATAGCAGTGATGCGCGGACATCTGACGATAGCGCTGCTGCAGGAACCTGACGTTCTCTTTATCGCGCACAAAGCTAACGTGTGGGCAGGCGTGGATGAAGCTACCTGGGTCAGCAATTTTTCCTTCTGTGACCAAGTAGGACCACAGCTGGCGAGACAGGTCAAACTCCGTATTAACTTCAAGTGCCTTGCTGATGTTAACGGTGCCGTCAGTGTTGGGCGGCGTGTAGTTCATTTCACAGTTGGCTGCGTGGCCCGTGCCTGCGTTGTTCCAAGGTGCAGAGCTTTCTCGCGCACAGTCGTCGAGCCTTTCAAACATGGCAATGCTTAGGCTGGGTTCTAGCTCTTTAAGCAAGGTGCCTACGGTGGCGCTCATGATTCCCGCGCCAACCAGTACAACATCCACGTTTTCGATAAGATCGTTACTCATTTACCTTGGCCTCCACACAGTTTGCTTTGAAGGAAATGTTGCTGGCGTCTTCATAAACAATGTAAGCCCGCCGCCAGGGTTCATCATCTAGCAGGCGCCACTTGTGGCCGCTACCACGATTGTCTTGCGCCAGAAGAATATCGCCCGGCTTGATAATAAAGGTCGCGCCGGATTTGGTTTCAAACTCTAGCGTTCCTGATAGGGTGATGACATAACGCGGTTCGGGGTCCTGATGCCAGCCCCAGGCCCCACCAGGTGCTGTTTCACGAAAAGAAAGCCGAGTGGCTGGGATCGCTTGACTGGCCTGATCGCCTCGTTCGCCTTGAGTAAACTCAATGGTGCCTTCTTCAAATAGAGAGTCGCCGTTTTCTCCGGTCCATAGGCGTACACAACGTATCATGGTGCTTGCTTCCTTTGGCAATGATGAGTAGGCAATGGTAAGCGCTGGCTGTAATGGTAAAGCGTGCCGGTGATAGCTTTTACAGCGCTCATTCAGCGCTCACGGGTCCAGTGTTTGCTGAGAGTGTGCATGATGCGTTCGGGGTACCAGGTGTTGCCCAGGCTGCCGTTGTAGCGCGCCAGCGCTCGTGTCATGTCACCGTTTTCTACCGCCAGATAGTGGGCAAGAATCGTACAGCCATAGCGCAGGTTGCGCCAAGGGTCCTTCAAGTCGTCTATTGGAAGACCAAGCTCGGCTACCCAGAATGGCATGATTTGCATCAGGCCTGTGGCACCGGCAGACGAAACGGCATCGGCGCGAAAAGCGCTTTCTACCTGAATGACGGCCATTACAAGCTCGGGAGGTAGGCCAGCAATGCTGGCTTCCTGATAGATGCGGATCAGCAGTTGCCGACGATGCGCTTCATTGTGGATGTGGTGAGCCAGGCGAGGCGACATGTCTTCTGTCCATTGGCGAACTGCCCAAAGAACAGCGGGTGGTTGGGTGGTAGCGCTTAGCTCAGACAGTGTGGGGCGTAAGACAGGCGATAGGCTGGAAGAGGCAAAAGGCGTTGGCGCCGCAGCAAGGGAGGGTGGCTGCGCCAGCACGCTACTACTCAATACAGCAAACGCCACTAGGGCGCTTGCTGTGGAGGTTCCTCGAAACTTAGCGGCTGATACGCTGCCCGAGGAAATCGAAAATGCTATCAGCGGGTACCATGGTGGCTTCGGCATCGCGTCGCCCCTTGTACTCGAGTTCATTGTTGTCAAGGCCACGGTCGCCAATCACCAAACGGTGTGGAATACCCATCAGCTCGTGGTCGGCGAAGCGTGCGCCGGGGCGCAAATCACGATCATCAAGTAATACCTCAAAGCCCGCCTGAGTGAGCTCTTGGTAAAGCCGTTCGCTTTCTTCACGCACGCGCTGCGACTTGTGTGCATTCATGGGAACCATAGCAATCTGGAATGGGGCGATTGCCTCGGGCCAAATAATGCCGTTCTCATCGTGGTTTTGCTCGATAGCGGCGGCAATAACGCGAGTGATGCCGATACCGTAGCAGCCCATCCATGGATATGAGGCTTTGCCGTTGACATCCAGTACGGTGGCATTCATGGCCTGGGAGTACTTTTGGCCTAGCTGGAAGACATGGCCCACCTCGATGCCTCGCTTGATCAGCAAGGTGCCTTTGCCGTCTGGCGACGGGTCGCCTGCGACAACTTTACGTAGGTCAGCCACTTGGGGTAACGGTAGGTCGCGCTCCCAGTTAATGCCGAAATAGTGTTTGCCGTCGATGTTAGCGCCAGCGCCGAAGTCACTCATCAGCGCGACGCTCCGGTCGATGATGATCGGTATATCCAGTCCCACGGGCCCTAGGGAGCCAGGGCCTGCACCGGCGGCGTCACGAATTTCTTCCTCGCTGGCCATGGACAACGGGCTGGCGACGTCCGCTAGGTTCTCGGCTTTGACCTCGTTAAGCTCATGGTCGCCGCGTATTAGCAGGGCGATCAGTTTGCCGTCAGTCCCATGTACCATCAGTGTTTTAATTGTTTGCTCAATCGCTAGGCCATGCTGCTCTACTAACGCTGCGATGGTGCGCGCATTTGGGGTGTCGACCAAATGCATCGTTTCACTGGGTGCTGGGCGTTGAAGCTCAGTATCTAATGGCGCTGGCAGGGCTTCCGCTTTTTCCATGTTGGCGGCGTAGTCGGAGTCGCTTGAAAAGACGATGTCGTCTTCTCCTGAGTCAGCCAGCACATGGAACTCGTGTGAACCAGTGCCACCAATAGAGCCGTTGTCAGCAATCACCGGGCGGAAGTCTAACCCCAGCCGTGTGAAGATGCGCACATAGGCGTCGTACATGGCCTGATAGCTTTCACTTAGCGAGGCTTCATCAATGTTGAAAGAATACGCATCCTTCATGATGAACTCCCGTGAGCGCATTATGCCAAAGCGCGGACGAATTTCGTCACGGAACTTGGTCTGGATCTGGTAGAAGTTCGACGGCAACTGTTTGTAGCTGGAGATTTCACGACGTATTAGGTCAGTGATGACTTCTTCGTGAGTTGGGCCAATGCAGTAGTCACGCTGGTGGCGGTCCTTGAGACGCAACAGCTCTGGGCCATATTGCTCCCAACGCCCTGATTCCTGCCATAAATCAGCAGGCTGAACGGCAGGCATCAACACTTCTTGAGCGCCAGCGCGGTCCATCTCTTCACGAACGATGCGCTCTACTTTGCGTAGCGTTCTGAGGCCGACAGGTAGCCAGGTGTAGAGGCCGGATGTTAAGCGGCGAACGAGCCCCGCGCGCAGCATCAGTTGGTGGCTGATGACCTCGGCGTCGGCGGGGGTTTCCTTCATGGTGGAAATCAATAGTTGCGTGGCGCGCATGGGTCCGGCGTAACCTCGAATAATAATGAATCGAAATGAATTAGGCTGCGGCTTACAGCAATGAGCAGCGTATCGCTATTGTACGGTTAAGGCTATCTGGCGGCAAAACACGTGTCTGCAAGAGCAAGGCTTTAGTCTAATTACGAGAAAATAAATAGCGAGCTATCGATTAGCGTGAGAATATTTAAAGTGGCATTTTTCTAGGCCTTCGTAAGTCTAGGCCTTAAGCCCTAGTTCGCGTACATCGTCTTGGTGTGCCGAATATCGCATACGCAGTAGTGTGTGCTCTGTGGTTTATCCATCGTTGGTTTATTCATCGTTATTTTGTCGTTATCTCAAGGGAGTTCGTCATGGTTGACCACACGCTTTTTCAGTCACGTTGTCGCTGGGCCCCTGGGGTCGGGCTGATCCAAAGTGCTGAGCAGGCGGCGGCGTTGATTAAGGATGGTATGACGGTAGGAATGAGCGGTTTTACGCGAGCGGGTGAGGCTAAGGCAGTGCCGCGTGCACTGGCTGAACAAGCGCAGCGTGCCCCGTTATCCATCACACTGATGACGGGTGCCTCGCTGGGTAATGATCTGGATAAGCTATTAACTGAAGCGAAGGTGCTGTCGCGGCGTATGCCGTTTCAAGTGGACACCACCCTGCGCCGTGCCATCAATGACGGCAAGGTGATGTTTCTGGATCAGCATCTGTCAGAAACGGTCGAGTTGCTGCGTAACCACCAATTAGGTGAAATTGACGTAGCGGTTGTTGAAGCCAGTGCCATTACCGAACAAGGACATATTGTGCCGACGACGTCGGTGGGCAATTCGGCCAGTTACGCGATTCTGGCTGACAAAATCATTGTTGAGCTGAATTTGTCGTCACCCGCCGCGCTGGAAGGAATGCACGATATTTATATTCCGCAGATGCGACCCACGCGCCCGCCGATCCCTGTGGTTGCTGCGGACTCGCGCATTGGTTCTACGGCGATTCCTATCGACCCGTCACGTATCGCCGCTATTGTTGTTACTCAGGAAAAAGATAGCCCCTCTACGGTGCTACCTGCTGATGCTGATACCCAACGCATTGCCGAGCATTTGATTGGCTTTTTTACTGCTGAAGTCGAGTCGGGGCGGCTAACGCCGTCACTGCTGCCGTTGCAGGCAGGGATCGGCACGATGGCCAATGCGGTAATGAGTGGGCTGGCCAAGGGGCCTTTCGAGCATCTGACTATGTATTCTGAGGTGTTGCAGGACTCGACATTTGACCTGCTCGACAGTGGCAAGCTGGATTTTGCCTCCGGCTGTTCAATCACCCTATCTGAAGGGTGTGGTGAGCGGGTCTGGCCTCAGTTAGAAAAGTACCGTGATCGTCTGGTGCTACGCCCGCAAGAGCTGTCCAATCATCCGGGGATTGTGCGCCGTCTGGGGATTATTGCTATCAATACGGCGCTTGAGGCAGATATCTACGGTAACGTTAACTCGACCCATGTGTGCGGTACGCGGATGATGAATGGTATCGGCGGTTCGGGAGACTTTGCGCGTAACGCTCAGCTATCGATTTTTGTGACGAAATCGTTGGCAAAAGGAGGCGATGTTTCAAGCTTTGTGCCGTTTGCCAGCCATATTGATCACACAGAGCATGATGTGGATATTCTGGTCTCTGAGCATGGTTTGGCAGATTTGCGTGGTTTGGCGCCTCGTGAACGTGCCGTTGTTGTTATCGAGACGTGTGCTGATCCTCTGTATCGCCCAGCTCTGCGTCATTACTTTGAGCAGGCCTGTGAGCGCGGTGGCCATACGCCGCATTGTTTGGAACAGGCGCTATCCTGGCACGCTGCAGTAGAGCAGTGTGGAAATATGCGAGAGTTTCAGTTTGCTGAACGGCAAGGTGATGCGGTGGCGGGCTAACGTGATTGTTAGCCCTGCATTTAGTTGTTGGTTAGGTATTTCTCGCGCAGTGCCCACAGAATGGCAGCGGTTTGTGTATCGGGGAAACCACGGTAGTCTGCTGGGCGAAAGTGCATTTGAAAAGCCGACAGGGCCGACTGGGTAGACGCATTTAGGGTGCCGGTGACGGTGACGCCATAGCCCCAGTCTGCCAGTGCTGTTTGTAATTCGCCCATCGACGGCGGTTGGTTGCTGAAACGCTGATAGTAGCGACTAACCGTGTTTTCGTCAGGCCAAGCGCCTACGCCTGCGTCGTAGAGCCGTTTCCAAGGAAATGCGGGGCCGGGATCAAGCTTGCGGGTAGGGGCGATATCAGCGTGAGCAAGTACCTGCCAAGGTTTTATCTGGTGACGAGCGATAATATCTTGAGATAACGCAATCAGCGCTTCAATCTGGGTTTCATCGTAGTCATCCCAATGAATCTCACTGAGTTGGTTGCTCATTACTCGCTGGGTCAGGGCAGCCGCATCAAGTGGGTAAGGCCCAAGATTGACGATTTCAATGCCAATGCTGGTGTCGTTGATATTGTGCCTGCCTTGCCACGTGCTACTGCCCGCGTGCCAAGCGCGTTGTGACTCATCTACCAGTTGCATAACCCAGGGGCCATCGGGGCCTTGCTGGCCTGGGCCTGGGATCAGGTAGTGTGCGCTGACGTTACTACGGGTGAGTGCGTGTAATGAACTTGTCTGGTTTTCGTAGGTGTAATGAAACACGAGATGTTTCACGCGGCTGTCTTGTCCGGTAGCGCGATAGCGGGTATCCAGCGTATAGCCGGGGGCGAAATGCCGTCCAGCATGATCCATGCTGCCACCCAATAATACACTGACAATCAGCAGTAGCGTCCAGCGGCTAACGGTTGCACGAAGGCGCTTTGTGTTGTGTTTGGGTGGCGGCGTTTTTTTCCGCGTGGTGGTGCCGCGTTTTGGTTTGGCTGGGCGATCTTTACTCAGAGTCGTATCCCTTCTTGAGAAGCTTGTCGGTCACTGCTCAACGGTCACTGCTTGGCAGGTTTGATGCAATGATGAGCGACTCAGCGCAGCAGTTCACGCATGGCGTTTTCTAGCCCCGCAGGTGTCATGGGGTACATGCGATCTTCGATCAATTCTCGCACCAGCTGAGTGGAATGCGTGTAGTCCCAGTGACTTGAGGGGGATGGGTTGATCCACACCAAGTGTGGGAAGGCGCTGACCACGCGCTTGAGCCATACGCCGCCCGCTTCACGATTAAAATGCTCAACGCTGCCGCCGGGGTGAGTGATTTCGTAGGGCGACATGGCTGCATCGCCGACAATCACGACCTTGTAATCGGCACCGTAGGTGCGCAGCACTTCCAGAGTCGACACGGGGCGGTCGTGGCGGCGGGAGTTTTCACGCCATAGTCCTTCATAGATGCAGTTATGGAAGTAGTAATGCGCTAAATGCTTGAATTCACTGCGGGCCGCCGAAAACAATTCTTCACAGGCGCGAATGTGGTCGTCCATGGAGCCGCCTACATCGAGTAGCAACAGTACCTTGACCGCATTGTGGCGCTCAGGCCGCATACGCACATTGAGTAGCCCCGCATCTCGTGCGGTGTCGCGGATGGTCGCGTCGAGGTCTAGCTCATCGGTGGCACCAGAGCGAGCGAAGCGCCGTAGCCGCCGCAATGCCATCTTGATATTGCGATTGCCTAGCTGAAGATCGTCGTCGTAGTCACGAAAGCGCCGCTCGTCCCACACTTTAACTGCTCGTCGATGGCGCGATCCGTCCTGGCCGACGCGAATACCTTCGGGGTTGTAGCCGTAGGCACCGAACGGGCTGGTGCCGCCAGTGCCAATCCACTTGTTGCCCCCCGCATGGCGTTCTTGCTGTTCTTCAAGGCGTTTCTTGAACGTTTCGATCAGTTTTTCCAGGCCGCCCAGGGATTGGATCTGCGCTTTTTCTTCATTGCTGAGCTGCTTCTCGAATTCGCGCCGCAGCCAGTCGTCGGGAATCAGGGCATCGATAGCGGCGTCCATGTCGTCAATGCCATCAAACCAGCTGGAAAAAGCCCGGTCGAAGCGGTCAAAATGCCGCTCGTCTTTAACCAGAACGGTACGCGCAACCTGGTAAAACGCCTGAATGTCGGCAAACACCACGCTTTGCTCTAATGCCGCGTGGAGGTCGAGCAGCTCGCGTAGCGAGACGGGGACTTCATGGCGACGCAAGGTGTCGAACAGTCCAATAAACATGCGTTAACGCCCCTGACGGCGGACCATAAAGGCCAGCCGTTGTAGCAGCTGTGTGTCTTGCTCGTTCTTGATCAGTGCGCCGGCCAATGGGGGCAGTGCTTTGCTGGGATCGCGTTGATAGAGTGCTTCTAGCGCCAACTCATCAGCCATCAGTAGCTTCAGCCAGTCGACTAGCTCTGATGTAGAAGGCTTTTTCTTCAGCCCTGGGGTTTCGCGCAATTCGAAAAATACCTGCAGCGCATCGCTGGCTAGCTTGGGCGCGATGTCAGGGTAGTGAACATCGATAATTGCCTGCATGGTTGGGCGGTCAGGAAATTCGATGTAATGAAAGAAGCAGCGGCGCAGGAAAGCGTCGGGTAGCTCTTTCTCATTGTTGGAGGTGATGACGATGATGGGCCGATGCTGTGCGCTGATGGTTTCGTTGGTTTCGTGAACATGAAAGGCCATGCGATCGAGCTCTTGCAATAAGTCGTTGGGGAACTCGATGTCAGCTTTGTCGACCTCATCAATCAGTAAAACGACGCGCTTTTCGGCAGTGAAAGCCTCCCACAGTTTGCCGGGCTTGATGTAGTTAGCGACGTTCTCGACACCGTCTACACCAAGCTGGGAGTCGCGCAGTCGGCTGACCGCATCATATTCGTAGAGGCCTTGGGTGGCCTTGGTGGTGGACTTGATGTGCCAGGTGATTAATTGGGTGTCCAGCGAGGCAGCCAGCTCTTCGGCCAGGCGTGTTTTACCGGTGCCGGGCTCGCCTTTGATCAGCAGTGGCCGCTCCAACACAACGGCCGCATTGACGGCTTGCTTGAGGGACTCGGTGGCTACGTAGCTAGAAGTGGAATCAAACGCCATGAGGTTGTGTCTCGCTTGGTTCGTGAGGCTTTAAAGGGAGTGTCAACAATCAAACAAGTGTACGGAAGGCACGCTATGGCGACAAATCATTAGCACTGAAACGGTGCTGGGTGTAGCGTTGATCTGTTTTTATTCACAACCAGGTTTCGGGCGGTACGCGTTGATCAGCGTAGCGGGGTCTTGCTCAGCAAACCCTTGGCAGGCATGGTTGCGCATCAGCTGGGCGGCTAAGCCGCTCATAGGGGTGGCGCTGACGCTACGCTGACCTTGAGCGACGGCCGTGTCGAGATCTTTAAGCAGAGTGCGTAGGTGCCAGGCTGGGTCAGTAAAGTCACTGGCGGCCATGCGCGGAGTTAATATCTGGAAAGGGGTGGAGTCGGCAAAGCCGCCGGCCAAGGCCTCGGTCAGGCGTTTAGCATCCACGCCGCTAGCCTCGGCCAGCGCTACCATCTCGGCAATCACGGCCGCCTGGCAGCCAACCACCATTTGATTGCACACTTTGGTCACTTGGCCTGACCCCACTGGCCCCATGTGGGTGACTCGCGCTGATAGCGGAGTCAGTAACGCTTGAATTGCCTCGATATCTGCGGGCTCACCACCCGCCATCATCACTAAGCTGCCTGTCTCAGCACCCACAACGCCGCCAGATACAGGGCAGTCTATCCAGCGCATGCCGCAAGTGTTCTTCAACCGTTCGGCAAATTGTCGCGTTGCCGCGGGGTCGCTGCTGGAAAAGTCGATCAGCCGCTGACTGGGCCGACCGTGACTTGCCACCCCATCTTTGCCAAATACGACGGTTTCTACTACATCAGTATTGGCCAAACACAGCATTAATACATCAACATCTGCCACCAGTTCGCTAATAGAACCGAGGGCTCGAGCGCCTGCGCTGCGTAATGATTCCGCCTTAGCTGGCGTGCGATTCCACACGCTGACCTCAAACCCTGCCTGTAGCAGGCGGCGTGTCATGGGGGCGCCCATCAAACCGGTGCCAATGAAGCCGAGTCGTGGTTGAGTCATTAGCGAGGCTCCAGCGAGTCATTGAGATGAGGGTGGTTTAGGTGATTATTAATAGACATCTTCACGATACCGCCCCTGAGATTTGAGCGTTGCTACGTTTATCCCCAGTGGCGCAATAATATCTTCCAGTGTTGCCATAACATTCGCTGCCATGTCACGGCCTCCGCAGACTAAAAATTGTGCGCCCTTGTCGATCAGTTGGCGAATTTCTGGGGCGTCATCTCTGAGTTTATCTTGTACATAGGCTCGTTGCTCGATGCGAGAAAAGCTCGTGTTTAGTTGTGTGAGACGCTTATCCGCAAGATAGGTCATGAGTTCAGGTTTGTAGAGGAAGTCAGATTGCGGGTTGCGCCCGCCCCAATAGAGGTACATGGGGCGATGATAGGTATTGTGTCGAATGAAACCCATCAGTGGTCCGATGCCGGTGCCCGCGCCAATGAGTACGGTCGGCATTCTGCCGGTAGCTGGGCGGAAGTTTGGGTTGGGCTGGATGAAGGCCTCTATTGTGCCGCCGAGAGGCAGTTCATGTAAAAAACGTGAACAAAGGCCGCTGGGGTGCTGGCGCACACAGATTTCTAGACTGCCATCTGTTGACGCAGAAGCCAGAGAATACAGGCGTGGTGTTTGTCTTTTGGGTTGGCAGGTTGGCGGTAAAATACCGACGAGGTCACCAGCTTCGAAATATGGCAGGCTGGTTTTTCCGCCATGCTCGTCAGCCTTAAAGCGTAATACGGCGGTGGGTGCCTGCACATCGGTGCCGTAGATCACCCGGTCGGTGAGCACCAGAGTGGTGGTGGATGGAGGCTTAGGTGCGTGTGTCAATGTCAGTTCGGTGCCGAGTATGTTGCCTAGCGCATTGCCCCAACGGGTAAATGCTTGGGGCGATTGCCTGTTGATGGTGTCAAAGGCGAGCAACTGTGGCCAACCTCTGGCGGCCAGCGACGCCTCGACGTCTTTTGCGAATCCGCAGAATCGAGGGAACTGTTGATCACCGAAGCCCAGTACGGCAACCGGAAGTATTGATGCCTGGGGTATGTTATCTAACCGTGTAAGGAATCGATTGGCCGAGGCGGGTGCGTCGCCATCGCCGTAGGTTGCGGTGAGAATAAACAGCCGCTGGGCATGGCGGTAGTGCGGCGCCAGTTGGTTCATGGGAGCGCTATGCACGCGGTGGCCTGCCTGAACTAGGCTGTCATGCAACACCCTGGCGAAGCCCCAGGTGGTGTTGCCTTCACTGCCGACGAGAATCACGCTATCTGCGGTATTGGCGTGACTGTTGTCAGCGATCCTTGGTTTCGAACGCTGGCGCGCCCACCAGATGAGTGTGCCGGTCACGGCCATTACCGGTACCGTTAAGGCGGCTACACTGAGGATCAGCCCAAGCCACCACAGACCTTCGCCAGTGTGTAGCATCTTAATAAACTCATGCAGCCGATACGTTACGTCATGTGGCCGGTAGGAAAGCCACTCACCGCTGGCTTGGTCGATATAGCCGGCGCCCTGATCGGTTGTTAGGGAGTACACGTCCTCAGGATCATCTGGGTAAGGGAAGACCAGCTCGTGCAAGGTGTTCAGGTCGATGGTTTTCAAGGCTGACAGCGTATCGATAGCAGCAGGAGGGGCGCCACTGACTTTCAACGGAAATTCGGGCTCGGCTTCCACGCCTTCCGGCACTAACCCAAAGGTGCTGGTAGATAAGTAGACACCGGTTAGTGCCGATAGTAACAGGGCGAGAACTGCTGCTCGGCTAAGCTCGATGTGTAGTCGCTGGCTCAGATTACCGCGGACTGGTCTCAACAGCTGGTGCCAGCCGCCCAGGCGAGCGGCCAGCAGCAGGGTGCCGGAAATTGACAGTATGACCATCGCTAATGCCGCGATGCCTGCTACCGCTCGCCCGGCCGAGCCGAGAAAAAAAGAGCGATGCAGGTTTTTTACCCAGCGCGAAAACGCGGAAGGCACGTAAGGCGCAATGCCTTGCCCCGTCTCAGGGTTCACCCTGTCTGCACCTGACCGACCATCCTGGGTGTAATAGACAATCAGAGTGCCCGATGACGTACGCTGGATTTGTTCGGCTCCTGGGTAATGCTGTGCTACTTTGCCCCCCAACTCGGCCACGCTGACCTGCCCGCTTGCGGGGATCACCGTTTCTACTCGTTCAAGTGCTGGGTTAAGAGATAGAACGGCTCCGCTCAGTGAAATAACGATGATAAACACTGCCGCGGTAAGCCCCAGTAACGAGTGAAGCGAGCGTGGCATGAGGTTAATGTTCCTGTGCTTGATTAGTTAGAAGGTGTAGCGGAGCGATTGCACGTAACCTTTGCCGGAAACGGGTTGGTCTGCGCCTTCACTGGTTAGCGGTACGATGATGTCAGCACGGTTGTCGCGCATGTCTTCAACGGCAGTATCCACACGTACTTCATAGCCCGCATCAATCAACTCATCAGGAAGGTCAAGGGTAAGGTCTAGCGTCCGTCCGCTGGCAACGCTGGCGCCAGTCAGGCCGTCATATTCGTCGCTGCGCTGGCCGCTTCCTCGGGCCCAGTCTCGTAGGTGTTTGTAGTATTTAGATTTTTCTCCAGCCACCCAGAGCGTTTTCTGGTACTTTCCGTCGCCATCGGTGAGGTAGAGCGCGAGATAGGCACCGTCGCCGCCGTAGTTCGTTAACTCAGTCGTGAAGGTGACCTCCCTCGCCTGAGCGAGGGGTGGCAGTGCAAGGGTGGCGGCCAGGGTTAGCGCCAACGCTGTCGCCATGAGATTTTTCATGGCTGCCCTCCGTTATCTCCGCTGTACAGGTGATCGGGTATCACGGCATCTTCAGCAAATTTGATCTGCACCTCACGCAGGCGCAGTGATGCGGGGTAATATTCCGCCTCAACCTTGTTGCCGTTCTGGTCGAAGCCTTTGACTTCGTAACAACCATCGTCAACCTTGATTTTACGGACTTCCCAGCCTTTAGCCTCAATGTGCTGTTGCAGTGTTTCCTTGGGCTGCCAGTCAGCAACTGGATCATGACAGTCGTCATCGGCCCAGCTCATTGTTGCGGCCAGAGTGGCGGCCAGTGCGGTGTTGATAAGCAATAATTTTTTCATGGTCTTCTCCAGTGGTTCAGGTTGACGTTACGCTGTCAGAATAGAGGGGGTTTCTGACAGCAACCTGAAGGCCGTCATTTGTGTTGAGGAAATTTTCCGGATGCTGGCTGATCTGCCTGTCAGTGCTTCTTTAGCAAGTGTGTTTAGGTGGCTACCAAGCCAGCCCGTTTAGCTCAGTAGGTTTGTGGTTTCAAAAAGAGGTGGGGTATGCGGATATTGCTGGTCGAAGACGCCTTGTCACTGGGAGAGGCGGTGCGTGACCAGGTCATTGAAGATGGCCATGCGGTGGACTGGTCGCAATGCCTGGAATATGCAAACGCCAGCGTTGCCACAACAGCCTATGATTTGATTCTCCTTGATTTGATGTTGCCTGATGGCCGGGGGCTGAATTTTCTTAAAAGTCGCCGGCGAGCAGGGGACGCTACGCCGGTTATTATTCTCACGGCACTTGATCAGGTTTCTGACCGTATTGAAGGGTTGAATGCTGGTGCGGATGACTATCTGGTCAAGCCTTTTGATCTATCAGAACTCTCAGCGAGAGTCGCGGCGGTGGCGAGACGCTATAGCGGTAATCCTAACCCCACTGTGAAAGTGGGCAATCTGGACATTGATCTAGTCAATCACTCGGTACATCGCGATGGCAGCTCGGTTGAGCTAACTGGGCGCGAATGGGCGCTGTTCGAGGCCTTTGTGCAGCATCCTAAGGCGTTGCTATCGCGTGCCCAGCTTGAGGATCGGCTATATGCGTTTGGTGCAGAGGTCGAGAGTAATACGGTTGAAGTCCATATCAGTCGGATGCGTAAGAAACTGGGCCGCTCCAGTATTGAGACTGTGCGCGGTATGGGCTATCGCTTGGGGCGCGCATGAGCCAGTCATTTAGCTTGCAGCGTCGCCTTGGCTTTGGTTTGACCCTTGGCGTTGTCGTGTTGTGGCTCGTCGCGACGATGTTGACGGTGCTGATCGTTCAGCACTCCATCAACAAGACACTCGACAGTTCGCTGGAGGAAACCGCGCAGCGCATCCTGTCGCTGGCTGTGGTCGAGATCCTCAATCGAGACAGCACAGATCTGCTACAGCAGGTGGCCGCACTGAAGCCGCATGATGAATATATCACCTACGTGGTACGTGACTCAGAGGGGACACCTTTGCTGGCATCTCACGACATCAACCTGTCCGCTTTTCCTGACACACCGCAGGTAGGGCTGCGCAGTACTGAGACGCATCGCCTTTATGGTATTTCCGCTGTCAGTGAAACCATCTTCATCGAGGCTGCCGAGCCATTGACGTATCGCCAGCGTGCTACCCGAGAAATGCTGGCGATGCTGTTGCTGCCGCTGGCGGTGATGGTGCCGCTCAGCCTGATCGGTATCTGGTGGTTTGTGCGCTACAGCCTGGGCGGTCTGCTGGCATATCGGCAAGCACTCGAAGTGCGCGACGCAGGGGATTTGTCTTCCCTTGAAACTTACCACTTGCCGTCAGAGTTGGTGCCAGTTGCTGAGGCGGTTGACCAATTATTAGCGCGCTTACGCCGCACTCTTGAAGCGGAACGTAGTTTCAACGCCAATAGTGCGCACGAGTTGCGTACCCCCTTGGCCGCGGCGTTAGCCCAGGTACAGCGGCTGTGTAGTGAGGCACCACCGGGACCGTTGTTGGAGCGCGCGCGGCAGATAGAAAGCTCTTTGCAGCAATTGTCACGCCTCTCAGAAAAGTTGATGCAGTTGGCCAAGTCTGAGAGCAGTAAGCTGTTGATTGAGGTGCCTCAGGATATTCGGCCGGTTGTGACTCATGTTGTGAATGACTTTTGTCGCGCACCTGAGGTGCATCTTGAGGTGACTCTGCCGAAAGACGTGCCGGTTCTCTCGTCGCTTGATCCAGATGCGTTAGCGATTTTGTTGAGAAACCTGATCGAGAATGCGTTGAAATATGGTGCGCAGCAGCAGCCCGTCGAAGTTATCCTGACGAGGGAGGGCTGCTTGAGTGTGATTAATGCGGGGCAGGTCGTGCCTGAAGAGGTTCTTGCTACATTGACGGATCGTTTTCAGCGTTATTCTACTCAAGCTGGCGGTGCTGGATTAGGGCTGGCCATTGTCAGTGCGATTACGACAGGGGCTGGGCTGCGCCTGCAGCTGGCGTCCCCAGCGAGAGGGCGAAAAGAAGGCTTTTCAGCGAGCCTACACCTGCTTTAATAAAGAGGTCTAGGCTCTTTTGTCGCGGAATATTACACGTCGCGTTGGGCATGTTGGCGACGTAGTGAAAGCTTGCGCCAAGTCAGTGTCAGCGGCGGCAGAAGGCATAGTGGCAGTAATGCGGCGTTGAGAGCTGACCAGCCTACAGCATTAACCAATGGGCCAGCTGCCAAGGCAGTAATGGCTACTGTGGAAAAAACGAGAAACTCATTGGCAGCTTGGGTATGCGCTTTTTCTGAGGGTTCATGTGTTTCGGTAAGCAGGCCGGTGGCTGGGAGAAACGTGAAGTTCCACCCTAGTCCAAGCAGTATCAGGCCGATAACAAAGTGGGCATAGCTGATTTGAAGCTGAGCAACGGCAACGCTGGCTGCAAGGAGCAGACAACCAGTGATAATCATGAACACGGGGCCAAAGCGAGCGGTTAGTCGACCGGTGACAAATGACGGCAGGAACATGGCCACGACATGCCATTGAATAGTGGTAGCGACTTGGTTGAAGTGATGTCCTGAGCTGGCCATGGCGATTGGTGTAGCAGTCATGGCGAGATTCATTACGCCATAGCCCACCATGGCACTGGTGGCGGCCAGTATAAAGCTGGGTTGGCGCATGATCTTGTATAGCGAGCGTTTTGATGATGTGGCGTTATGATGCGGCGCGGCCGGTGCAATATGTACCCACTTCAGCAGTATTAGCGCTAGCAAGTAGAGAAGAGAGAGGCCGAAAAAACTACCCAAATATGGCGTATCAGCTAGAGTTTGGCTGTTTCGAGCAAGCCATGGTCCGAAAAAGGCAGCTAGGACACCGCCTCCCATGACCAGGCCAATAGCCCGGTCACGTTTGCCATCGGGTGCTGCCTCAACAGCAGCGAAACGGTAAAGCTGGCCAAAGCCGATACCGATGCCGATTAGCCATGTGGATGCCAAAAAGAGCGCAAACTGCTGCGTCTGCAGAGCGACCATGGCCAAGCAAGCGCCGCAAAGCCCAAGCACATTGCCTAGCATAAAGCCAAGTCGCCGCCCCAGGCGCCCCATGATCAGAGACGCAGGAATCGTCGCGCACATGAGCCCCAGCCATTGGGTGGCGACGGGGGCGGTAGACCACATGGGCGAGGGCGCAAGCTGGGAGCCAATCAGTGGGGAAACGGCGATCAGCAGAATATTGCCACTGACCAGTAACGCCTGACACAACGACAGTAACAGAACGACCCTAGGCATCTGAAATCCTTTGGCAATGACAAAATAGTGATGGGTGACCGTGTAAGCTGACGGATTTTATTGTGGAGGTAAAAGGCCTGATGCAGATGGTGCGAAAATACCTATGATCTGCATCAGCATTGGGCTTGCTGCCACCAGAAAGCCAAGCACAACTAAAACACTACCGAGTATACGGCGGTGCGGTTCACGCGCGATGGTTAGGCCAACAATACACAGTACGATGCCAATAATGTTGAAAATATAGCCAAGCATGGGAAGTAGCTGGTTGAAATTCATGGAGTCAATCGCCAGTCATATAAGTGGTGTGGAATAGTGCGATGCAGAATGATACCAGTCGCCGCTCTTAATGGGCATGAACGTGGAGATGTGGATATGTCTGACCTGAACGTAGGGCACGCACCGGAAAAACATGCCAGTGAGGTGTTGAGGTACTGGTTTACTGAGCTGACGCCGGCGCAGTGGTTTCAGAAGTCCAGCACGCTTGATGCCGATATTGGGAGGCGTTTTGGTGAAAGATTACAGGCTGCTCTGCGTGGTGAGTTGTGGCGGTGGCGTGGCACGCCGCATGGCCGTTTGGCAGAGGTGATTGTGCTTGATCAGTTCTCACGTAATATTCATCGTGACACGCCTCAAGCATTTGCCGCAGACGCTTTGGCGCTTGTGCTCGCACAGGAAGCTGTCGCGCGGGGAGATGATGCTTATCTTGAGCCCCATGAGCGGGCGTTTTTGTACATGCCTTACATGCACAGCGAATCGCTGCTGGTGCACGATGAAGCGCTGACGCTTTTTGATCAGCCAGGACTTGAGCAAAATCTAGCGTTTGAGCATCGCCATCGAGACATTTTGTTGCAGTTTGGTCGCTACCCACACCGTAATGCGATTCTTGGCCGCGAATCGAGCGCCGAAGAGCGGCGTTTTCTGCAGCGGCCAGGCTCTTCCTTTTAACGCACTGTGGTTGGATTGTTCGTATGACAGTAACGATTTGTGGCAAGCTGTTGGTGACGAGTAAACGTGCATCATCAAGGAGAATAGTATGAGTTTTATCGCTTGGTTGATTATTGGTGGTCTGGCCGGCTGGATTGCTGGGAACATCATGCGCGGTGGCGGCTTCGGTATCCTTGGAAATATTGGGGTAGGCGTCGTTGGTGCAATTGTTGGTGGTTTTCTGTTCAGCCTGCTGGGGCTTCAAGCTGGCGGGTTTATTGGCTCGTTGGTAACGTCTATCGTTGGCGCTGTGGTCCTGCTGTGGGTCGTCGCCAAGGTGAAGCAGGGCTAGAAGATACCGCGGGCTTTTGCCCAGACCGAGAAGAGATAACGTTTGATACGGCATGCGCTACGGCGTGTGCCGTTTATGTTTCTCAAGAGCTAGTCTGTAGCGCAGAGTGTCACTGCGTAACACTATCCCGACATGCGACCATGGAATTGATTGGGTACACTAGCGCGTTGTTTTCTTCTATGAATTATCTGCCTTCTTTGAGGACTCCAATGATCGATTGGTGTGCTATCGATACCGTGTTGCTGGATATGGACGGTACCTTGTTGGATCTGCACTTTGATAGTCATTTCTGGCTTGAACACCTGCCACGCCGCTATGTTGAACTGCATCAGCTGGATGAGGCGACTCAAGACGTGGTACGCGCTCGGATTATTCGTGAGCAGGGCTCACTGAATTGGTACAGCTTGGCGTACTGGAGTCGTGAGCTTGATGTGGATGTGCCAGCGCTCAAGCGAGAGGTTCAACACCTGATAGGACTGCGTAATGATTCGTTGGATTTTCTTGAGTGGCTAAAAAATGCTCACCCTAGAGTGGTGTTGGCGACAAATGCCGATCGCGAGAGCCTGGCCCTGAAGTTGCCGTTAACAGGTCTGGATCAATATGTGGACGCCATTGTGTCCTCAGAGGATGTCGGTGCGCCTAAAGAAGAGCAGAGTTTTTGGGTCAGTCTGCAGGAGATAGAACCCTTTGATCCGCAACGTACCCTGTTTATTGATGATAATGCGGCGGTGCTCGAAAGTGCGCGCCGTTTTGGTATCCGTCATTTACTGGGTATCAAACAACCGGACAGTACACGCCCTGAAAAAGTGATTGACAGCTTCTCGGTAGTGGACCGGTTTGCCGCGTTATTGCCTCAACAGAGCGTGATAGAAAAACGCCATAAAACGCGTTTAGGAGGTGCCAGTGAGTAGTGTGCGTCTCGATAAATGGCTATGGGCAGCGCGCTTTTTCAAGACGCGAGCGTTGGCTAAAAAGGCGATTGAAGGTGGCAAGGTGCATTACAATGGTGCTCGTGCCAAGACCAGTAAACTTGTGGAAGCGGGCGCCTTGATCCGAGTTCCCCAAGGCTGGGATGTAATGGAGGTTGAGGTGCTTGCGCTGTCGGATCAGCGTCGTGGTGCTCCTGAAGCTCAAACGTTATATCAGGAAACCGCCGATAGCCAGAAGCGGCGTGCCCAAGAGGCCGAAGCTCGACGCCTGACCAATCAAGCCATGCAGCACCCGCTCAAACGCCCTGATAGTAGGGATCGTCGTCAGATCAAGCGTTTTATGCGTGGCGAAGATTAGGGCTAGAGCCTCGGCCCGACTTGCCGAGAACGAGCTGTATCGGGCTTCAGTGAGTCAGCTGGGCTGATATCTCTTTTATTTTTTATGTCATCAGGGGTCTGTATGACCGATCAAATTCAGCGATTTATCTTTGAGCATACGAATGTGCGTGGTGAAATTGTCAGCCTGGCCGAAGCGCATCATGAGGTTATGGCGCGACATGATTATCCTGGTGCTGTGACACGCCAGCTGGGTGAGTTGCTCGCCGCTGTGGCGCTACTCACTGAAACAGTGAAGCTCGACGGCACCATGAGCATTGAGGTGCGCGGCCAAGGCGCGGTCACCATGATGATGGCTGAGTCCAACCCCGGCGGCGAGCTGCGGGCCATTGCTCAGCTCGACGAAGAGGCGGTTTTGCCCGATGAGGATGCGGGTTTCACCGACCTGTTTGGCAGCGGGCGCATTACCATTACGCTTGACCCCAAAGGTGGGCGTCGTTATCAAGGCGTTGTGGCACTGGAGCGCGACTCTTTGGCCGGCTGTCTTGAAGATTACTTTGCCCGCTCCGAGCAATTGCCCACGCGCTTGTGGTTGGCCGCTGACAGCGAAAAAAGTGTCGGTATGCTATTGCAGCGTTTGCCGGACGAGTCGCTGAACCAGGATGATGATGCCTGGGAACGCACTGTGATGCTGGCGCAGACCTTAGATGATGCTGAGATGCTTGAGGTCGGGCCTGATGAAATGCTGCGACGGCTCTACCACGAAGAAAGTGTGCGTATTTTTGCACCGAAAGCGCTGCGCTTCGGTTGCACCTGCTCGCGTGAGCGGATTGCTGGCGCGTTACTGACGTTGGGCGGGGATGAGCTGCGTGAAATTCTGGCTGAGCAGACGCGTATCGATACACAGTGCCATTTTTGCCATACCAGCTATCGCTTTTCTGCCGCTGACGTTGAATCTTTGTTGGAAACGCCGGACGCGCCACCACCGACGTTGCATTGAAGGGGCTCGTTTAGGTAGTAAAACTACATTACTACATATGAAAGAACAGCGTTCCACGCGGCGTCATTCTTTGTAATAATACGCGCCACTCATCTAGATGAGAGCAGTGCTGGACGAAACGGAATACCGTTTGCGGAGCTCTCGGGATGATCGGGAAATATCACTCACGCACGGTAAACGAGAGAACGGCCCAAGGCCCAGGAATGGACATGAACATGACGCAATCAGCCCCCACTAAAGCTCACGTTAACCTTTGCAGCGCAGAGCTTATCGAACGTGCCGTTGCTAACGGAGAGGGCCGTCTTGGTGCTCAGGGAGCATTAGTAGTTAAGACAGGTGAGCGTACCGGGCGCTCGCCTAAAGACCGTTTCATTGTTGATGAACCGACTACGCGTGATGAGATTGACTGGGGGAGTGTCAACCGTCCTTTTTCTGCTGACAAGTTTGGTGCTCTTTGGGCGCGTGTCGAAGAATACCTGAATGACCGCGAGCATTACGTTTCTGAACTGCATGTTGGCAGCGACCCTGTGCATTACCTGCCGGTTCGCGTTAACACTGAGACCGCTTGGCATGGCCTGTTTGGTCGCACCATGTTTGTGCGCCCTGAAGCGTATAACCCAGCAGGCAAGGATGAGTGGACTATCATCAACGCGCCGTTCTTCGTTTGTGACCCGGCCCGCGATGGAACTAACTCTGACGGCTGTGTGATTCTTAACTTTGCTGAAAGAAAAGTGCTGATTGCTGGTATGCGTTATGCCGGTGAAATGAAAAAAGCCATGTTCTCCGTACAGAACTTCCTGCTGCCTGCGGCTGATGTGCTGCCGATGCACTGTAGCGCCAACGTGGGTGAGGATGGTGAAACGACATTATTCTTCGGTCTTTCTGGCACCGGTAAAACCACGCTGTCAGCTGATCCCGCACGTTTCCTGATTGGCGATGACGAGCATGGCTGGGGCGTCGGTACAGTGTTCAACATCGAGGGCGGTTGCTACGCCAAGTGTATCGATCTGTCCCAGAAAAACGAGCCGATTATCTGGGATGCCATCAAGTTTGGTACCGTGCTGGAAAACGTGGTGCTTGATGATCGCCGCGAGCCAGATTATGCCGATGACAGCCTGACCCAGAACTCACGTGCTGCCTATCCGCTGGAGCATGTTGAGAAGCGCGTGGCTGAAAACCGCGCTGGTGAGCCCAATGCCATCGTTTTCTTGACCTGCGACATGAGCGGCGTTCTGCCGCCGGTATCTGTGCTGTCCAAGGAGGCGGCGGCGTACCACTTCCTGTCAGGCTATACCGCTAAAGTCGGTTCTACTGAAGTTGGTTCATCCAGCAGCCTGGAAGCGACGTTCTCGACCTGTTTTGGCGCGCCGTTTTTCCCGCGTCCGGCACGTGTCTACGCTGATCTGCTGATCAAGCGTGTGGCTGAAAAAGATGCCCAGGTGTACCTGGTTAATACCGGCTGGACTGGCGGCGTGTATGGTGAAGGCGGCTCACGCTTCTCTATCCCGACGACCCGTGCCATTATCAGCGCAATTCAGGCGGGTGTACTGCGTGATGTAGAGACTCGTCAGCTGCCAGGTCTGAATCTCGCCGTGCCTACCGCTGTTCCTGGTGTTGATTCGCGTCTGCTTGATCCGCGTGAAACCTGGGAAGATCAGAATGCCTATGATCGTCAACTGGGTGAGTTGGTGGCTAAGTTTGTCGACAACTTCAAGATGTTTGACGGCGTAAGCGATGCCATTACCAAGGCAGGCCCGAGCCTGAGCTGATACCTGCTCAGCAATAAAAGGGGCGGGTGTTACGGCGGTTTCAGTGAACTCAGTCTCTGGTCATCAGTCTATAAGGGGAAGCTACGGCTTCCCCTTTTCTGTGTTCTAGGTTCTAAGCTCTAAGCTCACGGCACTGACCGGTTTAATATGGGAGATTGCTTCATGAAGCGCCGCCAGTTTTTAAGCATAGTGGGTACAGTAGGTTTAGTGACAGCGCTGCCAGGCGTAGTGAGTGCGCGGCCCAAACTGAACTTGTCACCCGCCCCGAGCATTGACAAACTTGAGCTATCCGATGATGAGTGGCGTGAGCGTTTGAGTGAAGCGCGCTATGAAATACTGCGCGAGGCGAGCACAGAGCCTGCTGGGTCGAGCCCGCTCGATAAAGAAACGCGTCATGGAGAATACCGCTGTGCGGGTTGTGATCTGGTACTGTTTAACAGTGACATGAAGTATGACTCCGGTACGGGTTGGCCGAGCTTTTTTACCCACGTGGAAGGACATTTGTTGACTGAGCGCGATTTTGTACTACTGATTCCACGTACGGAGTATCACTGCGCCCGCTGCGGTGGTCATCAAGGTCACGTTTTCGAGGACGGTCCAGAGCCTACGGGGTTGCGCTGGTGTAACAATGGCTTGGCACTGACGTTTGTCCCAAGCTAAAGGCAATTTGATTGTTGACGCTATCGCAGCCCAGCTGCTGGATGAGGTCGTTTTTGATCATCTTGGTAACACGGTTACCGCTTAAAGGGAGTAAGAATCATGGCGCGTTTTGATAGTAAAGTTGGATTGATTACCGGATCTGCCAGCGGCATTGGCAAGAAAATTGCCATGCGTTTTGCCGCCGAAGGCGGTATTCCCATTATTGCTGATCTTAATCTAGATGCTGCAAAGGCTACCGCAGAAGAGATCAAGGCAACTGGTGCGGATGCCTTCGCGGTAGAAATGAATGTCACTGATGAAGATCAGGTGGAAAAGGCAGTCAATGAGGCTGTTGCCAAGTATGGCAAGATTGATATTCTTATCAGTAATGCGGGCATTCAAACAGTACACCCGCTGGTAGATTTCCCGTTTAGTGACTGGAAAAAGATGCTGTCAATTCATCTTGATGGTGCTTTTTTGACTACCCGTGCTTGCCTTAAGCATATGTACAACGCCAATTATGGTCGTGTTATTTACATGGGCTCGGTGCACTCCAAGGAGGCGTCGAAGCTTAAAGCGCCTTATGTTACTGCCAAGCATGGTCTGATTGGTCTTTGTAAGGTCTTGGCCAAGGAGGGCGCTGAGCATAATGTAACAGCGAATGTGGTCTGTCCGGGGTTTGTGCGTACACCGCTGGTCGATAAGCAAATTCCTGAGCAGGCGAAGGAGCTGGGCATCACCGAAGAGGAAGTAATCAAGGATGTCATGCTTAAGGAAACGGTAGACGCTGAGTTTACTACTACCGACGACGTAGCTGATGCGGTGTTGTTTTTTGCGGGTGCTGAAAGCAATGTTATGACGGGGCAGTCGCTGGTTGTCAGCCACGGCTGGTTCATGCAGTAAGCGATTAGCCGTCGCAAGCGGCGTAATGAAATAAAAAACGGGAAGGCATTGCCTTCCCGTTTTTGTGCGCGGTTTTTCCAATTTTTTAGGACTTTACGTCGGGAAAGTCGTCCTCAAAGAATTCCAGCTCACCACGTTGCTCATCAACTTTATCGGCTTCCGATTGGCGCAGTTCGACTCGGCGGATTTTTCCGGAAATGGTCTTAGGCAGGTCGGCAAACTCCAAACGACGAATACGCTTATAAGGGGCCAACCGCTCGCGGGTGAAGACGAAAATGTCTCGGGCGAGTTCGGCGCTGGGCTCGAAGCCGGCGGCTGGAATGATATAAGCTTTCGGGACCGATGTGCGCACGGGGTCAGGACTTGGCACAATAGCTGCTTCGCCCACGGCAGGATGCTCAATCAGTACGCTTTCCAACTCAAAAGGACTGATGCGGTAATCTGACGCTTTGAACACATCATCAGCACGGCCAACATAAGTGATATAGCCGTCATCATCGATACTGGCGACGTCGCCAGTACGATAATAGCCGCCAAACATGGCTTCTTTGGTGCGCTCGGGGTCGCCTGCATAGCCAGACATTAACCCAGCCGGGTGCTTATCTCCCAGTGCTAGGGCTACTTCGCCCTCACTGCATGGATTACCTTCAGCGTTGAGCATGGCGACGTGATAGCCGGGCAGGGGGCGGCCCATGGAGCCGGGCTTGAGCGGCTGACCTGGCGAATTGCCAATTTGGCAGGTGGTCTCGGTTTGGCCGAAGCCGTCACGAATCGTTAACCCCCACGCGTTTTTGACCTGTTCAATGACCTCTGGATTAAGCGGCTCACCTGCGCCGACGATATCGCGCAAGGCAACATGATACGCCTTAAGGTCTTGCTGAATCAGTAAGCGCCATACGGTGGGTGGGGCACATAGCGTAGTGATTTGGTAGTGCTCTAATACCTTGAGCAGAGCTGGAGCGTCGAAGCGCTCGTAGTTATAAAGAAACACGCATGCGCCAGCATTCCAGGGCGCGAAAAAGCAGCTCCAAGCGTGTTTTGCCCAGCCTGGTGAGCTGATGTTGAGATGGCGGTCGCCTTTCTGTAGGCCGATCCAATACATGGTGGAGAGGTGCCCCACCGGATACGATTGATGCGTGTGAGTGACTAGCTTAGGTTTGGACGTGGTGCCAGAGGTGAAATACAGGAGTATTGGGTCGTCGGCCTGAGTAGTCCCGTCGGCGGTAAAGCGACTATCGCTTTGATGTGATTCAGAAAAATCATGCCATCCCGTTGCTGCGCCACCAACGCTGATACGCGTCAGGTTGGCATCGATGTCATCGAATTTGCCTAAGTGAGAGTGGCCGATGATCAAGTGCTTGACGCCACCGCGGCTGATGCGGTCGTCGAGGTCCTCAGGCGTTAGTAACGTTGTGGCAGGGATCAGCACAGCGCCGAGCTTGATGGCAGCAAGCATAACCTCCCACAGTGGCACTTCGTTACCAAGCATCAGTAGGATACGGTCGCCACGCTGGATACCTAGCCCTCGCAGCCAGTTGGCCGTCTGGTTGGAGCGTTGTGATAACTCAGCAAAGCTCAAACGTGTTTCGCTGCCGTTTTCCTCAACAATCCACAGCGCTGGCGCATCGTTATCTTTGGCCATGGGGTCGAAGTAGTCTAATGCCCAATTAAATTCGGTGAAGCGCGGCCAGCGAAATTCCCGATAAGCTGTCGCATAGTCCTCACGGTGAGCCTGCAGAAAGTCACGGGCTTGCACAAACTGTGCGACATCCGGCGCTGTCGATGTGTTGCTCATGTTTGGAATCCTTTTTACGTTGTCATTTGTTATTTGAAACAGGCGATTCAGACAGATAGGGAAAAAATTCAGAAATTGTCAACAATGTGGCTGAAAGTAAAAGTATCTGTCTCTGGGTGGTGCTGACAACGCGACGAAAGTCGTCATGTTGGAGGTGCGTGGCTCAGCGGAGTGTTTGTGGTACCTTGTCGCGATACTTCGTATCTGTATCGGCAAGGACCTCATGGACGTACAAGCCAAAATTATCACCCGTCTCGCTGAAGAGCTCGGCGTTCGCCCCGCGCAGGTCGCGGCGACTGTGGAACTGCTTGATGGAGGGGCGACGGTGCCCTTCATTGCTCGTTATCGTAAGGAAGTGACTGGTGCGCTCGATGATATCCAGCTACGTAACTTACATGAGCGACTGGGGTATTTGCGCGAGTTGGAGGAGCGTCGCGATGCGGTGCTGGCCAGCATCGACGAACAAGGCAAGTTGACCGATGCGCTGGCGGGGATGATTCGTGATGCTGATACCAAGCAACGGCTGGAAGATCTTTACCTGCCGTATCGAAAAAAGCGCCGCACTAAAGCGCAGATTGCCCGTGAAGCTGGCTTGGAGCCGCTAGCTGATTCGTTGCTGGCTGATCCGATGCTGGACCCTGAAAGCGAGGCCGCGACTTACCTGCGGGCGGCCGAGGGTGATGTTCCCGCCATTGAAGATGCCAAGGCGGCACTTGATGGGGCCAAACAAATTCTGATGGAACGTTTCGCTGAAGACCCAGAGCTGGTTGGACAACTGCGGGAGCGTCTCTGGGGTGAGGGTGAGCTGAGTTCGCGTCTTATCGCGGGTAAGGCTCAGGAAGGCGCCAAATTTTCTGATTACTTCGAACACGATGAAGTTTTGGCTAAGGTGCCGTCGCATCGTGCCCTGGCGATGTTTCGTGGCCGTAATGAGGGCGTGTTAGCGCTGACGTTACGGCTGCCTGGCGAAGATGAGGCGCCAATTCACCCCGCCCAGGTTGCCATTGCACGCCATTTTAGCATTCGTGATGAGCAGCGTCCGGCAGATCGCTGGTTGGCAGAGGTAGTGCGTTGGACCTGGCGGGTTAAACTCTACACGCACCTTGAAACCGAGCTGATGGGGCGCCTGCGAGAGCGTGCCGAAATTGACGCTATTGACGTATTTGCCGCCAACCTCAAAGACCTGTTGTTGGCTGCCCCTGCGGGTGCCAAGACGACGCTGGCTATCGACCCAGGGCTGCGCACAGGCTGCAAAGTCGCGGTGGTAGATGCTACCGGCCGCTATTTGGATGAAACAGCAATTTTTCCTCATGCCCCGCGCAATCAATGGAATGAGTCGCTAGCGACTCTGGCGCGTCTGGTCGAGCGCCACGACGTGGCGCTGATAGCGGTAGGTAATGGTACCGCCAGTCGTGAGACGGATCGTTTGGCCGGTGAGCTGGTTAAGCTTGTGGCAGGCAACCGTGTATTGTCCAAAGTTATGGTGTCGGAAGCGGGAGCGTCAGTGTATTCGGCATCTGAGTATGCCTCGCGCGAACTACCGGACCTGGATGTCACTGTGCGCGGTGCCGTATCTATTGCGCGTCGGCTACAGGACCCGTTGGCTGAGCTGGTTAAGATTGAGCCCAAGTCCATTGGTGTCGGCCAGTATCAGCATGATGTGTCTCAGGTGCAGTTGTCGCGCAGCCTAGAAGCGGTCATTGAAGACTGTGTTAATGCCGTGGGCGTTGATCTTAATATGGCCTCTTCAGCACTGCTGTCACGAGTGGCTGGCCTGAACCCTGGGCTTGCTGAAAATATTGTGGCACGTCGCGATGCCGAGGGAGCGTTTCGCTCACGCCGGCAGTTGTTGGAGGTCAGCCGCTTAGGCCCTAAAACCTTTGAGCAGTGCGCGGGCTTTCTGCGTATCATGAACGGCGATAACCCGCTAGATGCTAGCGCAGTGCACCCTGAGGCTTATCCGCTGGTAGAAACGATTGCCAAGCGCAGTCAGCGGGAGCTAGGCAGTCTGATTGGTGATAGCGCGACGCTTAAAACGCTCAAGCCTGAAGACTTTACCGATGAACGTTTCGGCGTGCTCACGGTCAGCGATATTCTTGCTGAACTTGATAAACCCGGGCGTGACCCACGGCCTGAGTTTAAAGCGGCGGAGTTTCGTGAGGGGGTTGAAACCCTCAACGACTTAGAACCGGGCATGGTGCTGGAAGGTAGCGTCACCAACGTGACTCACTTTGGTGCTTTTGTTGATATCGGTGTTCACCAGGATGGACTGGTGCATATTTCGGCCTTGTCTGAGCGTTTTATTGACGACCCGCGCACAGTGGTCAAGGCTGGTGATATTGTCACTGTTAAGGTAATGAGTGTTGACATTGCGCGAGGGAGAGTCGGGCTGTCCATGCGTCTGAATGATCAGCCCGACGTACCCGCTGCTCAGAATGCAACAGATGCCGGCCAGGGAGAAAACAGTCGCCCGGCGCGTCGTCATGGCCAGTCACGTAACAAGGGGAGTGATGGCCAAGGAAAGAAAGCTCAGCATAAAGAACAGCAGGGCGGTAATTCGCTGGGTGCCTTGGGTGCGGCACTACTTAAAGCCAGAGAGGGTAAGTAGTCCTGCGTGCAACACGTTTGCTCAATGGGATGACTGGCTCTTTCAGGGTGGGCTCTGGTGCCTAGAATAAAATGTGATGCCGGCGTGGTGCCGGTGTCCCTGATACGGGATGTTTCACTTGTCTGAATCACTTACAGCTCTGCTCAAACAGCTTCGTGAGCCGGCGCAGCAAGGGCGCCTTGGCCGGTTGGAACGAGGTATTGAAAAGGAAGGTTTACGGGTTGATGCTGACGCGCGCGTTGCCCAGAGTCCTCATGCAAAGGGGTTAGGGTCTAAGTTGACGCACCCCTACATCACAACGGACTATTCAGAAGCCCTGTTGGAGTTCGTGACGCCAGTATTCAGCACGCCAGAAGAGGCGCTGGACTTTCTGACTGAGCTGCATCGCTTTACCTATCGTCAGATTGGAGACGAAAGCATCTGGCCAGCCAGTATGCCTGCACGATTAAATGGTAATGATAGTGTGCCGATTGCCGATTATGGCTCATCCAATAGCGGGCGTATGAAGCATGTGTATCGCAAGGGGCTGGATCTGCGCTATGGCCGGATCATGCAGTCGATTGCGGGGGTGCATTACAATGTTTCATTGCCAGATAGCTTCTGGGATCGCCTGTATGAGATCGATGGGCGTAATGATCTTTCCATGCAGGACTATCGCTCGGCACGGTATTTCGACTTGATTCGAAATTTCCGCCGCCATAGCTGGTTGTTGCTGTACCTGTTCGGCGCCTCGCCAGCGTTGGATACCAGCTTCCTGCCCAGTGGCTGTGTGCCGGAAGGACTAGAGCGTCATGGTAAGCACACGCTAATTTCGCGCTATGCCACTAGTCTGCGAATGTCGGACTTAGGCTATCAGAATAAAGTGCAGGCACAGATCAAAATTTGCTTCAATTCGCTGTCAAATTTTGTCAATACGCTACGTCATGCAACTACCGCCGCCTGGCCTGCCTATGCCGCCAAAGGCGTGCAGGTTGATGGCGATTGGCGTCAGCTAAATGCCAGTATCTTGCAGATTGAAAATGAGTATTACAGTGATATTCGGCCTAAGCGTGTCACTCGACGAGGTGAGACCCCCAGCCAGGCGCTGGAATGCGGCGGCGTAGAGTACATTGAAGTGCGCTGCTTGGATTTAGACCCTTTTGATGTGCGCGGTATTAATGCCACGCGCTGTCGTTTTGTCGACATGTTTGTGGCTTGGTGTTTGCTGTCAGAAAGCCCATGGATTTCTGATCAGGAATGCGAGCACCTCGATGACAATCGTCGGCTAGTGGTGAACCGTGGTCGTGATCCTGAACTGCGTCTGGAGCATAATGGTCACAAACGCAGTATTGCCGACTGGGGCGGCGACATTTTTGCGGAGATGAAAGAAGTGGCAGCGCTGTTGGATATTGAAGAGCAGGGCAGCCCTCACCAAAATGCGCTGGCCGAGCTAGCACCGTTACTGGACAACCCCGAGCTGACACCGTCAGGGAAGTACCTCGAAAAGCTGCTGGAAAATAATAGTGAGTTTTCCGATTTGGCTTATGCTGAAGCGCGTCGCCAAGCCGAGCAGTTGGCATCACAGCCTTCCAATTCATCGCGTCAGGCTGAATTTGCCGCCTTGGTTGAGCGTTCTGAGCAGCAACAAAAGGACATTGAAGCGGCGGACACGCAAGGTTTTGATGAATTCATGCAGGACTACTTTATGCGTGCGAACAAATCGTGCGCGACTGTCATTCGGGAGACAGGGGGCAGGCAATGATGCTGGAAGATCTTAGAGAAATGAGTGTGCGTTGCTGGGCACTGATGGGCTTGGCGTTTTGCATATTGATGATGGCTGTGGCGCTTGGTCTGGAGCATCTCGCCGATTTGGCACCTTGCTCATTATGCATTTTTCAGCGTGTGGCCGTGTTGGGCGCCGCTCTAGTGTTTGCTATAGCGGCAATTCATAACCCGGAAGGGCGCGGGGGAGCCTTTGTTTATGGCTCATTGGGGTTGTTAGCAGCGGGGAGCGGTGTGGCCTTGGCATGGCGCCATCTGTGGTTACAGTCGTTGCCGGCTGACGAGGTACCTAGTTGCGGCCCGCCGCTGGATTACATGATGGAAATGCTGCCGTTACAGCAGGTCATTAGCCAAGTACTGACCGCCTCGGGTGAGTGTGCTGTTGTTAGTTTGCGCTTCCTTGGTCTGTCGCTATCCGGATGGACCCTGGTTGGTTTTGTGGTGCTGGCGCTGTTACCGTTGGGTATGTTGTTGCGTTTGATTCAAGGTCGTCGTAGCGGGTATCGCTGGATGAATACACCCCCTGCTGACTGATCAGGTTATCGTAACATCGGGGTCTGCTGGCGCGGATTGGCTGGCCTTGGTATTTGTGGAGAACAGTCATGCTTGAGAAATGCGAAACAGCGCAAGAGCGCTGGGGCGGCGTCCATCAGCTGGTTGATCACTGGTTGATACAGCGCCGCTCATTATTGGTGAGCTTCAAGGCACTAAATGACGCCTGTGATGCCAATATGGAAACACCCATCAAGCCATATATTGACGAGTTCAGTCAGTTGCTGATGGACTATGTTAGTTCGGGGCATTTCACGGTTTACCTTCAGTTGGCTAAAGAAGCCGAGGCGTTTGGGGATACCCAAGCGCTGGCGTTAGCCAGTCGCCTGCTTGAGAGACTGGACATGTCGACTGAGCTGGTGTTGGCATTTGATGAAGATTACGACACGCCAGCAAGCTGTGAGCGCAACTTAAATCGGTTGCCAGCCTGGATAGAACGCCTGACCAAAGGTCTGAGTGAGCGCTTTGAGCTAGAGGATGAGCTGATAGCCCGGCTGCACGACACCCACACACCCTCAGCAGAGTAGCGCACGCTGGCGGTTTTGTGCAGAGCGGTTTTGTGCAGAGTCTCGGCAGGCCTCGTGGCCTGCATCGCCTGATAAACGCGAGTTCTCAAATGGGGCGCTTATTTGTCGATAGGCGATGATCGCGTGAGATGATCGCGCAAAAGGGACCGCTGGGTATCGTGGTTAATTTTATTTCTTCGCTTTGCGTTGTTTGCCGAGCACCAGCATGCAGGGCGTCAGCAGTAAGGTTAGGCCGGTAGCGAAGGTCAGGCCACCAGCAATGGCACTGGAAAGCTGAGCCCACCACTGGGTGGAGGGGGCATTGAAGCCAAGTGCGGGGCTGAACAGGTCGACGTTGATTTGTAGCACCATGGGCATCAGTCCGAGCACCGTCGTAATGGCCGTGAGTAGCACGGGGCGCAACCTGAGACCGCCAGCCTCGAGCGCGGCTTCCGCAGGCTCAAGCCCTTCATCACGCAGTTGGTTGTAAGTGTCGATTAAGACGATATTGTTGTTCACTACAATGCCTGCTAAGGCGATGATACCCATGCCCACCATGACGACGCCAAACGGTTGGGCGTTGATCAGCAGACCCAGCAACACTCCCGCAGTAGAAAAAATGATAGCTGAGAGCACCAGCGCAGCTTGATACAGGCTATTGAACTGAGTGACAAGAATCAGAGTCATCAGGGCGATGGCGATTGAAAATGCGGTTAGTAGAAAGGTCATCGTTTCTTTCTGGTCTTGCTGCTCGCCTGCTACCTTGACCGTTACGCCATCTGGCAATCCTTCTTCCTTCATGGCATCAAGCAGGGCCTGTAGTCTTTCCTGTGGCTGATGTCCCGCTTCTACGTCAGCTTCCAGTGTAAGCGCTCGTCGTCCGTCAATGCGCTGCAGTGTGCCGACCTTGGTGGCTGGCGCCATCGTCACGAAATGCGTAATAGGGACTTGGCCGCGGGGAGTATTCAGTGTCAGTCGGCCGAGTTGGTCTAGTGAGCGGGCGTTTTCTGGCAAGCGGATACGAATATCCACTTCGTCGTCGGTGTTAATTCCGCTTGGTCGGTAGCTGGCGACCTTAAGGCCGGTGGTGATTAACTGGATAGCATTGCCGACGGTGGCAACATCGGTGCCAAACCGGGCAGCAGCCTCTCGGTCAACGGTGATACGCCATTCCACGCCCGGTAAACTGCGATTATCCTCGATGTCACGAAAACCACCCAAGCGGTTCATGCGGCTGCGAATAGCGTCAGTAGCAAGCTCTGCTTTGTCGTTTTGGGTCGCGGCAATTTCAAGCACGATGGGCTTACCTCCGGCGGGCCCTTGTTCCTGTTTGCGAAACTCTAATGTGATGCCAGCCAAGTCGTCGGTTTGTCGTGCCATCTCGTTGAGAATGACCTGTGCTTGACGGCGGTGTTGCCAGTCGACAAATTGGAATTGCAACAGGCCGATGACATCGCTGCCTAGCTGTTGGTTGGGGCTGGCGAAGGAGCGCGCATAGATTGCCTGAATCTCAGACATGCCGCTCAGCCGAGCTTCTACTCGCCGCACAATGGCGTCGTTTTCTTGCACTGAAAAATCACCACGTGCGTGAACCAGAACTTGGGCGGTATCTGGTTCGGCGTCGGGAAAGAATTCTACGCCGTAATTGAAGCGCGAGTATCCGAAATAAACCAGTGCAATGAGTAACAGAGCGCCAAGCAGGGTCAGAATAGGGTGGGCAAGCAAGCGCGACAATAAGGCGCGGTAGGCGCGCCCGCCAGTGCTAACGGCGTTGCTTTGCTGTGTGGTGTTGCCACCCAGTAACCCGCCCAGTGTCGGCAGGAAAACAAGTGCCATAGCAAGCGAAGCCAACAAACAAAGAATAACGGTGGCGGGTAAGTATTTCATAAACTCACCGACCATGCCGGGCCAGAACAGCAATGGTAGAAATACCGCCAGTGTGGTGGCTGTTGATGCGATAACCGGCCAGCTCATGCGGATTGCCGCTTCGCTCCACGCCTGTGTAGCAGGCATGCCCTGGTGTAGATTACGGTCGGCCAGTTCGCTCACCACGATGGCACCATCTACCAGCATGCCGGCGACCAGAATCAGCGCAAACAGCACGACCATGTTGAGGGTAAAGCCAATGGACCAGATCAACAGAATACCGGTAAGAAAGGCGCCGGGAATCGTCAGTCCCACGAGCAGGGCGGGGCGTAGGCCCATGGCAGCGAGAATGACAATTAGCACCAGTGCGACGGCGGTTAAGACGTTATTGAGCAGCTCAGAGAGTAGTGACTCCACCATGTCAGACTGATCGGTGATGGTGGTAATAATCATGCCGTCGGGTAGCTGGTCGGCCGCTTCTTCGAGTAGCGCGTTGACGGCGGCGACAGTTGCTATCAGGTTCGCCCCCGTGCGTTTGGAAACCTCTAGTACCATGGCTGGTTGACCGTCGATGCGGGCGAAACCGTCGGGGTCTTTGAAGGTGGGGTAAAGCTGCGCGACATCATTGAAAGTGACCACTTGGTCGCCATCAACTTTGACTGGAAGAGTAAGAACATCATCAATATCTTCGATGACGCCGGGCACTTTGAGGGCGATACGCCCCGCGCCGGTATCTAGGCTACCTGCGGCAACTAGCTGGTTGTTACGAGTGACCTGGTTGAACAGACTGCTGAAGTCGACGCCGTAGCTGTCAAGCACCTGGGGGGTGACGATGATGTCTAACTGCGGCTCGCGGTCGCCGCCAATATCGACTTCAAGCACGTCGGGGATGCCTTCGATGGCCTGCTTTAGCTGACGTGCAGCCAGTGCTCGGCGATCTTCATCTACCGGGCCTGATAGTCCGATGGTCAATACTGGGAAGCGACCGACGTTAACTTCAACAACGCGCGGCTCTTCGGCCTCATCGGGTAGTTTAGCTTTGGCAATATCTACTTTTTCACGAACATCCGTTAGTGCTTTATCTGGGTTGAAACCGGGATCAAATTCGAGGGTGACGGAAGCATGGCCTTCTGAGGCCTGAGCGGTGACTTGGCGCAGCCCTTCGATACTGCGTAGCTCTTGTTCCATGGGGCGAATCAGGAGTCGCTCAGCGTCTTCAGGACTGACACCTTCAAGCATCAGTGAAACGTAAACGAAGGGAATGGTGACGTCGGGGTTCGCTTCCTTGGGAATGGCCTGCCACGCGCTGACGCCAGCTACCAGCAAGGCCACCAGCAACAGGAGTGTGGTGCGGGCATGGGATATTGCGGCCTCGATCAGTTGACGCATCATGGGGCAGCATCTGCGTTAGTGGCCTGTGGGCGGTTTACTGGCCCAGCGGTATCGGGGTTGCTAGCGGCCAGCACTGGCTCAACTTGTTCCCCAGGCGCAACGAAACCCGCGCCTAGTGTAATCAAGCGGATATGCTCAGGCAGGCCAGCAACTCTGGCTTGGTCGGCATCACTTGAGACCAGCTCAACCGGATCAAGAATAACGCGGTTTTGAGTATCAAGATGTTTGAGCGCTAATCGGCCGTCTGCGGTTAGGTGCAACAAGCCAGGTGAAACGCGGTGAACCGGCTTTGTGGGTAAGGCGAGTTCAATGGTAGCGCTGGCACCGGCTAAGCGGCGTTGCTCAGGGTTATCTAAGATGACTTCGATGGCAAAGCTGCGGGTCGCCTCATCAGCACGGCGTGAAACGTAGTTCAGGGTGCCGTTCAGCTCGCTGCCATCTAATAGCCGAACTGTGGCTGGCAGACCGATATCAAGATCCAGAGCTTGGCGCTGAGGTACCCACCCTTTGGCGATAAGGCGGTTGTCTTCAATTAGCAGCCCCCACGTTTCACCCGCTTGTAGCTCGTCGCCAAGCTCGACATCAAGACGGTCTAATCGACCGGCAAATGGCGCCTGTGGTCGAGTGTCGTCGAGTTCGCGCCTGAGGGTGGCGACTTCAGCTCTGGCTCGGCTGAGTTGGCTTTGCAAGCGCAAGTATTCGGTGTCTGAAATCATGGAGCGCTGACGCAGACGTTCGGCACCATCGAGTTCGGCCTGAGCCAGCGTTAGTTCTGACTGCGCCTGGTTTAGCCGAGCGGGCAGCGCTTGCTGGTCAATTTCAAGCAGCACGTCCCCTTGTGAAACGCGGCGGCCCTGACTAACGGGTAAACCGGCCACTTGCCCGCTCTGGCGTGCACGTAGCGCTACCTCACTTTCAGCGTTTAGCTGCCCTTGAATCAGCAAATATGGTGAGAAATCGCTAGCGTCGCGCTCCATAATTTCTACCCGTGTTAGCGCTGTTTTTGGCGTGGGCGCAGCTTCTGGCGGTGTGTCGCGAAAACTGGCCAGATCGCCGAAGGCCAGCCATAGCGTCAGTATGACCACTAGGGCGATCGCCATCAGTACCGAGCGTGAAGGGCTGCGAGAGGGCATTGGGTGGTCCGGGTAGCAAACGATGAATAGAATAATGTGACGTTAACCCTGACAGCATAACGCAGGGTCACTCTATGGCGATATATACTGTCGAAGTAGTCACATGTCGCATTGAGTTTTATGCAAGGCAGGCATACCATTTTGCCCACTTGAATGTCGGTGTGGAGCAACGCGCCGCTTTTTCCTCACGGTAGTTACCGAAGGAGTTACCATGAAAGACCCCGTACGTATTGCCATTACCGGCGCAGCCGGTCAAATCAGCTATTCATTAGCGTTTCGTATTGCCGCTGGCGATATGCTCGGCAAAGACCAGCCGGTTATTCTGCAGCTGTTGGAAATTACTCCAGCCCTTGACGCGCTAAGCGGTGTGGTCATGGAGTTGAACGACTGCGCTTTCCCGCTGCTGCAAGACATTGTGGCAACTGACGATGCCAATGTTGCATTTAAAGACGCTGATTATGCTCTGCTGGTCGGTGCGCGTCCGCGCGGCCCAGGCATGGAGCGTAAGGATCTGCTCGAAGCCAATGCGGCGATCTTCTCCGCTCAGGGCAAGGCCATGAACGACAGCGCCAGCCGTGATATTAAAGTGCTGGTCGTGGGTAACCCGGCTAACACTAATGCTCTGATCGCTTCGTGTAATGCACCGGACCTTAATCCCGGGCAGTTTACTGCGATGATGCGTTTGGATCACAACCGGGCTATGTCGCAGCTGGCTGAGAAAACTGGCAAGCATTCTACGGACGTTGAGTCCATGGTGGTGTGGGGCAATCACAGTGCCACTCAGTACCCAGATTTAGCTCACTGTAACGTCGCCGGCAAGCCAGCGCTGGAGCTGGTTGAGCAGGACTGGTACGAGAACGACTTTATTCCTACCGTGCAGCAGCGTGGCGCCGCGATCATCAAAGCACGTGGCGCGTCTTCAGCAGCGTCTGCGGCGTCTGCGGCAATTGATCATATGCGCGACTGGGCGCTTGGCAGCGATGGTATTGTCAGCATGGGGATTCCTGCTGATGGCAGCTATGGCATTGAGCCGGGCATCATGTATTCCTACCCAGTGGTTTGTAAGGGTGGCAAGTATGAAATCGTTCAGGGCCTAGAGGTCAGTGACTTCAGCCGCGAGCGTATGAGCGCTACTGAGCAGGAACTGCGCGAAGAGCGGGCAGCCGTCGAGCACCTGCTTGGCTAAGCGTTACGCTAAATGACGCAAGTGAGGCCCCGCTGGATAACTTTCCGGCGGGGTTTTTTTTGAGGTTTTTCAGGTGGGCGGTGTCATGCGGGATATTCGGGGAGCGTAGCAGCGCCGTCGCTGGATAACGCCAGCTCCCACAAAAACACCATGGCTCTCAGTCGCGCAGGCTGATAATTCGCCAGTCACGTTGTTCAGCAATCTCTCTCAGGCGGTTATCTGGATCGACGGCCACGGGATGCTCCACCATCTCAAGTAGTGGCAAGTCGTTGTGTGAGTCGCTATAGAACCAGGCATCTTCCATGGAAAGTTCTTTGTCAGCTATCCACTCTTTGAGGCGGGTGATCTTGCCTTCGCGGAAACTGGGTGTACCGACGACGCGTCCAGTGTAGTGCCCTTCTTTCATTTCTGGTTCGACGGCAATCAGGTTGTCAATACCCAGCCGTTTGGCGATGGGGGCCGTGATGAAACGGTTGGTGGCGGTAATAATCAGTAGGGTATCGCCGCTGGTGCGGTGACGGGCGATCAGCGCTTCAGCTCGTTCAAGAATGTGGGGCTCGATCCAGCCAGCCATAAACTGCTGATGCCAGGAAGTGAGTTGTTGCAGGGTGTTTTCAGCCAGTGGCTTGAGGGCCACAGCAAGAAACTCATCCATATCCAGGGTTCCGGCTTCATAATCAGCCATGAAGCGGTCATTGGCTTCGCGATAGGCGTTTGGATCTACGGCGCCTTGCTCCAGCAGAAACTCTCCCCACGCATGGTCGCTGTCGATAGAGATCAGGGTATTGTCTAGGTCGAAAATGGCTAGGCTCACGGTTTCCCTCAAGTTATGGCGGTCTGCATTTGCGCCAAGAGTATGGCAGAAGCTCATAGCGACGACGAGTTCTGCAGAGAGGCAATTCGCTGGCTGTATTGCGGCACTTCACAGCCTTATGGAAGAATGAGGCTAATATTTGAATTTATAAGGTGAAGTCCGTGATCGACGCTGACGGCTTTCGCCCCAATGTTGGCATTATTATCGCTAATGATCAGGGGCAACTGCTTTGGGCGCGTCGTGTAGGGCAGAACGCATGGCAATTTCCCCAGGGAGGCATTAACGCAAGTGAAACACCTAAACAGGCGCTCTTTCGCGAGCTGCAAGAAGAAATCGGCTTGACTGCCGATGATGTCGAGGTGCTTGCTTGTACCCGGGGTTGGCTGAGGTATCGTCTGCCGCGACGCATGGTAAGAACACATTCCCGGCCGGTATGTATCGGCCAGAAACAGAAATGGTTTCTGCTCAGAATTCGTTGTCACGATGATCGAGTTTGTGTGAGCAGAGGCCCAGCTAAACCAGAATTTGATGACTGGCGCTGGGTCAGCTATTGGTACCCACTTGGGCAGGTTGTGGCATTCAAACGTGAGGTGTATCGCTGCGCCTTGCGCGAGTTGTCGCCACGCTTGCAGCGGCTGACACAGTACAGAAAGTGAATGTTCACTTGTTAGCGAGTCAGCGCAGGAAGGTAGAGAGTTAGTAGAGCAAAGGCCGTCGGACCATTCGGCGAATAGGGGACGAGGGTCCCTTTGGGCACAGTCGTGGGGCGAAAAATAAACATGGATAGCAAAACGCCGATGCTTGAAGTGCTGCGGCGCATCATTCTGGAGGTGAACGGGGCGCGTAATCTTGAGGTGGCTATGTCCACCATGGTTCGGCGTATCCGCAAGGCGATGCGTACCGATGTGTGCTCTTTTTACCTGTACGAGCCCGAGCAGCAGCAATTGGTACTGATGGAAACCATCGGTTTGAGGACCCAGTCTGTGGGGCATGTGACACTGCCACTTGGCGAAGGGTTAGTTGGGTTGGTGGCTAAGCGTGAAGAGCCGCTTAACCTTGAAGATGCCCAGGCGCACCCACGCTTTTGGTACTTTGCTTCCACGGGTGAAGAGCGTTATTACAGCTTTTTGGGTGTGCCGATTATTCATCAGCGCCGCATGCTTGGTGTGCTGGTGGTTCAGCAGTCTGACAAGCGTCGTTACAATGAATCAGATGAAGCGTTTTTGGTCACCATGGCGGCACAGCTGGGAGGTGTGCTTGCCCACGCCATAGTGACAGGTAATCTGAACCACCCCGGTGCGTTGGGTAGTCAGGTGACGTTCCATGGTGTCGCGGCTTCTCCGGGGATGGCGATCGGCGAAGGAGTTGTTATCGCACCGCTGGCCGACCTGGACAGCGTGCCAGACTTAATTCCTACCGACCAAGAGTTCGAAATTGCCCGTCTGAAAGATGCTATTGATCATGTGCGAGCAGATATTCGCGCTGCGGGTGAGCGCTTAGCCAGCCGGATTTCAGTTCAAGAGCTGGCGCTCTTTGAGGTGTATCAGCAGATGCTGGGTGAAGCGGCGCTGTACCAGGAAGTCGTCAAGCGTATTCGTGAAGGGCAGTGGGCCCCCGGTGCTTTGGCTGATGTGGTGCGCCGCCATGTGCAATATCTTGAGCGGGTTGATGATGATTACCTCAGCGAGCGCGCCGCGGATGTTCGCGACTTAGGACGCCGTGTGCTGGCCAACCTTCAGGAAGAAACGGTTGATAGGCCGGCCGTTTATCCTGAAGGCACGATCCTGGTGGGCGATGAGTTAAGCGTGGCTATGCTCGGTGAGGTTCCTCGGGAGCGTCTAGGCGGGTTGGTGTCGGTTAATGGTTCGAGCAACTCTCATGTGGCGATCATTGCGCGGGCGATGGGAGTTCCGACTGTCATGGGTATTTCTGACCTGCCGTTGCCCAGGCTCAATGGCGCAAAAGTGGTATTGGATGGTCATCGTGGTCGGTTGATTGTGCGGCCTGGTGAGGAGTTAGAGACACGCTATCGCGCCTTGATCAAGGAAGGGCGTGAAATCAGTGAGCTGCTGGAGACCGAGCAAGACCTTCCTAGCTGCACCCCAGACGGGCATGAAATGCCGTTGATGGTTAATACTGGCTTGGCGGTGGACGCTGTTGCCTCGTTAAAACCCCGTATCAGCGGGGTGGGTTTGTATCGCACTGAAATTTCTTTCATGGTGGCCGAGCGCTTTCCGAGTGAGCAGGAGCAGATGCGCCTGTACCGTGACCAGTTGGCGAGTTTTTCTCCGCTTCCTGTGGTAATGCGTACTCTGGATATTGGTGGTGACAAGGATCTGCCATATTTCCCCATTAAGGAAGCCAACCCTTTTCTGGGGTGGCGAGGTATTCGTGTCACTCTGGATCATCCTGAAGTGATGATGGTGCAGTTGCGTGCCATGCTGGAGGCGTCGCAGGGGCTGAATAACCTGCGTATTCTGTTGCCGATGATTAGCACGGTTGAAGAGGTGGATGACGCGCTGCGGTTGCTTGATCGTGCCATTGTTGAATTGGCTGAAGATGGCGTTGACGTCATTCGGCCACAGGTTGGCGTTATGCTGGAGGTACCAGCAACGTTATACCAGTTGGGGGCTTTGGCTCAGCGGGTCGATTTTTTCTCGGTGGGCAGTAATGACCTCACTCAGTATTTACTGGCGGTAGACCGCAATAACTCTCGCGTTGCTAAATTACATGATGCCTGCCATCCCGCGGTATTGACGGCATTGTCTCGGCTGGCCATAGAAGCGCGGGCGTTGAATATGCCAGTTTCTGTATGTGGTGAGTTAGCCGGCGACCCCGCTGGTGCCCTGTTGCTAATGGGGATGGGCTTTGATTCGCTGTCGATGAACGCGCTCAGCTTGCCGCGAGTGCGTGCTGTTATTCGGCGTGTGTCTCTCTCGGCTTCGCAGCAGTTAGTTGACGATACGCTAGCGCTCGACTCCCCCCAGGAAGTCAGGTCGTTGTTGGACGCGCGTTTGCAAGGGTGGGAGTTGGGGCATTTGCTGCCGCCGAGTACAGATTAACGGCGAATAAATAGCGAGCTGGGGATTGTTGATCAGCTTAACGAGCTGCGGCTGACCGGTGCGTGAATCACCATGTGGCGTTTTGACGGGGCTGCTGGTGTCTCAGAGGCTATGTCTGGGCCGTGGCTGAGCTCTTCGATGCTCAGGTTGCCGTTTGCGTGCCATTCAAGACAGGTGGTTGCACGGGTGCCGTATTGTTGGCCGCGAATGAATGCGGCTGATAGCTGTCGCTCCCAAGTGATATCGATGCCGGTATCGGGCAGGTCGCGGTCAGCCGCACGTTGGTCGTCGGCAAAAGCGCATTGTGCCGTGGCTGGCCAATCGCCGAGTGCTAGGCTACGGGCGAGAGCTTGGCGTACTTTAATCAGCTTGGGCCAGGCCGTATTCAGATTGGCATTGGATAGTCCATACACGCCGGGTGAAAGAACGTTAAGTTCGATGCCCTGGTGCCCGCGATGTAGATGCCACAGCTGCTGACCATCTCCGACCAGCAGATTGAATCCGGCATAAGCCAAGGCCTCGCCGTCGGCTAGTTGCTGAAGCCAGCTAGCCAGGTTGTTGGTGCGTAGGGCTGCGGTTACTAAGTGGCCGCGGCTAGGGTGTTCCGCATAACTCGTGACTCGGGGGTCGCGGACATTCGTTAGTGCAGCCACGCGCCCTCGGCGATGCACAGCCAGCCAGCTGCCACCCGCTTGCAAGTCGCGCCCACCAATAATCCCCTCGGTGTCTGGCCACTCAGCCAGCGGCGCGGTAGGGCGAGCATGGAATTCGTCACGGTTAGCGATCAACCGAAGCACAATGGGCTCGCCAGGAGCATGGTGTAGGGCAATAAGGCACATTCTTTCAGCTTATCGCTTGTTGGCGTGGTACGGAAGAGCGACCTTGTAGCGCCGGTGTTGTACCATGCGATGCACTTGTCGGCGCTTGAGTTCTGTGGTGCTTGGGTGCTGCGGTTGCTTCTGCTTACTAAGGATTGTTATGACATTGATGTTGCTGTTGTCTTATCTGGCGCTTGGCGCGGTGGCGGGTACGTTGGCCGGTTTATTTGGTATCGGTGGGGGGCTGGTGATTGTACCTGCGTTAGCGGCGGCTTTTGCCGTTCAAAACGTTGCTGATTCGGTCATTATGCACCTGGCAATTGGCACGTCGTTGGCGACCATTGTGATTACTGGTAGCTCATCGGCCTGGGGGCACTATACCAAGGGCAATATACGTCGCGACTGGTTTATTATGTTGCTGCCTGGATTGTTACTTGGCGCGGTTAGTGGTGTTTTTATTGCTGATAACTTATCGAGCAGCTCGCTGGGAAGCCTGTTTGGTGTTTTCTTACTGATTGTGGCTGGGCGGATGGTTCTGGTAAAAAAAGCCGCGTCAGCGACGGTTGCGCCGAGACGCTGGGTAATGGGGGCTGCTGGCGTCGTCATTGGAGGGTTTTCGGCGTTGTTTGGTATCGGTGGTGGAACGCTAAGTGTTCCGTGGCTATCTCGTTGCGGGGCCAGCATGACTCAGGCGGTGGGTACGTCCGCTGCTTGTGGAATGCCGATTGCGGTAGTTGGCGCGGCAACATTCATTGCCACTGGCTGGGGTGTGCCTGACCTGCCAGCAGGTACAACCGGTTATGTGCTGTGGCCAGCGTTCTTGGCCATTGTGGTGACTAGTGTACCTTTTGCTCGAGTGGGAGTGCGCCTGGCCAGCGTGTTGCCAGCAAAGCAACTGAAAACTGCCTTTGCTATGCTTTTACTGGTGGTTGGGATGCGTTTTCTTTTCTGATCTTTCCACGTTATTTATGGTCTTTCGTTCCTTTTGACCCTTTGCTTTTTTAGAGGATGACATGCTGAGCTATCCTGCTATTGACCCCGTTGCCGTTTCATTGGGCCCTATACAGATTCACTGGTATGGGCTGATGTATGTGCTTGGCTTTGTCGCCGCTTGGTTTTTGGGGCGTTTGCGCGCCGAGCGTATTGGGCTAAGTAAGGATGATGTGGGTGATTATCTGTTCTATGGCGCCTTGGGCGTGGTGATTGGTGGGCGTTTGGGGTATGCGCTGTTTTATGGCTTGGGGCAGTGGCTAGCTGATCCATTGTGGGTGTTCCGCGTATGGGATGGCGGAATGAGTTTTCATGGCGGCTTGCTGGGGGTGTTGCTGGCGTCGCTATACTTTGCTCATCGCAAAGGATTGGCCTTCTTTACGCTAACCGATTTTGTTGCGCCGTTGGTGCCGATCGGTCTTGGTGCGGGGCGTATCGGCAATTTCATTAATCATGAGTTGCCAGGCCGAGTGACCGATTTGCCCTGGGGTATGCCGTTTCCGGGAATGGGGCCATTGGCACGTCATCCGTCGGCGCTTTATGAAGCGCTGCTCGAAGGGCTGGTGTTATTCATCGCGCTCTGGATAATATCGGCCAAGCCGCGCCAGCGAGGCCTAGTTTCTGGCTGGTTCCTTGTGCTTTATGGCCTCTTCCGCTTTGTTGTGGAATTTGTACGTATGCCTGATGCGCACATCGGCTTTATCGCTTTCGACTGGTTGACCATGGGCATGCTGCTGACATTGCCAATGATTGTCGCTGGTTTGGGGCTGATACTGTGGTCGCGCAGTCAGCCAGTGGATGTTCGTATTCCAGACAAGACGGGCTGAGACGCGCTTCGAATTGCTAGCGGGTTCGTTCAGTGTGGTCAGCTAAACTCGTGAATCACATCGGCTGGGTAAAAGCGCCCAGCCAGTGTATCCCGTATGCGTTGTATCACTAACTGGCTGCGTAGCCGCTGTTGCTGTGCCAGTTGCTCGATTTCTTCCAGCGTCAACCAATGAGCGGCCACCACTGCTGGGTCGAGCGGCCTGTTAATCTGGTAAAGGGGCGTGGCGCGGAAACCGTGGCTGTGAAAGGTTTTTTTGTCGGCCGCCTGAAACACATAAAGACCTAGGTAGTGGGTAATATCGACTTCCCATGCCGACTCCTCCCGTACTTCTCGCAATGCACCGTCGCGGATGCTTTCTCCTAGCTCTAAATGACCGGCGGGCTGAGTGAACAGGGTGGCACCTGGGCCATGGCGTTCTTCTACCATCAAGAAACGGTTGCCTTGTTCGATGACTGTGGCGACAGTGGTGAAGGGCTGCCAGCGCATTATGGGCGTCTCCGTTTTGATGACGTAGCTGATGGGGAGGATGATCGGCGTGAAGGTGGCTTACGTTGTGTTTTGGCGGGTGCATGCAAGGTTTCTCGGCGCCATTCGCCAGCGGCTAACCCACCCAGCTGCCAGTTGCCGATAGCCACACGCACTAGACGCAGTGTGGGGTAGCCAACGTGTGCCGTCATGCGCCTTACCTGACGGTTTCGTCCTTCGCTGATAATGATTTCAAGCCAGCTGGTTATGGGGTGGCGCTTGGGGTTGAGTGGTGGGTTACGCTCGGGCAGTCCGCCGCTCTGAAGGCGTTTTACTCGTGCTGGCCGCGTGAGCCCATCTTTCAGCGTGATACCTTGGCGCAGTGCCTCAAGTGCTGCGTCATCGGGGATACCTTCCACTTGAACACGGTAAGTTTTGGGCTGTTTGAAGCGCGGGTGAGCGATGCGGTGAATCAGCTCGCCATCGTCGCTGAGTAGCAGCAAGCCTTCCGAATCATAGTCCAGTCGGCCTGCTGGGTAGATGCCGGGCACGTTGATTATGTTTGCTAGGGTGTCGCGTGGTGTGCCGTCGCTGCCAGTTCGGTCGGTGAACTGGGATAGCATGCGGTAGGGCTTGTGGAGCAGGTAAAGGTGCATTGCGGCTCGTTTATCGTAATGGCTTGATGACAAGTGACTGGGTGAGTAGGTCCATAAAGCGACAGCTCCCGTCTGCCAGTGGCGGACGGGAGCCGAAGAAAGCCTGAGGGCCGCCCGCTCTGAGTTTTCAGGAAGAGGCGGCAATTGCGATATGGCGCTAGGTCAGCCTTTGGCAACCATCGCCAATGCGTCGTTCAGGGTCTTGCTGGGGCGCATGACTGAACGGGCTAGCTCGGCATCTGCGTGGTAGTAGCCGTTAAGGTCTACCGACTTGCCCTGCACACCGTTGAGCTCCTCAAGGATGGTCGCCTCGTTGGCTCTGAGGGTTTCGGCCAAACGACCAAACCGTTCTTTGAGCCCCGCATCCTGGTCTTGAGCGGCCAGTGCGTCTGCCCAGTAGAGTGCCAGGTAGAAGTGGCTGCCGCGGTTATCCAGCTCGCCAACTTTACGCGAGGGTGACTTGTTTTGCTCCAAGAACTCACCCGTGGCTTTGTCTAGTGCATCAGCCAGCAGCAGGGCACGCTCGTTGTCGAACTGCTTGCCGAGGTGTTCTAAAGAAGCACATAGCGCAAGGAACTCGCCAAGGCTATCCCAGCGCAGGTGATTTTCTTCTAGCAGCTGTTGTACGTGTTTTGGCGCAGAGCCGCCAGCGCCGGTCTCGAACATGCCGCCACCGGCCATCAGCGGTACGATGGACAGCATTTTAGCGCTGGTGCCAAGTTCGAGGATCGGGAATAAATCGGTCAGGTAGTCACGCAAGATGTTGCCAGTAACCGAGATGGTATCGAGGCCGCGAGCGAGGCGCTCAAGGGTGTAACGCATGGCGCGGACCTGAGACATAATCTGGATATCCAGGCCGTCAGTGTCGTGCTCTGCCAAGTAGGTGTTGACCTTTTTGATCAGCTCATTTTCATGCGGACGGTAGGGGTCGAGCCAGAATACGGCAGGCATGCCGGAGTCGCGGCAGCGATCTACCGCAAGTTTGACCCAGTCACGAATCGGCGCGTCTTTTACTTGACACATGCGCCAGATATCACCTTCTTCAACGTCTTGAGATAGCAGCACTTCGCCGGTCTCAAGGTCTGTGATGTTGGCGACACCCGCTTCTGGAACCTCAAATGTCTTATCGTGCGAACCGTATTCTTCAGCCTTCTGTGCCATTAGGCCGACGTTGGGCACGGTACCCATCGTGGCAGGGTCAAAGGCACCATGCCATTTACAAAAGTTAATCATCTCCTGGTAGATGCGGGCAAAGGTGGACTCCGGCATCACGGCTTTGACATCTTTGAGACGACCGTCAGCACCATACATTTTGCCACCAGCGCGGATCATGGCTGGCATTGAGGCATCTACAATGATGTCGCTGGGTGAATGGAAGTTGGTGATTCCGCGTGCTGAGTCGACCATCGCCAGTTCAGGGCGCTGATCGTGGCAGGCGTGAAGGTCACGGATGATCTCATCGCGCTGGCTCTCGGGCAGGGTGTTGATCCGGTCGTAAAGGTTGGCGATACCGTTGTTGACGTCGACACCCAGTTCATCGAACAGTGCACCATGCTTTTCGAAGGCTTCTTTGTAGAAAATTCTGACGCAGTGGCCGAACACGATGGGGTGCGAAACCTTCATCATTGTCGCCTTGACGTGTAGTGAGAACATCACGCCTGTTTTGTATGCGTCGTCAATTTCTTTCTCGTAGAAGTCCAGCAGTGCTTTCTTGCTCATGAACATACTGTCGACGACTTCGCCTTCGAGCAGTGAAATCTTTGACTTGAGCACCTTGGTCTCACCGCTTTGGGTGATTAGTTCCATTTTTACGTCGCGGGCACGATCCAGCGTCATTGACTTCTCGCCAGCGTAGAAGTCGCCCTCGTGCATGTGTGAAACGTGGCTGCGCGATGCTTGGCTCCACTCACCCATGTGATGAGGATACTTGCGGGCATATTCTTTGACCGCCTTGGGGGCACGGCGGTCAGAGTTTCCTTCGCGCAGTACTGGGTTGACGGCGCTACCCATTACCTTGTCGTAACGCGTTTTGATGTCTTGTTCTTGCTCGTTGCTTGGCTCACTGGGGTAGTCGGGTAGGGCGTAGCCTTGCCCTTGCAGTTCAGTGATCACTGCGCGCAGCTGCGGCATGGATGCACTAATGTTCGGCAGTTTAATGATGTTGGCTTCTGGTGTTTTGGCCAGCGCGCCTAGCTCGGCCAAATGATCTTCTTCTTGCTGCTCGTCGGTCAGGTAGTCAGGAAAGCGTGCTAGAACACGAGCGGCCAGGGAGATATCTCGGGTCTCTACCTCGATACCAGCAGCATCGGTGTAAGCGTCGATGATTGGCAGTAGCGAGTGGGTCGCCAGGGCAGGCGCTTCATCGGTGAAGGTGTAGATAATCTTGGGCGTTTGGGACATGAGCGTAGATCTCTCTGGTCACTGCGGTGGCAAGAAGCGGAAGCACCATAGAATGTACAACACAAGGTGCCCTCCAGTGAGGGCTGATTATATCTCTCTTATTGGCTGGTGTCCTGGCGAGCCTACTTCTGTCGCATGGCGCAAATGTTATACTGATAAGCTTTATCGATTGGTTAATGGCTCTGCTCTTTTTTCGCCTGAAACGTCAAGTGGCGGTGCTTCCCAGCCGTTATAAAAACGCCGAATTACGGTGCTGATATACTGAGTAGAGTGGCTTTTGGCCAGAGGGCTGTGCATCGAAAGTTGTATGCCTAATCTGTTTTCTGGGCGCTGCAGGAGTGATGTCATGAACGATACGGCGTTCGTGGCGTCTTAATCTAACCACACGTGATTCGCATGCGGCAGTTTGCAGTGTTGAGTCAGGTATTTGATATTGATGCGTTTATTTTAATGAAACCTAGTGCACATATGTTAAGCGACAAGGCCGTCTGGTTATCAGGCGCATCGAAGTGCGTTGGAGTCACCGGCCCTTCTGAGCCTGATGAAGAGGGGGGGCTTGCCGTTCTTCCCGCCAAGCCAGCGTTGAGTCGACCGCCAATGTACAAGGTCGTCTTGCTTAATGATGACTACACCCCCATGGACTTTGTGGTGGAAGTACTGACGACATTTTTCACCATGGATAGCGAAAAAGCGGTTCAAGTGATGTTGGCGGTGCATACTGAAGGTAAGGGAACTTGTGGTATTTTTCCGCGAGACATAGCTGAGACAAAGTGCCATCAGGTCAACGAGTTTGCGCGGGCCTGTGAACACCCGCTGCTATGTCAAGTTGAGGCTAATGATTGACCTGGGTAGGGTTTGAGGTGCAGGTTGAGTCATTGCATCTAGAGGTCAGGCTAGGCTGCATGCAAGCGCTTTGGTTAGCCGCTGTAAAGGTTGCACGCCATGTTTGGAACTCACGTCACGTTTGAAACTATTGGGCCGAGACGGATTCACAGTACGTCCTGAGCGGCGACAAAGGGGGCTGCCATGCTAAGCAAAGAACTTGAAGTGACCCTGAATACGGCATTTACCGTGGCGCGCGCCAAACGCCATGAGTTCATGACGGTTGAACACCTGTTGCTGGCTTTGCTGGACAACGCATCAGCCGCAGGGGTGTTAAGGGCTTGTGGGGCAAACCTCGATAAGTTGAAAAGCGACCTGCAGGATTTTATCAACTCGACTACGCCACTGATTCCGGAAAGTCACACTGAGCGTGAAACACAGCCTACGTTAGGTTTTCAACGGGTGTTGCAGCGAGCGGTTTTTCATGTTCAGTCGTCTGGGAAAAGTGAGGTGACCGGTGCCAATGTTCTGGTTGCGATTTTCTCAGAACAAGAAAGCCAAGCGGTATATTTCTTGAAGCAGCAAAATGTAGCTCGGGTGGATGCCGTTAACTATATTGCCCATGGAATTTCCAAGGTGGTCGATCAGGATGCTGGCACTGACTCTGGTGCTCAGCAGGTTGATGACGCCGAAGAAGGTGGTAGCGAGAGTGCTAGCAGCCCTTTGACCAGCTACGCGACCAACCTTAACGAGCAAGCGCGACTTGGCAAGATTGATCCGTTAATCGGGCGTGCTCATGAAGTTGAGCGCGTGGTGCAGATTCTGGCTCGTCGCCGTAAGAATAACCCTCTGCTGGTGGGTGAGGCTGGGGTGGGAAAAACGGCTATTGCCGAAGGGTTAGCCAAGCGCATTGTTGAAGAAGAGGTGCCTGAGGTTATTAGTGAGGCGGTGGTTTATTCGCTAGACATGGGAGCGCTGCTGGCAGGAACCAAATATCGCGGTGATTTTGAAAAGCGCCTCAAGAGCTTGCTGGCAGAAATACGTAAGCTACCTAGCGCCGTGTTGTTTATTGATGAGATTCATACGGTGATTGGTGCCGGAGCAGCTTCTGGTGGCGTTATGGATGCTTCTAATCTGCTCAAGCCATTGCTGTCCTCTGGTGAGTTGAGTTGTATTGGTTCTACCACCCACGAAGAGTTTCGCGGGATTTTCGAGAAAGATCGTGCGCTTGCTCGCCGCTTTCAGAAAGTCGACGTGCCGGCCCCGTCAGTGGAGGACACCGTACAGATTCTCAAGGGGCTGCGCTCGCGCTTTGAGGAGCACCACCAACTCAAGTACACCGACAAAGCGTTGGAGAGTGCTGCGCGATTGGCGGATCGCTATATTAATGATCGCCATTTGCCAGATAAAGCGATTGATGTGGTGGATGAAGCCGGAGCCCATCAGCGCCTGTTGCCACCTGAAGTGCGCGTAGACGCCATTGATGTAGCGCAGATTGAGGCGGTAGTGGCATCGATGGCACGTATTCCACCCAAGAGTGTCTCGAATTCTGATCGCAAGCTGCTGAGCCATCTTGAGCGTGACTTGAAAATGCTGGTGTTCGGGCAGGATGAAGCCATTGATAACCTATCGTCAGCCATCAAACTGTCACGTGCTGGTCTGAAGTCGCCAGATAAACCGGTAGGCAGCTTTCTGTTTGCTGGTCCTACAGGGGTTGGTAAAACCGAAGTCGCGCGACAGCTCGCTAATGTTATGGGTATTGAGCTGGTGCGTTTTGACATGTCGGAATATATGGAGCGCCACACGGTTTCGCGTTTGATCGGTGCGCCGCCAGGCTATGTGGGCTACGACCAGGGCGGCCTGTTGACCGAAGCGATTACCAAACAACCGCATTGTGTGTTGTTGCTTGATGAAATTGAAAAAGCGCATCCTGAAGTATTTAACCTGCTATTGCAGGTAATGGATAACGGTCGTTTGACCGATAACAACGGGCGTCAGGCAGATTTTCGTCATGTCATTTTGATCATGACATCCAATGCGGGGGCTGAAAAAGCCTCGCGGCGCTCCATTGGCTTTCAATCTCAGGATCATTCAACCGATATGATGGAGGTGGTGCTCAAAACGTTCACACCAGAGTTTCGTAACCGTTTGGACGGTATTATTCAGTTTGATGCGTTACCGCCGGCTGTTGTGCGCAGTGTGGTTGATAAGTTCCTTATTGAACTGCAGGCACAGTTGGACGAGCAGCGAGTGCAAATGGATGTAGATGACGATGCACGAGACTGGTTGGCTGAACATGGGTATGACTCAGACATGGGGGCGAGGCCTTTGTCGCGGCTGATACAAGAAAAGATTAAGAAGCCGTTGGCTGAAATGATTCTATTTGGCGATTTGTCTGAGAACGGGGGTGAGGTACATATCTCTATTCAAGGTGATGAGCTGTGCTTGGAAACTCAGCCAGAACTTGCTGGCTCACATGAATAGCGAATAAATAGGCACGAAAGAATACGCCCTGCCTGATAGCGGGGCGTGTTCGTAGGGCTGGCTCGTTGCACTCAGGTAACACGCGCCGAAGTGAAAAAATACCGAGGTGATAAAAATCCTCGGCGCTGTGCTTAGCGTGAGCGGTAGACGATGCGGCCTTTAGTTAGGTCGTAGGGAGTCAACTCGACCTTGACCTTATCGCCGGTCAGGATGCGGATGTAGTTCTTACGCATCTTGCCGGAAATGTGGGCGGTGACGACGTGCCCATTTTCTAGTTCGACTCGGAACGTGGTGTTAGGCAGTGTATCGACGATAACGCCTTCCATCTCAATATGGTCTTCGCGTGCCATATGTGGCATTTCCTCGCTGTTGGTAGTATCTGGTGGCGGCCTGTGTGGCATCTCGTAGTGAGTGCCTCATCCATTATGACCGTCAGAATAGCGCGATATTGTGACGCATGATGCGCAGCAAGGCAAAAAAAGCGCACTTATATCGGTTTGCAGGTTGTTCGTAACACGCTTATCCCAAGGTAATGAGAGGTCGCCAGTGACGACCGTCCAGCTGCTCCAGTGGGCGAAACGTCTGCTTATAGGTCATTTTCTGGCATTCGTTGATCCAGTAGCCCAAATAGAGATAAGGCAGCCCCAAGTTACGACAGTGTGTTATCAGGCTGAGTACGGCAAAGGTTCCTAGTGAGCGACGCTCCAGTTCAACTGCGGGGTCAAAAAAGGTGTAAATGGCTGATAACCCTTGTCGAAGTGAGTCGAAGGCGCAGACGGCGATGAGGCGTTCGCCAAGGCGCATTTCTAGCAATTGTGCATAGTCCCTCTCCAGCCCCAGAAAACTGCGGTACTGCTCGGGGCTGGGCGGGTACATATCGCCGTCGGCATGGCGCTGCTGTATATAGCGGGCATATAGCTGATAGTGGGCTGGGTTGAAGCCGCTAGGCAAAAAGGCCAATGTTACGTCGGCATTGCGATGGATAGTTTTGCGTTGCGAGCGGCTGGGTTGAAATAGCTCAACGGGAATCCTGACTGAAATACAGGCATTGCAGTTTTCGCAATGTGGGCGGTATAAGTGATGGCCACTGCGCCGAAATCCCTGTTGTGTTAGGTGGTCGTAAGTCTCACGATCGGGGGTTACCTGAGGGTCAAGAAATAGCGTAGAAGCCCGGCGGCCTTCTAGATAGCTGCAGGCGTGAGGCGCGGTGACGAAAAAACGTAGATCACGCCGTGGTTGTCTGGCACTGTCGTTGTTCAACTTAGGCGGCTCCTATACGAATCAGTGTTGCATGTTAGTGGTTAGTGGTTAGGGTCAATAAGCGTGTGGAGTGGAGGAAAATGCCAGTGGGGTGGGGTGGCCCATTGTGAAGGATTGTTTCCTACAGGCGTCGGCAGCCAAGCTTCAAGGTAGCCTATGAACGTGTCACGAGGTATGTCGCGTGCTCCAAGGCTTGCCAGGTGCGGTGTGTGCATTTGGCAGTCAATCAGTTTGCCTTGCCCGGCAGACATGCTGTACGCCAAGTAGACCAGCGCGACTTTGGAGGCGTCAGGGACACGTGAAAACATGGATTCGCCGAAAAAGACTGGCCCCATGGCGATGCCGTAAAGACCGCCCACCAAGCGCTCTTGTTGCCATACTTCGATGGATTGTGCGGCACCCAGTTGATGCAGGTGATGGTAGGCGCTACGCATGTCATCGGTAATCCAGGTGCCAAGCTCTTCCTCTCGGGGGGAAGCGCAAGCGCTTACTACGTCATCAAAGGCTTGGTTGGTGGTTAGAGAAAAGCCGGCGTTGCGAAGGCGTTTAGCTAGGCTTCGGCGAACACGAATTTCTTCAGGAAACAATACCATGCGCGGATTTGGACTCCACCATAGCAGCGGCTGATCGTCGCTGTACCATGGGAAAATTCCACTGCGATACGCCAACAACAAGCGTTCGGGGCTCAGATCTCCGCCTGCGGCTAGCAAGCCGTCTGGCTCTTCCAGGGCGTGTTGAGTGGGTGGAAAATAGAGAGGAGAAAGGGGAAGCCAAGGCAACATGTGTGCTTTCCTGAGAAAATAAGGACCTAGTCTGCCGCTGCAGTACTCGAGGCTCAAGCTTCGGACTACTGTGATGGAGCGCGTAGGCTCGGTATGATACTGCGTCGATATTGATCAGGTGACGCCTACGGGCGCAAGGGGATAGCTGGTTGACTGCCAATGACAAGTTCACGCGGAATGGACAGGCCAAAACGGCCAAGGATCGCGCCAAGCGCGTGGGGCTGCGACTTCAAGGGTCGCTGCGTGAAGGCCTTGTTATCGTACTGCTGGCGATTTGTGTGTTTTTGCTGCTGGCGCTATTCAGTTACAACGCTGCGGATCCAGGTTGGTCACATACCAGCTCTGGGAATGATGTTAGTAACTGGATGGGTTCTATTGGAGCCTGGATTGCCGATGTGCTGTATTCACTATTTGGTGCTAGTGCCCTGTGGTGGCCAGCTATTTTTGGTTATTGCGCTTGGTGGATGATCCGCACGCGTCAGGAGCGCCTGGAGTGGAATCCTCTCACGTTGACATTACGCTGTGCAGGGCTTGCGCTGGTGCTGATGGGAACCACCATGTTCGGTGCATTGCTTTTTCCTCTGTCTGAAAGCAGTTTGCATTTCGGTACGGGGGGGGTGTTCGGCGAGGGGTTGGTGAGTGCGCTGTTGCCGTTGCTGAACAGTGGCACTTCACTGGTGGCGCTGGCAGCGTTGTTGTGTGGGTTGCCATTGTTGACGGGGCGGTCATGGTTATTAGTCATTGACGATATAGGGCGCTACGGTCTGCGAGCTTGGGATGGATTAAAAGCGCGTATTGCTAGCAAGCGGGAAGCAAAACAGTCGGCCAAACTTGCTGAAGTAGCTACTGGCGAAGATGTGTCGGCGGAAGGAGCATCAGGCCTAGTGGATTCTGCTAGCGCGTCTGCTGGAAAGAGCGCCTCATGGTGGCGCCGTCGTGGGAACAATGCTGTCGCTGAAAAGACGGAGCCTGCGGCTTTTGCTGAACCCGTACTCGGTGAGTCAGTGCTAAGTGAGCCGGTAATTGGTGGGGGTGATACGCAGATTCCATGGGCTACCCCAGTCACTTCTGCCCAAACGCCTGACGAAAGCCGTGTTGGTCAGCCGGATGAGTCTCATCCTGGCTCCTCTAGTGATGAGAGGGTTATTACACCGACTGTTGAAACAGACGGTGTGAATCGTGAGCGTAAAGAGCCGAGCGTTTTCGTTGTGCCAGCCCCTCTTGCTGCTGACGCCAAGGTGAGTGATACGCCTGACGAGCCTCAGCAAATGGCGCCTTTGGAAAGTAATACGGTTGAAGCTCCCAAAATGGTTCAACAGGAGGCATCGCCGGTTGAAAGTGCCCCTGTCTCTGACTCTAGTGACGCAATGGCTGTTTCAGCGCCGGAGCAGAAACAAGGGCCAGAGCCAGAGCTGAAGCCAGAGCCAGAGCTGAAGCCAGAGCCAGAGCTGAAGCCAGAACCAGAGCTGAAGCCAGAACCAGAGCTGAAGCCAGAGCCAGAGCTGAAGCCAGAATCAGAGCTGAAGCCAGAACCAGAGCCGAAGCCAGAACCAGAGCCGAAGCCAGAACCCGCTGATCAGGGTGCGCCTGAACCCGAGCAAGTGGCTAAGTCTGAGCCGCGCTCTCCTGAAGCTGTGCCTGACCCCGTGTTGCCCGATGACGATGGGCCTCTCGTGCCAGCTTCCTACTCGGCGTCGCCGATAGACACGCTAGCGGATGCTAAGGCGGCGCAGCACTTGTCACAGCCATTGAGTAGTAAAATGGCGGGCGTCTCGGTAGCCGCAGGCGTGGTTTCTGCTGCAGCCATTAGCCAGACGCAAACCCAGAGCGCCAGTCAGAGTCACAGCCAGGAGCAAAGCCAGGGTCACCACCAAGGCCAGCCAGCGCATGAGGCTGCGGGTCAGATGGCGACGGCTGATCAGGCGCAGGCAGCTGCCGCAGAGGCTGGCACAAAGCTCTGGACAGTGGAGCATTTGCAGAGTCAGCGTCCGAATTTGGACGGTGATGATGAGCCCGAGGGGGATCTGCCGGATTATCGGTTGTTAACCGAGCCTTCTGCCCATGAGCCGAATTACACAGAAGAGCAGTTGGTTGATATGGCCGAATTGCTGGAAGTGCGTTTGCGAGAGTATGGCGTTAAGGCTGAAGTGGTGGATACCTGGCCCGGACCGGTAATTACGCGCTTTGAAATCAAGCCGGCAGCTGGGGTAAAAGCCTCTAAGATTAGTAACCTGGCCAAGGATCTTGCTCGCTCGTTGATGGTTAAGAGTGTGCGTGTGGTAGAGGTGATTCCTGGCCGCCCTACAGTGGGTATCGAAATCCCTAACCCTAATCGCGCGATGATCCGGTTGCGCGAGGTGATTGACTCTGATCGCTTCCAGAATGAATCCTCGGCCTTAACGCTGGCGCTGGGTCAAGATATCGGAGGCGCACCTGTTGTGGCCAATCTTGGCAAGATGCCGCACTTGCTGGTTGCTGGTACCACCGGTTCGGGCAAGTCGGTAGGGGTTAATGCCATGTTGATCTCGATGTTGCTCAAGGCTACGCCGGATGATCTTCGCATGATTATGGTTGACCCAAAGATGTTGGAACTGTCGGTATACGACGGCATCCCCCATCTGCTGGCACCAGTGGTTACCGACATGAAGGAAGCGGCTAATGGTCTGCGTTGGTGCGTGGCTGAGATGGAACGTCGTTATAAGTTGATGGCGTCGATGGGGGTGCGCAATATTGCTGGTTTTAATGAGCGCCTGGATGAGGCCAGGCAAGCTGGCGCTCAAGTGGCCGATCCTCTGTGGGAGCCGCAGCCATGGGAAATGCATCAGCCGCCGCCAGTGCTGGAAAAACTGCCTTACATTGTGGTTGTTATCGACGAATTTGCCGATATGTTTATGATCGTTGGTAAAAAAGTCGAAGAGTTGATTGCGCGTCTGGCGCAGAAAGCGCGGGCTGCCGGTATTCACTTGATTCTGGCAACTCAGCGCCCCTCCGTCGATGTTGTCACTGGCCTTATTAAAGCCAATGTGCCGACCCGTATGGCCTTTCAAGTATCATCACGAGTGGACTCCCGAACTATTCTGGACCAAGGCGGCGCAGAGAACTTGCTGGGCCATGGCGACATGTTGTATCTCCCCGCGGGTTCGGGTGCGCCAAATCGGGTGCATGGTGCCTTTGTTGACGATGACGAAGTGCATCGGGTGGTTGACGACTGGAAGCGACGTGGAGAGCCACAGTACATCGACGAAATTCTCTCTGGTGGTGTGACTGCTGATGCGCTAACGGGGCTTGAAGCGGAGGGCGCCGATGGTGACGACGCAGAGCAGGATGCGCTTTATGACGAAGCCGTGGCTTTTGTCACTGAGAGTCAGCGTGCTTCGATTTCGGCAGTGCAGCGCCGCTTCAAGATAGGCTACAACCGCGCAGCGCGTTTGGTTGACGCCATGGAAGCCGCTGGCGTGGTATCGCCCATGGGAAATAATGGTGCCAGAGAAGTCTTGGCTCGCTCCCATGGTGCTTGAGGCGATGGTGCAGATAGCGTGCAAGTTGCCGTCACAGTGAAACTTGTGGTGGCAATACGGGTCGCAGAACCAGGCCGTTATGGCGAGCCACTCTACAGGGAGAGACAAAATGAAGTTGAGGACATTGATTACCGGTGCACTGGTATCACTGGCAGTACCAAGCATCGCGCTTGCTGATGACGGCGCCGATCGTCTGACACGAATACTCGAGCCGTTGACGACGTATGTGGCAGATTTTGACCAGAAGATTCTTGACGGCAGTGGCCAGCGTTTGCAGTCGGCCAGTGGCGAGATGTGGCTGGCACGGCCAGGGCGTTTTCGCTGGGAAGTGGATGCACCTTACTCACAGGTTGTTGTGTCAGACGGTGAGCAGGTAACGCTGTATGATCCCGACCTTGAGCAGGCAACCATCCAGCCACTGGATCAGCGTGTTACGCATACACCTGCGTTATTGTTATCGGGTAGTGCGGAGGCGTTAACCGAAAATTATGACGTCATGTCTAGTCAGCGTGGCACGACAGAGGTGTTCACATTAACGCCGCGTAGCGCCGATACGTTGTTTGAAACACTGCAGCTGACGTTCCACGGCGAGCAGCTGGGTGGGCTGCAAATGACCGACAGTACTGGCCAGCAAACCGCTATTGAATTCGACAATGTTAAACAGAATGACAGCGTTCAAGACAATCGCTTTCATGTTGAATTACCTGACAACACAGATGTAATACGTAGCGGTAATTGAGTTGCTCAGCGAGCGTTAGTATTTTTTTGATGCGTTGTCGGCGGCTTCGTCTAGGCTGAGGCGCTGTTGCTGGATTTGCCTGAATCGTTGCTCATGCCCATATTCGCTGGGCAGAAAAAATGTTTCGCGTGGTAGTGCGTCAGGCCAGCAATCATGAGAACTGCCCGCTGGGTAGCCGTTGGGTTCGTTGTGTGCGTAGCGGTAGCCTTGGCCGTGGCCGAGAGACTCCATCAGTTTGGTCGGTGCGTTACGCAGATAACTGGGCACCTCTAGGCTGGGTTGAGCGGCGGCAAAGCGTTGCGCTTGCTTCCAAGCGACGTCTATCGCGTTACTCTTGGGGGCTACGCTTAAATGGATCAATGCGTGAGCAATTGCGCGTTGCCCTTCATAGTCTCCCAGGCGTAAGTAAGCATCCCAAGCCGCCATGACGAGAGGAAGGGCGCGCGGGTCGGTATTGCCGACATCTTCCGAGGCAATGGCTGCCAAACGACGTACGACGTCTAACGGATCGCCGCCGCCTTGGATGAACCTTGCCATGTAGAGTAGTGCGGCATCGGTGCGTGATGAGCGAATCGACTTGTGAATAGCTGACAGCAGGTCATAGTAATAATCCCCCTGTTTGTCAAAGGCACTGGCGGTGTGGCCGATCACATCTGACAGCGCTTCCAGTGGCAGCCGCTCTCCACTGTTGTGAGGCTGCGTAAAACTTGCCGCTGTTTCAAGTAAGCCTAGGGCGCGTCGGGCATCGCCTGCTGCTGCCCTGGCCAGCGTTTGTAGTACGTTATCGTCTGCCTGAATATGGCGTAGCCCAAGGCCACGCTCGGTATCACTCAATGCCTGCTGAAGTACCTGTAGTAACTCATCTTCGTTGAGTGACTTGAGCACATAAACTCGGGTGCGGGATAGCAGAGCCGAGTTGACCTCAAAAGAAGGGTTTTCCGTTGTCGCACCGATCAGCGTTAACAGGCCAGACTCCACGTGCGGAAGCAGGGCATCCTGCTGGCTCTTGTTGAGGCGGTGAATTTCATCGAGGAACAGGACCGTTTTTCGCCCTTGGCCTTGAGCAACTCTCGCCCGCTCGGTCGATTCGCGGATATCTTTAACCCCGGCCATCACCGCGGATAATCGTTCTAGGTGAGCGTCAGACTGAATGGCCAGAATTTCAGCTAATGTCGTTTTGCCAGTGCCCGGCGGGCCCCACAGGATCATTGAGTGCAACGAATGGGTTTCAATCATCTGGTATAAGGGTTTACCTGGGCTGACTAACGCCTGTTGACCAATATATTCGCTTAGTTGGCGCGGCCGCATGCGCCATGCTAATGGGGCGTTTTGTGCAGTAACGGATTGCTGAAACATGTCCATTTCGGATTCCTCGCTGGAGCCTGCTAGGATGGGAAAGGTTCGGTCAGGATTGCAAGCTAATCGCTGAATGCCTAAATGTATTGTTTATTCAAAAAAGCGTCAGACTCTAGCCCTTCTCAGCGTTGAGTTATCTTGCATTGTACCGTGGGAACTCGTTTTGGGGTGGGGAGTCGGATGATATAGGCCATTTGGCTTATTACTGGAGGAGGTTGTCGTATGGCTACGTTGAATCAGCTTCGCCAAGACCATGCCAATATGGCGGGTATGCTGCACGTTCTGAAAGTAAAACAGAAAGTGTTGATGGAGGGAGAGCGACCCGACTTTCGACTTGTCCGAGAAGTTGTCGATTATATTCTTGATTACATGGATGGTTTTTCCAAGCTGCTGGACGAGGTCTTTGCTCAGCTTGTGCATGACAAAGTGCCTGATGCGGATAGTACCAGTGCGTTATTGGCTGAGCATTATCGTGCGCTTAGAAAGCAACTGCTGCGTCTTTCTTCTGATCTAGACATGATTCTGATGGATGGCGTGATGCCCATGGATCGCTTTGCCGCAGACCTTGATGGGTATTTGGACATGCACCAGAGGTATTTACGAGAAGAGCGTGAGCACTTGGTGCCTTTGATGCGTGAACACTTCGATGATAGTGACATGGAACGCTTTGCTGCAGCACTGCCTGAAGGTGCGGCAAATCAGTTTGAGCAACTCAAGAAAGCATATCCGGCGCTTGAGGAAGAGCTAGATGACGTTGCACCGCCCGCTATGTAACCCTGGCTTTATCGTGATGTGCTGTTGGCAGTCGTAGCAAGCGCTATTATCACCAGGCCACAGATTTTGCGGCTTTCGTTGACGTATACGCTTCGACACAGCTCGCGGCTGGGTTAGAATCTGCCCTTGAGTGTTTAAAGCTATTGCCACGTTGAATAATGAGCCACTGCATGCCCCAGCCGTTATCTTTGCCGCAATTTTTGCGGATAGACTTTTGTTCGGTCTTCGCTCTTTTTTTAGCCTCTAACATGGCGGAATGGCGCTGATGGCAGGGCCAATACTGGTATTTGATTCGGGTGTTGGTGGTCTGTCGGTCGTTGCCGCGCTGCGTCAGCGGCTGCCTAGTGCAGAGCTGACGTATGCGTGCGATAACGCCATGCTTCCCTATGGCGTTCGTGAAGATGACTGGTTAGTAAAGCGGATAGTCGAGGTCTGTGGTGCGGCCGTTAACGTCAGTGGTTGCGTTGGGTTAGTGGTGGCCTGCAACACGGCGAGTACGCTGGCGCTGGACCGATTGCGTCAGCACCTTGATGTGCCCGTTATTGGTACGGTGCCCGCGATTAAGCCTGCCGCTGAACTGAGCCGCTCGCGTCATATTGGGCTATTGGCTACCAGCGCGACAGTGCGTCGCCCCTATACCGATCAGTTAATTCATGACTTTGCGGGCAACTGTCGGGTGACTCGTGTAGCGGCTGATGCCTTAGTGGTTGAAGCTGAACAGATGGTGCGCGGTAAAACACCTGACTTGTCTCGCATACGTGACGCGCTGGCGCCATTGGATGCGCTGCATGACCTGGACACGGTCGTGCTAGGCTGTACGCATTTTCCATTGTTGCGAGACTGGTTGTCCGGCGCCATGACACGCCCCTTGCGATGGGTCGATTCAGGTGACGCCATTGCCCGTCGCTGCGCGCAAATCATGCCCATAACCGCTTCGCGTGGTTCGGTTGAAACCGCTTGGTTGACGGCACTTACCCCAGAACTGGCCGTTGGGCTACGGGCCCATGGCTTCAAAAACAGTTGTTCACTAGTGATTGATTGAGCAGAACCTTGGCTATTTGCTCAGTACCTTTTGCCATCTTTCGTCTCGATTTATCTGCATTTCTCAGGAGCCGCCGTGGCTATTCCCGTTGTCGACCCCGACCGCTATGACGACCAGCTTGCTACCAAGCGCAGAAGAATTAACCAGTGTTTTGCACGATTTTCGCCACCGGAGCTAGAGGTGTTTGCGTCGCCATCCAGTCATTACCGGCAGCGTTGTGAGTTTCGTGTTTGGCATGAAGGTGATGACATTTATTACGTCATGTTTGAGGTGGACCCAAATAACCCGGCCCAAAAACATGTGGTACGAATGGATAGTTATGCCGTAGCTAGCCAGGCGATCAATACGTTAATGCCTCGCTTGATGGATGCCATTCGCGATAATCCGGTGCTGAGACGGCGGTTGTTTCAGGTAGATTTTTTAACCACGCTATCTGGCGAGAGCTTGGTGACGCTGATTTATCATCGTCCACTGGAAGGCGACTGGGAAGAGGAAGCGCGCCGGCTGGAAGAAGAGCTAGGTGTAATGATTATTGGCCGTTCGCGCAAGCAGCGTATTGTGCTGACTCGTGATCATGTGTGGGAGCACCTAGAAGTCGATGGGCGTGAGCTAGTCTATCAGCAGGTCGAAAACAGCTTTACTCAGCCTAATGCCGAGATTTGTTGCGCCATGCTCAGCTGGGCACGCGATGTGACTTCAGGAAGTCAAGATCATGATTTAGTAGAGCTTTATTGCGGGAATGGCAATTTTACTATTGCGTTGGCTGACAACTTTCGGCGCGTATTGGCCACGGAAATTTCGCGCACCTCCGTCGCCAGTGCGCGCGAGAACGTGCTTGCCAATGGCGTTGGGAATGTCACGGTAGGGCGGATGTCGGCCGAAGAGTTTTCTCTGGCGCTGAGCGGCGAAAAAGCAGGGCGTCGAGTGGCCGAGATGCGGTTGGAAGAGTACGACTTCTCGACGGTGCTGGTCGACCCGCCTCGAGCTGGCCTGGATGCAGAGAGCTGTAGTTTGCTCAGCAACTATGAGCGCATTGTATATATTTCCTGCAACCCCGATAGCCTGGTTACTAATCTTGAGATGTTATCCCGCACGCATGCTATTCAGCGCTTTGCTCTGTTTGATCAATTTCCATGGACGGATCATACCGAGTGTGGCGTCTTACTGGAGCGCCGAGCCGAGGGCAATTAAACGCGCGATATCATGCCAAATCGTTATGGATTATGTGTAAGTCGGCATCTTCTTGGGGTCAGCCTGAATATTGGCGTAAGCTCATGGTAAGGCTGGCAGAACCAGCCCAACATCTAGAGACCATGATTTGGCCGCATTGATGGCCACTGCCAGTCGAGGTGAAAGGATGCAAGATGTCGCAAATGGCGAGGCCCGTGAGGATCTCCTCAAACAGCTCTGTGAGCGGATAGAAAGCTGTCTAGAAGAAAGCAAAGCTAAGCAGGTAGTAGCCTTTGCCAACGATTTCTACCACTCGGTTCCCGTTGAAGACCTGAGCGAAAGAGACCCAGAGGAGCTCTATGGAGCGACGTTGTCTCTTTGGCAGTTTTTGCAGCAGTTTGATGAAAGTGAGGCCAAGGTCAGAGTGATTAACCCTGACTTTGAAAATCACGGCTGGCAGTCAGCACACACCTACATTGCCGTGTTGAACAAGGATATGCCCTTTCTTGTAGACTCGGTACGCGTTGAGTTGAACCGTCGCGGCATGACCGTGCATGCCATACACAACACGGTGATACAGGTTGAGCGTGATGCTAAGCACCATCTTGTGCGTTTGCTTGCGGCCAATGAGAGCAGCAGCCAAAGTGTTGGTGAGTCGCTGATAGCCATTGAGGTCGATCGCCGCACTGATACTAGCGAGCTAGACGACATTGAGTCCAGCATTGCTGATGTGTTGGTTGATGTTCGCACCTCCGTCAATGACTTTGCGCCGATGCTTAGCAAGGTGCAGAGCGCGGTTGATGAGCTCAAGTCACTGTGCCCAGCGCAGATTGACAAGCAGGACCACCAAGAAGCGATCGATTTTTTAGAGTGGTTACAGGAAGATAACTTTACTTTTCTGGGCTATGACGAATATTCGGTGACGGCCAGTGGCAAGCAACTTGCCAAGGTGGAAGGGAGTGAGCTTGGCGTATTTCGTTTGGATCAGCCGCGTTATCGTGAGTGGGTCCGTGCTAATCAAGGAACGGACAGCGAGCAGGTTGCGTTAGCGCCGAAGCTGGTTTCTTTTGCGAAAAGTGCTCACCGCGCACGGGTGCATCGCCCAGCCTATCCTGATTATATCTCTATCGACCGTTATGACGATCAAGGGCGTATTACGGGCGAGTATCGCTTTATGGGGTTGTTTACCTCAACGGTATATAACGACTCGCCACGTCATGTCCCTATTTTGCGCCGCAAGATCGACAGAGTCATGAGCAGCACCGGTTTTGACCCTGCTGGTCATAATGGTAAGCGACTGCTACAAACACTTGAGGTTTATCCACGTGACGACCTGTTCCAGGTCGACGAGGGTGAGCTTGCTGCGATGGCGCTGAGTATCCTGGACTTGCGTGAACGTCGTCGTGTGCGCCTGTTCATTCGAGAAGATACGTTTGGTAAATACTATTCCTGCCTGGTATTTGTACCACGCGATGTATTTTCCACAGAGCTTCGGCTGCGTCTGCAGGATGTGCTGTGCAACGAGCTTGATGCCACCTTTGGTGATTTCAATACCTATCTGTCGGAATCGGTGTTGGCACGCATTCAATTCATCTTGCGTTTTAACGGCGACGCGCCTGTTGAGTACGAGATCAAGCGTCTTGAAAAACAGATGGCCAAGTTGGCACGCAATTGGCGTGATGACCTGTTGAATGCTGCTGTTGAGAGCTTTGGTGAAGAGCGCGCTAATCAGTTGATGAACCGTTTTCGTGACGCCTTTCCGAGCAGTTACCAAGAAGATTTTTCTGCACGTACCGCAGTTTATGACTTGCAGCATATAAGCGAACTATCAGATCAGCAGCCGCTGGCGCTGTCTTTGTATCGTCAGATTGAAGCAGAGGGCAGTGGCGTTAATCTCAAGCTGTTTCATCGTGACCAGCGGATACCGCTCTCTGATGTGCTGCCGATGATGGAGAACCTTGGCTTGCGTGTGCTGGGAGAGCGTCCATATGAAGTGGTTGCTAGTGGAACCACTCACTGGATTCATGATTTTGATCTTGAGCACCATGCCAGTAGTAGTGAGGTCAATCTGCAGGAAATGCGCGAGCCTTTTATTGAGGCATTTCAGCGTATCTGGGCTGGTGAGGCGGACAATGATGCCTTTAATCGCCTGATTATTGGTGCCAATCTTGGCTGGCGCGAAGTGGCCATGCTGCGTACTTACGCACGCTATCTCAAGCAGATAGGCCTTGGCATGTCGCAGAGCTATATCGCCACAACATTGAGTAATTACCCACATATTACTCGTGAGCTAGTGACGCTATTTGCGCTGCGCTTTAATCCGGTTGAGCGGCCTGATGATGGCGAGTTGGCCGCTTGTGAAGCGCATATTATGGCGCTGCTTGATGACGTGCCCAGCCTTAATGATGACCAGATGTTACGTCGTTATATGGAGCTGATTAACGCAACCTTGCGTACCAATTACTATCAGCATGATGAGCATGGCGGTGTAAAAGACTATATCGCTATCAAGCTTGAGCCAGCCAAGGTGTCAGGTATGCCTAAGCCGCTGCCTGCGTATGAAATTTTTGTTTGCTCGCCGCGTGTTGAAGGGGTGCATTTGCGCGGTGGAAAAGTGGCGCGTGGTGGGCTGCGCTGGTCTGATCGCCATGAAGACTTCCGTACGGAAGTGTTGGGTTTGGTTAAAGCACAGCAAGTGAAAAATGCGGTTATTGTACCGGTTGGGGCCAAAGGCGGCTTTGTTTGCAAGCGTATGCCAGAAGGCGCAGATCGAGATACCACTCAGAAAGAAGGCATCGCCTGTTATCAGATATTTATTCGAGCACTGCTGGACGTAACGGATAACTTAGATGGCGAAACGGTGGTGGTGCCGCGTGAAGTGGTTCGTCATGATGGTGATGATGCGTATCTGGTGGTCGCCGCCGACAAAGGTACTGCTACGTTCTCCAATATTGCCAATGCCATTTCTGCGGAGTACGGCCACTGGTTGGGTGATGCGTTTGCCTCGGGAGGGGAGCATGGCTACGACCACAAAGGTATGGGAATTACGGCCACTGGTGCTTGGGAGTCAGTAAAGCGTCACTTTCGTGGTCTAGGCATTAACACGCAGCAAGATGCATTTAGTGTGGTCGGTATTGGTGATATGGCGGGCGACGTGTTTGGTAATGGCATGCTGCGTTCCGAACATATCCGCTTAGTGGGCGCCTTTAACCACATGCATATTTTTATTGATCCTACGCCGGATGCCGCATCGACATTCGCTGAGCGAAAACGCTTGTTTGAGACGCCACGTACGACTTGGGAGGACTTTAATACCGAGCTGATTTCTAAGGGAGGAGGTGTGTTTTTACGCAGTGCTAAAACCATTGCGATTTCCCCGGAAATGAAAAAGGTCTTCGGTATTACACAGAGTCAGCTGCCTCCTAACGAGCTGATTCGTGCCATGCTTAAGTCCTCTGTGGACCTGATTTGGAACGGGGGTATTGGTACTTACATCAAAGGCAGTGTCGAAACCGATGCCGACGTTGGCGATAAAGCTAACGATGTGCTGCGTATCAATGGCCGGGATGTAAATGCGCGGGTTATTGGTGAGGGCGGCAACCTTGGTATGACTCAGCTGGGGCGTATGGAGGCCGCAGCGAAAGGCGTGCGCGTTAATACTGACTTTATCGATAATGCCGGCGGTGTGAACTGCTCAGACCATGAGGTCAATATCAAGATACTTATCGATGATATTGTGGCCCGTGGCGACATGACCGAGAAGCAGCGCAATCAGCTACTAGAAGACATGACCGACGAAGTATCAGAGCTGGTGTTGGCTGGTAGTTATCGTCAGACCCAGGCATTGGATCTGGCTGAGCTGGCATCATTCAAAGAGCTGAATATGTTCCGCCGCTTCATCAGTGAGCTTGAAGCCGCTGGCCTGGTTGATCGTGAGCTGGAGTTTTTGCCAAGCGATGAAGAGCTTCAGGAACGTGCCCATAAAGGGCAAGGCATGTTGCTACCAGAGCTTTCTGTACTGCTTTCTTATGCCAAGAGTTCGCTCAAAAATGAGCTGGTTGTTTCTGATGTGCCGGACGACCCCGTTGTACGAGCTTATGTAGAAGGCGCTTTTCCCAAGGTATTGGCTGAACGTTATCACGATGAAATGTATCAGCATCGCTTGGTGCGTGAAATTGTTGCAACGCAGCTGGCCAATGATCTAGTCGAGCATATGGGCATTGTTTTTGTGCGTCGTCTGCTGGACTCCACGGGATATGGACGGGCTGAAATTGCGCGTGCGTATGTTATTGCCGCGCAAAGCTTCAACCTGCTCAGTCTGTGGGGGCAAATTGAGGCACTGGATAACCAGGTGCCAAGCGCAGTGCAGTACTCGATGATGCTTGACCTGATACGCATGATGCGTCGCTCAACTCGCTGGTTCTTGCGCCAGCACAGCGCCATGAGTACCAGCGAAGCGATAGATTACTTCAAGCCACGGTTGACCGAGCTGCAGGGGAGTATTGGCAACCGTCTGCGTGGTGAAGACGCCGAGCGTTGGCAACAGCGTCGTGATGAATTGATCAAAGCCGGTGTGCCTGAGGCTCTGGCCTCTACTGTCGCGGCGTCTACCAGCCTGTATGCGGCACTGGGTATCATTAATGTTGCCAGCCAGTCCGGTGATAAGCCTCAGCGCGTCGCCGAGGTGTTCTATGAAGTTGGTGACAGGCTTGAGCTGCCGTGGATGATTCAGCAGGTCACTCAGCTGGAGGTTGGCGATAACTGGCAGGCTCAGGCACGTGAGAGCTTCCGTGATGATATCGAGCGACAACAGTTGTCATTAACCGCTGCGGTATTAGATATGCAGGGCGGTCCGAAAGAAGCGGCAGAGCGTACCCAGGCCTGGCTGACTCAGCATGAGGTTATGCATGAGCGTTGGTGTCGGTTGCTGGAAAAGGTGCGTGGCACTCAGGCAGACTTCCCTCTGTTTGCTGTGGCAGTGCGCGAACTGGTTGATTTGAGCGAAAGTAATCGCGCTTGATAGCCGTTAGCGAATAGACATAGGCCGGATAAGAAAATCTGGCCGATAGTAAGAACCAACGAACCCTGCCTGCGTGATGTTTAGCGCTGGCGGGGTTCGTTGTTGTGGGCCAGCTGCGCTATAATCCGCAGCGTTATTTTCAGCCTCGCCCTGGAGTCATCATGTATTCGTTAGCCCGATCGCTGCTGTTTCGTCTTGAGGCGGAAAAATCTCATGCCTTGGCTTTATCGGGGCTGGAGTGGGCGCACCGCTTGAGGCTTGCCAAATACCTTGGCGGAGAGCGAGTGGACGATCCTGTCACGTTAATGGGGCTGCGTTTTCCTAATCGAGTGGGGTTGGCGGCAGGGCTCGATAAGAACGCTGATCATTTAGACGCATTAGGAGCCCTGGGTTTTGGTTTCGTTGAAGTTGGTACCGTAACGCCAAAGCCTCAGGCTGGTAATCCGAAGCCGCGGCTGTTTCGTTTGCCTGATTCAGGTGCCATCATCAATCGTATGGGGTTCAACAATGCAGGTGTCGATCATTTGATTGAACGCGTCCGAGCGTCGACATTTGATGGCATTTTGGGAATTAATATTGGCAAAAATCTCACCACGCCAGTAGAGCAAGCGGTTGATGATTACCTGCTGTGCTTGAAGAAAGTGCATGCTCATGCAGACTACATCACCGTAAATATCTCATCGCCCAATACACCTGGACTGAGAACATTGCAGTTTGGCGAACAGCTTGATGAGTTGCTGGGTCAGTTGCGTGAAGCGAATACTCGGCTGGATCAGAAGACGGGTCGCCGGGTTCCGTTGGCGGTGAAAATTGCGCCAGATATGAACGAAGACGACGTTGGGCTGGTGGCGCTCAGCCTGAAAAACAATGGCATTGATGCGGCGATTGCCACCAACACTACCGTCTCGCGTGACGCTGTGAAGGGGCAGCGGCATGCTGACGAACAAGGTGGGTTGTCTGGGCGGCCAGTTTTCTCTTCATCGAATGAGGTTGTTGCTGAGTTGCGTAAACAGCTGCCAAAAATGACAATTATTGGCGCAGGTGGTATTGACAGTGGCGCAGCGGCGCAGGTTAAACAAGCAGCGGGCGCTGATTTGGTGCAGGTTTATACGGGCTTTATTTATCGTGGGCCAGCGCTGATAAGGGAGTGTGCTCGAGCATTGAGCGAAAGAGTGTGAAATGCAAGGCGTCGGTCAGGCCCGTAGGCGGATGCTGGAGGCATTGACGTAGGAAGCGTCTCATGAAAAAGCCCATGAGAGTTCATGGGCTCTGTCGGACTTCGAGCCGGTTAATGTTGATGAGTTGCTACTTATTTCGGTATGTCAGCATTAAAGCTGCTGCAGCACCATTGGGTTTTTATGGATGCCTGCGATGCCTGTCATGCCAGACCACTGGTCACCACGACCCTCACGCCAACCGCTCATCCAGTACTCGCGCATATTAACTTCCTGGCTGGGGCAGTCATCTCTTGATTTACCGGTGACGCCGGCTTTGTATCCTTTGACATAGGCCCGTTGGAAGCGATCACGTTTCTGTCGTTTCATTGCTTACCCTCTTGTCATGTTGGTAGCTTGCGACTTGCTGGAGAGCGCTAGAAAATTTGGCCATGCGCCCTCGCGATGCTTGGGACTTTCTGTGCTCAGGTATTCGCTCTTGTTGGTACATGGATGGCCCATTGGCCGTGTCTAACACATTGCACATCGGTAGGCATCTCAGGCCTGCCTTAAGCAGCACCTCCACCTATAGCGTAGTATCTGGTCTGTTGTCGACCAGAAAATGTAATTTGAATGTGGCACCGTATCGCCGCCAGTTACATACTGGCGGCACTCACCGATGAGACAGGCGATCATGCAAGCACAGACCCACCCAGCACTTACCTTTCTAGCCACCTGCCCTACAGGCATGGAATTGCTGCTGGCGGATGAATTAACAGAGCTTGGAGCAGTGCCGGGCAAGACGACTGTGTCGGGCGTGCATTTCAGCGCCAGCTTAGCGGTCGCTTACCGCGCCTGCCTATGGTCGCGCCTGGCTAACCGGATTGTGCTGTGTCTAGCGCGCGAAGAGCATGTTGAAACCCCGGAGCAGTTGCGTGCCGCCTCTGCCACGATTGACTGGCGGCGCCACTTGCTTCCCGGGCGAACCATCGCCGTGGGGTTTAATGGGCGCAGTGATGCCATTCGGCATACAGGCTTTGGCGCCCAAGTGGTCAAAGATGGCGTGGTAGATCGCCTTCAGGCTGACGGGCAGGAGCGGCCAGATGTTGACACGCAGCAGCCAGACCTAGTGATTTATGCCAGCCTGCATCGGGGGCGACTCACGTTAGGCATCGATTTTTCTGGCGAGAGCCTGCATCGGCGTGGTTATCGCCGTGATGTGGGCCATGCGCCACTCAAGGAAAACCTGGCGGCGGCACTGCTGATCCGTGCTGGCTGGCCTGAGATGGCGAAGCAGGGAGGCGCACTGGTAGACCCCTTGTGCGGCGCTGGTACGCTGCTGATTGAAGGCGCGATGATGGCCTCGGACCGCGCACCGAATCTTCAGCGTGAGCGTTTTGGCTTTCATGGTTGGGCTAATCACGATGAGGAAAGCTGGCGCGAACTTAAGCGTGAGGCTGAGGCGCGGGCGAGCATTGGCCGTAAGCGCTGTCGCAACAGGATATACGGTTTTGATCGTAGCCCGCCGGCGCTGGCGGCGGCTAAAGCTAATGCCATGCGTGCTGGTATTCCGGCATTGATTCAGCTTGAAGGTGCCGGGCTGGGTGAGCTGCGTCGCCCAGCATCGCTTGATGACGTAACAAATGGCTTGATTCTAACTAACCCGCCTTACGGCGAACGACTGGGGGAGTTGCCTGAACTGGTAGGGCTCTATGCCACCCTGGGTGAGCGCGTGAAAGAGGCGTTTCCGGGATGGCGTTTGGCTGTTTTTACCGCAAACCCCGATCTTGGTCATCGCCTTGGTATGCGAGCTTTCAAGCACTACTCATTGAGGAATGGGCCTCTGAGTGCTCGGTTGCTATTGATAGATGTACCGGTATGGGTGCCAGGCGCGACGGCGTCTGATGCCGCATTTGAAACGGCCTCCAAAGAGGTGACAACAGGTATTGAGAAAAAACGCTCTGAGCCGATGGCTCCGTCGCTTCCCGTGCGCTCTGACGGTGCGCAAATGTTTGCCAACCGCTTAGAAAAAAATCAGCGACGGCTGCGTAAGTGGCTCAAGCGTAGCGGTGTCAGTTGTTATCGCTTGTATGATGCGGACATGCCTGAATATGCGTTGGCTATTGATGTGTATGGCGATTATGTTCATGTTCAAGAGTATGCTGCGCCGCGCTCAGTCGATGCGGCTCAGGCTCAGCGCCGCCTTCACGATGCGCTGTCGGTTATTCCTGAGGTGTTGGACGTCGACCCTGTTCGAATTGTCATCAAGCGGCGTGAGCGGCAGAGTGGGCGTGGACAATATCAGCGGCAGGATAGTCGCGGAGAACGCTTTGAGGTTCAGGAAGGTTCGGCGCGGCTATGGATTAACCTACGCGACTATCTTGATACCGGCCTGTTTCTGGATCATCGTCCAGTGCGTCGTCGGTTGGCTGATATGGCGGCAGAAAAGCGTTTTCTTAACCTGTTTTGTTATACCGCCACAGCCACGGTGCACGCAGCGCTGGGTACAGCAAAAAGTCGTGGGGCCAGCGAGAGCGTCAGTGTTGATATGTCCAATACCTATCTGGACTGGGCGCGAGATAATTTTGCATTGAATAACTTGGACTCAAGACGCCATCGATTAGTACGTGATGATTGTTTCCGCTGGCTGGAAACGGCGACCAGCCAGTTTGATGTGATTTTTCTTGACCCACCGACATTCTCTAATTCCAAAAAGATGACGGATAACACCCTTGATGTGCAGCGCGACCATGGTCGGCTGGTACGCCTTGCTATGGCAAGACTGGCTCCTGGCGGCACCTTGGTGTTTTCTAATAATCAGCGGCGCTTTGTGCTGGATACGGATTTAGCTGACGAATTTTCGGTAGACAACATTTCTGCGAACACCTTCGATCCAGACTTTCAGCGTCGGCCTGATATGCACCACTGTTTTGTCATTCGTCACCACGAGAAAAGCTAATGCGCCTGCGGCTCTATACAACGCTAGGTTGCCATTTGTGCAGTGAGCTTGGCACTTGGCTTGAGCGGTTGGCCAATCAACCGCTAACACTTGAGCGCGTTGAGATCAGCGACGATGAGGCACTGGTACAGCGTTATGGCGTGCGTATTCCGGTGCTGGCTGATGAGCAAGGCCAGGAGCTGGAGCGTGGCTTTGAACCGGTAAGACTGGCGCAGTGGCTTGCCGAGCGTGGTTGGCTAGATGAGGCGGCTTGGCAAAAGGCTAGCCGTGGGGAGGATGAAAAAGGCTCTGGCACGAAAGCGTTACGCGGTGCGCACATGCGTCAAGGACGTCGCTATTTGAATTGACGAACTGAGCGAGTCGGTCAGCGTTAGGGGGCTGTGTCGAGAAACGATAGCTGGTGCATGGCGTTGCGGCCTTCAGGACTGTCGTCGTCGGCTTCCAGTACTTTTCGATAGCCCCGTGCCGCTTGAATGGTTTCTTCGTCGGCAAGCCAAGTGAGCGCCAGTTGTCGGTCATCGGCCAGTTGATGCCTGAGCCCGCCAGACTGCGTGCCAATCTCCCCCCAGGCACGACTGAATATCCAGTCGCCAAACATGTCCTGATGAATATGTACCAGCACGTAGTCATGCTTGGTTTCCCAGCGGACGATCACGGCAGCTCCTAACGTTAATAGCAAGGTTGATGCTCGGTAGGCTACTGGCTTTTCACAGTAGTCATCCGAGCAACCAGTGTACGATGAATCGCTTACAATAAGCGGCTATTGTAAGCACTTGTAGGATGCGGGCAAGCGTGTCTTTCAGACAGGGTCGGTTTTTCACGTTTCATGGAGATCATGGCTATGCGTATTGTAGTTGATGCCAATGTACCTGCTGCCGATGACACTTTCGGCACCTTGGGTGAGGTGGTGCGTGTGCCTGGGCGTGACATTACGGCAGGCACCGTACGCGACGCTGATGCATTAGTCGTGCGTTCGGTGACTCCAGTAACGGCAACGCTGGTTGAGCAGTCACGGTTGCGTTTCGTTGGTACCTGCACCATTGGTACCGATCATGTTGATCAAGCCGCTCTGGAAGCCTCGGGCATTACGTTTGCGAGTGTGCCAGGGTGTAATGCCGAGGCCGTCGTTGATCAGGTGTTGATTAGCCTGTTAACACTGGCTGAGCGCTATGGCTGGCAACTTAGTGAGCGTCGTGTTGGTGTTGTGGGAGCCGGAAATGTAGGCAGTCGTTTGCTGCATCGTCTTCAAGCCATGGGCGTTGCATGTTTAGCGTGTGATCCGCCGAGAGCGGAGCACGAGGCCTCGGTTGGATTCCATTCGCTGGATGAGCTGATTAATCAGTGCGACGTGTTATGCCTGCATACACCGCTGACGCATGATGGCCCGCATGCCACGTACCATTTGTTGGGTGCTCAGCAAATCGAGTCGTTGGCACCACAAACGGTATTATTGAATGCGGGGCGTGGGGGGTGCGTGGATAATAACGCGCTGCGTCAGCGACTAGAGCGTCAGGGTGATTTACAGGTAGCGCTGGATGTCTGGGAGCAAGAGCCAGCGATCAACGCTGCGTTAAGCACGTTAGTCGAGCTGGCAACACCACATGTGGCAGGTTACAGCTTGGATGGAAAGTTGCGTGGTACCCATGGCATTTATCGCGCGCTGTGCCGAACTGTTGGGTTACCCGCGCGGGTTTTGCCGGGAGCGCTGATGCCGCCACCGGCGCTGGCTGAAATGGCATTGGCAACGGCGATGGATAGTGAAGATGCGTTAAGGCTGTGTATGCGTGCTGTATATGATGTACGTCGTGATCACGATGCTTTGTCGTTAGCTGCATCGACTCAGGGCATGAGTAAAGGCTTTGATAGTTGTCGCGCCAACTACCCGCTGAGGCGCGAGTTTTCAACGCTTACGATACGCCTGTCCGGTGGCGCCCAGTCGCTGGGCGCACCGTTAACTGCGGCAGGGTTCAGACTGGCTGACGGGTGATGCGCCAGCCTGACGGTAGTTGGCGAATGATATCGCCTGAGCCGGGTGGTTTATTGGCGATAGCTGGCTTCTTTCAGGGCGCGAATGCGCTCATCTAGCGGCGGGTGGCTGGCAAACAGTTTTTCCATTAGCTTACGGGTCTGGCCGGTGGTAATGGCAAAGGCAGTCAACGTATCAGGCATCTGATCAGGCATCTGGCTTTCTGCCTGCAAACGCTGGAGCGCTCCCACCATAGCATCGGTTCCAGCTAACTTGGCGCCGGCTTCATCCGCTCGGTATTCGCGCAGGCGAGAGAACCAGGCAGAGATCATGGAGGCGAGAATACCGAAGACAATTTCTGCCACCGTTACTACCGCGATATAACCGAAAAATCCTAAGCCGCCGCCGTTATCATCGCGTCGTAGGAAACTGTCGACCAGCTGTGCCACGATGCGTGCAAAAAACATAACGAAGGTGTTGAGTACGCCCTGGATCAGCGCCATGGTGACCATGTCGCCATTGGCTACGTGGCCGATCTCGTGAGCGAGAACAGCGCGTACTTCGTCTGGGCTCATGCGGTTGAGTAGGCCGGCGGAAACTGCCACCAGAGCGTCGTCTCGCTTCCAGCCAGTAGCGAACGCGTTAGATTGCTGGGCAGGAAAGATACCCACTTCAGGCATGCCGATACCGGCATCATTGGCTAGCTGAGCAACGGTATCCACTAACCATTTTTCTGTGGCATTAGCGGGTTGCTCGATAATCACGGTGCCGGTGCTGCGCTTGGCCATCCATTTGGAAATGAACAGCGAGACCATCGATCCGGCCATGCCGATAATAAAACAGAAAATGAGCAGGGCATTGAAGTTCATGCCTTGTTCGGTCAAGTAAGCGTCTACACCGAGTAGGCGTAGAGTCAGGCTGGCAACCAGTACTACGGCAAGGTTGGTCCCCAAAAACAGCATGATTCTCATCATCAGTGGTGTACTCCTCAAAAAAGGGGTGCTGGCGCTATGGCCTTCGTTGATATCGGCAGCAAGCCAGAAATATACCAGTATCTGGTGCAGGCTTGTCAGAATGGTTAGATAGGCGCGAAGGGGTAGGGTTTCAAGTCTCGCCAGCAACGCGGGCTTAAACGTTGCTGGCTCGAAGTGTGTTAGTGGTTGCGCTATTGACGATAGCTGGACAGAAAACGTTCGAAACGTTGTAGGGCGTCGCCCAGTTGGTCAGCCCAAGGTAGCGTAACGATGCGCACATGATCTGGTTCTGGCCAGTTAAACGCCGTGCCCTGCACCAGAAGGATTTTTTCTTGAAGCAAGAGATCAAGCACCAGCTGCTGGTCGTTTTTGATGTCATGCACGTTAGGGTCTAGGCGCGGAAAAGCATACAGTGCGCCCATTGGCTTGGTGCAGCTAACGCCGGGAATGGCATTCAGGCGTTCGTGGGTTAGGTTGCGCTGTGCCAAGAGTCGCCCGCCTGGAAGAACGAGATCGTTGATTGACTGGTACCCACCAAGCGCTGTTTGAATGGCGTGCTGTGCCGGAACGTTGGCGCACAGCCGCATCGAGGCCAGCATGTCGATCCCCTGGATCATGCCGCGCGCGCGCTGCTTGGCCTGGTTGCCTGAAATTGTCATCCACCCGCTACGAAAGCCCGCGCAACGGTAGCTTTTCGATAGACCATTCATGGTGAGGACTAGCTGGTCGTCGCTGGCCAGAGACGCGGTCGCAATATGCTCGGCCTCGTCGTAGAGAATTTTGTCGTAAATTTCATCAGACAGTACGACCAAGTTGTGTTGGCGAGCGATGTTGAGCAGCTCGTTTAGTACGTCGGGCGGGTACACAGCGCCGGTGGGGTTGTTAGGGTTGATAATGACGATGGCGCGAGTGCGGTCAGTGACTTTGGCGCGAATGTTGTCCATATCCGGTGCCCAGTCAGCTTGCTCGTCGCAGCGGTAATGTACAGCCCGTCCGCCTGCGAGGTGAGTGGCAGCCGTCCATAACGGATAATCTGGTGCGGGAATCAGGACTTCGTCGCTGTCATTGAGTAAGGCCTGAAGAGCCATCACGATCAGTTCTGATACGCCGTTACCGATGTAGATATCCTCGATACCCACCCCTGGCATGTTCTTGCGCTGACACTCTTGCATGATGGCTTTGCGCGCCGAAAATAGCCCTTTGGAGTCGCAATAGCCTTGGGCAGAGGGCAGGTTTCTAATAACGTCCTGAAGAATTTCTTCCGGTGCCTCAAAGCCAAAGGGTGCGGGATTGCCGATATTGAGCTTGAGAATACGCTGGCCTTCATCTTCCAGGCGCTTGGCGTGGTCAAGTACCGGGCCACGAATGTCGTAGCATACGTTGCTCAATTTCTGAGACTTGGCAATCTGTTGGGTGTCCATGGGCGTTTGTGGGATCCTTAGTAGGGCTTGGTTCGGCAAAGGTTAAGCGTCAGGAATGGGGGGTGTTGTGTGAGCTGCCTCGTTGCCTGGGGCGTCGTCAGAGGCGTCGTTAAGACTGGGAATATCCTCGGGTGTTTCGAGGGTGATTCGACCTAGCTTGCCATCGCGAAGCTCATGCAGCAGAACTTCGGCGCCGCGATGCAAATCAATCTCTCCGCCTGAACGCAGGCCGCCACGTCGAGAGGCAATGTCAGCCAGAATGGCGTGGCCATCAAAGCCAGAGGCTGCCAATAAATCAGGGCGTTGGTCACCATCAGCTTCAACAGTCGCCGCATCAGGGTTTGCCGTGTACGGGGGCAGTGTTTTGAGCTTGTAGCGTGAGGTCAGTGCCTCAGGGTAGCGTTTGGCGAGCTCGGCGGAGGCGACAATAGCTACGTCGATGTAGTCGATGGCTGTATCGCGAATTGCGCCGCTAGCGGCAAGGCGATAGGCGCTCGCCTGGTCTTCTATCTTAGGCCAGAGCACGCCTGGTGTGTCAATTAGCGCGACTTGGCCCTGAATGCGCACTTTTTGCTGGCGTTTAGTCACGGCTGGCTCATTGCCGGTTCTGGCAATGTTTCGTCCAGCCAGGCCATTAATTAGAGTCGATTTTCCGACGTTAGGAATGCCCATAATCATGACCCTGACATCTCGGTCAGCGCGAATATGCCCAGCTAGTGTATGGCATAGCGATGGGATACGCTTGAGCTCGCGCGCTTGGGTAGTGGTGACGGCCAGTGCCCGAGTATTCGGTTGGCTGTCAAAATAATCTGTCCACTCCTTGGTACGCTTAGGATCGGCTAGATCCGCGCGCGAAAGAATCTTGAGCACCGGCTTGTGACGAATGACGTCGGCCAGCATTGGGTTGGCGCTGGAGTAAGGTAGACGCGCATCCAGCACCTCGATAACGACGTCAATTTCCGGCAGTGCCTCAAGAATCTGGCGTCGTGCTTTGTTCATGTGTCCCGGAAACCAGCCGAGCATCAGGGGCTCTCCTGCATACAAAATAAACGGCCAGCTATCATAACAGATGGCTGGCCGTGCGGGAGGCCGTAGAGTGGCTCAATGTCAATTATTCGCCAGCATGAAAGTCTAGCGCTACGGAGTTAATACAGTAACGCTCCCCAGTGGTATCGCGAGGGCCATCGGGAAATACATGGCCTAAGTGTGCGTCACAACGCGAACAAGTGACTTCGGTGCGATGCATGCCGTGGCTGGTGTCTGTGCGTCGCTCAATGCTTTTGTGGGTTAGTGAGCGATCGAAGCTTGGCCAGCCGCAGCCAGCATCAAATTTGTGTTCGTTCTCGAACAGCGGGGCGTTGCAACACACGCAGTGATAAATCCCGTGTTCGTCGGTGACTTGGTAACCACCGCTGAAAGGTGCCTCAGTGCCATGCTCTCGAGTGATACGGTACTGTTCGGCGGTTAGCTGTTCGCGCCACTGGGCCTCGGTCTTGCTGATTTTGTCAGGCATGGTCAGTTACCTCTTATCGTGTGATGTGGCATTTAGTGTGACACCAATATTGGCAATTACTTCCATGCTATGCCATGGCCCGGATCCTGGCTTGACAAGCGAGGGGGGGCTACGTATTATACGCGCCACCTCGTGAAGTCGAGATATGCGTCCCATTCGTCTAGTGGTCTAGGACACCGCCCTTTCACGGCGGTAACAGGGGTTCGAACCCCCTATGGGACGCCACT
>NZ_KE384440.1:194316-531355 GCF_000425725.1 Halomonas halocynthiae DSM 14573
AGCGGGAATAGCTCAGTGGTAGAGCACAACCTTGCCAAGGTTGGGGTCGCGAGTTCGAATCTCGTTTCCCGCTCCAGTATTGCAACTGCTTTTGTCTTGCAAGCTCCCCTCGCCAAAAAATGATGTCGGTTAAATTAAGCTTGGCTTTCTTGCCCAATGCCTACCAGGCGATCGCTGTTATTCTTTTTCGTTAGTCTTGAAACGAGCGCCTTCGGCCCCATATATGCGGTTTGTTTGCAGGTTTTATGCTGCCTGATTTCTTTTCTTTTGTTGACAGGATCGTCCATGGCCGAACCGGCACTTTCTATTCGCGGGCTGACGAAAGTTTACGCTAATGGCTTCGAGGCGTTAAAAGGTATTGACCTGGATGTTGCTCAGGGTGACTTCTACGCGCTGCTTGGTCCTAATGGGGCTGGTAAGTCGACGACTCTCGGGGTGGTGTGCTCGTTGGTGCAAAAAACAGCGGGCAGCGTGTCGATATTTGGTATCGACATTGAGCGTGATTTTGCTCGTGCCAAATATCATTTAGGCGTGGTGCCCCAAGAATTCAATTTTAACCAGTTTGAAAAAGTGCTTGATATCGTACTGGCCCAGGCCGGCTATTACGGTATGTCGCGGAGGGTTGCGTTGCCGCGCGCTGAAGAGCTGCTGCGTGACTTGGGGCTATGGGATAAGCGAAACGGTACTGCCATGATGTTATCTGGTGGTATGAAGCGTCGGTTGATGATTGCGCGTGCGCTAATGCATCGCCCGAAGCTGCTGATTCTTGATGAGCCGACGGCTGGCGTTGATATTGAGTTGCGTCGCAGCATGTGGAGTTACATGCGCCGCATCAATAGAGAAGAAGGAACCACGATTATTTTGACCACCCACTACTTAGAAGAGGCCGAGAGTCTGTGTCGCCATGTGGGGATTATTAACCATGGACAAATCATTCGTAACACCAGTGTGCGTGAGTTGCTTGCTGAGCTGGACACCGAGACGTTCTTGTTCGACTTGGATAAACCGCTAAATTATACGCCGTCTATTCAGGGTTTTGAGGTGCATCAGGTGGATGCTGCCCAGCTTTCTGTTGCGGTGCAGCGAGGCCAGAGTATTAATGACATCTTTGCTGCGCTCAGCGAGCAAGGCATTCGCGTGGCATCAATGCGTAACAGAGCCAACCGCTTGGAAGAGATGTTTGTTTCCATGGTAGAGGATGGCCGTGCTGAGAGTCACGAGAAGGGGGGGCGCTCATGAATTTTACACAGACTGCTGTGGCGCTCTGGACGTTGGTCGCTAAAGAGATTCGGCGCTTCACTCGTATTTGGCCTCAAACGCTACTGCCACCGTCGATCACTATGACCATGTATTTCATCATTTTCGGTAACCTGATCGGTGCGCGTATTGGTGAAATGGATGGTTATAGTTACATGGACTTTATCGTCCCTGGTTTGATCATGATGTCGGTTATCACTAATAGCTACTCGAATGTTGCGTCATCGTTTTTCTCCACAAAGTTCCAGCGTAGTGTCGAGGAAATGATGGTGTCACCGATGCCAAACTGGGTGATTTTGTCGGGTTTTGTGCTAGGTGGAATGGCTCGTGGCCTAGGGGTTGGGGCGATCGTTACGGTAGTATCATTGTTCTTCACTCAGCTGACAATTGCTCACCCATTACTGACTTTACTGGTGATTGTGCTGACGTCGGCGCTGTTTGCGGTAGGTGGCTTTATTAATGCGTTGCTGGGCAAAAAATTTGATGATATCTCCATCGTGCCAACGTTCGTGTTGACGCCATTAACCTATCTTGGTGGCGTGTTTTACTCCATTTCGCTGTTGCCTGATTTTTGGCAGAGCGTATCGATGCTGAATCCGATCCTGTATATGGTTAACGTGTTTCGTTACGGCTTTTTAGGTGTGTCGGATATTCCCGTCGGGTGGGCATTATTGGCAATTTTTGCATTTATTGCGGTGCTATTTGGTTTGGCCTTGTGGATGTTAGAGAACGGCAAGGGCATCAGGAGTTGATTTGGTGAAAGAAGAACTATCCCGTGAACTGGCGAACTCTCCGTTGGGGCAGGCTTCAGATTATCCCACGCACTATGACCCCAGTCTGCTGTTTGGTATTGAACGGGCTGACAATCGTGCATTGATCGGTATTGTGCCGGAGAGTGGGAGAGCTGCGAAAGAAGAGAGTCGTGGGGTAGGTGAGGCGCGTATCCTGCCTTTTGAAGGGGAAGATGAGTGGCATGCCTTTGAGTTGTCGTGGTTGAACGCGCGAGGTAAGCCGCGAGTTGGAGTGGCGCGTTTTAGCGTACCGGCAAGCTCACCGCGGCTGATTGAGTCTAAGTCGTGGAAGCTCTACCTCAATAGTTTCAACCAGACCCGCCTTGATGATACGCAGCAGCTGCTAGTGATGCTGAAAAATGACCTAAGTAACGTGGCTGGTGCGCCGGTGACCGTTAAAGTGTTTGGTGTCGATGACGATGCCTTAATGCCTCGTCGGCTACCAGGTGAGTGCATCGACGGGGTAGATATCTCCATCGATGATTACACGCCCAATGCTGAGATGCTGAGTACGGACGACGAAATCGTCGAAGAAACGTTGCACTCGCATTTGCTTAAGTCGAACTGCCCAGTTACAGGTCAGCCTGACTGGGGTAGCGTAATGATTCGCTATCGCGGGCCGCGCCTCGATCGTGGAAGCCTGCTGCGCTATTTAGTGGGCTATCGCCAGCAGCAGGATTTTCACGAGCATTGCGTGGAGCGTATCTTTGTTGAACTAATGGCGCAGGCGCGACCTGAGCGACTGCTGGTCATGGCGCGTTACCTACGGCGTGGTGGGCTGGATATCAGCCCTTGGCGAGGATCGCCAGGGGAGAGGCCACCGGAGTCGCTGCGGCTGATGCGACAGTAGCCTTCGTCGTTGTTAATATGTCGAGAATTTTTCTCATTTGATACAGGAGGTTATACATGGACGCTATGACGTTGCTGCATCAGCGCCGCTCCATGGGTAAGTTAATCGGCCCTGTGCCCAGCGAGGAGCAGCTTGATGCGATATATCAGTCTGCCTTGCGTGCTCCTGACCATAAAGGGTTGCGACCATGGCGGTTTATAGAGTTTTCCGGTGAAGGGCGTGAGCGGCTCGGTGAGTTGTTTGCTGAATCAGTATTTCATGACAACCCGCATGTGGAAGACGTTGTTCTCGATGGGGTGCGAAAGAAACCGCTACGTGCACCGATGATTGTGGCCGTGATTGCCAGCGTGGTACCTGATCAGCCTAAGGTGCCAAAAGTTGAGCAAGTGCTTTCAGCCGGTTGTGCTGCTCACGCGATTCTTCTCGCCGCTCACGCTCAAGGGCTAGGGGCTATGTGGCGTACGGGCGATTACGCTTTTGATCCTGTGGTGCGTAAAGGCCTGGGGCTTAAGGAAAATGATGAATTGGTGGCGTTCATTTACCTGGGGCAGCAGGGTGGCCGTCATCTGGAGGTGCCGCAGCACGATATCAGCGATTTTGTTGAGCGTTGGGCTTAGTTCATCACGACTAGAGCAGTTTTTACATGCGAAAAATTGGTGTAGCTCACCCGCCCTTGGCTTTGCCGGTGTTGGGTAGCGAAGATGACCCAGACGTCTTTCTGTGCTGGCTGAGAGAAGCCATTCCCATGGCTGATGCTTTGAGTATCCGCACGATGCGGCGCGATGCAGAGCGGCTAAGCTGGACACTGCGACTGACCCCGAACCTTAATGATAAAGGTACCGGTTTTGGTGGTGCGCTCGCCGCTCAGGCGACGCTGCTTGGTTGGTGCTGGGTAACCCTGTGGCTGCGGCGTAATGGTATGAACCGTAATGTGGTCGTGGCCGAGGCCAGCCAGCGGTTTCTTGCGCCGGTTACTGATGACTACCATCTGCATTGTTTTCCCGCGTCAGCAACTGGCAGCACAGCGTTGGCTCAACGGCTGAGAGAACGAGGTAAGGGACGTATTGAGCTGGTTCAGCAGTTGTGGTGTGGTGGTACGTTATGCTTGGAAGCGGAAGGAAATTACGCCGTCCTGCCCGACGCCTGAGCTTATTGTTGCAGCCGTTGCTTAAAGTGACGAAAGTTGGCTACTCACTTGCAATTACGGGCCTTAATCGTTAAGGTACGCCGCGTCCTGACAACAAAGGGCGCTGTTTCGGGTAACAAGTTGCCATACTTGAACACTGAAACATATTGCGGAGGGGTGTCCGAGCGGTCGAAGGAGCTCGCCTGGAAAGCGGGTAAGCCGAAAGGCTTCGAGGGTTCGAATCCCTCCCCCTCCGCCAGAATTTTTCAAAGGGAATCAAGCAATTAGCTTGGTTCCCTTTGTCGTTTATGGCCATTGGGAAAGGTTTTGGGAATAATTTCACCTTACCGACGCAATGCCTGATAGCTCTCAGGCGGCCGCTACCCTTTTTGCTGCCGTCGTATACTCGATGGATCTTTACGAGAAGCTCTGCGTTCTTCACCGCTCTCTGACCAAGCCTTGGGTTTACCTAAGAGTAGTAATAAGCGGACCCCAATGCTTTTGTCGCTTCTCGGTTTGAAAACGTTGAAGCTTTTAGGGGGCTTACCTCCTGACGTTCTAATGCCTAGCGTTTCAGAAGCGGCCTCACTCTGTTTCTGTATTTTCTTCTTGGCGCCTCCTGGTGCTCTTGCTCCTCTTGCTCCTTTCGTATCGAACTTTCCTGTGCGGTATTTCTTTCGTCAGCATGACAGCATGAAACGGTGAATATCCAGCGCTTTGTCGGACGTACAAGCGGTGTGAACCCTTGTTGTGAGATCTTTCTTGTCTTTGAGTAGGTCAGTTTTATTTTCTTCACCAACGTTATGAGGGCGGATGTGTGCTCGTTGCGACCATCTTCTTGGAAAGCGCGGGCAGGCGATATTCGTTTTCATCCTGTCGTCGGTAAAGCCAATTTGCATAATCCTATGGTGTGTTTGGGTTTGGCGAGAAAAGTGAGTCGCGTGGTCAGTATTGGGTAGACATTTAATCAGGATGTAGATTTTTTATTATCATAAAATGATAATGTTTTTTTATTAAGTCCGATTTGTATAGTACTTTTTCTCAAATTATGAGGTGTTGGTTATGGGGCCTTCTGACCGAATGTTGGCATTGCTGAGCTGTTTGGCTAATCAAGGAGAGCCGATGACAGTAAAGTCGCTGGCTGAGTTGACTAGCCAGCCGGTTTCGACGGCTTATCGGCATCTTCGCCAGCTGCTGGCTTGGGGAATGATTAGTGAGCGGGAAGGTGGGATATATGCTCCTGGTCCTCAGGCAGTGCGTTTGCAGCAGGGATTCGAGCAGCACAATGTCCTGCTGCAGTGGGCGCGACCGACTCTCACGGGGCTAACCGGTGTCACTCGAGAAAGTTCTGCACTTCTGGTGGCCGTGCGTGATCACGCTCTTTGCGTGGAAATGGTTGATAGCCCTCAGCCGTTGCGCTGCTGCTATCACCGTGGGCAAGTTCAGCCTCTGTTCAAGGGGGCTAGCGCTCGGGCATTACTCGCATTTATGGGTGAGGATGAACGTGAAATGGCTCTGGCGTTGTACACAGAGAGCATGCGTGATGAGGCTATGGCTGGGCTTGAGGAGATTCGTGCAGACGGTTTTGCGGTCAGTTTAAGTGAAATTGATAAAGGTGTGTGGGGGGCGAGCGCTCCGGTTTTCAATGGCAGAGGCCGACTTAAGGCTGTGATCAGCGTTATGGTGCCGGAATCGCGTGCTCAGCAGCGAACCGCGTGGCTCATTGAGCAGACGCGACATAGTGCACAACGATTGGGAGAACTTTTGGAGTGAGCGAACAGAACGGGAATCAGGCGTTTCTTGCGCCATGGTGTGGGCGGGTTGATAGCGAAGAATGCGAGAGCTCACTTCGCTGGCATCAGGTTATGCGCCCGGTGTCAGAGGCTGAGAGGCCAGGGCGAGTGTTAGTCGGCTTTTGTTCTGACGCTGGAGTGGTTCGTAACAAGGGGCGTGCAGGCGCTAGTCAGGGCCCTCGTGCGCTACGCCAACAGCTGGCTAATTTAGCCTACCATCTTAGAGTCCCGCTTTATGACGCTGGTGACGTAGTTTGTAAAGAGGATGCTTTAGAGGAGGCGCAGGAGGATTTTTCTGCGCGTGTGACTAGCCTTCTTAATCAGGGGCACCGAGTGATTGGCCTAGGTGGTGGGCATGAGATCGCCTTTGCTAGCTTCTCTGGGCTATTCGAGCATGCTCGCAAACAAACGCCTGCGCCGCGTATCGGTATCCTTAATTTAGATGCCCACCTTGATCTTCGTCAAAGTGAACGTGCTAGCTCTGGTACGCCGTTTCGGCAGTGCGCTGAACTTTGTAAGCGCGAGGGTGCTGAGTTTCGCTATACCTGTTTAGGTGTTAGCCAGACAGGCAATACTGAGGCGCTATTCAAGCGTGCGGAAGATTTGAATGTAGAGTGGGTGCTTGATGATGCCTGCCGTTCGATCGATAGCCCTCAGGTCAAAGAAGCTCTGGACCGCTTACTGACCCAGGTAGACATGGTTTATCTGACAATTTGTTTGGATGTACTGCCAAGCTGGGTAGCTCCCGGGGTCAGTGCCCCTGCTGCGCGCGGCATTGAAGTGTCTTTCGTTGAAGATGTGATTGACTACTTGGTGCCTCGGGTCGCACTGCCATTAGTCGATGTGGCTGAGCTTAATCCCTCCCTAGATATTGAGTCGCGTACGGCGCGTATTGCAGCGCGCCTGGTGGAGCGGCTAGCACGTTGATGGCTCTTACAGTTCAAAACGTTCTCTAACGAAAATAAACACTTAGGCCGTAATTTGGCGGCAGTAAAAATGGAGCATCGCCATGCACTTCTCTCTGGATGCAGTGACTACTACTGCATTGGCTCTGCTGTTGCTCGTGATTGGAGCTGGTCTCAAGCACCGTATTAATTGGTTGAAACGCCTTTGCGTCCCTACGCCAGTGGTCGGGGGGTTTGGTTTCGCCCTGTTGGCTTGGTTGCTACGCGACTTAGGTATCGTTACTTTTGAGCTCGATACTGCTATGCAAAGCCCATTAATGATAGCTTTCTTCACTACTGTGGGTCTTGGTGGAAGTTTGGCCCTGCTCAAAAAGGGAGGTAAGGCCCTAGGTGTTTATCTAGTAGCCTGTTGGCTGTTAGCGTTGATGCAAAATGGCGTGGGCATAGGTATGGCAAGCCTGTTGGGTCTTGATCCGCTGATTGGGCTGATGGCTGGCGCGACTTCTTTAGAGGGCGGGTTTGGCGCAGCTGCTGCTTTTGGTCCAGAAGCTGAAGCGCTGGGTGCTCAAGGAGCGACTACTGCAGCTATCGCATCGGCCACTTTTGGAATGATCATTGGCGGTGTAATCGGTGCTCCTATTGCGCGCTGGATCATTGATCGCCGCCAGATTCCAGTTGTTGCTGAGGACGTTCATGATCTTGAGGAGCTTTCAGCGGAGGAGCGCCCGACTGTGGTCCGGATCGATGGTCCAATGTTGTTGCGCATGCTGGCGATTATTGTGCCGATAATGGTGCTTGGTGTATGGCTTAAGCAGAGCCTCTCCATGTACCTTGGCGTCATCTTGCCGAGTTATGTGGGAGCGATGTTCGTGGCCATTGTGCTGCGTAATTTAAATGATCGTTTTGGGTGGTTCAGCATGCCCGATAATGCGCTCTCGAGTATTGGTGACGTGGCACTTGGTGCTTTTCTGACCATGGCTATGATGAATCTTAAAATTTGGCAGTTGCAAGAGATGGGGGGGCGCTGCTTGTGATTCTGTTGGTGCAAACATTAGCTATCGTCCTCCTTGGTGTGTTCGTTCTTTTTCGTTTGCTTGGCCGAAACTACGATGCAGCAGTGCTTACTGCAGGGTTCATAGGTCATGGAATGGGAGCTACGCCAAATGCAGTGGCTAACATGAGTGCTGTGTGTGAGCATTATCGAGTGGTTTCTCATAAAGCTTTTATTATTGTGCCATTATGCGGGGCTGTGTTGATTGACCTTGTTGCCCTCCCTGCCATTACTTGGTGCCTTAACGTGTTGGCTTAAATGATAAGCTGAAGAAAAATCGCGCCCGCTGGGCTTGAGCTCGGTGTGGGTGTTACACCTTTTGCGCAAGAAGTATGTGTCATCTCTTTTTTATAATGAGCAGACCGTGCATTTAGCGGTGCCAGGGTCCTCAAGCTGGCTAAAGCTTGGTAATAGCCAGGTGTTTGAGGGGGTATAAAAAACCAACGGCCCACGCTATGAGGGCCGTTGGTGAAGTTTACTGTTAAATACAGCACAACGCGGCAGGCTGGAAGTCTCTGTGTTATTCGGGGATGACCTGTAGCGTTTGGTAAATCGGCAATACCTGTTTATTGAACTTGGTCGCTAACCGGGTAAGCTCATCAATGTTGTCTTGTGGCTCTGACAGCGTTTTACCCTCTTTAATGACCAGTTTATTCTGTGCCGACAGAATGCTCCATGCGTTATCTGCCATGGACTGGGGGGCGGTGGTGCCTTCGATATAGGCTAGAAGGAACATCTGATGAAATAGCGAGATGCGAACGCCGCCACCCGTTACGGGGCTTGCTAGTAAGTTGGTTTCGTTACCGCTGCGTACTTGGTTGAGTAGATGACGGTTGAGACGGTGTGACGTAGGTTTGGCTTTTTCAATGTCAGTATCCTGCTGTACTGCTTCAAGAGCCCCCTTGGCTGCCAGGATCGTGATGGCGTTACCTAGTGCGGCCAAGCTGATATTGTGGCCTTCAAGGCGCTTGCGTAGCTCACCGACTGAGATCGGCTGATGGTCTGCCAGCACTTCAATAACGGGGTTATAAATGTCTTCCCGTAGTGTAAAGCCTCCCTGCGAGGTGGTGATTTTTAGTTCGATGCTGTCGGGGGAGGCAGTCAGCATAACGCGTTGCTGTTCAAGCATGTCTTGTTGTTCGATCATGCTCAGGCGTCGCCCGCCCTTGACCCAAAGGTCGGTGCGGAACATGCGGTTGGTACAGAAATCTTTAACCGTTTCGCTGAACATCGGGTCGCTGATGGAGTTGAGTAGAGCGCGTTGGTCTTCGCTCAACTGAATGTTGTCTATATTGTCAGTGTAACGGGCAGAGGTTGCCCACTTGAGCTTGGCGGGAGAAAGCCAGCTGGCCATCTTTGAGAAGCCCATGGGCTCCCAGTCACGATTGAAGTATTCGTGAGCTAGGTAGTGTTTATTGTCACCGCGCATCTTTTCGATACGCCCTTTGATCTGCGGATTGTCTTGGGCAAATCTAGGGTTTGTCTTGAGCAGTTTGTCAGCAAACTCCATCGCCTCGTCAACACGGGTCAGGATACCGGCACCTGATGCGCTCATGACGTCTGAGTGCTCAACCAGCAGATCGCGCATTGGCACCATGGCTGCCCAGCCGGGTTGGGTGTTGTAGCTGATGTAGAGTACGCCACCAACTTTGAGTTTACGGCGAATGAAGTCCACTACAATCGTGCGATTCTCGTCTGAAATCCAGCTCCAGATGCCGTGCAGTCCAATGAAGTCGAACTCTGGTAGCTCTTCGCGGCTGGCAAATTCATCGAAGGCGTCGTCATATAGCTTGGCATCAGATTGACTGATGTTGGCGAGGTGTTGAGCAAATGCTGCCTGATTGGGGTTGAAGTCAGTGCCGTACCAGTTGATGTTGGATGCTGCTGCATGCAGGTTGGTGCTCATACCCTGGCCGAAACCCAGCTCACAGGCATTAATGACATCTGGTGGGCGCAGGCCAGCATTGATAAAAGCCAGATTGATTCGCAGTGGGTTCAGCTCATTGTAATAGCCAAAGGTGTAGTCGATATCTGCCACATATCCGGAGGTCCAATCGGACATAGCAATCACTCCTATATTTGTCGTAATGCCCATTACGGCGGGCTGCGCCTGCCTGCTTAGCAGACAAGAATGCGTTGATATATATCAAATAACAACGCAAAAATTTGTCACTTAACCAAGGTTTACGCTTGGTGGGCCTGCCATGACTATGTTGTGTGAGGCTTGGCTATATGGAGGCCATGCTGTCCTGGAGGGTGTCCAGCAGGCTATCAAGCAGTTCCGAAGAGCCAAAACGAAAGTGTGCTGGCGTTACCCAAGCGGGGCCCATGATGTCGGCTGCGAGCATCAGGTGTTCATGGGCTTGCTCCGTGGCGTAGATGCCGCCAGCGACTTTGAAACCCACGTTTTTCCTAGGGCTGGCTTTTATGGTTTCCAGTATGATTTCAGCAGCATCTAAGGTGGCGCTTACATCTACTTTTCCGGTAGAGCTCGTGATGACGTCGGCCCCGCCCTCGATGGCAAGCTCAGCCGCTCTGCCAATCAATGTGGGATCAACCAGCTCGCTCGTTTCAAGAATGACCTTCAGCGTGGCGTCGACAGCTGCTGCGCGACACATTTCGACCAACTCAAGGCCAGTCGCCTCATCACCTGCCAGCAGAGCGCGGTAAGGAAACACTACTTCGACCTCGTCGGCACCGGCGGCAACGGCGCTGCGGGTTTCTCTGGCAGCCGCCATCGGATCATCGTTGCCGTGGGGGAAGTTGGTAACCGTGGCAACTTTTACTGTGTTGGCGTTGGGGCCGTTTTCTGCGCTCAGTGCGCGTTTCGCGGTAACGACGAACGCTGGTTTGACGCAGACCGCCGCGGTGTTGCCCAAGGGGGTTTTTGCCTGTCGGCAAAGCGCTTCAATATCACTATCTGTATTGCTGTCCTTGAGGTTTGTCAGGTCCATGCAGGCCAGTGCGAGTCGAGCTGATTGTTGCAAATCGCGCATTTAATGCTCCAAAAACTGCTGATGATCAATGAGGTTTTCATCTGATGCTGCTATTTTGGACAAGATGGTCAGTAATTACACGGGGATTAGCATTTTTTGCTGGTCGTGTTTTGGTGATTTTTTAGTACTGGAGATAGTTCATGCGTGCTGCAGATATCATGACAACCGAGGTGATCACCGTCACCCCTGAAACTGAAGTGGGTGACGTGGCCAAGCTACTTGTTGAGCACAGTATCAGTGCAGTGCCTGTGGTGGATAGTGAGCGGCACATTCTGGGCATTGTGAGTGAGGGCGATCTGATACGCCGTATTCGTAAAAGCCGAGAGGGGGCGCCCCGTACGTCGACATGGCGCAAGATTTTTTCAGGCACTAGCGTTGAAGACTATGTGAAAACGCGTGGGCGCTATGCGGCTCAAGTGATGAGTACAGACATTCTGACCGTCACCGAAGACGAGCTGTTATACCGGATCGCTAGAGTGCTAGAGAAAAATAACGTCAAGCGGGTCCCCGTGGTGCGTGATGGTAAGCTGGTTGGCATTATCAGCCGTTCCAACTTGCTGCGCGGCTTTGCAACGGCTAAGCCTGATATTGAAGGCGCTTCTGACGACCTATCTATCCGTAAGGCCATTTATAAGGAACTGAGAAATCTCAGTGGCTTAATGGGCGAGCGTTTGAATATTATTGTGTCAGAAGGTCACGTGCAGCTGTGGGGGCTGGTGGAGAATAAAGAGCAACGCTGGGCTGTTCAGGTGGCTGCTGAAAATACGCCCGGGGTCACGCGAGTAACAAATCACCTGGGCTTTGTACCGCGCGGCGTGGGAGGCTACTAAGTCACGCTTAAGTACGCTTACCGTCGTGATGACCCGAGGGCGCGGAGCCCCTTATAAGGCGCTCCGTGCTTTCTGCTTTTTGTCGTTTGGTGTTTGTCTCTAGCGTTATCACTTCGTCAAGTGAGTTTCTGTGATCAATGTAACTATCAAGGATAATTACCACCTGCGTATTTCGCGGGTGTTGCAAGAGGGGCGCTCTCATCATCTGGATGTTGTGCTGTTTCTGCCGGTGGAGCTTGGCCTGACGACAAACCTAATGACGGAAGAGGCCTTTTATCACCGAGCGTTTCAGATTAAGCGCACGTATTACAGTGAGCGCCACCGTTTACCTCTGGTTATGAGCCGTTTAGCTGGTGCGCGTTTGGATGTTGATCAGTTTCGTCTGGGATTGAGTCTTTATGCACATCAATATGTGTTGGCATTAGAAGAGGCTAGCCGCTCATTACTTGAGCAGGCCCGTGCTTTGCGTAAACGTGTCAGGCGATTAGCGCGAAAGCCTGAAGAGGAGCGTACTAGCGAGGCTCAGCAGGCGATTGAAGACGCGCGCGCAGCGCTGGCGTCTCAGTTGAAAGATACGATTATGCTATCGCGCGGTATTCTCAGACGAATGCGCCGTCAGCGTCATGAGGAAGGTGCGTTACGCGATCATTTTGTCAATATTGATAATTATCTGTCGTGGCAAACAGAGCAGCGGCTACTGGCAGTTGCAGCACAGCTGCCCGATGACGGGGCGCTTGGTGCTGAGCGTTCGGCGCTATTGGCGTTGTGCCATAGCGAGAACGTCTACCGGGAAGAGTTGCGTTATAACCCGCCTGCCGTGGTTGATGATCCGGCGCGAATCTCTAATCGCATGCGTCTGCTGAGGCTGCTTATTGAGCAGCCGGTCACTCTCAAGCAACAGCAGCAAACGCTGGGTGGCGTCGAACAGCGCATGGTTAAAGCGGTGGCCACAGCTATGGTGATGGTGGTCGTCACCCTTGGTTTAATGCGAGCGCGCGAGCTGCTGGGTGACGTGACGGCGATGTTTGTGTCGGCGTTAGCTTTGATGTATGCGCTGCGCGAGGTGTTTAAGGACGATTTGCGCTCGACCATGTGGCGCTGGCTGAGGCGCGGCAGGCCGCGTTGGCGGAGGCATTACCGAGACCCAAACAGTAAAACGCCAGTGGGGCGTCAATTAGAGTGGTTTGATTACCGAGGTGTTGATGCGTTAGACGCAGAGTTGCGGCGAATGAGAGGTGGTGGAGCCGAGTGGCGCGGTGAAACCGTGTTGCATTACCGCTCGCGCTCGAAGATGTCGCCAACGCGCTTTCTCAGTGGTTACGATAAAACGCGCGAGAACCTAACACTGGATCTTTCGCCGATCATAAAGTTGATGGTGGGGGCGAACCAGCGTGTTTATGGCGTGGATAGCAAAGAGCGAATTACACAAGAGTTGGTAGAGCGTAATCATATGGTGCAGCTGGTGGTTCGTGATCGCGAAAGTGATGGTTCCTGCGTCATTCAACGTTGGAAAGTGGTGGTGAATCGCTCGGGTATTATGGATTTGCAGCTGGCTGATGAAACGCAGTAAAACGGGCTGAAGCCATATCCTTTGCTCCAGCCCGCTCATGCCTGGTTAGCACGTTAGTCAGTGATAGCATGCGCCTGGATGCGGTCCAGTGCGGCAGTCAGCTGCTCGATGCAGCGATCAACATTATGCAGCTTATCTAGACCGAACAGGCCGATGCGGAATGTCTGGAAATTCTCTCCTTCGTCACACATCAGCGGTACGCCAGTAGCTACCTGTAGGCCTGCTTCTGCAAAGGCGGCCACTAGATCAGGATTGTCGGTGTAGCTGACGACCACGCCTGGTGCTTCATAACCCGGTGCTGCGACACTGGGAAAACCGCGACTGGCGAGTAGCTCGCGTACACGCTGCCCCAAGTCAAGCTGCTCCTCACGCACGTTGTCAAAGCCATAGGCTTCGGTTTCGGCCATCACGCTGTGTAATTTTGTTAGGCCATCGGTGGGTAAGGTAGCGTGATAGGCATGACCGCCTTCTTCGTAAGCCTCCATGATGTTTAGCCACTTTTTCAGATCAAGGGCAAAACTATCGCTGGTGGTTTCTTCGAGAATCTCACGCGCCTGACGTGACAGCATAACCATGCCGCAGCCCGGAGAGCCGCTCCAGCCTTTCTGAGGTGCGCTGATCAGCACATCGATACCAAGTTCCTGCATATCGACCCAATCGGTTCCTGAGGCAATGCAGTCAAGTACTAACAAGCCGTTTTGTTCATGTATGGCTTCGGCAACTTTGCGCAGGTAGTCATTGGGCAGTTTGATGCCTGAAGCCGTTTCTACATGCGGAGCAAACACGATATCTGGTTGCTGTTCATGGATGGTGTCAAGAACGTCGTCAAGATCAGGTGGTGCAAATGGCGACGTCGGGTCATCTTCATTTAAACGTCGCGCTTTGCGGATATTAAGCTCAGCGGGAATTTTTCCCTCTTCAAGAATCTGACTCCAGCGATAGCTGAACCAGCCATTACGAATGACTAAACAGTTGCGCTGGCGCGCGAATTGTCGGGCAGCGGCTTCCATGGCGTAAGTACCGCTACCGGGAAGAATAATCGCTGAGTGAGCGCGGTAGACCTGCTTCAGAGTGGCGGAAACATCACGCATCACATTCTGAAACTTGGGCGACATATGGTTAAGTGCCCGGTCAGTGTAGACCACTGAAAATTCAAGCAGACCATCAGGGTCCACATCAGGAAGCAAGCTGGCCATGTGTTTCTCCAATTGTGATTCGGGCCTGAAACGAGTTGCTAAAGGATATGCTTTTAGACGTCAACAGGCCAGTTTGGTCGATGGTGATAATTAGTGGGCACGCTGCCCTGCTTGAATCGCGGTGAGGGCGATGGTGTAAACAATGTCATCGACCCGTGCGCCACGTGATAGGTCGTTGACTGGCTTATTGAGGCCTTGCAGCATAGGACCTACGCTAATGCAGTTGGCGCTACGTTGTACGGCTTTGTAGGTTGTGTTGCCGGTATTTAGGTCAGGGAAGACAAACACGGTGGCACGGCCGGCCACCGGTGAGTCGGGCGCTTTCTGGCGACCGACACTTTCAATGGCAGCTGCATCGTATTGCAAGGGGCCATCGATAATCAGTTCTGGGGCTTTTTCGCGAGCAATACGTGTGGCTTCGCGGACTTTTACCACGTCACTGCCGGTACCAGACTGGCCGGTGGAGTAGCTGATCATAGCGACCCGAGGCTCGATACCAAAGGCCGAGGCGGAGTGTGCGCTTTGAATAGCGATTTCAGCTAAGGTCTCAGCATCGGGGTCGGGAATAACAGCACAGTCACCATAGACGACGACTTGGTCAGGTAGCAGCATGAAAAATATGGATGACACTTGATTGTAACCAGGGGCCGTTTTTATCAGCTGGAAGGCTGGGCGTACTGTATTGGCCGTGGTGTGTATTGCACCTGAGACTAAGCCGTCCACCTTGCTTTCGGCTAGCATCATGGTGCCTAGTACCACATTGTCCTGTAACTGCGCTTTTGCAGTGAGCGCATTGAGTCGCTCGCCGCGTAGCGCCACCATGGGAGCGACATACTCCTGACGCACCTCAGCAGGGTTGATGACTGTCAGGCCGTCGGGAAGCGTTAGTCCTCGTTTGGCGGCGACGGCCTCAATCGACTCTCGCTCGCCTAGCAGCACGCAATCAGCAATGCCGCGCCGCTGGCAAATTACCGCCGCTTCTACGGTGCGCGGCTCATTACCCTCTGGCAATACGATGCGACGGCGAGTGCTGACCGCCATTTCTACCAACCGATGACGAAAAGCCGCAGGAGAAAGCCGCTTAGGTACACCACGACTCATGGTTTCACGCAGCCACGCTAGGTCGAGATGTGCGGCAACAAAGCGTGTTACCTGCTCAGCCCGCTCAGTATCATCTAATGGTATGTCTTTTCCCATCCTGTCCAGCTTACTTGCCGTGGTAAAGCTGTCGTGCGCTACCGTTAGTACAGGTAAGCCTGACGCTAGTGCCGGGCGACAGAAGTCAACCATGGCTTGATTAGGTGGCTCGTTGTGGGTCAGTACAATGCCAGACAGTTGCACACCACTGAGGGTGGCCATGGCGGCGGCTAATAGCGTGTCATCGCGATCGCCCGACGTGACGATCAGGCGGCCCGGTTGGAAAGCATGCAACATATGAGCAGCGCTGCGTGCACACAGGCTAGTGCCTAGTACTCGGCGGTTGGCCATGTCTCCCTCGTTGAGGCAGCGGGCATTCAGCGCCCGGGCGATATCCAGTGTTCGCGGCACGCTTAGGCCTTCCTGCCAAGGCACTGCAGCGATCAGCTTGAGTCCAGCATGTTCAAGTGGTGCTAAATGCTGCTGCCAGCGAGTGAGTACTTGGTGGCCTGATTCAGAGGTGGCTTCTGGTGCGGCAAGGCTGGTTTGGTGCTGTGGGGCGCTGACCGGCAGGCGCATCAGCATACAGCCTAAAACTCGACGTATCTGCCGGCCGCCGAAGGCCTGTATCTGCATATCAATTTGTTCAAGTAAGCCAGCGGCATCATCACTGTCGCTGCTGGCCACCAGAATAATGTTGGCATCCAGGGCGCGGGCTAGCTGGGCATTGAGCGTAGCGGCGTAACTGGTATCAGCATTGGGGGCTAGCCCTTCTACGACGACCACTGCCGGCGGCTCATTTTCTCGGCGCAACAGCGATAATTTGGCCACTGCCGATTCCATGAGCTCAGCGCTGCGATTATCCGCTAGCAACCGCTCCAGTTCAGCCTTTGGTGTGGGCGGCGGGGGCGCTAGCCCAAGCGTGTTAGCGATCAGCGCTGAGCTGTGGTCAAGCGGCTCTGTGCTTTCCTCATCTTGGCGAAGCGGTTTGAAATAACCGGCTTTTACACCCAAAGTGTCCAGCCCGCGCAGCAGACCAAGGCAGGCAGACGTTAGACCGACGCCGCCGTCAGTAGGAACCAGCAGCAAGGTACGAGGGGATGTCATTGATTCTTCTCCAGCAGGCGACGGGTTTCTTCTGCGATTCGGCCTTCTTCATCGGTAGGGATGACCCAGATTTCAGGACGCTCAGCGTCGCCTGTATCAATACGGCCTTCCTTTCCGCCCACGGTGTTGGTATTGGCTTTGCCTGCCAGGCGTAGCCCAAAGTGGGGGAGGCTCTCAATCACCCGAGTGCGAACCGCTGAAGCGTTTTCGCCAATGCCGCCGGTAAAGGCGATGCCGTCCAGGCGTGGCAGGGCGCAGCTTAGCGCTGCCAGTGACTTGGCTAGCCGGTAGCAAAATACATCGATAGCCAGCGTAGCCCCTTCATGGTGCTCAGAAGCCGCCTGTTCCAGGGTGCGCATATCGTTGGATAACCCTGAAAGTCCTAGCAGACCGCTTTGCTTGTTGAGTAGGTTATCGATGGCTTCGAGACGCCAGCCCAGTCGTCCTAGATGGGCGTGTAGGCCCGGGTCTACATCGCCGCTTCGAGTGCCCATGACGACACCCTCCAGCGGCGTGAGCCCCATGCTGGTGTCGACGCTTTTGCCTTGCCACACCGCGCAGGTAGAGCAACCGTTGCCTAAGTGCGCAATCAGCCAGCCGCCGTGGGAGCGTTCGCTCAGCGAATCAACGCGCTGGCTGACGTAAGCATGGCTGCTGCCGTGGAAGCCGTAGCGACGGATACCTTGCTGGCGATACAGGCGAATGGGAATGGCGTAACGATACGCTTTGGGGGGGAGTGTTTGGTGAAATGCCGTATCGAATACCGCCACTTGAGGAAGGCCGGGGTACAGGGCTTGGGTGGCCTGCACCCCGACAAGGTTCGCTGGGTTATGTAATGGCGCTAATTCGGTCATGCTTTCAATGGCACGTAGCACAGCGGGTGTGATGGAGGCTGCCTTGGTGAACCGCTCTCCGCCATGAACGATACGGTGACCTACCGCTAGTAGAGGTTGATCAGCGAGCCGCTCAAGAATAGCGCGCATCGCTTCCAAATGATTAGCGCCTTCAAGTGAGCAGGAAAACGGCGTGCCGTGGGTGTCGATACCTTTTAAACGGGCCTCATTACCACCGAGGCGCTCAGCCAGTCCAGCAATGCGCGGTTTGGCAGGGTCATTCGGCACCACTGCATATTTAACCGATGATGAGCCGCAGTTGATCACTAGGATCGAATTACCCATGACAGCCTCTTTATTTGAACCATGCCGCATAAAGCGGCGCAATATATCGAGACGCTAACACGGTTTCGACGAAAGGATGAAACAATGGTAACTGGCGTTGATGTAGGTCAAGTGTCTAAGCCAGGGCTGCGGTCATTTGCCACTGGTTGATAGCCTGACAGTGGGTTGCCTGGATGAGGTGGAGTAGGCAATAGTGTGCTTGTTTACACATTTTTATAAGGCTGAGCTATGTCGTTTCATTTTCATCGCCACACCTTCTACACCGTGCTAGTGGGCTATATGGCGCATTACGGCACTATCACAGACAATCCAGAGCAGATTAAAGCGGCACTGGAAGACACCGAAACAATGATTGATTACTCGTTGGAAAAAATGGATGTGGCGATTGATGCCGATGGTGCTGATACCATCAGCAAGGTGGGGCTGCAGTGGCTGGAATATGCCAGAATTCATCCAGAAAACCCTCAGGGGTATGCCGCAACAGCACAAGATATATTGGAAAATCATTAGTGCTTAAAGTAAGCCGCTATGAAGTGTAGGTAGCCACAAGAACCCCGACATTAGTGTCGGGGTTCTTGTTAAATTATGAGTAGAACGGTGTTGCGGTGTAGCGTACTAGTCAGCCTGATCAAGCCCCATCTGCCAAAAATCGATTTCCAAGCGGGTGGCTTCGCAAAAGGTGGTGGTCAATTGGGCAAAGCGCTCTGGTGTGATGTCGGCTAGGCGGGCATCGAGCCAGGTAATTTCGTCGCGCATTGCAGACTGAAAGGCGTCGCTTTCATACATTTGCATCCATTTCTCGAAGGGGTTGGTCGCGCCGCGCACAGTGAACGGCTGTTTGGCCTGCCACTGCGCTATAACGCCGTAGCCGACCAGGCAAGGAGCAAGAGCGACGTGTAAGTCGAGCAGGTCGCCGCGGTTGCCGGTATCCAGTACGTAGCGAGTATAGGCTAGGGTGGCACGGGCTTCTGGCAGCGTGGCTAGATCATTCTCGCTAATGCCCCATTCGCGGCAGTAGTCGATATGTAACTCAAGCTCTACATCGATGATTGTTTTGAGGCCTTCCAGGCCGTGGCGCAGCTCCGCCATGTCACGGCTTTTGTAGGTGGCTAGTGCATAGGCGCGGCCGAAATGCATCAAAAACAGGTAGTCTTGTTTGAGGTAGTGGCGGAATGCCTCGTCTTTCAGCCTGCCGCTTGCCAGTTGGCGTACGAAGTCGTGCTCGGTATAGGCACGCCATTCAATGGCACAGGCATCGGTCAGGTCGGTAAAGCGATAACTCATGATGGTCTCCAGTCGTTAGGCTGACTGCCCAGATTAAGTGAAACGCAGAATGCTGTGTTTATGCTGTTTACGCATTAGCGAGTCTGCTGCTCTTTCGGCAGGTGAAAGGTGAGTCTAGCAGTTGGCGTCGCTAAGAAATCATTTGTCTGCAGAGTCTTTGGAAATAGTTTCCAGTAGTATGCTGCGTAGGTATGATGAGGACTGCGTAGTTATTTAGTTATTCATATCACTGATATATATTCAGGAGCCTGTCATGAGCTTTTACGTTTACCTTTCCGGCGAGATTCATACTGACTGGCGCGATGAAATTCGCCGTGGTGCCGAGGCAGCAGGGCTGGATATTGTCTTTACATCTCCTGTGACCGACCATGACGCCAGTGATGCTGCTGGCGATATGTTGGGCGCGGAAGACAAGGCGTTCTGGCGCGATCATAAGTCATCCAAGGTTAATGCCATCCGTACCAGAACATTGATTGAGCAGAGCGATTTGGTGGTTGTGCGATTTGGTGACAAATACAAGCAATGGAATGCGGCGTTTGATGCGGGGTATTGTTCGGCGCTTGATAAACCCTATGTGACCCTTCATGCAGAAGATATTGTGCATCCACTCAAGGAGGTCGATGCTGGCGCTATGGCTTGGGCCACGACAACACAGCAGGTGGTTGAGATTTTGCGTTATGTTACCGCTGCCTGAGACGGGTGAGATAAGTTTGCTTGAGCGCTGATCTTGACGCGCGTGTGGCAGTTGTGGATTAAAAAAAGACCGACATATGATATGTCGGTCTTTTTACGTTCTGTTATGTGGCATCCGGTATCGGAGGCCTAGCTGGTGGGTGTGCGTTTCATCTCCGAGCGCAGACGGCGTGCGATAGCGCCTGGTGATCCGGTATGCCGAGCAAGCATGTCATAGGCAACGGGGACAACAAATAGCGTAAACAGCGTAGCGCTGGCCACTCCGCCAAAAATGACGACGCCAAGTACAAAGCGTGTTTCAGCGCCCGCACCGTTGGAAACAATTAATGGAACCGCTCCTGCCATCGTGGTTACTGCGGTCATCAATACTGGGCGAAGGCGTGTGACTGAGGCCTCAATCAGTGCCTCTTGAAACTCGCTACCAGCGTCACGCAGCTGATTGGCAAACTCGACGATTAGGATACCGTTCTTGGTGGCTAGGCCGATCAGCATGACTAGCCCCACTTGGCTGTAAATGTTGAGGCTTTGGCCGGTTAGCAACAGCCCAAACAGGGCGCCGACCATGGCCAAAGGAACGGTGAGCATAATGACTAGTGGGTGAACGAAACTCTCAAACTGGCCAGCTAATACCAAAAACACGACGAGTACACCAACGATCAGTAGGAAAGTGGTGGCGTTACCGGCGTCGAGATAGTCACGAGCAGCGCCCTTGACGTCGGGCTGAGCTTCGTCGGGAAGCAGCTCGTTGACGGCATTTTGTAGATACTCAAGCGCTTCGCCCATGGAGTAATCATCCGCGAGGTCAGCAGAAATAGTGATGGCACGTAATCGGTTGTAACGGCTGAGGTCACTGGGGCCGGCGTAATTGGTTAAAGTCACCATGCTCGATAGCGGTATTAGCTCACCAGAACGTGCCGAGCGCACCATGACACTTTCGAGAGATGTCGGGCTTGGCAGGCTGCCTTGTTTCGCTTCGAGAATGACATCGTACTCTTCGCCACCGTCTATAAAACGGGTAACGGTGCGCCCGCCAAGCAACGTTTCCAGTGTGCTACCAATTTCGCTGATGGTAACGCCCAGGTCGGCGGCGCGGGCTTTATCGATATCGACCCGCAACTGTGGTTGGTTTTCCTTATAGTCGCTGTCGGGGTTTAACAAGCGCGGATTATCTTCGCGGATATGCTTGATCAGGATGTCGCGCCACTCGGCCATCTCTTCGTAAGTGCCACCTGCCAGCACGAACTGCATCGACTGTTCCATGCCGCCGCCAAAGCCTCGGAACATGATAGGAATGGCTCGCACACCTGGCAGGGTGGAAAGTTTCGCGCGCACGTCACCGATGATAGCTTGCGCGGGCCGTCGTTCGCCCCAGTCGGACAAGCCGACGATGGCGAAGCCGCCGTTGTAGCTTTCGATATTGCCCCAGCCGCGTGGTGCACGAACGACAATACGCTCAATTTCACCACGCTCCAGTAGCGGCAGCAGCCGAGCTTCCACCTCATCCATATAATCGATCATGTAGTCGTAGGTCGCGCCAGATGGCCCGTTGATCAGAATAAAGAAGCTGCCTCGGTCTTCCATCGGCGTGTATTCACGGGGGAGTTGGGCGTTAAGCCATACCATCACGCTGACCAGTACTACAAAGGTGGCGACGACCAACCAGCGTAGCTTTAGCGTAACGACCAGCATGCGGCGATACAGGTTGCGCGAGAAGTTAAGCAGCCGCTGGACACCGAGAGAAAGTGCGCTTTCCTTTTGGTTGGGCTTGAGTACTTTTGAGGCCATCATTGGCGTCAGGGTCAGTGCCAGCAGCGTCGAAATTGCCACAGCAGCGGCCATGGTCAAAGCGAATTCGGAAAATAGGCGACCGATATCCCCCTGCATGAAACCCAGCGGAACAAAAACGGCAATTAGCACCAGCGACGTGGCGATAACGGCAAAGCCCATTTCATGACTGCCGCGTACAGCAGCGACCAATGGTGTTTCGCCTAGCTCCTGTATTCGCCGATGGATGTTTTCCAGCATGACGATGGCATCATCGACGATTAGACCGATGGCTAGCACCATAGCGAGTAGTGTGAGCAGATTGATCGTAAAGCCCATGACTAGCAGTGCAGTAAACGTGCCGATGAGTGCAATGGGCACAACAACGGCCGGTACTAGCGTAGTGCGCAAGTTACCTAGAAACAGAAAGATTGCTACTACAACCAACACGAGAGAAATCACAAGTGTTTGTATCACTTGGGAAATGGCTTCTGAAACAAAGACCGACGAGTCATGATTGACCGTTAGTGACATGCCTTCCGGCAAGCGTTTGGACAGGCGTTCAGCTTCGTTGCGTACGGCCTTGGACATGGCCAACACATTGGCGGTGGACTGCTTCATCATGCCAAGGCCGACCATGGCCTTACCATTGCCACGAAACAGTGTGCGAGTTTCGACCGCTCCGATTTCGATATGGGCCACATCGCCGAGCTTGACCAAATAGCCGTTATCGTCGCGGGCCAGTGCTAGGTTGCGAAAATCATCCGGCGTGTTAAAGCTGCGCGGTAGGCGCAGGCGGAACTGTAGGTCTTTTGACTCAATGGAGCCGCTGGGTAGTTCGACGTTTTCTGCCCTGAGGGTGTTTTCGATATCACGCACCGTTAGGCCGCGAGCAGCGAGTGCGTTGGTATCAACCCACACACGCATGGCGTATTCGTGGCCGCCCCCGATAATGACTTGCGAAACACCGTCTTGTACCGACAGGCTATCGCTCAAATAACGTTCGGCGTAGTCGGTGAGTTCGGAAATGTCATAGTCTTCGCCTGATAGGCTGAGCCACAACACCACATCTGAACTGGCGTCGGCTTTGCGAACCTCGGGCGGGTCTGCTTCGTCGGGAAGGTTGTCGAGTGAGCCTGAAATGCGGTCGCGGATGTCGTTAGCTGCAGCATCGATGTCTACCCCTAAGGAAAACTCAACGGTAATTCTGGAGTTGCCATCTGAGCTTGATGAAGAAATGACCTCGATGCCAGAAATGCCCGAAATTCTGTCTTCCAGCGGTTGAGTAATACGGCTTTCAACCACATTAGCCGACGCGCCAGGGTAGCTGGTGCTAATGCTGACGATAGGCGGGTCAATAGAGGGGTATTCCTGTAGCGGCAGGCGCGTTAGCGCGAGTATGCCAAAGGCTACTATGAGCGCAGCGAGCACTGTAGCCAGCACTGGGCGCTTGATGGAGAGTTCAGATAGTTGCATCAGAAGTTTGTCTCAGTGCGGCTAGTTTCTAGCAGCTGGCGTACGCTGGTGTCGGCGTCTGCGATGCCAATCAAGCGAACAGTGGCACCGTCGCGGGTGCGATCGGTGCCATGGCTAACCACCAGCTCGCCGGGCTGAAGGCCTGATAATACTTCGACTTCTCCGTGGCGGCGCTTTCCTTGTGTGATCTCGCGGCGCTCAATGCGCATGTCATCTTGATGAATGACCAGCACATGTTGCGTCAGGCCTTCAGCAATTACTGCTGACTCAGGCACCGTTGGACTGTGGCGGGCGTCGCGCTTGATACGAGCCTCCATCAGCATGCCTGGGCGCAGTTGGTGTTCGGGGTTGTCTAGCTCGGCACGTACCACCACGCTACGGCTGACAGGGTCGACTCGGGTGCCGATGTTGGTGATGCTGCCTTGAAAGAGGGCTTCCGGATAAGCTGAACTACGCGCTTCAATCAGCGTGCCGAGCGTCAGTTGGCCCAATTCACGCTCGGGTAGGCGGATATCCAATTTCATGCGCTCGAGTTTGTCGAGGGTGACAAGCTCCGTGCCGGGGGTGACCAGTGTGCCGACGCTTAGCTCGCGAAAGCCGACCACGCCAGCGAAGGGCGCGTTCAGGGTGTAGTTATCAAGCTGGGCTTGAATGGCAGCAATGGCGGCCTCTGCTTGGCGTAGCTGTGCTCGGCTGTCTTCGACCTCGGCGCGTGGCGCTAAGTTGCGTTCTTGCAGTTGTGCCAAGCGGTTAACGACAGCTTGACGCTCGTCGCGTAGTGCTTGAGCTGCACGTAGGTCCGCGCGCGTTTCTGCGGCGTTGAGACGAACTAACGTGGCACCCTCGGCCACTTGCTCGCCGCCTTCAAAATCCAGGGATTCGACAATCGCCGTCACGGTGGCGGAGAGCGTGATGCTTTCCTCTGCCTTCAGCGTACCGAGCCCATCTAGCGGATCAGACCAGAGAGTTGTGTCAACGCGCGCGCCGATGACTGGCGTAGGGGCTGGTTGGGCAGCCAGGGGCAGGGCGGTTAACACAAAGCAGATTAGGCTAGCTACAAGGGCAATACGGCGCCAATTCCCTGGCGCGAGTAAACTCAGCATCATGATGAATCCGGTTGAAAGTGACGGTAGTGAAACATGTGAGTAATCATTGACGACGATGAGATAGCTTACCGGTGTGTGCTGATCATCACCACGAGAGGTTACGAAAATAACGTGGCAATATCATGGCAATACAGTGCAAGTTTACGCTCGCTGCCTCTGCTAGAATGCGCGTTTTCCTGTGGTGGGGTGTGCTTGTGGTAAGCAATGGGAGAGCAACATGAACCATGATGTGGTGATCATTGGTGCCGGAGCGGCGGGGTTGATGTGCGCGTTGACGGCAGGCTACGCCGGTCGTCGTGTGCTGGTAATAGACCATGCTAACAAAGCAGGCAAGAAAATCCTGATGTCAGGCGGTGGTCGCTGCAATTTCACCAACTTGGCTACCACGTCAGCTAATTTTTTCTCTGATAACCCGTATTTTTGTATTTCAGCGCTCAAGCGATATCGGCCTGACCACTTTGTTGAGCTGGTTGAGCGTCATGGGCTTGAGCATGTAGAGAAAGCGCCGGGGCAGCTGTTTTGCGCTGGGTCAGCCAAGGATCTGTTGACAATACTGCTGACTGAGTGTGAGTGGGCCGGAGTCGATATTTCGCTAAACACTCGTGTTGAGCACGTTGAACGCCTAGGCGAGGGAATGCGTTTAATGACATCTCGTGGTCGCATGGATGCTGGCGCGGTCGTGGTGGCTAGTGGAGGGTTGTCGATTCCTACGTTGGGAGCCAGCGGTTTTGGTTATGACATTGCGCGCCAATTTGGGCTTTCCGTTACTGCAACGCGTCCCGCACTGGTGCCGTTTACGCTAACGTCTCAGTGGAAAGACCGCGCTGCTGCATTGGCTGGCCTCAGTCATTCGGTTGCAGTGCGTTGTGGTGGTGGGGAGTATCACGAGCCGCTGCTGTTCACTCATCGCGGCCTGTCGGGGCCAGCTATGCTACAAATTTCCAGCTACTGGCAGCCGGGTGACACCCTGGAGATCAATCTGTTAGCGGGTGAAAACGCCTGGGAAAGCTTGGTTCATGCGCGCCAGCAAACACCGAAGCGGCGAGTGTCCGGCTGGCTTGCTGAACGGCTGCCAAAGCGTTTGGCTCATGCCTTGGTAGGGTGGCATGGTGAGGATGCTGTATTTGCCGAATGCTCTAACGCGCAGCTTGCTCGCTGGGCTGAGCGGCTTAACCAATGGCAGCTTAAGCCTGCTGGCACGGAAGGCTGGCGTACCGCAGAAGTCACCATAGGGGGTGTGGCTACTCAAGCTATATCGTCGAAAACCTTTGAGGTTAAAGATTTGCCGCAGCTCCGTTTCATAGGTGAAGTACTGGACGTGACAGGGGAACTCGGCGGCTATAACTTTCAGTGGGCCTGGGCGTCAGGCGTTGCTTGCGGGTTAGCATTATAAGAAAAGAGGAGAGGTGTTGTGATGCGATGCCTCTTTTGGGGGAGTTAACCGCGAAACATCGACAGGTCTAATTCAAGGCTATCCCCTAACCAATACGCATAGATTGTGTGATCTTCAAGATCATTGCCGGTTAAGGCATGTATCAGAATAGAAAGCCCCTCCCTGTTCTGTTCAAGCCAAGGTACAAGCTGGTCAAAATGCTTGGTTCCAAACGTGATTTGGCAACTCCACTTCGGATGAGGGCCAACATTTTTCTGATGAACGCGACCCACCTTAAGGCCGAACTTCTCGCCAGCCTGCTCACATAACGACGTTGCCAAAGGCAACGTGGCTTGCTCGAAGTAGACGTGTGCGTGGTACGCTTTATGCGAATTAACAGGGCGCTTTACGTCAGTCATAACGTTTTCCATTGGCTTAGAAGAAAAATGGTTTGATTGCCACAGGTTAAGTATCTCATAGCGTAAATACCACCATAGCTCTGTTTTATCCTTGCAACGTGAACCTGAAGCTCAGCATGCCAAGAGTCACGGGCTTGGTGTTGTGTTTTAGGTGGGGTTTATGAATAAGCTATCTGCAGAAAGTGAACATTTAATAAAAGTATAAGTAATGAGAGCTAACTATAATGGGCAAAGACGGTCTTAATAGAGAGTGTTTTGAGTTGCACAGTCGTAATCTGGCGACTGAGCACGTCTCTCATGCTCATGACTTCCACCAGCTGATACTTGCCACCAGTGGGACAACCGAGCTGGCCATGGAGGGAAAGGAGGAGCGGGTAACGGCGCGCCGTGGCTGTTTGATACCCAGCTCCCGCCATCATGAATATCAGGGGGATGGTGGGAATCGTACTCTGGTGCTGGATATTCCGGTGGCGCACCTTGCTACACTTGAGAAAGGCAGCGAAATTGAGCGCTTGTTCGATAAACCGCGTTTTTTCAGTGTGCCGCCAGCACTCAATCAGCTCACTCATGCGCTTTCGCAACAGCTTGAACAGTGCCCCGCGCTACAAAATGAGATTGCCGTGCTATTGCTGCGTGCGCTGACCATGTATCTGCACGATGAGCCGGAAAGTGTCGTCAGCCAGCTTGGTAAACCTGTCGGTAAACGCTGTATCAGTGAGCGGCTGGATCTGGTGAGGCTGGATAACTGGATCGACCAGCACTTAGCCGATGCCATTCATGTTGAACAGATGGCAGCACTGTGTGCGCTTAGCCTCGGACATTTTCACGCCTGCTTCCGCGAGCTGACCGGTGTCACGCCGCTGGCCTATGTGCAGCGCCGTCGCCTTGAGCATGCACGCACTCTGGTGCGTCACAGCGCCTTGAGCTTGGGGCATATTGCTATGTTGGTTGGCTTTCGAGATCAAGGCAGCTTTTCACGGGCTTATCGTCGCTATTTTGAAATTTCCCCATCCGCAGATCGCTAAATGTAGCGTATTCAACGCTAACCCTCCTGGTGTTTTTGCCTTTGCTTCTGCTTCTGTGAGTAAAAGACTTTCGGGCAAATCTTCCTGACTTTGAGGCAAGCGCTACTAGCGCCAAGTTCGTATTCTCAAAGCAGCATTACCCGAAAGTATTTATCTCAGGAGAGATATAAATGGGCGTTACCTACCACGATAGCAATGCACGCATGAGCCAGATTGCCATTCATAACGGCAGTGTTTACCTGGCCGGCCAGGTGCCGACAGATGCCTCTGCCGACATGCGTGGCCAGACCGAGCAGGTGCTGGCGCGTATCGACCAACTACTGGCACAGGCAGGCACTTCCAAGGAAAACCTGATTTCTGCGCAGATCTGGGTCACCAGCATGGCGGAGTTTGACCAGATGAATGCTGCCTGGGATGCCTGGGTGGTTGCTGGGCGCCCGCCCGTGCGTGCGGCAGTGGAAGCCAAGCTCGCCAAGCCGGAATGGAAAGTGGAAATCATGGTCGTGGCCGCGTTGCCGGAGGCGTGATATGCAGGTTATTTCTGCTGCCGATGTCGAACGTCACCTGGGTTGGGACGGCCTGATCCAGCGTTTGAAAACCACCTTTGTGGAAGGCGTGGAGTCGCCGCCGCGTCATCACCACGCCATGCATCGTCCGGATGGTGAAGCTACCATGCTGTTGATGCCCGCTTGGGAAGCAGCAGGTTATATCGGCGTGAAAATCGTCAACGCGTTTCCGCAGAATGCCAATCACGGCATTCCGGCGATTTCCGGTCTCTACCTACTCAGTGAAGGCAAACACGGCCAACCACTGGCGTGTATTGATGGCAGCGAACTGACTCGCCGTCGTACAGCGGCAGCCTCTGCGCTGGCTGGGAATGTGCTGGCCAAAGAAGACGCTGACACGCTGCTGGTGGTGGGCACCGGCAAACTGGCACCCATGGTGATTGAAGCCTACGCCAGCGTGCGCCCGATCAAACGGGTGCTGGTGTGGGGGCGCAGCAAAGATAAAGCTGAAGCCGTGGCGGCTGAATACGCGGACCGTTTTGCGACGGAAGCCGTGACGGATCTGGCATCCGCTGTGGCGGAGGCTGATATCGTCAGCTGCGTGACGCTTTCCACCGAGCCGCTGGTCAAGGGGGAGTGGTTAACGCCGGGTACTCACGTCGACCTGATTGGTGCCTTCCGCCCGACCATGCGTGAAACCGATGGCGAATGCCTGCGACGTGCCGATGTGTACGTGGATACCTACGCGGGTGCCAAAGGCGAAGCCGGGGATATTCACCAGGCAATTGAGGAAGGCTGCTTCGCGTTTGATGATATCAAGGGCGATCTGGCCGAAGTGCTGAAAGGCGACAAGCCCGGACGTACCAGCAGTGAGGCCATTACGCTGTTCAAATCCGTTGGCGCGTCGCTGGAGGATCTGGCTGCAGCGATTGAGACCTGGGAAAGCATGGAAAGCGCCTAAAGACTATCAGTAATATGGTCTTTTATGGCTTACGACAAGGATGTCGTTTGTGTTGAAACTGCCTCTCTTGTTGTTTCCCTGCCGTTCTATGCGGCTTTCATCGCGGCCATTTTTCTGTTGGCGACGTTCCCTGCGCTTTCTACCTGGGTTCCGTCATTGCTTTAACCTGGCACGGGTTTACCCGGCGCTTAACCTCATGGTGAACGATTAATGAAATGCTTCTACCATCCAGATCAGGCGCGGCATGCGCCGCCCACCTTTCTGTTGCGTGGCCAACCGGCCCCTTCACCGGAAGGACCTGTGCGGGCAGAGTTGCTCAGCGAAGGTCTGGCGGCAGCGGGCTTGAGCCTGACGGCCCCGATGGAAACGGACTCACCGACGCTGCGTAAGCGTCTTGAGCAGGTTCATACATCCCGCTATCTGCAGTTTCTCGAAACCATCTATGAACGTTGGCATGCGATACCCGGTGCGTCTGAGTTAGTCGCGCCCAATGTTCATCCCTGTGGTGGGGCCCAGCATTACCCACGTCATCCTGTAGGGCAGGCCGGATGGCACCTGCATGACATGGCCTGCCCGCTGAGTGAGACCAGTTTTCGTGGCGCGATGGCCTCGGCCGCCACCGCCGTGGCGGCCGCGGAAGATGTGCTGCGTGGAGCAGCCCGTTCCTATGCCTTGTGTCGCCCGCCGGGCCACCATGCCGGGCCGGATAATGCCGGTGGCTTTTGTCTGGTCAATAATGCAGCGCTGGCCGCCAGCGTGCTGCGTGAGAAAGTGTCTAAAGTCGCTATCATTGATGTGGATTTACACCATGGTAACGGCACTCAGGATATCTTCTACGCTCGCGGTGATGTGTGGACGGGGTCGGTACATGCTGACCCGAGTGATTTCTATCCTTTCTTCTGGAGTGGAGCCGATGAAACCGGCAGTGGTGAAGGGGAAGGGGCTAATGTTAATTTTCCGCTACCGCTTGGCAGCGACGGCGAGACCTATCTGAGCGCTGTAGCGACCTTAATCAAGCAGCTCAACCACTTTCAGCCAGAGGCTGTGGTGGTGTCATTGGGGTTGGATGTCCACAAGGATGACCCGTTGGCCGGGTTAAGCGTGGAAACGGAGGAGTTTGTGGCCCTGGGCGAGCAGTTAAGCGCGCTTTCACAGCCCACCGTGGTGATTCAGGAAGGCGGCTATCCGACCGATCATCTAAGCGCTAACCTTACCGCCTTTATGCGCGGTTATCTGCGAGGCTGAATGAGCACGACTGGGTTAATAAACACAGGGTTGAAGACGACAGGTTTTTACTGGCATGAACGCTGCTTCTGGCATGACCAGGGCGCCATCGGCGTGTTTTCGTCGCCGGGTGAGTTTCTGCAACCGCAGGCGGCGTCTGAAAGCCCCGAAAGCAAGCGGCGGCTGAAAAATATTCTTGAAGTCAGCGGCCTGATAGACGAGCTAGAGGTCGTGAAACCGCCAGCGGCCACCCAGGAAGACCTGCTGCGCTTTCATACTCCGCGCTACCTGAAAATGCTGGCGAAAGATGATGCGCGAGGTGGCGGCAATGGCGGTGACTGCGCCCCCTTCATGCCCGGCAGTTGGGCAGCCGCCCAGCAGTCGGCAGGGCTTGCCGTGGCAGCGGTGGAAGACGTTGCCCTTGGGAAAGTGGCCAATGCCTATGCGCTGTGTCGTCCTCCCGGCCACCATGCCGAGGCCGATCAAGGGCGTGGGTTCTGCCTGTTGGGTAATATCCCCGTTGCGGTAATGCGCGCAAGGGCCTTGGGGCAGGTGAAGCGGGTGGCGATTCTTGATTGGGATGTGCATCACGGTAACAGCCAGCAGTCAGCGTTTTACGCCGACCCCGAGGTGCTGACCGTTTCCATTCATCAGTCCGGCAACTACCCGCTGGACACGGGCCGCTTTGAAGAGCAGGGCGAAGGCGCCGGGAAAGGGGCTAATCTCAATCTTCCCATGCCGCCAGGCTGTGGGCTGGGGGCATATCAGTACGCCATGGAAACCTTGATTCTGCCCGCGCTTGACGCCTTTGCGCCGGATATGATCGTGGTCGCCTGCGGTTATGATGCCTGCGCCAAGGACCCGCTGGGCAAGATGCTGCTCAACAGCGGTGCCTTTGCCGAGATGACCGCCCAGCTCAAGGCATTAGCTGAGCGCCGCTGCTCAGGCAAACTGGTGTTTGTGCATGAAGGCGGATACTCAGAAGGCTATGTGCCACTGTGTGGCCACAGCGTTATTCAGACCCTGGCGGGCAGTGAGATTGCGGTGCCCGACCCGCAGAACGATGAAATTGCCGCCTGGGATTATCAGGCGTTACAGCCACATCAGCAGGCGCTGATGGATGGCTGGCGCCAACAGTGGGAGCAAAATGCATGACACCGCTTTATGATCGTGATGGCTGGATCTGGCAGGACGGCGAATGGCTGGAATGGCGAGAGGCCAAAATTCACGTCTTCACCCATACCCTGCATTACGGGATGGGCTGTTTTGAAGGCGTGCGCGCCTATGCAGGCGAGCAGGGGACGGCGATATTTCGGGTCGCTGAACACACCCGCCGTCTGGCAGAAAGCGCCCACTCGCTGGATATCCCGATGGATTTCAGCGAAGCCGCGCTGATCGATGCTCAGCAGGAATGCCTGCGTAAAAACAAGCTCACCAACGCCTACCTCAAGCCCACGGTATTTCTCGGTGCAGAAGGGCTTGGCCTGCGCGCCAAAGGGTTGAGCACCCATGTGATGATTGCCGCCTGGGATCTCGGGCCTTATCTTTCGCCGGAAGCCAAGCGTTGCGGGCTGCGCGCGATCACCTCTTCCTGGGCGCGCCATCACGTCAATATCAGCCTGTGCCGCGCCAAAACCAGCGGCCACTACGTCAACTCCATGCTGGCGCTGAATACCGCGGTCAAGGCCGGGTTTGATGAAACCATCATGCTCGACCCGGAAGGCTATGTCGCAGAAGCCTCGGCTGCCAATGTTTTTCTGCTGCGCGATGGCGTTCTGCACACCCCGGAAGTCACCTCCTGCCTGCAGGGCATCACCCGCGACAGCGTGATTCAGCTGGCCCGTGACGTGCTGGGCATTGAAGTGCGCGAGCGGCGCATCACCCGCGATGAACTCTACACCGCCGATGAAGTCTTCCTGACCGGCACCGCTGCAGAAATCCTCCCGCTGCGTGAACTGGATGGACGCAAAATTGGCGTAAGAGCCGGTGCCCCCGCCGTGGATGCCCCTATCCCTGATGACAGCGTCACCGCCCGGCTACAGCGAACCTACCAGCAAGCCGTCCGCGGCGAACTGCCCGCGTTCAAGCACTGGCTGACACCGGTGTAACCTCGCGGTGTTAATGCTTTTCATGTTTTTTAGTGGAAAGCTCGGTTGCAGCCTACTTTACTTGGCAATATAGGGAGTGGTACCCACTGAGCCACTGCCTCAAAAAAATTTACGACGCTTGCGTTTGGTAATCAGCATATAGCAAAGGCAGCGACAGCAGTGTTTTATGGAGTGACTACGTAAACTGTTGGGTCAATGAAATCGGTTTATCAGACAACGACATGACTAGGGATGCGGCATGGCTCACTTATTACGTATCGTGATGATTCACGGCCATCTCGACGGTGTGGTCGAGTTGAGTCTGGATGGTCACACCAATATCTGCGGCACCAACGCCTCCGGCAAAACCACCTTGCAGCGACTGGTGCCGGTGTTCTATGGCGAGCTGCCCAACCGGGTGGTACCACGAACGCGCATGAAGTTTGATGCGTTCTATCTGCCCAACAGCAATAGTTACCTTGTCTACGAATATCGCCGTGAAGCGGGCAGCCTGTGCCAGGTGGTGCTGACCCGCAGCACCAGCGGTGGCGTGGAATACCGTTTTGTGGCCGCCCCTTACCGGCCTGAAGATTACCTGCTTGAAAGTGAAGGTAGCGTTGTCGCGCGTGACTACCCGCAGTGGCTGAATGGCCTGCGCCATAACGGTATCGCTACCTCCAGCAAGCTGACGGCCACCTCGGAGTATCGCGCGGTGATTCAGAATGACTTCACCCCGATTCCCGGTATGGCCTCTCACGGCAACCGTAAAGAGGCGCTCAGGCTACGCCAGATGGCCGCCCAGTTCAGTCTGGTGAAACCGGAACATCGTATCCGCCACATGGAGAAGCTGGTCTCGGCGGTGCATGCCAAAGAGGGCAAGCTGGATACCCTCAAGACCATGCTGGCGGCGATTTTCGAAGAAGACGGCGTGGAGTTGCCCGTCACCCGGATTCGCAGCACCAAGGCGCGGGACTGGATCGCCCAGATGCGCCAGTCCATGCGTTTGACGCCGCTGCAGCGCGCCTTGGCGGAGCTGCGTGAGACGGATGCCGAGCTTGCCCGTCTGGACGCCGTATTATGGCAACTCAAGCCCCAGCTGGATGCCGATCAGCACCGTACCGAACGCACCGCGGCGGATACCGACGCTGCTATCAAGGAGCAAAAAGCGCTCTTCAAAGCCCAGCAGGAAGACTACGAAACCGCCCGTGATGCGTTAAACGACCAGCTCAGCGCCCAGGAAAGCGAGCGCAAGCAGGCCGAACGCAGCCTGGAAGACCTTCAGCAGCGCTATGAAGCCTATGAAGACGCTGACATGCCGCAGCTTGAGCGTGACCTGCAAGCCCTGCCGCAACAGCGCGAAAAACACCAGCAGCTGCGCGAGCATCTGGCGCTGATGCAGGAAGCCGCCGAGGCGAGCCAGGCGCGTAAAGATGCCCGCTTGCGCGAGTTGGGCGAGACTCTGGCCCGCCAGAGTGAAGAGCTTCAGGCCCAGATGGATGCCGTTGGAGAAGAACAGGCGGCACGGCGCGAAACGCACTGGGATGACCAGCAACGCCTGATCAACCGTTACCAACAGCAGCGCCAGACGCTGGACGCCAGCTTTCAGGGGCGTGTGGCGGAAGGCGTTGAACGCTTGGCCACGCTCAAAGCGGCCTTGGTGCATCAAGGCCCCAACGCTGACGAAACCGCTGAGGCCGAACTGGCTCAGGCGCGGCTGGATCAGGCGCAAAGTACACTCAGTGCCGCCCGCGATCATCACAACAGCTTGCGCCTGGAACTGGAGGCGCATAAGCAGGAACGCGAAAACGCTGACAGCGCCTTCAATGCCGCCCGCCAGCGTCTGGAGGCAGCGCAGCAACACAGCGGCGAACTGTACCGCCAGAAAGACCCGGAGCAAGGCTCTTTACGCCACTTTCTGCGCTTTCATCGCCCTGGTTGGGAACAGTCCCTGGGTAAAGTCTTGGCGCCGGAGCTGCTGGAACGCCGTGATCTGGCGCCTGCCATGCTGGCAGTCGAAAATGACGACAGCGCGCCAGAAAACGACAGCCTTTACGGGCTGCAGGTGAACCTTAACGCCATCGCGCTGCCGGATTACGCTCAGGATGAAGCCAGTCTGCTTGCCGCCATCGAGGCTGCCGACGCCGCTGTGCTGCGGGCAGAAGCCGACGTTGAGAGCAACGAAAAAAATCTGCGCCGGCAGGTCGAACGGGTAACACTTGCCGAGCAGGCGCTGGGCAAGGCACGGTTAGCGATTACCAGCGCTGAAGAAGACGTCGAATATGCCCAGCAGGCCCGCCGCCAGCTGCAGGAGCGCCATGCACGGGCGCAACAGCAGCGACGCGCTGAACAGGAAAAAGCCCTGGCCGAGCAGCAGGCTATTCAGCAGGCCCTGCAGGAAGAACAACAGGATGCACAGGCCAAACTGGAAGTCTCTCATCAGGCAGAGCTTCTGGAACTCAAGGCCGATGCTCAAAGCCAGCTGGACAGCCTGGCTGCACGCTTTCAGCAGCATAAACAGCAGCTCACCGAACTCAAAAGCGAACACCAGCGCCAGTGCAAAGAGCTGGAGCAGGCCTTTGATCAGGAGCTTCAGGCCAGCGGTGTCGACCCGGTTACCCTGCGTGATACCCGCCATCGGTTGCAGCAGCTGGAAACGCATATTCGCGCAACAGCCGCTCGTCAGGAAGAACTGGATCTCTATCAGCGCTTCATGCGCGTGGAGTGGGGGCAGCAAAAGCCGGAACTGATTCAGCAACTGAGTGAATTGACCCGCAGCTGCGATGCACTCAAACGCCAGCGGGATCAGCAACAGCAAGCCTTCAAGTCTACCCAGGCGAGCCATCGCCAAGCCCTCAACCAACTGCAGGAAGCCTATCAGCAGGCCCAGGCGTTGTTGGAAGAGCTTAAACCGCTGCTAAAACAGTTGGATGAGCTGGCCCTGAGTGCGGATGCGTCGCCCCAGCAGGAGGCGCCAGGAGATGTCAGCGAACGTCTCGCGCGTGCCCGACAGGCTCTCAAACAGCGTGCTGAAGCCAGAGAACACCTGCGCAAGGGCTGTCAGGACGTGGAAAGCCAGCTGATCAAAGGCGCCAGCAGTGGGTTTGTCGAAATGCTGGAAGGCGAGCGTGAAAAACTGCCGGACAGGGACGACCCACGGCGCTTGCTGCCACTGCTTGGCGATATGCTTAAACTGCTGGAAGACCAGCAACAGCAGCTGGTGCAGCAAGGGCGCAATATCGGCGATGATCTGGTCAAGTTCTTCACTGTGTTTCGTGACCTCAATCGGCGTATCAGCGCCCAGAGCCGCCGGCTTTCCGACGAAGTCGCGGACGACCTGCGTCTGGAAGGGATCACCAAGGCCGAAGTACAGATCCAGTCAACCATTGATGAGCTGGGCTTCTGGGAGCCGCTCAAGGATTTCGCTCAGCGTTATCATGAATGGACACAGTCGGGCTATGACCTGCCCAGCGACGACTACCTCAATGCCCTGACCGAGGTGGTGGATTTACTCCGCCATGATCAGCAGTACAGTTTTGAAAGCCTGCTGCGTCTGGAGTTGCACCTGAACGAAGGCGGCGCGGATCTGGTGATCAAGAACGATCGCCAGCTACTGGAATCCTCCAGCCACGGCATGGCCTACCTGATTCTGTGCAAGTTTCTGCTTGCCTTCACCCGCCTGTTGCGCGGCAAGGCCGAGATCGCCATCCACTGGCCGATTGATGAAATTGGCACCCTGGCCTATCACAACGTCGAGAAACTGTTTGATGCCTGCGACAGCAACCGCATTCATGTGGTGGGCGCCTTCCCGAATCCGGAATCGGATGTTCTGATGCTGTTTCACCATCGCTACTTGATCGAACAGGATGCCAAGCTTCCCGACATCCGCCGCCTGAAACGCATTGAACCGCGCCTGAGCCCACTGGCCGCCCGTATAAAGGCACGTAGCGAGGAGGTGCCCGCATGAGCGAGAACAACCACCCCAACATGCTTAGCCACGGACCCTTGCTGGAGCGCCTGCTGGCCGGTGAATTTGTCTGTGCGGTCAGCGATGAAAGCGCCTTTCGTCAGCTACAGGACGAAACGCTGCGCGAGGCCCTGGACGATTACCTGCGCCCGCTCAACCGGCGTCTGGCTACCAACCAGGATGCCAGCGTGTACTTTCTGGCCTGGCGGCAGGTGGATGATGCCGCCCGTGAGCAGCTCTCGCGCCAGCTCAACGACACGGTCAACCACCTTCTGCCGCTGCTGGAATGGCTGCAACTAGTGCAGGAAGCCTTAGGGCGCGACGGTGTACTGGCACCAGGAGATGTACTCAAACCTGGCGAGCTACAGGCCAGAAGCGAAGATAACCCCAGCCTGCGGGAGCGCATCGAACGGCTGGCCACCGACAGCTTTTTCGGCTCCCAGAGTGAGCAGCTCGATGCCCAGGTCAAGCAGGTGTTCAAACGCCTGAAAGAGCACGGTTACCTGTTACAGCCGCACAGCGACCGACAGGTCTATCTGGTCACCGGTAAGATCGACTACCTGATTGACTGGGTGCGCTTTATTCGCGACGAAGAACAGCTGCCCATCGACAGGGAAGACGAGGCGAGGCAGGAGGCATTGCTGTGAGCCAGTTCAACGACGCCCAGAATGCGCCGCTGGAAAGCCGTTTAATGACCACCGGCGTAGAACGGCTGGCACTGCTTGGCCGCCACAGTGAAACCCTGATGAAAGGCTATGTCAGCGACGATGTACCGTTGGAAGGGCTGAGCAGTAACGCCCTGCGCCGCCTGTTTGCGGCGCGCATTGTGTGGCGGCCGGACGAGCAGGGCGGCGTCAAGCTGACGCCCAAAATGCGTGAGCTGATTGCGGAAATGGTGGCGGATGAATCGCGTCGTCAGGTGAACGCCGATGTGGCCGACACCCTGGAGCAGGTGCGAACCCAGGTCGCCAGCTACCGTGAATCCAGCCAATTGGGCGATTACTGGCAACAGGAGCAACAGCTTCTGCGCCTGCGCCAGACGGTGGATGACCTCAACGGCCGCTTTGCCGATGCCATTGATAGCCTGTGGCAGCGGCTTAACAGCGATTTCGGTTTTGTCAGCCGCTTGAATGACAAGGTGCGTGAAAACGAACGCGCCCAGAAACAGGTCGTTCGCCTGCTGGATGGCCTGGCGTTGATCGATTTCGACGAGTTGATTGATCTGGTCGGCAACGACGGCACCTTGCGCAAACTCCTTATCAGCCAGCTTCAGCAGCAACTCAGCCAGCACTTCACCAGCCTGCGCGAAGTGCAAAGCCGCCTGACCGAACTGATGGCGCGTTTTCGGCGCATGCAGGCACGTAGCCGTCTGGTCTCGGGTATGGCCGCGTTTCTGCGCGAACACCCAGGCTTCACACCGGGCAACTACGCCCGCCGCAGCGAGGTGCCAGAGCTTTGCAATCATGCCGCCCCGCTGAGGCCCGCTGGTGCGGCAGCGCTGGATCATCATCAGGATGTCAGCCTGCTGGGCGCGTTGCTCAAAGACCTGCCCAGCGTGACGCGTCCCGTCGAGGCGACCGCAGCGGCCAGCCCAGCGTTAATCGCGGAAAGTGCCATGGTCGCCGCGCGGCAACAGGCGCTGAAAGAGGATGTGGAAGCCTTCTACCTGCATGTGGTGGATAGCAGTGCCAATGAACCCCTCAGCGCCCTGGCGTATCTACAGGCAAGCGAGCTGACATGGCCCGAGGAAATCTGGCTGTTTCAGGTTATCGCCGAATATCAGGGGCTGCCGCGTCAGGAACAGGGCGCTTTTCAATGGCTCCCTGAAGAAAGCCCTGCAGGGGTGTATAACGACGTGCGCCTGATTCATGATGTGGCCCTGCGTTTTGAAGGTGTGGCATGAAAGGAAACCCTATGAAACTGTCCGGCCGGGCGCGTAAAAGCCTTAACGAAGTGGACCACCTGCTGCGCCGCCATGCCGAGGTAGTAAGGCCGCGCCGCCAGTGGGTGGACGACGTGGTGGCCTGGTGCCATGAGCATTACATCGACCCCGGCCTGCGCCTGAACGGCAAAGAACTGCACTTCGACCGCGAGCTGATCAAACAGATCAATAAGACCCTGCTCAGCCAAGGGCAGGCACCAGTCGGGCGCTCATTGAGCGGGTTATCCAGCCTGGAGCAGGCCAAGGAAGGGGTGGAAGAAGACAAAAGCCTGGGGGAGAGCCCGCGCAGCCACCGCGTGCTGGTGAACGTGCCGTCACAACATCCCGGCTGGCTTTCCCACGCCCCCCGCGCGATTGCCGATGTGGATTGGCGCGGCATTCAGCTGGAGACGTGTGATGCGCTGATTCAGGTGGAAAACCTCGACTGCTTTTACCACTTCGACCCCACCTCGCTTGCGCTTCAACACAGCCAGCAACCGCTAGTGGTTTACCGGGGCGATAGCCAGTACGGCGGCGCCTTCCGCCCCCTGGCCGAAGCCTGGCGCAACACCCGAAAAGCGCATTACTACGCCGGGGATTTTGATGTAAAGGGCGTCAGCCTCGCGCTTTCCAGCGGTGCTACAGCGCTTTTGGTGCCGCCGCTGGAATGGCTACAGCACCACGCCACCGGCTTCCACGACCCGGCAGAGCAACTGCCATTTCGCCCCGCACTGGAACGCCACCGCAACGCGCTCCCCGCCGCCCACCCGCTGCAACCCTACCTCGCGATTCTACTCGGCTCGCACAAAGGCCTCCGCCAGCAATGGTTCGAAACTTTGGTCAGCGTGGTGGTCCGTTAAAACAGCACACGGAATGAGATGGCTCTATGGCAGGGTCGGTAGCATCAATGGAACTGCCCACGTCCGCCAAACCAAGGCTCGCAGTAATGAAATGTTGATTTTCATTACTGACTCGATGTCAGCGCAGCAGTCGGCGGGCGCGGTTTAGTGTCAGGGCGCCCAGTGCTAATTTTTTGCTCAACCTGATGACGCTGCCGGGGCGGCGTAGCACAGGAAGTAGTGCGATGCCTGCCGTGGCGATAAGCGGTATGCGCCATTGCCACGCACGCTGTAACCCTTGGTCAATAGGTGCGGCGCTTTGCCTTAATCGGGCGCTGTGATACATCAAGGCTAAGCGCTGTTGATCAATATGGGCTTCAAGCTCAGCCTTAAGCTCAGCTTTGCTTTGCTGGCGCTTGGTGGTGGCCTGGTTAGCGCTGTGACTCATCAGGCGCCTCCAGTAGTGCGCGGTCCATGGCTAGGTGCTTGAGCGTGCTGGCCAGTAGGGTGCGCTTGCGGGCCATGCGTATAACCCAGGCTAGCGAGAGCAAGCCACAGGTCATCAATACTGCCGCTGATACGCCGATAGCGGTCAGGCGGTGTGTATCCCAGAAGATGACGATAATCAGCGTGGTCAGCGCGCCGATGCCGAGAAGCAGAAGAACCAGGCCCAAGCCAATCAGGATAGCCATGGTGACCAAGCGCGCCCGTTCTTCTTCCAGCTCCACAATAGCGAGACGCAAGCGCGTCTCGCCAGTGGCGACCAGGTTGCCAAACAACTGCTTGCCAGCATCCAACACGCGTTGAGCCGGCCCCTGATTGGATGACATTAGCGGCGGCCGATCAGCATGCCTATGACAACGCCGACCCCGGCACCGATGCCGATGCTGGTCCAGGGGTTGTCGCGCACATAGCGATCACAGGCGTCAGCTTGGTCGGTTACCGTGTCGCGGGCGCTGTGGTACATCTCCTCGCCACGGGCTTCCAGGCGGGAGCGCGCTGCAGACAGGCGTTTTTCGGCACTTGCCCGCATTTCCTTGATGTTGCTGCGCGAATCGTCAGCAGTCGCTTGCAACATTTCTTCGACCGTATCGGTGAGGTGCTGAATATCCTCTTGAAGCTGACGAGTACTGGGGCGCTTGGATGAACGATCTGCCATGGGTCATTCCTCTTGGTAACTAATGTGTAACAGGGCTGACGTATGCCAGTAAATTTACTGGCAACAGGGATAACGACACCTGCTATCAGTTGAAGGTTCCCGTAGTGTATAGCGGGTTGAGGCTGAATCCGATACCTAGGCGCTGTACTTCACGGTCATAGTCAATCAGGTTGTCGCCGTAACCATAGTAATACTGGATGTGGCCGCGCACTTTGCCAAACAATGGCCACGAGTAATCAATCTGGGTGCCCATGTTGCCTTTATCAAGGTTGCCGCGCCATTTAACGGTGGCTTCTTGACCGCCTCCGAACTGTCTGCCAATGGTGATGTCGCCGTAGCCCTTGTAGTCAAGGATGTCGGGGTTGTCGTCGTTGCTTTTACTTTCAGGAACGCGCCAGTGAGGGGCGAAGGTGATTGCCCAGTCGTCCTTGATAAATGTGGAGGCCGCGGTGATCCGGTTCCAACTGCGTGATAATGGGCTTGAGCGACCGTTGGACTGGTGGTTAAAGCCGATACGGTTGTTGATATTGGTCCAGCCGAGCAGAGGGGTGTTGTTATGGAAGTCGAGAAATAGTTCTGGCTCGTAGTTGGTTTCGCGAAATGGTGACGACGCATCTGTGTTATAGGCTTGCCACCAGCTGCGTTGAGTGTAGCCGAAGTATAAGTCACCATTGTTAAATATCAGGTTTTCAGCTAAGGCGAATTTTGCACTGAACTGGAAAACCATTTCAAAGCGATCTGGACCGTGCTCATCATCAATGTATCTAAACGACTCTGTATTCGGCGTGGTCGTATAAGTGAGGGGCAGTAAATAGTTACGCCGGTGCGTGGTGATCGCTAGTGGATTATATTGAGATTCTGCCTCAAGCATGCGGCGTTTGACGACCGCCTCGCTAAGACTGGCTTCTTTCTGTCTGTGATTTTGACTGTCTTTTGGTTTGGGCTCCTCAAGCTCCAGCTCATTGCTGATGGAGCGTTCTTCTGTATAAGAGTGCTGATGCGCAGAGCTTGGCCCCGGTTCGAGTTGCTGGCGAAGTGATTGCAGCTCAGCCTCAAGGCTTTCGATTCTTTGCTGTATCGCTTGCTGTTCTTCGCTATTGACAGGGCGACTCTGGGCCTGCGTGCTTAGAGAAAAGCCGCTGGTGACAAGGAAAATAATGAGCACGTTGAAAAAACGTGGCGATTTCATGAGAGCGCTGCCCTGGTTGGGTGAGATTGCCGTTCTACCATGCTGTCGCGACAAGTCAACTTTTGCGATGTGTGATGATGGCAACATGTTGCTTGTCCTGTAATGATAGAAAGCTAAGTGTCGCTGTATTGTCATGTGCTTGCAAAGCCGAGGTACGATGTTTTACGTCAAAGGTTTCTCACTATCACCTCTACATCCATGGTGGAAAGGCGGCGTTTTTATCGCTTGCCTATGGATGTCGCTTATTTTTTCAGGCCTGGCAGGCGCGTCTGGCTTGCCTGAGCGTGGCCTGCTGCAGGCACGCTTAGATGAGCTGATGGCTGCTCAGGGTGATGCGCTGGGCGGTGTCGAAAAGCGTAAAATTGAGGCGCTTGAGGCCTCGATTGAAGATCTTGAGAAGATAGCCCTGGTTGAGCGTCAGCGAGCCGATCTTGAGGCAATGCTGGAAGACATTCCCGTTGAGCTTGAACAGTTGAGTCGCCGCCTTCAGGCGGAGGAAGAAAGTCCGAGCACCGACGCGTTGTTGGCTGCTCTTGGTGATATGTCGCTTGAGCAGCTGGAGCAGTATCAAACTGAGCAGACCGAACCCTTGCATGACGCGCGTGAGCAACTGGCGAAAACAGAAACTCAGTTGTTAGGTACACGAACCTTGCCGGAGCGGGCTCAGCAAGCCATTACTGAGGCTACGCGAATGTTGGAAACGGCGCGTTCTTCGGTGAATAGGCAAATTTCTTCAAGACTGGAAGAATCGGCTCCGCAGCGTATTCGGCTTAGCGTGCGTCAAGAGCTGGCAGAGGCGCAGCTGGCGCTTAATCATCGTATGCTGGCAACAAATTCACGGTTACGCGAGCTGTTAAAGCAACGCCAAGAGCTATTAGAGCGCTGGGTAGAAAAGCAAGAAGCGAAGTTGCTGGTTATTCAGAGCCAGCTTGAGCAACGGCGCCGTGAGAACTCCGAAGCGTTAATTGCCGGTGTCGGTAGAGAGGTGCTTGATGAGGTAATGTCGGTGCCTGTGATTGCTCATGTTTTTCAGCGCAACCGTGAGCTCACGCTTGAGCTTTTGGAAGTGAGTGCTCAGACACGTGACATGCAGCGCTTGGCTCAGGAAGCTCAACACCAGCTTGATAAAATGCGCCAAGTGCAGCGCGGTTTGGCCGATTACGTTGAGGCTGCACGCGGTAGCATCTTGTTGTCACAAATCTTACGAGAACAGCGTAAAGCGTTACCCAAGGTGGCGGCACAGGGGGGCTTGAAAGATGACATTGCCGATCTGCGGTTGAAGCAGCTTGAGCTGGATCATCAGCGTGAAGCACTGTCGACATCTGTGGGCAAGGCTGTTGAGCAGCTGACAATGACAGCACAAGACCCCGTTCAACGTGAGCAGCAACTGGAAGCGTTTGATGAACTGATAGCTAAGCAGCGCAAGCTGATCGATGAGTTAGAGCCGGTGTATGGCGAGCAGCTATCAGCGGCTATTGAGCTGAAGTTGGTTGAACAGCAACAGCAGGCGCTTAGTGTCAGCCTGCAAAGAACGATCGACAAACAACTGTTTTGGGTGGCGAATGCGCGCCCTCTGGACCTTGCTTGGTTGCGAAGGTTGCCCGAGCATTTTGCCGCAGAGTGGCGCGCGGGTGAGTGGCGTCGTGGCTTGCCAGTGCACTGGAAAAGGCCTGGGCCTGGCGCGTGGTTAGGGGTGCCGGTAGCGCTTGTCGCTGTGGTGTTGCTTGGTTTTAGGCGGCGGATTTTGCGTTATTTGCAAACGCTCCATGATCAGGTTGGACGGTTGCGCTTTGATAGCCAGGCGCATACGCCTAAGGCTGTTGCGCTGACTTATTTGTTGGCGTTGCCCAAGCCGTTGCTGCTGTTATCCGTCAGTGTTGCCCTGCAAGCTGGCGCGGGTGTGGATGGTCAGGCTGTTGGAACGATGTTGCTGCATGTGTCATTGGCGTGGAGCTTAGTCGCTTGGATGCGGGCGCTATTGGTTCCAGGTGGCGTCGCTATTCAGCATTTCCATTGGTCGTCAGGGTACGCGTCACAATTACGGTATTGGTTGCTGTGGCTGGGCGTTGCTCTCATGACGGTGCTAGTGATTGGGCTATTGGCGCAAGGCGCTGGAATTAACCTGTCTCAGCGGCCCTTGGTTATGCTGCTACTGTTGAGTGGGTTAGGTGGCATGAGTTGGTCATTGGCTAAGTTGGTATTGGCTCATGTTCCCTATTTTGGCATCAAGTTATTTCGCTTAATGCTGGGCTTGCTGATTGCTCTCGTTCCGCTGGTGCTGGGAGGGCTGGTGGTATATGGCTACACCTACATGGCATTAAGTGTACTGGATCACTTTGTTCTGACGTTGTATCTGTGTGGCTTCTGGGTGCTGGTTGAGTCGATGGTTGTTCGAGGGCTGGCAGTGGCTGCGCGGCGGCTGGCTTATCGTCGTGCATTAGCGCAGTCTGCCCAAGCCACAAATATGGCTCAGGAACGTGCCGATAACGCGGACATTCCCGAAGAGCCTCCGCTGGATATGCAACAGGTCAGCCAGCAGTCACTACGACTGTTCAAGCTCATTTTGATGATGGCCTTTGTGGTGATGTTGTACTTGGTGTGGCGTGAGTTGCTGACGGTGCTCAGCTACCTTGATCAGATCGCTGTGTTCGGCGGTGAGATGTTTGATGCGGCTGGGTCAGGGGGCGTCTCGGTGGCGGATGTGCTGGTCGCGCTGTTGATCTTTGCGTTAGCCGTGGTGATGGCGCGCAACCTGCCCGGTTTGCTAGAGGTGATGGTGCTGTCGCGCCTTGAGCTGAAGCCGGGCAGTGCTTTTGCGATCAGTTCGTTGCTGGCCTATACCATCATGTCGATTGGGATTGTGGCGTCGTTGGGTACGCTTGGCGTGTCTTGGCAGAAACTTCAGTGGCTGGTGGCAGCTCTCGGTGTGGGTCTGGGCTTTGGTCTGCAGGAAATTTTTGCCAACTTCATTTCTGGTTTGATCATCCTGTTTGAGCGGCCAGTGAGAATCGGCGATACCATTACCATTGGAACCTTGAGTGGGACCGTTAGTCGCATTCGAATTCGGGCGATTACCGTGGTCGATTTTGACTTGAAAGAAGTCATCATTCCCAATAAAACGTTCGTGACAGACCAGTTGATTAATTGGTCGCTGTCAGACAGCGTAACGCGCGTAATACTTCACTATGGCGTGGCTCATGGCTCTGATCAGCCGCTGGTTCATCAGCTGCTGCATCAGGCGGCCCGTGAGAACCCTCGAGTGTTGAAGGAGCCAGAGCCGCAAGTATATTTTATGGCATATACCAGCAGCAGTATGGACTTCGAGGTGCGGATATTTGTTAGCAGCCTTAAGGATAGGCTGATGTCGACAGATGAAACCAACGTGCGGGTCGCTGAGTTGTTTGCCGAGCATGGCGTTAAGGTCGCTCATAATCGTTTGGATGTGCGCCTGGACCGCGAGCAATGGGGGCCTGAGCCGAACCGTTGAGCTGGGTTTTGGGTCTGATACAGCATTATGCCATATGGCTTTAGGTGTCAGGTCCTTGTTCTTGCCTCATGGGCTTGTTATAGTGCGTCCCGCTTCGCAGGTTATTGATCTGCTTGGCGATGGACATTTAATGATGGGTATCAGTAAATGTCGTGCTGTGGTGGCCCCGTCGGTCCTCCCGCAACGCTATATCGCAAACCCCGCCAGGCCCGGAAGGGAGCAACGGTAGTGATGGACGCGTGTGCCGGGATGTGGCTGTCGGGGCCGCCTCCATTTTGTGGGTCCCGCTTCTGAGTATTACCGGCTTTGGCTACCAGTTGCTTTATGCCGCCTCTGCTTTTCTTTCTCTTCTTTTTCTTTCTCTGCTCTCTTTTTGTTTTTCTTCTGGGTGATTGTCGACACTCTGTGATTGCTGTTGTCGTTGTTAGCTTTTCGTTTTGTTACTTGAGGCTGACTTAGGAGTGAGGCAGCGGAGCGGATGCGAGGCACTTAGCGGCGGGTTCATGATAATATTTCGCGCAAATTTAAGGCTGCTCCAGCTCTAGGGCCGGTCGGCAAACAGTAATCACGACATGACGACGGGTGAGACATGACAAATGGTGCGCAGCCCCGTATCCAATGGTTAGGCCGGTGGGGGTTCATTCTTGCAGCGACAGGTTCAGCCGTAGGGCTAGGCAATATCTGGAAGTTTCCCTATATCACCGGAGAGTATGGTGGTGGTGCCTTTGTGTTGGTTTATCTGCTGTGCATCATGGCGGTAGGGGTTCCGGTAATGATGACCGAAATTGCCTTTGGTCGTCGTGGTCGGGGTAGCCCTGTTGATGCGATTCGTCGGGTGGTCAACGAGTCGGGTGGCAGTCGTGGGTGGTCCTTGCTGGGTTGGATGGCCATGTTATGCGGTTTCATGGTGCTGAGTTTTTATGTCGTGGTCGCTGGTTGGTCGTTCTCGTATCTATGGAAAACCCTCGTCGGCGGACTGAGTGGCTCTAGCGTGGATGACATGGCGGCCATTTTTGCTGCTAACAACGCTAGCCCATTGAATCTGGGGTTGTGGAGCACGCTGGTGACGGTAGTCACTATGCTGATTGTAGGTAAGGGCGTTCAGGCGGGTATTGAGAAAAGTGTCAGTTGGATGATGCCCGGTATGGTACTGATGCTGGCGGTATTGATTGTGTATGGCGTTTTTTCTGGAGGCTTTGGTGACGCGATGCGGTTTTTGTTCTCGTTTAACGTCGGAAGCTTGTCCAGTGAAGGCATGTTGGCAGCACTGGGGCAGGCATTTTTTACCCTGTCGCTGGCGTCGGGCGCTATCCTCACTTATGGCAGCTATTTGCCTCAAAGTGCCTCTATCGGGCGTACCGCACTGAGTGTGGCGTTGGCTGATACCGTTGTGGCATTAATGGCTGGTATGGCGATCTTTCCGGTAATTTTCGCTAATGGTATGAATCCAAGTAGCGGCCCTGGGTTGATTTTTATGAGCTTGCCGCTGGCATTTCAAGCCATGCCTTTTGGCACGTTGTTTGGTTTTCTGTTTTTTCTGATGCTGTCTATGGCTGCGCTAACCTCTTCGGTATCAATGATTGAGGCAACAGTATCTTGGCTGACCGATAACAAAGGCATGTCTCGCACTAAGGCCTCTTGGTTGGCGGGTAGTGTGTTGTGGTTGGTCAGTACATTAGCCATGTTGTCGTTCAATATAGGTGGTGACTGGACTCTGGCTGGTAAGCACTTTTTCGATTGGCTGGATTACCTGACTTCACGCTGGATGATGCCGCTGGGCGGGCTAGGTATGGTGCTTCTGGCAGGGTTTGTGCTCAATGAGCAGAGCTTCCGAGACGAGCTTGGACTGTCGCGCTTCTGGTATATGGTGTGGTTGTTCATGGTGCGTTATGTCAGTCCGTTAGGGATTGGCCTGGTATTTGTTGATGCCTTGGGGTTGGTCAGTTTGCAGATCCACAGTCATTGGCCATGGTTGCTGCTAGGGCTGATTGCTATCACTCTGCTGGGCGAATGGGTTCGCCCTAGGCTTCGCTTGTTGCCATAATGCCAAGTGAGTTGTGTGCCTTATATCTCGATGGTTATAACCTTGGTGCGCAATATCAGTAGCCAGGCTACGTTCTTTTAATTACTTTGTTGCATATTCATTTATTTGTTTGTGAGATTTTGGAATATGCGCAGTGCTACAGCAGCCGTTGAAAGTGCGTTGGAGGCTCTGCCTTCTTGGGCGAGCGAGATGCCTGCGGGTTCGGTGAGCTTGGTGGGTGTTGGGCCGGGTGATCCAGAGTTGTTAACCATCAAGGCCTGGCGACGTTTGCAGTCGGCGGATGTCATTTTATATGACCGTTTGGTTAGCGACGAAATTCTTGCTTTAGCACCACCTCAGGCTGTTCGTTGCTATGTCGGTAAGCAGCGGTCGTCACATAGCGTGCCGCAGAGTGGCATTAATCAGTCATTGATTGACTGGGCCAGCGCAGGAAAGCGTGTGGTGCGGCTTAAGGGCGGTGATCCGTTTATTTTTGGTCGTGGGGGAGAGGAGTTGGAAGCGTTGGTTGCCGCGGGCATCGAAGTTGATGTAGTGCCCGGTATTACGGCGGCTTCTGGCTGTGCAGCTTATGCTGGAATTCCTTTGACCCACAGAGATCATGCCCAGTCTGTGCGCTTTGTGACGGGGCATTTACACAACGGAAGCTGCGATCTTGACTGGCAGGCCTTGTCTCGTCCTGGTCAAACATTAGTGTTTTATATGGGGCTGGGTAGTATTGCCACGATTGCTGAGCAACTGATAGCCCACGGTGCAGGGGCTGACTTACCGTTGGCGCTGGTCGAGCAAGGGACTACCCAGCGCCAACGAGTACACACGGGTACGCTGGGGAAATTGCCAGCCGCCATCACCCAAGATATCATTCGACCACCAACACTGATTATTGTTGGCACAGTTGTGACGTTACATGGTGCTCTGGAGTGGTTTGACTGTGGCCGTGCTGCAAGTGTTGGCTGGCTGCAGGGGAAGCATCCTAGCCCGCCATGAATGTTCAAGGCGCCTCAGCCGATATCTCGGTCCAGGCGTACAAACCGTCATGAGGTCTGAGAATGGTACTTTTCAGTAAGCTAAGAAAAGCGTGCCCAAATATTTTGCGGGTCACTTTATTGACGACTGCCATGATAGGGGCGGCAGCAGGTAATAATGCCTTGGCCAGCAATGTCGATCAGAAAGGCATTGCTTCCTATTATGCAGATTACTTCGATGGCCGAACGACAGCTAGTGGCGAAATATTTAGGCAAAGTGCGCTCACTGCGGCACACCGGACACTGCCTTTCGGCACTGTCGTTACCGTAACTCGCCGAGACAGCGGTAAGCAGGTTGATGTGGTGATTAACGACCGTGGACCTTTTGTTAACGGGCGTGTGATTGATTTGTCTAAAAAGGCGGCTCGTGAACTCGGTATGCTGCACCGAGGTACAGTGCCGGTCGAGCTGGTTGTCCAGCGCTGAATTGAGGGGGTGAATGACACGCTGCAATTAAGCGGTCTGATTACATCGCCAGTAGAAACGGCACTCTTTTTCAGAGGTGCCGTTTTTTTGCTTTTTCGCACCGTTCTTACTGAGCGTCTGCTGAGGTGGTCACTTCGGGGAGAGTGGGCGAAAATTCGCGTTGCCAGCGCTGTAATAGCGCTTGGCGTTTCAGATTATCTAGAGTGGCTAAGAGTGCTGGCGTTAGTGCTAACGGCCGCAGTGCATCGCCATGTAAGCGACGCAGTTCAGCGGCGCTGCCTTCGCCGATCACCTCGGGGTGCAGGGCCCCAAGAGGTGTTTGTTCAGCAATAATGTGTTGGCCTGTTTTGCCGAGTAAAAAGTCCATGAAGGTGCGAGCATTTTCTGCATTAGGAGCGTGGCGAGATACTAGTGCAGTGCGTTGGGTCACTAGCACATAGCTTTCGGGAATAATGATTTCTAACTCTGGATTAGCTTCAACACTGGGTTGCGCATAACTTCCTAAAAGACCGTAACCAATCCAGAAACGGCCTTCTATCAGCCCCTCCAGCATTGCACTGGTGGTATTGACAAGCTGGGCATTGGCGTTGCCGAAGGCGCTGATAAGATCCCAGTAACGAGGTGAGAGTTGAGCTTCCTGAATGGCATGACTGTAGCCTGCGCCACTTGTTGCGGGGTTGTAAGTAACGATTCGGCCATTCAAGTCGGTGCCGTGCGCTTTCAGTAGGTTGAGTAAATCAACATATCCAGAAAGCTGACCATAGCGCTGTGTTAACTCGCGGTGCACGACCATGACGACCGGCTCAAAAGTAAAGGCGAACAGCTCTTGGCGCCAGCGTGCTTGAGCTGGCCAGCTTTTTGCAATGGGCGAGTCGAGTGATTGGGCGTAACCATCATTGGCTAATTGGTACTGCCAGGGCATGGCGGAGGAGATGAGAATGTCGACCTCATTAGGGGCATCCTGAAAGCGTTGATGTAGCTCTAGAGTTTCCAGATTGCGGTAAGTAATGCTGATATGTGGATAGCGTTGGTGGAACGCACTTAGGATGGGAGTGATGTATTCCATATCGAGGGCGCCGTGGAGCACTAACTCGTTTTTAGATGACGTGTTTTTGGCATTGAGTGTGAGTACATTTGCGGCAGTGCGAGTCGTATCGCCCAGAATGTTGTCAGCCAACCCAGGGCGTGGCGTGATGAATACTGTCAGCAGCAGAGTTAGGCAGGTGCTTAGGTAGCGCATGGGGTGTTTTCCGCAATACTGAGGTTGGGCTGGGAGGCTGGAAAATATAATGCAGCACGCAAGCCGCCAGTAGGTGAGTCGCTGAGTATGAATTGGGCGTGATGGGCGCGAGCGATGCTATTGACAATGGCCAGGCCCAGTCCGCTCCCTTCGGGGTCATGGCTGATGCGATGAAAAGGGCGTAAAACACGTGTGCGCAAGGCGGTGGGAATGCCAGGCCCGTCGTCATCCACCAGAATACCTAATGGCTCCATGGTAGTGCTGAGAGTGATGTGCCTGGCCCCGTGGCGCTGGGCATTATCGATCAAGTTGGAAAGGGCTTCTTCCAGTTGCCATTGCTCACCAAAAATCACTGGAGGCGTGGTGTTGGTTTCCGCGCTTGGCGCGTTAAGTCCAAGGTCGATGCCGGCACGGTGACAAGTGCTCCAGTGTCTAGTGACGGCATCTTGAGCCAGATGAGCCAGGTTGAGTGGCTTTAGTTCAGGGCGATACTCAGGATTATTCAACCGAGTGAGCGACAGTAATTGCATGGCTTGGCGAGACGCGTGGGTGCTGGTATCTAGCATAGCTTTCAGTGCGTCGCGCCATTGTTCAGGGTCTTGGTGACGTAGTGCCAGTTCGGCGCGGGCTGACAAGCCAGCTAAGGGAGTGCGTAACTGATGCGAGGCATCGCCGATGAAGCGCTCCTGCCCTGCGTGTACTCGGCGCATGCGTTTTAGTAGTTCATTAAGTGCTTCGCGTAATTCGGCAAGCTCGCGGGGAAGCGGTAATGTCAGAGGCTCCAGCGTGCGAGGGTCTCGTTCGCGCAGGGCACGTCTTAGGCGGGTTAGTGGTGCTAGTGCTAAGCGGATTGCCACAAGAAAAATGCTGACTGATAGCGCTGCCATGCCAAGGATGTAGCTAAGGCTGCGCCGAAAAAGTTGGTTAGTGAGCTGTTGTCGGCCTTCTCGGGTATGCGCCATGCGTACTTCGAATCCGGCGGATGTTTGCCATACATCAATTCGCGCGTAGCGTGTGCCTAGCCTTAGTGGCAGGTCGCGGTAATGCATGTTGTCTACGGTGAAAATATCGTTGCCCGGGCTGCTGTGGGAGTTCTCAGTCCCTAGGGCAGGCAGCTCAATGTTGCCTGTGACAAAACGACCATTGGCATCGTGCAGTGAATAGAAAACACGTTCCTCTGCGTCGGTAGATAACATTTCTAGTGCGGCAGGAGGCAGGTCTAGCCACAGGCGATCGTCTTGCCACTTCACTTGCTCTGCAATGGCTAATGTGGCGGCTTCGAGCAGGCGGTCGTAGGCGCGGTCAGCAGTGAGCTTAGCATCTAGCCAGGCTTGTTGAACCATGATGCCGCCGAGCCCCAGCAATAAGAGCAGCAGCCAGCCAAGCAGTCGAGCATATAAACTATTCGCAACGCTCACTCGGTTTCCAACACATAGCCAAGGCCTCGCACAGTGCGTAATGTCACTTTGCTGTCGCACAGGTGTTTGCGCAGTCGGTGTACATAGACTTCGATGGCGTTGTCTCCCATGGTGTGGCCTTGAAAGGCTTGTTCGGTAAGCTGAGTTTTGTCAACGGGCTGGCCGGCATGGCGCATTAAGTAAACCAGTAGCCGTTGTTCACGGGGCGGCAAGGCTAATGATTTGCCGTTTAAGTATAGTTGCTGGTTTAGAGGGTTTAGGCTCAGGCCGCCAATTTCTAAGGTGCGGCGCCGTAGTAGGGCGCGTATCCGTGCTTCTAATTCATCCAGTGAAAAGGGTTTAGCCAGGTAATCATCAGCCCCTAGGTCTAAGCCTTTCACTCTATCTTCGATCGCGCCTCGGGCGGTAAGAATGAGTACAGGTGTGTCGCGGTCATGGCGACGTAGTGCTGCTAGTACGTCAAGGCCGCTACAGCCAGGAAGGTTGAGGTCGAGCAGTACTAGGTTAATAACATGATCTTTTTGAGTCAGGCGTTCGCGCGCATTGATGCCATCGCCAAGGTGGAGTACATGATGGCCAGCTTGCTCTAGGGTGTGCTTGAGAGTCTCAGCCAGTAGGTGGTCGTCTTCAACGAGCATCACAGTCATAGCTTCAACCCTGGCAGTGGTAAGGTGTGTATCAGTGCCTGTTTCGCAACTAGCAGAGCTTGACGCGCCTCCGCGCAACTTAAGCGACCCGCAGGGCCGGACAGTGATAGCCATTGTTGAGGGGCGCCAGCCTCTGCTGATAGCTCTAAATATTCCATGAAGCCGCTGGGTAGCTCGGGGCAGGGGGTGTGTCCGTTAGCTTGCCAGTGGTCGCCAGGGTGAAGAGCATGGTGTAAGGCGGCGCTAGGTAAAGCGCTAAGCCGACAGTACACGTCGGTTTTTCCTCGAACAAGTAGTGCAGCAGTTTCCCCGCTGGTCTCGGCCAGTTGGTCCAGCGCTGGTTGAACAAGTGCTGCTAACTGTTGTGATGGGCTATGCCGTAGAGCCAACTCCACAGGGCGCATGCCTAGCCGCCACAAACCGTCGTTGCCACGTTTAACGTAGTCGAAGCGTTCCAGTGAGCCGAGCAACCGAAGCAGAGTGCTTTTGTAAAACCCTGTTGCCTTGGCCAGCTCAGGTAGGCCGAGGGGGGGATGCTCTGCGTTGAAGACGTCCATGATTGTCAGGGCTCGTTCAACAGCTTCTACTCTATCTTGTGCCATAGGGCATCCTTTCATTTTTCGAGCGCTAGTGGCTTGGGGTGTTACCACTTTGGTCGCAACTTGGAGACTGGGTGTTGACCCATCAGCAACAGCTGTCTAGCTTTCTATTCAGGAGAACATGATTCCACCTTACAGAATTGTAAGAAAGTACTGTAAGCGAGGTGCCGATGTTCTACAAGTCATGTTGTGTGCTCGGCGCTCTGTACTTGCTACGCCGGTGAATTTGTTCTTACTTTTGCCACTGCTTGAGGAATACCGCCATGTCGTTACCTATGCCTGTTAAATTAATTGCTATTGCCACGCTTGCTTTAGGGGCCAGCTCTGCGTTGGCTTTTGAGCCGAAAGGTAAGGTGGAATGCCTTGCGCCGGCTGATCCTGGCGGCGGCTGGGACTTTACTTGCCGTAGCGTTGGGAATGTGCTCGAGACACTGGATCTAGTGCCTGCCAGTGTGCAGACCATCAATATGGCGGGTGCGGGTGGTGGTGTTGCATTTGCCCATACGGTAAGCAAGCGTGCTGGAGATGATCAGCTGCTAGTGGCTGCGTCTACGGCCACGACAACGCGCTTGGCCCAAGGACAGTTTCCGGGTATGGATGCCAGTATGGTTAATTGGGTTGGGGCCTTAGGTGCTGACTATGGCGTGATTGCGGTAGCTAACGACTCTGAGTATCAGGACCTTCCTGCGCTAATGGAGGCGCTGAAAACTGACCCGCGCAGCGTTAAGTTTGCTGGGGGCAGTGCTAAAGGTGGCTGGGATCACCTTAAGGTGCTGATCGCTGCTCAGGAAGCTGGTGTTGAAAATCTGCCGCGCATTGCTTATCTGTCGTATAACAACGGCGGTGAAGCAATGACGCAGGTGGTGGGCGGCCATGTTGATGCGTTTACTGGCGATATTACTGAAGCTCAGGGTTTTATGGATTCTGGTGACCTGCGTGTGCTGGCCGTTTTGTCGGAGGAGCGCCTGCCGGGTGAATTCAGCGAGATTCCTACCGCACGTGAGCAGGGAATTGATGCTCTCGGTCCTAACTGGCGCGGTTTTTATATGCCGGCAGATATTTCTGATGAGGCCCGTGAGTACTGGGTGGGCGCTATGGACACCATCTATGAAAGTGATGAATGGAAAGAGGTTATGTCCAGTAATGGTTTGATGCCCTTTCATATGACGGCAGGTGAGTTCCAGGATTTCGTGACTCAGCAGATTGTTGATATTGAAACGCTGTCTAAAGACATCGGGCTGGTTCAGTAATGAGGCTGAATGATCGTATTTTTGGTGCTGTATTGCTTGCTCTGGCCGTTGCTTACGGCTGGGGCGCAACCCAGTTCCCGGAACCCTTCGGGGGCGCTGAGACTGTTGGGCCTGACACTTTCCCCAAGCTGCTTGCTGTGGTGCTGAGTATCTCAAGCTTGTACTTGATGTTGCGTCCAGACCCAGACAATGCCTGGCCTTGGAACCGTACTGGCATTGAGCTGGTGATTGCCGTGGTTGTGCTGGTGCTGTATTCCGGCTTATTACAGCCGTTAGGTTTTATTATCAGCACGACTCTGGCCGTGGGGACGTTGTGTTGGCGCATGGGCGCTACGCCAGTCAAGGCCTATGTAACAGGCGCTGTTTCTGGGGTGGCTGTGTTTGTGATTTTCAACTTCGTATTGGGGCTTGTGTTGCCGTTAGGCTTACTGTCCTTCTTGGAGGTGAGCTAATGGAAACCTTGGGTTATTTGATCGATGGTTTTGGTGTGGCATTAGCGCCACACAACCTGATGTTTGCCCTGTTGGGTGCCATGCTTGGTACGTTGATTGGTGCCTTGCCGGGGTTGGGGCCCGCCAATGGGGTCGCCATCTTGATCCCGCTGGCTTTCAGCTTAGGGTTGGCTCCTGATACAGCGATGATCATGCTGACCTCGGTGTATGCTGGTGCTATGTATGGTGGGCGTATCTCTTCGATTCTGCTCAATATACCTGGTGATGAGCCAGCCATGATGACGTGTCTTGACGGGTATCCTATGGCACAGCAGGGTAAGGCTGCTGAAGCACTGGCAATCTCTGCTGTAGCGTCCTTTGTGGGTAGCTTGATTGCGACGATCGGCTTGATTCTGCTGGCGCCTGTGTTGGCCAACTTTGCGTTGACCTTTGGTCCGGCGGAATACTTCGCGCTGTTCATGCTGGCCTTTGCGACCCTTGGTGGCATTACGGGCAAGAACCCGATGAAAACCGTGTTGGCCGCTTGTCTCGGGCTGATGATTGCAACGGTCGGTATCGACAATACGGGTGTGCAGCGTTACACCTTCGGTGTGTTGGAGCTGTTTGAGGGCGTTGATTTTATCATCGCCATTGTCGGTCTGTTTGCCATTTCGGAGCTACTGTTTTTCATCGAAGACCGTGCTGGTGGTGGTAAAGAAACGATTTCGGTCAGTAAGCTCAAGCTAAGCTGGAAAGACATCCGTAATATCATGCCGTCGAGCTTTCGTGGTGGCGTGTTGGGTTTTGTTGCGGGAGTGTTGCCGGGAGCTGGTGCGTCTCTGGGAAGTTTTATTGCTTATACCCTTGAGAAGAAGGTGGTTGGTAGCAAAGGAGGGTTTGGTAAGGGCGATCCACGAGGTGTGGCGGCACCTGAAGCTGGCAATAATGGTGCATCTAGCGGTGCATTAGTGCCAATGTTGACGTTGGGTGTGCCGGGCAGTGGTACGACGGCGGTGTTGTTGGCGCTATTGATTTCGCTGAATATTACTCCCGGGCCGTTGATGTTCACCCAGAATGCCGACATTGTCTGGGGAGTCATTGCGGCTTTGCTGATTGGTAATTTCTTGCTACTGGTACTGAATATTCCGTTGGTGGGTATTTTCGTTAAGCTGCTATCAGTGCCGCCGATGTACCTGTTGCCAATTGTTACCATGGTGGCTTTTGTTGGTATCTACTCCATCAGTAACACGACTTTTGATCTGTACTTTATGGTGGCGTTCGGGGTGCTTGGGTATGTGCTGCGAAAGTTGGAGATCCCGCTGGTGCCAGTTATTCTCGGGTTGCTGCTTGGCCCAGAGATGGAAAAGAATTTGCGCCACGCGCTGGATATTTCTGACGGTGACTGGATGGTGCTGTGGGATAGTGGTTTAGCCATCGGGCTATGGGTGTTTGCCGCAATTGGCCTGATACTGCCGACAATTGTTGGGCCGGTTTTGCGTCGTCGCATGCGAGGCCTTGAGCAGAAAGACACTGCTATCGGTGACTAGCGCTATCGCTTATGCTGATTAGTCTGGTGAATTAGGTTGTTAAAAGCGTGTCGCAGTTAACTGCGGCACGCTTTTTTATGCAGCGGGTGTAAGGTGTCGGTTAGGCTGGCACATTGTTAATGTGCTCGATAACTTGTCGCCATCTATTATTTTCAGGAGATAAACCATGGTTCATGTCTATACCTATGCAGGTTCGCGCTCATTACGAGTGGTTTGGACGCTGGAAGAACTGGGGGTGGAATACCAGTGCCATGCGCTGCGTTTGGACAAGGGCGAAGGGCAGACCGCTGAGCATTTGCTGCGTCATCCGGACGGTAAAGTGCCGGTGCTGGTTGATGGTGACGTTACGGTGTTTGAGTCAGGGGCAATTTGTCGTTACTTGGCAGCAAAGTATGGCAAAGATGGCCAGTTAATGCCGAGTGACCTGGAGGGGCAGGCGCAGGTTGATCAGTGGTTGTTTTTTGTGCTGACTGAGCTTGAGCAACCGCTCTGGACTCAGGCAAAGCACACCTTTGCCCTGCCGGATGCGCAAAAGGTACCGGCAGTCATTCCGACCGCAGCTTGGGAGTATAAGCGCGCAATGGGGGCGCTTGAGCGACGCTTTAATGGCGAGGGGTGGCTGGTGGGTGATGCCTTTAGCCTGGCTGATATCTTTTTGGCACAAACGCTAGGCTGGGCTGAGAAAGCTAAGCACCCTGTGCCAGAGCAATTCAAGGACTATCTGGCGCGTTGCGCTGCGCGTCCGGCCTGTGCGCGTGCAGTTGCCAGAGAAGAAGCGGCTGCTGAGGGCGCTTCCTGACCGCTGGCGCAGACCAAACCCGAAAAGACTGAGTACGGGCAGGTTAAGCCAGTGGAGGATAGCCGAGCGCCTTGCACAGGCGCTCGGCATGCTGGTTTAGCCAGTCGGGGTCGATAGGGCCCCAATCGCGGATAACATACTGGCCTATATTGTGGGGCTTGCCAGGAGTGGGTTCGAAGCGGCAGTCAATATCCAGCTCACTCAATGCAGCCAGGGTGTCTTGAGCCGTTCGTCTGGGCATTCCTGTGACGTCAATAATGGCAGGCAGGTTATCCACGTCTCTGGCCACTAGGTAGGCGACATACAAGCGTCGGTAAAAGCTGCTCTGTGTTTTGCTGATCGTCATTGCTTGGCTCCTCGTCGGTCTGAACTACGGAGTTATGATACTACTCAGTATTGGAAAATACTGACACAGGGCAAGCGTGTTTCCATGCGATTGGCTGCAAGCGCAAGCGTTAGGCATGTGCCTATTTTATTGGCGTTGACTACTTCGTTAAGGGTGGGTTCTTGCGGGGACTAGCTGGGGACCGCGGAAAGCCAAAAAAAGAACTTTTTAGGCTATGTAGCTTAACAACTTACATCAAAAAAAATGGTGCGGATGGGGCGCATAGAACTAACTATATAAATCAGTTATTTGCACCCCATAACATAAAAAGGCATACACGCAGGCATACAGGAAAATGCTTGCTGTCGTTACCCTTCCGGCTCGCCGCCATGACGTGCCATTAAATTCTGGCTGTAGCGGTAAATATCTGCAAGCCGAAACAACACCCGTGCACTACGTTCAGCACCTTGCTTGAAGCCCTTAGGACATTCAGGGTCTTCTTTGCGCATCCTGTCGAAGTCTTTAGGGCTGCGTCCGAGGATGCGCGCCGCTTCCTGTCGTGTTATCTGGATGTACTCAGGATCCAACCAATCATCAAGCTGTGCGTTTCCCATTTCAATCTCCTGTATATCGTTTTCCGCCTGGGCCGTGACCGCTTCCACCAGCCCACTCCTGGTATTGCTTGCCCATTGAGTCAGTGATTGTTTGCTGGCGCTGCTGCTCGATGAGCGCTTGCACAGCGGGGTTATTGGCAAACTGGCGCAACTCATCAAGTTCTTTCTTCTGTCGCTGGATAATGCCGGTGGCCACCGCTGCCAGTTCCCAGCAGTCGGCGGGTGTTTCGCCGTCGTCACGCACTTTCCCGAGGCCATAACAGCCGCCACAGGGCTGGCGCTTGTCGCCCTTGATCTGGTCGTGGCCGGTGCCGAGACAAACGGAGCAGTCGTTCGGCGCAATGGGGCGCCAGCTGCTATTCCAGTCATCTACGGTGGTGGCGCTTTGTACGTCTTTGTCTAGGTCGTGATAGATCACCAGCGTTTGTCCGTCTAACGGTCCAGTTCCAGCATGGCTGGCCACTTGAGCAAAGCGCCCGCCATGGGCTCGGTGGGTGTGGGTTGGTTGTGTCATGCATCCCCCGGAGCAGGCAGTAGCGGCGGCATGGTTCCGGTGTCATAGGATTTTTGGACTTGCGGCAGCATCCAGCGCCCGACAGTCCCACCGTTGGGCAGTACGATGTGGGCCAAGAACTCCTCTTCAAACTCAGCAATGCCTGACTCGACCGCCTCAAGCTTGGCCTTAATGACCAGGGCGAGGGCTCGCCAACGCTGGCGACAGGCTTGCTCCCATGCTTTAGCGGCTTGTGCTGGCGCTCGCTCGCGGCCTGTATCGGTAGTGGTGAAGTCGTCGCTATTGCGGTCGGGCATCTTCAGATCAAAACGGATCCGGCGCCCGCTCATCTGGAACGCCATCACAGCCGTACCGCCATCCCAGCCATACATGAAACCGCTGGCGCCGTAGCGGGAAACGGTTTGCTCAATCTCGGCACGGCTGCGCTCACTGGGAACGCTGGTTTTTTCTGCGTAGCGGCTCACGCGACCTCGCTTAGCGGCATAAACCGCTGCTCGTGGGTGAAGTTTGCTTCAAGCTGCCGACATTCTGATAGCGGCCCTTGGTCATGCCCGCGTTGTCCTGGTATTCGCCGGTCTTGACGACGATATCCATGATTTTCTGTGCTGCCACGATGCTGTCCTTCTGAGTGATGTTTGATTGCTGGCGCTGGTTATTGGTCGGGGCCTTTACCTGAATTGGACGGCAAGGCAGGGGAGCGAGGTGCGGGCATAAACTGGCTGCTCGATATCTGCCCCGTCAGACCCATGTGCTTGATTTCTGCCTGAGCGCTGCCGAGGATCGACGCCGACAGCTGGTTGATTGACTTGCTGCGCTCAATCTCTTGCTTGAGCTCGTCGCCGTCCAGGTCTTCGTTCCCCAGCTTTTCCAGTTGGGCGAACAGGTGGTTTCTGAGGCCTTCCAAATCACGATTCATTCTGTTTGATCCTGTTTTTGATCTTTCGGTTAAGTGTGCCGCGCAGCTGAATGATCTGGCTAATCTCTGGCGGGTAGTTGGTATGGTGGCTGTTGCGCCGCATGTTCTCTGAGCGGGTGATCAGCTCCAGGTTATTGATGGCAAAGTGGCGATTGTTGCCATCCTTGAAGGCCACGATGCGGCCATCTGGCACAGGTCCGTAACGTTCTTCCCACACAATGTGCTGCACTGGTCGGTAGTTCTCGTGCTGTGTCCCGCCTTCGGCAATTTTGCGGTAGAGATAGCCGCTGATCTCCATCTCGTGGCCAATCGGCTTCCAGTTGTGGCTGATGTGACCTGGCTTGAAGCGCGTGCCCTTGCCGCCGATATCCAGGCCTTTCATGCCCTTGTTCCAAGCTGTGTCGCCCTGGCGGAACCGTCCGGGATGGGTAGCTATATATTCGGGCGACTTGAGTAGCTGCCGCTTCGCCGCGGTGCTCTTGATGCTGTGATAGCTGCGCCCGAAGATCCGCGCCAGCGTGGCGTTGCTGGCGTGCGGGTACATATCGTGCAGCAGCTCCAGGTCGCTATCGCTCCACGGCTTGCTGTTGTTTCTGAGCGGGTCGATCGTTGTCATGCCGAAGCCCTGGTCCAATAAAGCGTAATATCGCGCGCGGTAGAAACACCGCATCCGTATTTAGCAGCCAGCTGCAGGTAACTCATGCTGTGGCGCTCCCGGTCGTGCCGCATCTGCCTGACCTGATCGTCAGACAGTCGGGCCTTCTGGTGATACTGACCAACGCGATGGCCGGTATGGTTTCTTGCTATGTGCATTGTTCCGCCTCGCCGTCGAGCCACTCGATCAGCTGCTCGATGCTGGCGCGGAGTGCCTGCGCCATCAGAAAGAAGTCTGTTTCAATGCGCGCCACCTGATCGTCGCCGTCGTCGGCATCGTTCGCCTTATCGATCACGGCGTCATCGAAGCGCAGCGACTTGAGTGCTAGATCATCGTGAAGCACAAATGAAATCTGGCCCTCGATACTCAATGCCAGCTGCGACGCTTGCCGCCCAACCTCTAAGTGCTGATGCATCTCGTCGCTATCGAGGTCGAGCTGACGACCTCGCAACACGCCGTCATCGCCTTTATCTTTCAGCACAACGCTGTCACCTATTTGCATGTCAGCGGGGCGTGATGCTGGGTCGATAAGCCACGTCGTCATGGCCCGCATCGGCAATGTCTGGCTGCTGAGCGGCGTCACTTTCAAGCTGCCCAGCGTTTCCCGTAGCAGGTCGAGCACTTCCTCGGCGCGCGTGCGGCTGCCGGTGTTGATGGCTATCAGCTGGCGCTCGGTGTCCCACCAAACATCTGACGATTGTCGCCGCACGAACGCGCGGGGTAGCAGCTCTTCGTAAACCTGCTCTTTTATGGCCGCCTTCTCGCGGCGCATCAGCTTCCGGTTTTCCGATGCCTCGATGGCACCTGAGCGGTCAGCCAGCTCTTCATTGACGACCGATGAGGGCAAAATCCTCTCCTTCCGCACGGCGGTCATCAATCGGTGGCCTTGAAGCTCATGAAGCACCTGTGACGAGCATCTGCCAGCTGGCGGAACCCAGCCCATACGGCGCGACTCGTTGCCGTGAAGCGGCCGCATCGCCTGGCTTTCCAGTGCTTTAGACAGCTCGCCGGCGTCAATTTGTGCGGCACCGTGTAGGCGGTAAATGAACAGGTTTTTGAACCACATGGTTTTCTCCTTTCTGCGCAGAGGATGGCTACTGCGATTATTGTTCAGCGCCGCGTTACGTGCGGCTGCCGGTGCGCGCTCAACCCTGCCGCGTGAAGCGGTGACCGCGCCCCGTCATGCAACGGGGTGGCGGGGGGATATACGGGCTGCCGCGCACTGAGCCTGTTATATGCGCCACCTGCCCCTGGGCTATTCAGCACCTGCCTAATTTTTACTATCGCTAATTAGACAAGGGGGTGGGTGGTACTCGACCTCTGGCGCCCGTTCGCTCAGCCAGCGCGCTAGGCTGTCTAGTTGCCACAAGGCGTCCAGCCCTGTGAAACAGCACTCTGGCCCTGTTTGGGTCGTTCGCCACACCTCGGGGCGCAGCTTCACGACCAGTGTTCCGGCCTTGGCGTCTATGGTTAACGACGCCTCCTTGTCAGCGCTGGGGCTTAGCTCTAGCACCATGTTGGTAATGGTGTGGATTCTGTTTCTCACTAGATCGTCGTGGAGCTTTCTCTCTAGGGCAGATAACGGTGAGGAAATTGTCATCGTGGAAATCTCATGATTTGTATGCAGAAGCTCTGCTCTTCAGGAATCCTGGCCTTTTGTCGGCTCTGGCCGGCGCTCTGGCCCTGTGATTATCTTGACGCTGGTGCGTTGTTGAGCGCGCCCCTCAATGGCTTGTACGTTCATGCCGCTTCTCCATGAGGTTTGTTACTACGATGCCGGCCAGCACGATCACCGTCATGCCGATAAAGGTGCCGATGGTTCCTGCAATCGGCGCCAGCACGGGGCCTATGTGGTCTGTTGCTGCCTGGGCGATAGCCAGGACGGGGTTGCTCCAGTTACTCATAACATCACCTCGCGGCGTGCGGTGCGGGCGCTGGCGCCTGCGGTGGGGCGGGTGCGCATGGGTTGGCGTACTCGTGCGGCGGTGGTGTTGCCCAGGTCGGTGACCAGCAGCGCCAGCAGCAGCGGGGCGATCCAGCCACGGCGCAGGGCTTCGGCTACGGCACCAGCGGCGCGGTAGACGCGAAGCTTGTGCTTTGCGCGCCCCAGGCTGTCTTTGACGGTTTCGGGTGAGCGCTGAGTGGCGCGGCCAATCTCCTTGAAGGTGTTTCCTTCGGCCAGCAGCATCATGTCGTTGGCTTCGTTGAAGGTGAAGCCCGGCCCGCCGCGTTCGGCATTGACCTTGGCCTGCCACCTCCCTTGGGTGATTGTGTGCATGTCGGCATCCCTTGGGTTCGATGTTGTGCCCTTATTAAAGTACCTAAATGGTACATAGTCAATAGTAGTTTGACCTTTTTGGTACATGCGTGAAGGCAAGGGAATTCCGGAACAAAAAACCCGCCTCGATGGGCGGGTGGTGGGGAAGGGGCTGGCGGGTTAGGAAACCGATTCCAGCTGGCGCTCGGCAATTGCTTTGGACTCACGATACTCCCAAGCTTCGGCGGCCATGGTCCAGTGCACTTCGAGCTGATCTTCCTCAATTGCCTCGCGGACCTCTGTCAGCGGCACTCTGAAGAACTCCTTTCGGGGATTGATGCGGTTAACCTGGTGCTCAGCGAACTGGCGATGCAGCTCGCGCTCCAGGGTGGGGGCATCTTCGGAGTAGATCATCGCGTGTACGTCGAACGCGAAAGGCACGCTGGCATCGCCCAGCTCCCGCACGCGATCTTGTGGCTCAAGCCGGCGAGTCATGCCAATCTTGAATACGCCCTCACCGAATGAGCCGATGTTGGAAATGATATACACATGCCCGCGCTTAGTTTGCTGGGCCATGGATAGCGCACGCTGACCACGCGCACTGGATTCTTCGAGCTGTTGCTCCAGTTCTGCCAAACGGGCCTGGTATTCAGCGCGCTCTTCCTCGTTAGCGCTTTCGAACTGCTTGCGGGCTTCTGCCATAGCTTTGGCCAGAATGCGCTCTTCCTTTTCGGACTGTTTGATGGCTTTCTCCATCTCACGCCGGGCTCGCTCTTCTTCGCGCATTTGCTCGCGTATTTCGCGCTGTTCTTCCTGCTCTATGCGGCGCAGCTCCATGGTGGCAGTCGCCCACTTCAGCTCTTCCAGCCGCGCCTGCAGGTAGAGGTCGGTGATGCGGGCATCCTTGAAGGCCTTGCCGTTGTGGTTCACCACGGCGAAGGCATCGAGGATCGCCTGGTGTAGCTTGCCGTAGTTGTCGTGCTTGACCTTGGAGAGGATGGAGTCGACCTTGCCATTGAAGGCATCGACGGCGAACTGAATGGCATGCTGGCGCCGTACACGCTCAACGTAATCGCAGTCACCGGCTCGGTTGTTCTTGGCCATGTCACGGCTGTGCTTTCTCGCTTGCTTGAGCTTTTCGCCGGCGTCCTTATGGGAGAAATCTTCGGCCAAATCATCGAGTAGGCTGATATTGGGTACGATGTAGTCGTCACGGTAGCCTTCGATAATGTTGCGCATAGCCTTGGCGGTCTGTTCGTAGTGCTTAGCATCTTCTACGGCTTTAAGTGCGTTACCGGCGGTTTCTTCTGCCTGTCGGCGGGCATCGTCAATGATTTTGCGAGCCTGCTCATCAGCCAGCGCGACCACTGCCTCGGCTTTCTCTCGGGCATTTTTCCCTTGGGCGCGGCCTTCGCTAATGATACGCCGTTTCTCGTGCTCAGCCTCGGAGCGCACATCATCTGCTGCCAGTTTTGCCTTGGCCAATAATTTCTTGGCATATTGTTCGGCATGCTGCTTTATTTCCTCAGCGCGCTGCTTGAGCTCCTTAGCATATTCATCGGCGTCATGAACTTTTTCATATTGCCAAAGGTGCTCTGTAGATGCTTGTAGTTGGTCAAGATCCTTGTCTTTTTGCTTAGCTTTGCGCCAATAGACTAGAGTCATTATCCAGCCGGAAAAAGCCAAGATAGCTATGATCAGTAGGACAATAGTGCCCTCAGGCATGGCGCTCCCCTTATGTGAACTTGTGTTGTTGAAAGAACTATTGTGCCATAGAGGGGCATGACTTTATGTAAGACGTTGGCGATGGAGTGCGCGACCCGGTGGGTGGGGTGAAGCGGGGAGAAGGGTTGTATCGAACAAGCACAAAACCCCGCCCCCGAGGGCGGGGGAAGAGATAATAGCTAGGGTGGCTTATTCAGTTGGTGCGGGCGCTTGAGTGATATCCAAAGGGATCGACTGCAGGGGCTCTCCGTCGGCTGTTACGACAAGCGATATAACGCAAGGCTCAGTAATATTCAGTGGTGAGAAAATGAGGTTGCCTTGAATAACGCCTGGAGACTCTTCCAGCCAGCTGTCACTTTCACCGAAGCGGTCCGGCTCAATCTCTGTTTGAGCGATTGTGGTTTCGCCCAACAAAACATCTATCGACATGTGCTTAATTGGTCGGGCTCGATCAAACGTACAGAAAACAGACAAGCACAGCTTTGGAAGGGTGGCTGGAAGTTGCTCTACCTGTAGGTTGTTCGAATAGACACCCACAAATGTCAGCTTATCCCCGACTTCTTGGCGAATATCGTCACAAAAAATATTGAATAGGCTGCGGGTCATTTCTGTGAGCTCTCAAATGCGCTGCGCTGGCGCTGCAGCATGGTATCTATGGTGTTCATGTCCACATCTAGTGTATCGCAGAGCTTACGCATTGTTTCCCAGGTCACATTCTCAGAGCCTCGTTCAATTCTGGCAACGTGAGACTGACTGGTGCCGAGAAGGGTGCTTAGCGTGGTCTGCGACCAGCCTTTTCTAAGCCGCAATGATTTGACGGTATCGCCATCACCCCGCGACACCTGGTCAGCAATTCTTGCGCGCGCTCTTTCAAGGGCGGCTTTTTTTCTGGGGTTTTTCTCAGAATTAGCCACAACATCTTGAATGGAGGTGGCGCACCCAGGTGCCTGCGCGCGCTTGCTGTCTAGATGATACTCAAAGTCATACACCTTCTTCGCGAGGCGGCTAGATGGTGATTTGTGGCCACCCAGGCCGGCGCTAGTATATGTCGTCATAGGCGGCCAGGATCCGCTGCGATATTGGGTGGTCTGTGTCATAGTTGAACTCCCTTGGAGCTATTGCTAGCACGTAATGTGCAGCTTGGCTTGGAATATAGGCATATACTACGCGCCATTTTTTACCTGAGTCTTCAAGCTCCCATGCCTTCAGGCGCCATAGATCCTTGCCTCTATTCCATAATCTCAACCATTTGCTAACGCTGTATTGCTGGCCTGGTAGCTTATATTTTCCTAAATCATGAATCAGCAGGTCATCTAAAAGACGCTGGTCACCCTTTATCTCCTCCAGCATAGCCTCGATGTAGGCTGCGGCATCTTCGTCATGCTCCCATAAATCTTCCAAATCCTGCTGTGCATCTATATGGATGAAAAGCTGCAGCATTATATCTACCTAGGTATATGTGGTCAATTTAGCTCAAGGCTAGCCAAACTGGCAAGCATCACTTCGGATAACCCGCCCACTACAGCGTCGCCGGGGGTCATGCCGCCCCGTGCTGCTGCCACCATTCGATAGTTTGCTCAGCCAGGCCTGCGGTGGTGTCGTCACGCAGCACAGAAACGCCGGCATGCTGCAGGCGCTGCAGTTTCTCGCTGGCAGCCTCGTTGATACGGGCGTGTTCTTTGGCACTGAGGCCGCAGTCCTTGCCGGGTAGCAAGACAGAAAGCGAGGCGCGTCGCTTGGTTTGGCTGGTTATTAGGCTGAGGTCGGAGTGCGCTTGCAGAATGTTGTTCTCAACCACGATCGGGCTCTTGTACCAGGCGGAGGCGATCGAGCCCACGGCCTCTGAAGAGAGCAGCGGCACGTCAATATCAACAGTGTGACTGGTGGGCATTGTCAGCCGGTAGGGGCGCTCCTGGATGATGTGGCTGGCGCGCAGCCCCATGCGTTCGGTCATCAGCTGTAGCAGGGTATACCGAAGCTTGTGAGTAGAGCGGTACTTGAAGCGTGCGGGCTCGCGCTCTGTCCCAGGGCGCGCCAGCGTCACCACATCGGCGAAGAATTCATCAACAAGCGATTCGGCGCTCTCGCCGGCGGCATGTAGCGGTTGCCCGAGGCGAATGGTGTCACTGAGCTGACTACCAACCTCTCCGTGTGTGTCGACTAGGGTGGCCTCGATGTCCAGCAGGAGGTGCTCAACCATGCGCTGGTCTACGCGCTGGTCGTAAAGGCACTGTAGGCGGTCGAAGGTGTCCAGCATGCGGATCTCGACCTGCCCGGCATGGCTGAACATCACCCCAACGTTAAGGAACTCGCAGGCGGTGTCGTCCAGGCACAGGCTGATAGTGCGCCAGTGTCCGGACACTGCCGGCGTTTCCTGGGGGGCAGAAAGTGCCTGTCTGAGCTTGCGGGCCACGTTCATAGCAAGGTGCCTATTGCTGTGCGGTAGTGTTCCGGTTGAAGCCGGCTGGACAGGAAGCTTACCACGCGCCCAATGTCGTCTTCTTCCATCATCAGGCGGGCAAGCGTTTCGCGGGCTGCTTTTTCTCCACTATCTTGAAAGTAGACGTTAAACCCATTATAGGCGACATGGCGCTGGCTTTGCGTCGGTAGCCGTCTACTCCAGGAGGGGTCGTTTTTTTCTATGAAGCCGATTAGCCGGTTGGTGCAAGTGGGCGGGGAGTTCGCGAGCTGGCTGGGCTTCCAGCTGGGGCCAATGAATAAGCGGCCATGATCAATCAGCATGAGCTGGCCATCGCGGCTTTGCAGCAGGTTGCCGGGGTGGCGATCGGAGTTGAGTGTCCATTCGTCGAACGAGGCGATGGCTGGCGCTTGGTCGTGCTTCGCTAGGTAGCGAGAGATTCGCTGAACAAGGCGGCTCTGAAGTTCCTCACTTGCCCCGTTCATATGATGCTGTATGAGATTGGGGGTGCGCATGTCTTCACTGAACCAGGCAATGAATACTTCCTGGCGTTTGCCTTGGGGCGTCACGCTGTCGGCGTGCTGCAGCACGTCTGCTGGAATGTAATCGCGCGGCAGCACGATAATCCCCGCGGTATGTGGCACTGGCAGGCCGCAGTATTTAGCCAGTATATAGCCTAGCGCCTCACTGACGACCTCCTGGTTATCGAGCACTTCTGTTCCGCACTCGATCATGTCAGGCAGCGGTTTGACGTAGCAGCGTCGTGATTCGCCTTCTATTTTCAAGCGGGCTTTGAAGATGGGGCTAATGCCGGTGTGCTCTGGTGCGGGAAGCTGACCCACCCAGTGCTCATGTGTCAGTAGGTGAATCATCGTTTTCCAACTTTTTCTTGAGCCGTTCGTGCCTCTTGTTCTGTGGGGAAGGCTTGTTGGTGGGTGGTGTGGCGGCAATGCGTTTTGCTATGCGTTCCAGTAGTAGCAGGTCATCTTCGGTCAGGCGGCCTTCACGGGCTGCCTCGGCAATATGCTGCAGCGCCTTCTCAGAGCGCGGCGAGGCCAGTAGCGCCAGATCCTGGGCCCATTGTTCGGCTTGATGGTTGCTGCTGTGAGCGTTTGTATCAATGCGCGTGTCGTGATCGTAGTCCATCCAGCCGCTGGGCTTGTTAAAGCACGACTCAATGTGGCGAGCCATTCGGCTGCCGATGTTCTTGGTCGGGTTCGCACCCATGATGCGACTCATTTGTGTGGGCTCGCGATCCACTCGGGCTGCAAATTGAGTGGTTCCGCCAGCCTGTTCAGCAAGCGTTCGCGCGTTCTCCAAGCGAATTTGTGCAATTTCTTTCATAAGCATATTTGACGTCAACTGTACTGCAAAGGTACAGAACCTTTACGGTACATGTCTCCTCGATATAATATGTATCTAAATGGTACTTTTGAGGGCGCAGAGAAGATGAGCACACCCCATCGCGACTACTGGAAATCGCTATCTGACAGCGACCGGGAGCGCATCGCTAAGCATGCCGGGACCACGCCGGAATATCTCCGACAGGTGCTGGTGTATGAGCGCCAGCCAAGCGCATCGATGGCTAAGCGTCTGGAGCGAGCTTCTGGTGGGGCTCTGACGCGCCGATCCCTTCGCCCTGACCTCTTCGCAGACATGCAGGTGGTGCAGCCATGAATTCAGTCTATAAGCGGCCCGCTCGTTTCGCATCGGCCACGGCGGGCGTGTGTGGATGTACAGGTGGGAATATGTACAGCTATTCAGGCAATGCTTTTCATAAACCTCTCTCGCCAAGTCAGGGGCTGGATGTAGTCCGTCCTTCCGCGCTCCTTTACCGAGTCGTTGTAGGCCGGCACTCGAAGGCTCTCAATGTTCGGCGCTTCCCGCATGGCGATCTGAAGGGCGCGGCTATCGAAGCTGGTGAGATCAAGGCTCTCGGCTTCGTTCAAAAGCGCCTGATACTCCCGCCTGGCGTCGATGCACTGTCGAGCTTTTCGTTCAGGGTAGATGACGAAGTCGAGCACTGTGCTCGCCGTGATCAACAGGCCACTGATGCCAGTAATCAGCGGCGTGGATGCGATAAAACCCGCGAATGCGGCACTGCCTGCGAACAGGCTGGTGAACTTGAAAAGCCCGGCCAGCCGTTTGTAGAAGCGCTCCTGCAGGATCATGTAGCGAACCGAGTACTTGGCGTCTCCTTGGGCTTCGTAAAGGGTGCGCTCGTCCGTTCTGGCGGCTGGGGTGTGCTGCTTTGTCATTGTGCTGCCTCGCTACTGATTAGGCCTTTCTGGCGGCGGTGGAGGCGGTGTTCTCAGTGGCGGTGTGTAAGTCCGCCGATCTCCGTCGCCGCCATTCAGGCTGTGTTTTCTCGAATTCGTGTTTTTCATGGGCGTTCTCCGTTGCGCTGTGTGGGCCTTTGGTTCGCACCCTATAGCTTACGCTGCGCGGCGTATGAACGCCCACCCTTTGCTAATGGAGGTGCAGCATGAGCGAAGAACGTGCCTTCCGCGGCGTGTGGATCCCCGCCGAGATATGGCTGAATCGTGATCTATCACTGCAAGAGAAAGTGATGCTGATCGAGATTGACAGTCTGCAACACCCGCAAAAGGGATGTTTCAAGTCCAACAAGAAGCTGGCCGAGTTCTTTGGCCTATCGCCTAACCGTGTTTCCGAGGTGATCAGCTCCCTAAAGAAAAAGGGTTGGGTGACGGTTAAGCAGGTACGTGAAGGCAAGCAGATTGTCGAGCGTCGGATTTTTATGAATCGCCCGCTTGAGACGGCTGGCGCGGGTATTCGGAAAACCGAAGAGGGGTGTTCGGAAAATCGTGAGAACCCTATTCGAGAAACCGAAGAGGGGTATTCGGAAAAAGCGGCGAACCCTATTCGAAATGTCGAAGAGGGGTATTCGGAAAACCGTGAAGAGAGGGGTTCAGGTTTAGGGGTTCAGTTAGAGGGGTCCAGTAAGAGTTCTTTCGCACCGGGGGCAAGCCCCGATGCAGCAGAGGGGGATTACCTGGGCGCTGACGAACCTCAACCGTCACCCGCTGGCGCTCACGAATCGGGGGCTGATCTGCTGGCGCGTATCCCTGCCGACATGCCTGGAACCCGTGACCCGAAAGCCAAGACGTTCAAACCGTGGGCCAACTACGCCTGTGCTTACCGCAAGCGTTACGGCACCTGGCCGGTGTGGAACCAGAAAACCGCCGGTCAGGTGAGCCAATTGGTCGACCGCGTGGGGGTTGAGCTGGCGCCCAAAGTGGCGGCGTTCTACCTGCAGATGAACAACCAGTTTTATCTCGCCAAGGTGCATGCCGTGTCGCTGCTGCTGGCTGACTGCGAAGCCATTGCCACGCAGTGCACCACGGGGCGTCAGGTGACGCAGGCGCAAGCCCGTCAAGCCGACAGCACTCAATCCAATCTCAGCAACCTGGAGCAGGCCAAGGCGCTGATGCGCCAGCGCCGTGCCCAGCAGGAGGGATCACCATGCCACTGACCAATGAGCAACATGAGCAAGTCCTGGAACTGGTGTACGCCACTGCCGAGGTGCTTGGCCAGGAAATGCGCCCATCCGCTGGGATGCTGATTGCTGAAGATCTGAGCGCTTACCCGTTTGATGAGATTCGCCGCGCCTTGGCCCGCTGCCGTGCTGAGCTATACGGCAAGCTGACCTTGGCGGCGATCATTGAACGCTTACCAAGTGCTAACGCTCATTTGAGCGGTAACGAAGCATGGGCGCTGGCGCTGCACAGCACTGACGAACAGGAAACCGTGGTGTGGACGCCAGAGATTGCCCGGGCGTTTTCAGCGGCCAAGCCGGTTCTGGATGGTCGCGACAAGGTGGGAGCTCGCATGGCGTTTTTGGCGGCTTATGAACGTGAGCTTGCCAGCGCTAAAGCCGAAGCGCGTCAGCCTGAATGGCAGGTTTCGCTGGGGCATGACCCGCAGCGCCGCGAGATCGTGATGAATGATGCCATCAATGCCGGAAAACTGCCTGCGCCAAAAGTGGCGAATCTACTGCCACCGCCAGATAAGCCGATCACTGAGCAAGGTAAGCGCCAGCGTAAGGCGGTGGTTAGCCAGCTGAGTGACTTGATCAATCAGCCGGTTGGTCAGAAAGCCGAAGCCCGACGCGAAGCGCGTGAGCAGGAAGAAGCCCGCCGTCGTGAACTGTTGGAACAAGCTGGCGCGCCGCTGGCTGCAATGGGGAGTCGTTAATCATGAATACTGCATTTCAACCCAGCGGCAATGAAGTCAAGCACGCCGCGTTTAAGGAGCACCGCCGTAGCGGGCGGTTATGCGCCAGCCGTCAGTGCGTGCTGGATGCCTTTTCCGCTGGCCCGATGGCACGTAATGAAGTTGCCGATGCAGCAGGCGTTCCGCTTTCGAGTGCGTGTGGCCGTTGTCGTGAGCTGCTCGATGCGGACCTGGTTCAGGTAACAGGTACTACTCAGGATAAACCGGCCCGCCAGCGGCTGGCACTGACGGATAAGGGGTGGAAAGCCATCGGGGAGTGCATCTAATGACGCTGAGTAACGTCGAACACCAGGTGTTGGCGCTGATCTGTGATGAGCACCGCCAGACCCACCGTGGCGCCAAGATCCCCATCATCTATGCGGGCATGGGTGCGACAACGTACCAGCAGAAGGCGCGCATCGTTGATGTGCTGCATTCCCTGAAAAACCGTGGGCGTCTTGCCCTGGGGGTCGGGCCTGATGTTTGGGTACCGGTCAATGACGCGCGGTTATCGCTGCACAATCAGAGCATCGAGCCAAAGCCAACATGTTTTAAGTGCACCATTGAGCTCTGCGAATTTGATGCAAAGCAATATGGACATATCTGCAACGACTGCTTTAAGCAGCTAACGGCTGATAGTGAGGCAGAGGCTCAGGAGTACAGCTCCACGGTGGAGCGCATTGGCGCACCACTGCCTGATGAGCTGCTTAACCGTTGCGCTGCTATGAATGCGGTGCTTCTGGCGCAGGCTGAGAAAGCCCACTCAGCAGGCGATCCCGAAGCGTGGCGGGATCTGGCCTGGCTGATCGAGACGGGTAAGCAGTTGGTAGCTGCTGGGGGTGAGTCATGAGCTGGCTCGAATTCTTGGCCGCGATAGGCGCTGGCGCTGTGCTCACACTGGTAGTTGAAGTGGCGTTTTTCTTTTGGGCAACGGGCGGTATGGACGAAAACGGGGAGGGTGGCCAATGAAAGGCGGACTGCAAGCGCGCCGTGCGGGGATGCTGTGCCAGAACCCACGCTTTGCGCTCTATCTCGACCATCGTCGTCGTCGCTTCCATCAGATGGCTTATGGCTTGATGCCTGATGGCACCCATACCAAGGAAGATTGCGAGGATTGGTTACGTGCCGCGTGTGGAGTGAAAAGCCGTGCTGAGCTGGATCATGACGACACAGCACGCGCAATGCTCGACAAAATTATTTCCGATTATAGCAATTGGGAGCGCCAGCAGCGGTCAGGGGGTGCAGCTTGACGTTAAATATCCAGAAACCCAGGCGCCCACGTGCGCTGACCAAAAGCGGCGCGCCACGCAAGCGCCCAGTAGATTGGGAGGGCAAAGAACAAGCTTTATTAATCCGCTGGCTACTGGGCGAACGCCAGCGCGGCACGATGGTGGGGCGGCTCTACGATTTGACGTATCACGTGCCGAACGGTGGGCAGCGCAACAAGAAAACCGCCAGCGACCTAAAGCGCCAGGGTGTAAAGGCGGGTGTTAGCGACTTGGTGGTGATGGATGCGCGTGGCGGTTGGTTTGGGCTGTATATGGAATTTAAAGCCTCGCCACCGCATACCGCCGCCCTTGCTGAGAGTCAGCATGATTGGCTGGCGTTGGCAGAAAGTCGCGGGTATTGCGCTGTGTTGGCGGTGGGGCTAGAAGAGGCTAAGCGTGTGCTAAGTGAGTATGCGAGCTGGACGGATACCGGTAATTGGAATGGTCCTGGTCGTGAGCCAGTTGTGCCTATGAAAAGCTGTACCGAATGGAGGAAGGGTTGATGGGTATGGCACTGCGACAGGAGACGAGCATGGGGCAGGATTATCAGAAGATGCCGATCAAGGATCTGAAAGCGCTGGCGCGCCAGTGTCATGAAAACCACGATCCTGAAGCCGCCCGCGTGTTTGTTGATCGTGTGTTGGATATGGAGGTGGAGCGCCGCACTTGGTACGCACACGAGAACCCAGGCTTCCAGCCGTTCAGTTCGACCGCTAAGCTGGGAGAGCATCCAGGTGGCGGCACCGCCGCTGCCGATCCGCTAGTGTTGGCTTACGATAGGGGTATACGCGTCCATGCTGCCCACGAAGAAGCACGCCAGTTCCTTGAATATGCACGCCTCAAGCCCCGTAACCTGCTGGCGGCACTTATTCAGTCAGCAAAAACAGACCGGCGTGTCACCGGCCCTTGGGGTAAGAGTTACGACCAGATAGCTGCTGATACAGGCCTGTATGCACAGCGACTGGGGTTCTCTCCCGGCGTCATGCACGGCAATACGCTGATGTGCTACGACACCATCAAGCATGATTCAGGCTGGCGCGAGCAAGTAGAGACAAAGCACGTTGTTCCGCTGTTTAGAAACGGCCAGGCCGTGAAGGATGCCGCAAAGCAGGCGAGGGTAGAGCTGTTGCTTTTGGCCAAGATATAAATCAGCACCTATATGTTGTATTAGCTCCACGGTTGTCCTACTATGCTTTTAGGCTGGCGCTAAATGTCGCTAGCCGCCACACACCATAAAGCCCTGCCGGGTTATCTCGGCGGGGCTTTTGCGTTTCTAGCGGGTGGGACAAACGGTTAACCAGTTGTTTCGATCGCCGCCACCTGGCGTTTTATGCCCGTCTCCTTGCGGGCTTTTTTATTCCCGAGGTTTCGCCATGACTTTTCTATTCATGCACGAAGTGCCGCAGAAGGGAGAAGTCACCTACACCCCGCAGCCCTTTCTGCTGCCTTGGGGTGCCAAGGTAAGCGATCCCTTCGTTACCAAGCTGCTCGATATTTGCAACCGCATGGGCTGGGGCCCTGATCTGGCTGACGAGCTAATGGGCTGCATGGCCTTTGAGTCCGCTCGCACGTTCTCTCCTTCCGTACGCAATGCGGCAGGCAGCGGAGCCACTGGTTTGATCCAGTTTATGCCCGCAACCGCTCGCGACCTTGGCACGACTACAGGCGCTCTCGCTCGCATGAGCGACGTTGACCAGCTTGAGTACGTTTACCGCTACTTCACAAAGTACCGATGGCATGAGCGCGTGAAGCAGCTTGAAGACATGTACATGGCGATTCTTATGCCCAAGTACATCAGCTACCCGCTAGGCGCCGTGCTGTTTAATGATGGCACGCGAGCGTATACGCAGAATCGCGGATTAGACGCAGATCAAGATGGGCGTATCACCAAGGCGGAAGCGGCTGCAAAAGTCCGTGCTGTTTACACGGAGGGCTTCGCCAGCGGCAATGCCAGGGAAGTCTTTTACAATGAAATTGATGCTGAGGTCGTCTAATGCCATGGCGCAATTCTGGATTGTTGCAAGAGATGCTGCTGGCGTTCACGTTAGCGGGAGCGGTGATTATGGGCTTTATCGCTAAAATCGCAGCTGAAATCAAAAGCGGAGAGCGCGAAAAGTTTTTTACCAGGCGCCTTCTGCTGGACGTGCCTGCAATGGCTGTCATGTTTGCCATTGCCGCCGGGGTCAGTGAGCGATACGGATTAGTGGGCTGGCAGTCTACCGGCGTTGGCATGATCGCTGGCTATGTGGGCCCTCGTGGCATCGACATCATTCTAATGGCGGTCGCTGATCGCGTGCGAGGCGGCAAGTGAAGTTGACCGACGACTCAAAGCATTGGAGTAAGTTTTGGAGTGTGCGGCTCTCCATGCTGGCAGCGGTGCTCGCAGCCCTTGAGGCCAGCCTGCCGCTCTGGCAAGACGTTGTGCCTGCCGGTGCGTTTGCTGCTGCATCTACCAGCGTGGCGATGCTTGCCGCTGGGGCGCGTGTCGTAAAGCAGTCCATCAAGGGGCGTGACTGATGATTGCTTCATTGAAGGCAAAAGCGATAACCGGCGGCGTGACTGCCTTGCTCCTGGTCTCAGCTTACGGTTACTGGCAGTACATCACCGGTGAGCGTGACGCCTATCAGGCTGAGGCTCAGCGCCAGCAGGCAAGGGCAGACGTACTGCAAGAGCACCAACAGTGGCAGCGTCAGCAGATTCAGGTGCTCAACGATGCGCTAGCAGAGCGCGACCAGGCGTTGGCTGTCATCGCTGACGATATAAGCGCCAGCAAAGCGGCGCTCCAACAGTTGGGAGAGACCGATGGTGAAGCGCGTGACTGGCTTGATCGTGATGTGCCTACTGGTATTGATGACTGGTTGCGCCAGCTCCAGCAGCCCAGCCCCGGTGATGGTGTGCGACTGCCCGACGATACCGGCACACCTGACGGCTAAGCTACCCACGCCTGAGCGCATACTGCAAAGCCAACGCGGTTTGCTTTTATGGCTCGCTGAGTATGAGGCATTGAGACGCCGCGCTAACGCTGACCGCGCGGCGGTGGTGGAGATCATGCGCGTGGGCGAAGAGGATGACGATTAATGCCAGCACGCACACCAACACCTTGCCGCGACAAGCTTTGCCGCAACACTACCCGCCACGCCCATGGCTACTGTGATGATCATGCTGACAAGGCTAAAGCGTGGAGCCGTGGCCGTGGTGGTCGTGGGCGTGGTGGTCGAGCGTGGCGTCGTTTGCGTGATTCAGTAGCTGAGCGTGATCGCTATCTGTGCCAGGAGTGCAAACGGCAAGGCAGAGTGACGCCATTTCAGTCAGTGGATCACATCGTCCCAGAAGCCGAGGGCGGCCGATCAGTGCCGTCTAACCTTGAGGCCCTGTGCGGGCCTTGCCACAAAGTGAAGACGCAAGCTGAGTCACTGCGCGCCCGTCAGCGCGGCGGCTGACACCCCCAGGGGGGTGGTCAAATCTCTACAGGTCTGGCGCGCGGACACCGCACCCCCAGTCATTTTTTTATGCGTGAGAAATAACGAAACTTTTTTCGGAGGTCTGGATGGGTAATGAAGCGGCCGTCCGGGCATCGGGTGGTGGTCGAAAACGCAAAACCTCCGTCCAACATAAAAGCTCAATTTCTCGTATTGCACCGCCGCCAGAACTGATTGATGAAACCGCTGTTCGGATCTGGAAAACCCAAAGCAAGATCCTGATCGAGCGAGGGACGTTTGAACCTGAAGATGCTCCCTTGCTGCTGGCCTACTGTAATAGCTTCGCTTACATGATTCGCGCCGACCTTCAAATAACCGACTGGGCAAACCCGCACGGTGGCATGGTGGTTGAAACAGCAGACGGCAGCATTAAGAAGTCACCTTACGTCGCTGCCCGTAATGATTACATCGCGCAATTATCGCGCCTCGGCTCATTGCTCGGACTGGACCCACTGACCCGCCTGCGCATGCTGGGCGGGGGTGGCGAAGGTGGCGGCGAAGAGGGTAACGAATTCGACGAGTTCTAATCTATGGCCGCATATCCTAACGTCAACGCGGCGCAGAAGTACGCGCGCGACGTGGTGGGCGGCCGGATCCCAGCCTGCCAATACGTTCAGCAGGCCTGCGCTAGACACCTCAACGATTCAAAGGCCAGCAAGGCAAAGAGCTATCCATTCCGATTTGATCGGGACAAAGCCGAACGGGTATGCCGGTTCATCCAGTTGATGCCACACACCAAAGGCAAGTGGGCGCGCGGCAAGCAACGTATCACGTTGGAACCCTGGCAGCTGTTCATGTTCTCGATGCTGTATGGCTGGGTACGCAAAGCGGATAAAACACGCCGCTACCGTGAAGCCTACATCGAGGTGCCCCGCAAGAATGGCAAGTCGATCATCGCCGCTGGCGCTGGCATCTATGCATTCTGCGCTGACAACGAATACGGCGCTGAGGTTTATTGCGGCGCCACCAGCGAGAAGCAGGCCTGGGAGGTTTTCAAGCCTGCGCTGGAGATGGCAAAGAAACTGCCCACCCTGCGCAAGCGTTTTGGCATTGTGCCCTGGGCAAAGAAGCTGGAACGCACCGACGGCAGTAAGTTCGAGCCGGTGATCGGTGACCCGGGCGATGGTTCAAGCCCCAGTATGGCGATCATCGACGAGTACCACGAGCACCCAGATTCGCGTTTGTACGACACGATGATTACCGGCCAGGGCGCGCGGGATCAGCCTTTGGTGCTGGTGATTACAACGGCAGGTTTTGATATAGCCGGACCCTGCTACGGCATGCGTGAACGCAGTATTGAAATGCTCGAAGGTGTGCAGACCGATGACGAGCTGTTTGCCATCATCTATACAATCGACAAAGACGACGACTGGACCACCAAAGACGCCCTTATTAAAGCCAACCCCAACGCGGGTGTATCCGTTGGGCTGGACTACCTGGTTGCCCGCCAGCAAGCCGCGATTAAACGCGCGCGCATTGCCAACAGCTTTAAAACCAAGCACCTCAACCTGTGGGTATCCTCGAAAGAGGGCTTCTTCAACATGCAGAGTTGGGAAGCGTGTGAAGACCGCACGCTGACCGTTGAGCAATTCCAGGGTGTTGACTGCTATTACGGCTTTGACCTGGCGCGGAAGCTCGATTTGACCGGCATGGTTCGCGTGTTTGTTCAGCAGATCGACGGACGAACCCATTACTACTGCATCGGCCCTACGTTCTGGGTGCCCGAGGATACGGTATTCAACGACGAAGACCGCCGCACAGCAGAGCGCTATCAGGCCTGGGTAGAAGCCAAACAGCTGGAAAGCACCGACGGCGCTGAGATTGATTATCGGGAAGTGCTGGCACAAGCGAAAGAAGCGCATCTTCAGGCTCCTGCCATTCAGTCAGGCATTGACCCTCACGGCGCTGCGAATTTATCGCACCAGTTGGATGATGCAGGACTTAACCCCGTCACCATTCAGCAGGGTTACAAGAATTTGTCTGACCCCATGAAAGAATTAGAGGCCGCTATTCTGACCGGACGCTTCCACCATGATGGCCACCCCATCATGACCTGGTGTATGGGCAATGTCGTTGCCAAATACTTGCCCGGCAATGATGACGTAATGAGGCCAATCAAGCAGGGGAATCAGAATAAGATCGATGGAGCGGTTGCTCTGATCATTGCCATCGGGCGAGCAATGGTACCTCAAGAAGACGACCTTTCAGACCACCTTGAAGAACATGGCATCCGCACCCTATGAAATTTCTATCCAAGCTTTTCAGCCGCAAGAGCACGGCCATTGATACGCCCCAGGCGCTCGCTGAAGAGCTGGGTGTTACCTACGACTCAATCAGCGGTCGTCGCGTATCGGGTGGCCAGGCCATGCGGCTATCAACCGTATTCGGTTGCATCCGCGTTCTATCAGAATCAGTAGGCATGCTGCCGTGTCGGCTAATGGAGCAAAACGGCCGGACGCGCACACCAGCCCAAGATCATCCGCTTTACCGGTTACTGAACGTAGCGCCCAACGATTACATGACAGCCCAAGAGTTTTGGGAGCTTTTGATTACCTGCTTGTGCCTACGAGGCAATTTTTACGCCTACAAAGTGCATGGGCTGGGTGATCGAGTAGCAGAGATACTACCGCTTGACCCTGGATCAGTAGAGCCAAAGTTAGACAGCAGCTGGAACCCTGTTTACCGCGTCACGTTTAAAGACGGCACCACGGATGTGCTAGGGCAAGACAAGATCTGGCATGTTCGTCTGATGACGCTTGACGGGTTAATAGGCCTGAACCCAGTGGCGTATGCCCGTGAAGCCATCGCACTGGGGCTGGATACGGAAGAGCATGGCGCCCGTCTATTCAAGAATGGCGCCGTGACAACAGGGGTTCTGCAAACAGAACAGACGCTGAGCGATAACGCCTATAACCGCCTGAAGAAAGATTTTGAAGAACGTCATGGTGGGCTAGCCAATAACCACAAGCCGATGATTCTGGAAGGCGGCTTACAGTGGAAGCCTATATCGCTAAACGCAGAAGACAGCCAGTTCCTTGAAACACGTAAATTCCAGCGTGATGAGATCTGCGCCATCTTTCGTGTGCCGCCGCACCTAGTGGCCAATATGGAACGGGCAACGTTTTCCAATATCGAGCACCAGGGGCTGAACTTTGTTAACTACTCGCTGGTGCCGTACCTGACCCGTATTGAAAAGCGTGTGCTGGTCGGTTTGATGGAACGACAAGATCAAAGTCGTTACTACGCCAAATTTAATACTGGCGCGCTCCTGCGTGGTGACCTTAAAGCCCGCTATGAAAGCTACGGCAAGGGCATTCAGTGGGGAATATTGAGCCCGAACGATTGCCGTGAACTTGAAGATCTGAATGACCGTGAAGGCGGGGATGTTTATCTCACCCCCACCAACATGACCACCAACCCCGAAGGCGCAAACAGTGAAGGAACATCAAATACCTGAACGCCCCAAGGGCGAGCAACCGAAGGCTCGGCGTGAAACGCTACGCCGCCAAGCCATCCAGAGCGGGCTGAGCCAACCTAGTCGCGTTCACGATCTTGAGGACAAGCAGAAATGACCACCAAGCAACGCTTCGACGCGCCGTTAACCATCAAGGCCGTCAATGATGCCGGCGAGTTCGAGGGGTATGGCTCGGTATTTGGCAATCAAGACAGCTATGACGATGTGGTAATGCCCGGCGCCTTCCAGGCTAGCCTCAAACGCTGGCAAGAAAAGGGCCGAATGCCCGCCCTGTTGTGGCAACACAACATGCAAGAGCCTATCGGCGTCTATACCGAGATGAAGGAAGACGACCAGGGCCTGTATGTTAAAGGCCGCCTACTGGTTGATGATGACCCGCTGGCGCGTCGTGCCCATGGCCACATGAAGGCAGGCAGCCTAAGCGGCTTATCTATTGGCTTCATGCTGAAAGAGTGGGAATACGACCGTGATAAGGAAGTGTTCCTGCTTAAAGAGATCGATCTTTGGGAAGTCTCGCTGGTGACGTTCCCCGCCAACGACGAAGCCCGGATCTCAAACGTTAAGAATCAGCTGGCGCGGGGCGAAATGCCCAGGCCCAGCGAGCTCGAAAAAGCCCTGCGAGAAGTAGGGCTTTCTCGTTCTCAGGCCAAGGGCTTTATGTCCTCTGGTTACAGCGCCATCCAGCCGCGTGATGCGGAGGCGGAAAACGCGCTTTCCTCCCTCAAATCCCTACTTGATAAACTGTAAGGAGCCTCCCATGGCTGTTGATGTTAAAGACGTTTCCCAGGTCGCTGAAGAGCTGGGCAAACGGTTCGATGAATTTAAATCCAGCAACGATAAGCGCATTGACGCTATCGAGCAGGAAAAAACAGCGCTATCTGAAAAAACCGAAGCGCTGAACCTCAAACTGACAGAACTGGACCAACTGAAAGCGGATCTTGAAAAATCCCTAAAATCCGCCAACCGCCCTGGTCGTACGGGTGGTGAAGAAGCCAGCGAGCACAAGGCCGCCTTTGAATCCTTTGTGCGCAAGGGGCGTGAAGAAGGCCTGCGCGAACTGGAGCAAAAGGCGCTGCAGACCGGTACGGATGACGATGGCGGTTACGCGGTACCGGAAGAGCTCGACCGAAGCATCCTGGAGCTATTGCGCGATGAATCGCCCATGCGCCAAGTATGTAACACTATTACCGTCAGCACCCCTGACTTCAAGAAGCTGGTCAACTTGGGCGGTGCGGGATCTGGCTGGGTAGGTGAAACAGCGGCGCGTCCTGAAACCAACACTCCTACGCTTGCACAGATCGCCGCGCACATGGGGGAAATCTACGCCAACCCTCAGGCAACGCAAACCAGCTTGGATGATGTCTTCTTCAATGCTGAAGCCTGGCTTCAGTCTGAAGTAGCTGTCGAGTTTGCAGAGCGGGAAGGGGCTGCGTTTTTGCTTGGAGATGGCACCAACAAGCCGAAGGGTGTCTTGAGCTACACCATGGCGGAAACGCCAGACGCCACCCGCGCCTTCGGTACCCTGCAGAACATCCTGTCAGGTACCGCAGGCGACTTTACCGGTGACGATCTGCTGAGGCTGATCTACAGCACCAAGCGTGGCTACCGTGCTGGCGCTACCTTCATGCTCAACATGATGACGCTGTTCAAAGTGCGCACCATGAAAGACAGCGAAGGCAACTATCTGTGGCGTCCGGGCTTGCAAGAAGGCCAGCCTTCAAGCTTGCTTGGTTACGGTGTAACCGAGAATGAAGATATGCCCACGGCCGCTGCTGATGCCCATGCGGTATCCTTCGGCAACTTCCAGCGCGGCTACACCATTGTTGATCGCATCGGTACCCGTGTTCTTCGCGACCCCTACACCAACAAGCCGTATGTCGGCTTCTACACCACCAAGCGCGTGGGCGGCATGCTTACCGATTCACAAGCTATCAAGGTGCTAACGCTCAGCGCAGCATAAGAACAGCGCTGAATAGCACAAGGTGAAGTAGCCAGCAGGCGCTCGCCATTGAGCGCCTGTTTTGTTTAGCCAGGAGAAAGACATGCCTACGATCAACGTCACAAAGCCGTTTCAGTGGTCGCCAGATGGTAAGGAAGTGAAGAGTTACGACGAAGGGCCGCATGACGTGCCCGAACGCTGTGCTGTCGTTGCCGTCGAGCAGCTCAAAGTGGCCAAGCCGTTGAGCGATGCTGAAAAGAAAAAGCTGGATGCAGAGGCAAAAGCCGAGGCAGGCAGCACTGAAGAGCAGCCGCCAAGCCAGGCAGCTAAAACCACCACCAAGAAGTAAGCAGCTAAGCGGTGCCGACAATGCTAGATCTCGAAGTCGTTAAGCAGTGGTGTCGTATTGAGATCGATGAAAGTGATGATGACTCTACGTTAGAGATGCTCTCTAACGCTGCTCAGCGAATCTTTGAGCATGAAACAGGACGCAATCTTTACGCAGCGAATGAAGCCATCCCAAAAGACCCCGTAACAGGAGCGCCGCTTGATGATCGGGCACTAGTACTAGACGACGATATTGCACTGGCCTTGAGTCTGCTGATTAGCGCTTATTACGACAATAGGGATGGCAGCTTCCAGATCCATCCGGCAATTAAGATGGCGATGAAGCCTTACCAGTTCTACAACGTGTGAGGGAATGCGATGCAAGCAGGCAAACTACGCCACCGCGTCACCCTCGAATGGTGGGAAAAAGGCCAACGGACTGCTTCCGGCGCCACACCAGAAGGCTGGCAGCCCGGGAGAAAGCTATGGGCAGAGGTTGAGCAGCTACGCGGGCGAACCCTGTTCGCAGCACAGGAAGCCAACGCCGAAACCACCGCGCGCATCCGCATGCGTTATCAGCCGGATGTTGCCGACGCCACTGGCAAAACCCTACGCCTTCGCCACGGCGCTACCGTCTACCGCCTGGAAGGTCGGCCCATTGATCTGGGGGGCAAGCGCGCCGAGCTGGAGTTGATGTGTCATGAGTGGGTTTGATGTCCAGTTACAGGGTGAAGACCTTCGCCGAGTGAAAGCCCAGCTCTCGGCGCTGGAAGACAACATCAAGGAGCGCGCCATTCGTTCCGGCCTGGTCGCAGTGGCCTCCCCGATTAAGCGCACCGCCAAAAGCCTGGCACCAAAAGAAAGCGGTGACATGGCCAAGGCCGTTGGCCATCTCAATATCAACAAGCGGCAGCGCAGCCGGTTAGGTTTTAAGGCGGGCGAGGTCGGCATTCTGATCGGCACCAACCGCAAGATTCGTGGCCGCTGGCAGGGAAAGAAGGGCATGTGGCATGAATACGGTACGGAACACATGGACGCCAATCCGTTCCTTGAGCCCGCCATGTCTCAAAACCAGGGCGGCACCCAGAAGCGTTTTTATGACGGCCTCTCCAAATACCTCGACCGGCAACGCAAGAAGGGCGCCATCTAATGATCGATAAGATTCTGACAGCACTGAACGCCTCGGGCATTACTGCCGTGCTTAGTAGCGATGCCGACCCCAGCCGTAGTGACACGGTACCGGAGCTGGTCAACCTGGTTGACCCGGTTGTCTCCGGCAGCCTCTGGCCGCTCAATCTGCCGTCTGACGCCCCCAACACCAACGGCGTTTATTCGCTGGCCGGGCTGGCGCATATCGACGTAGACGGCTACCGCATGGGGCGCGTTGACACCTACGTACTGAGTTTACGCAGCCCAACGTTTGACCCGCTGCGCACCATGACAGACACCCTGATTGAGCGCGTATCAGATCATACCGGCATCAATAGCTGGGACATCACCGACGCGGCCACCGATTACGAATACGACCAGCGCCAATACCGCGCCCACTTCGAAGTGCAGGCCACCAGCTTATCGATGGCAGCACCGCAGCTACCCGCTGCATTCGTGCACCCCGCCCAGGCAATGGCCGAACCCAACGCCTTGAGCACCTTTGATGTACGCCAGACGGTGATTGAGCAGGTCGCCGTGGTGCTTGTGGACGAACAGCCCGGCATCGAAATCCAGCGCCGCGCTATTCAGGCGGCGTTGCTGGGCCTGGAAACCGAAGACGCCGTTGCGCCACTGGAATACGGCGGCGGCCAACGCGTGGCGGTATCAGGCCGCCACGTCTACTGGCGAGAGGTATACACCTACCAGCGCTTGATCCGCAGCTAACCAAAAGGCATCGCCATGAAATTCACGCTTAAAGTAACGCGCAGTCGGTATCACTCAGAGAGAGATGCTGAAAAGCTCAAGAAGCTCACAGACGCTGGATTTGCTGTAAAGCCGGTGGCTAGGACGCTAGGCATGGATCGAGAAATCACATCCCGCGGCATAGAGATAGAGGTAAACACGCTAGATGATTTGATCAATCTGAATAAGCACTGGGGGTGCGAGTTGATATTTGATGCCGATGAGAAAGAAATCACCCTGTATGACGACTACCTCGAATAGCTAACCACCCCAAACCCACAACACCCGCCTTGAGCGGGTTTTTTTATGCCTGGAGGAAACCCCCATGGCCCGACAAGGCGGCAGTTACACCAAGCGTAACGGCAAAACAGAGCTCGTCCACCGGACGAAACCCGGCGCCGCAGCGCCCGCCGCAAAACCAGCGGCAGTACCGGCACCCCAGCCAACCCAAGCCCCGGCCACGCCGGAGAAACCCCAGAAAACCGGCAAAGTAACGGAGGCCGACAATGGCTAAGAAATGGCGTAAGCGCTATGTAGTCGCGCAGATTGAAGACGTGTATGGCGAAGCGCCGGCGGATATGTCCGCTGCCACCATTCTCGAAGTGGTGATGCTCGATGGCGGCAACCCTTACGCGGGCAACACCGTTGACCGTGAACGTATGCGCGATGGTCTCGGCTCGTTCGAACAGGTCAACACTGGCCCTTATGTCGAACGCCAGATCCGCGTACCGCTAGCAGGGCAGGGCACGGCAGGCACGGCACCGGCCTACGGCATGTTGCTGCGGGCGTGCGGGCTTTCTGAAACCACAGACCCTACTTCGGTGACCTATCAGCCCGCCTCTGATGGTCATGAGTCGGTAACGCTGTGGTGGGTGGAAGACGGCCAGACCCAGCTTATTAAGGGCGCACGCGGCACGCTGACCATCTCCCAGGATTCCGGCGCACTGCCGTACATCGAGTGCAATTTCACCGGGCTGTATGAAAAAACCGCCAATGGTGCCGATGCCTCGCTGGCAACGCAGGCGGTACAAGCCAAGGAGTTACCGATCAACAAGCAGAACACCGTGGCCACCATTGACGGCCATTCTGCCTGCATGTCGTCTCTCTCCATGGATCTGGGTAACCAGGTGGAGCACCGCAACCTGATCAACTGCGAATCGGTACACATCACTGATCGCGCTGTGACCGGCTCCACCAACATCGAAGCGCCGGACATCGCCACCGAGGACTACTTCGCCAAGGTCGAAAGCCATAACGGCGTCACGCTATTGCCGATTAGTCTGACCCACGGCGCCACGCCGGGCAACATCGTCAAAATCGATTCCCAGCGGGTGCAGCTCGCCAGCATTTCGCCAACGGACAATCAGGGCATCATGCATTACGACCTGAGCCTGCGCTTCGTGCCCACCGATGGACAGGACGACGATTTCACCCTGACGTTCAAGTAATTCGCCACCCCAGCCCGCCTAGCGCGGGCTTTTTTGTGCCCAAAAACAGGAAGCACCCATGAGCTTTGTACTCAAGACCATTCCCGACATCGTTGTGCCCGTTACCGTCCAAGTGCCCGGCGAAGACGAACCGTCCACCATCTATGCCAAGTGGCGGCTGCATCCCGTCAGCAAGACACAGGAAATGATGGACAAGCAGCGCGCTGGCGAGCTGACCGACGACGCATTGGTAGACCAAGACCTGCTCGATATCACCGGCATCAGTGACGAGAAAGGCAACGACGTTAAATTTTCGAAAGACCTCGTGGCGCAGCTACTGGATACCGCGTACGTGCGCAAAAGCCTCATCCTCAGCTGGTTTGCCGCACAGCAGGGCCGTAGTGAGGCCGCCGCAAAAAACTAAGCGACGCGGGCCGGTGGTGGGCGGGCGCTGGCCGCGTGGAAGATGCCCGCGAAAGCGACGCTAAGGCGCTGGGCATCGTGCATCAGCAGCCCGCCACGCCAGACGTGTGCGAAGTGTGGCAAGAGCACACCGAAGCATTAGACGTGTTTCTCGCCTGCCGCACGCAGTGGCGCATTATCGCCGGCATGAGTGGTGCGCATCACCAAGGGCTCGACTACACCGCGCTAGAAAGCGTGATGCGCATGAAGCGCGTGGAAGACCCCGACGAAACACTAGCCCAGATCCAGCACATCGAAGCTGGCGCGCTGGAAGCGCTAAATAATATCAATTAATACAGCCCTGCCAACCAGTAGGGCTTTTTGTGTGCGCCTCGCACGGGCGCAATAACCCGAGAGCCTTTCAGAAAGAGCCCAGGTGAAGCGCCGGTAAAAAGCTGGCGAGCTTCTCTTGGGGCTGGCGTTTCTGTGCGACTGGGCTCTTTACTAAAAGGAAAACTGATATCAGTTGAAGTCCGAGCGATTATCGTTTGTATGTCTTTTTGCAGGCGTACTCCATGACGAACACCACTTGGGAAACGCTGCCGGGACGCTGATGAAATGTATAAGCGTCGATAGCCTTGTAGGCCGCAGATTGCATGCCCGGTCCCTCAACGCTTGCCGCCCACGCCAGTAGCGAGTCCTCTGATTCGCCTCCGCTCAGCGAGTCTCTAACCTGCATTGCCATTTCTGTTAGCGCCTGTCTGTCGCGACATTCGTCAATCGAATGTCCATAAGAGACTGCCGGCAGCAATAGCAGCGTAGCGAGGATGGTTTTTTTCATCGTGTCGCACTCGTGATCTGTGATGTATCTGTGATCTTACATGATTCGAGAAAACGACTCCCGCCATGACGTGGGATTGTTTCTTTCACCCTCGCTAAACGCGGGGCTTTTTTATGCCTGAAATTCGAGGTGGCCATGGCCAAGCAATACAAAACAGGGCTGATTATTACCGGCGATGCCTCTGGTGGCATTCGCGCGGTTAAGGCCACCGAGGCTGAGCTGGCCAAGCTGAATAAGGGTTTTGATAGCGGCAACAAAAAAGCACGCGGTTTTGCCGATGGCTCGAAAAGCGCATCAAGCGAAGTGGCGGCGCTGAGCAAGTCGGCTAAAGCGGCGGCGGCTGGCGTAGCGGCGGTTTCTGCCTCTATTGCGGCGGCGGGCGGGGCGGTTTTTGCGTTCACCAAAAACGCGGCGGATAACACCCGCAGTTTGGTAAACCAAGCGCAGGTAGCAAACACCAGTGTCGCGGAATTTCAGCGCTACGCTTACGCCAGCAAATCGGTACGCATTGAGCAAGAGAAGCTCGGCGGCATTCTGCAAGACGTTAACGATCGCGTTGGCGAATTTATGGCGACGGGCGGCGGCCCGATGGCCGATTTCTTTGAGAATATCGCGCCGGAAGTTCGCGTCACTGCCGAGCAATTCCGCAACTTATCCGGCCCGCAGGCGCTCCAGCTCTATTACGATTCGCTAGAAAAAGCGAACTTGTCGCAAGCCGATATGACGTTCTATCTGGAGACAATGGCGAGCGATACCACGGCGCTGATTCCGTTGCTGCGCAACGGTGGCCAAGGTTTTGCAGAAATGGCAAGCGAAGCCGACAGCCTCGGCATTGTGCTTAGTGAAATGGATGTCGCTAACCTGGCTGAGTTCGTCGCGCAAGTTGACCGCGTGAGCGCCACATTCAGTGGTCTGAGCGCTGTCGCCGCCGCTCAATTAGCGCCTACGCTATCAGATGTCGCTGATTCTCTAGTTGATGTCGCGATTGCGTTTCGAGAGGGTAAATACGACAAGCACCTCGATGCGCTATTCAATGGCGCTCAAGTGGTGGCAACGCTGCTCGCTGGTCGCTTCGTGGGCGCAGTTGGTGCTTCAACTGTATCCATGCTGGCTGCCACACGACAATCAGTTGCCTATCAGATGGCCTTGGCACGCATGGCGGGTGTATCAAAGACAGCCGCTGCTTCGCAAACTGCGTTAGCAGGCGCTAGTCGTGCCGCCGCTGGCGCATTGGCGCTAGTCGGCGGTCCTGCCGGTGCGGCGGTGCTCGCTGCGGGCGCTGTCTATTATTTCCGTGAAGAATTAGAGCTGGTTAAGCCCAAGGTCAAATCGACCGAGGACTACGTTCGCGAGCTGTCGGCGGGCATCGATACAATGAGTGAGTCGGCGATAAATAACCGGCTCGACGTGCTGCGCCTCGATCTGATGGAAACGTCAAAACAAGCGATTAGCACCGCAATTGCGTTATCCAAGCTCGAAGAAACAGAGGTCATGTACGGCCAGGGAATGGCTGCTGACCAGCGTGCTGGGGTAGAGCAGCGTAGCGCACAGCTAGAGAATCTGCGTAACGAGATTGATGCTACCACGGCGACGATTGCCGAAGCGGAAGCGCGGCGCGAAGCGCTGATCGCTGGGCGCGAGCAGCACACCATCGTTACCGATGATGAGACCGAATCAATCATCCGGCAGAATCAAGCCTACTCTGACGTTGCCGCCAGCCTAGACCCCGCCATTGCGAAGCAGAAAGCCTACACCGAAACAATGCAGGCGCTCACAAAAGAGCTGACTGCAAACAACATCTCAAGCGAGGAATTCCAGCGGCTCAAAGGGCTGGCGGAAGCCAAGCTGCATGATGTCGCCAAGGCAGCGGGAAGCACTGGTGGGGCGTTTCGCAGCCTGTCGAAATCGGCAGACGAAGCGGGCCAATCGCTGGAAGAGCAGTCTGCGTCGGCCCAGGGGTTAATTGACACGCTGTACCCACTGCAAGCGGCTCAGCGGCAGTACTCCGATGATAAAGCCGCGCTGATTTCCTATGCGCAACAGGAGGGGCTGGGTAACGACTGGGTGGTCCAGTCAATGATCCGACTGAACGATCAGTACGCCGAGGGTAGCGCGGTTGCCGATGCGTTCGGTGAGTCGGCAGTGCAGGCCACGGAAGACGCCGCGGCTGGCACGAGCGATATGGAGAAGCTGTTCGAAAACAGCATGGATCGCATGGACGATGCCGCCGTCGATATGTGGCGCAATTTCCTAGACGGCTCGGAAAACACGTTCGACTCGTTTAAAAACATCGCATTAGACGCGCTGGCTGAGGTGATTCACGCTTTCACCACGCGCCAGATCACGGCGTCGTTCGGCATTAATGCTCAGGGTGGAGCAGCGGGAGCGCTGGGAGGCGGCTCAGGCGGGCTAGGCGGTCTCGGTGGGTTGTTCTCTGTCGGGAAAAGCCTGCTAACAGGCGGGCTAGGCGGCATTTCTTGGGGAGGTGTCGGCACCGCTGGCTATTCTGGCGGCTGGGCTGGGAACGCAACATCTGGGCTGGGCCCATCGGGCGCGCTTGATATGTGGGGCGGCTCAACGTCCAACTTCGGCGGCATGACGGGCATCGCATCGTTGGGCGCAGGGATGGCAGGGAGCAAGGTCGGAGCCCTAATAGCTGACTCATTTACCGATAGGATTGCCAACTCTAATTACGGGTCGATGGCAGGCGGAGCTATCGGTACGTTTTTCGGCGGGCCAATCGGTGCGGGCATTGGCTCTGCCATCGGTAGCATTGCCGACAAACTGTTCGGGTCAAAAGACACACCGCTCAGAATGGTCCCGATGCGGGCAGATGCTAGCTATTCCGGCTGGGACCAGGGGATATACGAGCAAGGAGCGCTAGGGGCTGTTGGGTTCCGCGACGACGGAACGAAAGAGCTGGTAGACAAATGGAATGAGGGCGACGCCCGCACGCTGCTAAAGCAGGTGGCAGAGCTTGACGGCGCGCTGGCAAGCCTTGCGACGAACGCCAGTGAGCTAGAGGCGATGAAAACTGCGGTCGCTGGAGCAACTGAAGCGACAGGCAACGTCGGCAACCTCGCTGGCCTATTCACTAGTCGTTATGGCAGCGCCATTGGCGCGCTGGGCGATGATTTTAAAGCGTTTTTTGATTCGCTGCAGGGTGGTCTGAACGAAACTCTGCCGCAAGCAGCGCTGGCTCGCGAGTCCCTGCTGTTGATGCAAGACGCTGCCGATATTCTCAGACTGCAATTCAACGATACAGGCGCGGCTGCCTACGAGGCGGCGGGACATCTCGCTGTGATGGCGGGCGGCACGCAGAACCTCGCGGCATTGCAAGCGAACTACCACCAAGCGATGCTCACTGATGCCGAAAAGATGGAAATGGCACGGTCAGAGCTCGAGGCGGGCTTTGGCGCTCTCGGCGCGTCTATCCCAGCGACGAAAAAAGGGTTCCGCGAGCTAGTGCAGGCGCAAGACCTGAACACCCAAGCGGGACGCGAAAACTACGTTCAGCTGATGACGTTAGTCGATGGGTTTAACGCATTCAAGCAAGCCACCGCGCAGATACCATCGGCTCTTGACGAGATAACCAACAGGTTCGACAAGCTCGCAGACAGCGCAAGAGATGCAATCTCGGACGCAGAAACTGGGGTTTTGCGCGCGTGGGAGGCGTTTAGTAGCCAGTCAATAGAGCAGCGTATTGCACTACTAGAACTAGCGGGTGACAAAGAGACGCTACTCGTTGAGGCCCGCGAGCGCGAGCTAGCCGCTATTGATGAGTCGCTACGCCCGACACAAGAGCGCATTTGGGCGCTTCAGGACGAAGCCGCCGCACAACAGGAGGCAGCCAAGGCTGGACAGGCGTATGCCCAGTCGCTGGCGAGTGCGCAGGACTGGCTCGGTTCGACGTTGGGCAACATTAGCGGCTGGATCGACAATCAGAACGCCACGGGCGGGTCGCCCACGGACAATCTGGCGGCGTCTCAAGCGCAGTTCGACGCACAGCTAAAGCTGGCGCAGGGCGGCGACCGCGAGGCGCTGCAGAGCATCACTCAGTACGCCGACCGCCTGCTGGCAGGCAGCGAGGATATGTTCGCCTCCGGCCCTGCTGCTCAGGCAGAGCGCGAGAAAGTGCTGGCCGCGCTGGAAAAACTACCTGACGCGGTGAGTGCTGAGCAGTACATCGCGGACGAAATAAAGACGGCTCTACGCGAGCAGACGGCTGGCATTACAGACGACCTGGGCGACGTTCTCACGAATGGCACGCCAGCTAAAATTGCTGCTGAGCTAGCGGGGTCGTTTGACGCGCTCACGCTCGGCGTCAGTGAGGTTCTGACGCGTGATCAGCTCGCTACAGTGATGCAGGGCAAAGCGACTGACGCGCAGCTAGATGCGCTGATGAAGATGGTTGACATCAATGGCGACGGCGTGATGAGCGGACTTGAGTCGGTCATAATCAAGTCGTTGCCGAGCGACACGCTGCTCGGGAATGTGCTGAAAAACCAGCTTGAAACTACTCGAAACAAACAACTGACTAGGGCGCAGGTTGTGAGTGCGCTCAAGCCTGTCGCTTCGGGCAGGCAAATCAGCTCGCTAATCAAACGTGTTGACAAAAATGCTGACGGCATCATCACCGCTGAAGAGCTGACCGCTGCGAACATTAGCAGCATGCAGACAGCGGTAGTCAGCTCGCTCAGCTCGTCGTTTGAGACGCTTGACGATAACGTTGACGGATTGCTGACATTCAGCGAGCTGAAATCAGGGCTGGCTGGCATTGCAACTAATGCTCAAATACGCTCAATGATGGGCGCCGCCGACCTCAACAATGACGACGTTATCAGCAAGCTAGAAAGCGTCATCGTCGCGGAGATGCCGACAGATACCCGCCTTGGCACGGTGCTGAAAAACCAGCTCGAGGCGACGCGCAACAAGCAACTGACTCATGAGCAGGTTCGCAACGCCCTCGCCCCAATCGCGTCAAAATCTGTCATCAATAAGCTCATAGAGCGTGCAGACAAAAACGCAGATGGAATCATCACTCAGCAAGAACTGAGCAACGTCCGACTAGGCGGTCTAGTCGCAGGCATCGGAAATACGCTCAAGCCGATGTTTGAGGGCATTGACACCAGCCTTGACGGACTAATTGATTACGGAGAGTTCGGTAAATATTTCGACGGCATGGCGTCGGACGCAGAGCTAGAGAACATATTTCGTCTGCTGGACGCGAACGGTGACGGCACTATCAGTGCGATTGAAGCGGGCAACGCGTCGTCTGAGGGCGTTGAGAGCAACACTCGCTCGATAGAAGAGCGCTCACTGGACCAGCTTGCTAGCCTGCGGGGGCTGGTGCAAGAGATGACGCGCTCGACTAATCAATTCGTCGGGCTCAACTCAACGATGCAGTCTCTACGTGAGTCTATAAACGCCCTGGGCGTGGCACAGGGAGAGGCTGCGCGCATTGAGCGAGAGAGAGCGGCAGCGGCGCGGCGAGAGCGTGAGCGCATAGAGCGAGAGAGGAAGGCGGCGGAGCAGGCGGCTCGCGAGGCGGCGGAGATAGCTAGGGTGCAAGCCGAAATCCGCAGAAACGAGACGGCACTCGCTGGACTCAGAGAGCAGTACGCTGGAGGAACAGGGCGAATAGCTGAGGCTGCGGGCGACGTGAGCTGGAGCGACAAAAACATGCTGTTCCAGCTCATTGATGCAGCAACCGGCGGCGATGAGATTCTATCTCATGATGAGCTGCTTAGGATTGCTTCAGATATTCGCGGCATGGGGCTAGATAATCAGCGAGCTGAGGCGTGGGGCGTGCGTGTTGCTCAGCAGCTCTATGCAGACTCAAATATCGCGCGAATTGAGGCGCTGATAAGGAAGCTAAAAGGGGGTAGCGGCAGCTTTGATTACGACGCATCCGGCAGGCTCCCCCAGTTCTCCAGCGGTGGCTACACCGGAGCGGGCGGCAGGTATGAGCCAGCAGGTGTAGTGCACAAGGAAGAGATTGTTTGGAGTCAGGCAGACATTGCACGAGCTGGCGGCGTGGGTGTTGTTGAGTCCATGCGCACGATGAGCGCGAGCGCCTGGCAGGCACCGAGCAACAGCGGCGCGGACGGCACGCTGGGCATTCGTGCCGAGCTGCCTCCTATCTCGCTGCCGCCGCTGCTGGGCGGGGGCGACGTGGTTGAGGTGCTGCAAGACCTGCGGCACGAAGTTGCTGAGCTGCGCAAAGAAAACGCCAAGCTACAGAGCGAAGGCAACAGGCACGCGGCGGCTAGCGTGACGGTACAGCAGGCGGGCTTCCAGCGTCAGATAGCCGAGCAGCAGAAAAGCAACCGTTCACTGGCCACGATGAGCAGCAGCACACGCTTGGAGGCCGCACGATGAACGGTGAATGGCTGCTCTCTCTAGACGCGCTGGATGCTGACGACAATCCCGTCACGTTGCGCTTCTCAACTGGCCAGTATCACGGCGATGGCGAGGCATGGACGCCACGCATTCAGCAAGCGGGCCTTTATAAAGCGGGCCTGTTCGCTGGCGACCTGCTCAACGTCAGCCGCTCCGGCTACGGCGAAACGACGCTCATCAACTCAGATGGCGCGCTGGATTATCTCGTCGATTACGCGATGGATGGGCGGCAAGCCGTGCTCAGCTACGCAGAGGGCGAGGCGCTGACAGAGGTGCTTGTCGGCACAGTGGCGCGCGTCAGCTATCAGGGCCGCATGATCTCTCTGCGACTGCGCGACCCGATTGAAACGCTGCAACAGTCGCACCCGCATACGCGCTATGCCGGTGATAACGTGCTGCCGGATGGGCTAGAGGGCACGGATGACGATATCGGCGGCACGATCAAGCCGAGACTATACGGGCAGGTGCGCAATGCACAGCCGACGCTCGTCAACACCGCAAAACTCATCTATCAGATCAGTGACCAGAGCTGCACCGTCTCGGCGGTGTACGACAACGGCGTGCCGCTTGAATTCGACGGCGCTTACACCTCGCTGGCCGAGATGGAGGGTGCCGCGCCTGCCGCCAGCCGGTGGGATGACTGGGAGCCGCCAGCGGGCAAATGGCGCAGCATCAACGGCTATATCCGGCTGGGCGCCACACCTGTTGGGCAGATCACCTGCGATGCAGATTGCGACGCTGCTGATGCAGGCAGTGTGATGCAGGCCATTGCGGCAGATGCAGGCGCGGCAATCGGTGATGTGTCTGCGCTCAACAGTGCAGGGCAAGTGCGAATGTGGATCACAAACGAAACCACCACCGCTGAGCTGCTCGATCAGATAGCGGTCAGTGTGGGCGGCTACTGGCGCATTGACAGCCATCGCGTGATTCAGGCGGGAACGCTGGAAGCGCCCGCTGCGCCAGAAATGACGCTGCTCGACCATCAGATGATAGAGATCAGCCGCGAATCCGCAGGCGCTGGCTCAAATGGCCTACCCGTCGGCAGAGTGCTGGTTGAGTGCGATCCGATAGAAGTCACGCAAACCGATCTGGCCGGTGACGTCGCTGAGGATAGGGTGGCTCGGTTGGCGTTGGCCGTGCGTGAGGCGGAGGCGGAAGACGCGCCCACGCTGGCTCGGCATCCGCTGGCTGACGGCGTAATGATCAGCAGCCGCCTCGCGACTCGCGCGCAGGGTGCCGCGCTGGGCGCTCGTGTGCTGGGCTTGCTCTCGCCGCGCCGCGATAGCGTCTCTGTAATCGCTCGCGTGCAAGACACCGGCGCGCTGGCTATCGGTGACACGGTGCGCATTGTCACGCCTCGCCTCGGATACGCCGACGGCCGCAACTTGCTGGTAGTGGGCCGCGAAATAGACACCGCCCGCAATCGGCTAACACTGGATTTATGGGGGTAACCATGTCTGAGCGACACGTCACGATGTGCTGGCCAAATTATATCGACGAATCAACGCTGTCCGGCGGGCAGTGGTCGGCTAGTTTGCCGCTGTCTCAGCTCATGTCCGCCACTACGGCAGACGTAGCAGAGAGCGTCGGGTTAGATCCTGCTAATACGCAATTTGACATCACGCTGCCGCGCTTTCGCACCATCGCTGTCGTGGCGCTAAACAATCACAACCTGAGCGTTTCAGCGCGCTGTCGCGTGACGATGTTCCGCGACACGCAGGCGCAGAACGAAATATGGAATAGCGGCTGGCAAAACGCATGGCCCGCGATTTATTCAACGGCTGAGCTGAACTGGGAGGACTCCAATTTCTGGTCTGGCAGGCCGTATGAAGAAGACCGTAAAGATTTTACCCCGCTGGGCTGGGTGTTTCTCGATAGGCTGCAGGTGGCGCGGCGTGTGCGTGTCGAAATAGACGACCCGACAAATAGCGATGGCGCAGTACGCCTCGGGCGATGCTTTCTGGGCAACTCATGGCAGCCGACGTACAACGCCAGTTACGGCATTCAATACGGGTACGACATCGGCACGGAGTTCGAAACGGCGGGCAACGCGAACATGACCGAGTATGCGGACGTGAAAACGCCCAAGCGCACCGTGTCGTTCAGCCTCGATCATCTGGATGCTGATGAGGGTGCACGCCGAGCACTGGCATTGCAGCGGCAGCAAGGGCTGCATGGTGAAGTGCTCTACACCGAGTTTCTGGAAATCACCAACCCCGTGGCATTCTCCCGTGCATTCATCGGACGACTATCCAGCGCTGATCCGTTAGCACACCCGTACTACGCGACATACACCAATTCAATCAGCATCAAGGAGATTCTGTGATGACAGGCCACCGGCAGTACGTCGGCCTGAGGCTGTCTGATGTGGCGGGGGCGGTGCCGTCAGTGGCGCAGATGAGTGTGGGTGAACTGGCAATAAATACCGCCGATGGCCGCATTTACGCGCTGCTTGCTGGAGGCGTGCGGGATATCACCGACGGCTACAGCGTAGCCGAAATAGATCAACTGCTCGGCACGAAACTGGATGCTGACAGCCGCTATACCGACGCAGAGGCCGTTGCCGCATTGCGTGCCGCCAGCGACTGGCGGGCGGTTGACTGGAATGCAGCTTACGGCTGGGGCGACCACGCGCAAGCGGGCTACCTAAAAAGTGTTGGCTGGGCCGCAGTGAGCGACAAGCCGGCATTTTCTGATGTCGCCACGTCCGGCGCGTATAGCGACCTGAGCGGCAAGCCCGACCCCACCGACTACGCCACGGCATCGCAAGGCGCGAAGGCCGACAGCGCGGTGCAGCCTAGCGACATTGGCACTGCCGCCGCCGCCAACAAAGACGACTTCGACCCAGCAGGCAGCGCCGCCAGCGTCGAAAAACGAATCACCCACACCCTTCAGCAGCAGTCCGATCCACTACTGATGCACTTCTTGTAACAGAGTCATAGGAGGCCTATATGGCTAGCGTGACATTTCCCGTCGAGTTCGGCGGCGACGGCAACACCTACACCGGCGATGATAACCCAAACACGGGCCTTGCAAACGATGGACACCGCCTTCGCTTTGTGCCCGCTCTTGCTAACGCGGTCGCGATGGCGGAATGGACGAAAGAGAAGGCCGGCGAGACAAACAATGACCGGCACCTAGCAACAACAGCAGCCGCGCAAGCGCAAGGCTCGCGGGCAGCCGCGCAGGCATCTGAGCTGGCTGCAACCGCTGCCGCTGCCGCTGCCATTGAGTCAGCAAAACTGGGTGCGGCGTATTACCCGAGCGCCGCCGTCGCGCTCGATGACACCGAGCCGGGGGCTTATTTCAACGTGTTAGAGGGCGATTATATTCAACTCTATCTCAATGATAACGGTGCAGCTAAACCGTTAATCCGGATGGCATCACAAGAGTCGCTAGATAAATTAAACGCCCGCCCTGACCCCCTCCTTACATCACTCGTTTTTAGTTGAGGTTATATCAATGACACTACGCACTCATGCAGTAGCGCTGACCGGCTCAGATCAAACCGTAGTTACAGTGCCCGAAGGGCAAGAGGCCACTTGTAATAGCATTTTATGCACCGGCTCTGGCAGTTTAACGCTGAAATATAAAGAGGCTAACGGTACAGAGCATACTGTATTTAGTAGCAAATCCATTACTGATGAAATTGCATTAGAGCGCAGTTTTAATCTATCCGCTGGGGATTCGCTAATAGCTAGCGGCTCAGGGCTGAGCATCTTCATCTCTGCGTATTATGTCGGCTCATCATCCGGCAGCGCAGTGATGGCGTTTGGCCCAGGCCCACAAGTGCTGAAAGCAGGCGACATGCAGGCAGGATATTTCGGAGAGGTATCGGCTGCCGAATTTTACTCGGGCAACCGGCTGGCGCTTGAACTCGGCGTCACAGAAGGCACGCTGCAAAACAGCGAGGCGGGATGGCTTAAATTCGCTAGCAAAGGCAAAGTGCTGTTTGTTGCAAAACAAACATTTATGCATTCAGTGGCATGGGATCATCTCTACAGTCGCGGGATTGTCTACGGCACGGATGATGTCGGGATTTCCCCCCGTGGCACGCCCACAAATCAGATGACAACAGTCGATCACGGTGGAAATAAATTTATCGTGCGGCTGATGACGGGCGCGAACGCAGACCCTTTCCCCGAATCTGACCCGCTATATCTCACCGAGGACATGTGTCAAATGGATATCGGCGGTGGCGGCGAGTGGAATACGCTGATGTACCGCGTACATCAAGACATTCCCGACTGCCCCGACACTATCGGCATGACCGCCGATAGGCACTCCGGCCCCCAGGTGGGCGACAACTGGGCAAATTTTACGAATAGCGATTTGAATATCGGGAGCGGGAGCGGTCGAAACGTGTGGTGTCAGGAGGCGAGCGACACGATCGAGAGATTTCGCGCGCTTCGCGGCAACGTTGACGTCACGCACTTCGGTAACAACGACGCGGCCAACAGCAGCCTGTCTCACGGCTGGCGTCCCGTGTTAGAGCTTGTGGTTTAAATAATCAATAATCTATACGGCAGGGTTCTCCCTGCCTTTCAATATATCCGCGAGGCAATAAATGATTAAATCAGATAACAACCAGTACAGTTTAAAAGTTACGTTTAGTGACAACGGAATCGAGCGCGTTAAATACGCGGACGATGCGAAATACTGGAGCGAGATGGTAGGGCGTCACGGGCATTTATCGAATCTCGCTATTGAGCCGCTAGAATTAACTGCCGTTCAACAGGGCCGGCTCGACAATCTGCCGTCAGGCGTGCAAAGCGCATCACTCTATGTCGAGTACGGCACTGACGAGCCGGATAGCCCACACTACGACGCGACAGCGTATCAGCGGGCACAAGAGGCCAGCGTTCGCCCCGCCATCGAATACCAGCGCAAGCTGCAAGAATCCAAGGGCGTCACAATCAACGGCGTGCGATACAGCGGAGATGCGAGCAATCGGCAAGCCCTCAGCGAGGCGCTGCAAGCGGCAGACGCGATGGGCATAACACATTTTGACTCATGGCTAGATAGCGACAAAAACACGCATAACAATCTACCCGTTGCTGATGTTTACGCTGCACTACTCGCGATCGGAAGGCGACGTAGCGCACTCATCGCTATCGAGTCGCAGCACGTCGCCGCCACCGCGAACGGTGATGCAGCCGCTGTGGATTGGTCGCTAGCCGACGAGGGGATCTATACCGAACTCGCCGAGCAGGGATCCGGCATTGTGGAATCGGGGTCAGGCTCAGGCGTGATCGAGTTTGAGAACGGCTCAGGCGTCATTGGCAACTAACTCAAAATCCGCCGCCACGGGCGGTCGAGCTGAACAGCAACAGCCCGCCCACAGGGCGTGGAGAGCGTCAGCGTTAAAGCGGCGGTTTTTCTTGATGTTTCTGGTCGGAGCGACAGGATTCGAACCTGCGACATTTGCAACCCCATTTTTCCGCTTCAGCCTTCCACTAACGCTTTAAAATGTTCAGTTCTTTCTTCTGTCATGCCAGCGTCCAGGGCATCAAGATAATCGGCGTACCACTGCATCATTGCACGCCGTTTCTCAATATACTGCGCCTGGTTATAAACCCCCGCGACGCCTCCTTCCTTGTGCGCAAGCTGCGCCTCTACCAGATCTTTTTTCCAGCCGTGTTCACGCAGCAAGGTAGATGCTGTATGGCGAGCACCGTGACCAACAAGCTTCCCTTTGTAGCCTACGCCCGCAATCGCCTGATTGATTGTATTCTCGCTGAGCGCCGGGTTCTTTGGGCCTTGGCCAGGAAAAATCAGCCGCTGCCTACCTGTTTGAAGTCGCACCTCTTTGAGGGAGGCGAGCGTTTGAGCTGCAAGTGGAACGACATGCTCTCGCCGCATCTTCATTTTCTCTGCTGAGATAACCCATAGTCCATCATCGAAAGAGATCTCCGACCATTCTGCAAAGCGCACCATGCCTGGGCGTGACGCGGTACGCAGCACCATCCATACTGCGGCCTGGGTGATGGGGCGACTGCGCGAAGATTTCATGGCTGTGATAAAAGCGGGAAGCTCGGTTTCAAATAAGTGTGGGTAATGAACTGTGTCGGGCGCTTTGGCCGCAATATGCTTTAGCTCGCTTGCCGGGTTCAGCTCACAGAGTCCCTCGGCAATTGCCTCACTGAAGATCTGGTTTACCCAGCCACGCACCTTCTCTGCGATGTTATGAGCTTCACGGGATTCAATGCCGCGCTGAATTGCAGTGCAGTCCGCTCGAGTAATATCTGACAAGGGTTTGTCGCCAATTCGAGGCAGTATGTCGCCATCCAAGTAACGCCGCATTTGACTGGTAGTGCCCGGAGAGCGACCAACATCAAGCTTACGCTGGTACCAGTGCTCGGCAGATGCGCGAAACGTTGGCAGCTCACCGTGGTCATCCAGGTTGGCAATATCAATACCATCAGATAGCTGGCGCCGCAGATCTTCCGCTGCCCGGCGTGCGGCTTTTCCGGAGACTGCCGGGAAGCCACCAAGGCCTTTCCATGACCACTTACCATTTGGCCGCTTATAGCGCAGCTCCCACGACTTGGAGCCATTAGGTTTCACGCGCAAGTAAAGGCCCAGACCGTCTAATTCACGGTAGGCTTTTGCTTCGGGTTCGAGTGAGGCTAAAACAGTATCGGCTAACGGCCGTCGTTTTATCTGAGTGCGTTTCATTTGATGCCTTGCGTGTATGCCTGAACTTAAGCATACAAGAGGGCATACATAAAAACGACTACTGAGGGAGGTATGTCAGGGCATGTCAGACCAAAGAGTAGGCATTGAAAGCCTTGATCTGCATAGCTTTAGACAATGTAGAGCAATCTAAAGCATTCAAAATGGTGCGGATGGGGAGACTCGAACTCCCACGCGCTAGGCACCAGAACCTAAATCTGGCGTGTCTACCAATTCCACCACATCCGCGAGCGTTTGCATTATACATGCCGTGTTCGTTAGGTCAATTGTGAAATGCGCTTTAGGCGAGAGAATTTGTTGTGGCAAGCGACTCAGTTGAGGGCTAGCTTTGAATAAGAACGCTAAAAAGTCGTGGGCTTTGGTAGCTCTCAGAGGATTGGGCGATGTTACGGCAACGGCATTTAGTACGTCCGTTTTCTTCTGCGGTGGAACATCCCGAGCCCGTCGAAACCATCGTAGGGCAGGCTAGCACAAAGGACCAATGGTGGTCGTATTGCCTACCAGGGCCCTGTTGCTTTTGTCTGGCTCCCTGCGAGTCGTTACGTTCATGGTGTCAACGCTGCTTCGATGGGCTTCCGTGGAATGTCCCGTCATGCGAAAGCTGCGCCGAGCCACTAGCTCGCGGTTATTCTCATGGTAATGGCACGGCCTGTTGTCGGCGCTGTTTTGAAGGGGCTGCGCCGTTTCAGGTGGCTCGAGTGCCATTTCGCTACGAAACTGAGATAGCAATTTTGGTTCAGCATTTTAAGTTTGATGCCTCGCCTAGGGCGGGCACTCTGTTGGTTGAGCTGATGCTAGCGGGGTTGCGTTGTGAGGCAAGCGAGTTGCCTGAGGCGTTAATTGCGGTTCCGTTGCACCCATTGCGCGCTAGACAGCGGGGGTTTGATCAGGGGCGTTGGATAGCCCGGCGTTTGGCATCTCGGCTGGGTGTGCCGTTAGTAACGGCGCTTAGAACTCGTAACACACCAACGCAGCGTGAACTCGACCGTCAACGTCGGCATGAGAACTTGGCTGACGCCTTTCGTGTTGATGAGCCACTGCCGCGTAGCGTTGCGCTTGTTGATGATGTGATGACAACCGGTGCGACATTGGCAGCATTGGCTCATGCCTGCCGTGAGGCGGGCGCGAGGCATATTGAAGCGTGGGCATTAGCCAGAACACCATTTCTTGATGTGAGTCCAGGTCTTCAGCACCTTTCCTCTCGTTGATATAACCAAGCACGCGTTGTTGGTCTGGTATCATGCAGTGAGGTTCTTTACTCAGAATCAACAATGTCTGGCGGTCCGCGCCGAGGAGTCATCATGAACGTACTCTCTCACCCCTTTGATAGGCTGGACCCTGCACGGGTTGTGGCGTCTGTCGAGTCATTGGGCTTTTATTTACTTGGTGAACCTTTTGCGCTGAATAGCTATGAAAATCGCGTTTATCTGGTGAGTGATGACGAGCAGCGCCGCTGGGTTGCCAAGTTCTATCGCCCCGCACGCTGGACGAATGGCGCGATTCAGGAGGAGCATGACTTTCTGCAAGAACTGAAGGCGGCTGGCGTGGCGGTGGCTGCGCCATGGCGTAATGAGCAGGGCCAAAGCCTGCATCAGCATGAAAGTTACCGTTTTGCGCTGTTTCCTAACCTGCCTGGCCAAGCACCAGAGCTTGAAAATCCGGCACATTTATTTGCATTAGGTGATGTTATTGGTGCAGCACACTGTGTCGGTAAGCAAGGGGTTTTTGCTCATCGCCAGCGTCTGGCGCTGGGTGATATGGCGTGTGACGCCAGTGAAGCGGTATTGAGTAGCGGCTGGCTGAGTGTGCGTCAGGAGGCCGCTTATCGACGCGTTACTGACAAGCTGTGCGCGCAGCTGTCACGCGTTGATATGGAGGGGGTGCAGATCATTCGCGTTCATGGCGATTGCCATGTTGGAAATATGTTAGGCCGAGATGATCATTTTGCCTTGGTAGATTTTGATGACTGCCTGATGGCGCCAGCAGTGCAGGATCTGTGGATGTTATTGACTGCACAGCATGAGGCAGACTGGCAGTTGCAGTTCTCGGAGGTGATAGAGGGGTATGAGCAGCATATTGATTTTGATCGCCGTGAATTACAGCTGATCGAGCCGTTACGCACGTTGCGATTAATTCGTTACAGCGCTTGGTTGTTGGCAAGGCGTGACGATCCTGCGTTCCCTCTGGCTTTTCCATGGCTGAATGATGAAAGCTACTGGAGTGCGCATATTCGTGAGCTGGAACAGCAACGGCAAGCCATGGAGCAAAAAACCCGCTGGCTCGCCTGAGGTGAGGGACTTGTCGTTAGGTCGTTCGTTATATTTTGCGAGCGGAATACGGTTATTGGCTTTCGCTGCTTTCCGCTTGCTTTCCGTGCTGACGGCGCATGGCGTTGATCTCTGCACTTGGGTTGCGCTGCTGCTCAATACTAATGGCATCGTTGAACGTCAGAATAAAACTATCAGTAGGCGTCAGTGTGCAGCCGCTATCTTGGCATACCGGAAGGCCAAAGGTGTTATCGGCATCATAGGCCGCGGCACTCAGCTTACCGCTGAAAATGGCGCTGTCAGCCCCCGTCGCTTCAATGCAGGTCATCTGCTTGGCAGTAATGATGACTCGGTCATCGTCACGCTGGGCATCGCCGGTCAGCACACAATAGTTGGGCAGGTTGTGGCTGCCGATACCTTGGTTGACGGGGTGCATAATGATATTGCTGGCATGAGATGTCTCAGCGCTGAGGGCTAGCGGTGAAATCAATGCCATCTCTACGCTGGCCCCCAGGGGGAGCGACAGAACGTTGGGGTTGGCTTGAGCGTTGCCCAGCGAAGGAAGTGTCAGCAGTACGGCCAACAGAGTGAGGCGTGATGGGTTAGTCATGTAAATTCTCGGTGACGTAGCACATTGTCAATATCGTCGTACCTTAGCATAGGGTTGAGACGCTCGCAGCTGTCCTGAGCCTCTCGCGACAATCTGTCGCCTGTAAGTGTGAACGATCACTGCATCTACCTGCGGCTTCGGCTAGAATCGTTGCCTTGCCCAAGCGAACCGACCGGACTCGAGGCCCGACCATGAGCGAACAACTTGCCGATCATTACCGTCAGATTATTACAGGGTTGGGTGAAAACCCTGAGCGTGAAGGCCTGCGCGATACACCGGAGCGTGCCGCCAAGGCAATGCAGTTTCTTAACCGTGGCTATAGCCAGACGCTGGAAGAAATTGTGAATGGGGCGGTATTTGAGTCTGACACCGATGAAATGGTGCTGGTCAAGGATATCGAGCTGTACTCCATGTGTGAGCACCACTTGCTGCCCTTTATCGGCAAGTGCCATATTGCTTATTTGCCGCGTGGTAACGTACTGGGGCTGTCTAAGTTCGCACGCATCGTTGATATGTATGCGCGGCGCATGCAAATTCAGGAGCGGCTGACCCGAGAAATTGCTGAAGCAGTATTAGATATTACTGACGCCCGAGGTGTTGGTGTTGTGATTGAGGCCCGACATCTTTGCATGATGATGCGAGGTGTTGAAAAGCAGAACTCCAGCATGAGTACTTCGGTCATGTTGGGAACTTTTCGCGAGAAAATGAGCACACGCCAAGAGTTTCTGACGCTGATTCGCTGAAGCTGGCCGCTTAATCGGCACTTGAAGCGGGAGGCCCTATGCTGTTTGTATAGGGCATTTATACTGAGCCATTCTTTTCAGGAGTGCATCATGGAAACGCTGAAGGAAACCCAGCTCTATTGCCCGTTTGCCTACATAGATGGCAGCTGGGTTGCCGCCGATAGCGGTGAGCAGATTGACGTTGTTAACCCTGCTAATGGCGAGATTATAGGCAACGTACCTCGGCTGGGGCGTGCAGAAACAGAGCGTGCGATTGCTGCTGCCGATGCGGCGTTGCCGGCATGGAAGGCAATGACAGCCATTGAGCGTGCCGATATCCTGATGCGCTGGCATGACTTGATGGTCAAGCACCAAGATGACCTTGCGCTGATCATGACGCATGAGCAGGGTAAGCCGCTTAGCGAGGCGGCAGGCGAGATTGCTTATGCGGCGAGCTTCTTGCGCTGGTTTGCAGAAGAAGCGCGGCGTGTTAATGGCCAGACAATTCCTGCTAACAGCGTTAATCAGCGCATCGTGGTCACTAAGCAGCCGGTCGGTGTTGTAGGCGCTATTACGCCATGGAACTTTCCCTCTGCCATGATCACCCGTAAAGCCGGTGCTGCGCTTGCCGCTGGTTGTACCATTGTGATCAAGCCTGCTAGCCAGACACCATTTTCTGCCACAGCACTGGCGTTACTTGCCGAGTGGGCGGGTGTGCCGCGCGGGGTGCTCAATGTGGTGCCTGGGCGCGCCTCAGAGATTGCCGCGGCGATGACTGAGTCTCCTGTCGTGCGCAAGATTACGTTTACTGGCTCTACTGAGATTGGTCGTCAGTTGATGTCGCAGGCGTCACAGCACATTCAGAAAATTTCCCTGGAGCTGGGCGGCAACGCACCCTTTATTGTGTTTGATGATGCCGACCTCGACGCGGCTGTGAGCGGGGCGATTGCAGCTAAATTCCGCAATGCTGGCCAAACCTGCGTATGTACTAACCGCTTTTTGGTTCAGTCCAGCGTGGTTAATGCGTTCTGTGAAAAGTTGGCGGTTGCTATGCATAGCGAACTTAAAGTGGGCGATGGCACGGCTGAGGGAGTCAATATTGGGCCGCTGATTGATGAGAACGCGGTCGCCAAAGTCTCGGAACATGTGCAAGATGCGGTAGAGCATGGCGGCGAGCTGCTGCTGGGTGGGCACCCACATCCACTTGGCGGCAATTTCTTCACGCCAACACTGATCAATCAAGCCTCTGCTGATATGAAGCTGGCCCAGGAAGAAACATTTGGCCCACTGGCAGCGGTTTTTCCGTTTGATGATGAAGAAGACGCCGTCGCACTGGCCAACGACACGCAGTATGGCCTGGCATCGTATTTCTATACCAAAGACCTAGGCCGCGTATGGCGTATTGCTGATGCGCTGGAATATGGCATGGTGGGCATCAATACTGGATTGATCTCTAATGCGGCAGCTCCTTTTGGCGGCGTTAAAGCATCGGGTCTTGGGCGTGAAGGTGGCCATCAGGGCATTGAGGAATACCTCGAAACCAAGTATTTGTGTATGGACCTGGGTTAACACCTCTGGCTCTGTGTTTGTGTGAAGGGGGGAGCCACTAAAGAGAAAAACCGCCGGATTTTTTCGGCGGTTTTTTAGTATTACGACGGTATTTTGTTGAGCGCTTCTCGCTCAAGCTGAGCGATTAGTGTTTGAAGTGGCGCATGCCGGTAAAGACCATGGCAATGCCGGCTTCATTGGCGGCGTCGATGACTTCTTGGTCGCGCATTGAGCCACCGGGCTGAATGACGGCAGTGATGCCTGCTTCGGCTGCTGCATCAATGCCATCACGGAATGGAAAGAAAGCATCTGAAGCCATTACCGATCCAGGTACCGACAAACCTTCGTCAGCCGCTTTGATGCCAGCGATTCTGGCTGAATAGACACGGCTCATTTGGCCTGCACCTACGCCAATGGTTTGGCCATTTTTGGTGTAGACGATAGCGTTGGACTTGACGAACTTTGCCACGCGCCAGGCGAACGTCAGGTCATGCATTTCTTGTTCAGACGGTGCGCGGTCGGTGACTACGCGCAGCTCGTCGCGACCGACCATACCTTGATCGCGGTCCTGTACCAGTAAGCCGCCTGTGACGCGTTTGATGTCGTGGCTGCTGTCGCTTTCGCCAGACCAATGCTCACTGATATCGAGCAAGCGTACATTGGGTTTTTCGGCAACAATCGTTAGTGCTTCTGGGGCAATGCCTGGGGCGATGATGACCTCGACAAATTGACGCTCGATGATGGCACGCGCCGTTTCAGCATCCAATGCAACATTGAAGGCTATGATGCCGCCAAAGGCGCTAGTTGGGTCAGTAGCAAAGGCTTTGTCATAGGCTTCCAGAGCACTGGTGCCAATGGCGACGCCGCAAGGGTTAGCGTGTTTGACGATGACGCAAGCGGTATCAGCAAAGCTTTTGACACACTCAAGCGCTGCATCGGTGTCTGCCACGTTGTTGAACGACAGCGGCTTGCCCTGCAGGGTGCGTGCTGTTGAAACGCTGGGCTCTTGGCTTGATGGGTCAACATAGAAGGCGGCTGCCTGGTGCGGATTTTCGCCGTAACGCATATCCTGCTTTTTTTCGAACTGCAGATTGAACGTGCGTGAGAAGCCAGACTCGTCGCCGGGCAAGCGATTGCCCAGGTAGTTGGCAATGGCACCATCATAGCCAGCGGTGTGCTCAAAAGCCTTAACTGCTAAATCAAAGCGCGTGGCTTGGCTAATACCGCCGGCGCTGATTTCTTCCAGTACGCGCTCATAGTCTGAGGCATTGACGACAATCGTGGTGTAAGCGTGGTTCTTGGCGCAGGCACGCACCATGGTCGGGCCGCCGATGTCGATGTTCTCGATGGCATCTTCCAAGCTGCAGTCAGGGCGAGCCACGGTAGCTGCGAAAGGGTAAAGGTTAACAACAACTATATCGATGGGGGCAATATTGTGTGCCGCCATGACGTCGTCATCCTGACCACGACGGCCAAGAATGCCGCCATGAATCTTGGGGTGCAGAGTTTTAACTCGACCATCCATGATTTCAGGAAAACCGGTGTGTTCAGACACCTCGGTTACGGCAATGTTGTTGTCCTGTAACAGACGAAAGGTGCCACCAGTAGAAAGCAGCTCGACGCCTTGCTCGTGGAGTTTACGGGCGAAGTCGACGATGCCGGTTTTGTCGGACACACTAATCAGGGCGCGGTGTGGGGCGATGGTGTTAGCCATGAAACTCACTCTGTTGGGGGCTGGGCTGTTGGGATATTACAACCCGGTGAAGAATGTGGTCAGGGCGATGACTGCCCTGTGTCAGTGGAAGCAGTTAAGACATAGCAGTTAAGACATACTGGCTGGTAGCTCGTCAGATCAAGGCGTAATGCTTGAGTTTCTTACGCAGGGTGCCGCGATTTAAACCCAAAATCTCAGCAGTACGAGTCTGGTTGCCCTGGGTGTACTCAAGCACGCTAGCCAGCAGCGGAGCCTCGACCTCCGCCATGACCATGGCATGCAGGTCGCTGACGTCGCCACCATCCAGGTGAGCAAAATAGCGCTTCATGGAGGCTTCTACGCTTTCGCGCAGCGGGATGGCTTGTGAAGCGGTCATTTTGCTATCGCCGCCGGTAGAGGAGGCAGTCTTGCGACTGTCATGCTCGTCTGAGCCTGATACTCGTTGGGAAGCATTTAGCACTTGTCGATTGGTCATGCGGCACGGTTTCCATCGTCAGCCACGGCCTTGAAAACGCCCTGTAGGGTGGTGTCAGAGCCGTGGAGAAAAAGTGCATCGATAAACTGGTGATGACTGGTGGGTGTTTCTAGGCCATTGAAAATCGCGCGCAGTTGACGACGCTCATGGTCATCAAATCGGCTGTCGCAGGCCAGGTACCAACCAAGGTGTTTACGTGCGATACGAACGCCCATGTGTTCACCATAAAAGGTGTGCAGGGCGGATAGGTGATCTTTGAGCACGTGGTGGCGCTCATCATTTTCAGGCGCAGGCAGTTCATGGCCATGCATCAGATAATGATTAATTTCACGGAAAACCCACGGGTTTCCTTGGGCGCCTCGGCCAATCATTACGGCATCGGCCCCAGTGTGGCCGAGGACGTGTTTGGCTTTTCGGGCACAGGTTATATCGCCGTTAGCAAATACGGGGATTGAGACGCTTTGCTTGACCTCGGCGATGGTGTCGTATTCGGCTTCGCCGTTAAAGCGTTGTTGGCGGTGGCGACCATGAACGGCTAACGCCTGAATGCCAGAGTTTTCTGCCAACTGAGCAATACGCACAGCGTTGTTGCTTGTAGCACACCAGCCGGTACGAATTTTCAGGGTAACGGGTATGTCTACAGCGGCAACCACGGCTTCCAGGATGTTGGCAACGAGTGCTTCATCGCGTAGCAGGGCGGAGCCTGCGGCCTTGTTGCAAACCTTCTTTGCGGGGCAGCCCATATTGATGTCGATGATTTCGGCACCCATCTCAGCGTTTAGCTGCGCTGCTCGGGCAAGCATTTCGGCATCCCCGCCAGCCACCTGGACAGCTCGAGGCCCAGGTTCGCCCTGGTGGTCCATGCGTAGGCGTGACTTGCGTGTGTGCCATAGCGCGGGGTCTGCCGTTAGCATTTCGCCCACGACCAGGCCCGCCCCAAGGCGGCGACACAGGGCGCGAAAGGGGCGGTCAGTAATTCCTGCCATCGGTGCTAGCACTGCTCGGTTGGGCAATGTATAGGGGCCGATGTTAGGTAGTGGACGAGATAGGCTCATCGGGAATATCAGAAGCTCAAAGGGGCAACTATCATACGCTGCAAGACAGCCTGGGTGAAGGTAACGATTGTCGCATTAGCTTATGCTGGGCGGTGGCCTGTTAGTCTGACCCAGCCCTCATGCACTTCAGGCTCATCCATTATTAACCCGTGCTCTTGGTAAGTGCTGAACACGTCGTCTGCCTGATTTTCAAGAATTCCAGATAGTGCAATGCGGCCGCCTGGGGCTACGCGAGATGCGATTTCGCTGGCCAGTTCGATCAGCGGTCCGGCCAGAATGTTGGCGATAACCAGTGGAAAGTCTTGCTTGGCCGCCAGTTGTTCGGGGTAACACAGTTGCAGACGGTGTTCGGTAATGTCATTGCGTTCGGCGTTATCGCGGCTGGCGCTGAGGGCTTGGGGGTCAATGTCCGTACCAATAGCTCGGTTTGCCCCTAGCTTGAGCGCGGCAATGGCTAAAATGCCAGAACCACAACCAATATCAAGCACATCCACACCGTCGAGGTTGCCAGCAACGGCAAGTGTATCTAACCAGCTGAGGCAAAGTGCTGTGGTGGCGTGAGTGCCGGTGCCGAAGGCAAGCCCTGGATCAAGCCGCAGGTTGACCGCCTCGGGGTTAGGTGGCTCATGCCATGTAGGGACAATCCATAGGCGCTCGCCCATCTGAAGTGGAGTGAAGTCCTGCATCCACTCGCGCTCCCAGTCACGGTCATCGAGTAATTCATGCTCAATGACTGGGCAGCTATCTTCAGGGGCAGACTCAGCCCAGGCTGCTGCCAGGCGTTCGAGCATATCTGGTAGGCCTTCCAGATCATCGTATAGCCCCGTTAGCACCGTTTCTTCCCATAGCGGGGTGGTGCCGCGCTCAGGTTCGAAGACGGGATCGTCGTGGGCATCCTGAAAGGTGATCGCCGTAGCGCCCTCAGCTAGCAAAAGTTCTTCAAGTAGTTCGGTCTGTTCCGGTGCAATACGGGCCTTGAGTTGTAGCCAGGGCATGTTTGTCTCCGGGGGCTAAAGAGTACAAAATAATGCAGTTGAGGGCGGCTATTGCCGCCCTCAACTGCATTGCTGAAGGTGTTGCGGGAATCAGAGTCCGAGCTTTTTCTCAAGATAGTGAATGTTGACACCACCTTTTTGGAAATGGCTGTCACGAACGAGGTCTTTATGCAGACTCACGTTGGTATTAATACCTTCCACGAGTAGCTCATCCAATGCATTGCGCATGCGAGTGAGAGCGGTTTCACGATCGACGCCCCAGGTAATCAGTTTGCCGATCAGTGAGTCGTAGTTGGGTGGCACGGTATAGCCGGTATAAATATGTGAATCCATGCGCACACCCAGCCCACCTGGAGGGTGGTAGAGAGTGACGTTGCCAGGTGATGGCATAAAGGTTTGAGCGTCTTCGGCGTTAATGCGGCACTCGAAGGAGTGGCCACTGACCTTGATTTGGTCTTGCCGAACAGAGAGAGGACGACCTGACGCAATAAGCAACTGCTCACGCACAATGTCGACGCCGGTAACCATTTCAGTAACGGGGTGCTCAACCTGGACGCGAGTGTTCATTTCAATGAAGAAGAATTGACCATTCTCGTAGAGAAACTCAAACGTACCTGCGCCGCGATAACCGATGGTGATGCAGGCTTGGCGACAGGCTTCATGCACTGCTGCACGAGCGTCTGGGTCGAGCCCTGGCGCGGGTGCCTCTTCTAGGACTTTCTGGTGGCGGCGCTGCAGTGAGCAGTCGCGGTCGTACAGGTGGACCGCATTGCCCTGGCCATCGGCCAATACCTGAATTTCAACATGGCGTGGGTTTTCAAGAAACTTCTCCATGTACACGGTTCCGTCACCAAATGCAGCACTTGCTTCAGAGCGAGTGAGGGTGATGGACGACAGCAGGTGAGCTTCGGTGTGTACAACGCGCATTCCGCGGCCGCCACCGCCTGCGGATGCTTTGATGATCACTGGGTAGCCAATGCGTTGGGCTGTCGCTAGTGTTTCTGCATCGTCATCACCCAGTGGTCCGTCAGAACCTGGAACGGTAGGTACGCCAGCTTTCTTCATGGCGTCAATGGCGCTGACTTTATCGCCCATTAACCGAATGGTTTCCGCGGTTGGTCCAATGAAGGTAAAGCCTGAGCGCTCTACCTGCTCGGCAAAGTCGGCGTTTTCCGCCAAAAAACCATAGCCTGGGTGAATGGCAACGGAGTCGGTGACTTCGGCGGCGCTAATCAGCGCAGGAATATTCAAGTATGACTGAGTGGATGAAGCCGGCCCGATACATACGGCTTCGTCAGCCAAGCGTACATGCATCAGCTCGCGGTCAACTGAGGAATGAACAGCAACGGTGCGGATGCCCAGTTCTTTGCAGGCGCGCAGGATGCGCAGGGCAATTTCGCCACGATTGGCAATGAGTACCTTGTCCAGCATGGTGGAGTCCGCCAGATGAGTGAGTGGATTAGGCAATGACGATCATTGGCTGATCGAATTCGACGGGCTCGCCATCATCAACGAGGATGGCTTCAATGACGCCGTCACGGTCTGCCTCGATCTGGTTCATCATTTTCATGGCTTCGATGATGCAGACGGGATCACCTTTTTTGACCGTTTGCCCAACGTCAACAAACACTTTAGCACCCGGTGCTGGTGAGCGGTAAAAGGTGCCAACCATGGGTGATGGAAGCGCATGGCCTTGGAAGCTGGGTTGCTTTTCGTCAGCGGGCTGCTGAGTGGAAACCGGTGCTTGAGCGGGTGGCGCTTCAGCAACCGAGGCTGCTTGCCAGTTCATGGCTGGAGCCATCTGGGGGTAGGCCGCGCCATTGGGGTGACGGCTGATACGAACGGATTCCTCTCCCTCCTGAATCTCGATTTCGCTGATGTTCGATTCTTCCAGAAGCTCGATCAGTTTCTTGACCTTGCGAATATCCATAACGTTATCTCGATCAGTTGGGTGCAGGGGTAGCGTAGCGCTGTCAACCTGAGCAATTTTTTAATAGATCGCAGCAAATTCCAGCGTCTAGGTGCTTTAAAATAGTCGTGCAGTGAATTTTGCCGAAAACTGCTGCGCTTGTCCAGAATCCATCGAACAGCGTTCGCGCCTGACTTTACTGTGTCTCACTTGCTAAAACCGCACCCACGAGCATGTTGCTTGAGGCTGCAAAACGCCTGTGTAGATGACAGGATTGGGCGCTCACGCTAGGGTTGCATTATAGTGGCTCTCAGCATAAGCCGATTGATACAGCGTAGCTCAGTTAAGCTGCGGTTTCCCGATATCCATCACCAAATCAGGAAGGTACACCATGGCGTTGAACAAAAAGCGTAGCGAACGGCGTCGCGAGAAAATTGAAGTGCTCGAGCGTCCTCGGTACGACTGGCTCTGGAAGCCGCTCTTAGTGCTGGTGGCTGTGTATTTGTTGGTCGTCATTGGCCTTGGTATTTGGTGGAGCCGTACGCCTGAACCGCTGGTTATAGAAGAGTCTGTGGTTGTACATCGTGGCACAGGGGTGGCTGCAAGAGGTGCTGTCACGACAGTCGGCTTGATGGCGGTAGTTGATACGTTGCTTAACAAGCCGGGTGGCTATCTGCGTAACGACATCGCCCCGCCGGGCGTATGGCTTGATAACATGCCAGCTTGGGAGTTGGGCGTGTTACAGCAGGCTCGGCAGTTAGCTCTTGCCATGCCTGGAATGAGTGCTGAACCGCTGCCTGAAATTGAGCAGGCCAGTGACGCGCTGTTGGGCAATAGTCGGGCTTGGTTCTACCCGTCTACGGAACATCGTTTGAATACAGCAGGTGAGGCACTGGGTAGCTATTTACAGCGCCTTGAGGCACCCGGTGCTCAAGGGCTGGCTGCTGGAGGGCAGGGGTTGTCGCCTTGGTTGTATAGTGTGGCAGACAGCTTAGATCGCTTAAGTTACCGGTTGTCTGCCAGCTTGGGTAATCCCGAAGCGCTGGCTGACCTAGATGTTGACGTTGACCGAGTTCCGGGCAAGACCCCATGGTATGACGTGGACAATGTATTCTTCGAGGCACGTGGACAGGCCTGGGCACTATTAAGTCTGCTCAAAGCTGTGCGCCATGATCAAGCCGATGTGCTAGAAGCCCATGGGTTGACCGACCATTGGGATGCGTTGATTGCAGAACTGCAAGCCAGTCAGCGTCGCCTGTGGAGTCCCGTTGTGCTAAATGGTAGCGGGTTTGGAATGTTCGCCAATCATTCGCTGGTCATGGCGAATCATTTGCTGGGGGCGCGTGACAGGGCTCAGGCGCTTGCTGATACGCTCGGGCGTGTGGCCCCAGCTCAGGCCGTCACTGGTGGAGAGCGTGTGACGTTGCCAGAGGCGGCGTTAGACGTGACGACTACGCCAGGTGATGTACAGGTAAAAGCCGAGTCAGACACAAACACAGATACAGGCGCAGATAAGCCAGCCAATGGTGCTGATAAGGCTGATGATGATGTGGTGGAGAAGAGCGTGCCTGAAAGCGAACAGTAAATGAAAAACGCAGGGTAACGACAAACAAACGGGCCGCCCAAAGGGCGGCCCGTTTGTTACTTGTGCTTGCTGTTAATACTGAGGTTGTTGCCACTAGAGGCCGAGTGAATCAGGCTTTTGAATAAGCAGTGATGCACTTTTCGATGGTCTTTTTGGCGACGTCTGCACCTTCCCAAGATTCGACCTTAACCCACTTACCTTTTTCAAGATCCTTATAGTTCTCGAAGAAATGGGCGATCTGCTGGCGCAGCAGTTCGGGAAGGTCGGTAACTTCCTGAATGTCATCATACAAGCTGCTGAGTTTGGGGTGAGGAACGCAGATTAGCTTGGCATCTTCACCCGCTTCATCGGTCATGTTGAGCATGCCGACAGGGCGGGCGCGAACGATGCTACCTGGCTCAACAGGATAGGGAGTGACGACAAGAGCGTCTAACGCGTCGCCATCATCGGCCAGAGTGTGGGGGATGAAGCCGTAGTTCGCAGGGTAGAACATTGGCGTGGCCATGAAGCGGTCGACCATCAGAGCGTCCATGTCCTTGTCAACTTCATACTTAACAGGGCTATGGTTTGCTGGGATCTCGATGATGACGTAAATATCGCTAGGGATATCTTTACCAGCGGGAATGTTGTCGAAGTTCATGTTGAATCCTTGATGTGGATTGAGCGCTATCTGGCATGTGGGAAAGTTTGCTGAATTATACGGATACAGCGTATTGAATACCAATTAGACCATCGCAAAGGCCCTCTCAAAGGCCCTCGTAAGTGACCAGCCGGTTGAGTCACTGCAAGTGATTGTCAAGGGGCGACCTTTTGGGGACGGCCAGCGGTGGGCCGGCAAGGTATCATCGCGTTAATTGTAGGGCATTGCTTGTTATAGCCCGAGCTTCACGAATGGAGGTGATGCGTGCCAGCTCTATCTACATTGCTGAGTTATGGCCAGGCGTTTGTCGCCCCAGACCGCCGCTACCATCGCAGCTGTATGTCTGTGATGGTGCCCAGTGCCGAGCTATTGGCATCGCGCGGAGCCTGCGCCTTGATCAGCGACGCCACGCGGCATAACGCACCCACGCAGTCGGGTGACGTCACTGTGCGTGGTTTTCTGGCGGACTACTTTGCAACACCTCAGCGCTGGGGAATTCAGCAGTCTGCTAGCCGTGTGTTGCAGGCGCTTAATCGCTGGTGTTTTAGCCAACGTCGTCAGGTCAGCGACGGGGGGTATCTCAGTTCGGCGTCGATCATGATATATGCCGGCCGTGAGGCGCACCTCTTCCATGTCGGCGATACGCGGGTGTTTCGGCTGCGAGGCGCTGAGTTTGAGCAGCTCACTAACGATCATTCCATGGATATTGGGGGGTATCGTTACCCAGCCAAAGCCTTGGGCATGTCTAACGAGCTGGAGTTTGATTACACCTGTATTACGCTGAGCCAGGGGGATATTTTTCTTTTTACCACCCAGGCTGTTGAGGGCACGCTGATGCCGTCAGACTACGTCAGCCTAATCCGCCAAGGGGCCAGTGATCTGGACGGAGCCTGTGAGCGTTTGGCGGAGACGGCGCGCCAGCGTGCGCAGGACCGAGGCTACGGCGGTGATCAGTTCTGCTTTCAATTGGTGCGTATCGATGAACTGGCCGAGCTTGAAAGTGAGCAAGGCGCGGCTCCACTTATTGATGACCGCCCCATGCCGCCTGAGCTTAACGTTGGTGATGTAATTGAAGGGCTGGAAGTGCTCGAAGTGCTCTCTCGTACCCACTATTCTCGGGTGTATCGCGTGTGGGATACGCTAGGAGAGTGCGAGCTGGTGATGAAGGCACCAAGCCCTGAGCGTTTGAATACCAGTGCTCAGGTTGAAAGTTTCTTGCGCCAGCAGTTGTTTATCCGAGCAGTTCGCTCGCCGTTTGTCGTGAAATCGGTGAAGCCGCTATCTTCCAGAAAACACTTGTATTACCTGATGGAATACATCAAAGGCATCTCTCTGTCGCAATGGCGAGAGCACCACTCCGGTGCTGATGTTGCTCGTTGCTTGAGCATTGGGCAGAACCTGGGTAAAGGCCTTCAGGCACTGGGTCAGCGTGATTTGGTGCACCAGCAGGTCTGCCCTGAAAACGTTATTGTTACGCCGGATGGGGGCGTGGTGCTGATTGATTTCAGTGCTTGCCACCCGCGCGAGCTGGGGCGAGAACGGCAGGTGTCAGAGTTGCTGCGCCAGGTCGGTATGCATGAGCATAGCGCTCCTGAATATGCCCTGGGTGACGAAGTTGGGCGACGTAGTGATCAGTACTCATTAGCATCAACACTTTACTGGCTGCTGACGGGGTACTTGCCTTATGGGCAATCAATGCGCGAGTTGATCAGCCATACGGATCTTGAGCAGCTAACGTATCGTAGCGCATGCTCGTTCAACTCGGATGTGCCTGAGTGGCTTGATAATGTCTTGCAGCGAGCCTTGGCTCTTGGGCGAGAGCAGCGCTATCGGCGTCTGTCAGACTTTCTTGATGCGTTGCAGAGTGGTGACAAATCGCGGCGCTGGTATGGCGCAGGCTGGCTGTGGCAGGGGGTTTCGATTAGTTTGCTGGCGTTGAGCAGTGCCGTGTGGCTGGTTCGTTAGACACGCTGAGGCGTTTGACCCACCTGCTGACTTTGTGTCAGAAGGTGGGCAATAACGGTTAGCTGGAAATGTTTACAGCGTGAACTCTGGTAACTTGCGCAGCACGCGCTCTAGCTTCAGCTTGGCCACTACGGGCAGGCCATTCTCGAACGGAGGGAAGTCTTCGCCCCGAATGAGGGGCGACAGGTAACGGCGGCAGTCTTCGGTGATGCTAAAGCCGTCTTCACTGATGTAGTCGCGTGGCATGAACTTCTCTTGGTTGGCAATTTCGGCCAGTGGCGCCGATTCGATAGTCCAGGAGTAGGGCGAGTTATTGGTGCGAATGATTGCCGGCATGCGGGCGTTTTGTCCGTCCAGTGCCAGCTCGACCGCTCGCGCGCCAACCGCATAGGCCTGTTCGACGTCGGTGCGCGATGCTAAGTGGCGAGCTGAGCGCTGTAAGTAGTCAGCCACTGCCCAGTGGTACTTGTAGCCCAAGTCTTCTTTGACCATGCCAGCCAGCGTCGGCGCTACACCACCTAGCTGACGATGACCAAAGGCATCAGTGTTGCCTGAGTCAGCAAGGAAGGTGCCGTCTTCGTAACGAGCGCCTTCGGAAACTACAATCACGCAGTAGCCGTATTTTTTGACAGCCTCATCAACTCGAGCCATCACTGCTTGGCGGTTGAAAGCGATTTCGGGAAAAATGATCATGTGCGGTGCTTCGCTTTCATCACTACCTGCTAGCCCGCCTGCTGCAGCAATCCAGCCTGCGTGACGCCCCATCACCTCCAAGACAAATACCTTGGTTGAGGTGGCACTCATGGAAGCCACATCCAGCGACGCTTCAAGGGTAGAGGTGGCGATGTACTTGGCCACGCTGCCAAACCCTGGAGAGTTGTCGGTGATTGGCAGGTCATTGTCGACGGTTTTCGGCACATGAATTGCCGTTAGCGGGTAGCCCATGGTCTCGGACAGTTGGGAGACTTTGAGGCAAGTGTCAGCGCTATCGCCGCCGCCGTTGTAGAAAAAGTAGCGAATATCGTGAGCGCGAAAGACGTCGATCAAGCGTTCATACTGGGGGCGGTGAGTCTCGATATCCTTAAGCTTGTAACGACAAGAGCCAAAGGCGCCGCCAGGCGTGTGGCGAAGCGCAGCAATGGCTTCATCGCTTTCGGCGCTGACGTCGATTAAGTCCTCAGTCAGTGCGCCGATAATGCCGTTGTGGCCGGCATAGACTTTGCCGATACGGTCGGGGTAGCGGCGGCAAGTTTCGATAACTCCGCAGGCACTGGTATTGATGACGGCGGTGACGCCACCGGACTGGGCATAAAAGGCGTTGTGCTGAGCCATTGGCTTTCCTGTAGCTGGTCGCAGGGTAAAACAGCAAGCGTACACTGACGGTGCCGTCTTCCATACATTGGGTTGCTTGAGTCGCAAAATGGGGATTCTAGCGCATCAATATGACTGCTGCATCTCAAGGGTGAGTTAGGCTAAGGCGCGAGAAAGTGCTCAACCGCTAGGTTTCTGGAGTGCTTTGCTAGCGCATAGGCTGGAGAGGGCAACGGCGGCGTGCTAGGCTGCGGCTTTTGGTGTCATCGGGCTGGGCTTAGAGCAATGGGCTTAGAGCAATGGGCTGAGTGCGATGAAGATGGCAGCGGAGCGAAAATGCACCTTCACATACTTGGTATTTGCGGAACCTTCATGGGCAGTCTTGCGCTACTGGCCCGCGAGCTGGGTCATCGTGTCAGCGGCTCGGATGCTAATGTTTATCCGCCGATGAGCACTCAGTTGTCTGAGGCGGGTATTGCTCTGCTGGAAGGTTATCGTGCAGAAAACCTGGTGCCGCGGCCTGATCTCGTGATCGTCGGTAACGCATTGAGTCGGGGTAACCCAGAAGTTGAGGCGCTGCTTGATTCTGGCCTGCCGTATATTTCAGGGCCGCAGTGGTTAGCTGAGCATGTATTGCCTGGGCGGCAGGTGATTGCAGTGGCTGGTACGCATGGTAAAACCACTACGGCCAGCATGACGGCTTGGCTATTGGAAGCCGCTGGCTTGTCTCCGGGGTTTTTGATTGGTGGCGTGCCGCGCAATTTTGGTGTTTCAGCGCGGCTGGGCGGGGCTGATGCGCCCTTTGTCGTGGAAGCCGATGAGTACGATACCGCCTTTTTCGACAAACGCTCCAAGTTTGTTCATTACCGGCCTGAAATCGCTGTGCTGGGGAATCTTGAGTTCGATCATGCAGATATTTTTGATGATTTAGCCGCAATTGAACGGCAATTCCACCATTTGGTGCGTACTGTGCCGAGTAAAGGCAGGTTGCTGGTGGCAGATGGTGAGCCGGCGCTTGAGCGTGTGTTGAATCAGGGGAGTTGGTCGCCGGTGGTACGTTATGGCGACGCTGCAGATAGTGAATGGGGGTTCATTCTCGAGCGCGATAACGGCAGCTGCTTCCGCGTGATGCATCGTCATGCCTCTCAAGCGAATGAACAGCAGGCGATGGTTGACTGGTCGCTGAGCGGGCTGCACAACGTGCGTAATGGCTTGGCGGCTATTGCTGCTGCCCACGCGTGTGGTGTGCCACTGAGTCAGGCGGCTGAAGCGCTGGGGCGCTTTGAAACACCGCGCCGCCGCCAAGAACTGCGCGGCGAGGTAGCGGGGATTCAGGTGATTGATGATTTTGCCCATCACCCCACAGCCATTGCTATGACGCTATCTGGACTGCGAGCAGGGTTAGTGGAGAGCCCTGCGAATGGTCGTCTACTGGCCGTTATTGAACCGCGCTCCAATACCATGCGCATGGGTACATTACGCGAGCGTCTTGCCGATAGTGTTAGCGACGCTGATTTCGCCTGGTGGTATCAACCACCAGGGCTGGACTGGTCGTTAGCCCCAGTAATTGACGTAGCTCGTGTGCCGGGGCGGCTGTTTAATGATATTGACACGTTGGTCGCGGCATTGGCGGAAGAGGCTCGGCCAGGTGACCGTATTGTGGTGATGTCTAACGGTAGCTTTGGTGGTATTCACGAGTTGTTGTTGGCTGCATTGGAGAAGGCTCATGGCTGATGAGCCCGGCACAGCCGTAGCCAGAAACGCAGAGCGTAACTCCCCATTTAAACCTCCAGTCACAGTCGCTATTACTGGTGCCTCGGGTGTTCAGTACGGGCTGCGGTTGATCGAGGCGCTGGTAGAGGCTGAGCACGAAGTTTGGGTGATGATATCTAAAGCAGCCCATTTGGTTATTGAGACGGAAACCGAGGTGACGTTGCCCGCGCGTCCTGAACGCCTTGTTGATGCGTTGACGGCTCGGAGCGGGGCATCGTTGAGGCAAATTCGCTGTTTTGGCCGTGAAGACTGGATGGCTCCCGTCGCGTCGGGTTCTGGCTCTCCTTCGGCGATGGTCATTTGTCCGTGCTCTACAGGCACGCTGTCGGCGGTAGCCTGCGGTGCCAGTAATAACCTGATTGAACGCGCAGCGGATGTCGCGCTCAAGGAGCGTCGCCGCTTGGTATTAGTGCCCAGAGAAGCGCCGTTGTCGACCTTGCATCTGGAAAACATGCTGACATTGAGCCGCATGGGTGCAGTGATTTTGCCTGCGGCTCCGGGCTTCTATCATCGCCCGGAGACAATCGAGCAGCTTATCGACTTTATCGTAGCGCGGATTCTTAACCAGTTGGGTATTGAGCACTGCCTGATGCCGCGCTGGGGCGAGTGATGTCTTACGCAGCCGCTTGGTGGAATACACGCCATGTTAACCTGAGGTACGTATGATCAAGTTATCGCTGCTGAGCGTTTTTGTGCCGACTTTTCTCATGGTTTCCCTGACCCCCGGGTTATGTATGACCTTGGCCATGGTGTTAGGCATGACGCAAGGCGTGCGTCGCGCCCTATGGATGATGCTGGGTGAGCTGGCCGGCGTTGGTGTGGTAGCCATAGCCGCTGGTGCGGGCATGGCGGCCGTTATGTTGCGCTACCCCGATTTTTTCACCTTATTCAAATGGGTGGGTGGGGCTTATCTTGTCTATCTGGGTCTTATGATGTGGCGCTCTCGGGGGCGCATGGCTATTCCTGATATGAACGCCAGTGGTAATCTGGGTAGACAAGCCAGTCGAAGCACGCTGGCGATGCAGGGCTTTGTTACTGCCATTGCTAACCCCAAAGGCTGGGCTTTCTTCATCGCCTTGCTTCCTCCTTTTCTGGACACCTCTCGGCCACTGGCTCTACAGCTTGCCGTGTTGGTTGCGATAATTTTGACTATTGAATTTGGGGCTTTGTTGGTCTACGCGACAGGCGGGCAAGCGCTGCGCCATGTGCTTGGCAAGAGTCGTAATGTGCGTTTACTCAATCGTATTGCCGGTAGCATGATGGTTGGTGTTGGCCTGTGGCTGGCAATTGGCTGAGCATGCTGCCCACAGCCGCTCGTGGCTGTTAGACTGTGCCGCTTTGTGGTGACTGTGGAGACGATATGCTGGCGCTATGGGTGGAACAGCTGCTGGAATTTGCCTCTGGCGCTTTGGCTGAAATTCGTAAAACCGAACGTTATCCAGACTTAGTGTCATGGGCTCGGCTGCAGGGTGCCGGAGTGATGGACGGTGGGGCGACGACGGCGCAAGCATTGGCGCCTGAGCTGTGGTCGCAGACCCCACTGGAGCGGCTGAATTTTGCTTGTGAACCACTGGCTCGCCCTGGCCCCACTGAGCCATGCTGGTGTGACTCAGGGCGCAGAACTCGAGACTGCTGTGCTACGGTTGAGCTGCTGGGTGGCGTGCCGGAGCACTTGATGTGGATGCTGTCGTTGCGCGAATGGAAGGGGCCTGTCCTTAAAGCGGCGTTGCACAGTGGTTTAGCGCCTGCTCAGGCGTTGCTTGAAGCTGGCTTGATTGAAGCGGAGATCGGCCAGAGTGGACGAGCCCAGCAAATGTTGGAGTCCCTGTTTCATTCGCCAGACTGGTCGGCATTGCCTGAACAGTGCGAGCCAGCATTTGAGATGCTGATTGACCTTTATCAGGAGCGCGGCTTCCACCGTAAGCGAGAAGCGCTACTTTCCGAAGTGCTGCAACATGGCCCATTGTTCTTACGTGGTGTGGCCCTTGAGCGGTTGTGCCTGCTGTATCTCGACAGTGATGATCTTGACAGTGCCCGAGATGCTTTTGTGCGTGCTCAACAAACCTTGCCTGATTCACCGACCTTAGCTTACCTGGAAGCCATGTTACTGCTGCACGAAGGCAATGAGCCGATGGCCATTGAGCGTTCGCGCTTTTGGTTTAGGCGACTGTCTCGTCAGGGTGAGTTGGAGGCAGGGCAGCTCCAGTTTCTTGCTGACTTAGCAGAAGATCCCGCAGCAACTTTGGCCGAGCAGCTCTTGTATGCAGAGGAGACGTTAGCTGAGCCATTGGAGGCGTTTCAGGAGCTGTTGAAGCACTTGCCAGAGCCGCCGTCGTTGAATTTCAAGCGTGGTGATAACGGTGCGGTGATTTATCAAGCCAGCCAGCAGGAGGTCGTGTTTTTCTCGGAATTTCAGACGCTCTTCATCGCACAGCTTGAGGACGATGGTCTGATGAATTTTGATCAGGACCCTTGGTTATTTGCTGGCGACTGGTTGCCGGCGCTATGCGCGCATCCTGAATGGCTTGCTGTGCCTAATGTGCTGCAGTCATTGATTATGGCGTTAACCAGCCGGTTTGGTAGTTTGCCGTGGATGGTGCCGAGTTTGCTGGAGCCTTTATCAGCGTATCTTGAAGTATGGTTGGATCAGGCGTACATGTGCTACCAGCCAGCTGAAAATAAACAGTCCTGTCAGCTGGATTGGGAAGACGGCGATAATGCCGTGCTATTGGGAGCAGGCTTGACGCTGGTGGTAGGGATGGAGCGTGGTGCCCAGGGGCGCTCTCGTCGTCTGGCAGAGGTGCTCATGTCGTTAGATGAGCAGGATGCGCTTGGGTTGCGAGAGCTGGTGTTGGATCAGTTGCTACGGGCAGGCCGCGATCAAGAGGCTTTGGCGCTCAGTGAAAAAGCGTTGGCTCAAACGGCTGAGCAGGGTGCTGATGATGCGGCTTTGCTTGGAGTGCTGATGGGGCAAGTGTTAGCACTCTATCGGCTGGGCCGTAAACAGGAAGCCAGTGAAACGTTGGACAATGTTCGGCGGCATAACCCATATACGCTGCCAGCACTGTGTGCCGAGAACTTGCCGCCAATAACTCAAGCCACGACAACTCCTGGCTCGCGAGGTGAGGCTCGTCAGTACTGCGCTTTGATGCGCGATCAGTGGCGAACCACTCCCCATGCGCTTGAGTGGCTGGCTAGCCAGGACGCCGACAGGTAGGTTTGTTTGGGTGTGTTACGGCTCTCTTGGTTAAGCGTGTTAGTTGTTAGTTTGCTGTGTGCCAAACAGTTCACGGTCACGGCTCAGCCAGATAGCCATCAGCACGGCTGGAATGCCCAGGAGTGACGCGATAATAAAAAAACTCATGTAGCCATAAGAGGCTACCACCAGGCCGCCAAAGCCACTGAGGAATTTACCGAGCAGCGTCATTAAGGAAGAAAAGAGCGCAAATTGGGTGGCGGTGTAGGCGCGTGAGGTTAGGCTGGATAGAAACGCGATAAATACCGCACTGGCTAAGCCGTTACTCAGGTTGTCACCGGTAATTGTTAAAATCAGTAGAAGTGTCTTGATAGTGACGTCAAATATCCCCTCTAGCAGTGGCCAGCTTGCCAGTCCGAAAAACAGTTGATTAAGGCTCATCGTTGTCCACTCTGCCCCGCCAACCTGCGCTAAAAATGCAAAAACCAAATTCGTCAAGGCGGTGGCAGTGGCACCAGCGATCAGCAGTGGGGCTATACCGTAACGAGCCACCAGCACACCGCCAACCAAGCCGCCAGCCAGAGTCATCAGCAGGCCAAACACTTTAGTAATACTGGCGATATTATCCAGTGAATAGCCGAGATCTACATATAAAGGATAGGCCATAGACGCCATAGCAAGATCGCTGATGCGATAGATCGCTATAAATATCAGAATTGCCAGCGCTTTAGTGCCATGGCGAGTAAAGAAGTCAATGAACGGGCAGGCGACTGCACCGATAAACCATGCGACTAATCGGCGACGCCAGCGCGAGTGATGGTGGCTGGAGCGTAAGTAACGGCGTACCAGAGGTTCATTGAGAAGGCGTACTTCCTGAGTGGCTCTGGCTGGCTCAGGGCGCAGCAGCACGGTGATAATGCCGATGCCGATGCAGGCCGCCATTGTTAAATAGGCTAGCTGCCAGCTACTGCTATCGGCAATATAGAGTGCTCCTGCTCCAGCCATAATCAAACCGCCGCGATAACCGACGATGTAGATGGAAGCCATGGCCGCTTGCAGGTTTTCGTGGGCTGACTCGATGCGAAACGCATCGATGGCAATATCTTGGGTTGCCGAACCGAAAGCCACCATTAGCGCAAAGAGGGCGACAGTTGAAAGATTACCTGCAGGAGTCAGAGTGGAGAGGCCAAAGAGCCCTCCAGCAATCAACAGCTGACCTGCTAGCATCCAGCTGCGGCGCTTGCCAAGTCGGCGTGTTAGCAGGGGCAGCTTGAGGTTGTCGATCACGGGGGCCCAGAAAAACTTGATGGAATACAGCAGCCCAACCCAAGAGAAGAAGCCAATGGCGGCAATATCGACGCCGCTGGTGCGTAACCAGGTCGTCAGCGTTGAAAACACCAGCAAAAAGGGTAAGCCCGCCGAGAAACCAAGAAATAGCATGGTAATAACGGGCGCTTTGAAGTAGACCTTCAGTGCGCTCCGCCAGCTTGGCTTGGTACTAGAGGGCAACATGTTAGCTCCTTGTTGAGGTCAAACGTCCGTGTTCAGATACCGTGATTGTTAGACACGGGCGATAATTGCTGGCCGATCAGTGTGTAACAGGTGGTAAAATGAGTGGTCGCATAGGGTCGTGCCGCAACAGGATTGTTGCAGAGCGCGCCAAACGATACCAGCCGGATATTTAGACAGGGAGTTTCATGAGCGATCAGCCGATAAATTCTGGTGGTGGCGGCGAGAGTAGTGACGAGCTTCGCTGGTATGTGATTCAGTGCAAGGGAGGTGAGTCTTTTCGTGCTGCTGAGCATTTGGCTAATCAGCAGTTTGAGGTGTTTCACCCCGTACTTCAGGTGCAGAAGAAACGCCGTGACAAGCTGGTGTGGCTTGATGAGCCCCTGTTTCCTTATTATGTCTTTATCCGCTTAAGCACTCTGGCGAGTAACTGGCGGCCAATACGCTCCACGAGAGGTGTGCTTAAGCTGCTGACATTTGGTGACAGTTTGCCACTATCGGTCAGTGATGAGCTGATAGCAACGCTGCGTGATCATGCGAGTTGTGATGACGAGTCTGCCGCCCATGTTTACTTCCGAGCGGGAGATAAGGTGGATATCATGGAAGGCCCCTTCAAGAATTTGCAGGCACTGTTTGAACGGCATAAAGGCGAGGAGCGGGCTATTGTTTTGCTTAATATGTTGCATAAGCCGCAGCGACTTGAAATGCCGTTAGCTCAGCTGCGTCGTGAAAACTAAGTTATTCATTCTTCGATCAGGAAACGCTGCATGAATATTGCCCCACAGCGTATTGCTACGCTGCACTATGTATTAAGTGATCAGCATGGACAGGTACTTGATAACTCTCGTGAACGGCAGCAACCCCTTGAATACCTGCATGGCCATGACAACCTGATGGCTGGGCTGGAGCGCGCTCTGGAAGGCAGGGCAGCCGGTGATACATTGCGGGTGACGTTGATGCCTGCTGAGGCGTATGGCTTACGCAATGAGTTATTGGTACGGCGTGTTGCGAGAAGTGCGTTTCCTGTTGCAGATTTGGCACCAGGTATGCGCTTTCAGACGCCTGGCGATGCCGGGCCTGAAATTGTTTCGGTACTAGAAGTGGACGAGCATGAGGTGTTGGTGGACACCAACCACCCACTAGCAGGGCAAACGCTGAAATACGCGATGGAAATACTGAGTGTGCGCGATGCGACGCGGGCTGAGCTGGCCAAGGGACATCCATTACCTCCTGGCACTCAAGCGTCAGATGTTGAAGACAAAAAAATGTTATAGATGCTGATTCAGCTCTTTCTTTCGAAGAAAATGAGTTGACGTCTTTTAGGTCGGTTTAGAAATTGACCTGCATCATTTTTTTAACATGTTAGCCGTTACCTCCCCTGAGAGGGATCCCATTGTTGATCCAGGTCATTATTGCTGCTCGGCCCTAACGTTAATCTGTTGTTAACTTGAGATTAGCGAAGAGGGTGACGACATGTATATGGATGATGCAGTAATCTTCGGGTTGGTCACTGTCGGCTTAATGATTACTTTTTTAGTGGGATGGGTTGGTTTTATTGTTATGGACCACCGCAAGAACAACGCAGGAAAGTAAATCAATCATCGAGCAGCTTTCTTTGTTGAACCGTTGTCAGGGGAGGGGGAATTTCCCCCATTTTGCCGGCCTTTTAGGCCGGCTTTTTTGTGTGCTGTTGTGAGGAAAGCCGTTATTATGGCTATCGATATGGCGTAGGCTGGATGATTGACCACAACGGGAGGATTGAGTGCCACAATGTGACTCCCCTGAAAACGCAGCGCAGCGCAGCGTTATTTCAGGTACTGCTATTACACCTTTTATGACGCTGGCCTGCCCGCTGGATGGCAGTGTATTGCACAAAAGTGCAAACGTATGGCGCTGTGAGGCTGGGCATAGTTTCGACATCGCTCGTCAGGGCTATGCGAACCTGTTGCCGGTGCAGCATAAACGCTCAGCCGACCCAGGTGATAGCAAAACGATGGTGGCAGCACGCCAGCGTTTTCTGGCAGCAGGCCATTATCAGCCAGTTGCTGATGCGGCTTGTCGGTTGGTGCTCCAAAATAGTACTGCAGCGCTACCATTAAGCTGCTTAGATGCGGGTTGTGGTGAAGGTTACTACCTGCGAGCATTGGCGGAAGCGACACGGGGGCGACAACGTCTCGCGCTGATGGGGCTGGATATCTCCAAGTGGGCCGTTTTGGCCGCTGCAAAGCAGGAAAAGTGTGCTACTTGGGTTGTTGGCAGCAATGCCAACCTGCCTGTGCAGACAAGCACCCTTGACCGACTGCTATGCATGTTTGGTTTTCCTGTCTACCATGAATTTGCGCGAGTACTAAAGCCTGGCGGACTGTTATTGAAAGTAGATGCTGGGTCGAATCATCTGCGTGAGTTGCGAGAAATTATTTATCCCACGTTAAAACCTGATCGTATTGAAGAGGCGCCTGTTCCAGACGGGTTTACTCACTTTTCCAGTGAGACTGTTCGCTATTCGCTGAGGCTTAACGATAGGCAGCAAATTGCCGATCTACTGGCAATGACGCCGCACCTATATCGTGCTAACGCCGAGGGTCGAGAAAAGCTTGCCGCGCGTGAGTCGCTGACAGTTAGCGTGGATGTGCGGCTGACGTGCTTGGTGAGATCTCCTTGTTAGCTGACGTGGCATCCGTGAAATCACCCTGAAGCGTCTGCTTGGTGTTTTTTGGTAGGAACAAACTTAGCCCAGTGGTATCTGAAACGCTGTATCAGGAAAAGTGCTTCGAGATCCAATGAGTTGAAGCCAAAGCCATAGGAGGTAGCTCATGAGTTATAGTGAAGAATATACGCCACCAGCCGTCTGGACTTGGGAAAAAGCGAACGGCGGTGCTTTCGCGAGTACTAATCGCCCAATTGCGGGGGCGACTCATGAACAGTCGCTGCCAGTGGGTCAGCATCCTTTTCAGCTGTATTCCATGGGAACACCCAATGGGGTAAAGGTTACGGTGATGTTTGAGGAGCTGCTGGCGCTAGGCCACAGTGCGGCTGAGTATGATGCTTGGCTGATTCGTATTGGAGAAGGAGATCAGTTCGGTAGCGGTTTTGTTGAGATTAATCCTAACTCCAAGATTCCAGCACTAGTGGACCACAGCACCGATGAGCCGACACGAGTGTTTGAGTCGGGCGCAATTCTGTTGTATTTGGCTGAAAAATTCGGTGAACTCCTGCCAAGTGAGCCTTCAGCACGTACTGAGGTGTTGAACTGGTTGTTCTGGCAGATGGGTAGCGCACCGTACTTGGGTGGTGGTTTCGGGCATTTTTATGCGTATGCGCCAGTCAAGATTGAGTATGCGATTGATCGCTTCGCCATGGAAACCAAGCGTCAGCTTGATGTGCTTGACCGGCGCTTGGCCGAGACGCCTTATCTAGGGGGTGACGACTACTCCATTGCTGATATTGCCGTGTGGTCCTGGTACGGCCAGTTAGTGTTGGGTCGGCTTTACGAGAGCGGAGAGTTTCTGCAGGTGCAGGAATATAAGCACCTGCAACGCTGGGCTAAAGATATTGACGCCCGGCCCGCGGTACAGCGAGGGCGGATGGTTAACCGAACGTTCGGAGAACCTGACACTCAGCTGCATGAGCGTCATGATGCCAGCGACTTTGCGCTGAAAACTCAGAACATCGTTGGCTGATTAATGACTCTTTTTTGAACAGAATGTTATGAACCGCACTTTTTGAGAAGTACGCTCTGAACAGTGCATTTCGAAAGTAATCTGTGACAGTGTGTTATTTAAGCCTGAGTACTGCGTTTGCAGGCCCAGGCTTTTTTCATGTTTGGAGTTATTAGTAGTTGAGCCGTCTTAACTTGTCGTTTTCCTTGGTGGTGTGTCGTTGCAGACTATTTGCTAGGTAACAAGAGGCTTTTCGTCTTAGCTATCGCGTGGTGTACTAGTCAAAGCAAGCAAAGTATTACGCTGGGAGATGTGGATAAAATAAGAAAGATAAAACCGTAACGCACAGGTATGTGCTGAGGAATGCTCAGGAGTGAGCGATAGGGAGGGGGCGTGAACACTATTCTGATTGGTAAAGGGGAATTCCCTGTTCACTTAATGGGGCGTTATGGTAATCGCCACGGGCTGATTGCCGGGGCAACGGGCACCGGTAAGACCATCTCGTTGTTGGTGCTGGCAGAAGGTTTTTCGCGCATGGGTGTGCCAGTATTTATGGCTGATGTGAAAGGTGATGCCGCAGGACTGGCTCAGCCGGGTGAGACCAACGAAAAAATTACCCAGCGCGTCAATGAGACAGGTGTTGAAAACTATGCCGGCGAAGCAAGTCCAGTGGTGCTCTGGGATCTGTATGGAAAGCTTGGTCATCCTGTGCGCACTACCATCAGCGAAATGGGCCCTAGCTTATTAGTGCATGTGCTGGCACTAAACGATGTTCAGGCAGGCGTTATGGAGGTTGCCTTCAGCTTGGCTGATGACCAGGGGCTGTTGTTGCTTGATCTCGATGATTTGCGGGCGGTGCTGAGCTTTGTGGCAGAAAACCGTAAGGAAATATCGGCCCAATATGGTTTAGTTAGTGCACAGTCTATTGCTGCCATTCAGCGCGCACTTCTACGTTTTGAACGTGATGGCGGCGAACAGCTGTTTGGCGAGCCCGCACTTGAGCTTGCCGACTTAATGCGCACTGACATGACGGGGCGAGGTGTCATTAATATTCTTGCCGCTCATCAGTTGATTCTTAATCCACGGTTATATTCTGGGTTCTTATTGTGGCTGCTTTCAGAGCTGTTCGAGAGCCTGCCAGAAGTTGGTGATCTTGATAAGCCTCGGCTGGTGTTCTTTTTCGATGAGGCGCATCTGCTGTTTGATGGTGCGCCAGCAGCGCTGAAGCAGCGCGTTGAGCAAGTGGTGCGGCTGATCCGCTCCAAGGGTGTGGGAGTCTATTTCTGTTCACAGTTCCCTGACGACATGCCTGATGAGGTACTTGGGCAGTTGGGGAACCGTGTACAGCATGCGCTGCGGGCGTTTACACCGCGCGATCAGAAAGCGGTGAAAGCCGCAGCAGATACCTTTGTACCCAACCCGCGCTTGGATGTGGCAAGCGTGATTGCTCAGCTTGGTGTGGGTGAGGCGCTGGTTTCAACACTGGCCGAAAAGGGCGTGCCGCAGCCTGTTCAGCGTACTCTGGTGTGCCCGCCGCGCTGTCGCATGGGAACACTCAGCGATGATGAGCGAGCGGCAGTGCGGGCGCGTAGTCCTGTCGGTGCCAAGTATGACATGCCGATAAACCGTGAATCTGCCTATGAAATGTTGAATCGGCGTACTGCTGAAAAAGTCGAGGTAACGGCTCCTGTTGCCAAAAAAACCGCAGAGCCAGCACAGGTGCCGTCTGTAGGAGAGCGTTTGAGCGATATGCTATGGGGTGATGGACGACGCCAGGGAGTCGCTGAGGCCATGATTAAGTCAGCGGCGCGTACGGCAGGAAACAGATTAGGTAAGCAGATATTGCGTGGTATTTTAGGTGGTATTCTGGGGTCAGGGAAACGTTGATGAGGATGTGCCTCACGCGACTCATACCTATGATTCATACTCGAGGTGAAAGATGACGGAATACCCGTTAGAAGGCTCTTGTCAGTGCGGTGGGGTGACGTATCGGTTATTGGAAGCGCCCCTGAAAGTGATCGTTTGCCACTGCAATGCGTGTCAGAAATTATCAACCAGTGCATTTAGTATTACGGCGATGGTCAGGGCGAGTGCGTTGGAATGTGATGGCGAGATGAAGGAGTGGCAACGCCCGTCTGACAGTGGAAATATCAATGCAGCGAAGTTTTGCCCTACTTGTGGCAACCGGATTTACCACTTTAATCCGGCCGACCCCAGTATGCTCAAGCTCAAACCCGCTAGTCTGTCAGATACCCATATTATTCAACCGACAGCGCATGTATGGGTCAGTGAAAAGCAAGATTGGTATGATTTGCCTGAGGGTGTTGAGGTGTTTGAAAAAGGGCCGCGCTGAACGTTAGTTGATAGTAGTGTGTACGCTGGCGGAGTGCGATGGTGAGACAACAACGTGGAGCGAGGTGGTATGCGAGCAAAAGGTAAGGTGGTTCACTGGGATGACGACGGAGGCTTAGGCTTTGTCGAAGACTCAGAGAGTGGGGAGCGAGTATTTATGCATAGTAAAGCCGTGGCCCAACAAGGTCGGCGGCCAAGACTCGGCGATACGGTTTCCTACCGGCTTTCTCAGGACGCTAAAGGCAGGCTCAGGGCAGACAACGTCAGGTATACCGATCGACAGGGTAAGCTGGCGTCGATTAGGGCAGCCATCGCCACTCTGCCTGAGATCTTTGGTGTGCTGTTTGTCGTTGCGCTCGTAGGGCTGGGCATCTGGGGGCGGGTGCCTTGGGTTGTTGTCATTGCTTATGCTGTTGTTAGCGTTGTGGCCTTTATCACCTATGGGTTGGATAAGCGCTTGGCGCGTAAAGGCAAGCGTCGAATCGCTGAGTCAACGTTGCTGCTGCTGGCCCTGCTTTGTGGTTGGCCGGGGGCGTTGGCAGCGCAGCGGGTGTTTCGCCACAAAACCAGCAAACGCAGTTTTCAGGTGAGTTTCTGGGTGATGGTGGCCGTTAATGTGGCCATATTCAGTTACTTTACTGGAATTGGCAATTTCGGCTGGCTGAGCCAGCCGTGGTCGTCGGTGGGTTAATGAAGTGATTCTGCGTGGCTCAGCTGTGGTTGTTGGTGATTAATCGGCTATTACCAGCTGGTCATTTTCAATGCGCCCTGTGGCACCATAGCGCCAAGGGCGATTGAGCAGTCCATGGCCAATGGGTAAGTTATTGAATAGCGGAATATTTAGTGGAGCCACCGTTTCGGCCACAATATCTTCCAGGTGGCTGTTACGGTAAGGCGTGCAGCCTTCAAAGGTGCCCAGGCAGACCGCGGCGGCCTGGCGTAGCCCACCACTGTGAACCAGCTGCCATAATGCACGTTCCAGCCGGTAGTGCGGCTCTCCCACATCCTCAAGGATGACCAGCGCAGCCGGTGGCGCGTCGAAAGCCACCGGAGTGCCCACCATGCTGGCAAGCGTCATCAAGTTTCCTCCGACGACCGGGCCTTGCAGTGGTTGCTCTGTTATTGCCTCTGCTGACACTGCATGACGAGTCAGTGGATAGCTTCGCAAAGCCCCTTGAGTACTGCTCTGTGGTGCGGTGCTCTGAATCAGCGCAAGAGTTTCATTAAGCTGATGATGGATGGTCTGGCGGTCGTTAAGAGAGGCATCAAACAACCCGCCAGCCGCTTTGACGACAGGACCATGAATGGCCGGAATGCCGTGCAAATACCAGTGATGCAGTAAGACGGTAATATCAGAAAAGCCAACTAATGGCTTGGGATGCCGTGATAGCCGCTTCCAGTCGATACCCTCGATCAGCTGGGCCGCCCCGTAGCCGCCACGCATTGCCCAAACGGCTTGAGTGTCGGGGTCGTCGTAAGCGGCATGCAGCTGTGCCAGCCGTTGTTCTTTGCTGCTGGCCAGATAGCGCTGGGGGGACTGAAGTGGGGCGTTGTAACGCACATCTATGCCCAGCGACTCCAGGCCGCGTATGCCCGCATCTACGGTGTCCTGAAGGGTAAACGACGACGGGGCAATCAGGCTGATGGCGAGTGACATGGTATAAATGATCCGTAACAGAAGTGAGCATTAAGCGGTGAAAGCCGCAAGGATGACATGCTCAGGCAGGGCGTGCACCTGTCGCCAGTCAATACACAGTAAAGCAAGCTCGGGGTGAAATGATGCAGATGCTGGTACAGCCTCATGAGCTTACAGAGTTGGTGAGCCGTGAGCCGGCAGTATTGGTGTTGTTTGGTGGCCGCCATTGTGGTGTCTGCCGAGCCATTAAGCCACAGCTTGACGCCATGTTAGCTGAACACTTTCCTCGAATGGTCGCCGCGTATGTAGACTGCCAGAATGAGGCATCGTCACTGTGTGCTCAGCAGCATGTGTTTTCGTTGCCGGTTGTCAAACTGTGGTTTGACGACCGGCCTTTTGCTGAGTTCGTGCGTGTTTTTTCGCTTGGTGATATACGCGCTGCGATTACGCGCCCTTACGATGTCATGATGACCTCGCATTCACTAAAAGGTTGAGGGGCTGCTGCACGTTCAACTCTGCATATGCCTCATTATTTATGCGTTAAGCGCAGTAATCGTAGACCGTTGGCAACCACTAGGAGGCTAGCTCCCATATCCGCAAATACCGCCATCCATAAGGTAGCCATGCCAGCAAAGGCTAATCCCATGAACACCGCCTTGATTCCAAGGGCAAAAACAATATTCTGAATGAGCACTTGGCGTGTGGCGCGCGAGAAGCGAATGAACGTAGGTAGTTTGCGAAGGTCGTCGTCCATCAGTGCAACATCAGCAGTTTCAATGGCCACATCGCTGCCTGCGACGCCCATAGCGAAACCAATATCAGCGCTGGCCAAGGCGGGAGCGTCGTTAATGCCATCACCTACCATACCAGTCACACCTTGATGGGAGTGTTCTTTGATGGCGCGTAACTTATCTTCTGGCAATAGCTCGCCGCGAGCCTCGTCAATTCCGGCTTCTTTGGCGATAGCAGCTACGGCGTTGCTGTTATCGCCGCTGAGCATCAAGGTTTTTACGCCTTGCTGATGAAGCGCTGTAATCGCGGCCACGCTGGTTTGGCGTAGAGGGTCTCGCACCGCAAATAGCGCCAGGACTTGGTGTGCGTTGCCTAACATTACTACGCTGGCGCCATTGTGCTGCATGCTGTCAATATGTGCCTGTACCTGGGACATGTCGGCACTTGCGCACTGCGCCTCACGTAAGCGACGATTTCCCAGCCATAATGTTTCGCCATTAATGCGGGCACTGATGCCCATGCCCGGGTGTTCTTGACTCTCCTGGGGCTGCAGAGCGCTTAGTGTGCTCTGGTTGTCGGAAGCGCTGGAAAGCGCTTGGTGGATAGACAGCGAAACAGGATGGTTTGAGCCTCCTGCGAGCGCTATGGCTTGCTGGGCAATTGCTACGCGCTGTGCATCGCTGATGGTGCCAAGCGCTACCCAGTTATTGAGAACGGGTTCGCCGCGGGTTAGGGTGCCGGTTTTATCCAGTGCCAACCACTTGAGCCGATGCCCCTGCTCTAAAAAGCGTCCGCCTTTGATTAAAATACCCGCGCGAGCGGCAGCTGACAGTCCGCTGACCACACTGACAGGCGTAGAGATAACCAGTGCACAGGGGCAGGCAATGACCAGCAAGACCAGCGCACGATAGACGCCCTCAACCCAGGAACTGGTAAATAGTAACGGCCAGGCAAGCGCCGTTAGCACGGCGATGCCGAATACGAGAGGGGTGTAGATGGCTGCGAAGCGATCGATAAAGCGCTGGGTTGGCGCACGGCTAGCCTGAGCCTGCTCAACCGAATAAATGATGCGTGCGAGAGTGGTGTCGTTCGCCTGGCGAGTGGCGCGGTAGTCCATTTCGCCGAGCTGGTTGAGTGTGCCAGCAAACACGGGGTCGCCTGGGCCTTTGTCGCGAGGCAGGCTTTCGCCGGTGATGGGCGCTTCATTGAGCGTTGTTTGGCCGCGCACAATGTCGCCATCTAATGCGAGGCGTTCGCCAGCGCGGACTCGCACCAGTTCACCTATCTTGACCTCGCTAGCATCAACGTCTTCCCAAGTTCCGGCGGCAGTCTGGCGGCGAGCTTGAGTCGGCGCCGTACCAAGTAGGTCGCGTATGGCGTTACGGGCACGCTCCAGTGAGTGCGCCTCGATACGCTCTGCTAACGTAAACAGCACCATGACCATGGCGGCTTCCGTCCAATGGCCGATAAGCAGTGCGCCGGTGACGGCGACACTCATTAACGCATTAATGTTGAGGGTGCGGTGGCGAATGGCCAGCCAGCCCTTGTGCCAAGTTGGTAAGCCAACCATGACAATAGCGCTCAAGGCGAGAGCCGGCGCAATAATAACCGCGCCAACTCCGGCGGTGTCGGGCATGAACGCATCAAATAGCTCAGCCGCTAATGCCATCAGCCCAGCGATGACTAGCTTGCCCCAACGTTTAGTCGGTGTTTCCCTGGAAGGTTCGTCTTGGGTATCTAAGGGGTGAGGTGTCATGCCTGTAGATGTAATGCGCCGAATAATGTCGTCTGTATCGGCTGCGTGATGATGAATGCTCAGCACCTTGCCCATCAGGTCAAATTCCAGCGCCGTTACGCCGGAGACACTACCCAGCGCTTTGCGAAGCACGGTTTCTTCGGTTGGGCAGCACATTTCCTCAATACGTAGACGCAGCGTTTCACCACTTTGTGGTGCTGAAGAAGGTTGGGACTCAACAGGTTTTTGCTCACTGGTGGCATGGCCTGAGCAGCAAGGGGCTTGCGACATGATGAACTCCACAATGAAATTGTCTGGCACTGACCTCATTTCACACCCTATAGTAAGTGTAGAGTCAAGCGGCTGAGGAGTAAGATAGTGAAGATAGGTGAGTTAGCGCAGCGTAGCGATTGCCAGGTGGTAACTATTCGTTATTACGAGCGAGAGGGGCTGTTGCCTGAACCGATGCGCAGCGAGGCAAATTATCGTATTTACAATGAAACTCATGCCCAGCGTTTGGCGTTTATTCGTCACTGTCGAGCACTGGACATGACTCTTGAGGAGATTCGAGCGCTGCTGATATTGCAGGAGCATCCTGAGCGTTCCTGCTCAGCAGTTAATGGAATGATTGATGAGCATTTGGCGCATGTCACCACGCGTATTGCTCAGTTGGAAAAGCTGGAACAGTCGTTGGTTGAGTTACGCGCACGATGTGTTGGAGGGGCGGTGACGAGTGAGTGCGGTATTTTGGATGCGTTGAAACAGCTACCTCAACCTGAACTTGGCGAAGCGAGTGAGGCAGAACACATTGCGGGCACTCATCCGCTGCATCAGTAAGTGGTTACGTTTCAGTGTGTCACTAAACGGCCCCAGGCGTGGTGCCTGAGGCCGCTTGACTGATGCGTTGAGTGTTCGGGCAGTATTGATTGGCTGCCGATCACTTATTCGCCAAAGTAAGTGGTGTAAATTTCTTCATAGGTGCCGTTATCCTTCAGCGTTACCAGTGCTTCGTTGAAAGCATTGGCTAGGTCTTCGTCACGCTGGCGGAATGCCATGCCGAAACCGTCGCCGAAGTACTCCTTAGGCTCGGTAATCTGTTCTCCTATGACGCGATAGTTGCCAGCATCACTGTCGAGTAGCGTAGATTTGCCGATGGGGTAGTCGAGGAAAACGATATCCAGGCGGCCAGAGTCCATGTCCAGCACCATGTCGTCGGCGGTGGCATAGCGGTTGATGTCAGCGACATCGCCGTATAGATCTGTGGCGTAATTGTCTTGCAGAGTACCGCGCTGCACACCGACGGTCATGCCTTTGAGGGCATCGGTGTCGGGTGTTTCGACGGCGCTATCAGCCGGGCCGAACCAAGCTGACGGCGGTGTGATGTACGGGTCAGAGAACAGTACTTTCTCGCGGCGTTGGTCGTTGATGGTCATCGAGGACATGATGACATCATACTTTCGCGCCATTAGCCCTGGGATGATGCCGTCCCAGCCTTGGACGACCCATTCGCACTGGATACCGACTTCAGCGCATAAGGCGTTACCCAAGTCGATATCGAAACCGGTGAGTTCACCGTCAGGCGTGCGATATTCCATGGGCTCGTAAGGCACGTCTACAGCAATGCGGATATCGCGAACTTCAGCGTTGGCTGTGGCCGCGACCATCGCTGTTCCCAGTACACCTAAGCTCAATATTTTTTTGAAAGTCATGAAGTCTTCCCTTTTTGTTGGCTCATATTGTTAGCTCATGCCACCGCTCTGGTGACGACTCGTCCAGCATAGCCGATGCGTGAACTTGCTGAAAGCATTCAAACAAACGTTAGTTTTTGGTTGTGGCTTATGTCAAAAATGCGCTTATCCTGTTGCTGGCTTTAGGTGTGCCAGCAGTTTTTTCTCTAGGTAACGGAAGAAATAGAGAATGGCAAATGTTAGGCACAGATAGATGGCGGCGGCGAAGAAGAAGGCATCAAAGGGCGCATAGAAGCGAGCGTAGACGAAGCGTGCTGCGCCAGTCAGGTCCATGATGGTGACAACGCTAGCGATAGCGCTGGCATGCAACATGAAGATTACTTCATTGCCATAAGCGGGCAGGGCACGACGGAAAGCGCTGGGCATAACGATACGACGCATCATCAATCGCTGGCTCATACCGTAGGCACGAGCGGCCTCAATTTCACCTTTGGGGGTGGACTTGATAGCTCCTCGGAAAATCTCTGTGGTATAGGCTGCCGTATTTAATGTGAACGCAACGAGTGCGGGGACGAAAGGCTTTTCGAGAATCAGCCACAGCCAAGTGTCCTGAATGCCATCAACGAAGACGACGCCGTAGTAAATCAGGTACAACTGGACCAGTAACGGCGTGCCACGAAACACATAACAAAAGAAAAAGATGGGTAGCCGAATCCAGGCGCGTTTAGCTCCTCGGCCAATTGACAGCGGTATGGCAAGCACTAAGCCTATCAGCAGCGACAAAAATACCAGCTGCACAGTAGTAACAAGCCCTTCGCCGTAGTAGCCCAGCGTTTGCAGAGTAAAAATACTGTTGCCTGCCAGCAGTTGCTCGAGCCCGTTCATCAGAGCATCCATTAGTTCGCCTCCGCATGGCCGGTGTCGTAGTGCTTTTGCAGTCGCGCAAAGCCCCACTCAGAAACGCTGGCAATCAGCAGATAAACAATGCCTACGATAATCATGAAGGTGAATGGCTCGCGGGTAGCTTTGGAGGCTTCGGCGGCTACGCGCACCATGTCAGACAGGCCAATCACTGACACCAGAGCTGTGGTCTTGAGTAGTACCATCCAGTTATTAGATAGCCCCGGCAAAGCATGGCGCATCATTAGTGGGAAGCGGATGCGCCGAAAAACTAACGACTGGGTCATGCCATAGGCGCGACCAGCTTCAATTTGCCCGCTATCAACAGCGAGAAAAGCACCGCGAAAGGTTTCGCCCATGTAAGCACCAAAGATCAACCCAATGGTGAAGACGCCAGCAACGAATTCGTTGATGTTGATAAAAATATCAATATTGAACTGATCGTAAAGCCAGTCGGTAATCATGTTGATGCCAATCTGTCCGCCGAAGAACAGTAGCATCATGAGCACCAAGTCTGGCACGCCACGAATAATCGTGGTGTAAAGCGTGCCAACACGATGCAGCAACCAGCTGCGCGACATCTTGGCACTGGCAGTAAGCAGGCCAAGGAAAATGGCTAGAATCAGTGAAAGTACCGCAAGCTCAATGGTGACCAGGGCACCTTCCAGCAGCCGCGGACCGTAGCCGTGTAGATCGATCATCGGGATCTCCTTGTCGGCAGGTTCAATTCTTGGGAGCTAGGAATTGTTTGAGTCGTTCAGAGCTGGGGTTGCCCAACACTTGGGCCGGCGGGCCAGCTTCTTCCACTTGGCCTTGGTGCAAATAAACCACTTGAGTGGATACATCGCGGGCAAAGGCCATTTCGTGGGTTACCAAAATCATGGTGCGGCCTTCTTCGGCGAGACCTCTGATGACTTTGAGTACTTCGCCGACCAGCTCGGGGTCGAGTGCTGACGTGGGCTCATCAAACAGCATTACGTCAGGGTCCATCGCCAAAGCACGAGCAATGGCTCCACGTTGCTGCTGACCACCAGACATTTGTGCCGGGTAGTAGTCAGCACGGTCGCTTAGGCCGACACGTTCAAGCAGCTCACGCGCATGTTCGATAGCCTGTTTTTTCGGTTTGCCCAGGACATGCACTGGTGCCTCAATAATGTTTTCCAGCAGCGTCATGTGAGCCCATAGATTAAAGCCCTGAAACACCATGGATAGTTTGGCGCGCATGGCTACTACCTGGTTCCAGTCGGCGGGCTCGCGGCCGTGTCGGGTTTGTTTGAAGCGAATGGGTTCACCGTGGATGATGAGCTCACCATCGTCCGGCTGTTCCAGCAGGTTCATGCAGCGTAAAAAGGTACTTTTTCCAGAGCCTGACGCACCAATGAGTGTGATAACGTCGCTTTTTTGTGCTTGCAGGGATAACCCTTTCAGAACTTCGGTGTCGCCGAAGCGCTTGGTGATATTGCGCACTTCCAGTGGGATCGGGGTGTCAGCCATGGGTTAAGGTTTCCAGTGCAGAGAAGGGCCTAGTCGTCGGTATCGGGGCGTTGTTTATGCGCAAAGGGCCGGCGACAAGACGTGAAAGCGGGGCGATTCTATCAGGACTGACAATTGACAGCAGAGAGAATTCGGCGAAACGGTAGGGTGGAGAGGTTTCCCCCTAGCAGAGTGTGTCCTTGTCATTGCGATGCTCCGTGATTGTTTTTATAAGGGCTTTTTTATAAGGGCTGCTTTATATCAATGGCCTGCTTAATTAGGCATGTTTCCATAGTCAATCCTCGGCGGGGGATGTTGTTGCGCTCACCAGAAGGGCTGCCCGGGCGTTAATTTCTACGTTGGCATTGGGAAAAACCACGCGCAGCGGATGGTCGCCAACAATAAAGGCGCCGGCCTTAGCATCTTCAGCTAATTGGGTACCTGGGGGAAACTCGCTGAAGTTGGGTGTGTCATTGGCAAAGCACAGCCGAAAATCGTCACATTGACGTATCAGTTCGTGCTCCACTCGGAAAAAACTCATTGCGCTCAGAGGGCCCTGAGCAGGTTCGCGCCCCTCAATTAGTGCATCCAGTAGCTCACCCATTGGGGATAGTGGCGCCAGATGATTTTCGCCAAAGGGGAGGGCCTGGCCCAGCTCTAACGTAAACGCTTGAGCGCCATGGTAATACTTCGAGTAATGAGAAAACGTCCAGCTGTGCTCATGCTGGTGCAGTACGGCCTGAATATCGGCACCCGCTAGCCATTGCCATTGACAATAATGTGTTGGTGTCTCTGCAAAGGGTTCAACAGCAAACCTAGGGTATTGGCTATCACGAATCGCGGTATGCAGGTCATAGTGCAAGCGGGGGCTGTTTGAGTGACGTTCATAGAAGGCATCAACAGCGTGCATTAATAGACGAGCACGGTCAGCCTCATCTCCAGTAATATCGAGGCCGCGTTGGAACAGGCGGTTTAGGTTGGTTTCAACAAAACGTGTGCCAGCCTGAATCGCGGCCAAGTTGCCTAGTATCACTAGAACGGGCGCACCAAGGCGTAACAACCCGGCCTCTAAGCGCGCAAGAGTTTCACCCATAAGCTCAATAGGGGCTGTTTCATTACCGTGGATACCGATGGAAATTACGCAGGCGGGTACTTGGTGTTCAGGGTGCAGTTCAGTATTAGCAACTGGTGAATCAGGCAATAGTTCAAGCAGCCCTGGGCCCAGCAGACGATAGTGGCCACCGCAAAGCTGTCTTCGGCGTTCTTTTTGATGAGATTCCGTGGTGCCTGAATCCACATTATTTGCCAAACTGCGCTCCAGCCATTCAGCGAGCATTGGTGTTATCTCCATAAAGCGGCTATATCGCGTGATATCATGACACAACCTGTTCTCACGCTACCCTCTATTTATCTACCTTCTCCATAGAAAGCGTTCTACTCAAGCCCTGCTGTCGGCTGGATATAACTGATGGGTGCGACGCTGTAACTTTTGCTGGGGTCAAGCGTTGAGTCGGCCCAGGGTGAGGCCGAGGCTCGAATATGCTGATACTGTTTAAGTCATGATACTGATATCAGAGGGTTACCATGAATGATCAAGTCGGGCACGCCCATCGCCTTAACGCACATTATGATGCACTAGCCGAAGCGCGTGGTGATAGTTTGCGCCAGCGTTTGCGTGATGCTTTCCAGCAGGCGCGGTGTGACCCTGATCAGCTCACGCTAGATGACAGTGCCGGTATCGACCAGTTACATCTAGGCGGACGCCGTGCCAGCCGCTCTTTGGCTCGGCGGGGGGCATTTCGCGCGGGTATGCGTGTGCTGGATGTTGGGTGTGGCACGGGGGGGGCCAGCCGCCTGTTGGCTGACGAATATGGCGTTGAGGTCATCGGTGTTGATATCACTGCGGCGTTTATTGAGGTGGCTAACTGGCTGAGTCAAGCCACTGGCCTTGAGCATAGCACGCGTTTTTTATGTGCTGATGCAGCAAAGGTGCCACTGGCTGATGGCTCGGTAGAGACGATTTGGTGTCAGCATGCATTGATGAATATGCCGAAGGTGAGTGACGTGTTGGCGGAATGGTGGCGCTTGCTCGCCCCGGGAGGACAAGTTCTGTTACACGAGGTCGTGTCGGGTGATAACCCAGCCCCGCTGGAGTTGCCAGTGCCTTGGGCGAGACGTGCCGATACCAGCCATCTGGTTTCTCGTGCCGACCTAGCGGCAATGTTGGCCGAAGCAGGTTTTGTGGTGGAGGGGCTCGAGGATGTAACCGCCACTGCGCTAGACTGGCGGCGTAAGCATGGGCGGCGAGAGTTAGGCGGAGATCCTCGCGCTGCCACCCCAGCGCCGCTAGCCAGCTTGCCAGGGCCAAGCATTATTTTTGGCGATGATTTTGCGATAATGGGTCAAAATCTTGTCGCCAACCTGTCTGATGACCGAGTGCGAATTATTGAAGGGGTCTGGCGCAAGGGGTAATACCGACAGGAAACTAGGCGACAACTATCTGTGTCGACCAATACCCCACGTTAATCAACAGTCCATGTTGACTAATAACATGTTGACTAATAAGGAGTGCCGCTGTTTTGAATGTGCTGATGTTTACTAACACCTATTTGCCCATTGTTGGGGGAGTTAGCGAGTCAGTACAGCGGCTCAAACGGCAGCTGCAAGCTAGCGGGCACGGTGTGTTAGTAGTCGCTCCGCGCTTGAAGAACCAGCCTGAGCAGGAAGAAGATGTGGTGCGCGTGGCAGCGGTTCAGCAGTTCAATGGTAGTGATTTTTCTCTACCGGTGCCGATTGCAGGCCAGCTCTTTGAGGCCATTGAAGCGTTCGAGCCAGATATTGTGCACTCCCACCATCCTTTTTTGTTGGGTGACACTGCGGCCCGAGCCGCAGAAACTTACGGTTTACCGCTGGTGTTTACCCATCACACGCTATACGAGCATTACACTCACTATGTGCCAGGTGACTCGCCACGAATGCAACGTTTTGCCATTGCCTTGGCGACACAGTACACCTGGCTGTGCGATCGAGTGATTGCCCCGAGTGAAAGTATTCGTCAATTGCTGATTCAGCGTGAGGCCAACCCGGCAATAGATGTGGTGCCCAGTGGCGTCGACACGGCCCGCTTTTCTCAAGGCGACGGTCAAACATTGCGTCAAACCCTGGCGATTGCCGATGATGCTTGTGTGTTTGGCCACACCGGCCGACTAGCACGGGAAAAAAACTTACCGTTTCTGGCCGAGGCCGTATGCCGAGCGTTGGTTAAGCAGCCACAGGCGCATTTTCTGATAGTGGGTGATGGTTTGGCCGTTGATGAGATGCAGCGTATTGCACACGCTTATGCTGTTGAGCAACGCGTACATTTTACCGGTTCGCTGCACGGCCAGGCATTGATTAATGCGTATCATGCCATGGATGTTTTTGCTTTTGCTTCGCATAGTGAAACCCAGGGAATGGTGATTGTTGAGGCAATGGCTGCAGGTCTGCCTGTTGTTGCCATACAAGCCCCTGGGGTGACGGAAGTTATAGAGGATGGTTATAACGGTAAGTTGCTGGCGAATGATGATGCCGAGGAAATGGCTGCAACGTTGCAGACGTTCTGCGAGCCAACGTATCGCGAGACAATGAGCCGATGGGCGAAAGCCACGGCAGAGGATTATGACGAGCAACAGTGTGCTGAGCGCTGTTTGGCACTGTATCGCGATGTAATTGCCCAGGGTGGGCCTTTTACTCACGCTGACGACGGTGGTTGGGATCGAGTGCGAAGTCGTTTGGAGGCTGAGTGGCAGATGCTGCGCTACCGTGGGCGGCTATTGCGGCATTTAGTTCAGGAAGAATGGCATCAGGAGCGCCCAGACTGGTGGCCGGGCACACCGCGAGATGACACCGAACGTCTACCATAGAAGCGGCGTGTTTATTTTTGACGTTGGGTGGCTCAGCGCTTGAGGAGCCATAATATGGCAAGGCCGACGACTAACCCGATGATGGCCAAGATCACATCTCGATGGTTTGTCGCTGTCGTTAGTTCACCGAGTTGGCTGCCTAACAGTGTGACAGCAGCAAGCCCAGGCGCAATACCCAGTAGTGAGCCGACCATGTAGTCACGAAAGCGCAGATGAAAAGCGCCAGCCATCATGTTTGTCAGCGTGAACGGAGCCAGTGGTAGCAGGTTGATGATCACCATGGTGCGGACTCCGCGCCCGGACAGGTAGCGCGATAGCTTGGTTAGTCGCTGACCGCCGTGTCGCAACAGGGCGTCACGCCCGATTAATCGACCAATCCACCAGTTAAGCATTGAGGCGCTTAAGGTTCCCGCAAGCGCATAGCCGAATCCCCACCAGGGGCCGAACAGCAAGCCAGTTAGTGCGACCATCAGGCTTAGTGGAAACATCACCAGGGAGGCGGCTGCATATGCAGCCATGATGATTAGCACCACTAGAGGGCTGTCCTTCCAGTGTTGTGAGTCTTTCGTTAGCGCTAGCAGGGTGTCCACATCTAAGTGATTCTGCATAGCTAGCCATTGCCACAGTAAACCGAAGCTCAGCAGAGTGGTGATAAAGATGAGCAGTCGTCCGACAGAGCGAGACATGAGTGGTGTGAATCTCCTAAGCGTTAAACGTTGCTGCCAGCTTCTACAGAAATGATGGGGCTATGGCCAAATCGAGCCAGTGGGTCTTGGCGAAAGTAGCGGCGCAGTAAGTCGTACAAGTCGGGGTAGGCGCTGGTTAGCTGTTCGGGAGCGCTGAAGAATATTTCACAAGTGACGGCGAAACACTCACCGGGCAAGCTAGCGGCGTAGGCATCAATAGGGGGCGTTTGACCTCGAGCAAGATGATCCTGTAAGTCATCCCATACGGCGGTATATATTCGGTGCCATTCCTTTGGGCTAATGTCGCTAGACAGCGGAGGATAACCATCAGCATTCAGTGAGTTACGCATATCAATCTTGTGCGCGAACTCGTGGATGAGCACGTTAAAGCCGTTACGGTTACCACTGGCCGCTACGTCTGGCCAGGAAGCCACGACCGGCCCTTGGTAAGATGTTTCTCCGGCGCGCCGGTGCTCATAGTCATGGGTAACCCCATAGGCATCGGTTTGTTTGACCTGACGGCTGAAAGCGCCTGGGAGTATCTGTAGCTCATGCACGTTGGACTGCATATGGCGGTGATCGCTATCGCTCCAGCCCAGCGTGAGTAGACAGATTTGTGCGGCAATGGCCAAACGCTGGTCAGCGGCCAGTTCAATCGAATCTATTAGCTCTGGATGCAGGCTAACGTGTTTGTCGTGTATGAAGCGCCAGGCGCGTTGGCCTAAGTGCTGTGCTTCCTGCTCATTAAGCCCCTTGAGTATCGGTAAGCGCGCCATAGCACGCTGCCACTCTTGTTCAGGAAAAGGGTGGCGTGTGATAAAAAGCCATTGGCGTAGGCGGCGTAGCACCCCGAACATCGCTTAGTGATCCTCTGTGCCGCGGGCACCTGACTTCCAAGACCAGTCGCGTAAACGTAGGTCAAACAAGTCCTTGCGGCGGTCTTTCAGGTTGGTTACCGAGCCTTCGTTGCGCACCATGGTCAGACGTGTCAGATCGAGGTCGGAAAACATGATCATCTCCGTGTTAGGCGTGGTTTCTGAGAGCACGGCGTCGTGAGGAAAGGCGAAATCTGACGGCGAGAAAACCGACGACTGAGCATACTGGATATCCAGGTTCTCAATGGATGGCACGTTGCCCACGCTGCCGCACAGCACTACATAGCACTCGTTCTCGATGGCGCGCGCCTGAGAGCAGTGGCGAACACGGAGATAACCGTTTTTTGTGTCGGTCCAGAACGGCACGAATAAGATGTCCATGTGCTGCTCAGCGAGTAGGCGCGATAGCTCGGGGAACTCGACATCGTAGCAGATCTGTATGCCAACTCGGCCGGCATCAGTGTCAAATACCTGTAAGTCGTCGCCGCCTTCAACAACCCAGTCACGCCGCTCTTGGGGAGTAATGTGCAGCTTTGATTGACAATCGATAGAACCATCGCGATGGCACAGGTAAGAGACATTATATAAGCGGTCGTCTTCACCCACTTCAACCATGGAGCCGGCTACGATGTTAATGTTGTATGACACCGCCATGCGTGAGAGCTCGGTCTTAAAGCGTTCGGTAAAGCTGGCCAGAAAACGGATGGCAGCGTGTTGATCCTGTTGGGCAGCGCGGTCTTGAAGTCCCATTAACGGTGCGTTGAATAATTCTGGAAACACCGCAAAATCACTTTTGTAATCAGACAGCGCATCAACGAAGTACTCAACTTGTTGCAAGACGGCTTCCACGGAATCAAATTCGCGCATCTGCCATTGCACCGCGCCAACCCGCACCTGAGTTTTTCGCGACTCTAGGATGAGGTCTGCGGGTTCGTACAAAAAATTGTTCCATTCCAACAAGGTGGCATAGCCTTGGGATTTGTCATCTTCAGGCAAATAGTTGCGTAGCAGGCGTTTGACCTGAAATTCATTGGCCAATTGGAAAGAAAGAATGGGGTCGTAAATTTCTTTACGCGTTACTTGGTCGATGAACTGTGTCGGTGACATGCTATCGGCGTAAGCGTGGTATTGAGGGATGCGGCCCCCTGCCAGAATGGCCCGCAGGTTGAGGCTACGGCAAAGTTCTTTGCGAGCATCGTACAAGCGCCTTCCTAGGCGGTAGCCGCGATAGGACGGGTGGATCAACACGTCTAGCCCATACATCGCATCACCTGTCGGGCTATCGAGAATTACCTCGCGTGTACCGATGAGGTCATTGTAGCGGTGTGGGTTGGTAAACTCATCGTAAGACACTCGAACGGTCAGGGCGATGCCAACTAGCCGGTCATCATCCTCGATAGCAATTTGGCCATCGGGAAAAGAGCTAATTAAGGTATCCATGGTGTGCTTTGACCAAGCACCGCCGAGATCGTTGTAAACCGCGTCCATCAAGGTCTCGAGCTGGGAGTAGTCGTCGCTGGTCAAATTACGCAGAGTCAGCTGTAGGTCATCGAGGGCCATGGTAAAAGTTCCGAGACGGTATATGAGAGTGCCAGTTTAGCATTTGCACTGACCTGCCTGTCAGCGTGGTTGATGAACCATAAGCTAATCAAACATAGTGGCAATACTTGCCTTGGCAACTTGTGCATCCTGGTCTGCCTTGACGCCGGATACACCAACGCCACCAACGACCTGGCCTTCAATGACAATAGGCACACCGCCTTCCAATAGCCCATGTAATGGTGCCGATAAAAAGGCATTGCGCCCGTTATTGATCATTTCTTCAAAAAACTGAGTTTCTTTGTGGCTGAAGGCTGCTGTGCGGGCTTTTTGTGCGCTGATCATTGCCGTCATGGGCGCCGCGCCGTCTAACCTGCGTAAGCCGACTAATTCACCGCTGTCATCAACCACTGAAACGGTGATCTTCCAGCCGTTTTGCTGAGCTTTCTGTTGGGCCGTATTCAGGATGGCATTAACTTCCGCAAGGCCAAGAATAAACTTCTGTTGCATGTAATTCTCCTTTTTATAGTAAGTTGTTGAGCAGAGAAGCATCGCCTGCCAAGAGCGAAAGTCATCAGCCTGGCTGAGCGTTAGGGTCTGTCATAAACCATTGAGCTTACTGTTAGCCAGCAGCACTGACAACTGACTCGCGCCTGGTGAAAATAGATAGCTCAACGGTGTTGCTATAGCTGCAACTCTGTTGAGAGCATACTGTTTAGAGTGAGGTCGAGCAGGTTTGGGAAGAAAAGTGGCCTGCATATGTTGCATTGCACAAAAATAGCGTCTATGCTGCATGGCAACATGGATGGTTGCCGATATGGAACGGTTTCCGTTGTGACCAACGTTGTTATAAACGTTACTGTAAACAAAGGGGCAGGCCGGTTGGTTGTGACGCCCGCCCGAGCCATTATGCGATGCGAGGAGTTACCCAATGTCTAATGATATGTCTAACAAATTTACCGAGCAGCTTGAAGAAATGATGGTATCGCCGCTGCGTGGTATTGGTGCAATGAACCTTGAATTCACCGAAAAAATGGTAAATGCCCAGCTTGATTCGGCGCGAGCGATGGCAGACCTAGGCCTGGCTCAGGCGCGTGTCTGGCTTGAAGTCAAAGATGCTGACGGTTTCAAACAGGCTGTTGAGAGCCAGCAGAAAGCGGCACAACAAGCCGGTGAGCGTTTAAAGAAAGACTCAGAAGCGCTGATGAGTCTGAGTCAAGACTACCTGCAGAAGGGGCAGAAAATGACCGAAGAGCAGGGTAAAAAAGTACAGAAGGCGGCTGATGAGCAGGTTAAGTCAGCCGGTAAGCGCTAAGTTTGATGGACTGAAGGCCGCTTAATTCGCCGCTTTGGTCAATGATTCTGGCAAGTGAATGGCCTTAGGGCCTTGGAAGCCACCGCACTGCGGTGGCTTTTTTTCGTGTGTGTTATCCAGCGGGTTGTTGCGCCCCATTATTGCGTTGTCGCCGCTTTCTTTGGGCAACTGGCAGAGCTTTCTTGGTTTTTTCTTAAGACACTTTTATGAACTACAGTTCTCTCTTCATATTGTAGACAAAAAAATTGATTTTAAGTATACAGTTTTGGTGTGTATGGTAGACAAGGGCTGCGATACCGCCATAACCCAGCGCGTGTTGTTGCCTCTGCGCGTCATGGACGCGAATCTCAAATAATTACAGAAAATGGGGATTCACTGATGAGCACTGGTACCAATGTGCCGCAAAAAGCCGCCTTAGCTTCTTTTGTGGCGTGTGCAGTACTCTTTTCCGGCAGCCTTCAGGCAGCAACGTTTAGCGACACTCATGTCGGTTATCGCTACGGCACGCAATTTACTGAGCCGAATAACCGAAAAAAGGTCACCAAGCATATACTTAGCCTTAGTCACGTCAGTGGTTACTCGCTAGGCCAGAATTTTTTTAACCTAGACGTGCTGCAGTCAGACAGCGCCGACCCTTCAAGTGGAAATGATGACAATGGAGCAACTGAGGCATATTTGACATATCGCCACCAGCTTCATTACGGGAAGGTGTTTGGCGAACCTTTGGCGTTTGGTCCAGTGAAAGATATGGCCTTAAGTGCTGGCGTTGATCTTAATACCAAAAACACCACTTTCGCGCCACGCAAGCGCCAGGTAGTCATTGGTCCTACCTTCAAGTTTGATGTGCCAAGAGGGTTTGTTGATCTCAGTCTGTTCTATTCTCGGGAGTGGAACCATTGCGGGTTACCGCCCTGTGGTGCCCCAGGTAACAGTAATGACATCCTGTTCGATCCGTATTACCAGATTAACTTGGCTTGGGGGCTGCCGTTCGACGTGGGGACTGTGCCCATGACATTTAACGGCTTCTATAACTACAACGGCAAGAAAGGGGATGACTACTTTGGCGTGGCTACCAAGCCCGAACAGTTGATGCGTACCGCTTTGTTGGCTGATGTGGGCAAGCTAGCCTGGGGAGAGAGCAATACGCTGTGGGGAGGTGTCGGTTATGAGTACTGGCGAAATAAGTTTGGTAACCACGACAAACCCGGTGTGGATACCGATGCACTGACATTCAACCTTGAGTGGCATTTCTGACGGTGTTATCGCTAGTAACAACAATAACTGTATACAACTTTGTGTCTAAATGATGACAGTTTGTTGGTTATCAGTAAGCAACTGTTGTATTCAGTAGTGACTGACAACAAATCCTTGGATAGTCCCATGCAGACAAACATCAAGAATACTTCACTGTTCGACTTTCATGGCAAGCCGTCTTTTCTGAAGGCGCTGCCTCTTTCTTTGCAGCATGTGTTGGCAATGATTGCCGGGGTAATCACGCCACCCATCATTATTGCTGGCGTAGTGGGCAGTACACCACAGGAGAAATTGTTACTGATCCAGATCGCGGTACTGGCATCTGGTGTCTGTACGCTCTTTCATTTGTATGGAGTCTGGAAGTTTGGCGCACGTCTGCCGGCTATCTTTGGTGTGGGTTTTGCTTATGTGCCGACGTTGATTGCTGTGGGTGCTCAGTACGGTATTGGTGGCATTCTGGGGGCGCAGCTGGTTGGTGGTATCACCATGATGGTGGTTGGCTACTTTATTCAATATATTCGCCACCTTTTTCCGCCGGTTGTGGCGGGTACGGTGGTACTGGTTATCGGTTTGTCGCTGTATGACATTGCCGTTAGGTATATGGCGGGCAGCGGCAATGTGAACGCACCAAACTTTGGTGACCCAATGAACTGGGTCGTTGGTTTGGTGACGTTACTGACGGTACTTTTTGCCTCGCAGTTTGGTAAGGGGGTGGTCAAGCTGGCTGCGATCATCGTGGGCATTCTGGTGGGCTACTCCTTGGCGCTGGCACTGGGCATGGTCAACTTTGACCCGATACTCAATGCCAGCTGGGTCGCTGTTCCTGAGTTCATGCCGTTTGAGCTTGAGTTTCACACTGGCGCTATCATCTCCATGGTGGTGATTTGTGTTATCAATTCGGTTCAGACCATTGGTGATCTGTCAGCCACCAGTGTGGGTGGCATGAACCGTGAGCTCAAAACATCAGAGTTGACGGGTGGTTTGCTAGGAAATGGTTTGACCACCGTGCTCAGCTCGTTTTTTGGTGCACTGCCAACCTCCACCTTCAGCCAGAATGTTGGCATTGTTGCTATGACCAAGGTCATCAGCCGCTATGTGTTAGCGATTGCTGGCGTATTCATGGTGCTGGCTGGCCTGAGCCCAAAGTTTGGCGCGGTGATGACGACCATTCCTTATCCTGTGCTGGGAGGTGCCACTATCACGGTATTCGGCATGATTACCATGACAGGCATTCAGTTGCTGATTAAAGATGAGTTGTCAGCCCGTAACATGACTATTGTCGGCTTATCGTTGGCGCTTAGCTTGGGCATCGCCCAAGTACCTGCCGCTATTGCCCAGTTACCTGAAGGCCTAATTAGCGTGATAGGCGGCGCTCCTATTGTTGTGGCGGCGATTACGGCGTTTGTGCTGAACATCGTATTGCCTAAGCACAGCTTGGCTGATGAACAAAAAGAGCGCGAAAATATCGCTAAAGCAGATGCCGAAGCCAGTGCTAAGCACTATGCGCAGGCCTCTGGCAATGCTGAATAACGGTGGCTGAGCCTTTGGTTTACGACAGCTGAGTTTTTTGTTGCGAAATAATACGCCCCAGCCTTTAGTGGCTGGGGCGTATGTGTGCAGAAACCAGGTGGCATTACATCAATGGGTTACTTCTGATCGTTCGCACGAGCCTCCAGGCGGAAAAAGGCGATACGGTTAATTTGTTCGATGACAGTGTGGCGTTCCTGGACGGGGTCATTTTTCAATCGTGTTTCGAACGCTTCAAGAATAATGTGGCGGTTGCTGCCTTTTACTGCCATCACAAAAGGAAAGTCGAAACGCGCTTTATAGGCAGTATTCAGGTGTTCGAAGCGAGCCATTTCTTCAGGTGTGCACTGGTCAAGGCCAGCGCCTGCTTGTTCCTGGGTTGAGTCGTCGGTGAGGTCGCCGGCAATTGCTGCTTTACCGGCAAGGTCTGGGTGAGCACGAACTACTGCAAGTTGTTTTTCCGGCGAAGCGCTGGATAGCACACTGCCCATCAGTTGGGCGAGTTCAGCGGGTTGGTCGTGTTTTTCTTCTAAGCCACGTTCCCACGCTAGTTCGGCCACCCAGGGTGAATGCTCATAGATTTCACCGAAATTAGCGACAAATGTCGCTTTGTCCATCTGGCTGGGGCGAGGTGTTAAGGCATTGATTGTCATTGTGGTGCTCCGCGTCGGCAAGTGAACAGTACGACTAACTGTATACAATAAAATGTTTGAAATGTACTCTTGATGAATATAAAAGTGTATTCATGTGTAGAGGTGAGTGTGGTGACAAGCTATGCTTACTTTCTGAGAATATTTTACCAGACAGCATTGTTGTCGAGATAAACATCATAGGGAGAATATACATGGGACGCCTGACGACTCACGTTCTTGATACTGCTTTGGGATGCCCTGGCAAAGGAATCTTCATTGAGTTGTATCGTATTGACGGTGAAAGTCGCCAAAAACTGGCTGAGGTTGTGACGAATCATGATGGTCGCTGTGATGCGCCCATTCTGGAAGGAGACGATTTCACTACAGGGGAGTATGAGCTGGTGTTTCATGCTGGGGCCTATATGCGTGCCCAAGGGCTCAAGGCCGAAGAGCCGCGCTTTTTGGATGTGATTCCACTGCGCTTTGGTGTATCTGATGCCCGTGAGCATTATCATGTGCCGCTGCTGGTCTCTCCTTATAGCTATTCTACTTATCGTGGCAGCTGATGCTGTTAACTTCGTGACCCAATGACGCTTTGAGCCTGCGTGACGTTTCCAAGCGGGCATTGTGCAAACAACAAGAGACCAGAGCCATGCAAGCTTACCTGTTGGAATTTGCCAACCTCCTGTTGAGGTGGCTTCACGTAATCGCGGCTATCGCCTGGATTGGTGAGTCGATCTACTTTGTCATGTTGGATAATGGATTACGTCCACCCAAGGCAGAAGAAGATAAGAAAAAAGGTGTTTTTGGTGAAATGTGGGCGGTTCATGGTGGTGGTTTCTATCATAACCAGAAATACGCTAGCGCCCCGGAAAAGTTACCCAGTGACCTGCATTGGTCATTCTGGAAAGCCTATACCACGTGGCTGTCGGGCTTTGGTTTGTTCTTGCTGTTGTACGTCTCCAACTCGGGTATCTACCTCGTTAACCCCAATAGTGACTGGGCCTGGGTTGCTGGTTTGAGTTCTTGGCAAGCGAGTTTAGTGGCATTGGCCTTTCTTGCCTCCGGCTGGATTGTGTACAACGAGCTGTGTAAACGCATCAGTCCTAATATGGAGCGCGACGGTATCTTGAGTATTGCCGTTGCTGTCATGATGATTGGGGTTGCCTACCTCAGTACCCACATTTTTCCGGGGCGTGCGGCGTTCTTGTTGTCCGGTGCGGTCATGGCAACGGCCATGTCTGCCAACGTATTCTTCTGGATTATTCCTGGCCAACGCCGCATGGTGAAAGCTATGAAGGCGGGCGAAAAGCCCAACCCGCTTGATGGTAAGCGCGGCAAGCAACGCTCTGTTCATAATACGTATTTCACGTTGCCAGTGGTGCTGTTGATGCTCAGCACACACTACTCGTTCATTTTTTCCCATGAGCTATCGTGGGTTTTGATGGTTTTGTTTATCTTTGCGGGTGCTTTAATTCGCCAGTTCTTTGTGCTGATGCATGCCGGCTACATCAAGCCGGCTTATCCTGCTGCGGGTGTGGCATTGATTTTGATAGCGATCTGGGTCGGCGCACCGAGCAGTACATCCTCTGAAGAGGTCACTACCCTGGAGGGGGGGGCAGGTGAAACCCAATCTATCGAAATAAAAGATGGGGACATGCTGAGTGCCAATGAAGGAATTATTCAGGCGCGTTGCGCTAGCTGTCATGCGGAAAACCCGACGCATGCGGCTTTTGCGGCGGCGCCTGCAGGAATTGTTTTGGACAGCCACGACGCCATACAGCGCCAGATTACACAGATTAAGGATGTTGTTGAAAGCGGCTACATGCCATTGGGCAATATCACCGGGATGACGGAAGGTGAGCGTAATAGTATCGCTCAGTGGTAACGCATTACGTCGATCTATTTGGCATAATCGCCCACCTTAACGGTGGGCGATTATCGTATCGACTCTCATAATACGTATACAATAAACGCAATATAGGGTTTCAATAGGCGATAAAATAATGAGTCAGCGTCAGCCCCGAGCAGGCAATGGTGTAGGTAAAAATGGTGATGGGGCCAAGCGTCACGAAGAGATCTACCACTCTATCAGCACCGCCATCATTGAGCACCGTCTCAAACCCGGCGCGCGGTTGCGTGAAGATGCGCTTGCTGACGTGTTTGGTGTCAGCCGAACGGGTATTCGTAAAATTCTCCAGCGTTTGGCATTGGAGCAGTTGGTGACACTGACACCACGACGTGGTGCCAGCGTGACTCGGCCCACTGCTGATGAGGCGCGAGATGTGTTTGAAGCTCGTCAGATGGTCGAGTGTGGTTTGATGCACAGCGTTGCTCAGCGGGCAACAGCTCGTGATCTTAGTGCGCTGCGTGATATTGCTCAGCGTGAGCATGATGCGTTACGCAGAGGGGAAAGAAGTATCGCCATTAAGCTTTCAGCTGAGTTTCATGGCCGCTTGGCGAGTATTTCAGGAAATACTGCGCTAAGTGATTTTGTTGAAGGGTTGTGCTCGCGTTCTTCGCTGATTTTGGCGGTGTATGGTAACTCTGGCCACCTGGGCTGTGAGTCACATGACCATGATGACCTGATTGGCCTGCTTGAAAACCGGCAGGGAGATAAAGCACAAGCATTTATGAGCAGCCATTTGGACGCGATAGAAGCGTCGCTATCCATTCGTGATGAAGAAGAGGAGTCGCCAGACCTGTATCAGGTGTTTTCTGGCTAAACCTCATGACGGCCCAAGTGTGTTCGCCATAGCCATCGTGTTCACTATGGTTTTATTGTGCGTCTTCAATCGCCTTTAGCGCAGCCCGTGTGGCGGCATTAACGGCTACCAGTAATGGCACATCGAATTGTGGTTGCAGTCTTAGCGCTGAAGCAGAGAGGGGGCCGCCACCCATGATGACTGCTTCTGCAGCGTCCTCAGAGATTGAAAGTTTCACCGCTTCAGCAAGCGCCATGTCTAGCGCTTCAGGAGACAGCACTAGCTCGTTAGGGTCGCCAGGGGTCACTCTGACACCACGGTAAAGTTCTTCGTAGCCCAATGACGCTGCTTTAAGACGAAATGATTCAATCAGGGCTTCGTCTGGCGTAACTGTAACGATGCCGAACTCTCGGCCGCCCCGTGCTGCTTCATGAAAGACTTCTTCTCCGATACCAAAAACAGGGATGTCCACCTCCTCGCGTAACTCTTCAAGGCCGGGGTCGCTGAATGCTGAGACGATAATAGCGGCGACGTTGTCATCCTTAGCTGCCTCTACGCCAACGCCTACCACACCTGGGGTCGCATCAATCATATCTTGTGGCGTCGTCAGCAGTGGTGGGGCTGTGCTATTGCTGCGCTCAATGATGATAGCTTTTCCACTGACTTCGTCTCGAGCCAGGTTGGCCATTGAATGAGTTGCGTTGGTGTTTGAGTTAGGGTTGATCAGAACGATTGCTTTAAGGTTCTCTGGGTTACTTGCTGACGTGGTCGTGGGCTGCTCGGCTTGAGATAGGGAGGTGAATGAAAAAAGGCTGCAGCTTATTAGGACAGGGGCAAATAGCTTACGTTTCATGGGCAACGAAAAGGGGGTTGTCATTATTTTGGCACTCCATTTATTAGTTGTTGTCATGCGTTTTTTGCTTTTTGAGTTTGCCGTGGGCAGGCGAATAGCTCTACCCACGACACCATGCAGCTTATCGGCTGGTCACGTAGACGGTGTCAGCTGATCAGTTGCAAAAACGTTGGCAAGGAGCCCAATAGCGCATAAGCAGCAGGTAGGTCAGGCCGGCTGGAATCAAGCTGGCGTACCAGGACACCTGTGAGAATGAAAGGGCGGCTGCGATGCCGACAACGGTTGCGATCAATGCCGCTGGGTTGAAGCCACGATAAGGGCCGTGTTCGTCATATAGCTTATCGAGGTCTAGAGAGCGGCGACGAATCAGAAAATAATCAACCACCATGACCGCAAAGATCGGACCTAGGAAAGCGGAATACGTTTGTACGAACAGCTGCAGGCCAGCGGCCGACTCATCTTTGACCAGCTCCCACGGGAAGGTGGCAAATGGCAGCAGGCAGACAATAGTGACTGATTTGCGGAAGCTCAGCTTGAAAACGTCCATCAGTACATAGGTGGGAGGTACAACATTATTCAGTACGTTAGTGGTGACCTGGGCAAAAGCAATAAACAGCAGAGTGGTCATTAGCAGAGGCGTATTATCTACTGCGTTGGCAAAGACTTGGATCGGGTCGGCGACGCCTGTTGCTTCAGATACCATGTAGCCGATCAGCCCCATGAATAAGGTGCAAGGCAGGATTGACATCGCATAAATAGTGGTTAGTAAGCCAGGGCCAGAGCCTTTCTTTAGCTCGCGAGCATAGTCGCTAACATTAAGAATCATTGTTGAATAAATGCCTAGGAACAGCATAGTGGCACCCCAGAAGGGTACGCCCCATGAGCCTTCCATCGTCAGCAAGTTGCTAGACAGGACGTCGCCATAGCGCTGAACCGTACTGTAGAACATGTACATCAGTGCCAGCAAAATAAAGCCACTGCCAAAGTTTTCTAGCCATTTGATGCCTTGGAACCCCATGTATGACAAAGCGAGCTGTAAAAACTGAAAGCCAATGAAGAACACGATGAGGTTATCGAAGCCAAACAGAGTTGCAGACACCATGTTGAGTGCGCCCGCGCCAATCCAACTCTGAAAACCAAACCAGACAATTGCGGGAACGGCGCGTACAAGGCCTGGAATCCGAGTGCCTTGGAAGCCGAAAGCGCTACGTGCTTGTACCATGAACGGAATACCGTATTTGTAACCGGCCGCTCCATTCAGCGCTAACGCAATACCAATGATAAAACAGCCAATGGCAATAGCGATTGTCGCCTGGAGTAAGTTCAGAGTACCGACAACGCTGGACCCCATGGTGAAGGTGCCGATGGAGACGCAGCCGCCAAACCAAGCTAAGAGGTAAGAAAAACGTCCCATTATGCGCGTTTCTTGGGGGGCTAGAGATTCTTCTCCGGCACTCTTAGTCGTTGGTGCTTGCTGCTGTGGGCTGGTATTGCTGCCCCCTGTGGGGCTAGAGGTTGGTGTGCTCATAGTGGCCTCTCGGCTTGTGGTTGTTATTTAAAGCTAAATAACCGTGGCATCAGCTGTTGTCAGCGACGCGCCAGGTTGAGTTCGGACAAGTGGGCGAAGCCACCCGTAAAGCGCTTAGGGCGTGGGTAAGCGAGGTCGCCTATTTTGCTGGTTTGCAGGCCGAGTCCAACTAACGCTTCGGCCAGCTTTACTGCGGCTGTTACGCCTTCTATTACGGGCAACCCTACTTCACGGTTAATGGTTTCAGTTAGGTTGGCCATGCCGCCACAGCCCAACACGATGGCACCGATGCCGTCTTCGTCACGGGCGAGACGGCACTCAGCGATGATTTTTTCAAGGGCGCGGTCGCTGTCGTCTTCAAGGTCCAGTACCGGAATTTCGGCGGCGCGTACCCGGCGGCAGTGATGGCGAAAGCCATACTGGTCGAGCAGGTGTTCCGCAATGATGCCGGTGCGAGAGAGGGTAGTGACCACCGAAAAGCGGGTAGCAATTAGCGTCGCCATGTGAAAGGCGGCTTCGGCGATGCCTATTACCGGCGCGTGGGTGGCTTCGCGAGCGGCAAGTAGCCCGGGGTCGCCGAAACAAGCGACGACGTAGGCGTCTACCTGAGCTTCACGATCCACGCGCATGATTTCTTCGAGCACACCCACGGCACTGATAGCTTCATCGAAGTGCCCCTCGATAGAGACTGGGCCGCTAGCAGGGTTTGATGCGCTGACCCGGGTTCCTGGGGCAGCAATCACTTTGCCTGCGTCGGCAATTGTCTCTGTCATGTCTAACGTGGTGTTGGGGTTAATCAGGTGAATATGCATGCGGAGTGCTCTTGTGAACTAAGTTTTGTATCTTTGTACACAAAGTATCTCGTTATTAAATGCGATGCAAGGGCCGGATACGGGAGGTGTATTGATATTTAATTCGTTCAAAAACAATAGATTGGTGTGTTTTTTTGCGTTAATAGCTGTTTTTTCTGGCAGTGATTAGTGAGAAAATTCACACACTTTTAAAAAGTGTACTTATTTTTTTTATGTAATGTATACAATATGTTTTTTGTTGAGCCGACCTTGTTTTGCTAGTGGCATGATGGGTTCTGCATGGCGTGTGAGGCCCAGAAAAATGCGAGCGTCGTGCGTTTATTTCTGTTTGTTAGATGGGGTGTCTGGTTTTTACTGTGTGTCGTAGTGAGGGGCTTGTCGACCGGTGCTGTTGCTATTTAAGGGGGATTGCAAGGCTCGGACAGGAAAGGTTCGGAGAGAATATCAAGGCTTGATGATTCTATGGATACACTCTATTTTGTCTTTGTATACATTCTTGATCGATGGCCGTGATGACAGCCAAAGGCACTGCATGACGCTTTCATTTTCTGGCCTCGCTAATTGCCACTTTTTGCGGCATTGAGCGGTTCCAACAAAAATACTGTCGTGTCTCCAGCTTGTTTGTTGCAGCAAAGACTCAGCAGGGGTAACACGATGAAACTACTCAGGAGTTTGCTATGAATACGCCATCCTCAACCCATTATCCTCGTGACTTAGTTGGTTATGGTCGTACACCGCCACATGCCAACTGGCCCGGTAAGGCGAAAATCGCTGTTCAGTTTGTGCTCAATTATGAAGAAGGCGGAGAGAACTGCGTATTGCACGGTGATGCAGGGTCTGAGCAGTTCCTTTCTGAAATCATTGGTGCTGACAGTTATCCGGATCGTCACCTGAGCATGGAGTCGATCTATGAATACGGCTCGCGGGCGGGTGTATGGCGTATCCTGCGAGAATTTGAGCGCCGCGGACTGCCACTGACCGTATTTGGCGTGGCCATGGCGCTTGAGCGGAACCCCGAGGTAGCACAGGCATTTAAAGAACTGGGCCATGAAGTTGCCTGTCATGGCTATCGCTGGCTGCACTATCAGAACACGCCGGAAGCGGTTGAGCGTGAGCATATGCGCAAGGCCATCGAGATCTTTGAAAACCTCTACGGCGAGCGCCCTCTGGGCTGGTACACCGGTAGGGACAGTCCGAATACGCGGCGTCTAGTGCTGGATGAGGGGGGCTTCCTCTATGACAGTGACAACTATGGCGATGATCTACCATTCTGGACCCAAGAAGCTGATAGCTCGGGTCAACAGCATTCGCACTTGGTTGTACCGTATACCCTCGATAGCAATGACATGCGTTTTGCTGCCCCTCAGGGTTTCAATACGGCGGATCATTTCTTTACCTATCTGCGCGATGCCTTTGATGTGCTCTATGCTGAAGGTGACGAATCACCCAAGATGCTGTCGATTGGCATGCATTGTCGCCTGCTAGGTCGTCCAGGCCGCTTCCGTGGCTTGCAGCGCTTTTTGGATCATATTGCAGCTCACGACCGAGTATGGGTTGCGCGGCGTGTCGATATCGCCCGTCATTGGGCTGAGCATCATCCAGCCCCTTGACCTCTGTACTGTGATCGCCCCGCGGTGGGTGGTATTTCCCGCCGCTATCAACCTTTCTGTCAGGAGGCAAGATGCTAGAACTTGTCGCACAACCGCTTACCGCCGAAGCGTTTGCGCCTTTTGGCGACGTGATCGATTCGCGCACGTCAGATCATTTTCCGATTAACGCAGGGCGCACCCAGCGTCATCATGATCTGGCCCAGGTAGAAACGCTGGGTGAAAACGCTCGACCGTTGATCAGTATTTTTGTTAGTCAGCCGGTGGAGGTGCCGCTGGTGCTGCCCTTGCTTGAACGCCACCCGCTGGGTAGCCAAGCCTTTGTGCCGATGCACGAGGAGCGCTTTATTGTCGTGGTGGCGCCAGCTGGTGAAAGCATTGAGCCAGATAGCGTGAGAGCCTTCGTGACGGATGGGCGCCAAGGGGTGAATTACGCTCCTAGCACTTGGCATGCCATTCAGTCGGTACTGGATCGCGTGGGTGAGTTTCTGGTGGTAGACCGGGGGGGTGATGGCAATAATTGTGAAGAATACGCTATCAATATCCGTGTAACTCTGGCCTGACGTCACCTTATGAGTGCTTATTTAGCGTGAACCGTTAGAAGAGAACAACAGCGAACAAGAGGAAGTTTTATGACAAAACACACGTATTATGCTCCCAAAGGTGGCCATCCAGGTCAGAAGGTAATGACGACCGACCGGGCTATGTTCACCGAGGCGTTTGCCGTCATTCCCAAAGGGGTGTTTGGTGATATTGTTACCAGCAATTTGCCGCATTGGGAAAAGACGCGTTTGTGGGTATTGTCGCGCCCGCTCTCAGGCTTCGCCGAGACGTTTTCTCAGTACATCATGGAAGTGTCGCCAGGTGGTGGCAGCGATCGTCCTGAGTCCGACGCCGGTGCCGAAGGGGTGCTGTTTGTGGTCGACGGCGAGATGCAACTGACCTTGGCTGGTGAGACTCACCACATGACCACTGGCGGTTATGCATTTATTCCGCCCGGCAGTGACTGGTCGCTGCGCAACACCTCCAATGCACCGGTAAGCTTTCACTGGGTGCGTAAAGCCTATGAGCAGGTCGATGGCATCGACATACCCGAGGCTTTTGTTACTAATGAAAATGACATTGAGCCGACGGTCATGCCGGACTGCAATGAAGTGTGGAAAACCACGCGCTTCGTTGACCCCAGCGATATGCGTCATGACATGCATGTCAATATTGTGACGTTTCAGCCAGGTGGCGTCATTCCCTTTGACGAAACCCACGTGATGGAACACGGCCTCTACGTACTGGAGGGCAAGGCGGTCTATCACCTAAATCAGCAGTGGGTAGAGGTTGAAGCGGGCGATTACATGTGGCTACGCGCTTTCTGCCCACAGGCTTGCTATGCCGGTGGGCCAGGTCCGTTCCGCTACTTACTGTATAAGGATGTTAACCGCCATATGGCGCTGCCATACGGTAGCAGGGGCTGAGTTAAGCCCCCCGATGGCAGTATCATGTGGTTACCACTGACACCCGTCGATTGGCGGGTGTCAGTGTGTGAAACGCTTGGCATGAGAGTTTAGCGAGGCTGTGCTAAACGTAAAGCGCGTGGCCACAACGATGTTATTCAGTTTGGCTGCAAGCGTTGGCGTACCGCATCACCCGTTTTTTGCATATGCAAGCTCATGATTGCTGAAAGCGCGGGTCCGTCGCGCTTCTTAAGCGCTTGTAGGATGAGCTCATGCTCTTCGACTGATTGCTCCCAGCGTTCAAGCTGCATGTTGGCGGCATAGCGTGCACGAGTTACCTTGGTCATGAGAGAGGGCGCTAGTTTATGTAGTACGCGATTGCCCGATATCTCGGTAAGGCGATGATGTATGTGTTGATTGAGTCTGAAGTACTCTGACCGCTCTTGATTTTGGTAACACGCCACCATTTGGTTATGAATAGATTGTATCTCTGCGATTTCCTCATTGCTTGCGCGATCAGCAAGCAAGCTGCCAGATAACCCTTCCAGTACGGCCATCACGTCGAATAAATCGCTAACTTCCTGTGGGTCGATTTCGGTAACGTGAGCGCCACGGTTTGGTAAAAGTTCGATGAGTCCTTCATTTGCAAGAACTTTAAGAGCCTCGCGTAGCGGGGTTCGAGAAACGCCAAACGTCTCACAAAGGTGTTTTTCTGAAATACGGCTTCCAGGAGCCAGCATGTTTTCGAGGATCATTAATCTGAGCCGCTCTGCGACGGCTTGGTAAAGCGATGGCGAGTGCACAATTTCCAATGCAGGGTTAGCGGTAGGAGGTGGCTTGATAACGTCGCTCATGGAAATTCCTCTTTTTCCCACTACGGGCTTGTTCGTATTGTTTTAATTATTTTTGAAAAATAGTTTTGCAAAATTTACGTTTTGTGCAAAGCTCAAAGGAAGTAATTTTGAATTCAAAATTCAGAATACAGCAAAAACAAGGATAATGCTCATGTCTCGCCAGCTTATCGGAATGCTAACCCCGTCATCCAATACTGTATTAGAGCCTTACACCAGTGCGATATTGCAGCCATTGTTACCGCATGTCAGCGCGCACTTTCAACGCTTTGCTGTTACAGAAATATCACACTGTGATGCATCGTTATCTCAATTCGATATAGCGCCTATACTTACGGCCGCACAGCTACTTAATGATGCTCACATGGATGTGATCGCTTGGAGTGGCACGTCATCTAGTTGGTTAGGATTTGATACAGATCATCGTTTATGTGCTGCTATTCATGAAGCAACCGGCGTGAAGGCCACTTCTAGTGTGTTGGCGCTGAATGAAATTCTAGAGCGAACTGGTGTAAAAAAACTCGGACTGGTGACGCCTTATCTTAGCGATATACAAGAAGATATAATTGTTAACTATCAGAAGGCTGGGTATGAAATAGCGGGAGAGCGGCACTTAGGGGACCGAGGCAATTTTTCTTTCTCTGAATACAGTGAAGATGTTTTGATAGATATGGTGCGAGATGTGGCACGATCAAGCCCAGAGGCAATTACTCTTTTGTGCACTAACTTACGTGGTGCGGGAATTGTCGCGGAGCTAGAGCAGGAGCTTGGTATTCCTATCTATGATTCAGTTAGTGTAACTGTATGGAAAACCTTGGAAATGGTAGGTGTTAATCCTGCACTTATCTCTGGTTGGGGGCAGCTGTTTCAGGATGAGCGCTTAGTTATTTAAAAATAAAACCTTCATTTTATAGCAATGACCAACGGATAGGTGAGCTAATGAAAACTAAAAAAATCAAAAAGATAGTCTTAGGTACTTCTGTTGTCTTTGGAATGGTGCTGGCGAGTACCTCGCAAGCAGAAACTACGCTACGGGTAGTAGGTAATTTTTCGGGTAATAAGTTGCATGTGGAAGAGGTTGAACGCCCCTTTTTTGATGAGCTAGGAGGGCATGAGGGGCTAAATGTTGTTTATAACACGATGGATGCTATTGGCGTGGAAGCCGCGGATGCATTGCGTATGATCCGCTCTGGTGCTTTTGATGTCATGTCTGTTCAGATTGGTATGGCATCTCGAGACGAGCCTTTCTTTGAAGGTATTGATCTTGCTGGGGTCACCGCAGACCTAGATCAACAGCGTGAGGCAGTCGAAGCATTTCGTCCAGATTTTGATGCACGCTTACAAGAGCGCTTCAATGCGAAACTGATGACGCTTTGGCCTTTTGGTCCGCAAATGATGTTTTGTAATGGCGATATTAATAGTGTGGACGATCTCCAGGGTAAGAAGGTCAGAGTTTTTACGCCATCCATGTCTCGCCTGGTGGAAGGGCTTGGCGCTATACCGGTGACCTTGCAGTTCAGCGAGGTTTACCTAGCGTTGCAACGTGGAGTGGCTGACTGTGGTGTTACGGCACCCTCTGCGGGTAACAACGGTAAGTGGCCGGAAGTAACTGATCGTTTTGTTCCGCTTCCCTTGTCCTATTCGGTGCAGGGGCATTTCATGAACCTGGATACTTGGAACGGCCTCGATGAGCAGCAGCAGCAGGACCTATCTAAAGCATTCGCTGATCTGGAAGAGCAAATGTGGGATCTGGCTTATCGAGTAAACGATGATGCCATTGCGTGTAATACTGGCCAAGATACTTGTGAAAGCCATGAATCCTACAATATGTCTTTAGTGGAGATTGGTGAAAGCTCTCGCGAGCAAATTGAAGCGATTACCTCTGAGGCAGTTCTGCCGGTATGGGGTGAAAGCTGTAATAAGCAATACGCCGAGTGTACCCAGCTATGGAACGATAGCGTAGGTAAAGTGACGGGTTTAAGCATCCAGTCACAGTAAGCACATTGCCGCAGGCGAGACGTTATCGCCTGCGGCGACTTGCAAGAGGCTATAAAAATGTCAAGTAAAAAACTTTATTGGTCGTTACGGAAGGTGGCTCACGGCGCAGCTATTGCAGCGGGGTATGCTGCTTTGGGTTTGTCATTATTAATTGTTTTTGAAGTTATATCTCGTAAATTATTTAGCTTTTCCTTGCAAGGTGTTGATGAAATTGGTGGTTATGTACTTGCCATTGGTGTCGCTTTTAGCTTCGCGTATGCGCTGGTACATCGTGCTCACACGCGTGTTGATATGTTGTTGGTTAAACTTCCCGCTTCGTTACAGGCCCTCTTGAATGTACTGGCTATGCTGTTGTTGGCAGCATTTTCTGTGTTCATGTTATGGCGCGCTATAGAAACATTGCGTGAGACGCTAGAGTTTGACAGCCACGCTAGTACACCACTGCAAACGCCACTATGGATACCCCAGGGTTTATGGGTTATAGGGCTGGGCGTTTTTTCTGTATTAACTGTATTGCTTATGGCGCGTGCCGTCATGTTATTTCTACGTGGGCGGAATACGGAAGTGAATAACGAGTTTGGTCCTCGCTCAGCAGATGACGAGCTAGAAGAGGCGCGTCAAGACTATAGTGCTGATATACCAAAGAAGCAGCAAAGGAGTAACGCCCAATGATTGGTGCATTCGAGGTCATGATCGGATTCTTCATCATGCTAGGCATGATGATATTAGGCGTCCATGTTGCTGTGGCGATATTCTCCGTAGCAGTGCTGGGAACGTTATTGTTTTTGGGGTTACCTTTGCTGTACTCCTTTGGCGATACGCTTTGGGGAACGCTTAACGATTTTATCCTTACGGCAATCCCGCTTTTTATCTTGCTAGGTGAATTACTGTTGCGGAGCGGAGTGACAGAGCGAATGTATAGCGCTTTGTCGGTGTGGTTGAATCGTCTGCCTGGCGGTTTGTTACATACTAATATTGGAGCCTCGTCAGTATTTGCTGCTATGTCGGGCTCGTCAGTGGCTACTGCAGCAACGATTGGTACCGTTGCATTACCGGCATTTGCTGAAAGAGGGTATAGCGAACGGCTAGCACTTGGCACCTTAGCTGCTGGAGCGACTCTAGGTATTTTGATTCCTCCTAGTATCAATATGATTATTTATGGAGCGATCACGAACACGTCTATTGGAAAGCTTTTTATTGCAGGGATACTACCTGGACTGGCTTTGGCCGGTGCTTTTATGCTGGCGATTATGGCATTTAGCCTGTTACGCCCAGGTGTGGCAGGGGAGCGTGAACCTCGTGTTCCATTGCGTAAGCGCTTAGCTTCTTTGGTGGATTTATTGCCACCGACGTTTGTTTTCGCCATCGTTATGGGTAGCATCTATAGTGGCTGGGCGACGCCCACCGAAGCAGCGGCACTGGGCGCTGTAGCAGCTTTGATTGTGGCGGCATTCAATCGCAAACTGACGATTAAAATGCTGCATGAGTGTTTTTTGTCTATGGCGCGTACCACCGCAATGATTATGTTGATTATTGTGGCCGCATTTTTCCTCAATTATGTTGTTGGCATCCTAGGTATTCCCAATACGTTGACTCGCTGGGTCGCCGATCTCGGTCTGACGCCAATGGGCTTCATTCTTGCGCTGGTAATTTTTTATCTCGTGCTAGGTTGCTTTCTTGAAACCCTGTCGATGATGATTGCTACAGTACCTATTGTGGTGCCTATGGTCGTTCAATTCGGTTTTGACCCCATCTGGTTTGGCATTTTTTTGGTACTCATGATGGAAATTTCATTGATTACCCCGCCTATCGGCATGAACCTGTATGTGGTGCAGGGTGTGCGTGGTAAAGGGTCTATCGCTGATGTCATGATTGGTAGTTTACCCTTTCTTGCCATCATGCTTCTTTTTGTGGCGATGATCATTATCTGGCCAAACCTAGTGTTGTGGTTGCCTAATGCCATGGGGTAAGTGCTGACTTGCTACTGTCGTGCTGTACTCGATAAATGTTTGGTGAAAGAGGATAGCGTTTCGATCAGGGGTTTTTGGCCCGGCTCGCTCGATGAGTCATAAAATCTCTGGTCGTAAAGCAGGTCATCTGGTGCACAGTTATTGTCTAAAAATAAACAATATAATTGTATAAGGTTTATATAATATGCAGCACTTCGATACCCTGATAAAGAATGGCCTAATTATTACAGCTGCTGATCGTTACATGGCAGATATTGCGATTCGAGATGGACGTATTGTTGCTATGGGTCAAGCGTTGGGGGAGGCGAATGAGGTTATTGACGCTGACGGTTTATGGGTAATGCCTGGGGGGGTTGATGCTCACTGTCACCTGGACCAACCGTTAAACGATGGGGCGGTCATGGCAGATGATTTTTTTACTGGAACGCGGTCTGCGGCTTGTGGCGGAACTACAACGGTGATTCCGTTTGCCGCGCAACAGAAAGGGCAGAGCTTATATGCGGCGGTAGAAGACTATCACCGCCGTAGTGAAGGCAAGGCTATGGTGGACTATGCATTCCATATGATTGTTACTGACCCAACAGAGGTTGTGCTTAAAGAAGAATTACCAGCGTTAATTGAAAAGGGCTATAGCTCTTTTAAAATTTATCTTACGTATGATGATTTAAAGCTCAATGATCGAGAAGTGTTGGAAGTGTTAGCCATGGCTAGGCGTGAAGGTGGCATGGTGATGATTCATGCCGAGAACGCAGATTGTATCGCCTATATTACAGAGCTTCTTGAATCTCAAGGGCAGACGAAGCCTTATTACCACGGAGTGGCACATTCGGCGATTGCCGAACGTGAAGCTACCCACCGGGCCATCTCATTGGCTGAACTGATCGACGTGCCCTTATTGATTGTGCATGTTTCGGGGCCTGATGCTATTGAGCAAATCCGCTGGGCGCAAAACCGAGGTTTGCGAGTGTATGGGGAAACGTGTCCTCAGTACTTGGTGCTTACGCTGGATGATCTTGATCAAGCGGGCTTTGAAGGGGCTAAGTATGTATGTAGCCCGCCCCCGCGCGATGCAGCGGCTCAAGAGGCCGTGTGGCAGGCGTTGGAGAGCGGCGTATTCCAGGTTTTCTCGTCTGATCATGCCCCTTTTCGTTATGACGACGCAAAAGGAAAGAAACTGCATGGGGAATGTGCTGACTTTCAACATATTCCCAATGGCATTCCTGGGTTAGAAACGCGCTTGTCGATACTGTTCTCTGAGGGAGTGATCAAGCAGCGTATTGATGCGACTCGTTTCGTGGCATTGACGGCAACCCAGCCTGCCAAAATTTATGGACTCTATCCACGTAAAGGCACGATCGCTATTGGCAGTGATGCTGACTTGACTTTATGGGACCCTAACGCTCGAACGACGATACGCAATAGCGAGCTGCATCACGCTGTTGATTATACTCCTTATGAAGGACTTGAGCTTACAGGAAAGCCGGTGCTGACAATGTGCCGAGGACAGGTGGTGTCCCGAAACGGGCAGCCGGCAGGTGAGGCGGGCTATGGGCTATTTCTCAAATGTGATAAGCCGCAGCCAGCGCGTCCTCGAGGAGCAGCCAAGGGATTTTGAGCTGACCGTAAAAGGCTGATTTTTAACTTGCCTTTTACGGTTCTGAGCCACTTTTTTGTTACCCGACTGGCTTTTGCTGGTCGGTTTTTTTTTGCGCTGTTATTTTTTTGGAATTATTTTCCAAATTCTGTTGACGGTGTCGGGGTGGTTGGTTATGTTTTGTATATGGAATTATTTTCCACAAAAATAAAACACAACAAAAGGAAGACACCATGGCTTGCATGACTGCTGCTCAAGCTGCGATACACGTGCTCAGGAAAGAAGGCGTTGATGTTGCTTTTGGTGTGCCTGGTGCCGCCATTAACCCCTTTTATGCTGCGATGCGTAGCGTGGGGGGAGTGGACCATGTGCTGGCTCGTCATGTGGAAGGTGCTTCCCATATGGCCGAAGGCTATACCCGCACCCAAGCAGGCAACATCGGCGTATGTATCGGTACCTCTGGACCTGCAGGTACCGACATGATCACGGGGCTTTATTCGGCCTCTGCTGACTCGATTCCCATCTTATGCATCACGGGTCAGGCACCACGTGCCAAGCTGCATAAAGAAGACTTTCAGGCGGTCGATATTCAGTCGATAGCTGGTTCGGTGACCAAGTGGGCAATTACTGTGCTGGAGCCAGCCCAAGTACCGCGCGCTTTTCAGAAAGCGTTTCAACTGATGCGTAGTTCACGTCCGGGGCCGGTGCTGATTGATCTGCCGATTGATGTGCAGATGACGGAAATCGAGTTCGATCCGGATACCTATGAGCCGCTGCCAGCGTATAAGCCCAGCGCCAGCCGTGCCCAGGTTGAAAAGGCCATGAGTTTGCTTAACGAATCCGACAAGCCGTTGCTTGTGGCTGGCGGTGGCATCATCAATGCCGATGCCAGCGAGCTGCTGACTGAATTCGCTGAGCTTACCGGCGTGCCGGTTATTCCTACGCTGATGGGGTGGGGCACTATTCCAGACGACCACCGGCTGATGGCGGGCATGGTGGGGCTGCAGACCTCACATCGTTACGGTAATGCGACCATGATGGCGTCTGACTTTGTGATGGGGATTGGTAACCGCTGGGCTAATCGTCATACCGGCGATGTGGATAGTTACACCCAAGGCCGAAAATTTGTGCACGTCGATATTGAGCCGACTCAGATTGGGCGTATCTTCGGGCCGGATTACGGTATTGTTTCTGATGCTAAGGCAGCACTTGAGCTGTTTATTGATGTCGCGAAAGAGTGGAAGGCTGAGGGTCGTCTGAAGGACCGTAGTGCCTGGGCTAATGCGTGTCATGAGCGCAAGCGCAATACGACGATGTTGCGTAAAACCGATTTTAATGAAATACCGGTTAAGCCCCAGCGCGTTTATCAGGAAATGAACAAGGCATTTGGCAAGAATACGCGCTATGTTACCGCCATCGGTTTATCACAAATTGCCGGAGCGCAGTTTCTGCACGTTTACAAACCACGCCATTGGATCAACTGCGGTCAGGCGGGTCCCTTGGGCTGGACTATTTCGGCAGCACTGGGTGTACGCAGGGCAGACCCAACGACAGAGATAGTCGCCTTATCAGGCGATTACGACTTTCAGTTTATGATCGAGGAACTGGCGGTAGGCGCGCAGTTTAACTTGCCGTATATCCATGTATTGGTGAATAACTCCTACTTGGGTTTGATTCGTCAGTCGCAGCGTGGCTTCGACATGGATTATCAGGTGCAGTTGTCGTTTGAAAATGTTAATTGCCCAGAAATTAACGGCTATGGTGTTGATCATGTGTCAGTCATTGAAGGCCTGGGATGTAAGGCAATTCGAGTGACGGATCCAAATGAGATCGGTGTCGCGCTGGAAAAAGCCAAACAGTTAAAAGACGAATTCAGCGTTCCAGTGGTGGTGGAGATTATCCTTGAACGGATCACGAATATTGCTATGAGTGGCAAGGACCTGGAGAGCGTTAATGAGTTTGAGCTGCTGGCCGAGAACCAGGAAGACGCGCCGACGTCCATCGCTAGCCTAACGTGAGCGTGGCGTTAGCCGCGGGAGTCAGCCCCTGTAGTAATCATTAGGCGTCACGCGCTTTTTCATACAGTTTTGACAAAACCAGGAGAGTTGATATGCCAAAGTTTGCAGCCAACCTCAGCATGCTGTTTAACGAAGTCGATTTCCTTGAGCGTTTTGACGCGGCGGCAAACGCCGGTTTTCAAGGCGTCGAATACCTGTTTCCGTATGACGTCGATGCGGCTGATATCAAACAGCGCCTTGATGAAAACCAACTTGAGCAGGTGTTATTCAACCTACCGGCAGGCGACTGGGGGGCCGGTGAGCGCGGCATTGCTTGCCATCCCGACCGTGTTGATGAATTTCGTGCAGGCGTTGATAAAGCCATTGAATACGCTGCGGTGTTGGGCAATCGCCAAGTTAATTGTCTGGCCGGTATCAAGCCGGAAGGTGTCAGCGATGACGAGGCACGCAAAACGCTGATTGAGAATTTGCGTTTTGCTGCCGACAAACTAAAAGCGGTAGGTATCTTGCTGATTGCCGAACCAATCAATACCCGTGATATTCCAGGCTTTTTCCTGAATCGCACGGAGCAGGCGCTAAAGATTTTTGATGAAGTAGGTAGCGACAACCTTAAGCTGCAGTATGACATCTACCACATGCAGATCATGGAAGGAGATTTAGCGCCGTCCATTGAGCGTCACTTGGCTCGTATTGCACACGTGCAGTTGGCTGATACGCCAGGCCGCCATGAGCCAGGAACCGGCGAAATCAACTATCCCTTCCTGTTTGCCCATCTTGACCGCCTAGGATACGACGGTTGGATTGGCTGCGAATACAAGCCTGCGACGACGACCGAAGAAGGTCTGGGTTGGATGAAATAGCCTAGCTGAAATAGGTCGGGTGAATCGAACAATAAGTTATAAAGAAAGGAGAAAGATCATGAGCAAAATCGGATTTATTGGCCTGGGTATCATGGGCCGCCCGATGGCCGGGCACTTGTTGGATGCGGGCCACACGTTGACAACCGTAAAACGTGGCAGCTTGGACAACATCTTGGCTGAAAAAGGGGTTAAGGAAGCCGCCTCGCCCAAGGCTGTTGCTGAAACAAGTGAAATCATTATCACGATGCTGCCTGACACGCCTGATGTTGAGGACGTGCTGTTTGGCGAAGGTGGTGTGATTGAAGGGCTTCAGCCCGGTACGCTAGTGATCGATATGAGTTCCATCGCACCGATTCCGACGCAAGCGTTTGCCAAACGCATCACTGAGGCTGGTGGCGAGTATGTGGATGCGCCGGTTTCTGGTGGTGAGGGCGGTGCGATCAATGCCGCATTGACGATTATGGTTGGTGGAACTGAAGAGGGGTTCAAGCGTGCTCTGCCAGTACTAGAGAAGATGGGACATAGCGTGACCCATATTGGAGACCATGGGGCGGGCCAGACTTGTAAGGTGGCTAACCAAATTGTCGTTGCATTGACTATTGAGGCCGTTGCTGAAGGGCTGTTGTTTGCTTCCAAGGCAGGGGCTGATGTCGCTAAAGTACGAGAATCACTGCTTGGCGGACTGGCTCAGTCAAAAATTCTTGATGTTCACGGCGAGCGAATGATTAAGCGCACCTTTGATCCGGGGTTTAAGATTCATCTGCATCAAAAAGATCTTAATTTGGCGCTGGAAGGCGCGCGCAGTCTGAACTTGTCGTTGCCTGGCACAGCTAATGCTCAGCAGCTATTCCAGGCTTGTGTTGCCAATGGTGGCGCCCAGTGGGATCACTCTGGCATTGTGCGAGCGCTTGAACGCCTCGCCAACCATGACGTTGGTGATAGCTGACGCCTGCTGAAAGCAGGTGAATTCAGTGCGCCCGCTCGGGGCTCGTCAGAATGATCCTTGCCCAGTGATGGTGGCTGTTGTCAGATGCTGCTGGTCACTGGGTATTTTATTAAGGCGCTTTATTTAAGGAGCACTCCATGAGTCAGTCTCCCATGAATGGGCATTTCTCTCAGTTTGATGCCTCTGTCGCTGATGACCCCGTAGCGGTGCGTGACTGGTTGGTTAAGCTAAGCGAGGCCGGTGTGCGTGCCGTGCATCCTGATACGTTGTTACCTGACCAGTTGCCTCAGCCCCCGCGGGGCCGCACCTTAGTGGTTGGTGCTGGCAAGGCTGCTGCCGCCATGGCCGCTGCTCTGGAGCGTGCCTGGCAGATGAGTCAGCCTGATGCACCCTTATCTGGCCTGGTTGTCACCCGTTATGGCCATGGCCCTCAGCATGCGGCAGACTGCCAGCGCATTGAGGTATTGGAAGCCTCACACCCCATGCCTGATAACCTCAGTGAGCGCGCCGCCAAGCGCATGCTTGAAGCCGTTGATGGGCTGAGCGAAGATGATTTAGTGATTGCGCTGATCTCCGGCGGAGGGTCGGCGTTAATGACGCTGCCTGCTGACGGTGTGAGCCTGTCTGAGAAGCAGAGTATCAACCACCATTTATTGCGTAGTGGTGCGCCTATCCGTGACATTAATACCGTGCGCCGGCATCTGTCAGCGATTAAGGGAGGACGCCTTGCTGCGGCTGCGCATCCTGCACGAGTGCTGACCTGGCTGATTTCTGATGTGCCCGGAGATGAGGCGTCATTGATTGCTTCAGGGCCGACACTGGCTGATTCAAGTACCCCTCAGCAGGCACTGGAGATTCTCGAGAGTTACTCGCTTCCGGTGTCTGATGATGTGCGTCACCATCTCGCTAATAGTTGTGACTGGCCGACGCCGGATGCCCCTGAATTTGCGCGTGACCAGCAAGTGATGCTGGCGCGGGCTAAAGAGGCGATGTTAGCTGCCAGGGCGTTTGCTGAGTCTTACGGTGTCACTGTTGACTATCTGGGTGATGATCTGGAAGGTGAGGCGCGAGAGCTTGGTCGCCGCCATGCTCGGTTAGCGCTTGAGCATCAACGCAAGCTTTCCTCGCCGTTGTTGATTTTGTCGGGCGGTGAAACCAGCGTTACGGTAGTCGGTGATGGACGCGGCGGACGAAATGTAGAATATCTGCTGGGTGTCTTCGACGAGCTGAAAGGCGCATCGAATATTTATGCACTAGCTATTGATACCGATGGTATTGATGGCAGTGAAGACAATGCGGGGGCGGTGTTTGGGCCTGAACAGGCTCGGCAGGCGACAAAAAAAGGATTGGATGCTGAAACCTATCTGTTACGCAATGACGCGTATACTTTCTTTTCGGCGCTGGACGCGCTATTGGTCACTGGACCTACGCGTACCAATGTCAACGACTTACGAGCCATTTTAGTGTTACCGAGGACGCCATGAAAAAGTCAGTCTTTACCCCGACACCTTCAACCCACACTCCCCTGCGACGCACCAAGATCGTTGCTACCCTCGGCCCAGCCAGTGACAGGGATGGGGTGTTGGAAAAGATGATTGCCGCCGGGGTTGATGTGGTGCGCCTTAACTTTTCCCATGGTGAGCCGGATGATCATCGCCGCCGGCTGCAACAGGTGCGTGACATTGCTGACCGTATGGGACGTAGTGTTGCGGCCCTTGGCGACCTTCAGGGGCCGAAAATCCGTATCGCGCGCTTTGCTGAAGGCCCGATAGAGCTCGCCATTGGTGACCGCTTCGTGCTTGATATCTCATTGGACAGCAACGCCGGCAATATTGAGCGAGTCGGTTGCGATTACGAGACGTTAGCCGACGATGTACAGGCAAAAGATCGGTTATTACTCGATGATGGCCGGGTCGTACTGGATGTCGACCGCGTTGAAGGCAGTGAGATTCATACCACGGTAGTGGTCGGGGGCACGCTGTCTAACAACAAAGGAATTAATAAGCAGGGCGGCGGGCTGTCTGCACCGGCCTTGACCGAAAAAGATAAGCAAGATCTGAAAACTGCGATTGATATCGGTGTTGATTATGTCGCCGTTTCTTTCCCGCGTTCGGCAGAAGACATGCACGAAGCGCGTCGCTTGCTGGGTGAAGCCGGTGCTGAAATCGGCCTGGTTGCCAAGCTGGAGCGTGCCGAAGCGGTGGCCGATGATGAAACGCTAGATGCCATCATCAAGGCTAGCGAAGCGGTCATGGTGGCACGCGGCGATCTAGGGGTAGAAATTGGTGATGAGAAGCTGATTGGCACTCAGAAACGTATTATCAAGCATGCTCGCTCACTGGATCGTGCGGTGATTACCGCGACCCAAATGATGGAGTCAATGATTGAGTCTCCGTTGCCGACACGCGCTGAGGTGTTTGATGTCGCCAATGCGGTGCTTGATGCCACTGATGCGGTGATGCTCTCTGCTGAAACAGCTGCTGGCGAGTACCCAGTAGAAACCGTTGAGGCCATGGCTCGTGTCTGTTTGGGGGCAGAGCGCGAGCGTGTGGCGCAGTCGTCAGAGCATCGTATTCATGAAGAGTTTTTACGTGCTGATGAGACCATTGCGCTATCAGCCATGTATGCGGCCAATCATATGCGCGGTGTCGTGGCCATTGCCTGTATGACTGCGACTGGCTACACCCCGTTAATTGCGTCGCGCATCCGCTCTGGCCTGCCGATTATTGGTCTGGCCCATAATCCCATCGCGCAGCGTCGCATGGCGTTGTATCGCGGTGTTATTTCGCTGCCTTTTGATACCAGCAAAATGGAACCCGGCGAGGTGGACCAAGAAGCCATGACGTTACTGGCCAAGCACAGCATTACTGCACTGGGTGACCATGTGATTTTGACCCGTGGTGATCACATGAATGCACATGGCGGTACTAACACGCTCAAAGTATTCAAGGTTCAGCAGTAAGCTGCAAATAGAAGCCGCCGACGCTACAGCGGTATACAGTGGTATGTACTATAAATAGGGCGAATTGTAGCCAGTTGGGTCGAAACGTGCGAAGGTTCAGAAAACTCGATATCTGGAGCTTTTCAGGATGATGCATGCTTGGCCCTCTGGCTTCACTACGAAACGTAAGGATGGTGAACGCATTACCGATCAGGAGATCGTGGAGCAAGTCCGCCATGCGGTATTAATGCAGCGTTTGCCACCGGGGACGCGGTTGCCCGAGGTCACGTTGTGTGAAGTGTTTGGTGTTAGCCGCTCTGTGGTGCGCAAGGCACTCACGCGGCTGGCTTCCAATTATGTCGTTGACCAGCGGCCTAATCAGGTATGCCGAGTGAGAGCGCCTGGCATTGAAGAAACGCGCGAGACATTTGATGCACGGCGGCTGATAGAGGGGGAGGTGGTGACACTCCTGGCGGGAACATTGCCCGTAGATGCGATGGTCGAGCTTGAGCGCCTAGTACAGCTTGAGATTGACGCCTTTGAGCGTGGTGATGAAAGTGCGCGTATTGAGCATTCCTTAAGCTTACATTTCAAACTTGCCGAGTGCTCTGTGAACCGAGTGCTGGGTAATATGCTGACCGATTTGGTCTTGAGAACCTCCATTGTTGTCGCTTTGTATAAGCAGGCTGGTTCCTGCTATCTACCTGGCGACCATGACAATTTGCTGGCTCAGCTCAAGAAGGGGGATGCTCAGGAAGCACGTGCCAGCCTGTATCGCCACCTTGATAGCCTTGAAGCCTTACTTGAATTAAGTGCGGAAGAATCTGCGATTGACCTTAAATCGATCCTAGGGCAACAGGCGTAAAAAGTACGCGCAGCTTTAGAAAGCACTCGCACTACGTTGGGGAGACATGCGTGTGGAATACATGGATGAAATGAGTCGCCGTCGTCTTTTGCAAGGCATGCTGGCGCTACCGCTGGTGACATTATTGCCTATTAGCACCCAGCTGCTGGCGGATGATGTCGCTAACACGAATAACCCAGAAAAAACCCATACTGTTACGCTGCACGGTAACCAGGGGCCGCAGCGTCTTAATGCTGAGCTTGCCATCAGTGATGAACAACGACGCCACGGACTCATGGATCGTAAATCACTGGGTGAAGACGCGGGAATGCTGTTTGTTTATTCGCGGTTGGTGACGGGGGGCTTTTGGATGTACCGCACACACATTCCACTGGATATCGCCTTTATTGGTGATGATGGTCGAATTAGTGAAATCCGCCACATGCAACCCTGCGTCAGCAGCTCTGCTCAAGCCTGCCCGATCACTCAACCCAAGGTGAGTTATCGAGCGGCTTTGGAGGTCAATGCGGGGTATTTTGCAGCGCGCGGTATCCGTGTGGGGGACTGCGTTAGCTGGCCTGGTGATAAAGGCGGCCAGTGCCAGCCTGAAACGCAGAGCTGAAGTGTTTCATGTGCCGCGTCACTCTTTCTAAAGCGAGCCGGTATCTTGGCTCGCGGTGCATTTTTTTCTGCGCTGGATCACGATAAACCCAATACCCGCCACTACCAAGCCGCCGCCGATCAGCTTGTGTGGCCCCAGTGGATCGTCCATCAGCAGTACCCCGAGAACGACAGCCAACACAGGCACCAGTAGCATCATTGGTACAACACGACTGACTGGGTGGCGGTGCAACAGCCCATACCAAATGCCGTAAGCCACGATAGACGACATGACCGCTGTATAGAGCACGGCGCTCCAAGCAAGCCAGCTTGCAGAGGTTATTGCTTGCCATTGCCCCTGTTCAAACCACCAAGAACCCAGCGCCACCTGTGGCGTAGCAAATAGCGCTACCCAGCCGGCCAACGCCATGGGCGAGATAGCCGGCCCGCGTTTGATTAACAGTTGCGACGATGCCCAAGCTAATGCGCTGGTCAGCAAAATGGCGGTGGGCAGGGGGGCGGGCAAGGTTGGGCCACCAGCCAGCACAATAACGCCAGCAAATGAGAGCAACAGACCGGCTAAGCGCTTCATACCTAAGTCTTCTTTAAGTAGAAGTACCGCCAGCAAAGTCGCAAAGGGCGTGCCCATTTGCACTAAAATAGCGCCGGTGCCCGCCTCGGCCTGCCCAAGGCCAATGAACAGCAAGGCGAAGTGTAGGGTGCCAAAGGTCACTGACAGCAGCAGCAGAAAAGGCAACTGGTGACGTGCTACAGGGTAGAAGGGCACCAGTAGCACTGCAACCAGCGCAAAGCGCAGAGTGATCAGCATCAGCGGTGGAATTTCAGCAACCCCCACTTTGATGACAATAATGTTTAGTGCCCAGATAAGCACTACGGTCAGGGCAAGTGCTAGGTCGCGAAGTGGCAAGGTGCCTCCTGTATTCAGCCGTTGAAGGGCAGAGCTATGCCCAATGAATGTGAACCAATACAACTAAGATCAACTTGTGGTGCGCTCAGTGAGGCGTCATATTTGTCTGCCACGTACGTTACGTTCTGCACTGGGTGCTAGCTTTGGGCTTTTGTAATAAGAGAGCTAAAGCCATGACAGGGCAGACCACAAACCATGCCAAGGATTATTTCATGACATCGAAAAAGCAGTTTACACGTATTGCCGTAGGCTTGGCGGGTGCTGTTTTATTGAGCTCCGCTGTTGCGGCTCAAGCTCGCGAGTTATCTGTTTCTACGGTTCTCTCAGACGCTTTCCCTTGGGGGCAAGCCGCTGAAAAGTGGGCCGAACTGGTAGAAGAGCGCTCAGGTGGTGAGCTGACGCTGCGCGTGTACCCTAACGCCCAGCTGGTGAGTGGCGACCAGACCCGTGAGTTCTCAGCCATGCGCTCAGGCATTATCGACCTGGCTGTTGGCTCTACGATCAACTGGTCGCCTCAAGTGCCAGAGCTTAACCTGTTTTCGTTGCCATTTTTCTTGTCTGATGTTGCTCAGGTTGATGCAGTGACCAGTGGTGAAGCGGGCGAGTTACTGTTTCAAGCCATTGAAGATAAAGGAGTGATTCCGCTGGCATGGGGAGAAAATGGTTTTCGTCAGTTATCTAACTCCAGCGCCGCTATTGAGGCACCGGACGACGTAGCAGGGCTGAAAATTCGCGTGGTAGGGTCGCCGTTGTTCCAAGACACTTTCACCGCACTTGGTGCCAACCCAACCCAGATGAGCTGGGCTGATGCCAAGCCGGCACTGACCACCGGCGCCGTAGATGGCCAAGAGAACCCGTTATCGGTGTTTGACGTGGCACGTATTGATCAAGTCGGTCAGGAACATTTGACCTTGTGGAACTACATGAATGATCCGCTAGTATTCGCTGCTAACCCTCAGGTATGGGGCTCGCTGTCTGCAGACGACCAGCAGATGCTGCGTGACACGGCGATTGAAGCTGGCGCCTGGGAAATTGCCAAAACCCGTGAAGAAGAGTCTGCTCGGCTGGATGCTATCCGTGAGCGCGGTGTGACGGTGACTGAACTGTCTGAAGATCAATACCAGGCATTTGTTGAAGCGACGCTCAGTGTGCACGAAGAGTGGGTACCGAAGATTGGTGAGCCTGTTGTTGAGGCCGCACGTCGCGATATCGGCAAGTAATAACCTGAGGTTTTGTAGTGACAGAGTGCTGTGCTCGGTGCGTTATTCTGTAGCGCCTGGCACAGCCGCTGAAAATCACAGACCCGCTATCTGAATATCTTTGGAATACCCCTCCATGAAACGCCCTGATGCAAGATTCGAGCGTGTGCTGGCTTCGTTAGCACTGCTTCTGGTCGGTCTGATCAGCCTAGCGAACGTTATTGTTCGTTACCTGACAGATGCTTCTTTTGCCTTTACTGAAGAGTTTTCTGTGTTTCTGCTGGTGCTGCTGACCTTTGCTGGCGCATCAGTCGCGTTGCGGCAGCAACGCCATATTCGCATTAGTTTTTTGGAGCACTGGTTGTCGCGAGGACCGCGCCGCGTGTTGGTCGTAGTTCAGTCGTTGTGCGGCGCGATAGTGCTTGGTCTGATTGTATGGTTTGGCGGCCTATTGGCCTGGCAAGAATACCAGTGGGAAACCTTGTCGCCGGGGTTAGGCTTGCCTCAGTGGGTGTATCTCATTTGGCTGCCCGCCCTATGCGCGATAATGCTGCTGCGTCAATTACAAACCCTGCGCGACCGGCTGCGAGAAGGAGACGACGATGAGTCCTGATCTATGGATGTTGCTGTCGTTTGCCGTACTGCTGGTGATCGGTGTGCCAGTGGCGTTTTCACTCGGCTTAGCTGGCGCGGTAGGTATCGTAACGGGGTTGTCACCAGCCATGCTGGCAACCTTAGGCACTAACACCTACAACAGTGTGGCTAAATACCCGCTGATTGCCATCCCGCTGTTTATTTTGACGGGCTTGGTCTTTGAACGCGCAGGGGTGGCAGGGCGGCTGGTGCGCTTTGCCCAGGCATTGATCGGCCCTCGGCATGGCGGCCTAGCGATTGTCGCGGTATTGGCATGCATGATCATGGGGGGAATGAGCGGCTCGGGGCCGGCAGATGCCGCTGCGGTGGCCATGGTGATGCTGCCGAGTATGACGCGTGCGGGATACCCCAGGCCTTTCACAGCCACGCTGATTGCGGCGTCGGCCTCCACAGCGATATTGATTCCGCCATCGGTGGCGCTGATTCTGTATTCCATCGTGGTGCCCGGGGTCGACCTGCGCGCCTTGTTTGCTGCGGGTTTGTTTCCGGGCATTTTGGCGGGGCTTGCCTTGATGGTGCCAGCTTGGTTGTTGGCGCGTCACTATGGTTGGGAGTCGCCTGACAATACGCCGCGTCCACCGCTGGGAGAGAGCTTTCGTCAGGCGGTTCCGGCTCTTTTTGCGCCAGTACTCATCCTGGGTGGTTTGCGTACTGGGGTGTTTACGCCCACCGAGGCTGCGGTCGTTGCGGTTGCCTATGGTGTAGTCGTCGGCCTATGGCTGACGCGTGAACTAAAATGGCGTGACCTGTGGGAGCTGTTAGGCGAAGCCGCAGTTATCAGCGGTGTGGTTATGTTGATTATTGCACTGGCCGGTATCTTTGCGTGGTCTGGCACTATGCTGGGGGTGTTCCGTCACTTGGGCGAATGGGTCATCGGCCTCACCGACAACGGCCTGTTATTGCTATTACTCATTATGCTGGCGGTGCTGGCAGCAGGAATGCTGCTGGATGCCATTTCGATCTATCTAATCCTGATGCCAATTCTGATTCCAGTCATGCAGCACTTTGGCTGGGACCCAGTGTGGTTTGGCATTTTACTCGCCATGAACATCGCCATCGGCCAGTTCACTCCGCCAGTCGCGGTGAACCTCATGGTGACGACAGAAGTCGCCAAAGTTCGCCTGGAACAGACTGTGGACTGGGGCCTGGTGTTTGTGTTAGCCATGGCAGCGGCTTTGGCGCTGGTGGTAATCTTTCCGTCTATTGCCTTGTGGCTGCCAGAGAGGTTGGGGTATCACTAGGCTAACGGCTTGTATATATCATCGCCAATCACAGGCGAAATGCGGCATGTTTAGCATTTCGCCTGTGGGGCGAGCGTTATTTGCGTTCAGGCCTTGACCTTAATCCTGAGCATCAGCCGTTAGTACGGCGGTGACGATGGCTGCGCCAATCTCTGCAATCGCGGCATTGCGATCCTCAAAGGAAGCCTCTGTTTCCGTAATATATAGCGTGGCTACCACGGGTTTGCGCTGTGGTGGCCACAGTAATGCGGCAATAGAGCGTGAGCCATAGCCGCCAGCACCGGTTCGGTCGGCGACAGTCCAGTCATCCGGCACTGACGCACGAAAGAGCGCATCACCCACTTGATTGTTCGTCAGCCAGTGCTTGAGTTGTTGGCGAGATGCTGGAGAAAGCGCCTCACCTAATACTAACTTTTCAAGATTCATCGCCATCGCATTGGGCGTTGTGGTATCACGCTCATCGCCGGGAATCGCTTCGTTTAACTCGGTTTCCCAGCGATCCAGTCGGGTGACGTTATCGCCAATCGAACGGGCAAACTGGGTGACGGCTTGGGGGCCGCCAATGGCGTCCAGTATGAAGTTTGCCGCCGAATTGTCACTCATTGAGAGCGTCGCTTCACAGAGGGCGGAAAGCGTCATGCCCTCAGTGCCAACAAATGCCTCTGTGACAGGAGAGTAGCTGACAAGCTCGCTTTCTGTGAAGGTGACTGTCTGCGCTAGCTGCTGTTGGCCGGTATCGGCTTGCTGAAGTAGCGCAGCGCAGGCCAGCGTTTTGAATGTGCTCGATAGCGGGAAACGGTCGTCAGCGTGGTACTGCCAGTTGCGCTTAGACTCTAGGTCATAAACCGCGATACCAACCCGAGCGTTAAGGTTGGCTTCAATCTGTCGCACGCTATTAATTAACTCGTTTTTATCACTGGCGTATAGCGTGATAGGCAGTACCAATAAGCACAGCGAAAGGGCGGTGCGTAGTATTTTTTTGCCGTGCGTTAACGGTGAAACAGCCATCAGCATTCCTTAGGTTGATGCCGCACTCATTGCCTGCGGTCAAGGTATATCAAACATCCAGTTTTCAGTGGCATGGTGACCGGACGCAATGCGTTTAACAACTTTTAACGCTGGCTGCACCGTGACGAACGTGGTTGCTGAGCGTTATACTAGGTAACTATTTTTTATCCCTCCCACCAGCTCACTGGGTGTTGCCGATTATGCTACGTATGGCCCAAGAAGCGCTCACGTTTGATGACGTGCTGCTCGTACCCGGCTACTCCGAGGTTTTGCCTAAGGATGTCAGCCTCCGGACGCGCCTGACGCGCAATCTTTACCTTAATATTCCGCTGGCATCTGCCGCTATGGATACCGTGACGGAATCCCGCCTAGCCATTGCCATGGCTCAGGAAGGCGGTATTGGCATTATTCATAAGAATATGACCATTACCCAGCAGGCCAGCGAAGTACGCAAGGTTAAAAAGCACGAGAGTGTGATCGTCAAGGATCCTGTGACGGTCGGCCCCGCGGCTAAATTGGCTGAGCTTTTAGCCATGGCTGATGAAAACGGTTTCTCCGGCTTTCCCGTAGTAGAAAACGGTATTCTGGTAGGCATTGTGACTGAGCGTGATATGCGCTTCCAGCCGAATCATGGTGACAGCGTGGCTGACATCATGACCCCTCGTGACACGCTGGTTACCGTGCCAGTGGGTACGTCGTTGGACGTCATCAAGTCGCGGATGCAGGAGCATCGGGTTGAGAAGATGCTGATTGTTGATGACCAGTTTCAGCTGCATGGTCTGGTGACTTTCAAGGATATTGAGAAAGCGCGCACGTTCCCCACTGCGGCCAAAGATGATGATGGTCGTTTGCTGGTTGGCGCTGCCGTAGGGACTGGCGCCGATACGCCTGATCGTGTCGCTGCGCTGGTTGAAGCTGGAGTGGATGTCATCATCGTCGATACCGCTCATGGGCATTCTAAAGGCGTGATCGACCGAGTGCGCTGGATGAAAGAGCACTATCCGTCGCTGCAAGTGGTTGGTGGCAATATTGCGACCGCTGAGGCGGCCAAAGCGTTGGCTGAAGCCGGTGCCGATGCCGTTAAAGTGGGTATCGGCCCCGGTTCGATTTGTACTACGCGTGTTATCGCTGGTGTTGGGGTGCCGCAAATTACGGCAGTGTCCAACGTGGCGGCAGCGCTCAAGTCTTACGATATTCCGTTGATTGCTGATGGCGGCGTGCGCTTCTCTGGCGATCTGGCCAAAGCGGTGGTGGCAGGTGCTAGTTGCGTGATGGTCGGTGGCTTATTGGCTGGCACTGAAGAAGCGCCGGGTGAAGTTGAGCTTTATCAGGGCCGCACGTACAAAGCCTATCGCGGCATGGGTTCCATGGGGGCTATGTCGCAGAGCCAAGGCTCTAGCGACCGCTACTTCCAGGATCAGAATGCTGGTATTGAAAAGCTGGTGCCGGAAGGGATCGAGGGGCGCGTACCTTACAAGGGCATGATGAATGCTATTGTCCATCAGTTGATGGGTGGCCTGCGTGCTGCTATGGGTTATACCGGCAGTGCCGATATGGAAGAAATGCGTAGTAAGCCGCAGTTCGTGCAGATTACCGGTGCCGGCTTCAATGAGTCTCATGTGCATGATGTGCAGATCACTAAAGAAGCGCCAAATTACCGGGCGAGTTAAGGACCAGACATGACCGACATTCACGCTCACAAGATTCTGATCCTCGATTTTGGCTCTCAGTACACTCAATTGATTGCGCGCCGCGTGCGCGAGATAGGGGTGTTTTCCGAAATCCGCGCCTTTGATATCACCGAAGACGAGATTCGCGAATACAACCCTAGCGGTATCATCCTTGCTGGCGGGCCGGAGTCGGTGACCGAGCTGGATTCACCGCGTGCGCCTGCGTGCGTGTTCGAAATGGGCCTGCCGGTATTTGGTATCTGCTACGGCATGCAGACCATGGCCGAGCAGCTTGGCGGTAAGGTGGAAGGCTCCAACCAAAGCGAATTCGGTTACGCCCAGATTCGTCTGGATGCGGAAACCGCGCTGTTCAACGACATTAAAGACCACGTAGATGCGGACACTGGCAAAGCGCTGCTGGATGTATGGATGAGCCACGGCGATAAAGTCGCCCAGGCACCTGACACCTTCACCGTGACCGCCTCAACGCCGAGCTGCCCGATTGCCGCCATGGCATGGGAAGAAAAGCAGTTTTACGGCGTACAGTTCCACCCGGAAGTCACCCACACCCAGCAGGGCCTGCGCATTCTTGAGCACTTCGTGCTGGATATCTGCGGTGCGGAAAAACTCTGGACACCGGCACAGATCATCGAAGATCAGGTGCAGCGCGTACGCGAACAGGTGGGCGACCGCCACGTACTGCTCGGCCTTTCCGGTGGTGTCGATTCCTCTGTGGTGGCCGCGCTGCTGCACAAGGCGATTGGCACCCAGCTGACCTGTGTGTTTGTGGATAACGGCCTGCTGCGTAAGCAGGAAGGCGATCAGGTCATGGAAACCTTCGCCAAGCACATGGGCGTCAAGGTCATCCGCGTAGATGCCGAAGACCTCTTCCTTGGCAAGCTGAAGGGCGAAAACGACCCGGAAGCCAAGCGCAAAATCATCGGCAACACCTTTATTGATGTGTTCGATGAAGAAGCCAGCAAAATTGAAGGCGTCGATTTCCTCGCCCAGGGCACCATCTACCCGGACGTGATCGAATCCGCCGCCTCCAAAACCGGCAAAGCGCACGTGATCAAATCCCACCACAATGTAGGTGGCCTGCCGGAAACCATGAAGCTCAAGCTGGTTGAGCCGCTGCGCGAACTGTTTAAAGACGAAGTGCGCAAACTCGGTCTCGAACTCGGCCTGCCGTATGACATGGTTTACCGCCATCCCTTCCCTGGGCCGGGCCTTGGTGTACGTATCCTGGGTGAAGTGAAGAAGGAATACGCCGATATTCTGCGCGAAGCGGACGCCATCTTCATCGAAGAACTGCGGGCCTCCGGCTGGTACGAAAAAACCAGCCAGGCGTTTGCCGTCTTCCTGCCGGTGAAATCCGTTGGCGTCGTCGGCGACGGCCGCCGCTACGAATGGGTCATCGCGCTACGTGCGGTAGAAACCATCGACTTCATGACCGCCCGCTGGGCGCACCTTCCCTATGAGCTGCTGGAGAAAGTCTCCAACCGGATTATTAATGAACTGTCTGGCGTCTCGCGGGTCGCCTACGACGTGAGCAGCAAGCCACCCGCGACGATAGAGTGGGAGTAAATCAAACGCTTTGCGTTAATCTAAAAGGGCTCATCAATGATGAGCCCTTTATATTTGAAATCAATAACAAGGAGGTAGCTCAATGGCCATTCCGGATTTTCAAACGCTGATGCGCCCTGTGTTGGAATTTGCAGTGGCTGCAGACGAACGCGCGATGAAAGAGACGCATCCGGCGCTGGCTGATTTATTTAATCTTACTGAAGAAGAAAGAGACCAGCTGCTGCCAAGTGGAAGAGTCAGGCTGTTTCATAACAGGGTTACCTGGGCGGTCACACATCTTAAAAAAGCTGGGATGCTTGAACCAAGGCGGCGGGGCGTATATGCCATTACTGAAAAGGGCAGGATGGCGCTCAAACAGGCACCAGAAAGAGTGACCTTGAATTACCTTATGCAGTTTGAAGATTACAGAGAATTCCGTAATAAAAGCAACCTGCCCGAAACAAATACCTTTGATGGTTGCGGTTCTCAGTCATCCAGTCCGATAAAGCCAGACGAGCAAGATGAAGGACAAACACCCGAAGAAGTACTTGGTAGTGCCTGGACTGCAATTCGTGACAACCTTGAAACGGACCTTCTTGATCAGATGAAACAGGTATCACCGTCGTTTTTTGAACAAGTAGTTGTCGATGTACTCGTGGCCATGGGGTATGGCGGTGAACGTTCAGATGCAGCAAGGTCAGTAGGCCAAAGCGGCGATGGCGGAATTGACGGCATTATTGATGAAGATCCATTGGGGCTGGATGTGATTTATCTGCAGGCAAAACGTTGGGAAAACGTGGTGGGCAGGCCTGAAATACAAAAATTTGCCGGAGCGCTTCAAGGTCGTCGTGCCAAGAAAGGCGTATTTATTACTACCTCCCATTTTACACGCGAAGCACGAGCATATGCTGATATGCTCGAAAATCGCATTATTTTGATTGATGGCCGAAAATTGGCAAGATTGATGATTGACCATGACGTGGGTGTGTCGCCCGTGGAGCAATACGTAATCAAACGGCTGGATACCGATTACTTTGCTGGGGAATGATTTTTTTTCTGTCTATTCATATTGGAGTGGGTAAGATCACTTGCCCAGTTGGCAAAAGAGAAGGCAGTGGGCATTGTTTCGATCACTGATAGCGAAGTGTCGCCACTGGTAGGTATGTCAGAGCAGACTATTTTCTGCCCCACGGAAAGCGACAGCTTCTTTCATACGCTAACCCCTGCGTTAGCGGTCTCCGAAGTACTGTGCACCTTATTGGCGGAATTTGACCGGCCTAAGACGTTAGAAGCCTTGCAGCAAGCGGATGAGGATCTCTTGCATCTCAATACCTATTCGACCGCTATTCCTAGGCGGGAATGATAGGCGAAGTTTGGTAACCAAATACTCTAGACAGGTAAATTTTTGATTATTCCCGATCGAAAGTATTTTGGCGCTACCATACTTTTAGCATGAGTGGCTCAAGGCCGCCCGTTAATGTGCGCTATATCCCTGAATTCAAACATGTTATGTCCTCTGTCAGGACAGCGATTCGTCTTCGATCAGGGCCTGGTAGAGCTTGGGACGCCGGTCGTTGAGGATGCCGGTGCTCATTCGGTAGGTGGCCACCTCGTCAAGATCCAGGCAGGTGCGCAGAACACCCTCTTTTTCGTGATCTAGTGCGGCCAGGATCCGACCGTCGGGGCGGGCGACCAGGCTGCGGCCCATGAAGCGCATGTCGCCCTGGCGGCCGACCCGGTTGCAACTGAGGAAGAAGACACCATTCTCCTGGGCCCTGGTATAGGCGCGGTGGCGAAAGAGCCCCTCATCCTCGACCGGTTCCTCGGCATGTCTAAAAGAGGCCCAGATGTTGGTGACCAGCTCGGCCCCACCCAGCGCCAGACAGCGGGTGATCTCGGGGAAGCGGATGTCATAGCAAACTTGCATGCCGAGGCGGCCGATACCGATATCGCTGACCGGAAATGCCCTGCCTGGGGTGAAGTAGAGCTTCTCGTTGTGCCATAGGTGGGCCTTGGCGTAGCAGGTGCGCAAGCCGTAGGGCCCCAGCAGGAGTGAGGCGTTGTAGAGCACCCCGGGACGGGTGGCCGAGCGCAGGGCGAGCCCTGCCACCAGGTGGCATCGGTAGCGCTCGGCCAGTGTGGCGAGGGCTTGAACGAGGCCGCCGTCGGGCGCGGCCGCGGATGCATGCAGACGCCGTGAGTAGTCAGTGTGGGAAGCGCTCCCTGACGGGAATCCCTGACCGGGGGCCAGGGGTTCTACATAGCCGGTATTGCAAAGCTCTGGAAAGACGATCAGTCCGGCGCCAGCGCGTGCCTCGGCGGTGGCGATCTCCAGCACCCTTTCGCCATTGGCGTCCGCGGCCAGCGGTTCGAGGTCCAGCTGCGCCAGACTCACCTGCAGGGCACGGTTCATCGTGCCTCCGCCTTGGCGGCCAGCTCCACGAAGGGGTAGATGCGCCTGGTGTCCAGCCGCTCGTAAGGCAGGCTCAGCAGGTCGGCCGGGCCGTAGTCCGGGGTGTCCACGATCAGAATCTCCTCGGCCAGGTCCTGGTAGACCTGGCGGAAATGGGTCTTCGAGCGCAGCACGATCAGGTCGTAGTCCCTGGGGTTCTGGCCAAAGACGGTAAAAGCATCTTCGTCGACGCCAAAGGCGAATCGGCTGATGACACTGACCATGATATCGCCGATACGCAGCAGTGCCGAGAGTCCCAGATTGACATAGCTACCCCGCAGCATGGCGCCGGAGACATGATAGCTCTTGGGCTCGACCTGCAGCACTTCGCACTCCACCGTTAGCCGCGGACCCGCCTTGTGCGAGCTGCGGGCCCCCAGAGTCAGGGTGGTAGTAGCGCCCACACCGGCGGCGGCAGCCGCCTCGGCGGCCTCAGGATCCCACAGGAAAGGCACGGCGGTTCGCTGTGCCCCGCGCTTGATCAGCGCATCGAGCAGGTAGGTCGAGTCACTCATGCGGTCGGCGTGCTCCAGCAGCACGATGGGCTTGTCGACGTGCGGCGCAAGTGCCATGGCATGTTCGACAGCGTCGTCGAGGGCGTAGATCGGCTCGGGGCGATAGAGCTCTCGGCGTTGACGCCAGATGCGTTCAGCGAGAGTGGTAGCGATGCCCCTGGCCCCTTCGCTGTCGTCATCGGTGACGGCGATGACCGAGAAACCGGTATTGGTGGCATCGGCATAGGAGAAGCCGGCCATCACGGAGATGTCCAGGTAACCGTTGGCCTCCTGTTCCAGCCGGCGGGCCTCGGCGAGGATCTCGGCCAACGGGTTCAACTGAGTGGCGCTGAAGATGCTCGGTGTCAGTACCCCGGGCTTGACCAGGACGCAGCGCGGGTGGATCTCGCCGTTCAACGTGCGCACCATGCAATCAGCAGTGCGTCGGCCGGTCTCGTCCATGTCGGTGTGGGGTGACTTTTGGTAGGCGAAGACGGCATCGGCGGCGCGGATGCTATCGGCGTCCAGGTTGCCGTGGTAATCGAAGCCGACCATGACGCTGACATCATCGCCCACCGTACGACGCACCGCTTCGATCATGTAGCGCTCGGGATCCTCGTAGCCAGGAGCCCAGGCGGCTCCATGCAGGTGCAAGAGCACCCCGTCGAGATCGTCGATCTCGACCAGCCCCCGGCAGATCTCGTCCGTGTAGCGCTCGATGACATTGTCGGCGACCCGGCCCATGGCGCCCAGGTAGGCATAGACCAGCGGGAACGGAGTGGCACCGCGCGCCTCGCAGACCTCCAGGAAGCCTCCGAGTACCGTGTTGGTGCCGCCTAGCCCCTCCAGGATACTGGCGCCGCGTAGCGCCCCCTCCTCGAAGTCGGCGTATTGGGATGTGTTGGGCAGAAAACTGACCGATTCGATATGGAAGCCAGCGATGGCGAGTTTCATGGGTGATACCGTCTCGTTTTTGGGAAGCATGGCATCAGAGCAAGCTGGGCAGGTACAGCACGATGCCGGGGAAGGCGATCAGCAGGCACATGACCAGAATCATGATGAAGAAGAAGGGAAGAGCGCCGCGGATGGTGCGTGACATGCCTTGTTCACCCGCCACCTGATTGATGATGAACAAGTTGAGACCGACCGGCGGCGTAATCAGGCTCATTTCGATGAATAGTGCCATCATCACGCCGAACCATATGGGATCGAAGCCCAGGTCCATCATCAGGGGGTAGATGATCGGAAAGGTCAGGAAGAACATACTGGTGCCCTCGATCAGGCAGCCTAGGGCAATGAACAGTAGGCCAACGACCAGGGCGATTTGCCAGGGTTCCCACGCTAGGGCGAGGATCATCTGGCTGATCTGCTGGGGGATCATCATGAACGACAGTGCCGTCGAGACGAGATGGGCCCCAATCATCATCAGCGCGATCATGCAGGTAGTGCGGATCGACATCACCGCTGCGTCGTGAATCGTTGCCAGGGTCAGGCGGCGCTCAAGAGTCAGGATCAACAAGGCCCCCATGGAGCCGACTGCGGCCGACTCGGTGGGAGTGGCAAAGCCCGTGTAGATGGAGCCCAGCACGGCCATGATCAGTGCCAGGGGGGCGAACAGTGATTTCATGGCGGTCAGGGTCTGGCGCCAGGGAAGATGCTCGCTACGTGGACAGGAACCGGGGACGCGTAGGGAGAAGAAGGCGACGTAAGCCATGAAGGAGAGCACAAGAATCAGAGCCGGCAGCAGGCCAGCAATGAACAGCGTGCTGATGGATTGCCCGGAAAAGCTGCCGTAGAGGATGAAGAGGATGCTGGGCGGGATCATGGTGGCCAAGGTGCCGCCAGCGGCTAGTGAGCCATAGACCAGGCGTCGATCGTATCCCCGCTGTGTCAGTTCCTCGACCGCCAGCGTGCCCATGGTTGCAGCTCCCGCCAGGCTGGAGCCCGAGCATGCGCCGAATACCGCACAGGCCGTGATGTTGGTCTGTACCAGGCCGCCGGGCAGGCGCGACATCAGTGGCGCCAGCCCCTGGTAGATCTTGGTGGCGACATCGCCCTTTAGAAGCAGGCTGCCCATGAAGATGAACAGCGGGATCGCGGCCAGAATAAAGTCGTTGAGGACTTCGTACTGGATGGTCTCCACGACGCGAAACAGGCTGGGCGGCAGGAAGAAGTGCAGCAGTGCCAGACCCAGGCCTGCCAAGCCGATGGAGATCCAGATGCCGCTGAGCAGCACGGCGGCAAGGATGACCAGGGCGGTCGACAGGGTGAAGAAGGAGAGTTCCATACTAGTTCCCCTCGGCCGTGGATGGCGCGATGGCTATGTCGTGGGCGGTCAGCAGCCCGACCAAGCTACGGTTGAGGTTGGCCAGCAGCTCGATCAGCAGCAGGCCATAGCCGGGAGCAAGGAATAGGCGCGGGATCCACAGTGGGGTGCGGGTCACGGTCTGGGCTTGTTCGCCGCTAGCCAGGCTGCTGCCGAACAACGCCATGGCATGCCAGGCCAGAATGGCAATGATGCCGATGGCGACAAGGGTTACCAGCAGCTCCAGTGCGGCGGCTGCGCGGATCGGCAGGCGTTGCACCAGGAGTTCGACGCGGATGTGCCCCCGGGTGCGAAAGGTGTCGGCCAGGCCCATGAAGGCCAGGGCTACGAACAGGTATCCGGCGTACTCCTCGACGAAGTACAGACTGGTGGTGAAGGGAAGAGCGCGGGCCAGCGTATTGAGGCTGACCAGCAACATCATCATCACGATGGCGATGACGGCCAGCTCTCTACCGAAGCCTGACGTCACTCGAGACACCCTGCCCAGCAGAGTGTCGAGTCGGTGGAGTGTGGGGAGGATGGACATTGTGTCGGGCCCTTACTGGAGGCTCTGTTCATAGATAGAGAAGGCTTGCTGACCGAGTTCGCCGGTCTCCTCCAGCCATGCATCGCGGATCGGTTGGGTGCGTTCACGGAACAGGGCCCGGGTCTCGGCATCGAGCCCGCTGACCGTGATGCCCTGGTCCTCAATGGCATTGACGAGGATCTCCATGGTGCCTCGGTCGCGGTTGGCCTGAAGTAGTTCGTTGGTGCGCTGCGTCTCCTCACGCACGATTTGTTGCAGGTCCTCGGGCAGCGTCTCCATGGCGTCCTGGTTGACGAAGGTGAATTCCACCGGATAGGACCAGTTCCACCAGGTGTTGTTATCGACCACTTCGTAGACGCGTGCGGCTCTGGCACCATCCATACCGGTGAGGGCTCCGTCGATAGTGCCACGCTGCAGGGAGGTGTAGAGTTCACCGAAGGCAACGGTGCTGGGTTCGCCGCCCAGTAGACGGATCATTTCGCCGCTCTCGGGACCGAATACCCGGATTTTCTGCCCTTCCATGGCCTCGAGGCTATCCAGCGGTCGATTGCCGTGAATCGCCGAGCCGCTGATGATGAAGCTCGTGGCAAGCTCGGCGTTGTACTCGTCGGCGAAGATCTTCTGATAGTAGGCCGCCTCGAGTTCGGAGAAGACCGACTTGGCCTGGTCCAGGTCGTCGAACAGGAACGGAAGTCCGAGGAAGGCGATGGCGGGTTCCTTGGAGCTGACGTAGACATCCGCGGTATTGCCCATCTGAACCACGCCGTCGCGGACGGCCGTGAGAATATTGGCACCGCTGAAGGGATGCTGTCCGTAGGAGAGGAAGTTGATGGTCAACCGGCCATCACTGCGCTCGTTGATGTTGTCGACCATCTCCTGATAATGGGACATGTAGGAGATGGCCGGTGTCAGGGGGGAGACCATGCTCCATTCGAAGGTCTCCTGGGCCGTTGCCGGCGTCGCACCGCTGAACACAATAGCGGCAGTCAGGGTTGTCAGGGAAAGTATATGGCGGGGGGAAGTTTGCATCGTTGCTACCTCTTGAGGGTTGTTGTTGTGCTCCGCGACTCGAAAGACGCGGCTCTCGGGAGCGATTAAAAATCATATTGGCATACATTTTTTGATATTATAAATAGAATAATATTCAACATTAATAACAGGAATGTATTAATAGTGCGTATCTCCGACCTACATGCCTTTGTCATGGTGGCTGATCTCGGTTCTTTCCATGCCGCCGCCGATCAACTCAATATTACCCAGCCAGCGCTGAGCCGCCGTATCCGCAAGCTCGAAGAGATAATCGATGTAGTGCTGTTCACGCGCACGACGCGCCAGGTACATCTGACGGCGGCAGGGCGCAATTTCCTGGAACGGGCGCGCAAGATCGTCATCGATACTGAAGAGAGCCTGGCCAGCCTGCGCGGTGCCTCCACCAGCCGACGAGAGCTCATTCGTATCGGTTGTCTGCCATCGCTTGGTATGAAACTTATTCCCGATGTGCTGGGGGAGTTCCGCCAGTGCTATCCCTTCGTAGCCCTGCGGGTGATGGACATGAATGCCATCGAATTGGTGGAGGAAGTTGCCAAGGGCACGCTGGACCTGGGAATCGGCATGTACACCGCGGCAAATCCCAATGTGCAGTTCCGGAAACTAGGACGTGAACCCTTGGGGGTGGTTTGCCATCGCGGGCACCCGGCGGCGAATGTGCAGAATCTTTGCTGGCGTGACCTGAGGGACTATCCCATGGCCTCGAACATTCAACAGAGTGGTAACTGGTTGCGAATCCAGCGCGCTTTGGAAGACGAGTCGATCCAACTCAACTGGTTCCACCAGATCCGATCGATGCTCGGCGCGATCATGACGGTGCAGCAGGGCGATGGCCTGGCGGTGGTGCCGCGTTCCGCCATCGAGGCGTTTCGTATTCCCGAGCTAGTGTTTCGCGAGGTCGCCGAGCCCACGATTCATCGCGAGATCGGCGTGCTGACCCCCACGACCTCAATGCAAACTCTCTATGTCAGAGAGTTCGTGAGCCGAATCCAGTCCCGTATACTAGGTAATCCCCCCGAAAAATAATCGCGTTGATAAGTGGAGTTTTGTAACCTGAAAACACAGGAGATTTCACATGCGCAAATCACGTTTTACTGTCAGCCAGATCATGGCGATTTTGAAGTAGGCTGAGTCTGGCGTGCCTGTCCCTGAACTGTGTCGCGAGCATGGCATGAGCAGTGCCTCATTTTATAAATGGCGCTCCAAGTACGGTGGTATGGACACCTCCATGATGAAGCGCCTCAAGGAGTTGGAAGACGAGACAAGGAGTTGGAAGACGAGAACCAGCGCCTCAAGAAGATGTATGCCGAAGAGCGTTTGAAGGCAGAGCTGCGCCAGGAAGCTCTCGAGGGAAAGTGGTAAAGCCATCTCAACGCCGCGAGATGGCAAAGAATGTCGTTGAGGCCGGTTGCTGCAGTATTCGGCTGGCCTGTCAGATTTTCGGGATCAGTGAAACCTGATCTTGCCCAGTAACAGTGGACACCTCAAGAATGTAATACGCTACGATGAGGTGAGCCATGGCAAGATCGACGACATCAATGAAGAAAAACCCCTATACCCGTTACTCAGAAGCTTACCGGCAAGAAGCGTTAGCACTTGCTGATCGTATTGGCGTTGCTGCAGCGGCACGTGAACTGGGCATACATTCGAGTCAGCTTTATCCGTGGCGCTCTAAGGCTCAGCAGCAGCAAGATACATCGGAGCGAGAACGGACGCTGGCAGAAGAAAACGCTCGCCTGAAGCGACAATTAGCCGAAGCCAATGAGGAGCTGGCTATCACAAAAAAGGCCGCGGTGTACTTTGCGAAGCGCCTGAAATGAAGTACGCCTTTATCCATCGTCATCGCCAGGCTTTCAGTGTTCAGCGCATGTGCCATGTTGTTGGGGTCGCTCGAAGCGGCTACTACGCTTGGCGACAGCGCGAAGGCGGTCTGTCTCTAAAGCGCAGCCAGCAAGCCGTTCTCGATAAGCGTGTGGCTGCGGCGTTTCACCAACGTAAAGGCCGCTCAGGCGCCCCGAGATTAGCTCTAGACCTGCAAGATGACGGAATACCGGTGAATCGCAAGACGGTGGCTGCCAGCTTACAGCGACAAGGCCTGCGTGCTAAAGCTGCCCGTAAGTTCAAGGCCACCACGAACTCTCGACATTCGCTGCCTGTGGCGCCAAACCTGCTAGAGCAAGACTTCACGGCTTCAGCCCCTAATCAAAAGTGGGTGGGTGACATCACCTATCTCGCGACGGGTGAGGGCTGGCTTTATCTTGCCGTGCTAATCGATCTTTACTCTCGCAAAGTCGTTGGCTGGGCAATGAGTGAGCGTATGACGGCTGATCTTGTCTGTGATGCGCTTCAGATGGCGCTATGGAAACGTAAAAGGCCAACAGGCGTGATCGTCCACTCAGACCGAGGCAGCCAGTACTGTTCGACGCTGTATCAGTCGCTACTGACGCGACATGAACTCAAGTGCAGTATGAGCGCGAAAAGCAACTGTTATGATTGTCAGTCTTTATACGTCGGATCCATAATCGATCCGGAAGACCTGATCCGAGTGGCTTGACTCTTGCAATGATTGGCCATCGCATGCCTTGGCGTTGATCTGTCAGCCCCGGGCCGGGCGCCTGATCCAGTATGGCGAAGCTGTGACTTAATAGGAGCCTGAAGGCATATACTCTCATGACAGTCCTGTCCACTTGGCCGACTCTGGAGTCAATAACTCGACCTACTCAGAGACTGACATGACTGATTTACAATTGCCTGATATTGCACCTTCTGGTCATATCATCGTTGAGGTGGATACGCATATCCATGTTGCTGCCGTTGTAGATACAACCGCTGGCCTGCAATCAACGCTTTCGGTTACGGCGGACCGTGACGGCTTTGAAAAGCTGCTGGCTTGGGCACGCTCTTTTGGGCGAATCCTGGCCTTTGGTGTTGAAGGCACCGGATCGTACGGTGCCGCCCTGACTTCCTTCATTCGTCGGCATGACACATTGGTCATCGAAGTGAGTCGTCCCAACCGCCGACTCCGGAGGCTGAATGGAAAATCCGATACCCTAGACGCCGAGAATGCTGCCTGTGCTGTGCTATCCAGAACGGCAACCGCAATACCCAAGATGACCGACGGTACTGCTGAAATGGTTCGGCAGCTGAAGGTAGCCTATGATACGGCCGTCAAAGCCCGCACAGCTGCCATGGTGACCCTGAAGGCCATGCTGGTTCATGCACCAGACGATGTTCGGGTTAACGCTGAAACGAAAACGCCATTAGCGCTTGCACACAAGTTTTCCAGGCTACGCCCCAGTTTGCTGGAGGATACGGCAGACAGCATTAAGCATACGCTTCGCTCCCTGTCTCGGCGGTGGATTTCTCTGGATGAGGAAGCCAATGCATTGAATAGAATGATCCATGAGCTTGTGCAGAAAGCCGTACCCCAGCTAATCAAGGCGTATGGCATCAGCACTCACACTGCAGCAGAAATATTGATTGTTGTGGGAGACAACCCTGAAAGGATCAAATCCGAGGCAGCATTGGCAAAGCTGGCCGGCATTAGTCCTATTCCCGCCTCATCTGGCATGACATCAGGCCGATATAGAATCAACAGGGGTGGACACCGACAGCTCAATGCTGCCATCTATCGCGCGGCGATTGTGCGAATGCGGGGCCACGAGCCAACCATCGCGTATGTTGCACGAAGAACCGCAGAGGGTAAGACGAAACGTGACATTATCAGGTGCCTCAAGCGTTACATCATTCGTGAGGTGTATCGTCTTCTGCGATATGGCCCCAAATTAGCTCAATACGCGACTTGACAGATATAGGAGCATCAACGCCTGTGCAGAAAGCTTCTTCCACAGTCTCAAGGTGGAAGCGATCCACGGAGAGCCATTTAAAACACGGGATGTGATGAGGCACCAGGTGTTTGAATACATCGAACTGGACTACAACAAGCAACGGCGGCACAGTGCTATTGGGATGATCAGCCCAGAGGTATTTGAAACCCGAATGATCGCTTAAACCAGTGTCCACTGTTGCTGGGTAAGATCAGTTAGAAATGGGTGCCTCGGTAGGGGCAAATAGCCAATATGTTCGTGTTGATGATCATGGCCATCATGCGCATAGCGCAGAAGGCGATAACTGGTTTGCTGGAGTCGACGCTCGCTTTCATTATGATGCAGGCCGGACAGCAGGGCATGGTGACTGGCAGCTGGGTGCAGAATACTTCTATACCGAACGTGACCTGCAAGAGCATGTGGAGCACCATGGTCACTGGCATGCTCGGGACGAATTTACTGAACGCCAAGACGGCGCTTATGCAGAGCTGATCTATGGCATCGCGCCGCACTGGGACGTTGGGCTGCGTGCAGAGGCGTTGGGGCTAACTAATGAGGTTATGACGTCTCACCCCACTAACATCGTCTCTGAAGGTACTTCTTGGCGTCAGAGTAGCCAAGTGACCTGGCATATGGATGAAGGCGTTTTCCTACGCGCCGAAGTTAGTCGCGAAGACTTTGCTGACCAAGACGATAGCTGGGTCGCCATGCTGCAGCTCAACGCCACATTTGGCCACCATGCCGGCCATACTCATTAAGATGCCGTTGAACTGTGTAGTGATGAGCAGTGCAGCATGACGTGCTGGATTAGCCATTAAGCTGAAAGTTTTTTGAGCCGTGACGCAAGGAAATTCCTCAGAACCTGAACCGCTGGACTAAACTGGCGCCGGTCGGCACAGATCAGATTGAACGGCGTGCGTTCAGTCTCCCAGTCTTGGCACAAAGGAACCAAGCGCCCACTGCTCAAATCCTCAATAACATCCAGACGAGCCTTGTAAGCGATTCCTTTGCCGGAGAGGGCCCAGCGTCGCACTGCCTCTCCGTCATCGGCTACACGGCTGCCTCTCACTTTTACTGACACTTCTTGGCCGTTTTTCCAGAAACGCCAGCGGCCATGCACGTCTTCACCGAGCATGAAACAGAGGCAGTTATGTTTCGTTAAGTCCTCAGGACGAAGAGGTGTGCCGAACTGTTGGATATAGTCAGGCGAGGCGCAGAGTACGCGCCTGTTGTCTGGCACAAGCGGCACAGCGATCAAGCTGGAGTCTGGCAACTCCCCGTAACGTAAGGCGATATCAACCGGTTGGCGGTATATGTTGACTAATCGGTCAGATAACTGAACACGCAGGTCGATACGCGGGTATATGTCGAGAAACTCATCTAGCCAGCCGAGTAGCACGTTTCGGCCGATATCAGATGGCATGGAGAGCTGGAGTACATCCTGAATAACGGCTTGACCCTTTTGTATCGCTTGGCAGCCATCGTCCAGTAGCTGAAGTGCCTGCTGACAATGGCCAAGAAAGGTCTCGCCCTGATGAGTCAGGCGCAAGTGACGGGTTGACCGGATAAATAACGGCACGCCGAGTTCGGCCTCCAGCCTTTTCACTGCAGCACTCGTGGCCGCGGGTGATAGGTCCATCTGCCTGGCAGCGGCTGAAAGGCTTCCCTGACGAGCGGTTTCGATAAAAATCTTGAGATCCTGAATAGAGCGCATATTCAAATATTTTTTGAAGGTATTTGTATTAAAGGCTAGTTTTTCAAACCAATAAGGTCAAATAAGCTGCTCTTGTCGTTAGTGCATCCCATTGGATCAGGAGTCGCCATCTCTGCCGTTATCTCGACATGGCGTTTCTATTATCGGTTGCTGGTCATGTTTTGGGTCCGGCTACTGGCGATGCATTGAGATCGAATTTCATGGTTTTCCGTTTCGGTATGCCGCTGTTTTATCGAGAGATGAATGTGCTGAGCAGATGGAAATCATGCGATCGATATTACCCAGTTAATCAAAGGAGTCACCCATGGAACTGTTCAGCTCATATTCGCTGTCAGGTAAATCTCTGGACAACCGTATCGTCATGGCCCCGATGACACGTGCCCGCAGTACGCAGCCGGGCAACATCCCCAATTCACTTATGGCTCAGTATTACGCGCAACGCGCCAGTGCTGGTTTGATCATTACGGAAGCATCGCAGATTTCCCAGCAAGGACAGGGGTACAGCTTCACTCCCGGCATTCATAGTGCCGAGCAGGTCAACGGCTGGCGTAAGGTGACGGAGGCGGTCCATGCCGAAGCTGGGGTGATATACCTTCAGCTCTGGCATGTAGGCCGCATGTCACACTCTAATTTTCATCAGGGAGAATTGCCTGTTGCACCTTCGGCCATTAACCCCGACGCCACTATTTGGCTAGCCGATGAAAACGGTGTGGGTGGCATGGTGCCCTGCCCAACACCGCGCGCACTGGAAACCGAAGAGATTCAAGGCGTGGTAGAGGACTATCGGCAAGCCGCTCGGAATGCCATGGAGGCCGGTTTTGATGGTGTTGAGATTCATGCCGCCAATGGCTACCTGATTGATGAATTTTTACGCACCACCTCGAATACGCGCTCAGACGCTTATGGTGGCAGTCGCGACAATCGAATACGTTTTCTGATGGAGGTGGCCGAAGCCGTGGCAAGCGAAGTGGGAGCTGAAAAAGTGGGCGTGCGTCTGGCTCCGTTCATTACGGCTCGTGGCATGAGCTGCCCGGATATCATCCCCACCATTCTGCATGCGGCAACTCAGCTACAGGAACTGGGTATCGGGTACATCCATCTGGCTGAAGCTGACTGGGATGATGCCCCAGAGATACCGAGCGATTTCCGCCTGGCGCTACGTCAAGTGTATCAGGGCACGCTGATTGTGGCTGGACGTTATGACAAGGAACGAGCCAGTCAAATGGTCGATGCTGGGCTGTGTGATCTGGTGGCATTTGGCCGCCCGTTTATCGCAAACCCTGACCTGCCTAGGCGCCTGCATCACTCTTTGCCTTTGGCCAGTTTTCAGGGTGACAGCCTTTTCGGCGGTGATGCGGAAGGCTACACAACCTACCCAGCCTACTCGGCGGCTTAAAACTTTCAGATAAAACAGGAGTGCAGCATGACACAGACAATGAAAGCGGTCGGCTATCAACAGGCGCTGCGGGTTCAGGAGGAGGCATCACTCTGTGATATCGAGCTACCGATACCAGAACCCAGTGGGCACGATGTGCTGGTTGAAGTAAAAGCCGTAGCGGTTAACCCAGTGGATACCAAAATTCGCGCCAATGTCGCGCCTGATCAGGGAAGCTGGAAGGTTCTTGGCTGGGACGCTGCAGGTATTGTGACATCTGTCGGGGAGAAGGTCAGTGCGTTCAAGCCGGGGGATGCTGTTTGGTATGCTGGGGATCTTACCCGTCAAGGCAGTAATGCTGAATACCAGTTGGTGGACGAGCGCATTGTCGGTCGCAAACCCAGCTCTCTCGACTTTGCCAGTGCCGCTGCGCTGCCGCTGACAGCCATTACCGCCTGGGAAATGCTGTTCGACCGACTGAACATCAAACCCGGTCGAGAGCACGAGGGTGAAAAACTGCTGATTATCGGTGCTGCCGGTGGCGTTGGTTCCATTCTGGTTCAGCTGGCGAGCCAACTAACCCGCCTGACTGTTATCGCCACGGCCTCTCGGGCAGAAAGTCAGGCCTGGCTGGAACAGTTAGGTGCGCATCATGTTATCAATCATAAAGCCTCATTGAGTCAGCAACTGCAGGAGTTAGAGGTTGGAGAAGTTGACCATGTCGTCAGCCTGAACCACACCGAAGAGCATCTTGACGAGATTATTGCGGCGCTGAAGCCTCAGGGGCAGTTTGGTTTAATCGATGACCCTGAAGCACTGAATGTACGTGCGTTAAAAAGTAAAAGTCTTTCCTTGCACTGGGAGTTCATGTTTACCCGCTCCATGTATAAGACCACAGACATGGTCGCTCAGCAAAAGCTGTTGAATGAAGTCGCTGCGCTGGTTGATCAGGGGGTATTGAAGAGCACATTGGGTGTCAACGCGGGCAATATCAATGCAGCTAACCTGCGTTGGGCTCACGAAAAATTGGAAGCCGAGAGTATGATTGGCAAAGTGGTACTCGAGGGGTTCGAATAAACAGTGCCAGTCTAGGTGAAGCCTAGGCTCTAAAATGAGAGGAAGTTCGTTTTTACCGAGCTTCCTCTTTTTTGTCTTTTCTTTTTTTCATCTTTTCTTGGGCGAAGCGGTTATCGCTAAACTCCTGAGTTCTTAGAGGTAGGTCTTCAGGTGGGTTACTGACGAAAATTTCTAGCGGTTATTATAGGTGAGCCTGCGTCATCAAGCTGGCATAATGCCTGTTTAGTTATTGCTACTGCTGGAATATTAGATGCTCAGATGGCTTACCGTTGTGTTGGCTTGCTTGCTAGCGTTGCTGCAATACCGCTTGTGGCTGGGTGAAGGTGGGATGGAAGACCTAGCGCTGGTGCGTGAGCGCGTTGCTGTGCAGGAGGCGACTAATGCCCCTTGGCGTGCTCGTAACGAGCGCTTAACTGCCGAGGTGGTTGATCTTAAAACAGGGCTTGATGCCATCGAAGAGCATGCTCGCAATGATCTCGGCATGGTACGCCGTGACGAGCAGTTCTTTTGGGTGCCTGGCGCCAGTGATTCGGCCAAAAAGATGAGTGCGCCATGAGCGCTTGCTTGTGGCTGGTTGTGCCAGCAGCGGGCTGTGGTTCAAGAATGAAAGCGGCGCGGCCAAAGCAGTATCTTGAGTTAGCTGGCCGACCCGTTATTCAACACACGCTATCCCGTCTCCATGGTGCGCTTCCTGCTGCTAAGCTTTGCCTGTGCCTGGATGACAACGACGTTTATTTCGACCCGAGTTGGGTACCTTTTTCACCCTGGCAGCGTGTGTCCGGTGGTGTCGAGCGTATGGATTCGGTGCTTAATGCATTACAGGCCATAGGCTCAAAAGCGCGTAGCGACGATATTGTATTGGTGCATGATATTGCGCGGCCTTGTGTGTTACCGGCAGATCTTGAGCGGTTACTTGATGCCGTTCAGCGTGGCCCCGCGGGAGCGCTGCTTGCAGCGCCGGTAGCTGACACCATGAAGCGTGATAACGGCGCAGGCCATGTGTTGCGCTCTGAACCACGTGATGGCTTGTGGCATGCGTTGACGCCTCAGGGGTTTCGTTATGCCTTGTTGCGTCGTGCGCTAGAGCAGGCGAAGGCCACAGGACAGCAAGTTACTGATGACGCCTCGGCGGTTGAAGCGCTAGGCCTGTCGCCGGAACTGGTGGTTGGGCGGCGTGACAATATCAAAATCACCCACCCAGAGGACCTGGGTCTGGCGACACATATTCTGGTCGCTCAGCGCGCCAGCGATTATTCATTCTGACGAACGGATATAAGGCATGATACGAATCGGCCACGGATTTGATGTGCATCGCTTTGGCGATGGCGACCACCTGATGATTGGTGGTACGGCTGTGCCTTACCATCGTGGTTTTGTTGCACACTCTGACGGGGATGTATTGCTGCATGCGGTGTGTGATGCACTGCTTGGTGCATGTGCCGAGGGTGACATTGGGCGACACTTTCCTGACACAGACCCTGAGTGGGAAGGGGCTGATAGTCGTGAGCTACTGGCCAAGGTTGTAGAACTCGTCAGGCAGCGTGGTTGGCGAGTCAGTAACTTAGATGCAACGATTATGGCTCAGGCCCCTAAGTTGGCGCCTCATGTTGATGTAATGGTGCAGTGCATTGCTGATTGCCTCGGAGTGATGTCCGATGCTGTTAATGTTAAGGCCACGACAACCGAGCGCCTTGGCTTTACTGGCCGTGGCGAAGGCATAGCCGCTGAGGCTGTGGTGCTGTTGGTTTCCGAGAGTGCCTCGGATGCGTGACGTTATCGCGTGGCCACCCGCGTGGCCAAGTATTCTCGACGCTGAATTTGGCCCCCCGCCTGCGGGCGAGTATCGCATGATGCCAGAAGACTTTTGCGTTGAGGAAGTCCTGGGTTTTGCGCCAGAGGGCGAGGGTGAACACCTGTGGTTATGGATTGAAAAGCGCGAGCTGACTACCGCTATGGTTGCGCGTGAGCTGGCGACTATCTGTGAGGTGTCGCTGCGGGATATCGGTTACGCCGGCATGAAAGACCGAGTGGCGGTGACGCGCCAGTGGTTTTCAGTGCACCTGCCGGGGCGTGAAGCACCAAAAGAACTGGCTGAACGGCTGGCACCGCTAGCGGTGAAACTACTTGAGCAGTGTCGTCATCCGCGCAAGCTTAAGCGCGGCGTTCATCGTGGCAATCGTTTTCAGCTGCGCATTAGCGGTGACGCAGTGACGGATAAGCAACTGGAGCGGCGTTGGCAGCGGCTGCTGAGCCAAGGTGTCGCCAATTATTTTGGCCCGCAGCGTTTTGGGCCACATGGGCGAAACTTGCAGCGTGCTATTAGCGTACTTGAGCGCGGCTGGCGCAAGCGCGATGACCGTGATGGAATGTTGCTGTCCGCTGCACGCAGTTATTTATTTAATCAGCAGCTCGCCGCGCGTATTGATGCGGGCACCTGGAATACGCCATTGCCTGGCGATGTGATGATGTTGGATGGCACCGAAAGCGTGTTTGTTGTTGCTGCTGATACAGCACCGGACGAGCTGGGCCAACTTGCTGAACGAGCAGTTCGCCAGGATGTTCATCCAACTGGCGTACTGTGGGGGGTGGGTCAGTCGAAGGCGCAGGCTACCCCAGCGGCTGATGAGAAGCGGTTGGGCGAGTGCTGCCCGAGACTTTGTGAAGGATTGGTTGCAGCTGGAGTAAAATTGTCGCGTCGGTCGCTGCGTGTTCGTCTTGATGAGGCGCGACTTACTCATGCTGTAGACGGTTGTTGGCTTTCCTTTACTTTGCCTAAAGGAGCGTTTGCTACGTCGGTCTTGCGCGAACTGATGACGCACCCCAACCTGGGCCAGCCTCCAGAGAGAGTGAGGTCAACTCAGGCTGAGGGCAGCCGTTATCCAGAACACTCATCTACCTGAGATTACGATGCGTCGATTGCTGCTTTCCAATGATGACGGCGTACATGCGCCAGGACTCAAAGCGTTACACGATGCGCTGTTGCCGCATGCCCGGCTGCGCGTGGTGGCACCGGATCGTGACAAAAGCGGTGCCAGCAATTCGTTGACCCTCTCGCGGCCGCTATCACTTACCGCGCTAGACAACAGCTTCTACAGCGTAGATGGAACCCCGGCAGACTGTGTCTATTTAGGTGCCAACGGTATTTGGCCAGAGCGCCCCGATATGGTCATTTCCGGCATTAATCATGGCGCAAACCTTGGTGATGATGTGCTGTACTCGGGAACAGTCGCGGCAGCCATGGAAGGACGCAACTTAGGCATGACGGCGATTGCTGTTTCGTTAGTCGGGCGGCACCACTTTGAAACAGCGGGTCGAGTTGTTGCCAGCCTGGTGGGGGCAATGGACCGGTTGTTGCTGCCGCCAAGAAGCCTGCTTAACGTTAATGTACCCGATGTGCCGTGGCAGCAAATAAAGGGTATACGGGTTACGCGCCTTGGGTATCGTGGCCCAGCAGCAGAGCCTGTCGAGATTAAAGACCCTCGGGGACGAAAGCGTTACTGGATTGCGCCGCAGGGCAGTAATGCCGATGATGGTCCAGACACGGACTTTGCTGCTGTTGAGGCAGGTTTTGTGTCAATCACACCGTTGCAGACAGATCTGACACGGCACTCTGCGCGCGCCGACGTACAGGATTGGCTGGATGCATTCACCTGAGTCTCTGGCAGCTCGGCTGCGCGGCATTGGCATGACCTCTCAGCGAACGCGCGATCGCATGGCCGACCGTCTAGCACAGCAGGGGATCAAGTCAACAGACGTCATCGACGTCATGGTACGTGAGCCGCGCCACCTGTTTCTGGATGAAGCGCTTGCTCATCGGGCCTATGAAGATACGGCGTTGCCAATTGGTCACGGCCAAACGCTATCCCAGCCGTTTATTGTGGCGCGCATGACCGAGCTGGTGTTGGCGCTCAAGCCGGAGAAAGTGCTGGAAATTGGCACGGGGTCAGGGTATCAAACGTTAATTTTGTCTCGGTTAGTCAGTCAGCTATGGTCTGTTGAGCGAATTAATCCGCTGTATCAGCGTGCGGCTGAACGATTGCGGCTGCTGAAGGTACACAATATTCATCTGAAGCTCGCTGATGGTGGTCTCGGGTGGCCCGATGCCGCCCCGTTTGACGTTATTCTGTTAACTGCCTGTGCGGAAACTCTCGAGCAGCGATTGTTGGAACAATTGGCGGATGGCGGTGTGCTGATTGCTCCACTGAAACAGTCTTCAGGTACTCAATGGCTGGTACGCGTGCAACGTAACGGCGAGAAATTTGAAACTAAGCGGCTAGAGCCAGTGCGTTTTGTACCGCTTTTGGAAGGAGTTATTACTTGAAGCGTTCTTTATCATTATTGTTTAAAGGAATGGGGATGGGGGCCGCCGATGCTGTACCAGGCGTTTCTGGTGGCACTATCGCTTTTATTACCGGCATCTACGAAGAGCTTATTAATACCATCAAGCAATTCGGACCCTCTGCCTGGCCAGCCTGGCGGCAGGATGGCCTGCGGGGGTTGGCTCGCCACTTAAATCTGAGCTTTTTGGTTCCTTTGCTGGTAGGCATTGCTATCAGCCTGATTAGCGTAGCACACTTGGTCGTCTGGTTGATGGAGGTGCAGCCGCTAGTACTGAATGGTTTCTTTTTTGGCTTGGTTGCTGCCTCAGCATTGATTATTGGCCAACATGTTACGGATCGCCGTTGGTGGCACGTGTTACCTGTGATTGGCGGCTTGGTGCTAGCGTATCTGCTGCCGTCGTTGATGCCATTCGTTGCCAGTGTTGGTCGTCCGGAATTAGTGCTGGTGCTTGGGGGAGCGATTGCCATCAGCGCGTTGTTATTGCCAGGTGTCTCGGGTAGTTTTCTGCTGTTGACCATGGGGTTATACGGCACCGTAATGCAAGCAATACGTGGTTTTGAACTGACTACCCTGGTGCTGTTTGCGTCAGGTTGTGCGTTTGGCTTATTTTTCTTTTCACGCCTGCTTTCATGGTTGCTGAAAAATCACCATGGAGCCACCTTGCAGTTGCTATTGGGCTTCATCATTGGTTCATTGCCGGTATTATGGCCATGGCGTGAGTTGATGGATTATCAACTGAGTAATGAGGGACAAGTCATACCTCTTGGTTTTCGTTATCTGGGGCCACAGAGTTACAGCCAAGTGACCGGTGAGCCAGGACAGCTGGTGGCAGTGGTAGTTGCCATTATCGCGGGTGGGCTACTGGTGTGGTTGGCGAGTAAAACAGGGCGGCCAGCGGGCAGCACTAAGAGGGACAACAAGGAGAGTAACGATGCATAAGGGCCTTCTGATTGGTGGGATAGTTATTGCACTGGCTGGTTGCGCGGTTCAGCCGCCGCCCCCAGGCGGAGTACGTGTGGAAGACCTTTCAAAAAGCAAAGCGCCGGTCACGCCGCAGCAATACACCGTGAAAGCTGGTGACACGCTTTATGGGATTGCTTGGCGTCATGATATGGACTATCGAGACATGGCGCGGCGAAATAATATTTCACCGCCTTATACCCTGCAGCCCGGCCAGGTATTGAGCCTCGCCGGTGCTGACGGCGCGCCGCCCCGAGTTGCCAGTAACAGCGATACGGCTACTTCTGCCAAGGCATCAGGAGCTTCGGACACGGGAGCTGTGGTGGCAACTGGGCTAGCGGGAGCTGGTGCCGTTGCCGCTGCTTCGAAGAGTGGTGGCTCGCAAAACGGGGCGGCGCAAAATAGCGGCTCGCTAGACTGGCTGCTGCCTGATGAGCAAAGTGGCTCAGCATCAGCGCCTGGTCCAGTGGTTGGACAGGAGGTTACGACGGCGGCAGGTGCATTGAAAGATCAGGGCGCCGAGCAGGTTGGTGAGTTGAAGCAGCATACGCAGGATACCGTCGACAGTGCCACAGCCAGTGTAAAAGACGCCAGAGATAAAGCCGCGGAGGCTGAAGAGCAGGCGCGTAAGCAAGCCGAGCTGGCTCAGCAACAGGCAAAAGATGCGGCAGCGGAAAAGGCCAGAGAAGCTGACGAGGCGAAGAAGCTGGCTGAGGCTGAAGCGCGTAAAAAAGCTGAGCAGAGCCAACAGGCTGTCGCTTCAAAAGCAACTCAGAAGCGCTATACGCCAGTTGCTGACGTGCCATGGAGCTGGCCGGTCAGTGGTGACGTGACCGGCGGCTTTGGTGAAAGTAGCAGCGTAACAGATGGTATTGATATCGCCGGTCAGAAGGGGCAATCTGTCAGAGCCGCTGGCCCAGGCGTTGTTGTTTATGCGGGCGACGGTGTGCGTGGTTATGGAAACCTTATCTTGCTGAAACATAACGATCAGTATCTTTCAGCCTACGCCCATAACGACTCACTCAGGGTAAAGGAAAATGATGTGGTAGATGCTGGAGATGTGATCGCCACAATGGGGGATACCGGTGCGGACAGTGTTCGGCTGCACTTTGAGGTGCGTAAGGACGGACAGCCCCAGAACCCGCTTGACTATCTTCCTAAGCGTTGATTCAGGTTGTTAACTTGGTTTCTTGGGTGAGCCACTGATCCTGTTTCAACATGGCGATGCATTACAACAATAATGCGTGACCTGAATGTAGGTGTTTATCAGGTGCATCGTGAGTGATATCAGGGAGTAGCTAATGATCATGGTGAAACAGGATCTATACGACAGGGAGTCGTTGAAGCATTCAGACGATATTGATGACGCCATAACAGAGGAGGATGAGGCTCCGGTTGACGTAGTGCTGGGCGACGATCAGTTAGAGAACGCGGCCTTTGAAAAAGCCCTGAGCCGTGAAAGGATTCAGCACCGTCAGTCGCATCGGCAAAGTCTGGATGCAACACAGATTTATCTTAATGAAATCGGCTTTTCTCCTCTGCTGACGCCAGAGGAGGAAGTGTATTTTGGTCGCTTGGCCCGCAAGGGAGATCCCCAGGGGCGGGCTCGGATGATTGAATCCAATCTGCGCCTGGTCGTAAAAATTTCACGGCGCTATCTTAACCGTGGCTTAACGTTACTCGATCTGATCGAAGAGGGTAATCTCGGCCTGATTCGTGCCGTGGAAAAGTTTGACCCCGAGCGCGGTTTTCGATTCTCGACTTACGCCACTTGGTGGATTCGCCAAACCATTGAGCGAGCGTTAATGAGCCAGACCCGTACTATTCGCTTACCCGTTCATGTGGTTAAAGAGCTCAATATTTATTTGCGTGCCGCGCGTGAGCTGACGCAACAGCTTGATCATGCACCAACCGCTGAGGAAATAGCCGAGCACCTTGATAAGCCAGTCGCAACCGTGAAAAAAATGCTCGGGCTTAACGAGCGTGTCTCATCGGTTGATATACCCGTTGGCGGTGACCACGACAAACCGTTAATTGATACATTGACTGATGAAAATGAACGCGGTCCAGAATCAGAGTTGGCTGGTGGCGAGGTCAGGCAGCATGTTGATCAGTGGCTTGCACAATTGACGGATAAACAGTGTGATGTTGTTGTGCGTCGGTTCGGGCTGCGTGGTCATGATGCATTAACGCTCGAGCGTGTTGGAGAGGACATTGGTCTGACTCGAGAGCGGGTACGCCAGATACAGGTGGAGGCGTTGAAGAAGCTGCGCCGGATGCTTGATAGAAAAGGCCTGAATCTTGATATGATTTTTGAATAAAGCCGCAGTAACCTGAGTGATAAAGTCGGGGATTGCCTCGGCTTTTTTTTATCTGCGTGGTTCGAGAAAGGGCGGGCACAGTGCTCAATTCTGTTGTGCGGAGGAAAAACGATAAAAAATCAGGCGTTAATGGCAAATTTTAGTGGTTCCTTCCATGAAATTACGACAAAAATAGCAAACAATATGCTGTTTCGTAAATGATGCCCTTTTGATCTGTGAATTGTGTGGAGAAGTTCATGGCACGCCCCCTGTTTGCCGATATTGATCTTGACGCTCTGCGTCACAACTATTGCCTGGCTCGTGATCTTGCACCACGAAGCAAAACACTTGCTGTGCTCAAAGCGAATGCTTATGGCCACGGCTTAGTTGACTGCGCGCGTGCGCTGGAAGCATTGGTACCTGCCTTTGCGGTCGCCAGTATCGAAGAAGCGGATACGTTACGCGACGGTGGTATAAGCGCGCCAATCGTACTGCTAGAGGGCATTTTTGATGCCCAGGAGCTTGAGCGGGTAGATTCGCGTGGTTATTGGGTCGCTGTACATAGTGAGTGGCAGGTAGAGGCGCTACTGGCCTATCGGCCCACCCAGCCTATTCCGGCTTGGGTCAAGGTGGATACTGGAATGCATCGTCTGGGGTCCTCGTTAGACCAGGTTGGTGAGGTATGGCAGCGATTAAAGGCCGCGCCCGCTCAGGTGAGTGATTTGCACCTGATGAGCCACTTAGCCACTGCTGATGCTGCCGATGACAGTTATTTCCGTCGTCAAATCGCCTTAATGACAACGCTGGCAGACACGCTCGGTGCGCCAACATCTTTGGCGAACTCACCAGCGACACTGGCCTGGCCACAAGCGCATGGTAGCTGGAATCGCCCCGGTATCATGCTTTACGGAAGTGAGCCAAGAGAACAGGTGACACCACCGGGGGCGGGGTTGCGTCCGGTAATGACATTGCGTTCTGAGATTATTGCGGTACGTGAGTTGGGTGAGGGTGAGCCCGTCGGCTATGGCGGGCGCTGGAAGGCATCGCGGCCTTCACGCTTGGGTGTGGTGGCGTGTGGTTATGGTGATGGTTACGACCGCCATGCTGTTGATGGCACGCCCGTACTGGTGAATGGACAGCGCGCCTGTATTGCAGGGAAAGTCTCCATGGATATGCTGGTGGTGGATATTACAGACCTTCCTGATGCGGGGATCGGTAGTGAGGTGGTGCTGTGGGGCAAGGCCGCGAATGGTGAACTGTTAAGTGTTGATGAAGTGGCAGGTTATTGCGAGACCATTAGCTATACCCTGCTGACAGGGGTGCTGCCGAGAGTCCCAAGGCGCTATCATAGCGCCTGACTTGTTTGATTCGGAGAACGATAGCGTCATGTCGAAGCAAGAAACTCGGCAAAAAAGCCGTGACAGAACTGCCGTTGGGTTTATTCATCCACGTTACTGGCCAACCTGGTTGGCCATTGGCGGTATGTATCTGGCGGCCTGGTTGCCTTGGCGGCTGAAGCTATGGGTTGGGCGTGGTCTTGGGCTAATCGTGTGGCGCTTTGTTAAGCGCAGGCGGCATATAGCCGAAACCAATGTTCGGCTGTGTTTTCCCGAGCTTGATACGGCGAAGCAGCGCGCGTTGGTTAAAGATATCTTCATTGCCAATGGTATCGGTATTCTTGAAACTGCGACTGGTTGGTGCCGGGACCCTGAGCACCTGCGCCATCGAGTCAGTTTCGATGGTCAGGAGCACATGGCGCGTGTTGAGGCCGAGGGGAAGGGGGCGCTAATCATTGGTATTCACTTTTCCACGCTGGATCTTGGCGGCGCGCTGCACTCGTTGTTTTTTCCGGCGGATGTGGTGTATCGGCCCCATGATAATGCGCTGTTTGAACGCTTTATGACCCGAGCGCGCTCCAATATTTTCGGTGCGGCTATTGATCGCCATGATTTGCGCGGTTTGGTGAGGCGTATTAAGTCAGGGCATCATGTGTGGTATTCGCCAGACCAGGATTTTGGCCGCGAGGCCAGCGTGTTTGCGCCATTTTTCGGCGTGGAAGCTGCAACCATAAAATTGACGGCCAAGATTGCTCAAATGACCGGTGCGCCTGTTATGCCACTGATTTTTCATCGCAACCCTGATAACAGAACGTATCGGCTAGAATACCTGCCCCCCTTGGACAACTTTCCCAGTGGTGACGAAGTAGCAGATGCGACGCGTATCAATGCAGTGATTGAAGCCGCGATTCGCCGTCACCCAGAGCAATATTTATGGCTGCACCGGCGTTTTAAGACACGCCCAGAAGGGGAGCCCAAGATTTACTGATAGCTCGCTCTGCCATTATGCATCGTGCAGACGCTTTTCATGCTTGGGCAGCAGGGCAGGCAAACTCAAGCAATGTTCGCCGTTGTTCAGCTGCTCGTTGACAAACTGGCGGTCCATAGAGTGCTCACTGAGATGGTTCAGGACGATTAAAATGCGTTCTGCCATCGCCTGCAGAGCGTCTAAGTTTTCCTCCTTCGTAAACAGGGAAAGGGTTTTGACGGCCTTGAGCAACTCTAGCTGAATGCTCTGATCCTGTTTACCGTAAATCAATAGTGGAACAAACAGTCGGTGCAGCAAACTGTCGAAGCGTTCTACGGGCCAGCTGACCCGCCGTTGCCCTTTGCTATCTACCAGCGTATTGGCTGGCTGCCACTGTAGGTATCGGCAAAGCAAGTCTGTTATGCGGTGCAGACAAAGGGTGGCCGTACCTGGGTCGTTGATGCCTGGCGACAGTGCCTTGATTGCGACCTCCATCAGTTGCGACATACCTAAGCTGAAACACGCATCGATTGACTCGCCATCAAGATACACCAAGGTGTCGCGTGCGTTTTTACACCAGCTGTCATCGGGGGCTTCGCTGGCTTCCAGCATCATGGCGGGTTGGTTTTCTACCACATGCTCGCCAAAGTGGAAGCGCAGATGAATCACGCCGCCCAGTTGCTCGGCAAGTGTAGCCAGTGCGGTAAGGTTGACGCTTGGCAGATAGCCTGCCTGGTCGGTATAGATAGCATAACGGTTGGCGGTAATAGGGGCCTGTGCTGGCAGATAGCGCCACTGTTGACCGGATTCTTTCTGGCGTTGTTGTTCCATGGCGTGGCGGGTTGCAAGGTGTAAGTCTCGCACGACGGTATCAACCTGAATCGAGCGTGAGACGTTGTGAATGAAATATATAAAAAGTGCCAGGCAGTGAATGACCATAGCGCAGGCTAAATAAATAGCAATTGAGCGCCAAGTTTCTTGGTTTTCATTCACATTGGGAACAATTAGCAGCATGAGTACATAAAGAATTGTACCCAGATAATGGCCGAGTACCCACTGATGGTCGCGCTCTGAAACCAGCCCAAAGACGAGTTTTTGAGAGAAGTTGCCGCCCGCCTGGGAAAGTACCGACATCACCATGGAGAAGCTGAAGACCATCAATGAAATCATGCCGCCGAGCAAAGCGGCTAGCAATGAGCGGGCATTGTCAGGTGATGTCAGGCTGAGTTGAGTAATGAGTGCCGGCAGCTGGCTGTCACTGAGAGGGGGCAGGAGAGCGACGATTCCGACGGCAATGTAAGCCATCGCCAAAAGGCTTGGCAGATAGGCGATACTATTGTAAAAATTGCGCAATAACTGTGTGGGACGCGGTGCTGAAGTTGACATCGATGCGGATCCTGGAAAGTGCCTAGAATGGCGTAAAAATGTCATAAGGCTGATGTGTGGCTCTGGCGACTGGTTCCAGTAAAACATAATCAGGCCCTGCATCGTGAAGATGCAGGGCCTGATTGAAAGTACGACAGAGAGTACGAACGTTATTTAGGCGTCAATACGCTTATATTTCATGCGGTGAGGTGTGTCGTTGCCGACGCGTTTCTTATGGTCGGCTTCGTATTCTGCATAGTTACCGACGAAGAACTCGACATGAGAGTCGCCCTCAAACGCCATGATATGCGTGGCGATACGGTCAAGGAACCAACGGTCGTGAGAGATCACCAGAGCGCAGCCTGGGAAAGCCAGCAGGGCTTCTTCCAGTGCGCGTAAGGTTTCGATATCCAGGTCGTTAGACGGCTCATCAAGCAGCAGGACGTTAGCACCCTGTTTGAGCGTTTGGGCGAGCTGTAATCGTCCGCGCTCACCGCCAGACAGGTCAGATAAGCGTTTTTGCTGATCGTTACCCTTGAAGTTGAAGCGCCCTACGTAGGCACGCGACGAAACCTCATAACCGTTGATACTGAGAATATCCTGGCCATCAGACACGGCTTCCCAGACGGTCTGGGCGTTGTCTAGCGCATCACGCAGCTGCTCAACGTGGGCAACATGCACGGTCTCGCCAATGACCACTTCGCCACTATCGGGCTGTTCTGAGCCGTTAATCAGTTTGAACAGGGTTGACTTACCGGCACCGTTGCCGCCAACAATACCGACAATCGCCCCCTGAGGAATAGTAAAGCTCAGGTTTTCATACAGCAGCTTGTCACCAAACGCCTTACTGACCCCGTGAAACTCGATGACCTTGTCACCTAAACGGGGGCCAGGCGGAATATAGATCTCGTTGGTTTCGTTGCGCTTTTGAAAGTCACCAGACTGCATTTCTTCGAAGCGGTTAAGGCGTGCTTTGCTCTTGGCCTGACGGCCTTTGGCATTAGAGCGCACCCATTCCAGCTCTTGTTTGATGGCTTTGTTTTTCGAAGCCTCCTGTTTGGCTTCCTGTTCGAGGCGCTGCTCTTTGGCTTCCAGCCAGTCGGAGTAATTGCCCTCAAAGGGGATGCCTTCGCCACGGTCCAGCTCAAGAATCCAGCCAGCAACGTTATCAAGGAAGTAACGGTCGTGGGTAATAGCGACCACGGTGCCAGAATAGTCGTGAAGGAAGCGTTCAAGCCAAGCTACCGACTCGGCATCCAGGTGGTTGGTCGGCTCGTCGAGTAGTAGCATGTCAGGGCTTGATAGCAGCAGGCGACATAGCGCCACACGGCGACGTTCACCCCCCGAGAGATTGCCCACCGTGGCTTCCCATGGCGGAAGGCGCAGGGCCTCGGCGGCGACCTCTAGCTTACGCTCCAGGTTATGGGCGTCGGCAGCCTCGATAATGTTCTCTAGGCGAGCCTGCTCACTGGCCAAGGCATCGAAATCGGCGTCCGGTTCGGCGTAGGCCATGTACACGGCCTCAAGGTCTTGCTGAGCTTTCTTGATCTCGCCCAGCGCCTCCTCGACAGTGTCGCGAACGTTTTTGTCGTCATCGAGTTGCGGTTCCTGAGGCAGGTAGCCAACATTGATGCCGGGCATGGGGCGGGCTTCGCCTTCAAACTCGGTATCAACGCCTGCCATGATGCGCAACAGGGTTGATTTACCCGCGCCGTTAAGACCCAGTACGCCAATCTTGGCGCCAGGGAAAAACGACAGCGAGATATTCTTGAGGATCTGCTTTTTGGGGGGCACGATCTTGCCCACCCGGTTCATGGTGTAGACGTATTGCGCCATGGAGGCTCACCCAGGTTGAAAAGTTCGATGATTGCAAGCGCAAGGGCGCTCATAACGGTCAACGATGATAGTGGTCGAACTGACGAAAGGCCAGTTTTTGCAGAGGTTTGACGTGCGACAGGATCAACTGGCTGTTTTTATTGGCGCTGGGTTGCTGGCTGTGTGACGCAGGCAAAACGCTGGGTGCTTTTATTGTGGTTGCGTGGCGGTATTATGGAGGCCGATTCTTCTGCGGAGTCTTTTTATGACATATAGATGGTGGGTGTCAGGCGCTATCAATAGGAGTGTTTATGCTCGCTGATCGTCGCGCCATGCTCTACGGACTGGGTGCTGTGGGGCTGTGGTCTACTGTGGCTACAGCGTTCAAGGTGGCGCTGGCTGACCTTACGCCGTTACAACTGATCTGGGTTGCTGCGCTTGTCTCGTGGTCGGTTATTGGGTTGCTGATGTTAAGGCAGGGCAAGCTGCATGAGGCGTTGCGAAGTGGTTGGAAAACGGCGGCCTGGGCGGGGCTGCTGAACCCAGTCGCCTATTATCTGGTGCTGTTTGCGGCTTATGACCGGCTGCCAGGGCAGGAAGCCATGGCGCTTAATTATACCTGGGCGCTGGCCATGGGCTTACTGGCTGTGCCGATTCTGGATCAGAGGTTGACGCTGATGGATGTGCTGGCCGGACTGGTCGCCTATGCCGGTGTATGGACCATTGCTACCCGTGGCCAAGTGGTCAATGTGGCCTTTGCTGACCCGCTAGGAGTCGGGCTGGCGCTGGTTTCAACGTTGATCTGGGCGTTGTACTGGTTGTTTAATGCGCGTGATCGCCGTTCACCACTGGTTGCTCAGTGGCAAAATTTTAGCGTTGGTGTGCCGTTACTCACGGTGTTATTGATTCTTGGGCCAGGTTTTGAAGGCTTTACGTTGAAAGGTGTGGGGGCTGGTATCTATGTCGGTTTTTTTGAAATGGGTATTGCGTTTGTGCTTTGGCAAGTCGCAGTACAAACCGTATCGCGCACGTCTAAGGTCTCTAATCTGATCTTTTTGTCTCCGCCCGTTTCGCTTCTGCTGCTGTATTTTATTGTTGGAGAGCCGATTATGCCTTCCACCTTGGTTGGGCTGGTGCTGATCTTGGGTGGGCTGCTATTACAGCAATGGCAGAAAAGCCCCGCTCCAGCGTCTCAGAAAAGCCGCTGATAATGCAGCGACACAGCTGCTTCATGTTTTAACGCTGGTGTGAGGTGCGGACAATGGGTGTTAGCCCATGGGTTGGGTAGATGGGATGCGGCTAGGCGCTCGTCATCTAGTTGGTCGCTTGAGGTAACGGTGAATCTCCAGCCTGGCTATTACGGTGGTTTTCCAGCAGCAGCTCGAGCGCAGGCCACACTGTTTCAAGCAGGCGCGGCTGAGCCTCTGCCGTGGGGTGAATGCCATCGCTTTGCATCAGCTCAGGCTCAAGTGCCACGCCCTCTAGCAGAAAGGGGACAAGCGTTAGGTCATATTCGTCGGCTAAGGCGTTATAGGTGCGGGTAAAAGCGCTGCGATAGGCGTCACCGTAGTTAGGTGGAATATCAATGCCTATCAACAAAACTTGCGCGTTAGCGGCTTGGCTGGTTTCAATCATACTGCGCAGATTGTTTCGCATCTGGCTTGGGGGTAAGCCGCGTAGCCCATCGTTACCGCCCAGCTCAATCAGAACAATATCAGGTGTATGTTGTCTGAGTTGCTCAGGCAGGCGCGCGATGCCACCGGAGGTGGTTTCACCGCTAATACTGGCATTGACGATGACAGCTTTGCCGTTGAGGCGCGTCTGTAACAGGCTGACCCAGCCAGCATCCTGTTCGATACCATAGGCGGCACTCAAACTGTCGCCCATGACCAAAACCGTGGGTTGTTGTGATGCAACCAGCGGCCAGCTTACCCATAAGAGCATCAGCAGTAGCCATCTTTGCATCTGACTTTTTTTCCGTTGCCCCGTAGAGAGCCCCATCATCATGCCAACCTCGCTCACTGATTCTGTTGAATATCGTTCTGCTGAAAATTCTCCCCTGATTCTACACGCTCATGACCTGGAAAAGACGGTTACCAGTGGTGAACGCCCTCTGAGTATTCTTCAACACCTGAACCTACAAGTGTTTAAGGGCCAGAGTGTGGCAATTATTGGGCAGAGTGGCGCAGGTAAGTCGACGTTGCTGGGGCTGCTGGCAGGGCTGGATACGCCAACCGGCGGAGAGTTAGCGCTATTTGGTGAGTCACTAGGCGAACTGGATGAGGATGGGCGAGCGCGTTTGCGTGCTGGGCGAGTCGGCTTTGTATTCCAGAATTTTCAGCTATTACCAACGCTTACTGCGCTAGAAAACGTTCAACTACCGCTGGAATTGACGCCGATGGCGGATGACAGCCGCCGCGCTCGACAATGGTTGCAGCGGGTGGGGTTGGGTGAGCGCCTGAGTCATCTGCCGCGTCAGCTTTCGGGTGGTGAACAGCAGCGGGTAGCGTTGGCGCGGGCTTTTGTTACCGCCCCGGTGCTGGTGTTTGCTGATGAGCCTACCGGTAACCTTGACCCAGTGACCGGCGAGCAAGTGATTGAAACGTTGTTTTCGCTGAACCGAGAAGCTGGCACTACCCTCGTGCTGGTGACCCATGATGCACAGTTGGCCGCACGCTGTGACCATAGTCTCAGGCTGGAAAATGGCCAGCTGACGGAGCAGCTAACGACACGATCTGACGGTGAAGAGCAAACCTCTGGCGCGCTGGAGAGCACGACATGATCGCCATGGTTAAGTTGTCGTTGCGTGGGTTATGGCGAGACTTTCGTGCCAGCGATGTGCGAGCGTTGCTGTTGGCGCTGACCTTGGCTGTGGCGGCAGCCACTATGATCGGTTTCTTTCTTGATCGGCTAGAACGCGGGCTGACACGGGAAGCCGGTCAGCTATTAGGCGGAGACTTAGTACTAGAGCAGTCACGTCCGTTTGGTGAGGCGTTGCGTAGCGAGCTGCTTGATGCGGGGTTCACGCTTTCCGAACGTGTGGGCATGGTATCCATGGTCAGCCAGGGTGAGGGGTTTTCACCGGCCAGCCTCAAGGCAGTAGATGATGCCTACCCGCATTACGGTGAGTCGCTGGTTGATCGCGGAGAGGGCAACGGGGCGGAGTCACTGGCGCGTGGGCCGGCGCCCGGTAGTGTGTGGATTGCTCCACGCCTTGAGATATTACTTGATGTAGGTCCTGGTGACATGTTGCAGGTCGGGCAGGCCAAACTCAAGATTGATGGTGTCATTGAGCGCGAGGCCGATCCCTCAGCAGGCTTTAGCAGTTTTAACCCGCGGGTGATGATGCATGTGGCCGATTTGCCAGCAACGGGGCTGGTGCAGCCCGGTTCACGTATCAACTATGCATTATTGGCCGCTGGCCCCGTCACCGCGCTAGACGCGATTGAACCGCGGTTGGTGCAGTGGCGTGAGCAAGGGCTGGAAATTCAAGATGTGCATCGTGATCGGCCGCGGCTAGGTAGTGCTCTGGCGCGGGCCGACCGGTATCTAAGCCTGGCTGGACTGGCCGCTGTGCTACTGGCTGGCGTTGCCGTGGCCATGGCCACACGCCGATATGTCGAGCGCCATCTGGATACGGCAGCATTGTTACGTAGCTTTGGTGCAACACAACGTCAGTTGGGCGGCATATTTATGCTGCAGTTACTGTGGCTTGCGTTGCTCGCTTCGTTGCTTGGTGCTGTTCTGGGGCTAGCAGGGCAAGCACTCTTGTTATTGCTGTTGAGCGGTATGTTACCCGTTGATCTGCCCGCACCTGGGCTATTGCCATTGGTGATGGGAGTGTTGACAGCACTGGCTGTATTGGTGGGCTTTGCCGGCCCGACACTTCTACGGTTGCGCCGAGTCAGTGCGCTTAAGGTGTTGCGTCGAGAGTTTGACCCACTACCGGCATCGGCTTGGCTGGTTCAAGGCAGTGCAGCGGCCGTGTTTGGTGTACTGCTCTGGATGTATTCCGGTGATATCGGGCTGGCGCTAGGGTTGCTGGTCGGCGGCAGTATGGCACTACTGGGGCTGTGGTGGCTGGGTAGCTTGCTGCTTAAGCTGTTGCTTGGCGTGTGTGGCGCGTTGCCACGTGCAGCGGCAGGCCAAAATGAAGTAAGTGGTGTTAAACAGGCGTTTTTGCAAGCGCTGCGCATTGGTGGAAGCCAGTTAGCGCGACGGCGAGAAGCCAGCCTGGGCCAGTTGCTGGCATTCGCGACGACGCTATTTGCTATGGCGATGATTGCTATGGTGCGTGGTGATTTGCTGAGTGCTTGGCAGGAACAATTGCCAGCTGATACACCCAATTACTTTGCTATTAATATTCAGCCTCATGAGCGAGAAGGGTTTGAAGCACAGCTAGATGCATTAGCGTTATCACGCAGCTCGCTGTATCCCATGGTGCGCGGACGGATAACAGCCATCAATGGCCAGTTACCGCGTGATGTCGTGCCTAGCGAGGCTCAGGGTAACAATGCCCTTAACCGTGAGTTGAACCTGACTTGGTCAAATGAGTTACCTGACGGTAACCGTGTGGTAGCCGGAGATTGGTCGGCGACTGCCGAGCCTGTTATTGAGTCTCTCGCTAACGGTGCAGAGCAGGGCTGGCATAACAGTGTAGATGCTGTCTCTAGCGACTCGACACCTGTGGCAAAGATATCCATGGAAGCTGAGTTGGCGAGCAATCTTGGGTTAGCGCTTGGTGATGTATTGACGTTCAGCATTGGCAGTGAGCAGGTACACGCAGAGATCGCCAGCTTGAGAACGCTTAACTGGGATAGCTTTCAACCTAACTTCTATGTGATTTTTCCACCAAAAAGCCTCGACGGTTTTGGTCATAGTTTCATTACCGCATTTCGCATGGATACACAGAGAGAGGCCGTTAAGTCGTTAATTACCCAGTTTCCCAGTGTGACTCTGCTGGATGTTGACGCCATCTTACAGCGCGTCCGCGATGTCTTAAACCAAGTGACGCGCGCGGTAGAGTGGGTGCTGATTTTTGTGCTGCTAGCAGGCTTTAGCGTGTTATATGCCGCGCTAACGGCGAGTGCGCCAGTTCGGGCACATGAAGGAGGCGTGTTGCGCGTGTTTGGTGCAGGCCAGGCAACGTTGGCGCGTATCCAGGCGGCTGAGTTTGCTCTGTTGGGGTTAAGCAGTGGTTTGCTGGCCGCGTTGTTGGCTGAGCTAGCCTCTGCGGGCTTGTATATGGGGTGGCTGGACCTGGCTCCGCGTTTGCATTTGTGGTTGTGGCTGTGGTTACCGTTGAGCGGTGCCTTGTTGGTAGGGGGCATTGGCCATTGGTTATCGCGTGATCTGCGTCGACAGGCGCCGATGGCAAGCCTGGGGTTAATCGGTGAGACCTAATTGTCCTGTTGGCAAGATAGCGGTTGGGCATAAGACGTTGCTGAGATATCATGACGCGCTGAAATACGACTACTCGTTAGCTGATCTATCCGAAAATAGAGGAACAACATCATGCCAATGCCCCGTATGCGCCCCGTCGCTTTAAGTGTTGCGCTACTTGCGTTTGCTGCTCAGGCCAATGCAAGTAGCGAGCAGTTAGAAGCTGGTTTACGGGCGATGTTCGCCAATGATGCCGGTGAGCTAACGATAGATAACGTTTCTGACAGTTTGTTTGGTGGTAGCAGTACAGCAGAGGGGCTGGTGTATGTCGAGCCTTCTGTTGGTACCTTGCGTATTGATAGTTACGTGGTAAATGGTGATTTTGATAGCCCGGATGACGTAGTCATTGAAGGTATTACTTTTAGTGCAGAAGGCAGTGAGACTGATGCGCTGAGTGCGGATAAGCTGACGCTCAATCGTCCCGATAGAGCGGTTGTTGATCCGGTAGAAGTCCTGAAGGGTGAGATGGATTTCAGCGCTGAGTCAGTGCTGCTTAATGCCTTGACTGTTGCGATCAACGAGCAGTCCGCTGGGAGTGATGCTGACTTTATAGAGCTGCTGGAAGACTTTACCGGCAAAGTGGCGCTGAAACGTCTTGAATTCCGGCAGGTATCTCAAGAAAGGGTTGACGGGGTAACGCTTGAGGGCATGAGCTCTGAATTTGACGAGTTCCAGCAGCTTGGAGCGGGCAGCATGTCGTTGGATAAGCTGATGATGAATGGCCTCAACGTCGCCGGTATGCAGACCATCAGCGAAGGCGATCTGGATGAGTTGGCGGCCCCGCTGATTACCGAAATGACGCTGAATGGTTTTGAGATTGATGCTGAGGGCCTAGCGGCCAGCCTCGAAAGCATGGTGTCAGATCAAGACTGGAGTAATGGTGAAACGGGCACCACTGTTAGCAATTTGGTAATAGATCTAGGCCGTGTAATTGAATGGGTGCCGGCGGATGAGCGGACAGAAGTGCGTATGGTGTCCAATATACTGACTGGCGGTAGCAATATACTCACTCTCAATGCTGAAGGGTCGGGCAGTCTTGAAGAGCTATCTGATGGCCGTGCTGACTACCAGGTGAAGAGTGATGTCCGGCTGGATGACGCGCTGAGTCTCAAGAGTATGGTCGGACTGGTATTGCTCACGCCGGAAGGTATGAGTGCCGCTGATCAGGTTATGCAAATTGAACAAGGCAACCTGGAACTGCTGGACTTTGAGTCAGGGAAAGCACACCTGGGGTTAGTGAATCAGGGGCTGTTTAACCGTCTTCCTGCTGTTGCTGCAACGGTTGAAGGCATTAGCGAAGCGGAGTTCATTCAACAGACGCGCACCCAAGCTAAGGGCATGGGCAATGTGCTTGGGCCTCAGGTATCTGAATTAATGGTCGGCTTGGTTGATATGATGGAAGGCAAGGCGAGTCAGGTGGATGTGTCGGTCACTCTGCCTTCTTTCAAGTCGCTGGAAACCAGCATTGATGACCCGCTTGGGCTGCCTGACAAGCTGTCGATGAAAGTGGAAGTTGAGTAATCGCTAAGCCTTGATTTTTAGGTTTCAACAAACAAGCCGCCCTCTACAGGGCGGCTTGTTTGCTGTTGTTGCCTGCCCCGTGCTGTGTGTTCCCGTTCATAAGACAATATCTGTGCCGTAAGTGCCTGAGTCGCGGGCGTGTGCCATAGGACAGTAGGTAAGGGCTGAGGTATGATAGTGCCGTCCGATTTAATCCCTAGATGCGAGGTTTTTCGCCGATGTTTAGCCGTGACATGCAGATTGCTGGATTCGATGACGCCCTGTTCGACGCGATGCACAAAGAAAGCGCTCGCCAGGAGGCCCACATCGAGTTGATCGCTTCTGAAAACTATGCCAGTCCGCGCGTTATGGAAGCGCAGGGGAGTCAGCTAACCAACAAGTATGCAGAAGGCTATCCTGGTAAGCGCTACTACGGTGGCTGCGAGTATGTCGACATCGTGGAGCAACTGGCGATTGATTATGCCAAGCAGCTGTTTGGCGCCACCTATGCCAATGTTCAGCCGCACTCTGGCTCTCAGGCTAATGGTGCCGTTTTCCAGGCATTGGTAAAACCAGGCGACACGGTATTGGGCATGAGCCTTGATGCTGGCGGTCACTTGACCCACGGTGCGGCGCCCAACTTTTCTGGTAAGCATTACAATGCCATTCAGTATGGCATTGATGGATCAGGCCGTATCGATTTTGATGAAGTGGCTAATTTGGCTCGCGAGCACCAGCCGAAGATGATCATTGCTGGTTTTTCGGCATACTCCCAAGTGATTGACTGGGCGAAGTTCCGTGAAATTGCCGATGAGATTGGTGCCTATTTGCTGGTTGATATGGCCCATATTGCTGGTTTGGTTGCTGCTGGCGAATACCCCAGCCCGATCCCTCACGCGCATGTTGTTACGACTACCACGCACAAGACGTTGCGCGGCCCGCGTGGCGGTTTGATTTTGTCTGCTGAGGGCAATGCCGATATTGAGAAAAAGCTGCAATCGGCGGTTTTTCCTGGCATCCAGGGTGGCCCGCTAGAGCATGTGATTGCTGCTAAGGCGATCTGTTTCAAAGAAGCCATGGAGCCAAGTTTCAAGACTTACCAGCAGCAAGTGATCAAAAATGCCCAGGCTATGGCTGGTGTATTCATTGAGCGTGGTTTCGATATTGTCTCTGGCGGCACCGAAGATCACCTCTTCCTGTTATCGCTGGTTAAGCAAGGCGTGACGGGAAAAGACGCGGATGCCGCTTTGGGCCGTGCTTACATCACGGTCAATAAAAATGCGGTGCCCGGAGACCCGCAAAGCCCGTTCATTACTTCGGGTCTGCGCATTGGTACTCCGGCTGTTACTACGCGTGGCTTTGGTGAGGCAGAATGTCGTGATCTGGCCGGTTGGATCTGTGACATTCTTGATGTTATGGCCAACGGTGAGGATACCGACGCCATTGAGACTGAGGTGAAGGCCAAGGTCGAGGCCGTATGTGCTGAGCACCCAGTGTATCGTTGATCAGGCGAGATGATCGCAGCCTGTATGAGTGATCTGCGTTAGTAATTAAGCGCCCTGTGGTCAGAAAGTCACAGGGCGCTTAGCGGACTATTCTGTGTGGAGACGCGAAATGAGTGATGTGCTGAAAATGGGTTGTGCTGAATGTGGTGCGCTTAACCAGGTAGAGCGTCAACGTTTAAGCAATGGGCCTAAGTGTGGGAAATGCAAACAGCCGCTCTTCAATGGCGAGCCGGTAGCGCTGACCGAAGCCAACTTTCATGCGTTGGTTGAACGTAGTGACTTGCCGGTGGTTGTTGATTTTTGGGCTAGCTGGTGTGGCCCTTGTCAGATGATGGGGCCGATTTTCGCTGAAGCTGCCAGTGAGCTGGAGCCGCGAATCCGCTTTGCCAAGCTGGATACCGAAGCGCAGCAAGCACTGGCTGGGCGATTCGGGATTCGCAGCATCCCTACGTTGATTGTATTCAGCGAAGGTAAAGAAGTGGCGCGTCAGTCTGGTGTATTGCAGGGCCCACAACTTCGCCAGTGGTTAGCCCCGCATTTGGTGTAACGTTGCAGCGCCATTAGTCTCGTCGTTTGAGCTGTTCGCGCAGGCCTTTGGGAATTTTTCGGATGACTAGCTGGTCGCGGCCTTCGTCGTAGTCCACGGCTCCGCCTAGCAAGTGGGCATCAAAACTGATCGACACGCCATCCGAGCGGCCAGTAAAGCGTTGAAACTGGCTAATAGTGCGCTTATCAGGCGGAATTTCCGGAGACAGGCCGTAATCGCTGTGCCGAATGTGCTCGTAAAATGCGCTAGGCTCTTGACCATCAATCAGTTCAGATAGCTCGTCTAGGGCGATAGGTTCTCCACGGCCGGCTTGCTCGCTGGCGTAGCTAACCAGTGCATCGGTTTTTTCGCGGCTTTCTTCTTCGGGCAGGTCCTGTTTTTCCACATAGTCGCTGAAGGCCTTTAACAGTGTGCGGGTTTCTTGCCCGGCATCACGCTGTTCGCTCGCGCCCAGTACGGCCACTAAACCTTCGCCAAGTCCTTTGCCGCCACGATCTCGGCTCCATGACAGATACGGGTGAGATTCGCTGCCACTCTGCCACTGGGCGATATCAAGCCGTGCGGCCAGGCTCATTTGCGCGAGGTTAAGTTGTCGGCTGGCAGTCACATTAAGTTGTTGGTCGATAGCAAAGCCGTCGCGATGATGCAGTAACGCCAGCAGCAAATAGCGGGCTTCGCCCTGTTGGTAGTCGGCCAGCAGTAAGTGGCCACCGATGGGTAAATGCGCATCAACCAGTGGCAACAGTGTCTCGCTGAGCGTCTGGCTCAGCTTCACAAAGTCCTGTGATTGCTCTAGATAAGCGGCCATATCAGCGGCTAATCCACCACTGGCGCTATCGTCAAAGCGGCCCCAGGCCTTGGTTTTGCGATGATAGGCATCCCGCAGGCTAGCAAGCAGGTCTTCCAGCGCGGCGCTTTCCGGTAGCATTTCAGTGGCGGCTATCAGTTGCGCAGGAGAATCGCTGGTTTGCTTGTCGATACGATGAATGATGCTTGCAAGAATCGGCATGCCAGTAACGCCTTGAAGAATAGAGATAAAAAGTAGCCTAGCCTTACGGCTTCAGGCGGTAGCCCGTGCGAAAAATCATTGCCACAAGTGCCAGGCTAATACACAGAAACAAAAAGACCACGCTCAGGCTGGCCCAAATGCTGACATCGGCGTTGCCGTAAAAGCTCCAGCGAAAGCCGCTGACCAAGTAAACTACGGGATTAAACAACGTCACGGCCTGCCAGAAAGGCGGTAACATGCTGATGGAATAAAACGTGCCGCCAAGAAATGTCAGCGGGGTAATGATGAGCAGTGGCACCAGCTGCAGCTTTTCGAAGCCGTCAGCCCAGATGCCGATAACAAAGCCGAGCATGCTGAACGTCAGCGCTGTTAGTACCATGAATAGCAGCATGATAAATGGGTGCTCAATATGCATTGGCACAAACAGGCTGGCAGTGCCAAGTACAATCAGTCCCAGCAGGGTTGATTTAGTCGCTGCCGCGCCCACATAGCCTAATACCACTTCTACATAGGAAATGGGCGCGGAGAGCACCTCGTAAATTGAGCCGCTGAAGCGTGGGAAGAAAATGCCAAAAGATGCATTGCTGACACTTTGGGTCAGCAGCATCAACATGATCAGCCCTGGCACAATGAACGCCGCGTAGCTGACGCCATCAACCTCGTTGATGCGGCTGCCGATGGCGCTGCCAAACACCACAAAATACAGTGAGGTGGAAACGACAGGTGACACCACGCTTTGCAGTATGGTGCGCAGGCTGCGGGCCATCTCGGCGTGATAAAGCGCTTTTACCGATTGCAGGTTCACGGCTGCTCCTTAACCAGACTGATGAAAATGTCTTCCAGCGAACTTTGGCGGGTGTCCATATCGCTGATTTCGATATCAGCCTCAGCCAGGGCTGCTAACAACGCCGCAATGTTGTTCGGGGTGTCGCTGGGCTGAGATACGGTACTGCGATAGCCATAATCAAGCGTGAAGCCGTCCTCAGATAAACTCAGGTCGAAGTCGTTAAGCGACTCTGGCAGTGTTGTCAGCGGAGCCATAAGGCGCAGTGTCAGTACTTTGGTGCCGAGTTTGCTCATCAGCGTGTGCTTGTCTTCCACCAGCATCAGCTTGCCTCCGCGAATCACCCCAATGCGGTCAGCCATTTCCTCAGCTTCTTCAATATAGTGGGTGGTCAGGATGATGGTTACGCCCCGGTCGCGTAGGCCACGCACCACGGCCCACATATCACGGCGCAGTTCTACGTCTACGCCAGCACTGGGCTCATCGAGAAACAGAATATCCGGTTCATGAGATAGCGCTTTAGCGATCAGCACCCGGCGCTTCATGCCGCCAGATAGCGTGATCAACCGGTTGTTGCGCTTTTCCCACAGGCTGAGTGAGCGTAATACCCGTTCGATGTGTTCAGGATTAGGCGGCTTACCAAACAGACCTCGGCTAAAGCTCACCGTATCCCAGACTTTGGAAAACGCCTCGCTGGTCAGCTCCTGGGGAACCAGGCCAATGCGCTGGCGTGCTTGGCGAAACTCGCTGATATTGTCATGGCCGTCCACCAGTACGCGGCCAGAACTGGCGTTGACCAGCCCGCAGATCACACCAATGAGTGTCGTTTTTCCGGCACCGTTAGGGCCCAGTAACGCAAAAATCTCGCCGCGACGAATGTCAAGATTGATGTCATCGAGGGCCTGAAAGCCACCGCTATATTGCTTGGACAGTTGCTCAACGCTGAGGATAACGCGAGCCTTAGACATGGTCTGACTCCCGCTATCGCTAGAGGACGTTTCTGGCCGGAGTCGGGCCTGAGAAGGGCCTTGGGGTGAGGCGTGTAGAGAGGCGTATCGCATTGAATCTGCTCTTGCTGATGTCTTGCTTGTGAAAGACGCGGCCGTACAGCATATCATGTGCGGCCGTGCCTTTTCTTGAGAGCGAGTACTTGAGAGCGAGTGCTTGAGAGCCAGTTATTGATAGCTACGTTTGGACAGAAGATCTTGCACCGTTACTGGCCCCGCTAGCGTGTTAATGCACCGAGTTAGCTGCTGAAACTGGCTGCATTCAGCCATAAGTGCGTTAGCACGCTGGCGATATAGCCTAGTGCGATGACAGGTGCCCAGCGCAGGTGCCCAGCGAAGGTGTAAACGCCGCGAGCCTGCCCCATCAGGGCGACACCAGCGGCCGAGCCAACAGATAGCAGGCTGCCGCCGACCCCCGCTGTTAGGGTAATTAACAGCCAGTTGCCCGTAGACATGTCTGGGGCCATGGAAATGACCGCAAACATCACCGGGATATTATCTACCACGGCAGAGATGACACCCAGTACCACATTGGCCCAGGTTGGGTTCCAGCCGGTATAAAGTGTTTCAGAGAGCAGGCTCAGGTAACCCATGAACCCTAAGCCACCTACACACATCACTACGCCATAGAAGAATAGCAAGGTATCCCACTCGGAGCGGGCGACCCGTGAAAACACATCAAATGGCACCACGCTGCCTAATGACTGAAGTTTTTGTACGTCTCCGCGTTGGCTATAACGCGTGCGCTTACGGTCCAGCGAGCGTGGTAGGCTGCGGCGCAGGTAGTAACCAAAAAACTGCAGAAAGCCAAGTCCTGTCATCATACCCAGCGCTGGCGGCAGGTGTAGTACGGTGTGGCAAAGCACAGAGATGGTTACGGTAATCAGAAAGAGTACAACAATGCGCCTTGCGCCACGCTTCATCCATACACGCTCGTCCAGGGGGCTGGGTTTACGGTTGTGAATGAAAAAGCTCATGATGATTGCAGGAACAAAATAATTAACCAGCGACGGACCCAGCAGCGTAAAGAAGCCTTCGAAGGGGACAAGCCCAGCCTGCCAAACCATCAGAGTCGTGATATCACCAAACGGGCTGAATGCCCCCCCAGCGTTAGACGCCACAACAATATTAATACAGCACAGGCTAATAAATTTTTTGTCACCCTCGGCCACTTTGCTGACCACGGCACACATCAACATGGCCGTGGTCAGGTTGTTAGCGATGGTTGAAATCCAAAAGGCCAGAATGCCGGTAATCCAGAACAGGGTGCGGTAGCTGAAGCCCTTTTGCACCATCCATGAGCGTAGTTTGTCGAAAACGCGGCGCTCTTCCATGGCGTTGATATAGGTCATTGCTACCAACAAGAATAGCAACAGTTCGCAGTATTCTAGGAGGGTTTCTCGAAAGGCACTTTCTGCGACATCAGGCAGCCCCGCCTGAACATAGACCCAGCCAATAACTGCCCAGATGATCCCCGCCGCTACCAATACGGGTTTCGACTTGCGCATGTGCAGCTGTTCTTCCGCCATGACCAGGCCATAGGCGAAAATAAATAAGCTAACGGCAATAAAACCGCTGATTGAGGTGGTCAGATTGAGCGGGCCAGCGTTAGCGTAAACGAGAGGGCTGAACAACGTGAACAGGGTTGCAAGAATAGCAGCCACGACAAATTTTGGCCGCTGGGCGTTATGCCAGAGCCGATGGGTCGGGGTAGGGATGCGCATGCAGAATTGTCCCAGAGCAGAGGGGGGAAAGGGGAGGATGAAAACACAACATATTTTAATGAAAGTTGTATGTTCAAACCAAGGTATTTTTGCTCTGGGGCAATAAACGTTGTTGTCAGAAAGAAGCGGGGTCTAATACTTTCCCTCGGTTCAGTAAGTTATGGGGATCTAGTGCTTGCTTTAATTGGCGCATCAGCGCCAACTCGTCAGCTGTTCGAGACAGGTCGAGGTAACGGCGTTTCTCTAGCCCAATGCCGTGCTCGGCAGACACCGAACCACCAAGTGCGGAAAGTGGGCGATAAACGCACTGCTCAACTGCCTGGCGGCTTGCGTCGTCGTCGCTACCTACAGTGATCGAAAAGTGCAGGTTGCCATCACCCAAGTGGCCAAACGTGATGACGCGGCCCTCAGGCCAGCGTTGTGCTACAGCCTGCTCAACCTCGGTGACGTAGTCCTGCATGGCACTGATTGGCAGGCTGACATCAAACACAAAAAATGGTGCTAACAGTTGAAGTAAGCCTTCAATATCTTCACGAATTGCCCATAACCCTTGGCGCTGCTGTGATGAGTGGGCGAGCACAGCGTCGCAGATCAACTCGCGCTCAAACGCGGACTCCAGCGCCTGGCTGAACTGTGCTGCATGGCTGTCAGCATCGATACCCAGAGACTCGACGATGGCGTAGAACGGCGAGTCTGTCGGCAGTGGTGCGGTGTGGCGTCCACTTTCTTCGGTGAGCAGGTGGTAATGGTTATGCCACATGGCCTCAAACGCCGACAGGTTGCCACCTAGCGCTTGGTTCATGTGGCTTAGCAGGCCAGTAAGAGCGTCGAAGTCCGGGCAGGCTACCAGCGCCGTTTGTACGTCTGGGGTTTGTGGGTGAAGACGCAGCACCGCTCGGGTCACTATACCCAGCGTTCCTTCGCTGCCAATAAATAGCTGCTTGAGGTCGAACCCCGCATTGTTCTTGAGCATGTGATTCATTGAGCTGACCACTCGGCCATCGGCCATCACTGCCTCAAGGCCTAATACCAGCTGGCGCGTCATGCCATAGCGAATCACCCGAATGCCCCCAGCATTGGTAGAAATATTGCCGCCAATGGTACAGCTGCCACGCGCGCCTAAGTCCAGAGGAAATTGCAGCCCAGCGTCTTCGGCAGCCTCTTGCACACTTTGTAGCGGTGTTCCTGCTTGCACGGTTAGCGTGCTGCCGACGGTATCGATGGCTTCAATGCGATTCATGCGCTCCATGGATATTACCAGCTCATCCGGTTTAGCCGCGGCACCGTGAACCAGCCCTGTTACCCCACCGTGAGTGACAACTGGCTGACGCGCTGCATGGCAAGCGCGCATGACCTTTGAAAGCTCGTCGGTAGAGGCTGGGCGAATAATAGCCGCTGCACGACAGGGCGCAGCGCTCATCCAGTCAGCACTCCGAGCGCTAACATCCTGGCCCGTGAGTACATTTGCGGCGCCGACCAAAGTGGTGATCTGTTCAAGTAATGCGTGCATTGATTCCTCATGTTTTTTAGTGATGCCTAGTAATAGGTTACCCTTTGCGGCCTTAATCCGTCATAGCGATGTTGCGGAGAATTCATGCCCCTGACTCACGCTGAGCGTTTTGCCCGTTTGCATGCGCTGCTATTTTCTCATCACGCGTTGTGGAGCGGCTTGCCGTTCCAGACACTGAGTGCGCCTTGGGGCGAAGCCTTTCCAGGGCTGGATGATGCTCTGTTAGCGCTGAGTGATGCTGAGACGGCACGGCTTCAGGCTCGGCCGTTCGAGAACTCTCCATTGTCCGCCTGGTTGCCTGTCGCTGAGCTTGCTGCGCTCACTGAGCGGGGCATGCCATCAGCCAATATAGCCACTCAGGCTCGGTTGCCAGACGCGTGGGGCGACGGCATTGGTGCGCGCAAGTGGCAGCAACTACAAGCCTTTATGGCGTGTTTTCCTGCTGGTGAGTTGTCATTGCTTGACTGGTGTGCGGGAAAGGGACATTTGGCGCGAACATTGGCGCGTCGTGATGGGTGCGCGGTAACGGCGCTGGAATGGCAAAAGGCATTGTGCGACTCGGGGCAAGCCTTGGCCGAACGTGAAAACGTGGCGGTGCGGTTTCATCAGCAGGATGTAATGAGTGATGACGTGGTGAAGTGGCTAACCCCGAAGACGCGTGTTGCTGCGCTCCATGCTTGTGGTGATCTGCATGGCCAGCTACTTGAACGGGCAGCACAGCAGGGTGCGGCAATCACTCTGGTGCCATGTTGTTATCATCGCACTGGTGCTGAGATCTACCGGCCATTTTCACACCAAGCACGTAGCCTGTTATGTGCGGAGACAGCAGTAACGCGCGACAACCTTGCCATGGCGGTGCAGGAAACGGTGACAGCCCCTAGAGGGGTGCGTCGTCATCGTGAGCGGGCCAATGCGTGGCGACTAGGGTTTGATCTGTTGCAGCGTGAAGTGCGTGCTGAAAACAGCTACCTGCCGGTGCCGAGCCTGGCTTATGGCAAGCTACCCGAATGCTTTGCAGGGTTTTGTCGCTGGGCCGCCGAGCGTAAGCAAATAATCTTGCCAGGCCATGTGGATTGGGCTGCCTTTGAAGCCGCTGGCTGGCAGCGGCTTGCTGACGTTACACGGCGAGAGTTAGTTCGCCACCTGTTTCGGCGGCCGCTGGAAATGTGGTTAGTACTGGACCGTGTACGCTTTTTGGAAGAGGCCGGTTACACGGTGCAGTTAAGCCGCTTTTGCCAGCGAGAGCTGACGCCGAGAAACCTGCTGATCGAAACCGGCCCGCTACCCAGTTAGAACGTCATCCACGGCGTGGTGTTACCGTCGTTGAATGCCTTGACTACCCAGTCTTCGGTTTTGGGGCCAGGCATTCCCGGGGTGCCAATAGGCATACCCGCAAGACCAATGCCGTCTATATCGGGGCGCTCTTCCAGCAGGCGGTCGATGGCGGCGAAGGGAACATGGCCTTCAATGATGTAACCACCTAACTCGATGGTATGGCAGGCACCTTCGCCATAGGGAATACCGGCTTGCTGCTTGACGCGGCCAAGGTTGGCCACATCGATGCTTTTTACGTGATAGCCGTGTTCCTCCATCAGGCGGGCATACGTTTCGCAGCAACCACAATTAGGGTCCTTGTAGAGCTGAGCGTTAAGGCTCTCCGCGTGAGCGAAGCCAGTGGCCAGCAGCAAGCTGGCGCTAACAAGAGGAGCGATAGTCCGTTTCATGGAGCCTCTTCAACGTCGTTACAGAGAGAAAATAGACAGCAAGAAACAGAGCTATACCAAGCGCTGGCGTACCCGTAAAGCTATTTGCTGCACGTGGGTTATGGCTCTTATAAGGGTGTTTTATGTTTCGCTCCCATTGCTGGGGCTGGTATCAGCATCGTCTGCCGCTGCGGCTTTATTGTTAACCTTCGCTTGGTTCTCGCGCCGTTGTGCTTTGCGTTTTGCGCGCTCGTCATCGCTGTAGTTGGGAGCTAATGCGAGCAGCGTTTCGCTCTCATCCGCACTGAGTGCGATATCGGCGGTCATCATGCGAATATCGCCATTTTCCGTGTAGGCACCCAGAATCAGTGCGTCAGGGTTATCGGCGCGATAGGCTTCAAGGCCGTAATCATCACTTAGGTTGGTCCGGCGAATCCCCCAGCCTTCACGTAAGCGGTTTTCGGTGGTGGCATAGCTGAGTTGTTTGGCAAAGTAACGCCCTCCCAGGCTGTCTGGGGCGCTGCTGTCTTCCTTGTTCTTATTGCTGCGCGAGCGACCGTGCTCAGCCGGTGTGAGCTGAAATACCTGGTGATGACCAAACTCAGGGCCGTAATTGGCACAGACCAAGGCGTTATAATCGTCGTTATCGCTTAGTGCTAGTAAGGTACTGAACCGATTGATTTCGATATCCATCTCAGCATCTTCGGTGAGTACGTCGCCGTAGTAAGTTGGAATGTTGTGGTGGCGAATGGTGCGCAGGCGCGACCAGTTGCGGTCCGTAACCAATACTGGGCGACCGCTGGCCTGAATGGACTCAGCCAACTGGCGTGAAAAGGGCGTGGCACCAACAATAAGCACGCCTTTTATTTCGGTAGAGCGCAGCCCGAAACGTCGTGATAGCGGCTCCAGTGAAAACCCATGAAGCACCACGGTAACGGCGACAATGGCAAATGCTAGCGGCGGCAAAATAGCCGCGTCTTCTACGCCAAGGTCCACTAATCTGGCCCCGAACAGCCCAGCCATGGCAACGGCTACCACGCCGCGCGGGCCAATCCAGCCGACAATCAGTTTCTCGTTGAGTGGTAAACCGGTTCCCATCAAAGACAGCATCACTGCCAGTGGCCGGACTACCAGCAAGACCATCGCCACGAATAATAGCTCACGCCAACTCAGAGCCAGCAGGGTGCCTAGGTCAATATTTGCTGCCAGCAGAATGAACACGCCTGACACCAGCATAATGGTGATGTTTTCTTTGAAGCGCCTGATTTCATCCAGCGAAGCCAGCGAGGAATTACCGATGACCACCCCCATGATAGTTACTGCCAGCAGGCCGCTTTCATGCAAGTACGCATTAGGTAACGCGTAGGTAACGAGTACGAAAACGATCATTACCGAGACTTTGAGGTACTCGGGTACATAGCCACGGTGCAACGCGGTAATCAGTAGACGTGCAGTGACATAACCGGCAACCGTTGCCATGGCGATACCGGCAACCAGGTGAAATATAGTGGCACCAACGCTCATGGACTCGTAAGCCACCAGTGCTACTTCAAAGGCCAGCACAGCCGCCAGCGCCCCGACCGGGTCGTTGACAATAGCCTCCCAGCGCAGAATCTCCGATGGACGGCGCTTGAGGCTCGCCTGGCGTAGTAACGGAATAATTACCGTTGGCCCCGTAACGATCAGAATGCCGCCAAAGACTGCCGCCGATATCCAGCTAAGCCCGCCAACATAGTGCCCGGCCAGTGTTGATAGTAGCCATACCAACGGGCCGCCAAATATTACCAGCCGTTTGACGGCCTGGCCTGCATCGGCCAGCCGCCGAAAGTTGAGCGTTAGTCCACCTTCAAACAGGATGATGGCCACCGCCACCGAGATGATGGGGCTTAACAAGCCTCCAAGCAGCGCCTGTGGGTCAAGCACTCCGGTGGCTGGTCCTAGTGCCAGGCCAGCGACCAGCATCAGCACAATGGCAGGAACCTTCCATCGCCAAGCCAGCCACTGGGCACCTATGCCAGCCACGGCAATCAGGCAGAAAGCGATAACAATAGACATGGCTCAGATCCTTGAATTAATTCTGTGGGAAGCATCATCCGGTTTAAGCAGGGTAAAGACTGACAATAGGGCCGACAACCCAGTATGAGAAACGGTAACACGACATCACTAGGCCCAACGTTCTTCTGCCGTGAAGGCCACACTGAACCAGCGGCGCTCTGCGGGAATGCTCAGGCCGGCGGTGATCTCTTCACGGATTTCATCGAGCAGTGAAACGCCTTGCTGCGCCGCGAAGTCTGGCGTGGTGATGATGTGCAATTCAATAAAATAGCCACGCCCAGCCTTGGCCACATGGCTGTAGTACGAAAGTATGCCCTCACGACGCATTACCGTTACCATCGCGGCCTGTACCTCGCGGTCCATGGCACTGGGTGCCATACGCAAAATTTCTTTCATGGCACGGCGTACAATATTGAATGGCACAGGAAGAAGGCATAGCGTCAGTAAGGTCAGAAGTAGCGGGTCTACATAAGGCGTGAGGTGTGCCCATTGAGTACGCTCTAGTATTGACGCGATGACAAAAGCAACCAGCAGGGCAGAGGTGATCAGTGCGGCCATCAGCCAGCCGTGCATGTCTATGCGTACAAACTCAGACTTTGCACAGCGATTAATACGACGCTGATAGGCTGCTAGAGCGAAGCAGATAATCGCTACTATAACGGCATAAATAATGGCAAAACCGAAAGAAAGCGGCTGCCCTCCTTCAATTAGGCCGCTAATCGCGTTAAGAAACGCATAAAAACATAGTAACAGGAGAATGCTGCCATTCAGAGCGGCTACCAAAGGCTCAAGGTGCCAGTAACCATGTTGAAAGCGCTGACTCATCTCGCGCATGGCAAGGCGTGATACGAATAGTGCCAGCCCCGACATGGCTGCATCTATGGTAGAAAATACCCCGTCGAACAAAATGGATTGAGAACCTGACATCAACCCAAGTGCCACCCCAAGGGCTGACACTAATAGGGTGAAAATAATGGAAACCTTCAGCGCGTGTTGTTCAAGAGTGGCTGTCATGGAATGTTGTCCAAAGGACCAAGAGTAAAAGGAAAGCCTATGATAACTGAGCAGACGGGGATTCGTTAGCTAGCCCCTTGGCCTATGCTGGCGCAGGATGGTCAGCCGAGCATAGCGATTGTTCATGCTGGGCTGACGTACACTGACCACATCGCTACAATTGGCAGGGCAGTGGGCATATAACCTATTTAATACAGTGTGAGTCAATGCAATGGAAGGTTTCAATGTGGCAGCTTTTTTGGCTGTTAATCAGCATGCAGGAAAAAGCCGCATTTTCGATACGCTGGTGATTGGTGTTGCTGAGTTGATGCCTTATCTATTTATTCTGGTATTGCTGGTTCTGTGGTTAGGAAAATCCGTAACATACAAAAAAATTAGTGTGGCGGCTGGCTGTTCTGTACTGCTGGGATTGCTGACTAGCCATCTGGTGTCGCTGTTATATTTTCACCCGCGCCCATTCATGCAAAATATAGGGGAAAATCTGGTGAGTCATACACCGGACACGTCATTTCCATCGGACCACACGACGTTTCTCTTCTGCATTGCTATTTCTTTGCTGTTTCATTGCACAACGCGAAAACTTGGCGGTGTGTTGTTGCTTTTGAGTCTGGTTGGCGGAATAGCCAGAGTTTATGTTGGCGTGCACTATCCGCTAGATATCTTTGGTGCTGCCGTGGTTGGTGGCATTTCAGCATTTTTGGTATTTTTCTTATCTGAAAGAACGCGCATAATAGAGCCCATTATGCAGAAATTAGCCAGTATCAAGTGTCCCGGAAGATACTAAGCGCATGTAAACGAACATAAGTGAATGTAAAACAACAGTGCTACGCAAGCTGAGAAAGATCACCTGATTTTTTATTTAGTAAAGAGGTAAAAATGGAATCAACGCATAGAAACCTGAAAGCAATTGCAATGCTGGAGGCGAGCAAAGGGGTGTTGGCCCTTATTGTTGCGTTTGGTATTCATCTGTTTGCTGACCGCAGCCTTTTGGATATTGCCGAGGCGTTAGTTCGCCATACACACCTAAACCCAGCAAGTCATTTTCCTAGTATTTTCCTCCATGCGGCGAGTGATTATTCGAATATAAAACTGAGTTTGCTTGCGCTTGGTGCGCTTGCGTATTCAATAATGCGCCTTGCCGAAGCTTATGGCTTATGGAAAGCGAGGGCCTGGGCTGAATGGCTTTCTTTATTTAGCGGAGGAATCTATATTCCGCTTGAAATTCGTTCAATGATGACTCACCCAACGATGCTTGGCGTGGTGCTTTTTTTAATTAACCTTGCTGTTGTTTTATATATGGCCCGTTTGCTGATGATGAAACGGCGCAGCGAGAAAATGCAGGGGTAGTATACGTCAATTTTCCTCATTTTTTTAAAAAAGCCCTGCAGCGTTCAATTATGAATAGTCTGCAGGGCTTTTTGAGTGAAGTGACGGTTGTGTTATTTAACTTTCTGGTGTCTGTGTACTTGTGTCATCATTTGCAACAAGGTGATGCGTTGTTCTCGCTCTTGGATGAATGAAAAAATGCCCACTGGGCGCATTGTGTGTTTTAACAGGTACCATGGATATCCCCGTCTTTTTGTTTTTCTTGTCATGAAGTGCATAAATAATAAATGGTAGCGCTGCGACAACTAAGAAGCTAACAGCAAGCAGTGTTACATAGTTGTCTGATTTTTCTCCAGATAGAGAGCTTGGCGGGAAAAAAGAAACAAAAAATGCGAGCAAGGAAATAATGAGACCTGCAGATGCTACTAAGATTTTAAAGGTGTTGTTGCCAGGAATACGGAATGCCCGTTTCTTTTCCGGTTGTTTACAAATAAGGTGTATGTAGCCAAGAAACAGCATGAAGTAGCTGCACAAGTAAATAACTACAGTGAGTGCCAGTGCGATTAAGAACGACATGTTATTTCCGCCACCTGTGTTCGTCAAAACAATCAGCGCAATAGTCGTCAGAGATAGTTGAGAGATAACCAGGTTGACCGGTACACCATTTTTATTAACCTTTGCCAGCGACTTAGGCAAAATTCCTTTTTGTGCTGTTACATACATGCCGCGAGATGGTCCGACGATCCAAGCCGCAATTTCAGCCAGAACACCAAGCATCAATAGCGCAGCGATCACTCGAACCGTCCACTCGAAGCCTGTGCCAAAGTGAGTAACTAAAACGTTGAATGTTTGTACGACGCCAGAAGAGAGGTTGATTTCATTATGTGGAATTACTGATGCGACAGAAAGTCCGCCAACAGAGCTTAGAAAAATGGCAGCTATCATTAGCATGATCATGGCCATGGGGTAGTCTCGGCCTGGGTTTTTCATTTCATTTACGTGTGTTGCTGAGGCTTCCACACCCATATAGCTGAGAATAAATGCAACAAAGACGACCAAGGTGCCAACCTTTGTGAAGTCTGGGAAGAATGTTGCTGCGCTCATTTCAATTTGTAACGGAGCACCACTAATTAAATATGAAGTGGCAAGGCCAATAAGGATTAAGGCAGGCAGTAGAATACCAGCAAAAAAACCGACTTTAGCAATCTGTGCCGTATGTTTTGTACCGCTCAGCTGAGTAAAGGCAAGCGCCCAAAGAATTACCAATCCAGCGATAGTTTTGGTAATAGGGTCAGTGTTAAGCTCTGGCCATTTAAGAATATAAGACAATGCACCGAGAACAAAATAAAGCATTGGAATAAAGCCAACAGCTATTTGTAAATAGCCAAATGAAATTGCAGCAAACCCCCATCGCTCACCTAGCGTATTGGATACCCAGGTAAATACTCCGCCTTCCTCCCAACCTTCAACGGTCGCCATCTCAGCGGCGCATAGGCCCACAGGAATAAACCAAAGGATGCCACCAAGCAGCAAAAAGAAAACAAGGCTAAAACCTGATGTTGCAAAGGTTGGATATTCATAAACAGCCATTACCATAGAGGCTGTGATAGCAAAAAAACCAAGCAGCGACAGCTGACTGGTCGTTGGTGCCGTATTGGTATGCTTCATAGTTACACCCTACATTTTTAAGGTAGTGGAAAACGAGATGTAGGTTGAGATAAACGCTTGGGGAAAAGAGCTATCCCAAGCGCTAATCGTCAAATACAGGTGTTTACCCGTGATTAAACCCGCTGGCTTCTTCTTCAGTTAACGGCTGACTTACGGGGTGCTTTTCGAAATGCTCCAGCGCACGCTTCATGTCCTCAATGAGTAGGCTGGCTAGGTCGTAGCTCACGCCGTGGCGAACAAGAATGCGCTGAACGACCAAGTCTTCACGGTCGGCAGGCATGGAATAAGCAGGCACCTGCCATCCGCGGCTGCGCAAGCGGTCTGCTAGGTCATACAGGGTATAGTCGCCAGTATTGGCGTTTTCTTTAAGTTTCCAGGCAAGGGCCGGGATTCCTTTTTCGCTGTCACCTTCGAAAATCATTTCAAAGGGGCCCAGTTTTGCTATTTCGCGCGACAGGTATTGAGCGGTGCTATAACAGGCATTGTGTATTTTTGTGTAACCTTCACGACCTAAACGCAAAAAGTTGTAGTACTGGGCAATAATTTGCCCGCCAGGGCGTGAAAAGTTCAAGGCGAACGTGGGCATATTGCCGCCAAGATAGTTAACGTTAAAAATCAGCTCTTCCGGAAGGTCGCTTGCTTCGCGCCAAATGACCCAGCCTGAGCCAAGTGGTGCCAGGCCAAATTTATGGCCAGACGCGTTAATTGACTTCACGCGCGGTAGACGAAAATCCCACGCAACATCTGGTGCGCAGAAGGGCGCAAGAAAACCGCCGCTGGCACCATCAACATGCATAGGGATATCAAGGCCTGTCTCTTCCTGCAGCTTGTCTAGTGCATCATGCACTTCTTTTACAGGTTCATACTGGCAGGTAAACGTTACGCCCATGGTCGGAACGACGCCGATGGTGTTTTCGTCAACTCGTTTGATGACTTCTTCTGGTGTCATCATGAGGCGGTCGCCTTCCAAGGGAATTTCACGAAGCTCAACGTCAAAGTAGCGCGCAAATTTGTGCCAGCAAATTTGTACCGGGCCACAAATCAGGTTGGGTTTGTCCGTGGGTTTTCCCTCAGCAGCACGCTTTTTCCGCCATTGCCATTTTAACGCTAAGCCACCGAGCATCGCGGCCTCTGACGAGCCTATGGTTGAACAGCCAAGTGTGGTGTCGGGGGTGGGCGAGTTCCATAGGTCAGCCAGCATATTTACGCAGCGGGTTTCGATTTCCGCCGTTTGAGGATACTCATCCTTATCGATCATGTTTTTATCGATTGAGATATCCATCAATTGACGAATTTCGTCATCAACCCAGGTTTGGCAGAAGGTTGCCAGGTTTTGTCGCGAATTACCGTCTAGGATCAGTTCGTCACGAACGGCGTTAAAAATATTACGCGGTGAAGACTCATTGTCGGGAATCTTCTTTTTTGGCATTTCTGAAGACAGTTCTATTGATGAATAAACGTCATCATTTTCGAAATGAGTAGATAAGCCTTTGTTTTTTTTCATCTCTTTTTTCCTCATCTATGTATTTGAAAAATATAAAATTGCTTGAAAAAATTAACATACATTAATCTTTTAAACAATTACATGTTGCCAGCGAAGTATGACGTTTGTCTTACGACGTTTTTGTGAGCCAACTTGCCCCTTTGCATCAGCCGAGGCGGACTGTATAGGTAAAGCCCTTATCATATAGTGTGGCATTTTATAAAGAACCTGGGTGGAGGGGGAATGCGCCGCGTGTATAACGCTACGTTTTATCTTCTCCATAGATCAAATCGATAAACTCATTGCGGTTTACATCGCCAACGTAGGGATAGAGGTCAATCGTTTTTAGGGCGTTTTCTATCTCGAGCTTGTCGTAGCGTATGCCGGTTAAGGCGTCTTCGATCTCGCTAATGGGGCGTTGGCCGAAAAAATCACCGTAAATTTTAACATTTTCAATAATGCCGCCGCGCTTTACCTTAAGGCGAAAGTCAATAATGCCTGCCGTAAAATGCCGCGTGCGCTGGATGTCAAAATCAGGCGAGCGGCCGTAGTTCCAGTCCCATTGGCGGTATTTTTCGTCAACGAGTGTGTTGATGCTGGTCCAGTCATCGGCGCTCAAGTGATAGGTTTTTCGCTCGGTGCCCTCGGGGAAAAGGCTTGCCAGTATCTTTTCTTTGAAGGCGTCGGTAGAAAGCGGATCTTCCAGAAACTCAGCAATATTAGCGACCCGCGCCCGAGCAGACTTGTGCCCCTTGGAGGTGATTTTTGTCATTTTTACATCAAGCGCTTTAGCTACTTGGCTAAGATCACAGTCCAGCAGCAAGGTGCCGTGATTGAACATGCGTTTGGTAGATGAGAACTGGGCGTTGCCGGAAATCTTTTTATCACCTACCACGATGTCGTTTCGCCCCTTCATCTCGGCCGGCACATCCAGGGCGTTTAGTACCTTAATGATTGGTGCTGCAAACTGCTTGAAATTGTTCAGCTTGTCTTTAGAGAAGTCAGTCAGAAAGCTGAAATTAAGGTTGCCGTGATCGTGGTAGACCGCGCCACCGCCCGAGATGCGTCGTACGACATGGATACCGTGCTCATCGATATACGACTGATGAATTTCTTCCAGGGTGTTCTGGTTACGGCCAATGATGATGGATGGCGCGTTGATATAGAACAACAGATAATCCTCACCCGCAGGCAGGTGGCGAATGCAGTGCTCTTCGATAGCGAGGTTGATATGCGGGTCGGTAATGCCTTCGTTGTCGATGTAAATCATGGTAAACCTGCTAATACGGTGGGCGGTAGCGGCAAAAAAACAGCGGCTAAAAAGGGGGCTAATGCATGGCCGTTGAGCATATCGCGCCATCAGCCAGAGTCAAATCATGCTGCTGGGTAGCTCGGGTTGGCCAGGCTCTTGGCCATATTTCGTCGATCCAGGCAGACACTTCTTGCTAAAACCGTGATAATGCTTGGCCTCGTTCGCCCATCTTTAACGTTCTTTCGGTGCCCCATGGAAATCAAGGTCAACTATCTCGACAACCTCCGCCTGGAGGCTAAGTTTGATGACTTCACGGTTATCTCCGACCAGCCTATCCGCTATAAGGGTGACGGCTCGGCGCCGGGGCCTTTCGACTACTTTTTGGCATCGTCAGCGATGTGTGCGGCCTATTTCGTTAAGGTTTACTGTAACGCTCGGGATATTCCCACCGAGAATATTCGCCTGTCGCAGAACAACATCGTTGACCCGGAGAATCGTTATAAGCAGATTTTCCGCATTCAGGTGGAGTTACCGGAAGATATTTCTGACAAAGACCGCCAGGGCATTCTGCGCTCCATCGACCGCTGTACGGTAAAAAAGGTGGTGCAAACCGGTCCCGAGTTTCAGATTGACGTGGTGGAAAGCATCGATCAGGATGCCGAGGCATTGCTGATGGGAAAAGCGCTGGGTGAAGCGGACGGTGACGGCACTTGGATAGAAGGTAAAGACCTGCCGCTAGAGCAGACCATTGCTAACATGACCGGTATTCTGGCCGAGTTGGGCATGAAGATTGAAATTGCCTCCTGGCGTAACATCGTGCCGCATGTTTGGTCGCTGCATATTCGCGACGCTGCCTCCCCAATGTGCTTTACCAACGGCAAGGGCTCCACCAAGGAAAGTGCGCTCTGCTCGGCGTTGGGTGAGTTTATTGAGAGAACCAATTTTAACTTCTTTTATAACGACCAGTTTTTTGGCCAGGATATTGCCAATGCTGAGTTTGTTCATTATCCCAACGAGAAATGGTTCTTGCCAGGGCCGAGTGACGCCTTGCCTGACGGCATTCTTGATGCTTACTGCCGCGAAATTTATGACCCAGAAGGGGAGCTGTGCGGCTCCAACCTGATCGATACTAACTCCGGCCGAGCGGATCGTGGCATTGTTGCGCTGCCTTTCGTGCGCCACTCTGATGGTGAAGCCATTTACTTCCCTTCTAACCTGATTGAGAACCTTTACCTCAGTAACGGTATGAGCGCAGGTAATACGTTGGCTGAAGCTCAGGTACAATGTTTATCAGAAATTTTTGAGCGAGCGGTAAAGCGGCAAATTATTGAAGAAGAGCTGGTGCTGCCTGATATTCCTCAAGATGTGTTGGCGCGCTACCCTGATATTGTTGAAGGCATTGACGCGCTGGAAGCCCAGGGCTTTCCCGTGTTGGTTAAAGACGCCTCCTTGGGCGGCCAGTTCCCAGTGGCCTGTGTCACTCTGATGAACCCAAAAACTGGCGGCGTGTTTGCTAGCTTTGGTGCTCACCCGAGTTTTCATGTGGCCTTGGAGCGCACCTTCACTGAATTGCTTCAAGGGCGTAGCTTTGAGGGCTTCAATGACTTTCTGCCGCCCACCTTCAATTCCATGGCGATCACCGAACCCAACAATTCTGTGGAGCACTTCATTGACTCGTCTGGGGTGATTTCTTGGCGCTTTTTCAGTTCTCGCTCCGATATAGAGTTCTGCGACTGGGACTTTACCAACGGTGGCAGCTACAGCAACGAAGAGGAAAGTGCAGCGCTGTTCGGCATTCTTGATGAGCTAGAGTTAGAGTCATATGTGGCTGTGCGAGAAGAGTTAGGCGCGCCGGTCTGCCGCATTCTGGTACCCGGTTTCTCAGAGGTGTACCCAGTGGAAGATCTGGTGTGGGACAACACCAACATGGCCCTCGATTACCGTGAAGATATTCTTAACCTGCACCGCCTGAGCGACGACCAGCTAGCTGCACTGCTGGAGCGCCTGGAAGAAAGCCAGCTTGATGAACATATGACGATCATCAGCCTGATTGGAATTGAGTTTGACGAAAATACCATTTGGGGCCAGCTCTCTATTTTAGAGCTCAAACTGCTGATCAGCCTAGCGCTGGGGCAGCACGATGATGCCCTTGAGCGAGTTGAAATGTTCCTGCAATACAACGACAACACCGTAGAGCGCAACCTGTTCTACCGCGCAGTGCAAGCGGTACTGGAAATTGTGCTGGATGATGAGCTTGAGGTGGCAGACTTCCGCTATAACCTCAGTCGCATGTTCGGTGCAGAGACAATCGACGCGGTGATCGGCTCGGTTGACGGTGATGTGCGCTTCCACGGGCTCACTCCAACGAGTATGACGTTAGAAGGGCTAGAGAAGCACCAACGCTTAATTGAGAGCTACAAAAAGCTACATACGGCCCGCGCCGTTCAAGCAGGCATTTGAAAACACAGTGCCAGAGCAATCAAAATAGCGCTAACGCCGTGTTAGCGCAAAAATCAGGCCATATCTCAGGGCATTAACTAGGGCACCAATATAAGGGCAGGGCAAGATAGACATGATACTGGATTATCAATGGCTTCATGACATAGTGCGTAAGCGTTTCGACACTGACGAGGCCATGGAAGGCGCTCTGCCTAAGCCATTAACAACAAATGAGTTAAAGCAGCTGGGAGATGACCGCTATCTTTCAGCCATGAGCCAGCGCGTGTTTCGAGCAGGTATGAAACACTCGGTGGTTGATGCCAAATGGCCTGACTTCGAGCAGGCTTTTTGGGGATTTGAGCCCGAGAAGCTGGTACTGCTTAGCCCAGAGCAAATTGACGGCTACCTGACGAATGAGCGACTCATTCGCCACCGCACGAAACTACAAACCATTCCTAAAAACGCCCAGTTCATTTTAGATATTCGCCAAGAGTACGGCTCCAGCTTTGGCGAGTTTATTGCCAGTTGGCCAAGTAGAGACATCATCGGCCTATGGCAAATATTAGCCAAGCGTGGTGCTCGGCTGGGTGGGCGCTCAGCAGCAAGTTTTTTACGGCTGGTCGGCAAAGATACTTTCCTGCTAACTAGCGATGTTGTGGCACGCCTGGTCGCCGCCGGCATTATTGACAGCGAACCAACAAGCCAGCGCGACAAACAGTGGGTGCAAGATGCTTTTAACGAACTGCAGCAAGCATCAGGAAGGCCGCTATGCCAGCTTTCAGCGATGCTTTCGTTAACTATTAACCCACGTTGCTAACCGGCAGCCAGTGTGGATAAACCAAAGCGATGAACAAGTCTGCGCTACGACCAAGGTGCAGGTGGGCACTAATGTTAACTTTGCTTATGCTAAGCAGGAAATGATAGAAGACCAACCAACGATTCTGAGGGTTAGGAGCCATCTTAGCGCGCAGAGCAGGAGGCGGTAGCGTGCCCGAATTCCACGATTTTCCCTACCCCAGAGGGCTTCTCACGCCGGCAAAGCCTTTGCCCAGAACATGTGTATAGATCTGGGGCGTCTCTAAGCTCTTGTGCCCCAGCAACTCTTGAACGGTGCGGATATCCGTTCCCTGGCTAAGCAACTGAGTGGCGAAACTATGCCGCAGAGTGTGGCAGGAGCCGAGGCGAGTTAGCGATGCGGCTCGCATGGCTTGCCTGACTGCCCTTTGTACTGCTGATGGATGAATATGGTGTAGAACTACCTTCCCATCCATATCGCAGCAGGGCCGAGAGGCAGGAAAAAGCCACTGCCAAGACAAAGAGATGCCTGCATTGGGGTACTTGCGATCCAGCGCGTGGGGTAGCGTCACCGATACCCGGCCATGATCAAGGCGATAGTCAAGTTGCTGTTTGGCCGTGGAGGTTTGGTGCTGTAAAGCAGTAACACTGGTGGCTGGGAGTAAGGTGGTTCTGTCTTTGTCGCCTTTACCCGCTCTCACTGTAATCACTTGGCGCTCGAAATCGATATCTCGAACGCGCAGGCGGCATGTTTCGATGAGCCGCAGCCCTGAACCATACATCAGTGCTCCCATAAGATACATGGGGCCGGAAAGGTGGCTCAGTACGCGCATTACTTCCTCATGAGGTAGCACCACTGGCAACCGGCGAGGGCGCTTGGCGCGTGAAAATTCACCGATCTCCCCCAAGGGCTGCTCAAGAACCTGACGATAAAGGAAGACGATAGCATTCAGCGCCTGGTTCTGAGTGGCAGCCGCCACCTGGCGCTTTACCGCAAGGTGCTCCAGAAAAACACGCACCTCGGAAGCACCCATGCTGGCTGGGTGGCGCACACCATGAAAGCGAATGAAGTCGCGTATCCAATAGCAGTAAGTTTTCTCGGTACGCGGGCTGTAGCGCTTCACCCGCATGGTAGCTTTGACACGATCCATGAGTTTTGGCGGCTTGGTCTGCGTATCCATACGACAGCTCTCTTTATTATTGTATATCTATACAGTATTATTGATTCCGGCAAAACGCGCAAGCGCGCGAATTCTGGATAGGTGGCCGAGCTATATTTAGGTGTCTGAAAAATCAATGGGTTGGAAGAAATTAAGCGCGTCGGATAATATTATTGAACGCGCAAGATTGTTCATCCAATATCAGGACGCGCAGTCTAATCACTGTTAGTTTCCAAAAATAGGATCGAGAAATGTTCGGAATATTCAAGAAAAAGGAAGATGAATGGCCATTCGATCAGCCGAAGAATTGCGCTGTTTTTACTATTCGGCAGGTCGTTGAAGGTGAATGTCCGATACAAGTTGTATATCACGATCTAGAAGATGATGGCTGGCAGTTTGTAGGCAACATTGAATACACAATGGAAGATGCCAAACTGGTGGGCCTAGAAGAAATTAGTAAAATTGATCCGTCGGTTTTCGAGGTCGCAAAAATTGAACCCGGTTACCATGCTTGGCGAAACAAAGTCGGTGACAAATGGACAATAGCTAAAACACCTGAACAACCAGATGAGTAAACTAACAAGGCAATCAAAGATCGCCCACAAAGGGCCGTGGGCTGGACTCGCTCTGCTGCGCGCCGCTCGCCCTTTATTGCGGCGTTATCTTCTAGGGGGGTAGTCCAGGCTCCGGCTTGCTACAGATCGAGTTATGAGTAGGCGTAATGGATTTTTTTCTTAACGATATAATTTGGTGGAAAATATCTCTTAATGGTCTTATGAATGGCTGGATTCCTGGCGTTCTGACATTTCTTTTGGGTTTGTGGTTCGCAAGAATTTCAGATCGCAGGAAGCTTAGGCAAAAACTAAAAAATGATATATTAGAAATATTCATCCCTGTCTTTAATTCGGGTGAGTCCATTTCAATGCCTATCGCGGACGACGCTTGTCGAAAAATGAGGGCTACGTTCAATGCCTACAAAAGAATTTATCCTGGAATGTTCGATAGAGAAGCGGAGAAGCAATTAGCTGAGTTATTGAATGAAGGGTTTATAGTGAATGGTGAGATCAACAAGAAGTTCTTTGAACCCGACACCATTCAAGATTTGATCAAACGTTTGTAGGTTATTTTTAACTTGATAATTTCCATCTTACTTGCAACCAAGAAAGATAACAAAGCGCAGCATTCGCCCGCAAAAAACGCGGGCTGGGACGGCCTACACGTCGCTGCGCTTTGTTTCGGCCGCCCATGTGCGCGGCGTTATACGAAAAGGCAATCACACTAAATGAATTTGGGTAAGTACTCCAAGCTAGTCGATCTAGAAGCCAAAAATGAGCTTCAAAAATGCCTATATTTCGCCTTTTATCTTAAGGCTACAAAGGAGGTTTTTGAGTTCTCAGTCTCAGATATTGTTGATGTTTTTGAAAAGCTACATTTCTCCAAGCCCAATTTATCTAGATTAAAGAAGAATATTTCATCCTCTAGAGACTTCGTCCGAGGTAGTGCTGCGGGGCTCTACAAGATTCATGGCAAAGCCCTGACTAAGCTAGAAAAAGATATTCCGGAAGTATCTGAGAAATCCGAAGAAATAATATCTGATGATTTAATACTGCCAGAATCCCTGTTTATGGGCACAAGAGGTTTCATCGAATCATTATCCAAGCAAATAAATGCATCGTATGAAAATAACCTTTTTGATGGCTGTGCTGTGTTAATGCGGAGGCTCTTGGAGATCCTACTTATACTCTCATATGAAAAAAAAGGCATAGAGTCACAGATAAAAAATAGCGACGGTAGCTATAAGCTCCTCAATGGTATTGCTGCTGATGCTAAAACAAATTCGACTCTAGGCCTTTCAAGAAATACCAAGGATAGCCTAGAGAAGTTTCGCTTAGTGGGTAATTTTTCCGCACACAAAATATACTACACTGCAAAGCGCAAAGATATTTCCGGAATATCACAGGAGTATAGAGCTTCAATTGAAGAGCTATTGTATAAAGCGGGCTTAATTAAATAGGATAAATAAATGGAAACTACACGAGTAAAAATAAATCTTCACTCTGGTGAAATAGAGCTAGAAGGCAGCGAAGAGTTTGTAGAGAGTCAAATGGAAAACCTCGACTCAATTATTGAGCTACTATCCTCTGTAAGCAAGCCTGCAACGACTAATGCTAACAATGATATTAAGGACGAAGCCGAGGAAGAAGCCGAGGATGAATCACCGCAACAAGAGGTGCAGAATCCAGGAAATATATCCGTTCCCAGCTCTTTCGGTGAGTGGATGCATAAATTTAAAGATGACGTCAATGATCTAGAGAAGTGCCTGCTAACGGCCTACTATGTCCAAAACGGTTCCCCGCAAAATGATTTCAAAACACGCGAGGTCAATAACTCTCTCAAAGAGCACGGAATTAAATTATCAAATCCATCCACATCATTAAAACGGTTAGTTGAGAAGAAGTTACTGTTCCAAACAAGAAAAAATGGAACTGTAAAATTCATGCGAGTATCGCAAGATGGCATACAGCTAATTAAGTCCCTGCTACGGTAATCGTATAACAAGTTGCGCAAGCGGGACAAAGTGCTGCGCACTTCGCCCCTTCGCAAGGCGTTACACACCATAGGAGAAAACGTGGCAGATTCAGGACCTTCAATTTCAAAAATAGTAGCTTCAAGTACAAGCTTTGTTGAAAAGGCCGTGGAGTTCCGACATTTTATGCTTTTCACTGCTTTTGTATTGTTGCTTGATTCCTGTTTAGTAATATTTTACGGGAAAGATCTTTTGTCATCATTCGAGAGCTTAAATGAACCGGAGGTTAATGCTGCTAATGCAATCGTATTTCTAGCTCTTTTCTTCTTTAGTATGGCGTTATTTTTCCCTGCATTGCGCCAGATTATTCGGCTAGGTATTGCGTGGGTTTACTTTAAATGGTTTTGGAGTCTAGAGAGTAAGAATGAGTATGGTGACGGCTGGCATTATCCATCACTAAAAAAAGATGAAGCTCTCAAGAATAGGGATAACTTTGTTCTTGATATAATTGCAAAACATGAAGAAGAGATAATGAATAAGCACATAAATTTAAATGTGGGTTTTGCTTTGGTATTGCTTTTCGCAGTAAACTTTTTGGCTATAGGTAGCGAGTCCCTGAATACTTTAACCCAGCAGGCGGCGTTTCTCCTCGATAAAGATTTTGGATTTTGGATAAATCGTTTGATCAATGCAGGTATTGGCGTGTTTATTATTTTTTCCCTAATCATGCTTGGCCTGTCACTTAATCCAGTTGAAGAAGATAAAGTCTATATCCCTTCAGGAAACGTAAAATCAGATGTGTAACAAAGTACTGTTGTCGGACAAGTTTTCCGCTTCGCTCCAAACTTGCCGCAAAGCACGGCGTTAGAGCGATGAGGAGAATTGCATGCACGAATGGGTAAATCTGACAACCCGAATCGGTGAGTCTATCCAAGACCCGCAAACAGACCAACTTCGTGCAGCTCTTGAAGAGCTATTCGCCTCGAAGGATGATGAGCACCCAGATAGCTGGGTTGAGTGTGGAAGTGAACAAGGTCCGCTGCACTCTCTTACTTTCTTTTACAGTGGTCGCGGATTTTATACCAAGTACTCGGATGCAGATATGACTGATGAGCTTGAAAACCGAGAGATAAAGGTGTCTAGTCCAGCCTAGGCGCTTCAGTTTTGGGAGTACTTAATCAACGGGCAGTATGAAAAGCTCTAACAAGGGCAGCCAAGGCGACGGCTTTTTCGTTTCGGCTTCGCCTCCACTACAAACCCGCGCTTGCTGCCGGCGTTATGTGTTCAAAGACTCCATCTTGGAGAATGTAGATGGAAGATGATTTTGAAGTTGAGAGGCACCAGCAATATCGCACCGAAATACCGCCACAATCGGGGCGAGGCTTCCGAGTGCAGAAGGGCGAATGCTTACGTGTAATTGACCCCGAGGGGCAACAAGTTGCCGATTTGTGGGCGTTCGTCGTGAACAGTGATGGAGTCGATTGGCTTAGCACCTCGCAAACACGGGACATTACGGAACGAATGTTTCCTGTTCCTGGCAAGAGCTTTTACAGCGAACAGGCTAATCAGGTTTTGACGCTCATCGAAGACAACTCACCTTGTCCCCACGATATGCTTTTTCCTGCATGCAACCGTGGGCTTTATGAGCGCGCCGGTTTCCCGGGCCACCCGAACTGTCGAGAGAACCTCCTGGATATCCTATCCAAAGCTGGCATTTCCCTTCCAATTGTTCCTGACCCGGTCAATCTGTTCCAGCGATCCGAGCCGCAACCCGACGGTCGGCTTGAAGTGATTGCATCAAACAATCCCCCGGGTGGAAACGTGTTGCTGCGAGCCGATGTTGATTTATTTGTCGTGATCACAGCCTGTTCCGTGGACTATCACCCAACAAACGGTGAGTGCTGTACAGGCATCGTCGTAGAGCACCAATGACTTGTTGCAGAGTCGTGGAAGGTGAGGTGCTGACGGGGTTCCCGACACATAACCAAGCCAAGCACGGCGACCACTTTTACGTTGCGGCTCCGCTTTCACTACAAAGCTGCGCGTGTTGGCAGCGTTAACTGCCCAAGGAAGTTATGAACATCGAATACAAAATCAATGAATCCATAGCGGCTGACCAATTTGTAGAGCTCTTGAAAGCATCGACACTGGGTGAGCGCCGCCCTATAGACGATAGGGAGTGCATGGAGGGCGTGCTTTCAAATAGCAACCTTATCGTTAGCGCGTGGCATAGTAACCGGCTTGTGGGTATCGCCCGAAGCGTCACTGATTTTCATTATGCCTGCTATCTGTCGGATCTGGCAGTAAGTCTAGAGTACCAAAAATCTGGTATTGGTAGGCGGCTCCAAATTCTGACTCAAGAGCAGCTTGGGCCAAAGTGTAAACTTATACTCATCGCTGCCCCAGCAGCCAACCATTACTACGAGCATATTGGTTTTCAAAACAATCCACGCTGCTGGGTGCTTGAACGTGAATCAAGTATTAGCAGTTAACAAACCAAGGCAGTGGGACATATTTTGCTTCGCTGCGCTCAAAACGCAAAATATGCCCCTGCTTGGGGCGTTATGCCTCACAAGGAAAAGGAACTTTCGATGTTTAAAATCGAGACTAAGCGTCTGATTATTAGGGATATGACTCCGAATGATGAAGGCGCTTTTGTTGCTATGTCTCAGGATGCTAAATATCAGCGTTTCTATGACGAAAGCGATTGTGATCCTAATAAATACCGAGAGTTAACACGCTTGTTTATCGCTCAGGCTTCTGAGAAGCCAAGAAAATCATACCAATTAGCTGTCGAGTGCAAGGTGTCAGGTGAGTTCGTTGGTACTGTTTGTTTACGGCTAGAGGACAATCAGCAGGCTTCGATGGGGTGTGCATTTTCCAGAGTATCTCAAGGTAATAAGTTAAGTCATGAAGCCGCTTTGGCTCTGGCAGATTTTGGGTTCTCGGAGTTGGGAGTTCACCGCATTTATGCGGAGACAATCAGTAAAAACCTGCCAGCTATTAAGCTCTGTAAGTCTCTGGGTATGCGCCAAGAAGCACATTTTAAAGAACATCGTTTTTTCAAAGGACAGTGGTGGGATACAGTGGTTTTGGCAGCCCTTCGAACCGAGTGGGGCAAGGCATAACAAACTGTTTAAGAGTGATTCGCAACGCGTGGCATTTTTACTATGCGTTGCGTTTAGTGTTTAAGGTGGTATGCGGCGGCATCGGTATTGCGTTGCTCACACCTTAACAGGGCGTTATATTCCACAAGCTGATCGGTGAGCTTTTTAAGGATAAAGGATGAAATATATTGAAATCCCCAAGTATCTTCATGAGGTCTTTGGTGAAAAGCAATCTTTAATTGAAATTACTTGTACGGCAATATTTGCCTTATTTGGTAGTTTTCTAATTTATTTCCAGTTTTATCGTCCTATAGCCTATGAAAATGGTTGGTTGACAGTGTTAGGTTTCATTCTAATTGCTGATGTGCTGGCTGGATGCATTGCAAATTTTAGCCGAGGCACAAATAAGTTTTACGCAGAAAGGAGCAAGGGACGATTTCTTTTTATTGCTATACATATTCATATCTTAGCGATAGCGTGGCTTCTTTCTGCACCCTTAGAGTATGCGTTTCTAATCTGGGCCTACACAATAATATCCGCCTTAGTGGTAAATGCTTTAAAGGACAATCGCATCCAACTGTTCATTTCTGCAAATTTAATGTGTAGTGGTTTGTTATTACTTATGTTTTTACCGTTACCCACTTGGTTTTTAATCACCAGTACGTTCTTTTTGATTAAAGTCATGTTTAGTTTCGCCGTGGATCATTATGGCAATCAGGATTAAATACGTAGCCTATCATGGTTAAGTGAATCGAATATAAAAAACGGCTCAAGAGGGATTGCCAACGCTTGACGGTTTTAGTGTAAAATTGAAATTCAGAGCTTACAGTATGTTTTTTAAGTTCGGTGGTGCGTTGTCAACCCCTTAGTCGGGACGTTATAGGTAAACCCATCATCTGCATTAGGAATAGAAAATGAAATGTTCTGTATACATAGCAACAAGCACAGACGGTTACATTGCAACTACCGAAGGAGAAGTTGACTGGCTCCATAGTGCTGGCAACCCTGATGCTGACATGGGGGATAACCCAGATATGGGTTTTGGCGCTTATATGGCTTCTGTTGACTGCATGATCATGGGGCGTAAGTGCATGGAAATGATTTCCAGCATGAATTTATCTCCTGAACAATGGCCATATGGTGACATACACATCGTAGTTTTGAGCAACACCTTAAAAACACCACCAGAAAATTTAAAAGGCAAGGTGGAAATGTACTCTGGTGAAATTACTGACTTAATAGCTCAGCTAAAAAGTAAAGGATTAAAGCATGCTTATATTGATGGCGGCTTTACAATTACCTCATTTCTTAATTTTAAGCTAATAGATGAAATGACTATAACTAGAGCGCCTGTATTGTTGGGGGCTGGCATACCTCTTTTCGGCAAGCTAAATAATCACATAAAGTTAGTGGAGGCTGAGTCAACCGCTTTTGAAAATGACTTTGTTCAAGAAAAGTACGGAGTAAATTACTTATAACAAACGGCTCCACTGAGACGCCCAAACCGACGCGCTTTTTGTGGGTTTCGCTGCGCTCACTTTACCACAAAAAGCTCTCCGGCTTGGGCGCTGGTGATCCGGGCGTTATGAATCAAAAACAATCGACAGCTGACAATCCCAATAAAGTTAATTTTTAGTTAGCCATTGACCTAAGTATAATCCTCCTCTATAGTTAGCTATATGGATAACTATGAAAATTCACTCGATAGCGTTTTTCACGCATTAGCTGACCCAACTCGTCGCGCGGTCATTGAGCGGCTTAGCCAAAAAGCTTCAACTATTAGTGAGCTTGCCGAGCCCTTTAATATGGCTTTACCGTCTTTTATGAAACATATCGGCGTTCTTGAAAAATCAGGGCTGATCGATTCGAAGAAAGTCGGACGGGTTAGAACTTGCGAAATTAAACCGGAAGCACTATCTGCAACGCAGACGTGGCTCGATGAGCAGCGGGCTTTGTGGGAAGGTCGTACGGATCGGCTTGCTGAATATGTTGAGAACCTAACCAAGGAGGAGCAATCAAAATGACTAAGAATAATGGTAACGACCTTACAGTATCCCGTATTATAAAAGCATCGCCATCAGCTGTATGGGAATCGTGGAAAAACCCTGAGCACCTTGTCAAATGGTGGGCGCCAGCACCATATCAAACTGTTTCTACTAAGCACGAATTCTTCGCAGGCGGTGGTTTTGGTACAATCATGAAGGCAGAAGATGGCACCGATGTTTATAACGCAGAAGCATGCTTTTTAGAGATTGTTGAGCATGTGCGCATCGTATGGACTTCAGCACTTAAAGGCGAGTGGCGCCCCAACAAAGATGACATGCCGTTTACCGCCATCATTACGCTAGAAGAGCACCCCGAGGGCACAAAATATACAGCGACAGCGTTACATCAGAATGACGATGACCGGCAAAAACATGCGGATATGGGATTTTTGGACGGCTGGGGTACCTGTATTGAGCAGCTTGGAAACCTAGCTGAACAGTTTGAGCAAGAAAAATAATGCACGCGACGAACTTGGGCCGAGAATATGGAGAGTTGCTTCATAACAAGGCCAGGCACGGCGACGGCTTTTCCGTTGCGGCTTCGCCTCCACTACAAAGCCGCGCGTGCTGGCGGCGTTGAGGCTGTAGAAAAACTCCTTTGATACCTAGTTTTTGGTAGGATTGAGGAAACATACGAGGAGTGGTCAGCATGCCGCGCTTCAAGGCTTATAACTACGATCAGAACGCCATGGTGGTGATCAACTACTAGGATCAGCTCCAGCCAGGCACCTTTGAACACGCTGTGCACTACCTGATCGAGCACAAGCTCGACTTGTCCGTTTTCCATCCCCAGTACCGCAACGACGCGATCGGCCGGTTGGCCTATGATCCGGCTATCTTGTTGAAGATCATTCTGTTTGCCTACTCCAAAGGCATCACCTCCAGCCGTGAGATGCAATGGTGCTGCGAGACCAATATTATTTTCAAAGCCCTTTCCTGCGATACCGTTCCCCACTTCACCACGCTGGCAAGCTTTGTCAGTCGCCATGCTGATGAGATTGAAGCACTTTTCGAACAAGTGTTACTGGTGTGTCATGAACAAGGCTTATTGGGTAATGAGCTCTTTGCCATTGACGGCTGCAAGATGTCCTCCGATGCCTCCAAAGAGTGGTCGGGTACGTTCAAAGAATTGGGCGAGAAACGGGAGAAACTGAGAGGCCTGATTCGGCATCACCTACTAGAGCACTACGCGCGTGATGAAGCTGAAACGGAAGCCGATCTGGATCGGGATATCCGACGGGCCAAAACGATTCTCTCGCTAGATGCCGCCATGAACAAAGTGGGTCGTTTCCTAAAGACGCACAGCCCAAGGATGGGCCGGGGGAAGCGAGTCAAGGAAGTGAAGAGCAATCTGACCGATAACGCAAGTGCCAAAATGACGACCAGTAAGGGCACGATTCAGGGCTATAACGGCGTCGCCACGGTGGATAAAAAGCACCAGATCATCATTGACGCTCAGGCCTTTGGCGAAGGTCAGGAGCATCACACCTTGCAGCCCGTACTGGAAATGGTCGAAGCCCGTTTTAAGAAACTGGGGATTGCGGAGAATATCTATCAGAAAGGCACCGTCGTCACCGCAGATACCGGCTTTGCCAATGAAGCTAACATGAAGTATCTGCACGAACAGCGGATCAACGGCTACATCCCCGATAATCAGTTCCGCAGCCGAGACCCGAAGTTCGCCGACCAGAAAGACAAATACGGCAAGCGCCACCAGAACCTGCCGGACAAAGGCTGGCGGGAGACGACGCCAGCTAGTGCGTTCCAGTTTGATCCAGTAGCGCTAACGTGTATCTGCCCAACCGGTGAAAAACTGTCCTTTCGCGGGCAACGAGCAACGGACACTGGTAAGACCCGGGTACACTTTGAAGGGCGTTTGCTGCAATGTCGGCACTGCCCAAAGAAAGTCCGATGCATGCAAAACCCGAGCTCGGCCGATCATCGCAACGGTGCAGGGCGACAAGTGTCTTTTGTTATCGAGAACAAACGCTTACCCAATTATACTGACTGGATGAAGCACCGAGTCGATAGCCCCAAGGGCAAAGAAATTTACAGCCATCGTATGTCAGTCGTGGAGCCCGTTTTTGGCAACATTGGCACAACGAAAAGACTGAACCGCTTCAGCCTTCGTGGTAAGAAAAAAGTGCAAGGCCAGTGGCAGCTCTACTGCTTAGTGCACAATATTGAGAAGTTAGCGAATTATGGCCACTTGGTTGCGTCATGAAGGGCTATGAGCGGGATAAGTTGCGCTTAAGAGCAAAAGGCCGTCTTCAGCAAGCTTTAGCTGGCCGCTCAAGTGGCTAAATGCCGATACTAAGATTACTCAGCCATATACCCGGCTGGGTAAATGAATAAGGACAAAAGGCGGTAGAGGTGGCTCGAAATCGGGTTTTTCTACAGCCTCGTTAAGCCTCAAGAGAAGCCATGATCGGACAACATAGAATATTTGCAGATCATTATCAGTTTTATGTCTTTGACAGTGAAGCTGATCCTTATGCGATAGATGAAGAGTGGTCTGATGAAGTGCTAAAAAAGGGATACCTACAGGGCAAGAGAACTATCCATGTTGTTACTGTCGGTGATTATAATGATCATGCCGTGACTATCCACAAAGGGCATCCCAGTGAAGTGCTGCCTGAAGGCGGGCATGGTGCTACCACTGAAATTACTATCTATTCTGGCAAGGTAAAATTGTCATCACCAGCTTATGGCTATGATGATGAGCCAGAGTTTAATATTGGGGCTGGGGTTTATAAGCTAACCATAAGATCTCTAAATTCAGGAAAAGAATATCCTGATGCCGTAGAAGATCTTGAAGACAAAGAATTTTTTAAACTGGAGCACTTAGAAAGGTATGAGCTTTATTTCGAGCCAAAGGCTTAACAAGTTTGTCCAGTTGACGCTTTGGTCTACGCTTCGTTTTGGGGTGGCTACGCCACTTTACCCCAAAACTCCACTACAACCAAAACGCAACTGACAAAGGCGTTAAGACAGGGAGTTTGAGTTGATCAATAAACATTCCAAGCGTTTCGACGAACTTAAAATAGAGTTGGAAAAAATAGAAGCTGCGAAAATCCACAAGAATGGTGAATTTGGAAGCTATCTGGCAGTTGATGAAGAGCAGCTCGATGAGTGGCGCTTGAAAGCAAAAAGTTTGATTTCAAGAGCCTGTGGGAAAGATGGTGAGCACTTGGAAGCGTTTCTAAATGCCGAGAAACCTCAGCCCTTCGAAACGAATTATGAAATTCTCAAGCGCTTACGGCCAATCTTTGCCGCGGCCCGCAGTGACTTTCAGGGTGGGCATCTCGCATCGGTCAGGAGTCTTGTGCAAGCGGAGTTGTTCGATAGCGAACTGGATCAAGCTTCAGAGCTTTTGAAGCAAGGTTACAACGGGCCAGCGGCAGTTGTTGGCGGTGTTGTGCTTGAGACGGCACTTAGAGACCTGTGTGATCAAGAATCTATACCTCATGGCAAACTAGACCAGATGAATGGATCTCTCGCTAAAGCCGGTGTCTATACAAAATTGCAGCAAAAAAGAATCACTGCAATTGCAGATATTAGAAATAGCGCAGCGCATGGGAAATGGTCCGAGTTCTCCGATTCTGATGTTGAAGACATGATCAAAGATGTTGAGCGGTTTTTGAACGAACATCTGTCTTAACCAGTTGTTGTAGTTCGTTTCGGGCCTTCGGCCCCACACCGGACGCCTACTACGCTGCGCTCCGTAGTCGCCGCTAAACAAAAGCGTTAGACGGCAGTAGTTAGTGCGTAGCTAGATTTCAGGCGAGGTAACAGTGAACGCAATCAGGTTGTTTTTCGCAGTGCCACTATTAGCGCTCTCCACTTCGAGCGTTGCGGCGGAGCAAGATGTGCTGAATCAGCTATTCGGCACGTGGGAAATCACTGAAACGTACCATTGCTCGCACATTTGCGCGATGGATGACGCAGAGGCATCAACATACATTGGTATGGAGTTCAGTTACTCCAGATACGAAGTCAGAACGCCTGAAGCCGTATGCAATAAGCCAGGCTATAAATTCGTATACATCTCCGTTGACGATTGGGTGCGCGGCTATCGATTTTATCCAACCACAATTGGGCTCAATGATGGCGATAACGTCGTCGCATATATTTCGTGTGATGAACCGTTCGGCGTGGAATTCACCGGCATCGGTAGTTCAATCATGCTCAAGGACGCAGAGACGATATTGCTGAGTTGGGACGGAATTGATTTCGAAGCGCGAAAGAAGTAGATCCACAATTGGGCTCAGTAATGAACTACAGCACATTCGCCTCCATTGGCGTCGGACCTTTTCACGCGTGTAGCGCGCTGCCGTCTAATCACTGTTATGTGTCATGAGGGATTATGGGTATTTTCGAAGTAGGCATGATTTTTTTCATTCCAACGGGAACCCTGCTCCTAAATGCATGGCGCAAGAAAATAGGTAACGCCCGAGGCTGGCACTATGGTGTCTATGTGTTTGTTTCGGTTGCAATGGCTACAACTCCGCTGCTTTACATTCGGAGTATTGAGCCCAACCACACCGCGCTGGGGGTTGTTTTGGCTGGGGCAGCGTTCTTTTGGTTCGCAATCGTAGGGGCGCGCAGTGCAAACACATAACCAGGCAGTCAACCGGACGCCAAAAGCGTGCCGCTTTTGGTTCCCTCCGCTGGCGCTCCGGCACCGGTTACCTTAGCGTTAAATGCCATAAGGAGAGTCCGTGAAAATCTACGGTGACATACAGTCCGGAAATTGTTACAAAGTAAAATTATTATGTTCACTCTTAGGAATTGAGCATGAGTGGGTTCATGTTGATATTCTTGCTGGCGGAACTCAAGCTTCTGATTTTTTGGTTAGAAATCCAAATGGTAAAATTCCATTGCTTGAACTACCTGATGGACGCTGCCTTTCCGAATCCAATGCAATTTTGAACTATTTGGCTATTGGAAGTGAGTTACTGCCCAGCGACAACTTTGATCTCGCCAAAGTTCAACAATGGCAGTTTTTTGAGCAGTATAGCCATGAACCGTTTATTGCAGTAGCGCGCTTTATTGCCAAATATTTGGGGTTGCCTGAAGATCGTCGTGCCGATTATGAATCAAAGCAGGAAGGCGGCGGTAAAGCTCTATCAGTTATGGAAGCTCAACTTAAAGAAACATCCTATTTAGCAGGCGAGAAACTAACTACCGCCGATATTACACTCTACGGTTATACTCATGTTGCCGAAGAAGGTGGGTTTGATCTTTCTAATTACCCAGCTATACAAGCATGGATTGACAGAATTGCGTCTCATCCTAAATATGTTGGCATGGCGTAACGTTAATCGTACTAAGTTTTGACGCCTATAATTTTCTATTTCCAATAAAGTCTGAACCTCAAGCGGATCTATTTGATTGGAGTGTTGTAGGCGAGTATCCAAATCCTGATAAATCCGTGGTTGCAGTACTTGAGCATGGTGTATCAAATACTGGAGCCAGAACTGCTCCGTTCTATCGCATAGAATTAAGGACAGCAGAAAACTCAAATGAGTGGCGAAACCACTGGGTGGTATGGAACAGTCAGGTTGGTCAATCTCCTGGCATTAAGTGGCTTGATCAAAATAATATCGAGATTAAACAGGTAAGCTATAGGGTCTGGGAATACGAACCATCAGTAGAGTTAAACGGTAACACTTATGGGGTTCATTTGAATGTATTGCCAACAAAACCCTAACAAGCGCATCTTGTCGGGCTGGTTTTACGCTGTGCTATAAACAAGCCGCAAGTGCGGGCGTTAGCTGCGCAAGGACTCTACTCAGGAGCATAAAAGGATGTATGTCCCGAATCACTTCAAAGAAGAAGACCAAGAGAAACTTCAACAGTACATTCGTGATTATGGCTTTGGGCTGCTCGTCATTGCGGACGATGAAGGAATTGAGGCAAACCACGTACCTTTTCATCTGAGTTCTGGCGCAAATAATTCTCTTGGATATCTTCAGTGTCATCTGGCCCGCAGTAACCCAGTTTGGCAGCGCATGCAGGGCGGCGCTCGAGTGCTCACAGTTTTTCAGGGTCCAGATGCTTACGTTTCACCGTCATGGTACCCAACCAAGGCTGAGACAGGCCGAGTTGTCCCGACATGGAACTATCTGGCTGTTCATGCGGAGGGTAGCGCCCAGATTATTCAGGATCCAAGCTGGCTGAAAAATCATCTACATCAGCTTACAGACCAGCATGAATCCTATATGGCAGCTCCCTGGTCCGTGGACGATGCGCCCACGGATTTCACTGACCGTTTGGTGCAGGCTATTGTTGGCGTTGAGATCAAAATCGAAACGTTGACCGGTAAGCTGAAAGCAAGTCAGAATCAGCCGGAGAGGAATCGGACCGGTGTTAAAGCTGGTCTAGAAACCGGAGAGGGAGCGCAGAACCGTGCAATGGCCAAACTCATCAGCTAACAAGGGACTGTTGTCAGACGTTTTTTCCGTCGCTTCGCTCCTACAAAACCGCCGCAAAGCCCAGCGTTATGCCTCAAGGAGGAAGCTGTGAAAGAGACCGGAAAGATCAATTATGTTGAGATTCCCGCCAAGGATCTTAACGTCACGAAAAGGTTCTTTGGTGATGCATTTGGGTGGACATTTGTAGACTATGGTCCAGAGTACGTAGCGATCGAGAACGCAGGACTGGATGGTGGATTCTTCAAGTCAGACAATGTGGCCACAACTGAGACAGGAAGTGTATTGGTCGTCCTTTTCAGCACTGACTTGGAAGCAACTCTCGAGAAAGTAGAGTTGTCTGGCGGAAAAATCGTCAAGGATATTTTCCCGTTCCCGGGTGGTCGCCGTTTTCATTTCAGTGACCCAAATGGCAATGAATATGCCGTCTGGTCAGAGCCAAATGCGTAACCATCGTAGGTACGGCGACGCCTTTTCCATTGTGGCTTCGCCTCTATTCCAAAGCTGCGCATGCTGCGGGCGTTGGGTCTCAGAAGCATGAAGCTGATCAGGAAGGTGATAAATGGCGTCATCTTGCTAGCGGTTGCCGCTGGTGTCTTGCTTGGTGTTGCCACCTTTCGCTTGGCGCGGCTACATTACAATAGTGAAGGCAGGTACTTTGATGGTGTCGTGGTTACACATGCGTCGGCACCAGTTGCTTGTGGTTTCCTTTGTGCTGGAGCTTTCTTCATCGCAGGCATCGCGTTTTTATTTCGGCGGTATTTAATACGTAAAACATCCATCGGGCACGACGCATAGCTATGCCGTGGCCCAACAAGGTGCTCCACGCGACGTCCACGCCTCCCCGGCCGCGCGTGAACTTGGGCGTTAGACGAAAATCGGAGAATGAGTATTAATATGGAAAGAGAGTATATTTCGGGAATGGGGAAGAACTCCGTTGTGCCCGATGAAATAAAGGGATGGAATTGGGGCGCCTTTTTGCTTAACTGGATATGGGGCATTGGAAATAGCACTTATATAGCACTTCTCATGTTTGTTCCCCTGGTTAATGTTGTAATGATCTTCGTACTGGGTGCCAAAGGAAGCGAGTGGGCATGGAGAAACCGAACTTGGCGAGATGTTGAGCATTTTAAATCGACTCAGAAAAAATGGAGAAATGCTGGGTTAGCGCTTGTTCTGGTTGTTCTCCCACTATGTTTCATCCTACTTACAAATATGATGAAAGGAGAGGCGTATGATTTGTCCGTTGACGCAGTTCAATCCAACCCTCAGGTCGTATCTATAGTTGGAGAGAACCCCAAGCCTGGGTTATTTGTCCTCGGCGAAATTTCGTATGGTGGTTCTGGTGGCACTGCCAATCTAAATTATTCTATTTCTGGTTCTAAAGGAAGTGCGGAAGTATATGTTTACGCTACAAATCTGGCAGACAAATGGGAGCTAAAAGAAGTTCTAGCCGTAAGTAAGGAAAGTGGGGAAAGGGTAGTCGTTTTAAGTCAGTCTGAGTAGCGCCTAACAATCCAAGGCAGTGGGGCATGTTTTTGCTTCGCTGCGCTCAATAATGCAAAAATATGCCCCTGCTTGGGGGCGTTATTTTTTCAATCGGGTTTCGTGATGAATATCGAGATCGTAGAAAAAGCAGATCACCCTAAGCTGATAGAAGTCTGGGAAGCGTCGGTTAGGGCAACCCACGACTTTTTAGCTGAAGGTGATCTACAGGAGTTAAAGCCGTTAATTCTGAAACAATATTTTGACGCTGTTGATTTAAGGTGCGTTAAAAACGGCAATGGTGAAATACAGGGATTTTGTGGTGTGCATGACGGTAATATTGAAATGTTGTTCATTTCACCTGATGCACGTGGAAAAGGCATTGGTGCCATGTTAGCGGCCCATGCTATTAAAGAGAAGGGAGCATCAAAGGTCGATGTAAACGAGCAGAATGAACAGGCGGTAGGTTTTTATCAGCATATTGGCTTTAAAGTGATAGGTCGGTCACCAGTTGATGGTCAGGGTAAGCCTTATCCTTTGTTGCATATGGTGCTATAAAAATTTAACAAGGTCAGGCACGGCGACGTCTTTTTCGTTGCAGCTTCGCCTTCACTACAAAGCCGCGCGTGCTGGGAGCCCAAGTGGCAATCGGGTTTTTCTACAGCCTCGTTAGCTGTAATCGAGAGATCTGATGAAATTCAAATTACTGGTTGTTTTAGTTGCATGCTTTGTTTTTTCATGCGCTGCCAATCCTATGAAGCAGTATCAAGAAGATGCAGACTTAATTCGTCTAGAGCATCTTGAGTATTGGACCGATATTATTAACAAATACTATCAAATCAAAGGAAGCTATCCTTTCCAGGAGGAAATTCAGAATAGTAAAGATATCGTATTAGTTAAAATTGCCACAAAACAGCAAATGCAGTATTTGTCATCGGGCGGTGATAAGTATGAAAAACGTCTAGACAACAATCAATCGGGTTACTTCAAAGAGCGTTCGGTCAAGGACTTTGTCGCTGAAGTGGAGGCTGTTCTGGGTCATCAAATTGAAGAAAAATATGATATACAAAAAGTGCCAACATCTAGTCCTGTCGGTTACTACTACTTTACATCTGAAGATGGCTATCTAGTTTGGGTAACTTGTATCACCTGTGGAGTAACTCAGGTATCAACTCTATTAATGGATGGAGTTACTCCAACTGTAAATATTGTTTCGGAGGGTATGGTTGGCAAGGTCACGAAAGCATTAACAAGAGAAGAAATGCTTAATCATCCAACGTATAAATCATGGGTTTCAAGGCCGTTCCATAAAAGCGAGTATATGCATAACCTAGTCAAGGAAAACAGCCATGACTCAAAGTGAGAGCCAAATCACAGCTAACAAGCGCATGTTATCGGACTGTGGTTTTCCGCTGTGCTCCAAACCAGCCGCAAATGCGGGCGTTATGTATTCTAAGGAGTTCTAGGCTTGGATTTCGAGTTAATTAGAAGCGCTGCAACCTATTCGCTCCCGGCGCTAGTCGTCGTTTTTTGGTCTTACCGGCTAGTTAAGGCATTTTTCTATACGCCTGCTCCTTCAGGCCCCGCCGCGCTTGGAAGGGCCTTCGGGTTTCTGTTTTCGGGAGAAGTCATGGGGACTGTAACTAGTTGGTACCTCTCCTATGTATGGTCATTTTTGGGTGGTGAAGAGTTCATCAATGCACTCCGGCTAGGTTTCTTGACTCTAGTGTTTGTTTTCGTGAGCACTGGCGCGGGATATCTGGCTGCTCGTAGCTATGAAGACGTAGGAAGAATGAATGCAAAAATATTTCTTGTCGTTGGATTTGTTATGCATTCGATAATTTCGTCAATAGTGTTCATGCGGTCGGGATACGTAATTATGATGCTCTTAAGCTTCATTCCGTTCAGTATCCTGGGTGCGTTCGTGCAACTAAAACTGCATAACCAGTCGCGGCAGGCGGACGCGCCATAGGCGCACCACTACGATTCGGGTTATGTTTTTCTGGAGAAGTAGATGCAATCTGCAAGGGGTATTTCATTAAGAGCAATGGAGCTGGGGGACCTAGAGGCGGCGGCCGAAGTTCATCGCCTGGCATTCATTAGACAGCAACATTCGTTCAGGTGGCTGGAAAGCAGTCTCAGTGCAGCCCCCAAAACGTTCTGCTACGTAGCTTACGCTGAAGAGTCCTGCGTTGGGTATATCATCTGGTCTCAGAAAGCGGGGTTTAGGCCGAGCGCGGTACTCGAGTTGGAGCAGGTTGCTGTGTCTCCAAGCTTTCAGGGGAATGGTGTCGGTAAAATTCTTATCATAGATACATTGCCTGACGTTACTCGAAAGCTGAAGCAGCAGGGTGCCGTGTTAAAGCATATTATGGTGACGACACGAGCTGACAACTACGCGCAAAGTCTATACAGAAATGTTCTGGGCGCCGAGGTGGAGGCTACCCTGGCAAACCTGTACTCGGCAGACGAAGTGATTATGGTTGCGCGAAATGTCAAAACATAACCGGGTCAGGCATAGCGACAGCTATTCTGTTTCGGCTTCGGCTTCGGCTTCGGCTTCGGCTTCGGCTTGTGCGGGCGGCGTTAAATACCAAGAGGAAGTTATGTCAGGGATAGCTAAAACTCCGAGTCCGCCATATTACGCCGTAATTTTTAGTTCTGCCCGCACGGATGGTGATCATGGTTACGATGCAATGGCAAGCAGGATGATTGAGCTGGCGGCTCAACAGAAAGGGTTTCTTGGTATCGAGTCAGCCCGTGAGGGTGTGGGTATCACCGTTTCGTATTGGGCAAGCGAAGACGCGATCAGGAACTGGAAGCAAAATGCTGAGCACCTTGAGGCCCAGCGCTTGGGGCATAAGGTCTGGTATTCCGAATTTAAGGTCCGAATTGCAAAGGTTGAACGGGCTTATGGCATTTAACGAGTCAATCACGCTCGTTCCCAGTCTGTCGGCGATCCATCGGGTGTCCCTGTCGGGCCGCCGCTTATTTTGGTAATAGGCGTCAGAAATAAGGCACACCCTGCTATGGCAGAGTTAATAGAATATGAGACAGAGCGGCTGTGTTTACGGCAATGGCAAGAAAGCGATTTCAAGTCGTTTGCTGCTCTGAACACCGACCCAAAAGTCATGGAGTACTTTCCCCAACCGCTGAGCGGCCAAGCCAGTGCTGAAATGGCGAAGAAGATTCGCTCACTCATTAAGCAACGTGGCTGGGGGTTCTGGGCAGTCGACGTCAAAAAGGGCGAGTCGTTTATTGGCTTTTGTGGGCTACACGTACCCACTGCAGCGCTGCCTTTTTCTCCATGTGTCGAGGCTGGTTGGCGGTTATCGTCAGCTCACTGGGGGAAAGGCTATGCATCGGAGGCTGCGCGTGGTGCGCTAAATGTTGCATTTCAACAATTGGAGCTTCCCGAGATTGTCTCCTTTACCACAGTTGATAATCAGCGATCGCGTCGGGTCATGGAGCGCATCGGCATGAAGTACAGTGGTCAGTTTGAGCATCCCAGCTTGCCTGAGAGTAGCCCTTTGCGGCGGCATTTACTTTACCGTTTACAACGAGAGCAGTGGGGTATAAAAGCCTAACCAGTGCATTAAATTCGTTCCGGCCCGACCCGACAGGCCACCACCGGACGGACTTTTCCCGCTTTGCTGCGTAAAATCCGCCATTTATGTAATCATTGACTGTATGAAGGAATCGAAAATTGAAAAAGAATATAGTGGAAATATATGCGCTTGCCGTCTGCTTTTTCACCGTAGCCTGCTTTGTTGTTGTCCTTGGAATGACGGCGTGGAATGTTGTTGAGTTGTCGGCACCTGAATTTACGATTAACAACAGTACGTATGAAGCTCATCTCACCGATGAGAACTACCGTCGATGGTTAATCCAGCGTAATCAATACCGTTCTGAAGACTACAAGCCTCCAGAAGGTGCTGAGCTAACACAAAGCCGTGAAACGAACTGGCAGCAGGAAATTCGTAGTGAGCAGCGTGGCGCTCTACAGAGCCTGATCCAGAACATAATCATACTGGTCATAGATTTATTGGTGTTCATTGGACACTGGGTTATTGCTCGGAGATCACGTGAGAGCCTCAGTTAACTAAGGTCAGGCACAATCCCTCTTTTGTGGGCTGGATCATGGACCTCCGCACGGTGTGCTCCGGTTTGTGTTGGCGGCGTTATGTGGTTGCTACATGCTGATTGCCACAGTTAAGGTTTAGGACATCATAGGAGTGTCGTTGAAATGTTTGATTATACAATAATTCACTGGGTGACGTTTCTTGCTGCGGCGGTCCTTCTAAATCTCTCTCCGGGCCCTGATATTGCCTTCATTTTAGGGCAAACCTTACGCAATGGACGTCGGCATGGGTTCGCGGCGATGTTCGGTGTTTGGACAGGAGCCGGTTTGCATGTTGCTATGGCTGCGGTTGGCCTTTCAGCAATCCTTGCTACATCCGCCTTGGCGTTCTCTATTGTTAAGTGGATAGGGGCCGTATATTTGATATGGCTTGGTATCAAAATGCTACTATCCCGAGGCGACTCCTTCGTCTCTAATGGGGGCATCAGTCATCAACGAGTGCATGCAATATATTGGCAAGGAGTGTTGGTTTCTGCGCTGAACCCGAAGGTCGCCATATTTTTCCTGGCTTTCCTGCCTCAGTTTGTCGTGGAAGGTGCCGGCCATCCTGGTGGTCAGCTGTTATTGCATGGGAGCTTAATCATTGTTGTTGCAGCCTTCATAGAACCACCATTGGTTATGCTGGGTTCAAAGCTAGGTGTTTTCTTGAGGCAAAATCGGCGAGTTGGTTTATGGATGGATCGAGGTCTTGGCACCTTGTTTGTTGCCTTGGGCGTGCGCCTTGCAGCGAGTACCCGGTAATGCAGGCGAGCAGCTGGGGAATAGGTTCTTCCCTGAAGGTAAATGAAGGTAAATGCCATGTTCTTCTTATTGAGCCTCGATATGTGGTCAATACAGGAGGCTTCGGCGGCGAGGTTCAGGCGGAAAATTATGTGAGGGTATAGCGTAGAGCGTAGAGCGTAGAGCACCTTGCTTATATTGGAAGTAATAGGAGATAACTCGTGGATTTAGATTTAGCTACAATGTTTTTAACAGTTGCTTTTGCGCACTTCCTCGCCTTGCTGAGCCCAGGGCCAGACTTTGTTCTTGTCGTAAAAAGTGCCATGAAAAACGATAGGCGTAAGGCCATTGGTGTAGCGGCTGGAATTTCAAGTGCCAACGCTCTTTATATCGCATTATGCTTATTCGGTGTTGGTGCAATATTGGCCAGCTCAGTTAAAGTGATGATTGCTCTAAAAATAGTTGGTGGGCTATTCTTAATGTATCTTGCAGTTCAAGCGCTTCGCGTAAGAAAGAGTGACTACCAGGATATATTATTGGAAATAGGTAAGAATAAAGAGGCTAATACGACATTTTTTAAGGAGTTCTCTGTTGGATTTATGTCTGGGGTTTTAAATCCTAAAAACTTACTTTTTTACCTAAGTCTTTTTACTGTCGTGCTGACAAATGATGTGAGTTTAACTTTCAAAATACTTCTTGGCGCATGGATGACGTTAGCAGTGTTTTTTTGGGATGCTGCAATCGTGTTTTTATTGTCGACAAATAAAGTTCGTCAGCAGTTCACTAGGCTTGCTTACTACATAGACAAAGTTACTGGCGCAATACTTGGGCTGGTTGGTTTTTCCATTGTCCGGTCAGCATTGTCAAAGTAGCAGAAAATATAATTATTTCTTTAAGCTGGGGGCATCTGTGGTGCCCATTAAATAGACCTGGTGATTTCTGTTAAAATAATTTTTATTTTATGTAATGAGTTGTGTTTGGTGGCGGGCGTTGCTTACCACCTAACGCGGCGCGTTAACTGGGAGTAAGTTTGGACTTCCTAAGGAAAAGACCGACGAATATGCTCTAAAGCAAACTGGTGGCTGCAAGGTGTTGAAAGTTATGGAGAAATAAATTAGAAACGTTGGTGAGACAGGTAGGAAGGTAAAGCTTATTCATGCCGATTATTTTTGCGTTGTTTTACCCTGTTGATTTTACAATTTAGAAATTAAAATGATTAGAAGTTATAATTCAAGCGACTTAGAGTCGGTCCTTTCTATTTGGTTTGAATCGTCTGTTAAAGCTCATAATTTTATTTCAGCTGACTTCTGGGAGGCTCAAATTGAGAGTATGCGTAATGTTTATATTCCAGCTTCAGAGGTTTTTGTTTATGAAATAGATTCTCAGGTCGTTGGTTTTTATGCGCTGTATGAAAATAACCTGGCAGCTATATTTTTACTTCCTGTTTTTCAGAGGAGGGGGATTGGTAAGCAATTGTTAAATCATGCTAAATCTCAAAGATCGGTACTAAATCTTTCCGTATATAAGGAAAATAAGGCTAGTTATCAGTTCTATTTGTCTCAAGGCTTTACAGTCGTCAGTGAGCAATTGGATGAGCATACTGGACACCTAGAGTACACAATGATTTCGAGCACAAGGGTTAAATGAACTATCGATTCGTAATCACCGGCGGCCCTGGTAGCGGGAAAACGACAATTCTTACTACTCTAGCGGAGCGTGGGTATAGCTTCGCATCAGAGTCTGCTCGCAAAATAATAAAGGAACGGTTAGCGATTGGGTTGTCGCCTCGGCCAGAAGCGGTATCTTTTGCTCATCAGATCCTCAGTGCAGATATCAAAAAGTATCGAAACGCAGGTGGTAGTGACCGCCCCACATTCTTTGACCGAGGAGTCCTCGACGCCTTGTATATGCTTGATGCAGAAGATGCATTAACAGACGAAGAGGCTTCCCGATATGTTCAATGTTTTCAATATAATAGGACTGTTTTTCTCCTGCCTCCATGGGAAGAGATTTATGCTACCGATTCAGAGCGTGACCAAACATTTGAGCAAGCCGTTGATGTGTTTGAAGGTATGAAACGGTGGTATCTACGGTGGGGGTATGAAACATTGGAGGTGCCGCGCGGTAATGTCGAAGAGCGGCTCTCATTTATTCTTGATGTTGTAGAAATCTCCTAACAGTTTGCAGCAGTTGGTGTCGGCTGCGCTGTCACAACTGAGCTTTGGCGTTAGGCTTGATCAGCCGCGGAGGGATTGAGTGGAAATTAAGTGCATTACAGGCTTTGCGTCCATTACCAAAGCCCCTGAGCTAAGTGCGTCCCTGTATGAGGATGCGCTAGGTCTGCCGCTGGAGAAGATCAGATAATGTCGCTGACGTAGCCTATGCAGGCGTTCGCGCCGTCATCTTCAAAGTAAAAGTGGTCAAGCCAAGTAAAGCGCAAAGCGTTACTTGGCTTGGTTGAGTAGCTAAAAGTACAGGAGAAAAGTAGTGGAAACATATAATCCTATACAGGTTCTTAAACCTGTTGCTAAAGATATTTGGATTGTGGATGGGCCTCTAATAAAATTTAAAGGAGTAAGTTTTCCTACCAGGATGACTCTTATTAGGTTATCTTCTGGTTCATTGTTTATACATTCTCCGATCGAGCTTACTCAAGATTTGAAGGAAGAAATTGAAAAGCTAGGAGAAGTTAAGCACCTAGTATCTCCTAATAGAATCCACTACTGGTGGATTGGTGAGTGGAAAGCACTATATCCAAACGCCATATCCTGGGCCGCTCCTGGTTCTCGGGATGCCGCGAGAAAGGTTGGTTGGGAATTTGATAAGGATCTTTCAGATGAGCCGGAAGTCGAATGGCGAGAGGATATAGAACAACTGATCGTTAAAGGGAGCAGGGTTTTAGAAGAGGTAGTGTTTTACCATAAAGACTCCAGTACGCTTATCCTTGCTGATTTGATCGAGAATTTTGAGGCTAAAATGGAAAAATCTCTGGTTATGAGAACTTCCATGAAGCTTGCTGGTAATTTTGACCCTGACGGGAAGCTCCCAATTGATTTGCGAATGGCATATATAGGGCACCATAAACAGTTAAGAGAAGCTGTTGATAAAATTCTTTCATGGAGTCCTGATAAGGTCATTATTGCCCATGGCCGTTGGTATGAAACGAACGGTGTCGCTGAGTTGACGCGCGCTTTTCGATGGGTGAAGTAATGGATAGAAACGTATAATAAGTCAAGGCAGTCGAACGCTTTCGCGCTGTGATCTGAAGCGTTAAGCCTAGGAATTACTATGAGTTTAGCCGAAATATTAGCTCTGTTTACAGTGATGTCAGCTTTAGCGCTAGTCCCCAGCACGAGTGTCGCCTTGGTCATTGCTCGCGCTTCTTCTGCCGGATTCTCGAACGGCTGTGCCGTTGCAGCGGGAATTGTCGTCGGTGATCTCATCTTTGTCTTGTTAGCTGTTTTAGGAATGACTGCGTTGGCAGAGGTTGTGGGTAGCTTTTTCTTGATACTGAGATATTTGGCAGGCGCGTATTTGATCTGGTTTGGTATAAGCCTGATGAGATCGAAAGCGCCATTGCAAGTGGAGCATTTTGGCCGGTCAGCATCGAAATTATCAGCAAGCTTTTTCTCTGGTCTGCTTCTTACCCTGGGTGATGTAAAGGCAATATTTTTTTACGCGAGCTTGTTTCCTACCTTTGTTGACTTGGCCACTATTCGGACATGGGATATCGCAGCCATTGTGATGGTAACCATAGTCGCCGTTGGCGGTGTCAAATTAGGCTATGCATATTTCGCTGGGGCCGTTGCGTCATTTGGTACCAATCATAAGGCAGGGCGAGTCGTTAAAGTGACGGCTGGTGGTTTAATGGTTGGAGCCGGGGCGTATCTGATAGCAAAGGCTTAAGGGAGGCGCCTGCGGTAAATGATGGCATACCGTCTTTTGGCCTCATCAAGCTGATCAGTTTTGTGGGTGATTCAATCTGCCTATTTATATGCGCCCCACAACTCTTAAGGAGGTAGTACACAAACATTTATAGGCTGGATGTTCCATTACGGGAAGGCCGGTGCTTTTTTCTTGACATCTGCGTTGGTGAGGTTCTACAGTCTGCGGCCAACGGTATCGGGCACCTGCCGCCTGCAGACGCAAGTCACGGTGAAGCCCGACGGTACGAACATACTCACCCTCGAAGCATTTCGTAGGTGGGCAATGCAGGCCCCCATCAAGAACGAAATGCCTCATTTGAGGAGTGAATGATGTCGTCCCGACACTCATCGGACAATCGTTTTCTGATTGCCCCCATAGGGCGGACTTTCTTCGCCAATGCGTTTCCAATGATGCTCGTCATGACAATGAACGGGCTTCTGAATGTTGTCGATGCCACTTTTTTGGGATATTTCGTTGGCACAAATGCCTTAGCTGCCGTCAGCATTGTTTTTCCTGCCTTTATGATCACTGTTGCTCTGTCGACTCTTGTCAGCGGGGGAATGTCCAGCCTTCTGGCTCGTCATCTGGGCGCGGACACAAGAGATCAGGCTGCCGCAGTTTTCACCCGAGCACATGGACTGGCACTCTGTATCTCACTCACTCTGATCGTGATTTTCCTGGTAGGAGGGCGGGCTGCCGTTGACTACTTGGCGGACGGGCAGGGCGGCATCACTGGGATGGCCTACACGTATCTATCGATCATGATTTATGCGACACCCTTGCAGTTCTTGCTTGGGCTGCATGCGGATGCACTGCGCAATGAGGGGCGGGCGGGGTTCATTGCGCTAATGTCGGTTGGAGTGACGCTTGCTAATATCGTACTGAACTATGTGCTGATTGTTGTTCTTGATTTCGGCGTCGCCGGATCAGCTTGGGGCACGGTGCTGGCCCAGGGGCTGGGCTTGGGGCTGCTGATTGGCCTGCGCCTGCGTGGAGACGGATTACTGCCGTTTTCCTCGCTGGGCAGATACCGCTGGTTTGGGAGCTGGCGCCCTATGCTAGCCCTTGGAGCGCCTCTCAGCCTTAGCTTCATTGGTATTGCGCTTGTCTCGGCGACTCTGATCGCAACCTTGCGACTGACAGCAGAGGCTGGCTATGCCGACACCATCGCCGCCTACGGGATCGTTACTCGGATTTTCAGTTTCGCTTTTCTACCCTTGATGGCTATCGCGCTCGCAACCCAGAGTATTGTCGGCAACAATGTTGGCGCAGGACTCTATCTTCGGTCGGATGCGGTCTTGCGACTCGCACTCGGAACAGCCCTGTCTTATTGTGTGGCAGTTGAGCTCATTCTGCTCGGCAGCAGCCAGCATGTTGGGGCGGGGTTTGTCCGGGACCCCGTCGTAGTGGCCCAAGTGGGGGCGATTCTGCGTCCTATGATGTATTTTTACTTCGTCGCTGGACCGCTTCTGGTACTGGCGCTCTATTTTCAAGCGGTGGGGCAACCGGGGCGCGCAGCGATTCTGACGTTAACCAAACCTTTCTTGTTGAGCCCGGCACTGATTGTTGCGCTTGGGTTTATTAAAGACGCCGAGGCGATTTGGTTCGCGTTCCCCATTGCCGATGGCCTCATGGCGAGTCTGGCAATTGCAATCGTGACTGCCAGCCTGAAACAGCATACGACCGGCTCGGGATTTGGGTTGGCAATACAGGGAGAGCCAACATGACCCTGCAAACACTTGCGGAAGCCAAGGCGCAGGCAAAATCACTGCGTCAAGCGCTTGCCGCCAAAGGAACACAGGTTAGCCACGCTCAAGCGCTGGAGCTCATCGCCCAGCAAAACGGGGTGCGGGACTGGAACACGCTTTATGCTCGGCTGTCAGGTGCCGAACCAACGCCCTTCAATATCCATGATGAGGTTCGTGGCCAGTACCTGGGGCAAGATTTTAGAGGCCGGATTGTTGCGATATCGAAGGCAGGAAAAAGCTATAGGCTTTCGATACAGCTGGACCAGCCGATCGATACCGTCCAATTTGCGAGTTTCTCCAACATGCGCCGTCGTATCAGGGGCGTCATTGATCAAGAAGGCCGGTCACCACAAAAGACGTCGGATGGCACGCCGCAACTAATCGTCGAGCCGCTGGTGCGTCGCAGGTAATAGCGTAGGCATTTCAACCAGCTAATGTAGGCGGGAGTTGTGAACCGTGGTTTGCGGCCATTGTAGTGCTCACAAGTTCGCCTATCTGAAATGGGCGTTAACCAGAATTAGAGAGCCATATGAGCACTAGGAAATATCTCGTTGTTAGTTCACATGAAAGTGAGTTTCCTAACCCAATCACTTTCAGAAAAGGTGACCCTCTTGTTGTGGGCGAGGAGTATGAGGGAGCTGAAGAGTGGGATAACTGGTTTTTCTGCAGTTCTCCCGGGCAGGAACCGGGCTGGGTGCCTGGGCAAGTGATTGAGCGACTGGAAGGTTCAGAGGGGCGTGCACTTGATCACTACACCGCCAGAGAGCTTAATGTGCTGGTGGGTGAGCGACTAACTGGCACAAGAATTTTGAATGGATGGCTATGGTGTGAAAAATCTACCGGCAAAGAATCAGGGTGGGTTCCATTAGAGAATCTGAAAGAGGTTGAAGAGTAGTCGCGGTGCTGGAGATGCCATCAATTCGCCGCCGTACGTTTGTTCCGCGCGCCGTTTATGATGGCAGCCTAGTCGCTGGCTTTAGGGTGCGGCTATAAGCGTCACTACTATACATAGGCCTTCAGGCTGACGTTGGGTGGCGGGTGGAAGCTAATATAGAGGAGGTCATCACAAGACGTTATTTCCATCTGAATCACTATCCAGGATTGCTAATCTCAGATGTTCCAAAAATACTCTCACTTTTTCCAGCGGGTATTTTTTCCCCGAGTAAAACGCATATAACACAAGATCTTCTGGCTGGTAGTTAAGGTAAATCTTGATAAGCGATCCGTTTTCTATATCTGCTTGGCATGCATGAGTGGGTAAAATAGCAAAGCCAAGGCCTTTCAGCGCGGCGGCTTTAGCCATGTGGCCACTATTGACCTTATAGCTGGATTGCACCTGAATGGTCTGGTTATGCTTGAACCGCCAGGGCATGCCTTGCAAGACCGATAGGCTGGTAATGCAGGGCGCTTTGCTCAGTTCATCCAGTGAGCCCGGCAATCGGTGATGCTTAAGAAGTTGTGGCGCGGCAACCACGCAACTCGGCCAGCGTTGGATTTCTTTCGCGACCCAGCCAGAATCCTCCAATGGCCCTCTACCGAAGCGTAACACCAGATCGAAGCCTTCTAACAAACCTTCCGAAGGGTTTAATTGGGTGTCACAGCTTAGCTGTATTTGGGGATGCTGGAGGCAGAAATTTGCAGTGATTTCGGCCAGAAAGGGGAGGTCAGGCATGATGATCTTAAGGTGGCCGGACAGGGCGTCACCGTGCAGTGAGGCTTCTTCAAGTGCGTCATTCATTGCTCGTGTGAGCGGCGTGATGGCCTGATAAAGTTGCTTGCCTGCGGCGGTTGGGATCATCTTACGGGTGGTACGTTCCAATAGTCGCAAACTAAGTTGTTGTTCCAATAGCGCGACATGGCGACTGACATTGGATGTTGGTAATTGAAGCTGCTCCGCTGCACGCTTAAAGCTCAGTTGTTCATATACCGCCTGAAAGCTCAGTAGCCATTGAAGCTCGATTTTTTCAATCATAAATTCTCTCAGAAAATGGGATTAATAACGCAATAATAGCGTGTTTATCCCTGGCAGTGGCTTTGTGACAATCTCTACCGAATTTAACTATTGAGGTAGGGGCGATGAAAAACACCAAACGTATTGCTATTGTTGGTGCAGGGGTTGCAGGAATAGCGCTGGCGATACTCGCCGCACAACAAGGCTATCAAGTGAACGTGTATGAGCGTGACAGTAAGGTCTCGTCCATTGGTGCTGGCGTGACTTTATGGCCAAATGCAATGTTTGTTCTGCAACAGATGGGGTTGGAAAAAGAGCTAAAACGTCTGGGTGGCACTCCCCGTTTAATGCGTCAGTTTGATCAATTTGGTGTTTGGCAGGGTGAGCTTGATATTGAGGAAGTGAATCTGCTGAGTGGTTTCCCCAGTATAACAATATTGCGCCGTGATCTTATGAGCATACTGGCCGAGAGGTTGGATGATATGGGTGTAAAAATACACCTTGGCTGCCCAATGACGGCGCAGGATATTGGCCGATTAAAGCAAGAGTTTGACGTGGTAGTAGGAGCCGATGGGAGAATGAATTCGGTGGTGCGCCAAACGTTATATGCAAAAAAAGTGAGCCCCCGCTATCAGGGGTTCATTAATATCATTGGTATCAGTCAGTTGGATGAAGGGGTTTTAGATAACGCCATCCATGATTTTCGTGGTCCTGGTGAGCGTTTTGGAATTGTCCCTGTTAAAAATGGACTATGTTTCTGGGCTGGTGCATGGAATGCCGATATTGATAAACAACGGCCCTTATCTACTTGGTATGATGAGCTGAATCAGCGTTTCAGGTGCTGGCCTGATCCAGTGCGCAACGTGCTGAAATTCTATGATGCAGCATCGCTCAATCGCATTTTTGTTCATGATCTTGATCCCCTGCCTTACTGGCATCAAGACAATGTTGTCATTATTGGAGATGCAGCCCATGCGCCGTTGCCAACGTCTGGGCAGGGAGCGTGTCAGGCGCTGGAAGATGTGTGGCATCTTGCTAGGCTTTTGGGAGAACAAGGGGAGCTGGAAAACGTTCTGACAAATTTTTATCAGCAGCGAATCGTTAAGACGTCCTCCGCTCAAACCGCTGGAAGACAGGTAGCCGAGAGGATTTTTGGAACACAAATTGAGTCTCAGCCAGCGGCTTTAGGCATTTCTGCTGAGCAATTAAGTCTGTTATGGATGCAGGGATTAGAAACGCAGTAGGCGTAATTAACGGAGCAGATAATGAGTTCTTACGGAACGTTGATATTCTTCTGTGGAAAGATGGGCGCTGGAAAAAGCACGCTGTCTGCCAGAATTGCGCGTGAACGCGGCGCGGTACTGCTTTCAGAGGATGACTGGTTATCTGCTCTTTTTCCTGGTGAAATCAACGATTTCAATGACTACATCAGTTACTCGTCACGCCTGAAATCATTGCTTAGGAAGCACGTTGAGCAAATACTCTTGGCGGGAACCACTGTAGTCCTGGATTTCCCTGGCAATACCAAGAAGCAAAGGGCATGGTTCAAGGATATTTACTCGCAACGAGAGATGCCTCACGAACTGTACTATGTGATGGCAGAAGACGAGGTTTGTCTAAAACAGCTGAAACAGCGGCAAAATGAGCAGCCTGAACGCGCGGCGTTTGACACTGAGGAAGTTTTCAGGATGGTAACGGGCTACTTTGAGCCTCCGGAGGAATCAGAGGGATTCAATGTTGAGGTTGTCGTGTAGTGGAATAGTGAATTTGGCCACTTAATTAGAGGTGCTAATATGCACCAAGAAACCACTCGGTGGCCGCATGCAACAAGACCAAAATGTAACTTTAGTCCTGAATTCCGGCGCGAAGCCGCTTTAAATACTGCGGAATGTTCTGTTAAGCCGCTATCGTGGGCTAGACCAGAGAGCGTGAGGCTCAATACGCTTTAAGCCTACTTCGCCTAGCGAAGTAGTAATTCTAAATAGCGGAGCAGCCGCTGGGCTTCACGCACTAATGTCTCTCCTGATAGCATGCCGACGCCCATCACCAATCCTGTTCGTGAGTCCTTGTCAGCGCACACGGGGCTTAGCGGGCGAACAATCAAGTGTTCTTTGAGCAACGCCTGGGAAAGTGCGACATCGTTAACTCCAGGTTCAAACTCAACGCACAAGCTAATCGCGCTAGTCGGGGGAGATACACCCCGCACTTTAGGTAGTGAGCTAAGCTGGTCGTGCAGCACCTGTTGACGGCCAAGATAGTCGCGCTGGATACGACGACACCAGACGTCTAAATCGCCATCAAAAATAAATTGCGCTAATACCGCTTGATCAAGCATACGGCCTTCACGAAATAGCTCGCTGCGTAGGCGGTTCATTGGAGCTGCCAAATGGCGCGGCACCACCAAATAGCCAAGCCGCAGTCCGGGAAACATCATCTTAGAGAATGAGCCTACCAGTAAATGGCGTTCCGAGTTTGGATCAAACAGTAGGTTAGTGTGATCGTCTCGGGTGAATTCGTAGTCATCCTCTACCACATAGGTGGGTGATAACGCATCGCAGAGCTGCTGCTTATGAGCAGCACGTGTGGGTACGCTGAGCGGATAGTGATGAGAACCGTTTAAATACGCGAGCGCAATATTATCGGTTGTCTGCGGTAACACATGCCCACTATCGGAAAACCAAGGTAGCATCTCAATCGAAAGCCCAGTGGCAGTGAATACGTTGCGTGCCCCCCAGTAACAGGGCGACTCCATCGCCACGGTATCGCCTACATCAGCCAATGCCATGGCGCATAGTTCAATACCGTTATGGGTACCATCGGTGATGATGATCTGCTCAATATCACAATGAATATTGCGCCAGCGCGCCAGAAACTCACGGATTGCGCGCTTAAGCGGCCCATAGCCACCGGTAGAGTAAGAGAGCAGTAAGGCATTTTGCGGCACGGTGACACTGGCATATAGCTGGCGCCACTTGCGCATTGGAAACTGAGCGATATCCGGTATGCCGGGTACAAAGGCACCGCTTTGAACGGTGCTGGCGCCAGGCTCTTGCAGTACTCGCTGGGCACGTCGAGAGAGCTGAATATCTGTTTTGACAACAGTGCGAGCTATCGGCTTCGACGTCCAGGTGCCTTGCCCATGAGCCGTTTTTACTAACTGCTCGTCAAGTAACGTACTTATTGCTAAAGCCAGGGTTTGGCGTGCAACGTTGATCGACTCTGCCAGCGCCCGGTGGGAGGGTAGTCGAAATCCTGTAGGCCACTGGTGGGTGATGGCTTGGCGTAACGCTTGCTCAATTCGCACCTGTTTACTTAGTCGCTCAGGTTGGAGTGCATAAAGCTGTACAAATTGGTGCAAGACTTGCTTGCGATCCATGGCGGGCCTCTATCTTTTGCGCTAAGTCAGCAGTTGCGGGGTGTCTGGACGAAAGTAGTATATAAAAATTACACCTCATGGGGGCGATTGAAAAATGGTCTAGTCGAACATGAAAGTTGTGCATTCGTATTCTTATACATCGCCTGATAGCGTGTCGCGACTCCGTTGTCTGGGATCAGGATACTGCTCTTCAGAGCGTTAATGACAACATCTAATAACTTGCAGGACTTTGTGCTATGACCACACCCTCTTCTGAACAGGATAAACTCGTCCGGGTACTGGCCCGTGGCGACGTACTAGCTCTTGCCTTTGGTGCAATGATTGGTTGGGGCTGGATTGTACTCACTGGTAACGCTATTCAATCGGCTGGCAGTATCGGTGCTATTTTAGCGTTTATCATTGGTGGTTTAGCGATCGTTCTCGTCGGTCTTACCTATGCAGAGCTGGCATCGGCGATGCCTAAGGTGGGCGGCGAACATGTCTACAGCTATCGCGCTTTAGGTCATTTGTCCTCATTTCTGTGTACCTGGGCGATTATTTTAGGCTACTTGAGTGTCGTTGCTTTTGAAGCGGTCGCATTGCCCACCGTAATCGAGCACTTAGCACCAAATTATGCGGTAGGTCACTTATGGACTATCGCCGGGTGGGAAGTTAAGGCCAGCTGGGTAGCCGTTGGTGTGGGCGGCTCGCTCGCTATGATGATTATCAATTACTTTGGTGTTACCACTGCCGCTTTGCTGCAGAAGGTGGTAACTAGCTTAATTCTGCTCGTCGGCGTTCTGTTTATCACCGGCGCTCTGTTTGAAGGTGAAGCCATCAACATGATGCCGCTGTTCACCCAAGCGGACTCCGGTGTTGTTGCCGGTATTGTTGCCGTGTTGGTGATGGTGCCGTTTCTCTTCGTAGGTTTCGATGTTATTCCCCAGGCCGCCGAAGAGATCAACTTGCCTTACAAGGCTATCGGCAAAGTGCTGATGATGTCTGTTATTCTGGCGGTAGTGTGGTATGCGCTGATTATTCTGGCCACTAGCCTCGCGCTAAACAACACGCAGCTGGCTGCTAGCACTCTCAGTGCGCCTGATGCGATGGGCAGCTTGTTTAATGCGCCGTGGGCCAGCAATTTAATGGTACTGGCCGGTATCGCGGGCATTATTACCAGCTGGAACGCCTTCTACATTGGTGGTTCTCGCGCTATTTATGCCTTGGCTAAAGCAGGTATGTTGCCAGCACTGTTTGCCAAACTTCACCCACGCTATAAAACCCCGACTAACGCAATTTTTCTTATGGGTTTCCTGTCGAGTATCGCGCCATTCTTTGGCCGTCCGGCACTGGTATGGATCGTTAATGCCGGTGGTTTAGGTATTGTGATTGCTTATCTGTTTGTTGCGATCTCCTTTGTGGTGTTGCGCGTTCGTGAGCCAGAGATGCCGCGTCCGTTCCGTATTCGTTATGGCAAATTGTGTGGCACGCTGGCGATTATCCTCTCGTTAGGGATGGCGTGTCTTTATCTGCCGGGAAGCCCTGCGGCACTGAGTGGTGCTGAGTGGTCAATTTTTGCAGGTTGGTCATTGCTTGGCGTCGCTCTATATATCCATGCGCTGCGCAAATACGGTCGTGCCTACAGCGACCAACACATGATGGCTGACCTGTAAGCCATTTAAATGGGTTTTCATGGATACGCTGAGTGGCCTGGTAATCTTGTTGAGCCGCGCTCTTAGTCACCACGAAGCGTATTCTGGTGGTCAAGCTAACTGCGAAATATCGATTGCAATTCGCTGGTCCACCTTGTCCTCTCGCCACTGGTCCAGGTCGAGTAACCATAGACTATGTGGACACATTTCATAGAATCGTCTCCGACCGCCTTCGAGAAATTCTGTGAGTGGCAGCTGCCAGGATTTTCTTAACTCTGGATCGGGAAAGTTCAAGCGATAGTACAAGGTATGGATAGCCTCTGCTTCTTCATCGGGCAGGGCGCGCCCATCTCCAAGGAGCTGCAAACCATCTAAGCCTGCGGGAGGTGATAGCTCGCCCAGGTCTGTGCGAAAGATTGAGCCCGATAGCATGGGGTGTCGCTCAATGTTAATCGAATGCTGAGCCTGGGTCATGGAGTACCAGATAAGACGCAGTGGAGAGCGAAGTACCACGTAGTTGACGGTGGATGCCCAAGGCGTTCCAGTATCGTTACAGGTGGCCAATGTGATGAAAGAGGCGGTATCCAGAAGCCGGTTCGCACGAGTGTGTAGTGCTGTTGTATGTTCCGTCATTCTTAACTCTCCAGTTGAATATCGTTCATGAGTCGGGAGTCAATGATTTCCCACCATTTTTCCTGTTCGATCCGCCTTGCTTCCCACTCTGGCTCCTTGGAGCGCTGTGAAACTGCCTTGCGGTAAGCGCCCCAGGCTGCTTCGTCCTCGAAAGCTACCGAATGCTCCAGACAGTGCACGTTGTTACTGATAACATACGAGAACCAACGCGGGTCATGGACCATCTCCAAGCCATCGTAGAACCATGACTGGCGTGAGTGTATCCACTCCCAGAACTCTTTTGTGTGGGTTCGTGCATGCTTGGTAGGCTGAAGAATATAGACTAGATGAAGCATGGATCTCTCCTATTATCAGATGATTCCATCGTTGAACCATTCCGGGGCCAGGTGTTTGCGAAACCTGTTCTGGTACCTGTCAGCAACAGCGAAGTTGTGCTTCTTCACAAGGTCATCCGCTAACTTTTCTTTTCTAAGAATTGCGACGGTGGCGAGCGGCTCGATGCATCCTCCACGTTTTGCTTTAGCATCCAAGGCTGAAACTGAGAGATGGGATGTCTTTAAGCCATACTTGGGTGCGTACTTTAAAGGTGCGTAGTAGCTGAGAACGAAGTAACGGAAGTCATCCTTTTCCTCCGTGTAGTCGGAACCGAAATATCGGGCGTGGAGCGAGTTTCCGAAACGATAAAATATGGTGGCAGCATTTATCTTTCCCTTGTTTCGAGAAAGGGCAACGATTGACTGATCAATGACGTTGGACTGGTGTTGACTCATGAAAACCTTGCGCATCCATGATTCTCCAGTGGCCGCACCGTGCTTGGATCGATTCATGGCAACAAGGTGGACCAGTATTTCCTCCAGTACTGGTGTAATGGGTGACCACTCTATTTGGTTGCCCTGATTGTGAAAGGCATTTATTTCGGCTCGTGTGCGTGTTCTGTAGTGTTTCTTCCAGGACGAGATGGTGTCGTCCAAACCTCCTGGAGAGATGTGTTGAGAAGCTTCGGCATCATGTAGCAGCACTTGTGCATCTGGGTGGTGTAAAGATACGTACAGTGCCTTTTTCAACGGCATATAGGGTAGTAGAACGCCAGCCAGCCCATCATGACTGGCTTTGTTTTGGAGCTCATGAAGCAGCAGTGGCAGTGCCTCTTGATGACGAGCCCCGTGTCCAAAAATCAACTCATTATGCGTGGAGCGATATGCCCCTACCCACAGAAATTTCCCCTCCCACGGTCCTGGCAGCCCTGTAAACCAGTGTGAGGGGGCGAACAGAGGATCGTCAGGTTGTCCTTCCCATATCGGGCAGCCTGCCAAGAGCCCCCCAGGACCGAAAACCGTCAACACAGAGCGTGGTCTACTGAAGTATTCGAGAGACTGTAACCACCTGTAGCTATTAAAAAAATTACTATCTTCGACCAATGAATCCCACTCGTGAGGGTCAAGAGAGCTTATTGAATTGAACCAGCGGACCCAAACGGCTCCGAAGGGAGGCAGGATGGTGGACACCGTTCACGCTCCTTTTTGCCCAGAGAGAATGATCGAGTGTGGGCGCGTTTGATAAGCCTCCCAGAAATTGCTCTTGTGCGCCTCGTTACCCTCATCGGTTACATGAAAGTTTTGCCATTCTATATTTTTCACCCCGCAGTGCTTCAATGCGCTAGTTAATGCCTCTCTCGACCAGTAGTAAGCCGTTACAAAGTCATCATAGGGGGGCTGGCACAAGTGAAGTTTCAGCGGCGTTTCGTCAGTTCTAGGAGTGGTAGTGCTGCTGATGAGGTCGAAACCGTAGGGGCGATAGTAAGATGTTTGTAGCGCGTAGTTCGGGTGAAGAGGAAGTGTTACGAGACGACCGCCTGGGATTATGGGGCGCACCATATCACCGCACAATTCCATAAGGTCCGGTAGGTTTTTTGCGTAGGGTAAAGTATATACAGAAAGAACAATATCAAAATTATTCTCTGGGATATTGTCTTTATTATCAATATATGAAATGCCATGTTGCTCTTTCTCTTCGCGACGACGAGCGTAACTTATCATTCCCGAAGATATATCGTAGCCGACGACTTCCTTGGCACCATGCTTTTTTAATAGCCGAGTATAGAAGCCACTTCCACAGCCGAAATCAAGAATAGAAAGCCCGCTAATATCTCCTAGAGCTTCAATAGTGGAAGGTATTTCGCAGTACTTTCGAAATGGCCATTCAGCCATTTTTTCATATAAGGCGGCAAGCTCATCAAATTGCTGTGACATTTATTTTCTCCCTACGTTACGTACAGAGATCGTGATTTTTTACTTTATTTAACATGGTTGTTATGGTCAAGTAAAACCGGTCGCCGGTTTATCGTTAATCCAATGCTTTTTTTCTGATTTTTACTACCACCGTTATATTGATTAGGGCTGATCCATCTGTAATACCCGGTTACATAGTTCACGATATGGTGTTCCCCCTGCACGAGTGAGTGAGAGTCATATGTTGGTATCCATTCAACTCGGAGGCTCCTGAAAAACCTCTCCATTAGGAAAGCGCTGATCAGTTTGGGTTCGAGTGGCTGAGTCGCCTTGCGGTTCGAAGGTATGAGGCGTTTGGCTTTCAAGGCTTTCTGCGAGAAATGATGCTGAGTTTTGGAAGTTGGTTCAGAACATAATCCGTGCTGACACGTCGACATTCTTGGTATTACGCCTTCGCCTTTATTTCGTACCCGAGCATGCTGGCTGGCGTTATATATGAGGTAATGAATGACTAGCCCCCGGGTCTTGGTCTGACTGGGGGCTTTCGTTTGGCCTGGGTAATTTACCTGGCCGCTAGTGCGACGCTGGTTTTCGAGCGGTTGGGCCGGCTGATGGTGTGGGTGATCCAGTTGCCGGTGGCGGCGAGGGCGTTAAGGTCGATGCCGGTGTCGATACCCAGGCCGTTGAGCATATACACCACGTCTTCAGAGGCTGCGTTGCCGGAGGCACCTTTGGCATAGGGGCAGCCGCCAAGGCCAGCCACGGAGCTGTCGATGACGGCCACGCCTTGCTCGAGTACAGCGTAGAGGTTGGCTAGCGCTTGGCCGTAGGTGTCGTGGAAGTGGGCAGCGAGCTTGTCGATAGGGATCTCGCGGGCGACGGCGTCGATCATGCGCTTGGCGGCTAGCGGTGTGCCGGTGCCAATGGTGTCGCCCAAGGAGACTTCATAGCAGCCCATGTCATACAGCGCTTTAGCGACTTCAGCGACCTTGGCTGGAGCTATCTCGCCTTCGTAGGGGCAGCCCAGCACGCAGGAGACATAACCGCGCACGCGCACGTTGGCTTGCCTAGCGCGTTCAAGCACCGGCGCAAAGCGTTCCAGTGACTCGTTGACTGAGCAGTTGATGTTCTTCTGTGAGAAAGACTCCGACGCAGCACCAAATACCGCGACCTCTTCAACGCCGCATGCAAGAGCCGCTTCGAGTCCCTTAAGGTTGGGGGTGAGTGCTGAGTAGGTGACGCCGTCGCGGCGTTTGAGGCCGGTTATCACGTCATGGTGATCCGCCATCTGCGGAACCCACTTAGGAGACACGAAACTGGCTGCTTCGATATGGCGGATGCCCGCTGCGCTCAAGCGTTCGATCAGTTCCAGCTTGGTTTCGGTGGCGATAGGGTCTGGCTCGTTTTGGAGCCCGTCGCGGGGGCCAACTTCGACCAAGCGTACCTGTTGGGGAAATGCCATGGGGTGTCTCCAGTCCTATTCCTCGGGGGCGAATTCCAGCAGCACGTCGCCTTGACCTACGGTGTCGCCAGCAGAGAAATGGAAGCTTTCTACTTGGCCGTTGGTGGGGGCGTTGATGGTGTGCTCCATTTTCATGGCTTCCATGACCATTAGCGGCATGCCTTTTTCAACACGCACTCCGGGCTCTTGTAGCAGGGTGACTACGGTGCCATGCATGGGGGCGGTGAGAGTCGATTCGGCTTCGTGGTGGCCGTGGTCGATGCTGTCGATACGATTCCAGTAAAGGCGCGTTTCGCGTTGTGAGTCCACCATCACGACAATGTTGCGCTCGCGCTCGCCAACTAGCCGAGCTTGTAAACGACGGCGGTGACCGTTCAGGGTGATAGCGACGGCGTCGCCTTCTAATGAGCTAATCGTGGCGTGTAGCGTTTCATTACCAATGGTCAGTTGCCAGTCGTTGGCGCCGGCGGCTCGCTGGCCCTCAACTACGCAGAATTCAGCATCGGCAGGCACGTTTTGGCCTTGACCCTGGGTAATTGGGCACAGGGCAATGCGAATGGTGCGTGGCGCATTGAGGCGAAAGCCGTCGTGACGGTCCCAGGGTGAGTGGCTTTCGCTCTCACGGGCCAGCTGGTGCAAGCCGACCAGCGCAGCGCTAGCGTAGTTTTCATGGGTATAGCGATGTTTGGCGAACAGGCTATCTTCGTGGCGCTCAATAAAGCGCGTATCAACGTTACCCGAGGCGAAGTCCGGGTGTGTTGCCAAGCGCTGAAGAAAAGCACGGTTGGTGACGACGCCTTGAACATCCAGTGCGGCCAGGGCGCGGTTCAGTGTGGCTAGAGCTGCCGCACGATCGGGGCCATGAACAATCAATTTGGCCAGCATTGGGTCGTAGTGCATCGATACCGTATCGCCGCTTTCTACGCCACTATCCAGGCGTACTTGCTCGGGTGTGAGGCCTGCGCCTTCAAGGTCAACATGAAAGCGGCTCAGGGTGCCGGTGGCGGGCAGAAAGTCTTGCTCTGGGTCTTCAGCGTATAAGCGCGCTTCGAAACTATGCCCGTTGATGCTCAGCTCTTGCTGGGTGCAGGGCAGAGATTCCCCCATGGCCACGCGCAGCTGCCATTCCACCAAGTCCTGGCCGGTGATCATTTCGGTGATGGGGTGCTCCACCTGCAGGCGGGTGTTCATTTCCATGAAATAGAACGACCCATCGGCATCCAGCAAAAACTCTACTGTGCCGGCACCAACGTAGCCGATTTCTTGGGCGGCACGCACGGCAGCGTCACCCATTTTGCAGCGTAGTGCTTCGCTCATGCCCGGTGCGGGCGCTTCTTCCAACACTTTTTGATGGCGGCGTTGCACGCTGCAGTCGCGCTCAAACAGGTAGACACCGTTGCCGTGGCTGTCGCAGAACACTTGAACTTCAACGTGGCGCGGTTGGGTCAGGTATTTCTCGATTAGCATGCGGTCGTCGCTGAAGGCAGCGCGAGACTCGCGGCGACAGCCATCCAGCATGGCCTGAAACTCATCGCCAGACTCAACCACGCGCATTCCCTTGCCGCCGCCGCCAGCGCTGGCCTTAAGTAGTACTGGGTAGCCGATACTGTCGGCTTCACGGCGTAGCAGAGCGTCATCTTGGTCAGCGCCGTGGTAGCCGGGTACTAACGGTACGCTGGCTTTTTCCATGCGCACTTTGGCGGCAGATTTGTCGCCCATGGCGGCGATGGCTGAGGCGGGCGGGCCAACAAAGGTGATGCCGGCGGTATCGAGCGCTTCGACAAAAGTACCGTTCTCCGATAGGAAGCCGTAGCCGGGGTGAATCGCACCGGTGCCGGTACGCTGAGCTGCTGCGATAACGGCTGCAACATCCAGGTAGCTTTCGCGGGCGGCGGCTGGGCCAATACGCACAGCTTCATCGGCTTCGCGCACATGGCGGGCGTTAGCGTCGGCATCAGAATAAATAGCCACGGTGCGTAAGCCCATGGCGCGAGCAGTGCGCATGATGCGGCAGGCGATTTCGCCACGGTTGGCGATCAACAGCGTATCGAAGCGCTTGATGTGTGAAGCTGGCGTCAGGGTCATGAGTTGCGCTCCGTATTGGTAGAGGGTGCCCAGGCTGGGCGACGTTTTTCAAAGAAGCTGCCAAGGCCTTCCTGACCCTCGGCGCTGACGCGCAATTTGCTGATCACTTGGCAGGTAAGCTCGCGGGTGGCGTCGCTGTCAGGGGCTCGGGCAACGTCGGCCAGTAACGCCTTGGTGGCAAAGCTGGCCTGGGGTGAGGTACCTAGCAGGGTGTCGAGTATGGTGTTAACCGCCATATTCAGGGCCCTGTGCTCTGGGTCGGCGTCGACAAGGTGATGTACCAAGCCCAGTTTTTCAGCGGTGGCGGCATCCATTACTTCAGCGGTTAGTGCATAGCGGCGCATTTGGCGCTCGCCAAGCGCGCGTTGTACATAAGGGCTGATGACTGCCGGGGATAGGCCAATGCGGACTTCGGACAGGCAGAATTTAGCTTTTTCGGAGGCGATAACGATGTCGCAGCAGGCAGCCAGGCCGACAGCGCCGCCAAACGCAGCACCTTGCACGCGGCATAGCGTAGGGCAAGGCAGGGTATCGAGCTGGTGCATTAGCCGCGACAGTTCGCGGGAGTCGGCGAGGTTGCTGTCGACGTCGTACTCGACCATGCGCTTCATCCAGCCAAGATCGGCACCAGCAGAGAAGCTTTTGCCGTCAGAGCCCAACACCATTGCGCGAACTTCGCCGCGCTCGGCGGCATTGCGCACTTGGGTTAGGTGCGCGTTGATTTCGCCGATCAGACTGTCATCAAAGGCATTGTGAACGTCGGGACGTTTGAGCGTTAGCCAAGCAATACCACGGCTGTCGATCTCGAGCAGGGAAAATGCTGTCGTTGTCATGGTATTTCCCCTACATCCGGAACACGCCAAAGCGTGTTTCTTCGATTTCGGCATTCATGGCAGCAGCCAGTGACAGGCCTAGCACATCGCGGGTTTGGGCAGGGTCGATTACGCCGTCATCCCACAGGCGGGCGCTGGCGTAATAGGGGTGGCCCTGGTGCTCGTACTGATCGCGGGTGGGTTGCTTGAAGGCTTCTTCTTCCGCGGCGCTCCATGCCTGACCATTACGTTCGAGCTGTTCGCGTTTGACTTGTCCCAGTACGCCCGCAGCCTGCTCGCCACCCATGACTGAAATGCGCGCATTGGGCCACATGAACAGTAGGTTGGGGTCGAACGCGCGGCCACACATACCGTAGTTGCCCGCACCGAAGCTACCGCCGATCAATACGGTGAATTTGGGCACTTTAGCACAGGCCACGGCGGTAACTAGCTTAGCGCCGTGCTTGGCAATGCCTTCGTGTTCATACTTAGAACCCACCATGAAACCGGTGATGTTCTGCAAGAACACCAGCGGAATTTTGCGCTGGGCACAAAGCTCGATGAAGTGCGCCCCTTTAACGGCGGATTCCGAGAACAGTACGCCGTTGTTAGCGACAATACCCACTGGGTGACCGTGAATATGGGCAAAGCCGGTGACTAGCGTATCGCCATAGTAACGTTTGAACTCGTCGAAGTTGGAGTCATCAACAATGCGGCCGATCACTTCGCGCACGTCAAACGGTTTTTTGAGGTCGGTGCCGACGATGCCGTATAGCTCATTGGGGTCTAGACGCGGTGGCTTGGGCTCAGCCATGGCTAGTTTGCCGCGCTTCTGCCAGTTAAGGCGCGACACGCAGGCGCGGGCCAGTTGTAAGGCATGAGCGTCGTTTTCTGCGTAGTGATCAGCTACACCACTGACTTTGGCGTGAACATCGGCTCCGCCGAGGTCTTCGGCGCTGATCGACTCGCCAGTGGCGGCTTTTACCAGTGGCGGCCCACCCAGAAAGATGGTGCCTTGCTCTTTAACGATGATCGATTCATCGGCCATGGCTGGCACATAGGCGCCACCAGCGGTGCACGAACCCATGACCACGGCAATTTGCGGGATGCCTTCCGATGACAGCGTGGCTTGGTTATAAAAGATTCGGCCAAAGTGATCGCGGTCGGGAAAGACTTCATCCTGGCGTGGCAGAAAGGCGCCGCCGGAATCGACCAGATAGATACACGGCAGGCGGTGCTTGCGGGCAATCTCCTGGGCGCGCAAGTGTTTCTTTACCGTCATCGGGAAATACGTGCCGCCCTTGACTGTCGCGTCATTAGCGACAATCACGCACTCCACGCCGGACACTCGGCCAATACCGGTGACCAAACCGGCAGCGGGAATCGGGTCGTCATAGACGCTATGAGCGGCCAGCGCAGAAAACTCGAGAAAGGGCGAACCTTCATCGAGCAGGTGGTCGATACGATCGCGCACAAATAATTTGCCACGCGACTCATGGCGCGTACGAGATGTCTCACCACCGCCCTGGCTGATGGCGGCGGTCAGCTTGTTGAGTTTGCCGACCTCGCTGCGCATGGCCGCATCGCGGGCCTGAAAGTCCTCGGCGCGCGGGTTGATCTGGGTTTGCAGGATGCTCATTTATCCCTCCGGGACACAGGCGTTAGGCTTATTTTGATTCGTTGAAGATTTCGCGGCCGATCAGCATGCGGCGCACTTCACTGGTGCCAGCGCCAATTTCATAGAGCTTGGCATCACGCAGTAGGCGTCCGGTGGGATACTCGTTGATATAGCCGTTGCCGCCTAGAAGCTGAATGGCATCCAGGGCAACTTGGGTTGCTTTCTCTGCGCAATATAAAATGACGCCCGCGGCGTCCTTGCGCGAGGCGTTGCCACGGTCACAGGCAGCGGCGGCGGTGTAGAGATAGGCGCGACACGCGTTCAGCGTGGTGTACATGTCGGCAATTTTGCCTTGAATCAGTTGGAACTCGCCGATGGACTGGTTGAACTGTTTACGTTCATGGACGTAAGGCACCACGATGTCCATGGCTGCCTGCATGATGCCGATAGGGCCGGCGGCGAGCACGGTGCGTTCGAAGTCTAGGCCGCTCATTAAAACGCGTACCCCACGATTGACCTCGCCCAATACGTTTTCTGCCGGTACCTCACAGTCTTCAAATACCAGCTCGCACGTATTGGAGCCGCGCATGCCGAGCTTGTCGAGTTTTTGGGCGGTAGAGAAGCCCTTAAAGCCTTTTTCGATAATAAAAGCGGTGATGCCCTTTGAGCCGGCGTCGGGGTCGGTTTTGGCATAAACCACCAGCGTATCGGCGTCGGGCCCATTAGTGATCCACATTTTGTTGCCGTTTAGTACATAGTGGTCACCGCGCTTTTCTGCTTTGAGGCGCATGGAAACCACATCAGATCCAGCACCTGGCTCAGACATGGCCAATGCGCCGACATGCTCGCCGCTGATCAGTTTGGGCAGATATTTGGCTTTCTGTTCGGCGTTGGCATTGATCTTGATTTGGTTAACGCACAAGTTGGAATGCGCGCCGTAAGAAAGCCCCACGGAGGCGCTAGCGCGGGAGATTTCTTCTAGCGCAATACAGTGTGCTAAGTAGCCCATACCGCTGCCACCGTCTTCATCAGGTACGGTGATTCCAAGCAGCCCCATATCGCCGAATTTTTTCCACAAATCGTTGGGAAACTCATTTTTTTCGTCGATTTCGGCAGCACGGGGTGCGATTTCATCGCGGGCGAAGGCGTTAACCTGTTCGCGCAGCATGACGAGGGTCTCATCGAGGCCGAAGTCGAGAGGGGCGTAGAGGCTATGCATAAGAGAAACTCCCAGAGTGATTCTGTGTGCAACTTGCGGTAAGTGAGTATGGCAATATCTTAAGACTAGAACAGGTTTACGTTAACGTAAAGGTTAGGCTTGAAAACCTACGGCCACTGCCATGATTTTTCAGTTCAGAGCGGGAAAAGATCCACGAAAAAAATCGCTTAGAGACTTGGGCTTAGAGCGCAGTGGGGCGTACAAGAAATGGCGATAGAGATGGGGTAATGAAGACGAGGCTTAAGGAAGAGAAAAGTAAACAGCTGCCGGGGTAACCCCGGCAGCTGTTCGTCCAGCAAGCTATCTCTCCGCTTTAGCGATCCAGCTGATTAGATGCTGTTAAATAGTACGATGAGTACCAGTGCTGGGCATACGGCCCAAATGTACCAAGGCCATATTTTCCAAAACAGCGACTTTTCGATGTCTGGCGCACCTTGGCGTAATTCATTTAATTTTACATTCCGTGACAATAGCCAACCGACGTATAGGCAGGTCACGGCACCAATTAATGGCATGCTGTAGGTAATCGTGAAGGTGATCGCTAAGCCGAACAGGACATCAAAATACATTAAAATCAGTGTGGTGATCGCAAGAATGAGGGAGCCCATTAGCAGGGTGCCTGGGCGTCGTGAAATAACACCCGTTTCTACAACGGTGGCCACGGGTACCTCAAGTACAGGGAACATCGAGGTCAGAGCAGCGATAGCCAGTAGGGCAAAAAATAGCACTTCAAGTGCTGCACCCAAACTGCCCAGCTCGTTGAACATTGCGGGCATGACATCAAATAACAGGGTGGCAGAACTTTGTACTTGGCCAGCGTCATTAAAAATGTTCACGCCAAGGTTGTTGGCAACGAACATGGAGGGCACGATCAGTAGCCCAGCAATGAAAGCAACTCCCATGTCAATGAACATGACCTGAGCACCAATACGCGGCAAATTCGTGTCGCGACTCAGATAAGAGCCATAGATCGCCATAGCACCAACGCCAATAGATAGCGAGAAAAATGCCTGGCCCATGGCGTCCATCACTAGTTGGCCATTTACCTGTGAGAAGTCTGGTACCAGGTAGGTAGACAGCCCCTGTGATGCGCCAGGCAATGTCATGAAGATAACCGTCAGTAGCAGCATGAGTAATATCAGTAAGGGCATCAATCGCTTGGACCAGCGCTCGATACCTTTATTGACGCCGCGCAGAACGACGGAAACGCAGATCAACATGGCTAGGCTGGCAAATAGCCAGTCTGTCCAGAAGCCACCAGCAGTCAAACCTGCTGCCCAGCTGTCTAAGCCTATTAGGTCAAAAAACGGTGCCAGCGTATATTTGAGTAGCCAGCCGGTAACAATGGCGTAGAACGCCTGGCCAAGACACGCAGTCACAACGGCTAGGCTGCCGACGCCGAGCCCCACATGTTTTTTGATTCCCTGACCTCCCACTTTGGTCATGGCATTGATGATGCCGCTTTGCGCGTAGCGACCTAGAGTCAGCTCTGCCATGAGGGCGGGGTAGGCCAGAACAAATGCCATTATCACGTAAATGATCAGAAAGGCACCGCCGCCATTGTTGGCGGCCATGGAGGGAAAGCTCCATACATTGCCCAGCCCTACGGCAGCACCTGCTGCTGCCATGAGGAAGCCGAATCGCGAGGAAAATTGTGCTCTTGTTGTCATAGTTTTCATTTCTCTAAGAGGTGCCAGGATTCGGCAGCTTTATTGTTTTGACTCACCGCTAGAGCAAGTAGCGAGGTGATCTAGAACATCGAAGTGGTTGCACCCAGGTAAGTCCATGATGTTGGCTGTGCCGCCAACGTTCAGTATCGCTGCGAAAAACTCATGACACTGGCGGCGAAAAGCCGGTGTATCGTGTTCTGCGATAATGAGGTGTACTGGCGGTAAGCCAGATAGCTTGCCAAAACGTGGGCTGAGTAAGTGGGCTCGGGCGGCGTCTAGTCCTAGGGGGGCGTTGACATAGGTCTCCGTTAGTGGCGTTAAGTCAAAAACGCCACTGACTAGCAATAGCTCGTCGATGGGAGTGCTGTCTTTAGCTGCGGCTTCCGCGGTTGCTACCCAGAAGGCCAGCTGGGCTCCGGCACTATGGCCGCCGAGTACCAGTGACCTATGGCCCCCCTGGGACTTGAGCTGAGTGATCGCAGCTCTTAGTCCTTGGTGGCACTGCTCTATCATCGTCTCGATAGACACCTGTGGGGCCAGCTCATACCCCAAGGAAGCGAAGGCCATGCCGCGTTCCAGGTAATGCTTGGCGAGAAAGTTGGTCGCGGTATGGCTGAGCTCCTGCCAGTACCCTCCGTGAATGAACACCATAAGCGGCCAGGGGCCTTTCCCTTCAGGTACGAACAGGTCTAGGCAGGCCGCTGGGTCCTTTCCATATTGCAGGTGCTGAGGTGCATGAGCTGCAGCAAATGCATGCCCCTGTGAAGCCTGTTTCGCGAGGATATCTTCGAAACCAGGCGCATAAAGACTTGGTGAGTATTCCTTGTCTAGTGCTTGCTGACTCATAACGTTTTACCTTTTGTGTCAGGTCACGGAGGTGCGAACGTTGAAGCGCGGGTCTTTATATTCGCCGCTTTCAAGTACGTCGCGAACATGCTGGGCGGCTTGCCAGACGTCTTCGTAACTGAGATATAACGGGGTAAAGCCAAAGCGTAGTAAGCCGGGTTCGCGGTAATCACCGATGACACCTCGGGCGATCAGCGCTTGAATGATGGCGAAGCCATTCTCTTTGTCGATTAGCGCAACCTGGCTGCCTCGTTCGTCAGTCTCTGGGGTAATGTCCTCGATACCGTAGGGGGCGAGCAGGTCAGCGAGGCAGTCACGAAATAGTTCGGTGAGGCGCAAGCTCTTGGTGCGCAAGGACGTCATATCGACCTCCGTCCACATCGTTAGAGAAGCTTCCAGAGCGCTGTAGATCAGTGCTGAGTGAGTGCCGGTACGAAAGCGGGTTATGTCGTCAGCCGGCACGTAGTTTTCGTCGAAAGCAAAGGGCGCGGCATGGCCGTGCCAGCCAGTGAGTGGCTGCCAACCGGCATCCTGATACTCGCGATGGGTGTAAAGGAAGGCCGGCGCGCCAGGGCCGCCGTTAAGGTACTTGTAGGTACAGCCCACGGCGTAGCGTACGCCACAGTCGTTCAGTGAAATGGGTAACGCGCCAGCGGAGTGGGCTAGATCCCAGATAACCTCAGCACCCTGACTATGTACCTGGCGGGTAATTTCTGCCATGTCACGTAGCTTGCCGGTACGGTAGTTGACGTGGCTCAGCACCACGACGGCGACGTCGCCCAGTTGCTCTGTAAGCTCAGTGCCCTCGGGCAAGAAACGGTGCTCATGGCCACTGAGGCGACAGAAGCCTTGGGCAATATAGCCATCCGTGGGGAAATTCCCCCCCTCGCTTAGCACCACACGGCGTCCATCGCGATGTTGGTCGGTGATGTAGCCGAGCAGCTTGTATAGATTGAGCGTGATGTTATCGGTGATGATAACCTCACCTTCGCTTGCGCCGAGTAGGGGGGCAAGCAGGTTACCGAGGCGCTCAGGGGCGTCAAACCAGCCCTGATTCCAGCTTTTTATCAACTCATCGCGCCACTGGTCCATGGTGTCTGCGACGGCCCCTCGGGCAGCAACAGGTTGTGCGCCTAGCGAGTTGCCATCGAGGTAGAGGATGCCTTCAGGCAGAGCAAATTGTGATTTGAAGCCTGATAGTGGGTCCTGGCGATCGAGCTCGCGAACTGCGTCGAGGGTTATGTGCATAATGTTTCCAGAAAGTAGGAATTAATGGACGTCGCCTTAAGCGGGCGAAGCAATGCCTGATCGCCAGTCGGGTTAACGCTCAGGCTTCACTGGTCTGTTTGTCGGTTCAGTGTGGAATTTTGGGGTTGGTTTGGCTCCACACCGAGTACATGTCCACCATGATCTCGTTCATGATGTTTTGCAGTTCTGTCGCGGTGATTTCCTCTTCACCCTGCTTGCCGAAGATCACCACTTCATCACCTGAGTTGACATTGGGAATGTCGGTGACATCGACCATAAAGGTATTCATGGTAATACCGCCGACCACGGGTGCGCGTTGACCGTTGATCAGCACGTTACCCTGGTTGGCGAAAATACGTCGATAACCGTCGGAGTAACCAACGGGAATGTTGGCCAGCTTTGAATCACGCTCCAGCGTGTAGGTATGGCCATACACTACCCCAGCGTTGGCTGGGTAGTCGTTAACACTAGCGACCCGGGTTTTGAAGGTCATTAGACGGTCGAATTGCGGGTAGCTACTGTCGCCATAGAGGATACGGCCTGGGCGAACCATATCGAAGTGGGCCTCGGGCAACTCCATGGTGAGAAATGAGTTGGCTGCGTGAAGAGTGATGTTGCTGCGGTCTAGGCCTGCCTGATTGATCAGCCAGTTGGCGTCTTCTTTAAACTCCTTTACTCCTTCGCGGATCTTGGCTTTATCCTCGAGGGCGAAGTGAGTCATGATTCCCACTGGCTCTAGGCCTTGGCCTTTGAGTTGTAGTATTTCCAGAGCCTGCTGCTTGTTGGAATCCACTTCCATGCCGTTTCGACTCATTTCGCCGGAATTCAGCGCCAAGTGGAAAGGCACGGTTGTTTCCTGGCTAGCTGCGGCCTCGGCAAGCGTTCGTGCGACGTCTAGGTTGCCAACCATTTCTTCAACGCCGTACTGCATGCCCGCTAGCATTTCACCTAGCGGAGCTGCTCGTAGTCTTACAATACGGGCCTCAAAACCGCTCTCGCGGACGACTCTGGCTTCTTCATTACTCGTGATTCCAACACAGGAAATTCCTTGCGCGATCACCGTTGGCATCAGTAGAGAAATGCCATGACCATAGGCGTCGGCCTTCATAGTCGGACATATCTGGGTGTCGCCCAGGTGCTCTTGCAGGGCCGTCAAGTTGCGCTCGAAGGCGGCGGTATCAATTTCTATCCAGGCATTGGACCATTGAGTTACATCACTGGCTTCGGACACGGCTCGCTCGTTTGGCAGCAAGGGGGCTGCCATGGCCTGGGTATGGGTTACTAGAGCGAGTGCAGAAGCCGTGGCGAGAGCGATTGCTTTGGTTTTTTTATTCATTATTTTACCTCGTATCTTGAATCGGTACGCATAGAGACTGGGATGACTCATGGCATCGAGCCGGTCGGCTTTGTGTCTTGCACCTAAGGCGTCGCCATATAAACATTCTAGAGGTAGTTGCTAACAATGAATTTGCTTTTTGTCCTGGGTTTTGACACTTTAATAAAAACTTTTTGTATAAATTTATGTTTGGATGAAAAATGATTGCGTTTGATCGCTTTGATGTGAAAATTTTGTATGAGCTGCAGCGTGATGCCAGTATGACGCTGGGCGTACTTTCTGAGGCGGTTAATCTATCGACCAGTCAATGTTCGCGGCGTATCACGCGTTTACAACAGGAAGGCGTTATTCTGGGGTATTCGCTGAGGCTGGATCCGTTGGCGCTGAACCTTAAAGTGACGGCGTTTATATTTTTGTCTATGGATAAGGGGTTGCTGATTTCACCCCATGACGCTGTCGCTGGTTTGCTGGCTTGGGATGAGGTTGTTGAGTGCCATACAGTGACGGGGAGTTACGACTATATACTCAAAGTGGTGGTAGAGAATTTGGCCGCGTTGTCAGCTTTTTTGTCAGATGTTGTGAGTCCAATGCATGGTGTCAGAGATATCACGACACAAGTGGCCATGAATATTTTGAAAAGCAACGGGCCCCTGAAGTTGGATATGTCTGCTGTGACGTCTTGAGTATGTTGTTATATGGTTGATTTAGATGAATATTTTAATGTATTGGCTGTCAGCGCATTAGCAGTTTGCCTTCAATGGGTATAAAGCGGGTGGCTGAGCGCATTAGGGCGGCGGCGGTCAGTGCTGCTACGCCGTACACTTCAACCTCTACGTTGTGTTCTTCGCGCAACGCATCGGCCAGCATAGCGAAATCTCCATCACCCGAGGCCAGTACCACGATATCGGCGCTGCTGCCGTAGCGCATGGCGTCCAGTGTGATGCCAACGTCCCAGTCGCCTTTAGCTGAACCGTCAGCACGTTGTATGAACGGCTTTAGGCGCATCTCAAAACCGATACCGCGCAGGATATTCTGAAATTGGCGTTGGCGTGTGTCGCCACGGTCGATAGCGTAAGCGAATGCTTTGTCAACGTGACGCCCTTGGGTTGCCATGGCCCATAACGTGTTGTAGTTGACGTGTTTGCCGTAGGTCTGGCGTGCAGTGTAATAGAGGTTTTGCACATCAATCAGTAGCACAACGTTTTTTGTGGGCGAGGCTGTAGCGCTTTCGTTAATGTCCGGCATATCACTTTCTGTATTGGGCTATGGCTGAGCATGTGCAGTGGTGATACAGCAGGCCTAGGTTCCGTGCGCCAGGGCCCGCTGTATCTCGATGGTGTTGATTCATGGCCTTGATAGGGGCTAGCGGTGGTAGGGGCGAAGCAGTCCTGACAATTCACCGCACTGAGGCATGCTGTCCTCAGGATTGAATATGATATCAGAGTGCGCGATGACGTAGCTTTTTCCGCTGATGGTATTTTCTACGACGCGGTGTTCACCTTGCTGGTGCGTGCCGGTAAATTTACCAACAAAGCCGGTTTCGCGTAGCGATACGGTTTGCAAGCTGTCGCCGAGTTTAATGCGACCCTCGAAGTGCATCAGTGCGAGCCGTGCGGACGTGCCTGTTCCTGTTGTGCTACGACAGATCACGCCAGGGTGAACGTAAGTGGTGGAGCGTGAGCGGTAATAATCGTCGCTGAGCTGCTCTACTGGCCCCATGAAATGCAGAAACGGTAAAGGGCCGACATCGCCTAGGCTATAGTGGCTAAAACTGCGCTCTAAGCGAATGGCTTCGACGATGCGATGGGCGCATTCAGCAAGCGCGCGCTCTTCTTCGCGCACTAGTGAGAAGCCAAGCTCTGTGGCGTCTACCAACGCGTAGAAGCCGCCGCTGTAGGCCACGCTGTAAGTAACGCTGCCCATGCCCGGGACTTCGACGGTGGCACGGTAGGTGTCGATATAACTCGGCAAGCCGGCGCAGGTAATGGCTTCGACCACGCCATTCTCGACCCGTGCTTCAATTTGTACCAGGCCCGCAGGTGATTCGAGAGCAAAATGCTGAATGCCTTCCTGCTTGGGTACGATGCCAGACTCAAGAACGGCCGTTGCTGTACACAGAGTGTTGGAACCTGAGTAGATGGGATAGCCCATCACTTCCATGATGATATAGCCCGCTGCGGCACGGGGGTCGCTGGCGGGTACAATCAGGTCTACGGACATTTCGGGAATGCCGTAAGGCTCCTCCAGCAATAGACGGCGCAGGCCATCGGCTTCGTCGCGCAGATACTCCATCTGGGCGCGCACGGTGTTACCTGGCAGCGGTGAAATACCGCCAAGTACGATTCGGCTGACATCGCCACCGGCATGGGTGTCCATCAGTTTCAGCGTGAGGGGTTGTGCGAGAAAGGGGGCGAGAGGCTGACTCATTGTGCTGCCTCCAGTGCCAGGGTGGAGATGGACTCTAGTGCAAAAGGAGCGCCGTGCTGGGCCCATTCGCTGTCTGGTACGATGACGATTTTCCCTAGGTAGTTAGTGCCGCGATTGACGAAGTAGCGCTCAGCCTGATGCAGCTCGGAAAGTCTGAAAGCGGCATGGAGTACTGGCTTGAGTCGTCCTTGGCGGATCCACTCCATGAGCTGTTCCGCTTCTTCTCGGGTGCCATGGGAGACACCGAAAAGCTGCACTTGATACAGGTAAATACGTGTCCACATGATCTCACTGACATTACCTGCACTGGCTCCAGCGATGGACAAACGCGGATAACTTTGCCGAGCGTTCATGTCAAAGATCATGGTGTCGATGAATAAATCCGTCATCTTACCGCCAGCTAGGTCCATCACCGCATCGATAGGTGCACCGCCGGTCACCGCTTTAACTTGTTCGGTGAAGTTGTGCATATCAGCACGGTCGAGCACGGCTTCGGCACCTAGGGCGAATAATGCGTCGGCTTTATCGCCCTGGCTTAGTGCGTAAGGAATGGCCCCGACAATGCGGCATAGTTGTATCAGCGCTGTGCCCACACCGCCGCTGGCACCGGTAACTAAGACGTGTTCGCCAGCACTGATGCTGGCTGAGGTCATCATGTGGTAGGCGGTTTGATAAGAACACATGCCCATGGCGGCCAGTTCGGCGTCGGCTAGATCAGGGTTGGCAATGTGGTGAAACTGGTCCGACGGCACGGCGATATATTCGGCAAAGCCGCCGTCAGCGCCGTGGCCATAGTAGTCTGGCGTTAGGTTAAGGTCGCGGCGCTGGCTGCCATACAAGTTGAAGTCGAGCAGGCCGCGCTCTCCGATACGCGAGATGTCGACGTCGCGGCCTACGGCGACGACGCGGCCAACGACATCAGCCCCCTGGATGCGGGGGAAGGTCAGCGTAGGTGTGCCGCCCATGGCAAAGGAGGCAACGTCGTTTTTATCTTTGGTTGGGTAGAGTCCTTCGCGGGCCTTGCGATCGGTATTATTTTTAGCGGTAGCAGTGACTTTGACCAGTACTTCGCCAGTAGCGGGTGTCGGTGTGGGTACATCCTGTTGGTAGACCAATTGGTCGATGTCGCCATGGCCGGTTAGCAGCATGGCTGCCATGTGAGGTGGCGTCGTATCGTTCATTATTAGGCTTCCTTGCGTTATTGGTTTTGTTAATGGGCCGGGTCGACGGTGCTGTTCAGAGATGTATTAACCCGAAACCAGCCAGCAATGCTGGCGCGAGGCAGGCGGGTGGGTAGCACGGCATGGGGGATCTGTTCAGACAAAAAACAGGCAAAGGTGCCCGCTTTGGGCTGTACTCGAGCTATTATCTGCTGTTCTTCTTCACAGTCTTGACCGACAGGCGCTGCCGTTTCTGGTGTAAAAATCGCCATTTCTCCTCCTGCATCACTGGGCCAGTCGGGGTTTAGGTAGCTGACGGTGGAAATAACACGGTTGGCGCGACCACGAAAACTGTCCAGATGCCGTTTGTAGAAAGCCCCGGCAGGGTAGTAGGCAAAGTGTGCCTCGTATTCGAACAATCCTAGAAACAATGCTTTATTGAGAGCCTGCTGTAGCTCGCCCATGGCGTCTAAGTAGCGACGCTGTGCCTGACTTTCACGGTTCAACCACTGAATGGTATCGCCTCGGATGTCGGTGCGTCGATGGTGGTCGCGTCCGCGACCAATGCCTGCCGCAGTTAACGCATTGTGCTCGGCTTTTCGCATGACCTCGTCAAATAAAGGGGCGTGTAGCGAAGGAGAAATAAAATCATGACCCACATACCAGCCTTGTTCGACCAAGGCGTTGATCAGTTCATTGAGACGGTGTTCAGGAAGCAACGTATGCGTTGGATTCATCTTGGGGGAAGACCACGCTCAGGGTGATGGCGGAGTGTGCCTAACGGCCGCTCGAAAAGATTGATTTGCATGTTGAAACCTTCAGCTAAGAGTTCTACCAGCATCATTGCAGAGAGCCCCCAAATCACATGCTCATCTTGACGGTAGCTGGGAACGTAATAACGGCGCCCGTTAACTGGGATGACGTCGGTATATTCACGCTGGTCAGCAAGAAAGTGTTTAAGTGGTACTTCGAAAATACTGGCGATTTCGCCAGGGTCTGGACGCAAAGACAGGTTGGGTGGAACGATGCCAACATAAGGTGTGACCTTGATCCCATGCAGTGAAACAACGTCAGAAAGCTGCCCGATAACGTCAACCTGAGAGGGGGGGAGCGCAATTTCTTCTTCGCTTTCGCGCAACGCTGTGGCTAGCAGGTCTGTGTCGTTGGCTTCACGCTTGCCGCCTGGAAAGGCCACTTGGCCGCTGTGTGTGCTCAAGTGGGCAGCGCGTAGTGTGAACAGTAACGTAGGCTCAGGGTGCGTGACCACGGGGATGAGTACCGCAGCTTCTGGCATGGCAAGCTCTAAGCGTTTAGGCGTGTTAACTTGCAGGCGCTCGCGGAGTTTCTCTAACATGGGGGTTCCGTTGAGTTTAATAGCCATTAATCACTACTGCCATAAGATCCGTCAAGCTGGGCGCGTTATACGGCAGGCCATTCGGGGAGTGTCATGAAATATTGCAGCCACTGTGGTCAGGCGGTTCGTTTGGTTATTCCTGACGGCGATGATCGTCCGCGTCATGTGTGCCAATCATGTCACGCCATTCATTACCAGAACCCACGTATTGTTGCCGGTACGCTGACGGTGAGCGGTAGCCGCGTACTGTTGTGTCGACGAGCAATTTCTCCACGGCAAGGCTATTGGACACTACCTGCGGGGTTTATGGAAAACGGTGAAACAACCCCTCAGGCTGCGGCACGTGAGACAGATGAAGAAGCGTGTGCCAAGGCGCGCCTGCACGGACTATATACACTGATTAATCTGCCGCATATCAACCAGGTGTTCATGATTTTTCGTGCTGACCTGGAGGGCAGCTTTGCGCCGGGGCCTGAGAGCCTTGAGGTCGCCTTGTTCGAAGAAGATGAGATTCCTTGGGATCAGCTGGCTTTCCCTACCATTGAGCGCACGCTGCGCCATTTTTTTGAAGACCGAATCAGCGGTGAGTTTCCGCTGCATCTTAGCGACATTACCCCTGACCGTGAGCGTCACTCTGGCGCAGGCTGAGGGCATTGCTGTCGCGCGTACCTTATACGTTAAGCGTGTTCGATACGCCACACATCAAAGGCCGGCTCCTCATAGGGGTGGGCATGCTTTAGCGCCTCAATTGCTGCGTGAACCAGCTCATCCTTGCAGACCAGTTCGATCTTGAGTTCATCCACGAACTCAAGTGTCCCCACCTGGCCCAGGTGGGGGTTGGCGCCCTGCAATGGTCGGAACTGTCCTTGGCCGCGCGTCGTAAAACAGCAGGCCTCATAATTACCCATCTGCCCCGCACCGGTGGCGAACACCGCTTGCTTGACGCGGTCGGCGTTGGTTTCCGGTACGAAAAAAGCCATTTTGTACATGCTACATCTCCTTACGATATCCGCCTTGAGCTATTTGAATATCAGCTTGGGTCTACTGCAGTAAATAACAGTGGCGAGCGGCTGAGAGAAACCCAAGCGCATGCGGTAGGTCATATTTGTTCAACAGTTTAGTAGTATGCTAACGACAACGCCGTGTAATGCAGTGACTGCGCGAGGATTTTTCATGGATCGACAGGATGACAGCTTGGGTGTGTTGGCAATCGACCACTCCGCTCGCCGGCTGATGGGTAATATTACCGAGCTGCGTCAGCTGCAGCGGCAAAATCTGCATGCCAGTATGCAGGCACGTCGGCAGGAAGTGACTCAGTCTTTGTTTGAGGGCAACCTGTCGATGCCTTGGCCTGCAGACTGGGTGGAGTATTTACTGGATGCGGGTGAGCGCAGCGTGCTGTTTTGGGATACCTTGCGTCAGCGGGCGGATAAAATGTCTGGAGCCGTCAGAATCCGGCGTTGTGGTGGTTGCCTGAAGCTGCTGAGCGGGTGCGTGAATCGCGCCATGCCGTCAGCCCGGAAAATCCGCTACTGGCCTGGCAGGGGCTGGCTTCGCGCAATATCATTAATGCGTTGGACAGCTGGCGCGACCTTCGTGATGCTGCAGGTGAGCTGGCATTCCACAGTATTTACGGTTACCTGAGCATGCTCAGCAATGCCGCTTCGTCATCAGCCACCACACAGCATGGCGATAGCACAAGCCAAGAGAGCAGAGAACAGCTTCGTAGAGCCTTGTCAGAAGGTGGTGAGCTTGAGGCCGGTCTGCGCGTGTTGCTGCTGTTCGCCAAGGCGGATGGCAAACTGGCCAAGTCCTCTCTGGAAAAGGTCATCGAAGGTTATCGCAAGATAGCAACGCACCTGCCGGATGTTGCGACGATTCGTCAGATTATGAACCAGCAGAATCTGCTGGTCTTCACTTACCCCGAGGAAAGCCTGCAGCAGCTACCTAAGTTGGTGCCGGAAGCGGCTGCGCGACAGCGGATTCTCGATACCGTTGGCAGGATTGAGCCGGCCTGGTGCCGTGGTGACGGTGACACGGGAAAGTTGTGGGCTGAGTTACAGAAGCTGCTTGGGCCATCCGTCAGGGCGTCAAAAAGTCCATGAGGCGCAAGTGGAAAGCACCAATGTTAGACGTCAGGTTATTGCTGATGCAGGTCAGCCAGATGTTAGTCTGGTGCGTGCGGGTTGGTTTTCTTGGGCGACAGGAACGGAACGATGAAGCAGGCAAGTAAAAAATCCATCATCAAGTTATTGATAGGCGTTGTGGTCGTCGCGGTGGCCGCGCTGATGGCGTGGCAAATGCTCAAGCCCAACGGGCTAGGCGACGGCTTTGCCAGCGGCAATGGCCGGATTGAGGCAACAGAGATTGATGTGGCAACCAAACTGCCTGGTCGTTTGATGGAAGTGCTGGTGGCCGAGGGCGACTTCGTTGAGCCAGGGCAGGTGATTGCACGCATGAACACCGATACCCTGGACGCTGAGCTGGCGCAGGCCAGTGCCCAGGTGCACCAGGCAGAGCATGCCCTGGAAACTGCTCGTGCCGTGGTTGCCCAGCGGCAAAGCGAAGAAACCACGGCCCAGGCGATTGTGCAGCAGCGTCAGGCGGAGCTCAGTGCCGCCCAGAAACGTTATCAGCGCACCGCGGCTTTGGTGCAGCGTAATGCGGTATCACGCCAACAGCTCGATGACGATCTGGCCGCCCGCCAGAGCGCTGAAGCGGCTGTTTTGGCATCACGCTCTCAGGTGCTAACTGCCGAGGCAGGCATCAACTCAGCGCGCTCCCGGGTCGTTGAAGCGGAATCTGCCATCGCTGCCGCCAAAGCCGGTGTGTCACGCATCCAGGCAGATATTGAAGACAGCGAACTCAAGGCAGATCGGCTGGCTCGGGTGCAGTACCGTATTGCTCAGCCTGGTGAGGTGCTGGGCTCTGGTGCCAAGATCGTCAACTTGGTAGACCTCACTGATGTCTACATGACGTTCTTTCTGCCGACCCATGATGTGGGGCGGGTCGGTATCGGCGATGCTGCTCATATCGTGCTCGATGCGGCCTCTGAATACGTGGTGCCGGCCCAGGTCAGTTATGTCTCCAGTGTCGCTCAGTTCACGCCCAAAACCGTCGAGACCGAGAGTGAGCGGGAGAAGCTGATGTTTCGCGTCAAGGCGCGTATTGATCCGCAGCTGTTAATGAACCATGTGGAGCAGGTCAAAACCGGTCTGCCCGGTGTGGCTTATCTCAAACTCGATGACGAGATTGAGTGGCCGGTTGAGCTGCAGGTCAACGTGAAATCATGACGGGATTTGAGGACAGCGTCGTCAGCCTGAAAGACGTCACCTTGCAGTATGGCAGGTCACGCAGCGAAAAGGTTCGGGCACTGGACGCTTTGAGTCTTGAAGTTCCCAGCGGTCGCATGGTGGGACTGATTGGTCCCGACGGCGTGGGTAAGTCGAGCCTGATGGCATTGGTTTCCGGGGCGCGGCGCATCCAGCAGGGCAGTGTTCGAGTGCTGGGTGGAGATATGGCTAATGCCGAGCATCGACGTCTGTCCTGCCCACGTATCGCTTATATGCCCCAGGGGCTGGGAAAGAACCTGTATCCCACGCTGAGTATTCGTGAAAACCTTGAATTCTTTGGGCGATTGTTCGGGCAGAGCAAAGCTGAGCGGAACCTGCGGATCGAGGATTTGACCCGCAGTACAGGTTTAGAGGATTTTACCGAGCGTCCGGCGGGCAAGTTGTCCGGCGGGATGAAGCAGAAGCTCGGGTTGTGTTGTGCTCTGATTCATGACCCTGATCTGCTGATTCTTGATGAGCCTACCACCGGGGTTGACCCTCTGGCGCGCAATCAGTTCTGGGAGCTGATTGCGCGTATACGCGATGAGCGCCCTCATATGAGTGTGATGGTTGCCACCGCCTATATGGACGAGGCAGAAGGCTTCGACTGGCTTGTTGCCATGGATGAGGGCCAGATTCTGGCGACCGGTACGCCAGCCGAGATGCTGGAGCGTACCGGTCGCGATAACCTTGAGCAGGCGTTTATTGCCCTGCTGCCGGAGGCCAAACGCGCCCTGCATCAAGAGGTCATTATTCCGCCGCGTGAAGCCAGCGATGAAATTGCCATCGAAGCCCACGGGCTGACTAAGTGCTTTGGTGACTTCACCGCGGTGGATCACGTTAATTTTCGTATTGAGCGTGGTGAGATCTTTGGCTTTCTTGGCTCCAATGGGTGTGGTAAGTCCACCACCATGAAGATGCTGACCGGGCTCTTACCGTTTAGCGAAGGGGAGGCTTTCCTCTTTGGTCAGCCGGTGGATCCCAATGATCTGGATACACGTCAGCGGGTCGGCTATATGTCTCAAGCGTTCTCTTTGTACAGCGAGCTGACTGTTCGGCAGAACCTTGAGCTGCATGCGCGCCTTTACCAGATTAACGGCAAGGAGCGCGAAGCGCGTATTCAGGAAGTGATCGAGCGTTTTTCCCTGGGGCCGGTGGTTGATAGTCTGCCGGCAGGTCTGCCGTTGGGCGTACGCCAGCGCCTGTCGCTAGCGGTGGCGGTGGTTCACCGGCCGGAGATATTGATTCTTGATGAGCCTACCTCTGGTGTCGATCCGGTGGCACGCGACAGCTTCTGGGTAGAGCTTATTCGCATGTCCCGGGAAGAGCAGGTGACTATTTTTATCTCCACCCACTTCATGAATGAAGCCCTGCGCTGTGATCGCATGTCGCTGATGCATGCCGGCAAGGTACTGGACAGCGATACACCACAGGCGCTGCAGCAGAAACGTGGCGCGGCAACGCTGGAAGCCGCTTTTATCGCCTATCTCGAAGATGCCAGCGACGAGAGTGCTCCTGAGAGCTCGTTCGATTCTGAGCAGGAGGCAGCGCCGCCGCAGGCGCTCCAGAAGGGCAGTGCGCCGCCGCCGTCGCGCTTCAGCTTCCAGCGGCTGTTCAGCTATACGCACCGCGAAGCCATGGAATTACGCCGTGATCCGGTGCGCGGTATGCTCGCGCTGTTTGGCAGTGTGCTACTGGTATTCATCATTGGCTATGGCATCAGCTTGGACGTGGAAGATCTGTCCTATGCGGTGCTCGATTACGATCAGACCACCAGCAGTCAGGCGTATTCGCTGAACCTGGCGGGGTCACGTTACTTTGTTGAAACGCCGCCATTGACCAGTATTGATGAACTCGATGAGCGTATGCGTGCCGGTAAGATCAGCCTCGGGGTGATCATTCCTCCTGGCTTTGGGCGCGATCTTAAGCGCGGTGCTACGCCTGAAATCGCCTTCTGGGTCGATGGCTCCATGCCGACTCGCGCCGATACCATTAAGGGCTATGCCCAGGGAATTCACATCGACTATCTCAAGACATTGGCTCGGGAGTCGCTCGGCGTGGATGCTGACGGCGGTGCGGATGTTGCTCTGCGCTACCGCTACAACCCTGATGTACAAAGCCTACCGGCCATGGTGCCAGCGGTCATTCCCATACTACTGATGATGATTCCGGCGATGCTCACGGCCCTCGGCGTGGTGCGCGAGAAAGAAATGGGGTCGATCATCAATTTCTACGTCACTCCGGTCACGCGGACAGAATTCCTGCTAGGTAAACAGCTGCCCTATGTGGTGCTGGGTATGCTGAATTTCCTGATCATGGTGGCCCTGGCGGTGTTCTTCTTTGATGTGCCGGTCAAGGGCAGTTTTCTTACCCTGACCCTTGCTGCGCTGCTCTATGTGTTCTGTGCCACTGGGCTTGGGCTCTTGATGTCTTCGGTGCTCAGCAGCCAGATTGCCGCGGTTTTCGGTACCGTTATCGTTACTCTGATTCCTGCTGTGCAGTTCTCTGGGATGATTCACCCGGTGTCTGCTATGGAGGGTATCGGTGTCGTCATTGGTCACATTTATCCAACTGCCCATTTCCTGATCATCAGCCGTGGGGTGTTTGCCAAGGCGCTGGGTATGGCGGACCTGTATGCCTATTTCGTTCCCTTGTTGCTGGCGATTCCCGTGCTGCTCTTGGTTAGCATCGCTGGGCTGAAACAGCAGGAAAAATGACATGCGCTTTCTGACTAACATCCTGCAGCTGGGTATCAAGGAACTGCGCAGCCTGAGCCGAGATCCTGCGCTGGTGCTGTTGATTATCTATGCCTTCAGCCTGAGCATCTATTCCAGTGCTACGGCGGTACCCGAGGCGCCGTTTCGTGCGACCATTGGCGTGGTTAATGAAGATCCGTCACCGCTGAGCTATCGCATTCTTGATGGCTTCCAGCTGCCTTACTTTCAGCCGCCCCAGGCCATCACCCATGCGCAGATGGATAGCGGTATGGACGCTGGACGTTACACCTTTACCCTGAATATTCCACCGGACTTCCAGCAGGACCTGCTGGCAGGCCGTCAGCCGACGATTCAGCTCAACGTGGATGCCACCCAGATTAGTCAGGCGTTTACCGGTGCCGGCCATATCCAGCAGATTATTAGCAGCGAAGTGACCACCTTCCTGCAGCGCTATCGCAGCCAAGGGGCGCTGCCGGTGGAGGCGGTGGTGCGTATGAACTATAACCCCAACCTGGACCGCTCCTGGTTTGGGGCGGTGAATTCGGTCATCGACCAAATCACCATGCTGTCGATCATTTTGACCGGTGCGGCGCTGATCCGTGAGCGTGAGCACGGCACCATTGAGCACCTGCTGGTGATGCCGGTGACGCCGGTGGAGATTATGCTGGCTAAGGTGTGGTCCATGGGGCTGGTGGTGTTGCTGGCCTCGGCATTCGCTTTGCGCTTCGTCGTGGGAACCTGGTTGGCGATTCCCCTTGGTGGCTCGCTGGGCCTGTTCATGCTGGGGGCTGCACTGCATTTATTCGCGACAACCTCCATGGGTATCTTCTTTGGTACCGTGGCACGCTCGATGCCGCAGCTGGGGCTATTGATCATCTTGACGCTGATTCCGTTGCAGATTCTCTCTGGCGGCATGACGCCGCGGGAAAGCATGCCGGAGATCATTCAGCGCATTATGCTGGCGGCGCCCACCACACACTTTATTGAGCTGGCTCAGTCGATACTCTTTCGTGGTGCCGGCGTCGGCATCGTATGGCCGCAGATGTTGGCGCTGGCGGTTATTGGTGGGGTATTTTTCCTGTTCGCCCTGTCGCGGCTGCGCAAGTCGCTCAGTTGAGGTTGCGCAGCCCTTTTGGGAAAAGTGGCGGGGTCATCTGTTGCCTTGCCCCTGAACTCCTGTTTTCAGCCTTCAATAAACTGCCGCAGTGCCTCTACCTGGCTTGTTCGGTCAAGCATGGGGGCATGACCGCAGCCTTCAGCCTCAAGCGATAGCATCGCCGGCTGCATCGCTTGCATCTGTTCAGCTGTCTGGCGGTCAAGCAGGCTGGAGTTGGCACCGCGAAGCAGCATCAGCGGGCAGTGAATGGCCTGCCAGTCAGCCCAGTTGTCGCGTGGCGTATCGTGAATAAACTGCTCGGCGATACGCGGGTCGTAATGGAAAGACCAGCCGCCATCCGGTAAGCGTCGAGCGCTGTCACGAGCCATTTTTGCCCACGTTTTTTCGCTTTCAATGCCGAAGGTGGCGTAGTTCTGCCGCAGCTCGTTCTCCAGCTCGCTCAGTTGGTTGAACCGGTAGGGCTGAGCGAAATAGTTGCCCATGAGCGTTAGTGCGTCAGGGTTGAGTGCGGGGCCAACGTCATTGAGCATCAGTCGCTCGACTCGCCCGGCATGTTCAGTATCGGATGCCAGTCTCATGCCAAGCAGGCCGCCCATGGAGGTGCCGACCCAGGGCACGCTGTCCAGATTGAAGTGATTCAGCACCGCAACTGCTATTGTCATGTAATGATCGTAGAGATAGTGCTGATCCGGTACCGGAGACCAGCTCGACAGGCCGCGGCCTGGTGTGTCGGGGGCGATGACTCGCCACTGTGGGCCGAGCTTGCGGGCCAGTGCGTTGAAATCTCCCCCGTGTCGAGCAAGTCCGTGCCAAGCAATGACAGTGCGGGGCGCATCGGGGTGCCATATGCGGACTGCGACCTCCAGATCCTGTACCTTTAATAATCTCAGGGAGTCCATAGCCTTTGCTCCTGTGGTGGCTTGCTTTGCGGTCGCGGTAATATTTCTGCAGCTCACAGCAGGTTAGCGTAACGGTGTGAGACGGAGTTGTGTTAGAAATAAGAAAAATTCACACTCTCTGCATAAATGACGTGTGGCTTGGCCGTCTTAACATGCGACAATGAATGTATAACTTTGGTACTGAAACAAGGACCCTGCCGATGATCTCTCCCCGACTCTGCCTAGCGACGCCCAAAATGGGGCGTCGTAAGCTATTGGCGGTATTCGTTACATCTCTGATGATGAGCCAGGTACAGGCCGCTGATTTGCTTGAGATTACTCAAGATGCGCTAGATAAGAATGCTGAACTTGCATCAGCCAAAGCGCTGTTTAAGTCGGTAGAGGCTGGGCGTGACGTGCAGCAGGCGGACCTACTACCTCAGGTGACGGCTTCCGGGCAAATTGCACATAAGCGCCAGTACGAAAGCCAGCAACCAAAATACTCAGCGGGTAACAGTGCTGGGGGAGCCTCTCTTTCGGACGACAGTGTTACAGCGGGAAATTTAACGCTTGAGGCGACTCAGGCTCTGTTTAACGCTCGTAGTCGTGCTGAGGTTGAGCAGGCTGAGCGCCAGATCGACCAACAGCTTTACCAGCTGGCGGCCACGGAGCAGCAGTTGTTGATTGATGTCAGCACGGCCTATTTTGAAATTCTGCGGGCTAATGAAGTGCTGGATGCGCGCATTGCTCAGCAACGCGCTATTGAGCGTCAGTATGAGCAGGCCAGAGAGCAGTTCGATGTGGGCTTAATTGCTATTACTGATGTTGAGGAAGCGAAAGCACGTTTTGACCAGTCTAGAGCTCAGCGCATCATCGCGGAAAGCGCGTTGCAGGTTAGCTTTGAGACGCTGCATAAGCTGACAGGAAAACGCTACTCCAGCATCGACATGCTACAGACTGAAATGCCGGTGGTACCGCCTAGTCCGTCTTCTGTGCAGGAGTGGGTTGACCTTGCTATGCAGAGAAATCCGCTCGTGCTGGCCAGCCAGGCGGGTGTTGAGGTGTCGCGCAGCGGTGTGGATATTGCTCGCGCCCAACGCTTGCCAGTTGTCGAAGCCTTCGCTAACTATACCTATGGCGATTCAGATAGTGATGTGTTGACCGGTCACGACTCATCGAGCCAGGTTGGTGTGGGTGTCAGCGTGCCGCTGTTTACGGGTGGACGAACCAGCGCAAGCATCCGCCAAGGCACCTATCAGTTGGCCTCCAGTCAGTATGATTTTGAGGCCCAGCGCCTGACAGCGGTGCAGCAGGTGCGCTCGCAATTTACCCAGGCCAGCAATAATGTCGCAACGGTAGAGGCGTTAGGTCAGACCGTTGTCTCTAGCCAGAGTGCGCTGGATGCCACTCGCGCGGGTTTTGAGGTTGGCACCCGCAATATTGTTGATGTGCTTGATGCTGAGCAGAATTTATATAACGCGGTTGCTGATTATGCCGATGCGCGTTACCGCTACGTTACCGACCTGCTGGCTTTGCGTCAGCAGTCAGGAACGTTGGATACCGAAGCAATCAGTGAGCTGAATAGTTGGTTAAATAGTGCGCAGCAAGTGCAGCTTGACCAGCAGCCGATTGGTGCACCGAGTATGGATATTGGTGCCCCGCCGAGCCCTGATGCCTGAGTGATCGCGATGCCGGAGCATACAGTGTTGTATGTTTTGTTTACATACAGCACTGTATGGATGTAGGCTTTGCAGCCTTGAATATTTCCAATGGAAGTAGATTACGCATGAAAACGATGATCCGAGGATGTCGGAGTGGCTTATTGGTGCTGGTTATGGGGCTGTTTCTTGCGGCCTGTGATCAGAAGGATGCGCCTTCAAGTCAGTCGGGTGGCGCAGGTGATCAGGTGCCGCCGCGTGCCATGACGGTTATGGACGTGCAGCGTCAGGACATTGCACTGAATCGTTCCTATCCAGCCAAGCTGCGTAGTGATGATGAGGTGACGCTGGTTGCGAGGGTAACGGGCTTTCTTGAGGCTCGCCATTTTGAACCAGGCCAGCAGGTGACGAAGGGTGAAAGCCTGTATTCCATCGAGCCGGAGCTCTACAGAAATGCGGTGACACAACGTGAGGCTGATTTGGCTAGTGCTCGGGCAGAATTGTCGCGGGCCCAGCGCGATGCCGGCCGCTTTGAGCAATTGCTCAAGCAGAACTCGGTGAGTCGTCAGCAGTATGATCAGGCGCTGGCAACCCGTGAGGTGGCTAGCGCACAGGTGGCTCAGGCTCAAGCGGCGCTGATGAGTGCCAACCTTGACCTGGGTTATGCCAATGTTACCGCACCCGTATCTGGGGTGATTAGCTTAGGTGAAGTTAATCTAGGCAATTTGGTGACGCCGGGTAGCGAATTGGCTGTCATCACGCCGTTGGACCCGCTGGAAGTGCGTTTCCAGTTACCGCAAAGCGATGCCGTTGCACTACGTCGGCAGCGCAACGAGCACCCTGAGTCTGAGATTCATGCCGTGTTGGACCTGCCAGGCCAGGGCGTTAACCTTGAAGGAAAGCTGGACTATCTGGGCTCGCGAGTCAGCGAAGGCACCAGCACAGTCCAGGGGCGGGCGGCGTTTGCTAACCCTGACGGTGTACTAATGCCCGGTCAGTTTGTGCGTGTTGTGTTGAATGGCCTCAAGCGGTTTGATGTGATTGCTGTTCCGTCAATTGCAGTCACTCAAGGGTTAATGGGGCCGCAGGTGTTTGTGCTTGATGAAGAGAATGTCGCGCGAGTGCGTAATATTCAGCTTGGCGCTCAGGCAGGGGCGTGGCAGTTAGTGGTAGACGGACTGGAACCTAACGACCGCGTTGTTGTTCAAGATCCCGCTGGCCTTAATCCGGGAACGCCAATCAAACCGCAGCCGTTTGATGGTGATGCGGCAGCACTGATGCCTGGCAAGGCGGCGGTAGAACAGTCTTCTGGCGACACCGCGTCAGCAGCGGCTCAAGGCGCAGGAGCGGCTAAGGCTGAGGTTCAAGAGGGCGCTGAAGAATGAATTTCTCTGACTTCTTCATCAAGCGCCCGATTTTTGCCTCGGTGCTAGCTATTATCCTGACCATTGTCGGGTTGATGAGCATGCGTGTACTGCCGATAGAGCAGTACCCAAGTGTGGTACCGCCCACGGTTTCTGTTAGTGCGACCTTCCCGGGTGCTGATGCCGAGACGGTGGCACAAACTGTAGCAGCACCATTGGCTGAGGCGATTAACGGCGTCGACAACATGCTCTATATGACGTCGACCAGCGCTGATAATGGCATGATGAGTTTGAGCATTGCGTTTGATATCGGCACAGATGGTGATATCAGTACCATCAATGTTAATAACCGAGTGCAGGGCGCGTTGTCCCAGTTGCCTGAAGCGGTACAGACTCAGGGTGTGAAGGTTGAGTTACGCTCAAGCTCTATCCTTATGCTGGTGGCGTTAACCTCGCCAGGCGGGGATTACAACGATATCTACATGCAGAATTATGCCACGCTGAATATTTTGGATGCGTTGCGTCAGGTGCCCGGCGTTGGTGAAGCTGAAGTGTTGGGGGGTGGTGAGTTTGCGATGCGTGTCTGGATGGATCCAGACAAGCTGGCGGAGTTTGATTTGACGCCAGCAGAAGTGGTTAAAACGATGCGCAGCCAGAACACCGAAGTGCCTGCGGGTAGCCTGAATGCGACGCCGCAGGGAGAGCCAGGCCCCTTCACTTATACCATTACTGCTGGTGGGCGCTTGTCTAGCGCGGACGACTTCCGGCAGATACTGCTACGCACAAACCCCGATGGCTCAGCGCTTCATCTTGAAGATGTCGCGCGTATTGAGTTAGGCGCGTCGTTCTATGGCGTTCAGGCACGGTTGAACGGTGGCACCATGACACCGATCATTATCAACCAGCAGCCAGGCGCTAACGCACTGGAGACGGCGCAGTTAGTTAATGACGTTATGCAAGACCTGGCACAGCGTTTCCCGCCAGGACTTGAGTATGTAGTGCCTTACGACACGACACAGTTTATCAGTGCTTCGGTAGAGACGGTGGAGCATACCTTCATCGAAGCGTTTTTGATCGTGGGTGCGATACTCTTTATCTTCCTGCAGAACTGGCGCTACACCGTGATTGCGATGTCGGTCGTACCTGTCTCTGTGCTGGCTACGTTTGCGGGTTTCTATCTGTTTGGTTTTTCTATCAACTTGCTCACGCTGTTTGCACTGGTGCTGGCGATTGGCATTGTGGTGGATGATGCCATTTTGGTTGTGGAAAACGTTGAGCGCGTGCTCAGTGAAGATGAGGAAATGAGCGTTTTTCAGGCGACGGGCCGAGCCATGACAGAAGTAGGCGGGCCAATCATTGCCACCTCATTGATCATGGCTGCGGTGTTTGTTCCTGTCGCATTTCTTGGTGGATTTACAGGACAGATCTATCAACAGTTTGCGTTGACTATTGCCATTTCAGTGGCGTTTTCGGCACTGATGGCGTTAACGTTTACGCCAGCACTGTCGGCTATTTTCATCAAGCATGATCTGCACAACCGCAAGGAAGGGGTGTTCAGTCGTGCAGTCAGAACGCCGCTCAGGCTGTTTGACCGATTCTTTGCTGGCGTGACCGCTGCTTATATGGTCGTTGTGAAACTGCTGGTGCGTTTCTGGGGCCTTGCATTACTACTGACGGTGCTGATCAGCGGCAGTGCTTGGTGGATGTACAGCACGACGCCAGCAACGCTGGTACCTGAAACTGACCAGGGTATTGTGTTAGCGGCTGTTCAATTGCCCGACTCGGCTTCACTGGCGCGAACCGAAGACTATATGGGCAGGCTGAGTCAAGCTATTGAAGAGGTTCCTGGGGTTAAATACTCATCGGCAGTGGCAGGCTACGATATGCTAGCCAGCTCGGTGAATACGGCTCGCGGTATCATCTTCGTGAATATGGAGCCTTGGAGTGATCGTACACTGACGGCAGATCAGCTCGTTGGCAAGATCATGCAACTGGGGGCTCAAACTGAAGGTGGGTCGGCTATTGCATTTAACATGCCGCCAATCATGGGGCTTTCGACAACCGGAGGCTTTACGGGGTATTTGCAGTCGTTTAGTGGCGCTTCACCTAATGAGCTGTATCAAGCCTCGCTGAAGTTAATGCAAGCAGCAAATCAAGATCCAGTGCTAAAGCAGGTATTCACGACTTTTAGTGTGAATGTGCCGTCATTCCATGCTGAGATTGATCAGCAGAAAGCACTGAGTTATGGCGTGTCGCTTGATAGCCTGAACTCGACCTTGTCGAATACGTTTGGTAATGGCTTTGTCAATTTCTTTGGCTATAAAGGCCGTAACTTCCGAGTGTATGTGCAAAATGAAGACAGTTTCCGTAAATCACCGGATGATGTAGCCAGTGTTTATGTCCGCGGTGGTAATGGCCAACAGATTCCGCTTTCTGAGTTTGTTACCCTTGAACGCGTGGTAGCGCCTGCGGTTGTTACACGCTTTGGCGTTTACCCCGGTGCTCAGTTCCAGGGTGGGCCAGCGCCTGGTTATAGTTCTAACCAGGCTATTGAAGCAATGGATAGGCTAGTGGCGGATGTGCTTGGTAGTGACTGGGGCATGGGGTGGACTGGCACGGCTTACCAGGAAAGCAGTGCCGGTAACGCTGCCACAATAGCCATTGTGTTTGGCTTGCTGATGGTGTTTTTGATTCTTGCGGCTCAGTATGAAAGCTGGTCGTTACCGCTGGCTGTTTTGACCACGACGCCGTTTGCCTTCTTTGGTGGTATTGGGGGGATTGTATTACGCCACCTAGATACCAGCGTTTATGTGCAAATAGGAATGCTGGTGGTGGTTGGGCTGGCGGCAAAGAATGCGATCTTGATCGTCGAGTTTGCCGAGCTGCAGCGGCGTGAAAATGGCCGCACGATTCGTGAGGCGGCGATTCATGCGGCTGAGCTTCGCTTCCGGCCTATTGTTATGACGTCGCTGGCCTTCATCTTTGGTACTTTGCCGCTGGTACTGGCGAGTGGTGCTAGTGCCACCAGTAGTCACCATATCGGCACAACGGTGGCTTTTGGCATGGCGTCGGTGGCGATACTAGGCAGTATGTTTGTGCCTACCTACTACGCGATGATTGCACATGTGAGTGATTGGCTTGGTCGACGCTCGGGGGGCGGGCAGGAGCCGAGTGCGCAGACTAAGTAACGTAGGACGCTTGCACTAAGTGGCCTTTAGGTGGGCTGCGGTGCTGAAATTGAACGCTACGGCCTGAAGGCTGTAGCGTTTTTTTTACTATGCGAGTGAGGCGACCTTCGCTGAACAATGGGGTATGCTGAAAGAGAACACATAGACCGGCTGAGCAGCGGGTGATTGGCTGCAGCGCTTGACCAGCGGCTGGTGGCAAAGGGAGAAAATTTGCTGCCTTTAGGTCATGTCGTTGCACGCGCCTTCTGAGCCGAGGGGGCAAGCAATGATGTCGATGAATACTCTGACGCAGTTAGCACTCAGTTTTCCTATGGTGGTTTTCACTCTGTTAATCGCTCTGATAGCGCTGTACTGGCTGTTGGTGTGTGTGCGTCTGGCCCCGTTGGAGCTGTTTGAGCGCGACAGTTTGCGTGATGACAGTCTAGCTAGTGCCATGGTTTCGCTGGGGTTTATCGGCGTGCCGATCATGCTGTCGCTAACATTGCTGGTAGTATTGTCTGGGGTGATTATCTTCGCGATAGAAGTTGCTGTGTTGCAGCACCTTGCCCTAGGGTTATTTCGTGTTCCGTTGGGGGCTGTTTTAATCTGGGCAGCGGTAGCTCTGGCGTCGCCTGTTGTCGCTTTACTGTGTCGTAGGTTGCGTCGCCACTTCCATGGTTATTCACAGTTACCACGCTGTTTGCTGGGGGAAACGGTCGTTGTGGGAGCCGTTGAAGAAGGGCCGTTGAGAGATGCTGTGTTGGTTGATCATGAAAGCCATCACCTCACGTTGCGTATTAAAGCAGGGCAAGAAGCTATTCCGGGCGAGCGCCGAGTGCTAGTCAAGTACTTACGTGATCAGGATGCCTATCGTTCCGTGGCTGAGCATGATTACCTTGATGCCAGAGCGCGCTTAGTCAAACTCAAGCTGATTAATCGTGACAGACAAAGAGAGCGGCTGGATGCTAGCTGACTCAACTCAGGGGCTTAAGGCTGATTAGTGCTAGTTGCGCTTTGACCAGTTTTGAGCCCTGCTCATAGATAGAGTGTGCTTGCGGGTCGCGCAGCCAGTTGTGAAAAATACCGCTGAGTACGGCTTGCAGCAGCAGGGCAGCGGTAAGTGGATCAATGTCAGGTTTGAGTAGACCTTGTTGGCTGGCATCTTCTAAATAGTCTTTCAAGGCATTGAAACAATCGCGGACCATGGTGTTTTGAATTTCTCGGGGATCAATGTCGCTGAAGACTTCACAGCGGTGCACAACAATAGCGTGTACGCGCATATAGCGCGGTTTTTCTAAGCGTTGAAAGCCATACTCGCAGCCTAGTTGGATAGCTGCTAAAGGGGATGTGTGCGGGTGAGCCGCAGATGCTTCGCTGACCAGTTCATGAAAGGGCATACGTACGCGTTCTATCATGGCAGTAAATAGGTCAGCCTTGTTGCGAAAGTGCCAGTAGACGGCACCACGCGTCATACTAGCATGGCGGGCAATTTGTTCCAGTGAGCTACACGCAACGCCGCGCTGAAAAAATAGCTCTTCAGCAGCATCCAGTAAGGCTTCACGGGTGGCCTTGGCATCGGCCTTCGTGCGTCGTGCCATAATGTTTCGACTCGTAATAATGTGCGGCGTATTTTACCCTAACCACTGTGCTTTTACATTCAGTGTTGTATGCAAGGACTGTTTATGTCCCGTAAACCTTTCGAGCTTGCCGGTGTTTCGGTTGCGCCGGGCAGTCGCAAACAGATAGATGTGCCTGTGGCACGGTTGTATACCCACACGCCGTTGCATATTCCTGTGGAGGTGATTCATGGGCGTCAGGAAGGGCCTGTGTTACTGGTCTGCGCGGCTATCCATGGTGACGAAATTAATGGCGTAGAGATTGTGCGGCGGTTGCTGGGCGCCCGTCAGCTGGAGCGATTGCGTGGCACCTTGATGGCAGTGCCGATCGTCAACGTGTTTGGCTTAGTGCAGCAAACCCGATACTTGCCTGATCGACGTGACCTTAATCGTTGTTTTCCGGGCAGTGAGAAAGGCTCGCTTGGCGGGCGTATTGCTGCGTTATTTCGCCAGGAAATTGTTGACCAAGCCACTCATGTGATTGACCTGCATACTGGAGCAATACACCGCACTAATTTACCGCAGATTCGAACCCTGCTTGACGTTGGCAGTGAAACTCAGGCGATGGCACATGCTTTTGGGGCACCCGTTATCATCAATTCTGATTTGCGTGATGGCAGCTTGCGACATTATGCACAAAGCCGCGGTATACCGGTGCTAACTTATGAAGCGGGTGAAGCCTTGCGGTTTGATGAGTGGGCAATTGCTCCGGGGGTACGTGGTGTACTACGCGTGATGCGCAAGCTTGGCATGTTAAGTGGCGATAAGCGGCACCGCACGCCGCAAGCTGCTGAAGTTGCAAACAGCTCTGGTTGGGTTAGGGCGCCTATCGACGGAATTCTGTGCCCCAGAACGCGGTTGGGTGTCAGAGTGGCTAAAGGAGATGTGCTAGGCCATGTGGCTGGCCCATTTGGTAATGATGAAAGCGCAGTGCTGGCAACGACAGACGGCATTGTTATTGGTATGACTCGGTTGCCGCTAGTTAACGAGGGCGAGGCACTATTTCATATTGCCCGTTTTGAAGCTATTGAAGAGGCCGAGAGTGCGATTGAAGGGTTTCAGTCTAGCCTTGAGCCGCCTCCCGACTCACTCTACTAACGCTGGCTGCGGCCAAGTTTCCGGTTCGCGCACAAGGCTCAGAGCATCATCAAAAATACGCAGGTCAGCGCCTTCTTGATGGGCATGCTCCGACAGGTGGCGGCGGAAACGTCGCCCTCCAGGACAGCCCTGAAACAGCCCTAGCAGGTGGCGGGTAATATGATTTAGCTTGGCGCCTTCATCCAACCGCGACTGAATATAAGGACGGAAAGCCTGTGCCGCCGCCAAGCGGCTGGTTGCCGGATCGGTCTGCCCATAAAAACGGCTATCGACGGTCGCTAGCAGCCAAGGGTTCTGGTACGCCTCCCGGCCCACCATCACGCTATCCACTAACTGACACTGCGCCTGACACTCATCAAGCGTTTTGATGCCGCCGTTAATGCCGATATGCAACTCCGGATGATTCTGCTTCAGGCGATGCACCCGCGGATAGTTAAGCGGCGGAACATCACGATTCTGTTTGGGCGATAGCCCCTGCAGCCAAGCCTTGCGGGCGTGAACAGTAAACGTGTCGCAACCCGCATGCGCTACCTGGCGGATGAAATTCTCCAGATCAGCATTTTCATCCTGATCATCAATGCCAATCCGGCATTTCACCGTGACAGGAATACTAACCACCGACTGCATCGCCTTGACCGCCGCCGCCACTTTTTGCGGATGCTCCATTAGGCAGGCGCCAATCAGGTTGTTCTGTACCCTGTCGCTAGGGCAGCCGACATTCAGATTGACTTCGTCATAGCCCCAGGCCTCGGCAATCGCTGCACATTCCGCCAGTTCGCCCGCATCGCTGCCGCCCAGCTGTAGCGCAATCGGATGCTCAACCTCGCTGTAACCCAAAAAACGCTCACGGGGAGAGCCATGCAGCAGTGCCCCCGTAGTCACCATTTCGGTATACAGCAGCGCCTGTTTGGTTAACGTACGCGCAAACGCCCGGTAATCACGGGTCGTCCAATCCATCATGGGGGCAACGGAGAAAGTTCTATCCAGTGCAGGGCGTGCGGTGCCAGATTTCATGCGGGTTTGCGCTGATGTGGTATTATTCATAACTGTTCATGTTTACAGTGATTGTGCGACGTTTTACATGGTTCGTTGGTATATTTTTGGTATATGAGCCACTTTCGATTTGGTACATCTGAGGGGCAATTATGGCAACGATTCGTAAGCGCCGTAAAAAGGACGGCAGTTTCTCATATTTAGTGCAAATACGCATTGCAAGACGTGCGCTAACCTGACCATGCAGAAACTAATTCCGCATGTTAACGCGCTCGCTTAGGCGCGATTAATCAAGGCGCACATCTATCGGGTATATATGCGTAGCGAGTTCACCTAAGTACCAAATCTCAATGTGTTCGGGCTGTCCGTAGAAATAATACACATCGACGCTTGATTGTCCTGCGCCCTGCAAACTGTGGAACGTCATCTCTGCAAGATATCCTTGCTCGTCACGTGCAAATACATGATTGCGTCGCAAATTAGGTGACGAATTTGACTCAACTGGCTCAAATTCCGAGTAATCAATCACCAAACGGTTGTGATCAAAGCTCATCCCTGCGGGTAATTCATCCACTGCGTATGCTTGCTTAGTCAAGTTACTTGCCAGCGCCATATGAACCTGTGCGGTCATTCTAACGGGTACGCCCGTAAAGCGCTCAGGGTCATAGTTCAAGCGCCCAACCATATGAATCGACTGCACGGTTTTTGAATTTACTTCAAAGCCTAGCTTTTTCGCTTGCAGGTTGTGTTGCTCAGGGTCTTTAACTGGATTGCCCTCAACATCGGAAAACTCGAAAAGCGCCATGGTCGGCATCAACATGCGGTTACGACGGTCGATCAGTAAGTCGCTTTGCACGGGTGGGTAATACCACGCGACTTGGCCTGGGTAATCACGCTCAGGGTGGCTTACGCCACTTGGTATTAAGTACCGTGCCACTTGCACCGCCTCGGCTAATTCGTCAGTCTCAAGCTCGGTGCGCTCAGCGCGTAGGGCGAGTTGGCCTGAGTAAATGGGTGCAGTGGGTTCAATCTCTGGTAATTGAGCCAAACCGTCGTCCGCCCGCTGAGCCGTCGGCATATTATGCACTGGAATATCTAACGCTTGCTCAACGATCTGGCTACCTTCGCGGTAAACCAGTAACGTCACTTGCCCCTGAGCAACGGGGCCGTTAAAGCTACTGGCAACAAACTGGGCATTACCACGTGCGGCCGCAAGCTCGCCATCGAGCGCCTCTAGCTCGGCCAGCGCCGTGTCATAGTCCAAATCGTTCTGTACCAGGCGTTTAAATAAATCATCTAACAGAGTATTGATGCGTTCGTACACATAAAGCGGCTCACGCTCGCTCTGCACATGGGCTAAATAGTGACCTTGGCTATCTTGGGCATCGGTCACGATATCCTGGTCAAGCCATTCAATCGTGCTGCCTTCGTCGGTTTCAATTCTCAACGCGAATGAAACGGTGCCAAAAGCCTCTAGTAAAACACGCACGCCACCCTGTTCGAAGGTTTGTCCAACATCGTTTGCACTGAAATTGAAGGTAATGATGTCGCTGGGTAATTGGGCCTTAAACTCAGCCTGTAAGCGCACTGCCGGCGGCTCGGCGTCTTCATTCTGGCCCAGATAACAATAGGTATCGCCAGCCAAAATCACTCGTTCAGCTTGGGTTTCACGCTGATGCGTATCCGGTAGGGTTAGTATTTCACTGTTCGCGAGTTCGATGTTTTTATAATCAACGCGGTGACGTATTGGCATACGAAAACCACTCTGGATCTGCATGCCCTGGTTGCCGGTGTAACGCATACAAAACGGGTTATTATGCGTGTTGAAGGCTTGAAGACTGTCGACAAAAGCCTGCTGTAATGATGTTATATCAGCATAATCAGACATCCTGTATACGCGCGGTAAGCTAAACTCAATATCACCTGGCTGGCCGTATAAGTGAAAGGTATTAATAGTAGAAAAGTAGGCGTTACGCACCTCATGAGATAAAAGCTCACGTAACGCGGTATCATCAAGCTCGGCTAAGGCTTGTTTTCGACTTTCGTAAGTAGCCTGATGTTGTTTGAATAGCTGTTGTATACTGCTCCCCCCAGGGGCATCTAATGAAACCTGTGAGGCATTCGCGCGCTGATCAATAACCCATTGATTCATAGGTGTTAAAAAAATAACTATTAAAACAGCAGCCATCAAGATGGCTATAAGCGCTGTTAGTGACTTACGCACGACTTTCATATTCACATCCCTTGTGTTTTAAAGGCACTTTGTCACTTCATGTAAAGTTGGCCTGATCAGGCCGGTGGCCCATCGCGTTACCAGTCAGGTAAATTATGGTGATGCAGTTGGCTTTATCTCGGTTGATCTTACTCAGCCGCAGTGGACACTGATCTAAGCGATCATTCGGACTGCAATTCCCTTGAGCTCATCATCCCTATGGCCATGGCTCACACCATCGTAGCGTATTACATTCCTGAGGTGTTCATCGTTACTGGGCAGGGCTAAGTTTGTGCCAAACGGTTTTTTCCAGATGGCTGCCGCAATCGACCCAGCTGCGTATAATACAATGTGACCCCCGGTGATGACCGGAATCAATGGCCAAGAATTTATAGGCGTTTATATTCGGCAGGGTTGTTGCCCGTACGCCGTTTGTATCCGCTCTCAATCACTTTTTCTGGACGCAAGGACGACATGACCGTACGCACTCGCATCGCGCCGTCTCCCACCGGTGACCCCCATGTAGGCACCGCATATATTGCTTTGTTTAACCTGTGCTTTGCGCGCCAGCACAAGGGAACGTTTATTCTGCGAATTGAAGATACCGATCAAGCGCGGTCGACGCCGGAATCTGAACAGATGATTCTGGATTCATTACGTTGGTTGGGGCTGGATTGGGATGAGGGGCCGGATGTTGGTGGGCCTCACGGACCATACCGGCAGAGTGAGCGTGGGGATATTTACGCGCAATACGCTGAACAGCTTGTTGCAGATGGCCATGCGTTTAAGTGCTATCGCACCAGTGAAGAGCTTGATGCGCTGCGAGAGGCGCGTAAAGACGCTGGGATGCAACTGGCGTTGAAGCCGGCAGATTTGGCCTTGCCTGCTGATGAAGCGGCACGGCGTGAAAAGGAGGGCTGGCCTTTTGTGATTCGTATGCAGGTACCTGATTCGGGCACCTGCGTTGTGCATGACATGCTGCGCGGTGAGATTGAGGTGGACTGGCAGCAGGTTGATGCGCAAATTTTGCTTAAGTCTGACGGTATGCCGACTTACCATCTGGCTAACGTGGTAGACGACCACCTGATGGGGATAACACACGTTCTGCGTGGCGAAGAGTGGATCAATTCAGCACCGAAGCATCAGCTGCTGTATGCCTGCTTTGGCTGGCAGATGCCGGTGCTGTGCCATATGCCGCTGTTACGTAACCCTGACAAGTCAAAGTTATCTAAGCGCAAAAATCCGACCTCAATTAATTATTACCGCCGTATGGGGTATTTACCCCAGGCAGTGACGAATTATTTGGGGCGTATGGGCTGGTCAATGCCTGGTGAAAGCGAAAAATTCAGTCTTGACGAAATGATGGCGCATTTTGATATACAGCGCGTTTCGTTGGGCGGCCCAGTATTTGATCTGGAAAAACTGACCTGGCTTAACGGCCTGTATATTCGTGAGGACCTTGATGATGCGGCGTTGATGAAGGCGCTGATGGACTGGGCCTTCAACGAACGCTATGTCAGTGAAATTCTGCCTCAAGTGCGTCCACGGGTTGAAACGTTATCTGACGTGATTCCGCTGGCGGGACATTTCTTCTCAGGCTTGCCAGTGATTCAGCCAAGTGACTTCGATAAGGTGGCGTTGGAGCCTGAGGAGCTTGTCAGGCTGTTGCAGTTCTTAGTATGGCGTTTAGAAGTTGTGCCTACCTGGAACAAGCCTGCGTTGTTGGAGGAGGTTAAGTTATTGGCTGAGCACTTTGAGCTGAAGATGAAAGGTTTTCTGGCACCTGTGTTCATTGCTATTACAGGCTCGGCATCGAGTACTTCTGTCATGGATGCCATGGCTATTTTAGGGTCAGACATGACGCGTGCCCGCTTAAGGCATGCGATTAATGTGCTCGGCGGTGTGTCCAAAAAACAGGCCAAGCGTTTCGAAAAGCAGTACCGGGAACTCTCGCTGTAAGCAGAGCGTATGGGTAGCTCGGGCAGGGGGGTAGGTCGATGACAAGTGTTGACCTATTCCCTGCGAGTGAGTACTATACCGCTCGTCTGAAAGAGATGGGGCCTTAGCTCAGCTGGGAGAGCGCAACACTGGCAGTGTTGAGGTCAGCGGTTCGATCCCGCTAGGCTCCACCAATACTTTTTGACAGTTGCATTACTGCGTCCCATTCGTCTAGTGGTCTAGGACACCGCCCTTTCACGGCGGTAACAGGGGTTCGAACCCCCTATGGGACGCCATTTATTGTTAATGCAGTGCTTTTCACACCGTTGAAGCGGTTGAAGACTTATTAAGAGGACGCCTTTTGTGGTGTCTTTTTTTTTGCTCGTTTTGCTCGCTTTGTGGTGCTTGTCCGTTTTGCCTGTGCGGTATTATGTCAAGCCTTTCTGCGCCTCTGTGATGACAAAATTGTGCGTTTTTGTGCTTGACTTGTCCACTTTTTCTCCTCTGCCTGTTTATTGTGTGAATAAACCGTCCCTTGGCCCTTGTGGTTACGGCGCTCTTTTATTTGTTCATAAAAATCAATAAGTTATGCTAGGTCAAAAAACAACCAATCTAAGGCAGGCCCGCTAGATACGGTGGCTTGCGGGTCATTTTAAATGCTTTTCAACAGGTTTATGCACAGAATGTGTGGAAAAGATTTTTCGCTGCTGGCACAAGGCGTTGGTGGCTGTGGGTGAGCCCTGTGCAAGCAGGGTGATTCTCGCCGTTACGCCGTCTTTGGGGCTGTTAGTGGCGTGGTGCTCAAGGGGTTAGGCGCTTGCGTAATGATGACGTGTCCCAGCGCCCACCGCCCATAGCCTGAATATCGGCGTAAAACTGGTCTACCAAGGCTGTAATAGGGAGGCTGGCGCCGAGCTTTCGCGCTTGCTCTAGACAGATTCCGAGATCTTTACGCATCCAGTCTACGGCAAAGCCATGATCATAGCTGTCGGCAATCATTGTGCTGTGGCGATTTTCCATCTGCCAAGAGCCGGCAGCGCCTTGGGAAATGACGTCAATGACTCGCTGCTGGTCGAGCTCGGCGAGCTCTGCAAAGTGTAGTCCTTCAGAAAGGGCTTGTATCAAGCCGCCAATACAGATCTGGTTAACCATTTTGGTCAGCTGGCCACTGCCGGCAGGTCCCATCAGGGTGACGGCGCGCGCGTAGTGTTGCAGTACCGGTTCAGCGCGTCGAAAATCGTTGTCGTCACCGCCGCACATAATGGTCAGTGCGCCATTTTCTGCGCCTTGCTGGCCGCCCGAAACAGGGGCGTCGAGAAAGCCTACGCTATGCTCACGGCATGCGCTATCAAGTGCTTTGGCGAGTTCGCCGGATGCGGTGGTGTGGTCAATCAGCAGGCTGTCTTTGGACATGCCATGCAGGGCGCCATTAGGGCAGGTTGTCACTTGGCGAACGTCATCATCATTGCCGACGCAAATGAGTACCAGGTCGGCTCCCTCGGCGGCTTCGCGTGGTGTGAGGTGGTGGCTTCCCTCAAATTCTTTGGCCCAATGTATGGCTTTGTCAGTGGTGCGATTATAGACGCGTACGTTGAATCCAGCGCGAGCAAGGTGACCTGCCATGGGGTAGCCCATGACGCCAAGGCCGATAAAAGCGATGGTGGAAATTGTTTGCCTCATTAGTGCTTCTCCTGGGTGTTGGGCTCATGGGGGCAAAGTGAGCTGTGTGCAGATATAAGAAAGGCCGCACTGGGCGGCCTTGAGTTAAGGGGTGCTGCTGCTTAATAAGCGGGTAGTTTATGAGTGTCCGCTTACTTTGTAGGGTAGTCGCGCTTCGTATGCCCAGTATAGAGCTGGCGAGGGCGGTTGATCTTGTAGCTATCGCTGAGCATTTCGTTCCAGTGAGAGATCCACCCGATGGTACGTGCTACGGCAAAAATTACCGTAAACATGTTGGTGGGAATGCCCATGGCTTTCAGGATGATGCCAGAATAGAAATCTACGTTGGGGTAAAGCTGGCGCTCGATGAAGTACTCGTCTTCTAGGGCGATCTGTTCGAGGCGCTTGGCGATTCTGAGCTGAGGATCATCGGCTCTACCCAGCTGAGCCAGAACTTCGTCGGTAGTTTCTTTCATCACTTTGGCGCGGGGGTCGAAATTGCGATAAACCCTGTGCCCGAAGCCCATCAGCTTGAAGTTATCGTCTTTGTCTTTGGCTTTGTTGATAAAGCGCTGAATGTTTTCTTCAGAGTCATCGCCAATCTCGTCAAGCATGGCCAATACGGCTTCGTTAGCGCCGCCGTGAGCCGGCCCCCAGAGGGCGGCAATGCCCGCGCTGATGCAGGCGAATGGGTTGGCTCCAGTAGAGCCTGCTAAGCGAACAGTCGACGTTGAAGCGTTTTGTTCGTGGTCGGCATGGAGCATGAAGATGCGGTCCATGGCTTTGGCAAATACGGGGTTAACTTCGTATCTTTCGCAGGGCGTGCTGAACATCATGTGCAGGAAGTTCTCTGCATAGCCCAAGTCGTTACGTGGGCAGCGGAAAGGCTGGCCGACGTTGTACTTGTAGGACATTGCCGCGATGGTGGGCATTTTGGCAATCAGGCGAATTGCGCTGATTTCGCGGTCTTCAGGCTGAGTGATGTCCATGTGATCGTGGTAGAAGGCTGCCAGGCCACCGACGACACCGCATAGGATCGACATTGGGTGGGCGTCGCGCCGGAAGCCCTTGAAGAAATTGTTGATCTGGTCATGGACCATGGTGTGGTTGGTAATACGGCTTTCGAAATCTGTGTATTGTTCGTCATTAGGCAGCTCACCGAACAGCAGTAGATAGCACAGTTCAACATAGTTTGAGCTTTCGGCCAGCTGGTCGATGGGGTAGCCGCGATGTAGCAGCATGCCTTGTTCGCCATCGATATAGGTGATAGCGGACTGGCAGGAAGAGGTCGCCATGAAGCCGGGGTCGTAGGTAAAGATCCCTTGGCCGACCAGATCGCGGACGTCGACAACGTCAGGACCCATGCTGCCGGAGTAGACGGGCAGCTCGATTGCTTTGTCCAGACCATCTACAGTCAGCGTTGCTTTTCTGTCAGCCATGGCTGGCCTCCTCTCGAGTGGATTGTATGGTGATATGTTGCTGTTTAATTTAATTTGTTACCAAAAAAAGACCTGCTCACTATAAAACGGTATGACTAATTGTCAATTCTCTTTACGCAGGTGCAGCAAAGTTGAGCCGCTCTCTGTAACGGGTTGTTATCCGCCAATATGGTGCTCTGCATCATCATAGGCCTAGTAATACGGGCGGTTGACGGGTTTTGCCAGACTGTCGGTGTTTGCAAATGTCGTCAAGGAAAAGGAGCAGGCTTTCCACCATGGTCGAGGATTGGCGGGTCGCCATTTGTCATGCTGGGTGCATGACCTTATAATCTGCTGTCGCGACTGGCAGGAATTGGCAGCATTGGCTGCTAAAGCAATCGTTGTCTTTTCCACAAACCACCGCCCGTGTCACGCTCGCCTGAGCGTTCTTGTACGCGGGCCAAGAGAGTGTGAACAACGCCGTGAATAGCAAACGACCCGTAAATCTGGATTTAAGCACGATACACTTCCCGCTTCCCGCCTTGACGTCAATAGTGCATCGCATTACTGGCGTTATTCTGTTTGTTGGCCTCATCTTCGCTTTTTGGGCTCTCGACGCTTCCTTGTCGTCGCCAGAAGGGTTTGAGGCTGTGCGCGACACCTTGGCACATAATTTTCTGGCAAAGCTGATTGCCTGGGGATTGCTGTCAGCGCTGGGATATCACTTTGTGGCAGGCATCAAGCACTTGGTTATGGATGCTGACATTGGTGTGACCCTGGAGGGTGGCGTCAAAAAAGCACAGATCACTATCGTATTGAGCGCATTGTTGATCGTTCTGGCAGGAGTCTGGGTATGGTAACCAATATTACGAACCTCGGGCGTAGCGGTGTGTCCGACTGGTTGATTCAGCGTGTTTCAGCGGTAGTTATGGCCCTGTACACCCTGTTTATTGTGGGCTTTCTGCTGTTTAGCTCTGACCTGGACTACGCCACTTGGAGCGGCCTGTTCGCCCAGACCTGGATGCGTATTTTCTCGCTGCTGGCTTTCGTGTCGATAGCTGCGCACGCCTGGGTTGGTCTGTGGACAGTCACTACGGATTATATTAAGCCGGCAGGGATTCGTATCGCAGCCCAGTCCATCATCATCCTGGCCAATTTTGTGTTCTTGGTCTGGGGCATTCAAGTCGTGTGGGGAGCCTGATACATGTCCAATATGCGTAGTCTATCCTTTGACGCCATTATTATTGGTGGTGGCGGTGCCGGTTTGCGAGCTGGCTTGGAGTTGGCCAAGTCTGGCAAGAACACGGCCGTGCTTTCCAAGGTCTTTCCGACGCGTTCGCACACAGTATCTGCCCAGGGCGGTATTACCTGTGCCATTGCTTCTGCTGATCCCAATGATGATTGGCGTTGGCACATGTATGACACGGTTAAAGGCAGCGATTATATCGCTGACCAGGACGCGGCAGAATATCTGTGTACCGAAGGCCCTAAAGCGGTTTTTGAGCTTGAGCACATGGGGCTGCCATTTTCACGCTTTGATAATGGCCGTATTTATCAGCGCCCGTTTGGTGGTCAGTCGAAGAATTTTGGTGAGGGTGGTCAGGCAGCCCGTACCTGCGCGGCAGCTGACCGTACGGGCCACGCGCTGCTACATACGCTTTACCAGAACAATTTGAAGCACAACACGACCTTCTTGAACGAATGGTATGTTGTGGATTTGGTCAAAAATGCTAACGGCGATGTCGTGGGTTGTATTGCCATGGATATCGAGACGGGTGAAGTGGCCCACATTGAGTCCAAGGCAACTGTTCTGGCTACTGGTGGTGCCGGACGTATCTATGCGTCAACTACCAATGCGTTGATCAATACGGGTGACGGTGTTGGCATGGCGTTACGCGCCGGCTTCCCGATGCAAGATATGGAAATGTGGCAGTTCCACCCAACCGGTATTTATGGTGCGGGCACTCTGGTGACGGAAGGTTGCCGAGGTGAGGGTGGCTATCTGATTAATAAAGATGGCGAGCGTTTCATGGAACGCTACGCACCGAATGCCAAAGATCTGGCCAGCCGTGATGTGGTAGCCCGTTCCATGGTCATGGAAATTCTTGAAGGCCGCGGTGCTGGCGAAGATGGCGATCACGTGTTTCTCAAGCTGGATCATTTGGGCGAGGAAGTGCTTGGTAAGCGTCTGCCGGGTATCGTTGAGCTGTCCAAGACCTTTGCGCATGTTGACCCGGCCAAAGAGCCCATTCCTGTCGTGCCGACCTGCCATTACATGATGGGTGGTGTGCCGACCAATATTCATGGCCAGGCCATCATGCCTGATGCTGAAGGCAACGATCATATCGTTAACGGCCTTTTTGCCGTGGGTGAAGTGGCGTGTGTCTCGGTGCATGGCGCCAACCGCCTGGGCGGTAACTCGCTGCTGGACTTGGTGGTATTTGGTCGTTCGGCAGGTATGTTTATCGATAACGCCCTTAATGCGGGTATCGACTATCTTGCGGCTAGTCAGTCTGATGTTGAAGCCGCCATGGCGCGCATCAACCGCTGGAATGAGTCGGAAGAGGGTGAGACGGTCCCTGAGCTTAAGCGAGAGCTGCAGCAGATCATGCAGAATGACTTCGGTGTTTTCCGGAAGGAAGAAAACATGGAAGAGGGCGTGAAAAAGCTTGCTGAGTTGCGCGGGCGTATCGCCAAGGGCTACTTGCCGGATAAATCAGCTGTTTTCAATACGGCACGTGTCGAAGCGCTGGAGCTCGACAACATGATGGAAGTCGCTGAGGCAACCGCCATTTCTGCCCTGAATCGCAAGGAAAGTCGCGGCGCTCATTCGCGCTATGATTTTCCGGACCGTGATGACGTCAACTGGCTCAAGCACTCGGTATATTTTCCTGTTGAGAAGACACTCGGTAAGCGCGATGTCAATTTTGCGCCCAAGACTGTCGATATGTTTGAGCCAAAAATTCGCACCTACTAAGGGGAGTCACGATGTCCAATCTTCAGGTATCCCTGTACCGCTATAATCCGGAAACTGACTCTGCGCCGCACATGGAAGAGTTCGAGGTCGATACTCAGGGGCGCGACCTCATGGTGCTGGATGTGCTGCACATGGTGAAAGAGCAAGATAACAGCTTGGCGTTTCGTCGCAGCTGCCGTGAAGGTGTTTGCGGCTCTGATGGCATGAATATGAATGGTAAGAACGGGCTGGCCTGTATTACGCCACTGTCTGACGTGGTTAAGGGCGGTAAGCTGGTTCTGCGTCCCCTGCCTGGATTGCCAGTCATTCGTGACCTGGTAATTGATATGGGGCTGTTCTACAAGCAGTACGAGCGTATTCAGCCGTACTTGCAAAATAGCACCCAGCCGCCAAGCATTGAGCGCCTGCAGTCACCTGAAGAGCGCGACAAGCTCGATGGCCTGTATGAGTGTATTCTGTGCGCTTGCTGCTCGACATCCTGCCCGTCGTTCTGGTGGAACCCGGATAAGTTTGTTGGTCCGGCAGGACTGCTGCAGTCATACCGCTTTTTGGCAGACTCGCGTGACACAGCAACCCACGAGCGGTTGTCAGAGCTTGATGATCCGTTCTCGGTGTTTCGCTGCCGTGGCATCATGAATTGCGTGGCTGTATGCCCCAAGGGACTCAACCCGACACGCGCAATTGGTAAAATTCGTGACATGCTACTGGCTGATGCCACTTAAATCGTGGGCAAGAGATTGTTATGATGGTCACAGGCGCTGGTCTGTGACCTCATGTCGCAGTCTTGATCCATGAGATCATGCCGAGCCGGTGCTGATGGCACCGGCTTTGATCGTTAAAGCAGTGCAAGGAAGGTGTTCTAACACCGCCCAGGCCGTTGGCATTTAGACTGCATGCCGACACCACCCACTGAGTGCAGGGTGATTGAAAGATGCAAGAAGGCATAATGGAGTTAATGTTGCGTTCTTCCCACGTTAGCGGGGCCAATGCCCACTATGTGGAAGCGCTTTTTGAGCAGTATCTTGAGGAACCCTCCGCCGTTCCCGACGAGTGGCGTCAGTACTTTGATCAATTACCCCGACCAGAAGATGGATCGGGTGGCGATGTACCTCTTTCCCCAACGCGTGAACAGTTTTACCAGCTGGGCCAGCAGCGACGTGCAGCGATGGTTTCAGCGCCTGTCGGTAGCGATGAAAGCAAAAAGCAGGTCAAAGTTCTTCAGCTGATCAACGCTTACCGTTTCCGTGGACACCAGAAGGCAGATATCGACCCTCTGGACTTACGGGCTCCTAAGCCGGTGCCAGACCTGGATCTATCCTTCCACCAGTTGTCCAAGGATGACTTGGATACTGAGTTTCAGACTGGGTCTTTTTTTCTGGGTGTTGACAAAGCACCACTGAAAGACATTGTTGAAGCGCTAGAGCAAACGTACTGTCGCAGCATTGGCTGTGAATTTATGCATATTGTTGATACCGAAGAAAAGCGCTGGCTGCAGCAGCGCTTTGAGTCGGTGCGCTCGCAGCCAAAGTTCAGTAATGAAGTGCGGGAGCATGTGCTGGAGCGTTTAACGGCAGCTGAAGGGCTGGAAAATTACCTGGCTTCTAAGTATCCGGGTACCAAGCGCTTCGGGCTTGAAGGTGGTGAGTCCTTCATTCCGATGATGGACGAGCTAATTCAGCGTGCTGGTGGCTATGGCACCAAAGAAGTCGTTATTGGTATGGCGCACCGCGGCCGCCTTAATATGCTGATTAATATTCTTGGCAAGAACCCATCTGAGCTAATCGATGAGTTCGACGGCAAGCGCTTGGTCAAGCATGGCTCGGGTGACGTTAAGTACCATCAGGGGTTCAGTTCCAATGTCATGACCCAAGGGGGGGAGGTGCACCTTGCGCTGTCCTTTAACCCCTCACACCTTGAAATTGTTGCTCCTGTGGTCGTGGGTTCAGTGCGCGCTCGTCAAGATCGCCGCAGCGATCCTGATGGCGGCAAGGTGTTGGCGATCAATGTGCATGGCGACGCAGCGTTTGCTGGGCAAGGCGTGGTCATGGAGACATTCCAGATGTCTCTGACTCGAGCCTATGGCACGGGTGGTACGGTTCATATCGTGATCAATAACCAGGTGGGTTTTACGACATCAAACCCGCTGGATGCCCGTTCCACCGAGTACTGCACTGACATTGCCAAGATGGTTCAGGCGCCGATCCTGCACGTTAACGGGGATGACCCTGACGCGGTACTGCATGCGACTCAAGTGGCGCTGGATTATCGCCAGCAGTTCAAGAAAGACGTGGTGATTGATCTGGTTTGCTATCGTCGTCGCGGCCATAACGAAGCTGATGAGCCATCCGGCACTCAGCCGATGATGTATCGCAAGATCAAAGATCATCCGTCGTCGCGCACGCTGTATGTTGAACGCTTGGTCAAGCAGGGGCTGCTGTCAAGTGACGATGCTAAAGCGATGATGGAAACGTACCGTGAAGACCTGATGGCAGGTAATCACGTGGCGAATGCTTTGGTGAAAAAGCCGAACGAAGGGCTGTTTGTTGATTGGAAACCGTACCTGGGCCATGAATGGACCGGTGATACGGATACCAGCTTTGACATCAAGCGCCTTCAGTATTTGGCTGACCGCATGTGTCGCGTGCCTGACGGGATTGAAGTGCAGCGCCAGGTCGCCAAGATTTACGACGACCGTCGCAAGATGACGGCGGGCGGTATGGCGATTAACTGGGGTTATGCGGAAACCCTGGCCTATGCCACTTTGCTGGACCAGGGGCACCCTGTGCGTCTGACGGGACAAGACGTTGGGCGAGGAACGTTCTCGCATCGCCATGCGGTGATTCATAACCAGAAAGATGGCACGACCTATGTGCCGCTGCAGAACATAAATGAAAGCCAGCCACCGTTCGTCATTCATGACTCTTTCCTCTCGGAAGAAGCCGTGTTGGCGTTTGAGTATGGTTACTCCACTACGTCGCCTAACTATCTGGTGATCTGGGAAGCCCAGTTCGGGGACTTCTTCAACGGCGCTCAAGTGATGGTGGATCAATTCATTTCGTCGGGTGAAACCAAGTGGGAGCGTTTGTGTGGTCTGACCATGCTGCTGCCGCATGGTTACGAAGGCCAAGGGCCTGAGCACTCTTCTGCGCGCCTGGAGCGTTTCTTGCAACTGTGTGCTGAGCACAACATGCAGGTTTGTGTACCCACGACGCCCGCACAGATTTTCCATCTGTTACGTCGGCAGGTTATCCGCAAGTTAAGAAAGCCTCTAGTCGTGATGTCACCCAAGAGCCTGCTGCGTCACAGGGATGCGATTTCCAGCCTGGATGAGTTGGCCGAAGGCCGCTTCCAGATGGTTTTGGCTGATCAGGGAGAGCGCGACAAGGCCAACGTGGAGCGAGTTATCCTGTGTGCCGGCAAGGTCTATTATGACCTGGCGAGTTGGCGTGAAGAAAACAGCCGTGACGATGTCGCTATTGTGCGCCTTGAGCAGCTGTATCCCTTCCCAGCCGATGAGCTTTTTGAGGCGATCAAGGATTACACGAATATCCAGGATGTTGTGTGGTGTCAGGAAGAGCCACTTAACCAGGGGGCGTGGTATCCCAGCCAGCATCATATGCGCAATGGTGTTGAACGGTTGAAGGCCGGACTGGGCGGTAAGCTTAAGTTTGCCGGACGACCTGCGTCGGCAGCTCCCGCTTCGGGCTACATGTCCGTACACACTGAACAGCAGCGCCAATTGGTGGAAGACGCCTTTAATCTGTAAGGCGCTCACCAGGATGAGAGACGAGACAAGGATATAAAATGGCTACCGAGATCAAGGCACCCACTTTTCCGGAATCTGTTGCTGAAGGCAGTGTGGCCGCCTGGCACAAAAAACCGGGAGACAGCGTCGAGCGTGATGAGCTGATCGTTGAGATTGAAACGGACAAGGTCGTGCTTGAGGTGCTGGCACCCGAGGCGGGCACGCTGAGCGAAGCGCTGGTAGAGGAAGGCGACACGGTGACGTCTGAACAGTTGCTTGGCCGTATCGGTGAGGGAGGAGAGTCCTCAGCTGATAAAGGCGATGATAAAGAAGAGGCGAAAGCCAGCAAAAAAGCTGATGCTAAACCTGCAGCTGGCGGAAAGCAGCATGAAGTAAAGGCACCGTCGTTCCCTGAGTCGATCCAGGAAGGGACTGTGGCTAGCTGGACCAAGAAGGTCGGTGAGCCGGTCAAGCGCGATGAGGTGCTGGCTGAAATCGAGACTGATAAGGTCGTGCTCGAGGTTGTTGCTCCTGCTGATGGCGCTTTGAGTGACATCAAAGCGGAAGAAGGCAGCCAGGTTGAGTCTGAAGCCGTACTGGGCATTTTTGTTGAAGGCGCGGGCGGTGATGCGGGTGCTGGTGGTGAAGCGGCTGATGAGGCGGCAAACGACAGCCAGGCAAGTGGTGCTGAAGAAAGCGAAAGCCTTGACGGTAAGCCTGTTTCTCCAGCGGCACGCAAGATGATTGCCGAGCATGATCTTGATGTCAGCAAGGTAAAGGGTACCGGCAAAAATGGCCTGATACTCAAAGAAGACGTGCAGAAAGCGGTTAGCGAAGGTAGCGCCAAAAAAGCTGCTGCCAGTAATAAAGCTGCTGCAAGCACTGGCTCGCCAGCATTGGAAGGCGAGCGTATTGAGAAGCGCGTGCCGATGTCACGTCTGCGCCAGACAATTGCTAAGCGCTTGGTTCAGGCTCAACAGACTGCTGCGATGCTCACCACCTATAATGAGGTGGACATGAGCGCGGTGATGAATCTGCGTGCTCAGTACAAAGAAACCTTCCAGAAATCTCATGATGTGAAACTGGGCTTCATGGGCTTCTTCGTTAAGGCGGCATCCGAAGCACTCAAGCGTTTTCCTGACGTTAATGCGTCTATCGATGGTAGCGAAATCGTTTATCACGGCTATCAGGATATTGGTGTTGCCGTATCGACGGATCGTGGCTTGGTTGTGCCCGTGCTGCGTGATACTGAAAGCATGAAAATTGCTGATGTAGAAAAAGGCATCGTCGATTTTGGTAAGCGTGCGCGTGACGGCAAGCTGGGCATCGACGAGATGCAGGGCGGCACCTTTACGATCACTAATGGCGGTACTTTCGGCTCGTTGCTGTCGACGCCGATCATCAACCCGCCACAAACCGCCATTCTGGGAATGCACAAGATTCAAGATCGCCCGATGGCTGTGAAGGGGCAGGTTGAAATTCGTCCAATGATGTATCTTGCGCTGTCTTATGATCACCGCATGATTGATGGCAAAGACGCAGTGCAGTTCCTGGTAACTATCAAAGAGCTGCTTGAGGATCCGTCGCGCCTGCTGCTGGATATCTGATCCGCGAACGGTGCTACGATTTCCCTAGAAAAGCGCAAGACATAGGAGCAAAACATGGCCGATAAGTTTGATCTAATTGTTATTGGTGCGGGCCCTGGCGGTTATGTTGCCGCTATTCGTGCTGCGCAGCTGGGCCTCAAGACGGCTTGCGTCGAGAAGTGGCTCAATAAGGATGGAAAAGTGGTTCACGGTGGCACCTGTCTCAACGTGGGCTGTATACCGTCTAAGGCACTGCTTGAAGCGTCACATAAGTATGTCGAAGCTAAAGAAGATTTCAGTGACTTAGGTATCAATGCCAGCGACGTTAGTGTCGATGTCAAAAAGATGATGGCGCGTAAGAGCACCATTGTTAAGAACCTGACAGGTGGTATTGCTGGTCTGTTTAAAGCTAACGGCGTGACCGCGCTGGATGGCACAGGCAAGGTGGTTTCTGGCAAGCAGGTTGAGGTTACTGACCTGGATGGCAACGCGACCACTTATGACGCTGACAATATCGTGATTGCGGCAGGCTCCGTGCCGGTGGAAATTCCCCCGACACCGATGACAGAAGGCCTGATCGTTGACTCTACGGGTGCGCTTGAATTCCAGGAAGCACCCAAGCGTCTCGGCGTGATTGGTGCAGGCGTCATCGGCCTTGAGCTGGGTAGCGTGTGGAACCGTTTGGGCAGTGAAGTGACTGTTCTGGAAGCTATGGATGATTTTCTGCCGATGGTTGATTCTGCCATTGCCAAGGAAACTCAGAAACTGCTCAAAAAACAGGGCATGGACATTCGCATGGGTGCTCGCGTCACTGGGTCTGACATTAAAGACAACGAAGTTGTCGTCAAGTACAGCGACGAGAAAGGCGATCAAGAAGCGACGTTTGACAAGCTCATCGTGTGTGTTGGTCGTCGTCCTTACACTAAAGGTGTGATTGCTGATGGCGTGAGTATCGACCTTGACGAGCGTGGTTTTATTCACGTCGATGACCAGTGCCGTACTGGTGTGCCAACGGTCTATGCCATTGGTGACTGTGTACGTGGCCCGATGTTGGCGCACAAAGCATCAGAAGAGGGCATCATGGTGGCGGATATCATCGCTGGCCATAAAGCCCAGATGAACTACGATGCGATTCCGAGCGTGATTTATACCTCACCTGAAGTGGCTTGGGTCGGCATGACCGAGCAGGACGCTAAAGCGAAAGGGATCAAAACCAAAACGGGTGCTTTCCCGTTTGCGGCCAGTGGCCGTGCTATGGCCAATAATGCGACTGAAGGCCAGGCTAAGGTGATTGCCGATGCCGAAACCGATCGTATTTTGGGCATGCATATCGTCGGTCAGCATGCCGGTGAAATGATTGCTCAGGGTGTTATCGCTATGGAGTTTGGCTCTAGTGCTGAAGATTTAGCACTAACCTGCTATGCCCACCCGACCATGTCAGAGGCCGTACATGAAGCGGCCCTGGCGGTGGAAGGGCATGCCATTCATATGGCAAACCGCAAGAAAAAGCGTTAATTCGCTTTATATGAGAGCAGTCGCGCCGCCGTTAGGCGGCGCATCCCTTCCGGCCGATAGCGGAAGGAGGCGGTGGTAGCGAGGCGTTTTAGGTGCCAGCTATCGTTTCGAGTCACATGCAACCAATGGCATGAATCGATGAACCTTCACGAATATCAAGGCAAGCAACTGTTTGCCGACTATGGTCTGCCAGTTTCTAAGGGCTTTGCAGTAGATACCCCGGAAGAAGCAGCAGAAGCTTGCCAAAAAATCGGCGGCGACATGTGGGTTGTTAAAGCACAGGTCCACGCTGGCGGCCGCGGTAAGGCTGGCGGTGTCAAGCTGATCAAAAGTGCTGACGAAGCCCGTGATTTTGCCGAGCAGTGGTTAGGCAAGAATCTGGTGACCTACCAGACAGACGCTAACGGCCAGCCGGTATCCAAGATACTGGTTGAAAACTGCACTGATATTGCTAATGAGCTATATCTGGGAGCAGTGGTCGACCGCGCAACTCGTCGCGTGGTTTTCATGGCGTCTACTGAAGGCGGCGTGGAAATCGAAAAGGTCGCCGAGGAAACGCCTGAGAAAATCCTTAAGGCTGAAATTGATCCGTTGGTCGGTGCTCAGCCGTATCAGGCCCGCGACCTGGCATTCCAGCTGGGGTTGAGCGGTGATCAGATCAAACAGTTCACCAAGATTTTCTTGGGGCTGTCTAAGCTGTTCCATGATAAGGATTTGGCGCTGCTTGAAGTCAATCCGCTGGTGATCACCGACGAAGGCAATCTGCATTGCCTCGACGCCAAGATCAACCTAGATGGCAATGCGATGTATCGTCATCCAGACCTGCAGGCTATGCGCGACCCGTCTCAAGAAGATGAGCGTGAAGCTGAAGCCGCCGCGTGGGACCTCAACTACGTTGCCCTCGAAGGTAACATTGGTTGCATGGTTAATGGCGCGGGCTTGGCTATGGGCACCATGGATATCATTAAGCTGCACGGTGGCCAGCCAGCCAACTTCCTTGACGTAGGTGGCGGCGCAACCAAAGAGCGCGTGGCTGAGGCGTTCAAGATCATTCTGTCTGACGATTCCGTGCAGGCTGTTTTGGTCAATATCTTCGGTGGTATCGTGCGTTGCGATATGATTGCCGAGGGTATTATTGGTGCTGTTGAACAGGTCGGTGTCAATGTACCTGTTGTTGTGCGCCTTGAAGGTAACAACGCCGATTTGGGTGCCGAGAAACTGGCGTCCAGTGGTTTGAATATTATCGCTGCTACCAGCCTGACCGATGCGGCTCAGCAGGTCGTTAAGGCAGCGGAGGGCAAGTAATGAGCATCCTGATCGACAAGAACACCAAGGTCATCTGCCAAGGCTTCACTGGCGGCCAGGGGACCTTCCATTCCGAACAGGCAATTGCCTACGGAACTCAGATGGTTGGCGGTGTCACTCCAGGCAAAGGTGGTCAAGAGCACCTGGGTCTGCCGGTGTTCAATACCGTTAAAGAAGCCGTTGAGCAGACCGGTGCTGAGGCTAGCGTCATTTACGTGCCTGCGCCATTCTGTAAGGACTCGATTCTTGAAGCCGCTAATGCCGGTATCAAGCTGATCGTATGTATCACGGAAGGTATTCCGACTCTCGATATGCTTGACGTTAAGGTCAAGTGTGACGAGCTGGGTGTGCGTCTGATTGGCCCGAACTGCCCGGGTGTGATTACGCCGGGCGAGAGCAAGATCGGCATCATGCCAGGTCACATTCATCAGCCGGGCCGTGTGGGTATCGTTTCTCGCTCAGGCACCCTGACGTATGAAGCGGTTAAGCAGACCACGGATCATGGTTTTGGGCAGTCCAGCTGTGTGGGTATTGGTGGCGACCCGATTCCGGGCTCCAGCTTCATTGATATTCTTGAGCTGTTTGAGAAAGACCCTGCGACTGAAGCGATCGTGATGATCGGTGAAATCGGTGGTACTGCGGAAGAAGAAGCTGCTGCTTACATCAAGCAGAATGTTTCTAAGCCGGTAGTATCTTACATTGCGGGTGTTACCGCCCCTCCAGGTAAGCGCATGGGCCATGCTGGTGCGATCATCTCTGGTGGCCAGGGTACGGCAGACGAGAAGTTTGCGGCACTTGAAGATGCCGGCGTCAAAACGGTCCGCTCACTGGCCGAAATTGGCGACGCGTTGAAAGAAATTACTGGCTGGTAAGTGTTAGCTCAGTCGTAAAGAAAAAGGGCACCTTCGGGTGCCCTTTTTTATGAATTAATTTTAGTGATTACCCCAGTGTTGACTGACGCTGGAGTGGCTATGTTGTTAAGTGGCTATGTTGTTAGACGTCAGCTGGGCGGCCTACCAGCGAGCGAGTTTCTTCGCGTGCCTCAGTGAGTACAATGCGTGTGCTGTCACCTAATTTGAAGCGCTCTACGCCTTCAATCTGGATCCGGCCTTCTTTGTCGTCAATGACCACTTTATCGCGATCGCTGTGCATCAGTGGTGCCGGTATGAATACCGTCGCGCCGTTGGCAATCAAACGTACGCGCATACCGCCACGATTAATCGAAATAATTTCCGCGTCAAACGTCTCGCCCTCAACCGTCGCCGGTGTTAGGTAGCGAACATACAACCAGTCTTTGACGTCGCGCTCGGCCATGCGATTAAGACGACGGCGTTCGGTGAGCTGCTCAGTTGTGGCTTGGCTGGCTTCTGCCGGTGCCTGCTCACCTTTGAGCACGCGCTTAATCAGCCGGTGGTTGACCATGTCGCCGTACTTGCGGATTGGTGACGTCCAGGTAGCGTAAGCGGCAAGCCCTAAGCCAAAGTGCGGCCCAGGTTTGGCTGACATCTTGGTGAAACCCTGGAAGCGGCGCAGGCGCGCATCAAGCCAAGCATCGTCGCGGGCTTCGAGTGCGCGTTTGAGGTCTCGGTAGCGTGGCAGCTCAACCAAAGACTCGGGTTCGACGCTAATGTCTTGAGCCGTTAGGAACTCGTGGGCGGCGTCGGCTTTTTCGGGCTCAAACGCACGATGTACGTTGAAAATGCCGTGGCCAACGCTTTCTGATAGCAGCTGCGCACAGCAGGCATTAGCAACAATCATGGCTTCTTCGATCATACGATTAGCGATACGGCGGTGTTCTGTACGTACGTCTAATACGTTGCCTGCGGGATCAAGATCGAAGACATAGTCGGGGCGATCTTTGAATACCAGCGCGTGTTCAGCGCGCCAGGCACTGCGTGCCTCTGTCATGTCCTCAAGGGCCTTGAGCTGTTCGGCAATGACCGCGTCTGGAGTCCAGTTACCTTGCCCTTCAAGCCAGTCAGACACGTTATCGTAGCTGAGGCGAGCATGTGAGCGAGCGGTGGCGGCGAAAAAGCGGAAGTCACCCAGACTGCCATCGGCATTAACATTTAGTGTGCAGGCGAGTACAGGGCGATCCAGACCTTCTCGCAGGGAGCAGAGGTCGTCGGACAGCACTTCAGGCAGCATGGTGACGTTCTGGCCCGGCAGATACACCGTAAAGGCGCGAGTGCGAGCCTCTAGGTCGGCAGCATGGCCTTCTTCGACATAAGCGGTGGGGTCGGCAATCGCTACGCTGAGCTGCCAGCCACCCTCGGCGCGTGACTCAATGCGTAGTGCATCGTCCATGTCGCGGGTGCTTTCACCGTCAATGGTGAAAAATGGCTGTTCAGTGAGGTCTTCGCGAGCTAAGCCTTCGTCAAGTATTGGCCAGCTGTCACCCGCTTCGGGGCTGGCTTGTTCTAACGCATGGCGGGCCAGTGTGACGCGCCAGGGAACGGCGGGGTTGTCAGCCTTAGCGACCAGCTCATCAACTTGGGTAAAGAAGGCACGGTCATCAGGCTTGAGTGGGTGGCGCACCAAGCGGGCTACGACCCAGTCGCCGTCGCTCAAGCTGTCTTCATCTAGGTTGCGCTTGATGCGAGTTTTGAGCGGTTGTTTGATCGACGGGTGATCCGGCAGTACGGCAAGGCGACCTTCGCGCTTTTGTAAGCGCGCAATAAAGCGTTGCATGCCGGTTTCGATCAGGGTCTCAGGTTCGGCTGAGGTTTTCTCGCCTTCCTGGTGGATGGTGGCCTCAACGCGGTCGCCATGCAGCACTTTCTTCATGGCGGGCGGTGGTACGAAATACGATTCGCCAGCATCTGTTTCAAGGAAGCCGAAGCCTCGCTCAGTGGCTTTAATGACGCCTTCGGCACGGGGCGTGTTGTCACGCATCTGTTGCTTGAGTTGAGCAAGCATCGAGTTGTTCTGCAGCATGGTCACGATCGAGTGGCGGGATAGGATGGCTACTATACGGATTCCATTCGCGTCCGCCAAATCCCCCCGCCTTCTGCTTAAAGTGAGGCTTTTAACTCGCTGATCAAATGCTCACGGCGTTGCAGGGAAATCAAGCCATTATCGCCCAACAGGCTGGCCACTTCGCTAAGCAGGCTTTCAATGAGCAGCATGAAAGCACACATGCTGTTGCTAAAAAACAGGCTGTGATTAGGTACGAGAAAGCTGTGTTCGGCGACTGAGCACAACGGTGAGCTGATGGCATCAGTGAGGGCGATGATACGTATATGGTGTCGGGCTGCTATTTCTGCCGTGGCCAATACGCTTGGGGTGTAGGGGTAGCAGCTGGCAACCACTAGCACGTCGCCGCTGTTGAGCTGAGCTAAGCCATCCGCGATGCCTTGATGAGAACTATCGAGCATTGCCACATCGTTTCTGAGCATGCCTAACCCATAGGCCATAAACATGGCCAGTGAGCTGAATTGACGCACACCGTGTATACGAATACGGGGTGCTTGAGCCAGCAGTTCCGCACTTCCTGAAAGGCTTGTGGCATCAATAGAGCGCGTCAGCTCTGCCAAGTTGTCGCTTTCTTGGCGTGTCAGCTCGGTCATGCGTGTCAGGCCGTCGTGATCTGAGCCATGCTGGTCGAGCAGCTGTGATACTCGCTTACTGTAAAAGCTCTTATCTTGAGTCAAGCTGCGGCGGAAAACGTCCTGTAGCTGGGCAAAGCCTGAATAGCCTAAGCGTCGTGACAGTCGTGATAATGTTGAGGCGCTGACATTATGACGGTCCGCTAATTCACTGATGGTGGAGAATGCAGCTTGCTCTGGCAGCGTTATCAGGGCACCGAGTATGTGTCGAGCCGCCTTGCCCAGGGTTATTGGCGAATCACCGGCTTCAATAGCACTGAACAGCTGCTTGAGTTTAGTGAGCGTCTGCGGCGCTGTATTGAGCGTGGAAGACATGGAAAAGGCTCCGTGGCATTTTTATGCGATTCAATTTGCAAATTATTTTGCATCAAGCAAGAATGAAAATATATCTTTCTTTATAGTCTGTGTGATTGATTGCTATCGTCTGGAGTTCGCTATGAGCCATGCTACAAGTCATGTTTTTCATCGTCATTTAACGCAGTCCTATCCTACCGCTGTGGGTGGCGATGGCCCCTATTTGCTTGATGCCAGCGGCAAGCGCTACTTGGACGCCAGTGGCGGGGCGGCGGTCTCTTGTTTGGGCCATAGTGACCCGGATGTTATTGAAGCGATACGCGAGCAGGTTGGGCGTTTGGCTTACGCGCATACGTCTTTTTTCACCACACAAGTGATGGAAGACCTTGCCGACTTCCTCATTGAGCGCGCACCTGCTGGGATGAGTTCTGTGTATTTCGTATCCGGCGGTTCAGAGGCGGTAGAGGCGGCGCTGAAAATGGCTCGCCAGTATGCTATCGAAATCGGTCAACCCCAGCGGCGTCATCTGATTGCACGTCGCCAGAGTTATCACGGTAATACGCTGGGAGCCTTGGCCACCGGTGGAAATGCTTGGCGTCGTCGTCAGTTTGAGCCGCTGCTGGTTGAGGTTAGTCACGTTAGCCCTTGTTATGCCTACCGTGACCAGCGGGCTGATGAAACGCCAGAGGCCTATGGTGAGCGTTTGGCCCAAGAGCTTGAGGCCGAGATTCAGCGTTTAGGGGCGGAAAGTGTGCTGGCTTTTGTGGCCGAGCCGGTGGTTGGCGCAACAATGGGGGCAGTAACGGCGGTGCCGGGGTATTTTCGCCGCATTCGAGAGATATGTGACTGTTATGGAATTCTGCTGATTCTTGATGAAGTTATGTGTGGTATGGGGCGCACTGGCAGTTTGTTTGCTTGCGAGCAAGAGGGTGTGGTGCCAGACCTGGTGACAATTGCCAAGGGGCTGGGTGCCGGCTATCAGCCGATTGGGGCCACGTTGGTTAGCGAACGTATTCGTGATGCTATTGCTCAGGGGTCGGGGTTTTTCCAGCACGGTCATACTTATATCGGCCACGCGACGGCCTGTGCAGCAGCACTCGCCGTGCAGCGTGCCATCGAATCCCGCGGATTGTTAAGTCAAGTCAAGCGCTTGGGTGATGGATTACAGCAACGGCTAGTCGAGCGCTTTGGTGACCATCCCAATGTAGGGGATATTCGTGGCCGCGGTCTATTTCGTGGTTTGGAGCTAGTGGCTGAGCGTGATACCAAAATGCCATTTGATCCGTCACGTAAGCTGAATGCTGAGATGAAACGTACGGCCATGGAAAATGGCCTGATGTGCTATCCCATGGGCGGTACGCTGGATGGCGTTCAGGGGGATCATATTCTGTTAGCACCGCCGTTCATTCTTGATGACACTCACCTAGATGACATCGTCGACAAACTCGATAGTACGTTTAACGCCGTTCTCGGCAGATGAGCAAGGACCTAAGTATGGAAATTACCTCACGTCTTCCTGCGTTAGACGACGCCACAATGAGCGCTGATCAACGCCGTGTACTCAATGATATTCTCAACGGCCCCAGAGGCAACTTAGACGGCCCTTTTTTGGCTTGGGTACACAGCCCTGAGCTTGCCGATAACGCCCAGCAGTTGGGTGCTTTCTGCCGTTATGGAACTCAGTTGGAGTTGCGCTTGACGGAGCTTGCCATATTGGTGACTGCCAGCTGGTGGCAGTCACAGGCTGAGTGGCAGATTCATGCGCCGATTGCTGCCGAAGCCGGTCTTGATACGGCAGTCATCGAAGCGCTGCGCGAAGGGCGAGAACCCGATTTCAGCCGCAATGATGAGGCACTGGTCTATCAATTAGGAACCACGCTTTATCATACGCGACGGGTTGATGATGCACTTTATGCCGAAGCCGTAGCCGCGTTTGGTGAATCGGCAGTGGTCGAACTGGTGGGCGTGTTTGGCTATTACGCACTGGTCGCCATGACGCTTAACGTTTTTCACGTGCGCCGTGGCAATACACCACTGCCGTTTGCTGAGTCGTGAACGTAAAAGGGATTGCTAAAGACACTGGACGTCACGGGCGTTACTGAGGGTATGCTGTCGGTATCTTGAATGAACATGGATGAACCGGCGGCCATGGCTGACAGCACTCTGATTTTTTTGCTTCTTGGCGCGACCCTGGCTGCTTTTGTCTGGGGGCGCCTGCGTTATGACCTCGTTGCGTTGAGCGCTTTGCTTGCTGCAGTGGCGCTAGGCTTGGTGCCGGCTAATGAGGCTTTTCTTGGCTTTGGGCACCCGGCCGTCATTACGGTTGCTGCGGTGTTGGTGCTTAGCCGAGGCTTTGAACGTGCAGGCGTGGTTGACCTTATCGCCGGACAGACACTGCGGGTTGGCCGGCGGCCTATGTTGCAGATACTGGTGCTGACCAGCACCGTGCTGGTGTTGTCGGGGTTGATGAATAACGTAGGGGCGTTGGCGCTGATGTTGCCGGTCGCTTTGCGCATGGCACGAGAGCACGATAGCCCACCTTCCTTGCTGCTGATGCCGTTGGCTTTCGGTTCGCTGCTCGGTGGCTTACTCACACTGATTGGTACGCCACCCAATATCATTATTTCCAGCTACCGTAACACCCTGACGGGTAACGCTTTTGGTATGTTTGACTTTTTCCCTGTCGGCGCTGCAGTGGCAGTGGTGGGCTTGTTGTTTCTCGTGTTGGTGAGTGGGCGACTGGTACCTCGACGCATTGGCAGCACATCCACCGATGCGATGTTTGATACGGCCCATTATCTGGTCGAGTTAGATGTGCCTGAGGATGGCAAAGCGGTAGGCTGGTCGCTGAGTGATCTACGGGAATCGTTGGGGGATAACTTGCCGGTGCTCATGGTCGTGCGTGGCGAAAACCGTTATCCCGGTTATGCGTTTTATGGGCGGCTGCGCCCTGGCGATATTCTGTTGATGGAAGCTGGGCCGGACGAGATGAAGTTGCTGGCAGATAAGGCGGGGCTTAGCGTTGGCCATAAGAAGAAAGATAAAAACAAGAAAAAAGGCACAACTAGCGCTCTAGCTGAGTCAGCGGATAAAACGACTGACGCTGCTGTTGTGAAGGATGCGAAGGATGCTGAGCCGGAGTCGGCGCAGTTGAGCCAAACGCGTTCGAGCGTGGATACTGAAGATTTGCAGCTGATTGAAGCGGTTATTCGTAATGATTCATTGATGCTATATCGCACCGCGGGTCAGCTGCGGTTACGCAATCAGTATGGCTTACACCTTGTGGCGGTGGCGCGTGATGGCACACGGCTTAATCAGCGGCTGCGTGAAATCCGTTTTCGGGCCGGTGATGTTTTACTGCTCCAGGGGGATGAGCAGGGTATCGCTGAACGTCTCTCAACGCTGGGGTGTCTGCCGTTGGCGCGTCGAGACCTGGCGCTGGGGAAACCGCGGCGTATGCTATTGTCACTGGGTATATTTGCGTCGGCTATTGCCGCTATGGTGTTGGGGCTGGCGCCTGCCGCAGTAGCGCTTTCTTCGGCGGCCGTCATCTCGCTAATGGCTGGTGTCATGTCGCTGCGTGATGGGTATCAGGCGATTGATGGGTCGGTCATTGTGCTGCTGGGGGCGATGATACCTGTGGGACAGGCATTGGAAACCAGTGGAGGGGCGGCAATGATCGCCCAGTCGTTATTGCTGTTAGGTAATCAGTGGCCGATTGTGGCCACGATGTTCGGCTTATTCCTGATTGGTATGCTGTTGTCTAATGTGGTTAACAATGCGGCGGCGGCACTGCTGATGGCACCGGTAGCTGTTAGCTTAGCTAAAGGGTTTGAGGTATCCATGGATCCGTTTCTAATGGTTGTGGCCGTCAGTGCATCTTGTGCTTTTATGACCCCTATTGGCCATCAGTCCAATACATTGGTGATGGGGCCTGGAGGCTATCGTTTCGGTGACTACTGGAAGCTGGGCTTGCCAATATCATTACTTGTCATGTTGGTGGCAGTGCCTATGGTGTTGTTGGTCTGGCCTCTTTGAGAGTGGCTGTATTGAATGCATGAAAAAGGCCTGAGCCCGAGATGTTACCGGGTTCAGGCCTTCGTCGTTGAGGGCACTGACGGCTAGAGGGCCGTCAGACGGACTCAGGCTGGCTGATGACGGAGCACCTTGGACTTGTCTATGACAAAGGCGTCGTAGTCGAAGTCATCGACGGTCAGCATTTCTAGTACCCTGTGCTCTCGCTCACGCATAAAGTTAGCGTCTTCCTCGCTGAGAATGCCCTTGTTTAATGCAGCGTCTACGCGTTCTTCGGGGTGTAAGGCATCGGCGGGCAGCTCACCTTTTGCGTAGGCTTTGTTGACTTTACGATAGAGCGCTTCGGCACGCTCCTGAGTTGACAGCAAGTCGTTATAGTTGGCCAGCGGGTTATCTTGAACCCCATCAGCCTGATCCCAGGTGTTGTGTAACAGCTTGCTGCGTAATGCACTGTCGTTAGATATTGCGTTAGCAATATTACGGGCCAGCTTATCGTTCGGGCGTTTCCAGCGGCGACCTCTCGGCATGATGATCACGCGTAGCATGTTGCCCAGCGCACGGTTTGGCAGGTTGTCAAATAGTTCATCAAAGGCTTGCTCGGTGCGATTCAGCAACCATTGGGCCGAATAATGCAGGAGTGCTTCTTCACCGTCTGCCGGTTCGCTTTCGTCCCACTGTTTGAGCAGCATACTGGCCAGATAGAGATTAGACAGCACGTCGCCCAACCGGGCTGAGAGCATTTCACGCTGTTTGAGCTTGGAGCCTAGGCTGGCCATGGCGGCATCGGCACACAGGCTGAAACCGGCTGACAGGCGTGCGATATCTTTTGCATAGCGTGCGGCGGGCGCGCTGAAAGGGACTTTGGGTCGACCGGCACCAAACGCCTGGCTGAAGGCGCGTGCAGCGTTGCCAAATATCAGGCCGATATGACCGAAGAATGCTTGGTCGAAAGCTGTGATGTCATCGTTGTCCTTGGCCGCCAGTTCGGCCAGCACAAAGGGATGGCAGCGAATGGCTCCCTGGCCGAAGATCATCAGGTTGCGGGTCATGATATTGGCGCCTTCTACGGTGATGGCCACCGGGTTGGCACTGTAACCGATACCGAGATAGTTGCGTGGCCCCAGTGTGACCGCCTTGCCGCCATGAATGTCCATGGCGTCGGCCAGAATCTGGCGCTGGAATTCGGTCAGCTGGCTCTTGAGAATTGCAGAGGGTACGGCGGGTTTTTGGCCATGATCAATGGTGTTGGCGGTTTGGTATACCGCCGCTTGAGCGATATAGCCTAAAGCGGCCATCCGCGCCAGTGGTTCCTGCACACCTTCCATTTCCGCAACAGGAACGTTGAACTGGCGGCGGATGCGCGCGAAGCCGCCGGTCCAGCCGAGGGCGTAGCGGCCGGTGCCGGTGGCGCCGGAGGGCAGGGTGATGCAGCGTCCCACAGACAGACATTCCACCAGCATGCGCCAACCTTCGCCGATCATTTCTTCGCCACCGATAATGGTGGATAGCGGTACAAACACCTTGTCGCCCTTGATCGGGCCGTTCAGAAAGGGGCTGCCGATGGGGTGGTGGCGACGGCCAATTTCCATGCCTTCGGTATCACGCGGCACTAGTGCCAGAGTGATGCCGCGGTCTTCTTCTGCACCAAGCAGGTGCTCAGGGTCAAATAGGCGGAAGGCTAGACCGACGACGCTGGCGATAGGTGCCAGAGTAATCCAGCGCTTCTCGAAGGTGAGTTCCAGACCCAGTATCTCTTCGCCATTAACGGTGCGTTTAACGACGGTGCCCACATCAGGTATTGACGTAGCATCAGAGCCAGCGCGTGGACCAGTCAAACCAAAACAGGGGATTTCTCGCCCATCAGCCAAGCGCGGAAGGTAGTGATCTTTCTGTTCTTCGGTGCCATATTTCAGTAGCAACTCACCAGGGCCGAGTGAGTTGGGTACGCCGACAGTAACCATCAAGGTTTCATTGACTGCAAGCTTTTGCAGTACTGTAGACTGAGCTTTAGCAGAGAACCCTAGGCCACCGTATTGTTTGGGGATAATCATGCCGAAAAAACGTTCTTTTTTCAGGTAATCCCACAGTTCCTGAGGCAGGTCGGCACGTTCTTTGGCGATATCCCACGCATTACACATGCCCGACGCTACGCCACACTGATGATCAACAAAAGCGCGCTCTTCGTCGGTAAGGCCGCTGTCGCTGAAGGCTTGCAGCTTGCTCCAGTCGGGGCGACCGGAAAACAGCTCGCCGTCCCAGGCGACGGTGCCGGCTTCCAGTGCCGTGCGCTCGGTAGCCGAGACCTTGGGGGCAATTGTTTTGAACATGTTGAATAGGCGTGGTGACAGCCATTTGATGCGTAGCGATGGCAGGCCACAGAGGGCAATTGCAGCGGTTGCTAGCAGCAGGATGATACCGATGACATTGGCATCAGCCAGAATGCCCACCAGCCCGAAAAAGCCAGTGACTAACATGGCGGGTATAGGCCCAGCCTCACTGCGCATTACGAACAGTAGGCCCAGAAAAGCCAGCACGAGTAGTACAAGTGTGGACATGACGCCTCCAGAATCTAGCGGAAAGTGAATTTTTACGTAACGTTAAATCAGTATTCGAACGAGTGTTTGAATTGTGTTTAGCCTAGCGTAAAGGAAGACCCGTGACTAGCCCAGAAAGCCAGTGCTGAGACCAGCTTACTATAATCTGCCTTAGAGCAAAGCCTGCCTCTGTACGAGGGGATTCGGCACGTTACGTTCCGTGCCGAGCGTGAGGGCGCATCAAGATACGCAGAGTTTATCGTTGCCGTGTAACGACGTAGCAAAATAGTGAGTGTAAATAGTGGGTTCGCGCTTGCCAGAAAGACAGGCGACGTGCATAATCTTGTCGCGTTGAATAGCCGCCGGGTGGTTTTGGGTATTCAGCAGCATTGATCTGGCTACGTAGCTCAGCTGGTTAGAGCACATCACTCATAATGATGGGGTCCCCTGTTCGAATCAGGGCGTAGCCACCAGATAGTAAAATGCCCGTTATCCATACTATTACTATGGTGGCGGGCATTTTTTTGTGCCTGCTTTATGGTGATGCGCAAAACTGGTCAGGCAATGTTGGGTAGAAGCACTTGTTTGGTGAAACTCTTGATAGGGTATTGACCTTACAGATGGTATCCGTATACTACGCCACGTGTTCGAGGTCATTCCCTGATAGCTCAGTTGGTAGAGCAAATGACTGTTAATCATTGGGTCGCAGGTTCGAGTCCTGCTC
>NZ_KE384440.1:531515-563168 GCF_000425725.1 Halomonas halocynthiae DSM 14573
GATAGCTCAGTTGGTAGAGCAAATGACTGTTAATCATTGGGTCGCAGGTTCGAGTCCTGCTCGAGGAGCCAGCAGCTAGCATGCTGCGATTGACGTAAATACCCTCAATCGTCTCCCTACCTCGCCTTATCTTATTCTTTCTTACGCTTTTTGGTTTTTACCGTCTTATTCCACTCCAGTGCGATGCAGGAAGCCAAACCAAGCCAAGCCCGCTCGATAGGCGAGCAGGCTGTGAATGGTGGTGAAGGGCGTGTATTGAGCAAGGAGCTGGTTATAGTTTAATCAGCATTTTTCCTTGATTCTTGCCGCTGAAGAGTTGCAGGAAAGCGTCTGGTGTTTGCTCAAGGCCTTCCGCGACAGTTTCTTGATAGTCGATTTCGCCTTTGGCTATTTTCGGGGCAACTTCATTTAGGAAGTCGTTGTGGTGCTGCCAATGCTCGAAGACAATAAAGCCTTCCATGCGTGCGCGCCGAACCAATAGCATGGCGAGGTTGGCAGGGCCGCTGCTAGGGCCTTCATCGTTGTAGCGTGAGATCATGCCGCAAACAGCAATGCGTGCACCTACGCGCAAATTATTGAGAGCGGCTTCTAGACAGGCACCGCCGACATTTTCGTAATAGACGTCAAAGCCCTCAGGACAGGCTTGCTTGAGGTCTTCGCTGAGTTGCTTGGCGTCTTTGCCCTTGTAACTGACGGCTTTAACGCCAATGGACTCCAGCCAGTCGAGTTTTTTCTGGTCGCCGGCAATACCTACCACCGTGCCGCCCTTGGCCTTAGCGAGCTGGACAGCCAGAGAGCCAACGGCACCGCTGGCTGCGCTGACCAATACATTGTCGCCTTCTTGCATTTGGGCGATGATGTTGAGCCCAACCCAGGCTGTCGTACCTGGCATGCCCAGCACTCCTAGGTACGCTTGGTCTGGTACATCAAATTCAGGCAATGCTTCAACTTGTTCGGCGGGCAGTTGGGCAATGTCGCGCCAGCCGCCCATATGGCGAACTTTGTCGCCTACTTTAAGGCGGGCATCCCGTGACTCAATAATCTCGCCTACGGCGGCGCCATCCAGCGGCTGGCCGAGTTGGAATGGCTCGATGTAGGTTGTCACGCCATCCATGCGTCCGCGCATGTAGGGGTCTACTGATAGCCAGGTGTTACGAATGCGCACTTCACCTTCTTGGAGTGGGGTGAGGTCTGTGTGTTCTAGGGTGAACAGATCCGTAGTAGGCAGGCCTTTGGGGTGATCGTTAAGTGTGAAATAGCGGCTTTGCATGATGCTCTCCTGTTCGTAGGGTGTTGGCTTAAGTATTTTTGCAGTCTGCACCTAGCATGTGCTGCAACGATTTACTCAGACTACGTCAGAAGAGTGATATTAAGCCAATGCAAGATGCTGAGAAGTCATATGCAATATACTGATATCATAGTGGTTGAAAATAAGGCTATTCGACACCAAGGCTATCTTTCATGCATCTTGCTGATCTTGCTCGTCATGATCTTAATGCGCTGGTCACTCTTCAGGCGTTGCTGGATACCCGTAGTGTGACCCAGGCAGCACAGCGTCTTAACCTCAGTCAACCGGCGGTATCACGAACACTGGCTCGGCTGCGCCACGCGTTTGATGACCCTCTTTTTGTGCGTACTCACAGAGGGTTGCGTCCTACGGCGAGGGCCGACGCTTTAGGTCCACCGCTGGAGCGGTTACTGAAAGAGTTGGGGGCGTTGCTTGCGCCGCCGGAGTTTGATCGAGCCAGCACCTCGCGCCGTTTTCAGCTAGCGACGACTGACTATGGGATGCATACGTTTCTCGCACCTCAGTGGCAAACACTCCAGAACCAAGCGCCACACTTGCGGCTGGATGTGCAGGGTTACAGTGGCAGTATTGAGCATAATCTTGATGATGGTGGGCCGGAGCTGGCGCTTTGTGTGCCTGGGTCGCGTGTGCCAGCTGGTGTTCACGGCCGAGAGGTAGGTGATGACCGCTTCGTTTGTATGATGCGTAAAGGTCACCCTTTAGCTGAGGATGAGGAGCTGTCGCTTGAGGCATTTGTTAATGCCAGACACCAGTTAATCAGCATGGGGGGCGATGACAGGGGGGCGGTGGATCTGGCGCTCGCGAGTCAGGGGTTGAAGCGGCATGTTAGCTTACGTCAGCCGCATTTTTTGGCCAGTTTTTCGGTGACACAGCATAGTGATTTACTGTTGTGCGTGCCGGGCTGTTTAGCTGTTAGTGTGCTTGAGCATTGGCCACTGGTACTGCGCCGATTGCCGCTGGAGGTTACGCCATTTTCTTATTGGTTAGTGTGGCATGAGCGCTACCATGCTGATGCAGGACATCGCTGGCTACGCCAGACGCTGTTTGAGGGTATTCAGGCACGTTATCAGGTGTTGTCTCAGCGGCTTCGGGTTAGTGCTGGATAGTAGAAGCGCTGGGCTGGATAGGAGAGCTGGTGTCGTACTATGTAAGCGGGCTGAGCGTAGTATGCCCAGCCCGCTGCAGGTTACTGCTGTTCTTCCGTGGAATGGTCTGCAAACTGCACTTTATTGCTCAGGCGGGCGTAATCCAGCAGAATCTCTGCAGTTTCTTCGACTTGAGCGCGGTCGATAGGTTGATCTTTCTTTTCGCTGTCCTCATCAGAGTCAGTATCTTGGCTTTCGTCGTCCTTGTTCTTGTTACGTCTATCCGACCAGTCTTCCAGCAGCTCCAAGCCGAGGGCGCTGCGTCGTGCATTCTCAAGTGCGAGTTGTTCGGCATCCTGGGCTTCTACTTCACGCTTGCGCTGTTCTAGGTTCAGGCTCACGGTGGTGCGTTGTTGGCGCAGCCGTTCAGCCAGTTCCGCACGGCGCTCAAGGTAATAAAAGTTTGGGTGTTCCTGAGCGCGCTTCGTATGTTGCTTGCGTAGCATGTCAAGGTAAAGCTGAGGCTCGCCTTGTTGCCGGTATTGCACTTTGCGCACAGTATCCCAGGGGAGTGCGTTATCCAGGCTGCTTTCGCCGATTTTTTCGGGATCAACAAGGCTGGGGAAGAGAATGTCTGGCGTGATGCCGCGATTTTGGGTGCTTTCACCAGAAATACGGTAGAACTTGGCGCGGGTGAGCTTAACTTGGCCGTGAGTCAGGTCGCTCAGTGTTTGGACAGTGCCTTTGCCAAACGTTTCTGTGCCAACGACCAGTCCGCGACGATAATCCTGAATCGCGCCAGCAAAAATTTCTGATGCTGAAGCAGACAGGCGGTTAACCAATACCGCGAGAGGGCCGTCATAGTAGGTGCCGCTTTCGGTGTCACCGTAGAGGCTGATGCGGCCACGGGCATCGCGCACCTGCACTGTGGGGCCGCGGTCAATAAATAGGCCAATCAGCGAGTTAGCTTCTTGAAGTGCGCCGCCGCCATTGTTGCGAAGGTCGAGCACAATGCCTTCGATGCCTTGTTCGCGCAGGCTGTCAATTTCGGCAGCTACGTCGCGGGTGGTGCTGCGGTAATCTTCCTCACCGGCTTGCCAGGCATCGAAGTCAACGTAGAAGGTTGGAACATGGATCAGGCCAACTTTATGGACGCCATCCTCGCGCTCAATGTCAATAACTTCGCTGTTAACGGCTTGGTCTTCAAGCTTGACGGTGTCACGGGTAATCTCAATAACTTTGCTTTGCGAGAGGTCGGCGGCTTGAGACGGCACAATATCGAGCTGTACCACCGTGCCTTTCGGGCCGCGAATCATTTCGACAACTTCGTCAAGTCGCATGCCCACAACGTTAGTGACATCTTCGCCGAGTGGGCCAACGCCAATAATGCGGTCGGCAGGCTCTAGCATGCCAGAGCGATCAGCAGGGCCGCCTGGCACTAGGCTGACCACTTTGACGAATTCGCCATCAGGCTGAAGCATGGCGCCAATGCCTTCAAGCGACAGGCGCATCTGGATATTAAAGGCTTCGCTTTGGCGAGGGGAGAGGTAACTGGTGTGCGGATCGATGGTGGCGGTCACTGCTGCCATCAGATATTCCAGCACATCTTCAGGGTTGGTCTGGCGAACGCGTTTGAGCTGGGCTTTATAGCGCTTGCGCAGGGTCTCTTCGACCTCTTCGGGCTCTTGCTCGCTCAGCGTTAGTGACAGTGCGGCGTTTTCCAGCCGCTTCATCCATAGTGCTTCAAGCGCTTCACGGTTACGCAGCCATGGTGCATCTTTGCGGTCAACTTCCAGGCGAAGGTCGCTATCAAAACTGAAGTCTAGGCCTTCGTCGATACGTGCCAGTGTCCATTCCAGCTGCTCTGTGGCGCGCTGCTGATAACGATTGTAAAGCGCATAGGCGCGATCCAGTTTTCCCTCAGTCACGGCTTCATCCATGCTGGTGGAAAGGTCGTTAAACTCCTCAATATCGGCGGCGGTGAGGTAATAGCGCTGGTTGTCGAGCACATCGAGATAGCGCTGAAACGCATCGCGGGACCACTCGTTATCTAGGCTGATTTCCACATAATGGCCAGTCTGTAATGACTCAGCAATTTCCTGGGCCGCTATACGCTGCGGATCTTCAGGGGTGAGTTCAGCCATGGCCGGCGCTGTTGCAATCAACAGGGCCAGGGTCGTAGCGCGTCCCAAGGTGACTAACAGGCTCATCGGTGAAGCACTCCCCGTTTCAGGTACACTGGACAGTAAATATTATTCGCACTACTTGTGCTCAGAAGGCCATTGTAGCGGTGATGCACGCACTACAAACGCAAACAGTTTGGCAGTATATCAGTTTGTAGGCGTTGGTCAGACCCCTTAATTAGTTGATTCATGTTGCCAGAGGATTTTATGTCCCAGAATGATGTACTTGCTCGTCTTATTGATTTTTTGCACTCCGCACCAACGCCGTGGCATGCGACAGCGAGTATGGCCAAGCAGCTAGAGGCGTCAGGTTACCGGCGTTTAGAGGAAACGCAAGCATGGCAGCTTAAGCCCGGTGAGCGTGTGTTTGTAACGCGTAATGACTCGTCTATTGTTGCCTTGCAACTGCCATCAGCATCGCTGTCGTCGTTACGCATGATGGGGGCCCATACGGATAGCCCCTGTTTGCGGCTGAAGCCCAATGCGGCGCAAGCATCGGCCGGTTGGCTGCAACTGGGTGTTGAGGTGTATGGAGGGGCCTTGCTCTCTCCCTGGTTTGATCGTGACCTGGGGCTTGCGGGGCGGGTTTATGTACGTCATGGCGATGGATCGATTGAGGGTGTGTTGCTCAATGTGGCGAGGCCCATTGCGATGATTCCCAGCTTGGCTATTCACCTGGATCGAGACGCGAACAGTAATCGTACGATTAATGCTCAAACGCAGATGGCTCCAGTGTTGTTGCAAGGTGGAGAGGCGTCAGACTTTCAGCAACTGCTGGTTGACTGGGTGCGCGAGCAACACGGCTTCGGGACTATCGAGATTGTCGATTTTGAGCTGTGCTTGTATGACACGCAACCGCCGTCTCGGGTGGGCGTTAAACAGGAGCTAGTGGCTTCGGCGAGACTTGATAACCTGTTGTCGTGTTTTATTGGCCTTGAGGCGCTGCTGGCGTCAAAGGGGCAGGAAGGCGCTGTATTGGTTGCAACGGATCATGAAGAGGTAGGGAGTGCCAGTGCTTGTGGTGCTCAGGGGCCGTTTCTTGAGGACGTATTACGCCGGGTTAATGAGCAGCTTGGCGTGCCTGGAGAAGAGGGATTTGTGCGACTGATGCAGGCGTCGCGGATGATCTCTTGTGATAATGCTCATGCGTTGCATCCTAATTACACCGACAAACATGACAACGCGCACGGGCCGCTGCTGAATGGTGGTCCGGTGATTAAAGTTAATGCTAATCAGCGTTATGCGACCAATAGTGCCACTGCGACAATGTTTCGTGAGCTGTGCCGTCAAGCCGAGGTGCCAGTGCAGACGTTTGCTGTACGTGCTGATATGGGGTGTGGTAGTACGATCGGGCCAATTACAGCAACGGAAATTGGTGTGCCGACTCTGGATGTGGGGGTGCCGCAGTGGGCCATGCACTCGATTCGTGAAACGGCGGGTGCTGACGATGTCGCGTACTTGACCAGCGTGCTGGGGACTTTTGTGAACAGCAAGATGCTTGTTTGAGGGTTTCAGTCTTCAATGCAAGCGAAAAAAAGCCCGTCGATTACGAATCGGCGGGCTTTTTGCTGTTTTTGGTGGCTACGCCCTGATTCGAACAGGGGACCCCATCATTATGAGTGATGTGCTCTAACCAGCTGAGCTACGTAGCCATTCAACGCGACGCATTTTACTGTTTTTACGAATCATGTCAAGTACATCAGCTATCGACAGGCCGTTTGTCGCGATGAATTAAACGTTGAAGCGGAAGTGAACTACATCGCCGTCTTTGATCACGTAATCCTTTCCTTCAAGGCGCCATTTGCCAGCATCTTTAGCGCCTTGTTCGCCTTTTAGCGTCACAAAGTCGTCATAGGCAATGACCTCGGCGCGAATAAACCCTTTTTGAAAGTCAGTATGGATGACTCCAGCACCCTCTGGGGCAGTCGCACCAACTTTTACAGTCCAGGCACGAACTTCTTTTACGCCAGCGGTGAAGTAGGTCTGCAAACCGAGTAGTGCATAACCAGCGCGAATGACTCGATCAAGCCCAGGTTCTTCCATGCCCATTTCGTCAAGGAACATTGAGCGCTCTTCGTCGTCTAGTTCAGCAATTTCTGCTTCGAGCTGGTTGCATACTGGTACGACGACGGCACCTTCCTCGGCGGCGATTTCGCGTACGATTTCAAGGTAGGGATTGTTGTCGAATCCATCTTCGCTGACGTTGGCGATATACATGGTCGGCTTGAGTGTTAAAAAGCCAAAGCTTCTGAGTTGACGCTGCTCATCGGCGTCTAAACCAAAGCTACGCAACGATTGACCCTCAGCCAGATGTGGCTGAATGCGGTCGAGAATGGCTTTGATGGTGGCAGCTTCTTTGTCACCGCCTTTAACCGCACGAACGAGGCGCTGAGATGCCTTTTCCACGGTATCTAAGTCGGCAAGTGCCAGCTCCATGTTGATGATTTCGATATCTGCGCGTGGGTCAATCTGGTTGGCCACGTGAATGACGTTGTCATTATCAAAGCAGCGAACGACATGAGCAATCGCCTGAGTTTCTCGAATGTTAGCCAGAAACTTGTTGCCGAGCCCTTCACCTTTAGAGGCGCCGGCAACCAGGCCGGCAATATCGACGAACTCCATGGTCGTGGGCAGTGTGCGCTCTGGCTTGACGATTTCTGCCAGGGCATTGAGCCGTGGGTCGGGCATCGGCACGATGCCAACGTTAGGTTCGATAGTGCAGAAAGGAAAGTTTTCAGCATCAATGCCAGACTTGGTCAGGGCGTTGAACAGAGTGGACTTGCCGACGTTGGGCAGCCCCACGATACCGCAATTGAAACCCATGGAATCTTCCTGGAAGCGAATTCAGAAATGGTGAATAGTGGCTAGTCTACTTGAAAGAGCCGAGATTCTTAAGTCAGGCGTTATTGTGCCGAAGAGAAGCTGTGCAGGCGGTGCATCGCTTTGGCCCAGTTTCCTTCAGCGGCCAATGGTAGGGTGGCCAGGCATTCAGCGATAGCGTCGTCAATGGCGTGGCGCTCTGCCTTGCCAGGGCGACCGAGTACGTAGTTAGTGACTAGCCGGGCATCACCCGGGTGGCCAATGCCAATACGTAGCCGATGAAAGCCTTTATTGCCGCCTAGTGCGCTGATGGTATCGCGTAGGCCGTTATGCCCACCATGACCACCGCCGGTTTTATAGCGTGCAATGCCGGGGGGGAGGTCAAGTTCGTCGTGAGCGATTAGCAGTTGTTCGGGGGTCAGTTTAAAGAACTGGCACATCGCTGATATTGCGCTACCGCTGCGGTTCATGAAGGTGGTTGGTTCTAGCAGATGAAGCTCTTGGTCGGCGATGCGGATCCGCGCATAGCGACCCAAAAACTTTTTTTCTGGGCGCAGGCTTTGGTCCGTGCCCTGTAGTAGCGCATCAAGTAGCCAGGCCCCTGCATTATGGCGAGTGGCTTCGTAGTCGCTGCCAGGGTTGGCAAGTCCAATAATTGCTTTGAGCTGACTCATTGGTAGCCTCCAAAAAAATCAAGCGCCGTAGCGCTTGATTAGAGAGTACAGGCCACACCCGTAGGTGCGGCCTGAAAAAGGCAGAACGCGATTATTCGGCGTCGCCTTCCTTGCCTTCTTCAGCGGCGCTTTCGCCAGCGTCAGCATCATCTTCTTCATCACGTACTTTTGCTTGTGAAATGCTGAGGATGGCGTTGTCGTGCACTTCCTCGCGTGCCAAGGCAACGATAGTGACACCTGCCGGAAGTTTAAGATCTGACAGGTGGAGAACAGCACCCACAGACAGCTCAGCGATGTCGACTTCTAGGTAGTCGGGCAGGTCTTTCGGCAGGCAGCTGATTTCCACGTCATTGGCCAGCAGGTGAAGCTCGCCGTCTTCGTCCTTGATGCCTTTGCAGGTCTCTTCATTAGCTACGTGCAGTGGCACGTGCATGGTGATTTCTTGCTTGGCATCGATGCGCATGAAGTCAACGTGACTGACCAGCGGCTTGAACGGGTGACGCTGCAGGTCGCGCACAACGACGGGGTATTTCTTACCGTCCACTTCCAGGTCAATAACCGAGGAGAAGAAGGCTTCGTCTTCAATTGCTTTGTAGAAGCCGGTCTTTTCAAGGGTGATTGCCTGAGGTGCTTTGTCGCCACCATATACAATAGCGGGGACTTCTTTATTCTCACGACGCAGGCGGCGGCTCGCACCTTTCCCCAGGTCGTTACGAATGCTTGCGTTGAGTATAAAATTAGACATGAAATTGCCTCTTGCTTGAGTAGAGAAATACCACAGCCCGCGACCAGACCTGTGGCATTTCCATTAGCCCCTGATGGGGCAACGTTCCGGCGCCTTGTTGTATAACACTAGGTTAGTGGAACATGGCGCTGACGGATTCTTCATTACTGACCCGGCGGATTGCTTCAGCAATCAGGCCGGCCACGCTGAGCTGGCGAATGCGGCCACTTTGACTGGCTGCTTCGGTCAGGGGGATGGTATCGGTTACAACCACTTCGTCGAGCACCGAGGCGGAAATGTTGTCTACCGCGGGGCCCGAAAGAATCGGGTGAGTGGCGTAGGCCACAACACGCTTGGCGCCGCGCTCTTTGAGCGCTTCGCCAGCTTTGCATAGAGTGCCGGCGGTATCGATCATGTCGTCTACCACGACGCAGGTGCGATCCTGGATGTCACCAATGATATGCATAACCTGGGCCTGGTTCGCCTGGGGGCGCCGCTTGTCGATAATGGCTAGATCAACATGCAGTTGCTTGGCAATGGCACGTGCACGCACGACACCGCCAACGTCTGGAGAGACGACAACGAGGTTTTCATGGTTCTGGCGCTCAATATCGTCGAGCAGGATCGGTGAACCATAGACATTGTCTACTGGCACATCGAAAAAGCCTTGGATCTGGTCGGCGTGAAGGTCCATGGTCATGACGCGGTTGACGCCAGCCTTGACCATCATGTCGGCGACTACCTTGGCGGAAATGGGCACGCGGGCTGAACGGACGCGACGATCCTGGCGAGCGTAACCAAAGTACGGGATGACCGCAGTGATCCGGCTGGCTGACGCTCTACGCAAGGCGTCGACCATCAGGATCATTTCCATCAAGTGGTCATTGGTAGGCGCGCAGGTGGGCTGTAGAATGAAAACATCCTTGCCGCGTACGTTTTCGTTGATTTCAACTGCAACTTCGCCGTCACTGAACTGGCCAACGGTGGCGTTACCCAGTCGGTTGTCCAAACTTTCAGCCACTTTTTGGGCAAGTTCGGGATTAGCGTTCCCGGCAAAAACCATCAGTTTTGACACGCGCAGCCACCTTTGCTGTGTTGGGTCTTCTGGATATGGGATAGTCGCCAATACTTGATCAGATAAGCAGACCAGTTGGCTGCGTTATGACGGATCAAGATTGACGATCCAGTGCATCATGTAGAGGAGAGCGATTCAGGCCGTAGGCTTTGAAGCCTTGCCAGCGCGTTGGTAGTTGCGCGAGCAACTGGTCAGCTGCTTGTCCATCAGCCAACGGCGCAAACAGGCAGGCGCCGGTACCGGTGAGCATGGCTGTGCTGCCTTGTGTGAGGCGCGTATTTAGCCATTCAAGCGCTGCCTTTACTTCTGGATAACGTGCCGCGACCGTTGACTCACAGTCGTTACGCCAGCCTAACGATTCCCCCTGCAGTGCGCGCGCCATGGTAATTGGCGGGCTGTTGCGTGTCAATTGCGGGGTTTGGAAAACCGCTGCAGTCGACACGCTGACACAGGGATGTATCACAATGAAACAGGGGGTGCTCAAGGTAACAGGCACTAAGCGTTCGCCAATGCCTTCGGCCCATGCTGCATGGCCGCGCACAAAGACAGGAACATCTGCCCCGAGGGTTAGGCCGAGCTCGGCCAGTTGATCAATCTCAAGCCCGAGACCCCATAAACGGTTGAGCCCGAGCAGGGTGGTGGCGGCGTTGCTGCTGCCTCCGCCGAGCCCGCCACCCATGGGGAGCTGTTTGTGGACATGGATGTCTGCGCCTAGCGTACAGCCGCTGGCTTTCTTCAGGCTTTCTGCCGCTCGCCGTATTAAGTTGTCTGCCTGGCTGACGCCGTCAAGCGTTGGTGAAACCGATAGTTTGCCATCTCGGCGTAAGCGGAGGTCGAGCCGGTCGGTATAATCGAGAAACTGAAATAGTGTCTGCAGCTCGTGGTAGCCATCGCGTCTTCGAGCGGTGATGTGCAACATGCGGTTGAGTTTGGCCGGCGCGGGCAAGTCGACAAGCTGCTCAATCATGGCTTACTTGCTCACGTCGCTTTCTGATTGCCAGCGGGTAACGACTAGCGTGACGCGCAGGTCGTCATAGTCCATCACCAATTTGCTGGGTAGCCAGAGGTCGTTGAAGTTGCTCCACTGGCGATAATCAATAGACCAGCCATTCTGTTCCAGCGTAGCTGGGAAGCCTAACGCATCTTCGGTCATATGATGGGGGCGATCATGAGCTGGCAGGCCACGAACCCAGTCGGTTAGGTCGGACACTGGGAGCGACCAGCCCATTTGTTCCTGCATGAGAGCTTCTGGGCTTACTGCCTCAAAGCGTCCTTCGCTAGTGCTCATCGAAACACGTCCGTCACGCCCTTCTAACACACTGCGGCCTGTACCTGCCGGCCCGCTGAGCAGAATACGGAAATAATAAGGGGTTTGGCGCCAGTCAATGTTGGCGCTGGTGGACTCGTCTGGTGTGCGCAGCCCAACTTTGCCATTCAGTTCCCAGTCTTGTAGCTGCTGAACGCGAGACTGTTGTGCCTGCCATTGATCGGCGCTACGTTCTTGCGCCGAAGAGGGCGGCTGTGTCGTCGCGCAGCCGCTTAGCAGAGCGAGGGCCGCGGTTATGGCGATAGTGGCAAAAAACGAGCGCAGTATAGCGGTTCGTGGGGTGACGGTTGCTATAGGCGAGCTGACGAATGGCATGAAGTTAGTGTCTCCTTGGCTGAGGGTCTGGAGCTGGTCGTTTGAATCAGGCATTTGGCTCAGTCGCTTAGTTCAGGAAAGCTCAGAGCGGGTATCCGCTGTAGTAATTCGTCTATGGCGGGGCGCTGTGCAAAACGTTCCAAGGCTAATTTTAGCATTTGGCGGGCATGGGTTTGTTGGCCGAGAGTCCAGAGCACTTCGATCAAGTGGCTGGCGACTTCTTGGTCGGGCATTTGCTGCCACGCCTTTTCCAGCAAAGGTAATGCGGCTTGGGGGTCGCCTTGACGAAAGCGTACCCAGCCGAGGCTGTCGAGAACAGCAGGGTTGTCGGGGTCCAGTTGGTACGCTCGCTCGATGAGCCTGGCCGCTTCGTCGATGCGGCTGGGTATCTGCTCGTCCGCTAACGTGTAGCCCAGTGCGTTCAGAGCGACTGCGTCGTTTGGATCCTGCTCAAGGGCTATACGTAGCTGGGCCTCCATCATCGCCAGGTCGCCATCTCGGAAGGCACGGATGGCTAACATGTGGCGAAGTTCCGCATTGCCGGGATGCTGGTTGAGAAAATCGGTGAGCAGGTTGGTTGCCTGAGCGGATTGCCCAAAGCGGTCCAGCAAATTGACTTCTACGCCAATCAGTCCAGCGCTGAAAGCAGGGTGAGCGCGTCGTTCGCTGGCGAGAAAGCGTTGACCGTCAATAAGTCGGTCATGGCTCGCTAGAGTGAAGGCGGCTCGTGAGCGAGAGAGTAGAAAATTTTTGCCTTCCGGCACTTTGCGATAATAAAGCAGAGCGCTATCGACATCATCTTCATTCTGAGCGATACCGCCTAGCATCAGCAGTGCAGAATCTGGTGTTGTGCCGTTGCTGAGCAGAGGTTGCAGTAAGCGATGAGCAGGATCTGGCTGGTTTTCCTGTAAATAAAGGCTGGCGAGTAATAATCTGAGCCCAGAGGTGCTGCCGTGTTTTTCAAGCAAGGCATCAGTGGTGGCTTCAGCATTTTCTGTTCGGCCTAGCCGAATTTCGGCCTGGGCCTGCAGCATCATCAGCTGCAGGTCTTCGGGCTGAAGCTTCAACCCTTGGCGTGCAGAGTCATAGGCACGCTGAGGCGCGCCGGTGTCCAGTGCAATAGCCGCTCGCAGGCGCCACGCATCGGGGTGTTCTGCAGCAGCGGCAGGTAAGCGCTCTAGGCGTTGCTGGGCAGTGGCCTGCAGACCATTGGCCGCCTCAAGCAATGCCATGGCTAGTTCACTATCAACGTGGCTGTTTGCGGCATCATTTAAATGTTGCCGCATTTGGGCAAGCATTGCCGATGTGTTGGCGTTGGCCTCAAGTGCGATTTCCACCAACTCAAGCAACTGTGCATCACGGCCCTGATTGCTGATGGCCAGTCGTAACTCCAACGCTCGCAGCCAATCCTGACGTTGGATGGCGAGGCTGGCCAGCAGGTAAAGGGGCTCTTCGCTATTGGGGGCCAATTGTTTCCAGCGTTGTGTTGTCGCTTCTAACGTATCGGGGTCATCCATGAAGCGTGCTGCTAGCGCCGCCCGCTGAGCCAGTTTTGCGCTTTTGTAACGTTCGGCTGTCTGTATATAGCCATCGGTTGCACGGCCATAGTCGCCACGCAAACCGGCTAGCTCAGCGATCAGCAGTGTTGATAAGCTTTCTGCGTCAAGCCCACGTGTTACCTGTGGCGCATTCTCCATAGAGGCTACGCTAATCGGTGTTGTCGCAGGTGCCACGCTTTGGCAGCTGCTGAGTGCTGTGACAGCAAGCGCAGCGGCGGCGGCTCTTGGGCCGTGCTTAATGAAAAAATGGCGGGGCATGCACGCCTCGATAGTCAGAAGAAATCAGATTGCCAGCATAACGGCTTGTTGGCGCTGGGCAAAGCGATGACTTTGCACTGCGGCTTGCCGATAATGGCTGTGATAGACTATCGCGCCGTGAGATATTGCGCGATGTGTTGCACGCGCTTTACTGATGCAACAGGATCCGAAGCTGGAAAATGCCCGCGAAGACGCCGACACCGATGACGCTGCTAGCCCTAGGAATAAACCATCGTACCGCCACTGTAGAAGTGCGCGAACAAGTTGCTTTTACGCCGTCAGGTGTAAAGGAAGCGCTGGCGCAGCTGTGTGATTTGCCCAGCGTTTATGATGCTGCCTTGGTGTCTACCTGCAACCGCACCGAACTTTATTGCGTGACGGCGGCGGAAGGAGAGCGCGAGATCCTTGAGTGGATGGGACGCTATCATGAGCTTGATGCTGATGAGTTAGCGCGTTGTGCCTATCACTTTTGGGATGATGAAGCGGCTCGTCACTTGATGAGAGTGGCCGTGGGCCTTGACTCCATGGTACTTGGCGAGCCGCAGATTCTTGGTCAGCTTAAAGAGGCTTATCAAGTGGCTCGCCAGGCCAAAGGCTTGAGCGGTGCCTTGGAAGGGCTTTTTCAACATACATTTGCTGTTGCCAAGCGTGTGCGTACTGAAACAGGGATTGGTCGTAACCCTGTTTCAGTGGCCTATGCCGCAGTGAGCCTGGCTAGCCGTATTTTTGATGACTTCAGTCAGGCGCGCGCCCTTTTGGTGGGGGCGGGTGAGACGATTGAGCTAGTAGCACAACACTTGCATCAGGCTGGAGTGCATCAACTGGTTGTAGCAAACCGCACTCTGGAACGTGCTAACCAAGTGGCGGGTAGCCTGGGTGGTGAGGCGATCACGCTCGATCAGATTCCTGATGCGTTGGCTCATGCTGATATTGTTATTTCCTCTACTGCAGCACCTCTACCAATTTTAGGTAAGGGCATGGTTGAGCGTGCGCTCAAAAAGCGCCGTTATCGCCCGATGTTTATGGTGGATATTGCCGTTCCTAGAGATATCGAGCCTGAAGTGGGCAAGCTCAGCGATGTTTTTCTGTATACGGTTGATGACCTTGAAGAAGTGATTGATGAAAACCGTCGTCATCGTCAAGTGGCTGCAGATCATGCGGAGTCATTGATTGAGCATGGCGTGCGTGACTGGCAGAAAGGTCAGCGTATTCGTGATGGCGGAGCACTAATTCATCGTGTTAGAGCGCGCGGTGAGGTGTTGCGTGATCAATCGCTTGATGATGCACTGGCTCGTTTGGCACGAGGCGAGGCGGCGGAAGACGTTGTGCGACGCCTCGCTAACCAGTTGACTAGTCGGATCTTGCACCAGCCTACCGTTGCCATGCGCGAGGCAGCATCTGCTCAGGATCACGTATTACTTGATGCAGCCAGTACGTTGTTGGCAACTACTGCGACCAACGTCACATCCCAACCCTCATAGGAATTCGCTGATGAAAGCCTCCTTGCGTGAGCGCCTCGACGCTTTTTGTGAACGCTTCGAAGAGCTTACTGCTCTGCTCGGTGAACAGGATGTAATTGCCGACCAGACTCGCTTTCGCGACTATACCCGCGAATATGCTGAACTTGAGCCGTTGGTTGAGGCTTGGCAGACCTATCGTGGCGTAGAGGCAGATATCGAAGCGGCTGACGCGCTGGCGAATGATAGTGATGCAGAAATGCGTGAACTGGCAGAAATGGAGCGCGTGGACGGGGCGAACCAGCTGGAATCTCTTGAGAGTACTCTGAAAAAACTGTTGGTGCCCAAAGATCCTGACGATGAAGGCAATGTCTTTCTGGAAGTGCGGGCCGGAACGGGAGGGGATGAAGCCGCGCTGTTTGCGGGTGATTTATATCGTATGTACTCACGCTATGCGGAGCAGTATGGTTGGAAGGTTGACATCGTCAGTGCCAGCCATGGCGAGCAGGGGGGGTATAAAGAAATTATCACCCGAGTGCGCGGCAACGGTGTGTATGGCCGGCTTAAATTTGAGTCGGGTGCGCATCGTGTGCAGCGGGTGCCAGCCACTGAGTCACAAGGGCGCATTCACACATCAGCCTGCACCGTGGCAGTGATGGCTGAAGCGGCCGATGTTGGTGAGGTAGATATTAACCCCGCTGATTTGCGCGTAGATACCTTTCGTTCCAGTGGTGCGGGTGGGCAGCACGTTAATACCACTGACTCAGCAATCCGTATTACTCACCTGCCCAGCGGGGTCGTGGTGGAGTGCCAAGAAGAGCGAAGCCAGCACAAGAACCGTGCTAAAGCGATGTCGTTATTGGCCTCGCGGCTTAAGCAGGCAGCGGTAGATAGTCGCCATCAACAGCAGGCTGATGAGCGGCGGTCGCTGGTTGGCTCAGGTGATCGCAGCGAGCGCATCCGTACCTATAACTTTCCCCAGGGTCGAGTCACTGACCACCGTATCAACCTGACACTCTATAAGCTCAGTGATGTGATGACCGGTGAAAGCCTAGATGACATCATCGAACCGTTGATCAATGAATACCAAGCCGATCAGCTAGCCGCGTTGCAGCAGGATGGCTGAGGTGCGTATTGACAGCCTATTAACTGCCGCAACCCAGAAACTGCAGCAAGCTGGGTCGCCCAGCTCGCGCCGTGATGCAGAGGTGTTGTTGTGCCATGTGCTGGGGGTGGGCCGCGCTTGGCTGTATACCTGGGGCGACCGCCAAGTTGATGAGTTCGTGCAAGCCCGTTTTGACGACTTGATTGTCGCGCGGGTGGCGGGTGAGCCTGTTGCGTATTTAACGGGAGAGCGTGAGTTCTGGGGATTATCTTTGGACACCTCGTCAGCTACGCTGATTCCGCGCCCGGACACTGAAACGCTGGTCGAAGTCGCGTTGGAAAAAGCGCGTGAGGTTGGCGAGGCGCCTAAGCGTTTGCTCGATTTAGGGACCGGTACCGGGGCGATTGCCTTGGCGTTTGCCAGCGAATACCCGGGCTGGCAGGTAGTCGGTGTTGATCTCAACGAAACCGCTGTCCTGTTAGCACGTAACAACGCGAAAAAGAATGCGATTGTTAATGTTGAGTTTCTTGTTAGTGATTGGTTTAGTGCTCTTGGTCGCGACTCAGCAGACAGCGGCTTTGCTTTGATTGTTTCCAATCCCCCGTATCTGGCTGATGATGATCCGCATTTGAGTGAAGGTGATGTGCGTTTTGAGCCACACAGCGCCTTAGTCGCAGCAGAGCAAGGGCTGGCTGACTTGCGCTACTTGGTGCAAGGTGCGCGTCAATATCTTGCTGGGAACGGCTGGTTGCTGCTGGAGCACGGTATGCAGCAGGGGGCGGCGGTGCGCCAAGCGCTGAGTGACGCGGGCTTTGTAGACGTGGCTAGCTATCAGGATTTAGGTTCGCGGGAGCGGGTTAGCCTGGGTCGCTGGCAGCCTTGCCCGTAAGCCATCCTACTCACAGATAGCCGTATCAAGAGGAGTCGTTACGTCTATGAATGACGATACGCTGCTGCGTTACAGTCGCCACATTTTGCTGGAGGCGGTCGGTATTGAAGGGCAGGAGCGCTTGCTGGCGGCCCGAGTACTCATTGTAGGCGCGGGTGGACTGGGTTCACCGGCGGCCATGTACTTGGCCGCGGCTGGTGTTGGGCAATTGGTGCTGGCTGATGACGATGGCGTCGAGCTTCATAACCTGCAGCGCCAGATTGCCCATGGAACGTATGATATTGATCGCCGTAAGGCGGAGTCGGCGGCAGAAACCCTAAGGTCCATCAACCCAGAAACCAGAGTAGAGGTGTTGTGCGAACGTCTTCTCGGTGAGCGCTTGGCTGAGGTGGTCGCTGGTGTTGATGCGGTGCTGGACTGCACTGACGGCTTCGCTAGTCGTTATGCCATTAATGACGCCTGTCAGCGGCAAGGTGTGGTGCTGATTTCTGGTGCTGCTATTCGTTTTTCAGGTCAACTGGCGGTATATGATCCGCGTGACCCCGAATCGCCTTGTTACGCTTGCCTGTACCCACCAGGAGACAGCGATGATGATGCTTTGAGCTGTGCAGAAAATGGCGTGATTGGTCCGTTGGTTGGCGTGGTGGGTAGCTTTCAGGCGCTAGAAGCGCTTAAGCTGATCAGCGGTGCTGGTACACCACATAAAGGGCTCTCTACCTTTGATGCCATGACGGGTTCTTGGCGGCATTTCAATGTGCCGCGAGACCCGAGTTGTCCGGTTTGTCAGTTGCGCGGGGAAGCTGTCAGCCTCTGAGCATTTTGCCTGCCTCACCATACGACCACTTGTCAGGAGCAACTCTATGACCTCTGCCCCCCCAGCGTCTTATTATCGTGACTCTATGGCAGTGGCACTTGACCCTTGCCATAGCCTGACGGGGCAAACGCGTGCCGATGTATGTGTCATCGGTGGTGGTATAACGGGCTGTTCGGCGGCGCTGCATTTGGCTGAGTGCGGTTACTCGGTGGTGCTGCTTGAAGCGAATGACATTGGTCATGGTGCTTCTGGGCGCAGCGGAGGGCAGATTCTACCGGGCTTGGGTACGGATATTTTTACCGTCGAAAAGACGCTGGGTATTGAACGTGCCCGTGAAATATGGGAAATGAGCCGCGAGGCGGTGCGTCTAACCGGTGAGCTGATAGCGCGTCACTCAATACCTTGTGAACTAGCTTGGGGGTATTTGCATGCGGCAGTTAAGCCGCGTCATGTTAAAGAACTTGCCGAGTTTCAGGAGCGCATGGCTCGGGACTATCACTACACTGCCACTCGCTTGCTGGAAGGCGCTGCGCTGCGTGAACGCGTCGTCACTGATGCGTATCCGGCGGTGTTGTCTGATGATGAAGGCGGCCATCTGCATCCGCTGAATTATACCTTGGGCCTGGCTCGGGCGGCCCAGCGTGCTGGGGTGCGTATCCACACACGCAGTGCTGTACTCAATATTCGTCGCGGCCAGCCCGCTAGAGTAGAAACGGCACTGGGCAGCGTGCAGGCAGAACATCTGATACTCGCTGGAAACGCCTACCATGCGGACGTAGCACCAGAGCTTAATGGGCGCTTGATGCGGGCGGCGAACTATATGATTGCGACTGCGCCGCTTAGCGAAGCGCAAGTTGCTCAGGTATTACCACATAACGATGCCCTGGCCGATGCTAATTTCGTACTTGATTATTATCGATTATCAGCGACACGTCGGCTGATCTACGGTGGGCAGGTTAGCTACGATGGTCGTGAGCCTCACGGGTTACAGGCACGTATGGATGCCAAAATTACCCAGCTATTTCCGGTGTTGGCTGGTATCCCAATTGAGTACCGTTGGGGAGGCGATGTCGGTATTACATTGAATCGAGCGCCAGATTTTGGGCGGATAGATAGCAATTTTTATTACGCCCAAGGCTACTCCGGCCATGGCATGGCTCTGGCCGGGTTGGCGGGTAAGCTACTGGCTGAAACGATTATGGGTCAGAGTGAGCGTTTTGATGTTTTTGCGGCTATGCCTCATCGCCGCTTTCCAGGTGGGAGCATGTTACGTAAGCCGTTATTGGTACTGGCAACCAATTTCTATAGACTGCGCGACAGGCTCTAGCTCGAAGCTTAACCGCGTCATCAGACAGATAAAGTAAGAGGCTGCTTAATGAATGAGAACGTCACCGAGGAAATCTCGGAAACATCGACCCAGCGCCCGGCCGTGGCTCTCAAGCAGGAGCAAAGTGCCAATCACGACGCATCATCTATTGAGATGCGTAGGTTACACAAACGGTTCGGGCGCGACACCGTAGCGCTGGATGGCGTTGACCTAACTATTCAAGCGGGTGAGTTTTTCACTTTGCTTGGGCCGTCAGGCTGCGGTAAAACGACATTACTGCGTATTCTGGCTGGGCTTGAAGCGCCGGATGACGGCAGTTTGGTGATTGGCGGCAAAGATATCACCGAAACACCGCCACATAAGCGCAGCGTCAATACAGTGTTTCAGTCTTATGCGTTATTCCCACATCTTTCCGTGCGCGATAACTTAGCTTTTGGCCTAAAAATGCGTGGCGTACCGGCCGAGCAGCGTCTTCAGAAAGTGGCTGAGATTGCTCAGTTTATCAAACTGGGGCAGCTGGTTGAGCGGCGCGTGGACCAATTGTCTGGCGGGCAGCGCCAACGTATTGCTCTGGCGCGAGCGCTAATTTGTGAGCCTGCGGTGCTGTTGCTTGATGAGCCGCTTTCTGCGTTGGATGCGGGCCTGCGAAGCCAGCTTCAGGTTGAGCTTAAGCGTGTGCAGAAACGCCTTGGCATGACGTTTGTTTTTGTGACGCATGATCAAGACGAAGCCATGGTGATGTCAGATCGCATTGCCGTGCTCGACGGGGGAAATATTCAGCAGGTTGGCACCCCGGCCGAAGTCTATGAGCGCCCAGCTACCGCTTTTGTGGCACGTTTTATGGGCCATGAAAACCTGTATGCCATTACCGCTAGCCAAGACAACTGGGTAGAAACGTCGCTAGGTCGTTTACTACTGGCACCCTCAGAGCAGACCAGTGCTCAGGAAGGTTGGTTGCTGATTCGCCCCGAGACGCTTGAGTTAGGTCAGGACCAACCCGAGGGGTATAACTGCTTGCAAGGTGTGGTGAAGGAGCGGTTATATCGCGGCAGCCGAATTGAATACCGGCTGACAGTGGGGGACATTACCCTGATGGCGGTGGCCAGTAATCTTGGCCAGCGGATACATCACGTTGGTGATCAAGTCACCATAGGTGTGTGCCCTGAAGACCTAGTGCGTGTCGCATTCTGAGGAGGTTGGTATGGCTACAACGTCCCGTTTACGGCGTCGTTATTCCAGTATTAGGGAAGCCCGGCACTTGCTGCTTACTGTCGCGCCCGGTGCGGCTTGGATCATGGTATTTCTGGTGTTGCCCAGCCTGTATTTGATGGCAGTAGCCTTCATGACTAACGGCCCATATGGTTTGCCACAAATGCCGTTGTCACTGGAGTCGTTCAAACGGCTGGCGGGTTTTGGTTTTCTGGGGTGGAGTCCCGGTAACCTGTACACTCTGCTGCGCTCTTTGTGGCAAACCATTATTGCGACTGGACTAGTCGTGATCGTTGCTTATCCCATTGCGTACTACATCACAACGTGTCGTGCGAAGTGGCGGCCGATCATGCTGTTGTTAGTGGTTGTGCCATCCTGGACCAACCAGGTTATCCGAACTTTCGGTTGGATGAACCTGCTGGCACCGGGTACGCCGTTATCTTCGTTTGCCGAAAGCCTGGGCTTTATTGCGCCGAATATGGGGCTTTACCCGTCCTCGTTCGCGGTCACGCTAGGGCTGATTTATAACTTCCTGCCGTTCATGGTGCTGCCGCTGTATGCGGCTTTTGAAAAGCTTGACCTTGCACAGGTTGAAGCCGCTCAGGATTTGTACGCGACGCCGGTACGCGCCTTTTGGTATGCAGTATTCCCTCAAACACTGGCTGGCCTGCTGGCTGGGGTGGTGTTAGTGGCAATTCCTGCTTTTGGCATGTATGTCATCCCTGAGTTGCTGGGTGGTGGAAAGTCGCTGATGTTGGGTAATTTAGTGGCGAATCAGTTCTCTGGAGGTGCTAATTGGCCGCTAGGGGCGGCAGGCGCAATCCTGATGTTGCTGGCGACGTTTATCGGGCTGTTTGCTATGCGACGTATCGGCAAGCGGTTAGGTGGCGGTGAGCAGGTGGTAATATGAGAAAACGGACTCTACACCGAACGCTAAGAGGTTTCTGGTGGTTAACGCTGCTTTTCTTATATTTGCCGCTGGCTGTGGTGGTGCTGTTTTCTTTTAACGCCTCTAACAGTGCTGCCAGCTTTACCGGCGTGTCGTTGCGCTGGTATCGCCGCTTATTGAGTAATGATGTGATACTTTCGGCGTTTTCTAACAGCATGGTGTTGGCTGTTGTGTCATCAGTAATTGCGCTGGTGATTGGCTGTTTGATTGGCTATGGAATGTACCGGCATCGTCACCGCAAGCTGGGCTGGCTGATTGTGTTGATCTATCTGCCGATCGTCTTGCCGGATATTGTGTTTGGCATTTCAGAAATGGCGTTTTTCGTTCAAGTTAACCGCCTCACGGGGCTGTTTCAGCCGGGTCTTGGTACGATGGTGATTGCTCATGTCACTTTCCAGATTCCCTTCGTGGCGCTGATTGTTTACTCTCGCTTTGTGGGATTAGACCCAACGTTGTTCGAAGCAGCCACAGACCTTTACGCTACGCCAGCCAAGCGAGTGCTGCACTTTATGTTACCGACTTTGAAGCCAGCACTTATTTCGGCTTTCTTTCTGTCGTTCACCTTATCGGTGGATGATTTTGTCATCAGTTTCTTCACCTCAGGACCAGAAAGTGCCACGCTGCCGATCTATATTTGGAGTGCAATTAAAAAAGGCGTATCGCCTGAAATCAATGCCATTGCCTCGCTGATGATTGGTGCCGTCGCCATCGCCGCTGTTTTCAGTATGCTAGTCAACCGTCGGCAGACCTGATATTTATCTTATTATTCCCGTACCCCACAGGGGCGAAGGAGAACCTTATGACAATCAATAAAGCCCGACTCGCTGTTGCCCTGAGTAGCCTGATGCTTGCTGGCACGGTTCAGGCCAAGGAAAAGCTGTACCTATTCAACTGGACCGAATACATGGACCCCGAGATTATCTCGGCGTTTGAAGATAAATACGACGTTGACGTGGTGCAGAATTACTTCAACTCTAACGGTGAAATGTTTGCCAAGCTCAACAGTGGTGGCGCGTCTCAGTACGACATCATTGTGCCGTCGCATTATTTTGTGCCGCGCCTTATTGATACTGGGCTGGTACAGGCGCTGAACGTTGAGCAGCTGGACAACATTGATAATGTAATGGAACAGTTCCGTGACCCAGCCTATGATCCTGGTGCGCGCTACTCGGTGCCGTATCAGTGGGGCACTACGGGCATTGTGTATAACACTGAAACGTTTCCAGAAGCGCCTAGCAGTTGGTCATTAGTGTTTGATCCCGACGTTAACGCCGGATACCCGTTTTCGGTGGTTACCGATGGCCAGGTCAACCTAGGTTCAGCCTGTGCTTATCTAGGCAAAGGCTTTGACTGCACTGAGGTAGACGACTGGAAGGAAGCCGCACGTTTGCTGATTGAGACGAAGGGGCGTAAGAACTTTTCGGGCTTTACTGATGGCACCCCCACGTTGCAGCAGTTGGCACGGGGTGTAGCGCATGTGGGAATGAGTTTTAATGGTGACTACCTGCACTTCAAGGAAGAAAGCCCTGAGGCCTTCAGAAATCTGGCGTTCATGATTCCTGAGGAAGGTGCAGAAATGTGGGTGGACTCGATGATGATTCCTGTTGATGCACCCCATCCTGAGCTAGCACATAAGTTCATTAACTTTTTACTTGATGCAGAAGTTGGTGCTCAGCTTTCCAATTACAATTATTACAGCAGCCCGAACGAAGCGGCCGAGCCTTACCTCGATCACGTGTTGACGATTCCTCCCGTTAAGCCCACCGATGAAGAAATGAGTGTGTTGCGTTTTACTCCAAGTCTTGCGGGTGAGAAGTTGCAGGTATTTCAGCAGCTCTGGTCAGAGGTGCAGTCGCGGTGAGGTGTAGACAATGAATAACCGCCAGACGCATAGCGCTTTTACCGACTGGTTTCAGCAGCGGGGTATTACCGAAGTGGAGTGCCTGGTCTCAGACCTGACCGGTATTCTTAAAGGTAAGATCATGCCTGCTGCGAAGTATTTGAATGGTGGCCGGCCACGTTTGCCTGACTCCATCTTTATCCAGACTGTCACGGGAGGTTATCCCGACGATGACGATATTCAGTTCTGGAATCCTGCCGAGCGAGATATGGTGCTGGTGCCTGATACCAACGCCATTTTTCTGGTGCCCTGGGCGGAAGACCATACCGCGCAAATCATACATGACTGTTTCTACCTGACCGGCGAGCCTGTTGAGCTAGCCCCGCGTTACGTACTTAAGCGTATTTTAGCGCTGTATGAAGCACGCGGCTGGAAGCCGGTGGTTGCACCAGAGGTAGAGTTTTATCTGGTCAAGACTAATACGGATCCAGACTACCCGCTAGAGCCACCGATTGGTCGTACAGGTCGGCAAGAGAGCAGTCGTCAGTCATTTTCTATTGACGCAGTTAATGAGTTCGATCCGCTATTCGAAGATATGTATGACTACTGTGACGCCATGCACCTTGATCTGGACACCCTGATTCACGAAGAGGGGGCAGGGCAGATGGAGGTTAACTTTCAGCATGGCGACCCGCTGGCTTTGGCTGACCAGGTGGTGATGTTTAAACGTACCTTGCGCGAAACCGCCTTGCGTCACGGTATGTACGCTACCTTTATGTCTAAGCCCATGGCTAACCAACCAGGCAGTTCGATGCATCTTCATCAGAGCCTGCTGAATAGCGAAGGCCATAACTTATTTAGCGATGAGAAAGGTGAGCCTAGCCAGCAATTTTTGCACTTCATTGGCGGGCTGCAACACTACTTGCCTTCTGCGATGCCGTTGATGGCGCCCAATATCAACTCTTATCGACGTTTTGTGCGTACAGATACCAGTGGTTCGGCTCCGATCAACGTAGAGTGGGGAGTGGATAACCGGACAGTTGGGTTGCGGGTGCCAGTGTCAGCACCTCAGTCCATGCGCGTGGAAAACCGTCTTGGCGGTGCGGATGCCAACCCTTATTTGGTGATGGCGGCATCGCTGGCCTGCGGCTATCTGGGCATGATTGATGAGCTAGAGGCTCGGCCTGCTACCATTGGCCCTGCCTGGGCTGACGGTAGTAAACTGCCTCGAGATATCGGCGGAGCACTAGATAAAATGAAAGACTGCCAGCCGCTGGCTGATATTCTGGGTGAGCGTTTTACCCATAGTTATCTGGCTGTTAAGCGTGCTGAGCACCGAGAGTACTTTCAAGTTATCAGCTCTTGGGAGCGCGAACACCTGCTATTGCGGGTGTGATATATGCCTTCCCTACCAGTAAACTATTCACGGCAGTTGTTAGGTGGTGGCAACTGCTGTGGATAGGACGGCGAGTTGTGTGGTATCGGAATTTTGTTGCAAGTTGCAAAGGAGTGACCCATTAATGGGCCCCGTAATTTTAGTTGTTTTCATCTTGTGCGCAATTTACGTGCAGAATCGCGGCAAGCGTCAACATAAAAAGCTGTCGCGTAAACTCACAGACCACTCGAATTTTTTAGCTCCGATAAATTGTATGTTTTATGCATTTTCTGGTGTGAGTAATAAACCTTATATTGAAACTGAGCGATTTCCCCAGCTTGGAGTATTTAAAGATGCTTGGGAAGAAATTCGTGATGAGGCAGTTAATCTCAATTCAAAAACGCAAATAAAAGCCTCTAGCGACATGGATGATCTAGCGTTCAACTCGTTTTTTAAAACCGGTTGGAAGCGTTTTTATCTAAAATGGTACGGCGCTAGCCTACCTTCTGCGAACTTGCTTTGTCCGCGCACGGTCGAGTTGATCAATAGCGTGCCGGAAGTGAAAGGAGCTATGTTCGCCATGCTGCCGCCAGGTGCCAAACTGGTGAAGCACCGTGATCCATATGCAGGTTCGTTGCGCTACCATTTGGGGCTGGTAACCCCTAATTCGGATGACTGTTATATTGATGTGGATGGCGAGGTGTATTCATGGCGTGATGGCGATGCCGTAATATTTGATGAAACGTACTTGCACTATGCAGAAAATAATACAGAGCACAACCGTATTATTCTTTTTCTCGATATTAAGCGGCCTGTTAATTTTGCGCCTGTTGACTGGTTTAATCAGGGGTTCTCTCGTGTGCTTTTAGCAGCCTCGGCGACTAAAAATAGCGATGGAGACAACGTTGGTGTACTCAACCGAATGTTTGGTGGAATACAGAAAATTCGTTTTCTTGGGAAAAAATTAAAGCGCTTTAGTCGTACTCTTTACTATGGTGTGCAATATTTAATGTATGCTCTGATTATTTATTGGATATTTTTTTAAGGTGCCTCAAGCCTAGGTAGTGCTGAACGCTGGTGTTGATCGGTAGCAGCGCAAACGGGCACACAACAATACGACAGCAACCGATGCCAGGAGAAAAATAATGCTTAAGAAACGACTCGCGGGAAGCTTGGGGGCAAGCTTGCTGGCACTGACACTGAGTGCCGAGGCTGCTGACAACAAACTGTATCTGTTCAATTGGACAGAATACATGCCGCCAGAGGTTATTGCGGCGTTCGAACAAGAGTTTGATGCCAAAGTGGTGCAGAACTACTTCACGTCTAACGCGGAGATGTTTTCCAAGCTTTCCGCTGGTGGCGATGCTCAGTACGACGTTGTTGTGCCCACAGATTATTTTGTGCCGCGCTTGATTCAGGCAGGGCTGATTCAGCCGCTGGATGCTGAGCGCATTAGTGGCCGTGATCATTTGATGGAAGTTTTTCGCTCGCCAAGCTATGACCCCGACGAACAGTACAGTATTCCCTATTTATGGGGTGTGACAGGCGTCGTGTATGACACCAATACGTTCCCTGATATTGCGTCGTCATGGTCGGCAATATTTGATCCTGACGTTAATTCAAGCCAGCCTTTTGCACTGCTCGGAGGCGACCCTCAAGTCGCTATGGGAATGGCCTGCGCTTACCAAGGCAATGGCTTTGACTGTGTTGGCGAAAAGCCTTGGGTTGAGGCCGCAGGGCTGATGAGCCAGACGCTGAAGCGCAAAAATTTCACTGGTTTTACAGACAGCACCGCCGCGATTGAACAAGTCGCACGTGGCGTTAATCGAATTGCCGTCACTTATAGCGGGGATTTAGACTATCGTAAGCAGGATGCGCCAGAAACCTATGGTCATTTGGCATTCTATGTGCCTCAAGAAGGCTCCCAGCTGGGTGTAGATACCATGGTCATTCCAGCGCGAGCGCCAAATCCCGAGCTTGCCAATGAGTTTCTTAACTTTATGATGCGCCCTGAAATTGCTGCTCAGGCGGCTAACTATGCGTTTTACCGTACTCCCAATGAAGCAGCGCTGGAGCAAGTCTTACCATCGCTTCGAGATGTGTCAAGGCTTAAAGCGACGGATCGTGACTTGTTGGTTACCACTCCGGTGATCGAAGGCAGTAACCTGCAGTTGTTGCAGCAAATTTGGAATGAGGTGCGTAGCCGTTGAGGTGTAATAATTGGCAGATAGGAGGAAACTGCCAATAACCGAAGTCAGATTGAGTAGCGCATTACACGCAAGGCTTCATGACGGTGCTTTTTCCGGCCGGCATGAAGTTTTTTTATTGTTTTTATGATAGTCAGGCATGTTAATATTAATTACTGTTAATTAATGGCTGGCCATGTGTCCAGATCTGCCTGATTGGTATGTTGTATGACAGAGAGTAAGCGAATCTTGGTAGTTGAAGGTGTAGAGGCAGAGCGTACTCTTCTCTCTAGCTACTTACAGCAACAAGGCCATCGGGTTTTTCTGGCAAAAGACGGCCGTGATGGCATAAATAAGGCAAGGCTAATTAAGCCTGATTTGGTCTTGATGAGTCTCATGATTCCAGAGATTGATGGCTACGCTGCTTGTAAAATTTTGACGGAAGATGCAGAGACCCAGGGTGTACCGGTTGTATTGCTGTCGTCTCACACATCCACTGAAAAAAAAGTGAGAGGGCTGCAAGCTGGTGCTATTGATTATATAAGCAAGCCATTTGATTTTGATGAGCTGAGGCTTCGGTTATCTATTTACCTGAATAGGTATTCAAAAACCTCAGCGCCTCACAAGCCTTTGCCTGAAAAGAAATCAAATGGCGGTGAGGGGAGCGAGTTTAAAAATGAAAAATGCGATGATGAATCTTTAGATGGCTATTGCGATAAACCGAAAGATAATATTGATACTCTTTTATTTTATAGTGCCAGGGTTATACTATTGAAAGACTTATCCGTTTCACCCGGGCTGGCACAATTGGCCCGAATGGTGGGAACCAGTAGTAAGAAGCTGAACGGGGCATTTAAAAATTATATTGGCATGACTGTTTTCGAATACTTGCGTGAAGAGCGCATGAAAGAAGCCGCTAAGCTATTGCGTAATACGGGATGCTCCGTTAGTGATGTTGGTGAGCGGGTGGGCTTTAGCAGTGGTGCTAATTTCTCTACTGCATTCACTAAGCGGTTCGGTATTCCGCCAGCAAAATACCGATCAGAACATGTATATCTCTAGCTTCGTCTGAGATATTTCAGGAAGCATGTAATGTGTTTAAAAAACCTTGAAGATTATTTCTTTTCTTTTTTATTATCTTGAGTACTGTGTTTCACGTTCAGGCGTCAAGCACCTGAGAAGGTGTTGGCCGCGTTTCCTGCTGACGCTGATATTGTAAAGTCTATAAAATTATATTCTTTAAATCTAATTCTTATTAAACAGAACCTGATTTTTGCTGCACTGTGATTTGGCAGACTTAGCGACCTGACGAATGGTGTTAGCAGGTAAGCCACTCAGCCACTCAGCTCAACCCAGCTTGAGGTTGTGTAAACTGGTACAGTAAGGCTGTTTTGATGCAACGGGTCACATCATCAATAAGAATGTAACGGCATTTGCTCACCGCCTGTGCTTCTTCTATGCGTGCTTGTTGTGCGCGTCTGAGCCTGAATCTCTATTTCAGACCCTCTATTTCAAGCCGGTGCAGAAAGGAAGAGTGCTTCCCTTTCATGCACAAGGCCTTCTGCTTTGGTCGAATATTTTGTGCCCGCAATCAAAGAAATTGATTCGCTAGCAAATAGATTTACAGTTTCTTCATATTCATACTATCGCGGCTGAAAATGATGAAAGCTTAACTGTGCTAAAGCCTTTCGCTAGTTCCATGGCGATGCTTCTGCAGCGGTGAGCGCTGCTCAGAATATAAAGGTGATCAAGCTATGATCTTTCTGCTGGTTGGTTTTCGAACGGTGTTTTTATAACTATTTATTTTTAACACGATATGGCTAGAAGCTTTTTGAAAGCTTGTTGGCTGTTTTTATATTGAATTTATCCATACGGAAAGTTCTGGGGCTTATTTCGCTCTAGGGGCTTCCTGTATCTATGATTTTGCATAACCAATAGGTAATTAACTTATGAACCTCATCTTCCGCACTGTTTGGAACCGCACCCTGGGTCGGCTGGTCGTTGCGTCCGAAGCTGCTCGCTCTAGAAGTAAGTCAAGTGCCCAGCGAGTTCAAGGTGTGTCTGTGTCGTCAGTCAAGGTCTTGTCTGTAGGCGCCTTGCGTCCACTGGCGCTAGCCGTTGGTTTGACAGGTGCAGGAATGATGAGTTCCGTTGCCGTTGCTCAAGATGCAAGGTATGAAAGGCTGGAAGTTACTGGCACCGCAATTATTAGCTCGTTGCAGTTAAATGGCGTTGATGTTGCAACCTCTATTAGCAGGTTACAAAGCGATTCCAGTGCTAATACGAGAAATATTAGCTTGTTAGATCGTCGGGTTGGAACTGCTGAGAACGGTATTGCTAAGACCAATCAGGCGGTTACTGATAACACAAAATCCATTACTGAGAATAAGCAAGCTGCAGAGAAGGCCATTGCCGGTGTAGATCGTCGTGTTACAACGAACACGCATAATATAGAAAAAATCAACACCTCTCTGAACGACCTGGGTGTTGATGAAACTCGGCCTGGCATTAACTACTTTCGCGCTAACTCACAGGCCGAGGACGCCCAGGCTCTTGGTGGCGAATCGGTGGCTATTGGCCCGGAGGCCATAGCCGTAGGCGAGAGCAGCTTAGCGGTTGGTGAGGGTGCCAGCACGACAGGAATGGCTGCAGATGCAGTCGCCCTGGGAAAAGGTGCTAAGGCGGGTGATGAGCTGTTGGGTGGCGCTGGTGCAGTAGCCCTTGGGCGCAATAGTTTAGCCGGCCGCAATAGCGCCACAGCCCTTGGAGACGCGGCCCAAGCAACGGGCGACAACGCGACTGCCTTGGGTGTTGGTGCTAAGGCCTCAGGAGCTAACTCTGTTGCCGTGGGTTCTAGTGCACAATCAACAGGTGCGGCTGGGGTTGCGGTCGGCCGTGGTGCCGTGGCGGCGGCCAAAAATAATATTTCGATTGGCGAAGAGGCTGGTAAAGGTACAGATCCTGTCATTGATGGTGATCAGGTAAATAATATCGCTATCGGTGCCAAGGCTGGGCAAGAGGTTGTCGGCCAGCGTAACGTGGCAATGGGAAGTGGTGCCGGCAATGAGGCTAAAGGTAATGATAATGTTGCCTTTGGCTCTGCGGCCGGTAATGGTTTGACCGGTGACAGCAATATCAGCATTGGTGTCAATGCAAACACCGATGACGGAGACCGAAATCGCGCTGTTGGTATTGGCAAGAATACAGTAGCAGGTACGGATGGCGTGGCTATTGGGTCTAGGGCTAACGCGGAGGATGGTGGTTTAGCGTTGGGCCTGGATGCGAAAGCGAGAGGAGCTGGTATCGCTCTGGGGCAGAATGCTTCAGCAGGAGCCGGCCATGTCGCCTTAGGTTCGGGCTCGAAGGCAACTCGGAGTGATGTTAATGGTTTAGGTTATTTGACAGGAAGGAACTTTTCTGGAAGCGCTATTTCTGTGGGCGATAAAACAACAGGCCAGACACGACGTATTGTTAATGTGGAGGATGGTGCGCAGGACACCGATGCAGTGAATGTGCGCCAATTGAAGTATGCCGTTAATAACGTCGACCTGCTGGACCCTAATTTCGCCGGAGGGGTGATAAAGAATCTTCAGGATCAAATTAATAAGAAGTTATTAACTTATGTCAGTATTGAAGATGGTGGTGAAAGCGAGAGTAATAGGGCCAACGATGGAGCAAAAGGTGCAAGATCAATGGCCATTGGGCCAAATGCCTCTACTGCTGCTGGAGCCTCTGACTCGACCGCTATTGGCTCTGACGTTTCGGTAGCAGGTGCTTCTTCGGTAACCTTGGGCCACGATGTTAGGACATTAGCCGCTAACACGGTTGCTATCGGTAGCGGACAAACGGAAGCGCGCGACACTAATGCTGTGGCGATTGGCGCGAAGGTAACAAGCCGTGGTGAGAACTCCGTTGTTATTGGTACTCGCTCGGCATCAGATGACCAAAATGGTTCTAATGTAGCAAACTCGATAGTCATTGGTACTGATTCACACTCGACAGCGAGAGAAGGGATTGTTATCGGCAGAGACTCCTTGGTGAATGCCGAAAGGGGTGTGGCTCAAGGTGATAATGCTGAAGCAACGGCAATTGACGCCATGGCGTTTGGTAGCGGCTCTCGGGCGAGCGGTGTCAGTGCCCAAGCCAGCGGTAAGAACACCAGGGCCAGCGGTAACAACTCCATCGCTAGCGGTACTAATGCGATAGGCTATGCCTCTGATGGTGTTGCGATAGGCTCTAGCGCAGTTTCTGGCTTCGAGGTCAGAGACCCATTACGGAGTAAGTTTAATGCGAATACCGTCGCTATCGGTAATGGCGCTCAGGCTACCTATCTTGATGCCCTTGCAATGGGCAGTTCAGCTCAAGCCAGTAATCAAGATGCGACAGCAATTGGTCGTCAGTCTGTTGCTAACGGTCAGGATGCCAGTGCTTTCGGTCGTGAGGCCAGTGCAACGGCGCAGGATGCGATGGCGATTGGGCGTGGGGCAAAGTCTAGTGCGAAGGATGCCAGTGCTTTCGGTCGTGAGGCGCGTGCAACGGCGCAGGATGCTATGGCGATTGGCCAGAGATCAGTAGCTAGCGCGAAGGATGCCAGCGCTTTTGGTCGTGAGGCCAGTGCAACGGCGCAAGGTGCAATAGCGCTTGGCCAAGGCGCAAAGGCACAGACTAGCAACGGCGATATCGCCCTAGGGGCAGGCTCTGTAACGACTAATGTTGTTAACACGCCGAATGCAATGGTTGACAAAAACACCTATCACTATGCAGGCGCTAATGCGACCAGCACGATGAGTGTGGGCACACAAGGCAACGAGCGGACTATTACCAATGTCGCTGCCGGCCGAGTCAGCGCTAGCAGTACTGATGCTATCAACGGTAGCCAGTTGCATGGTACTAACTTGGCGCTTAATGCCCTAGCAGATAACTTGGATACTGCCGGTGGCTCTGTAGCCAATGTGCTAGGTGGTAATGCAACCTACGACGCAGGTACCCACCAAGTCACGATGACCGATGTTGGTGGAACGGGTAAAGATACAGTCGATGAGGCTATTAAATATGCGGCTCAAGGCTGGAATCTGACCACTGACGGTGGTGCCGTTAGTGAGAACATCGCACCGGGTGAGTCTGCTGACTTTAATGGTGGCAAGAATATCGCTGTCACTCAGTCGGGCAATCA
>NZ_KE384441.1:0-34889 GCF_000425725.1 Halomonas halocynthiae DSM 14573
GCTATCGAGCGCATAGTGTTATTCCTTCTGGCTATGGTGTGCCGGAGGGCGCTCCAACCGACCAGATTCTCAAGATGCTGGGTCGTCATGGTGAGCGCCCGGCACATATCCATTACTTTATCTCTGCGCCAGGCCACCAGCATCTGACCACTCAGATCAACTTGGCGGGTGACCCTTACACTTTCGATGACTTTGCATTTGCGACGCGTGAAGAGCTAGTGGTCGAAGGCAGGCGAGTCGAGTCGCACGCTGAAGCGACGCAGCACGGTGTCGAGGGGCCGGTCACCGAAGTGGTATTCAACATTGAGTTGTCGCCGACTGAGGACGTTGAGCTTCAGGCACGACATAAGCGCCCTCGTGCCAAGGAAAATGCGACCCAGGAAAGTCAACTGGCGGGTACCGCTAAGGTTTAACCATAGAGGGTGAACATTTTGTAGGTTGGGGGGCTGGTTGTAATGGAGCCTACTCCATATAAGGGTTGGGGGAGGTCATGATATTTTTAATATAATAATGTTTGGAGGGAGTTGTGGGTAAGGTTTTTAAAAAAATATTGAAGGGAGAGGCTGCTTGGAAAGGTCCAGAGCTTTCTGATGGCTGTTCATGGATCTGGCAACTGACTGACAGAGAGATAGGAGCAATTGATGATGCTTTGTGTTATCTGAAAGCAGTGGGAGGGGGGGCTGCTTTTAAAAAGGAAGACTTTCCTCTTTATGGTATTGAGTCATGGATAGCAGGTGTTAATGAAGAGCTAGAGAATGGAAAAGGTTTTCTCCTTATTCGAGGGCTTGATGCTAATAAATATGACGAAAATGACCTGGCAGCCATATATTATGGTATAGGGTTGCATATGGGAGTTCCAGTATCTCAGAATCCTAAAGGAGACATGTTAGGTGTTGTGAAAAATGTTGGTGATGTTAATGATAAAAGAACAAGGGTTTATGAAACAAATTCTTATTTGCCATATCATACAGATATTGCTGATGTGGTAGGGCTTCTTTCGATTAACAAGGCAAAGACGGGAGGTTTAAGTAGCCTGGTTAGTGCGGCAGCTATTTATAACTCTGTTCTAGAGGAGGCCCCAGAGCTTCTCGAAGTTCTATACTCTCCTTTTTACTTTTCTCATATTGGAGATAGCGAGTACACTCCATGCCCAATTTTTAGTTATCATGATGGGAAACTTAGTTGTCGGTATCTTAGGCAGTATATCGAGCTTGGTCATGAGCTTAAGGGTGAGCCTCTTTTAGAAGAGCAGAAGGATGCGCTGGATCTTGTTGATGAGATTATTCACCGAGGTGATATTAAATTAGATATGATGCTGGAGCCTGGTGATATCCAATTTGCTAATAACTATATGGTTCTTCATTCTCGGACAGCTTTCGAAGACTATAATGATGACCAGCTTAAGAGAAAGCTGTTGCGTTTGTGGTTGAAGATGCCAAATTCTCGGAATTTAGCACCAAATTTTCCAGGGAGAAATGGATTTTCAGATTGATATTGCAAGGTAATTTTGGCTCTGTAAGAATTGATTTTATTTAAATTTTTTATAAGTGGGTGAGGTTTTTTAATTTCTTTTGTGATACTGCTGGCACCGCAGAGTGTATGGTAAAATAAAAACTATAGCTTGATAAGCTAATGGTTGGATATAAAAGCAATCTGTTTAATTCGGTAGTCCCCCCGAAAAATAACCGCGGTGATAAGTGGAGTTTTATAATCTGAGCAGACAGGAGACTCCATATGCGCAAATCACGTTTTACCGACAGCCAGATCATGGCGATCCTGAAGCAGGCCGAGTCTGGCGTGCCGGTTACTTAACTTTGTCACGAGCACGGCATGAGCAATGCCACGTTTGACAAATGGCGTTCGAAGTATGGCGGTATGGACACGTCCATGATGAAGCGCCTTAAGGAGCTGGAAGACGAAAATCGTCGGCTCGAGAAGATGTACGCCGAAGAGCGCGTGAAATCCGAGCTTCGCCAGAAGGCCCTTGAGAGAAAATGGTAAAGCCACCTTAATCAATGGGGGCGACCTTTCTACTAAGAGCCTACTCAATATTCTGAATCTGCTCTCTCATTTGCTCAATCAGTACTTTGAGCTCTACGGCACTGCGGGTTTGTTCCGCGACGATGGATTTTGACGACAGGGTATTGGCTTCGCGGTTGAGTTCTTGCATCAAAAAGTCGAGGCGGCGGCCGGCGGGGCCTTTCTGGGTAAGTTGGCGTGCTACTTCGGTGACGTGTGTATCAAGTCGGTCGAGCTCTTCGGCGACGTCGGACTTTTGAGCTTGCAGTACCAGTTCAGCCTCTAGCCGCTGGGGGTCGAGCTCGGCTTTGGCGGTTTCTAAGCGCTCGAGCAGCAAGCTGCGCTGACGTTCGAGCAGGCTGGGCAGTTGGCGACGCACGTTGCCGACTTGCTCACGAACGCCGGTTAAGCGCTGCTGAATTAGCTCGGCTAGGCGCTCGCCTTCTCGGGCGCGTCCGGCGATGAGGTCGTCTAGTGCGGTGTTAAGCAGTGCTTTGGCGCAGGCTTTTACGTTGTCTAGGTCTGGGCCGCTGGCATCAAGTACGCCGGGGTGGTTAAGCAGGGCAAGGGCATTGGGCATGTTGGCGTCAGGCAGGCGTTGGCGGATTTCCTGCAGGGCATTCGCCAAGGCGTTTAGCTGGGTAGGGTTTATGCTGAGCGTTTCGGTGTGGTCGGTTGGGGTGAACCGCAGGGTGCATTCTACTTTGCCGCGGGAAAGCTTGTGGCGCAGGGCGTCGCGGAAGTGGGGTTCTAGGTCGCGCAGGCTGTCTGGCAGGCGAAAACTGAGCTCTAGGTAGCGTTGGTTGACCGAGCGAAGCTCCAGCTGCAGGGTGCCCCAGTCGGCGGTGTGTTGTTGGCGCGAGAAGGCGGTCATGCTGTGAATCATGGGGTGTCTCCGAACTGAGAGGTGAGCGCTAAGTTGGCGCTTTGCATAATCAGGTTAGTCTAAACGATTCTGTGTCCAGACCGTGTAGAATAGCCGCCACACGATTCAGCCTAATTGTGCTGAGCGGCCCCATTCACAGACCTGACTCTCAAGAGAGGTGCCATGTCTTCGGACATTCGGCGTCCCAGCGGACGCGCCCCAGACCAGCTACGCAAGATTCGTATAACCCGCGATTATACTCGCCATGCCGAAGGTTCGGTGCTGGTGGAGTTTGGTGATACCAAGGTGCTGTGTACCGCCAGTGTTGAGACGGGGGTGCCGCGCTGGTTGCGCGGTAAAAAACAGGGCTGGGTGACGGCAGAATATGGCATGTTGCCGCGTGCGACACATACCCGCAGTGGTCGTGAGGCGTCGCGGGGCAAGCAGGGTGGGCGCACGCTGGAGATTCAGCGTTTGATTGGCCGTTCGTTACGCGCGGCGGTGAATCTCAAAAAGCTGGGTGAGCACACGATCACCATTGACTGTGATGTGATTCAGGCTGATGGCGGTACGCGCACGGCATCAATTACAGGAGGCTGTGTGGCGCTGATGGATGCGCTGCGTTACTTGCAGCGTGAAAAATTAATTTCAGGCGACCCGTTCGTGCAGTTGATCAGCTCTGTCTCCGTTGGGCTGTATCGCGGCATGGCTGTCACCGACCTGGATTACCCCGAAGACAGTAAGGCGGGCACTGACCTGAATGTGGTGATGGCGGGTAATGGTGGGTTGATCGAGGTGCAAGGCACGGCCGAGTCAGGCACGTATAGCCGCGCCGAGCTTAATACCATGCTTGATCTGGCTGAGAAAGCTGGCGCAGAGCTGTTTGAGCATCAGCGTGAGGCGCTGGGTATTCGCAGCTGATAGCGGTCAACGCAAACGCCGGCCCCTTAGCAGGGGTCGGCGTTTCAGCGACAGGGCGCGTAGGGCCGAGCTGAGCTGTGTTAGAGCGGCAGGTCGTATTCGACAATTAGCGGTGCGTACTCAGAGAATGTCGCGTCGTAGTCGATCCAGGCATCCGTAACATGGCGGCGAAACTCTGGCCCAACCAGCTGGTAGTCGATACGCCAGCCTTCTTGGCGCTCCCGCGATCTGTCTTGGTCCAGTAGCGGCCACCACGTGTATTCATTCGCATCGCGATTGATCTCGCGAAAGGTATCGATGAAGCCGATGGGACCAAGAACCTGGTCCATCCAGGCACGCTCTTCTGACTTAAAACCACCGGTGTACTGATTATCAGACCAGTTCGCCAGGTCGATGGTTTTGTGCGCAATGTGCCAGGTCCCGCAAATGATGTATTCGCGACGTTTGCGCGCCATTTTGCTGAGGTATTCCTGGTACTGCGTCATGAAGGCTTGTTTGGCTTCAGGGTCACTGTTGTCCGGCATCAGGAAACTGATGATGCTGAAACGGTCGTAATCTGCCTGCAGAAAGCGTGCTTCGTTGTCGCACTGGGGGAAACCCAGCCCGTACATGATGGCCTTGGGAATCTTGCGGCAATAAATGCCTACGCCCGAAAAACCATCCTGTTCGGCATCGAGAAAATACCCTTCGTAGCCTTCGGGGTACAGAATGCTGTCGTCAAGCTCGAAGCTTTTGGCTTTGAGGTTCTGAACGCATACAACATCAGCGTCCTGGTTGGCCAGCCAGTCGAGGAAGCCGCGGCCAACCGCTTCGCGGATGCCGTTGACATTAATAGTGGCAATTTTCATACATAGTCCCTGTTGCGTCGCGGGTGTATGATACCCGACGTTACGACGTTTGGGTAAATGGCGTTGGTCAATATAAAGAAACAGGAAGAAATAATGACAGGAGGCTTCGTGGCGACACAACAGCAATCAGCGTCTCTGCAACCCTATCAGCAGGCGTTTATTGAGTTTGCTATTGCGCAGGGTGTATTGCGTTTCGGTGAGTTTACCCTTAAGTCGGGGCGTGTGAGTCCTTATTTCTTCAACGCGGGTTTGTTTCGTAGCGGCAGCGCGCTGGCTCAGCTGGGCCGCTTTTATGCTCAGGCCATTATTGAACGTGGCCCAGAGGCCGATGTGCTATTCGGGCCAGCCTACAAAGGTATTCCGCTGGCGGCAGCCACCGCCGTTGCGCTGGCCGACCACCATGACCGCGATATGCCTTATGCATTTAACCGCAAAGAAGCGAAGGCGCATGGTGAAGGCGGCAATATTGTTGGTGCTGAGCTTTGTGGCCGCATCCTGATTATTGATGACGTCATTACTGCTGGTACGGCGATTCGTGAAGTTATGCAGTTGATTGAGTCTGCTGATGCCAGTGCCGCAGGCGTTGTCGTCGCACTGGATCGCCAGGAGCGAGGCGGTGACGAAAGCGATCCGCGCAGCGCCATTCAGCAGGTTGAGGCTGCCTATGACATGCCAGTGATCAGTATTGTCAGCTTGGATATGGTGCTTGAGTATCTCGACACCCAAGCCGGTGCCGAGCTGCAAGGTCATGCTGACGCCATTCGCGCTTACCGTGAGCGTTATGGTGTGCAGGGGTGAGTGAACGCTTGGCTTTCGCTGATAGGTGCCAACGTCGCGTGTCGTTAGGTAAGCACTAATATGCTTGATATCGTCCTTTACCAGCCTGAAATTCCGCCTAACACCGGTAATCTCATTCGACTGTGTGCGAATACCGGCTTTCGACTGCACTTGATTGAGCCGTTGGGGTTTGTGCTTGATGACAAGCGCTTGCGCCGAGCTGGGCTGGACTACCATGAATGGGCTAGCGTGCGTGTACATGCTGATTGGGCGGCATTTCTTGAGGCTGTTGTGCCGTCTCGAGTCTTTGCAATAACCACGCGAGGCCGCACGGGGTACCACGAGCCGGTGTACCGTGAGGGTGATGCGTTGGTGTTTGGTCCCGAAACGCGAGGCTTGCCATTGGCGATGATCAAGGCATTGCCAGAGGAGCAGCGCTTACGATTGCCCATGCTGGAAGGTAGCCGCAGCCTAAATCTTTCCAATGCCTGTGCTGTGATGGTGTATGAAGCCTGGCGTCAGTTTGATTTTGCTGGCGCTGCGACGCCAATCGAGGAGAGTCGACCGTGACAGTCAGCATTAGCCGCCGGTTGGCCACTCTTAACCCGAGTCAGCGAGAGGCAGTTAAAGCGATAGACGGCCCTTGTTTGGTGTTGGCTGGCGCGGGGTCGGGTAAGACTAGCGTGATTACCACTAAAATCGCCTACTTGGTGCAAGAGTGTGGCATGAGCGCTCGGCGTATTGCCGCTGTAACCTTTACCAATAAGGCAGCTCGCGAGATGAAAGAGCGGGTCAGCACAATGCTGCAAGGGCGTGAAGGCCACGGCCTGACAGTGTCCACCTTTCATACGCTGGGTCTCAATATTATTCGTGGTGAGCTTAAGGCGCTGGGCTATAAGCCGGGCTTTTCGCTGTTTGACCCAGAAGACGCCAAAGCGCTGCTGCGCGACTTAATGAACAAAGATGCTCAGATTGATGCTGACCAAATCAATCGGGTGCAGTCGATTATTTCTAACTGGAAAAACGACCTGGTGCTGCCGGGGCAGGCGCTGTCTCACGCCGCTGATGAAGATGAGCTGTTTGCTGCTCGCGTTTATGAAGCGTATGTCCGCCATCTTAAAGCTTACAACGCGGTGGACTTCGACGACTTGATCTTGCTGCCGGTGGTTCTACTACGTGACGACCCCGAGGCATTGGCCCGTTGGCGGCGAAAGATCCATTACATGCTGGTCGATGAATACCAGGACACCAACATCAGCCAATACATGTTGGTGCGCATGCTGATGGCTGAGCGCCAGACCTTCACTGTCGTGGGCGATGATGACCAGTCGATTTATGCTTGGCGTGGTGCTCGTCCTGAGAACCTGGTGACACTTGGCGAGGATTTTCCGCGCCTCAAGGTGATCAAGTTGGAGCAGAACTATCGCTCTACCGGTACCATTTTGCGTGCTGCCAATGCGCTGATCAGTAATAACCCTCATGTCTACGATAAGACGTTGTGGTCCGATAAGGGCGAGGGCGATCCGATTCGTGTGGTGGTTAACCGCCATGAAGAAGCCGAAACCGAGCGGGTCGCCAGTGAGATCCTGACTCGGCGGATCAAAGAACGTGCTGCTTGGCGCGACTTTGCGGTGTTGTATCGCGGTAATTTCCAGGCGCGACTACTGGAGCTAAAGCTTCAGCATTACCAAATTCCTTACAAGTTGTCGGGGGGTACGTCGTTTTTCTCGCGTAATGAGATCAAAGACGCGATGGCTTATCTGCGATTGTTGATTAACCCCGCTGACGACAACGCCTTTCTGCGTATTGTTAACGTGCCGCGCCGTGAAATTGGGCCAGGCACGTTAGAGAAGCTGGCCAATTATGCGACCGAGCGAGGCAGTTCGTTATTTGCTGCCTGCCATGAGCTGGGTTTGGCTGAGCAGCTTCCAGCCAGAGCGGTGGAGCGGCTGGGGCGCTTTACCCACTTTATTGACGGCGTGCGAAGCCGCATGGATCAGAACGATGCCATGGCAGCAATTCGTCAGATGATGCACGACATGGACTACGAGGCCTGGTTGTATCAGAACGCCAGTGCTCCGACCATCGCCGAGCGACGCATGGCGAACGTGTGGATACTGCTCGACCAGCTCGAAAAATCCATGCAGCGTGAGCCAGGCGAGGACATCGTTAGCGAAGATACGGAAACCGATAGCGTGGATGCGGCCATCTCGCGGCTGGTACTGCGGGACATCCTTGAGCAGCAAGCTGAGGAAGATGACTCAGACCGAGTGCAGCTGCTAACCATGCACGCTTCCAAAGGATTGGAGTTCCCGCACGTCTATCTGATGGGGCTGGAAGAAGAGTTGTTGCCACACCGCAATGCCATTGAGTCGGGCACGGTGGAGGAAGAGCGCCGCTTAGCCTATGTCGGTATCACCCGTGCACGGCAAACCCTAACGTTGACACTGGCGCGACAGCGTAAGACTTACGGCGAGCTGATGGATTGTACGCCTAGCCGTTTCCTTGATGAGCTGCCAGCAGAGCTGCTGGAGTGGGAGGGGCGAGCTGACCGAGAAGACCCAGAGCGTAAACAGGCGCGAGGTAAGAACGCCATCGATGGGCTGCGTTCGTTGTTAGGCTAAACGGGGTGGGCGATTGGCTAAGCCTTGCTGAGGTAAAAGTCATATACACTGACAGAATGCAATAAGGGGGTGCCATGAGGCACCCCCTTACGGTTTAGCGTATGACTTCGTCGTCAGGCAAGCCATTGTCAACCGCTTTCCCGTCAACACCTGAATCTCTTCAAAGGCGGCTGCTTTCTCAGCCTAGCCAGCGTTGGCGTTAGCTGTTGTGTCTTCAGCAGCAGGTGCCTCTTCAGCAGCAGGAGCCTCTTCAGCAGCAGGTGCCTCTTCGGCGGCAGGTGCCTCTTCAGCGGCAGGTGCCTCTTCAGTGGCAGGTGCCTCTTCAGCAGCAGGTGCCTCTTCAGCAGCAGGTGCCTCTTCGGCGGCAGGTGCCTCTTCAACGGCAGGTGCCTCTTCAGCAGCAGGAGCCTCATCGGCTGGGACTTCCATCACCGGCTCGACCATGTACTTAGTAACCGCTAGCATTTCTTCATCGCTAAGGTTTGGGTTGCCGCCGCGTGCAGGCATGGCATTGAAACCGTTGGTGGAGTGTGCGAGCAGTGTGTCGAAGCCTTTGCTCACGCGGTCAGCCCAAGCGGCTTCATCACCGCGAATGGGTGCGCCAGCAGCGCCTGTCTCGTGACACGCCATGCATACGCTGTTGTAGATAGCTTCGCCATCAGCGCCACCACCGGAGGCGTTGCTGGCAACGGCTGGTGCCGACGCGCTGCCGCAGTCTTCACCCTGCAGGCAGAGTTCGCCGACAGGTGCCAAACGTTTTGCGATAGCCGCATCGTCGGTATTCTCCTGAGCAACTGCAGCGCCGGCGCTCAGTCCGAGGGCGGCTGCACACCCGATGATCAGCTTGCTGGATTTCACTATCACCACCTCTGTTGACGGTCTTATAGACTAGGTCACGGTTGATATCATGACGCATTGTTTTACGATGCAAAGTTCGAGATGCCGTAAGTATACCGCCATCACAGGCGGCTGGAAAATAGTGAGCCTCGCGGAGATAGGTAAAATCCGCTTATGGACACTCAGGCGACTGCAATGTAGGATAGCGCTCGCTTGATTCGGCACTTGTCGCAAGCCGTGTGCGCCCATAGCTCAGCTGGATAGAGTACTGCCCTCCGAAGGCAGGGGTCGAAGGTTCGAATCCTTCTGGGCGCGCCAAAAAATGTTAGAAAAACCGCCACTTACAGAGTTTTCTGGGTGGCGGTTTTTTGTTTTCGCAGGGTGTTCTTTTTCTGTATCGCTAGATCATTTTTCCGGCAGCGGTATCAGCTGTGTTTTGAGCGCCATGATATCTGTGGCGCTGTCACCGGGGTCGTGGGCGATTGTGACGCTGGGATTTTCCAGCAATGTTTTCCAGGCGTTACGGATGTCATCGGCGTTGATTTGGTCGATCTGTTCAGCCAGCTGGTCGCGACGATTGAAATCAGTATCCTCCATGGCCAGCGCGTACCACAGACGGTTAGCTTTGCCCGGCAGAGAGGTGTCGCGCTGCAACAGGTTTTTACGCACAGCGGTTTTCCAGGGCGCGAGGGTTTGCTCATCAAGGCTTGCTAGTTGTTCGTTGAAGTTGGCGATGACTGCATCCATCCGCTCATCGATCGTTGCGCTGGGTGTGTCGGGTGACTGTACCAGTAGGCTAATACCTGGCGCGGAAAGCAGTGGCTGATAACTGGCACTGACTATGTAGCCTAACTGCTGCTCTGTACGCAGTTGCTGGTAGAAGGGGGTTTCTAGTATTTGGCCAATTAGCATCAGCTCTGCCTGGCTGGCAAGAGAGCGGTCTGGCCCCTGTAGGTAGCGTAATACCAAGGACTCATCGCGTTCGGAATCTGGTGTCAGGCGTGCCAGGCTGTCGTTTGCCTGCAGTGCAACCAGCTTAGGGATAGCGTCTGCGCTAACGCTGGGTGACAGGTTTTCTATTAACCGTTCTGCGGTGTTTGTTGCGTCCTTGGCATCGATGTTGCCGACAACCATGGCTTCCAGGTACAGCTGGTCGAGGAAGCTGTCGCGGAAGGTCTTCAAATCTTGCAGGTGGATAGCCTCGCTAGCGTTCAATAAGGCTGAGCTTGACCACTGTGATGCAATTAATGCTTCGCCCAATGCAACGTTTGCCTGGGAATAAAGGGTGTTGCGTGGCGCGTTGCGCCAGCTGCGTTGCAGGTTGTCGAGTACGCGTTCCATGCTCTGGGGATCAATGTCGGCCGTCTGCAGTTGTTCGATGACGCGTTGCATCAGCGTGGCCTGACCGTCACGCCAGCCGGAGAAGCTCAGCGTGATGCCGCGGCCATGGGCGTAGGCATTAGCACTTTGGCCAGCCAGCCGTGCGGGGTAGAGCTCATCGTTCAGGCTGTCGTTTAGCCAGCCGGCCAGTAGTTGCGACAAAACGGCCTGACGCGCATCACTGTTGCTGTCAGGGTGTTGCAGGCTTAAGCGCCACTCTGTCTTGGGAGTGCCGAAGCTGTCGTCCTGCAGGTGCCAGGCGCTAGCGTAGGGTGTATCAATACGCTTCACTGGCGTGGCTTGTGTGCCTTCGAGTACGGTTAGGTCGTTGGCGATGTAGGGGTTGGGCTCAGGCAGCTCAAGGCCCGCCAGTGGTTGGGCATCACCCTGTGATGGGTCAACGAGAGCCCATGGCGTGTCAAACCAGTCAGTGGTCTGTTCGCCTTCCACGTCTGGGCCGCTGTACAGGCGCACCATATTGTCTGGGTTGGCCAGTGAGAGCCAGTCGGCAACCTGCTGTTGCGCCAGGCCATCCATGCGGTACGGTGCGTAAATAACGTCTTCAAGTGGGTATTCCGCAAGCCCCATGGACAGGCGCATGGCGGACTGTAGGGCGCTACCTTGTTGTTGGAAGCGAAAGGCTTGTTCGTTCAGGCTGGCCTGTTCGTTATAACGCCAGTCGTTGATGCCCTGATTGAGGATCAGCGCAATGGTGGCAAATAGCGAGGCCTGGATGCGCTCAACGTGTTCTGCCCCTTCTGGGGTGAGGCTAATATCAATCGCTAGCAGGGCACTATTGCCGTCGCTGTAGCCTATGCCTGACGAGAGACCATTGGCCCAGCCAGCATCGCGCAGCACGCTGAGCAGGCTGCCCTTGCCCTCATGGCCAAGCAGGCTGGCAATATAGCTGGCTGACTTGTGCTGGTAGTCGTTGCTTGGATCCGGTATCGGAAAATAGAAGCTGAGGCTGCGTTCGTCACGCAATGATTTGAGCTTGGCAGCGACGGGTAGGCGGCCTTGCTCAACCAGTTCGGCAGTAATAACCGGTGCGCTCAGGCCACGAGCGGGTAAGTCAGAAAAATCGTTGGTTACCAGATTTTCAAGGACTTCAAGCGATTGTGGTGCGACCACGGTCAGCTGCATGACCTCGGGGCCATAGTATTGCTCGTAGAAGCCGATCACCCGTTCACGCAGGCTGGGCTCGCCTTCTGGCCGGTCGGCCAGGGTTTGCTGGTTGCCTACGGAGAAGTGGGTTACGGGGTGCTCGGGATTCAGTAGTTCGCCGAGTACGGAATTATGGCGGCGGCCTTCGTCGCGCATGCGCGCAATATATTCTGAGTGTACTACCTGGCGTTCGCTTTCCAGTCGGTCAGCATTGAATAAGGGGCTGACAAAGAAGCGGCTGAAACGGTTCAGAGCGCCATCGAGTGCGTCTGGCTCGAGAGAAAAGAAGTAGTTGGTGTTGCGGCTGGCAGTAAAGGCGTTGTGCTTGCCGCCATGCTGGGAGAGATACCCTTGATAGGCGTCGGCCTCGGGGTAGGGTTCGGTGCCAAGAAATAGCATGTGCTCAAGGTAGTGTGCCAGGCCGTTTAAGTCATCGGGATCCTGGGCGCTTCCCACTTCAACGTTGAGAGACACGGCGGCCTTGTCGGCCTCGGGGTCGCTGACCAGCAATATTGTTAGGCCGTTTTCCAGTGTCATGGCGCGGTAGTCGCGAGTGTCGTTAGGGCTAACTTTGGGGTGCGTCATGGCATTGATATTGACGGACTCCGTCTCAGAAGCAGATACCTGTGCTGGCTCATCGCTGGTCGCGGCAGTTGCGGTCATTCCAATCAGCAGGCAGCCGAGAGCAGCGACTGCCATGGGGGCAAAACGAAATATCACAAAACGGCGGGGCGACGACATTGTCTCTCCTTTACGATGTGGTCAGGCGCTGCATAGGGCCAATAGGGTAGGCGCAGGCAGCTGACTGATGGCGAGGGTCATTGACTTGTTTAGATACCGGAAAAGCGCCTAAGAGTTCCTCAGGGGCTGGTTTTAGCTGTGCTTCGACGCGCTGCTTAGGTGTTGCCGGTGACAGCCAGGCCGGCACATCGCCGGGGGCAATGATGCCGGGTAAGCGGTCGGTAAGTGCTGACAGTAGCGGGCTGGTGGGCACGGTGATTAGTGCCATGGAGTCATTGTATTCGGTCAGACTGGTATGAAAGCGACACCAGATGCCAGCTAGCAGTAGTGGGCCGCGGTCTGCGCGGGTCACTAGATAGGGTTGTTTACTCGCCCCTCGTGATTGCCAAACGTAGATACCCCCAACGCCAATCAGGCAGCGTCTGGCAGCAAAGGCCTCGCGAAACATGGCGCGTTGGTTAAGCGTTTCAGCCCTGGCACAGTGAGGGGCGTGGTCGAGAACTTTCAGCCAGGGCGGGGTTAACCCCCAGAAAACGTTGGCCTGGGAGTAGCGCTTGCCGTCTTGTCGAATAATTGAAATCGGGCGGCGAGGTGCCAGGTTGGGGCTGATGATCGATTCCTGGGGCTGCCACAGATCGGGTAGTAGCGAGCTGAGGTCGAAAGGGGGGATGTAAAGTCTGCCGGCCATGTGCGCTCCTCATTGGTGCAATAGCGTACCCGTCAGCGTTAGCTCAGGGAAGAGCCAAGCCTTAAAGCTTGCGCTGAGCAGTAAAGACGATATGCTAGTAAAACAGTGTTCGAAAGCGAACTCTCCCCCTGTATGTGAGGATTTTAATGGCTCGTCCTAGACAGCATGCTCCTGAGACACTGCATGCTCAGGTGATGTCAGCAAGCGACGCTTGGTTAACTACCCAGCCAGTGCACAAGTTGTCGCTGCGCTTTCTTGCGCGTGAGGTCGGCTGCGCGCCGAGTACCTTGCTTAAGCTGTACGGCAGTTTTGGCAACCTGTTGCAGTACGTTAACTTGGAAACACTGGGACGCTTACACCATGCTGTCGCGCCGCTGTTGGAAGAGCCCAGCCCGGAGGCTCGGCTGAAAGAGCTGGCAATGGCTTATTGGCGATTTGCGCGCTCAGATATTTATCGCTGGCAGCTGTTATTTGATTATCCACTGGCCCAGGAAGGCGAGCTGGACCATCGTCAGAGCGACATGATCGAAGGGCTTTTTTTGCGCGTCGAAGAAAGTTTGAAAGAGTATCAGCCGAACCTTGATGAGGCAGAAGCTCGGCGGTTGGCTCGAACGTTATGGGGAAGTGTGCATGGTCTCGTGCAGCTGGGTCTTAACGAGCGCTTAGGCTATTGGCAAAGCGAGCCATTGGAAGTGCAACAGTTACTGGAGCAGCTGTTAACGACGATGCTCAACGGGTTACGCGTTGATCGATCATAATGTCTAGCCACAAAGCCGCTAAGAATTGCAGGAGAGAAAGCCCCGTTTGCGCGCGCATGTTTTTGCGGCGCATGGTGCGCTGTGTGGTGTATCTGATCACTCATGTGCTTTATCGGATGCGTTACCGTGGTCGCCATTATTTGCCTGATAGTGGGGCAGCAATTGTCATTTGTAATCATGTTAGCTTTGTTGATGCCCTGGTGATCGGTGGAGCCAGTAAGCGTCCGCTGCGATTTTTGATGGATAAGCCAATCTATGAGAATCGCTGGCTGAATTGGCTCTTTCGTTTGGTTGGTGCCATCCCTGTTGACTCAGAACGTCGAGATGCGGGTAGCCTGCGGCGCGCTTTGGATGATGTTAATACGGCGCTAGTGCAGGGTGAAATTGTGATGTTATTTCCCGAAGGACGCTTAACGCCAGATGGTGACGTTCAGCGCTTTCGCCGCGGTCTGGATATTATTTTGGCACGAAATTCTGTGCCGGTAGTGCCTGCGGGGTTGGCGGGTTTGTGGGGGTCCTGGACGTCTCATAAAAATGGGCCGGCGTTGAGTCGCTGGCCCCGACGCTTCCGAGCGAAGGTGGCGCTGAATTACGGAGAGCCAATGGCACCAGAGGCTGCAACCAGCGGTCATGCCGAAGCGAGGGTGAGAGCACTCAAGCAAGAGGCTGAGGACTGGCTCGCTTCGTCCTGAACTGCCTGGTAGGTTAAGCCAGCCAGCAGCGCGCGGTAGTAATCAGGTTGTCGCGAATTTCGATGATTTCTATGCGCACCTCACCAATCTGTAAACAGGTTGGGCCCACAGGGAAGGATTCGAGGCGTTCGAGAATCAATCCGTTCATGGTTTTAGGGCCATCGGTGGGCAGGCTCCATCCCAGCATTTTATTGACTTCACGAATACTGGCTGTGCCTTCAATGAGTTGGCTGCCATCACCCTGCGGATGCACGTCACGGTCCTGGTCGGCCACGTCGGTGGTGAATTCGCCGACGATTTCTTCAAGAATATCTTCAAGTGTGACCAGTCCTTCCACATCACCATACTCGTCCACCACGATACCAATGCGGCGCTTCTGTTTCTGGAAGTTGAGCAGTTGGGTGTGTAGCGGCGTTGACTCGGGAATGAAGTAGGGCTCGCGGGCTTCCTGAACGATAGCGGCCTTGGTGATTTCTTTCTTGATGAGGAAGCGTGCGGCATTGCGCATGTGCAGCATGCCGATAATGTTATTGATATCGCCTTTAAATACCGGCAAGCGGGTGTGCTGGCTGGTGCGAATCTGCGCGAGAATCGTCTCCAAATCGTTATCTAGGTCGATGCCAGCGACTTCGTGCCGCGGCACCATGATGTCGTTTACGGTGACATTTTCCAGGTCAAGAATGGACACCAGCATGGCCTGGTGGCGGCTGGGTATTAGCGGGCCAGCCTCATGAACAACCGTGCGTAGTTCTTCGCGGGTTAATTCATCGCTGCGGTTTTCTAGTGTTTTTACACCGAGCAGGCGTAACAGCCCGTTGGAAATGACATTAACGATCCAAACTAAGGGGTACAGCACCTTGAGTAGTGGGTCGAGAACCAGTGACGCTGGATAAGCGATGCGCTCGGGCTTGATGGCGGCGTAGGTCTTGGGGGTGACTTCAGCAAAAATCAGCACCACGATGGTCAGTAGCGACGTGGAAATGACCGGTCCGCTGACTTCGCCAAAAAAGTGAATAGCAATAATAGTGGCAATTGAGGCCGCTAGGTTATTGACGAAGTTATTGCCGATCAGAATGACGCCAATTAGTCGGTCGGGACGGCTGAGTAAGTGCATGACTCGCTGAGCCCGGCCCTCGCCGCTATTTGCACGATGGCTGAGTCGATAGCGGTTGAGCGACATCATTCCTGTCTCAGAGCTTGAGAAAAAGGCAGAAAGACAGATGAGCAGCAGCAGTAGGCTGAGCAGCAATCCCAGTGGAAAGTTATCGCTCAATTCGGGGCATCCTTTGTACGTATCAGATTGGTGTTTTAGGGACTGTTTAGCAAACTGTCAAGAGTGAAGCTAGCCATGGCTAAGTAGGACTTCGAGGACAAACTTGCTGCCAAAGTAGGCCAGCAGCAGCACGACATAGCCGATCAATGTCCAGCGTACGGCACGCATGCCTCGCCAGCCTAGCCAGTGATGTCCTGCCAGCAGGCAGGCAAGAATGCACCAGGCGATGATCGATAAGGCGGTTTTGTGAGCCAGGTGCTGGGCAAACATATTGTCAAAAAACATGAAGCCACTGGCAATTGAGAGTGTTAATAGAATGAGGCTGGTCCAGATCAGCTCAAAAAGAACGCGCTCCATGGTGGTTAGTGGTGGCAATGATTTGGCCAGGCCGCTTAAGCGGTGGTGGCGTAGCGCGTGATTCTGAAAGCCGAGTAGCACGGCTTGAATGGCGGCAATGCCAAGTACGGCAAAAGCCATCGCCGAGCTTAGTGCGTGCAGGGCAATGTCGGGTGTCATTCCGACTGCTGAATTAGTGCTGTGCTCATGATTTGGTATTCCGGCAGCCAGCAAGAGAGAAAGTCCGGCAATAGGGAACAGAAAGGCGGAAATGCTAAGCACCGGCTTGAATAGGCTAACTGCCAGCAGGGTAGCAACGGCAACGCCACTGGCCAGTACAATGCTGGTCGGTAGGTCGGGAAAAAAAGAATTGCCTTGAGAGAGTAGGCTGGTAGCTAATGGCAATTGAAAAAGCAGGCCCAGCAGACCGCAGCTGCGCACTAGTGAAGGTTTTGGTGGGACTCGCCCTGCCAAGTTGAGGCCCTGCCAAGTCGCGCCTGTGAGGTACATGAGAAAGGCCATTAGGGCCAAGGGAAGCGCATGCATCGTTTGCCTGCCTGTCCGTGCGTTAGTGCCAGTTAATGGCGCTACTGAAATCGAGAAGATAATACTATACCGAAACACTGCCGCCCCGCACAGGTGACCCGTCGACAGGTGTTGGCATGGAGACTCTGGGCGACACAGCGTATAATCTGCCACCATTTACAGAATTTACAGAACAATCTTAGGATAGCTTTTCAAGTTCAGGTGTTTAGCCCTCATGTGAGTCAGTTGGGGTGGCAGTTGAAAGGAAGCTTTCCGGCCATGGTTTTATGGAGAGGCCCATGTTTCAGAATCTGAGTGATCGCTTAGGGCAAACGCTCAAGTCGATCCGTGGCCAGGCGCGCCTGACCGAAGATAACGTCAAGGAAACCCTGCGTGAAGTGCGCCGGGCGCTACTGGAGGCTGATGTTGCCTTGCCGGTGGTCAAAGACTTTATCGAGCGGGTGCGCGAGCGTGCCGTTGGTCAAGAAGTATCCAAAAGTCTTTCGCCAGGCCAGCAGTTCGTCAAGATCGTTCAACAAGAGCTTGAGGCGATCATGGGTGAAGCCAATGAGGGGCTTACCCTCAAAGGTTCGCCTGCGGTAGTCCTGGTGGCTGGCTTGCAGGGTGCGGGTAAAACAACGTCTGTTGCTAAGTTGGCGCGCTATTTGCGCGAACGCGAGAAGAAAAAAGTATTGGTGGTGTCTGCTGATGTTTATCGTCCGGCGGCCATTGATCAGCTTGAAACGCTGGCTAAGGAAGTGAGTGTTGACTTCTTTCCATCGAGCAGTGACCAGAAGCCGGTAGATATTGCCCAAGCGGCGATTAAGCATGCCAAGATTCAGTTTCACGATGTGCTGTTGATCGATACGGCCGGTCGCCTTGCTATTGATGACGCCATGATGGCAGAAATTCAGGCGCTGAATGAGGCTGTTACGCCGTCTGAGACGCTGTTTGTTGTGGACTCCATGACCGGTCAGGACGCGGCTAATACGGCCAAGGCGTTTAACGAAGCGTTGCCGCTGACAGGCGTTGTTCTGACCAAGACGGACGGCGATGCGCGTGGTGGTGCGGCACTGTCGGTGCGATATATCACCGGCAAGCCAATTAAATTCATGGGTGTCGGCGAGAAGGTTGATGCGCTAGAGCCATTCCACCCAGACCGTGTGGCGTCGCGGATTCTTGGCATGGGCGACATGTTGTCGCTGATCGAAGAAGCTGAGCGAACGGTTGATAAAAACCAGGCAGCAAAGCTTGCCAAAAAGGTCAAGAAAGGCGGTTTTGATCTTGAGGATTTCCGTGATCAGCTTCAGCAGCTCAAGAAAATGGGCGGCATGGGTGGCATGCTCAGCAAGCTTCCTGGAATGGGGCAAATGGCAGAAATGGCTCAAGGGCCCGGGCCAGAAAAAGAAATGGGTAAGCTCGAGGCGTTGATTAATTCAATGACGCTACATGAGCGCCGCCGCCCTGAGATTATTAATGGTTCGCGCAAGCGCCGCATTGCTGCTGGTGCAGGGCTCGAAATTCCTGATCTGAATCGTTTGCTCAAGCAGCATAAGCAAATGCAAAAGATGATGAAGAAAGCGGGCAAGAAAGGGGGCATGCAAAACATGATGCGCGGTATGTCTGGCATGATGGGCGGGCGTGGTCCGGGAGGCCCTGGCGGCCCCGGCGGTTTTCCTGGGCGTTAATAGATGTTTTTCAAGCGCTCGGAATAATGAGGGTTAACGGCGACAGTGAGTCAGTCGCCGTCAAAAGCTTCCCAACTCGGGAAGATTTCCGTAGAATGCTGCCTCCTCATGGCTAGCGTGGTCAATTATGCCCGTTTGCTGTGACCCAGTATTGCGATGGCGAGTCTTTTCGCCATCATGATCAACGGCCGCAAGCACTGTTCACACGCATTGTTTGTGGCGCAATATTTCAATCTCCAACGAAGGATAGTCAACGCATGGTTACCATTCGTCTGGCACGTGGTGGCGCCAAAAAGCGTCCCTTCTACCATCTGACTGTGACTGATTCACGCAAGTCACGTGATGGCCGTTTCATTGAGCGTCTGGGTTTCTTTAATCCGGTAGCTCGTGGTCAGGAAGAGCGCCTGCGCGTCGACCTCGATCGCATCACACATTGGCAGGCGCAGGGTGCTCAGCTCTCTGACCGTGTCAGTGAACTGGTTAAAGAAGCACGCAAGCAAGCCTGATTGCAACGCCACTGATGTCTGGTGGTGCTGTCGAAAGCGCAGGTTGGCTTAAACAGTTTTACCAGAAATGGTTTTGCTAAGATGAGTTTGCCAATGAGTCGTACTCAGAAGCCGGCAAGTGATGATTACGTCGTGTTGGGTAAGCTGACAAGCCCTTACGGCGTGAAAGGCTGGATCAAGGTGTACTCTTACACCAGCCCCATGCAGGGCGTGCTGGATTATGATGCCTGGATGCTACGCCATAACGGCAAGTTGCGCAGCTGCCGGCTTGTTCAGGGCCGTGTGCATGGCAAAGGGTTGGTGGCGCTGCTAGATGGCGTGGAAGGGCGCGAGCAGGCTGAGGCGCTGGCGGGTGCAGAAATTTTGCTGCCCAAGTCTGAGCTGCCTGAGCTTGAGGATGCCGATGATTTTTACTGGCATCAGCTCATCGGCCTGAAGGTAGTGACGCTTGACGGTGTCGCGCTGGGCCATGTCGATAACCTCTTTGAAACGGGCGCCAATGACGTGCTGGTGGTAAAGGGGAAGGCGCAGCAGGAAGACACGCCTCGCGAACGTTTGTTGCCTTATTTGTATGGCGACGTTGTTCGTGACGTTGACCTTGAATCTGGTGTTATGACGGTTGACTGGGATCCCGAGTTTTGACTTCGGTTAGCTCGCCAGACGCGTCGGCAAAACAGCCAGTGACATCATCATTATGGGTCGGTGTTGTATCGCTGTTTCCCGAAATGTTTGATGCGTTGACGCATCAAGGTGTCACGGGAAGGGCGGCAGAGCGTGGTCAGTTGTTGCTGGAGTTTTGGAACCCCAGAGATTACGCAACAGACCGGCATCGGACCGTGGATGATCGCCCTTATGGCGGTGGTCCAGGAATGTTGATGAAAGTCGATACATTGCGTTCGGCAATTCATGATGCACGGCAACGGGCGCAACAGGTGAGTGGAGAGCGGCCCTGGGTGATTTATCTTTCACCGCAAGGGCGCAGGCTGGATCAGCAGCGAGTGCAAGAGCTGGTTGCAGGGCCTCCATTGATTGTTGTGGCTGGGCGCTATGAAGGCATCGATGAGCGAGTCGTTGACGCAGATATCGACGAAGAGTGTTCCATTGGCGACTATGTGCTGAGCGGTGGTGAATTGCCAGCCATGGTGTTGATAGACGCAGCAACACGGTTGGTTCCTGGGGTGCTAGGCCATCAGGATTCAGCGACTGAAGACTCCTTTAATGATGGGCTGCTGGACTGCCCGCATTACACGCGGCCTGAGGAGGTCGACGGTCGTCATGTGCCGAATGTCTTGCTCAGCGGTCATCATGGCGAAATTCGCCGTTGGCGACTTAAGCAGTCGCTGGGCCGTACTTGGCAACGTCGTCCCGATTTATTAGCAGGGCGGGCGTTAACCAAAGAGCAGCAGGCGCTACTCGCAGAGTTTATAGAGGAAGAAGACGCCTTGACTGTCAGCTAGTAAGGGCGGAGGTGCAGAAGGCGGTGCCATTAGGCTCGGGTTCTGTGTCACAAACTGGCTCCCGCGCGCTTGAGCGCAGGGATCACGGAATATCGCTGACGTTATCGAGCCATATGTTCGGGCGCAGGTTGATATTTCAGCTAAATTTTTAAGGAGTGATGTTATGAGTGGTAAGAACAAAGTGATCCAGGCGCTCGAAGCCGAGCAGATGAGCAAAGAAATTCCGACGTTTTCTCCCGGTGACACGGTTGTTGTCCAGGTTAAAGTTAAGGAAGGCACTCGCGAGCGTCTGCAGGCGTTTGAAGGCGTGGTTATTGGCAAGCGTAATCGTGGCCTGAACTCTGCTTTCACTGTGCGTAAGATCTCTCACGGTGTTGGTGTTGAGCGTACTTTCCAGACGTATAGCCCGCAGGTCGACTCCATCAGCGTTAAGCGTCGCGGTGATGTTCGCCAGGCCAAGCTGTACTACCTCCGTGAGCGTAGTGGTAAGTCTGCACGTATCAAGGAAAAGCTGTCCTGAGGCAAGCTGCCTCTGGGCAAGGGTGAATGCGCTTGAGGCGCATTTGCCAGCCAAACCCCGTCTTCGCCATTGCGAGGCGGGGTTTTTGTCTATTGGGATACCCGTGTGGAGCCGGTAATCATGGTGCATGATTCCCAGACACTGCTCGATGAATTTCTCGACACTCAGTGGCTTGAGCAAGGCGCTAGTGACAATACACTGGCGGCTTACCGACGTGATCTTATGGCATGGTGTCAGTACCTTGATGAATGCGCCGAGACGTTGCTTGCGCCCGGAGCGATGACGCTGATGAACTGGCTTGATAAGCGCCGTGAAGCGGGCTATCAACTGCGTAGCAATGCGCGGCTGCTTTCTAGCTTGCGAGGGTTCTATCGTTGGGCGCTGCTTGAAGGGTATCTGGAGCATGATCCCATTGCTGATGTTAAGCTGCCGCGTGTTCGCTCTTCCTTGCCAGACACTCTAGAAGAAGACGAGGTGGAGAGACTGCTGGCGGCCCCCGATCTTTCGACCGATTTGGGAGTGCGAGATCGCGCCATGCTGGAAGTGCTGTACGGTGCGGGCCTGCGTGTTTCTGAGTTGGTCGGGCTGACTACCGACGCCCTTAACCTTCGCCAAGGGGTTGTTCGGGTCCACGGTAAAGGGGGCAAAGAGCGGCTGGTGCCGTTAGGCGAAGAGGCGGTGTACTGGCTGGAACACTATATGCGGCATAGTCGAGCCGCGCTGATGAGCGACAGGAATCGGCCGGCGCTTTTTCCTGGTCGTCATGATGCCTGTATGACGCGCCAAACATTCTGGTATCGAATTAAAGCGCACGCATTGGCAGCCAATATTCAGCGTTCTTTGTCACCGCATACGCTCAGGCATGCTTTTGCGACACACCTGCTGAACCATGGTGCTAACCTGCGTGTCGTACAGATGCTACTGGGGCATAGTGACCTGTCAACTACCCAGATTTATACCCACGTTGCACAGGCCCGGCTTGAGGCCTTGCATGCTGACCACCACCCAAGAGGTTGAATAATGAGCCTGATAGTTCGTAGTGCAGCACTCAGTCTGCTTTCTGCTGTACTGGCTTTGCCCTTTACCGTTTCTGCCAGCTCCGACATTAGCCCCGAAGAAAGTCTGGCAGACTCGCTAACCATTGGAGGACAAAGCCTGCCGGTTGAAGACGTGCATAAAGCGCCAATTGAAGGGTTGTTTGAGGTGCGGCTGGAAAGCGGTGAAACCTTTTATACGACGGATGAAGGTCGGTATTTATTAGTGGGCGATCTGTTTGAAAATACAGACGAGGGCATGATTAATCTGACCGAACAGAAGCGTAATGACGCGCGCGCTCAGCGCTTGGCTGACGTCGGAGACGACCAGCGTGTTATTTTCCGAGGTATTGATGAACCTAAGGCCAAGGTGACCATCTTTACTGATACCACCTGTCCTTACTGTACCAAGCTGCATGAAGAAGTGCCCCAGCTGAATGAAATGGGCATTCAGGTTGACTACCTCGCTTTTCCTCGCGGTGGAATGCAGTCGCAAGGGGCGCGTGAAATGCAGCAGATTTGGTGTGCTGACAATACCAGTGAGGCGATGTCTGTCATTCAGCGAGGCGATACGCTGGATGGTGATGCAAGCTGCGACAATCCGGTCGAAGAGCAGTATCATTTGGGCATAGAATTAGGCGTTAGTGGCACGCCAGCGATTGTTCTGCCTAATGGGCAGATGGTGCCCGGCTATATACCAGCAGAGCGGCTGGCTGGCATGCTCCAACTTGACGCTGACTAACTGCAGTATCACAACTGCCATGCAACAGGGGATAGAACATTGAAACCGGTAAGAGTAGGAATCTGTGGCTTGGGTACCGTCGGTGGCGGCACGTTCAATGTGCTGACGCGCAATGCTGATGAGATTACCCGCCGTGCGGGACGGCCTATTGTCATCGAGCAGGTGGCGTATCGCACACCCAACCCTGCGTGTGATATTACCGGGATACACTCCACCCAAGATATTTTTGCGGTGGCGACTAACCCCAGCGTTGACGTGGTGGTTGAGCTGATTGGCGGTTATGAAACGGCCTATGAGCTGGTCATGGCTGCCATTGAGAATGGTAAGCATGTGGTCACGGCCAACAAAGCGCTGATCGCCGTACATGGCAACGAAATATTTCAGGCCGCTCATGATAAAGGCGTGATTGTCGCGTTCGAGGCAGCCGTTGCTGGTGGTATTCCGATTATTAAGGCATTGCGTGAGGGGCTGGGAGCTAACCGTATCGAGTGGCTGGCTGGCATCATTAATGGCACGGGCAACTTCATCTTGACCCACATGCGTGATGAAGGGCGTGCCTTCGAAGATGTGTTGGCCGAGGCACAGGCGCTTGGGTATGCCGAAGCTGATCCGACGTTTGATGTTGAAGGCATTGATGCCGCTCACAAGCTGACCATTCTGGCGTCGATTGCCTACGGAGTCCCGCTACAGTTTGACAAAGCCTATACCGAAGGTATTGCCAAAATTACTGCTGAGGACGTAGAGCAGGCCGATAACCTAGGCTACATCATCAAGCATTTGGGTATTTCCAAGCGTACAGAGGATGGCCTTGAGTTGCGTGTTCACCCCACGCTGATACCTAAAGAACGCTTACTGGCGAATGTACATGGTGTGAAAAACGCCATTGCTGTGATGGGCGATGCGGTTGGCCCAACACTGTATTACGGCGCTGGCGCTGGTGCTGAGCCAACTGCGTCGGCGATTATTGCTGATCTGCTGGACGTGGCGCGTAACATCAATACAGACCATCACTATCGCGTGCCTTACTTGGCATTCAGTGGCGTGGGTGAAGGCACCGACCAGCCAGTTATCCTGAATATGGAAGATATCACCACTGCCTATTACCTGAGGTTGCTGGCGGTGGATCGTCCAGGCGTTCTGGCCAGAGTAGCAACGACATTGGCTGAGGAAGGCATTTCTATTGAGGCGCTGATCCAGAAAGACTCCACCGAAGGTGAGCTGGTGCCGATCATTCTGATGACACATCGCACGCGCGAAAAGAACATGAATGAAGCGATCCGGCGCATCGAAGCCATGGTCGATATTGCTGGCGATGTTACACGTATTCGAGTCGAGTCTCTGGACGAGCAGGAATAAATCATGCGCTATATCAGCACTCGCGGGAATGCGCCCGTACTGAGTTTTGAAGAGGTCGTGCTTACTGGCATGGCGAATGACGGTGGCCTTTATGTGCCGGAAAGCGTGCCTCAACTGTCTGCTGACGATCTCAGCGAGATGGCTGGGCTGTCTTATGCCGAAATTGCGTTTCGGGTGATGAAGCCTTATGTGGGTGGCGAAATCGATGATGAGACCTTTCGTGGCCTAGTGAAAGAGGCTTACGCCACCTTCAGCCATGAAGCGGTAGTGCCATTAAATCAGCTGGACAGTAACCACTTTCTGCTTGAGTTGTTCCATGGTCCGACACTGGCTTTCAAAGATATCGCCCTACAGTTGCTAGGGCGGATCCTCGATCATTTCCTCAGTAAGCGCGGTGAGCGTGCGGTTATTATGGGTGCCACCTCGGGTGATACCGGCTCGGCTGCCATTGAAGGTTGCCGCCATTGCGATAACCTCGATATTTTTATTTTGCATCCACACAATCGTGTGTCTGAGGTGCAGCGTCGCCAAATGACCACGGTATTGGCGGACAATGTCTTCAATATCGCCATTGAAGGCAATTTTGATGATGCCCAGGCGATGGTCAAAGCCAGCTTTGCTGACCAGCGTTTCCTGAATGGAACACGGCTGGTGGCGGTGAACTCGATCAACTGGGCGCGCATCATGGCTCAGATTGTTTACTACGTGGCATCAGCTGTTGCGCTGGGTGCGCCGCATCGTAAGGTGAGTTTCTGTGTGCCATCCGCCAATTTTGGTAACGTTTTTGCTGGCTTTATGGCCTACCGTATGGGGCTGCCGGTTGAGCGCTTCATCATTGCCACCAACGATAACGATATTTTGCACCGCACCCTAGCCAGTAATGATTTCTCTAAGCATGAGTTGGTGGCGACACTGGCACCATCCATGGATATTGTTGTGTCGTCCAACTTTGAGCGCTTGCTGTTTGAGGCTTATGAGCGAGACGGTGAGGCAGTCAGTGCGCTGATGGAACGCTTCCAACAAGAGCCCGCTGCATTAGCCGATGCGCCGTTGGCCAAGTTACGCAAGATGTTCGTTAGCCATAGCGTGGATGACAGCACTATTCTGGAGGCCATCCGCGAAGCGCATTACCACACCCAAGAAATTCTGGACCCGCATACCGCGACGGGTTATCGCTCTGCCCAAGAGCAGCGCGGCAACAAGGCGGTACCGATGATAACCCTCTCGACTGCGCACCCAGCCAAGTTCGCCGAAGCAGTGGTCAAGGCCGGTTTCCCTGGCGTGCCCCTGCCGCCGCACATGGAAGACTTGTTGGAGCGTGAAGAGCGCTATACCGTGCTGCCTGCTGAGCTTGAAGCCGTTCAGGCATTTGTGGCTGAGCAGCGTCGCTGAGTGTCTGAACGTTTGATGGGGAATGCGTGGAGCAACGGGTGCCGTTCAGTGATACGGCGGGCAGGACAACGAGTGCGCCCGTGGACGAATTAACAGACGCGCTAAGGCCCCGGCTGGAACCGCGCTTGCGCGACGCTGAGCTAGAAGCCCGCGCTTTGGCTGAAGGCTTGACGCCACTGCAGGCGCGGGTTTTTGCTGGTCGTTTGGCGAACACTCAAGGCCCGCTTGAGCCGCTGATATCGCCTGGCCTGCGTCACCTGGCGCACCCTGAGCGGCTCAAGGATGCTAGGCGTGCCGCCGAGCGTATTGCCAAGGCAGTCATCGATGGTGAATCGATCGGTATCTTGACCGACTATGACGTCGACGGCATTACTTCCCATGTGGTTATCCGGCGTACGTTGGGCGAGCTATTCGGTGTGCCAGAATGTCGTCTGCATAGTCTGATTGGTCATCGTATTAATGATGGTTATGGCATTAGCCTACCGCTGGTAGAGCGCACACTTGCCTTATCGCCTGCCCCCAGCCTAGTGATAACGGCCGACTGTGGCAGCAGTGACGAGCCACGTATCGCTCGGCTTAAAGGTGCTGGTATCGATGTGGTGGTGACCGATCATCATGCTTTGCCGCTGGAGGGGCCGCCAGCTTCTGCCTATGCCACGGTTAACCCCACTCGGGACGACTGTGACTACCCTGACCCGACCATTGCTGGCTGTATGGTGGCTTGGCTGACAATGTCGCTGACCCGTTCGGTGCTGATCGAATGGGGTGTGATTGGCCAAGAAACGCCCAAGCTTTCGCCTTGGCTTTCCTATGTGGCGCTGGGCACCGTAGCAGATTGCGTTTCGCTAGGTGCCAGTGCCGCTAACCGCGCAGTGGTTAGCCAGGGGCTCAAGCTGATTAATCGTATGGACGAGGCGTGCTGGCGCGCCATGGCTGAGCGCTTGGGAGCAGACAGCGTGCCCTTCAGCGCCGAAACACTGGGTTTTCAGATGGGACCGCGCATCAATGCCCGTTCTCGTCTTGATGACCCTTACGCGGCGCTGCACTACATGCTGGCTAGCAATGACGCGACGGCGTCGCGGCATCTGACCACGCTGGATGAGGATAATCAGTCGCGTAAGGCCATTGAGGCGGATATGGCCGAGCAAGCCAAGGCGCTGGCGCTGCCCCAGTTAGCTGAGAATGTGGCGGTGCTGATTATCGTGTTAGAAGATGGTCACCCTGGGGTGCAGGGCATTGTGGCCTCGCGGCTGGTCCAGGCCTATGGCCGACCGGCGCTGGTAATGACGCCAGCGACTACGCCAGACATGCTGACCGGCTCAGGCCGCTCTATTGAGGCGTTGCACCTGCGTGACGCGTTGCAACGCGTCTATGAGCTGGCACCGTATAGCTTGCCGCGCTTTGGCGGGCATCGTGGTGCGGCTGGTGTGGGGGTGCCACGCGATCAGCTAAGCGCCTTTTGCACGGCGTTGCGTCAAGCGGTCGATGAGCAGCTGGGTGGCCTAGCGCTGTACCCCCGCATTTTGACCGATGGCGAGCTGTCGCCAAGCCAGTTATCGCTGCTCACCCTAGATGAGCTGGACGCGCTGGGCCCTTATGGACGCGAGTTTGATGCCCCATTGTTCCAGGGTGAGTTCTTGGTGGAGTCGCTGCGACCAGTGGGTGCGGATGGCACACACCTGATGATGACGCTGTCCAGCGGCTCAGCCAGTATCCGCAGCATCTGGTTTCGCGCCTTGTCGCCCGGCGAACTGCCAGCGTTTGCTATCGGCGATACGCTACGTTGCGCGTATCGCTTAAACCGTAACCGTTTTCGTGGGCGCGAGTCGTTGCAGTTGATGATTGAGCACGCTGAGCCGCTGAGCTGATACGGTTCAGCGGCTTTCAGGGGTATCTTTACTCATCCAGAACCACCACACAATTAGGCCAATTAGCCCCAGCCCTAAACAATTGACCACTAGTGTAATCAGCATACTCATGAGTGAGCCTCCTGAGGTTTGGGTGCATCGGTGCTGTCAGTACCGTGTGTTTTGAGCAGGCGTAATCGGTTGGCGTTGCTGACGACAGTAATCGACGATAGCGACATGGCAGCGCCAGCAATCATGGGTGATAGCAGCATGCCGGTAAACGGATACAGCACACCGGCTGCGATGGGAATGCATACGATGTTGTAACCGAATGCGCCGACGAGGTTCTGCCTGATATTTTTAAGCGTGGCCTGGCTGATTTCGATGGCGTCAGCAATGCCGTGCAGCGAGCCGCGAATTAGCGTAATGCCGGCGCTTTCGATAGCGACATCAGTCCCTTGCCCAATAGCAAAGCCGACGTTAGCACGTGCCAGCGCTGGGGCGTCATTAATACCGTCGCCAACCATGCCGACAATTTCTCCTTGGCGTTGTCGGCGCTCAATTTCGGCGTGTTTGTCTTCGGGCAGTAACCCCGCGCGAAAGTCATCAATACCCACCGCACGGGCGATGGCGCGAGCGGTGTGTTCGTTATCACCGGTCAGCATAACCACGGTCAAACCGTCGTCTTGCAGGCGCTTCACCGCCGCGATGCTGTCGTCACGCAGTGGGTCGCTAATGCCAAAGATAGCTGCTAGCTCACCGCCTACCGCGAGATACACCACTGTGCGAGCGTCGTCTTCGAGGCCGCTGGCGAAATCGCGCCCCAGACTCAGGCTGATAGTGTTTTCTTCCATTAGCGTGGCATTGCCCAGCAGCAGGGTCTGGTTGTCACAGGGTTGGTTGTCACAGGAGTGTGCCGTGACGCCGCGCCCGGTAATGCTGTCGAAATCGCGGATGTCACGTTCAGCGGCATCATGCGTTTCGCAATAGCTCAGTACGGCAGTGGCCAGTGGGTGCTCTGAGCCGCGCTCAAGTGCCGCTGCCAGTCCCAGTGTCTGTTGTTCATCGCCTGCAAACACTCTGGCTTCGGTAACGCGTGGCTTGCCTTCGGTCAGTGTGCCGGTTTTATCTACCACCAGCGTGGTCAGTTTGCTGGCGGTTTGCAGTGCTTCGCCGTTTCTTACCAGCACGCCATGTTCGGCGGCCTTGCCGACGCCAATCATGGTCGAAATCGGTGTAGCCAGGCCTAACGCACAGGGACACGCAATGATCAGCACCGTGGTCGCGGTGACCAGCATATGAATAACGCGTGGTTCGGCGCCAAAATTGAACCAGGCCAGTGCAGTGAGTACGGCAATGATCATGACTGAGGGCACGAACACGCTAGAGACCTTATCGGCCAGGTCACCAATCGGTGGGCGTGAGTTCTGGGCACTGGCGACTTGCTCAGTAATTTGTCCCAGCCGAGTATCGGTGCCCACCCGGGTAGCACGATAGACCAGCCCACCACGACCATTAACTGTACCGGCACTGACCTCATCGCCCTGGCCTTTGGCGACGGGTAACGGCTCGCCAGTTAGCATTGACTCGTCGATATGGCTTTGGCCCTCGGTGACTTCGCCATCGACCGGCAAGCGTTCCCCCGGGCGCACACGAATTTGGTCGTCCTTACGCACGTCGTCGATGTCGATTTCATATTCTGCGCCATCGCGAATAACCCGTGCGGTCTTACTTTGTAGGTCAAGTAAGCGTTTAAGTGCATCGCTGGTGCGGCCCCGAGCGCGTAACTCTACGGCGTTGCCCAGTAAGATTAAGCCGATAACCATGGCTGATGCTTCAAAGTAAATCCCGCGTGCGACCTCGGGCAGCCAGCTGCCAAGAAATACCACCACCATGGAATACAGCCAAGCGGTGCCGGTGCCCATGGCGACTAGGGTGTCCATATTAGCCTGGTGATGGCGGGCATTTTTCCACGCGTTGACAAAAAAGTGACGCCCAGGAAATGCCATTACCAAAAGTGTTAGTACACCAATAGCCGCCCAGTAGATTCGCCCAGCGCCCACTGGCTGGGGATGAAAAAAGAACATGCTGGCCATTAGTGGCACGGCGAGTGCCAGCGACCAAAAACTGCCATGCAGACGTTTTTTATAGTCGCGCTGCTCTTTGTCAGCACGGCTGGACTCGGCCTCGCGCATGTCGACGATGGGTTCGGCGCTATAGCCGACGCTATCGACCGCAGCGATCAATGCTTCTTCATTGGCGCTGCCGTGAACTTGAGCAGTATGGGTACCGAAGTTAACGGTTGCCGATGTCACCCCTTGAGTTTTTTCCAATGCCTGCTGCACGCTCTTTACGCAGCTGGCGCAGGTCATACCGCTGATGGCCAGTCGGTGTGTGCGGCTCGCGGCGCGTTCTTTGTTTGGGCTGTGCTGTGCTGGGGATGACGCGCGCTCAGTTTGCTCACTGGTACATTCTTTGTTGAGTTCGTTTGGCGTGAAACCTGCCTCGGTAAGTAGGTGGTCGAGATGCTTGCCATCGAGTGTGGTGGTGGTTTCCAAGCGCTTTTCGTCTGGGAAGCCTGTCACCTCAGCCTGTGGGTCTTCAGCCTGGATGACCTTGCGCATCTTACTGACGCAGCCCTGGCAGCTCATGCTGGCCACGTTGCGCTGGAAAGTGGTGCGGATACTCATGGGGTCTCCTTGGCGGGGTTTGAGGTGTCGCGGGGCATTAGCGGTTCGGGAAAGTTCTCGATCAGCTGGCACAGGCTATGGCCATCGGGCATGCCGTCAGGCATCTCGGCCCAAGTGGTTAGTGCCTGCTCCATGCGCGTGGCAAGTGCTTGAAGCTCAACAATGCGCTGGCGTATTTCGGGTAGGCGGCTGGCCAGAAAATCACGCACCAGAGGGCAGGGCGAGTCGCCCTGGTCGGCCTGCTCAAGGATTTCGCGAATTTCAACCACACTGAACCCGAGCGTGCGCGCACGTTGAATGAAACGTAGTCGCTCAAGGTCGTGCTGAGTGTATATCTGATAGCCGTTGTCTGGGTTTCGGCTGGGTTTCAGCAGTGCTTCGCGCGTGTAATGGCGTACGGTTTCGGCGGTAACGTCGGCTTCATGGGCCAGTTCGCTGACTTTCATGGTGGCCTCGAAAAGAAGAAAGGTTGGCTATAGTGTAGAACCTGTGTGTTACACAAAGGTCAAGAATGTTTAGGTTTGAAGGTAAGTTCCCTGACAGCGTGTTAATTAACCAATTGAAATATAGAGATTATTTATCTAGTGCGACTAAAGTAGGAGAGGTTTTTAAATTAAAACGAGCGTTTGGCCTTGATCATAAGGGGCTGTTTCGCGAACACTGGGGTCAGCGTCAGCACAGCATAGGTGCAGATGAGAAGCGTCATACGACACGCATAATAAAACAGTCACAATAGACAGGGTGTATCGCGCCATGAATAACAAGCTCAATGCTCTCAGTATCGCCGTTGCCTCGGCATCTGTTCTTCTTGCTGCCGGCCAGGTACAGGCTGGCGGTTTTCAGCTCAACGAACAAAGCGTCAGTGGTCAGGGTTATGGCCACGCAGGGCGTAGCTCTAATGTTGAAGATGCGACAATTGTATTCGGCAACCCGGCGGGCATGTCGTTTTTGGATCGTGCCCAGATCTCTGCTGGTGGCACGTATTTGCATGTTAAAAATGACATCAGCAACGTCAGTGCTACGCGCAATATAGACTCAGGAGTTGCAATGGGTGGCGCACCGAATGGTGTGCAAGTGCCAGTAGGGGGCGTGCCGGGCACCAGCAACGGTGATATGGTTGGTAATAAGGCGGTTCCTTATGCGTTTTATGCGCACCCAGTGAATGATCAACTGGCGTTCGGTTTTGGTGTTTATGCCCCCTTTGGTTCAAAAACGGATTATGAGAAAGACTTCCAGGGTCGTTACTTTGGTAACTATACCGAAGTCACTGTAATCAGTGCTCAGCCGACAGTGTCGTATCGCTTCAATGACCAGTGGTCGGTGGGTGCTGGCGTGACCTATAACCGCGTTGAAGGTGAGCTGCATCGTCAGATTCCTAGCGAACCCGGCTATAACCAAGCAGGTGACGTTGATGCTCGTGTAAAAGGCGATGATGATGCTTGGGGCTATAACCTGGGCGTGATGTATCAGCCGGTGCCGGAAACTACCTTGGGTCTGACGTATCGCTCAGAGGTGAAGTACAACTTAGAGGGCGACTTTAAAGCCGTTGACCCGTTCGGCAATGCGATTCAGAAGGATAGTGCGCACTTAAAGCTGACGACGCCTGAAACCGTCAACTTCTCTGTGACGCAACAGATGTCTGACAATCTCAAATTAATGTTTGGTGCCTCTTGGTCGCGCTGGAGCAAGTTCCAGGAAATCCGTGTGACAGGTGATACGATTCCGGAAATCACCAAGGAAACGCAAAACTATAGCAACTCGTGGGCCTTTGCTGCGGGTGGTGAGTACCAGTTGAATCCAGAATGGGTGTTGCGTGCCGGCTTGACCCTCGACAACACGCCGAGCAACGATGAGCACCGCAGTGTCCGTATTCCGTCCGATGATCGTCGTATCTTCTCGTTGGGTGCCGGCTGGACGCCGATGGACGACTTGACCATTGACGTGGCTTATTCCTATCTGACCGAGCGCACGACCGATGTGGAACAGGTTCGCAGTGATCATCTCGGCGGCATCGGTGGTACCAGCTACTCAGCTAAGTACAAGAACGAAGCTCACGGCATTGGCGCACAGATGACCTATCGCTTCTAGGTTGGCGCTTCCAGGTTGACGCTTTGGGGGTTGGGGCAGTGGTTTTGTGGGCGTCGGATTTATCCGGCGATGCAGACTACTGTTATGACTAGGCCCAACCCCATCGCCGGGTAACGACTCAGCAACTCAGGCTTCCACAGTGTGGGTTGTGGGTGTGGTGGTTTTTTGTCAACGTCGGATTTATCCGGCGATGAAGGTTCCGACTGGCTGTTATGCCGATGCCCAAGATGACGGGCTTCGCTGCTTTGGCTACAATACTCTCCCTTTGTGATGCGGCCCTAAGGGTCGTTTTTTCTTTTATTTCCCATGTCTCTGTATTCAAACAGTAGATATCGGCAAGCAGCAGGGCGAGCTTCATGGAAACTAATCCGATTCATAACCTTCTCAAGGACCTGTCCGAGCGGACAGACGTCCTGAGGGGGTATCTTTGACTATGCCGAGAAGAAAGATCGGCTAGAAGAAGTGTCGCGCGAACTGGAAGATCCTAATGTCTGGAATGACCCAGACTATGCCCAGAAACTGGGCAAGGAACGTGCGGCGTTAGAACAAGTTGTGCAGACCATCGATGAGCTGGAGCAGGGCGTTGGCGATAATGCCGACCTGCTAGAGCTGGCCGAGATGGAGGACGACGAAGACACCGTTGCTGAGGTTGAGCGTGAGCTTGACTCACTGCAGCAGAGTCTGGCCAAGCTGGAATTTCGGCGCATGTTCTCCGGAGAGATGGATGCTAACGGTGCCTACCTCGACATTCAGGCCGGTTCTGGCGGCACCGAGGCCCAGGACTGGGCCAACATGCTGCTGCGCATGTATCTACGTTGGGCGGAACACAACGGCTTCAAAGCTGATATCACCGAGCTTTCTGCTGGTGAGGTAGCGGGTATCAAGTCGGCGACCATCCATGTGCAGGGCGATTATGCGTTTGGCTGGCTGCGCACCGAAACGGGCGTTCATCGTCTGGTGCGTAAGAGCCCGTTCGACTCAGGTGGCCGTCGTCACACGTCCTTTACGTCTGTATTCGTCTCGCCAGAGATTGATGATACCTTCGAGGTTGAAATCAATCCGGCAGATTTGCGTACCGACACCTATCGTTCCAGTGGTGCCGGCGGGCAGCACGTTAATACCACGGATTCCGCTGTGCGTATTACCCACGAGCCGACAGGTATTGTGGTGGCGTGTCAGAGCCAGCGCAGCCAACATGCCAACCGTGACTTTGCCATGAAGCAACTCCGCGCAAGGTTGTGGGAATACGAGATGGACAAACGCAACGAGGCCAAGCAAGCGGCGGAAGACTCCAAGGCAGATATTGGCTGGGGCAGTCAGATACGTTCCTACGTGCTGGATGATCAGCGCATTAAGGACTTGCGTACTGGCGTACAGACCAGTAACTGCGACCGCGTGTTGGACGGCGAGCTGAACCAGTTTATTGAAGCGAGTCTTAAACAAGGGCTCTAGTCCGGTTTCGCTCATGTGCGGACCATGCGACGCCTTTCTCTCAAACCGGCAGGATAACTAGGCACAATCATGTCTCATCAGGATTCTTCACAGCACGATGAAAACCATCTGATTGCAGAGCGTCGAGCCAAGCTTGCCGAACGCCGCAAAAGCGCTGAAAGCGAAGGTGGTAGCGCCTTCCCCAATGACTTTCGTCGTGACAGTCTAGCCGCTGAGCTGCATGCTGAGTTGGGGGATAAGGATAAATCAGCGCTTGAGGCGTTGGCGCGTTCTGCTGCCGTGGCTGGGCGCATCATGCGCAAACGCGGCCCTTTTATCGTGATCCAGGATGTGTCTGGACAGATCCAGCTGTATGTGGATAAAAAAGGCCTGCCTGAGGCTGTGCTGGGTGATATCAAAGGCTGGGATATTGGCGATATCGTCGCTGCGCGTGGCCCAGTGCATAAATCGGGCAAGGGCGACTTGTATGTGATGATGGAAGAGGCGCAGCTGCTAACCAAGAGCCTGAGGCCATTGCCTGACAAGTTTCACGGACTGACGGATATGGAAGCCCGTTATCGTCAGCGGTATGTAGATTTGATCATGAACCCTGAGTCTCGCCAGGTCTTCGAGACGCGGGCCAAAGTGGTCAGCGCCATGCGTCGCTTCTTTGAAGGGCGTGGTTTCATGGAAGTCGAAACACCCATGCTGCAGCAGATTCCGGGTGGTGCAACGGCGCGTCCTTTCGTGACGCACCATAACGCCCTAGATTTGGATATGTACCTGCGTATTGCCCCAGAGCTGTATCTCAAGCGCTTAGTAGTGGGCGGTTTCGAGCGGGTGTTTGAAATTAACCGTAACTTCCGTAACGAAGGGCTGTCTACGCGACATAACCCCGAGTTCACCATGATTGAGTTCTATCAGGCCTATGCAGACTATAACGACCTGATGGACCTGACCGAAGAGATGCTGCGCAGCATCGCCACGGACGTGCTGGGCAGCCCGCTGGTGACGAATACGCGGCGTGATGCTCAGGGTGAGGTGGTTGAAACCATCGAATATGACTTTGGCAAATCCTTCGCGCGCATGAGTGTGTTCAACGCCATTGTCGAGTACAACCCAGGCATCGACGATGTCGCGCTGTCTGATGATGTGGCTGCCCGTGAGATTGCCCGCGGGCTTGGCATCACGGTGAAAGATAGCTGGGGTCTGGGCCGAGTGCAGATGGAAATCTTTGAAGAGACCGTTGAGCACCTGCTGGAGCAGCCGACGTTTATCACTGACTACCCCACTGAAGTCAGCCCTCTGTCGCGGCGTAAAGATAGTGATCCCTTCGTCACCGAGCGTTTCGAGTTCTTCGTCGGTGGCCGAGAGCTCGCCAATGGCTTCTCTGAGCTTAACGATGCTGAAGATCAGGCTGATCGTTTTGCTGAGCAAGTGGCTGAAAAAGACGCTGGCGATATGGAAGCCATGTACTTCGACGCCGACTATGTGCGCGCCTTGGAAGTGGGTATGCCACCTACCGCTGGTGAAGGCATCGGTATTGATCGGCTGGTGATGCTGTTCACTGACAGCTCCTCGATCCGCGACGTACTGCTATTTCCCGCCATGAGGCCTGAAGCCGAGTGAGCAACCAGTAGTTGAGTCACAGGCCGCAGCTAGGGTGTGTCCTGCAGTCTTCTGTGCTGTT
>NZ_KE384441.1:35578-52155 GCF_000425725.1 Halomonas halocynthiae DSM 14573
CAGTGGGGCGTTGTAGGAGCCGGATTTATCCGGCGATGACGATGGTGCTGGGGTGAGCTTTTGCGCTTAGGGAAAAATAGCACTTGCGATAACGTCTGCGAATCATTTACATTTATCCTCGTGAGTCGCGAGGGGAAATGTCATGTACGTGTGTCTTTGCAAAGGTGTCAGTGATCACGCCATTGTACGCAGTGTCGAACAGGGCGCGCGTAGCTGGCGAGATGTGCAGCGTGAAACCGGCTGTGGCACTCAGTGTGGTAAGTGTGCCTGCATGGGCAAGCAGATGGTACGCGAGGCGGTAAGTGAGCAACTAACCCTGGACCGTGAGGGTCTTGCCTACGCAGTCTAACTTCAGGGTGTCGCTTCTAGGTACTGCGACAATCGCCAGCACGCTTATTCATACCCGTGTTTTTTACCAATCCTCTAATTCCTATTTCAATTTTTGGCGGCCTGTTGTCTAAACTTTTGTTATGACAGCAGTGGTCGTGTTCGTGCTATGGTGGCCGCTAAACCTCTTTAATCCGTCAAGTGGGGTGTAGCCATGAAAGGCGATTCCAAGGTAATTCAGTTTCTTAATACGGTACTGGGCAATGAGCTGGTTGCCATCAATCAGTACTACCTGCATGCCAAAATGTATCAAGACTGGGGCTTGGCTGCGTTAGGCGCGTGGGAGTACAAAGAATCCATCGAAGAGATGCAGCACGCTGATACGTTGATCGAGCGTATTCTTTTCTTGGAAGGGCTGCCTAACCTGCAGGACTACGGCAAGCTGATGATTGGCGAAAACGTTCGCGAGATGCTTGAGTGCGATCTCAAGCTGGAGCATAAGGCACGCGCTGACCTGCTAGACGCCATTAGTCACTGTGAAGAAGTGCGTGACTATGTTAGCCGTGATCTCTTCCGTAATATTCTGGCTGACGAAGAAGAACATATCGACCACCTTGAGACCGAGCTTGGGCTGATCGACAAAGTCGGCATTGAAAACTACATGCAAACACAGATGAAAAAAGCCGATTGAGTCCTGTGTATTAATTGCCTCTGTGCCTTAAGCCGCTGAGCGAGAGGAGCACTACCATGTTATTGAGTCCCGATAAAAGCGTCTTATTGATTGTTGATTTACAGGCCGGTTTACTGCCTGTTATCGACGGTGGGGAGCAAGCCGTTAATGAGGCAATATGGCTTGGTGGTGTGGCCGACGCATTGCAAGTGCCCGTGTGGGTGACTGAGCAAAACCCCAAAGGCTTGGGAGGCAGCGAGCCACGTTTGCTGGAAGCCTTAGGCACGCATCAGATATGGACCAAATGCCACTTTGATGCCCACCAGGAGCAAGAGTTTGCCCAAGCGCTGGAGGCCACAGGACGTCGCCAGATTGTGTTGTGTGGGACTGAGGCGCACATTTGTGTGCTCCAGACCGGCCTTGGGCTGCTTGCGGCGGGTTACGATGTGTACCTGCTGGCCGAGGCGTCTGTGAGTCGACGTGCAGAAGAGGCGGCCCTGGCAGGGCGACGGCTGGAGCGTGCCGGTGGATGCGTCGTCAGTGCGGATATGGTGGCTTACGAATGGCTGAAGCGCTGCGACACACCTACCTTTAAACACATCCACCGTGAGTTTTTGCGCCCCAGAGCGGCAAGGGCGCTGTCGTTTTAAATCGTTTTAAATGACTCTGGTCGGCCATTGTTAAGGGGAAACCTTACTCCTCCCCACTAACCGCCAGCAGTAACTTTCCTATGTTGGCGTCGGTTTTCAGGTAGTCATGTGCTTCAGCGGCTTGGGTGATAGGCCAGCTGTTATGGATCAACGGCTTAATTTCACCTTGAGCCAGCTTTGGCCACACTTTTTCCTGTAGCTGCGTGAGAATATGCCCTTTCTGCTCTGGTGGGCGTGCCCGCAGTGTTGAGCCGATCAGTCGTTGGCGTTTCATCAGCAGGCGACCGTAGTCTAATTCGGCGCGATTGCCGCCTAGCATGGCGATGACTACTAGACGGCCATCAGGGTTCAGTACGCGTTGGTTAGCGGAAAGATAGCTGGCGCCTACGGGATCGAGAATGACGTCAGCACCGCCCCAGTCTTTTACTGCATCAATAAAGTCACCATCGTGGCGATTCCAGCTGGCATCGGCCCCCAGCGCTTCACACGCGTCGCGCTTTTGCTGGCTGCCGACGGTAACAAAGCAGGGGTTGCCGAAGGCGCGGCATAGCTGAATGGCTGCGCTGCCCACGCCACTGGCGCCGGCATGAATCAGTGCTCGTTCGCCGCGTTGCATGGCGGCTTCCATGTACAGGTTCAGCCAAGCGGTGGCGAATACTTCGGGAAGCGCTGCAGCGTCGCGCAGGCTGAGTCCGTCAGGTACCGGGAGCAACTGACGTGCATCAACCACCACTTGCTCGGCATAGCCGCCACCGGCAAGCAGTGCACAAACCTGTTGGCCAACCTCAACGTTCTGGACGTTGGTGCCAACCTGGGTCACTGTGCCACTGACTTCAAGTCCTAGTGTCTCAGAAACACCAGGCGGGGGCGGATATTTACCCGCCAGTTGAGCAATGTCGGCACGATTAACACCGGCCCAAGCCACTCGTAGTGTTACTTCGTTAGCGCCTGGTGAAGCTAGATCAGCGACCTCAGCCCATTGCATGGTGCCTTGCTGGTGGGTGATGGCATGCATTCCTATGTTCTCCTAGTGCGAAAAGTGCCGGCAGAAATCAGCCGTGGGTTAAGCGGGCTTCGATTTGCTCGATCATGGCTTCGGGTGTTGCTGCATCAAGTAGTTGAGCGCGAGTCTCAGAGGCCAAGAAGCCAGCGTTGACGGTACTATCAAGAAACGTCATTAGTGGCTGGTAGAAGCGTTCGGTATTCAGTAACCCCAGCGGCTTGTGGTGTAGTTCGAGGTAACGCCACGTCCAGGTTTCAAATAGCTCTTCCAAGGTGCCGATGCCACCCGGCAAAGCAATGAAGGCATCGCTCAGGTCGGCCATGCAGGCTTTGCGCTCGTGCATGTTGCTGACACGAATCAGTTCATTGAGTTCCAGGTGAGCTTGCTCGCGTTCAACCAGGTGATCGGGCATGACGCCAACCACTTGGCCGCCATGAGCCATTACGCTGTTGGCTAGCTCGCCCATTAGCCCCACACGTGCTCCACCGTACACCAGGCTGTGCCCGCGCTGGCCGATTAGCTCGCCAAGCCGAACAGCCGCTTGTTGATAGGCAGGCGAGTTGCCTGGGCGTGAGCCCAGATAGACACAGATAGCAGCCATGATGTTCTCCTGTTACGGTTTAAAAATGATATGTCTTTTTTTTAATAAAACGGTAGGAGTCCGGTTTATCTGGCGATGGATGACTCTGGTGTAGCTGGCTGGAACCGCCCGATGCAACGGGACTCCGCGAAAACGCTGTATGCCTTCGTTTTTAATATCTTAATAAGCATCAGGGGCGCCAATCGGCGCCCCTGATGGATACGCAGGTGCTGGGTTAGCGGTCGCTGTTCTTGGCATCGCGTTTCATGGCGCCACGCACAAAAATGGTGCCAAAAACCGTTCCGCCCACCATCAGGGCAACCAGTACAATGCTTGCGATAACCGAAATGTCTAGATACATGAGAGTTGTTCCTTGGTGTCGCCCAGGGGAGGGGCAGCCAGTATTCAGGGCAAGCAGTCGGCTACGCCATAGTGTTCATCAAGCCACTGGCCGATGACGTTGTTACCGCACAGGTGGTGTGCATACTGGGTATGCAGGCAGCGCACTTGATCGCGGTTGGTGATGCCGCCGATGCCACGGGTGTTCAACAACTTAGTATACCCGAGACGTTCGACGTCGGCGCGTTGGACTTCAGTCATATAGCGCCAGCGCGTTGCGACATAGTCGTCGTGGCTGCGGTGGTAGGCGGCCAGAAAGTCGCTATCGTTGTGTAGGCGTTCTTCTAGTTCTTTGATCACGCCGCTGGCTTCGATGCGTGAAATGACCACTTTCAGTACATCAGAGCTTAGCCAGTAAAGTGTAGGAAATGGCTTGCCATCGACGATGGGGGCCATGCGTAATACCAGGGGTGTGCCTTCACCGTCGGTAGCGGCCAATGCCTCGATGCCGCGTGGTGGACGACCTAGCTGCTGGGCAATAAGAGTGAGCTGGTGCTCGTTAGGCATTGTGTCGGGTCGGATCACCATCGTCGGGGTCTCGCAGGAACTTGTTGGAATGGCCCACGGCGCTGAAAAAGCAGCGGTGTAGCTGGCTAGGCGTAGCCGCATACTGCCAGTGTTGAGTGCAGTAGGCTTTACCGCGCGACATCAGCGCCAAGTAGAGGCGATTGAACGGGGCATCATAGTCGTAGGGGTCGGCACCAAACAAGCGGATATGCGGGAAGTCAGCGAAACAGGCGATGAAAAAGCGCTCCAGGTCTTCCTCGACTGCTTGGTGTAGCGGCGTGTTTTCAGGGTCGAGCCAGATGTCAAAACAAAAATCAGCCGTCATGTGTCACGCTCCTATGTGTGTGCCTTACGTTCTTGACAGTTCCGCAAAACGTGCGTTCAACAGACTGGCCAGGTCGACAGGGCTTACGCTGACTTCCAGGCCCCGTCGTCCGGCACTGACGTGTATGGCGCTCAGGGTCTCGGCGCTGGTATCAATGAACGTCGGCAAGCGCTTTTTTTGCCCCAGTGGGCTAATGCCGCCCAATACATAGCCGGTGGCGCGCTGAGCCTCATCGGGGTTGGCCATGGCGGCTTTGCGCGCGCCCGCCACACGCGCTAGTGCTTTAAGATCAAGTTGCCCTGATACTGGGATAATCGCCACGGCCAGCTTGCTGTCATCGAGCTTGGTCAGCAGTGTTTTGAATACCTGCGCTGGTGAAAGTCCGAGTGCTTTTGCGGCTTCTTCGCCGTAGCTTTCGCTGTTGCCGTCATGAGTGTACTGGCGAATCTCAAACGTGATACGCGCTTTTTCAAGCGCTTTAATGGCGGGAGTCATCAGGCGGATGGCTCGTCGCGTAAATGCGCGGTTAAGGCGTCACGCAGCTCACCGTCAATGGGTATCGAGCATTTCTCCTGATGATCGTAATAGATCATGATGGCATTGCCAAAGCCCGCCATTACGCCGTTTTGGTGCGCCTCTTGGGTCACGGTAAAAGAACTGTTGCCTAGCCGAGAGAGGTAGGTGCGAATTTCAATGTCGTGGCCGTAAAACATCTCAGCGCGATACTCCACATCGATGCGCGCTAACATCAGTTGCCATTTTTTCGGGTCCAGGTCTGGCGTAAACAGTTTGAACAGGTCGTTGCGGGCCAGCTCGAACCAGGCAGGTAGGCGAGTGTTATTGATGTGACCCAGCGCATCGGTGTCGTAAAAGGCTGGCTCTATCGTGCGAACAAACATGGCGTTTCCTTGAGGGCAGAGTGTTGAGTTGAGGGTATCGTAATGCGTGTCGCTAAATGATGTGATCGCTTTAGCGTATCAGGCTCCAACATTGCCCAAACCAAGCCCTTGGTCAAGCGGGTGATGTTGTGGAGGGTGTGTTGGATGGTGTGGTGGATGGCGTAACGCATGATCAAAGTGCAGCAGACCGGGCTTGCCACCATTGCTGAATACGCATCCATCCCAGCAGCCAAAGCGTTGCAACGGCAAAGCCGCTTAACGTGCCTAGAGCCAGGCCCAGCGAAGGATACGTTAGCGAGACGCACAGGGTATAACTCAGCAAGGCGCCGAGCCCGGCAGGAAAGTGTTTGATGATTGTTACCACGGGGGCGCGGCCATGGGTTAGATGCACAATCAGTAGTAGTGGGAACATGGTGAAGGGAAATGCCGCCATGACTCCCGCCCAGGCCGGTGGCACGATATGAGCCAGGCCAGTAATTACCAAAATAGTGGTGGCGGCAAGGCCGGCGCGCAGGGCTGTGGCGAGCCAGGAAAAGCTCCCACGGGAGCGGGTTTTTATGTCGGGTAAGCGGCGGTAAAGGTAGGTAAAAACTATAATAGCTATCAGCGTTGTTAACGTGCCGCTCATACGTGTGAATGAAATTTGCGTCAGCGCCAGGTTAACTGTCAGCCAAGCCAGCAGACCTGCCGCTGTGCCGCCGAATACGCCGAGTAAGTCATCGCGTCGAGCGCCCAGTAAATAGCCTCCACACAGTGCCAGCGTGGCTGTGAAGCCGGCCAGTGTATGCACGGCGCTTTCCGCGGCGTAGGTAGGTGAGATTTCCAGGCCAATAAAAAACAGTGCCAGCGCGGTACCCAGCGGATAGCCTGCCAGCAGCCCAGCCATGCGAGCACTCAGCCGCTCAGCAACCATGGCAAGCCCCAGCACCATGCCAATGGAAACAGCCAGCTTAGCCAACTGCATGCCTAGCGTAACCTCCATGCTTAACTCCTTAGTTATTGTTACGACGATTATATTAGGCGCAGGCCTTGGTGGTCCTGCCAGGCATCAGCCATGGCTGCTCGTAGCGTCGGCTGCTGACGCAGGTGCTCGGGTAATGCTTGCAGCGCCTCATGGAGGTTGGCGTGGTGACGATTACGCAGCCAGCAGTAAGCCCAGCCACAGGCTTCATCGTTGTTGTCGGGCTGAGGCCGTGCGGGCATTTGAATCAGCAGAAATACGGCCGTTTTTGCCGCCCAGAGCGGCACGTCTTCACTGCCTTGGCTCCAGCGTGTCAACGTCGCCCCGTCAGGCGTGAACTCGGGATGGCCGAGGCCCGCAACTCTAGCCGTTTCAGCAAGAATCAGCGCGAGCTGGTCAGCATCGCCACGCCCCTGCTCTAGCCAGCGAGAGAGGATGGCAGGTAGGCCACGGCGGACCTTGGCATAGAAGCCGTTCTGCGGCATGGTGTTAGTCATGTAATGTCCGTCATGAGTCAATTGCCTTTGGTTGTTTTTTGATCGCTTCTCACGGGCAGATTTTTAAGAATTGATTTTTCAAGCACCGTTTTTCAAGAACCGTTTTTCAAGAACCGTTTGTTAAGAACCGTTTGTTAAGAACCGTTTGTTAAGAACAAGGAATACAACACGATGCGTTATGATTTTGCCACGCCTATTGAGCGTCGCCACCCGGAAAATGAATGGTCGTCGTTCAAGTGGCAGCGTTATGACGATGATGTACTGCCGCTGTGGATTGCAGACATGGACTTTGCCTCGCCCCCTGCAGTTATCGAAGCGCTTCAGGCGCGAGTTGCCCATGGTGTGTTTGGTTATGGTCAGGTTAACGCCTCGCTGCGTGAGGCGCTGTGTGCTTGGAGTGAAACCCACTATGGCTGGCCGATTCAGCCGGAATGGCAGCTGTGGTTGCCTGGTGTTGTGCCAGCGCTGCACTTAGCCAGCCTAGCGCTGACTGAACCAGGCGACGGCGTACTTACCGTAACACCAATTTACCCACCGTTCCTGCAAGTGGCCGAGCGCACTGGACGCCTGGCTCAGCGGGCCGAATTGCGCCCGCCACAGCAAGGCGATGAGTATTGGCGTCTGGATCTTGAGGCGCTGGAAGCCGCGATCACGCCGCGTACCCGGCTGTTACTGTGGTGCCATCCGCATAACCCCACTGGGCGAGTATGGAGTCATGATGAGTTAGCAGGGCTGGCTGAGTTGGTGCGTCGCCACGAGCTAATTGTGGTCTCTGATGAGCTGCATGCCGACTTGATGCTGAACGAAGGTGAATCTCATCGTCCATGGGCCGCGCTCTTTCCTGAGCTGGCTGCGCGCACGATCACCTTATGGGCGCCATCCAAAACGTTTAATGTGGCTGGGCTGACGGCGGCCTGTGCCGTTATTTCGGACCCAAACCTGCGTCAGCGTTTTGCTGCAGCGGTTAAGGGGCTGCAGCCTGACGGTAATGTGCTGGGCTTAGTGTCGGCGGAAGCCGCTTACCGTCACGGCGAAGACTGGCGTCAGGAATTGTTAGTGACCCTGCGTGCCAATCGCGCGAGCCTTGTCGATCGTGTTGCGCGTTGGCCAGGTGTTGGCATGGCGGCTCCCGAGTCTACCTACCTGGCCTGGCTCGACCTGCGCGAATCGCCCGTCATGCAGGGCATACGCTCGCCTCAGCAACAGCTCTTGGAACACGCAGGCGTCGCCCTCTCAGACGGTGCAGACTTCGGCTGGCCAGGCTTTGTGAGGCTGAACTTCGGTACCACCCCTAGCCAACTCGAAGCCGCCCTAAAACGCATGGACAGCGTGCTTGCCTGATGAGGTAGGAGCCCGATTTATCGGGTTCCCACGGTGAATCCAGCTCCTACAGTAAAGCAATAGCCGCTGATCTAGGGTTGGGGGGTTGTAGGAGCCCGGTTTATCGGGCGATGGGACGCTACTGTGTCAATGCCCACCTTCGGCAGGCCGTTGGCCTGCGTCGCTGGATGAATCCAGCTCCTACAGTAAAGCAATAGCCGCTGATCTAGGGTTGGGGGGTTGTAGGAGCCCGGTTTATCGGGCGATGGGACGCTACTGTGTCAATGCCCACCTTCGGCAGGCCGTTGGCCTGCGTCGCTGGATGAATCCAGCTCCTACAGTAAAGCAATAGCCGCTGATCTAGGGTTGGGTGTTGTAGGAGCCCGATTTATCGGGCGATTGGTGAAGCCACCGTTTCAGAGCGACCCCAGCAGGCCGTTGGCCTGCGTCGCTGGATGAATCCAGCTCCTACAGTAAAGCAATAGCCGCTGATCTAGGGTTGGGTGTTGTAGGAGCCCGATTTATCGGGCGATGGGTGATTCTGGTGGGCTGGTTGGAATCGCCCGATACATCGGGTTCCCACGGTGAATCGAGCTCCCTCAGAGCGGCTTTCAGGCTGCGAAAACTATATCAATACAGCAGTGCAAACAGTTTACGGCGGTAGCTGACGGTTAGTGGGTGGTCTGCGCCCAGGGCGTCAAATACGCGCAGTAGTGTCTTGCGTGCAATATCGTCTTCATACGCACGATCTTTTTTCATCAGTGTTAGCAGTGCTTCAAGGCCTTCTTCGTACTGGCCGTCGGCGACGCGGCGCATCGCCCGTTGATAACAGGCTTCGCTGTCATCACGTTCACCCAATGCGGCGATTTCTTCGGCGGGTAGGGCTTCGTCGGCAAACTCAATGCTGGCGCGAACGCCACGCGCAGGGGCGTCGTCGCGCACCTCTGGAGGCAGGTTGTCGAGCATTGCCAAAGCGTCGTCGGCTTGGCCGCTGACTGCCAGTACGCGGGCCATTTCTATCTGGTAGTCGGTATGTTCGGGCCACTGCGACACCAGCTCTTGATACATTGTCAGCGCCGTAGCGGTATCGCCTGCTTCAAAGGCAGCGGCGGCTTGTTCCTCAGGGCTTAGTGGTGCTTCGGCTGGGGCGGGGAAGTACTTGCTTAGCCACTCGCGGATTTGCTTTTCAGGCAACGCGCCTTGGAACTGGTCAACCAGCCCGCCTTGGCTGATTAGCTTGATGTCTGGCACAGACCTCACGCCCAGCTGGTCGGCAATTTCCTGGTTTTCGTCGATATTGAGCTTGGCCAGAATAAAGGCCCCGTTGTATTCGCGGGCCAGTTTTTCCATGACTGGCATCAGGTTTTTACACGGCTCACACCAGGGTGCCCAGCAGTCAAGCACCACGGGCACCTGCATCGACATCTCCAGTAATTGCTGGATGTTGCCTGCATTGGCTTCAACCACAGGGTCAGGCGCCTGTTCTGGGTTTTGGGTAGCTGATGGTGATGCGGGTGCGCTTGGCTGAGGCGTTGCATCGGCAATCGGCTGGCCGGTGCGGGGGTCAATAATTGCCATGGGGTAAAAGGCCTTTGATCGCAATGGGTTTGTTGATCAAATGCGGGCAGAGGGGAGGAAATTCAAGTCATGCCTGGCTCGCTATATTGGCGCTTGATTGACGCTAGTCTGGGGGCGTTTGAAAAGAAAAACCCCGCTCCTTTAGCGAGAGCGGGGCAAAACAGACAAAAACAGCAGATGTATCGAAAGTGAAGCTGGCAATCAGAAGCGGTAAGTCAGGCCCGCACCGATGCTCAGCGGATCTAATCTGAGCTTGCCAATGTCATTGCCATGGTTTTCTACTTCGGCGCTTACATCAGCCCAGCGAGCATAACCGGTCGCGCTCAGGTTCTCGTACAGCTTGAGGTCAACCCCCACTTGGCCGACCACACCGTAGCTGTCTTTAGCGCGCAGGCTGTAACGGCTCGGGTCTTTCTCGTTGAAGCTAGAGAAGCGCGTGTAGTTGAGGCCAAGACCAACGAACGGCTGTACCGGCGCGTTGTCAAGGCCGCCTAACGGGTAGTAGTTAACCAGCAGGTTAACCGGCATCGTCTTCATTGTGCCTAGGTCGTTACCCGCTAAGCCGAAGTGGTCGTGCTTGACGCTTTGGCCCAGGCCCAGTTCAACGCCGATGTTGTCATGAAACAGGTAGCCACCAGCCAAGTAGGCACCGTTTTCGTCAGAAATATTATCGGTTTTGACGTTGGTTTTTTCGAAAGCAGCACGAGCATAGATATCGCCGGCCTTGTAGGCCATTGCTGATTGGCTAGCAAGTGCAACAGCGGCTGCAGTCAGTATCAAGGGGAATTTGCGCATGGTATTTCCTCGAAAAAAGAGTTTTATAACCACCAGATAGGCAAAACTTCGCCGACAGGTGCTGATTGATTAAGCAGGTAGTTGCTCTCTATTTTGTTGACCCTAACAGAGCCTTGAGGACGCTTTACCTGCGACAATTTGATATTCTAGCATTATAAAACGGTGTTTCCAAATATTGGGCACATGAAAATTTATACTCCCGCGCTTGGGATGACTTTTCAATAAGGAGGCCGTCAGTCTCTGAATCGCACAGCTTGGGGCGCAAGTTAGTGATTATTGTTTACTTTTGTCCCTGATCGAGTTGGCCTGCGGGTTAATCGGCCGTAGAATGTTGCCCTGAAAAGAACTAGGGGTCGCGAGCCGCGCGTTTATGTGCTCCACCAAGTAGGGTATGGGAATCGCCCGGATGCAATCCCTGGGCGGTAGCGTGCCTGAAATATAGGATTTAGTAGCTGCTCAGCGCTCAATGCCGAATAACATTATTCGAATATAAAGGAAGCTCCATGCTCAAGGTTTTGGTTAACTCGCCAAGCTCCGCCATTATGCGGCTACTGGCGTTGGTGCTGGTAACAGCACTGAGCGGCTGTGCGCAAATGAATACCCAGCACAACAATGCGTCTGGCTCGGTTATTGCTGGCGATGATCAAGGTACGCCGGTAGGCGTTAGCCTGAGTAGCTTCCTTAACGAGTCGAATCGTGGTGAAGCGGTGCAGCTGGCAAAAAGTCCTTGGGGGCCTGGTGTTAATGTGTATCCAGGCCAGCCCTACTTCGCTGCCAGTGGGCGCGTATGCCGGGAGCTGACAATACAAGGCAATGGCGGAGAGCGGGCCGCAATAGCGTGTAAAATGGTGGATGGCCAATGGGCAACTCGGCGTCAGGTCACTTCAGCGCAACCTCAAGGGAGTCGCTTCTAATGTCACATATGTTATCTAGCGCTTCTTCTGGGCTGTCACGCCTTGCTGCCTCGGCTGGATTAGCTATTGCACTTGGACTGGGTGTTCTACCTCTATGTGCTAACGCACAATCGGTTAGTTTACCGAGTGAGGTAGTAGAGAATTCCCAACAGCGTAGTGGAGCGGCTCAGCCGACGTCTCAGTCGGTTGAAGAGTCACCACGCGCTAACTGGAACAACGCCCGTTATGGGTTAGCGTCTCAAGACCAGCTGGCGGCTCAGGCCAGTCAGTTGCCGCCATTTGGTGCCAACCTGTTTGAGGGAGGGTTTCGCGGCACGCTGTCTGATGGCCTTAACCCTGGTTACACCATCAAACCTGGTGACCGCGTTACTCTGCGTGCCTGGGGAGCGGTTGAGTTCGACCAAATCTCATCAGTTGATGCCCAGGGGAATATTTTCATTCCTTCCATTGGCCCGCTACCGGTACAGGGCTTGAATAGTTCGCAGCTCGACGGTCAGGTGCGTGCGGCAATTCGGCAGGTATACCCTGATGATGTTGAGGTTTATACCAACCTGCAGGGCGTTCAGCCGGTGGGGGTATTTGTCACTGGTTTCGTCAATAGTCCTGGGCGCTACGCAGGAACGCCCAGCGATTCGCTATTGTTCTTCCTCGACCAAGCCGGTGGTGTTGATTTTGAGCTTGGTAGCTTTCGTGACATCCGAGTAAAGCGCGGTAATCAGACGGTTGCGCATGTTGACCTCTACGACTTCCTGCTTGATGGCACTATCCCGCGACCAGCATTTCGTGACGGCGATACCATCGTTGTGGAAGAGCGTGGGCCATCGATTGCGGTGATTGGTGATGTCAAACGCGAATACAGCTATGAGCTGACTGGCACTAGGTTAGATGGCGCAGAAGTGATGCGCCTGGCCCGCCTGGACAGTGGTGTCTCGCATGTGTTGCTGCGGGGAATGCGCAGCGATGGCCTGTTTGCTGACTATTTCACGCTCAATGAATTCGGCAGCCAGATAGTGAAGAGCGGTGACGAAGTGCTGTTCAGTGCCGACCAGCGTGAGGAGACTATTGTTGTGCAGCTGGAAGGCAGCTTTTTTGGCCCCTCCCGCTACGCGCTGCCACGTGATGCACGCCTGGGCGAGTTGCTCGATGCCGTGGCTGTCCCTCAGGACATGACTGCTGTCAATAGTATTTCGATCAAGCGTGAAAGCGTGGCCAAACAGCAGGAGCAGTCGCTCAAGGACAGTCTGCGTCGGCTAGAAACCACTTACCTGGGCGCGTCATCGTCAACCAGTGAAGAAGCGCAGATCCGCGTTCAGGAAGCTCAGCTTATCCAGGACTTTGTTAAGCGCGCTCAAGGCCTCAAACCCAGCGGCCGTTTGGTGGTTTCCTACGATGGCAGTATCAGCGATATTCGGTTGCAGGATGGCGACATTATCACCGTGCCGGAAATTAGTGATTCTATTTTGGTGAGTGGTGAAGTGGTTGTGCCTCAGGCCGTGGTCTACCGCCCAGGCATGAGTGCCGAGGACTATATCGAAGGTGCCGGTGGCTTTACCGACCGAGCCGATAAAGGTCATATTCTGGTGGTTCGCCAAAACGGCGCCGTCCGCGACGCCGACAGCATTCCCATGGGGCCGGGTGACGAAATACTCGTTATGCCCAGAGTGCCGACCAAAAACCTGCAACTTGCTACCAGCCTGACCCAGATCCTTTATCAAATCGCCGTGGCCACCAAAGTCGCCATCGATCTGTAATCTAACGGTAGGAGCTGGATTTAATCCGGCGATGGAAGGCGTGGCTTTGTAGGGGCCGGATTCATCCGGCGATTGAATTAGCCACCCACGCCAAAGAAACCCATCGCCCGATAAATCGGGCTCCCACAAGGTGCCGGTGGTTAGTGCGGTGGGGGAGCTGGGCTGTAGGAGCTGGATTCATCCGGCGATTGAATTAGCCACCCACGCCAAAGAAGCCCATCGCCCGATAACTCGGGCTCCCACAAGGTGCCGGTGGTTAGTGCGGTGGGGGAGTGGGGTTGTAGGAGCCGGGTTCATCCGGCGATTGAATCAAGCATTCAAATCATGCGTTATCGAGTTCAAACCAGTTAAATATGCCAAAACAAACACATACCAGCGGTCGTACACCCTGGCAGGTCACCCGTAGTGTCTGGTATGCCATGTTTATGCGCGAAGCCATTTCACGCACCATGGCTGACCGCATGGGCTGGTTCTGGATGATATTCGAGCCACTGGCGTTCACCGCGATCATGGTCGGAATACGCGGTTTTATTCGCGGTGGGAATCTCATCGTTAATGCGGAGTTCATCCCCTGGATGATTACTGGCCTGATGGGGTTCTTTTTGGTCCGTGAGGGGATGATGCGTGGGCTTGGCGCCGTCTCATCAAACAGCGCGCTGTTTGCTTACCGCCAAGTGCAGCCGGTTGACCCGGTGTTGGTGCGTAATGCCTTGGAAGGGTTGTTACGCACGTTTGTTTTCATGATATTTATCGTGGGGGCACTGTTACTCGGCACTAATATGTTTCCTGATAGTGCCATCAGAGCCATGTTCTGGTGGCTGTCGCTGTGGTGTCTTGGCATGGGGTTGGGGCTGATTACCTCTGTAGCCGGTACCTTAGTGCCTGAAGTGGCCACTATTATCCGTATGCTGAATATGCCGCTGTTGATTCTTTCTGGGGTGATCTTCCCGCTTAACCAGCTGCCGCACTGGGTGCTTGAGTACTTAATGTATAACCCGATTATTCATGGCCTGGAGCTATTGCGTGGTAGTTTCTTTGAGGGCTATCAGATGATACATGGCACCAGCGCAGGCTATTTTTGGTTATTTACACTGATCACTATCTCACTGGGGCTGATTATGCACGTTCGCTTTAAAGAATCACTGAAAGCCCAATGATTGAAGTATCCGGTCTTTATAAGCGCTACCACCGCCAGCGCAAGGTGTACGACTGGGTGTTGGAAGACATTAACCTTAGTTTCCCCAAGGGCGTGAGCGTGGGCCTGCTGGGTCGAAATGGCGCGGGTAAGTCCACTCTACTACGCTTAATTGCCGGGATGGACACCCCTGACCGAGGCACAATTCAGCGCAATTGTCGGGTTTCTTGGCCCATCGGCTTGGCCGGTGGCTTCCAGGGGAGCATGACAGGCCGTCAGAACGTCAAGTTCGTCGCACGAGTACAGGGCGGAGATTACAACGTCACTGAGGTGATCCGTTTCGTACAGGAGTTTGCCGAACTGGGTGACTCGTTTGACGAGCCGATCAAGACCTACTCCAGCGGTATGCGCGCGCGTCTCAATTTTGGTCTGTCATTGGCGTTCGACTTCGATGTGTACTTATCAGACGAAGCCACGGCAGTAGGCGATCGGGCTTTCAGGGCCAAAGCCACCAAAGCGTTCAAAGATAAAGTCGGCAAGTCCAGCCTGATCATGGTCAGCCACAGCGAAGGCATTCTCAAAGACCTATGCCAGGCCGGCGTTTATCTGAAAGATGGCAGTGCCACTTGGTATGACGATATCAACGACGCCATCGCCGCTTATCATGAAGAAACTAGCGCAGTGAAGGCGACAGACAGCAAGCCAGCCGTGGTCAAGGCGTCAGGCACTAAGCCCCAAGAAAAAAAGACAGCTCCTGAGCCACAGACCCTGGCCCAGGCACAGCAGCAGCGTAAGCAACGTCGTGCTGAGTTCGACAAAGCCAAGACTGCCTTTGAGCAGGCCAAAGCTGATGAGTTGCCCTCACAGGAGCAGGAAAAGCACGCCAATGCGTTCAAAACTGCCCGCAAGCGGCTTCACCAGGCTCGTCAGCGTGTCGAGGCCATGAAGCCGCCATCCTGACACGGCACCCTGTTGTAGCAGCCCGATGTATCGGGCGATTGAAAGCGACGCCGTTTTGTAGAAGTCCCATCGCCGGATGAATCCAGCTTCCACAAGGCTCAAGCAGCGCAGCAGTCGAAGTGTAGGAGCTCGATGTATCGGGCGATTGAATCACCCCCATTCACCAGCAAAGCGCTCACAACATTCATGAAACAATTTATTAAATCCCAGCCCCATTGGGCGCTTGTTATTGTGGCCATTGTGCTGGTCAGCTTTTACTGGTCTTTCTGGGCAGACGATCGCTACGTTTCGCGCGCAAGCGTGGTATTGGAAAGCCCACAGATCGCCCAGCCTAATATTAATTTTTCAGCGATTTTAACCGGTGCCAGTGGCGACAAAGACCTGTTGCTGCTGCGAGAGTACCTGCTTTCAGTTGATATGCTAATCGAGGCACAGGAGCAACTCGATTTTCGAGCCCAATACAGTGAGCATGGCGATATATTCTCGCGACTGTGGAATGCCAATACCCCGATTGAAAAGCTGCACAGTTACTACAAGCGTCGTGTAAGCATCGAAATGGACGAGTACGCTGGAGTGCTCAACATTGAGGTGCAGGCCTATACGCCTGAGTTTGCGACTGAGCTGGTGCAACTGTTGCTGAAAGCCGGTGAAAGGCACATGAATGACATGGGGCAACGGTTAGCCGAAGAGCAAGTGGCTTTTCTAGAAAACCAGTTAGGCCGACTGGAAGAGCGGTTAGAAGATGCCCGTATTAAATTGTTGGACTTCCAGAATGAGCAGGGTCTGGTATCACCCGCCAGCACGGTAGCAAGCATCAACCAAGTTGTTGCCACCCTGGAAGGTGAGCTGGCCCGAGTGCAGGCCCAGCGCAAGGCGCTTTCCAGTTATCAAAGCGTGCAGTCCTCTGACATGCGTCGCGCACAAGCTGAAATTGAAGCTCTTCGTGAGCAGATTGAAAAACAGCGTGATCGCCTGGCTCAGGCCACTGGAGAATCGCTCAACCGCATCTCATCTCAGTACGAGACCCTAGAGCTCAAAGCTCAATTTGCCCAAGAAACTTACTCCAGCGCCGTTGCCGCACTGGAAAATACCCGATTAGAAGCCGCACGTAAGCTCAAACAGGTGAGTGTGCTACAGAGTCCGCTATACCCCGAGTACCCCGCCGCACCTAAGCGGCTATATAACGCCAGCGTATTCGCCATCGTTACCCTGTTTCTTGGGCTGATCGCCAGCATGATGCTGCTAATCATCCGCGACCATAGAGATTGAACCAACCCATCGCCCGATAAATCGGGCTCCTACGAAG
>NZ_KE384441.1:52165-62525 GCF_000425725.1 Halomonas halocynthiae DSM 14573
TGGGGTGGTTTTTGTAGGAGCCGGATTTATCCGGCGATTGACTTAGCCACCTGCAGTGAAGTATCCCATCGCCCGATCAATCGGGCTCCTACGAAGGGCGTTACAGTGACGGTTTTTGCTGGTATGGGGTGGTTTTTGTAGGAGCCGGATTTATCCGGCGATTGACTTAGCCACCTGCAGTGAAGTATCCCATCGCCCGATCAATCGGGCTCCTACGAAGGGCGTTACAGTGACGGTTTTTGCTGGTATGGGGTGGTTTTTGTAGGAGCCGGATTTATCCGGCGATTGACTTAGCCACCTGCAGTGAAGTATCCCATCGCCCGATCAATCGGGCTCCTACGAAGGGCGTTACAGTGACGGTTTTTGCTGGTATGGGGTGGTTTTTGTAGGAGCCGGATTTATCCGGCGATTGACTCAGCCACCTGCAGTGAAGTATCCCATCGCCCGATAAATCGGGCTCCTACGAAGGGCGTTACAGTGATGGTTTCTGTTGGTGTGGGGTGGTTTTTGTAGGAGTCGGATTTATCCGGCGATTGACTCAACCACCTGCAGTGAAGTATCCCATCGCCCGATAAATCGGGCTCCTACGAAGGGCGTTACAGTGACGGTTTTTGCTGGTGTGGGGTGGTTTTTGTAGGAGTCGGATTTATCCGGCGATTGACTCAACCACCTGCAGTGAAGTATCCCATCGCCCGATAAACTGGGTTCCCACAGGGTGCTGGTGGTTTGCTCAACGGCTATTTCCGTTTGATATCACGGTAGAAGTTTTCGTGTGTGGCCAATATCATCAGTTCAAGAACAAGGGCACCATCGTCAAAGCTGTAACCCAGCAAAGTTAGCTGCTTGTTCATTTTGAATTTATGGACCCGTAAAAAAGCCAGATCCCCTTTTTTTTGCTCACCAATGTTGGGGTCGGCCATTAAATTCTTAATAGCTACGTCGAGGTCTTGTTTTTGGTTGGGTCTTAGCTTCTTAACCGTTTTTTTGAATGTCGGGGTTTGTAATACACTGGTGGCTCTAATCAAAATCGTAGGCCTCCAGTTTGCCGGCATCTCGCTCTGCCTGCGCGATGATAGCTTGTCTCACAAACTCGTAAGGTAAATCAGGGTTATCCTCCATCATTTCGCCGATTTTTGCCCAATGCTCTATTTGCTTAGGTGGTGTCCGATTGAGAGCTTTGGCAATGATGGTGGCCTTCTCAATAAGCTCTTGATCTAAACGAATACTGTTCGTAGCCATATTAGTATCTCCGATATTGACTTTCCTTGATTGTAGCAAACCGCATCAATTGTAGCAAAATGCCACAATTGATGCGGTTTGCAGCAAAGCGGATGTGTCGGAACCGCTGAATATTGTAGGAGCCGGATTTATCCGGCGATTGAAGCGACCACCGACAGTAAAGAAACCCTATCGTCCGATAAAATGTGTAACTAAATCACATAGGCTGCACTGAGTTATAGGGGGTAATGTGCCAAGGGTTTTTCTCGTCACTGGGGGTGCTGGTTTTATTGGCTCTGCCGTAGTACGTGAACTTATCCACAACACCAGACACCATGTTGTGAATGTGGATAAGCTGACCTATGCCGGTAACCTAGAGTCGTTAGCAGAGGTGGCGGATAACCCACGCTATACCTTCATTCACGCTGATATCTGCGATGCACCAGCGATGCACCGAGCGTTTGCCGACCATCAGCCTGATGTGGTGATGCACTTAGCGGCGGAAAGCCATGTCGATCGTTCGATTGATGGCCCTGCTGAGTTTATTCAAACCAATGTGGTGGGCACGTCGGTGTTGCTGGAAGCGGCGCGTGGCTATTGGAATGGGTTGCAGGAGAGTGACCCAGAGAAAGCGGCGGCGTTTCGTTTTCACCATATCAGCACTGATGAGGTGTATGGCGACCTTGAAGGCACCGCTGACCTGTTCCTGGAAACCACGCCCTATGCGCCCAGTTCGCCCTATTCCGCCAGTAAAGCCAGCTCAGATCACCTGGTGCGCGCCTGGCAGCGTACCTTCGGCTTGCCCACGCTGATTACCAACTGCTCGAATAACTATGGCCCGTATCACTTTCCTGAAAAGCTGATTCCGTTGGTGATTCTTAATGCCTTAGCGGGCAAACCGCTGCCAGTGTATGGCGATGGTCAGCAGATTCGCGACTGGCTATATGTGGAAGACCACGCCCGCGCGTTGATCAAGGTGGCCAGTGAAGGAAACGTTGGAGACACCTACAATATCGGCGGCCATAACGAGAAAGCCAATTTGGACGTGGTAGAGAGCATTTGTGACCTGCTTCAAGAATTGGTGCCGCTGGATGGAAATCGCCCGATAAATCGGGCTCCTACAATGGAAAGTCAGGTGCCTGTGGGAAGTGATGGTGGGGGAGCCGGATTTATCCGGCGATCGGAAGATACCTCAGCGCTTGAGCACTACCGTAACCTCATTACCTTCGTCACTGACCGCCCCGGTCACGATCTGCGCTATGCCATTGATGCCAGTAAAATTGAACGTGAGCTGGGCTGGGTGCCGCAGGAAACCTTTGAAAGCGGCCTGCGCAAGACCGTGCAGTGGTACCTGGCCAACGACGCTTGGTGGAAGCGTGTGCAAGACGGTAGCTATCAGGGCCAGAGGTTGGGAGTCGGCGCATGAGTCTTCTGATAACTGGTGGTAATGGCCAGGTTGGCTTCGAGCTGCAACGTCAACTGTGCCTGCTGGGTGAGGTTCATGCTCCTACTCGTGGCGAGTTGGATTTGGCCGATGAAAACGCCGTGCAGGGTTGGCTTGAGCGCCACCAACCCACGTTAATCGTTAATGCGGCGGCTTATACCTCTGTTGATAAGGCTGAGAACGAGCCCGAACTGGCGCGGCGCCTGAACGCCGAACTGCCCGCTCAGTTGGCAAGCTATGCTGCTGAGCAAAGCATTCCGCTAGTTCACTACTCTAGCGATTATGTGTACCCCGGCGATGGCGAACAGGCATGGGATGAAAGTAGTCCGGTAGGGCCGCTGTCTGTTTACGGTACAAGCAAGCTGGCGGGTGATGAAGCGATAATTGCCAGCGGGTGTGAGCACCTGATCTTTCGTACCAGCTGGGTGTATAGCGCACGCGGCAACAACTTCATGAAAACCATGTTGCGGCTGGGCGGTGAGCGTGACTCATTGAGTGTGGTAAGTGATCAGATTGGCGCGCCCACGCCAGCGCGATTGATCGCTCAAGTCACCATGCTGGCACTTACTATTCACGACTCACCACTTACCACTCACCGTTCACCATTCACTATTCATATTCCGTCAGGGGTTTATCACCTAGCTCCGCGTGGCGAAACCAGCTGGCATGGCTTTGCTTGCGAAATATTTAAGCAGGCCAAAGATGCTGGTGAAAAGTTGGCTATTACGCCTGAAAATGTTGCTGCTATATCAACCGTTGAATACCCCACGCCAGCCCAAAGGCCCCTGAACTCAAGGCTCTTGCTTGATAAGCTGGAACAGGCGTTGGGTCTTGAATTGCCCCGCTGGCAAGAGCAGCTGGCGCTGACGCTGGCAGAATACTTTGACTGATAGGCGCAGGGTTTACCTGTGGGAGCCCGGTTTAGCAGGCGATGGGGCCGGTTTTTTTGTGGGAGCCCGGTTTATCGGGCGATAGGGCCTATTTTTTTGTGGGAGCCCGATTTATCGGGCGATGGGGTTGTTTTATGCCGGTGGTTAATTCAATCGCCGGATGAATCCGGCTCCTACGAAACCCACCGCTTCATTGTGGGAGCCCGATTCATCGGGCGATAGGGCCTATTTTTTTGTGGGAGCCCGGTTTATCGGGCGATAGGGCCTGTTTTTTTGTGGGAGACCGGTTTATCGGGCGATGGGGTTGCTTTATGCCGGTGGTTAATTCAATCGCCGGATGAATCCGGCTCCTACGAAACCCACCGCTTCATTGTGAGGGACTGATTTAGCAGGCGATGGGGTTGTTTTATGCCGGTGGTTAGCTCAATCGCCGGATGGGTCCAACTCCTACGAAAATTAAGGAACGACTCATGGCACGTAAAGGTATAGTTCTGGCAGGGGGCTCGGGGACGCGACTTCATCCCATTACCCTGGGGGTTTCCAAACAGCTGTTACCGATCTACGACAAGCCGATGATCTATTATCCAATTTCGGTGCTGATGCTGGCAGGTATTCGCGAGATTCTGGTGATATCTACGCCAGAAGACCTGCCGCATTATCGCAAGTTGCTGGGGGAGGGTGAGCAGTTCGGTGTACGCTTTGAGTATGCGGAGCAGCCAAGCCCTGATGGTCTGGCTCAAGCGTTTATCATCGGCGAAGAATTTATCGGTAATGATCCTGTGTGCTTAGTGTTGGGTGACAACATTTTCCATGGTCAGCACTTCAGTGAACAGCTCAAGCGTGCTGCCTCCCAGCAGAGCGGTGCCACGGTGTTCGGTTACCTGGTCAAAGACCCTGAGCGTTTTGGTGTGGTGGAGTTTGACGAGCAAGGCAAGGTGATCTCAATCGAAGAAAAGCCCGCTAAGCCAAAGTCAGCCTATGCCGTCACAGGACTGTACTTCTACGATAATGACGTGGTGGAAATTGCCAGGTCGGTCGAACTCTCAGAGCGAGACGAGTACGAAATCACCTGTGTTACTAACGCTTACCTAGAGCGAGGAGACCTACGCGTTGAACGCCTCGGCCGTGGTTTTGCTTGGTTGGATACCGGTACTCACGACAGCCTGTTGGAAGCCAGCCAATACGTACAGACTATTGAACGTCGGCAAGGACTCAAGATAGCTTGTCTGGAAGAAATTGCCTGGCGTAACGGCTGGATTGACGATGATTGGCTACGAGATCAAGGCAGGCGGCTTACCAAGACAGGCTACGGAAAATATATATTAGGACTTCTCGGAGTCTGATTAATAAGGTTGTCATACAATTTCATGCACATTACTTCACTCGCCATTCCCGACGTGCTGCTAATCACGCCCAAGATTTTTTCAGATGAGCGTGGTTTTTTTATGGAAAGCTTTAACCAAAGAGACTTTGCTGCCGCCACTGGACTAGATGTTACCTTCGTCCAGGACAACCACTCACGCTCGAAGCAGGGGGTGTTACGAGGGCTCCATTATCAGGTTAAACAGCCGCAGGGAAAGCTCATTCGTGTGACGCAGGGTGAGGTTTTTGATGTGGCGGTGGATATGCGCGAGAAGAGTTCAACTTTGGGCATGTGGGTTTCAGCGGTGCTGAGTGAAAAGAATAATCATCAACTCTGGGTTCCACCAGGCTTTGCACATGGTTTTTATGTCCTCTCAGAGTATGCAAGTGTGCAGTATAAATGTACTCAATATTATAGGCCGAGCGACGAGTCCTGTGTCAGATGGAACGATGAGTCACTAGATATTTCTTGGCCAATGAATGACAGAGAAAAAGTTGTAGTTTCAAAAAAAGACGCTGGCGCAACAGGGTTTCATCGAGCCCCTAGAATTTCTATTTATTAATTTTTTAAAAGGTTGAGAAAGATGGGCAAGGAAAATCTCACAAGCATGGTTTACCCAGTAATTCTATCTGGGGGGTCTGGTAGCCGACTTTGGCCAATGTCGCGTATTGGTTATCCGAAGCAATTTCTTTCTTTGCATGGTGATGATGGTGTCACCATGCTGCAAGCGACGGCAAAGCGTGTGCAGGGCAGCACCTATGCAGCCCCCCTGTTGGTATGTAACGAAGAACATCGCTTTATCATTGCGGAGCAGTTGCGTCAGGTAAATATCGAGCCTGGCAGTATTATTTTGGAGCCCGTGGCACGAAACACCGCACCGGCGGTAGCAGTAGCCGCACTCAAGCTCAGTGAGAGTAATTCTGAGGGGTTGATGCTGGTTATGCCATCCGATCATGTCATCCTCGACGAGGCAGCGTTCCAGCAGGCGGTGGTCTCGGCGGCCAAGGCTGCCAAGCAGGGGGCATTAGTGACCTTTGGCATCACGCCGACTTCGCCGGAAACGGGTTATGGCTATATTCAGCGTGGCAGTGATTGGCAAGGGGGTGGGCAAGGCGTCTACCACGTCACGCGCTTCGTGGAAAAACCGGATCAGGCCACCGCTGAGGAGTACTTGAGCACCGGCGATTATGCGTGGAACAGTGGCATTTTCCTTTTCAGCGCCAGCAGCTATCTTGAGGCCCTTGAACGCTTCCAGCCTGAGATGCTTACCGCTGCCCGTGCTGCACTGGAAAACACAACTGAGGACATGACGTTCTGCAGGTTGGATGACGCCGCTTTTGCTGCATCACCATCGGATTCTATCGACTACGCTGTCATGGAGCACACCGACAGGGCTGCGGTAGTGCCGGTTGACATGGGCTGGAGTGATCTTGGTGCCTGGTCTGCGTTATGGGAGATTGAAGGCAAAGATCAGCAGGGCAATGTCGCCAAGGGCGATGTCCTGTTACATGATACGCGAAACAGTTTCGTGCACGCGGAACATGCGATGGTCGCTGTAGCAGGTCTTGATGATGTCATCGTTGTCGCAACAGATGATGCCGTATTGGTCGCCGATCGAAACAACGCCCAAGACGTGAAACAGCTTGTCGAGAGGCTTAAGAGTGAAGGGCGTGCCGAGCATTACTTGCACACTACAGTACATCGTCCCTGGGGTTGCTACCGAGGGATCGATATAGGAGAGCGTCACCAGGTCAAGCGTATTACCGTAAAGCCCGGAGAGCGTTTGTCGCTACAGATGCACTATCATCGTGCGGAACACTGGATTGTTGCGAGCGGCACTGCTCTTGTGACTTGCGGTGATAAAGAGTTTTTGTTGCGTGAAAACGAATCCACCTATATTCCCATGGGCGAGACCCATCGTCTGGAAAATCCTGGAAAGGTGCCGCTAGATATTATTGAAGTGCAGTCCGGTAGCTATTTGGGGGAGGATGATATCGTGCGTTTTGAAGATGGTTACGGTCGTGCCCCAGAGGCGTGATATCGCTCATCCCAGCTACCTAACAAGGCTATCGGCTTGCCCATGAAAAGTCTTTGCATTACCGGCTCATCGGTGACAAGTATCGCTGATGTCGCTGAGAACCTGACGTTGGCAGGTCTTAATCCTGCTAAAGCAATTCAGCATGGCACCCCGATCGACATGCTCGATTGGCACGATCGCGTTGTGCCGTTGTTACGTGCCGGCCAGCCCATGGGGCGCCTCTGGGAGAAGGCGGCGGAAGAGCTGCTGTTAGTGAATCTTTCGGATCATGCTTGGGGATGGCATAGCCAGTTGAGCCTATGGGCACTGGAGTTCTGGGCCGATCTTGAGCCGAGTATCCATTTCTTGCTGGTTACTGAATCACCGGAAACGTATCTCGCTAAGGCTTGGCTGGCAGAAGGTGAAACAGCAGATAATGAGGCTTTGTTAGAAGAATGGAGGGTACGGCATGCTCGGATGCTGGAATTCTACTTAGCGTTTCCTGAGCGAAGCCTGTTGGTAGATGCGACGCAAGCATTGGCGGCAAGTGATAAGCTTGTCGAACTTATCGAGCAGCGTTGGCAGTTGATCGAAGCTCCATCGACTGGCCTCCAGATGCTGCCTGCAGCAGAACAGTCCATGCCCATGCGTCTTGCCGTGCAGTTGGCTGAGCCGGTGTGCAGCCAGTACGCGGATCAACTCGATACATTGCGCAATGAGCTTGAGGCTGCCACCTATCCGCTTGACTCGTTGGATGGCGGTGATACTGACGATATCCTGCTGCTGATAGAAGCGTTGCAACAGTTTCAGCAAGTCCCCGTTCTCTCTTCGCGACACGCCAAGCAGGCTCGTGAGCTTGAGCAGGCTAGGGAAGAAGTCGCACGGCTTGAAGAAGTTGTGGGTCGACAGGCAGTGCAAAACGATGAGCTGCTAGCAGCTCATCAAGAGGAGCTTCTTGAGAACGCAGCGCTTGAACAGCAAGCTGCGATTCAGGAGAAGAATGCGGACCGATTACGCACCGAACTGCAGAGTGCCCATAAGAGGCTAGAAGATAAGGCCGTCAGGCATCAAGAAGAGACGTCCAGTCTTCTCGGCGAGAAAAAGGGACTTGTGCAGGCGTTGGACGCGGCACGAGAGCAGGCCGCATGCCTGACAGCACTTGAGCATGATCAAGCGGAGTTGCGTCAGGAACATGAGTTGCTTTTGCTCAGCTTACATACGACCCAAGAGCAGCTCGAAATGAGCCTGGCTAGGCGCCAGGAAGAGCGGGGCGAGTTTGTCGATGAAAAAGAGTCACTGCTCCGGGAGCTCGATAAGTCGCATCAGAAAATCAGTCGATTGGAGCAGAGTGAAAGCCACCAGACTGCTCTCCGTGAAGGCTATGAGGCACTGCTCTTAAGTTTGCACCAGACGCAAGAAAAGCTAGAGAGCTTACTTTTCAGGCATCAGAAAGGGCAAGCTGATCACATGGCTGAGCGGAAGTCTCTACAAGAGTCACTGCGTGATGCCCAATCCGTGGTGAAAGAGCAGAGTGTTGCTGCCCAGACTAACGCGGAGAGGTACGAAGCGGCCCAGCGGGATGTCGAGCATCTTAAGCGGGAGCGTGAAGCGTTGCTGGTGTCGCTTCACCAGGCCGAATCCGTGGTGAAGGAGCAGAGTGTTGCTGCCCAGACTAACGCGGAGAAGCATGAAGCGGCCCAACGGGACGCCGAGCACCTTAGGCAGGAATGTGAGGCATTGCTGGTGTCGCTTCACAAGACCCAAGAAAAGCTGGAAGGGCAGCTCAGGTATAGCACTAATCAGCAGGCCAACCTGCAGGCGTTAGAGCAGCGACTGATAGCGTTGAAACAGCGTGGCGGCCCCTCTCTTGCGGCTGATAAGGTGGAGATATCACGCCCTGCGCCTGATCAGATAGAGTGGCGCCTGGCCAACCTTCTGGTGGGTGAAACCGAGTACTCTTCGCTATCTATTGACGGCATTTGTACCGGCGGCAGCCTACAGCTGGAGGTTCAACAGGGTGATGACGAATCCTGGTGCCTGAATCTCGCCAGGCCGGCGACCCTGAACACCCTTCTTCCCGTACAGCGTGAGCTGGCCAGAAGTTTGCCCAGCATATTACAGGCATACCTGCCCAGTGAACTTGGCTCAGGGCGTCGACGCAAGTGGCAGCGTGCATTCGACAAGCTCAGCCAGTCTCTGGAAGCACTACCTCGTCAGCTCAGCTTTGATACTCCAGAGCTTCACCATGTTCAGGTCAACCCGGATTACGAGCACCTCTGGATCACGCTTCCGCAGGCTAGCTTCGGTGGCAGTGAACCCAGGCGGTGGCAGTTCCGAGTCTCCTGCGCTAACGTTACGCCCCAGGCCTTCGGAACCCAACCCAAACTCGAAATCCCACGCCAGCAGGATCAGCTGCTGGAGGAGTGGTTCCAGGAGAGTCAGGACAGTTTCGGCGAAAAGCTGGAACTACGCTTCGCCCTTCCCAAGGCCATGGATAGTGGTGTCTGGAAGCGGCTGCGGTCAAACGACCAGCAACTTCTTCAATCGTTGATAACCTCGCTACCAGACATTCTGTCGAGTCTCGAACAGCAGGGGCATCGCTCTGGGCGAGATTGGCAAGACTGGCACCGGTTGGCCGCTGACATGCGTCGTATTCTTCAGGCCAAGGCCGAGTAGGCTAATGACTTGGTTGACCCTTGCATAGATGGAGCTTGCCCCATGGCAGTACAAGAAGCCTCAACGCCTTACTCTTCACTGATCTATCTGGGAGCCGGTGACCAGCTGTCGCTGGAGGACTGTAGGCAGACAGCAGCTAACACCTGGCTAGTAGAAGCCTCCCACAACCAGGCGCAGAGACTGCGGCGTGCGATAGCGGGCCATGTCGGCATTCGGGTGGAGGAAGCTGTGGTAGCGGCCCACTCGGGCCAACAAACCTTCCATGAATACAACCTGCCTTGGGCCAGTGGGCTCAACCTGCCGGACAAGGGCCTGCAGCGCCTCTACCCTGGACTTCGCTGCCTAACCAGCGAGCCGCGCGAGGGGGTTGGCATCGGCGAGTTGGTGGAGCGTTGCCTGACGGATGTGTCGCAAGCCGATAGCGAACGGGGTGCTCTGCTGGTTATCGATCTTGGCGAGCAGGCGGGGGAACTGCTCCAGGCCCTGGAGGAGGCGGGGCAGCTTGCTCACCTTGCCTGTGTTGCCGTGGTACCTCCCCATCGCCAGGGACTGGACATCTTGCCTCCCCCCAGTCTGCATGGGCCCCTGTCACTGCCCGACTCACTCACTTGGCTGAGCGAAGGTAGTCGCTGCTATCAGCCTCACCCACTGCTGCTACAGTTGCAGCGGGCTATGGAAAATAGTCGGCAGTTGACGCAGCAGTTGGAAGAGCGAACGCAGCAGCGCGACACTCAGCGCCAACAGCGGGAAGA
>NZ_KE384441.1:62835-90651 GCF_000425725.1 Halomonas halocynthiae DSM 14573
CGACACTCAGCGTCAACAGCGAGAAGCGCTTACCCAGGAGCGTGATGACCTCTGGCATAAGGGCGAGTCCCTGACCCAGGAGAACAATGAGCTCAAGCACCGGGTAGAGGAGCTGGCCCAGCAGTGTGAAGACGCACTGCACCAGAACCACCTCAACCATGAGTCGCTGGAGGTGGAGCGTGTCACCGTGTCCCAACTACGGGAAGAGCGCGATGCGCTCGTCCGTGAACGAGATGCTGCCCTCCAGCAGGCCGAGCAACAGCAGCAGCTACTGTATGAGGAACAGCAGCAACGCCAGCAGCTTGTAGAGCAGGAGATGCTCAAAGTTGAGGCCCAGCTTGATTTGGTTCGCGACATTCTTACCCAGGGCAAGGACTTCTGACATGACCCGTGAACGCAAGCGCAAACCACAGCGTCGTTCCGGCTCAAAACGGCATCCCAGCGACTCTCAGCGCCGCCATCAAGGCGGTACTCTGGGCCTCAAATCATCCTCGGCGGCTGCCGCCAGTACCGATACGCTGCTGAGCCGGGCGCGTACCCACTGGTTGTTCGGTGAATGGCAGCGCCTGTGCGAGCTGGATGCCGAGCACATCGCTCAGCAGAGAGAGCGCGCCGCCATCGCTCTGCTGGTCAGCAGTGCCCAGCAGCAGCAGGGCGATCATCAGGCGACTCGCCACTGGGCGCGCCAGTCCATCCGCTGGGGCATGGCGCCCAATGCGGTGGCCAGGCTACTTGCCGCTGGAGTGCACAACACCCTGGGGCGTATGGCGCTATTGCGCGAAGATGACGCAGGTATTGGCCGACACTTTGCTGCCAGTATGGAACTTGCCGCGCTCAACGACACCGATACCGGCACCCTAGTGCGCGCCCGGGCCAGTCAGGAGGCCAAGGCACTCAATCAGCGTCTGCCGAGCTTGTCACTGCCTGAACCCATGGTGCCGGAGACGCTGCACTCGGCAGCGGATGGTTTTTACCGTGCCTTCGAGGATCGCTTTCGTGGTAGCCGCGAAGAGATCAAGCGGCGCGTCGAGGTCTATCTGCCCTTCGTGGTCGGCGTGGCCGAGCGTCACCCCGGGGTATCGGCGCTGGACCTGGGCTGTGGGCGGGGCGAGTGGCTTGAAGTCCTCGGTGCGGCCGGCCTCAAGGCCGAAGGCATCGACCAGGATGCTGATATGCTGGGGGGCTGTCGAGAACTTGGCCTGAAGGTCAGCCAGGGCGATGCACTCGCTTTCCTTAAACAGCAGCCCGATGCCAGCCGGATCAGCATCAGCCTGATGCATGTGGTGGAACATATCCCGTTCGAGATGCTGCGTAGCATCGTCGCTCAGGCTCGGCGCGTGCTGGTGCCCGACGGTGTGCTGATCATGGAGACCCCCAACCCTGAGAATATCATGGTGGGTAGCTGCAGCTTCTATATGGACCCCACCCATCGCAACCCCTTGCCGTCGCCGCTGCTCGCCTTCGTGCCGGAGTATTACGGCTTCGAGCGTGTCAAGGTGCTGCGGCTCCAGGAGGAGCCAGCCCTGCACGACAAGACACATTACGTTATCAACGATTTTCTCCGGGGCGTCAGCCCCGACTACGCCGTACTCGCACAAGGTAAACAAGCGACGATCACGGAGACGCCAGCCGGACAGCAGGAGCAAGCCGCCTGGGAACACAATTTCGGCATTTCGCTCGATCAGATGATGCAGCGAAATAACCAAGGGAACGACGAATAAATCACGCGGGTAGCAGATAATGGATGTGAACATCGATATCGATGCATTGCGCAGGAAACACAAGACAGAGCTGGTGGAGCGCGCGCTGAGTGTCTATCAGACGATGGGTGACACCCAGCAGGTGAAATCGTTTTGGCTGGAGCGGTTGCTTGAAGGTCAGGACGTGCGCCAGATGCTGGACTACCTGAAGGCCGGCGAATCGCTGCCAACCGAGGCCTTCGTCGGCAGCACGCAGAATACCTGCGTGTCGGCCGGTAGGATCGAGATTATCGACAAGGATCTTGAATTTCATGCCGATGGTCGACGCAACTTATGGGTTCGCATCGAGAATGGTTCGGCAGACGTATGGGAAACCACTCCGGAGCAGCCTCTGTTCATGGCCTACCACTGGTACGATGAAGTAGGGAATGTTTATGACTATGATGGCAGGCGCACGGCGTTGGTTAAACCGGTTTCACCGGGTGAGGCGTTAGCAATGGAAGTGGGTATTGTTAACCCAGCAGAGCCAGGTAACTATCAGCTGATGGTCACCCTGGTGATGGAAGGGCAGTTCTGGATGGAGGAGAAGTCGCTGAAAACTCAGCGTACTCCGCTAGCCGTACTCGAGTATGATGGCGACGGCCTCACGCGACACGCACGTGATCTCTATCACCAGCTCAAGCGTAGTGTGATGGAGGTGACCCACTAATGCGCATTGTGATTGATATGCAAGGCGCTCAGACCGAGAGCCGGTTCCGAGGCATTGGTCGTTATACGCTATCGTTGACCCAAGCTATCGTGAAGAATCGTGGTGAGCACGAGATCATTCTCGCCCTAAATGGCCTGTTTCCAGAAACCATTGAGCCGATTCGAGGGGCCTTCCAGGGTCTGCTGCCACAGGAGAATATCCGTGTATGGCATGCGCCTGGGCCGGTGTACGAGAACAACCCGGAAAACGAATCCCGGCGCTTGGTAGCGGAGCTGGAGCGTGAAGCCTTTCTGGAAGGCCTGAAGCCGGATGTGATTCACCTCCACAGTCTCTTCGAAGGGTTTGGAGACGATGCGGTATTGAGCGTTGGTCGTTTTGATACTCATACTCCGGTCAGCGTGACGCTCCATGACCTGATTCCGTTGCTCTACCCGCAGCAGTACCTGGAGCCGAATCCTTCCTTTGCTCGCTATTATGCTAACAAGATCGACCACCTCAAGCGTGCCTCGCTACTCCTCTCCATCTCGGAATCATCCAGCCGAGAGGCCATTGATCATCTAGGTGTTGATGTCGCTAAGGTCCACAACACCTCTGAGGCGGCAGAAGCGCTGTTTCGCAAAGTCGCAGTGAGCGACGCCGAGACCAAGGCCCTATATACAAAACTGGGGCTAAATCGTCCGTTTGCTCTCTATAGCGGGGGTGCGGATCAGCGTAAGAACCTGCCTCGGCTCATACAGGCCTATGCGGCACTGCCTGATGAACTGCGCCGAACTCATCAACTGCTGTTTGCTGGGAAGATGCCCCAGGGAAATATTGCCGAGTTACAGCAGGTGGCAGAGGAAGCCGGTCTGGGCCGTGACGAGCTGCTATTTACCGGCTTCGTTGCTGATGAAGAGCTGGTGCAGCTCTATAATCTCTGCAAGCTGTATGTTTTTCCGACCTGGCATGAGGGCTTCGGTCTACCAGCGTTGGAAGCGATGCAGTGTGGTGCTCCGGTGATCGGAGCCAACACTTCGAGCCTTCCGGAAGTGATCGGCCTTGAACAGGCTCTCTTCGACCCCACAAGCGTCGAGTCTATTTCGACCAAGATGGCACAGGCCTTGAGTGATGAGGCGTTTCGGCAGCGCTTAATAGCCCATGGTGAGCAGCAGGCCAAGAACTTTTCCTGGGAGGTGTCCGCCAAACGTGCTCTTGCCGCCTGGGAAGGGCTGCATGCCAAACAGGCAGAGAAACTGGTCAGCGAGGGTGAGTCAGCCCGTCTGTCAATGGAAGCACTTCAGCACGCGCTCGTTGATCAGTTGGAACAGCCCAGCAAGCTGGTGTTGAGCGAGATCGCCACTAGTCTCTCTCTCAATCAACAGGCCGGCCTCAGCCGTCAGTTGTTGCTGGATGTCTCGGAGATTCGCAACAACGATGCCGCCACTGGCGTGCAGCGGGTGGTGCGAAGCTACCTGCAGGCATTGCTGCAGTCGCCGCCCGTTGGGTTTCAGGTGGTTCCCGTCTACGCTACCCGCGAAGAGGGTTACTGTTACGCTTGGCAGATGGTCCGTCAGTATGGTGTGGCGCCGCCAGAGGGGCTGAGCCAGCAAGCGCTGGAAGACCAAGCGCCTATTCACTGGCAGCGGGGCGATATCTTCTTCGCCCTTGATATGCAGCACCATGTGCAGCTGGCGCATCAGGCCTTTTATCGTGAGTTGCAGGCCGATGGCGTCACCGTCAAGTTCCTGGTCCATGATCTGCTGCCGATCCAGCTGGCCGACCTCTTTAAAGATGACGACGCCAAGCAGCTGCATGAGCAGTGGTTGGCAATGGTTGCGGCCACCGATGGTGCCGTCTGCGTCTCTAGGGCCACTGCCGACGCCTTCAACGAGTGGATCGAAGCCAATGATATCTTGCGTACGCCCGGTTTCCGCATGGCCTGGGTTCACAACGGTGGTGACCTAGATGGCTCCAAGCCCTCCACTGGGTTCCCAGAGGATGCCGAGGCCGTATTGGCGAAAATTCGCCAACGGCCTACGTTTCTGACGGTTTCGACCCTCGAACCACGCAAAGGGCAAGACCTGCTGTTTGCCGCTGTTCAAGCACTATGGGCGCGTGGCCATGACGTCAATCTGGTGTTGGTAGGCAGGCAAGGCTGGAAAATCGAGACCTTGGCCAGCCAGCTTCGTGAACACCCAGAGAATGGCAAGCGCCTGTTCTGGCTGGAAGGTATCAGCGACGAGTACCTTGAGAAAGTCTACCAAGCCAGCAGTGCCCTGCTGGCTGCCAGCATCAACGAGGGGTTCGGCCTGTCGTTGATTGAGGCGGCGCGTTACGGTGTGTCGATTATCGCCCGAGATATCCCAGTGTTTCGTGAAGTGGCCTGCACCAGCGCCTATTACTTCCAGGGCGAAAGCGGTGAGGCACTGGCCGACGAGCTGGCACACTGGCTGACGCTACTGGAGCAGGGTAAGCAACCACCCTCCACGGAGCTTCACTGGCAGACCTGGGCGCAGAGCGCCGAACAGCTGAAAGTTGAGCTGGTGGAAAAGCGTTACCCCAGGCGCCAGCTGTTGGTGGATCTTTCGGAACTGGTTAAGCACGACGCCCGCAGTGGCATTCAGCGCGTGGTGCGCAGCATCCTGCATGAGTGGTTGAGCAATCCGCCGGAGGGTTACCGAGTGGAGCCCATTTACGGCAGCGTGGACGACGGTTATCGCTATGCCCGCCGCTTTACCCTCGACTTTATGGGGTGGCCGACAGCGGCGCTGGAGGATGAGCTGATCGACTATGCGCCGGGGGATGTCTTCTTCGGACTGGACATGCAGCCACAGGTGCAGATCGCTAATCAGGCCTTCTATCAGCGCTTGCGCCAACAAGGCGTCACGGTCAAGTTTCTGCTTCACGACCTACTCCCCATCCAGATGCCCGAGTTCTTCCCGCCCGGCAATGAAGAGGGCTTTACTCAGTGGCTGCGCTCCATTACCGCTACCGATGGCGTGATCTGTGTTTCTCGCACCGTGGCCGATGAGCTGCGTGACTGGGTAGACGAACACGGCCCTGAACGCGAGAGGCCTCTGCAGATCGGCTGGTCGCACAACGGCGCCGATATCGATAACTCGTCACCCAGCCGTGGCATTCCTGAGGATGCTCCCGAGGTGCTGGCGAGGCTGGAAGAAAGACCGAGCTTTTTGATGGTGGGCACGCTGGAGCCCCGCAAGGGCTATGCTGATACCCTGGATGTTTTCGATGCATTGTGGCAGCAGGGTGAAGACATCAACCTGGTGATTGTTGGCAAGATGGGTTGGAAGGTCGAAGCGTTGGCCGAACGCATCAAATCGCACCCGGAGTACAACCGTCGGTTATTCTGGCTGGCTGGCATTAGTGATGAGTATCTGGACAAAGTCTACAGTACTTGCAGCTGCCTGATTGCCGCCTCTTACGGAGAAGGCTTCGGCCTGCCGCTGATCGAAGCGGCCCAGGTGGGAATGCCGATTATCGCACGGGATATACCCGTTTTCCGTGAAGTGGCGGGGGAACATGCCACTTATCTTCCCAGAGAGATGCAAGCCAGTAAGGCAGGGAAGGTAATCACTCAGTGGCTGGAAAAGCAACGCAAAGGTGGTGCGCCTAGTTCAGAGACGATGCCGTGGCTGACCTGGCAGGAAAGTAGCCAAATTCTATTGAGTAACATTGTAGGGTAAGGATTTAACGATGGGTTTTATTTACTTTAGCTACGGTATGACCAAGTCAGCCAGCTCGTTTGTTTACCAGTTGGAAGAACAGCTTTTCAAGCTTTCCAAGTATGAGTTGATGAAGGTGCCGCCTGAAATCAGGGGAAATAGGGCACCGGAGAACTATGTTGAGCCTATTACTGACGAAAAGGTTCAGGAAATCCTAGACTGGTTGCCGGACAATGCGGTAACCGTCATCAAGACACACGGTGCGCCCAGTAAGCTGGCCTGTGATCTCGTTAACGAGGGCAAGGCTTTCGCCAGTGCTACGTTCAGAGATCCACGCGATATTGCCGTTTCGTTGGCTGATCATGGCGCACGCTCTCGGGAAAAGGGCATCGCCGACTTCGCTAACTTTGTTCGTCCCATTGATGCACTCCCTGAAATCAAAAATCAGCTGAACCGCTTGAATCCTTGGTTGAGGCTCACAGGCTGCAGGGCTTTCTCTTACGATGAGATCCGCTCCAAGCCAGAAGCTATTGTGTCAGCGGTTGTTGAACAAGTAGGGTTGAAAAATATAGAAATTACAGAGGTGTTGTCGCCTTTCCAGGACCGCTCCAAGATAATTCACTATAATGTGGGGAGTGTGGGGAGGCATAAGGAAAGTATGACAGAAGAAGAAATAATGAGGTTTGAATCCGAGTTTCATGGTCTTCTTGCCATGTGCCGGGGGCAAGGTGGAGGTTCAAAATGAAGGCCATTCTTCACTTAGGTACCGAGAAGACAGGTACTTCCTCGATACAGCAATTTTTTAATGTTAATCGAGATAGACTAATTCAGCAGGGGTTTTACTTTCTTAAGTCGTCTGGGGCAGCAAATGACAGAAAGTTAGCGGTTTATTCAATGCTTGACAGTGAGTTTGATGGTTATCATTTTGAAAATCAGATGCTTACACATGATGATAAGAAACAGTTTGAAAAAAAATTTGAAGAAGACTTGGCTGAAGAATTAGCTGCTCTGCCATCTAAAATACATACCGTGGTTATTTCCAGTGAGCACTTCCATTCTAGGCTGAGAAGAGCCGCTAATAGGGAAAAGTTGAAAAAGCTGTTGGACAGATTTTTTTCAAGCTATCAGCTGGTCGCCTACCTTCGCCCACAGATTGATGTTGCAGTGTCGCACTATTCCACTGCGCTAAAAACTAAAAGTACAAATACGCTACCTCAGCACCTTAAAGGATGTAATGTTGGGAATTACTATTATGACTATTATCAGTTTTTGAGCGGCTGGCTTGACGATTTTAAAGGAAGTGAGTTCAGTGTAAGGATTTTTGATAAGAAGGAGCTCGTGGGGGGCGATGTGGTTGTTGATATTTGCCACCTTGTCGGGATTGAGCAGGCTGAGTTTAATGCGATTGGTTCTGTCAATGAGTCAGTGAAGCCAACGGGCCAAGAACTTCTGAGAGTATTAAACGCTAAAATGCCAGCAGTTATAGAAGGGGAGGGAAGGAATCAGGAAAGGCAATTTTTTGTCCGAATAATCAATGGAGTTTTTGCTGGTTCAGGAAAAAAACCATCGTCACAGGAAGCTCGTGAAATTCAGTCTCAGTTTGATGCTACGAATGAGAGGGTAAGAGAGACCTGGTTTCCTGAAAGGGTAGATCTTTTTAATATTGATTACAATAAATATGATGGGCAAGATGATGTGGATTGGGGGGTTGTCGATTTTTTCAAGAAGTTTATTGAATCATATAGTGACGCTGATAAAAGTATGTTGCTGGGCATTCATCAAAAAAACATTGATGCCATTCGTGATATAGCTATTTCTATTGAGGATGATGACTTGTCGTCGGCTTACCTCTTGATGCAGGCAGCTTCCAAACTAAGGCCAAAGGGCAAGCTGTTGAAGAAAAAACTTGAAGAATATAACGGCAAGTAATGGCAGATTTAATGGGGCTGCTGGGGGTAAAATAAATGTTTGAAAATAATCTTGTTTTTATATCGAAAAGGTAGTGGGCGCTGAGTTAATAAGAAAGTTTTTGCAAGAAATTAATAAACTAAAAATTAGCCGGTGGAGATAATCGCTACTCTCTGGAAAGTTTTCTTTTTGAGTGTCGAGGATTTCTGTGATATAGCAATAGTTCTATAAATGCGCTGTGTAGTGTTTTTTGTGTTTAATCGATTTTTTAGAAGTTGTTTTTCACTTTTCCACCTTTAGAACTTTATTTTGGGAGCTTGTGCTTTGAATCCTTATGAAACGTTAGATGAAATTTTTTTTTGGTCGCCTGCTGTAGCCAAGAAAAGTATGTTCGATATAAATAGATTGTGGGATCCTAAGTTTAAAATTGGCCCCAAGATGAAGGTGGCAACTTACGGTTCATGTTTTGCTCAGCATATAGGACGAGCACTAGCAGGGCGAAATTTTAATTGGATGATTGCAGAGCCTGCTCCACAAGGGTTAAGCAAAGATAATAGTAAGAAATTTAATTACGGAATTTTCTCAGCTCGCACTGGGAATATCTACACAACTACACTATTGGCTCAGTGGGTGTCGTGGGCTACGGGGGACGTGTCACCACCCGGTGAGGTGTGGGAAAAAGGTGGGCGATATTATGACCCTTTCAGGCCCAACATTGAGCCGAATGGGTTTGAATCCCGGGAAGAGATGAAGGTCTCAAGGTCGCTGGCGGTTGAGGCTTTCAAGAAATCTATTCTCGAGTGTGATGTGCTTGTCTTTACCATGGGGCTGACCGAGAGCTGGTTCAACGCGGAAGGTGGGTATGAGTACCCAATGTGCCCCGGCACGGTTGCCGGTGAATTCGATGAGAAGAAGCATCAGTTCGTAAATCAAGATTATACTCAGATTCGCAAGGCTCTCGTTAGCTGTCTGAGAGGGATAAAGAAGCTGAACCCCAAGTTGAAAGTGTTGCTAACTGTGTCCCCCGTGCCTCTTACTGCCACCATGTCGGGTAAACACGTTTTGGTTGCAACAATGGAAAGCAAGTCTATTTTGCGGGCTGTCGCTGGCTCTGTGGCTTCTGAATTACGTTTCGTTGATTATTTCCCCTCGTATGAAATCATCAACTCTGCACCTTACAAGGGGGCATTTTTTGAGCCTAATATGCGTAGTGTTAACCCAGTAGGCGTCAACCATGTGATGGATCAGTTTTTTAGTTGTTTGCAGGATAAATTTCCTCTGAAGCTGCCTGAGAAAAGAATTGTGGATGCGGGTTCTGATGATGCAGTTTGTGAGGAAGAGCTTCTTAATGCTTTTCAGGGTGGTGGAAAATGAATATTTGTGTTATTGGATCAAGTCATGTGGCAGCCCTTAAAGCGGCTTGGGATAATGAGGCTGCAGCTTGGCCAGTACGAATGACATTTTTTGCTGCGCCCGGAGGCATCGCTTCAAAAGTAAAAAGTTCTGAAGGCATCATTTGCTCTACGGACAATAGGCTTAAAGAGTTTTGGAAAAAAACTTCCGGTGGGGAGGAAAAGGTTAACTTGAGGCGTTATGATGCTCTTGTTATTGTTGGGTTGCAATTTTCTTTTCCTCTGTTAAGGGCGGGGCTTTCTCGTCAGGTAAGAGAAGTTTTAATCTCTGATGTGTTTTGTTTTTCAAAGACATTTTCTTTTATTAGTATGGTTCGAAAAAGTTTTTCAGGGCCGATTGTTGTCTGTCCTAGACCTCTATACCCCGAAGGAAGTAAGGCGGCTACTCGTGAGGATTTAGTGGAGAGCTTTGATGATACTTTGGAAGCATTAGAAGAGGAGGGTAGTGGTCTTCAGATATTGTTTACCCCCCCTCCTTTGAAAGCATTATCCACTGATCGAAGATTTACAAGACCGGAGTATTTATCTGGTGCTCCTAGCCTAAAAGGCGGGGAGTTCAATGCTGATAAAGATTTCGATAGAGAGGCTCATGCGAATGAAGCGTATGGTAGTTTGGTATTGCGAGAAATTTTTGAGAAGCTTGGGATAAGTCAAATTGATTAGTCTGTTGTTAAAGGAATCTGCGGTTAGCTTCGGCACCAGCGGCGCTCGCGGACTAGTGAAGCAGTTTACCGATGAGGTATGCGCGGCTTTCGCTACGGCGTTTCTCACTGTGATGCGTGAGCAGGGAGAGGTGACCCAGGTGGCGATCGGTATGGATCGTCGCCCCAGCAGCCCGGGTATGGCGGCGGCGTGCACGGTGGCTGCGCGGGCGCTGGGCGTGGAAGTGGACGACTACGGCATTCTGCCCACCCCGGCGCTGGCGCTTAAGGCGATGGCCGATGGCGTGCCGGCAATCATGATCACCGGCAGCCATATCCCCTTCGATCGCAACGGCATCAAGTTCTACCGGCCCGAAGGGGAGATCACCAAGGCTGATGAGCAGGCGATCATGAACGTGGCGGCCGAGCTGCCTGCGCTGGGTGCTATTGAGCGCGAGCCGGTAAGCGATGCCGCGGTCCGTCGCTATCTGGCGCGCTATGTGGAGTGGTTCCCGGGCCAGCCGCTCGCCGGTAAGCGCGTGGGGGTTTATCAGCATTCGGCGGCGGGGCGTGATCTCAACGTGCAGGTGCTCGAAGCGCTGGGTGCTGAGGTAGTGGCGCTGGGTCGCAGTGAGCAGTTCGTGCCGGTGGATACCGAGGCGGTCAGCGGTGAGGATCGCGCCCTGGCGCACGCTTGGGCGGCCGAGCATCGGCTGGATGCGCTGCTGACCACCGATGGCGACGGCGACCGCCCGCTGCTGGCCGATGAGCAGGGCGAATGGCTGCGTGGCGATATCGTCGGGCTGCTGTGCGCCCGCGAGTTGGGCATCCAGGCACTGGCGGTGCCGGTGAGCTGCAATAGTGCCATCGAGGTCTGCGGGGCCTTTAACAAGGTGCAGCGGACCCGCATCGGCTCGCCCTATGTGCTGGCCGGGATGCAGCAGCTGGCCGGTGACTACTCCCGCGTCGCGGGCTTCGAGGCCAATGGCGGCTTCCTGCTCGGCACGCCGGTAGCGGAAGGGGAGCGGCGCCTAGAGGCCCTGCCTACCCGTGATGCACTGCTGCCGGCGCTGACGCTGATGGTCGCGGCGGCACGCCGCAATGCACCGCTCTCGTCGTTGGTGATGGATCTGCCAGCTCGCTACACGGCCAGCGATCGGCTTAAAGCGTTCCCCACGGAGCGCAGCCAGGCACTGCTCGCTGAGTGGCGCAATGACCTGCCCGCCATGCAGCAGGCGCTGGGCCTTGAGCAAGCCATCGCCAAGGTGGATACTACCGACGGCCTACGTGCTACTCTGGCCAATGATGAGATTGTTCATTTGCGTCCTTCCGGCAATGCTCCGGAATTGCGCTGTTATGTCGAAGCGGGTAGTGAACTGAAGGCTCAGCAACTTGTCATACACGCCTTAGGTAACCTCACCAAACTGGTATAACGATTGTGGCTTACTGTTGCGATTGGCTATCCCACCAAGTGCAAGTTCGCGCCATCACCAGAAACCTTACGGTTATTAATTAAAGGAAGTTGCTAATGACAACGGAAACAGCAGGAACTACCGCATTACCCAGTGGTGAGCTTGAAATACTCAGGCCTGATGCGCTGGTTGAGAAGGTAAAAGCTGATAACCCCAAGCTGGCGGAAAAGCTTAACGACAAGCAGTTGGTTTCCGCTGTGCGTGGTACGCTGAAAGCGCTGGCTGCAGAGATCAATGGCCGTGAGGAGGGCCGCCTGAGAGTGGCAGGGCTGGGGCGTGTTGTGATCCGTGAAGTAGAACGTGAGAAGGATGGTGAGATGATCCGCAGAAAACGCGTGGTCCTGCATCCGGCACAACCTAAGGTCTGATAGCTACACTCGGCAGACATACTAAAAGGCTAGGGCAATTGCCCCGGCCTTTTGTTGTTTGGGCATCCTTGCTGCTGTCTACTATTCATACCATGAGGCCTTTTTTTTGGCTGACGAAAGCTCTACTTTGACTACTCACCCTTACCAGCAGCCTGTTGAGCTGCCGTTTACCTTGCCGACCCGTGTGTATTCAGGAATGTTGTTGGTATGGTTACTGCGCCCAGTGTTGCAGCGGCGCTTTCCGCTGCACAAAGGGAAGCGCAGTGACTATTTCCATTTCCTCGCTTGGTGTACATCGATTGGTCGTCGTCAGTATCAACTGCTACGCGAGATTGATGCCTGGAATCATGAATTGATGCAGCCATTGGCGCTGCCGGCACTCAAAGGGTGTCGCTGGCAGTCAAGTTATACTGTGGGCATGTATCTGGCGGGTATGACTCGCACTAAATACTGGTCGGGGCAGCTACTATATAACCGCACTATGCGGCACCGTGCAGCGCGTTGGTATTTTCGTGATGGTCGTCGAGTGTTGGGTTTACCGGGGCTTCCTGACTGGCAGCGTCAGTCGTTGGTTGACGGCTTCGATACCCCGCAAGCGTTTGTAGACGCGCTGCTTCTGCCCAAAGATCGTAAGCAAGATGGAGAGCAACCCATTCGAGATGGTGTCGCGGATGTGGTGACAGCGTGGACACAGCCATGGGCTCCAGAGCCGCTAAAGGCGCAATTCCCTAATTCGGTGCCACGACTAAGTCAGTGGCTTGGCCGGTGGCTTCCGCTTGAAGCGAATGAGCTTGTTTGGTTGAAGAACGAGCTTCTACTGAGGCTCGCTGATAAGGCTCCCAGTATTAATGATATTAATCAGGTGATGCAGGCTGTGCCAATAGAAAAGTCTGCTGAGATACAGTCGCCGAGTGATGCGTTGCCTTGGGGAGTGAACCTGGTGGGCTATGCCCGAGGTGAGCTCGGCATCGGGGAGGATGTGCGCATGGTTGCTCGGGCACTGGAAGTGGCAAAGGTACCATTTTGTATTCTTAACGTTGAGCCTGGGGCTAATGTGAGTCAGAAAGACGCCACGGTTGAGCACTGGATTGTTGAGAAGCCGGTTTATGCGATGAATCTTTTCTGCATGACTGGCATTGAGATGGCACGGATGACGGCGGAGAAGGGGTTAAGCCTTTTGATTGGCCGCTATAATATCGGGCTCTGGCCCTGGGAGCTGCCAACCTGGCCGACGCCTTGGCACCATGCCTGGAACCTGGTTGATGAGCTTTGGGGTATCAGTCATTACACTGCCCAGGCGTATGCTGATGCGCCGGTACCAGTGTTGGCTATGCCATTACCCGTGGTTGTTGACCGTGTAGCAGAGCTTGGGCGTGGCCACTGGGGGTTGCCACAAGATGCTTACCTGTTTGTATTTTCTTTTGACATGAATTCCACTTTGGCTCGTAAAAACCCGATAGCAACGGTTAACGCGTTTCTGGAGGCCTTTGAGGAGTCTCCAGATGAGCGAGTTGGTCTTGTTGTGAAGGTTAGCCACCTAAATACAAGGGACCCCAGGTGGAAGCCACTGGCCAAGCTGATGAAGCGCGATCCACGTATTGTTTTGATTAGAGGAGAGTTGCGCAAAAATGAGGTGTTGGCTCTCTATCGTTGCTGTGATTGTTTCGTATCACTGCACCGCTCGGAGGGGTTTGGGCGTAGTCTGGCAGAGGCTCAGCTGCTGGGTATGGATCTTATCGCTACTGGTTATTCGGGCAATATGGGCTTTTGTGCTGAGAACGACGCACGTACGGTCGATTATCGGCTGGTCGATGTTGAAGAGGGAGAGTACTTTTTCGGCACTGGGCAGCAGTGGGCTGAGCCGGATATTGCTCAGGCCGCTGGCCAGATGCGCCAGTGTGTGGAGGCCCGGCTGGGCGAGCCGCACTATGCCACCGCGGGGTTTTCGCCCACCCAGTGCGGCGAGGTGTATCGGGACAGGCTCAAGGTTGTCTACGAAGGCCGTTTTGCCTCACCCGCAAGCGAGATAAAAGTGGCACCAAGATGACCCGTCAGTTCGATATCATCCTGCATATCGGTACCGAAAAGACAGGTACCACAACGCTGCAACATGAGCTGCTCTTCAATCAACAACGACTCGAGGAGAGTGGCGTCTTCTATCTCACCACGCCCGAGCGTGTCGAAGCGCGGGGGATTGCGGCGGCGGCGGTGGGTGACGCGCAACCCGATGATTTTTTGAAACAGGCTGGCATCGATACCTGTGAGCAACGCCAACGCTTTCGTGAGGCGACCATCACCGAGGTGCATGATGTCCTAGATGGGCTACCAAGCCATGTGCAGACTCTATTGATTTCCAGCGAGCACTTTCATTCTCGGCTCAGGCAGCTCGATCAGGTGGAATGGGTGCGGCGTCTGTTCGCCGAGCGGGCCAGACGCTTTACGGTGGTGTGTTATCTGCGCAGCCAGGCAGACCTAGTAGAGTCTTACTACTCCACCATGCTTAAGAATGGTGAAGGCAGGCCACTGGGGGAAATCGCCGACAAGACCTGCGAGGTCAGTAATCACTATTACAATTACCACACCCTGCTCGCGCTATGGGCTTCGGTATTCGGCAAAGATGCCATGGTACCCAGGCTGTTTAACCCAGAGCGTTTCGAGAAGGGCGATGTCGTTGCGGACTTCCTGAGGGTGGTGGGCATCGCAGTGACGCTGAAGAAGCCAGGCGTAGAGGGCAAGCGTTACAATGAATCCTTAACGCCCCTGGGGCAGGGCCTGCTGCGGGCCATTAACCTCCATCGCCAGCAGGCTGAGGATGATCCGGATGTGCTGGCGCAGTGCGGAACCTTTGCGGCGGCCGTGATTGCACAATTCCCTGGCAAAGGTGAGCGTCTGAGTAAGGAGGCCCTGGTACGTATCGAGGAAGAGTTCAAGACGGTTAATGCGCAAGTTAGGCGGCAATGGTTTTCTGAGGAGGCGCGTCTGTTTCCACCCCGGAAGAGAGATAAGCCTAATAGAGTAAAACTGCACCTGCCGGTGAGTAGTGAGCAGATAGACACCATTAGCCAAGTGGTGGAGCTGCTTTCCGGTAGTGATGGAGGGCCGGTGACGGTGTTGAACTCATGTGCCGATATTTTGCGTGATCTGGCCGTCTACTATGAGCAAAAAAATAAAGATTTGGCATGGAGTCTGATGCGACTGGCCCGTCGAATCCGGCCGCAGGGGCCGGTGATCAAGCGTAAGTTTGATGAGTATGAGCGGATACGTCGGCACCCGATACGCCGGATCAGACGCTGGATTTCACGATGAGGTGATTGTCCGGATGCTCAGGAGTACATCTCAGCTCAGGAGCACATCTCAGCTCAGGAGCACATCCCAACTCACGAGCCATGGAATCATGTGTTAGAGACGATGGCAGTACCTGGGGTGGGCGAAGCCTGGCGCTTCATGTGAGCAGCCAAGATGTCATATCGAAGTGGCCCGGGGTTCCGGGGGGAGCATTCCAATAGGCCCGGGTCTTCTTGTGAGGCAGCGGGAGATGGATATTCACCTGTTGGCGCAGCAGATAGCCGGGCAGGATCGCTACTCGCTGTTCCGGGGAAGTTTGGTCGGCGCTGAGCAGGTGATGGGCCACCGCGCGGGTCAGTAGTCCTGGGCCCGTCTTGCTCCAGGTTGATTCGCTATCTCGTCCAAGCATCGCCTCCACGGCGAGTTCTGAGGCGAGAGTGATAGCGGGGTGGCCGGGTACGCAGGCGATCACGTTATTGCATAAGATGTCGAAGTTTTCATGGAAGCAGACTAGGCCCACAGCGCCGGGCAGTAGAGCCTCGATTTGCCCATGCAGGCGGTCATCGGCATCGGCGTAGAGACCACCGTAGTGACGCAGATAGCAGAGACGCAGCAGATCAGATGCCTCTGCGACATTGTTGGCGCGGCGGAAGGCGCGTTCATAGGTGGGGCCGAAGGTGTTGTGGAGAAAGGCACGAGCCTCGCTGAGATTGAAGCGCTGGTAGTCGAGTTCGGCTCGGTCCTGCCAGGAGCGCATGATCTCTGTCACGGCCTCCGGTGGTGTCGGTTGATCCCAGTACTGAAAGACGCGCCGCGGTATTAGCGGCTCGCTGGAAAAACTTGGAGCAAGGTTTAGGTGTTGCCCAATTACGGGGCTGGCGGCATTGACGTAGCGCACCGCTAAGGCCGCCTGGTGATCTCCTGGGGGAAGAGCATGGCGCTCATGATTGAGCAGGCTGAGGTCGGTAATCAAATTGCCTTCCGCGGTTGGCGCGAGGTGGCCCGGTAATCCCCCGAAAATCATCGCGGTGATAAGTGGAGTTTTGTAACCTGAGCAGATGGGGCACATGCGCAAGTCACGTTTTACTGACAGCCAGATTATGGCCGTTCTGAAGCAAGCCGAGTTTGGTGTGTTTGTTCCTGAGTTGTGCCGCTAGCACGCTAGAAGTAGTGCTACGTTTTACAAGTGGTGTTCCCAATGCGGCGGCATAGCATCGAAACAGACGGTGACTATGGTCTCCTGAGTAGCTTCTGTTTATTGCCACAATTATAAAAGGGGGGTTGCCCTTAGAGATCGGGTACAATGCCGTGTTGCTAAAACTGGTTAGGGGGTTCCGTTGAAGACGCACCGTGTGCTTAAGCCGAAAAAAGTATGAAGGCAAAAAATCGCCAACGTCTTGACAAGGGCGCGCGCTGGCTGGCCTTTGGCTTAAATGAAACGCCGCTGGTGTGTCGCCCTCTTGAGCGTCTTGCGCCGCGACACCAGTTGCGGCGTGAGAGAGCTTCTGAAACAGGTTTTGATTGGCAAGCAACCGGTGATGACCCCCAGTTTTTGCTAAGGCGCGGCCTGCCGTTGCCGGGTTGGCAAATGCTGGAGGTGGCGATGACGCATGATCAGCCCAGTGCAGCAGTCAAGCTCTATCTTGATACGGGGCAAGGGTTCAATGAAGCGCAAAGTGTTTACCTGTTGCTGAAAAGTGGGCGAATAACCAAACGCCTTTTCTATGTGCCACGTCGGCTGAAAAAGCTACGTGTTGACCCCATGGAAGGAAAAGGATGTTTTACGCTCACGCATCTGCGTATCGCTTGGTTAAACCCTAGGTTTGCCCATAACCGCCTGGCCAACCGGTTAACCAGAATTCATTATCAGTGGCGTGGTTGCGATAAGAGTGAGGTGTTGCCTGAGCTGAAGCGGGAAGCGCGCCAAGCGGGTCGCCATTGGCGAGCGCTAGCACTTGAATACTATGAAGCAACATTTGAACGCCGTAGCGCCCGTTATAATTACCGCACCTGGTTAAAAAAACGGCGCAGGCTATCGGCAGAGCATGTCCATCGAGTGATTGAAAAATTACCGCGCAAGCCGCTGATTTCAATTGTTGTGCCGGTGTATAACCCGCGTATTGAGTGGCTGCGTAAGTGTTTGGACTCGGTACTTGAGCAGCTTTACCCTCATTGGCAGCTGTGTATTGCCGATGATGCCTCTACAGATCCAGAAGTACGCCAGGTGCTAGCTGAATATTCTGAGCAGGACTCGCGTGTTCAGGTGGAGTATCGCCAGAAAAATGGGCATATCTGTGCGGCCAGCAATAGTGCGCTTGAGCTGGCGGACGGTGAGTATATTGCGCTGTTGGATCACGATGATCGCCTGTCGCCCTATGCGCTCTTTCATGTGGCTGAGGCGTTGCACCGCCATCCAGATGCAGGGTTGCTCTACAGTGATGAAGATAAGTTGGGTGAAAATGATGAACGTTACGACCCACGTTTCAAACCACAGTGGAACCCCGACCTGCTGTTAGCCCAAAACTATATTTCGCACCTGGGGATATATCGGGCAGACCTAATGCGGGAAGTGGGCGGGTTTCGGGAAGGCTTTGAGGGCAGTCAGGACCATGATCTGGCGCTGCGGGTAAGCGACCGGCTTGCACCCGAGCAGATCGTGCATATTCCCCATGTGCTCTATCACTGGCGGGCTGGGGAAGGCTCTACTGCGTTAAATAGCGGCGAGAAGAGCTATACAACAAGCACTGGCTTGGCAGCAGTGCGTGAGCATGTGACGCTCAAGGTGCCGGATGCACAGATCAGCGCAGGGCATTACCCTACTACCTACCGAGTCCAGTGGCCGCTGCCAGAATCGCCTCCGCTGGTCAGCTTATTGATACCTACACGCGATCGGGTTGAAATTCTCAAGCCTTGTGTCGATGCGATTCTTGAGCATACTGACTATCTTAACTTTGAAGTGTTGATACTTGATAACCAGAGCAGTTGCATAGCGACTCTGGATTACATGCGCGATGTAACAGCTCGTGATGAGCGAGTGCGTGTGCTGCGTTGGAATGAACCGTTTAATTATTCAGCCATCAACAATTTTGGCGCCTTGCATGCACGGGGCGAGATTCTGGGATTAGTGAATAACGATATTGAACCGATCAATAGTGGCTGGTTGGGCGAGATGGTGCGCCAGGCATGTCGGCCTGAAATTGGCTGTGTGGGAGCCAAGCTTTACTACCCTAATGACACCATCCAGCATGCCGGTGTGATACTGGGTATTGGTGGAGTGGCTGGGCATTCACACAAGTATTTTCAGCGCAACTCGCCAGGCTATTTTACCCGGTTGCATCTGGTGCAGAATCTTTCCGCGGTCACGGGTGCTTGCTTGCTGGTGCGCAAGTCGATCTTTGAGCAGGTGGGGGGGCTTAATGAACAGGACCTGACCGTTGCTTTCAATGATGTGGATCTGTGCCTGAAGGTGCGCGAGGCGGGCTATCGTAACCTCTGGACGCCCTATGCTGAGCTGTATCATCATGAGTCGGTGTCGCGAGGGGCTGATGACAACTCTGCTAAGCGTGCGCGAGCAAATAAAGAGGCTGATTATATGCGTAAAACCTGGGCTAAACAGCTAGACGGTGATCCTGCATATAACCCTAATTTGACGCTAGTGCATGAAGATTTTTCGTTACGGTAATGGATTTTTTTAGTTTTAGCGTGTTTAACGCCAGCCATCTTGAACATTTTGTGATTGCTATGGGGCTGCAGGTTTTACTGTGGCCCGTGTTAGGTCGGCGCGCGGCGGGCTGTTTTATTGTGGCGGTGTTCCTGGGGCGTGAAATTGCTCAGCATGAGGCCAGGGGTGGCGGTGCGAATAGTGTGGGGTGGTTTTACGGCTTGCTGAACCATTGGAATTCAGACTCGCTGCTTGATGTGTTTTTTGCGCTGCTTGGCGTGTTGTTAGTGATTTTTGCCGTATGGGGTGTGCAGCAGCTACGTGAGAAAGAAAGACTTTAATCCTGTGTGTGAGCTCGTGTAGGCGCTGGATTTATCCGGCGAGGGTTTGGTTTTTGTGAATTAGCTGGAGTCGCCCGATGAATCGGGCTCCTACGAAGGCCAGTGTGGCGATGGCTTCTGTTGGTGGGGGTTGGTTTTGTAGGAGCTGGATTTATCCGGCGATGGGGTGTGGTTTTTGTGGGTTAGCTGGAATCGCCCGATGAATCGGGCTCCTACGAAGGCCAGTGTGGCGATGGCTTCTGCTGGTGGGGGTTGGTTTTGGTAGGAGCTGGATTTATCCGGCGAGGGTTTGGTTTTTGTGGGTTAGCTGAAATCGCCCGATGAATCGGGCTCCTACGAAGGTCAGTATGGCGATGGTTTTTTGTCGGGGGGGTGGTTTTGGTAGGAGCTGGATTTATCCGGCGATGGGGTGTGGTTTTTGTGGGTTAGCTGGAGTCGCCCGATAAATCGGGCTCCTACAGGATATGTTTTAAAGGTGTTTGAGTGGTTATTCGAGAGCGCTGGTTGTTGTTAAGCGATGGGGCGCGGCCGACTGAGGATATTTACTTTCTCGAATCGGTCGCGCCTCTTTTGCGTTTCAAAGGGGCTGATGCCGGGCGCTTGGATGTGCGGGGCTGGCGTTGGCGACTGGCGCGTTGGGTGCTGATTCGTCAACCTGCCGCTAATCTGGTGCTATGCAGGGGGTTGCCTGAAGCGGCTCTGAGCTGGCTGGAGGGGTATCGCGAACGGTTTGGGCGCCTTGTGTATCTGATTGATGATGACTTGGCGGCTGCGTCCGCTGATACCACATTGCCGGAGGCCTATAGAAAGCGCATGGCAGTAGCGGCATCACGTCAGGTGCGGATTATGGCGCTGGCGGATGAGGTGGTGGCATGCGGCGATGTGTTGGCAGAGCAGCTGGGGAAGCAGCATGCCAATGTCAGCCTTATGACGCCGCCGCTGATTTCTCCGCTGCCGGAGCTGGCGCATTTTGATCAGCCGCCTGCATCAGGTGCGCCTTGGCGTATTGGGTTTTATGGTACGCGTGCGCACCTGGAAGATCTTGAGCATATCGCTCCTGCGCTGGTGTCCTTGCAGAGTGAGCGCGATGATGGCGAGCTGGAGCTGATGCTCGGGGAGTATGCGCCACCTTCATTGATGCAGTTGCCACGCACGAGATGTCCTGCGCCGCTTGGCTGGAAAAAATTTCGCACTTACCAGGCCTGTCAGCGTGTGCATATTGGGTTGGCCCCGCTGTTAGAGACGCCATTCAATCGTAGTAAATCGTTTATTAAGTTTCTGGATATTGCTGCTATGGGTGGGGTGGGTGTTTACTCTGATCGCCCGCCCTATAACGGTATTGTTGAACATGGCGTTAATGGTTTATTGGCAGGAGATGACCCCGCCGAGTGGCTGCGCTGCCTGAACTGGTTGCTGGAGCATCCTGATGAGGCGTGCCGTATGGCAAAAGCGGCAGCACAGACGGCTGAAGAATACAGGTGCCTGACGTTGCCCGAGTGGATTGGATGAAATAGCCGTGGATTTTGTGGGAGCGGCGATGATTTGGTGCTGATGGGTTGGTTGGAATCGCCCGATAAATCGGGCTCCTACAGGTGAGGTTGTGGTTGGCTCTGTGGGTTGGTTGGAATCGCCCGATAAATCGGGCTCCTACAGGTGAGGTTATGGTTGGCTCTGTGGGTTGGTTGGAATCGCCCGATAAATCGGGCTCCTACAGGTGAGGTTATGGCTGGGTCTGTGGGTTGGTTGTGGCTTGGGCTGGATCAGAACGGAAACACTAGTGGTATAAGTATCAGCACGCCGGCGGAGTAGACCAGGCTGACGGGTAGGCCGGTGCGGATGAAATCGCTCATCTGGTAACGGCCTGGGGAGAAAACCATCAGGTGGGTCTGGTAGCCGTAGGGAATCAAAAAGCAGGCGCTGGCACCGTAGGCGACGGCCATTATGAAGGGTAGTGGGTCGGCACCGAAGGCTTGGGCAGTGCTCCAGGCAACGGGGAAGGCGAGGGCGGCGGCGGCGTTGTTGGTGACGGTCTCGGTCAGTAGCAAGGTTAGCAGGTAGCAGCCGATAAAGGCCGCGTAGATGCCATGCCCGCTGAAAACAAGCTGGATGCCGTGGGCGAGCAGGTCTGCGGCACCGGAGTTGGTCAGCCCCTGAGCGATGGCGAGCGCAGAGCCGATGATGACCCATAATTCGAAAGGAAAGCGTCGACGCAGTTCGGCGGGGGTAAGAACGCGCCCCACCAGTAATCCCGCCATAAGCAGCAGCAAGCCGTGAAACAGTGGCAGCAGGTTAATAGCTGCTAATAGGATAACGGTGCCGAAACCGGCCAGCGTGGCCAGGCTTTCGCGTCGGTTGAGCTGGGGGCGGGTGAAGCTGCCGCTGAGCAGGTGGAAGTTGCGATCGATGTTGCGGTGTTGACGAAAATCGCTGCCGACTGCCAGCAGCAGGCAGTCGCCGATGCGTAGTGGAATTTGGCCAAGCTTTCCTTGCAGGCGTCGGTTGCCGCGTCTGATACCTACCACGCCGGCATTGAACATGCTGCGAAAGTCCACGTTTTGGAGTGTCTGGCCGGTAAGTTCTGACTCGTGAGAGATCACCACCTCAACCAGATTGGTTCCCAACAGGTTATCGGCGTGTACGCCGAACAGCTTGAGGCCCGTGAAGCGTTGCAATGCCTGCACTTCGTTGACCTCACCACTGAACATCAGTGTGTCGCCCTCCTGTAACACTTCGCCAGGCCCGACTGGGCTGATCAGTCGGCCTCCTCGCTCGACTTCTACTAGGTACAATCCCTCTAAGCTTCTCAGGCCGTTATCTTCAATGCTTTTTCCAATCAGCGGCGACTTTGCCTCTACGTCGGCAGCCAAAAAGTAGGGCAGTCGGTCTTGTATGTTTTCGGCCTGATGGTGAGGCAAGGCTTGGGCGCGCCAGAGTAGTACGCCAAACGTCAGCAGGGCGACGGGCACGCCGACTAGGCTGAACTGGAACATGCCCAGCTCAAAACCTCCGCTGCTCAGAGCGAAGGAGTTAACGACCAGGTTGGTGGAGGTGCCAACCAGGGTGGTGGTGCCACCCAAAATTGAGGCGTAGGAAAGTGGAATCAGCAGCCGTGAGGGGGCAAAACGTTTCTGTCGAGAGATGGCGCCCAGGAAGGCCGCTACTACAGCGGTATTGTTGAGAAATGCTGAAAGCAGTCCGCTGGCAGCCATGAGTCGTGCTGTTGCTGTGCGTTCGTTACCACGCAGTAGCCGCTGAGACATCCACTCCAGTAGTGGCGAGCGTTCCAGAGCCAGCGACACTAGCAGCAGTAAGAGCAAGGTGGCCAGCGCGGGGTTGGTGTACTGCTGTAGCAGGGTGGCGGTGTCTACTAAACCAAATAGCAGGTAGCTTCCTGCCAAGGTGGCAAAGGCAGTAGCGGGCCGCACTAATCCTGAGATCAGCACACCAAGAAGAGCGGTGAGAGAGAGCAATACTGCCCAGGTGACCATGCTGTGATGTCCTTGAAGAATTATTCTGGGTTGTGGGATTCTACGCAGCCTTTTATGATGGTGTCGAATCAGGTTTTTTCATTTTTTTATTTTAATGATAATAGTTGTTTTTTTTCAACTGCTTATGCTGGTGGTTTGCCATTAAACATTTGTCGCCCCAAATGCTGAATGAGCGTCGTATGCTGGCCGTTAGGTTGCGCCTGAATGGCCATACCGTGGCTGAGGCCTGTCAGCATAGTGCGCTTTCTGCGCCGACAGTGTCGGCTGCCTGGAAGGCGTTTCTTGAGGGTGGCTGGCAGGCGGTGCCGGTGAAACCACGTGGGCGTCGCCGGGGCTCGGGTGATGTGCTCAATAGCGTACATAGTGAGGCACTGTGCCGACTGCTGATGACTTGGCCGTCGTCGGAGCTGCTACCGGCATGGAATAGCCGAGCCTTGGCGGTTGCGTTAGCTGAAACGGAAAATCAAACGGGGATGTCGCCCCGTGCGATTGAGCATTGGTGGAAAGCCCGGGGGCTGGGGGTAAAGCCGGCTGATGTTCGGGGGTTGGCGCGCAAGCGCTCTAACGCGGGGCGCTGGTTCCGACAGCAGGTCAAGCCGGGCTTTGATGCTGCTGTGAAGTCCGGTGGTAAGTGCTGGCAAGGCGGTGTGCGAGTAGTGGCTGCTACTGATGGTCGTGACGCCCGTTGTTATCAGTTGTATTTGCATGGTAAGCGCGGCGCGCTGCATATGCTGTGTTTACCAACTCCGCCAGTAGCCAATGATTACATTACATTATTTGAGCGGTTGGTGGCTGAGGCGAGAGCCGCTGGGCAGCCTGAAGCTCTTGTGGCACTGGTGTTTCATGGGGCGTTTTTTCAGGCCAGCCCAGAGATTATGCAATGGTTGGTTGAGCATCCGGCAATGCGGCTGATGCCGTTTCCCTCATAACAGTAGGAGGGTAGATGGAATCGCCCGATAAATCGGGCTCCCACAGATGGGGCTATGGCAGGTTCTGTGGGGTGATATTTTTGTGGGAGCTGGATTTATCCGGCGACTGGGTTTGGCGTTTGTGGGTTGGCTGGAATCGCCCGATAAATCGGGCTCCTACGAAGGTCAGTTCGGTGATGGACTCTGCTGGTGGGGTTGGTTTTGTGGGAGCTGGATTTATCCGGCGATTGGGTTTGTGGGTTGAATGGAATCGCCCGATAAATCGGTCTCCCATGCCGGCCTCCTGCAGTACGGGATCGTACATTTTTATTTGTTCACACGTTTCATTCACTACAGGCTAACGAGATGACAACACTGACTCATCTTCAAAAACTCGAAGCTGAGAGTATCCAGATCATGCGGGAGGTGGTCGCCGAGGCAGACAATCCGGTGATGCTCTATTCCGTGGGCAAGGACAGTGCGGTAATGCTGCATTTGGCGCGTAAAGCGTTTGCTCCTTCACCGCCGCCGTTTCCGTTGATGCATGTTGATACGCGCTGGAAGTTCCAGAGCATGTATGAGCTGCGTGATCGCATGGCCGAGGAAACGGGTATGGACCTGCTGGTACATATCAATCCTGAGGGGGTTGAGAAGGATATCAACCCCTTCACTCACGGCTCGGCGATTCATACCGATGTGATGAAAACCGAAGGCCTCAAGCAGGCGCTGGATAAGTACGGTTTTGATGCGGCCTTTGGTGGCGCGCGGCGCGATGAGGAGAAGTCGCGGGCCAAGGAGCGGATATTTTCGTTCCGTACAGCACAGCACCGCTGGGATCCGAAAAATCAGCGCCCTGAGCTGTGGAAGCTGTATAACACGCGTAAGCATAAAGGTGAGTCAATTCGGGTGTTCCCGCTCTCAAACTGGACTGAGCTGGATATTTGGCAGTACATCTATCTACACAATATTTCCATTGTGCCGCTTTACTTCGCTGCTGAGCGCCCCGTTGTTGAACGCGATGGCGCGCTGATCATGGTGGACGATGAACGGATGCCGCTAGAGCCGGGTGAAGTGCCGATGATGCGCAAAGTACGTTTCCGTACCTTGGGCTGTTACCCGCTGACGGGGGCTATCGAGTCTGAAGCCGATACCTTGCCTGCTATCATTCAGGAGATGTTGCTGGCCCGTACGTCAGAGCGTCAGGGCCGGGTGATTGACCAGGACAGCAACGCTTCCATGGAAAAGAAAAAGCAAGAGGGGTACTTCTGATGTCTCATTCATCTGACATGATCGCCGGTGACATCGAGGGCTACCTCAAAGCGCACGAGCACAAAGGGCTGTTGCGGTTTATTACTTGCGGTAGCGTGGATGACGGTAAGAGTACGCTGATCGGGCGCTTGCTGTTTGAGTCTAAATTGCTGTTTGAAGATCAATTAGCGACCATTGAAGCTGACTCGAAAAAGTATGGCACTCAAGGCGATGAGATGGACTTCGCCTTGTTAGTTGATGGCTTAGCCGCCGAGCGTGAGCAGGGCATCACGATTGATGTGGCCTACCGCTTTTTCTCTACCGATAAACGCAAGTTTATTGTGGCGGATACGCCTGGGCATGAGCAGTACACGCGCAACATGGTGACTGGCGCGTCTACGGCCGATGCCGCGATCCTGATGGTTGATGCACGGCGCGGCATTCTTACTCAGACCCGTCGCCACAGCTATCTGATGTCGTTGATCGGCACACGGCATATTGTCGTCGCGATCAACAAGATGGATCTGGTGGACTACTCTAAAGAGCGCTTTGACGAGATTGCCGAGGAATACCGTGGTTTCGCGAAGCAGCTCGGTTTGAGCAATATCACCTTTATCCCGATGTCGGCGCTGAAGGGCGATAACGTCACCGAGCCCAGCCCCAGTATGCCCTGGTACCACGGCACCACGCTGATGGGCTATCTGGAAACCGTGGAGCTTGATGACGAACTGCTGCAGCACGAGCCGTTTCGGATGCCGGTGCAGTGGGTTAATCGCCCGAACCTGGACTTCCGTGGCTTCTCCGGCATGGTCGCCAGTGGCACCATTCATCCCGGCGATGCGATCCGCGTGCAACCGTCTGGTATGTCTAGCACGGTAAAGCAGATCTATACCTTTGATGGCGATCTGGATGAGGCCGTGGCAGGGCAGTCGGTCACGCTGTTGCTTGATGATGAAATTGATATTTCCCGTGGCGATGTGATTTCACGCCTTGATGCGCCGGCTGAAATCGCTGACCAGTTCGAAACCACTCTGGTGTGGATGCATGACGAGCCTTTGCTGCCCGGCCGCCCCTACCTGATGAAGATCGGGACTCAGGCGGTGGCAGCCACGGTTACTGATATTAAGTATCAGGTAAACGTCAACACGCTTGAGCATACCGCTGCCAAGCAGTTGGATTTGAATGCCATTGGGATATGTACTCTGAGCCTGGATCGCTCGGTGGCGTTTGATGCTTACGATAAGAATCAGGATACGGGTGGGTTTATTCTGATTGATCGTTTGACCAACAATACAGTTGGCGCCGGTATGCTGCATTTTGCGTTGCGTCGCAGTCAGAATATTCACATGCAACACGTGGATATCGACAAGAGCGCACGGGCGTTGACCAAAAGCCAGAAGCCAGCTGTGCTGTGGTTCACTGGCCTGTCGGGCGCGGGTAAGTCAACCATTGCTAACCTGGTCGAGAAGAAGTTGCATGCTGCCGGTCAGCATACTTACCTGCTGGATGGCGACAACGTGCGTCATGGTCTGAACCGCGACCTAGGCTTTACCGACGCTGACCGCGTGGAAAATATCCGTCGGGTGGGCGAAGTGGCACGGCTGATGGTCGATGCAGGCCTGATTGTGCTGACTGCGTTCATTTCACCGTTCCGTAGTGAGCGTGATATGGCGCGTGAGCTGATGGACGAGGGCGAATTTATCGAAGTGTTTGTCGATACCCCGCTGAGCGTGGCTGAAGAGCGCGACCCCAAAGGCCTCTACAAGAAAGCGCGCCGTGGTGAATTGCAAAACTTCACGGGCATCGATTCTGATTATGAAACGCCCGAGAACCCTGACTTGCGTTTGGATACCACTGCACTGAGTAGTGAAGCGGCGGCTGATGCCGTAGTTGCGCTATTGCGTGAGCGTGATTTGATCGCCTGAGTAAGACAGATAATCAGGTGTTGAGCTAGCCCGTTGCCGGTTTATCAAAGTTGATACCTCGGCAGCGGGTTTTTTTCCACGGCCTCGGAGCACTCGAGTCAGAGTGAGTGGGAGCCTGACTTATCGGGCGATGGGGTTGCGACTGAGATTTCTCTATGACAGCCAAATATTCTGAACTGTTGAACGACGTAGAGCGCATTGCTCAGCAAGCCGGTGATGCGATCATGACAATTTATGCCCGTGATTTTACGGTGGAAGAAAAAGACGATAAAAGCCCTTTGACCGAGGCAGATCAGGCAGCTAACGAGCTGATCGTTGCGGCACTGGAAAGGCTGCCTGGTAAGATTCCTGTGCTTTCTGAAGAGGATGCTGAGAGTTTTGGCGGCGCAGATGCGCAAGGGCGTTATTGGTTGGTAGACCCGCTGGATGGCACTAAGGAGTTTATCAAGCGCAACGGTGAGTTCACTGTCAATATTGCGCTGATCGAGAGCGGTCGACCAGTGCTTGGCGTGGTGGTCGCTCCGGCGCTGGAGGTATCTTATGTGGCCGCCGAGGGTGTTGGGGCGTTCAAGGTAGAGAAAGATGGTCAGCGCAGAGCCATTCAGGTTGCTGGAGAACCCGCTTCAGATACCGCCTGGCGGGTAGTCGGCAGCCGTTCTCATCCCAGCGCGGATCTGGCTGCATGGCTAGAAAAACTGGGGCGTCATGACATGGTGCCGATGGGAAGCTCGCTTAAACTGTGCCTGGTGGCGGAAGGTGCGGCAGATGTGTATCCACGCCTTGGCCCAACCTGCTTGTGGGATACTGGTGCTGCTCAAGCCGTTGTTGAGCAGGCTGGTGGTCGGGTTGAAACACTGGAGGGTGCCCCAGTTTCGTATGCCACACCGTCAGAGAAGCTCAATCCCTACTTTGTCGTGTGGGGGCTGTAGAGCCTTTGTGGCTTGGTGGTTTTGTGGGTGCCGGTTTTGTGGGTGCCGGTTTTGTGGGAGCTGGATTTATCCGGCGACTGATTGATTCTTGCGGGGTGGTTGGAATCGCCCGATGAATCGGGCTCCTACAGGTGGGCTGTGGCAGGTTCTGTGGGGTGC
>NZ_KE384441.1:91175-420061 GCF_000425725.1 Halomonas halocynthiae DSM 14573
CGGTTTTGTGGGAGCTGGATTTATCCGGCGACTGATTGATTCTTGCGAGGTGGTTGGAATCGCCCGATAAATCGGGCCCCTACAGGGGGCGGGTGGTTGGTATTGCGTTACAGTAGCCAAATGGTGTTCCAATAGGGGTAGTCGTTGATGTTGTCGACGAGTTTTGCGCGAACTGGGTTGGCGATAATGTAGCGTGCTGTTTCGCGAATGTTTTCTTCCTTACGTAAGGCGTGGTCGTGAAAGCCGCGCTGCCATATTCCACTGCCAAGATCCCATGATACTCGTGCTTTGTATTTACGGGTGGCTTCTGAGAGGCCCTGATGTAGGTTGATTAGCCAGTGAATATGGTCTGGCATTATGACGTAGGCTAGTGTCTGGGCATTTTTCTGTATGGTCTCATGGTAGAAGTGATGTGCCGCGATGGTGGCGTTCTCGGGGTTAGTGAAGTGCTTTTCTCGATTTTTTGTCACGATTGTTATCAGGTAGTAGTGGTTTGGTAGTGAGACTCGGCCTTTGCGTAGTGAGTTGCCGTGAGGTTTGTGCATGGGGTGATACCTGAGCAGTGAGTTGGTCGTAGTATAGTTCTTGTTTTCTGGGTGGAATCGCCCGATAAATCGGGCTCCTACGAAGGTCAGTACAGCGATGGCTTTTGCCTGTGGGGTTTGGTTTTTGTGAATTAGTTGGAATCGCCCGATAAACCGGGCTCCTACGAAGGCCAGTACAGCGGTGACTTTTGCCTGTGGGGTTTGGTTTTGGTAGGAGCTGGATTTATCCGGCGATGGGGTTGGGGTGTTCAATGGGTTGATTCAGGAGCTCAGGAGGGGTCTTGGAAAAAACAGTGCAGCCAACGGCGTCTGAGCCGGTCAAGGTGCCGATGCCGCCGGATGGCGCGAGTCTTGTGAAGCGGATGTCTATGGCGCGGCATAATCTGCTTTCTGTATGGCAGGAGCGTGACTACCGGGTTAAAAGCATTCGCTTTCAGGTGTTGAATCAAGATTATGTGATCTGTAACAGCCCGCAAAGTGTGCGGCATGTGTTCATGCAGGAGCATGCGAACTATGACCTTAAAAGTCCGCAGATGCGTCAGGCGCTGGAGCCGTTGCTGGGTGATGGGCTCTTTGTCAGTGATGGTGATCTGTGGCGGGAGCGGCGTAAGGCGTGTGCGCCGGCGCTGAGTAATCAGTTACTGCCTGGGTTTTCTGATGTGATGAGTTCCTCTGCTCAGGAAACGGCACGCCACTGGCGGCAGCTTCCGGCGGATCAGCCAGTGGATATGCTGGGTGAAATGGCGCGGTTGACGGCGCGTATCATTGGTCGGACGGTATTTGGTGATGATACCCGAGAGGAGGAGGCGGCTCAGGTGGTGGCGGGGTTTACTGAGTATCAGCGCCATGTGGAGCAGCTTGATCTGGGCAGTACGCTTGGGCTGCCATTGTTGAGCCTGTTAGGGAACCCTTTGCGCCGACGCCGTACGCGTTATTCGGCGCAGCAAGTACACGATATTATCGACCGTATTATTGATCGTCGTGAGCAAGGTGATGCGAGCGACTTCAGTCTGATCGACCATTTTTTGCAGCGGGGGTCGGCGCAGACAGGGAAGTGTCCGATGAGCCGTGATGCGGCGCGTAATGAGGCAGTGGTGATGTTTATGGCGGGCCATGAAACCACGGCCAATGCGCTGACATGGGCTTGGTATCTGCTGGATCATGACCCGCAAAGTATGGATCGCCTCCACCAGGAGTTGGATGACGTGCTGCAAGGTCGTGATCCGACATTTGCTGATGTAGAGCGCTTGCCGTTTACCCGGGCAGTATTTGAGGAGGCGATGCGGTTGTATCCGCCGGTACCCTTGTTGAGCCGTCAGGCGCGTGAGTCTGACCGAGTTCTCAACCGGGATGTTCGGCCCGGTACGGTTATTCTGGTGCTGCCATGGTTGCTGCATCGTCACCGGTTGCTTTGGGATAATCCGGATCATTTCGTGCCTGAGCGTTTTATGCCTGATAGCCCGCGGCCTGATAAGTGCGCCTACCTACCCTTTAGTGTGGGGCCGCGCGTGTGTTTGGGAAAACGTTTTGGCTTGACGGAAGCGATTCTCTGCCTAGCGACCTTAGCGCAACATTTCCGCCCGCGCAGAGTGCCGGGCCATGAGGTGAGTATTGATTGTCGTTTGACGCTTCGCCCAGCAGGTGGGATGCCAATGTTTCTGGAGCGGCGGGTTGGTTGAGGGTGAGACGTGAGTCGTTAGTGGTGAATGGGTTTTTCAGCTAGGCAGCTTTCGAGGATGTCAGCGGCGTTAGCTGCGCCGTCGGACGTCTGTACGGCGCTGGAGAGTCTTGCGGCTTCCTGGCGGAAGCGGGGTTCGTGGAGCAGCCGCTCAAGGTTATTGATCAGTTTTTTGATACTGACTCGGCGTGCGGGCATGCGTAACCCGAAGCCGTGCTGTACGCCAATTTTTGCGTTGAGTCGCTGTTCGTAATGAGCCGGTAGAGCCAGCATGGGCACGCCGGCTGCCAGCGCTTGATACATGCTGCCGTTGCCACCGTGGTAAATCATGGCCTGGCAGTGCTCCAGAAGCTTTGAGCCGGGCGCGTAGCGGGTCAGCCGAAAGTTAGCGGGAGCCGCATCGAGGGTGGCCTGGCTGGCTTGGCCGCCGGTAGTCACCAGAAAGCGGTAGGGTAGCTTGGCGAATTGAGGGTAGATGGCGTTCAGGAACTGATCCAGTAACCCTGTGGATCCCATGGTGATGTAGATATTGGGGGTGTTGTCCCGAGCTTCTGTCTCAAGCGTATTTTCAAGTTCTGCAAACCAATCGGGCAGCGGTGCCTGCATGTCGGGAAAAATAGGCCCCACCATGTGGTAGTCATGGAAGCGTTTCGGTAAGGGGTAAAGTCCGGGCAAGTCTGGCGAGATCATCGGCATTCGGTAGAGCTGCTGGAAGGCGTCGGTATCCGCCAGGCCATGCTTGAGATACAGCTTGCGGCGTATCTTGGCCAACAGGTAGCGGTCGTAACCCCAGGCGGCGTAGTAGGTGAGTGCCGGCGGCGTTAGTAGGCGGGCGGCATAGCCGTTCATGACGCCCGCAACAGGTCGCCCGGTAATATAGGCTGCCGTACTGGTGCTGACGGTGGCATCTGCCACGACCAGGTCTGGGGCGACGGCTTCAATAGCACTCACCTGTGACTCGGTGATCTTGGTCAAGGGAGACCAGTGACGCAGGTGGGCCAGGTCCCAGAGTGATGCACGCCACCCGAGTCGCTGAAAGCGATCCCAGGCGTAAGGTAAGTTGGGCTCACGGGCATATATCAGGCGAAACCCGGCTTCTTCGACAAGGTGAAGCCGTGAGTCGGGGTGAGTCGGGTCATCGCCGGCAAATACCACTTCGTGTCCACGCTGGCGCAATACGTTGGCTATCTCGATACAGCGCAGCGTATGCGCCAGAACCCAGCCCAGCGGAAAGAACAGAATCGTTGATGGCTTCACTGTTTGAGTGCTCACGTCAAAAAGCTGCCCAGTGCCTGAAGCGTGGTGTCAATTTGTGCCTTGCTGTGCTCGCTTGATAGAAAAAAGCGCAGTCGCGCGCTTTTTTCCGGTACGGCGGGGTGAAGGATCGGCTGGACATTGATGCCATGTTCGAACAGCTGGTGAGAGAGCTGGGCGGCAAGCGGTGAGCTGCCAACGATGACCGGTACAACCGCAGCGCCGATGCTGTGGCCGGTATCCAGTCCCATGCCACGTGCCTGCTCAAGAAAATATTGCGAGATGGCGTGCAACCGCTGCAGCCGTTCGGGTTCTTGCTGCATCAGTTGTAGTGCTGTCAGTGACGGCGCTGCCACCTGAGCGGGTATGCCGACGCTGTAGAGAAAGCCTGGCGCCAGATAGCGCAGGGTTTCCACCAGCGGCTGACAGCCAGCGATATAACCACCGCAGCCCGCCAGGCTTTTGCTCAGGGTTCCCATCCAGATATCCACATCGTCGGCGGAGACGTCGAAGTACTCGCGTATGCCCAGGCCACGCTCACCAAGGACGCCGAAGGAGTGGGCTTCGTCAACCATCAGCCAGGCTTGATGTCGGCGTTTGATATCGATGAATCGCGGTAGGTCCGGCACATCGCCGTCCATGCTGTAGAGCCCTTCGATGACTACCAGTACGCGCTCGAAATGATGGCGATGGCGGGTTAGCAGTGCGTCTAGTGCGTCGCTATCGTTGTGAGCGAAGGAGATACGTTTGGCCCCCGACAGCTGGGCGCCCACCAGCAGGCTGTTGTGGCTGTATTCATCGTGCAGGATGAGGTCGTTGGGCCCCATCAAAAAGCCCAGCGTCGAGATGTTGGTGGCGTGTCCGCTGACGAAAACCACGGCGTCATCGACGTCGTAGCTGTCTGCGATGGCGCGCTCCAGTTGTTGATGCACCGGTCGTTCGCCAGAGACCATCCGGCTGGCCGAAACCGAGGTGCCGTAGCGTTCTACGGCATCGCGGGCGGCCTGGTTGAGGCGGCTGTCACCGGAAAATCCGAGATAGTTATAGCTGGCGTAGTTGATATAAGACTGACCGCCGATCGTGGTGGTGGCACTTGCACAACCTTCGTGAACACGAAAAAACGGGTCCTGTACGCCCAACTGGCCAGCACCCTGGCGCATCATGGTGATCTGCTGGTAGCCGGGCTGTTGGTCAAAGCGGGTAAAGCGTTCTGGCACCTTGGCACCGGCGGCGGGTTCCGCGTTGGTGGTAGCTGGCGCTTGCCGAGTGCGTTGGCGTGCCTGCATCAGCAGTTTGGCTTTGAGCGTGTCTCGATGCTCACTCACTGGGTACTCTCCGAGCCTGGGACGTCATAGCTTTCTGCTCCGTGGCGTGCGGCCAATGAGGCGAGTTCAGCATCGCTGTTATTGGCGTCGGGTTTGGCTTGATCCATCCGTGTCAGCAGAACGTTGGCGAGTTTGTTGATTGTGGAGGCTTCGCTGAGCACCATGACAGGAACCTGTACGCCAAGACGAGACTCGATAGCGGTCATCAGCTCTACTCCCATCAAAGAGTCGAAACCCATGTCGTAGATGGAGCGGTTCACGTCGATCCTGTCTTCATCGGCCAGCAGAATGGCGGCCAGCTCTGCACGCAGCAGCTCACAGAGTGTGCTGTGCTGTTCTTTCGGGCTGAGTCCGGCAAGTAATGCGGAGATGTCACCACCGTCATCATGACTGTGGTGTTCATCATCGGCTTGACGGGAAATTTCATTAAAACGTGGTGCTTCGGCATTAGGCAGCGAACGACGCAATGCGCTCCACTCCAGTTCCAGCACGCCCAGCGTTGGCTCGGATGATCCGGCCCTGGCGGAGCCAGTGCTGCCATGCCCCGCATAGTGGATCAGTAGCTGTTCGAGTACGCGCAGAGCGTCGTCGGAGTGCAGGGCCGAGCCGCCCAGTCGCTCTTGCAGTGCATCACGGGTGCGGGTGTTGCGGGCTAGGAAACCGACATCGTCGATGGCGCCCCAGCGCAGGCAGCTGGCCGGCAGCCCTTGGGCGCGGCGAGCGGCAGCCAGTGCTTCTAGCCAGTGGTTGGCGGCGACGTAGCTGGCTTGTCCGGGGTTGCCGAACAGAGTGGTGGCCGATGAGTACAGCACAAAGAAGTCGAGCTGATCGTTGCGTGTCAGGGCATCAAGGTGGCGGGCACCGTCGATTTTGGGTGCCAGCACCCGAGCGATACGCTCGGCGTTGAGATTGCGGATCAGGCCGTCGTCAATCACCGTGGCTGCGTGAACGATTCCGCGCAGTGGGCTAAGGCGCGTGCGGCAGTCATCGAGCAGTGTGCTCAGTGCTTGGCAGTCAGTAATGTCGCAGGCTGCCGCAATAACCTGTACACCCTGGGCTTCAAGCTCAGCAACGGCGGCTTTTGCGGCATCGCTGGCAGCGCCGCTGCGACCCACCAGAATCAGTTGGCGGGCACCGCGGCTGGCAAGCCATTGGGCTGTTTTCAGTCCAAAACCGCTCAGTCCGCCGGTAATCAGGTAGCTGCCAGTGTCTGGCAGCGTCAGGATGTCGCGGCCAAGGGTGTGCGGTTCTGCTGGCTGTAGCGGTTGATCGTGGGTGACCACTATCTTGCCAATCTGGCGCGCTTGCTGCATGTAGCGGAAGGCATCCACTACCTGCTGGCTGGAAAAGGCGGTGTAGGGCAGTGGCGTGAGGCTGCCGTCGGCAAACAGACCCATGAGCTCACTGAACAGCTCGCTGGTCAGTTCGGGCAGCTCCTTCATCAGCTGGTCGGAGTCGATACCGAAATAGCTGAGGTTGTTGCGGAACGGACGCAGGCCGACCTGAGTGTTGGCGTAGAAGTCGCGTTTGCCAAGCTCCAGGAAACGGCCGAAAGGGCGCAGTGCCCGTAAGTTCTGGTGAATTGCCTCTCCGGCCAGCGAATTGAGTACCACATCGACACCGCGGCCGTCAGTGGCATCGAGGACTTCCTCGGCAAAGGTCAGGGCGCGGGAGTCGTAGATATGCGTTACGCCCATCAGATGCAGGAAGTCGCGCTTGTCGTCGCTGCCTACGCTGGCATGGATCTCCGCACCGAGCCACTGGGCGACCTGTATGGCGGCAATGCCGACGCCGCCAGCGGCACCATGAATCAGTACCCGCTCACCGGGTGCCAGCCGTGCCAAGTATTTCAGCGCGTAGTAGACGGTGAAAAACGCCGTGGGTAGGGTGGCGGCAGCGGCAAAGCTGTGCCCCGTGGGAAGTGGTGCGATGGCTAGGTGGCTGGCAATCAGCCGGTCGCTGAAACTGGCCGGGCCAAAGCCGACCACGGCGTCGCCCACGCTCAGACCGCTAGCATCATCGCCGAGTGCTTCGATGACGCCGGAAAACTCAAGCCCTAAGGTGGGGCCGGCGAAACCATTTTCGATGGCTTCATCGGACAGCAGCCCTAGGGTGTACATGACGTCGCGGAAGTTGAGGCCGGTGGCCTTGACGCGAACGGTGACTTCTCCTGGGCCGGGCTTGGGTAGCGGGTGGGCTGTCCAGGCCAGGTTGCGCAGCTGGCCAGGCAGCTCGAACCCCAGGCGCATACTCTGCTCGGGGGTATCGGCGCGGCGGATAGCTGTTGAGCTGGGTGCTGGAAGCGTGCGAAGCCGAGTGACGAAGCGCTGCCCCTGGGCATCCAGCACGATTTCGGTTTCGGCATCGGGGGTGCTCAGCTCATCGGCCAGGGCGTTGATTTGCACATCGCTCAGCGCAGTGTCTGGCTGGCCTGATGAGAGATCGAGCAAGCGTACTGTGTAGCCGCTGGACTCGTTGGCCAGCGAACGGCCGAAACCCCACAGAGCGGCGTCCATGGGCACCTGTGCGCCTTGTGGCTGGGCCAGAGCGGCACCAGCGACGGGTGACGCGTCGGCCCACATGGCCGCTACGTCGCGGGTAATCAGCCACAGGCTGGCCTCGCTGCCCAGCGGCTCCAAGTGGTGCGCCAGTGCCATGGCCTGGTCACAGCGGGCGTCGCCCTGGCGTAAGTCAACGCAGGTCAGCGGCGTGCTGTTGTCGTCCAGCTCGCTGCACAGTACCGCGCTGCCTCCCCGGGCGCTGAGTGCGCTGATCAGTCGTTCACCCAGTGCGCGACTGGGCTCGTCGACGAGAATCTGTAGCGGGGTTGTTGCGGTACCTGCTTTAGTTTCTGCGTCTGCTGCTATTTCCGCTTGTGCCGCCTCAGTAACCTCGGGCCAGCTGGCCTGGAGCAGATACAGGCCGCGCCCAGCGTCACCCAAAGATAGCTGTTCGATGTTACTGGCACCAAGGCGTTTGAGTTCATCGACGACAGCACTGGGTGAGGTGGCCAGCAAAGGAGTGCCAGCGCCACTGTGCTGATCATCGTGCAGGCCCGGTGTGGCCAGCAGCGCATCCAGCCAGGCGCTGGGATGGGTGCCAATCAGCAGTAGCTGGGCGCCAGGTGCCAGGCGCTGGGGTAGCGCTCTGAGCAGACGACAGGTGCGTTCAACGTGGCTTGTCTCAAGGCTGATTAACGCCAGTTGAGCGGGCGGCAGAGGTGCATCGTCGCTACCCAGCACTTCCAGGTCGATCAATGGGAGGCGTTCCTGCAACTGTTCAGCCTGATGTTTGGCACTATCGCCCACACTGAGCAGACCAAAATCGCAGCGGTCGGCATGCTGCAGGCTGTATAACTGTTCTGACAACGCAGGGGTGGCGGGTCCGGCTTCCAGCAGGCGCAGACGTTGTCCAGTGGGTAGCTGGTTGAGTACGTGACTCAACACTTCCTGCAAGGTGCCGGCCAGACGGTGCCAGCTATCGGTGCCGGGTAGTTGGCGGCATAGAGTCGCCAGGCTGTCGGTAGAAAAACCCAATGACTCGGCGTTGTCATGTCCGGCAAGCAGTGCTGGCAGATGACGGCCCAAGCGACCGAGCTTGTGCACTGGCGCAAAGTGATCCGGGTAGTCGCGTACCAGCAGCTGCCAGATACTGGCTGCAGGAATGTCGTCTTCTGTGCTGTGTAGCTGCCAGCCGTTATTGTCTGCGACTAGGCGCTCGGCGTCCTGCAGCTGCTGAATCAACTGGTCGAGTAGGCGTTGGGCTTCTGGCTGCTGACGCGTCAGCTCACGATAGCGGGCGTGGGACAGGTGGCCAGAATTATCGTTTAGACCGCTCAGCGCATCAGCGGCAAAGGCGTCGGCCAGGCTATCGAGCAGCGGATCCACTTCGTTGGCAAAGCGAATTGCACTGGGGGCTGAAAAGTCGGCGGCCAGTTCTGCCACGGCGGTTTTTAGCGGTGCCGGATCAAGTGCTTGAATGCTGTTCAAGCGGGGTGCCGGCGTGAGCTGCACGTCCAGGTAGCTGAACTGTTGGTGGTGCTGGCGCTTGAGACGAATGGCACGGAAGCGAGTTTCATGGAGCACAGCGGTGGCGCGTCCCTGAGCATCGTAAAGTGCAAAATCGGCGGTGAAAGAGTGCGGCGCACGCTTGAGGATGGTGGCGTGAGCCAATGCTGGCTTACCCCTGTTGGCCAGGAGTTGCACGCGACCAACCTGTACCGGCACAAAGGCCAGCCCGCGATCTTCCAGGGCGTTACCGCCGGTTCCATGGGCGCTGGCCTCGTGAGCCAGCAGCGGGATGAACAGCTGGAAGGCACTGTCGAGTATGCCAGGATGCAGATACAGGTCGTCGCACTGCTGCTCGATGGCCTCGGGCAGGGTGATTTCGCCGATTACGCCGTCATCGGTGATCCAGGTGCGGGAAATGGCCTGGAAAGCTGGGCCATAATTCAGGCCAAGCCGAGCCGCCAGTTCTAGGTGCTGCTCGCGGGTGATGTCGGGTTTGCGCTGAGGTACCGCTGGCGCTTTACGGCGTAGCAGGAAACCGCGACTCTGAGTAGTTACCCGGGCGACGGCGTTGAGCTGCCACTCACCTTCGGCTAACGGCTCTCGCGAATGGATTTCGATGCGGCCATCATCACCTGCCAGATGCAGGCGCATGTTGCGGCCCTTGGGGCTATCGAGAAGTAAGGGCGCGCGAATCTCCAGCGCTTCGATGTCTATCAGCGGGTTGTCGCCACCGTGATGGGCGGCCGCCAGTGCCAGTTCAACGAAGCCAGCGCCGGGAAAGACGGCGCTTTCACCCACCACATGGTCGGCCAGCCACGGCAGGCGGCCGGTATCCAGCTGGCTTTCCCAGGTGTTGTGCTGCTGAGCCAAACGGTAGCCCAGTAGAGGGTGCTCATAGTAGCGCTCAAGCAGCCGGAGGCCGCTTGAGGTGCCGCTGATCCAGAAGTGCTCATGCTGCCAGCAGTAGTGTGGCAGTGCCACGCGGCGTCCGGCCACTGGGAAGGCGCTGTTTTGATTGTATGCCGCGCCGCTGAGCAGCGTCTGGCCGACGGTCTCGTTGAGGCATTTTTCGGCAGGGCGCTTACGCTGCAGTGTGGCGATTACCTTGCCGGGCTGCTCACGATCGCGCAGAGCATCGTTCAGGTAACGGCGCAGGATCGGGTGAGCGCCGATCTCAATAAACACATTGCTGCCGGTGTCGATCAGTGTGTTGACCGCATCATTAAAGCGGACAGGCTGGCGAATGTTCTGCCACCAGTAGTCGGCGTCCAGCTTACTGGTCGGTAGCTCAGCCCCAGTGACGGTAGAAATGTAGGTGATTTGGCCAGGCTGGGGTGCAATGTCAGCCAAGGTGGTGGTGATGTCTGCCTGAATGGCGTCCATGGCTGGGCTGTGGAAGGCGTAGTCCAGCGGCAGGCGCTTGGCGACGATACCTTGTTGGCTCAGTGCGACTTCCAGGTGGCCCAGTGCCTCGGCGTTGCCAGCTAAGGTGATCCCGCCTGGGCTGTTAATGCCGGCCAGGTACACGTCAGGGTAGTCGCCGCTGTTGAGCCAGGGCTGGATATCCTCGGCACTGATGGATGCCGCGCTCATTTCGCCTTGCCCGCGGGTTTTGCCCTGGAAGTAGCTACGATAGTGAATGACCTTGACGGCATTCGCCAGGCTTAGGGCACCAGAGGCCCAGGCAGCGGCAACTTCTCCAACGCTGTGGCCAGCAACTGCCGCTGGAGCAATGCCGTGGGTGGCCAGTAGCCGAGTCAGACCAACCTGCACGGCAAATAGCGCAGGCTGGGCGATTTCTGTCAATGTCAGGCGGCTGCTGCCATCCTCCAGCGTGCCGTTGCGGCCTTCCAGTTCTGCGCGCAGTGAATAGTCACCGTGCTGCTGATAAAGGGCGTCGACTTCGTCGATTGCTGCGGCAAATACCGCTGAGCTGGCCAGCAGCTCAGCGCCCATGGTGTCCCATTGGCAGCCGTTACCTGCGTAGATAAATGCAGGGGCACTGGCCTCAGCTAGGCGTTCACCGCGGAGGGTCTGAGGATCGGGCGCCGCGTCGCTGTCGGCCAGAGCCGCAAGTTTTGCGATGGCATCCTGGCGGTCGCTGACCATCAGCAGGGCGCCGTCGCGATGCTGCTCGCGGTGGTGGCTCAGGGTGTAGGCGATATCGTAAAGGCTGTCGTCGCTGCGCTTTAGCCAGTCGGCCAGACGGCCTGCAGCAGCCCGAAGTGCCGGCTCGCTGCGGGCGCTGAGCTGCAGAGGCAGCGGTCGTGGGTGTTGGTTTTCTGCCGTCGCTGGGGCTTCCTCAGCCTCAGGCGGGCTTTCCAGAATGACGTGGGCATTGGCACCGCCGAAGCCGAACGAGTTGACGCCAATAATCAGGCGGCCTTCACGCTTGAGTGGCTGGGCCTGGGTGACAACCTCAAGGTTCCATTCGTCAAACTTGATGTTGGGGTTGAGTGTGCGAATACCGATGGTGGCAGGTACTTCACGATAGCGCAGGCTGTACAGCGCCTTGGATAATCCGGCCGCGCCAGACGCGGTTTCCAGGTGGCCAAGGTTGCTCTTTACCGAGCCAATCGGCAACGGTGTGGCGCGCTGCATGGCCAGGGCTTCGCCGATCGCGCGGGTCTCGATTGGATCACCGACGGCGGTGCCGGTGCCGTGGGCTTCGAGATAGTCGATGTCGTTAGGGTCGATGCCTGCCTGGGTATAGGTTTCGCGCATCAGCGTGGCCTGAGCGTCGATACTGGGCACTGTTAGGCCTGATTTGTAGCCGTCGGTATTGACTCGTGAGCCTGCGACAACCGCCAGGATGGGGTCGCCGTCGGCTACTGCCTTATCGTAGTCTTTGAGTAGGAATATGCCTGCACCTTCCGAGCGCACGTAGCCGTCGCCATCAGCATCGAACACGCGACAGCGGCCATTGGCCGAGAGCATGCTGGCCTTGGAGAACACGATAAAGCCGTAAGGGTGCATGTGCAGGCTGATGCCGCCGGCCAGCGCCATCTCGCTCTCGCCGCTGCGGATTGTTTGGCAGGCTTGGTGAAAAGCCACCAGTGATGATGAACAGGCGGTATCGACAGCCATGCTGGGGCCGCGAAGATCGAACAGATAGGAAATGCGGTTGGCGGCAATGCTGGTGGTGTTGCCGGTAGCGGTCGTCGTCCCCAGAGCGGCCAGATCATCGGCTAGGCGAAAGGCGTGGTCGGTGGTGGAAATGCCGATAAAAACACTGCAGCGGCTGCCGCGTAGGCTGGAAGGCGCCATTCTGGCGTCTTCGATGGCTTCCCAGGCGAGTTCCAGCAGCATTCGCTGCTGGGGGTCGAGATGCGTGGCCTCTCGCGGGGAAATGCCAAAAAAATCAGCATCAAAGCCGCTGATGTCGCCAACGCTGCCGGCAGCAAAGGTTACACTGGTGCCCGGATGCTGACGATCAGGGTGCTGGTATGCCTCTTGGCTCCAGCGGTCTTCAGCGACCTGGGTGACTAGGTCTTTGCCTGCCTTGAGGTCTTGCCAGAAAGTGTCGGTGGTGGTGCCTGGGAAACGGTGAGAGGCACCAATAATGGCCACACGTTTAGTCATTTCTGCTCCTGCGGGTGACGTCAAGGCATCATGCCTCTGTTGTTGGGGGCTTTATGTGCAAGGATAGCGTTGAGCAGCTCAATCCCCAATTGATCCACACTTAGGTGGCTAGGGGGCGTTATTTTCCCTGACTTTTGCGTTGACCATATCAAGTAGTCCGTCTTGCCGTCCGGTTCGCCCAGTAGGGCATAGGTTGCCGGCATGATCGGTACATGGTCACCGTACCAGCACAGTAGCCCCCCATTGGGGCGAGCTTCTAGCTGTTGGCGTAGTGTATCAATCATTTGGTCTGCATTACTCAAATGGCGCAAGTAGATCAGCAGGTCATGGTAATGCGCGGCACTGGCCTGTGACTGGTGAGCGCTGGTTAAACGCTGCTCATCTCCTGCTCGGCGGTCCTCTAAGTGCAGTGGGCCGTGGTTTTCCATGGTAATCACATAGATGAACAGCGGCTTTGTTGTATGGCTCGCTTTACGCTGCTCATTGCTTTTCGGATCATCCTGTTTGGCGAATATTCTGTCCAGCACGCGGGCCACGGCGGCATCGCTGATGTATTGGCCATCACGCTCTTCTGCTGTGAAATGGCTGATATCAATAAACTCATCAGCACCTAGCGCAGGCATGACTCGGTCACGGAAGTAGAAACTGGCTGGGTAAGGGTGAATGACTACGGTGTGATAGCCCAGCTGTTTGGCCATGGTTAGCAGACTGGGAACGGTTTGCTTGACCAGCTGGCGATACGGAGAGAAGCGATGCACTCCCAGGTCATTTGGCGTCAGACCGGTAAGAAAGGCGGCTTCTGTGCGCACGGTGTTTGCGCCCCAGGCCGGCACATCCAGAGTGCCGTGGTCGAGGCTTTCGCTGGTCAGTTTGTCCCAGTGGGCCAGTACGCCGGTGTGTACGTGCTGGCTCCAGCGGCGGGGGTCAAAAAACGACTCACTCTGCACGGCGATGACATCGGGCAATGTGACGTCGTCATTCTGAGTTTGCGGGTGTTGAAATGCGGCGGGCGAGTGCCGAGTGTCAATGGGCAGATGCTGCAGGCGGGCGTAGCTCCACATGTAGCCGTAGAGCCCAAGGTGTGTCAGGTCGTGCACTGGGTCGAGAGTCGCCGCAGGTAGGTATTTCAGCCCGTGCAGTAGAAGCAGCAGCCCCACGGTAATCTGTGCGGCGATGCCCGCCGCAAAGAATGCCATACCCAGGGTGCCGATCAGCCAGGGTTCAATCCAGAGAAACGCAGCAATGGCTGCTGCGCCCGCCAGACTGGCACCAATGGCAAGCCAGATGCCGAAGAACGGCAAATAAAGGCGCGGGTGACGCACTGCGTCAACAAAGTATTCGAAGTCCTGATACAGAAAAGGCTCTTTCAGTGAGCGCCACTTAGCCAGGTTGGTCTGTAGCAGGACGAGCTGTAGGCACAGGATAAAGGCAGTGGCAAACCATGGCCGCTGCACCACCAGAAGAAAGGCAGAGTAGAGCAGCAGCCAGCTGGCCAGGTGAACTTGCAGTGCAGCGACTGGACGCTGCCGTAAGGGTAAGGGAGCGGGGCGAACGAGGTGCTCCATGGCTACGCTGACCAGCGCGCCTGCCACCAGTGCTAACAGCCAATTGATCATGGTTGGTTACCACGGTGTTTGCTGTCGCTGAGTTGACTGCCATAGCCAAGCCAGATGACCAGTCGCTGGGAAATAGCCGCTGGTAGTACGGCAAGGCACCAGCTGCCGATATTCAGTGGGAAAGGGAAGCTGATGCGTGCCCGGTTGCGCTCAACACCGCGGCGAATCGCTCGAGCGGCGCGCTCAGGGTGCCACTCCCAGGGCTTGGGGCCGAGCATGGCGTCGGCCATGGGGGAGCTGACATAGCCAGGCATGACCACGCTGACACCGACGCCATAGGGTGCTAGCCAACCGCGCAGAGCCTCTCCATATGCTTTGATACCGGCCTTGCTGGCACAGTAACTCGGCGTGACCGGCAAGCCATACCACGCCGCTAGAGAGCTGATGAATACGAGCTGCCCACTGCCGCGGGTACGCATGGCTGGGGCTAGCTGGCTGGCCAGCATCATCGGAGCTTGTAGGTTGACTTCAAGCAAACGTTGGCTATGTGCGGGAGACTCTCCTTCGCCGTTATTGGAAATGTTAATGCCAGCGTTGGCGATGACCAGGTCGGGCAGGGCGTCGCCACGTAGCTGTTCAAGCCAATGGCGGCGTGCCTCAATATCAGTCAGATCAACAATTTGAGGTTCGGCACGGGCACCATATTGGCGACACTGTTCAGCCAGGGCGTTGAGCACGTCGGCGCGTCGGCCCTGCAGTAGTAAGTGGTGGCCAGCACGCGCGTACTCTAGCGCCAGGGCTTGGCCGATTGCACCACTAGCACCGGTAATCAGGATCAGGCGGTGTTGGGTAGGCATGCCAGCATTTCCTCGAGTGGCGAACGATCAGCTTCCAATAGGGTGGCACTGTTACGGATGGCCAGGTCCATACCTGTATTGCAATAAAATCCCCCATTGACCTGAGTGCAGTAGCGCAGCGTTGTTAGAAAGCTTTGCAGTAAGGTGGCATCTGGGCGCTCGTTTTCTTCCCAAAACGCGTTCAGTGTGGCGCTGCTGGTCAAGCCATGGATGGCGTAGATAGGGTCGCTAAGAGTCAGAGTCGGGCAGCGATGCTCAAGCGCCACTAACCCAGCGGTGCTGTTGACCGTGACCATGCCTGACGCGTTGGGTAGTAGTTGGTTTAAGTCGCCAGACTCCAGGTAGACTACGCGCTGCTCAAGCCCCAGTGCCATGGCTTTGCGCTGGATATAGCCAGCATAGTCGAGTAGCCCCATGTCCAGCGGATGGTTCTTGATGACCAGTTGAGCCTGTGGTTTAGCATGAGCGGCAAAAGAGGTCATGACATCAGAAATGACATCACGCATGTCTTTGAAGCGTGAGTGGTCGCGTATCTGGGCATCACCGTTGAGTTGTAGCGGTAGTACGAAATAAGGTGTTTTGCTATTGACCAGTTGATTGATGCGCTGGGCGGCCTGCTTACGGTAACGCAGGCGTAACATGGTAAAGCGCTTGAGGTAACCGGCATATTCCATAGGAGCCGTCACCGGCGCATGGTTGCGATAGTGAGGGCAAACCAATGGGTTGACTAAGCCCGCCAGGTGATAGGCCACATCGTTAAGTGCTCGTACCTTGAATGAACTGCGAAAGCGGATAGCGGGCGTTGGCCCTAGGCGCTCGGCGGCCGCGGTGAACCAGTCGGGATTGCGCGGCAGCAGGGAGTGGCCATTGACTCCCTCGCGTTCCAGTGTGATCCAGTGAGGGCGCAGGTAGCCCTCTTCGAAAACATGCGTGCGTACGCCATGACTGGCAGCATGCTCTATCGCAGGGCGATGCACTGGACGGCGGTCACCAAACATGACTTGATCGGTAATGGCATAGCGCTGCCAGATATCGGCAAGAAACGCCGGCAGGTCCGACAGCTTGCCGCGAAACGTATCGCAGGGCAGCCCCAGTCGGAAGGCGTAGTCGCCTCCGTTGAAGTTGAGCACGCGAACACGGTGGCCTTGGCAAACCAGGTGTTGAGCAAGGCGTCGAAAGAACGTAGTGCAAGGCCCCTGAAGCAGTAAAAATGAGCGTCCATCTGCGTGCATCTAGTGTCTTCCGATAAAAGTGTTGCGATACCAGCGGTAAAGGCTGTGGGGTAGATGGCGCAAAGTGTGCTGCGTGTTGCTCTGCATCATGCTGTGAATGACCATCTCTGTTACGGTTTCTGCATTGACTACTTGGTGCGAATACGGGTCAACGTAGAGAGGGTAGAGAATCAGGCATCCGGCGACTAATTCGTCGAGCGAAAGCTTTCGCTGGCGCCTTGGGCAGCATGGCCCGCGCTCTTCAGTTAATCCCCATCCAGCATAAAACGGTGTGCCGTAAGTAACGACATGACAGCCGCGCAGTAGGGCTTCAAACCCAGCCAGTGAGCATAGCGTATGCAGCTCGTCTGCCTCTAGCAGCAAGTCGGTAATGCTGACATCAGTAATGCACTCATCATACAGCGCTTCACTGTCGGTTTCGAGACTACCCAGGCGGGCGCCGCTGACCACATCCGGGTGAGGTTTGTAGATCAACCAGGCGTCAGGGGCCGCGGCACGAGCTTGGCTCAGTAGTTCGCTGTTAGTCGTGAACCATGGTGAACCGTGGCGCACAGAGGCGTCAGTTTCGACCTGGCCGATGACTAAAAGGGTTCGCTGATCGTTACGGCGACGTGGTCGAGAGTGGCCAGCGCTGTTGATGTTGTATTTCGACAGACCGCTTTCAACCAGGCGCTCCCGCAAGCGTTTAGCTCGTTCGAGCAGGTGGGGAGGGAAATCATGATTGGCGAGTAGCTGCTCCAGGTCACTGGGGTGCTCAGGGTCGTAGTGAATACCGCAGCTGTCCACCACAAGAGAAAGGGGTTTGACTAGGTCTACCCCAAGGCCGACAGAGCGAATAAAGCCATCTTCCATCCGCCAGACAGGTGTATCGCGAGCTGCTGCTGGCAAATGTTTCACGGTGTCCTGCTGACTTGACCAGACCAGTAGCTTTTCTGACGGGGTTGGTAGGGCTTGCGCTGGCTGAGCTTGATGGCGCAAGTGGGCCAGTTCACCTAAAAAGTCTCCGACAAAGCGGCGTTTCCAGCGGGAAAAACCTACCCCAAGCCAGTTCCCGGCCAGCTGTGTATAGCGGCGTTTTTGGTCGCTAATTAGGTCTATGGTGGCTTCTAGGCTGCTGGCTCGGCCGGTATAGGGGTTGGCGTAGCGGCAGTAACGCAGGTAGGTGGCAGCAAATACTTCGTCTAAACGGCGTGTTACGCCACGCCGTGAGCAGCTGACGTGATCTTGAGTTAACCCCCAGCCAGCATAGAAAGGCATGCCGTGACAGACTACCTGGCAGCCGGCCAGTAACGCCTCGAACCCAAGCTGACTGGTAACAACATGTACGCTATCTACGGCATCAAATAGGCTCCAGGGGCTGATGTCTTCGGCGATCAATTGGCAACGTGGGTGCATTCGCGCTGCTTTCAGCAGGTGGCCTTGTTTGTGTCCGGAGACGACGTCAGGATGAATCTTGACTAAAATATCGGCGTCGGGATGCTGTTCTAGCGCGGCATCGAGCATTTGTTGAAATCGCTCGGCATCGGCCAGGCCGTATTTAATAGAAGCATCTCCAGCTGTTTGATCCACTACCAATACTTGGGGCCGAGGGCTATGGGGAAGTGGGCGCTCTGGGGCGTGATTGTATTTCGACAGTCGATAATGGCGTAAAAGCGCCATGCAGTTTTTGGCGCGCTCTAACTCTTGTGTAGAGAATGTTGCGCTGCTGATGACTTGCTCAAGTTCTGAAGGGCGGGTTGCATCGTAGTAAATGCCAACCGTGTCTACGACCAGACTGTGGGGCTGATAGCCGCTGACGCCGAGGCCCCAGGAGCGCAGGAAGCCGTCTTCCAGTGCGATATAGGGGAGGTCTCGCCTTTTTGCTTGCTGCCGAGCCTTGCGGCTGGTGGGCTTGCGGCCCCAGCCTAAGATGGCGTCAGGTCGATGCCAAGGTTTCATTGCGGTGAAACCTTGGTAGTCACTCAGGCAGGCAGCAAGAATGGCAAGCTGGCTAATACTGCGGTTGGCACAAACAGCAAGCGGGCGACGCGCGCGGGGAGAGTTGTCCATGCGGTCTCTTGTTAGTAAATGATGAGCAAATTTGAGCGGGCATGTTACCTGAAATGCTGTGTGGGCATATAATTACGTTATAGTCTGTGAATCAGCTTCCAGTTATTGTTTTGGCGCTTTCATCGGTTGAGTGACCCTGTCCACCAAATACACTAAGTTGTGGTAATCCACACCACTGTGGCTGCTTAGACCTATCTCACAGGTGCGGCTGGTAGATACTCCTTCGCTACAGTGTTGTACCGCCGGTTTTAGGGTGCGCAGGGCATGGTCATTTAGCTCTGGAAGGGAGAAGCCTTTGTCGCCAGCGAAGCCACAACAGTGTATATCTTCGGGTATTACTACGTTAGTGCTGCATTGGCGGGCAATATCTATCAGTGCCTGCCCCTCTCCTAAGTGCTGGGTGCTGCAGGTGACGTGGACTGCTATTGCGTCGCTTTGGGGAGTAATGCTTAGTCGGTCGAGCAGGTGATTGCGAATAAAACGCACAGGATCATATATATCCAAGCCGTTATCCGGCGCGTTTAGTAACTGCAAGGTGCAGGGGCTGGTATCGCAATAGATAGGATAGCGGCCGTTATTGCTCGCCATGGTTAACGCCGCCAGGAGTTCACGACGTTTTTCCTCCGCCTGTTGTGGATACCCTTTGGAGGCAAAAGGCTGGCCACAGCAGAGCGATTCCATGGCCGTAGGAAAAATCACCTCATAGCCTGCTTTTTCCAAGAGTTGACGGGTTTTTTCGACTAGGGGCTGCTGTTCTGTATCAGAGCGTGCTGGGCCCATGACGTGCGAAATACATGCTGGCAAATAAACGACTCGGGGGTTTCCAGCAGGCTGGGGCGTTGCCGGCGTTACCCAGCGTACCGGTTGTGGCGTGGCAGGGGTCCACGTGGGAATACGCCCACCACTGAGCCGTTGACTCATGTTGGCCCAGCGCTGCAAGCGTGGAGCACCCAGCAAGCGATTAGCGGTATTGGCGGCACTGAGCACTAGGCGCGCACCTTTGAGTGTGGTGGCAACATGCCCAGCCAGCCAGTCGGCCCGAGTATGGTGGGTTGCTTTGTCGGCGCGTAGTTCACGCACCAGGTCACCGGTATTAATACCGACAGGGCAGCGCTGAGCGCACAGGCCGGTGGCTGCGCAGCTATCTATTCCCTGGTATTGGTACGCCGCCTCCAGCTCGCTAACATCTATTCCTGCACGTTTTTTGGCTTGAATATCGCGCCAAATAACAATGCGCTGTCGTGGCGTTAGGCTCAGGCCGTTCGAAGGGCATACTGGTTCGCAGAAGCCGCATTCGATGCACTTATCGATAATCTCGTTCGCGGCGGGTAAGGGTTTGAGGTTTTTTAGGTGAATTTCGGGATCTTCCGATAACACCACCTCTGGGTTCAGAATGCCGTGTGGGTCCAGCAGGTGTTTTATCTTCCACATTAGCTGGTAGGCGTCACTGCCCCATTCCAGCTCCACAAAGGGTGCCATGTTGCGACCTGTGCCGTGTTCAGCTTTCAGCGATCCGTTAAACTCCACCGCTACCAGCTGTGCCACGTCGCTCATGAATGCCTCGTAGCGGGCCACTTGTTCAGGGTCGTCAAAGCCCTGTGTGAACACAAAATGCAGGTTCCCTTCTAACGCGTGGCCAAACAGAATAGCCTCGTGGTAACTGTGTTTTTCAAACAGTTCAATTAGACGGTTAACGCCCTCTGCCAATTGCGCGATGGGAAAGGTAACGTCTTCAATAATCACCGTAGTACCCACAGGCCGAACGGCGCCGACGGCAGGAAAAGTGCCTTTGCGGATGGCCCATAACTGGTCCGATAGCGTCGCGTCCTCAGTAAAATCTACCTGCTGTTCTATGTGAAACGGTGCTAAGACAGCACGTACTTGTGCCAGCTGTTCTTGCAGCAGCAAGTGGCCAGAGGCGCGAGACTCAATCAGCAAGGCGCAAGCGCCATCAGAGAGTTGTTTGATCCAGTCGGGCAGGCCTGGCTGGTTTTCCACCGAGCGCATGCTGCGCCGGTCCAGTAGCTCTACTGCTGCTACTGGCTGTTGTTTCAAAAGCGGTACCGCCCGACAGCAGTTTTCCACATCACTAAATACCACCAACGCAGTGGCTTTATGAGGGTACTCAGGCACGGTGTTGTAAGTTACCGAGCTGATAAAGCCTAGCGTGCCTTCTGAACCAACCATTAAGTGAGTCAGAATGTCTATCGGGTCGTCAAAATCGACCAGCGCGTTCAGCGATAGCCCAGTAGTATTCTTCATTCGGTATTTGTAGCGAATCCGCTCTGCCAGCGCGCTGTTGGCGCGGGTATCGCGGCCCAGCTGTGCCAGTTTTTCCAGCAGTTCACCGTGGCTGGAAGTGAACGCAGCTACGCTAAGTGGGTCTTCGCTGTCTACTACTTGACCATCCGCCAGCACTAAGCGCATGGCGCTAAGGGTTTGGTAGCTGTTTTGTGCGGTACCGCAACACATGCCGCTGGCGTTGTTAGCCACAATGCCGCCGATTTTACAGGCATTGATGGACGCGGGATCGGGGCCAATCTTTCGCCCCAGCGGGGCTAGTGCTGTATTGGCTTGAGCGCCGATAACGCCGGGTTGAAGTCGAATGCGGTCGCCATCATCCAGAATGTCTCGCCTATTCCAGCCATCACCAAGAACAATCAACAGGGAGTCGCTGATGGCTTGGCCAGACAAGCTGGTACCTGCTGCCCGAAAGGTCACAGGCACTTTATGTTGAGCGGCAAGCTGGAGTAAGGCCACCACTTCGCTTTCGGTAGTAACCCGTACTACCCGTTTGGGAATCAGGCGGTAAAAACTGGCGTCGGTGCCGAAGGCGAGTGTTGACAGCGGGTCGTCAAATCGACGATCTGCTGGGATGAGCCGATTTACAGCACTGACAAAATCGGTAGGTAAACGCATAACAGACTCCCTGGTTATCTGTTGTTAATGACAGATACGCCGTTACTGCGCGGCCTGTTTTAACTCACGTACGAGTAAATCAGTATTGATGTCGCTGATGGTGCGGGCACCAGTCAGCACCATGGCGACGCGCATTTCTTTTTCAATCAGTGTTAGAAGATTGCTAACACCGGCTTCACCGTCGGCTGCCAGGGCATAAATATACGCTCGCCCAAGCATGGTGCAGTCAGCTCCTAGTGCCAGCATGCGCAATACATCTAGGCCGGTGCGTATGCCTGAATCTACCAATATTTTTATGTCGCCTTTTACGGCGTCGGCTACCGCAGGAAGTGCCCGGCAACTGGAAAGCACGCCATCAAGCTGACGGCCACCGTGGTTAGAGACAACAATACCGTCGGCACCAAAGCTGACGGCGTCACGCGCGTCATCTGGGTCAAGGATGCCCTTGATCAGCATGGGGCCATCCCAGAACTCGCGAATCCATTCCAGATCCTTCCAGGAAATGGATGGGTCAAAGTTGTCGCCTAGCCAGCCCATATAGTCTGCTAAGCCGGTGGGGTTACCTCGGTATGCGGAAATATTGCCCAGATCATGCGGTTTTCCCAGTAGCCCCACATCCAATGCCCAGCGCGGGTGGGTCATGGCCTGCAAGAGGCGCCGGCTCGACGCGAAGGGGCCGCTCATGCCTGAGTGGGCATCGCGGTAGCGGGCACCTGGAACCGGCATATCAACGGTGAATACCAAGGTGGTTACGCCTGCTGCCTTGGCCCGTTCCAGTGCGTTGCGCATGAAGCCACGATCTTTCAGCACATACAGCTGGAACCACATGGGTTGGTCGATGGCTGGGGCGACTTCTTCAATAGCACACACCGACACGGTAGACAGCGTAAACGGAATACCATGATGGCTTGCGGCACGAGCAGCCTGTACCTCACCACGGCGAGCATACATGCCTGTTAAGCCCACGGGCGACAACCCCACCGGCATCGACAGGGTGTTATCAAACAGCTCAGTGCGAAGATCCAGCTCACTCATGTCATTCAGCACCCGTTGACGCAGGGCGATATCTGACAGGTCCTCAACATTACGCTTGAGTGTACGTTCGGCGTAGGCACCGCCGTCGATATAATGAAATAGAAATGGCGGCAATCGGCGCTTGGCAGATGCACGGTAATCGGTAGAGGCGGAAATGATCATCAGACATGCCCTGTCAGGTGGTTAACGAGCCATTAACGGATCACTGATGCCCAGTACATAAGCGGCAAACAGCGCGATAATGCCGGTCATCAGCACGTAATACAGCGTTGGCCACACGGTACGGCGCAGGATAGCGCCTTCACGGCCCAGTAGTCCTACGGTGGCAGAGGCAGCCACCACATTGTGAATAGCCACCATATTACCAGCTGCCGCACCAATGGCCTGAGCCGCTACGATCAGGGCGCTGGAAAGCCCCAGGTTGGTCGCCACGCCGAACTGGAACTGACTGAACATCATGTTAGAGATGGTGTTCGAGCCAGCGAGAAAGGCACCTAAAGCACCAATGGTTGGTGCCACCAGTGGGTATATGCCGCCGACTGTCTCCGCAACATAACGAGCCATCAGGATCGGCATGCTAGGCAAGTCGGCGGCGTTAACGCCAGAGTTGATCAGAATACGCACCATGGGCACGGTGAATAAAAGTACAAACCCTGCGCTGAGCAATACGCCACTGGATTCTTTAACCGCCTCACCCAGCTCTTTCAACTTCATACGGTGCAGAAAGAAAGTTGCCAGCACCACTATCACTAAAATACCGCCAGGCAGATAGAGCGGCTGAATACTCGCGTTGATACCTGCTTCACCCAGCAGGTTGTTGAAGCTTATCGAAACCGATTTAAACAATGTAGTGACCTGCGGGAACACTCGGCTGATCACTAACAACAGAGCCACCAGCAAATAGGGGCACCAAGCGCGAAAGCTGCTCATTTTATTGCTGGTTAGTTCGTCAAGCTTCATCTCAATGGCACCCAGCCATTCTTGTGGCCAATCTGCCTGGTCAGCGAAGTCCCAACTGTTTTTGGGTATTAAAAAGCCCATGCGAGCAGTTGTGGTGGCCACGGCAAGGCCAACTAGGCCACCTATTAGGGCAGGAAACTCTGGCCCCAGAAAAATGCCAGCGAGCATGTAAGGTACGGTAACCGAAGCTCCGGCAAATAAGGCGAAGGGCAGCACTTCAAACACTGATGTCCAACGCTTGGTTTTACCTGCCCCAAAAAAACGCACCAGCATGATCACCATGATCATCGGCATCAATGTGCCCACCAGCGCATGAATGATCGCTACCTGGCTGGTGATTATTTGCAGGTAAGCATCCCAGGATGAGCCATTGGCAGATAGTTGAGCACCGATGCTGGCGTGGTCTAACCCAGAGTTAATGCCCACAATAATTGGTGTGCCTACAGCACCGAAAGACACCGGTGTGCTTTGCACCAGCATGCCCATTAATACTGCTGCCATGGCTGGAAAGCCGATAGCTACCAACAGCGGTGCAGCAATAGCGGCTGGTGTGCCAAATCCAGAAGCTCCCTCAATAAAGCAACCAAATAGCCAGGCAATGATGATGGCCTGAATTCGTCGGTCTGGACTGATGCTGGAGAAACCGGCTCGAATGACAGTGATGGCGCCAGAGTGTTTCAGCGTATTAAGCAGTAAGATGGCACCAAAAATGATCCACAGCAGCCCTATGGTCACCACTAACCCTTGCAAGGTGGAGGCGAGTATTCGATTAGCACTCATGTCCCAGGCAAATAAAGCGATGCCCACACTGGAGAGGTACACCAGCGGCATGGCTCGGCGCGCAGGCCAGCGTAGCCCGATTAATAAAATGCCAGCAAGCAAGATAGGGACGAACGCAAAAAAGGCGAGTAGGCCGGTAGACATAAAGTGCTCTCATATTTGTTATTGGCAGATATTTGTAAATTGGTAATACCAATTTGCATGGCGTAATGTCGAGAGTAGAAAATCAACATAGAGACTGTCAATTTGAAGGGGGTGAACTTTAGTCGATTTGTGTCTGTGTGTTTTTATGAAGTTATTGAATAATAAGAAGTAAAAAGTTAATTTCTTAGATTGGTCTTACCAAGAAATAGCGGCGCTAAAAAGACGGTAAAGTCAGGGAGGGTGACTAAGATGGAAACGCAACAGATTCGCCGGCGTCGGCTATCTGACACCATTGTGGAGAAGTTGGAAATCATGATTCTTGAGGGCGTGTTAACGCCCGGCGAGCGATTACCTGCTGAACGTGTACTTGCTGAGCAGTTTGGGGTTTCACGGCCATCATTACGGGAAGCTGTGCAAAAACTGATCGCTAAAGAGCTGCTGATTAGCCGTCAAGGGGGAGGTAATTACGTTAGCGACAAGCTCGGATCGAGCTTTACCGACCCACTACTGGTGTTGCTAGAAAGTCGGCCGGAAGTACACAAGGATCTGCTGGAATTTCGTCTCACGCTGGAAGCGGACTGCGCCTACTATGCGGCATTGCGGGCCACTGATGTAGACCGTCAGCATCTGCAAAAGGCGTTTGACACGCTACAAGCCTGCTATGGCTCTTCCAGTTCCCGAGCCGAGGAGGGGGCTGCCGATGCAAGTTTTCACATGGCCATTGCCGAAGCTAGTCATAACATCGTTTTGCTACACACCATGCGTAGCCTGTTTGATATGCTTAAGCACAATGTTGTTACCAATATTGGTGGCATGTATGAGTTGCAGGGTGAGACTCGCGAACGCCTTGTGAGCCAGCATGGTGCACTATTCAGCGCTATTATGGATGCTCGTCCTGATGATGCTCGTCGCTTCGCTGGTGAGCATATTCGGTATGTGCAAGATGTATTGGTTGATAACCGAGCAAAAGAATTGAGAACAGCTCGGTCGCAACGGCGTGAGCTATTGGAAAATAATAAAGCTAAATAAGATCTATGGTGCCAATAATTCTGCACCATAACTCTGTTCTTTACTTCCCTCTTAACCCCAGGTGCTTGTGTCACCCTATGATCTGACCCTTTTCGGTATCTGGTCATGACAGCTTGCAGCCAACCATTGGTTAGGTAATGGTGCCGTAAGCGTGTGGCTTCGTTATCATGTGGTCTTCTGCTTGCCGATCACTCACTTTTGCTAGGCCATCGACCCATGTCCCGATCCTTACGCGTGATTTTTGCTGGCACGCCTGACTTCGCTGCTGCTAGCCTGACGGCGCTGTTAGATAGTCATCATCAGGTAATTGCTGTGTATACGCAGCCCGATCGTCCTGCTGGGCGAGGGCGTAAGTTAACGCCCAGCCCGGTGAAGCAGCTGGCCACGCAGCATGACATTACGGTTTACCAGCCGCTTAGCTTAAAAGAGGCTGACGCCCAGCAGGCGTTGGCGGCGCTGGATGCTGATGTGATGGTGGTGGTGGCTTATGGGCTGATTCTGCCACGCACAATTCTTGAAACGCCGCGGCTGGGTTGTATTAACGTACACGCGTCGCTGCTACCACGATGGCGAGGGGCAGCGCCGCTTCAGCGAGCTATTGAGGCGGGCGATGATGAAAGTGGTGTAACCCTCATGCAAATGGATGAAGGGCTGGATACCGGTGATATGTTGCGGGTCGCACGCACGCCAATTACCGACACCACTACGGGAGGGGAATTACATGATAGTTTAGCGGCGTTGGGCGGCAAGGCGTTATTACACACCCTTGACGACATGGCGCAGGGCAATGCTGTTGCTACACCTCAACCCGAACAGGGCGTGACTTATGCGGCCAAGTTAACCAAGGCTGAGGCCGAGTTAGATTTTTATCAGGATGCCGCACAGCTCGCTGCTCGTATTCGCGCATTTAATCCTTGGCCAGTGGCCTGGTGTGTGCTGGGTGATGACCGATTACGTTTGCTGATGGCCCACGTGGGTCACTTGGATGAGGGGGAGTCGCCCAGTGCGCCGGGGACGTTGCTGGCGCATCATGAGTCTTTCTTGCGTATCGCTTGCGGTGCGTCAGGCGATCAGGTGTTGTGTGTTAGCCAGGCGCAGCTGCCTGGTGGCAAGGTTATGCCGGTGTACGACTTGCTGTTGGCAAGAGCCGAGCGGTTGGCACCGGGAATTCGTTTAGGTAAGTCGGAGGCTTCACAATGAGCCGCAATACGCCATCAACGCCGCGTGGAAAAAGCGCTGTTGCCAAAAACAGCCCGGGAGTCGCCGTTCGAGCGGCGGCGGCGCGTGCTATTGCGCCAGTGCTTCTTGGCAAGGGCTCGCTCAGCCAGTTGGATGAACATCAAGTCGTCGCGCGTGATAGGGGGCTGCTCAAGGCGCTTTGTTATGGCACGTGCCGAGCGCTTCCACGGCTTGAGGCGCTGGGTGCCCAGCTGTTGGCGCGACCGTTCAAGGCGCGCGATGCGGATGTTCATGCCTTGCTACTGGTGGGTATCTATCAGCTGCTGTATTTGCGTATTCCTGCTCATGCTGCCGTGGGTGAAACAGCTGGCGCTGCGCGGTTGCTCAACAAAGAGTGGGCGACACGGGTGCTCAATGGCTGTTTGCGCCGCCTGCAACGAGAGAGTGCACAGCTTGAGGCTGCTGTCGATAAGGAGCTGGCCGTTGAGTTGTTGCACCCGCAGTGGTGGCTTGATGTACTGCGCAACGCTTGGCCAGATGATTGGCGTGAGATTGCCGAGGCGAACAATCAGCCTGGGCCAATGACACTGCGAGTTAATCGCCGTCAAGGAGACCGCGAGCAGTACCGTGAGCTATTAGATGGGCCGGGCATTCGCTCGCGACTGTGTTCTCATGCGCCAGATGGCCTGACGCTAGAGGAGGCTTGTGATGTGAGCGAGCTGCCAAGCTTTGGTGACGGACGAGCCAGTGTGCAGGACGAGTCGGCTCAGCTGGCAGCGGTGTTGCTGGGTCCGATAATTGCGCCGCGCCCTGGATTGCGTGTATTGGATGCCTGCTGTGCCCCAGGTGGTAAAACTGCTCACTTGTTGGAGTTGTTTGATATTGACCTGACGGCTGTGGATAGTGACGACAGACGTCTGGGGCGGGTTGAAGATACGTTGTCGCGGCTGGGGTTATCGGCCAAGCTGATTCATGGTGATGCGTCTGGCCGTGAGTGGTGGGATGGCGCTGCGTTCGATGCCATTTTGCTTGATGCGCCGTGTTCGGGGAGTGGTGTTATACGTCGCCATCCAGATATTAAGCGCCTGCGTCGTCCCTCGGATATTGCTACGCTGGCTGAGTTACAGGCTCGCTTGCTTGATAACCTCTGGCCGCTGCTGGTGCCTGGTGGCACGTTGTTATATGCCACTTGCTCCGTGTTGCCGGAGGAAAATGCTGATCAGGTCGCTGCTTTTATCGCGCGCACACCGGATGTGGAAGTGACCACGCCACGCAACCTATCCTGGGGGCGGTTGGCTGGTGCTGGCCAGCAGTTATTGCCAAGACCGGACAGTCATGATGGCTTTTTCTATGCCAGATTGAAAAAAGCGGATTAATTTGAACGCAGGGGTACGATGAAAATCATCATCCTTGGGGCGGGCCAGGTCGGAGGCTCCCTGGCCGAGCACCTGGCCTATGAAGAAAATGACATCACGGTTGTCGATACCGATGTGGAGCGGCTACGCGAGCTGAATACGCGTTTGGATATTCGCACAGTGACAGGCCCGGCATCCTACCCCGGCGTACTGCGTCAGGCAGGTTGTGAAGATGCCGACATGTTGATTGCGGTGACCAATACCGATGAAGTTAACATGATTGCTTGCCAGGTAGCGCATACGCTGTTTCGTACGCCTGCTAAGATTGCGCGGGTACGGGCGACGGCTTACCTGACCCGTAAAGGGTTGTTCGCACATGATGCGGTGCCAATTGATGTGCTGATCACGCCAGAGCAGGTGGTTACCGACCATATCCGGCGGTTGATCGAGCATCCTGGTGCGCTGCAGGTGTTGGAGTTTGCAGGTGGGCTGGTTCAGTTGGTTGCTGTCAGAGCATTTCATGGTGGGCCATTGGTGGGTCAGGAGCTGGGCCTGCTACGTGACCACATGCCAAAGGTGGCGACCCGGGTTGCTGCGATTTACCGTCGTAACCGAGCTATCATTCCACGCGGCGACACGGTGATTGAGGCTGATGATGAAGTGTTCTTCATTGCGGCCCGGCGAGATATTCGCGCGGTAATGGGTGAGCTGCGGCGCTTAGAGCGGAATTTTCGGCGCATATTGATTGTTGGGGGCGGCAACATTGGTCAGCGCTTGGCTGAGCACTTGGAGCACCGCCATCAGGTTAAGATCATCGAACATAACTTTGAGCGCTGCACCCAGCTCTCTGAGCATCTTAATCGTACGGTAGTGCTGCATGGGAGTGCGACCAGTCAGCGCTTGCTGGAAGAAGAAAATATTGAAGACTGCGATATTTTCTGCGCACTCACCAACGACGACGAAGTGAATATTATGTCGTCGATGCTAGCTAAGCGTATGGGAGCTAAGAAAGTACTGACATTGATCAATAATGCGGCTTACGTCGATTTGGTGCAGGGCGGTGAGATTGATATTGCTATTTCGCCACAGCAAGCCACGATTGGAAGCTTGCTGACCCATGTGCGGCGTGGCGATATTGTGAATGTGCATTCGCTGCGCCGTGGTGCTGCAGAGGCTATTGAAGCCATTGCTCATGGCGACACCCAGTCCTCCAAGGTGGTGGGGCGTACGATCAGTGAAATCGACCTGCCTGAAGGCACGACGATAGGTGCTATTGTGCGTGGCAGTGAGGTGTTGATTGCTCATGACGAGGTGATGGTGGAGTCAGGTGATCATGTGGTGCTTTTTGTGATCGACAAGCGTCGTATCCGTGATGTGGAGCGGTTGTTCCAGGTCGGATTGTCCTTCTTCTGACGGCATGATGAGGAGTGCTCACACATGAGTCTGAGGATGATTCTGCGCATCTTGGGCCTGTTGCTAATGATGTTCAGTATGACCATGGCGCCGCCCATTTTTATCTCGCTGATTTATGACGACGGCATGTGGACAGCATTCATGCTGGCACAGGCAATCATTGCCGGCATTGGGGCTGTGATGTATTTGCCCAATCGTTTGGCGCGTAAGGAACTGCGTACGCGTGATGGCTTTCTTATCGCGGTGCTGTTCTGGGGGGTGTTGGGGTTTTCAGGTGCCCTGCCGCTGATGTTGACGGGCAGCTCGGCGCTGTCGATGACTGATGCCGTGTTTGAATCCTTTTCTGGCCTTACGACAACTGGCGCGACGGTAATTACCGGCATTGACCTTCTGCCCAAGGCCATTTTGTATTATCGCCAGCAGTTGCAATGGCTGGGTGGGATGGGGATTGTGGTGTTGGCTGTGGCGATTTTGCCAACGCTAGGGGTTGGTGGCATGGCGCTGTATCGCACCGAAATTCCTGGGCCGCTGAAAGACTCCAAGCTAACACCGCGTATTACCGAAACAGCCAAGGCGTTGTGGTATATCTATCTGGCGCTGACCATCGCCTGTATGTTGGCCTATAAAGTGGCAGGCATGGACTGGTTTGATGCCCTGAGCCATAGCTTTTCAACAGTGGCTATTGGCGGTTTCTCGACGCATGACGCCAGCATCGGTTATTTCGATAGCGCTGCGATTGAAATGGTGTGTATCTTTTTTCTTATTATCTCTGCCATGAGCTTCAGCCTGCATTTTGTTGCTTGGCGCGAACGTAGTATTAGCCACTACTTGCGTGACCCAGAGGCGCGATTTTTGCTGTTGTTTCTGCTGGGGCTATCAATTATTACCGTTGGCACCTTATGGTTTGCTAAGGAAGCAGAGCCTATTTCCTTAGTGCGAGATGCGGTATTTCAAGTTGTTTCTATTGCCAGTACGGCAGGCTTTAGTGTTGAAGATTTTTCTGGCTGGCCCGGGGCGTTGCCTTTTCTGCTGTTTATTGCCGCCTTTGTGGGCGGATGCTCAGGGTCGACCGGTGGCGGCATGAAGGTTATTCGCATCATCTTGATTATGAAGCAGGGTATGCGTGAGGTAGTGCGTTTGATTCACCCGCATGCGGTGATTGCCGTCAAAATTGATAAAACGGTAGTGCCAGACGGCATTGCACAGGCTGTGTGGGGATTTTTCTCGGCTTATGTGATGGTGTTTCTCGTGATATTGGTGGGCATCATGGCAACGGGTGTTGACCAGGTGACTGCTTGGTCTACGGTGGCATCTGCGCTTAACAACCTAGGGCCTGCGTTGGGCGAAGCCAGTGCGAATTATGGTGATCTTCCGTTTTTGGCTAAATGGTTTCTGGTACTGGCGATGCTGATGGGGCGGCTTGAGATATTTACCATTCTGGTGCTGTTTACCCCGGCCTTCTGGCAAAAGTAATGAATAATGAGTCGCGAGCTGTTACTCGTGAGTCGTGAGTTGGCCCATCGAATGACATGGGCGATAATCGTTTTTTTCTTGCACAATTGAGCTGTAATGACCCAGACAACGGATACCGTAACCCCTTCGCCTGACGCTCCGACGACTTCCGGCCCCCGCCGTACGCTGTGCGTTGGTGATACCTGCTATACCTTGGTTGGCACGGCCCATGTGTCGTCTGAGAGTGCCGACGAAGTGCGTGCGTTGATTGCTTCCCAGGCGTTTGATGCTGTCGCCATCGAGCTATGTGAGTCGCGTCACCAGAACCTTGCCAATCCCGACCTTATGGCTGAGCAAGACCTGTTTCAGGTATTCCGCCAGGGCAAGGCGGGAATGGTCGCTGCGAGTCTCGCTCTGGGGGCTTTTCAGCAGCGGGTTGCTGAGCAGTCGGGTATTGAACCGGGGGCTGAAATGAATGCGGCTCTTGAAGAAAGCCAGCGCCTTGGTTTACCGGTTAAGCTGATCGATCGGGATATTGGCATCACGCTGAAGCGTATTTACAGCAATGTACCCTGGTGGCAGCGCTTTTCTTTATTTTCCGGACTGCTGGGCAGCGTGCTGTCGCGTCAGGACGTGGCTGTTGAGGATATTGAAAAACTCAAACAAGGTGATGTTCTTGAATCTACGTTTAATGAGTTTGCCAGTGAGTCTGAAGCGCTATTTACTCCGCTGATCAGCGAGCGTGATCGGTATATGGTGTTGCGTCTTGCTGAAACCTGCCCGCCAGGCAGTTATCGCCATGTCTTGGTAGTGATTGGTGCGGGCCACCTTAAGGGGATGGCTGAGCATCTGGAAACCCCTCTGCCGGACGTGCCCCGGGTTGAGCGCGAAGCACTCGAAACAACGCCGCCGCCGTCGCGAGTCTGGAAATTTTTACCTTGGCTAATTACGGCTCTGGTGCTTAGTGGTTTTGCCATGGGGTTTTCCCGCAACACTGAGCTTGGCTGGCAGTTGGTCATCGAGTGGTTTGTGATTAACGGCGTACTATCTGGGTTGGCAACGCTGGTGGCGTTAGCGCACCCCGTCACGGTAGTGGCCACTGCGTTTGCGGCACCGCTGACTTCGCTGAACCCAACGATTGGTGCAGGTTTTGTTGCTGCTGGGGTTGAGCTGGCCATGCGTAAGCCCAAAGTACGCGACTTTAAAACGCTGCGTCAGGATGTGACCCACTGGACAGGTTGGTGGCGCAACCGCGTGTCGCGCACCTTGCTGGTATTTATTACCGCTACGATTGGCTCAGCTGCTGGAACCTGGATTGCCGGCTTCCGGATAGCTGGTGCGCTGTTTGGCGGCTAGTTTAGCCGTTCGTGTGGGTACAGTGTTTCAGGTACCCATAGGTGTCCTTTGCGTAGCCAGTGCTGGGTTAGCATGGGTACGCCTTCTCCAGCGGGCATGGCCAAACGGATGATGTCAGATCGGCCTAGGGACTCTGCGGCAGGATCGATGACAATGCGTTCGACGTGCTGGGGAACCAAGTCAACCAGCATAGCGGCGGGCATGACGGCAAGAGAAGTGCCCACCACCAGCAGTAAATCCGCCGTGCTGGCGATTTCACAGGCTTCGCTGTATCTCGGCACGGCTTCGCCAAACCAAACGACGTCAGGCCGTAACTGGCTGCCTTTATCGCAGAGGTCGCCCATTCGAATGCCGCCCTTGGGCAGCGGATAGAGCATGCGACTATCAACGCTTGAGCGCGCCTTGAGTATCTCGCCGTGTAAGTGGAGCACATCGGTAGAGCCGGCCCGCTCATGCAGGTCGTCAATATTCTGGGTAATAATGCTGACTTGAAAGCCGTTTTTTTCCAGGTTTGCCAGTGCGTTATGCGCCGCATTAGGTTTGGCATAACGGATCTGGTTACGTCGCTGATCGTAAAAATGCAGCACGGTTTCTGGATCGTGCTCCCACGCATCGGGCGTAGCGACATCCTCGATACGGTAGTCAGCCCACAAGCCATCTTCGGCGCGAAACGTCTGAATACCGCTTTCGGCGCTGATGCCGGCTCCAGTAAATACCACCAAGTGTGGTTGCTGTGAACTGCTCATAGGGGCTCCTGTTACACGACCTGTTATACATCTTTTTTATACACAGGCGCAGCGCGCCAGATGGTTGTTGATATCTGCCTCGAATCTCGGGTCTTGCGGCAGGGAAGCATACCAATAACGCTATCTTCATTTACTGGCTTTCTCAATAACGGGCTGAGGCCAATCGCTGCAGATGACATCTGTGCCACCTACAGCGACAATATGCACCTGAGCGATTGCCTTGCCCCTTAATGTGTTGATATTTTTTTTATGACCATGCCTTAACGGCCCCTTTATTGATGAGCCCACATGCCAGAATCACTGCCGATAATTTATCAGGATAACCATCTGATTGCTGTGCATAAACCTGCTGGGTTGTTGGTGCATCGCAGCGCACTAGCGCGAGGTGAAAAGCACTTTTTGCTGCAGACCTTGCGCGACCAGATTGGGCAGCGGGTTTATCCAGTACACCGGCTGGATCGCCCGACGTCGGGATTGATCGTGATGGCGCTCAGCTCTGAGGTGGCATCTGGGCTGGTAGAGGAGTTCAGTGCCCAGCGTGTTGCTAAGCGTTATTTGGCAGTGGTACGTGGCATAGGCCCTGATTGTGAGCGTCTCGATTATGCCTTGCGTGAGGAAGATGGCTCGCGCCCCAAGGCCGACATGCCAGCCATGCCCGCCGTAACGGAAGTGCGTCGCCTGGATAGTGTGGAGTTGCCCGTTAGCGTTGATCGCTACCCCACTAGCCGCTACTCGTTAATGGAGGCGCGTCCACTGACTGGGCGTCGTCACCAGATTCGCCGTCATCTATCGCGCCGGGGATACCCGATTATCGGCGATGCCAGGCATGGCAAAGGGCTGCATAACCGTTTCTTTGCCGCTCAGCTGGACTGCCCTCAGCTGCTGTTGGCGTCTGTGGAGTTGAGTGTTAGGCACCCAGTGAGCGGTGAGATGTTGCGTTTGCATTGTGCGCTGGACCCAGTGATGACCCAGTTGTTTGAACGCTTTGGGTGGGCTGGTCATTTGCCTGGCGCAAGTGGCTCTTCTCAGCCGCTGTTAAGCAATATGAGGGTCACAAATGTACAAAATCCAGAGGCATCATGAGCGATTCACTGGCTATCGATAGCGATTATGATCTGCGTTTTGGAGGCATCCGGCGCTTGTATGGTGCCCAGGCGGTCGAGCGTTTTCGTCATGCCCATGTGGTGGTGGCAGGGGTTGGTGGCGTTGGAAGCTGGGCAGTAGAGGCTCTGGCCCGCTCCGGTATTGGTCGGTTGACGTTAATTGATCTAGACGATGTGTGCTTGTCTAACGTTAATCGCCAGTTGCATGCGCTGGATGGCACGGTTGGCCGCCCCAAGGTTGAGGTGCTGGCCGAACGTTGTCGGGCCATTCATCCCCATATTGATGTGGTGGCGGATTCGGCTTTTGTGACGCCAGCGAACCTAGCAGAGCGTTTGCCGGATGGAGTTGACTACGTACTAGATAGCATTGATAGCGTGGTGGCTAAGGCGGCGCTGATTGCTTGGTGTAGGCGGCGCAAGATACCGATTATTGTGACGGGGGCAGCCGGCGGTCAGACCGATCCGACACGTATTCAGACAGCTGACTTGGCGCGTGCTGTGCAGGATCCGTTACTGGCGCGCGTGCGGGCTCAACTGCGCCGTGATTATGGTTTTACGCGTAACCCCAAAAGACGCTTCAGTGTGGAATGTGTGTTTTCGGACGAGCAGCTGGTTTACCCCGCTGCGGATGGAGAGGTGTGTCATGCTAAACCGGCGGCGGGTGAGTCGACACGTTTAGACTGCGCCTCTGGTTTTGGTGCAGCTACCTTTGTGACGGGCGCCTTCGGTTTTGCTGCCGTGGCTCGAGTGTTGGCCAAGCTGGCACGTAATTCACCCCAGAGGTAAGACAGGTTTTTAATGAATAACTCTCAGCCAGTACCCGGTATTTATCGTCATTACAAAGGGCCACTTTATGAAGTGGTTGGCGTTGCCCAGCACAGCGAGACTGAGGAGTCGGTCGTTGTGTACCGCGCGTTATATGGTGACTATGGTCTGTGGGTCAGGCCGCTTGGGATGTTTACCGAAACGGTAGAAATACGCGATGAAAATGGGGCTGTTATGCAGCCCCGCTTTGCCTTGGAAAAGGCATTCAATTAAGTGGTGTCAGTCATGGCGGGCATTACGCAGCCACTGGCTCAGTACGCGATCAAGCAGCGGTGCTAGTTGCGTAAACTGCTCGTTATTGGAAAGAATGTCACTATCACTTTGTCGATAAGGACTGGTGGCGTCGCCTTCAGGCCGGGGCAAATGGGCCAGCCGTTCGCGGGTGCTGGCAGGTGTGGCTTCCAAGTGGCATAGCAGGCCCACGACACGCCCCGCATCCCAGCTGAACCCTTGTAGCGGGCTGGCTTCACTGCCACCGAGTGGTAACGCATCGTCGGGTAAGCCAAAAACATTGCGGTGCCAGGTAAATGCGTCGAAATGCTCCGGCAAATCGAAGGGGCTGGTCGTGTGGAGAGTCACCTTTTGCCAACCTGTTTCGGCGTAAGTGCCTCGTGAAACGCCAGCACACAGCGCATGAGCGATGCGGCAAGCGCCGTGGCCGATACCAAGAAGTGGGCGTGGGCTGTCCAGCGTGCGAGTAATCAGTTTGTCTTCTCGGCGTCCCCAGTTTGGTAACACGTCGCTTTCTGGTGCGTCGAGAATGATGAGTCCGTTGCTGTCGCCAGGGCGTGGTGGTAATTCGCCGTCGTACAGGTGGAAGGTGGTATGGCTATGTCCCATGCTATCGAGCCAGTCGACGATACGGGCTGGGCCCAGGTGGGGGCTATGCTGGAGAAGGTGAAAATGCATGCGCGTCCTCGCCGAAAATCAGCTGTGAGAAGGCCAGAGTACATGAAAGTAAGCTTGAAAGAACAGATACTTACTATTATTGCAGCGATTCCTCCAGGGCGCGTGACCAGCTATGGCCGTATTGCTACCATGACTGATGCTGGCACGCCGCGACTGGTAGCCAGGGCGCTGCGTGAGCTGCCAGCGGGGCATGATTTACCCTGGTTTCGTGTTATTACTGCCTCGCGACGGCTCGCAGAGCATGGGGCTGCTGATGAGCAGCGCCAGCGGTTGATGGCCGAAGGTGTTGTCTTTGATGACCGTGGGCGCGTGGCCCCTGAACGCTTGTGGCCATAGGCGGCCGATACCTGCTCTTTAGTCATTCACTCGACGTACAAGGAAAGCTCATGTCTCAGCCTCAGCCTGTTAAAGGTTTCAATCAGCGCTTGTATGCACTCGAGCCACAGGCTCAGCAGGCTTTCATGGCTGCGCTGTGTGAGCGTTTAGTGCCTAACTATGCGCTGTATGCACAAGCCTCAGGGCAGGGCGATCTTAACGTTTTGAAAGCTATCCTGGCGTTGGTGTGGGAGCGTTTGCAGGTTAAAAGCGCGCGAATCGACTTTGATCTGCAAGCCGACAAGCTGGTTGCATGTCATCCACCCGCCGAGGACGATAGTTTCGGGGCGCGACGCGCTATGGAAGTTGTGTCGGCATTGTCTGCGTTGCTTGATACCTTGCGCGGGGGATCGTTGGAGGCGGTTGTCGAAGTCAGCCGCACTTCCCGCAGTGGTGTGCAGGCTTTCATTGCCATGACGGAGGGCGAAGAGGACAGCGACGCACTGGCGGCCAACGTGCGAGAACATCCGTTGATGGCGGATGAAAATGACTTTCAGGATGCTGTGTTGGCAGCAGCGGAAACACCGCTCAGTCGAGAGGCGCTGAAGTCGCTGCGCCTGCTAGGGCGCAACGACGGGGTCAGCAATTTGGGGGTCAGCATAGACGGCGAGGAATAAGCGGTGGCTATTTCCTGGTCATGCGTTGATAACGCAGACTGTTTGCTGCAAGCGCTTAGAAGCGCAGTCCTGCGGTGACCATCATGCCTGCAGTACCAAAGACAATGACGTCGCCCTCTACCCGTTTGTAGCGAACGCCGACGCTCGGCAAAATGGCGGGTGCAACGCCTGACCTGTTGAATGGGATTTTATCGCGGTACTCGCCTTTATAGCCGCGTAGCAAGCCTGCGGTTAGCTTAGCGCGCACGCTGAATTCATGGTTTGGCTCCCACAGGGGGAACTCACGTCCGGCATACCAATACCAAGTGGGCTGGCGGTAGGAGTTTCTGAACCAAGCTGTACCCACTAGCCAGCGCTGGGGGTTGTGAAGCTCAATGGAAAGCAGGTTCTGATCGTTATTATGCTCGGGGTCCGGAGAAAAGTGCCGTGTATACAAGCTGGTCTGAACCAGGATGTGATCCAGTTCCAGCATCGAGGATTGGGCTTCAGCCGTTGGTTCCTGCTGTGCTAAAGCGCTATTGGCCGTGAAGGCTAACGCCAGCGCTGCCGTCAGACATGCGGCCAGCCGGCGGACTCTCTCAGCTTGAGAGCTACGCTTTGCGTGTTGGCGTGAGCGCTGGAGAGGACCGTGTGGTTTTGCTGTGGTGATCAAGAGCATAGTTTAGAGCCGCATGGTGATGCCACGACTTGCCATGTAGCGCTTGGCTTCAGGAATCGTGTACTCGGAAAAATGGAAAATACTGGCTGCCAGTACTGCGTCGGCTCCGCCTTCGAGAATACCGTCTACTAGGTGGTCAAGGTTGCCGACGCCACCTGAAGCAATCACCGGTACGCTGACGGCATCGCTGATTGCGCGGGTCACGCCTAAATCAAAGCCTTGCTTGGTGCCGTCGCGATCCATGCTGGTCAGCAGCAACTCTCCAGCACCATATTCCACCATGCGGCGGGCCCATTCCACGGCATCTAGGCCCGTTGTTTTACGTCCGCCGTGGGTAAAAACTTCCCAGCGTAGTGGCTCCCCCTCGGCTGACACCTGTTTCGCGTCGATAGCGACCACAATGCACTGGCTGCCAAAGCGGTCGGCGGCTTCGCGCACAAAGTCAGGGTTGTGTACTGCTGCGGTATTGATGGAGACCTTATCGGCTCCAGCATTGAGCATAGTACGAATGTCGTCGCAGCTACGGATGCCGCCACCTACGGTTAGGGGAATAAACACTTCGCCAGCAATCTGCTCAACCATTTCAACCGTGGTGTTGCGATCTTCGTGGCTGGCGGTAATGTCCAGCACGGTAATTTCATCAGCACCCTGAAGGTTATAGCGCTGGGCGACCTCGACAGGGTCGCCGGCATCACGGATATCGACAAAGTTAACGCCTTTGACCACACGGCCAGACTCTACGTCAAGACAGGGAATGATGCGTTTGGCAAGTGCCATGTTCAGCTCTCCTTGTGGCCAGCGGTCAAGGTATCACACAACACCTGGGCCTCAGACAGATTCAGGCTACCTTCGTAGATAGCTCGGCCGGTGATGGCGGCGACAATACCCGGTTCGTCGGCAGCAATCAGTGCTCGCAAGTCGTCAAGGTTAGTGACCCCGCCGGAGGCAATGACCGGCAACCCGCCTTCACGGGCGAGTTCGGCGGTTGCTTCAACATTGACACCTTGCATCATGCCGTCGCGAGCAATATCGGTGTAAACGATGGAAGAGACGCCGTCGTCGGCAAAACGCTTAGCCAGGTCGGTGGCTTTGAGTGTTGAAACCTCGGCCCAGCCATCGGTGGCGACAAAACCGTCGCGGGCATCTAGGCCGACGATGATGTGGCCGGGGAAGGCGCGGCACATTTCGCTAACGAACTCTGGCTCTTTAACGGCTTTGGTGCCGATGATCAGTTGGGATACGCCAGCCTTGAGATAGTGCTCGATAGTAGCGGCATCGCGTATGCCGCCGCCGATCTGGATTGGGAGGTCCGGGTAGGCTTGAGCAATAGCTGTAACAGCCTCGCCATTCATCGGCTTACCTTCAAACGCGCCATTCAGATCCACCAAATGCAAACGGCGTGCTCCGGCGTTAACCCAGCGCGTTGCCATGGCGACGGGGTCGTCACCATAGCTGGTTGCATCGTCCATGCGTCCTTGTTTGAGGCGCACGCACTGACCGTCTTTGAGATCAATGGCGGGAATAACCAACATGTTGTGTCCTTTCACGCCATTAAGGCGCCCAGTAAACGAAGTTTTCCAACAGCTTGAGTCCGGCCCGAGAGCTTTTCTCAGGGTGGAACTGTACCGCAAAGGTGGCGTCGCGTCCGGTGGCGACATGCGCTGTGATATGGCCGTAGTTGATGGTGCCATACACGTCGGTGTCGTTGCTGGCGGTTACATAGTAGCTATGCAGGAAATAGAAATGCTCATCCTGATGAATGCCGCGCCACAGGGCATGGTCTTGATGCAACTGTAGCTGATTCCAGCCCATGTGCGGCACTTTGAGCCGCTGGCTGTGAGGGTCGAGCATGTCGGTGGGGAAGCGGCGTACCTGGCCTGGCATGAACCCCAGGCATTCAGTGCCGCCATTTTCTTCGCTACGTTCGAAAAGCATTTGCTGGCCAAGGCAAATGCCCAGCAGGGGCTTGGACTGCTGAGCCAGCAGCTCATCTACCAAGCCACGCAGTTCGGTATGTTCAAGCTCGCTCATGCAGTCGCGGATGGCGCCCTGGCCCGGTAGCACAAGGCGTGTTGCGCCTAGAATGCGCCGAGCATCGCGGGTAATGACTACACGCTCCTGGGTGACGTGCTCCAGCGCTTTGGCGACAGAGTGCAGGTTGCCCATACCGTAGTCGATGACGGCGATGGTCATGTTGCGATCCTCTTAGTGGTCGGCAGTTTGGCCGGCAGGCTCATAGTACGCCTTTGGTAGATGGCATTTGGCCTGCCATGCGTGAGTCTTCAGCGGTGGCCATTCGCACTGCGCGGCCGAATGCTTTGAAAATGGTTTCTGCCTGGTGGTGAGCGTTGAAACCTTTCAGATTGTCGATATGCAGGGTTGCCTGAGCATGATTGACGAAACCCTGGAAGAACTCCCAGAACAGCTGAGTGTCCAGAGTGCCGATGCTTGCGCGGGTGAACTCAACATCCATAAATAGCCCAGGGCGGCCAGAGAAGTCGATAACTACGCGGCTTAGCGCCTCGTCTAGTGGCACATAGGCATGGCCATAGCGAGAAATGCCGCGCTTATCTCCGAGTGCTTGGCGGAATGCTTGGCCCAGGGTGATGCCGATATCTTCGACAGTGTGATGATCATCGATATGCAAATCACCATCGGCGTTGATATCTAAGTCGATCAGGCCGTGACGCGCTATCTGGTCAAGCATATGGTCGAGGAAGGGAATGCCGGTTTGGCTATTAAGGCGGCCTTGTCCGTCCAGATTTACAGTAACAGTAATACGTGTTTCCTGCGTGTCACGGCTGACCGTGGCAATACGCTCGGACATGTCGGATCTCCAGCGCTGGGCGCATATCAGAATGACGCGGCGTTTGGGTGCTTGAGGCGCTCTTGCTCTGCGCTTCAAAGCCGAGACAGCGAATCTCGTCTGCCGCAACAAAACAACCATTATAGAGAACCGTTGGCCCTATCCGCTACAATGCCAGACATTCAGGCTGGTCAACGCCGCCAGTTTTCAGGAGATACAGCATGCCGGTAACGCTTCAGTGTGTCGATCACACTGCCTGGGACGCCGATTCCCAGCTTCATACCGACCTGAGGCGTATCTATAACGATGCGCCTGAAGAACGACGCCCCATACCGGTTGATGAGTTTATTCAAAACCATTTGGCCGCCGGGCAGGTATTTTTTTGTGCGCGCTTCAATGATCGCTTGCTAGGGGCTATGGCTGTAGTGGAAGAAGATGATGTCTGGTGGCTTTCGCATCTTTGTGTGCGCAAGACGACGCGTCGTCGTGGTGTAGGAGCCCGTTTGTTGAAACTGGTTAGCGAGAGAGCGCACCAGCAAGGTAGCCGGTTATGCGTGGCTAGTCAGCATCTGTCCATGGCAGATCAGTTGTTGCTCAGTCGTGTGGGATATCGCCCAGTGCAGGCGGGCGATTATTTTGCGTTGGATATTTCTGTTACTCATCGTTCTGCTAAAAAGGGAGCCGACCCACAATGAAGCGAATGCTGCGAATCCTGTTGGCCGCTATCGGTATTCTGGGACTAGTCATGGTGGGGGCGGTTGTTTTTGTGACGACCTTTCTTGACCCAGAAGACCTCAAGCCACGTTTAGTGGAAATAGTCCGTGAACAAACGGGCCTTGAACTTGAACTGGGCGGGCAGCTGAATTGGTCGTTCTATCCCCGCCTTGGGGTTAGCGTGAACACCGCTGAAGCGTGGTTGCCCGGAAGGTCTGAGGGTCAAGCACCCTTTGCTGCGTTTGAGTATGGTGAAGTTAGCCTGTCGTTTGCCCCGTTGCTCAGGCGTGAAATAGCGATTGATGGGCTGACGATTGTGGGGTTGGATCTGAATCTTGAGCGTGATGCTCAAGGGCGTGGTAACTGGGAAGCACTGCTTGAGCGCCTAGACAATCAGCGTCAGAGCGTGAAGTCGGTTCTGGTGCCGGCCAGCGCGGGGGTTAACCCGAGCAGCCCAGACCTTGCTGTTAACGTGAATATTGCCAGCGTACAGTTGCAGGATGGGCGTGTGCGCTACGCTGATGTGCAGACTGGCAACGCTTACCAGCTGAGCAATTTGGTGCTTGCGGGCACTAATGTTAGCCCAGGCAAAGCCTTTCCGTTGAAAGGTAGCGTTGTGGTGGACTACTTCGAGACGCTCGATGCAGAGTCGTCGAGTTTGAACAGCCAGTTAGACCTGAGCACTAATGTGACCCTAGGGCTGACCGAGCGGCGTCATCTGTTAGAGGGATTTTCGCTCAAAGCCAGTTCGCACTTTGGCTCGGAGCGCTCGCGGCAAGAGTTTCAGCTGATGGCTGAACAGCTTGAGCTGGACCTGGGGGCAGATAGTCTTCGCCTGACCAATAGCCAACTGCAAGCGGGGTTATTGTACCCACTGTTGGGAGAGAAGCGCCTAGCGTTTGATATGCAGTTTGATCTTGAAGGTCATCTCGACACACATACCGCAAACCTGCGCCAGATCGCGCTTACTGGGCCGGACGGACTGAATGTTACCGGCAATCTGCTGTTTGAAGCGTTGAACACGGCGCCGCGCTATAGCGGGCAGCTTAAGTTAGCACCGTTTTCACTCAAAAAATGGTTGGCGCGGTTTGATGCCATGCCTGCCATGAATAACCCCGACGCGTTGAGCGATGTCGGATTGACCAGCCCTGTTGAAGGCGACTTGATGTCGTTAACCCTAGACGGGCTCAACATGACGCTGGATAGCAGCACCCTGAGCGGTCGTTTGAGCGCTGCGTTTGATGGCACTCAGCTGGACGCAAGCCTACAGGGTGACAGTATTCATCTTGATGATTACCTTGTGCTTAATGAAGAGGGTGCAGAGGTGGCGCAACTCGCGGGTATTACTCGCGCTTGGGCACAACAAGAGCATGTTGATTTACTTCCCGCAGAGTGGCTTGCAGAGGTGGCGCTGAACCTTCAGCTGCGTCTTGACGAGCTGGTTGTGGCTAAACAACGACTTCAGGATGTGACTCTCAACGTTGACGGTGATGACGGAGTGCATCAACTGACTCAGTTTTCCTCCAATCTTCATTCAGGAACGCTACAAGCCACGGGTACATTGAACGCCAGCGACGCGCCGCTGCAGTGGGCCTTATCGTTTGAAGGAGACGAGCTGCGCTTAGCCTCTTTGCTTGCTTCTCTGGGACACGAACCGCCGCCGGCAGAAGGGCTGCTGTATGGCCAGGGTGAGCTGACGAGCCAAGGCAATAGTGTGGAGCGGGTTACGCGTGGCCTAAATGGCCAGGTAGAACTAGGTATTAATGAGGGTCGGCTGACAGGGGCCAATATTTCACGCGAGCTGTGTGGTGTTGCAGCACGCTTGGAAGGCAAGCCGCTGGGTAGTGAGTGGCCTGAGGGCACCCCCTTTGAGCAAGCGACGGCGACTATTGATATCACGGATGGTATCGCCAGCACAGACGACCTGGTGCTGAATATCCCTGGTATCAATGTCGGTGCTAACGGTACGTTGGACCTCGGTAGCGAGGCGTTTGATCTGCGGGTGGCAGCAAGCTTCAGTGACGATGTGGATCCGGCCTGTGCCGTTAACCCAAGGCTTATTGGTGTGGCCCTGCCACTGCGCTGTAAGGGGCAGCTTAGCGAAGACAGCAGTAAATGGTGCCGCCTTGATAGCACTGCCGTGCAAGCGGCGTTAAGTCAGGCTTTGCAGCGTGAAATTCAGCGTCGTTTTGGCAATGGCGCTGAAAAAGCGCTTGATGAGCCCCTTGGTGAGGAGGCTGCAAGCGGCTTGCGCAAGGCAATCAAGGGGCTTTTGGAGTGAGATGTTGATGACAGATCAGCCCATGCCAGTCCTTGAGCCATTGCATTTTCAGCAGCGCCTGCTGGACTGGTTTGATCGCCATGGTCGTCATGACTTGCCTTGGCAGCAGCAGCGCACGCCATATCGCGTCTGGGTGTCAGAGATCATGCTTCAGCAGACCCAGGTCGCGACAGTTATCCCGTATTACCAGCGTTTTATGGCCCGTTTTCCTGACGTTGCCGCTCTTGCTGCAGCCAGTCAGGATGACGTGTTGCACTTGTGGACGGGGCTTGGCTATTACGCTCGGGGGCGTAACCTTCACAAAGCTGCTCAACTGATCGCAACGCAGTATGGTGGTGAGTTTCCGCTGGATAGTGTTGAGGTATTGGTTGAATTGCCAGGTATTGGGCGCTCGACGGCTGGGGCCATCATTGCGCAAAGTACAGGGCAGCGTGGGATTATTCTTGATGGTAATGTTAAGCGTGTCTTGGCGCGCTTGCATGCCGTCGAGGGTTGGACAGGGCGCAGTGCTGTGGAGCGCCAGCTATGGTTGTTGGCTGATAACTATACACCGCACCAGCGAGTTGCAGATTACAGTCAAGCGATGATGGACCTGGGGGCGACCCTGTGTCGCCGAGGTACGCCGGACTGTGAACGCTGTCCTTTCAGTGATGTATGTTTGGCGAACCAGCGGGGTGAGCAGCGCCGCTTTCCCGAACGTAAACCGAAAAAAGCGCTGCCTACACGGCACACCCTCATGCTGATACTGCGTGATGAGGCCGGACGGGTATTGCTTGAGCAGCGGCCATCTAGTGGTTTGTGGGGCGGGCTATGGAGCTTACCGCAGTTTGACTCTGAGACAGCGCTGCGCGGCTGGTTGGACAATCACGCACCAAACGCCACGGTTGAACGAGCATGGCCTGTTTTTACGCATGTGTTTAGTCACTTCCGGCTTGAGATAACCCCGCGACCGGCTCGCATGGCGCAGGCAGCGGGCATTAATGAACAAGGGCACTGGGTGAATCCGGCAAGCCTTGGAGAGATTGGTCTTGCTGCCCCAGTGAAAGGCTTGCTGGAATCGCTCGTACCCTTCAGTCTGGTGGCACACACTGCCACTAATGATTCGCAGGAGACGCTTTGAATGAGTAATACCGTGCTTTGTCGCAAATATCAGCAACAGCTAGAGGCGCTGCCACTCCCTCCGCTACCTGGCGCCAAAGGGCAAGAGATTCAGGCGACAGTCTCGAAGCGTGCTTGGGAAGAATGGCAATCACTGCAGACGCGGCTGATCAATGAGAAACACCTCAACCTGCTGGACAGCGAAACGCGCCGTTACCTGATGGAACAGATGGAGCGTTTTTTGGATAACCAGCCGACAGATCAAGCCGAGGGTTATGTGCCGCCTAGCGCTGGCTGAGTGATTACTGCCCGAAATTGCTATCATTTTGCCAATTTAGGGTTGACGAAAAATTCCAGCTGGGGTTTAATACGCACCGTTGGCAGCGGCCAGATAGCTCAGTCGGTAGAGCAGGGGATTGAAAATCCCCGTGTCGGGGGTTCGATTCCCTCTCTGGCCACCAAGACTGCTGGGGTATAGCCAAGTGGTAAGGCACCGGTTTTTGGTATCGGCATTCCCAGGTTCGAATCCTGGTACCCCAGCCACGCTAACGCATGTATCCGTTCTGCATGTTGTGATGCAGTCGGTCCCGCGCCGGCATAGCTCAGTTGGTAGAGCAACTGACTTGTAATCAGTAGGTCCCGGGTTCGACTCCTGGTGCCGGCACCAGTGGGAAAGACAGTAGTTTCAATATATTGCAGAACAGAAAAGCCGCCATCATGGGCGGTTTTTTCGTTTTTATCATACCTGTTCGAGTTATGGCGCTCTGCCAGAGTCAACGCCGCAAGGTAAAGGCATTACAGGGCTTGGAGTAAGAGGGCGGGCCTGTCGTTCATGTGGTGTCACGTATGACCGCGACATAAACGCAACCAAGAGCGTGTTCGGGTACGGTCGTCTAGCGGTAGGAATGTGCGCCTAAACCCCCTGATTTAGTGACCAAACTCACTCTGCCACTGTATTCGCCGGTGGGTGGCGAAAACTGGCCTATGTCACAGTGTGATAACTGGGTGGGCCGTTGTCAGGTTCGGGCGCCGGTTCAACATTTTCATGATTGTTGGTAGTTCTAGTAAATAGTGAGCTGCTTCAGTTGAAGTGAAGTAACGTTAAAATACGGCCCTGCCCAATAAGACATGGGACAATACCGTAGCGAAATACTCAGGTGTTGTATTCAGTTTCTGTGGCCAAGGAGTATTAACTTCATATGGTTACTATCGCGATCTTGTCAGGCCGCTGCACAATCCATTCTAGTTATCTGATTATTGAAAACGTACCTGCTGCACTTTGTTTTCACGATACGTCCACGAAGTGCATTCTCTATGCTTTTCGCCCAGCTTGCTAAGGGTTGGCGGTAGGGCTATATATGAAATGTTACGTATTTTGGAGAGTCCCTTGTGCGTCTGAGAGTTATTTCTGATCTGCATCTTGAGCACTTCGATGATGCTCGCGACTTACCCGATGTACCCGCTGATATTGTGATACTTGCCGGTGACATCCATGCGGGCGTGAAGGGGCTTCAGTGGGCGGCGGACCGCTTTTCAAATCTGCCGGTTATCTACGTGGCGGGGAACCATGAATACTATGGGCATTCCATCCCTGAGCTGTCTGCTGAGCTGCGATCAGAGGCTGAAAGGCTTGGAATTCATCTGCTCGATAACACCAGCGTTGAGATAGGCGGTATACAATTTATCGGCAGCACCCTCTGGACTGATTTTAGGCTGTATGAAAACGATCCTGAGCATAGCCTAGACGCAGCCTATGAAAAAGCGCTAGCTTTCATGCCGGATTTTAACATCATTGAACAGTCTGATGGGGTGACGTTTACCCCGCAAGAAAGCCAAAGACTCCACAAGCGTGCCGTGCAATGGCTGGCACACGAGCTGGACGCGCCTTTTGCTGGTCCTAAGGTAGTCATCACTCACCACGCACCGCTGGCAAGTTGCATCCCAGATCAGTACCAAGGTGATGCGCTTTCGCCTGCGTTTGCATCGGATCTGTCACGATTGATGGGAAAATCTGCTCTCTGGGTACATGGGCATGTTCACGAAACAGTAGATGTTAATTGCATGGGAACGCGCGTTATTGCCAACCCAGGCGGGTATCCTGATGAGTTTATACCCCCTTGCTTCCTGCCTGACTTCGTCGTGGAAATCCCCGCGTCGGGTTAAGCCTGGTTGCCAGATAAGGCCGCAGATGATTCCCGCCAACGTTTTCATCGCCGTGTGATATAAGGCTCTCTATCGCTTGCGTGGCTGTCCTCTGTGTACCGCCATTCTCACGTGATCAGTTCGATCTCCCTCTGTTCCTGTACCACGGCTTCGGTACAGGCGAGCGCGCGGCGGGCGATGTCGGGGCGGCCTGCTTGTTGGGCCAGCCCGGCACGCAGTCGGTGAAGTTCGGCGAGGTACCAGCGCTCCCCGCTCACCCGGACGATTGCGAACGCCTGCCGCAAGGCGCGCATTCCTGCGATGGGGTCGCCCATGTTCCCGGCGACCTCAGCGGCGAGCCCATGGCCGAAGGGTAGCGTGATCCTGACGTCCATCGCATTGAAGCCAGAGATACCCTCTGCAATCCGCGAGGCTCCGGTTGTGTCGCCGGCCATTGCCTGCGCCCAGCCTGCCAGCATTTCGCCTGCGTCGCCCCACACGGGCACCGCCTCTCTCTGGCATAGGGCAACAAGCGCTTCGGCCCGCTCGCGGGTCAGTTCGATATCGCTGCGGAGGCGGGCACAGACCGCCCCGCACCAGAGCATCTGGGCACGCCCGAAGGCAGTGCCCAATCGGTCGGCGCGCGCACTGCCAGCGGTGAAGTGCCGCTCAGCCTCTGCCGAGGCACCGGTCAGCTCGGCGACACAGACCGCGTATTGGCGACATACAACCTCCGGGTCCTCACCGAAGAGGGCATTACCGTCCTGCTCGGCATGGCGCGGTGCGATCTCCAGCACGGCGGTGATTTCCGCGGCGCAGGCGGGTAGGACGCCGGTAAAAAACCGGGTCTGCCCGACGGCGTTATGGGCGACCATCGCCATGTGGGCCGGTGCGTGACCTGCGAGTGCCTGTAGCCCTAACGCGAGATCTTCGGCGCGGGTCAGTTCAGCTCGCGTCAGGTGATCGTTCCAGAGCCCTGCGAGAGCTGGGATCGTCGTGACGGGGTCGCCGACTTCGGCAGCGAGATGCCCCGCACGGCGGTAGACCTCCCGAAGCTCTTCCGCAGTAAATCCATCCGAGACGATGAGTGCCGCCCCGAGCCCTAGCAGGGCGTCGAGTTCGGTCGCGCGGTCGGCCTCAGGTTTCGCCGTTCCGGTCCCGATGCCTCGGGTCAGCAGACCCCGTGCGCGGCGGAATTGTTCTGCTGCATCCGTGGACGCGCCGCGCGCCTGCGCACGCCGCCCTGACAGCACGCGATAGTGTGCGGCACGCGGCCAGTCGGCACCGCGCTCAAAGTGGTCGGCCAGCACGGGGGCGATTTCACTCGCTGCGTGACCGTGGCTGACCTCTAACCGCAGACCGACCCTTCGGTGCGTGCCTTGCCTGTTCGCTGCCGGCAGCCCATCGTAAAGTGCTTCGTGATGTAGTGCGTGCCGGAAGGCATAGCGCGAGGCCACCGTTCCGTCGGGCCGGTGGCTGAGGCCCGCGTGAGTGATGAACCGCCGGTTCCGTGCAAGGTGTTCCAGCTGCCGCTCTGCTGCCTCCATCTCGTCGCGGTTGTCGGCCAGGTCGATGGCGGAAAAGATCGGGCCTGCCACGCTGGCGGTTTCAAGCAGGCGGCGTTCCTCGGCCAGCAGGCGGCTGGTACGTTCGGTCTCGATCAGGGTGCGAACACTTGGGGCGATGGTTGCGACCAGCGCCTCGGGTGGGGCGGAAAGCTGCCAGCCAGCCTCGTCGCGCTGCACAAGGCCTTGCGCCTGCCAAACGTCCGCCGCCGCATCCACGAGCATGGCATGGCCCTCGGTTCGGTGGGTGAGGGCTTGCGCCAAATCAGGAGGAAAGGCGTTGCCTTGGAAGCGTTCTGCAAGGCATCCGGACACTGCCGATTCATCGAGACCTCCAAGGGGGATCAAGCTGCAATCTGGCTGCCGATGTAGCTGACTCAGTGTTGTCGCAAGCATCCCAGCGCGGTCCAATTCGTCATCGCGATAGCTGCCCAGAACCAGTAATCGCGCCGGTGTGCGTTGTAGCCCCCAGGTCGCGAGCCAGGCTAGGGTGCTGGGGTCTGCCCAGTGCAGATCCTCTAGCACGAGAATACCAGGGCAACTACAGGTCAGCCGCTCCATTAGCTCGGAGAACTCGCGTAGCATTGAGTCGCGGCGAGTACGGTCCAGCGCTTCCGGCTCCGAGCGACGCCCGGGTTGTTGTTTGGCCCAAGAGGGCGCGACGAATGGCAGAAGTCGTGCCAGAGTTGCCTCTTCCGGCCCGGCCATGAGCTGTGTTAACACATCCATCAATAGTCCGTAGGGTTCGCGCGCGCCAGGGTGAGCAATAGCCTGTGCCCGAGCAATCCACAGCGGCGTGTGCTGGGGTAAACCCGTTACAAATGCCTCCAAAAGGCGTGTTTTTCCGGCTCCTGCCTCGCCTGAAATCAACGCCATCGCCCGTCGACCGCATCTGGCGGCGTTGGCCCTGTCACGTAGGATGTCCAGCTCTTTATCCCGCCCGAGGCAGAGCACTGTTGGCGCCGCCATAAGGCCCTCTGGCGCAGCGCCGATCAGAGGGATCGGGCGCGTCAGCCGGTAGCCTCGGCGGCCCACGGTCTCGATTAGCCCCGTGTCTTGGGCGTTGTCTTCCAGCACTCGGCGTAATTCGCGAATGCATTGTTTGGGCCCCGCCTCGTTGCCATGGCCGTTGCCCCATATCATGCGCCGCAAATCAGCGGTGCTGATGACGTCGCCTTGCTGCTCTATCAGTGCTACCAGAACGGACAGAGTTTTGGGGCGCAAGCTCACCTGTACGTCGCCGCACAGCAGAATGCTTTCGCATAGGTCTACCTCGATATCTTTCGAAATCATGCTGTAGGGGCCTCAGGGCTGCCTGGCTCAGATCATAGCGCACGACGCGACGCGAATAGTGCAGCTGCTAGATCAAGGACTTATGTAGGGAGAAGGTTATACCAATATTTAACCGTAATTAAACTTTACACTTGTTCGTTTGCAATCAGAAATGGGCTATCTTCGGTTTCGAAGCAATCCAAGCAGAAAGTGCATAACAGACAAGGAACAGGCACATGACAGCGATTCGATTCCATCACAGAACAGCTCGTCGGTTTCGGCCCGGCCTCTCTGTTTGCACCGTGGCTTTTGCCCTCGCGGCCCCCGTTGCGGCGCAGGCTCAGGCTCAAGATCAGGCGCAGCAGTTCTGCGTGACCGACCCAGCAGCAGTAACAGCCCGTGCAGCCATCACGTTACCCGACACGCCGCTGCCTGAGGCGCTGGCCGACGCGCTTGATGCGGCCGCACGTGGGGCGTTGGACGGGGCCGCTGCACCGGGGATTATTGCGGGCGTTGTCACTCCCGAGGGCCGGTGGAGCGGTGCCTGGGGTGTTGCGGACCCCGAAACCGGTGCGGCGATGGAAGTCGGCATGCACACACGGGTCGGATCGGTCACTAAGACTTTCACCGGCACCGCTCTGATGCAACTGGCCGACGCTGGCAAGCTGTCGCTCGATGATACGATCGACCAGTATGTGCCTGGCGTTCCCAACGGCGACATCATTACCCTGCGCCATCTGGCCAGCATGACCAGTGGCTTGCTGAGCTATACGCAGGCGGACCCTTTCCTTGATCAGTTCTTCGCGGATCCTAGTCTGCACTATACGCCGCAGGACCTGCTTGATTTTGCCTTCCCTGGCTCGCCTATCTTTGCGCCGGGGGAAGAGTTTAATTACTCGAACACCAATACCGTGCTGCTGGGGCTCGTGATCGAACAGGTGGCTGGGCAAGATATCGACACTGTCCTTACTTCGATGATCCTGGACCCGCTGGGCCTGACACAGACCATCGGCCCTGACGGTGCTGCCCTTATGCCAGAACCTTATCCGCAGGGATTTACTCTGCAAGGTGATGCTGCCACGCCGGCTGCGCCCTCGAACGCGACGCATTGGGACCCGTCCTGGGGATGGACGGCAGGCGGAATGATCTCGACCCTCGATGACCTGCTGATTTATGGGCGCTCCCTCGGCACAGGCAAGGGCCTGTTGGGCGCGGAGGCGCAGCAGCAGCGTCTGCGATCCTTCCCCGAGCCGGCGGGCTACGGCATCGCCATGGGCTGTGTTGACGGCTGGGTCGGCCACACGGGTGAGCTGCCAGGCTACAACACGACGGTGTTCTACGATACGACGACGGACACAACGGTCGTCGTTCAGGCCAACAGCGACATCCCTTCGGGTGATTGTGGGGATGAGGACGTGCTGCCGGACAACCCCGCTGACCTTGCGTGCAGCTCGCCCGCGAGTCGCGTGTTTGAAGCGCTATCCGTTGCCCTCGGGCATCCGTTTTCGATGACACCGACGGACTCAGCAGAGTGAGCACGCTGACATTGCTGTTCCAGCACAGCCGTTCCTCAGCTCTCCGCCTGGGGGCTGTCGCTCTGCTTTGTGCCTGTTACGCGGGCCCAGCGTTGTCGCAGGGCTTGCCAGACGTCAACCGTATCCTATCTGGGCAAACTGTCATCCTACAGCGCTACGAACCGCCGCCTCAGGTGGGCCGTGTCGCTATCGGCGTGCAGGACGAGCGCGACAAGATCGACTTAGAGCGTGCCAAAAGCATCCGTATTCGCCTGGCTTCGGTGAGCGTTGATGGGGCGCGGACCCTACCGTTGTCGACGTTGACGCCGATCTGGCAGGGTCGAATCGGTGCCGAAATTACGTTGGCTGATCTTTACCGCATGGCAGATGCTGTTGACGCGGCCTATCTCGCTGCGGGCTATTTTTCCAAGACAGTGGTGCCGGTGCAGGATTTTTCTAACGGACAGATCCGGCTGCAGGTATTCGAAGGCTATGTCGACCGTATCGAGATCAACAGTCATATTCCTGGCATCGAGACCCGGCTGGCCCCTTACCTGCAACGTATTCTCGACATGCATCTGATTCGGGTAAAGGCGGCCGAGCGTGAACTGTTGTTGATGAGTGATCTTGCCGGACTTTCGATTGAAGGGACGTTTGTGCGCCCCGAAGGTGCGACGGGCGGCGGGCTGCTGCGCCTAGAAATCGAACAAGATCGCCGCTCAGGAGTGATCGGACTCGACAATCTGGGTTCCGACACTGTTGGCCCATTACAAATGGCCGGTGTGGTGACCTTTAACGATGTCCTGAGCCGGTTCGAGACCACCAATTTGACCGGTGTCATTACACCGCAACACCTTGATCGAATGACCTTGCTTCAAATGATGCAAAGCTATCCGCTCGGCTCGAACGGGCTTAACGCGGGCTACAGTGTTGTTTACCTGCGCCAACACCCCGACGGGGGAGCCGGCGCGCCGGACATCGATGTGACATCCGCCATGGGCACGGCGTTTATGTCCTACCCGTTTCTGCGGACGCTGGAGCGCTCGCTCTGGGGGCAGGCTGAGCTGACGGTGCGTAACGATGACGTTGACGTTTTTGGTTCGGCCGCAGCCCGTAGCCGACTCCGCTGGGTGACGAACTCACTGCAATATAGTCAGAGCTTTGAGACATCAGAGATCAACCTCGAAGGAGCGGTGAATCTCGGCACAAACTCGGATATTGATATGGGTGAGGTGCCGGACGATTTCCACTTTGTTACCGCCGAACTGGACTACACACAGGCTTTCAGCGAGACGACGACAATGACATTGCTGGCTCGCGGCCAATATGCTGGCAGGCCCCTGCCGGGCGCTGTTCAGTTCGGTATTGGCGGCGAGACGTATGGCAGGGCCTTCGATAGCGGCACCATCTCTGGCGACAAAGGTGCAGCGGTCTCGGCTCAGCTGAGCCATGAGGTCGATGCTGGGCTGGCATTCCTGCCCACGCTTTCAACCTCGGCCTTTGTGGATTATGGCGCGGCCTGGTCTGACGACGTGTCTGGGCGCATGTATCTTGGCTCTTATGGCGTGGGCCTTGGGGGAGTATTAGGGGAACGGCTGAGTTTTCAAGTTATCGGCGCGCTTCCCTGGACCCGTTCTGACATAGTGGACGACAAGGGCGGCAAGCTGATTTTCCAGCTGGCAATGCCGTTCTGACCCGACAGGGGCAATCTCCCTATTTATCACAAGGTCTTGATCAAGTATGCATCGAGGCCACTTTCCCTGTATTTCATCATGCCTTACCACCGGCTTATAAAACCGAGACGTGGGGCTGGGGGGGTTAAGGCAGGCTCTTCTCTGATGAGGAAACTGTTCTTGCCATGCACCATTGGCGTGAGTCGTGGCGATGATCGACGTGCGGTTGTAGAGATAATCGTCATAGCGCATGATGATTGCGTTGTTTCAGGCCAGAGTGTGAGGCGTGCTGTCAGTTTGAAAGCATCCATCATCGCCAATGACATACGTGCAGGTATATGGGCAAGGAGCGCGGAAGATATGCGTAAAAAATCGATTAATTTAGCACTTCAGGGCGGAGGTTCCCACGGCGCATTTACTTGGGGAGTGCTGGATTATTTTATGGAAGATGAGCGCGTCAGTATCGAGGGGATCTCGGGTACGAGCGCAGGAGCAATGAATGCGGCTGTGATGGCGCAGGGCTACATGGAAAATGGTGCCGAGGGCGCGCGGGAGTCGCTTGAAACCTTTTGGTGGCAGGTGGCGCAGATGGGGAAGTTCAGCCCCATAAAGCGAAGCCCCCTGAGTGTTTTGACCGGTAACTGGAACATGGGGTATTCGCCGACCAATGTGATGTTTGACCTGCTTAGTCGAGTCGCCTCTCCTTATGATATCAATCCATTGAATATTAACCCGCTGCGTAACCTGGTTGAATCCACGATTGATTTTGAAAAAGTAAGGGCATGTGGCAAATTAAAACTGTTCATTGCTGCAACTAATGTTCACTCAGGAAAAATAAAAGTATTTGAGCGTGAAGAGCTCACGGCGGAGATGATTCTGGCGTCTGCATGTCTTCCAACAATTTATCAAGCGGTTGAAATTGATGGTGTGCCATATTGGGATGGCGGCTATGTTGGCAACCCGCCGCTGTATCCTCTGTATCACTCCACTAAGTCGAAAGATATATTGGTTGTTCAAATTAACCCGGTTGAACGCAACGAGACACCAAGAACCGCCATGGAAATACAGAATCGTATTAACGAAATTTCGTTCAATACGTCTCTGTTAAGAGAGTTGCGCGGCATTGAGTTTGTGCACCGTCTTTTGAAAGAAAATAAATTGAATGAAGACTACTATGCAAATATTTTAATGCATCGTATTGAAGCGACTGAGCAGCTGGGTGGATTATCAGCTTCCAGTAAATTGAATGCTGAATGGGAGTTTTTGGTACACCTGCGGGATATTGGTCGAGAATCGGCTAGCGTTTTTCTCGATGAAAATTATGAGCGTCTGGGTGTCGAGTCAACGCTGGATTTGAAGCACGAGTTTTCGTGAGAGACTGCATGTTCAGTAAGGGTTGGAGTGTTTTTTGGTGTTTTGGTATGTGAAGTCTGAGGGTAAGAAAAAACCAGGTAGGTGGGAAGACGCGATTCATTGTTACATGATGATAATGAAAAGCGAACTCCTGTGCGTTTGATAGCTATTCTCAGTAAGTGTATGCTGAGGGGCCGCTGAAGAACTTTTAGGCCGTCATGGGTGGCGGTTTTTCTTCCGACTCCTGAGTGTTTCATGATGTCAGCCCTTTCTCACCTTTATCATGGTTCTCTTAAGCATCTTGCGCCGCCAGAGGGCGAGCCGTCTCAAAAACGTCCGTGCCTGCAAACTAACAAGAATGTTGCGGTGGGGTGAGCGAGCCAATGCCGCACCTTGATCAGCAACATGTTGGTAGAGCGTCTAATTGCCTGCTACCTATGCAAATTAGTGCGAGGGACCTGGAAAGGTTCGGTGCACGACATGGTATTCACTATTGTTTTGGTGATGAAGCGTTTGCTGACGAAACCTCTGTGAAGGGAATTCGTACGGGAAAAAAACCATCGCATCCTATCCTGAGTGGCCGAGTGCTTGAAGAGATGCCGCGCTCTGATTGGTTAATGACGTTTTCTGATGTTGATGTGCTGGCATCTTATGGCTCATGTTCTCGTTTGGCTGCTCCACTGTTTATTTGCATTGTTCTGGAAGGATCAATCGACGTTTGCATTAACTCGCGGCAGCACCGGTTGAGTGCCGGTAGTGCTATGAGTGTGAGTCTTGCTGAGCAGTTTCCTCTGCGTGTTCACCAGGCCGCGGGGCAGCGCTTGAAAACGTTGAACCTGTCATTGGGTGATAGCGCCATTAGTGTGTTAAATCAGCAAGCGGCTTTTGGTTCGCTGCTGGACGCCGGTAGGCCGCAGCTACATTTATGGTCGCTACCGGGTTATGTCACGCCGATGCTTGAGCAAATTGCGACACCTCAGTCCTTTGATGGGCAGCGCTGCTTGTTGTTAGAGGCAATTTGTCTGCAATTGCTTTCTCATGGACTACCGTGTGAAGCGCGTGCTCAGCGCTTTGGTGTTACGCCTGGTGAGCGAGAGCGTTTGGAGCGAGTCCGCTGTCAGCTTCACAGAGCGCCTGCTGAGCCCCACAGCCTGGCAGGGCTGGCGCGGCAGGCATCAATGAGCCCATCAAGTCTGCGCACCAAATTTCAACGCTATTACGGCTTGTCGCTGTTCGATTACCTTCGTGAACGGCGTTTGCAGCTGGCCTATCAGTTGCTTGAACAAGGCCATAGCGTGCAGCAGGCTGCCTACTTAAGTGGCTATAACCACGCCACCAATTTTTCTACTGCGTTTCGTCGTCGTTTCGGCATATCACCAAGTGCTGTGGGCTAGTGCTGTGGGTTGGGGCTGGCTAAGTTCTGCTAAGCGTGATGTTTGTGTCATTTCGCATAGCGCTTTTGTCATTTCGCATAGCCGACGCCCAGTGCTAAAATGTAATAATTCGCATTACTGATTAATCTCAAGTCTAGCCTCAATGCGTCGCCCACGCGACGGAGGCCCAAAAGGATAAGTAAACAGTATGCGTTTTTGCACACAGTTCCCCCCAGCAGTGTTTGTTGCCGCGAAGTTTGGGTCTGGTTTGCTTGCGGTGAGCATGTCCTCAATGGTGCTGGCTCAAGGTAGTGCACTTGATACATCTTCGGCCCATGAAAATCGTGAGGCCGAGGCTCCATTAGCCCTTGCGTCGATGACGGTGACGGCCCAGGCGGCGACCAAAACAGAGACTCCGTTTTTGGAAACGCCCCAAGCCACATCGATAGTTTCTGCTGAAGATATTGAGCGACGAGGAGCCCAGACGGTTCAGCGCGCACTGAACTACACGCCGGGTGTTTATACTAATCAGGTCGGTGCCTCGAACCGTTACGACTATATTGTGTTGCGAGGGTTTTCCGATGGCAGTTTGAGTAATACGTTTCTCGATGGCTTGAAGCTGATGGGAGACATTAACTCGTACAGCTCATTGAGTATCGAACCATACATGCTGGAATCTATCGAAGTGGTCAAGGGGCCGGCCTCGGTTCTTTATGGCCGGTCGTCGCCGGGTGGTTTGGTGGCACTGACCAGTAAGCGTCCCCGTTTCACAGGCACGCCCACTGGCGAGCTACAAATAGGGCTAGGCAATAATAGCCAGAAACATGCGGCATTTGATGTGACCGGTAGCGTGGATGACAAGCAGCGCGCGGCTTTTCGCATTACAGGTACCGCGCGGAGTGCAGATACTCAGTTTGGCTCAGTTGAAGAAGAAAGCTACGCCATTGCGCCATCGCTGACCTGGGACATTACGGATGACACCACGCTGGGCCTGATGGCCTATGTTTCTAGGCAGCCGAAGGGGGGCTATCATGCTGGCTTGCCGTTTGAAGGAACAGTGAGTACGCGGATGGGGCACCGCATCAGTAACAATTTCTTTGAAGGCGAAGAGAGTTACGACAAATTCAAAAGTAACCAGACGTTACTGGGCTATGATATTGAACACCGTGTTAGCGACACTATCAGCGCGCGTCAGAAAGTCCGCTACTTGAACTCCGATGTCGAGTTAGGTCAGGTGTATGCCTATGACTGGGCTAGTGAGACTACGCTGAATCGCTACTACTCGGGTGGCGACGAGTCGCTAAAGGCCTGGACTGTTGACAACCAGTTGGAAACACGCGTCTCAACAGGGGAAGTCAAACATCGCGTGCTCGCAGGGCTTGATTACCAAACCCGTGATAACAACGTGGATTGGGCCTCGGGGGCTTTTCCGGCGATTGATGCGTTCAATCCAAGCTATGGCGCTGGCCCCATCGGCGATATTGCGGTTACCACCCGTGAGCAGCATGAATTCGAGCAGGTCGGTGTTTACCTGCAGGATCAGCTGAGCTGGGACCGTTGGCACCTGACTCTGGGTGGGCGCTATGACTGGGTCGATATCAACAACAGAAACCGTGATACGGATGCCACCAGTAAGCTGGATGACACTCAGTTCAGTGGCCGCGCAGGTTTGTTGTATGCCTTTGATAACGGTGTGTCTCCGTACTTGAGTTACTCTACATCATTCACGCCCACTAGCTTTGTTGATGCCTCGGGTGATGTGCTTGAGCCGATGAAAGGTAAACAGGTTGAGACTGGGCTGAAATTCCAACCTCGCGGCACGCAGGACCAGTACTCTGTCGCACTGTTCCATATCAACCAGGAAAATGTAGCCACTAAAGAGCAGCCGACAGACCCTTATCGTGCGGTAGGTGAAATTAGATCGCAGGGCGTTGAGCTTGAGGCGAGTACAAACATTACTGACGCGTTACGTCTGCAAGCGGGCTATGCCTACACGGATATTACCTATGCAGAAAGTGATGACGGAAATGAGGGCAACAGTGCCATCTATGCACCGAAACATCTTGCCTCTGCGTGGGGATATTACGATGTAATGAGCGGGCCGCTGGCGGGGCTGAATGCCGGGCTTGGGGTGCGTTACTACGCGGATATTCAAGCCGACCGTGCTAACACCGAGCAAGTGCCTGATTACACCTTGGTAGATGCCACCTTGGGTTACGACTTCAGTCAGGTGGGTTTTGAGGGAGTGTCTGCCCGTCTTAACGTGAATAATGTGCTGGATAAAAGCTATGTGGCGTCATGCAACTCGCTGGAATTTTGTTATTTCGGCGCTGAGCGCAGCGTCAAAGCCACGTTAAATTATCGCTTCTAGGTTAGTGTTTTGCTGCATTGGCCGAAGCGACATGTATTATTGTTGAGCTTGTCTACAGCGTCGTTTGCTTTTAGCAAGCGACGCGGAGGACCGAATGTATAATATTCGCGCTGCCACCTTCGAGGTTCTAGGGCGATGTCTGCTACATCCCACGACGCTGACTTTAGCGTCGGGGAAAGTTTACGGCCTGATTGGTCACCACGGCTTGGGTAAGCCCACCTTACTTTGCATACGGGGCGGGTCATTGCGGAAGGGTCGCCAGCTCAGTTAATGCGCAGTGATGTGCTGGAAAGTCTCTACGGTATTGCGATGCCGGTTATAGCTCATCCCAGCGGTGAACATGCGGTTGCCCTGGTTCACTGAACAATCAACCTGTGGTATCTCATCCCATCACGCTCTTACTTCGGTGTTATTTCTACGATGACGGTTTTGTCATATCGATGGATTAATTCGCTGCGTACGGTGTTCTCATCTACGTGTTTTCTGCTTCGCCGGTTGCTGGCATCTCGTATGCTGAAGGCGGCGTTGGTCGCCATACTGCCTGTAGCGCTGATGCCCCTTGCTCTGGCGGCACCTCGCGTTGCGAGCCTTGACTGGACGCTGGCTGAAACGTTGATGGCTCTTCAGGCACCCCCAGTGGCCTTAGCTCAAACACATGACTACGCCAGTTGGGTGGGGCAGGCCACGCCTGAGTCGGTTGTTGATATGGGGTTGCGCTCTCGACCTAACCTTGAGTTGCTGGTGAGCCTTGTCCCCGACACTATTGTGATTTCACCGATGTTTGCCAGTCTTAAACCCCGTCTGTCGACGATTGCGCCGGTTGACACCTTCTCGATGTATGTGCCCGACGAGCCGGTGTGGTTAGGGCTTGAGACACTGACGCGCAAGCTGGGTGTGCTCAGTGAACGGGAGGCAGCCGCTGAACGGCTCATCGGCGCATCACGCCAGGAAGTTGATGATCTGGCAGAACGTCTGCCGGACACCGCTCGGCCGTTGATTGTTGTGCAGTTCATGGATGCTCGCCATGCCCGTGTATTCGGCGCTAATAGCTTGTTTGATGCTGTAATGAACCGGCTTGGTTTGGAAAATGCTTGGCAGCAGCCAACCAATGCCTGGGGCTTTAGCTTAGTAGGGATTGAGCAGCTTGCTGCCTTTGATCAGGCACGTTTCGTGGTGGTCAAACCGTATCCTGTAGGCGTTGCTGAGGCGCTTGAAGACAGTGGCCTATGGCAGGCAGTGGCGAGTGTTAAGCGAGGCGATGTGGTCAACCTGCCCGCGATTTGGAGTTTTGGCGGCTTACCCTCGGCAACGCATTTTGCCCGAGTGCTGACAGCCGCAATAAACGAGAGCCCTTCGCAAGCCTTTAGCATAGAGCCTACCGATGAGAGTTACTAATCGGCGGTAGCATACTTTATGCGGGGGCTAAGGAAGGGATAGTGGGATCTTTCCTCGGTGCTGATTAGCTTCAGCAGGATAGCACTTCGGATGGATGGTTGACTGATGAATAATATTTTTATATTTTTGGAAATATGAAAACATTTGATGTGATTGCAAGTTTTTCCGCGCTGGCTCAAGAAACACGTCTGGATGCTTTCCGTCTGCTGGTACGCCAAGAACCATGTGGGTTGCCTGCTGGTGAGATTGCAAGGCAGCTATCGGTACCGCATGCCACGATGTCGGCACACTTGTCTGTGTTGTCACGGGCAGGTTTGGTGACATCCCGTCGCCAAGGGCGCTCGATTATCTATCGAGCGAACCTGACTCATATGCAGGAAGCCATTAGCTTTCTGGTGCGCGATTGTTGCGCGGGGCACCCCGAGGTGTGTGATCCCTTAGCGAAGTGTCTGAGCGATTGCTCTGCAAACCAAAGTTCTTCAAACCAAAGTTCTTCAAACCAGCGTTCTTCAAACCAATGTTCTTCAAACCAGTGCTCTTCAAACCCATGCTCTTCAAGCAAAGTGCCAGAGTGAGACGACATGCTCCCCCAGATCTATCACAATCCGAACTGCGGTACGTCGCGTAATACGTTGGCGATGATGAAGGCCTCTGGTCAGCCTCCTGACGTTATTGAATACCTTAAAACGCCTCCCAGTCGAGAGCGGCTGATTGAGCTGTTGTCGATGATGGGGATCCGTCCCCGAGACTTGCTACGGCGCAAGGGAACCCCCTACGAGGCGTTGGGGTTGGATGACTCGACGTTGACGGATGATCAGTTGATCGATGCCATGATGGCTGAACCGATCCTGATTAATCGCCCCATTGTCGTGACGCAAAAGGGAGCAAGGTTATGTCGTCCTTCGGAAACCGTACTGGAGCTTTTGGATAACCCTGTTGCGCATTTCACTAAGGAAGATGGCGAAGTCATTCCTTATCAAGGAGTCGTGAGATGAGCGACGTCAATACGCTGGTAGACCTTCCCAATATTAACGCATCAGAACTTCTTCCTATTGATGCGACAAAGCTAGGCGCGGTTGTGCCTCAGCAGGCGCCGCGCATTTTGGTGTTGTATGGCTCGTTACGTGAGCGTTCCTATTCTCGCCTTGTGGCCGAAGAAGCAGGGCGGGTGTTGCGTTGGTTTGGGTGTGAGGTGCGCACGTTTAACCCCAGTGGCTTGCCTCTGCCGGATGATGCGCAGACAGATCACCCTAAAGTGCAGGAGCTGCGTGAGCTGGCGCAGTGGGCCGAGGGGATGGTATGGGTCAGCCCAGAGCGCCATGGTGCCATGACGGCGGTGATGAAAGCGCAAATTGATTGGATCCCACTATCTCTGGGTGGCGTTCGTCCGACGCAAGGAAAAACGTTAGCCGTGATGCAGGTGTCAGGTGGTAGTCAGAGTTTTAACGCGGTTAACCAAATGCGTATTCTCGGTCGCTGGATGCGCATGGTGACGATACCTAATCAGTCTTCGGTGCCGAAGGCGTTTACCGAATTTGATGATGATGGCCGCATGAAGCCCTCGCCTTTATATCTTCGTGTTGTGGATGTTTGTGAAGAACTGGCTAAGTTCACTTTGATGATTCGTGGGCGTAGCGACTATTTGACAGACCGTTACTCCGAGCGAGTGGAAAGCGCAGAAGACGTTTCCCGCCGCGTGAACCAAGGCTCTCTCTGAGGCGAACTCATGAATCAAAATGTTGATGAACCATCAAAACAAACCGCCAATGGTGGCATGGGGTGGTTTGAGCGTTACCTGTCAGTTTGGGTGTTGCTGGCGATAGTGGTAGGTGTTGCGCTTGGCCAATTTGCACCGTCGGTGCCTCAGACGTTAGCTAGCTTCGAATATGCGCAGGTGTCGATTCCTGTCGCGATACTGATCTGGGCAATGATTTTTCCAATGATGGCTCAGATTGACTTTAATGCAGTGCTGGACGTTCGCAAAGAACCTAAGGGGCTGGCGATTACGACGGTAGTGAATTGGTTGATTAAACCATTCACTATGTTCGCCATTGCTTGGTTCTTTTTGATGGTGGTATTTAAGCCGTTGATTCCACATCAGCTGGCGAGCGAATACCTCGCCGGGGCCATTCTGCTTGGTGCCGCTCCGTGTACGGCAATGGTGTTTGTGTGGAGCTACCTTACGAAAGGCGATGCGGCTTACACGTTGGTACAGGTCTCGTTAAATGACGTGATCATGCTGTTTGCTTTTGCGCCGATCGTTGTATTTTTGTTAGGCATTTCAGATATTCAGGTGCCTTGGAACACCGTCATTCTCTCTGTTGTGCTGTATATCGTGATTCCTTTGTTGGCGGGTTACTTAACCCGACGCTTGGTGGTCAGTCGTCAGGGGCAGCGTTGGTATGACGACGTCTTCTTGACGCGCCTTGCGCCTATTACGCCTGCTGCATTAATCGCCACACTGGTATTGCTGTTTGCCTTTCAGGGGGAGGTGATTTTGGACAATCCTCTGCACATCGTTCTGATTGCTATCCCACTGATCGTACAGACGTTTTTCATCTTCTATTTGGCTTATGGCTGGGCGAAATTCTGGCATGTGCGCCACTGTATTGCGGCGCCAGGAGCACTGATAGGGGCGAGTAATTTCTTTGAGCTGGCGGTAGCAGCGGCAATTGCTTTGTTTGGACTTCAGTCAGGAGCCGCGTTGGCTGCGGTTGTCGGGGTGTTGGTGGAAGTGCCCATCATGTTGATTCTGGTCAGAATCGCTAATAACACCAGAGGCAGGTTTCCTGAATGATCTTGTTGATTCATGTAAAGGGTAGAGACCGTTATTGCCGAAGCTCGGCGGTGGCTGTGGGCTAGATTGACACCTAACTTGTCTATCAAGTGCTAATTTGTTGTTTATGTTGTGAGCTCCATAGCTGGCAGGCATTTTTTAACGATTGCGCCAAGGCATGGGTTGCAGGGCCTGCCGCATCGCGATTGGCATAGGCTAAAAACAGTTCCACTTGGCGCTGCCCTCCTTCAGCAAGGGGGAGCGGTTTAAGGTGGCCAGCGTCCAGTTCTGCCTGAATGTGGTCATAAGGTAGCCAGGCAAACCCTAGCCCGTCTTTGATGAATTGAATGGACGTGTTGAGCTGAGTGACGGTCCAGCGTTGTTCTGCAGCGAGCCAGCCAAAATCCTGTCGACGTTTAATACCTGAATCTCGGACGACGAACTGGCGATGAGCGCGCAGATCATTATGAGTCAACTCACGATTTAGCTGATGGAGCGGGTGCTCAGGGTGGGCCACTGCCAGGAAGGTCACGTTAATCAGCGACTGCCCAAGAAAGCCCGGCGGCAAATGATGGATAATGGCTAAATCTGCCTCTCCGTTGAGTAAGGTCTCTTGGGTGCCAGACAGCACTGACTCGATGAGCTGAACCCGTGACGCTCGGCTTTCAGGCACGAAGGTTGCCATGGCTTGGCTGAGTAATGTGGTTGGGAAAATAGCCTCTACGGCTAAGCGCACCTCGGTTTCCCAGCCTTCGGCCAGGTTGCTCGCCAAGTACTCTAGATTCAGAGCATCATTGATCAGCACCCGGGCTTGGCGTAGTAGTGTTTCCCCTGCCGATGACAGCACCGCTTTGCGCCCTTGAATCGTCAGCGCTTTGACAGGCAGCTGTTCTTGCATACCTTTCAATGCATAACTAATCGATGACTGGCTACGGCTAAGCGCCTCGGCCGCTTTGGCATAGCTGCCTTCTTCTACTACCGCTTGCAGTATTACCCACTGTTCGAGACTGATGCGGGGGATTCGTTGTGCCATGGAATGCTCGTTGTTAATTGATCGGAATATTCGTTCATTATGCGCTGAATAGTGACACTTTCTAGTATGATTAAGCAGGTAGGCTGTCCACATTGCAGTAATTATTATTCTTTCTCGTGGCTGAAAATGCCCATTGCTAAAAAAGGATCTCACGATGAAGTTGACTATCGTACTGACCAGTACTCGCCCCACCCGGCTTGGTAAAAGTGTTGCTGACTGGTTTTACAGTTATGCAAAAGGCGAGTCGGCAGGGTTCGAGATTGAGCTTGTCGATCTTAAGGAAATCAACCTTCCTCTGCTGGACGAGCCCAATCACCCTAGTATGCAAAAATACGAGCACGAGCATACTAAGCGGTGGGCGAAGATTGTTGATGAGTCGGATGCTTTCGTCTTTGTGCTACCGGAGTATAACCACGCTCCGCCGCCGTCTTTTGTTAACGCAGTGGACTATTTGTACAAAGAATGGAACTACAAGCCTGCTGGATTTGTCAGTTATGGGGGCATTTCAGGCGGTATTCGTTCAACGGAGGTTGCCAAACATCTTCTGGCTACCATGGAAATGGTGCCGGTTAAGCAACAGGTGATGATCCCTATGGTATTTGACCACCTCGAAGACGGCGCCTTTGTGCCAACTGAGATGCATGAGCAGAGTGCGAAGGTCATGCTGGACACCATGGCGCACTGGAGCAATGCGCTGAAAACCATGCGCTGAAACGTATTTGCCCAACCAGTGTTTCAGCCAAACATTATTTCAGGATGCATTTGAGAAAAGAGCTATGTTGACAAATACGCGTACTGGTTGGGGGCTTATCAGCATTGTGCTGCACTGGCTTAGCGCTGTCGCGGTGGTGGGGCTTTTTATCCTTGGCTGGTGGATGACGGGGCTGGGCTACTATGACAGCTGGTATAACATCGGGCCTTGGTGGCATCGCTCGGTTGGGGTGCTGCTGTTGTTTGCTACGTTGCTACGACTTGGTTGGCGCGTGGCGCAGCCAACACCCCAGCATCATGGACAACGTTTTGAACGCTTGGCGGCAGATGCTGGGCACGTCGCACTCTATGTGTTGTTAGTTGGCGTTCTGGTTAGTGGCTATTTAATCTCTACTGCAGAAGGTGATCCTATCTCGGTGTTTGGCTGGTTTCAGGTACCAGCCTTGATTACCAGCTTGCCTGACCAGGCGACGCTGGCGGGTAAAGTTCACTGGTATGGAGCTATTGCTTTGATGGTCCTGTCCGGTGGTCATGCGCTGGCTGCTATTAAGCATCATTGGGTTGACCAGAACGACACCTTGGTGCGCATGCTCTCTTCGCGTAAATAGAAAAATTCATACTATTTTTCACATACTATTTTTTAAGTTGTTATGGGTTTTTGATGGCAATGATTGCCTCGTTTAACCCATCAGGAAAAAAGGACCTTATTGTCATGTTCAAGAAAAGTGTACTCGCTGCTGCATTGAGTGTTGGGTTGATCCCGTTGGGCGCGATGTCTACAGCACAGGCTGCAGACTATGTTATCGACAGCGAGGGGCAGCATGCTTTTGTTCAGTTCCGTATCAACCACCTGGGTTATTCTTATATTTTGGGTAACTTTCCGAGCTTCACGGGTGAGTTTCAGTACGACCCTGAGAACCTTGACGCCTCTGCAGTGAGTGTTGAGGTTGATACAACCAGTTTGACTAGCCATCACGCCGAGCGTGATAAGCATATCAAGAGCGGTGATTTCCTCGATGTGTCTGCCCACCCGACAGCCACCTTCGTGTCCACCAGCTTTACGCCAGAAGGTGACGGTGCAGGTGTTATGGTCGGTGATTTGACACTGCACGGTGAAACTCATGAAATTGAAATGCCCGTTTCTTTAATCGGTGAAGGTGAAGACCCTTGGGGCGGCTACCGTGCTGGCTTTGAAGGGCAGGTGACGCTGAGTCTGGAAGATTACGGAATAGACATGTCCAGCTTCCCAGCGCCGATGCGTGAACTTGAGCTGTATGTGACGTTTGAGGGCGTTAAGCAGTAATAGCCTGTTGCGCCGAATAAACGCCGCCCTTGTTGCTGAGGGCGGCTTTTTTGTGCGCCAAGCTAAGTGCTTCCTTGTAGGATAGGGCTGACGATGATTGATGGGAGGTGCGGGTGTCACAAACGTCTTCAACAAGACGCACAGGATTGGGCATGATGCTGGCCTTCTGGGTGCTGCTTTTTGGCTTAGGTATCTGGTGGTTCAGTGGCCTTATCGATGCACGTCAGAATCCCAATGCCAATCTGTTGGATGCCCCGCCAGGGACGAGTGTTACGCTGGAGCGCAACGCGTCGGGTCATTATGTCGTTAGTGGACGCATTAATGGCGAGCCAGTTGTTATGCTGCTGGACACGGGGGCCACGTCAGTCGCGGTGCCTGAGCCGCTTGCTAAGCAGCTCGGCCTGCCCCATGAAGGGGAGGCCTGGTTCACGACAGCCAATGGCCGAGTGCGCGGCCAACTCACTATGCTGGATGAAATAAGCGTGGGCGGTATCACCGCGCAACAGGTGCGTGGCTCGATTAGCTCAGGGTTGTCTGATGACATGGTGCTGCTGGGTATGAGCTTTCTTGGGCGCTTTGATATCGAAATACGCGACAAGCAGATGGTGCTGCGAGTGCCTGACACCCGTCCTTAAAGAGCGGCTGGTTAGCTCGAGGGTAGGGCTTCTGCCAGCCACTGCAGTTGTTCAGCCGCAGGAACCGGTCGACAGCCGCTGGTATCTTGGCCTGCCCATAGCGGGGTAAAGTCGCTGCGGCCACTGGCTTCGGCAGCGCTGCGAAGCCCCGCTAGGGCACCAGCAGCCTGAGGAAACGCTGGTGGTAGCGCGCTCATTGGCCCAAGTTCACGCATCAGGCGGTTGACGATGCCGCGCGCGGGCCGTCCGGTATGCAGGTTGGTCAGCGCGGTATGTCGAGCTTGCTCACTGGTGAGTTTGTCGCGGTGCAGGTCGTTAATCAGGCTTTCCGGGCAGCACAAAAATGCCGTGCCGCACTGTACAGCGGATGCGCCAAGCGCTATAGCGGCGCTGACGGCGCGAGGGCTGCAAATACCGCCAGCGGCGATGACAGGCACAGATACTGCATCGATCACCTGAGGTAATAACGCCAGGGTACCAATCTGGGTGGTAATGTCTTGGGTCAGAAACATACCGCGATGCCCACCCGCCTCTAACCCTTGAGCGATAATGACATCTGCGCCATGGGCCTCTAGCCATACGGCTTCTTCTACCGTTGTGGCACTAGAAAGCACGATAGCGCCCCACGCTTTGACTCGCTTAAGCAATGCTGTTTCAGGTAGGCCGAAGTGGAAACTGACGACCTCCGGTTGGTGGTGCTCCAATACCTCACAGCAAGCGGCATCAAACGGATTTCTACCCGCACCGGCGGCGGTGGGCGGCGTGACGCCGAACTCTGTGTAATATGCTGCCAGGCCCTTACGCCAGCGTGCCTGGGCGGCGGCATCATCTGGTGGATTAACATGAGTGAAGAAGTTGAGGTTCACTGCTGCTGATGAAGCGTTTGAAGTGGCGCGCCGAAACTCGCGTAATGCGTCATCCAGTGCATCGCTGGAGAGTAATGCACTGGGAATGGCGCCTAGCCCGCCAGCATTGGACACGGCTGCCGCCATGGCGACGCCCTGAGCGCCCGCCATGGGAGCCTGAAGAATAGGAAATTTAAGGCCCAATTGCTGCGTCCAATTCATAGTGGAGTGCTCCTTAATCGGTTGAGCGTTCACCTTCGTGGCGGGCATCCCAGTTTTTAGCCGCCTGTTGTCCGCGAGACTGGTTCACCCATAAACAGATGATAATGGCGATGAAAAATAGTGCTGCGCAGAACAGTATTGAGGCTTGAAGCCCTACGACTGACTGTAACAGACCCAAGCCGATGATACCGATAACACCCGCGAGTTTGTTGGCGACGCCCCAGAAGCCAAAGAATTCAGCCGCTTTGTGCTGTGGAGAGAACAGCCCGACTAACGCGCGGCTAGCCGACTGGCTTGAGCCAAGGCTCAACCCCGCTAGGCAACCCACCACCAGAAACAGCTGTTGTGGCTCCCAGTTCAGGAGGAAGTGGGCATTCAGCCAGGCTGTTAACTCAGGTGTGGCCCAGATGGCGAGAATTGCTGCTATCCACATAACGAGTGTCATTAAATAGGTTGCGCGAGTGCCGATGCGGTCTTGCAGCACGCCAAATCCTAGTGCCCCAGCCGCCGCTGTGATTTGTACGATAATGAACATGATGTTGCGTGTGGTGCTGTCCCAGCCGATGACTTGAGCGCCATAAATGAAGGCGAAGGCGATGATGATGTAAACGCCGGCCATGGAGAACAGTAGCGATACCAGAAAAATGGCGAGATCGCGGAAGTGGCGAAGCTCATGCAGGGTTGTGGTCACACGGTTAAGGGCAATGCGGTAGTAGGGTTGGGTGTGAGGCTGAGATGTGCCGCGCTCGCGCAGCCACATGAAGGTAGGAATCGCGGTAATCAGAAAGAAGCCCGCTGCGAAGGGGCCGATCCAACGTAATCGCTCAAAGTTCTCCGCGCTGGTTTCACCCAGCACCATCAGCGTGAAGCCAGCGGCGCATAGGCCGCCAACATAGCCTAGCGACCAGCCAAATCCGGAAATTTTACCCAGTGATTCGGGAGGGCCTAAGTCGGGAAGAAATGACGCAATAAACGACTCGCCCATGGAGTAGGCGTAATTGGACGCGATAATCAGCACCATACCCAGCCATACCATGCCCGGCGTCACGAAATACAGCAGGGCGGTAGTGATGACGGTGGCCAGGTAGCTCATGAACAGAAACCGCTTGCGTGACGCCTGATAGTCCATGATGGCCCCGCACAGTGGGGCAGTGACTACGACCAGCAAGAAGCTCAGCGCCAGCGCCAGGCTCCACAGGAGATTGGCCAGCCGGTAATCGTCGCCACGGTCGCCAACAATTACGGTGGTGAATAGCTCGCCAAAGACGACAGTGATAATCAGTAGGGTGTAGGCCTGATTAGCGAAGTCGAACATCGCCCAGCCAAAAATTTCCCGACGTGGTGCTAGCGAGCGGGGCGATTGGCTGGCTGTTGCTTCGCGCCTAACCGTACTCATTGCGTTTTGTCATCTGACGGTTGATTGCTGCTTTTTTTGTTGATGTTGTTGTCATGCTCAATGATGCGCGAGCCGCGTTCCAGTCGGTCGATAGCATCGTGCCCTTTGCCTGACAGGGCATCCAAGCGGTCAATCTGGTCGGCCATTTGGGGGAGTGCCTCGCGGCGATAGCGCGATAAGTCGTCAATGGCTCCCATAACGTCGCCAAAGGCTTGTTCTAGAGAGTCCATGTTCAGGCTGGCTGATGTGGCACGGGTCTGGATATCTACGCCTTGCTGGCGCAGTGACTGAGCGGTGCCAGCGATAGTTTCGCTGGTAGCTTGGTTGAGCGACTCAACCTGGTCCAGCACGAGGCGCTGGTTGGCTAATGCCAGTGCGACGGTAGCGGCGACGCTAAGTGCGGAGACGGTGACATTGACGGCACGGTCCACCCCACGCATCAGCTCGCGGTTGTTGCGGATAATAACTTCCAGCGCCAGCACGCCCTGTTGACAGACTACCTGCTGCTGCTGGATATCCAGTACACGCTGGCGCAGCGGAAACAGCAGCTCTTCCTCGACGAAGCGGCGGCGCGGCTCGTCGATGATTTCGCTGAGCGAGCGGGTCATGCGCGCATCAATCAGGCGTCCCAGTTCGACCTGACGTTGCAGCTGATCGAGCATTTGGCGCATGGCCTGCTGGTCGTCGTTGAGGGTGATGTTGTCGCGGCTGAGGCTGTCGCGCCCAGCAGTGAGCTCAGCGATGATCGCGTCTAAGGCTTGTTGGGCTGTTTCGAAGCGCTGAAAGTAGCGTTGTACTCGGGTGGTGAATCCAGGGATCAGGCGTAACAGCCGATCCATCGGTTTGGGTTCTAGGTGATGCTGCTGTGGGTCTAGGCTGCTCATGCGGCCGCGTAAATCCTGGAGTGCTCGCGCCACGGGGCCGCCGTCTTCGCCCTGGCTGGCTAACTGGCGTAGCGGCGTTTTGAGCATCTCGCTTTGTCGTGCGGCCTGATGCTGTAGCTCCAGGCCCATTTCATCTACTGCTCTGCGTTGGCGCTCGATGGAATCCGCGCCTTCGCTGAGCACGTCGCGCACAAAGGCATTGGCGCGCTCGGACAGTTCGGGGTCTGGGGTGTCTTGGTGATGAGTGGCTTTGCTAGAGGCTTCCAGCGTTTCGGCAAGATGCTCGATGGGCGGCAGTGACAGCGGGTCGTGGCGCGGTGTGTCGGTCATGGGGCGTTTCCCTCTGAGTAGTCTTCAGGTCGTCAGCGCTGCGGGTGGCGATAGCGCTCGGCGCCTTCAACAAAGCGGCGAAGTTCACCACAGGCCACTTCTGCACTCTGAGCCGAACGCGGCCGTGAGGTGTCCAGTCGTGACAGTGATACGGCGGCATTATCTAGCGCGGTTAGCGCTTGCTCGTGACGAGCAACGAGCTGGCGTATTGATTGCTCGGTCTGCTCGATGAGCGCCATGCGCTGACGGAGAGCATCGGTTTCGCTGGCTGAAAGTCGCGCAGCCTCGCTGCCCAGACGGCGTTGGATGTAAGCAACATCCATACCTCTGATGCCACGCGCCTGGGCGATCATGGTGTCTAAGTTGTCCTGAGCGCCATGACAAACATCTACCACAAGCTGTTGCGCTCTAGCGTGGGCTAGCTCGCCAGGCGCGAAGCGTTCATTCAGAATACTGAGCACATGGCGGTAACGACTATAGAGCCGGTCCACTTGCTGGGTTAAATCGTTGCGCCCAGCGTTGCTGAGCCCTTGCTTGGCACGGCATAGCGCTAACACAACCTCGTCGGCATCTTGCGGAGGCGAGTCGGGGTCTAGCTCTAGCAGGCCGGACTCGCGCCGTTGCTGCTCGCGCTGGGCCTGCTGTTGTTGCTGATGGCGGCGAATACGGTCATCCTGCCGGCGCCGTCGCCAGCCGCGATACCAACCGCGCAAACGTCGCTCAAGCGGAATTTCAATGGCGATCGCTGACAACCCGGCTAACCAGCCGATCAAGCTGACACCAAAGCCTCCCCACAGAGACGTCAGCCACATCAGTAAGCTGATAAAAGGTGCGGCCAGTGCATAGCGTAATAGTACCTGGAGCCGCCCAGCAGAGGTGTCGGGTAACGCCCGTTCCGGCTTGATCAGCCCGATGAGAGTCCAGGGCAGGCAGCTCAGGAACAGCCCGTAGGAAGCACCCTGCAAAAATTCTAACATCGAGAGTCAGTGCCTCCTTGGTGGTGCAGCATATGAATAGGTAGAGCGAAAGAATGTCATGGTAACGTTATGTGGGGGTATGTTCAGTAATACAAGTGCAGAGCTAGTGCTAAAATACCGGTCAGCAGAGCGATGGAGACCGCGACTATAACGAGTCTGTCGAGCCAGCGATCGAACCATAACCCTACGCGTGATGGGGGCGTGGACCGCTGCTCTCTTCGTGGGCTGGCACCTCGACGGCGACCGTTATCAGGCATGACGGTATGCCTTTGGGGGTTGAGTGGCATGATATGTAACCAGTAAGTGCAAGGGTGAGTGCCAGCATGGTGCCACAGCTCGTGGTTGATGGGCGTAAATTTCGCTGAACGATTTGTGAGCCATGCTTTCAAAGAGAGTAGACATTTCATCGTTCTCTCGTTGTATGAAGGGGCGGTATCTTGCCGCTCTCGTCAAAAAATTCCGTTAGCAGAGCGTTCGTCAGGAGAGTTATATGGACCCATCCCGTGACCCCAATCAAAATGCCGCTTGGCAGGCTGCTCGCCAATGGCAGGAGCGTGCACGTCAAGCTCGACCCAATCAGCGGGCGAGCGGCTTGCGGCTGTTGCTCACTTGGTTGGCATTTGGCGTAATGATGATTATTGGCACCATCATTGGGCTGTTTTTTCTGCTGATTGGCTGGGCCATGATGCCATTTGTTCGTCATCGCATGAAGAAGCGCATGGAGCAAATGCGTGCCGATAATGCTCAAGATATTGGCTCTGGCTCATATACATATACTGACCACGACTCAACACGCAGCCAGGGCGCTACGGAGTTCCTGGAGGGGGATTACGAAGTGAAGTCAGATGATCAGCCCAAAAGCGGGAGCTGAATATTGTCAGCTGTTGGCTGAATTATTGGTGAGCTCTAGCGTGCGCAAATAGGTCAGCTGGAGTAAGTGAGCGTCATCACCGGCACGATGGCGCTGGATGTCATTCGCCAAAATGACCTCTTCTTTGGTGGTGGTCCAGCATTCGACCTGAGCTTCACTAAGCAGTTTGCGCAGGGCTTCTAAACGGAAATTCGGCAGCATACCGGCATGATGAAACAGTAGCGATAGCCAAGTGTTGTCATAGCCCCAGCTGTCGCTATAAGCAATGCCGACCTCGCCCAGTTCGTCGTTGAGCCAGTGCGCGACTTGGCGTACTGGGTAGCCTTCGCGTTCAAGGCGCGCACGCGATAGCCCATGCAGTAACTCCGCTTTGGGATCCCAGTGGACCCACTCGTCAAGGGGCTGCACCAGAAACGCACAGCAGCTGGTATCAGCGCGGGCCAAGCCAACCTCTATGGGGTAGCTGCCGCGTCCAAATCCAGAAGCCTCGATATCCAGCAGTATCGGTAGCGTCATGAGTGGATCCTTGCTGGTGCGGCTCAAGCCGAGCTTATTGCCGCGTCATGAGTCGTTGGTCATCTTAGTGCTGTACGGTGGCGTCATTTTCATCAGCATCGGCACTCAGGCTATCTGCCAGCTGCTGCCAATAAAACATGCGCTCAGCGTCTTTTTCCAACCCTAGGTCGCCTTTGCGGTACGCTTTAGCCAAGCGCATAGCGGCCAGCACATGGCCTGATTCTCCCGCGCGTGCATACCAAGTGACGGCATGGTCGTTGCGCTGAGGGTATTGTGCTGTGCCGTACTCATGAATTAAACCTGCCTGATATTGAGCTTTGGCGTCGCCACGTTGCGCTGCCTCCATGACATAGAGCGCGCCACGCGCCTTATCCTGTGGCGTGTTACCGCGATGAAACAACATATGACCATACACGGATTGTGCGTCGGGATGTCCGGCATCCGCACAGCGCTGATAAAGGTGCATGGTGATTTTATGAACCCGCGGAGAGCGTGGCAGCCAGCGGGTGTGAAACAGCTGGTCGGCCAGGCGATATTCAAGGCGGGTAAACAGTGAGGATGCTTGCTGCATGGCTAACAACCCTGCGTCCTGTAAGTCGTTGCAACGCTTGGCACGATACCCCTGTGCCCACGCCGCATCATGGGAGAATTATGGTGCCTTGAACGCTCTCCAAGGCAAGGGAGCGCAAGCATACGCCTGGACAGCAGTCGACTCAAGCGTTGTGGATTTGTCAGCGTTAGGCGCGCTGGATACCATGCGAGAAGTGTCGTGCATAACCCGTTTATTTCTCTCCGCTCCTGATACACTTAGTGGCAGTTTTTGTGGACATAGGAGTACCCCATGCTGAGCGTGATTTCGCCGGCCAAGAAGCTGGATTTCGACACTCCAGCCAGCACGCCCAAAGCGACCCAGCCTGACTTTCTCGACTGCAGCCAAGAGTTGATCGAGGTTATGCGAGAGTATTCACCACAGCAGCTCAGTGAGTTGATGAAGGTGAGTGACCGTATTGCTGGATTAAATGCTGCCCGCTTTGCCGACTGGCAGCGCCCATTTACTGCAGAGAACGCGAAGCCGGCAGCCCAGGCTTTTCAGGGTGATGTTTATGTTGGCCTTGAGGCTGAACGGTTTGATGATGACGAAAATAATTATGCTCAGTCGCACTTAAGGATTCTGTCAGGGCTTTATGGCCTGCTGCGCCCACTGGACCTGATTCAACCGTACCGTTTGGAAATGGGTACCAAGGTGGCTAATCCTCGGGGAGAAGACCTGTATGCCTACTGGAAAAATGAGCTGGTAAGCGCGCTTGCCAGTGCTATTGCAGACAGTGGTAGCAATGTTTTGGTGAACCTTGCCTCCAATGAGTACTTCAAGGCAGTGGATACCAAGCGCCTTGACGCCAGAATACTGACCCCGGTTTTTAAAGACGAAAAGAATGGTCAGTATAAAATCATCAGTTTTTATGCCAAGAAAGCCCGTGGGCTGATGGCTGGCTGGATCATTCGAGAGCGCATCAACAGCCCCGAGGCGCTTAGTGAGTTTGATGTGGCCGGCTATCGTTTCTCGGCCAGCGAGTCGTCTGGTGATAAGCTAGTGTTTTGCCGTGCCGAGCAGGATCGGTAAGGCGCTCAACGCTGTTTTACAAAGCATCGTGAAATCAACGACGGAGAACGTCAATGCGTCACTTTTTTATCATGCTGATGGTTGCCACGCTAGGGTTTGGGGCCGCCATTGATAACGCTGAAGCTCGTCGTATGGGGGGGGGCAAAAGCATGGGCGGCTACTCTCGTTCGGCCAGCCCACAAAGCAATACGGCCACGACTAATAGCGCCGCTCAGGGGCAGCGTAAGCCGTCGGCAGGGTTGTCACGTTTTGCTGGCCCACTGGCAGGCTTGCTAGCCGGTGGTTTGTTGGCGTCGTTGTTCTTTGGTGGTGCCTTCGATGATCTGCGCATGCTTGATATTTTATTGATCGGAGGCGCGATTTTTCTGCTAATGCGGCTTTTGGCATCACGTCGTCGTGCGGCGATGGCCAGTGGCCCTGATGCTCACAGTGACCGTGACGAGATGACGGGTAAGCCTCAGGCATTTCAGAATGGCAGCGATGTTGCCGGGGGGGCTTCGGCTAGCGGTAGCGCTACAGCGGCGCATCCAGCTTGGTTTGACGAGCAGCGCTTTCTCAACGATGCCAAGCAGCATTTTATGACGTTACAGCGGGCTTGGGACAATAACGATTTCGCAGGCATTCAGGATTATGTGACGCCTACGCTTTACAACACACTGAAAGCCGAGCGTGCTGAGCATCCGGCGAACAACCGCACCGAAATTGTACGCTTGGAGGCAGAGTTGGCTGACGTGCGTGAATACGTGGGGCAAACCGAAGCCTCAGTGCGTTTTCATGGCATTATTGATGAAAATGGTGAACAAAATGCGTTTAGTGAGGTTTGGCATTTAATTCGCGAGATGCGTGATAACGCACCTTGGCACCTGCAAGGTATCGAACAGCGCGAAGACGTATGATGTAAAACAGGCAGGCGCTTTTACAACGGCGCCTGCCTGTTTGTGATACGACACGATGATAGATAGTGTGAGCGTTATGGTCCGAACTGCTTATTCAGCCAGTCGTTGATGTCGCTGGACTCATACAGCCACTCAACACGGTCATCGTGATCGATGCGTAGACAAGGCACTTTGACTCTACCCCCTCCTTCCATCAGCGCCTGACGGTGCTGCGGGTTTTTCTGAGTATCGCGTAGTTCGATATTCAGCCCTAAACGAGCCATTTCCTTGCGCACCTTGATACAGAACGGGCAGGTGCGGAATTGATAAAGTGACAGCGCTTTACAGGCATCATCAATTTTTGCCTGTTCTTCAGCTGAGCGCTCTACCGCAGGCTTTGGCGTAGACAGCTTCTCGGAAACAATCATGACCGGGGCTAGCACCAAGCGCAGGCCGCGGAAGAAGTAGCGAAACACGATTTTCATGAGTAGTGACAAACCTCAATAATGACAACGTATGATGACAATGTACGGAGACCGGCATTTTCACAGCGCGGGTGCGTCGTAGTCTACGGGTTCGTCGGTATAAACGCAGACATTGGCATCTTCGATATAGCCATTAGGGTTTTCCAAGTGGGCGGCAAAAAACTCACGGATTTCACGACGTTGGCAGTGGGCTTCAAAAGCAGGCCGGTTTGCCCAGATTTCATGAAAGACAATCGGGTAGCTATTGCCTTGGGCAAAGGGGTTGTCAATATGACGAGTTACCGTATACATCAAGCAGGCATCTTCACGATGCGCGTTGGGCTCCAGCGCTTGCAGGGCGCGGAATAGAGCGTCTTCTTTACCGGTTTTGGGTTTGAAGCTGGCGGTGCAGTAAATTTTCTGTGACATCAGGTGGCTCCTTGTCAGAGTGGGAGGGGGACTGGCGTGTCAGACCAGCGACATTAACGCAGTGATCAGTAAGTCAGGGTCATAGTAGGGCGCACTTTTTGAGGTGATAAGCGGCGTGTCAATTAGCTGAATACCTAGTGCTTCAATGGCTTTGTCATCAATGCCGCCAGGGTAGTTGCCATTGGTGCGATCAACCAGAATGTAGCCCAATAGTGCCTGATTGGGGCATTCGTTGCCTGCATCGTAGCGTAATGTCGCCAGCAGGGTGGTGATCAGCTGCTGCTGGGTTCGCCCAATTTGCTCTGGGTCAGGGCAGGGGTTAGGAATATAGACTTTCGGGCAGTAATTATCGCGAACTGCGCAGCCGACACCACGAGGTAGCAGGTTAGCCATGACGCTGGTGTGAAAGCTTCCCGGAGGGTAACAGATCAGTTCAGCAGACTCGATCAAGCGTAGGCTCTTGTCGCTGAGGCTGGCACTCACTGGCACCCAGGCATCGCATTGTGCTGAAAGCCCGACGTGTGCGACGCCGCTTGCCAGTGGTGCAACTTCTTTACCGGTGATTCGATGCTGGCCCAGTACCTGACTACCATCATCAAGCACTGCGCTTAGGTGATAGTTTTCACTGACGGTAGGGCGCACGATGCCCCGCACGTGTACCAGCTTTGAAAACAGAAAGATGATGGGGTCCAATTGCTGGTGGTTATTCAGATAGCCACCGGCCAGTATCAGGTTGCCGATACTGGCACCGCGCAGGTCAAAACCTGGGGGCATCTGTTTTATGAAAAAGCCCAGTTGGTTACAGATCAGCTGGCGCATGGGGTCATTGATCGCCGTGGTCAGTGAGTGACGGCCAGTGGCTAGCTCAATCAAGGTGTCATGCAGCGACTCGGCAGATGCGTTGGGTGGCAGGCGATGATTGAATAGCTGATAGACCTCAGGGTGGCCCAGTACCGTATCGTCGGCCAGAGCCATTAAACGATTGCGCAAATCGCCAATAGCGGGCATGTCGAAGGCTTGGCGCAGCTTGGCGGAGCTGCCACCGGAATCAAACGGAGTCACCAGGTGAATGGTGTTATGGCTGTAATGTTGCAAACGGCTGGCGACTTGATCAAGTGCGGTGCCACCACTGAAAAATAGCAACCTGGGGCCAAGCTCAGGGGCCTTGCAGTAGCGGCTGACGCGAAGGGGATCGGGTACAAGTGCTGTTCGGGTGACCCTGACGTCGACCATGCTATGCACTCCTTTATTTGCGTGTCTTCTTGTGGCTTATGCGGGTCGCTAACCTTTTGATTAATTGCAAGCTGCAGGTAGCACAAGGCATGTTTTTCCCTATTCTACCTGTTCCGGCTGGTGAAGGTGCCAAGTTGAGACGACGGCTAATCACGCTACCTTTGTGCTGGCATTGAATAACGCTGCTCTAAGCGAATCAGTTCGTGCTGTTGGTGGCGATAATCGCGGTACAGGTTGCGCAGCTCGTGATTGAGTCGCTTACGCTCTTTGTCATCCAGCTTGTCGCTGTCGAGCTGGCGTTCGAGGCGGTCGATGTGCGTCTCTCGCCGCTTAAGCTCGCTTTCGGCATCATGTACGACCAATCCATCGCGGTAGCGAGCAAGAAACTCTGCTTCGAGCCTGGCTGGGCACACGTTGTGATAGCGCGCCCCCTTGAGACCCTGTTGATAGCCGTTGTGGGGCGTGCAGTAGTCTAATAAGCCGACTTCGCGCCCTTGGGAATATTCGTTTTGGCTAATGCTGACGCCATACTCGGCACAGGCTTTTTGATGTTCAAAGAGGCGTGCCGCGGGGTAGCCTTCGCGGCCATCCATGCGCCCGAGCTGCTCCCAGCTCATAGTACGACACTGGCCCTCTGATAGTGTCGCACAACCCGAAAGGAGCGTTAGGGCGCTGAGTAAGGCGAGCTGCGGTAGAGCGGTCATGGCGGTCTCCTAACGAGAGGTGGCTTGACTGCATGGTAGCAGTTCGCCGTGGAGCGAGTAGTGGCTGTTTAGCGCGTTTAATTTCGACGTGGCGAATTGGCACTGGAGCTGGAGGAGGGGGTCAGGTGTTGGCTGCCCCAAGTTGGTTTATGTGGCCTGTGATAATGGCATCGATGTTGGCGAGGGCGTCGTCGTTGAAATGTGTTAGCCCTAAGCGGCGCAACAGCACTTCGCGGCCTACTAGCAGAAAAAGCACCTGACCCACCAGAGTATGAGTTTCCACGATGACGTGATGGCTTTTCTGGGGTAGTCCAGTAATGCGGGCAATCAGGGCGCTGATGCCCTGCTGGATATAGCCAAATGCCCTGTCATATAAAATATCGAAGGCTTCGCTAGGTTGAACCTGCTCGCGGACGATTAATAGCATCCAGCGGCGACATTCCTGGTCTTCGGTGACAATACGTACCATTTGTTTGAGGCGTTTTTGCAGTATTTGACGAGCATGGTGGGCATCTGTCGGTACCTCAGTGCTTGTGGTGTTATCTGAAGGTAGCCCGAGGCGTTGACGTAACGCATCGGCAATATAGTGTGTGGAGGCGAGATAGAGCCCATGTTTGTTACCGAAGTAATAAGCGATAGAGCCAATATTTGCATTAGCGGCTTCAGCTAATTCGCGCGTCGTGGTGCCTTTAAAGCCTTGTTCACCAAACAAGTCGATAGCGGCATCTATTAGCCGCTGGCGCGTACTTTGGGAATGGGTCATGAGGGCTGAACCTGTGGTTTGTGCTGGCGAGTGCTGATAGAGAAGAACAGGCTATAGAGCACCGGAACCACACCAAGGCTCATGATAGTGCCTATTGCCAGGCCGCCAGCCATCGCTGCGGCCATGCCATAAAACATTGGGTCGTGGCCGATAATCAACGGCATGAAGCCGAGCACCGTGGTAATAGCCGACATCAGAATCGGTCGCAAACGACGCGAGCAAGCACGAATGATGGCATCAAGATCGTTGCCTGGTGTTTCTCTGCGCTCAATATCAATACGGTCGATTAGCACAATAGCGTTATTGATAATGATACCGGCTAAGCTGTAGATGCCCAATAACACGGTGAAGCCAAAATCCGCGCCAGCTATCAGCAGCCCCACTGCGACGCCGACAATGACCAGTGGAATAGTTGCAACGATCAACAGCGGGCGTTTGTAGGAATTGAACTGGGCGACCAGCAGCACGAAGATGAGCCCGATACAGAGCGGTAGGTTGGCTTGCAGGGCAGCCTGGCCCTCGGCAGACTCTTTGACGACACCGTCAAATTCGATCCAGTGACCGGTTGGCAACTGTTGTTCTAACGCGTCTAGCTCAGGGCTGATTTTTGCCACCATGTCTTCAGCGGTGAGGTAACGGTTGCGCCCAGATACCGTTAGCGTGCGCACCATATCTTCGCGGTCGATGCGATAGAAGCCGCTGGCTAGCTCGACATTGGCAACTTGCGCCAAAGGAACGCCTGCACCGGGGTTGCCTAGTGGATAAACGGTCAGTGACTTTAAGCGCTCAACATTGGTGCGATCAGAATCGGCATAGCGCATCATGATAGGGATAGTTTTATCGCCTTCACGAAACTGACTCATGTGGTAACCGTCGATAGCGCCCGCCAGCGAGCGTGCAATATCTTTTGATGTTAGCCCCGCTGCACGTGCGCTGGCTTGATTTATCTCAATGCTTAGTGACGGAATGCGAGCCTCCCAGCTCTGGCGAATATCTCGTGCGCCATCAACAGCGCCTAGCACGTCTTCAATCTGGCGCGAGGCGTTATATAGCACGTCGCGGTCTGGCCCTTTGACCTGAACCTGTAGCAAGGTGCTGTCTGACGGGCCAAGAAACATCCGCGTTACTTGAGGGAAAATATCGGGGTGGCGCTCGGCAAGTAGCGCTCGTGTCGCCTCAAGGACTGCGTCAACACGCTTGGCATCGGCCACGCTCAACACCATAAAGCCTTTATTGGGCGAGGGGTCGATGGGCGTGAGTGAAAGCACAAAGCGCGGGCCGCCGAAGCCCGCATAAGCGGCGATACTGGTTAGGTCGTTATGCAGGCCAGGGTCTTCAAGCAACGCCTTGCTGAGTGCTTGCATGCGCTGGTCTGTCTGATTGGCGGCGATATCCGAAGGGAAGTCGATAGTGACCAGCACCTGGCTGCGGTCGGAGTCGGGAAAGAACTTCATCGGCACGTGTTGCATCATGATAACGCCAGCAACCAGGGTAAGAACCATCATTCCCAGAAACAGCGCCCTGTGCCGGAGTAGCGCCCTGAGCGTGTGAGCATAGCGATTTGCCAGTTTGCGAAATACTCGATCAGACAGATTGTCGCGAGTCTCATCAGTTTCTGGCTCTTGAGTGCTGCGTATAGGTTGTTTGAGAAAGCGGTGACACAGCGCTGGTGTTAGCGTGAGCGACAGAAACCAGGAGCTAAGCAGAGTGATGGCGATAACAATTGAGATCGAGCGGGTGTATTCGCCAGATACATGATCTGCCAGCAGCAATGGCAGAAACACCAGGATGGTAGTGAGTGTGGATGACAACAGCGGTAGTGCCAGTTCGTGGCCGGTTTCCTGGAGTGCCTGGTCGCGGGTGCGGCCCATCGACAAGCGGGTTTTGAAATCCTCAGCCACCACAATAGCGTTATCTACTAGCAACCCCAGCGCAATGACCAGTGTGGCCAGGCTAGCGCGCTGCAGTGTGATATCCACCAGACCCATAACGCCGAGTGTGACTAGCATCACAGTAGGAATAATTGAGCCAACGATTAGCCCGGTGCGCACGCCAAGAAATAAGATGACGACGCCCAGCACAATGGCCAGTGTTTGGATAACACTGGAAGTGACGCCATACACGGCATTAGCAACCTGCTCGGGCTGGAAGGTCATGATGTCTAAGCGGTAACCTGCAGGCAGTGTTTGGCTGATGTCGTCGAGGCGTTGCCGCACAAGGTGGCCGTAGTCCATCACACTGACGCCCTCTAACATCGAGATGGCCAGCACAATGGCCGGTTGACCATTGAAGTAGGCGCGTCGACTGGCAGGGTCTTCATAGCCGCTATGTATTTCGCCAACGTCGCGTAGGCGCAAGGTACTACCTTCCGGCAGCTGAATTTCCATATTGGCCAAAGCATCAAGGCTTTGTAGCTCACCGCTGACTTCAAGCGCCAGCCGTTGGTTATCGGCTTGAAGTACGCCAGCGGGTGAATAGATATTGCGTTGTTGAATCTGTTCGCGAAGGCTTGATGGTGACAGGCCCAGTTCGGCCAGTCGTGACTCGTCAACATCGATGAATACGCGCTGTTCCTGTACTCCGATCAACTCAACACGTTTGGTGCCTTCAATGCCGTAAAGCAGTGTGCGTGCGTGCTCGGCCATTTCCAATTGCTCGGCATGGCTGAAGTCATCTGCGGTCAGTGCCGCAGTCACGACGGCCACATCACCGAACTGGTTATTGAAGTGAGGTTCTCGGGTACCTTCAGGCAGAGATTGTTTGGCTGCCAGAATGCGCTGATTAACGTCGTCCCATATTTGTGCCAGGTCAAAATAGTGGTCTTGAATTTCGACGTGGATGATTGAGCGCCCGCGCATTGACGTTGAGCGAATGCGCTTGATCTCACCGACATGGCGAATGCTCTGCTCTAGAGGCTTAGTAATATTTTCTTCGACCTGCTCGGCAGGTAGGCCGGGGAACTCAGTCGTTACCACCGCTTCGCGGATTGTGATGGATGGATCTTCCCGGGCGGGTAGCGTGAAGTAGCTCCATAACCCGAACAGCATAGCCATGACAGTGGCTAGAAAAAGCACGGGACGATACCGGAAAGCTGCTTGGCTTAAGTTCATGATGAGCCTCAGTTAAAGCGCTTTGGCCCTTGGCCGAGCAAGCTGACGGTTTGCCCCGGGCGCACAAATTCTGTTCCCCTGGCCACAATACGCTCGCCAGAGGCTAGCTCGCCGCTGACTTCTACCTGTTTCTCGCCCAGCGTTATCACCTCCACCGGCACCGCCTCAAGCGTCATGGCATCCGTCACCTTGAGTACATGATGGCGTTTATTTTCGTCGTAGACCAAAGCGGTCATGGGCAATTGCACACCACGGGGATGGCCGGTATCGAGCATGGTTAGCTGAATTTCTGCCGTCATGCCGGAGCGTATTCCCTTGGGCGGGTTGGCCAAGTGGAGGATTAGTGGATAGTCGTTGGAAGAGCGTGGTTGGCTACCTAGGTGGCGCAGTGTTGCGTCGTACTCAGCATCGCTCAGAGCGGGTAACGTGACGGTGTGGCGTGAGCCTGTCGTTAATAAATCGACCAAGGTTTCGGGCACCGAGCCTTCCACATCGAAGCCTTGGCGGTCTGAGATGATTTCGAGTACCGGTTGGTTAGCGCTAACACGTTCAGAGGGTTCAGCAAGCCGTTGGCTGACTGAGCCATCATATGGGGCGGTGAGTGTGGTTAAGTTGAGGTCTCGGCGTGCCAGCTCAAGAGCTGCTGCTGCTGATTGCTGGCGTGAACGAGCGCTGTCTAGGGCGGCTTTTACTGTGTCTAGGCGCGCTTGGCTGACGTAGCCTTTCTCGGCCAGCGTGGTATGGCGCTGATAGTCTTGTCGTTTCTCGGTTAATGCCGCTGCTGCTTCACGTTGTTGAGCCTCACGCTGACCCAGCACCAGCCGATAACGCTGTTTATCAAGCTGTACTAAAGGCTCGCCGGCAATAAAGGCTTCGCCCACATCGATATCAAGTGTTTCTATCTTGCCCGGCACTTCAAAGCTCAACGTCGTTTTTTCAGCGGCAGCCACACGCCCAGATAGCTGCGTTATGGCGGCAGATGGCTGGTCATTGATGAGGTAAGTATCCACGACCTTGGGTGCCTGAGTCGTGCCCTCCGGCTCAGATGAGCAGCCGCTGAGCAAGAGTACACAGAGCAGCACAGCGTTGATGCGTAGAGTACGCCTGCTTGGTAAGTAGTGCAGAACGCAGTAGGAAGAAAAAGGCATGGATTGACCGCCCGCTGGCTAAGGCGCTCAGAAACCCGAGCGCGTATGGACAAAGAGCAGAAAGTGTATTGATCAAATGATTAAACTGCAAACAAGGTGGAGTCTAGACTGACCGAATACGAAAAAAAGGAATGATCAGTGTATTAAACATCGTTTGAGGTGAGCTGAATTTTCTAGCGATACTGCAAATAACTTCATTGTTAAAAACTAAGCCTATTTAATAGGAGGAAAGAATGATCAACGCCATTATGCAGCGCCTCGGTGTTACCACTGAGCAATATCAGCAGGGTGATCTGGAGATTACCTCTCCGATTAATGGGCAGGTGATCGGCAAGGTTGTTTTGGAAAGCGCCAGTGCAGTCGACACCCGTATAATCAAAGCCGAACAGGCGTTTAAGCTGTGGCGCCAGGTTCCAGCTCCTAGGCGTGGCGAACTGGTACGTCTATTTGGCGAACAATTGCGCCTCCACCGAGAAGACCTTGGCGCTCTGGTCAGCCATGAGTGCGGCAAGATCTTGCCCGAGGGGATTGGCGAGGTACAGGAAATGATTGATATCTGCGACCTGGCGGTTGGCCAGTCGCGGCAGCTATTCGGTCTGACCATCGCTTCAGAGCGCCCCGGCCATCACATGCGTGAAACCTGGCATCCGCTGGGCCCGGTCGGCTTGATTACTGCGTTCAACTTCCCGGTCGCGCCCTGGGCCTGGAACGCCGCCCTTGCACTGGTCTGCGGCAATAGCCTGATCTGGAAGCCATCCGAAAAAACACCACTCACAGCCCTAGCTTGCCAGGCACTGCTGGAGCGCGCCATGACGGAGTTCGGTGACGATGCACCTGAGCATCTCAGTCAAGTAGTCATCGGCGACCGCGCCATCGGTGAGTGTATGTCCGATGATCCGCGCTTGCCCCTTGTCAGCGCTACGGGCAGCACGCGCATGGGGCGCGACGTGGGACCACGGGTTGCAGCCCGCTTCGGGCGCAGTATCCTGGAGCTAGGCGGTAATAACGCGATGATCCTGGCGCCTAGTGCTGACCTAGACATGGCTGTGCGTGCGATTCTGTTCTCTGCAGTAGGTACTGCCGGTCAGCGCTGCACGACGCTACGCCGCCTGATCGTTCATGAGTCTGTGAAAGAAGAAGTGCTGAAACGTCTCAAGAAAGCCTACGCAGGTATCTCCATCGGCAATCCCCTGGAAGGTAACCTGGTTGGCCCCCTCATTGACCGCCAAGCCTTTGACCAGATGCAGGATGCCTTGGACAAGGCGCGTAAAGAAGGAAGTAAGGTATTTGGCGGCGAGCGCCAGCAGGTCGCTGACGCAAAGGATGGCTACTACGTCGCGCCGGCCATTGTTGAGGTTGATGAACAGAGTGAGCTGGTCAAGCACGAGACCTTTGTTCCTATCCTTTACGTCATGGGCTATAGCGAGTTTGGCGAAGCCATGCATCTGCACAACGACGTACCCCAAGGACTCTCCTCGTGCATTTTCACAACCGACGTGCGTGAAGCTGAAACCTTCACCTCTGACATGGGCAGCGACTGCGGCATCGCCAACGTCAATATTGGCCCCAGCGGTGCAGAGATTGGCGGTGCCTTCGGTGGCGAAAAAGAGACCGGTGGTGGCCGTGAGTCAGGCTCCGACGTATGGAAGAGCTACATGCGTCGCCAGACCAACACCGTGAACTACTCTGACGAACTGCCGCTGGCACAGGGGATCAAATTCGATTAAAGCTAGATTAGGTGCGCCTCTGATGGCTAATCTGCTGAAAGGCCATCAGAGGTGAAACAAGCCATTACAACGATAATGAGAAGACATGATGTTACAGGTGAGCCACTCTCCGACGGTTTTGGAACAGTACCTTCTCGACACGATACATCAAGCATATGGTATGAAAGGCAAGCTTGAGCGTCTGGACGGCTATGCAGATCAGAACTTTCGTCTCGATCTGGCTGACGGTGCCCGTTTTCTTGTCAAGCTTAGCCGGGCGCCTATTACCGAAGCTGAAGTTGCTCTCATGGTTGCCCTGGAAAGTGCCGGAGATACGGGGTTTGAACTGCCACGCCATCTGCGCACCCGGGATGGCCAGGCCAGTATTGGATTGACGTTGGATGGCAAAGTCTGGCGGCTGCGTCTGCTGAGCTATCTGGAAGGGACGCTATGGGCCGAGGGCTTGGCACCTTCTTATGCCCAGCTGTATACCGCAGGAGAAAACCTGGGATTACTTGATCGTGCACTGGAACAACTCGACGCAGAGGTTCTTGGTTGGCCCGAAAGCTATACCCACGACTGGGACCTTTCCTCCTACACTCAGCTAGTCGAGCATGCCGAACTGGATGGTCTGCCGTATGAGTTACGCGAGTCTATGGTGGAGTGCATAGATTTCATTAGTGCGCGGGAGAGTCAGCTTTCTCACCAGCTCATACATAACGATGCCAATGACTATAATTTGTTTCTGCTATCTCTTACGTCAGAGTTTCCAAGTGGCCTGATTGATTTCGGAGACACCTGTCAGAGCTTTGCAGTGGTCGAGCTTGCTGTGGCTGCAGTATACCTGACTGATGGGGCTGCTGACCGACTTGAAGCACTCAAGCAGCTGACTTTGGGCTATCAACAGGTCAGGTCGTTGACGACAGCCGAGATTGAGTGTCTGCCACGCTTTGTAATGCTACGTATCATCATGAGTCGGCTTAACTATCTGCAAGCACGCACCCAGAGGGATGATGACCCTTACGTTGCCATCTCTCAGGAGCAGATCATGCGTCAGTGGCGGGCTTTTACCGCCTTTGGCCTAGAGCTGCTGACAGATGAGCTGATCGCAGCCTGCTATCCCGATGAGGGGCATGTTTCTCTGGCTGAGCGGCAAGTAAGGCTGGCCAAGCAGGGGTTGGTGCAGATAGAGAGCAGCTCAGGTGAGAAAGTGGGTCCGGCCGCTCTCACGTCTGATGGCTCCTTCTCTAAATTGCTATCAGAAGCCGAAGACCAAGTCTGCGCAGGTGAAAGCTTTCTCGCACAACAAGATGTTGTACTGCACATTAATGTCTGTGTTACGCAGTTGGAGCAGTTCGCCGACGGTTTTACTTTCGAGCTGCATGACAGCCGGCTTGGTGATCTGTGTTTGATGGTGCATCGGATGGTGCCTGATCAGCCCCTGCCCGATGTCGAACACGATGCACAGGGCATCCGGCTTTTACTTGAGGGCGGGCAGAAAATTGCTCTGACCTGCCTGTGGGGCGGCGTCAATAAGAGCAGCATGCGTCAAAAACGTTGGGTTGATGCCCGCGACTGGCCAGCGATGGCTGCTGCCTATATTGACCCAGTGCTGATATTCGGTGTCGGGACGATCTATGGCCGCCGTAATGACGTTTCAACCTTGATACACGCCCGTCAACAGCTGTTATCCCCAACCTTGAGTCATGCCTATCTCCATCCGCTTAAGATTGTATCTGGCGATATGGCTTATCTGGTTGCTGAGGATGGGCGGCGCTATCTCGATATGGTCAATAATGTTTGCCACGTAGGGCATGCTAATCCACGTGTTGTGGAAGCAGGTGCGCAGCAAATGGCCAAGTTGAATACCAATACTCGCTATCTGCACGACACTATTGTGGCGTACTCCGAGCGGCTGTTAGGAACATTGCCAGACCACCTAGAGGTTGTGTTTCTGGTTAACTCCGGCAGTGAGGCCAATGATCTGGCGATGCGTCTTGCACGCCAATATACCAAGCGGCACGACCTGGCAGTGCTGGAGCATGCTTACCATGGACACCTGTCAAGTCTGATTGATATCAGCCCGTACAAACATGACGGTGCTGGTGGGAAAGGGACGCCGGAACACGTGATCAAGTTACCCTTCCCCGACACCTACCGCGGGCGCTATCGCGGCAACGATGCTGCTGAACGGTATCTGGCAGATGCGTTACAAACACTGGGTGATGCCCGAGAGCAGCCAGCCGCTTTATATGTTGAAAGCTTTGCTGGTGTAGGTGGCCAATGGATCTGGCCTGCCCACTATATTGAAGGGCTGACTCGCCACCTTCAAAAGGCAGGCACGCTGTACATTGCCGATGAAGTTCAGGTGGGGTTTGGTCGTGCGGGCTCAAGTTTCTGGGCTTTCGAACAGTATGCCGTGCAGCCAGATATTGTCACTCTTGGTAAACCAATCGGTAACGGTCATCCCATCGCTGCGGTGGTGACAACTCGTGCTATCGCCGAATCGTTCCGGACTGGAATGGAATACTTCAACACCTTTTCAGGAAACCCTGTGTCCTGCGCCATTGCGCTGGCAGTGCTTGAAGAGGTTCAGACCAATAATCTTCAAAAGCATGCGCAAAACCTGGGTGAAGAGCTGAAACAGCAACTTGAATTATTGGCAACACGCTTTCCGAAAGTGGGCCAGGTACGTGGTAGTGGATTGTTTGTTGGTGTTGAAATTATAAAAGGACTGAGCCTCGAGCCGGATAGTCAAACAGCAAAAGATATTTGTCACTATCTGCGGCTTAACGGTGTACTGCTTTCAACTGATGGGGTAGATGACAACGTACTCAAGATCAAGCCCCCTCTTGTAATACAGTCTCAGGACATGGAGATATTCTTACGCCTTTTGGAGCTAAGTTTCTTAAAGTACTGTTATTAATCCTTGGGGCAATATAATCATGATAAAAATAATTGAAACACTAGGTGTTGCGAACAAATCGTTAGCCAGTGAAAGCAGAGATAGTGTAGAGTCCGAGACATTACTTAAAGCCACTAAAATCGAAAAAAATTTTGGAAATACTCCAGTACTTAAAGGGATCAGTCTGACGGCCAATCGTGGCGATATCATTACTCTGATTGGTTCTTCAGGGTCGGGGAAAAGCACTTTTCTGCGATGTCTTAACCTCCTAGAACAGCCTGATGGTGGCGAACTGGAAGTGCACGGCCAGAAAATCGGATTCAAAAATACACGTCACGGCCGAGCTCCTGAGAACGACAGGCACGTTCAGTGGATGCGCTCCCGCGTTGCCATGGTTTTTCAGAACTTCAATCTGTGGGCGCACATGACGTTATTGGAAAACATTGTTGAAGCTCCTATCCATGTGCTGGGTGTTTCGAAATCCAAGGCTTACGAGCATGCGCATTCGTTACTTGAAAGGGTGGGGCTTGCTGAGCGTTCCGAGCATTATCCTTCGCAGCTCTCTGGTGGGCAGCAACAGCGCGGGGCTATCGCTCGAGCCCTGGCAATGAATCCTGATGTCATGCTTTTCGATGAGCCTACTTCAGCTCTGGATCCGGAATTGGTGGGTGATGTTCTCAGAGTAATACGAAGCCTCAAGGAAGAAGGGCGCACCATGATACTGGTCACCCATGAGATGCAGTTTGCTGAAGATGTGTCGACCAAGATCATGTATTTGAATCAGGGAAAAGTGGAGGAAGTGGGAACACCCAGCCAGATATTCGGGCATCCATCATCGGCGCGCTTGCGTCAGTTTCTGTCAACGCGTTGAGCGAGGTGCACTGTGCTGAATCTTCATGGTTACGGAATGCGGCTGTTTGAAGGCGCACTGGTTACTATCGAGCTTGCCGTGCTCTCATTGGTGATTGCAGTTCTGTTCGGCTTGATGACTGCGAGTGCCAAGCTGTCCGGTAATCGGATGCTACACCTGTTGGCTACCCTGTATACAACACTGATCCGTGGTGTGCCAGACTTGGTGTTGATGATGCTGTTTTTCTTTGGTGGTCAGACTCTGGTGAACAGTCTCTCCGACGCGGTGTATGCCAGGTTCGGCGTAGACTTTTTTATTAATATCAATCCCTTTGTTGCCGGAGTGCTGACAATAGGGCTGATATTTGGCGCCTATATGGGGGAAACGTTCCGCGGTGCCATACAGTCAGTTGAAAAGGGGCAAGTAGAAGCTGCAGCCGCGTGTGGAATGAGTCGCAGCCTTATATTTCGCCGTGTGAAGTTCCCCTTGATGATGAGCCATGCCCTCCCTGGGCTTTCAAATAACTGGCAGGTATTGCTGAAAACTACGGCACTGGTATCCATTATTGGTCTTTCAGATATGGTCAGGGTGGCAACACAGGCATCGAAGGCAACTTTTGAACCCTTTACCTTCATGCTTTTTGTGGGTGCTGTTTATCTTATTCTGACAAGTTTTTCTGAGTGGATTTTCAAGCGCCTAAGGCTAAAATATCACGCTGGGTATGTGGGAGCAGCTAATGACTGATCTATTGCCAGTAGAAGTGACAGTCTGGTTGATGAATCGTGATATTTTCACACCTGCCACACTAGAGGTTTATTGGGTTGGAGTAAAAGCGACATTAAAACTTGTTTCGCTGTCATTGCTTTTTGGCTTTATTATTTCGCTACCATTATCTTTTGCGAGAGCATCAAGCAACAGCTTTATCAGGGTTCCTGTTAAAATTTACACCTATATATTCCGCGGCACACCGCTTATTATTCAGCTGTATCTTATGTATTATGGTGTGGTATTCATTGATGACGTGAAAGATAGTTGGATGTGGCCACTGGTAAAGGATCCGTTTTTGCCAGCACTGGTTGCCTTTACACTTAATACTGTAGCTTATACCACTGAAATATTTCATGGGGCGATTGCTAACACACCAAGAGGAGAGGTTGAGGCAGCCAGGGCGTATGGAATGAATACATTTCTGCTTTATCGGCGTATTATTTTTCCTAGTGCTTTTCGCCGGGCTTTGCCGTCCTATGGTAATGAGGTAATACTCACACTTCACGCGAGTGCCATTGCCAGCACGGTAACGATAATGGATATTACTGGTGCTGCGCAGTTTGTTTATTCTCGATTTTATGCGCCGTTTAGTGCTTTTACTTTTGCGGCTGTCCTATATCTGGTGATTACGTTAGTTCTTCTATATATAATTCGTAAGCTGGAATCACGCTTCAACCCCCAGTTAAGGGAGGTCAGGAAAAGTCGACGTAAAATGATGTTCTTTGGAAACGCTATTCAGGAAAAAAGACCAGGAGCTTAACAAATGAAAAAAATAATTCCTTCTCTGGCGGCCGTTGCAATTATGGGTTTTTCAGCGACGGTAACTAGTAGTGAAACCTTACGCTTTGGTGTAGATGTACCTACGGCTCCAATGGAGTTTCGGTTGCCGAGCGGTGAACTGACGGGGTTTGATATTGAGCTTGGCAATGCTCTCTGTGAGCAGATCAACAGAAGCTGCGAGTGGGTTGAGCAGGAGTGGAGCGGCATTATACCTGGCCTTACTTCTCGTAAGTATGATGCCATCATGTCTTCGATGACAATCAATGATTCACGTCGAAAGAAAGTTCTGTTTTCTGACCCCTATATCAAGCCCTATTCGGCCTGGTTTGGTGCTGACACGCTGGAAATGGAAAAGGTTAGTAAAGATAACCTTGAGGGAAAGACAATAGGCGTTCAGCGCGGAACGCTTCAGGATAGCTACGTAACAGATCAGTTCGGAATGGTAGCAGATGTCAATCGCTACTCAACCACTACAGATATGATCATGGATATTAAAACAGGTCGGGTAGACCTGATATTTCTTGATCACCCTGCCGGTGTAGCCACGCTTCTGGAGAACAGCGATGGTTACAGGATCGTTGGAGAGCTGGTCAATGAGCCAGAGAGGTATTTTGGTGAAGGGTTTGGTATTGCATTTCGGCAGCGTGACGAGGAACTTGCAGAGCAGTTCAATGCGGCTCTTTTAGAGCTTAAGGAAAATGGAACTTATGATGAAATATACCAAAAATATTTTCCTGAAAATTGATTTTTTGTTCTTTTTTTAATTTTTTCTAGTTGTTTTTAGTGATAAAGGCTACCTCTGTTTTTTAGTGGTAGCTTTTTGAGTGTTAGAGGGGGGCTGGCTTTTATGCTTTTGGTGTTCTTTGTATTTTTATGTAGGTTGACGTTCATCAAGCGGCCTTTAAGATGAAGGCCATTTTTTATCGCACAGTGAGAAACTAATGACACGCCCACATCTTCCAACGTTGACTGCCATGCAATGCTTCGAGGCATCTGCTAGGCATCTCAGTTTTACCCGAGCTGCGGTTGAGTTGAGCTTGACTCAGAGTGCTGTCAGCAAGCAGGTGGCCCAACTTGAAACGGTGCTGCAGCATCCGCTGTTTCGCCGTGTGCGAAAGCGTTTACAGGTCACGCCAGAGGGGTCGTTGTACCTCACGGAGGTGCGCAATATTCTGGCCAAAGTCGAGATGTCGACTCGCTATATGCAGTCCTACGGTGGTCAAAGCGAGGTGCTTAACGTGACGACATTGCCAACATTTGGGGCTCGCTGGCTGATTCCGCGGATCAATGGTTACCGTTTTCGTCACCCCAATGTTTATCTGAATATTGCTAATCGTGTTGAGCCATTCGATCTCGAAAAGGAGCGCGTGGATGTCGCATTTTTCTTTGGCCATGGGGCTTGGCCGAAAGCTGAGTGTCTTAAGCTCCTTGATGAAGAAATGGTGGCGGTTTGTGCACCATCTATTGTTCCTGAGGGGGGAATTACACATGCGCTTGAGCTGACTCAGTTGGTGCTTTTGCAGAGTGCGACACGGCCTGATGCTTGGCATCTTTGGTTTGAGGCGCAAGGTGCCTACACGGAATACAGTTACCACGGCCCCCGTTTTGATACATTTTACATGGCGTTGCGGGCTGCTCGGGCTGGATGTGGCGTGGCCTTGGTGCCTCGCTTTCTTGCTGAGGAAGAATTGTTGGCTGGTCAGCTGATGATACCCTGGTCGTTTTCGTCGACTAGCCGCGATGCTTATTATCTCGCGTATCCGGAATGCAAGGCTGATATGGCAAAGGTAAAGGGGTTTGTTGAGTGGATTGTTGAGCACTTGGAGACGCCGCCCCAGGCTTCAGGGGGAACCTGTAGTAGCCCAGTCTAACCATTGAGTTAGGGCTGGAAGGGTGTTTCATAAAAGCGCAGGTTTTTGCCTGTAGGAATGAGTGTCTGTTCGCTGGTTTTATTCAATCATATTGTAGAAAGTCATGCTGGTTTAATAGTTTTTGGAATGCTGAGGGGGGTTCGTTTGAGGTTCTTGTGAGCTCTTGTTTTTATTTATTATGAATGTTGTTCACGTAAGTGTTTATTTATAGTATGTTTTAGACATTAATTAATGTATGACAGAGACTTGTCGTCAGAGTAAAAAAAGCTGCTGGAAATCGATAATATATTGATCAGATAAAAAAGCCGACCCTTGATGGTCGGCTTATGCTTGCTGAGCTGGTTATTCCAGCCATTCTTGGATAGCGTCAGAAGCCGCGCGTTGCCAGTCGGCTAATTGCGCCCAATAGTCGTGAACCCGTTCGTCCGTGCTCATATGGCTCTCCTTTATGAGAAAATCCGTTTGATCAGCCACCGGTTAACGACATCAGCTTATCTTTCACCTTACGCTAGGTCGCTGACAGGTGTTTGGGCAGTATATCGCGATATGTTGCGCTGCAGCAATGCGGCGTTACGTCACGCGTATTCTTTTGCTATATCAGGCAATGGTGACTTGCTGCAGGTGCTTTGTTAAGTGGTTGATAAGCTCGCCGCTATGACGCCAGAAGTGCCAGTAGAGCGGTATCGATAGCGGTTCTTCACTCAAGCTAATCAGCTGCCCAGAGGCCAGCTGCTGTGTTACCTGGCAGCACGGCATCATGCCGTAACCCACACTATTGAGTGTCAGCTGCACAAACCCCTCGGATGATGGGCATAGGTGGTAGGGAAAGGGGCCCTGGTAGCCACAGCGTTCGAGAAAGCGGTGCTGTAGTCGGTCATGGGGGCCGTAAACAATGGCGGGTGCGTGTCGAAATGCTTGATCGTTCAAGCCGTCGTGGAAGTAGCGGGCAGCATAGGCGGGCGTGGCGTAAGGTGAGTACGCCATATGGCCGATGTTGATGCAGCGAGCCCCAGCGATGGGCTGGTCGCTATCGCACAAGCACGCTGCTACATCGCCTTCGCGCAGCCGTTTAAGCCCGACCGCTTGGTCTTCTATAACCAGGTCCAGTAATACGCCTTGCTGGGTGCAAAACTCTGCTATGGCACTGGCCCACCATGTCGCTAAGCTGTCGGCATTAAGTGCGATGCGCAGGCGTGGCGCTCCGCTTTCAAGTGTGGGTAGTGCGGTGGTTAGATCGCGCTCCAGCAGGCGTACCTGCTGGTAATGGTTGAGCAGACGCCGCCCCGCGGGCGTGGGGGCCAGTGCGGGCGTGCGTACCAGCACCGGCTGACCTAAGCGAATCTCTAGGGCTTTGATGCGTTGGGAAACCGCAGACTGTGATACCCCCAGAGCGTCTCCAGCGCGTTCAAAGCCATCGCATTCGATCACGGCGGCCAGCGCCTCTAGTAGTTTGTAATTCAACATAGTTTATGTGCCAGCCCCGCTGCTTAAGGTATTAGTTAATCTAATGCAGAATCAGCAGAATGAATTTTAAGTATAGCAATTGATCGCTAGCATGGCCTGAAATCAAGGGGAGGTCGAACATGCTGGAAAGTTATCTGACAGGGTTGCTGATGAGTGGAAGCATCATTGTGGCTATTGGTGCACAGAATGCTTATGTGCTGGGGCGTGCGGTGCGTCGTGAGCATCACTGGTGGGCGGCAGGGATGTGTATGAGTACGGATGCCCTGTTGATTACTGCCGGTATGCTAGGGGTAGGCGCTTTGTTGATAGCAGCACCTCAGGTGATGGAGGTTCTGCGCTGGGTGGGCGTGGCGTTTCTTGCTTGGCTTGCTGGACAGGCGCTGTATCGAGCAGTCACAGGGTGCCATGGGCTTGAGATGTCGGCTCAACGTAGCGACAGCATAGCCAGTGTGCTGCTAACAACGTTGGCGGTCACTGTGCTAAACCCTCAGGTATATCTTGATACCTTGGTGTTGATACCCGCTGTTGGCGCGCAGCAGACGAATGCCTCTGGGTTTCTGGGTGGTGCGGTTAGTGCATCGTTACTGTGGTTTAGTTTGTTGGCCTGGGGAGGTGCGGCCTTATCGCCTTGGCTTTCGCGGCCGACAGTATGGCGTTTTATTGACGCGGCTATTGGCATGCTGATGTTAATTATTGCAATAAGCTTGGCGAGTGGTGGGCTGGGTTAGTCGGGCATGTTGTTCATTAGTATGGTTAAGTGCATGATTCAATAAGTAAAGGAACCTTTGGGTGCGGGCGGGTCAAAGGGCTTGGTTTTCTATTGGCTAAATAAGGAATGATGTCCCATGAAAAAATGGTTCAATGTTGCGCTGCTAGTGCTAGCAGCTGCTGTATTGGCAGCCTGTTCGACCGTTGATAAGAGTGGCAGTGATTCTCAGGTTGCGGGCGCAGGCGCAAATACGGTGTTGGGTAAATTGCCAGCAGCCTATCGCGGTGAACTGCCCTGTGCAGATTGCGAAGGTATTCGCTATCACTTGGCGTTGTTTGACGATAAGCGCTATACCTTGGAAATGGTGTATTTGGGTGCTGGGGAACAGGCCCGTCTGCACAAGCAGGGTCAGTGGTCACTGAATGACAAGACCAGTACTCTGACGTTAGAAGGCATTGATGATAGTCCCAATAAGTGGCGGGTAATCAGCGCCGATACCATTGAGCAGCTAGATATGCAGGGGCAGCCGATCAATTCGCAGATGAACTATACGTTACAGCGTATTGAGCCTTTTCTAAGTGAACCACTGGAAAACAGCTACTGGAAGTTAATACAGTTGGGTGGTGAGCGTGTTGATGTGCAAGTAAGCCAAAGCGAAGCGCATATTGTGCTGCACAGTGAAGATAATCGAGTTAGTGGTGCGGCGGGGTGCAACCGTTTAATGGGTGGCTTTAAGACCAGTGAAAACCAGCTGGAACTGGGGCCGTTGGCGACCACTATGATGGCGTGTGATAGTGCAAGCATGGCACTTGAGCAGCGTTTCCTTGCTGCGCTCAATGAGGTTGCCTCCTACCGTGTGCTGGTCAGCCAGCTTGAGTTGTATAATGCAAACGATGAGTTGTTAGCGCGTTTTGAGCGTGTTGATCTGACCTGATTACTGTCGTAATGATGGGGTCCTGCTCAAGCCAACGGTTGCCCTCAATAGGTGGCCGTTGGCTTTTTTGTGACCATTCAATGGCCGTGTTTGCTATGAACTGGGCAGCTCAGCGCTATGGAAAACATTTTGTACGTCATCCAAGTCGTTGAGGGTATCTAGCAATTTTTCAAACAGGGCAACGTCATCACCCTCTACTGGCGTGGTGTTCTGCGGTAAAAACTGAATTTCATCTACGCTGAAGTCAGTGTCACCGAAGGCGTCAATTAACGCTTGCTTGGCTTTGGCGTATTCGGTGTGCGGGGCAAATACCGTAAGCTGGCCGTTTTCGCATTCGATGTCGGTGACATCAACATCGGCATCCATCAGCGCCTCAAGGGTCGCCTCTTCGGCATCGCCAGCGAAAGACAAAATCGCGCAGTGATCAAACATGTGGCTGACACTGCCTGGGGTGCCGATTTTGCCCTTGGCCTTGTTAAAACAGGCACGTACATCACCAAACGTACGGTTCGGGTTGTCGGTTAGGCAGTCTACAATCACCATGGCATTGCCTGGCCCGAACCCCTCATAACGAGCGACAGAGTAGTCTTCACCACCGACACCGCTGGCTTTTTCCAGGGCCTTTTCGATGACATGGCTGGGCACTTGGTCTTTTTTGGCGCGCTCTATCAACCCGCGTAGCGAGAGGTTGCCATTAGGGTCAGTACCCCCTTGTTTGGCGACCACATAAATCTCACGGCCGTACTTGCTGTATACCTTGGTTTTTGCGTCGGCCGTTTTGGCCATGGATTCCTTGCGGTTCTGAAAGGCCCTACCCATTGCGTTATCCCGTTATCCTGTTGAGTACGATCATCGTAAAGATTCTACGAAACCCCGCCGTGGCATGACAGCCTTAATTGGTAGCTTAGGGTTGCCAGATTTTAAAAAGCTGGGGTTATCTTCTTGTAAATACTGACTAAGTGGCAGGTCAGTCGCCGCAGAAATTATCAGGGCACAGGTTCTTTTGATGGCTTGCTTGCGGGTAAGTTGTGTGTAATTTTCAGGTGAAGGCTTTCAGCGTATGAGGTGTGTTTAGTCTGCTTAGGAGGGTAGCGCCACGTTGATGAAAATAGTCTTCATGGCGTGCTGTGTCATAATAGTACTGCCGCAAGGCTGGATAATAGCCGCTTGAGCACGGCCTGTCAGGAACGGAATCATCACGATAAGTGGTCTGGCAGGGTCCGTTGGATAGACTCGGTGCTAGCACCGTACAGGGAAAAACATGACACAAGATAAACAAGAGGCTTCACCGGATCATCCGGACAAAAGGCTCATGGAGGAAGGCATACCGTCACCTTCCGGAGATTCTGGACTGATTGATACCGACTACCAAGTTGGGCAAGATAATTTCAAAGGTAGCTTTACAGTTAGCCTGGATATTCATAGTAAAGTATTCAGCATTTCAGCCGTTGTGATTGTTTTGTTTGTGATATTAACGCTGTCATTACAAAACGATATCGGCCCCATATTTACGGCAGTGAATAGCTGGCTCACGGGCAACCTCAGCTGGTTTTTCATTCTGACTTCCAATGTATTCGTTGTGGTGTGTCTTGGCTTGATCTTGTCGCCTTATGGCAGGGTGCGGCTAGGTGGTGTTGATGCCAAGCCTGACCATTCATATATCAGCTGGCTCGCCATGCTGTTTGCCGCAGGCATGGGAATTGGCCTGATGTTTTATGGTGTGGCCGAGCCGATGTCGCACTTTTCCTCCGCCTTGGGCGGCGTACAAGTCGGTGAAGATGGGTTGCGTACTGACTGGGCCCCGTTGGGTGGTGCTGAAGGCGATATGCTTGGGGCGGCTAAGTTGGGAATGTCGGCAGCGTTGGTTCACTGGGCAGCGACTGCATGGGCGATATATGCGGTGGTGGCATTGGCGCTGGCGCTGTTTTCTTTTAATAAAGGCTTGCCGCTGACGATGCGCTCTATTCTGTATCCGGTTCTTGGTGAACGGATCTGGGGATGGCCTGGCCACCTGGTGGACATTCTGGCGGTTTTTGCCACGTTGTTTGGCTTGTCGACATCGCTGGGTTTTGGCGCTGAGCAAGCAACAGCGGGCCTGAATTATCTGTTCGGTATTTCTGATGGCAACGTGACTAAAGTATTCCTGATTTTGGGCATCACGGGGGTTGCGTTAGTGTCTGTAGTGGTGGGGCTGGATGCTGGCGTTAAGCGTCTTTCTGAGCTGAATATGCTGCTGGCGTTTTTGTTGTTAATGTTTGTCATTATTGCGGGGCCAACCCTCATCATCGTTACCGGCTTTTTTGAGAACTTGAAGAATTACTTCATGTATCTGCCGGCGCTTTCCAACCCATTTGGCCGGGAAGATCTTAACTACAGCCAAGGCTGGAGTGCATTCTTCTGGGCATGGTGGATCAGCTGGTCGCCCTTTGTTGGTATGTTCATCGCTCGGGTTAGTCGTGGTCGTACCGTGCGTGAGTTTTTGATAGCTGTATTGGTAGTGCCGACACTGGTATGTGTGATTTGGTTTACTACCTTTGGTGGCACGGCTATCGATCAGGTGATCAATGGTTATACCGCGGTGCAAGACGCTGCGCTTGAACTCAAATTGTTTGTGATGTTAGAGCAGCTGCCGTTAACCCTGGTGACTTCTGTGCTGGGTATTATGCTGGTGGTCGTGTTTTTCATTACCTCGTCGGATTCTGGATCGCTGGTTATTGATGCGATTACTGCTGGCGGAAAAATCAATTCTCCAACAACGCAGCGAGTTTTCTGGGCCTCTATTGAAGGCCTGATTGCTATCGCCTTGTTACTGGGTGGTGGGTTGGCTGCACTACAGGCAATGGTTGTTGCAACGGGACTGCCGTTTTCTTTTGTGCTTTTGGTGGGGGTTTACGGCATTGTTAAAGGGCTGCATGACGAGCCGCGTTGAGTTTTGATTCGTATAGGCAGTAAAAAGGCGACCTCGGTCGCCTTTTTACTGCTGCCGTAATTGCAGCTGTATTAGCGGTGTTGCCTGATCAGCCCTTCCTGAGCGCTGGAGGCAACTAGCTGGCCCTGTCGATTGTAGATACTGCCGCGGGTAAAGCCTCTGGAGCCACCGGCCCATGGGCTGTCCATGTCATAGAGCAGCCATTCGTTAACCTTGACGTCGTGGTGAAACCACAGAGAGTGATCGAGGCTGGCAATCTGTAGCGCAGGATCGCCAAAGCGAATGTTGTGCGGCAGCAATGCCGTGGTTAGTAGATTAAAGTCAGAACTGTAGGCCAGCAGGTAGCGATGTAGGGCGGGGGTATCGGGTAGTTCACCGGCCAGCCTGAACCACAGCCGTTTACGTGCGGGTTGGCCGTTTTCTGCCTCTTCGCTCAGCGGTAAAAACTCGATGGGATGCCCGGGGAAGCGGATGAGTTTATCCGTGTCGTGGTCTAATGAGTCAGGCATCGCCACGCTTGGCATTTGTGGTTGATGCGCCATGCCGTCTTCTTGGTCGTGAAATGAAGCACTGCAGAAAAAAATGGGCCGCCCCTTCTGAATGGCGGTGATCCGTCGTGTTGTGAAACTACCGCCATCGCGCACCGCATCTACTTGATAGATAACGGGCTTGTTAGGATCGCCGGGGCGCAAAAAGTAGCCATGAAGAGAGTGTGCACGGCGTGCTGAGTCGACGCTGTGAGTGGCGGCGGAAAGTGCTTGGCCCAGTACTTGGCCGCCGAATAACTGGGGCAAGCCAAGGTCTTGACTGTAGCCACGAAACAGATTCTCTTCTAGGGTTTCGAGACCAAGAAGGTCAACCAGATCATTTAGGGCAGCTTGCATTACAGATATTCTCCGGTAGGGCATTTGGATAAGCCAATAGCGCAAGTTTACGGGAGTAACGCGCCATGCGCAGTGATGAATACTATATGCACCGAGCAATAGACCAGGCTCATCTGGCGCTTGCGGAGGGCGAGGTGCCAGTCGGGGCGGTGGTGGTAGACCCGCAGGGCGAAATTATTGGCACGGGCTACAATGCCCCGGTGGCTGATCATGACCCTAGTGCTCATGCAGAGATAATGGCACTGCGTGATGCAGGCAAACGACTGGGCAATTACCGCCTTGATGGTTGCACGTTGTTTGTCACTCTGGAACCTTGCTTAATGTGTACTGGAGCCATGATACATGCGCGGCTGATGCGAGTGGTATACGGCGCGACTGAGCCACATACCGGTATGGTTGAGTCGAAAGCCAATTTGTTTGCTCAACCATGGTTCAATCATCGGGTTGAGGTGCAAGGGGGCGTGCTGGCTGGGAGAACCTCACGGCTGTTGACGAATTTTTTTGCTCAGCGGCGCCACTCCTCGGCGGGTGAGGCTTAACTGTCAGCCGCCTGTTCGTTTGGTGGTATGACGTCAAACAAGAGGCTGTCATCAGAGCTTGGCTGTCGCTCGTTGAGCTGGTGAAATTGTTGCTGACTGCGATCCACGTAGGTGAGGATTTCATAGTAGCGGCGAATGTTACGCACATAAATGACCGGCTCTTCGCCACGAGCGTAGCCATAGCGTGTTTTTTCGAACCACTCTCGATGCTGCAGTAATGGCAGTGTTTCGCTGACATCGGCCCATAAGTCTGGATTTCCGCCACGTTCTTCGGTGAGGTTGCGCGCATCATAAAGGTGGCCGAGCCCTACGTTGTAAGCGGCCAGAGCCATATATAAACGGTCTATTCCGGTGATTGATTCTGGTAGGCGCTGTTTGATATCACGTAAGTAGCGTGCGCCACCATCGATGCTCTGTGCGGGGTCCAGGCGATTTTCTACGCCTAGGTCGCTGGCTGTGGGGAGCGTTAGCATCATTAGACCGCGCACCCCTGTTGGTGAAGTGGCATCGGGCTGCCAGTGAGATTCTTGATAGCCTGCTGCTGCCAGTAATTTCCAGTCAAAACCATAGTTTTTGGCGGCTTCTTGGAATAGTTCTTTATAGGTGGGTAGCCGGCCACGCATATGGTCAATAAACGTCCGAGCGCCTACGTATTCCAGGTAGTTGTCACGCCCAAGGTACTTCGTTTGTAACCTCTCCAGTTCGCCGCTTGATTTCAGCTCATCGAGAAACAGGTTGATCTGCAGTAGCAGGTCATGGCCATTATGTTTCGCAACGACCCAGGCTAATGACAGCGGCTTGCCGATGGCAAAACCCTGGTCTACCTCAGGAAAAAACAACCGATTGATGCGAAATTCATGCTCGTATACAACAGCAGCATCAAGACTGCCATTGGTCACCTGAGCAAGCAGTTCAGCGACTTCGATACGGTCAGAGGCTTTCCAGCTGAGTGCAGGGATGTTGCGCTGAAGCTCATACATGGCTTGGTTGCTACCGGTGCCGCTTAGGGTGCCAATTTGTAATCTCTGTAGGTCGTCCAGCGTTTTGGGAGGAGGTAGGCCTCGACGATATACCAGTACGGGCTGTAGCGGCATGATTGGTTGGCTGAACATCACGCCGTTCTGGGTAGGGTCGATAGGCAACGTTGCTGCACCAAGGTCGCCATTGAGACGAACGGCATCAATGATGCCGTCGATTCTTTGGCTTGTGTCCAACGTTAGGCTGACGTCGAGTTGATTAGCAAAGCGCCGCACCAGATCGTACTCAAACCCCGTTGGCCCTTGTCGGCCTTCGTAGTAGGTTGTGGGCGTGTTGCGGGTATGCACACTGAGAAACTCGCGTGCCAGTATCTCTGCCAGCCCCTTGTCGGGAGTGGCAGGTGGTGGCACCGGTAGTAGCGTCAGCAGCAGTGCGGTGCCCAACAGCAAGTAACCCCGGCGGTAGCGGCCGAAGCGAGTAACCAGCGATGACAGCATGAAAAAAAGGGGTGGCTGAGTAGAACGTCACATTACCCAGCCAAGGAGTCGCTGTCACTATTTGCTCTGTCGCTTTTAGGTGCTTCTATCGCAGACTCGGTTTCTCGCTGCCGATGCTTTCCAGTATCATAGGCATTCGTTGCCGCTGGCTGCGGCCCCAGATTATTTCGCTTGATTCCAGAGGCCCGAGGATATGCTCGAACTGCAAGGTGCGCCTGCACTGTCCGTCTTCCGTCATGCCAGATTGCTGGCCGACTTGCGTGATGCTGTGCCGGAAGTCGAGGCGCTCAGTGCCGATTACCTGCATTTCATTGACCACGATGGCGACTTTGACCCAGACGAGTCTGCACTGCTTGAGCGTCTGTTGGATTACGGCCAGCCGCGTGAGCCTGGTACTGTTTATCCGGGGGCGCAGATGTTTTTGGTCGTCCCGCGTATTGGTACCCAGTCTCCATGGTCGTCAAAAGCGACTGATATCGCCCACAACTGCGGGCTTGGTAAGTTGTTGCGCCTGGAGCGCGGTATTGCTTACCGAGTGAGCTTTTCTGGTGCAATGAGCGAACCGGCTTTCAACGAAGTGGCCGCGCTGTTGCACGATCGTATGACCGAAACGGTGCTGTTTAACACGTCTGATGCTGTGCAGCTGTTCGCGCATCATGAACCCGCGCCGCTAGGTAGTGTTGATTTATTGGGAGGGGGGCGCGCAGCGCTGGAAACCGCCAATAGCGAACTTGGGCTGGCGCTGGCCGACGACGAAATTGATTACTTGTGCGACGCATTTGCCGGTCTTGGTCGTAACCCTAGCGATGTTGAGTTGATGATGTTTGCTCAGGCCAACTCTGAGCATTGTCGGCACAAAATATTCAATGCCGACTGGTTAATAGATGGCAAGCCGCAGGCTAAGTCATTGTTTGGCATGATCAGAAACACACATGCTGAGTCGCCCGAGAATATTCTTTCAGCCTATAGTGACAACGCTGCCGTTATCTGTGGCAGTGATGCAGGGCGTTTCTTTGCTGCCCCCTTAACGGGTAAGGCCGCTGACGTTGCGGTATACGGCACTCACCAGGAGCCGGTGCACATTCTGGTTAAAGTAGAAACCCATAATCACCCGACAGCCATTGCCCCTTTTCCCGGCGCTGCCACAGGTTCAGGTGGTGAAATTCGTGATGAGGGTGCTACGGGCGTCGGCGGAAAGCCTAAGGCCGGGCTGGCGGGTTTTACGGTATCCAATCTGCGTATTCCTGAGTTTGTTCAGCCTTGGGAAGCCTTTGACTACGGCAAACCCGAGCGCATTGTCAGTGCGTTAGACATCATGCTTGAAGGCCCCATAGGTGGTGCGGCGTTCAATAATGAATTCGGGCGCCCTAATCTGGCGGGTTATTTCAGAACATTTGAACAAGACGCCATGGGTGCTGGTGGCATTGAGCGTCGCGGTTACCACAAGCCCATCATGATTGCGGGTGGTTACGGCAATATTCGCTCAGGCCATGTGCTCAAGGGTGAGATTCCCGTGGGCGGTAAGTTGATCGTGATGGGTGGCCCCGCGATGTTGATTGGGCTGGGCGGCGGAGCCGCTTCATCCATGGCGTCGGGTAGCTCCAGTGCCGATCTTGATTTCGCCTCGGTGCAGCGTGAGAACCCTGAGATGGAGCGTCGCGCGCAGGAGGTCATCGACCGGTGCTGGGCGCTGGGTGACGATAACCCGATCTGTTTTATTCATGATGTTGGCGCGGGCGGTCTTTCAAACGCGTTGCCTGAGCTAGTTAAAGATGGTGAACGTGGCGGGCGTTTCGAGCTGCGTGCCGTGCCCAATGCTGAACCTGGCATGAGCCCACTGGAAATTTGGTGTAACGAGGCGCAAGAGCGTTATGTGCTGGCCGTGGCACCTGAGCAGCTCGCAACGTTCGAAGCGCTGTGTCAGCGCGAGCGCTGCCCTTATGCCGTAGTGGGTGAAGCAACGGAAGCGCATCACCTAGAAGTTCACGACGGCCATTTTGAGAGCCGCCCAGTCAATCTACCGATGAGTGTGCTGTTTGGTAAGCCACCGAAGATGCAGCGCGAATTCAACCGTCAAGACGTCGCGCTTTCTGGCGTAATGCTCGATAACCTTGACCTGCGTGAAGCCATGGATCGAGTGTTAAGCCTGCCTACGGTGGCATCCAAGAGCTTCTTAATCACTATCGGTGATCGTTCGATTACAGGCATGGTGGCGCGTGATCAGATGGTTGGCCCCTGGCAGGTGCCCGTGGCTGATGTCGCCGTCACTACCGCGACGTTTGATACCCATATGGGTGAGGCGATGGCGATGGGCGAGCGCCCGCCGGTAGCCTTGATCAGCCCGGCGGCAAGTGCGCGGTTGGCGGTAGCCGAGACCATCACTAATATGGCCGCTGCGCCTATCGCTAAGCTTGGCGATATTAAGCTTTCCGCTAACTGGATGAGTGCGGCTAACCACGTTGGTGAGAACCAGGCGCTGTATGAGGCCGTGCATGCGGTAGGCATGGAGTTGTGTCCCGCGCTGGATATCGCCATACCCGTAGGCAAGGACTCCATGTCCATGCGCACGGCTTGGCAGGAGACAGGGGAAGCTGGTGAGAGTGAAAAGAAAAGCATTACGTCACCGCTCTCGCTCGTTATCACCGGTTTTGCACCGGTGACGGATGCTATGCGTACCCTAACGCCACAGCTGCGTATGGATCAGGATGAATCTGACCTGATTCTGATCGACTTGGGGCATGGTAAGAATCGCTTGGGTGGCTCGGCGTTGGCGCAAGTTTATGGCCAGGTTGGTGATGAGTGCCCAGACCTTGATGACCCCGAAGATCTCAAGGCATTTTTCGCGGTGATCCAAGGGCTGAACGCGGAAGGAAAACTGCTGGCTTATCATGACCGAAGCGACGGAGGCCTGTTGGTCACGTTGTTGGAAATGGCATTTGCGGCGCATGGTGGTCTGGAAATTAAGCTTGACTGGTTGGTCGATGAACCTTCCGAAGCCGTGGATGCGTTGTTTGCTGAAGAGCTTGGTGCCGTGATTCAGGTCTCCCGTGAGCATACCGAAGAAGTTTTGGTACAGCTCGCTGCTGCGGGCCTCGATACCTGTGGCGTTATCGCTCGGCCACGCTACGATGATCAAGTTCGCGTTACGCTGTTTGAAACGCCGCTGCTTGAAGTGTCACGGTTGCTAACCCAGCGTACTTGGGCTGAAACCAGCTATCGTTTGCAGGCGCTGCGCGACAACGCAGAATGCGCTAAGAGTGAGTTTGATGGCCTGCTGGATAGCCGTGACCCAGGACTTTCTGCGGTGCCCAGCTTTGCTGTCGATGAGGACGTCAGCGCGCCCTTTATTAACCTTGCTCGCCCTCGTGTGGCAGTGCTGCGAGAGCAGGGTGTTAACGGCCACCTAGAAATGGCCTGGGCGTTTGACCATGCCGGTTTTGAGGCGGTGGATGTTCATATGAGCGACATCCTCGAAGGTCGTGTCAGCCTGGCGGACTTCAAGGGCCTAGTAGCCTGCGGTGGGTTTTCCTACGGCGACGTTTTGGGGGCCGGAGGGGGATGGGCCAAGTCGGTGCTATTTAACCCTAGAGCGCGGGATGAATTTGCTGGCTTTTTTGCACGGCAGGACAGCTTTAGCCTGGGTGTGTGTAACGGCTGTCAGATGCTTTCCCAGCTCACCGAGTTGATACCTGGTACTGAAAACTGGCCGCGCTTCATGCGTAATGAATCTGAGCAGTTTGAAGCACGAGTTGCTATGGTGCGGGTAGAAGAAAGCCCGTCGATACTGCTTTCGGGAATGGAAGGCTCCCTGTTGCCAATCGCTGTGGCCCACGGTGAAGGCCGTGCCGAGTTCCGCGATAGTGCCCATTTGCGCAGTATCCAGAAGGGCGGGCAGGTGGCTTTACGTTTCACCGACAACTACGGCCAAGTAACGACGCGTTATCCGGCGAACCCCAACGGTTCACCTTCTGGTATTACTGGGCTGACCACGGCAGATGGCCGAGTGACTGTCATGATGCCCCACCCAGAGCGTGTTGTACGCGCCGTGACTAACTCTTGGCGGCCCGATGAGTGGCGCCAAGATGGAGCGTGGATGAGATTGTTCCGCAACGCCAGAGTGTGGCTGGGGTAATCTTCTGCAGCGCCTTTCAGGCGCGAGCTTCACTTCGAAACAGGCGCCGTTAGGCGCCTGTTTTCTGTAGTGACAAAGGTGACTATTTAGGGTTTTTTTGTCTCATCAGGATGAAGCGCTTTCAGGTGAGATTCTAGTTCGCTGAGAACGTGCTCGTAGTCAGCCTGTAGGGCATCAAAGCGTCCAAAGTCGTGATTACACTCTTCGCAAAAGACGTGGTACTGGTCTTCACGGCCAGGGGGGAAGCGCTTATACATGCTGCCGCAATTTGGGCACGCGGGGTTTGTCTTGGCTTGCATGTGTTTCTCCTCGTTGATGACGGATCTAGGATCTAATGCGGCCTCTTGATGTATCTCAAGGGGCAGTATTCTCAAGCAGGCGCTCATTGTCATTAAGTTTACATAGCTGATGCAAGTTGTTGAGGCGTTTAGCGTCTTCCACCTTGGTCGGTCGTAACATAAAACAACTGTTTGAATGCTGGCCCGTTTCCGGACACACTCAGGAGAAACCCTGCTAGGAGCCCGATTGATATGTCCCATACACTCTCTTCACACGTCTGCCATGAAATGGTACAGCTTGCTGTTGTTGACCATGTCGCTGAGGTGCGCATGGTGCGTGCTGATCGTCACAACGGTTTGGATTGGGCAATGATTGATGGCCTGCTTGAGGCTCAGCGCAGGCTCGTGCAGCACCAGCAGGCTCACCTCGGCGATATACGTGCACTGGTGCTGTCAGGCGATGGTGAAAGCTTCTGTGCGGGGCTTGATATGGCCGATATCATGACTCAACCCCAGCGGCTGCCATCGTTGCTTAAGGCTGCCGATGACGGCATCAACCCAGTACAGCGTTTGGCTCTGGGCTGGCGAGATGTGGGCGTCCCGGTGCTGGCTGCGCTACAAGGCCATGTGTATGGCGGCGGACTGCAAATTGCACTGGGCGCTGATATTCGAATTGCGCATCCTCAGGCGCGCCTGGCCTTGCTTGAGATTGACTGGGGGATCATGCCAGATATGGGAATTAGCGTGACCGCTGCAGGTATGCGCGCAGACGTAATCAGCGAAATGGCCTGGAGTGGCCGGCGAGTCATTGCAGAAGAGGCTTTCTCGCTGGGTTTGGTAAGCCGGTTGGCAGATGACCCTCTGCAGGCCGCTATGGAGGCTGCGCAAGCCATTGCTGGGCGTTCGCCGCGCGCGGTGTCTGCTTTCCGTGAGCTGATGCAGCAAGCGCCCAGTTTGAGTGAGAAGGCGTGTCTGGCACAGGAGGCGCGCTTGCAAAGCACGTTATTGGGTGGCGCTGAACAGCAGGAAGCTGTTGCTGCACGCCTACAGCGCAGGGCAGCAAAATTTGACTGAGCAAGCGCCTAGTTCACCCCCTAAGCCCCAGCTGCGGTCTTACCAAAAAGATGCTGTCAGCCGTGTGATAACACATTTTCGCGAAAGCGATGAGCCGGCGGTGGTCGTACTGCCTACCGGTAGTGGCAAGTCGCTGGTGATTGCTGAGTTGGCGCGGCTGGCTCGCGGGCGGGTGTTGGTGTTGGCTCATGTACGTGAGCTGGTTGAACAGAACCATGCCAAGTATCTGGCGTATGGGCGACAGGCCGATATTTTTAGCGCCGGTCTTGGGCGCAAAGAAAGCGGTCGTCAGGTCGTGTTTGGCTCAGTGCAGTCGGTGTTACCCAATCTTGAGCGCTTTGCTGACGCTAATGTAGAGGTAAGTAGTGATGACTCAGGTGGCGGCGACTTTACCCTGCTGATTATCGACGAATGCCATCGTGTCTCGCAGGAGGCTGAAAGCAGTTACCATCGAGTGATCGCGCATCTACGCCGAGCTAACCCCAGGCTCAAGGTGTTAGGGTTGACTGCGACGCCATATCGGTTAGGGCAGGGGTTTATTTACCATCGTCACCATCACGGGATGGTGCGCGGTGATAGCGACAGTTTCTTTCGCGATTGCGTTTTCGAGCTGCCGTTGCGCCTGATGGTCAAGCAAGGCTATCTGGTGCCGCCTACGCCGGTTGATGTCGCTGTGGAGCGTTACGATTTCTCGTCGCTGGTGCCTGGTAGCGGTGGTTTATTTCGCGAGGATGAGTTGAATCGTGTGGTTGCTGGCAACCGTGTTACACCGAGCATCATTGATGATGTTATCACCCAAGCACAGCAGCGCCAGGGCGTGATGATCTTTGCTGCCAGCATCGCTCACGCGACGGAGATCCTGGGTTATTTGCCAGCGGGCCAGGCTGCGTTGGTCGCTGGCGCTACGCCAACTGCCGAGCGCGAGACAATAATTGCCGACTTCAAGGCCCGCCAGCTCAAGTATCTGGTTAATGTCTCGGTGCTGACTACTGGCTTCGACGCACCCCATGTCGATTTGATTGCCATTTTGCGACCCACCGAGTCGGTTAGCCTATATCAACAAATTGTTGGCCGTGGCTTGCGTTTGTCGCCTGATAAGAAGGACTGTTTAATTCTTGATTACGCGGGTAATCCGTGGGACCTCTACGCCCCCGAAGTCGGTAGCCCACGGCCCGCCAGTGACACTGAGCCGGTGCAGGTGGCGTGTCCTGCTTGTGGTCACGCTAATGTGTTCTGGGGGCGGCGCGATGGTGACACTGTTATCGAACATTTTGGTCGGCGTTGCCAAGGGCTGGTGCCTTCTGATCGCGCCCGACCCCGCGCGAAAAGCGCTAGAGCAAAGCCACCGACAACGGCGATGGAGCAATGTTCGTTTCGTTTTCGCTTCAAGGTTTGCAACGAATGTGGTGCGGAAAACGATATTGCTGCTCGGCAATGCAACGGTTGTCACACGCTGTTGGTGGATGCGGATAAAGCACTACGTGAGGCGCTGAAGCTGCGTGATGCACGTGTGTTGAGGGTGAGCGGCATGCAGCTTGAATCCACGGTTAACGGACGTGGTTTGGCGCGGCTTAAAGTGACCTACCACGATGAAGATGGCGCTGCGCTAAGTGAGTGGTTTGCCCTAGAAACCCCGCCTCAGTGTGCGGCTTTTGCTGTTGTTTTTCTGCGTGACCATCTGCGTGCTCCTGGAATAAGCTGGACACCCCGTAGTCCTGACGCGGTTGTCGCTGAACAACACCGCTTGCGCGCGCCGGATTTCGTTATCGGTCGTAAAGTGGGTCGCTATTGGCAGGTGCGTCGCAAGCTGTTTGACTACACGGGACGCTATCGGTTGGCCGATAGCGCAGGCTAACGCCGGTTGTGCTAGCTTGCTATCAGGTGGGCTTGTAAACTGCCGCGCTGATCTCGCGTTCTCCCGAAAGGCTTCCGTTTGAGTAACGTTGTTAATACGAGCGACACGACTGATACGAACACCGACCTGGGCCCAGCACAGGGCGATGTTGATGTGGTTCAGCAGGCGGAAGTCTTAGGGCGTTTGTTTGATGAGCCGATTCTTGAGTTGCCCGATGACCTGTATATTCCGCCTGAGGCGCTGCGGGTATTTCTTGATGCGTTTGAAGGGCCGCTGGATCTGCTGTTGTACCTGATCCGGCGTCATAATCTCGATATTCTTAGCATCGACGTTGCTGCTATTACCCACCAGTACATCGCTTATATTGAGCTGATGACCTCAATGGAAATCGAGCTGGCAGGCGAGTATCTACTGATGGCCGCTACGTTGGCAGAGGTTAAGTCGCGTACCTTGCTGCCGCGCCCGCCAAAGGAGGGCGATGACGCTGAAGACGAAGATCCCAGGGCTGAGTTGATCCGGCGCCTTCAGGAGTACGAGCGGCTTAAGCATGCCGCTGAAAGCTTGGGTGAGATGCCTCGGCTGGGGCGTGACTGGTTTTCTGCCAGTGCGGCGCTACCACCGCTGGACTCTCGAGTGGTGCACCCAGATGTTGCACTCGATGCCTTGCTGGGCGCATTAGCCGGTATTTTACGGCGAGCTGAGTTAAACCAGTCACACCAGGTCAGCCGTGAAACGTTATCGACACGTGAGCGCATGTTGGCGATTATGGCGCAGTTGGATCATCAGCATTATACGCCGTTTGAGGCTTTGTTTTTTTTAGAAGAAGGGCGAGCGGGTGTTGTTGTTACTTTTATGGCGATTTTGGAGTTGGCCAAAGAAGCAATGATCGAAATTGTTCAGAATGCGCCGCTGTCACCCATCCATGTGCGGGCTCGCGTAGCTGCCGCTGACGGTGAAAATCCTTACGAGAATGACTCGGAAAGTGCAGAATATGATGAAAACGTATTTGCCGATGAGGTGGATACGCAGGAGGCGTTACCGGGTGGTGGTGCCTCGTACGATGACAACGAGGTGTTTGAGTGAGTGCAGAGTCGCCAAGTCTGCTGGATGACATACTGGAAGCAGCCTTGCTGGCTGCTGGTGAGCCGCTATCACTTGAGCGTTTTGATGTGTTGTTTGATGACCATGAGCGGCCGCCGCGTCAAAGCCTGCGTGACGCATTAGATCGTGTTGCTGAGCGCCATGAGGGCGGCGCCATGGAGATGTTGCAAACGGCCTCGGGGTATCAATTGCGCATCCGGCCACGATTATCACCCTGGGTTTCACGGTTATGGGACGAGCGGCCCCAGCGTTATTCACGGGCATTACTCGAAACGCTGGCGCTAATTGCCTATCGTCAGCCGGTGACTCGTGGTGACATTGAAGACGTGCGTGGTGTTGCGGTCAGCGGTTCAATCATGCGCACGTTATTGGAGCGTGGCTGGGTGCGTGTAGTTGGGCATCGTGACATGCCAGGTCGCCCTGCGGTGTATGCCACCACCCGTAGTTTTCTTGATGACCTGGGGTTGAAAACGCTGGATGAGCTTCCGCCTATGCATGAGCTAAAAGCGTTTGAAGAGCAGCTTGCTGAAGAAGAAGCCGCACCGCCGCCATCTCAGCACGCACTGTTGGCCCAGGCAGATGAGCTTCTTGACGAAGATGACAGTGATACGCAATCGACGACGGCCGGGATGGCCGACGAAACACACGCCGGGACGGCGTCCGAACGGACAGCGCTGAGCTTTGTTGATTTGCAGGCGCGCCTGTCCGAACGTGCTCACACGCAACGTCACACAGCCGATGATGGCACCGTGAGCACGGAATCCACTACCAGTGAGAATGACGACCAATGACACATTCGACTCCCCCCACCGAAAAGCTACAGAAAGTTCTTGCTCGAGCAGGCCTTGGCTCACGCCGCGAAATGGAAGGGGTAATCGCCGAAGGCCGGATCAAGGTTAACGGTAAAGTAGCAAGCTTGGGCGACCGTATTGAAATGCGTGATCAGGTCACTCTGGATGATCGTCCGGTGGGGCTGCGCAGCGTTGATGATGTGCCGCGTCGAGTCATCATGTACAACAAACCCGAAGGCGAGCTGTGTACCCGCAAAGATCCAGAAGGGCGACGCACCGTATTTGACCGCCTGCCCCGGCTTAAGGGTGAGCGCTGGATCGTTATTGGCCGCCTGGATATTAATACCAGCGGTTTACTCCTATTTACTACCGATGGTGAGTTAGCTAATCGGTTGATGCATCCGTCTACAGAAGTTGAGCGTGAGTACGCGGTACGCGTTATGGGGCAGGTTGAGAAGCAGCATATTACTGCCATGACAGATGGCGTTATGCTGGATGATGGTCCTGCCCGCTTTACTGATGTTCAGGAGTTTGGTGGCGAAGGCATCAATACGTGGTTTCACGTCGTCATCATGGAAGGGCGCAACCGTGAGGTGCGTCGATTGTGGGAGTCTCAGGAGCTGACGGTGAGCCGCCTCAAGCGCGTGCGTTACGGCAATATCTTTCTGGACAAGCGCGTTAAGCTTGGCGAATGGGTCGAGCTGAATCAGGACGAAGTGGACGACCTGTCGGCGATGGCAGGGTTGCCCAAACGCGCCGTGCCAGCGCTGACGCCGAATGAGCAGAAGCAGTGGAAGCGTGACCGCAATAAACGTCAGCCGGTTCAGGGTATTCGTAAAGCGGGCTCACGTTCGCGGCGTTGATTTTCCCGTTGCACGTAGTATATAGCCACTGACAGCGCGGGTGCAGCGTTCTGCCAGTGGCGTACATAACACCCAGGGCAGAATCAGCAGCACAATCGCCAGTGAGCCGACAAGGATGTCGGTGAACCAGTGTGCGCCAACCACTACCCTGGGGGCTGCTGCCAGCACCAGAATTACCAAGCTGAGGGCGCGTACCAGTCGGTCTCCAAAGGCAAGCATGAAGCCAGTAAAAATCATTGCCATGATGCCGTGGTCGCCAGGGAAACTGCTGTTGGAAATGGCTTTGGTAGAAAAGCTCACCAGTTCGGTGATGCGGGTAGCATCTGGATAGCGCAGGGTCGGGCTTTCGTGGGTATGGGTCACCAGAAGGCGCACTAATACGACGGTGACACCCGCGGTTAGCACCATGGTAACTCCGATACCAACCCAGCGTGGCCAGCCGCCTTTCGGGTCGCGTTGGCAGCCCAGGCCCATCAGGGCCAGCATCAACCCCATGACGACGGGATCAAAAAGACGGCTGTTCATTGCCGCCAGTAGCGTTGTCCAGGCTGGGTTATCGGCACTGAGAGTGTGGTTGAAAAACCAAAAAATCTGGTCATCAACCCGATCCCATAGCGTAAAAGAGGGCACTGCCCAACTGAAAATTATCGCTAGGCCTAATGCATTGAGCAGCAGCGGACGACGCAAAGACATGTTGAATCTCAAATAGTGGATAGGAAGGCATAGAGGCTGGTTTCAGCCGATTAATGCTATTCTTCATCGGTTTGGCGCTGATGTCTATGGCAAGTGGAAAAATGCCAAAGTGAAAAAACTGCTTGCTATAGGCAGGTAGAATCCGTAATATCTGCACGCGTTCGGAAGGGTCGTTAGCTCAGTTGGTAGAGCAGTTGACTTTTAATCAATTGGTCGTAGGTTCGAATCCTACACGACCCACCAACCGGACTCTATGCGAGAGCATAAAGGTCATAGTAAAATCAGCAGTAAGAATTGTGTAAGGCGATTAAATCGCTAAACACCTTGGGTCGTTAGCTCAGTTGGTAGAGCAGTTGACTTTTAATCAATTGGTCGTAGGTTCGAATCCTACACGACCCACCAAATACCGCGCCCCTGCCTGACTAAGGCAGGGGCGTTTTGCTTGGTGCTTGGTTAATGGGGCTTGATTAACAATGTGGCCAGGGGTTTGAGCAATCCTCTCTCTTCGGTCTAGAATAAAGGCAGGTTGAGCATCGCGGCAGACGCAACGCTCAATCTATCGGCTGTGCTGTCCGGCGCGGAGAGCGTTGGCTACGGTACTTGGCGAAATGCAGGGGGAGCCCCTGCCGTCACAGTGGTAGACACGATGACTAAGATGATTTCTGCCGAGCTGTATAAACAGCCGGCAACTCGCTATTGCCCGACTCGGCTTGTTGCCGATGACGAAGCGCAGATCGAAGAGATCAGGCGGCTTCTTAAAGCTAACAATGCAGTACTGGTAGCTCACTATTACACCGATGATGCAATTCAGCACCTGGCCGAAGCCACCGGCGGTTGTGTCGCTGATTCGCTGGAAATGGCCCGCTTTGGCGCTCAGCACTCTGCCGACACCTTGATTGTTGCTGGTGTGCGTTTTATGGGTGAAACTGCCAAGATTCTGTCGCCGGAAAAACGTGTCCTGATGCCAACCCTGGAGGCTACCTGCTCGTTAGATATCGGCTGCCCAGCAGATGAGTTCAGTGCGTTTTGTGATGCTCACCCCGATCGCACGGTGGTGGTTTATGCCAATACGTCAGCCGCGGTTAAAGCCCGTGCTGACTGGGTGGTAACCTCCTCTATTGCTGTTGATGTGATTGAGCACTTGCATGCTAAGGGTGAGAAAATTCTGTGGGCTCCGGACAAGCATTTGGGGGCCTATATTCAGCAGAAAACGGGCGCCGATATGCTGCTGTGGGACGGGGCCTGCATTGTGCATGAAGAGTTCAAGGCCAGGGGCATTGAAGATCTTAAGGCGCTATACCCTGACGCTGCCGTGTTGGTGCATCCTGAGTCCCCTGCGGGTGTTGTTGAGCTGGCTGATGTGGTGGGCTCTACCTCGCAGCTGATCAATGCTGCAACGCGTTTGCCCAATAAGCGGCTAATCGTTGCCACTGATCGCGGTATTTTCTTCAAGATGCAACAGGCCGCGCCAGATAAAATACTGTTTGCCGCACCTACGGCTGGAGATGGGGCGACGTGTAAAAGCTGTGCCCACTGCCCTTGGATGGCCATGAATGCATTGGATAACGTGGCTTTTGCGCTACGCGCAGGCAGGGGGGCAAATGGGGCAAGCGACGCCAGCAGTCATGAGATCACGGTAAATGAGGCGTTGCGCCAAGCTGCACTAAAGCCCTTGACGCGTATGCTGGCGTTTAACGCGGGTTAATCGGTAGTAATCACTCCGTTATTTACCACACCGTTATTGGCTACTGGAATTCTTCCATGGTTTCTCGGTAGCCAATAAATGCCTCGCGACGCTGCTTTATACGATTGGATGCCGTTAGGTCGTTATGTCGCTTGGCGATCTCTTGAGCAACATCAAGCTGTTGAATTGCGCGGTCAATATGCCCCGTTAGTTGCTGGTGCTCGGCCCGTGCCAAGTGCCCCCAGGCCTCACGTTCACTGCGGCCAGCGGCCTCGGCTAGCAGGGCAAATACCTGAGGGTCTTCGGGCCGCTGGTCAGCTAGTTCATTGAGTATAAAATACGCGTCATTGGGGTTGGTCTGTAGCAATGCTTCGCCCAGCATCAGTTGTGTGGGTTGGTAGCCTGGCATCAGGCGCAGTTGCCTGCGTGCTCGCTCAATTGCGTCATTGACGCGCCCTGCTTTTAGCGCGACGTCAACTGCTGATGCTGGCAGCATCGCCAGGTCGGGATGCGCCTGGGCGAGGGTATCCAGTTGCCTAAGAGCGCTGTCGGTCTGTTTTTTTTCTGCATCAATTAACGCGGCCAGATAACGTTGAGCCGCCTCGGGAGGGTTGCTGCGCTTCAATCGTGTTGCAGCCTGGCTGGGGTCGCGATCATAAATCGCCAGCAGCGCTCGGGCACGAACCAGGTGATAGGCCAGATCTTCAGCGCGGGGATGAGTCACTTGAATCTGGTTAGCGCGGGACTGGGCATCAGTAATGCGCGACTCGGTGAGTGGGTGAGTAAGCAGAAATTCTGGTGGATTACCGCCCTGCAACGTGAGTTGGCGCTGCATGGTGCGGAATAAGTCAACCGTTGCTTGAGGGTCGTAGCCGGCACTTGCCATGGCCTGAAGGCCAATGCGGTCGGCTTCCTGTTCAAAGCGGCGTGAATAGGCGAGCTGGTCTTGATACAACGCTGCCTGTGAACCGACTGCGGCGGCAATGCCCACGTCGCCGCCACCGCTGGCAGCAACAAGCATTCCCGCCAGCATGGCTGCCATGGCAGGCAATCGCATTTGCTCTGCGCGGGCCTTGCCGCGTGCGTAATGGCGTTGTGAAAGGTGACCTAGTTCGTGGGCGAGTACTGAAACCATGGCGGCTTCTTGCTCAGCGAAGGCAAATAGGCCAGCATTAATTCCGATAACTCCACCAGGAACAGCGAAGGCGTTCAGTCGGTCGCTGGCCACCAGAGTCACAACGGTGTCGATACCGGAGAGTTCGCTGTGTGGCAGTAAGCGGGCCACCAGTGTGTTGACGTAGTCTTCACTAATTGGATCTTCCCAGGCTGGTGCGTGGGCTCGAAACTGGCGTAACCAAGCACGCCCTAAGCGGACTTCCTCACCGTTGATTACTTGAGTGTTGCTGCTGGTTAGGCTGGGCAGTGACAGGTCGAGATTGGTCTGGCTCCATGCGGGAGATAGCGCAGAAACCATCACAGACAAGCTCAGAAGCAGCGTGATAAGCCAGGTCAGGGCGTAGCGAAGCATTGAGAAGCCTCATCGGTAAACATAGGTACAGGCTACAGCATTTTGTCAGACATTGATTCGCTATATAAAGTGCCTTTATTTACACTGGGCTGTTGTCGATTCGTTACTCTGGCGGCAGTTTTGCGTGTGGTTGACAGGGGTGTTTCGTCATTTTCTTTTTGGAGACTTCATAGCTATGCAGCCTGATGACGTGCTTGATGCCTGCGGTTTTCCATGTCCGCTGCCTTTGCTTAAAACAAAGCAGGCGCTGTCTCGGCTATCGTCTGGTCAGTTATTGGAAGTCATGGCTACGGATGCGGGTGCTTGGCGCGATGTTGTGTCGTTTGTTGAACTCAGCACGCATGAACTGGAAGCGCGCGAGGAGCGTGACGGCATTTATTATTTCTGGATTCGTAAGGGAAAAGAGGTAACGACATGACACTGCGTTCATTGTTTCGTGGTTGGATGGAGCAGTACTTCTCGGATGAAGAAGCCGTGGTCATGCTTATTGTGCTGGTACTGGGGTTTGCCTGTGTCATTTTTTTCGGAAAAATGCTGGCACCTTTTTTTACCGCGCTGATCATTGCCTTTTTGCTGCAGGGTGGGGTGAACTTTCTGACTCGGCATCGCGTGCCGGGGTTGTTGGCAATCGCTCTGGTTTATTTAGTGTTCATCGGCATTCTATTGATCATAGCGTTCATTCTTTTGCCATTGATCTGGAGCCAAATGGCTAACCTCATGCACGAGTTACCACGCATGTTAGCCAGTGGTCGCAAGATGGTGGATGACTTACAGGTGTTGTACCCACAGCTCGTTACGCCGGATCAAATTCAGACCTGGATTGGCATGGCAAGCCGTGAAGTAACGCTGCTGGGGCAGCATGCGGTGACTTTGTCGTTGGCCTCGTTAGGCAACGTGATGGGGCTAATCATCTATCTTGTGCTAGTGCCTATACTGGTGCTGTTTATGCTCAAGGACAGTAATCAGCTGGTGGGATTTGCTGTTTCATTGCTGCCACGTCAGCGAGACTTGATGGGTCGGGTATGGCATGAAATGGACAATAAGATAGCGAACTACGTGCGCGGGAAGTTCATCGAAATTATCATCGTTGCTAGCGTTGCCTTTATTGTCTTCACTTTCCTTGGGTTGCGGTATTCTGCGCTGTTGGCGGTGTTGGTCGGGCTTTCCACGCTGGTGCCTTTTATCGGTGCGGCTGTGGCGACTTTGCCGGTCATGGCAGTAGCGGGCTTTCAGTTTGGTTTGGGTGATCAGTTTTTCTATGTTTTGTTTGCCTATGCCGTTATTCAGGCCATTGATGGCAACGTGCTCGTTCCGCTGCTGTTTTCAGAAGCTGTCAATCTGCATCCGGTTTCCATCATTCTTGCAGTGTTGTTTTTTGGTGGTATCTGGGGGTTCTGGGGGGTGTTTTTCGCTATTCCCCTGGCAACGCTTATGAAAGCGTTGCTTTACGCTTGGCCGCGCGGCATAGAGCAGCGGCGTGAAAAAACGGAAGCGTTGCCAGGTGGGGCAGCCTGACGTTCGCTTCAACAACCGTCTGGTCACAAATGAGGTTAACGCCAGAAGCCGTGGTGCTACATTTTTTCGGCGCGCTCCATGGCTTGGCTGGCTTGCAGGGTTCGAGTCAGCAGTGCGCGTAACGCGGCAGGGCGAACGGGCTTGAGCAATAGGTGGAAGCCGTCACGCTTGATTTGTTCAGCAACCTCTTCGGTGCGATCGGCGGTGATGATGATACCTGGCACGTCACTGCTTAGGCGTTCCGAGAGAGCGTCAATGGCCATTAGGCCGGTGACTTCGTTATCTAGGTGATAGTCGGCTAGGATGGCGTCAGGGTCGCCGTTTAAGTGGCGGAGTACGGTTTTTGCGCTGCTGATTGATGTTGCGGTATGCACGTCACAGCCCCAGCCTGTCAGCATGGCTTTCATGCCTTCCAAAATCAGCGTTTCGTTATCGATACATAGAATACGCTTGCCAGCCAGTTTATTTCCGGCACGTTTCACGTTGGTCGTCTCGCTGCTGGCGGATTGCCCACTTTGCACCATGGGGACTCTGATGCTGAAAACTGTACCCTGGTCCATCTTGGACCTGACTTGAATAGGGTGATCCAGCACGCGACTCATGCGATCAGCGATCGATAACCCAAGGCCCAGACCGCGCTCACTTTCTTTGTGTCGCGATACTTGGTCGAGTCGTTTGAACTCCTGGAATATTTCACTGAGCTTGGCGTCTGGGATGCCGGGGCCGCTATCCCATACCTCGATAACCAAATGGTTTTTTCTGCGTCGGCACCCTAGCAGTACACGGCCTTGTTGAGTGTAGCGAATTGCGTTGGACAGAAAGTTCTGGATGATGCGACGAAGCATCTGAGGGTCGCTATCGACCCAGCAGCGGGTAGGTACAACATGAAAGTCCAAGCCGCGATCAGCAGCCATGACATCAAATTCTGCGCGTAAGGGTTGCGTAATGTCTGCCAGGGCGAAGTGAGTGCGTTTGGGTGTCAGAGCGCCAGCATCCAGCTTGGAGATGTCCAGCAGTGTACTGAGAAGCTCCTCAGCGGCTTGTAGCGAGTTGTCGATGTGATTAATGGTGCGTTTGGTTTCGCCGCCTTCAAACTGCTGTGAGAGTGCCGAGGTAAACAGCCGTGCTGCGTTAAGTGGCTGTAACAGGTCGTGGCTGGCCGCTGCCAGGAAGCGAGTTTTAGAGGCATTAGCGGTTTCGGCAAGTTGCTTGGCATGGCGCAGCGCTTGTTCAGCCTCAGCCCGCACGCGGTTTTCTTGGCGTAGCGCCGAGTTCGCGGCAGACAGAGCCTGGGTGCGCTCGCGCACTCGCTCTTCCAAGGTTTCATTGGTTTCCTTAAGGGCAATCTCGGCTCGACGACGCTCGGTAATATCCTGGTAGAGAGAGAAAAATCCAAGAATATCGCCACTGTTATCAAAGTGGGGCGTGTAGGTGACCAGCATATAATGAAGGCCCGTTGTCATGCGTAGCGATACTTCGAAATTGACGCGCTCGCCGTCAAGAGCGCGCTCCAGCCATGGGGCCCGCTCATTGACCATATGTTCTGACATGACCTCCCACAGGGGCTTACCAATCACGCTGGCACGGTCGATGTCGAACGCTTGTTCATAAGCACGGTTGGTAAACAGGTAGCGGCATTCTTTATCAAAATAGGCGATCAGTGCCGGTACGTTATCGGTATAGATGCGTATATTGTTTTGAGAAAGAATCAGCTCTTCCTCAACTTTTTTCTGCTGAGTGATGTCCTGGTAGGTGTACACAAAGCCGCCGCCAGGCATGGGTGTACCCTGCACTTCTAGCACACTGCCGTCTTGGCGGTAGCGCACATAGCGATGAGGGTGGCCTTGGCGGATATTACCCAGCAATTGTTCGACATGCTCTTCTGGGTCGCCCGGCCCGTATTCGCCGTTGTGAGCGTTGTGGCGAAAAATTCGCTCCATTGACGCGCCAACGCGTATTAAGTGGTCAGGAAAGCGGAACAGCTCTAGGTAGCGTTGATTCCAGACCACCAGGCGGAGGTTCTGGTCAACGACGCCGATGCCTTGGTTAATATTTTCGATAGTGGCTTGGAGCAGGGCGCGATTGAACTCCAGCACTTGAGAGGCTTCATCAACAATGGAAATAACATCTGAAATCCCAATGCCACGGCCTTGGAGTGCCGAGTTGACGACGATTCGTGCTGAAGAGGCCCCTAGAACTGACGCTAGCAGGCGTTCGGTGAACTGGATGATATCGATAGACGCGCGAGTGTTGTCTTCAAGGGTGATGCCAGCGCGTTGTGCATAATCACTGAAGGCTCGATTAACCTGCTCCGGTGCCAGAAAGCGTTCACATAACACCTTAAGGTCGTTGACGGTGGTGGCACCAGTCCAGGGCCGGTTGACGGAAGTTTGTCGCGTTTCCACGCTGTCAACGAAAAGAGAGGCCTGTATGCGCTCTACCACGCGTTGTGGTGTTATTTGAGAAATAAAAATATAACAGGCTAGGTTCAGGCCCAGCGAGAACATCACGCCATGGGTGAAACTGTCGCCGACATTTAGCCCCAGTAAAGAAATTGGTGACAGAAAGCCTATGCCCAATGGGCCGCCACTGAGCCAATGAGAGGGCAATACCCCCGCGTTAATCATGGCTGGGAGCAGTAAGCTATAGGTCCAGATGGCGAAGCCAGTGACCATTCCGGCAATGACGCCCATTCGGTTGCCGCGCTTCCAGTACAGGCCGCCAATAACTGCAGGGGCAAATTGGGCTGCTGCGGCAAAAGACAGCATACCGATAGATGCCAGGGAGCCGAACTCACCAATTAGCTTGTAGGTGCCATAGGCCATGCCCAGTACTGCTGCGATAGTAATGCGACGGGTACGTAGCACAAGGCGGCCGTAATCTCGCGCTTTGGTGTCGAACCAATGCAGGCGGAAGAGCGCAGGTATGACAATTTCGTTGGAAATCATGATTGATACGGCAACGGCAGCGACGATGACCATGCCGGTAGAGGCTGAAAATCCGCCGATATAGGTTAAAAGGGTCAGCCAATTGCTGCCGCTGGCCATAGGCAGTGCGAGCACGAAACTGTCCGGTTCCACGCTACCATCAGCAAATAGCGTCAGGCCTGCAGCGGCCAGCGGGAGTACGAAAAATGCGAAGGCAACCAAATACAGTGGGAACAGCCAGCGAGCCATGGCGGCATCATCGCGGTGTGTGTTTTCAACCACTGCTGCATGGAATTGGCGCGGCAGGCAAAGTACGGCAAGCATGGCCAAGAGTGTTTGTGCCCAGAAACTTTGGCCGAAGTCTTGTTCGACCAATTGGCGCTGTAACTCCAGCTGTATGTCGGCAAACGCTAAGAGGTCGCTCAAACCATCAAACATGCCCCAGGTGACGTAGGCACCTAAGGTGAGGAAGGCGACGAGCTTGACCAGTGACTCAAAAGCGACCGCTTGAATCAAACCTTCGTGATGTTCGGTGGCATCTGTGTGACGGGTGCCAAAAAGAATCGCAAATATCGCCATAATAACAGCGACATAAAATGCGGTGTCACCGATCAATGGAGTTCGAGTAATGTCAGAAGCCAGCGTTAACTGGCTAAAGCTGCTAGAGACGGCCTTTAACTGCAGGGCGATGTAAGGCAGGGTGCCGATGAGTGCGACTAGGCTGGCAAAGGCGGCCAAGGATTGGGTTTTGCCATAGCGCGAGGCAATGAAATCGGCGATAGAGGTGACGTTCTGGTGCTTGGCGACGCGAATCATCTTGGCCAGCACTGGCCAGAACAGCAGCATGGTGATGGCTGGGCCGATAAAAATACTGGCAAATGACCAGCCTGAGGTGGCGGCCTGGCCGACGGTTCCATGAAAGGTCCAGGAAGTGCAGTAGATGGCCAGTGCCAGGCTGTAGATGACGGGGCGGCGGCGTGAGGCACCGTGGCGCCTTGCCTGACGATCACCGTGCCAAGCAATGGTGAACAGCACGGCGATATACAGTAGCGAAACAGCAATCAGCAGCCAGCCAGCGAACATTTAAGCCTCCTTGTGGTGAGTCTATTCTAGAGTCCCGTGGGTGGCTGCGCTATCTCAAGCTTTGTTATTGGTTGGCGCACTGATATTGATATAGAGCGGAGTCCTCAGCCAAGCGTCGCATGTCTTTAACCATCGGTTGGCCATTCTCTTTGTCGAGTGGCACTAATTCTCGCGTTGTGCAGTTCAGTAATGACGGATGATGGCTGACTCGGTCTGGATATGCGCGCTCAAAGTGATACAGCTGGAAGGTGACAATGTCGCTACTGCCCGTTTCGCTGTGGGAGGCGTTGTCTACCACCGTGAAAGCGTTGGTGATGGGGAACAAAAATGTCCAAGGACGCCAGATCATTGAGCGTTGTTCAGTGCTGATTAGCTGTGTTTCGGGTGGCAGTTGTTGTTGTTTATGTTCGAACCAATGGTATTCCTGATAAACCTGATAGCCCAGTATACCGAGCCCCGCGAATGCCGGAATGATCCAGCGGGGTAGTCGCTGCCCACTCAGTTTGCGCAGTAGTAGTGCGATACCTGCGCAGCCTAGTCCGGCGAAAATCGCCGCAATTAAATGCCATAGCATAACCCGTATCCTGACAGCAGTCGGGCTTCCCGAAGGAAGCCCGACGTTGTGTGGTGTACCACTCAAGCGGTACGCGTGAAGGAATTATCCTCAGTGAACGATCGACTTACCAGCACCTTTCGGGTAACGCACGCTTTCTACGAGGTCCTGAATGTGTTGCGGTGGTGCCGCTGTGACGCGAGATACCAAGAAGGCCACAGTGAAGTTGAGGATGGCACCTACAGCCCCGAAGGATAGCGGCGAGATGCCGAAGATCCAGTTGTCGGGTGTGTTCGGCAGCATGTTAGTGCCCGGAATGAAGAACCAGCCCAGGTACGTAAAGATGTACAGCAAGGTAGCGCAAAGGCCCGTCAGCATGCCAGCAACGGCACCCACGTTGTTCATGCGCTTGGAGAAGATACCCATCATCAGCACTGGGAACAGTGACGCACCGGCAATACCGAAGGCAAGTGCCACTGTTTGTGCTGCAAAACCTGGCGGATTCAGTCCGAGATAGGTCGCCAAGAGAATGGAGCCCCCCATGGATATCCGAGCCGTCAGCATTTCTGATTTCTCAGAGATTCCTGGGTTAATCATTGTTTTGATCAAGTCATGACTGATGGCTGATGAGATAGCCAGCAGTAGCCCTGCGGCGGTCGACAGTGCTGCTGCAATCCCCCCCGCGGCGATCAAACCGATGACCCAAGGTGGAAGGTTGGCAATCTCGGGGTTAGCCAGAACCAGAATGTCGTTGTTGACGTACAGCTCGTTGCCTTTCCAGTTACGCTCGGCCGCTACTGGAGCAAACTCTTCGTTCTTATCGTTGTAAACCTGGATACGGCCATCGTCGTTTTTGTCATCAAAGGTGATCAGGCCAGTTTCTTCCCAGGTTTTGATCCACTCTGGACGGTTTTCGTAGTAAATCGGGTTGAGTGCTGCTTGTTCGTAGTTTTCGCCAACCATTTCCGGATAGACGGTGGTCATCAGGTTGAGGCGTGCCATGGCACCAACCGCAGGAGCGGTCAGGTATAGCAGGGCGATGAACACCAGAGCCCAGCCCGCAGACCAACGAGCATCAGCAACCTTGGGAACGGTGAAGAAGCGGATGATAACGTGTGGCAGACCAGCAGTACCAACCATCAATGACAGGGTGAACAGCACCATGTTCAGTTTGTTATCGATATCGGCGGTGTAGTCGTGAAAGCCTAGAGCAACAATGACATCATCGAGTTTGGTGAGTAGTGGCTCTCCTGCCTCTTTGTAGTCGCTGAACAAGCCAAGGCCTGGAATCGGGTTACCGGTCAGTTCCAGCGAAATAAATACTGCCGGAATGGTGTAAGCAATGATCAGTACGACGTACTGAGCTACCTGAGTGTAGGTGATGCCCTTCATGCCGCCAAAGACGGCGTATAAGAACACAATCAGCGCAGCGATCCAGATGCCCCAGGTATTGCTAACTTCAAGAAAGCGTGAGAAGGCAACACCGGCTCCCGTCATCTGGCCGATAACATAGGTTACCGACGCGATGATCAGACAGATTACTGCCAGCAGCCGAGCGGTGCGGCTGTAGTAGCGGTCGCCGATAAAGTCGGGTACGGTGAATTTGCCAAATTTACGCAGGTAAGGCGCAAGCAGCATGGCCAGCAGCACATAGCCACCGGTCCAGCCCATCAAAAAGCTAGAGTTGGCATAGCCGCCAGACGCGAGAAGACCCGCCATGGAAATAAAGGATGCAGCGGACATCCAGTCAGCAGCGGTAGCCATGCCATTAGTAATGGGGTGTACACCGCCACCGGCAACGTAGAAATCTTTGGCCGATCCCGCGCGTGCCCAGATGGCGATACCAATGTAGAGGGCAAATGATGCCCCTACAAAGAGAAGATTGATTGCATATTGGCTCATATTATTTTACTCCCCGAGGCCATATTTTTTATCTAGGCTATTCATGCGCCAGGCATAGAAAAACGTGATGACGATGAATGTCAGGATGGAGCCCTGCTGGGCAAACCAGAAGCCAAGATCTGTTCCGCCAACGGCAATGCCCGAGAGTAATGGGCGTAGCAGAATAGCGAAGCCATAGGAAACCAATGCCCATACGAACAGGCAGCCAAAAATGAGCCTGACGTTAGACTTCCAGTAATCATTGGATTCCACTTTGGGTGTTTGTTCGTCTGCCATGAGTGGTATTCCCCGTTTGTTATTGAAGTGTCGTTCTGAGTCTAGAGCTTCGAGCTTTTAGCTAAAGTGCGCGTTAGTTGCCCGCCGAATCAGACCTGGATACGTGAGAATTACTGACCATTTTCAAGCGTGTGCCAGAGCAATTAATGCCCAGTGCTCTAGTTTTGTCTCATGAGTCATGCTGAGCAAAAAACGTATAAATAGAATCCCATACTTTCGTATCATTAGATTTTTATAATAAAAAAGTATTTTTTATTTTTATTTAAAACAACAAGATACATTGTTTTTTATTGGCATGCCTTGTCATGAAATGGTGGCTTCTAGGACGATTGTCTAGCTTGGTTCTCGGTTGTGAGCGATAAACGGAGTGACAAAATGCGAGATAACAGTCGCTGTTAGAACCATGGTCTAGATACTGGAGTGTATGTCTCTTTTGTTAACCTCAATTCAGGAGGGGCCGATCATTGTGAGTATTGGCCTTTACGGAAACTGGGGGCAGGCTCGGTGGTATTTTTCGAGATAGCACTCCATGCAAGAGGGTTCTGGATATGGTTGAGATAGATCTCTCACGGGTACCATTCAGCCTGCTTGACAAGCAGGCACAGCAAAAGCTGTGCAGTAACGCAGTGTTAGTGACGTATCCGGCGGGTGCTGTACTTATCGAAAAAGGTGCGCCGGGTGAGCATGTCTATATTGTTCAGTCGGGCGAAATTATTGAGCTTGATCCAGATCGCTCTGGAGCTGACGCCCAGATAGGGCGTTTCTGTGAGGGTGATACGTTCGGAGCCATTAGCGTTTTTAATGGTACGAGTCGTTACCGGTTTTGCGCGACGCAGGATAGTCGCTGTTATTTATTGTCTGCGGCGTTGTTCATGTCGCTGTGTGATGCTTCGTTAGACTTTGCTAACTTCTTTCGCTTGCGTTTATCGGAAAAAGCGCGGCTTATCACTGCGCACCGAAATGAAGGCGGCGTTGGAATGACAGGCTTCATGTTGGCTCAGGTGAGCGACTGCATGCGTGATCCTCTTTGTCTGACATCTGATGCCAGTATTGCTGAAGCCGTGCGCTGTCTAGATAAAGGTCATGCAGACAGTCTGTTGGTGACGAGTGATCAAGGGCTGGGCGTGGTCACAAAAACTGACTTACTTAACGCGCTTGTCTTGCAGGGACTGTCGCAGCAAACACCGACGGAAGACGTGGCGAACTATCGCCTGATCTCGGTGACTCCCGGCCAGTATCTCTTTGAGGCACTGGTCAGTATGACACGTCATCAGGTGTCGCGAGTGGTGGTGGTGAGTCAGGACCAAGCGGTCGGTGTGGTTGAGCTAACAGATGTGCTGGATTATTTCTCGAGCCGTAGCCATGCCATTGCGCTACAGGTAGAGCAAGCGGATAACCTGGAAGCGCTGGCTGCGGCCAGTCATCGACAGGAATCACTGGTAAGGGCGTTGATGAGCCAAGGCATCAAGCTGCGCTTTGCCATGGGGCTGCTGTCGGCGATTAACGGACGCATCATGAGCAAGGCATGGAATTTTGTTGTGGGTGATGCCTTTGATCAGAGTGCCTGTTTGATTGTGATGGGGAGTGAAGGCCGAGGAGAGCAAATTCTCAAGACCGATCAGGACAATGGGCTGATTATCGAAGATGGTCTCGAATGGCCAGCGCTTGAGCGCACTATGCAAAAACTGACGCAGACACTGATTGCTTTGGGCTACCCCTCTTGCCCTGGCAATATTATGGTATCTAATCCCGAGTGGTGTGGTACCGAAAGTGAGTGGCGCAAACGAATTGCTCATTGGGCTGAGGCGCGCGATGGCGACAGCCTGATGAAATTAGTTATTTTGCTGGATGCCAGTGGTGTTGCGGGTAATACGGCATTGCTTGATCGCTTGAGGGAGTGGCTGTTTGAATGCTGCACACGCGACCAGCTGCTACTTTCAACATTGGCCCGTCCGGCGCTGGGGTTTGCCACGCCGCTGACTTTCTTCGGCTCGCTTAAAAAATCGCGCCAAGGTATCGATATCAAAAAGGGTGGTATTTTTCCTATTGTTCATGGCGTTAGAGTGATGGCGCTGGAGAGTCGGGTGTTGGCGACCTCGACCTTGGAGCGCCTTGACGCCTTGGTTGCGGCAGGGCGACTGGATGAGCATTTTGCTGAAGACCTTGGTGAAGCGTTAGCGCTGTTTATCGAGCTGCGACTAAGCCAGCAATTGGTCAGTGTCAACGTCGAGGGGGAGCCTGTGCCAACGAACTTACTAAAAACTCAAGAGCTGTCGTCTTTGGAGCGTGACCTGTTGCGTGAGTCGTTACATATCGTCAAAGAACTCAAGCAACGTTTGTCGCACCGTTTCCACCTGGAATATTCCTAGGTTTTACTTGTGTCGCAGGGGCGGCTGTTATTGATCTGGTGAGTAATCAGATTTCGATCACAGCCCGTGGCAATGGTAGGATAGGCGGCTGTCTATCCCTGACGCACTGGTAGCGCCCTGATTATGCAAGATGCCGCTGTTTTTGATCCTCACCAGAACGCTGAGCAACTTTTTGAAGGCTCGCAGACTGGTAGCACGCTTGAGACGCGTGACGTATATCCTGACGCGTTGGCTGACCCCGCCAAGCAGCGCAAACATGGCGCGCGCGATAGTCGCAATGAAAAAGCACGCCGTGATTTTAATAAGTTGCACAAACGTCTGAGACGGCAAGTAGGTAATGCCATCATTGATTATCAGATGATCAATGAGGGGGATCGAGTGATGGTGTGCTTATCCGGAGGCAAGGATAGCTACACCATGCTAGAGATTCTGCGCAGCCTTCAGCGCAATGCGCCCGTCAACTTTTCGTTGGTGGCGGTTAACCTGGACCAGAAGCAGCCGGGGTTTCCTGAACACGTTTTGCCCAACTACCTGGAAGGGCTGGGTGTTGAATACCATATCCTTGAGCGCGATACCTATTCGGTGGTGAAAGAGAAAACCCCCGAAGGCAAGACGACCTGTGCGCTGTGTTCGCGGCTCAGGCGTGGCTCGCTATATGGGTTTGCAGAACAGATTGGTGCTAACAAGATTGCGCTGGGGCATCATCGTGAGGACATTCTTGAAACGCTGTTTTTGAACATGTTTTTCGGCGGAAGCCTCAAGGCTATGCCGCCCAAGCTGCTATCTGATGATGGTAAAAACGTGGTGATTCGTCCACTGGCGTATTGTCGTGAGGCCGATATTATCGAGTTCTCGCAGCGTATGGCGTTCCCGATTATTCCCTGTAATTTGTGTGGTTCGCAACCCAACATGCAGCGTCAGGTGATCAAGGAAATGCTTAGTGACTGGGAGCGTAATCATCCTGGGCGACTGGACAGTATGTTCAAGGCTGTAACCAATGTGGCCCCGTCGCAACTGGCTGATCGCGAGCTGTTTGATTTTGCTGGCCTGGAAAACAAGCAAGCCAGCATGCGGGACAGACGAATTGATATCCAGCAGGAGTGTTGAGTGGTTTAGCTGCTGCTTGGTGCGTTGATCATAAAAAATGATGGGCGCTAACGGCAGCTTTCCTGTTCAGCTACCTCAACCAGGGTGTCGAAGTTGAGAATGTTCACTTCGCGGCCTGACACAGAAATTAACCCCTGTTGCTGAAAGCGGCTGAGAATGCGGCTGACCGTTTCCACCGCTAGGCCTAGATAGTTGCCGATATCGGCCCGAGACATGGGGAGGCGGAAGCTGAAAGGCGAATAACCACGGCGACGAAAGCGGTCTGATAACCCAGTCAGAAAAGTGGCGAGGCGTTGGTCTGCCGTTTTGCGTGACAGCAAGCGCATCATGCGCCGATCATCGCGGATTTCCTTACTCATGCTGCGAAACAGCTGGGCTCGCAGGTCAGGAAGGTTTTCGGAGAGGCTGTCCAGACGGTCAAAAGGAATTTCACACACCGTGGTTGTTTCTAGTGCGACCACGGTACCCATATAGGCTTGCTCATCAATGCCATCCAACCCTATTAGCTCGCTGGGAAGGTAGAAGTTGGTCAACTGTTCATCGCCACAGCCTTCAGTAGTGGTCTGCTTAAGGCTGCCTGAGCGTACGGCATAAACGCTGCGGAAGCTGTCGTTCTGATGAAACAGCACCTCACCTCTTTTCAGTGGTGAACGGCGACGTATGATAGCGTCGAACTGGTCCATGTCCTCCAGCTGAAGTGCCAGCGGTAGGCACAGCGAGCTGAGGCTGCAGGTCTGGCAGCGCGTCTCTTGCAAAAGTGAGCGTCGCCAGTTGGCTGCAATATCCGACATGCTGTCCTCCTTAAAATTGGCTCTGGCCCTATTATGGAGGTTTCTTACAGTGGATCAAGGGAGCTTGGCTTGCCGGTTGAGTATTCTGTGTCTCGTTGGGTGTCAGCTCTATTGTAAAACGCGTCCATTTGGCCCGATAGTCAGTTGCTCGCAAGTCTGCCATCGGTGCTGCTGTGCAATGGCATCCGTTAATTCGGCACCCTGGCGGGCATAGAGGCAGTGTTTCGGAATGGGGGATGTGGGGTGGTCGGCCTTTGTAGAAATGGCTTCGTAGCCAGCGTTATTGAGCACTTTTCGCGCCATCTCGTGCAGGTGGCTGGTACGGGTAGTGTTAGTCAGATGCGGTGTTAGCACGGCTTGAGCTGGAAAGCGGCTGGGATCGTAGCAAAAATCAAACAGCCTCAGACGTGAAGGGGCTAGTTCAATGAGCCGGTGTAGTGTGTTGGTGAGGCCTTGTTCGGTTTGTTCGGGTAGGCCAATCCACAGGTCTAGGCCGAGTGAGCGAAGGCCGAGGCGCTGCACTTCGTCAATTAACGGTTCCAGCAGACGGCTCGGCTGAGGGTGGCCAATACGTAACTGCACCTTAGGATCAAGCTCAATAACTCGGAAGTTGATGCGGTTCACGCTCAGTGCCTGGAGGTGACGAAGCATCAATAGGCTGGTGTCCCGAGGGGGCAGATCAATACTGAAATCGAGTTGTGTGTCGCTGATGAGTGAAAAGCTTTCGGTGATGTCATCGACAAGCAGGCTCATCTGGTCTAATGAGAGCGCTGCTGGGTTGCCACCGCTCCAGTACAGTTGCTGTATTTGACGCGCTTCACCCAACTGCAGGGCGATTTGAGACAACTGGTGAGAAAAATGCTTGAGGTAGTGTGTGATGCTTGCTCTGCTGACATTGTGATGCTGCGTTTGCATGCAATGTAGGCAGCGGTGGTGACAAAAGGGAAACCGGAGACTGACAGAAAGGGGGCGGGTCTGTTGATGACCCGTCTTGATGGACTTGGCTAGTCGATGCTGACTATGGCTTGAGGCGGCCTTGTCAGGCTGTGGTGATCGGGCACCGGCCGATAGCAAGTAAGGGTTGGCAGTGTGGCTGACAGGCATTCCCAGGCTCCAGAACAGGCTGTTCGGCCATGGTAATCCTTCTCAAAATACCTGAGTTGAGCTAAGTCAATTGGTTGGCAGACGGTTAGCCATGATGACCGATTGTTAACACGGCCCATAACTGCCACAGCGCGAAACCGATAATGGTTAGGGCGGCGATCCAGCGTGTTGCTCGGTGGCGCATTAAGAGGGTCAGCTGGCGTGCAGCAAAGCCAGTGGCTAGCAGCGCGGGTAAGGTACCTAAGCCAAAAGCCCCCATTAGCATGGCTCCCTCTAAGGGGGTGCCGATGGCGAGACTCCAGCTCAGCATGGAATAGACCAAGCCGCAGGGCAGCCAGCCCCAGACACTACCCATCAGAATCGCCTTAGGAATACTGACCACCGGCATCAGGCGGCGGCCAACAGGTTCCAGGTAGCGCCACAGATAGCGTCCCAGGGCCTCAACGCGAGTTAAGCCTTTCCACCAGTCGGCAATATACAGCGCCATCATAATCATCATGGCTGCAGCCAGTAGCTGCAATGCCAAGCGAGCCCCCGGCGCTACGCCAATCAGTGTGCCGAGAAACGCCACTAGGGTGCCGGCCACCATATAACTGGCAATACGGCCTAAGTTATAGCCTAGCAATAAGCCGGTCATGCGCGCTGGGTTACGCATGCTGGGTGGTACCGCCATGCTTAGTGCGCCCATAATGCCGCCGCACATACCAATACAATGAGCCCCGCCGAGTAGGCCAAAAATAAAAGCAGCCAGTAGCGGAGGAAGATTGAGTCCAGTGGGGTCCATCAGCTGTGTTTGTCCTTGGATGCTGGGTTTTCAGACGGCCGAATGGGTGGCTCGTCTGAGTTGTCAGGCTCAGCGTTTGCTGGGTTTTGGCTGCGTTGATCTATCGGAAGATCGTTTTCGTCGTCATCGAAGAGGATTCGATAGGCTGGGCCCTCTAGGTCATCAAACTGATCGTTTCTGACGGCCCAGAAAAATGCCCATACAGCGAATGCCAGCAGGATTAGCGTTAGAGGAATCAAGAAAAAAAGGACAGTCATGTGCTGGAGGTCTCCGAGAGCAATGCCACTTCCTTTGGCAGTGGGGTGTGACGGCTCAGGCGTAGGGCATTGGTGACCACAACAAGTGAGCTTGCCGACATGCCGATAGCGGCAATCCAAGGGGTTACAAACCCCATCATGGCCAGGGGCAGGGCAGCAACATTATAAACCAGCGCCCAGGTAAGGTTTTGCGTGACGATGCGGCGCGTAGCGCGACTGACCACAATAGCGTCGACGATGCGCATGAGACGAGGGCCTAACAGGACCGCATCGGCGCGAGTGCGTGCCAGATCAGTGGCGCTATTCATGGCAATTGCCACATCCGCCCCCGCGAGTACCGGAATGTCGTTGATACCATCACCCACCATGGCTACGCGCAGGCCGTCGGACTGTCGTTGCCGAAGGTACTCAAGCTTACCCTCTGGGCTGACTCCGCCTTGCCAGTGAGTGATGTTTAATTTGTCGGCCATGGACTGGGTGGCCGCGTCGGTATCGCCTGATAGTAGCTCAACGCCGAGACCTAAGGCATCGAGGGCGGCAACGGTTTGGGCGGCGTCTTCGCGTAGTTGATCGTTGAGCCGGAACCAGGCGCGGGGTTGACCCTCTTCACTTAACAGCAGCCATTGTCCGCTGTCGGGTGCTGTTAGAGCATGCTCAGGTGCGGAAAATTCTGGTTTACCTAGCCGCCACTGGTGATTGAGTAACCGTCCTTCTAGTCCTTGGCCGGGGTGGTTAATGATCGTGTCGGCGTTCAGGCTATAGTCGCGCCACGGGGTAAAGGCGCGTGCGATAGGGTGTTCTGACTGGGTTTCTAAGGCTGCTGCGATGCGTGTGAGCTGCACTTTATCAAAAACGCTGTCAGTGCTGGTCCTTTGAGTGGTTTTATCGTGTGGTCTGGCGGGCTGAACATCAACCAGTGTCATTTTGCCAGCGGTTAGTGTGCCGGTTTTATCAAATATTACGCGATCCAGCTGTGCCAGCGTTTCCAGAGCATCTGCGCGAGTAATCAAGACACCGCGGCGGCGTAATTGGCCATGGGCTGCCGTTAGTGCCGTGGGCGTGGCGAGAGCCAGTGCGCAAGGGCAGGTGATGACCAACACCGATAGCGTTACCCAAAAAGCACGTTGTGGGTCAATAAACCACCAGGCAACGCCGACGACGATCGACAGAATCAACACCTGAAGTACGAAATGGTGTGCCAGACGGGCGGTATTTTCAGCGATTTTTGGGCGATGAGCAAAAGCCCGGTCGGTTAGATCGAGAATGCTGGCCGCTCGAGCATCTTTGCCAGCGCGGGTCACCCTAACGACCAGCGGGCTGGTGATGTTCTGGCTACCGCCCGTCACGTTATCGCCGGGGCCGCGGCTGACGGGAAGGTACTCGCCGTTGAGCATAGATTCGTCAAGGCGTGATTCGCCCGTTTCAATAATGCCGTCGGCTGGTACACCGTGGCCCGGCTTGACGAGCACCCGGTCACCTTCGTGCAGCTCATTTGCGGGAAGAATGCGCTCTTGTTCGTTGTCGTCCAAGCGAGTTGCCGAGAGCGGTAGCACTTGAGCGAGTGCATTGCCGATGCGGCCACTGTGTCGCCGTGCGCGCATTTCCACATAACGGCCAAAGAGTAAGAAAAATGTGAACATGACGACGGAATCAAAGTAGATATCGCCGCCGAACAGTACGCCCCAGGCGCTGGCAAGGTAGGCTGAGCCGATGGCCAGCGAGACCGGAACATCCATGCCTAGCTGGCGGCTGCGAATATCGCGTAGCGCGCCGACAAAAAAAGGCTGAGCTGAAAACAGGACGACAGGCGTCGTCAGGGCGAAGGACAGCCATAGAAACAGGGCGCTGAAATCGGCGCTGATGCTGCCTTCGTTGGCAAAGTAATGTGGAATCGAAAACATCATTACCTGCATCATGCCAACAGCGGCGACGATCAGGCGGCGAATGCTCATGCGTTCTTCGTGCTGCAGGCGAATCTGAGCGGCATCCGGCTCATAGGGTTGAGAGGGGTAGCCGATGGCCGCTAGCTCCGCCAAAATTCGTGAAAGCGGTAAGCGCTCAGGGTCCCAAGCGACGTGCAAGCGGTGGTGGCTGAGGTTGATTGCACTGGAAAGAATGCCTGGCATGGCATTAAGACGGTGCTCAATCAGCCAGGCGCAGGCGGCGCAGGTGATGCCTTCCACCGCCAAGGTAACGCTAATGCCGTTTCCGTCGGGTTCGTGACGGATAAAGCGTTGCTGTAGCCCGGCATCATCGAAAATGGCCCAGGTATCTGCGTGAATCTGATGCTCATCTGGCCGCTCGGGTAATTCGGTGCGGTAGCGGTAATAGCTTTCTAGCCCGCCATTGAGGATGGCGTGGGCTACGGCTTCACAGCCAGGACAGCACAGGGGGTGCTCAACGTCGTCGAGACGAAGGCTCCACGGGGCGCCTTTGGGCACTCGGCTGCCACAGTGGTAGCAGTCGAGCGCCTTGGCTGGGGCTTGGTCAGTTGCTGCGGTCATTGATGCCGCTCAAATACCCGGTGTCAGAGAGATAGTGTCAGACGTAGGGAAGGTGGCCTCGCCCGTAAGGCGCCATTCACTGTCGTTGCCTGTTTCTGGTTGCAGGTGCAGATACCAGCGATAGCGCAAGGGGGCGTCAATCGATGTGATATAGCGGCCTTCACGGACATGCTCTAGGACCAGCGTTTGATCGCGGTCATCGTCGGTAGGGAAAATCAAATCCAGAACGAGCTGATCTGGGCGACGTTCGCCGGCCAGGTCAATCACGATGTCACCGGTTTGCGGATCAGCAAGTAGACTCGCTTGAAGACCTAAGCTTTGGGCATGCTTCTGCTTGGCCAGCTGGGAGTTAATGGCCAGTCCGTCCTTGTAATAATCCTCTGCGATACTGCCATCATAATAGCGGATCGAGAAGAATAGGAACGTCAGGCTGAACATCACGGATGCTGCCAATAACGAGATCAGAAACCATGGCCAGAACTCTTTGTACCACGGCCTGACTTGTGTATTTTTTTCCATTAGCGGGTGCCTCCCAGGAAGCGACTGTCGCGCTCAAGATAGATGTCGCCATTGGTGGCTTCAATGTGCAGGATGATGCCATGGCTGGGCTGGGTGATGCTTTCAGCTGGCGCTTTGGCCTCGATAACCATTTGGCGAGAAGCACCAGCAGGTACGTTAACTTCGCTGGTATCTAGTGTGATACCCGGTAAGCCAGAGGCTGATAACTGGTAGGTATGGTCACTCTGGTCGAGGTTGCGCACCACTACCGTATAGGTGTTGATGATCTCTCCGCTGGCGTTAGCACGATAGAGCTGGTTGCGGTCACGCTCAACGTCAAAACCGACAGCACTGCGGTCAGCAACAGCCCAGAAGAACAGTCCGATCGTGATCAGCAGGGCCACTAAGTAGCCGATGAGTCGGGGCCTGAAAATATGCGTCGGTTTACCTTCCAGAGCATTTTCCGTGGTATAGCGAATCAAGCCGCGCGGGTAGCCCATTTTATCCATAACGCTGTCACAGGCGTCGATACAAGCCGCACATGTGATGCATTCGTACTGCAGCCCGTCGCGAATGTCGATGCCGGTAGGGCAAACCTGAACGCATAAGTCGCAGTCGATGCAGTCTCCCAGTCCTGCGGCTTGTAGTTCTGCATGAGGCAGGTTTTTCTTGCGTCGTCCCCGAGGCTCACCACGCTGGGTGTCATAAGAGACAATTAGGGTGTCGCGGTCGAACATTACGCTTTGGAAGCGGGCATACGGGCACATGTAAATGCACACCTGCTCGCGCAACCAGCCAGCGTTGAGGTAGGTAAATAGGGTAAAGAAACCCACCCAAAAATAGGACCAGCCGCTTGCCTGCAGCACGGGCAGGTCTAATATCAGACTCCGGATCGGGGTGAAATATCCAACGAAGGTGATGCCGGTAGCGACAGCAATCAGTAGCCACAGACTGTGCTTGAGTGTTTTTCGACTCAGTTTATCGGCGTCCAGCTTACGCTTATCGAGTTTGATGCGGCGGTTGCGTGGCCCCTCGATACGATGCTCAAGCCAGATAAAAAGGAACGTCCAGACGCTCTGGGGGCATGTGTAGCCGCACCATACGCGACCAGCGAAAACAGTAATGAAAAACAAGCCAAAGGCACAAATGATTAACAGCCAGGACAACAGCATGAACTCTTGGGGGTAGAACGTCGCGCTGAAAATGTGGAACTCACGGCCTGGAAAATTGAACCAGATAGCAGGCCGGTCTCCCCAGGGAATCCAAGGCAACACAAAGAAGCCCAGCATTAGTATCCAGTTCGAAGCGCGCCGGACGCGCTGAAACAGCCCTTTTATTTCGCGCACATAAATATGTTTGCGGTTGGCATACATTTCTTGGGTGACTGTTTCGTCAGAAGGGTACTGCTTTACCGGATCTGGAGTGACATCTTGTGTCGGAATCTTATTGCTCATGGCAGTCTCACGGCAGACAACAGGTCAAGTTTGGCAGGGTCTGATGCCCTGTCTTAAGATGTTGTGAGCATTGTACTGGTTTATGCAGTGTAACGAGCGTTGTAGTTAACGAAAAAGGGTGCGACCGCTGGCCACACCCTTTTTTTACTTTCGCCGTAGTTTCAGCGTAATGGGCTATAGCCCTGTGACTCAGTGTCAGTCATCTTTCTGGCTGAGGCTGTAGATGTAAGCAGCGACCAAGTGAACTTTATCCTCACCAATGTAGGCCGCCTGAGCTGGCATGTGTCCGTTACGCCCATTGCGGAGCGTTTCACGGATAGAGTCAGCCAGTTCCTGGCCTGGTCTGTGGTATAGCCAAACATCGTTGGTCAGGTTAGGAGCACCGAGCGCCGGGTTGCCGGTGCCATCAGGCATATGGCAAGCGGCACATACAGAGCCGAATAGTTGAGCGCCTTCTGCAGCCTGGGCTTCGTTAGCTTCATGACCCGATAGCGATAAGACATGCTGGGTCAGGTTTTCGATGTTGTTTTCACCCAGCTGCTGCCAGGAGGGCATCAGGCCATTGCGACCATTGTTGATGGTCATGGTGATGTTTTCAGGTGAGCCGCCGTATAGCCAGTCATTGTCAGCTAGGTTGGGGAACCCATAGCCACCCTGAGCATTGGAGCCGTGGCAGACCGCGCAGTTATTCAGGAAAATACGCTCAGCAACTTGCATGGCTTCGGCATCTTCAGCCAGCTCAGGAATTGGTACTTCCTGATACTGTTTGAAAATGGGGGCGAAGTGCTCGTCAGCGTATGCGACTTCCTGCTCATACTGTTCGACCTGGGTCCAGCGCAGCACGCCGGTATAGTTGCCAAGGCCGGGGTAGAGGACCAGGTAACCCAAGGCGAAAATGACGGTGCCGACATACAGGTAAAACCACCAGCGTGGCAGCGGGTTGTCATATTCTTCAATGCCATCGGCAGCGTGGCCGGTAGTCTCGACATTCCCTTGAGCGTCTGGTGTTTTGTCAGTTTTTCGGTTGGCATAAAGTAGCCATGCGCTGATGGCAATGGTGCCTAGCGTAATGACAATGATCCAGAGGCTCCAGAAACCGGATAAGGAGTCATCCCAGAAGTTGTTCATGTGTTTCTCTCTCCCTTGTCATGTCGGGATGCGGCCTCGTGGGAGGCATTGTTGTCACGGTCGGACGGGTTGTTGTCGTCGGCGAATGGCAGGTTAGCTGCTTCGTCGAAGTCTGGCTTACGTCGCTTGGAGTAAGCCCAAATCGTTAGGCTTACAAAAGCGATGATCAGAATAATGACGACAATGCCGCGGACTGTCCCGGTATCCATGTTCAGCGTGCATCCTTCAGAACGGTGCCCAACTGTTGCAGATAAGCGACCAACGCAGTGATCTCAGTCTGACCCTTGACCTCTGCTTTAGCGCCGTCGATCTGCTCGTCGGTGTAAGGCACGCCCAGGGTGCGTAAAACGCTCATCTTTTTAGCGATATCATCACCGTCCATGACATTTTCGAACAGCCACGGGTAGGCGGGCATGATCGATTCTGGAACGACATCGCGTGGGTTATACAGGTGAGCGCGGTGCCAGTCATCACTGTAACGACCACCAACACGAGCCAAGTCGGGTCCGGTACGCTTGGATCCCCACAGGAAGTTATGGTTATACACTGATTCGCCAGCCACGCTGTAGTGGCCGTAACGCTCGGTCTCTGCACGGAACGGACGAACCATCTGAGAGTGGCACCCTACGCAACCTTCGCGGCGATAAATGCCGCGCCCGGCGAGCTGTAGGGCAGACAAGGGCTCAAGACCTTCGACCGGCTCGTTGGTTTTTTTCTGGAACATCAGCGGCACAACTTCTGCCAGGCCGCCGAAACTGATCACCACCAGAATCAGCACAGCAAGTAAGCCGACGTTCTTCTCCACAATTTCGTGTTTCATTGCAATCTCGTTCCCTGTTGGCTCACACAGTCTGTGGCAGCGGCTGGTTGATGCTCTGCTGGCGGCGTGTAGTCATGTAGACGTTGTAGGCCATGATCAGCATGCCAGTTAGCCAGCACAGTCCACCAATCAAGCGCACAAGGTAGCCTGGGCCACTTGCCACAACAGATTCGACGAAGGTGTACATCAGTGTGCCGTCGGGGTTAACCGCACGCCACATCAGGCCTTGCATGATGCCGTTGACCCACATGGAAGCGATGTACAGTACGGTACCGATTGTTGCTAGCCAGAAGTGCGCAGCAATCAGGTTGGTAGAGTACATCTGGGTCTGACCGAATAGCCGCGGGATCAGATGGTACATCGAGCCGATAGTGATCATGGCTACCCAGCCCAGCGCGCCGGCGTGAACATGGCCGATAGTCCAGTCGGTGTAGTGAGACAGTGCGTTGACTGTTTTCACTGCCATCATTGGGCCTTCGAAGGTCGACATGCCGTAAAACGATAAAGCGACGACCAAGAAGCGTAAGACCGGGTCGGTGCGCAGTTTATGCCAAGCGCCCGAGAGCGTCATCATGCCGTTAATCATGCCGCCCCAAGACGGTGCAAGCAGAATGATGGAAAGCACCATGCCCAGCGATTGTGTCCAGTTGGGCAGAGCGGTGTAATGCAGGTGGTGTGGGCCGGCCCACATGTACACCATAATCAGCGCCCAGAAGTGCACGATAGACAAGCGGTAGGAGTAAATCGGACGCTCAGCTTGCTTCGGTACGAAGTAATACATCATGCCAAGGAAGCCGGCTGTCAGGAAGAAGCCTACGGCATTGTGGCCATACCACCACTGCACCATGGCATCAATCGCGCCAGCATAGATTGAGCTGGAGAACATCGGTGTGACAGGAATTGCTGCATTATTGACAATATGCAGAACCGCCACTGTCAAAATAAAGGCAGCATAGAACCAGTTGGCCACGTAGATATGCGAGGTTTTGCGAAACTTGATGGTTCCGAGGAACACAATGGCATAGCTCACCCAAACAATAGTGAGCAGGATGTTGATTGGCCACTCAAGCTCAGCGTATTCCTTGGTTGTGGTATAGCCCAGCGGAAGGCTGATGACGGCACACAGAATAACGGCTTGCCAGCCCCAAAAAGTAAATGCTGCCAACTTGTCTGAGAATAGCCGTGTTTGGCAGGTTCTTTGGACGACATAGTAAGATGTGCCCATCAACGCCGAGCCGCCAAAGGCAAAGATAACGGCATTAGTGTGCAGTGGACGCAGACGACCGAAGCTCGTCCACGGGAGTCCAAGGTTGAGTTCGGGCCAGACCAGTTGTGAGGCGAGGATCACACCGAGGGACATGCCCACGATGCCCCACACAACGGTCATGATCGCGAACTGCCGAACTACCTTGTAGTTGTAGGTCGGATGTTCCAGTGCTGTGCTCATGATCAAGTTCCCATCGAACGCGGTTGGGGGATAACCCGGTGAATTCTGCCCCGAGGTGCTGCCCCATAGATTGATATAGGTCAAAAACCACTGTGAATTCTACCGCAGCCTGTCTCTAACATGAACTGATACCCTAACTACAGAGAACTCGGAGAGCTAGCCGTTGTCTAATAACGTTTCTCATTCGCTGCCTGATTCGGCTCAGTATGCGCTTAACCGTCTACTCATTTCAGAGGACCCTAACCCCCTGGATAGCGTGGTTTTTGGGGCGGGAGGCGTACTGACAGTTCAAGGACAATTCCGTGTCGGGCGGCTGCTTATCACCCATGGTGCGGGGGCTGGGCTGGATAGTAAAATGCTTTTGGCCTACCGCGAGGCATTGGCTGCCGAGGGGGTGCAAACCCTTGGAATGGAGTTTGCCTATTTGCGCGAAATGCGTAAAAAGGGCCGGCGTCGGCCTCCGCCTAAAGTTGAATGCCTGGTGAGTGAATTAGCACAGATGTGCGACGTCCTGTCGCAGGTGTCGCAGGTGTCGCAGTCACCGCTATGGCTTGGTGGTAAATCTATGGGTGGGCGTGTAGCCAGTCTGTTGGCCATACATCGTCAAGAGGTTGCTGGGCTGGTGTTGTGTGGCTACCCATTTCACCCTAAAGGTAAGCCGGAGACGTTGCGTCTTGATCACTGGGGGCATCTTTCGTGCCCGACGCTGGTGCTTCAGGGGACGCGAGACCCTTTTGGTAGCCAAGTTGAGGTAGAGGGGTATGCGCTACCGAGTTGTGCGACTGTGCGCTGGCTTGACGATGGTGACCATGACTGGCAGCCGCGTCGCGCAAGCGGATTGAGTCAAGCGCTGTTAGTTTGTGCGGCGGCTGGTGAAACCGCCGCTTTTATGCGCCAGCATGACGGTGTGACGCCCGTTGGTTAATGGGCACGGTGGCCGTGCCGCGAACAGAGCAAGTTGATGAGCGCGCGACATTGGGTTCGAAGACTGCTTTTTTATTGCGGATTTATCATGGAAGTAAAAAATCGCATTGACTTCCGAGCGGTCCCGTGTAGAATGCCTCGCCACATGACGGGTGGTTAGCTCAGTTGGTAGAGCACCAGCCTTACAAGCTGGGGGTCACTGGTTCGAACCCAGTACCACCCACCATTCTTTCAAAGAGTGGCCCTCTGTCATGTCGATGCAACGCAGTGGACTGGTAGTTCAGTTGGTTAGAATGCCGGCCTGTCACGCCGGAGGTCGCGGGTTCGAGTCCCGTCCAGTCCGCCACTGCTTTCATCATTGCTTTACTGATATGGACTGGTAGTTCAGTTGGTTAGAATGCCGGCCTGTCACGCCGGAGGTCGCGGGTTCGAGTCCCGTCCAGTCCGCCATCAGTAAGCATTCGGAAACATGTCTCATCTGGTAAGTCAGCATGATCGCGTGGGTGGTTAGCTCAGTTGGTAGAGCACCAGCCTTACAAGCTGGGGGTCACTGGTTCGAACCCAGTACCACCCACCATTCTTTCAAAGAATGGCCCTCTGTCATGTCGATGCAACGTAGTGGACTGGTAGTTCAGTTGGTTAGAATGCCGGCCTGTCACGCCGGAGGTCGCGGGTTCGAGTCCCGTCCAGTCCGCCATTAGTGTGCATCTCGATACATATCTTGTTTGATAAAACCTAGTAAATCAGTATGACCGCATGGGTGATTAGCTCAGTTGGTTAGAGCACCAGCCTCACATGCTGGGGGTCACTGGTTCGAATCCGGTATCACCCACCATGCGGACCGGTAGTTCAGTTGGTTAGAATGCCGGCCTGTCACGCCGGAGGTCGCGGGTTCGAGTCCCGTCCGGTCCGCCATCATGGTTGACACCATGCCTTATTTCAAAGCCCTGCATCCAAGATGCAGGGCTTTTTTAGTATGTTTTCCAGAGTACTTTTCTGGCGTTGCCAGTGTTCCTGCAGTGGGTGAATGTGGTTGTTGAAAGTCGAGATGGATTGCACTCTGTCGATGACAGTCATACAGTTGTTTGAATTTACCGTGACGTCCATTTCAATTTTAGTCGCAACTGCAACAGAGGCATAACAACATGACGACCTATCCTCACCTGTTTCGCCCTATTACGCTTGGCCATCTTGAGTTACCGAATCGGGTGCTGATGGGCTCAATGCATACGAATTTGGAGGAGGCGCGACACGGTTTTGACCGCCTGGCCGCTTTCTATGCTGAGCGAGCTAGGGCTGGGGCGGCGATGATAGTGACAGGTGGTATCGCGCCTAATGCAGAGGGTGCGGTATTTCATGGTGCGGCTAACCTCGTGCAGTCTGAGCAAGTGGCTGATCATCGCAAGGTGACTGAGGCTGTGCATGCCGCAGGTGGCCATATTTGTATGCAGATACTTCACGCTGGGCGCTATGCTTATTCGCCGGCGTTGGTTGCTCCTTCGGCCATTCAGGCGCCGATTAACCCGATGATGCCGCGTGCCTTGGAAGCTGCTGAGGTTGAACAGCAGATTGAGGACTATGTGCGTTGCGCGCGATTGGCCAGTGAGGCTGGCTATGACGGAGTCGAGGTCATGGGCTCTGAGGGCTATTTGATTAATCAGTTTATTTGCCAGCGTACCAATCAGCGCGATGATGAGTGGGGTGGCAGTTTCGACAACCGTATTCGCTTTACAGTAGAGATTGTAAAGCGCATTCGCGCCGCCTTGCCCGAAAACTTCTTGGTTATCTTTCGTTTATCGATGATTGATCTAGTTGAAGAAGGGAGTACTTTTGACGAGGTGGTGGCGTTAGGTAAGGCCATTGAGGCGGCGGGAGCTGATGTAATCAATACGGGTATTGGCTGGCACGAGGCGCGCGTACCAACCATTGTGACCAGTGTGCCGAGGGCTGCTTTCAGTGAAGTAACTCGGCGTATGAAGGCGGAAGTTAGCGTGCCACTGGTGACAACTAATCGTATCAACATGCCTGACACGGCGGAGCAGCTATTAGCGGATGGTTATGCTGATATGGTGTCCATGGCGCGTCCGTTTCTGGCAGACCCGGAATGGGTACGCAAGGCTGCTGAAGGGCGTGATCAGGAGATTAATACCTGTATTGCCTGTAATCAGGCCTGCCTGGATCATACGTTTCAAGGAAAGCTGACCTCTTGTCTGGTGAATCCTAGGGCGTGTCATGAAACGCAGCTGTTGATTGAGCCTGCTGAGGCGGTGCGGCGCATTGCGGTGGTGGGTGGTGGTCCAGCTGGGCTTGCTGCAGCGGTAACGGCGGCTCAAAGAGGGCATGAGGTCACGCTGTTTGAGCGTCAGGCGCAGCTTGGTGGTCAGTTTAATTACGCGCGGCGCATTCCGGGTAAAGAAGAGTTTGATGAGACGGTGCGCTACTTTCAGATCATGTTGGAAAAGTATGCGGTTGATGTGCGCTTGAACAGTGAGCCATCGGTCACTGAGCTGGCTTGTTTCGATGAGGTGGTCATGTCATCTGGCGTGCGGCCGCGTCAGCTTGAGTTGCCTGGTAGCGACCATGCAAAAGTGGTGTCGTACCCTGAGGCTATCATGCATCCGCAGCGGGTGGGTAAGCGAGTGGCAATTATCGGGGCGGGGGGTATTGGTTTTGATGTGGCTGAAATGTTGACCCATGAAGGGGCCTCGACGCCGAGTGTTGAAGAGTGGTGTGATGAATGGGGCGTTGATCTGAGTGTGGCTGCGCCAGGTGGTTTGACGCCGCCAGTGCGTCCTGAGGTGTCGCGTCAGGTCAGTGTGCTGCAGCGTAAGGCCAGTAAGCCGGGTAAGGGGCTGGGGAAAACGACCGGCTGGGTCCATCGGGCCTCACTCAAGCATCGTGGTGTCGAGCTGCTGCCAGGCTGCGAGTATGTCGCTATCGATGATGATGGCTTGCACATTCGCATTGATGGAGAGTCGCGCCTACTAGCGGTTGATACCGTGGTGGTGTGCGCTGGGCAGGAATCTGTGCGTGATGGTCTGGAGGCGTTGCAGGCGGCAGGGGTGTCTGTGCATGTTATCGGCGGTGCTGATAAAGCGGCTGAGCTTGATGCTAAGCGAGCGATTAATCAGGGGGTGCGCCTGGCGGCAGTGCTATAACTGAAGCGTTTGAGTGAAAAGCAGTGACAAAAAACCCGCGATCAATCATCGCGGGTTTTGCGTTATGGGGCTCGTTTGGTCTGCGTGGCCGATTAGGGCTTGGCAGTCCAAGACTGGCACCAGCCTGCTGGTTCTACACTGTTCTGCGGGAACAGCTGGCAGCCCTGTGTGTCGGCGGTATAGAACATGCAGTTTTCGCAATGTTCGCCTTCTTCGAAGGCTGGGTGATCAGCTGCTTCGCTAGCATCTTTGACGTAATTCAATGCTTTGGCCTGAGCAGACTCAGTGTCCAGTGGTGGTAGCTCTGCGGCCAGCGCGTTGCGAGACAGGAGGCCAGCGCCCAGTGGCAGGGCGGCTAAACCGAGTAGGCTATTGCGCATGAAAGTACGACGGCTGTTATTAGTCATGGTTTCTCCAATTAGCTTTGCAATCTGCTTGCATCACGGGTTTTAGATATTGCTACAGCCGGTGGTCCGGCTCTTTTATATGCTGCCTGTATATGCCAACGATGTTGCTGCAAAATCTCTTGCCATGGATTTTTCCAGCAGACGCGCCATAGGGTACCTGTTTCTGACACGTTATGTGAGTTCAGAGTTCCTTTTGTGCGTCGTGTCCTTGGCCCTTTTCTTGTGGCTGGTATACTCGCTTGTGCCATCCGCCTCGGCAGCAAGTCGGCGCTATTTGGTGAAATATACTCTTGATTCAGCTGTCGATCTACTAGAGGTAACGTTATGCAAAATGCCGTGATTCTGATCAATACCGAAAAAGGCCAGGTTAAGTCTGTGGCCGAGCGTTTGGCTGATGTGGCGGGGATTTCTGAGGTGTTTTCCACCTGTGGTCGCTACGATTTGGTGGCCATTGCGCGTACGCGAGATTTTGAAAGCCTCGCCGAATTGGTGACTGGGCGGCTCAATGAGGTAGAAGGTATCAGTGAGACTGAAACGCTCAATGCTATGCAGGTGCACTCACGCCATGACTTGGAAACCATGTTTTCGCTGGGTTGGTGATGCGTTGTAGCGTTGGGTGTTGTGCGGGTAGTGACAGTGGTGGCGGGAGTTTTAGGGAGAGTATGGAATGAGTCGCGGGAAGTCGGGCAAGCGGGCGCGCGGTAACGTAGGAGGCCGCTTGCTTGGGCGTCTTCGTCGACGTGGTGCTGTCGCGCTGGTGTTTGTAGTGGTTGGTGCTGGGCTGTGGAGCTACGGTGAGCGTGGTATCTATGACCGCATGAGTTGGCAGGGAGTGCCTGAGAGAGGAGGCTCTTGGTTGGCGTTGCATCGTGTGATGCGTAATGAAGGGTATTTGGTGGGCTGGTCCGACGTCCGAGTGTCGCCGCTGTGGGCCAGTTATGAGTTGATGCCCGTGCGTTATCCCGATATTGCCTCGCGTCCTTCGTTCAAACAGGACTGGCGAACGCTATGGCCAGTGGCTACGTCAAGCTATCGGCATAGCGGGTATGACAGAAGGCATTTGGCGCCAAACTATGCCATTGCCGCTGTACATGGTTCCGCTGCTCAGCAAGACACTTTTTTGATGAGCAACATGGTGCCTCAAAAGCCTAATCTGAATCGCCAGCTTTGGCAGCGCCTGGAAGAGGTGGTGATGGATCATTTTGTGCCCCGCTTTGGGCGGCTGCAGGTGATTGCTGGCCCTATTTATGAAAAGGACATCATTGTTGGTGGGTTGAATCGGGTAGGCTGGTCAGAAGTGCCAATAGGTTTCTTTAAAATACTTATCGTGCCCGGTGAGGTGCCGCGAGCGCTGGCATTTGCTATGCCGCAAGATGTGGCTGGCAATGAGTCGCTAAGTGATTACTTGGTGAGTATTGATGATGTTGAGTCACTGACTGGGCTGAATTTTATGCCTCAGCTTGATGCGGCCTCGGAGTCGGCGTTAGAGGCTGGTATACACACTGCTGGCTGGGGGTTGGAGGAGGTGGCGGATCGCCCGGGTCGGTTTGACTAGATCGGTTTGGCTGGGCTGGCTTGGTTAGGCTGGCTCAGTCTTTTGTGTTGTAGGGTTGGTTGGTGAAGGTGCAAATGCGAGGCACAAAAAAACCGCAATATATGCGGCCGATTGTTTGCGGCAGAGGCCGCTGTCAGTTGTCTTCATGCATAACGCAATAATGGTGCCCAGGAGAGGACTTGAACCTCCACATCCATACGGATACTAGCACCTGAAGCTAGCGCGTCTACCAATTCCGCCACCTGGGCGCGTCTGCATGGTCGTTGTGTTCCGATGTTGGCTGTCATTATCACGAGGTGATAATGGTGCCCAGGAGAGGACTTGAACCTCCACATCCATACGGATACTAGCACCTGAAGCTAGCGCGTCTACCAATTCCGCCACCTGGGCGAAACACAAACGATTCAAGCTGATAAAGAGCGATGCTGCGAGTCATGCGTGAGCGACATGCGGTTAATAAAAGCCGATCGATCACTGGTGCCCAGAAGAGGACTTGAACCTCCACGTCCATACGGACACTAGCACCTGAAGCTAGCGCGTCTACCAATTCCGCCATCTGGGCAAGTGGCGCGTATGATACCGAAAAACGCTAACCGTGCAAGTCCTGGTTGATATCTGAGGGTGAAAAAACGCAAAAACTAATGATGATCGTGTTTGTATGGTTGGGTGCGGCCACCGGCAGCGGTATACTGCGGCTATGTCAATACATCAAAATTGCTCTATCGACCCCTCTCGACGCTACAGCGTCACGTTTATTCTCTCGACTCCTACCCTGTCAAGGATGCCATACGCATGAATCACTGGACGCTCGAAGATGACGCATACGCCAGTCGCGAGGCGCATAAATACGACAACCCAGCACCGAGCCGCGAATATTTGCTTGCCCGGTTAGAACAGGTTGGCAAGCCAATTACTCATGAAGAGATGAGTGACTTACTGGGGCTTCATGACGAAGACCTCAAGGAAGCTGTGCGCCGTCGCCTGGCTGCTATGGAGCGTGATGGCCAAGTGCTGCGTAATCGCCGCGCGGCCTATGCGCTGATCGACAAACTCGACCTAATCAAGGGCAGGGTGCTGGGCCATCGTGATGGGTTCGGTTTTCTGTTGCGCGAAGATGGCGCCAAGCCTGACCTCGTTCTTCCGCCGCGGCAGATGCGTCGGGTTTTTCATGGTGACTATGTGCTGGCGCGCATCAGTGGTCGCGACCGGCGAGGCCGTGATGAAGCGACCATCGCGGAAGTGCTGTCGCGTAATACGCAAACGCTGGTTGGCGTGTTTCGTGAAAATACCGCTGAATTCGGGGTGCTGATTCCTGAAAATCCTCGTATTACTCAAGAGGTGATTGTGCCTCATACTGCCCGAGGCACCGCTCGGGATGGGCAGGTGGTATCGGTCCGTATTGTTAAACAACCTGAAACTCGCGTGCAGCCAGTGGGCGAGGTTGTCGAAGTGCTCGGTGAGCGCATGGACCCAGGTATGGAAATTGATATTGCCCTGCGCAGCTATGAAATTCCTGACGAATTTCCGCCTGAGGTGCAAGAGCAGATCGCCACTATGTCGGCTGAGGTGGCAGAAGAGGATAAGCTGCACCGAATAGATTTGCGTGATATGCCGCTGGTAACGATTGATGACGAGTCTGCCAAAGACTTCGACGATGCCGTGTGTGCCTGGAAGACCAAGTCTGGTGGTTGGAAACTGGTGGTGGCGATTGCTGATGTGTCGCATTACGTGCCCATTGGTAGCCCGCTGGATCAAGAAGCCATTGCTCGTGGAAACTCGGTGTATTTCCCTGGGCAGGTAGTGCCGATGCTGCCTGAGCTGCTTTCCAATGGTTTGTGCTCGCTGAACCCTCACGTAGATCGTTTGGCGCTCGTGTGTGAGATGAATATCTCCCAAGCGGGTGCAATCAGCCGTCATCGCTTCTATGAAGCGGTATTTCGTTCTCATGCGCGGCTAACGTATAACAAGGTTGCGGCGATTCTTGGAGATGACGGTGAGCTGGGCGAGCAGGGTGATGCGCTGCGCGAGGAGTACCGCGATGTCGTTCCCACGCTTAAAAACCTACATGAGCTATACAAGTTGCTGAGCAAGGCTCGTGCTCAGCGTGGTGCGCTGGAGTTCGAAACCACTGAAACGGCAATTATTTTTAACGATGAACGTAAAATCGAAAAAATTGTGCCGCGGACTCGCAACGATGCGCACAAGATCATCGAAGAATGTATGTTGGCGGCGAATGTTGCGACAGCTCGCTTCCTTGATAAACACGATCTTCCCGCGCTTTATCGTATCCATGAGCGGCCTTCTCCCGAGCGTTTGGACAAGTTGCGGCTGTTTCTTAATGAGCTGGGCTTGTCGTTGGGTGGCGGTGATGAGCCTGCGCCGCAGGATTACCATGATCTGACAGAAGTTATTCGTGACCGCGATGACGCAGATGTCATTCAGACTGTCATGTTGCGATCGATGAGTCAGGCCGTGTATTCACCCCAGAACGAAGGGCATTTTGGGCTGGCTTATCCAGCGTATGCGCACTTTACTTCGCCGATTCGCCGCTACCCAGACTTGATTGTACACCGTGCCATTCGCTCGGTAATTCGCGGGCCGCGCCAGACCAATACGGTACTGCGCGCCGAGGGGGCTCCGGTCGAGCCGCCCAGCAACTGGTGCCCCTATACCTTCGAGCAGATGTTGGAGATGGGTGAGCACTGCTCTATGACCGAGCGCCGCGCCGATGAAGCAACTCGTGATGTGGAGGGGTGGCTCAAGTGCGAGTTTATGTCCGACAAACTGGGTGAGGTTTTTGACGGGACTATTGCCTCGGTAACCCAGTTTGGCATTTTTGTGCGGCTGGATAAGTTTTATGTTGAAGGCTTGGTCCATGTAACGTCACTGCCGTCAGACTACTATCACTATGAAGCAGAAAAGCATCGCCTCAAGGGTGAGCGTAGTGGTGTCAGTTTCCGTCTGGGGGATGGGGTGACTGTTCAGGTTGCTCAGGTCAATCTTGATGACCGGAAGATCGACTTTGAGCTGGTTGGTGACAAGCCCAGGACGAGCCGAGCACCACGCAAAGGTCGTAGCCCTGCAAAAAGTGTCAAGAAACCTGAAAAAAGGTCGGAAAAAAGTGCGAAAGAGGGTGGTGATAACAAGGGCGCCAAAAAGCGCTCAGGGCAGCGTCGCAGCTCGCGACGCCGTTGAGGACGTATCGTGAAAGATAACCTCAGAAAGAAGAAGGCTCCTTCGCGGCGAGCGCCGGCTAACAGAAGGCCGAGTAAAGCTCCGGGCTTTACTGCGCCGAATGGTTTGGAGGCCGTCTATGGCGTGCATGCTGTCGCTGCGTTGTTGGAGCGTGGCGATCCGCCGCGAGAGCTATGGATTCAAGGCGGTGATGCTGGTAAGCGCTTGGCTGCGCTTGTTGAGCAGGCTGTCGCCGCTGGTGCGGCGATTCGTTATCCGTCGCGCGACGTGTTGGAGCAGCTCGCTCAGGGGGCGTCTCACCAAGGCGTCGTGGCGTTTTGTACGCCACTGGCATTCGAAGCTGAGGCCTCGCTATGGCACCGACTCGCAGGCTGGCCGCATCAGGAAGCTCCGTTGCTGTTGGTGCTTGATGGCGTGACAGACGTGCATAATTTCGGCGCCTGCCTGCGCAGTGCTGATGCGGCGGGTGCGCATGGTGTGGTCGTGCCCAAAGATAAGGCAGCACCGCTTAATGCGAGTGTGCGTAAGGTGGCCTGCGGCGCTGCCGAAAACGTGCCGGTTTATCAGGTGACTAACTTGGCGCGTGCCCTTGAGCGTATGAAAAATGATCACGGCATTTGGGTGATTGGTACCGCTGGAGAAGCTGAGTCGGTCGTTTATCAGGCAGATTTTTCTGGGCCAACGGCACTGGTCATGGGGGCCGAAGGTAAAGGCATGCGTCGCTTGACTCGTGAGGGCTGCGATAGCTTGGTCAAATTGCCTATGGCTGGCCAGGTGTCGAGCCTGAATGTTTCGGTCGCTACGGGTATCTGCCTGTTTGAAGCGGTGCGTCAAAGAAGCGGAGTTGCGTGACGCTACCGCTTGCAAGTATCTAGCCTGGTCTATAGAATGCCTGCGCCCCTTCGTTTAACGAGTGGGCGTTCTTGTTTTGGGGCACATTTGCCTCTAGACAATCCTCCTTGCTTCCCCTGGAGCCAACACGGCACCATCGGAAGCTGCCAAACCGCAAGGAGCATCCATGCGTCATTATGAGATCGTTTTCATGGTCCACCCGGACCAGAGCGAGCAGGTTCCTGCTATGGTCGAGCGCTACACTGGCCTCGTCACGGAAAATGCAGGCACCGTGCATCGTCTCGAAGATTGGGGCCGTCGTCACTTGGCATACCCGATCAACAAGATTCACAAGGCTCACTACGTGCTGATGAACGTCGAGTGCAGCGGCGAGACTCTCGAAGAAATCGAGAACATCTTCCGTTACAACGACGCCATCATTCGCAGCTTGGTTGTGCGCTGCAAGGAAGCCGTGACCGAAGCTTCGCCGATGATGAAGCCGGTGGAAGAAAGGCGTCCACGTCGCGAAGATCGCGAAGATCGTGAAGACAAGCCGCAAGCCGCCGAGTCTGCCTGAGTTTTATCATTGCACGTTTGAAGGAGTCACCCCATGGCACGCTTTTTCCGTCGCCGCAAGTTCTGTCGTTTTACCGCCGAAGGCGTGAAGCAGATCGACTATAAGGATCTGGACACTCTGAAGGCCTATGTGACTGAGACTGGCAAGATCGTTCCCAGCCGCATTACCGGGACCAAAGCCCGTTATCAGCGTCAGCTGGCGACCGCTATCAAGCGCTCTCGCTACCTGGCACTGCTGCCCTATACCGATAGTCACCAGTAAGCGTTGCGCGTGATGCAAGCCATTGCACGATGGGCTATGCGCGGTATGCCCCAGGCAGCCTTGATTGCCGCAGTCACTGCTTTAGTGCCGTTATTGTTCTGGTTTTCCAGTGCCGTCACTGCCTTGGTTGTGCTGCGGCGTGGTATGGCCCCAGCGCTGCCGGTCATTATTGCTGCTGCTTTACCTTCTGGTTGGTGGTGGATTCGGGGTGATGTTATCCCGTTGATGTCATTGTTGATGGTATTGCTGATGGCCGTCGTGCTGCGAGCCAGAATGCGCTGGAGTGAAGCGCTGATTTTCGGCGCTATTGCAGGCTCAGTACTGATCCAGCTAGGTGTGTTCATTCCTCCTGGAGGAGTGGCACAGGTGCTGGATCTGTTACGCCAGAGTTCGCCGGATATGGCGTCTCGTTTGACTGAGCTTAGCCAGGATGGTGTCGATCTCGAGTCTTTTCTGACACTGCTGATTGGTAGTGCCACAGGGCTTCTGGTCGTTCTGGTTGGTGTGGCAAGCCTGGCGCTAGCGCGGAGTTGGCAGGCAGGACTCTATAACCCTGGTGGTTTTCGGGAGGAGTTTCATGCGTTGCGTTTGACGCCGCGAGAGCTGCTATTTTTGGTCATAGTCGGTATCGCAGCCAGTGTGCTGGGTTTTCCTGCACTGGGCGCGTTAGTGGCTGTGCCGCTGCTGGTGGCTGGCATTGCGCTGATACATGGTATTTTTGGTTTAAAGGGAATAAACGGGCTGTGGCTGGGAGCACTCTATGTGTTGCTTATCACTACCTGGCCCATGATTCTCATAGTGTTGCTTGCGGCCTTGATCGATTCGTTTGTGGATTTCCGCGGACGACTTGGCCGCAACGCCTGACAAGAGGTTTACGAGATGGAAGTCATTCTGCTCGACACAATTGGCAAGCTGGGCGGTCTGGGTGACAAGGTCACCGTTAAGGCCGGCTATGGCCGCAACTACTTGGTGCCTTACGGCTTGGCCGTTCCGGCAACCAAGGACAACATTGCCGCATTTGAAGCTCAGCGTGCTGAACTCGAAGCCCGTGCTGCTGAGCGCAAGGCAGAAGCTGAAAGCCGTGCTGAACAGCTCAATGATATCGAGCTGTCGCTGGTTGCTAAGGCTGGAGATGAAGGCAAACTGTTCGGCTCTATCGGTCCGCGTGATCTGGCTGAGGCAATTTCCAGCACAGGTATCGATGTTGGCCGTCATGAAGTTCGTATGCCGGAAGGCCCGATTCGCAATATCGGCGAATACGACATCGACCTGCACCTGCATGCTGATGTTGCCGCGTCTGTGCGTATCATCGTGGTATCTGAGTAATACCCGCATCTAACATCATGCCGAATTGGGCAGGGTGTTGTTGCAAAGGGCACGGGGACATTCCCTGTGCCCTTTTTGCGCTGTGTATGTCTATCAGGTACGCGCGTGTCAGTCAGGTACCAAGAGACGGTTTGGCTTGTTAGAAGACATTGGTAAGATAGGTGGGTTCTCCAGCACAACATGGCGTGTCGGTCCGACATCGCTTGAATAGAAAGGCGCCGCTTTATGAATGACGTCGTTGAGCATGATCGGGAAACGGCCGCACTGAAAATCCCGCCCCATTCGTTAGAGGCGGAGCAATCAGTGCTGGGTGGTTTAATGCTGGATAACCAAGCGTGGGATGATGTGTCAGACCGGCTGATGGCTGACGATTTTTATCGTTACGAACATCGGCTGATTTTTAACGTCATGCTGCATTTGGCTGAAGCAAGTAATCCGTTGGACGTCGTAACCCTGTCAGAAGCCCTGGAGGGGCGCGATCAGTTAGATAGCGTGGGGGGGCTGGCATACTTGGCAGAGCTAGCGCGTACTACGCCGTCTGCCAGTAACATTCGCGCCTATGCCGATATTGTTCGTGAGCGTGCGACGCTGCGTAAATTGATTCGTGCGGCGAATCAAGTGGCGGAAAGTGCTTTTGCGCCTCAGGGGCGAAACTCTGCTGAGCTGGTTAATGAAGCTGAGCGGCTAGTGTTTCAGATCAGTGAAGAGCGGCCCAAGGACGGCGGGCCGATTGGCATGAGTGAGCTGTTAACCCGTGCGGTCAACCGCATTGATGAGCTGTTCAACATGAAGGGCGAGATGACGGGGTTGTCGACGGGGTTTCGCGACCTGGATGGTATGACCTCAGGTCTGCAGCCATCGGACTTAGTCATCATTGCGGGTCGTCCGTCCATGGGTAAGACCACCTTTGCCATGAACCTGGTGGAGCATGCGGTGATCTCTGGCGACAAGCCTGTCATGGTGTTTTCCATGGAGATGCCGGCAGAGTCGTTAATGTTGCGCATGCTTTCGTCGCTGGGACGTATTGATCAGACGAAGGTGAGAACCGGCCAGCTGGATGATGAAGATTGGCCGCGCATGACGTCTGCTGTTAGTTTGCTTAAAGACAAGAAACTGTTCATTGATGATACGGCAGCCCTGTCGCCTATCGAGATGCGCTCGCGCATTCGGCGGGTGGTGCGAGAGCACGGTAATTTGGGCCTGATCATGATCGACTACCTGCAATTGATGCAGATCCCAGGTTTTTCTGAGAACCGTACCGGCGAGATATCTGAAATTTCACGTTCATTGAAGGGGTTGGCTAAAGAGTTCGGTTGCCCTGTGGTGGCACTTTCTCAGCTTAACCGAGCCCTTGAGCAGCGACCTAACAAACGCCCGGTGATGTCGGATCTGCGTGAGTCTGGTGCTATTGAGCAGGATGCTGACATTATAGCCTTCGTTTATCGTGATGAGGTTTACAACCCAGATAATCCCGATAGCAAAGGCCTTGCTGAGGTAATTATTGGCAAGCAGCGTAATGGTCCCATTGGCACAGTGCATATGGCTTTCATTGGTAAGTACACGCGCTTTGAGGATCTCGCCGCGGATACTTACAGTGATTCATTTGGTGGCTAGCTACGCGGTTGAAATACATAACGTATAGTTGGGTATGGCTCAAAAATTTTCAAAAAGAGCTTTAAAAACAGTAAGTTTTAACGCAATTAAGAGGGAGTGACTATGGCAGGTGGATTTCGGCGCGGTAAGCGCCAGCGCTTACCCAAGCTGGAGGCTCGTGGAGAGCTTGAGTCTGTAACATGTGAAGGCCCGTTTAAGGAGTGGCTGGGGATGCCAGACCTTTACCGGTATCAGTTGGTGGTTAATAACGAAACCTATAGCTACCAGACGGAAGACGCCGAGCTGCCGGTGGTGGTTGGGGACTGGGTGGTGTTTCGCTACAAAGAAACGAAGCAGGGGAACTGGATAGATAAAAATTCGCTAGGCAAAGCCATTGACCCTTCGGAGTATCAGTAGATTATTGAAAATTATTGAAACTTTTGAACTGGAACTCTGTCAGAGAGATGGTAGAGTTCATTTATGCTGAAAATGTCATACTCACGCAACAATGGAGCTGTATTAATACATAAAAATTAGCAAAGGTAGAGATAATTATGGATTTCAATAAATTTAAAATATTCGCAAAGCACAATGACAACTTCGAAGTACGGGTTATCAGTAATGCCAGTGGCAGCCTGTGTCAGCTTGAGGTAGAGGATGTCGAGGGTCAGCGTCATCGAGTGATGCGTAAAGGTGCGCCACTGTTGTTCCGTGCGGCGGAGGAGGCTTATGCGCAGCTGCGACATCTTGGTATTCATCATGCGTATTTGGTGCATCAAGAAGCGCGAGATGAAGATAACCCTTGTGTCGGCAGTTACCCGCGCCATCAGTTTGTCTCGCGCATGCCTCTGGCTACCTGATCGGGTTATGATCGACGTATAAGACTCAGAGTAAGTTAATCTGCGTGTTTTTTTAGGGTGTGTTGTTGTAATAGCTTGATCAAAACGGACTGCGCCGAGCTCCAAAGAACATTTTCGGCGCAAATTGCCGCCTCGCTTTTCCCGCCTGTGGCCTACCTCGTGGTATTATTAACGTGCCGTATTTGTCGTCGGAGTCTCACTCGCCAGACTCCACCCAGCGAGTCGTCCGGACCACAGGGAATTTCAGCATGTCTGTTTCTGACCCCATCTCTTCTGAGTCACCTGCTGTAGAAGCCCGCTTTTCTGAGCAAGAAGTCGCTGATATTGATCGTTTGATACCGAGTGCTGACCGCCCAGTTAACGCGCCTGAGTCACACCCTGAGGTTGTACGAGGAAAAATTGGGGTGGTCATCGTTAACCTTGGCACACCGGATGCAACTGACTACCGCTCAATACGCCGCTACCTCAGTGAGTTTCTTTCTGATAAGCGCGTGGTCGACTACCCGCGCTGGTTGTGGCAGCCGCTCTTACAGCTGGTGATTCTGAGTCGTCGCCCGTTTATCTCTGGTAAAGCGTATGCATCTATTTGGGATAAGCAGCGGGATGAAAGTCCGTTGCTGACCTTTACGCGTGATCAAGCGGAAAAGCTGGGTGCCGTGCTTAAAGAGTCTCTGGGCGACCGGGTCGAAGTGGATTTCTGCATGCGTTATGGCAACCCGTCTACTGACAGTGTGTTACGCCGTTTAAACGAGCAAGGCTGTGAGCGCATTTTGTTTTTTCCGCTGTATCCACAGTACGGCTCACCAACCACTGCAACGGCCAACGACCAGGCGTTTCGTAGCCTGATGAAAATGAAATGGCAGCCAGCGCTGCGTACAGTGCCAGCATATTTTGCTGACCCAGGCTATCAGGCGGCATTAGCTGCTACGGTAACTGAAGCCTATGCTAGCGCTGAGAGTCGGCCTGAAGTGCTGGTGGCTTCTTATCATGGTGTGCCCAGGCGCTTTCTGGAAGGTGGGGACCCCTATCATTGCCAATGCCACAAAACCTCTCGGCTGTTGCGTGAACGGCTTGGGTTTGCTGACAACGAAATTATTACAACTTTTCAGTCCAAGTTTGGCCCCGAGACCTGGGTTGGGCCAGCCACAGTAGATAAGGTGGCGGAGTTGGCGCGTACAGGCAAGAAACATATTGCGGTGATCTCTCCGGCCTTTGCCTCTGATTGCGTAGAAACGCTGGAAGAAATTGAGATGGAAATTCGTGAGGCGTTTATCGAAGCCGGTGGCGAGACGTTCACCTACGTGCCCTGCTTAAACGCCCGAGACGACCACATTCACGCCTTGGCAGCTATTGCTAGGCGTGAATTGGCGGGATGGATTTAGCGGCTTGGTTTGATGACTGCACTGACGCGCCATTTATTGGCGCTGTTTTTCTTCCAGTTCTTTGCGCGTCAGTACCAGCGTACGGCCATGTTCGGGATAAGGCTCTGGCTTGATGCTGTTGGCATCATCGTCAATCTCTGCGGGAGAACCCTGGGTCTTCTCGGCCCTTTCAAGTTTAAGGTGTAACGCCGCCTTGCCCAGCAAGTGGGCGCTGACGGGTGCCGAAATGAAAAGAAATAGGGTAATCAGCAGCTCCTGAACTACCGGCTTTCTATCCAGCACGCCAAAGTAGATCATCGAGCCGATAAGAATGCAGCCAATGCCAGTGGTAGTGGCCTTGGTGGGCCCATGCAGGCGCATGAAGAAGTCCTGCATTGAGGCCATGCCCATCGAGCCGATGAAGGCAAACGTTGCCCCGCCAATTAAAAGTAACGAAATGACGGCCTCGAGAATCACATATAGGGTCATGCTGTCTCCATGGGCTATTCGATGATATCGCCGCGTAACAGGTATTTGCAGATGGCAACGGTGCTGATGAAGCCTAGCATGGCAATCAACAGCGCTGCCTCGAAATAAGTTTTGGTGTTCAGCCACAGGCCCAGCAGCACGATCAGTGCAATGCTGTTCACATACATGGTATCCAGCGCCAGTATTCGGTCTGGCATGGATGGGCCATACACTAGCCGGAAGGTGTTAAACACGATGGCCATCAAAATTAGAGCGAGGCTAATAGTTAGCGCCATATCTAGCATTCGTAGATCTCCTTGAGCGGCATTTCATAACGCTCACGAATTTGTTCAATCACTTCCTCGGGGGTGCCAGCATCCAAGGCGTGGATTAACAGGCTAGACTTATCCAGGCGAACGTTGGTTGTCACGGTTCCCGGCGTGAGGCTGATGGTATTGGCCAGCAAGGTGATGGTGAACGGCTCTTTGAGTGTTAATGGATACTCGACAAACACTGGGCGCATGCGCCGCTTCGGATTAATGATTAGCCAAGCTACCTGAATGCTGGATGTTACGATGTCGAGCAATACAATAACGATAAAGCGTATCAGCAGCCAGGGCCGCTGGATGCGAGGCTGAGTATCCCAGAAGCGATAGGTAAACAGCGGAATGCTGATGGCAAGAAATGTGCCGAGCAATAGCTGACCCACTGACAGACCATTGACCAGCAAAAGCCATACAATCAGCAAGACCAATGAAAGCAGAGGGGTGGGAAACCAGCGCGAGAGCCTATTCATTGCGCACCTCCAGTGTTGATCAGCAGCGCATCAATAAATGCTTCAGGATTGGCAAGTTGCTCGGCTGTTGCCTGGGCATACTCACTCACTGAGCCAGCAAATATCACTAACAGGGGTGACGTTAGCAGCAGCAAGGCAACCCCAGTCCACTGCCGGCGCGATATTCGCTCATTGTTGTCATCTCCCCCTTGAGCCCGCCAGAAGAAGGTTGAGCCCGCACGAGACAGCGCAATAATGCCAGCTAAGCCGCTGAGTAGCAGCAGAGGCCAAAGCCAGAAGCGCTGGGTACCGGCGGCCGCATCCATCATTAGCACTTTCCCCAGCGCACCAGATAGCGGCGGCATACCCACGACCGCGATGGCCGCAATGAAAAAAGCCAACGACAGTATTGAGCTGTGCGGCATTTTGCGGCCTTTGACGATACGCGTGCCTGCTTTACCGCGTTGAGCGCCAATCATTTCTGCCAGCAGGAATAGTGCGCCGGTAACCAGGGTGGTATGTGCCAAGTAGTACAGCAGTGCGCTAACGGCAGCCGTAGAGCCCATGCCGATACCGGCCAGCAAGGTGCCTACTGAAATCAGTAGCAGGTAGGCAATTAGCTGGCGCAGATCCCGCGACGCAAGTACCCCGATGGTTGCGGCAACCAGCGTTAGCAACGCCAGCCACCACACCCACTCCTGTCCCAGGTTCGCTAGTCCGCCGGCTTGCTCGCCGAATACCAGTGTGTAAAAGCGCAGGATGGCGTAGATGCCAATTTTGGTCATGATGGCAAATAGCGCGGCCACCGGCGCTGGTGCAGCGGCATAGGCCTTAGGCAGCCAGAAGTACAGCGGTAGCATGGCGGCCTTGAGACTGAACACCACCAGCAAGAGCAAAGCACCTGCCATGACCAAGCCTTCTCGTTCGGCAGGCAAGTGGCTAATGCGCACTGCCATGTCGGCCATATTCAGGGTGCCAGTGGCTCCATACAGCGTGCCAACAGCAATCAAAAAGAGCGCAGAGCCAGCCATGTTCAGCACCACGTAGTGAACAGCCGACTGAATGCGCGCTTTACCGCCTCCGTGCAGCAGCAGCGCATAGGAAGCGAGCAGAAGGACCTCGAAAAATACGAACAGGTTGAATAAATCGCCGGTCAGGAAAGCGCCATTGATGCCCAGAAGCTGTAGCTGGAAAAGTCCGTGAAAGTTACTGCCACGCACATCTTCACCCGCGCAGGCAAAAATCACGCAGCCCAGCGCCAATAGTGACGATAGCAACACCATTAGCGCTGATAGCCGGTCCAATACCAGTACGATTCCAAAAGGAGGCTGCCAGTTGCCCAGTGCATAGTAGGTAATCTCGCCGCTATCTGCCTGTATCACCAATGCAGACGATATTAATACCAACATAAACGTACTGGTAACGCTGAGCACACGCTTGAAACGTACCTGACCATGGCGCTGGAACAACAGCAGCATTGCGGTGAGCAGCGGTAGTGCGACGGGCAAAACTGTTAGATGAGATATCACCGCTGGCGCTCCTTGAGAACATTATCCTTGCGGGTATCGGCGTCATGCTTGGCATGATCGTGGCCGTCCACATGATCATTGCCCATATCACCCCGAGCGCGCATGGCCAGAATGATGGCAAATGCGGTCATGGCAAAGCCGATAACGATAGCAGTTAACACTAAGGCTTGAGGTAGCGGGTCGGCCATCTCGTTGTTACTGCCATTGATGACTGCTGGGCCGTCTGTGGTTAGCCCACCCATGGAAAATAGAAACAGATTAACGGCGTAGGAAAGTAACGTCAGCCCAACCACGACGGGGAAAGTGCGCCCCCGCAGTGTCAGGTAGAGGCCGCAGGCACTGAGTATGCCGGTAGTAATAGCAAAAAGGCTTTCCATCAGCTGCTCTCCTTGGCGGTATCACCGTTGTTAGGTGGCTCAGTGCCGCTAGGGTCTTTGTCGTAGTTAGGCAGGCGGTGTGGTGTCGTGATTTTGCCAAGGTTGGCCAAAATCATCAGCGTGGCACCAACAACGGCCAGATACACACCGACATCAAACAGCATAGCGGTAGCGAGTTCGATGTCACCGACCAGTGGAATATGCAGGTGCCCAAACGCCGAGGTCAGGAATGGGTAACCAAACAGCCAGCTGCCAGCACCAGTCAGTGAGGCTACGGCAACGCCAGCAATGGCTACTGATTGGTATTGCAGGTCTAAACGCGCTTGAGTCCAGTCTACCCCGCGAGCGATATATAAAAGAATCAACGCCACGGATGTCACCAGGCCGGCAATAAAGCCACCGCCAGGTGCGTTGTGACCACGCAGAAGGATGAATACCGCCACTAAAACGGCCAGCGGCAGCAGTGCTTGAGAGATAATGGTTAGAATCATGGGGTAGCGATCCTGAGACCATACCCGGCCTTCGGCGTCGCTGTGTGGCATGAACAGGCGCAGACGGTTGAGCAGTTTGAGCACTGCTAGGCCAGCAATAGCGAGTACAGTAATTTCGCCCAAGGTATCGAAGCCACGGAAGTCTACTAAGATGACGTTTACTACGTTATGACCGCCACCGCCGGGTACGCTATTGGCAATAAAGAAGTCTGAGATGCTGGTGGTCTCGCGGCTGAGTACGGCGTAATTGAGACTTGCCACTATTACGCCCAGCCCACCCGCTAAGCTAAGGTCCCGCAGTAGCCGAGGCATTGACGACTCGCGCGGCGTTTTTTGGGGCAGGAAGAACAGAGCCAGCATGAGCAAAATCATGGTGACGACTTCCACGGATAGCTGCGTTAGGGCTAGGTCTGGGGCCGAAAAGCGGGCAAACGTTAGTGATACCAGCAGTCCGACCATCGATAGCATCATCAGTGAAACCAAACGCCGGCGATGTAGGGCAGCGGTTGCCACGGAACTGAGTATCAGCAGTAGAGCGCCAACGATTAATACGCCGTCGGCTGGCTGGTCTGATAGCGCCCCAGTGAGGGAAGGCATGTTGACCAGGCCAACACCCGCAAACACCAGGGCCGTTAAGAGTAGCAGTGACATGTAACGTTGCAGCGAACCATTTTCCAAGCGATCCATCAGCTGCTGTGAGCGGTTCGCCACGCACTGGATGCTGGCTTCGAACACCAGCCGTGCATCAAGCGGGGAAAATTGTTTAAGAAAGCGGCGAAGCTCTGCATGGAATAAATAGGCTGCGATACCTGCGGCCAGAGCAATCATGCTCATCAGCAGAGGCACGTTAAGGCCATGCCACAGAGCAATATTTACATCAATGGGAGTGACCAGCACAGCGTTTGTCGCTAGCTGCATCAAGCCATCCGCGAGGAAGGGAAAAATACCCACGACAACACATAACGTTGCCAGCAGCTCCATGGGGGCGCGCATCAACCGTGGAGGTTCATGCGGTTCTATGGGAGGGGCCTGGGTGGTCGGTTTGTAGAATACCTCGTACACCAAGCGCAGCGAATAGGCGACTGACAATATACCGCCGAGTGTCGCTAGCACGGGAAGAATGCCGCTAAGCCCGCCAAGCGCCGTGCTGTTCAGCGCGTCAGTGAAGAACATTTCTTTAGACACAAAACCGTTGAGCAGCGGCACTCCTGCCATGGCGGCTCCAGTAATTGTGGTTAACAGGGCCGTGACCGGCATGGCTCGGCGCAAGCCGCCGAGTTTGGACAACTCACGCGTACCGGTTTCATGATCGATGATGCCAGCGCCCATAAAGAGAGCCGCTTTAAACGTTGCGTGGTTAAGAATATGGAAAAGGGCAGCCAGCATAGCCATTGGCGTGCCGATACCCAGTAGGGCAGTAATCAACCCTAAATGGCTGACGGTAGAGAATGCCAGAATGCCCTTGAGGTCAGTTTTCATCAGCGCAAACCAAGCGCCGTAAAGCAGTGTGATCATACCGATAATAGTGACCAAACTACTCCACAGCTCACTACCGGCGATGGCGGGGTGCAAGCGTGCCATCAAGAAAATGCCGGCTTTAACCATGGTGGCAGAGTGCAGATACGCCGATACCGGCGTAGGCGCGGCCATGGCGTGTGGCAGCCAGAATTGAAAAGGAAACTGGGCTGACTTGGTAAAGGCACCGAGCAGCACAAGAACCAGCATTACCGGATAGTAGGCATGGTTGCGAATAATGTCGCCGCTGGCTAGGACCACATTCAGGTCAAAGCTGCCTGCCATGTTACCTAGCATCAATAGGCCAGCTAGCAGCGCCAGGCCGCCAGCCCCCGTTACCACCAGCGCCATGCGTGCGCCCTTGCGGGCCTCGCTGTTATGCGACCAGAAACCGATCAGCAGGAAGGATGACAGACTGGTCAGCTCCCAGAACAGCCATAGCAAAATCAGGTTGTCGGACATGGAAATGCCGACCATCGATGCCATGAACAGGATCAGGTAAGAATAGAAACGTCCGACGTTCTCATGGGCTGCCAGATAAAAATGGGCATACAGCAGAATCATCAGCCCAATACCGATGATCAGCAGGTTGAACAGCAGGCTTAGGCCATCTAAGCGTAGCCCGAGATCCAAGCCGAGCGTTGGCATCCAGCTGACGGAAAAGCGTAAAGCGTCTCCGTCCAGCATGCTTGGCACTTGGCTCAGGGTGAGCAGCAGGGCAAGCGCTGGCAAAACGGCAGTGGCCATTGAGCAGTAGCGGCGTCCGTAGCGCGCGGTTAGCGCGGGTGCTAGCACCCCGAGCAGGGGCAGCAGGGTTATCCACAACAATGTCATTGAGCTGGTCATCCTGTGCGGGTCATGTAATAGCTGATGCGCTGCGTTACTGGTATTCAGATTGCTGCGCGGTGTACTTGGCTGCTATCAGCAAGCATCACTTTACCGGAATGTCGGCTGTCTCTCGATGGCGACTTTGACGTTTTTTCCTGTTAAGTCAGTTCCGTTCACGGAATGAGCTTACACGACGGCGGCGTATCGGAGCGAGATTCCAAGACGTTGAACGCTATCAACTGCTGGTGGGCGAAAACCTTGGTGTGGGTGACGTTGATGTTTTTACCGGCACTGAGCCCTGGAAGGGTGCGGTTTAGCAGGTAATGGCGGATGCTATCATCCGTGGCTTGAAACAGGGGTATCACACCGAGCTTGGACGATGTTTTCAAGAAGGGCAGATGATTCCAAGAAGGAAAAGCGTTATCCGGCGGCCATGGATGCCGCCGCCGGGGCTTAGGTGTTTGAGCAATTGCGTCGTGATGCTCGAGCGCGCATGACGCGACTGAACTCACGTCGTTTTTTCACGGCACGCGCAGCCGACTGCTGGCTGAGCATGGTCGCTACGCCCACCTGTTTCGCTTACAGGCAGCAGGCTATCAGTAACCGTGCATGCTGCTCATTCCGCCGAGGCCCATAATCGCGCCGGCACCAAATAGCAGGAAAGAGCCAGCAATCAAGACCAAATACGTTAACACCATGATCCCGCTGATCAAGAAATAGGTGCGCAGCTTGGACATGGTGTGCTTGATGTCATACTGATCGTTTGCCTCATATCCACGTCTGATGGCGCCGGTGGCTTGAAACAGCACCACTCCAGCCCAAACCGGTATCCAAGCTACGACAAGCCCGATGATGGATATGCCAATGAAGACTCCTTGCAGGATTAGCATGACGCCCAGTAACTGCATCCAGAAGCGGCTGCGGTACAGGGGTTCTATAAAATCACGCAGTACGTAGGATGAATCAACGGGTGGTGTGGGTGGTGTCTGGTTTACGGGTTCCATGAAGTTTTGCTGTCCTTGGTAGTTGAGTGGTTTAGTCGTTTAATGGTGATGGCAATCTTATCATTCTCTGATAAAGCTTGCTTCTCGCGGTTGGAAGGCTGTCAGCATGAAAACGCGCCATCCTGAGGTGAGTCAGGATGACGCGTGGATTAGCGCTGAAGATGACGGGTCGTTCAGGCGTCGATGCGCGAGATACGGATCGGTAAGCCCTGGCGGATGGAGGCACCGCTGACGCCTTCAAGCCACGTGCCGGATACCTTGCGGGTGGGGTCGGCAAACCCCAGGTCGTTAATGTTGACTCCCGCGCCTACCCATTCATTGCCAGAGACCTTTTCTCCATCAATGTCGTGAGCACTGGCCCCTAGTTCAGTGTGGCCAAAACTATGCTCAATGCCTAGCGCACCTTTCATGACGCCATCGCTAACCAGTGCCAGTGCGGTTGCCGCCCCTCCAGGACTTTCAATGCGTATGGTGTCGCCAAAGGCGATACCGTGACGCGCGGCATCTTCTGTGTGTAATAGCACGGGGTTGTAGGGTTTGATCATGCGTAACCGCTCAAGGCCAATGGCATAAGAGTTCATGACGTTGGACTTGTATGAGAACGCCAGCAACGGCCATTCGTCTTCGGGGTAGACGTCGCGCATCAGTTGGCCGTTAGACATCTCGGCCTTTTGCAGGCGCGGTGTGCCGGAGAGCCGCTCGCCGGTTTGGCTGTTAATAGCAGTGCCTACGTTAGGGTTGTACACACATAATGTTTTTTTCCAGACGTGCCCTAGTTGGTCGTTGTCTTTGTAGGCGTTGCTATGGTCTTCGAAGCGCCCTCCGCGAGCGTAAAGGTAAGCCACCGGCCCGCGTTCGCTTGCTGGCAAGGTGCGCTCGATCTTACTCATTAGTGGCTCAAGGCCAGAATGACGGATATCGCTGTCATTGGCGTTGGGTAGTGTTTCGCCGCTATGGGCGATATTGGCCGCTGCACGTAGGTAGAAGTCTTCAGCGCGATTAAGCGGGTACAGCTTGCCATCCGCGCCCGGAATCGCGTTGTCGCCAAAACCGGGTAATCCCAAGCGCTTGGCGGTAGCGATGAAGAACATCTCCATGCTGACCGGCTCACCGTCAGCAGTTTTTTGCTGGCGGGGCTCGACAATCGGCCAGCAGGCAGTGGTCATCTTAGTTAATGTGCCGCTCCACGCACCAGTAAAGCCCCATACCTCATACATTACTGAGTCCGGCACAATATAGTCGGCGTAGCGGTTTGTTTCATTAATGAAACCGTCGACTGATACATAGAGCCCTAGGTTGGCGGGGTCTTTTAGTTTATCGGCAATCGTGGTGGTCAGCCCGGCTTGGCCATAGAGCGGGTTAGCCATGCAGCCAATCACGGCTTTGATTTTGTAAGGATAGCCATCGATGCCTGAACTTAGCTGCTCGGTAAGAATAGGTGGGGCAAGCGAGCGCCAGGGAGCCTTGGCTGGGTAAGGGTTCTCACCAGCGGCTACCTTGCGTTTGTATTCTGAGGAGTCTTCATAGGCGAAGCGTGAGCGTGACACAAAAATGCCTTTAGGGCCGCGCTTTCCAGGAAAACCAGAAAGATCATAACGCGGGCCGTTGCCCGTACCGTTGAATTTTCCTCCGCCAACAGCGTAGCCACCTTGACGGTTGAAGCTGCCAGCCAGCAGGTTGAGCATCAAAATGCCGTAGGCTGCGTAAAAACCCGTGGCTGACATCATGCCGCCATGGGTGTCGACAACGGCGCGACGGCCATAAGAGGCAAAGCGCTTGGCAATGCGCTGAATAAGCTCAGCCTCAATGCCGCACTGTTCCGCGTACGTTGCCAGGCTGTGCTCATTGGCTGCTTCGCGTAACTTACTCAGGCTGCTTTTGACTCGAATGTTGCCGTCGGGGCTTTCCACTTCACGCTCGACAAATAGCGTGGCTTTTTGCACGCCTGCGCTGGGCGTAAGTACGCCGTTGAGATCCACAACCAGTAGATCATCGGTGTCACTGTTGGCGTCGGCCTCACCGATATCAGAGAGGCGTAGGAAATGTCCTTGGCGCGGATGCCCCTCGCTTTCTATGACTAAGTGCGTGGCGTTGGTATGTCCCACCTCACCGGCTGCGTCTGCGGCAGGCTGGCTGGGAATAGCAAGATAGTCTTTGGCGTAGGCTTCATGTTCGATCAGCCACTGAATCATTGCCATGGCGAAAGCGGTGTCGCTGCCTGGGAGAATTGGTACCCAACGGCTGCGCTCGCCAGAGGCTTCGGAGGCTGCCGCATTCAGGCCAGGATCAACCACGATGTAATCCAGGCTGCCGGTAGAGCGAGCTTCTGCGAGCAGGCGTCCCTGGCGCTTGAAGGGGTTGCCCGCCTGACTCGGAGCGGTGCCGATAAACAGTGCAAATTGAGCCTTGTTGTAGTCGGGCTTGGCATGGGCATTTTTCGCCAGGTCATCCATCAGTGCGCCGGAACCCATACGGAAAGCCAGTCCGCAATAAGAGCCATGGTGACCATAATTGCGTGTACCAAAGGCATTGAAGCCAAAACGCTTGAGCACGGCCGAGCGCCCATAGTCGGTGGCTTCCATCAATAATAACTGGTTGGCTTTGGGGCCAAACTCGGGGTTTTCTGGATCAATCAACTCGTCGTGATTGTGAATGCTGCGCAAGCCTTCAACCTGACCCTCGCCGAATAAGTCGCCACCCTCACAGACCTCTTCAATCAGCTGCTCGAAGGAAATGCGCTCCCACATGCGCTCTCCACGGCCACCCACACGTTTCAGGCAGTGGGTGACGCGATCAGGGCTGGTGATCTGGGCGATCATGGCATTGCCCCGAGCACAGGTGGTTGAACGGCCATTCAGTCCTTGTTCGTGATAGGCGCTGACACTTTTCAGTGCATCGACCACGGGAGTATTCATTGGTAGCTGTACATCAGCAGATAAAGGGTGATAAGGGTTGCCGATACTACGTAGCACTTGCTCGTTATTGTTATCGATACGCACCCGTACGCCACACTTTGTGGTACAGCCATAGCAGATAGTAAAGGCGGTGCGCTGGTCGGGGTTAAGGGTTAACTCGCCACTGTTCAGATCAACGCGATACTCCGGAGCGAGTGCATTGCCGTAGATGGCGTGATGTGGTTTTTCACCGGCGCTACCGGTGACGCCCTTGGCCATCTTGACCAGCGGGCCGGAATAGCCGGCCGCGAAAGTTGCTGCGCCGCCAGCGGCAACGGCACCTTTAAGCATGCGACGACGTGACTTATCCATGGCTGGTTGCTCCTTCGTGTGATGCAGGGGTTGAGACAGGGCTTGAGGCTGAAGTAGACAAAGAACGGGTGCGCATCTCTGGCGTAATAACGCTGTTGGAGCGCGGGTTTTCTGTTGCCTCGCGCCACGGTACAAAGAGGTCGATCAGCAGAATGGCAGTTAACCACAAGCCGAAAATACCGATGATGCCAAGCAGACCGTAAGAGCCGAAGTCGATGTAATAATCGTTGAATCCAGCGGTATTGCGCGCGATGGTCTGAACATTCATCAGCACCACCCAACGGAACATCCAAGCCACATGCAGTGCCAGCAGACCGATTACCCAGCCCATGGCTTTGCGCCGCGCGGCTGAGCGGCGCATGACAAAGGCCAGCACGGCCAGCAATACACCGGCCAAACTGCCTTCAATAGCCGTGCTGCGCCAAGCTGGACTCTCGTCGATAGACGCAAGCGCGGCAGCGACTGAGCCAGACACTGAGTTCACGCCATCCAGAAACCAGGTCAGCGCGATGAAGCCAGTGACCACACAGGCTATCGCCATGATGGCCATCAACTGGCGGTTGGTCTCAGGGTGGCGTAGGCCGGTAACACGATTGAGTACCAGCGCCATGCCGCAGGCACCTATCAGGCCGGTGGTAACAAACATGGGTGGCAGCCAGTTGGTGTGCCATAGGGGGCGACCTTTGAGGACAGCGACTTCAAAGCCGGTGTAGATCATGATGCCTAGTGAGGCGACCAGTGCCGCGAGACCGATTAGCACAATGAGCGCGCGGGGAGCTTGCCAATTACCCCAGGCCAGCCAGCCGGCAATGCGTGAAAACCAGCCATCAGCTTCGTAACTGCGCGCTTTCAGGGCCGGGCGCCAAGTCAGCCAAGCCAAGAGCACGACGGCACCCAGGTACATCGGTAGCAGGAAGCTGCCTATCGACATCCAAGACCATGGCGTTGGGTAGCCGTAGAAGTGCCAGAAACGCAGCGGCTGGTGAAGGTCAGCCAATAGTGCAACCGGTGCAACCAATGTAGTGGTTACGCAGGCCAGTAGCGCGACTCGGGCCGTAGGCATCCAGGTTTTTTTGCCAAAAATCAGGCCTGGTGCTGCCAGCCATAGCGAGCAGTACGACAGAGCAATTAAGAAAAAATACTGAACTGCCCAAGGGTACCAGGCGATACCGTAACGCGGTACGACGACTTCAGTGATCAAACTCATAACCCAGCTCCTTGTCGTTAGTGCCCAGAATGTCCCAGATACCAGGCTCGGCCTCAGGCTTGGTGGTGAAGCGTTCATCCATGCCTAAGTAAAAAACCTGCGGCAGCGTATTCATTTCAGGTTGCAGCACCATCAGTTCATCGCGGTGCTTGTCGATCAGTCGGCTGATCTCGCTATCTGGATCGCGCATGTCGCCAATCACGCGGGCACCGCCCACACACGATTCCACGCAGGCTGGAAGCAGGCCAGCTTCTAAACGATGGGCGCAGAAAGTGCATTTGTCGGCAGTTTGGGTTTTTTCGTTGATAAAGCGTGCATCGTAAGGGCAAGCGTTAACGCAATAGGCGCAGCCTACGCAGCGGTCACTATCAACTACCACAATGCCATCTTGCCGCTGAAACGTAGCTTGCACTGGACATACCGGTACGCAGGGTGGGTTTTCGCAGTGGTTGCACAGCCGCGGCAGCATGAACGTGGCCATGTTGTCGGTGTCTTGTTGTTGCACCTCAAACTGCGATACCACCGTGCGAAAGTTACCCATTGGCACGTCGTTTTCGATATGGCATGAAACGGTGCAGGCCTGGCAGCCGATACATTGGCGCAAATCAATGAGCATGCCATAGCGTTTACTGGGATCACCTTCACGGCGTGCTGGCTGGTCGTTGATGCCAGCACTGGCAACACTGGATAGCGGCACCAAGGCAGCACCCGCGCTCAAGCGGGCCAGCTGGCCAAGAAGGGAGCGGCGAATGTGGTCCATAGCATCTCCGGAGCTTGCGTGACATCGGCAGATACAGAATCTGCCTGAAAAGAAATTTTACTCAGGCTTAGGTTACGTTGTGGTTACTTTTCAGGCTTGATGCCTGTCAAGAAAAACACGCCAATGTCTTAATATTCAGATAATTTTTGAGTGTTGTGTTGGCTGAAAGGAAGGCAGGTAGAAAAGTAGCTAGGAGAGTGGCAGGAAATACAGGAAATAATAGCTAAGGGCGGGTTGGGGTGGGGCAGTAGAGGACATAACATAGACAAACGCCCTGCGGGTGCAGGGCGCTGTTAGAGTCTTGGCTGTGGAGGAACGGATCAGTCGTTTTTTAAGGCGTTCTGCATCATTTCTTCAAAGCTCAAGCCGTCTTCTGGCAGAGTAAAAATGCTCTTGTCAGGTGTTTCATTATTGATCGAAACGATAAGAAAGCTGTCACCTTGACGAAGCATGCCCATGCCGCGTTCTTCAAGCGCTTCAGCAATAGGGTCTGGCTTGTCGAGTAATGCTTTCCGGTAGCTATGGAAAGCAGTCAGTAGTTCGCGCGCCTGAGTGTTATCACTCAACACAATGCTTTCTTCATGAGTGTTTCCGCTATTGTCTTTCCATACCAGGTCGTAAACTTCGCCTTCGATACCTGCAATGGTCTCCGTTTCGCCGGTTGCTTCCAGTTGCTCTACTGAGGCAGCATCAGTGAGGTTTTCCTGCTCTCCTGTGACTTGTTTGGCTAAGGCAGAGAGCTTGCTGATATCCATAATGATGGTTTGGCCTTCAGCGTCAGTAATCATGTAGCCCTTATCGCCCTGCAACAGCATGTAACCTGCCTGCTGTTCAGGGAAGTCTAGGCGCATGTTGCCTTCTAACCAGCTCACACTCATGTCAACCTGGTCGTTACTTTCTGGTGATGTGGCCTGAATTACTGCTTTTCCGTCGGCAAATGCGGGCAGTGATGCAGCGATTAACAAACCACCAATCAATTTTTTCATGAAACATCCCTTTATGCATGCGTGCTTGACTACTTCCATAAGAGTCATGGGGGCGTGTAAGCGTGGCTGCAAGAGTCGTTCAGTAAGACGATGGCTCACAGTCGAGCACCAAGCGTAGCTGCTCAAGTTCGGTGAGTGATAGCAGTTCGACGCGCCCGGCGAGCAAATGGCTGACTTTTTGCTTGGACATATCAGCTTCTTTGGCAATTTCTTTGCTGTCCATTTCTGAAACGGCAATCAGCCGTGCCAGAACGCGCATCAAGCGGGTGCGTTTTTCTAGATCCCTGACGTCAAGGTCAGGGTTGGTTCGAGGAGGGTCGGTAAGTTCTTCCGAGTATGAAGACATTGCCGTACTCATGATGCTCCTAGAGGTGTTTGAGAATATCGATAGCATGCCCCAGTTCATGGGTGGTTCGCTAGCCTTGTGATGCATGTCGCGTGACTTTTTACAGATAGCTAACAGAAAAATGGCGCTGCGACGGCACTATGAGCGCCTTAAGCGGTAGGCATGCTATACCAATGGTGTAGATAAAATAGCTCAATAAAGGCGATCAGGCTGCGTGATTTGTGCACCATATTTAGGCAGGGCTTCGGGAAACCGCGCTGAATTCACGTTAAGCTGAACGCTTTATATCTTGTTAGCTAGAGGCTGATTCTTGGGAGTAGTTGATCATCATGAGGATACGTAAAGTTCGCGGAGTCTTGGGCGTACCGTTCAAACTGGCTGCGCTGGCTTCCATGTGGTTGGGCGGCTCGTTGCTTGCGGCCGCTCAATCCGTTGCGGCGGAAGAGCCCGTACAGGTTGTTGCTACTGTTGGCATGATAGGTCAGATAGCTGAGCGTTTAGGGGGTGAGTGTGTCTCGGTGGCCACGCTGATGGGGCCAGGCGTGGACCCGCACCTGTATCGGGCTAGCGCCCGAGACGTTGCTACGTTTCAGGGGGGAGAGGTTATTCTGTATTCGGGCTACTCGCTTGAGGGTCAGCTCGGCGATGTGCTGGGGCGCCTTGCTCAAACGCGGCCTACCGTGGCGGTGGCGGAATCTGGCATTGACGAACAGCAGCTGGTTCATGTGCAGGGCGGTGCTTATAGTGTTGACCCACACCTGTGGATGGATGTTTCTCTGTGGTCGCACACCTTGCCGGTGATGGCTGCCACGTTGAGTGAAGCACGCCCCGAGTGCGCGGCGGATATTGCTGACAACACTGAGCGTTATGCGGCTGAAATGGCGGCGTTGCACGAATGGATTAAGCGCAGCATTGCGACAATTCCTGAGCCGCAGCGCGTTTTAGTAACGGCGCATGATGCGTTCAATTACTACGGCCGCGCTTACGGTATCGAAGTGGCGGGTATTCAAGGGGTCAGCACTGAAACGGAAACCGGCGTGGCGGACATCCGCCTCATGACTGATGTCGTGGTGGAGCGTGGTGTGCCAGCGGTATTTGTTGAAAGCACGATTAACCCGCGAACCGTGCAAGCAGTGATTGCAGCGGCGGAGCGACGAGGTCAGCCGGTGAGTATTGGTGGTCAGCTGTATTCGGATGCGATGGGTGAAAATGGTACGGCTGACGGGACGTATTTAGGCATGCTGTACACCAACACTCGGCATATCGTAGAGGCGCTTGGCGGTGAGTTGTTACCGTTGCCGGATAGGCTGGGCGATTGGGCAGCGCGGTGGCAGGTTGAGAGCTAGGTGCTGACCATATTTGATGACGACAAGAAGGTAGTATTCCATGACGATGCCGCTCCACGAGCCGTATCTCGCCTTGCACGTTGAGGATCTTACGGTCAGTTATCACAGTAAGCCGGTGCTGTGGGATATCGATTTTGATGTGCCGCCCGGCGTAATGGCCGCCATTGTTGGCCCTAATGGGGCCGGAAAAAGTACTTTGATTAAGAGTGTACTGGGGCTGGTGCCTTCAATGGCGGGCCATGTCACGCTGTTTGGTCGGCCCTACCAGCAGCATCGCCGCCGCGTGGGGTATGTACCTCAGCGTTCTAGCGTGGACTGGGACTTCCCGACCACTGCCCTGGATGTGGTTACCATGGGGCTATATGGGCGGCTGGGCTGGTTACGTCGGCCAGGGCGACGCGAGCGTAATGAGGCCATGGCGGCGCTGGAAATGGTCGGTATGGCGCATCTCAGCAAGCGTCAAATCAGCGAACTATCGGGCGGGCAGCAGCAGCGTGTTTTTCTGGCTAGGGCGTTGGTACAGCAAGCCGATGTGTATTTTCTTGACGAGCCCATGGCTGGTGTTGATGCGACGACCGAGCGCGCGATTGTCGATATTTTGCGCCGTCTGCGTGATGACGGGAAAACCGTGATCGTGGTCCATCATGACTTGCAAACGGTGCGCAGCTATTTCGATTGGCTGCTAATTCTCAACGTGCGAGTTATTGCTCAAGGGCCGGTCTCTCAGGTGTATACCGCGGAAAACCTGCGCCGTGCCTATGGTGGGCAAATTGCCTTGCTCGATGAAGCCAGTTTTCTGGCAGATGCCGCCGATAAGACATCCGAAACATGATGGCTGATATGACAGCGCTACTGACGGACTACACGCTGCAAAGTGTGATCATCGGCGCGGTACTGCTGGGCTTGGTGAGCGGGGTGTTGGGGTGTTTTGCCGTGCTGCGCCACCAAGGGTTGTTGGGCGACACCATGTCTCACGCTGCGCTGCCGGGTGTGTGCCTGGGCTTTCTCATCGCTGGCACCCGAGACATTGGCATTATCATGGCAGGAGCGCTATTCACCGGCACGTTGGCCGCGTTGGTGATTCTATTGTTAACGCGCATGAGCCGCCTCAAAACAGATGCGGCTTTGGGCATTGTTCTGAGCATTTTCTTCGCGTTTGGTGTCGTGCTGTTAACCTATATCCAAGGGCAGAATAATGCCGCCCAGGGCGGCCTTGATGCATTTTTGTTTGGCCAGGCGGCGGCGATTCTGCGCTCAGACTTGTGGCTGATGGGCGGCATCACTGCCGTGGCTCTTGGGCTGGTTGCTATGTTGTGGAAAGCATTCAAGCTGGTCAGTTTTGATCCGGAATTTGCAGCATCGCTGGGCTTCCCCGTGCTGGTGTTGGATGGTGTGCTGACAGTCATGATTGCTCTGGCGGTGGTTGTCGGGCTTCAGATGGTTGGCGTGGTGTTGATGGCGGCCATGGTGATTGCACCGGCAGTGGCCGCCCGTCAGTGGACTAGCCGCCTGGAAACTATGGTGGTGCTGTCAGCGGTTATTGGCATGTTTGGCGGCGTAAGTGGCGCGGTACTCAGCGCCTTGAAACCAGGGCTGGCCACCGGGCCTTTGATCATTCTCAGTGTCTCGGCGGTGGTCGTCGTATCACTCGCGCTGGCACCGCGTCGAGGTATGCTTTGGGAAGCTGTTAGTTTATGGCGCGGTCGTCGTCGGCTGCGTTATCAGCATGTGCTGACCACGCTGTATCGGCTGGCGGTGCATCATGCCGACCCTGACTACTCCTCGGAGCAAGGCATGTTAGATACCTATCATGGGTTGGGCACGCGCAGCGCGCTGCGTAAGTTGCAGGCTAAAGGCCAGGTAGAGTGGCGTGCGGTGGCTACCGGTGAGCCGGGACCTTCTCATCGCTGGGTGTTAACGCCAGCGGGCATTCGCGAGGCCGAGCGTATTCTTGATGCGCTGGGGCAGGAGGAACGCTGATGCTGGCTGATCTATTTAACAATCCTGCGCTGATGATCATGCTGGTCGGTGCCTTGGTGGGTACTGCCTCAAGCCTTGTGGGTACTTTGCTGGTACTTCGTGGGACTAGCATGCTGTCAGACGCTATCGGCCACTCCATTGTATTTGGCATTGTTGTGGTATGGCTGCTGACCCAGCAGCAGAGTGGCCCAGTGCAGATTCTTGGAGCTGCGTTGACCGGTGTGTTGACGGTATTTCTTACTGAACTGCTGGTCAGCACGCGTCGAGTTAAGAAAGACGCCGCCATCGGGCTGGTATTTCCGGTGCTGTTCTCGTTGGGCGTGTTACTGCTCAACTTGTATGCCCGGGACGTGCATATCGACACCCACACAGTACTGCTGGGCGAGATCGGTTTCGTGTGGCTTGACACCGTCTCCCTGGGTGACTATCGCGTACCGCAGTCGTTGATAACGATGGGTGCGATGACGTTACTTAATCTTGCCTTTATCACGCTGTTTTACAAAGAACTCAAGCTGGCTACCTTTGACGAGGCGCTGGCCAAGGCATTGGGGTTGGCGCCTGGCGTATTGTTCTACGCCTTGCTGCTGCTGACCAGTGGCACCGCCGTAGCAGCTTTCGATGCTGTCGGTGCGGTATTGTTTGTGGCGTTCGTTATCGTACCGCCGTCCACGGCTTACTTATTGACTGACCGGCTATGGCTAATCTTTGTGCTTGGTGCCTTGGTATCCATTATTTCCAGCGTCACCGGCTACTACCTGGCGGTGGCCTGGAACGTCTCTATTGGTGGAATGATGGCGGTAATGACCGGTGTGCTTCTGACACTGGCATTCTTGCTGGGGCCGCGTTACGGGCTGTTTGCCCAGTGGTTGAGACGCCGTCGTCAGCGCCGACTTAACGAAGTACGCACCCTGGCGGTGCACCTTTATAATCACGAAGATGAGCCGCGCCAGGCCATGGAAAACGTCACCCATGCGCTGCGTGAGCACTTATTGTGGGATACCGCCCGAGCACGCCGTGTCGTAGCGCGTAGCTGCCGTAATCGGCTGATACTGTGTCATGGCGACGTGCTTGAGCTGACAGAAAGTGGCCGCGAACTGGCGCGTGAGATTCTTGAGCCGACCCGCTAACGGATTATTTGCGAAACAACTGGTTTTCGCGGTCTTTGAACGCCTTGAATTCCAGAGCGTTGCCGGACGGGTCTTTGAAAAACATGGTGGCTTGTTCGCCGGGCTCACCTTTAAAGCGGATGTAGGGTTCGATTTCGAAGGCTATACCATGCGCCTTAAGCTTGTCGGCGAGTGCTTGCCAGGCCTCCATTTCCAGCACCACGCCGAAATGCGGCACCGGCACACCGTGGCCGTCGACGGGGTTCTTATGAGCTGCGCTTGCTGCAGCGTCGCCGGTATTCAGCGCAGGGTTTAGGTGGCAGACAAACTGATGGCCATACAGGTCAAAATCGACCCAGGCCTGTGAGCTACGACCTTCTGGGCAGCCGAGAAATTCGCCATAAAAACGGCGCGCCTCATCAATATCGCGAACCTGAATAGCAAGGTGGAACGGATCCGTGACGGCCATTGCTGAGCTCTCCAAAAAGAAAAATGAATTAACGGGGTGGGGAATTGTTTGCTGCGTCTTGCTAGACGTCAAGATTCTTTACTAAATTGCCCGTAACGCCTTGTCCAATCGGGCGGTGATGGCGATATAAGAACGCACTCACACCGCTGGCACCTTGCACGCTAATTAACGTCGTATACAACTGTGCTGCTGTAACTCTGCCGCCACAGCAATGCTGCGACAAACACGGCAGGTGAAACACCGCCGGTGATTATTAATCTTTCGCATTGGGAAGACGATTACCGCTAGCCTCACACAGTAGCTTTCGGTATCATACCGCTCGCGCTGTGCAACGCAGTGCGCTCGGCTGTTATCACGCTGATAAGTAAGGGCCTATAGCTCAGTTGGTTAGAGCAGGGGACTCATAATCCCTTGGTCGCTGGTTCGAGTCCAGCTGGGCCCACCATGAAAATCAGTTACTTAAGAATTCTCTTTGGTGAGTCCCATAGTCCAAGGGTACAGTTTCGGTACAGTGCCGATCCTTCAGCCCCCTGGAGACTCTCATGGCCACCATCGTCAAGACCCCCGCCGGTAGCTGGAAGGCCGTCATCCGCAAGACCGGCTGGCCCACCACCGCCAAGACCTTCCGCACCAAGCGAGACGCCCAGGATTGGGCACGCCGCACCGAAGATGAAATGGTGCGTGGCGTCTATATCCAGCGCAGCGCCTCGGAGCGCATGACGCTCGAAGCAGCCCTCAAGCGCTACCTCGCGGACGTTACCCCTACCAAGAAGCTCAGCACCCAAAAGAGCGAACGCCACAAGGCCAACACGCTGATTGAGCACCTGGGCAAGTACTCCCTCGCGGCCCTGACGCCGGAACTGATCGCCAACTACCGCGACACGCGGCTTAACAGCATTGGCCATCGGGGCCAACCGATCAGCGCCAATACCGTGCGCCTGGAACTCGCCTTGCTCGGCCATCTCTACACCGTGGCCATCCAGGAATGGGGCCTCGGCCTGACCTACAACCCGGTCCAGAACATTCGCAAGCCCAGCCCCGGGGAGGGGCGTGACCGGCGCCTGAGCCCCGACGAGGAGAAGCGCCTGTTCGCCGTGCTCCGGCAGCACAGCAACCTGATGCTGGCCTGGATCGCCAGAATCGCTCTGGAGACGGGCATGCGCTCCTCGGAGATCCTGACCCTCACTTGCTCCCAGGTTGACGTAAAACGCCGCGTGGTGCGTCTCACCGACACCAAAAACAACGAAGCCCGCCTGGTACCGCTGACCCAGGCCGCCACAGAGGTGTTCAAGCAGGCGCTGAACAACCCAGTACGACCGTTCGACTGCGAGCTGGTGTTCTTCGGTGAGCCTGGCAGGGATGGAAAGCGCGGCCCCTATGCGTACACCAAGCTCTGGAACCAGGCAAAGAAGCAAGCTCGACTGGATGACTTCCGCTTCCACGACCTACGTCATGAAGCCGTCAGCCGGCTGGTGGAGGCGGGGCTATCCGATCAGGAGGTCGCCGCGATCAGTGGGCACAAATCCATGCAGATGCTCCGGCGGTATACGCATCTTAGAGCAGAAGACTTAGTGGCAAAACTAGATCGTATACCTAGGTGAAAGTTCATGGTGTCAATAGAAGTTGCGGTTGATTAAATCGATTTTAACAACCTAGGGAGGGGTTGAAGTGCTGGAATCATTTTATTCGTTCAGTCTGGGTTCTCCAGTGGCATTTCTTTTGATGCTTTTGGCGGTTTTGTTGTTGGCTTTTTATTTTCATAGAAGAGCAGGATCTTCTTATGGGATCTTGAATAGGGTTTATGCGTTGTTGATGGGGGGAGGGGACTTCTACAATGAAGAAATAGGGAGGTTTTGGAAAGAACGGAGAGATATTGAAAGGTTTAATGCGCTTTTTAACGTGGGAGCTAAGTCTATTGGTGAGATAGTTGAATTTAAGTCTTGGGTTGAGAAATTTGATATAGATGTGCGTTTAGTGACAAGTTTGAGAAAGAGGATTGATCTGGAAAGGATGAAAGTAGTTAAAGTAAAGTGTTGGCAACCACCGGCTTTTATTTTTATTTTGCTTTGCTTTTTTGTAGTTGCTATGTTTTTTTTGTCGATAGCTGCTTCCGACTCAGCTCTTCTAAAGTTTAAAGAAGATGGGCAGTGGCTGTGGCTGGGACATGAAAATGCTTATAGTAAAAGCCTTCATAAATTGTTCAATGGTGGTGAGGGGTGGGTGATCTCGAAGTCAGAATGTGAACGACAAGAAGGGGGGTATGAAGAGCTGGTTTTAAATTCGGGTCCTAACATAGATGTTGTGAGTGCTATATGCAAATCATTTTTTGATGGGGAAGAGGCTGGTGAGGTTGATGAGATAATAAAAGAACAAAAGGTTTTTCTTGCTCCAGCGATAGGGTTTTTTATATTGATGTTAATTCCTTTTTTAGAGTTTATGGCAACATCTAAAGCAGCAGTCGCGCGGCGTCACATCCTGCATAAGTACGTTTCTTATAAAAGACGATAGTTTTCTTTTGCGAAGTAAGTTCCTCGCGTTGACGTTGGCGATGTTTGGATGTTGATGAATTGATTCATGATTTGGTTTAGGTGTTGTTATGCAATAATAAGAATAATAATATTCTTATTCCTATTCTTGTTATTGTTATTGTGCACCAGTCATGGGGCGCAACACATGTATGGAGCTATTTACAAGACTGGGGATATGGATAGCAGGAGAGGTGCTGGCCAAAGATAGGGAGCGATCGTGAAGTTATATCTCTGAAAACCTGATAAGGAGTTGCATTCAGATTCTTCGGTCAAGCAGTATCACTATCAAGCGCTTAGGTGGATGATAGATTAATATCGTATTCCGTATCGTATTTCATATTATACGAAATATGAAATACGAAAGACTATGGGTCATGATGCCGTGGGCGATTAGCCGGCTGACAGGTTAGCGGTAACGCCGGTTCCTATCCATATAGGGCACGCGCCACCCCAGTACATAAACTCAATCTTAGGGTTTTAATATTTTTTTGGAATATGCTTATATTCATATTAAGTTTATGATTTTAAATATGTTTTTTTGAAAGTGAAGGTGGTGATGTATTAAAAGGTTTTCCTTATCTATTTACATTTTTCCTTCAAAATATATCGTTTTGATTGATCCGCACCCTTGGGCTTACTTTGGCTCATTGAATTCTGACTAGCATGAATTAATAATCCCTCCATCGAAGGTTGCTTTATGGAGGTGTGGCTATGCGTGCTGAGGACTATCTTATCCAGCGTTTCGGGCTTTTGATGAGTATTAACGACCTTGCTGATTTGTTGGGTCGCTCACCTGACGGTGTACGTGTATCCCTCTACACAGATACTGAGGTGTCGAGAAAACTTAAGCCGACAATGGTGAAAGTTGGGCGTCGTGTTTATTTTCGTACACTTCATGTCAAGGACGCACTGAGCTTAGATTGAGAGTGTGAAAGTTTTAATATTGCCTGTAAGTAATTTTGATCGCCTTTAAGCGGAAGCTTTAGAAAGATCATAGGCTGACTTTGCAAGGATGAAAAAGGTATGGCGCGCGTAAGTCCGTCAGTCGTGCAAAAAATTCTAGGAAGAGTGGTTGCCTATCATGCCGCGTTCACGCTCCTTCCTGGTGTTTCAGTTCCTGGTGCAGTCTTCCTTAGCCAAGCCTTTTACTGGACACGTAACACCAAGGTGGAGGAAAGAGGCGGGTGGTTTTACAAAAATCAGCGTGGCAGAGATAGTTGGGAGTCAGAAACTGGACTTTCTCCAAAGCAGCAGGCTAACGCTAGGAGGTCGCTAGTGGAAATTGGTGTGTTGGAAGAGGAAAGGAGAGATGTTCCTGCAAAAATGTGGTATCGGGTGAACTGCGAGCGCTTGCTTGAGCTTCTGGCAGAGCAGCTCGACGAAGAGCCTTCTGGAAGTGGTTGTATTTCCCAGTTTTTCCCTTTGGTAGATTCTACTATCCCTTCTGGCCAATCTGGTGATCAGGATGGTCAAACCTTGATTCGACCAAAGGGAAAATCTATTACAGAGAATACAACACAGAGTACATCAAGAAATAAAAGCGAGGCGGCCAAAATTGAGAGTCATCCTGGGCAAGAATCAAAATTAACGCGGGCCGAGATGGCTGAGTTGCTGGGCCAGCAAAGAGCAGACCTCATAGCCAGAAATTACGGCAGCAATAAGATAGGAGCCCCAGCAGTGGAAGAGATGCGCAGAACCCTCCGCACATAGTGTTCAAGCGGCGCGGAACGGGGGTGATTGCCCCGAACCGCGCCTAACCACAACTGCCTGCGTAGGAGGCACCCATGGCTAACAGACAGGGTATCACACCCGCCTTCACCGACAGTGGCCTATCACGGCTGTACCGATCACACGCGGTCGAACAGCACGCCATCCAGAGTGAGATTCAAACTCTGGTGATCATCGCCGGTTACGCTTGCGATTTTCTCACCGAAGGGTTGGAAGCCCTTCCCGAAGACTTCTTCACCTGCATCGAGGAGATGAAAGAGGTGATGGAGTCCATCGACCTGAAAAGTCTGGATTTTGAAAAGCGGTCGCTCACGCTCCAGAGAACGAAACGGCGTCTGGAGGCCAAGGCGACCCGTCAGGATCGTCAAAAGGAGGTTTGATCATGAGCAACAAAATTTCGTGCGCACGAAAAATGGCCGGTGTCGCCCTCGCGGCCACCATCGGACTATCGCAGCCAGCCATGGCAGGCGGGATTCCCGTTATCGACGTGTCGAGCCTGACCCAGCAGATTTTGCAGGTTCAGCACATGCTTACCCAAATCGAGCAACTAAAAAGCCAGCTCGAAACAGCCAATAAGGAGCTGGACAGCATGAGCGGGGTTCGTGGCCTGGGCAACGTCATCGACTCGGCCTATGACACTGCCGTGAATGTCGATCCTAGCCAGGTGCTGAGTGACGCCGGCATCAGAGTTGCGAACGAACATGGCCTGACCGGCGACGTGGCGGACCTGTACGACAGCGGCAACCAGAACACGGCGACCTGGCTTGGCCAGTCCCAAAAGTCCCTGGAACAGGCTCAGGAGCGTTTCAGCGAGCTGACGGGCTTGGTGGCTGAGGTCAACAACAGCCCGGACCAGAAAGACATTCTGGACCTCCAGGCCCGTATCGGCGCCGAACAAGTCATGCTGCAAAACGAGATGGCCAAACTGTCCATGTTCCGTTCGCAGGCCGAGGCCAACCAGGCGCTTCACGCTCAGCGGGTTCAGCAGATGCGTGTCGCTTCATCAGGAGAACCTTTCGAGCTTGATTGGTAAGGAGGCTTTATGAGTACCAGGCAAATTTCGTGCGCACGAAATATCGCCGTTGTGGTTCTGGTCAGCGTTGCGCAGTCCGGGTGCTTTGATGACACCCCGGATACTGGCCCGGTGCAGACCGTAGACTGGTACAAAGCGCATGACGACGAGCGCAAGGTGACACTGGAGACGTGTGGCAACAACCCTGGCGAACTCCAGGAGGCGCCGAATTGCATTAATGCACTCCAAGCGGAGCGGGCACTGTCTAGCGGTGAGCCCTTCGAGCTCGATCTGTCTAGCCTAAAAAGCGAGGAGGACTCATGAACCTGTTTGAAGGCATGTTCTCCGTGGTTGATCAGGCACTGGACCAGTACATCGTCAACACGGCTACTGACCTCATCGCTTACATCACTCCAATGTTTACCAGCATGTTGATCGTCTGGATTGCCATCTGGGGCTATTTGATGATGTTTGGCAAAGTCAGTGAGCCCTTGCAGGAGGGTGTTTTTCGCATCCTTCGCATCGGCTTCATCATGACACTGGGACTGACGGTCGGTACCTATATGGGCGTCGTGGTGGACGTGCTGGCTCACGGCCCGGAAAAGGTAGCAGCAGTCATCACGGGGTCCAATGGAGGTGCCGCGGCCATTTTGGACAGCCTGTTCTCCCGCGTTCTCGCCGTAGCTGATCAGGCCTGGGATAAAGCGGGAGTCATGAGTGGTGATTTCGGCATGTATTTAGTGGCAACTCTGATCATGGTGTTTGGTGGTGGTGTTGCCATCGTAGTGGCTTTTCTCCTGCTGGCCAGCAAGGTGGCAACGACAGTGCTGTTGGCGATTGGTCCGCTCTTTATCATCGGCCTGCTGTTTAACAGCACCCAACGCTTTTTCGAGAGCTGGCTGGGCATGGTGATTAATTTCGGCATGCTGCTGGTTTTGGGTTCCGCCATTGGGCGCATGGTCATCGATGTCAGCGAAGCGTTCATGAACATCGTGGAATCCTCGGCAGGCAGCATGGCCAGTATGACCACAAGCGCCTATCTGATTGCTTTTTTTGCTCTTGGCATTCTCGTGCTTAAGCAGGTGCCGGCCATTGCTTCTGCACTGGGCGGTGGTGTGGCATTGGCAACTCAGGGCGCTCTGGGCTCTGCTATGTCCGCGATGCGTCCCTCAGCCATCCGCCGTCAGTATCGCGGCGTTCAACGTGATGCACGCTTAGCAGGCAGTGCGGCAACCTCTCCTTACCGTGGCGCCAAGTCTGCCTATAGTGCCTACCAGAAGCGTTTCGGTGCTGGCAACACGATGACAGGAGGATAAGTCATGAATACCAATATCAAGTGGTTAGATACCTGGCGCGTCCGCGTTGCGCGGGTAAAGCGTGGGGTGGGGCTGGTCATCTCGGGCCTGTTACTGGTGGTGGGTATCCTGTTGTCTGTGGCGTTGCTCCCTGAACTGCCTGGTTTGGTCAGCGTCGCTCTTACTGGCGATGGCGAGGCTGCTCGTACCCTGTTTGTCTGCGTGGCCGGTATTGCCGTGTGTGTTCTCCAGTGGCTATGGCGCGCAACGATATATCCCGAGCTTCGGCGTGATCCATATCAGAAGGAGACCTCATGAGCTACCGGCGCTTGACACCCGAAGAGATCGAAGACCTGCGAGCTGAGATGCGTGCCTCTGGGCAGTGGATGAAAGCTGAGCTGGCCAAGCGTCGCCGGGAGCATGGAGAGACGGAAGCGGTTGAGGCAAGTGCCTCCCCTATTACTAATGGCGAAGCCTCCCGATCAGCCCCTGGCGACGAGCAGGTTTGAGACAGGTCCATGCGTATTACTAATGGCGAAGCCCTTGGGATTGAGGATGTCAACGCAGCCAATAGCACATGCAGCTTTTCGTGCGCACGAAATTTCTGAATGTTCCAAAGGTGTTCAAGGGTCCGTGCGTATTACTAATGGCGAAGCCTAACGCATATCCCTGTGGTTGCTAGCCTCGCCCGAGGAGCCACCATTTTTCTTACGTACGAAAAGAAAGTCTGGGTTTAGGGCTAGGGCAGGATTCGCGGGTTGGTACCACAACGTACCACTGGCTGTGGGAGCCATAGTGGGAGGTCGGCAAGATTTCGTGCGTACGAAAAATCCACGTGACTGTGGCCTAGGGCAGGATTCGCGAAGTGCCGGCACATGGTACCGCCGTCCTGAGTTGATCGCGCCGCAGAGGGTTTTCCCGGAATCAAAATTTCTTACGTACGAAAAGTGTGGGTGGTTTTGAGGCTAGAGCAGGATTCGCGAAGTGCTAGCAAAACGTACCAAGGGCCAGTAGTAGCCATCGTGGCAAGCTGGAGAAATTTCTTACGTACGAAAAGTGAGGGTGATTTTGGGGCTAGGGCAGGATTCGCGAAGTGTCAGCCGTTGCCGGCAGGGTGCTGGCATTTGGTACCAGATTTGGAGAGCGACACGCAGTGGAGGGTGACACCATGACAGAAGCAGCAGTGGTCAAAACCAGGCTGACATCAGCCGAGAAGGAAGCCTGGCAGCGCCTGTGTGAGGCATCTGGCCGCTCGGAGTCAGATGTACTGCGGGAGATGATCCAACGCGTTTGTGGAGAGAGCATCGCTGAAGAGGGGCGGGACATGATGCGAGGCCCCAAATCCTGCAAGTTATCGATTCGGCTGACTCGTCAGGAGCAGGAGTTGATCACAGAGCGGGCCGCTTACGAGGGCTTTCCGAATCGCACTCGCTGGGCTTCGGCGCTGATTCGGGCGACGCTGCTACGCCAGCCGGTCATGAACGAAGAAGAGCTCTCGGCCTTGATCCAAGCATCCTTCGCACTGACCGACGTCATTGAAAACGCGGGCGGCACCCAGCTGGGTTTACCTCGCATGCGGATTCAGGATCAGGGCCAAGGAGAAATCAGCATCAAGGAGCTACAGGACAGAGTGCGGGAGGTTAATGAGCGCGTGATGGCACTGGTCTCCGGTGGGCGAAAGCGTTGGAATCTGGTGTGAGAATAGGAGAATGGAAATGCCGAGATATAGCTTCAAGGTCGATCCGTGCCCTCCGGAGGAAGGCTATGGCTGGGTCCTGAGGTACTTTGAGGATGATTGGGAGATTCCAGGATACGAGGTGTTTTCTGCACCTCAAGATGTTGGATGGATGAAGAGGGTCGAGTACGAGAACGCCAAGTTTGCCGGAGAGCTATGGGTCGAAGAGATGATCGCGGCATATGGCGGGGATTCAGGAGGTCGTCCAGAAAGCGAGTCGGTTAGTACGCAGTTGAGTTTCAAACTCGATGAATGATAAGTGCCACGCCAGGACCGCAGCCTGCCTCGACCAGGATGGCTCCCCATGCCCGCTGTGGCTGGCACATGAGCTTCAGGTGATGTTATAGCAGTCAGTAGCGTGCATAATTATACAGTGCATGTATATTGAAATATCTATAACTATTTGTTTATAAAAAGGAAATTTGTGGGGAATGCTGGTCTACAACGCCACCAAGCAGCAGTTCATCGATGATGTACGAGCCAACGTCATCACCGACGCCATCGAGAACGAGGTGGCACGCAGGCTGAACCGAAACTCGCCGCGTAGTGAGGTGACGTCTTGGGAGAACTCTCTTCGCTTCATGATGAGCGCGCTGCTGGATGAGGCGATTCCCGCATCGGCGGGAGTGGCCATCGAGTACAACATTCCGCTGACTAATCGCCGTGTGGACTTCATCCTGACCGGCAAGAACCACCAGCGGGACGATGCGGCGGTCATCGTGGAACTGAAACAGTGGCAGTCCGTCGAGGTGACGAAGAAGGACGCCATCGTGCGCACCCAGCTGGGCGGCGGCGTACGCGAGACCAATCATCCCTCGTATCAGGCGTGGTCCTATGGTGCGCTGATCGAGGACTACAACGAGACGGTACGCGCCGAGTCGATCCGTCTGGTGCCCTGCGCCTACCTGCACAACATGAAGCAGGGGGACGCCATCAATGATCCCTTCTACGAGCACCACACACGCCGGGCGCCGGTCTTTATTTCGCAGGATGCCTTGAAGCTTTCGAAGTTTCTGAGCCAGCACATCAAGTACGGCGACAGCAACGACATCATGTATCGCATCGAGCATGGTGTGATCAAGCCGAGCAAGAACCTGGCGGATGCCCTGGCCTCGATGATGCAGGGCAACACCGAGTTCCTGATGATCGACGACCAGAAGCTGGTCTATGAAACCGCCATCGATCTTGCGCATCGCGCAGGCAGCGGCAACAAGCAGTGCCTGATCGTCAAGGGCGGGCCGGGTACCGGCAAGTCGGTGGTGGCCATCAACCTGCTGGTGGAGCTGACGAAGCGCGAGATGATGACACAGTACGTCTCGCGCAACTCGGCCCCTCGTGAGGTCTTCAAGAAGAAGCTGACCGGCACGCGCAAGAAGACGCACATCGACAACCTGTTCAAGGGCTCGGGCAGCTACGTCAACGCCGAGCCGGATACCTTCCATGCGCTGATCGTCGATGAAGCGCACCGGCTGAACGAAAAGTCCGGCATGTATCAGAACCTGGGAGAGAGCCAGATCAAGGAAGTGATCGCCGCGTCACGCTTTTCGATCTTCTTCATCGATGAGGCGCAGCGTGTGACGCTGAAAGACGTGGGGACGGTCGAGGAGATCCGGCGGCGGGCGGCCGAGTGCGGCGCCGATGTCCACGAACTTGAGCTGGCGTCGCAGTTTCGCTGCAACGGCTCGGATGGCTATCTGGCCTGGCTCGATCATGCCCTTCAGATTCGCACCACGGCCAACACTGACCTGAAGGACATCGACTACGACTTCCAGGTGTTCGATGACCCGAGTGCCATGCGCCTTGCGATTCTCGAAAAGAACCGCAAGGCCAACAAGGCCCGCATGGTGGCGGGCTACTGCTGGCCTTGGGCCAGCAAGAAGGACAAGCAGGCCATGGACATCGTGTTTCCCGAACATGACTTCGCGGCCCAGTGGAACCTCGATGACGACGGCATGCTTTGGGCGATCGCCGTTGGATCAGCAGAGCAGATCGGCTGCATCCACACCTGCCAGGGGCTCGAGTTCGACTACGTCGGTGTCATCATCGGAGACGACTTCGTGATTCGTGACGGTCGCGTGGTGACAGACGCGGGCAAGCGGGCGGGGCAGGACCGCTCGGTTCATGGCTACAAGAAGATGCTCAAGGAGCAGCCTGAGCATGCCCGTGCCCTGGCAGACCAGATCATCAAGAACACCTATCGCACGCTGATGACACGGGGCCAGAAGGGCTGTTACGTCTATGCCACGGACCCCGAGACCCGCGAGTACTTCGCGGCCTATGCCCGCTCTCAAGCAGCGGCTGAGCGGCTGGACGCGCCCGAGAATGCCGAGACGCTGGATGGCTTGCACCTTCCCATCGTGGCGCGTGACCAGGCCGCACCGTTCGAGCGCCATGTACCCGTCTACGACCTGAGCATCGCCGCCGGCGAGTTCAGCGAGATGCAGATCGCCGACGCCGAGCACTGGGTCGAGCTGCCGGACTTCATGCGTGCGAGCCCCGACCTGTTCGTCAGCCGGGTAGTGGGGGAGTCGATGAACCGGCGCATCCCCAATGGCGCCTGGTGCCTGTTCCGTGCCAACCCCGGTGGCACACGGCAAGGCAAGGTCGTCGTGGTGCAGCATCGCGCCATCGAGGACCCGGACCACGGCGGCAGCTTCACGATCAAGCTGTATCAGAGCGAGAAGATCGAGGAGTACGGCGAGTTCGTGAACCAGCGCATCGTTCTGAAGCCCCAGACCAACGCCTTCGGCTACAAGGACATCGTGCTCGAAGACGAGCTTGAGGATCTGAAGGTCATCGGCGAATTCCTCTCCGTGCTGTGAGCGAGTGGGCGGCCGGATGGTCGCCTATGCCGATGCCGGCTGGATGGCGAGTGGCAGAGCAGGCATGCTCACCGCTATCCGATACCGCAGAACCAGGTGAGTACCACATGTCCGACCCGTTCAAGCAGCTCCAAGACGCTATGGACCAGTTCGCCACCGAGCGCGACTGGGACCAGTTCCATTCGCCCAAGAATCTGGCCATGGCGCTGACGGTAGAGGCAGCTGAACTGCAGGAGTGCTTCCAGTGGCTGACCGAGGCGCAGTCCAGGGAGCTGGATGAGCAGCAACTGGCCGCCGTGCGCGACGAAATTGCCGATGTGCAGCTCTACCTGATCCGGCTGGCGGGCAAGTTGGACGTGGATATCGAAGCGGCTTGCCGGGCGAAGATGGAGAAGAATGCGGAGAAATATCCCGCCGACCAGGTGAAGGGAAGTGCAAAAAAGTACACGCACTATCAGGATTGACGTGATGTGTGGCCGCTTTGTCCCCTGCAGCGGCCTTCTCAGCCTGGCTTCGTCCCTCAAGCTTCCTCCCGCTGAATTCAGGCTCAATCAGGGTCGGAGATTCAGCCATCGGTTTAAATTCTTATCTAAAAGCGGCCATGAATGGCGATTTTGGGCTTGAAGATAAACCAACGTGGTTTATTCTTTACTCTGATGACGGAATTTTGGGCCTCTTTTTTACGTGAAAATAAACCAGCTGCTGCACAAGATCCCATATGGTGCCGTCGTGACGACCGCCTGGCTGGCGTCACACGGCGTCACCTCGGATCAGGCGCGTAAGCTGGCCAGCAGTGGCTGGCTGCAACGCGTGGGGTACGGCGCCTACTGCCAAGCGGGGGAGCCTCTTACCTGGGAGAGCGCTGTTTTCGCCTTGCAGGCGAGCGACGACACGGGCTTACCACCGCTTTGGCCGGGTGGCCAGACGGCCCTCGCACTGCATGGCGTTGTCCACTACCTGCCCATGGGTGAGCGCACGACGCACCTGTATGGCAAGGAGGCCGCTCGGCTGCCCCGGTGGTTGAATGATGCCGAGTGGGCAGGGCGGATGGTGCTCCACTCGGAAAAGGGCCTTCCAGCGCAGCTTCCCGGCAGCTTCATGGACTACGCGCCGGATGGCAGGGCCTTTAGCTTGCAGGTATCGACCCCAGAGCGAGCGGTCCTGGAGTGGATCGCCGTGACGCCGAATGCGCTGCTGTTCGGCAGTGAGTTGGTAGACACCTTCAGCGGGCTTAACACGCTGCGTCCGCGCCGGCTGCAAGCATTGCTGGAGGGATGCCGTTCGGTGAGAACCAAGCGGGCTTTCCTGGTGCTGGCTCGCCACGCCGGACATGCCTGGTACGGTCGTCTGGAACCACGCCGATTGGACCTCGGCAAAGGCAAGCGGCAGCTCTGCCAGGGCGGCAAGCTGGACAGGGAATTTCACGTGACGGTGCCGGAGGCGTTCCTGCATGCCGATTGACGCTCGCTACCACGAACAGGTCAGGCTGCTGGTCTCGCTGCTGCCATTTCTCAATGACGAGCCGTGCTTCGCCCTCAAGGGCGGCACGGCCATCAACCTCTTCGTGCAGCCATTACCTCGTCTATCGGTCGACATCGACCTGGCCTACCTGCCGCTGGAGCCCCGTGACGAGGCATTGCGACGCTGTCGCGAGGCGCTGCAGCGACTGGCAGAGACCTTCAGCGCCCGACTACCAGGCGTGCGCGCCGAGCTTCAGGATAATCGCCGAGACGAGCTGAGAACCCTGGTGCGGCGGGGGCGTAGCCAGGTAAAGGTGGAGGTATCGCCAGTACTGCGTGGCACCCTGCACCCGCCCCAGGAGCGCGATGTCGTTGAAGCCGTGGAGGACGAGTACGGCTTTGCTGCGCTGCGGGTGGTGTCGCTGCCGGACCTGTATGGCGGCAAGATCTGCGCCGCGCTGGACCGCCAGCACCCCCGGGACCTTTTCGATGTAAAGCTGTTGCTGAACCAGGGCGGCCTGGATCGAAGCGTATTCGAAGGCTTCCTGGTCTATCTGCTGGGGCATCCCAGGCCCTTGAATGAAGTGATCAATCCGCGACTGAAACCACTGGATGACGTCTACCGACAGGAGTTTGTCGGGATGGCCAGGGTTGACCTTCCTTTGCAGGAGCTGGAGGACGTCCGGCACGAACTCCTGACGCGGTTGGGCCAACTGATGACGGATGAGGATGTTCGCTTTCTGCTGTCGTTCAAGCTGGGTGCACCTGACTGGGCACTGCTCCCGCTGCCGGGCGTTGATCGGCTGCCTGCCGTGCGCTGGAAGCTCGCCAACATCCATAAGATGCATCCGGACAAGCGCCGCCAGTCACTTGAGCTATTGGAAAAAGCCTTGGACAGGCTTCGTCAATGAAGCCGCGCTGGAGGAAGCGCTTATCTCTCGGCTAGGGGCGCTGGGACGGGTGCAGCAGCCGTTGGCACTGCGCTCTGACAACGATCTCGTTTCCAGCAGTCGCCACTACACGGGCACGGTGTAAGGCCCATGGCCTCACCCAGGATTCACGACGCTGTACACACCGGAGCAGAACGGGCTTGTGGAGCGCTTCTTCCGGTCCTTGAAGGAAGAGTGCATCTGGCTCCATCGCTTCGAGTCGTTAGGCCAAGCCAGAGTCGTGATCGATCGCTGGATCCGGTACTACAACGAAGAGCGGACACATCAGTCTCTGTACTATGTAGCACCCTGAGCACATCCGAAATTAGCCACGTAGGGTGTGCAGAAACTAGAAGGCCATTACAAAATTTTATCCCGCCGGTGGCGATCAGGCAGCTATGGCGGGATTTATGCACCATTCCCTTAATGTGAATTTTACTACTCTATGATTTAGAGATGGTTGTTATAGTTTCGTTTTTTAATTGGTTTCTACCCGGCGTCTAATAAGTATTTTTCTAAAACTTCGTCCGCTAGATAAAGAGTTTTTTTGTGTTGGAAGTCTCTGTTTAAGAGCCAATCAACCCATACCCCGTTAAGGTATGTCAATATGGCCTGAGATATTATTTCTCGATCTTCTTTTGACTTTTTTTTATTTGCCACTTCATGTATAATTTTTTCAAGCTGAATTTTGTAACGTTCGCAAAGCTGAGTGTGCACTTTTTTAATTTCTGGCTCTGTTTGAGTCATTCCCCAAAGTGCAAACCTAAATGATATTTTAGGGTAGGTTAGTATAGGTGGAGAAAATCCAGAATGTATGAATGTTGATAGTCGCTCAAAAGAGTCATTGCTTGCCATTTCTAGCTTATGGTTTGTTACAAAAATCAGTTCTTCCGCCAAACATCTATATGCGGTAACGACCATCTCTAACTTGTTGTCAAAACAATGGCGCACCATCCCAGGGGATAAATTTGCATGCTTAGATATTGCCCTTACAGAGGAGCTTTGGTAACCAAGCTCAGAGACACACTCTATTGTTGATATTATTAGTAGCTTTTCGCTTTTTTCTAAGCTTTGAAACTCAGGAGATTCGATCTCATTGACTTTATGTTTTTCCATTTAAACTCCTGTAATTTAAATTTAATATATGGTGATTCTTAGAAGATGGGATAAGGTAGTAAGGGTCGTACCCTGTTGATTGAGGTCATGGGGGAGATCAATCAACAGGATACGCTCCGACTGATTCTACCCTCGGAGACCTGTTGTTGCTAGATATCGGGTCCCGTGTAATTGGCCACCCGCTTGGAAAATAATTTCTGGCCGTTTAGCCTGCCACTCCTTCATCGCTGCGATCGGCGACTGATGGTGCAGCACCTTCTGCGGGATATGGTGATTATACAGCCAAGAATAGCGCTTGAGCGTCTGCTCCAGGCCCTCGCCTGAGACATAGCGCCGAGTCGCCAGCACGTCGCTGATACGGCCATTGAAGCGATCCACCATACCGTTCGTCTGTGGTCTCGGTTTGATCAGACTGCTCGGGCGTAAGCGTGGCCAGTAGGTTGTGCCGCGTGTGAGATCGGTGATGGACAGCGTCACGGTGCCGCCAGCGCCGGATGGTCGCGGTGGAAAAGCCATACAGCCGGCCCAGCTCACTATCCGTGATACCGGAGGACGCTGCCTGGACTCGGCCCGGATCTTCGGTGTCGTGGTGGCCTGCTTTTGCAGCTTGATGGCCATGACCTGCTCCCGGATGAACTGTTGAAGAAGCTCTTTGGCTGCCAGCAGAGGGTAACTTCTATAAGCGGCCCTGAACATCCGGGATCCTACATTAACGAGGTGTCCACTGCTGTTGGGAAAGATCAGGGTGATGCCCATACGCTTACGGATGAACGTCAACAAGACGTTCCGAAACGCCGCTCGGCAGGCGCCGCGATGAAATAGGTAGTAGGTGGTTGTTTTTCTTTGGCTGACCGATATTAGACTTTAGTATATTTTTTGCATTGGCGTGTATCTAGGTCCTTGACGTCTGATTGATTGCATGCCTACTATACGGTCGTATAGTTAATGCAATAAAAGTACAAATATATACTTTGTTTATTAATAAGAGGTGTCCATGGAATTTAGTCTGTTTCTTCCCACTTATATGCCGAATGCTCAAGAAAATGGGGATAGAGTATTCAATAATATGCTTGAAAAGGCAAAGCTAGCAGAGGAAGTAGGGTTTAAATCCGTAGCCCTTCCAGAACACCATTTTATAAATATACTAATTAATCCCGCTCCGCTTATCACTGCTGTTAAAATCGCATCGATAACTAAAAATATTAAAATCAACACGTCAGTAATGGTGCTTCCACTAGCGGATATGCGTCGTTTGGCTGGAGAAATTGCTGTTGCAGATATTCTCACTGAGGGACGAATTCAGGTGGGAGTGGGGCGTGGAGCATTTGGCTACGAGTTTGAGAGGTTTGGTGCCGACTTCAGTAACAGCAGGGAAGTCTTTGATGAATCTCTGAATGTTCTATTAGAGTTGCTGTTGAATGATGATGAGGTGTCATGGGAAGGTGATTATTATAATTTCGAAAAAATTAGGATAATGCCTAGGCCTATTCAAAAACCAATGCCACCGATTTGGATTGCAGCTTTGTCTCCTGTTGCTATATATCATTGTGCGAAACGAGGATTTAATGTTCAGACTTCTCCTTTGCAGGAAAGCTTGGAGTCTTTGAAAGAACAAGTTTCTTCATTCAGAGAGGGGGCAAAGGAAAATGGACAAGAACAAAAAATTTCGGTGCTGCGTGGTGGTTTCATCACTGAGAATCCAGAAGAGTCCCGAGTGATTAAAGAGCTTGCATATGAGTATTACAAAAGGTTTTCAAATATTTTTCAAGGACCAGGGAAAGTTGAGATGGGTGAAGTCTTGGCATTGCCAATGGAACAAACTTTTGAAGAGCTTAGCAAGAACTTGATAATCGGTACAAAAGGCGAGGTTATTGATTCTTTAAGTCAGTACGCCGAAAGCGGTATCGATGAAGTTAATTTAAACTTGGACATGGGGGCCTCACATGTAGAGGTGATGAAGTCTATTGAAAGGTTCGGAAAAGAAGTAATACCGAAATTTGAAGAATAGTCTAAGTTCATTGATAAATTCTGTGCGGCTATATGTGGTAGGTGTAAAATGAGCGATACAGTGGAGCCTATAAACTGGCATCAAGCTTCTGGGGGAGATGTTCGAAAGTTAAGAGATGCTTTTGGAACATTTTTAACCGGGGTAACAGTCGTGACCACTCTGGATGATAAGGGCAATCCATACGGGTTCACAGCTAACTCATTTACTTCGGTATCACTTGATCCTCCGCTAGTTTTAGTATGCATAGCAAAAAGTGCCTACAGTCTTTCCGTATTCACGAAGGCTAAAAGTTTTTCCGTTAATATCTTGAAAGAAAGTCAAGGTGATATATCTAATAAATTTGCCAGTCAATCAGCTAGCAAATTCGATGGCGTTGAGATTACAGGTGATGATTCATTTGGCATTCCATTAATCAATAATAGTGCCAGCGCATTTTTATGTGCTAATTACAACACAATGGATGCTGGGGACCATGTTGTTTTAGTTGGACGTGTGATTAAATTTTATACGGTTCCAAGCAATCCGCTAGCATTCTATCGAGGCGGATATATTAAGATTTCTGCAAAGGAGCAGCCTATAACTCCGAAAAAATTAGCTAAAATGAAAGTGGGGTGTCTCGTCTCTGATAATAATGGTGTATATCTTGTCAGAGATAAAAATAATGGAACATGGAGCATTCCTTCTAGGCATTGGCTTGAGAACGAAACCCAAGAAGTTGCTACGCAAAAAGTACTATCTTCGATAGGAATTAGCGGAGAAATGTCTTTTATTTACTCCGTCTTCAGAGAGGATGGTGAAAGTCACAATACAATGGTTTTTAGGGGGGATATTACGTCTACTGCTATGGATTCATGTGGTGATCTAGAGGTCAAGGTTTTTAATTCCACTGATATCCCATGGGAGTTTGTTAAAGGAAACTACACTCGCAGTATGCTATCGCGTTTTTTTAAAGAGAAAAATGTTGATAGCTTTGGTGTCTATTGTGAACCAGTTTCTGATGGAAAAGTTGCAAGTATAACTAGTGATGAGCTGATGAATCCTTAAGGAATAGATATGCCAATTATTAATGTGGAAATGTTCGCTGGTCGCAGCAATGATAAGAAGCGTGAACTTGTAGCTGCTCTGACTGAGGCCTACTTATCAGTGTGCGGTGGAAATTCTGATGGAGTTCACGTTTTAATCAGGGATGTCGACACTCATGATTGGGGTGTGAGGGGCATGCTTTGTGCTGACATCATTACAAAGAAACACTCTAGCTAAGTGAGTCCGCTGCCATGATAGAAAGTGTACAATGCTACTATGAGATTGAAGGTAATGGACCTGCACTCGTCATGATTCATGGAATAGGTTCTAGGCACTCTGCATGGAATGAGGTAAAGAAGAAATTAGTCCCAAATTATACATGTGTGACTTATGATCTGCGAGGGCATGGACGTTCGCCAGTTGTAGGAAATGAGTTCAAGTTAGATGATTTAGTCGCTGACTTAGAAATTCTTCGTCAAAAACTTAGGGTGTCTAAAATGCATCTCGTCGGCCACTCTTTAGGTGGCATGATCGGTCCGGCCTATGCCAGAAAATACCCTGATCGAGTGCTTAGTATAAGTATCTTGTCATCAGCAGCATTTCGGTCACAGCAAGACTCCAAGAATGTGTTAAATGTCGTAAACGCTATGGAAGAGAAAGGAATTAAGCCTGTGCTTAATACTTTGACTAATAGGTGGTTTACTGATCGTTTCTTACAGGAAAACCCTGAAAGGGTCGCAGCAAGAAAAAAACAGGTCTTGGAAACAGATACACAAACATTTCTAAATGTATTTAAAATTTATGCGGAGACTGAAATGTCTCCCTGGCTTCATGAGATAAATCAACCTTGTATGGTGCTCACAGGAGAAAATGATGCGGGCTGCAATCCCATTTTAAATAAAAAAATTTATGAGGCCCTTCCTAATTCTAAATTAGTAGTATTAGAAAACCTTAAGCATGCAATAATGATAGAGGCTCCAAACCTCGTAGCAACTCACATTTCTAGTTTTATTGATAGTTATAGTTGTGATTAGATTTGGCTATGAGATTTAATCTAATTTCACGCTAACTGAGAGGTTGTTTTATGTCGATTTCATTCTCGGGTTGGTTGGATCGTTTAGAAAATTTAGTGTTTGAAGGTCGCGCATATATTGATGGTAGTTATATTGATTCTATTCATGGCTGTACATTTGAGTGCGTTAGTCCAATAAATAGTAAGATTATTGCTCATGTGTCTAGTTGCCAAGATTTCGATATCAATTACGCTGTCGCTACAGCAAAAAATAGTTTTAGCGCCGGGGTCTGGTCGGATATAACTCCGGCTAAGAGAAAAACTGTCTTAATACGCTTCGCTGAGCTAATTGAGCAACATTCAGAAGAGCTTGCATTGTTGGAAACAATCGATGTTGGAAAGCCAATAAAAAACTCTTTAGAGGTTGATGTCCTAGGTGCCTCAAGTGCACTTCGCTGGAGTGGTGAGGCTGTTGATAAAATTTATGGTGAAATTGCTCCAACTGCGAAAGATCAACTTGGTCTTATTTCACGTGAGCCCATCGGAGTCGTTGGCATCATCGTACCTTGGAACTTCTCACTGGCAATGGCTTGCTGGAAGCTAGGACCTGCGTTAGCCGCAGGAAACTCTGTAGTTTTGAAGCCTTCGGAGCGCTCGCCACTTACTTGTATCAAGCTAGGAGCCCTTGCTCTTGAGGCTGGTATCCCAAAAGGGGTTTTCAACGTTACCCCAGGGTTGGGCTATATTGCTGGTAAAGCATTAGCGCTTCATATGGATGTTGATTGTATTGCATTCACTGGATCTACAGCTGTAGCTAAGCAATTGATGCAATTTTCTGGTCAATCAAACCTGAAGAAAATATGGGCAGAAGCTGGTGGGAAAAGTCCCAATATCATTTTTTCTGATGCGCCAGATTTAGATGAAGCAGCACGAGTGGCAGTGAGATCGATTGCATTTAATCAAGGGCAAGTGTGTACTGCAGGCTCTCGTCTTTTAGTACAAAATTCAATAAAAGAAAAATTCTTGGAGCTGCTTATTTCAGAGGTTAGTACGTGGAAAGTAGGTCATCCTTTAGATCCTCACACACGCTTGGGAGCTCTGGTAGATTTAGAGCACCTTGAAAGAGTTAAGTCTTATGTGTCGCTAGGAATAAAAGAAGGTGGAGAATTGGTTTATGGTGGAAACTGTGGCTTGCAAGGGGTCGGAGACTGCTATATGGAACCAGTAATCATAGATCAAGTGAAAAATGAGATGAAATTTTCTCAAGAAGAAATATTTGGTCCAGTTCTCGCTCTAATTGGGTTTGAAACTGAAGAAGATGCGGTAAGAATAGCCAATGATACTGACTATGGGTTAGCTGCTGCGCTATGGACAGCTGATTTTTCAAGGGCACACCGCTTATCCCCTAAGCTAAGAGCTGGCACTGTATGGATTAATCAGTATGGTAATGGAGATATGACTTTACCTTTTGGTGGGTTTAAACAGTCCGGCAATGGAAGAGATAGATCTTTACATGCTTTTGATAAATATACTGAGTTGAAGTCGACTATAATTAAGATTTAGTTTCCTAAGAGCTGTGAAAAAACATAGCTTGTAGATCAATTACAATCATCAAGAGAGTTTCGTCATGCATAGCCATACAGAAAAAAAGAATAAATCTAGTGGTGTGGATTATAATTTAGTCGTACCAGCAGTCACTTGTGTACTTGCTGTCAGTATACCTGCGGCATTGTTTCCTGAGGCAGGGGGCGAGGTGGTAGATGTAGTATTCAATAAGGTAACAAGTTCGTTTAAATGGCTTTATCAATTATTTGTTTTTTCTGTATTAGGGTTTATTGCATGGTGTGCTTTTAGTAGGGTGGGGGCAATTCGATTAGGAGAGCCTGGTGAAGCCACAGAGTTCGGAAATATATCTTGGGGCGCAATGCTTTTTTGCGCAGGTATTGGCATTTCAATCGTGAACTGGGCATTTATAGAGCCTATCTATTATATTTTGGGGCCAGCTCTAGGAGTTGAGGCAGAGAGTCAAAGGGCTATTGAATTGGCCTCCATGTACCCACTTTTTCATTGGGGGGTTTCTGCTTGGGCAATTTATGTTCTTCCTTCTATTCCGGTAGGCTACGCATTATATGTGAAAAGGGTAAATGTTTTCCGTCTAAGTGATATCTGTAGACCTATAATTGGTAGTTATGCTGACGGATGGTTTGGCCGACTCATTGACCTTTTTGTTATGTTCAGTATTGTAGGAGGAATAGGCACTACTCTTGGACTTGCTGTCCCTCTGGTATCAGAGCTTTTAGTAGTGTGGTTTGATATAGAAAATTCACTTTTATTACAAATTATTGTTCTTGTTGTTTGGGCTTTAATGTTTTCATGGAGTGTATATTCGGGTTTGGACAAAGGTATAAAAATGCTAAGTAGGATTAATGCTTTCCTTGCGGCGGGGTGTTTGGTTTTTGTTTTTCTCGCTGGCCCTACTGTATTTTTACTCGATACCAGTGTCAACAGTGTAGGCCTTCTTTTGGAAAATTTTTTCCGGATGAGCTTTTGGACTGATCCATTAGATAAAAGCCGTTTTATTGAAAACTGGACAGTTTTTTATTGGGCGTGGTGGATTGCTCTGTGCCCAATGGTTGGTATGTTTATTGCCCGTATTTCACGTGGTAGAACAATAAAAGAATTAGTAATTCATGGTTTGCTATGGGGAGGGCTAGGCTGCTGCTTGTTCTTTTTTGTTTGGGGGAACTATTCTATATATCTTGAAGTTAACGATATTCTGCCTGTATCTAAAATACTAAATGATCAAGGTGGGCCTGCAGCAGTTGCTGAAATACTTCAGACTTTACCATTTTCCGAATTGTTTTATTTCGCTTTTATAGCGCTAAGCTTCGTTTTTTTGACTACTACCGTTGACTCCTCTGCTTATATGTTGGCGTCAATTAGCTCGAATAATATTACTGGCTATGATGAGCCATCCCTCTGGGTTCGTTTGTTATGGGCATTTTTGTTAGCCTTTGTGGGGGTTGGTCTATTGGTAGTAGGTGGTTTGAAGGCAGTTCAGACATCTACCATTTTAGTTTCTCTGCCTATGATGTCTGTAATTATATTGATGTGTTTTTCTTTCAATAGAGAACTGAAAAACACTCTGGTTGCAACAAGGGCTGCATCACGGCTAATAGATTAGCTATAACATTCTATGCGGTTTAAACAGTGCTAATATTATTTTATTTATTAAGGAGGCCTTGGCCTCCTTTTTCAGGAATATCTTAACTATTGGATTATTTTCGGCTAATGAAGTAACCTCCTCCATAGTTTCACTGGCTATAGTGCAGCCATTAGGAGGACAGGATGAGCGACGACAACCCGATCATGTAATGACCCCCTAGTTTCTGCACACCCTAGGCCGTAAGCGGTCAGCATGCCTTTGAGCCTGGATTCAGGAGAGAAGCGTCTTACGCCCTCATCGGCATGCTGTTCTAGAGAGGAGAGATCCCCTAAACGGTACACCTCCGGTACACACACCAGTTTCCTGTGCTATCCTCAGTCTTCGCTAAGTTACTGATTACAAAGAACTGTACCTTTCGCTCGTTTACGGTTGCTTTTCCTTGTGTATCAGTTGCTTATTGATTTAAAACCGAACTCATAATCCCTTGGTCGCAGGTTCGAGTCCTGCTGGGCCCACCATTGTTCAATGACTTACAAGCCAAAGTCCCCCTTCTAACTGTACTTTTCTCCGAAAGTGTCAACCGAATACCTTCGGGCCGAACGTAATCGCCTCCTTTAGGTGATCCGGTGCCAAATGTGCATAGCGCATAGTCATTTGAATGGTTTGGTGCCCCATGATTTTCTGTAGTGTCAGTAAGTTACCTCCGTTTATTATAAAGTGGCTCGCGAACGTATGCCGTAAAACGTGAGTGCGCTGACCTTTGGGCAGTTGAATATCCGCATTTTTAAGCGCATTGCTGAAAGTTTGATAGGCGTCCTGTCGGAAAAGTCGACCCATACGAGGGCCATGCTTTACAAGCTGCTGGTAAAGGCCATCAGGGATGGGTACCGACCGAGTACGGCCATTTTTTGTACCTACATAGGTAACTTGGCCATTTCTAACGAGCTCAGCGCGTAGATATTGGGCTTCACTCCAGCGGGCACCAGTGGCGAGGCATAATGTGGAAATCAGCCTAACGTGACGGTTTCGGGATTGGTCGAGATGATGAAACAAAGTATCGATTTGCTCGATAGTGAGGTACGTCAATTCACGTTCTGCCAGCCGAATTGCTTTGACAGCAGAAAATGGGTTTTCTGTGTGCCACTCACCCATTTTGATAAGTAAATTAAAAACAGCACGAAAATAAGCAATGTCGTATTGATTGTATTCGGTGAGCAGCCATCAGCAAGACGGTTTTTACGGTACTCGGCTACCTGGATAGGGCACAATGTTGAGGCGCTTGGATTGTCCATGTAATTAGCGATAAAAATCAGCTTGTTAAGGCATGCTTTACCGTCTTTCAACGTCGAGCCATGGAGGCTGTACCAGAGCCGAGCAAGTTCTTGAAGTGTAATGCCCCCTGGTTTCTGCTCACCCTACGCGGCTAATGCTGGGTGTGCTCGGCGTGCCACATAGCCCAGAGACTGATGTGGCCGTTCGTCGTTGTAGTAGTGCATAGACCTGCAGATGGGCCTCATCGATCCAGTCCTTGACCTCGGAGACGGTGAGATCGTACTGGCGAGCCACCTCAGCGGCCGTGGTCTTGCCCTTGGCGGTCCATCGCTTGATGGGATTGTCGTCGCTCAACCTGTCCTCCTGATGGCTGCACCATACCCTGTGCAGCTATGGAGGGGTCACTTCAGAGCGCCCGTCCGCCGGAGCAGTAGCCGGAATCGGGCAGCCGGCCTGCCCGGACGCCGCCCCATTGCTTAACGTCTTGTGGCTTGTCTCTATAGCATCGGGTACCTATGTCAGCTGGTCAGCGACCATACCGGGCGAAAAACGCCTTTGATGTAGATTAGCGAGCCTGGGCCAGGCAGAACGACGAATGGGGGACACTTCAGTGAACGTGGGCCAGTGACTGGGGAAAGTCAGCTGTTGTGCAGTCAAAAGGCCGTCTTGTAAAGCGGGAAGGACGTCAGGCGGACCGCTATTCCGTCTGACGTCACTTGCGGACCTACTATTTAGTGCTTGATCATGACATGCCTGACACAGGTGTAGTCTTCCAATCCGTACATCGACATATCCTTGCCGTACCCTGAGAGCTTTTGGCCACCGTGTGGCATCTCGCTGACCAGCATGAAGTGCGTATTTACCCAAGTGCAGCCGTATTGCAGTCTGCTCGAAAGGCGGTGGGCGCGCCCGATGTCCTGGGTCCATACGGAAGAGGCCAGGCCGTAGTCAGAGTCATTGGCCCAGGCTAGTACCTGCTCTTCCTCTTCGAACGGCGTTATGGAGACCACCGGGCCGAATACTTCGCACTGTACGATTTCATCGTCCTGGCGTGCACCGGCGATAATGGTTGGGGCAAAGAAGTTACCAGGCCGATCGAGGGCTGTCCCGCCGCTGACCACCTCAATATGGGGCTCGGCTGCAGCTCGTTCTACAAAGCCTTGTACGCGCTTTAGGTGGTCTGCAGTGATCAGCGGCCCCATTTCTACCTCTTGCTCATCTTGGGTCCCGACCTTGATCTGACCCACCGCGTCTTTCAAGCGGGCAACGAAGTCGTCATAGACGTTCCGTTGGACATATAGGCGGCAGGCAGCTGTGCAGTCCTGGCCAGCATTGTAGAAGGCGAAGTTACGGATGCCTTCTATTGCTGCATCAAGATCGGCGTCACCAAAGATCAGTACTGGTGCTTTGCCACCTAGCTCCATGTGCATGCGTTTTACGCTGTCGGCAGTAGATGAAACGATAGCGCTGCCCGTACCGACCGAGCCGGTCAATGACACCATGCGCACCTTGGGATGGAGCGTAAGGGGGCCGCCGACTGTATTGCCTCGCCCATGGACCACATTGACCACCCCTGGTGGAAAAATCTCGGCCATGGCACTAGCTAGTGCAAGGCTAGTTAAAGGAGTGTGCTCGGAGGGTTTGAGCACCACGGTGTTGCCCGCGGCAAGAGCGGGCGCGAGCTTCCATGAGGCCATCATCAGCGGATAGTTCCAAGGCGCGATGGATGCCACTACACCAAGCGGATCTCGGCGTATCATGGAAGTATGCCCCTCCATGTACTCACCAGCAGCAGAAGCACTCATGCATCGCACTGCGCCGGCGAAGAATCGAAAAACGTCAGAGGCACCTGGTATCTCATCTTCAAGAGCCTGGCGATAAGGTTTGCCGCAGTTGTCTGATTCCAGGCGGGCTAGCATCTCTTGATGCGCATCGATCCAATCAGCCAGTGCCAGCAGCTTGGTCGCGCGAAATGCCGGTGTCATCATCGACCAGCTAGTGAATGCTGCATCTGCAGCCTGAACGGCTTCCTCCACCTGCTCAGGAGATGCCTCATTTAGCGTACACAGGACTTTATGGTTGGCTGGGTCAAGAACGTCCAGAGGAGCGCCTTTTCCTTGGCATAAAGTGCCGTTGATCAATAACGAGTAGTCCATGGAATATCCTTACGCGAGGGTGGTATCAAGGCGTTGACCAAGCAGGCGACTAAGCCCCTCGATCTCTTTGCCATTAAGTTTAACGAAATAGTGCATGGGCGGGACAAGCGTCCAGATGAAACAGCCTGGCAGGGTGACTAATTGCACTGTCGCACTGGAGTCTGAATCTTTTCGCCGATAACTCGCCATTTCGATATCGATAAGCGATGACAGCCTCGACAGCTGGGGATGCTGAGCAAACCAGTCGCTGACAGCATGATCACCTGTCCAGTGCGTCCCACTTTTCCAATACGCTTTACCGGATGGTGCCTCGAGGCTACTAATTTCAAGGGTGATCTCTAGCTTGTAGATCCTTGAAAAGAAACGACGTTTTTCCATGTAGCGCAAGGTCATTTCGCCACCATCGAAGCTTCCAGATCGAACCAAGGGGGCGATCAGTTTGTTGCAGCCAAGCTGCCTCGCGATTTGCTCAAATGCCATGTTTGCACGAGTTTCGATGTTGGTGAAAAGTCTCATCGACTAGAAGCCTCAGCCACTGGAGTGTCGCCTTCGGAGCTGGTGGCCTTGTGTTCGGCGTAGAGCGATTCGAGAGGCGTCGGTGTGAACAGTGGAAGCTTCTTGTATTTCAGCCAAGCAACCGCATAGACAATGATAATGGCCATAAAACCTCCCGCGATGGCGTAAATCTGGGCCTTCATCGCCCCGTCGGGATGGATAGTGACGATCATGTAGATACAGGCTGTGATACCTACGACTTGTGGAATCGGAAAGAAGGGTGTCGAGAAGGGGCGATGCACATTGGGGTAACGCTTGCGCAGGATCATGACGTTTACCTGCGCGATAACGTAGGAAAGAAGCCAAGTAACGCAGGACGCCAGGATCATGGTAGCGATAAGGTCCATGCTGATACTCAGCATGAATGGGATGCACAGTAGAAGAAAGACACTGAGAATTCCTACCCAGGGAGTGCGAAAGCGTGGGTGAACGTAGGTAAAGGCCCGTGGTAGCAGACCTTCTCTCGCGAGCCCGTAGAGCATGCGAGGCACGGCGGCCATATGGGAGTTGATGGAGCTGGCACTGGCAAGCACCGTAATAATGACCATAAAGACCTTTCCGGTTTGACCGAACAGGGCACCGGCACCATCTACTTGAGGAGCGGTAGAAGATTCGAGCACGTCGAGGGGGACATAACGTGCGATAGCCTGACCAAACAGCATATCGGCGACAAAGATAGTGAGCAGGCCGAACAACATCGCCTTGGGAATCGTCTTCTCCGGTTCCTTGACTTCTTCAGCCATCGGAGCGACGTACTCGATACCAACAAATAGCCAGATGCCAAGTGCTAGTGACTGAAGTACGACTTCCCACCCTTTAGGGTTGAACGGAACCTGGACGGGATCTGTGTGAGTTCCCCATTCCATCAGACCAAGGAACCCCATGACCGATGTCCCAATGATCATGGAACCTGTCGTGAATACCTGGACGGAGCCAAAGACCCCGACCCCTACCAGGTTGACGGTAAGGAAGAGCACCAGGAGAACGATGGCCACGACTGTGGCACTGATGCCCGGGAATAAACTTTGTGCCGCTAGCCCTGCAGTGATGGACTCCATCGCGCCGGCGGCTGACACCAGGACAATGTAGCCGCCAAGAACGCTGACTATCGCCATAAATGGCCCCATGGCGACCATGGTATAGTCGCCGATCATCCCCGCACCGGGCATAAAAGATGAAAGCTCGGAGTAAGAAAATGATACCAAGATGCTTACGATCATCGCGATAAAGGCACTGACGATAAAAGCCGGGCCTACCAGTCCCATGCTATAGCCAAGCGTTACCATTGTGGTGCCAGCCACGACCAGCCCTGTACAAGTGGAAAAGGCTCTCCAGAAGCCTAGCGTTCTAACGAGTTCGTTGCTCATTTTTGTTGTTCCATAATGGTTTATATTATGATTTTTGGGGTGCTTACTGATGCAATGTATTCAGGAGTTTTAAGTGAAGTGCCCGCTGAAATTAGTGATGCTCATTGTTCTGAGTCATTATTAGAGTGGGCGTTGATGTTTTCTTTTCGTTTCTTTGGAGCCGGAGTTAGTAAGATCGTGATCGCTAGATGAGCTGGTAGTAAAAGTGGTCAGTGGCTATATGCTTGGCGAATAATGTCCAGGTAGCTGCCGACTGTCATTTCTTTCGCATTACTAGCATCTGAGATATTCTGTTTTGATTTTTCAGCAATGCTACGAAAATCCGCCTCCTCGACGCTGGCAACTTCCGAGAACTTCGGGATGCCGAGCCGTTGACTCATGTTGAAGAGCAGGTCTACTGCTGCCTTGGCGGCATCTGCCGAACTGAGATGTGGGTCAACACCCAAGGCGATAGCCACTTGAGCATGCCGTTCCAGGTCCGCGTCACAATTATGTCTGAAGATAAATGGCAGGAAGATGGAGTTAGCGACGCCGTGAGGAGTGTCATACATGCCACCGATGGCTTCTGAAATGCAGTGCACACTGGCTATGTCAGCATTGCCAAAAGCCATACCGGCGATCAAACTGGCCACCATCATCTGCTCTCGTGCGCCATGATTATCGCGCTCTTCCACCGCGGGAAGGAGGTTTGAGCTGATCAGGCGGATGGCGTGAAGCGCCAGAGCATCACTGATGGGGTTGGCCATTTTACCGGTGTAGGCCTCGATCGCATGTGTAAGCGCATCCATTCCCGTGGCAGCGGCGATTGCCGGTGGCAGTTGAGTGGTGACCTCCGTATCGAGCAGTGCCAGTTCTGGAGCGAGCCTTACGTCCAGAAGGCTCATTTTGTACTGCCGCGCAGAATCGGTAATCACCGAGAAAAATGTGACTTCGCTTCCTGTTCCGGCCGTGGTAGGGATGGCTGTCAGTGGGAGAGGGTCATTGGTAAGGGTATTTTCCCCTTCATAGTCTTCAATAACCCCCTCATGCGTCATCAAGACCGCGATAGCCTTGGCTGCGTCAATAGCGCTGCCACCTCCTACCGCTACGATACCGTCGATATTTGAGTCTTGATGCTCGTGTGCTATGCGATTGCAATCTTCGCTGCGAGGGTTGGGTTTGACTTCAGTGGTTACCTTAAAGCTGATTCCAGCATGCTCAAGGCTTTCGTAAATTGGGGAGAGCAGTCCAGCCGCTTCTATACCTGGGTCAGTAACGATCAGGATACAGTTCAATTGCATTTCTTGAAGGTACTTGCCTACTCGAGAGCGCAGACCCGGTTCCATCACGATTTTAGTGGGTAGTACAAAGGGAAAGTTCATGTGGCCTCCTGGGCTTTTGTTGTGCGGTGGCATGTGTGCTCATGCGTATTTCGTTGTCTTTTCAATCAAGTCGTGCATGTCTAGCCATGATATGCCTGACTACGCTGTAGTCTTGAAGCGAGTCACTTGAGAGCTCCTTTCCGTAGCCGGATCGCTTCAGCCCGCCGTGAGGCATTTCCGTGGCCAGCATGAAATGGCTATTGATCCAAGTGCATCCGTATTCGAGTCGGCTAGCAAGATGCATTGCCTTATCCATGTTCGTCGTCCAGACCGAGGAGGCGAGTCCATATTCGGTATCGTTCGACCAGTCGAGAGCCTGAGAGATTTCATCGAAGCGTGTGACTGTCACGACAGGTCCGAAGACTTCCCGTTGAACGATTTCATCGGATTGAAGGCAGCCAGCAAGTAATGTTGGTTGGTAAAAAAAACCGCTTCCTGAAGGGATTGCTGCCCCCGTAATGCGTTCCACATGGGGTTCTGTCAAGGCGCGTTCGACAAAGCTGGCGACGCGATCACGCTGGCGCAAGCTGATCAGGGGGCCTATATCGTTGTCTCGGTCGTTTCGCTGGGCAAACCTAAGGCGTGAAACGGCGTCGCCCAGCCGCCTTACTAAACGATCATGAATACCTGATTGGGCGTAAATGCGACACGCCGCGGTACAGTCTTGTCCGGCGTTGTAATAGCCGTGTCGGGTGATCCCTTCGACCACGAGTTCCAGATCAGCATCGTCGCAGACGATGACAGGGGCCTTACCACCAAGCTCAAGGTGAGTTCGTTTGAGTGAATTTATCGCCTCTTTCAAGACTTTCTGGCCCGTGACGATATCGCCCGTGAGCGAGATCATACGAATATCAGGATGTCGGGCTAGTAGACTACCTACGTTTTCACCCCCACCGCAGACGATATTGAGACACCCAGCAGGAAGCATCCCTTCCAGATGGGTGGCAAGCTCAAGAACTGAAAGTGGAGTGTGTTCAGATGGCTTGAACACTAGAGTATTACCCGCTGCAAGCGCAGGAGCGATCTTCCACGCGGCCATCATCAATGGGTAGTTCCACGGGGCAATGGATGCGACGACGCCGAGAGGGGCTCGCTGGACCATGCTGGTATAGCCCGGCACGTACTCCGCACTTAGTTGCCCATATTGGCAGCGGACTGCACCGGCGAAGAATCGAAAGACGTCAATCGCTGCGTTCAGGTCGTCGTTTAGTGCTTGATGCAGCGGTTTGCCGCAGTTCAATGACTCTATACGAGCCAGTGAGGATGCTCTCTCCTGAATCAAGCTGGCGATGTCGAGTAGCACAGTCGATCGTTGTTGTGGCGTAGTGCGTGACCAAGTTGCTTGAGCGCGTCCGGCAGCGGCGATAGCCTGTTCGATTTGCTCCATACTGGCTTCCCGCACCTGGGCAATCACTTTGCCCGAAGAGGGATCATGGATGCTTTCAGCTCGGCCCTCGCCTTCGACAAGACAGCCATCGATAAGAAGCTTTGTGGTGAAGGAGGGGCATGGGACTGAGTTCATGAGAGTCTCGCTTACTAGAATGGGTGCCGAGCCTAGCAACGCGCTCTTTTGCGCAGTTCGGCAAGACTAAGGGGGAAGCAAAGTATTGACAATTTCTTATTTTCGAGGGGGGGTATCGATTTTCCTGTGGGGTCGAAGGTCGAGAAGGAGTGGTGTTTACTGGATTGTCAGCGTCTTGAGTCACCGTGCCCGCCCCGAACAACTGACAGAAAGGCATCAACCAGGGCTGGACGTTGTGACCCCCTACGCCATGCCAGGCCCACATCCAGGGTGTCGTTCAAGTCATGCAGCGAGCGTGCTTCGATGATGTCGCCTTCAAGAGACCAGGGGCGGTATGTCATGTCCGGCTGTACCGATAGTCCAAGACCAGCGGCGACCAGGCTACGCACGGCCTCGGTAGAGCTAGTGCGCATGGTAATGTTGGGAGGTGTGTTAAGGCGTTGCCAGAAAGTACGCGCGCTATGCTCCATCTCGTCCACGTTCAACTGAATCAGGGCTTCCGTCGCGACGTCAGCGAGAGAGATGCTGTCGTGCTCGAGAAGTGGGTGGCGTGCGGGTAGCCAGAGGCGGTAGGGGGAGTGCACCAGTACTTCTGTTTGCAGTGCCTGGCGATTGGATAGGTTGGACAGTATCAGCACGCCTACGTCGATTTCACCGCTCACCAGCAGGTGTTCGACATAGTGCCGCTCGTCTTCGACTACATTGATCTTAACTCTTGGGTAGGCAAGCTGAAAGCGGGTCAGTAGGTCGGCCAGGAAGTAGCCGGCGACCAGACTCGTCACGCCGATGACCAGTTGCCCGGATTCTTGATGCGTTGCTTCCTGCAGGTTTCTCTTGGCGTTTTCTACAGTGCTCTGAATCAGGTGTGACTGACGCAGGAACTGGTGGCCTTGATGGGTCAGGGTCATTCCTTTTGCGCTGCGGGAAAACAGCGACACTTCGAGCTCTTCCTCGAGCTGCTGGATGGCTAGGGTCAGTGTCGATTGAGAGACGAACACTGCCTGGGCCGCCGCCGAGATGGAGCCCAGTTCAGCGATGGCGATGAAGTAGCGTATTTGTTTTAGTGTCATGATCAGGTATTTGAAAAAACGATGGCTTGCCTAGGGTATAGTGTTTTTCGGTCTAGTGTCAGATGGCTGTTCGGTGAAAAACCTGAAGTACACGGCATCTCGAGCCGATCAAGGAGCCTTGCTCCGAGGGAGGAGGGGCCAATGGCTCGGTGCCGAGAAGATTGAAATGCAATATATTGCGGCAAATTGCGCCATTCGTATCGGTGGGAGCGCGAGCCGGGCTAACAGAGCGGAAAGTAAGTCGATAGCGGATAGGCAGCTTGGGCGGCGATGACTGCGCGCTGCGGGAGTTCCTTGCTTTTTTCAGCTCGGGTCAGTGCTGTCGCTGGATCGAGAAGGCATGATTGTTGAATGCCTTCGTGCGGAAAAATGTAAGCATATGAAATAAAGGGAAATATTTACGGAATGCTGGTCTACAACGCCACTAAGCAGCAGTTCATCGACGATGTGCGAGCCAACCTCATCACCGACGCCATCGAGAACGAGGTGACTCGCAGACTGAACCGCAACTCGCCGCGCAGTGAGGTGACGTCCTGGGAGAACTCCCTGCGCTTCATGATGAGCGTTCTGCTCGACGAGGCGATTCCCGCGTCGGCGGGAGTGGCCATCGAGTGAAGATGCTCAAGGAGCAGCCCGAGCATGCCCGTGCCCTGGCGGACCAGATCATCAAGAACACCTATCGCACCTTGATGACGCGGGGGCAGAAGGGCTGTTACGTCTATGCCACGGACTCCGAGACCCGCGAGTACTTCGCGGCCTTCGCTCGTTCACAGGGAGCCACCGAGCATACCGATCTGGCTGAAGAGGCCGAGACGCTGGATGGCTTGCACCTTCCCATCGTCACGCGTGACCAGGCTGCGCCGTTCGAGCGCCATGTGCCCGTGTACGACCTGAACATCGCCGCCGGCGAGTTCAGCGAGATGCAGATCGCCGACGCCGAGCACTGGGTCGAGCTGCCGGACTTCATGCGTGCGAGCCCCGATCTGTTCGTCAGCCGGGTAGTGGGAGAGTCGATGAACCGGCGCATCCCCAACGGCGCCTGGTGCCTGTTCCGTGCCAACCCCAGCGGCACGCGGCAGGGCAAGGTCGTCGTGGTGCAGCATCGCGCCATCGAGGACCCCGACCACGGCGGCAGCTTCACGATCAAGCTGTATCAGAGCGAGAAGGTCGAGGAGTATGGCGAGTTCGTGAACCAGCGTATCGTGCTGAAGCCCCAGACCAACGCCTTCGGCTACAAGGACATCGTGCTCGAGGACGAGCTTGAGGATCTGAAGGTCATCGGCGAATTCCTCTCCGTGCTGTGAGCAAGCAGGCGGCCGGATCGCCGCCTATGCCAATGCTGGCTAGATAGCGAGCGGCAGAGCAGGCATGCTCACCGCTATCCGATACCGCAGAACCAGGTGACCCAGAGATGTCAGACCCGTTCAAGCAGCTCCGTGACGCCATGGACCAGTTCGCCACCGAGCGCGACTGGGACCAGTTCCACTCGCCTAAGAACCTGGCCATGGCGCTGACGGTGGAGGCAGCTGAACTGCAGGAGTGCTTCCAGTGGCTGACCGAGGCGCAGTCCAGGGAGTTGGATGAGCAGCAACTGGCCGCCGTGCGCGATGAAATTGCCGATGTTCAGCTGTACCTGATCCGGCTGGCGGGCAAGCTGGACGTGGATATCGAAGCGGCATGCCGAGCGAAGATGGAGAAGAATGCGGAGAAATATCCCGCCGACCAAGTGAAGGGAAGTGCGAAAAAGTACATGCACTATCAGGATTGACGTGATGTGTGGCCGCTTTGTCCCCTGCAGCGGCCTTCTCTGCTAGCTTCGCCCCTCAAGCCTCCTCCCGCTGAATTCGGGCTCAAGCGGCGCGACGTTCCGACACTGGCACAGTTGGCTCGACAGGACGCCGACGATAACGAGAAGCCTCGGCACAAGCCTTTCAAGGACTACGAGCCGGGCTACATACACATTGATATTAAGCACCTGCCTCAAATGCCTGATGAGGAGCAGAAACGCTACCTGTACGTCGCGATCGACCTGGGTCTACCTGGAGATCAGGCATAGCCAGTCTGCGAAGGATGCACAGGCGTTCATGAAGCAGGTGAAAGAGAAGGCTCCCTTCAAGATTCAGATAGTACTAACAGACAACGGCAAATCCTTTACCGACCGCTTTACACGGGCCGGTGAACGCAAGCCCAGTGGCAAGCATGCCTTTGATCAGGAATACCAGGCTGATGGCATTGAGCATCGCCTGATCAAACCGAGAAGACCGCAAACAAACGGCATGGTGGAACGCTTCAACGGCCGTATCAGTGACGTGTTGGCAGCGCGGCGCTATACCTCAAGCGAGGATCTAGAGTAGACGTTGACACGCTACTGTTGGCTGTACAATCATCATATTCCGCAGAAGGCGCTACACCACCAGGCACCGATAGCAGCGATGAAAGAATGGCAAGCCAAAAAGCCAGAGCTATTTACCAAGAGAGCCATTAATCATCCGGGACCCGACAACTAAGCAGCTCATGTAAGCCACCACCATACTACAGTGTGATGACTTACGTTGAAGCTACCTCGCCTTTGATAACCGCAATATATATCACACTCGTAAATAACCAAACTTGCGGCTTCCTGCTAGAACTCAAGTGAAAGCGTACGCTATCTCTTATCGCTAAACACCTTACTTCTAGCGTCAATATTGAAATCTACGCTGGTGTCCGATTTTGTTGGGCCATTACACTCAGCGCATATTAGCGAAGGCTATACTATGGCGGCATAAACACTCTAAAGATTAACCTGAGAGAATTAAGGCACAATTTCATACAGCTGTTTCAAATAGTGTTCCTGGTCCTGGCATTTCTCCTTCGTTAAACACGCGCTTGGCTGCTAGATCAAACAATCTTTTTTCATCACCCCATTGTGTCGCTAGCACGGTGGCTCGTTTTAAAAATAAGTGTAGATCAGCTTCCCAAGCGTATCCCATAGCCCCATGTGCCTGAAGCGATCGCTGGCAGGCCATATCTGCCACACGGGCAGCACGTAATCTTGCATTAGCAAGATGCCCCCGTGACAGTGCATTTTGACGGTGCAACATCGCAGCTGCTGCATTGATCAGAGGTGAGAGAAATGCCACTTCGATCTCAACCTCTGCCAGCAGATGCTTGATAGCCTGATTGGTTCCGATAGGCCGACCAAACTGTTGGCGCTCTATAGCATAATCGACTGCTAGCCTTTGTGCTGCAGATGCAATGCCAGCTAGTTGCGCAGCAGTAAACAGAGTGGCGCGATCGATTGCCTTTGCCAAGGCTGTCAAACCCTCTTCGAATAGAGGAAGACGGGTGGCGCTATGAGGCGTAACTGAGAATAGCGTAGTAAGCGGATCAATCGTTTCGTGTTCTTTGAGAATAAAGTTATTTGGCGCCCCGACCCACAGTACGTTGTCTTCTGCAAAAATAATCTGACACGCAGTGTCAGCGTGAGGAACAAACGGGCGCAGAGGGTGTACAAGTACAGCGTGCTCAAACCCTTCAGCCAGTGCAGTTAGTGATGTATCGAAACTTGGTGGCAAGAATGCTTTATCTTCCAAGCTGTTTCGAATCTCTGCCAGCAGAGGTAGTGCTACACCAGCGCTGTCAATCAAAGGCTCCGGCAACAGCGCTGCCCCAGCCGCACGAGCGATGGCACAGAAGGCCACTTCGTCCAATCCAACACCGCCAGCACTTTCGGATAGTAGCGCTGTAGGCAAACTGAGTTCATTGAGTGCCTGCCAGCGTTCGGCGTTGAAAATATTTTTTCGAGCGATCTGCTCACGTAACATCTCTGGTTTACAAAGCTCTTTTAGCGCTTCCTCGACTGTGTTGGCGATCATGCGTTGCTCTTCTGTAGCTTGAAAATCCATTTTGAACTCCTCAGCCGCGTGGAAGGCCAAGCACACGCTCGGCAATGATGTTTTTCTGAATTTCGTTTGCACCCGCATAAATCGGGCCTGAGAGTGAAAACAACCAGCCATCAAGCCATTGAGCGGCATCTCTGGCTATTTCATCTTGTTGCGGCGTGGTTAGCACTCCGCGCGGACCCAATAGTTCAAGCGCGGTGCGATGCAATGCTATATCCAATTCAGACCAGAAGACCTTATTTAACGAGGCCTCAGCTCCAATTTTGCCACCAGCATCCAAAAGTGATGCTGTAGCCTGAATTGCCAAACCATAAGCATCCGCGTCCATAACAGCGCGTATTACAGCCTCGCGAGTAGTCGAGCGTATGCGATCACCCATTGCTTGGCACAACTGCGCTAGCCGTGCCGCTGTGGCCTGATACCGAGCGGGACTACGCAGCATAAGGCCACGCTCAAAACCAGCGGTGGCCATACATATCGTCCATCCCTCGCCTTCATTGCCCAATCGGTTAAAACTGGGTACACGTACATCCTCAAGAAAAATCTCGGCAAAACCTGTCTCACCATTAATTTGCCGAATGGGTTGTACCGAAACGCCAGGTGCATTGAGCGGAAAGAAAATCAGTGAAAGTCCACGATGGCGGCTTTCTCCAGGGTCAGTGCGAAATAGCCCAAAGGCCCAGTCAGCAAACACCGCCCGTGATGACCAGATTTTATGGCCTGAAAGTAGGTAGTCTTCGCCATCAGAACGGGCTGTAGCACGAACTGCGGCCAGATCTGAACCAGCCTGTGGTTCTGACCAAGCCTGTGCCCAAATTTCTTCACCTGAGGCCATTGAAGGCAGGAAGCGGGCTTTCTGGGCGCTTGTGCCATAATCCATCAGCGTCGGCCCCAAAAGGAAAATCCCATTTTGATTGACACGAGCAGGTGCTCCGGCACGAAAGTACTCTTCTTCGAAAATCAGCCATTGCGTAAGATTTAGATCACGCCCACCGTACATTTCGGGCCACGTAACCATGCCCCATCGGCCATCGTGCAACTTTGCTTCCCAGTCACGATGAGCTTCGAATCCCTCTCGTGAAGCATCAAAGGATGGTAAGGGTTGGGTTGGGGCATGGGCCTTCAACCAGGCTCGTATTTCGGAACGTACTGCTATGTCAGTATTGTTATATGTAATATTCATGGTTCAGTCCTTGTTGCCACCCTGTATCAACGCTGCGCGTATAACTTTTTTGCGGATTTTGCCGCTGTCTTCGCGTGGAAGGGCGTCCATGATGTGGAAACGACGCGGGATCTTGAACCTGGCCAGCAGCCCTGAAAGTGCTTCACGCAGCGCTTGCTCATCCAGGTCTGTTGCAACGCAGGCGGCTACCATTTCTCCATATTCCGGATCAGGGAGGCCTAGAACAGCTGCATCGCGCACACCTGGTATATTTAGCAATGCTGCTTCCACATCTGAAGGGTAAATATTCACTCCACCTGAAATGATCATATCGGTCTTGCGATCGCGCAGATGTAGATAACCCTGAGCATCGATAAAGCCAAGGTCACCTGCGCTCACTAGGTCACCACGCCGAACACGGTCAGCTTCGCCAGGTAGGTTGCGATACTCAAAAGAAGGGTAATTGTCGATTTTGAGATAGATTTCTCCGATTTCACCGGTGGCGCAAGGCTTACCTCGTTTATTCACTATTTCTAGACGGGTCCATGGTGTTGGCCGGCCCACACTACCGGGATGTTCGGGCGCTTCATTTGGGGGTAGGACGATACCAGGGCCAGTTTCAGATGCCCCGTAATATTCGCCAATTACGGGGCCGAACCAATCGATCATTGCAGCACGCAACTCGGGCGGACATGGAGCAGCCCCATGCACCACATGTTGCAGTGAGGAAATGTCATAGCGCGCGCGAATTTTGTGTGGCAGCTTCAGCAGTCGTACCATCATCGTTGGAACAAGATGTAGGTGCGTAAGGCGATACTGCTCAATCATTGCTAGCAGGCCTTCAGCATCAAAGCGCGGCTGAAGGATCACAAGTGCACCAGGGGTACGTACCGCGTGGAGCGCGTAAACATTGGGCACAGAGTGGTACATAGGCCCTGTTACAACCGTGCGTATTACTCGCCCCGGTGTAATCCCATAGGCCAGAGATATTACATCTCGCACCCTACCTGCCATGGAGCCGACTGCAGGTTCACGCACAACACCTTTGGGTGCGCCCGTGGTGCCTGAGGTGTATATGATGTTTGAACGTGGCGCAGCAGGTTGCCCATTGTAAGGTTGGTGCGCATCGCGCCATTTATCCCAGTCCTCCAGCGTCGCAACAGCAGGGGTCACATCATAAGCCTCAGCGACTTCGGGCGGTGTGGAGACCTGTATTACGCACACATCATTGGGTATGCCGAGTCCAAACTTATCCATCAGATCAGCATGAATTGCTACTAAGCGCGCACCGCTATCACTTAAAATGTGCATTGCCTCAGCAGCAGTTGCATGCCAGTTTACTGGAGCCACATACACGCCTATCATTCCAGCGCCCAGCATTGCCTCTAAAAAAGCAATATCATTGCGCATAATTACTGCAATGCTATCCCCTTCGACATACCCTTTGTCTAAGAGAGCCTGCGCCACACGTGCTGCACGCTCTAATAAACATGTTTGGCTTATTTTGCGTTCACCAGCCAACACCATACCGTCAACCTGATTGGTAGACTCACGAATATCGGCCCTAGTAGATGCGGGAATGTTCATATTTTGTCCTTTCGGTTTATCTGAGCCATATCCCGCCCGGATAGCCCTGCAATATTATCTTCCGCGGTGAGGCTATTGTGAGCATGCGCTAAATGATGCAGCCCAAACGCCATATCCATAGCCGCGCGCTTGCCTTGTAGGTCTTCTGTGTTGTTGAAAGCTTGACGAGCTAGAGCCAAACCAAAGTTGGGCATTGCTAGTATGCGAGCAGCAATGCGTGCAGTTTCTGATTCTAGATGCTCTTTAGATACTATTTTGTTGACCATACCGAGCGAATGAGCGCGCGTGGCAGATAGAGGCTCTCCTAGCAGTACTAGTTCGCGAGCAATTCGTGGAGGTAGCTCGAAGGCATGGGCAAAGTATTCGACACCTGGAAACCCCATGTGAAGCACTGGATCAGCAAAGTGCGCGTCTTCAGTTGCAATGATCAGATCACAGACCCACGCAAGCATCAGGCCACCTGCGATGCAGGCGCCATGTATACTGGCTATCATCGGCTTAGGACCTTCACGCCAGCGGCGACACATGCCGAGATAAACTTCCATTTCTCGGGCAAACTGCATCTCGGCTCCAGGACGGCCTACATGATCGTACCAATTCGATACACGCTTAAACGAGACATGGGCGTCACGTCCCGGTGTACCAATGTCATGTCCGCCTGAGAAATTCTTGCCTCCGCCACGGAGCACAATTACTTTGACGGTATCATCTGCATTAGCAGCAGTGATGGCAGCATCCAATGCGTAGGTCATTTGTGAATTCTGCGCATTGCCATAACGTGGCCGGTTCATGGTCAGCCAACAAACGCCATTCTGGGTTTCGACTAAAACAGGGGCGTCGGTTTCATATACGGGATCGGTCAAGGGATACCCTCCTTTCGAGTACAAGCCAAATCAGTACCGGAGCCATACAGGCCACAGCAAAAGTGAGCAGAAGAGTGGGTGCAATGCCTGTCAGAGCGCCTCCCGGCAAGGCAAAGGCCAGTCCCGAAGCAAGAGTCAGCATTCGCAGAGTGAAGCCGGCTGTGCCATCGGGATAGGGGCCTACACCGATCAACCAACGTTGCGCTGCGCAAGAAATCAGAAACACTCCCATTAGTGCGGAACCAAAGGTCAGCAACACTATATCTGTGGGGCCCTGTATCAAAAGTGCCGGGGCGACCACGAAGAAAAAAGGTAGGAGATAGATCACGCCGCCCATGCGCATTGCCTCGATTGCAGTCTGCATCGGTTTTGCTTTAGCAATTGTGGCGGCGGCAAAGGCGCCTATAGCCACTGGCGGAGTAATGTAGGACAGCATTGACCAGTAGAGGATAAACATATGTACGGGGAGAGGCTCTAGTCCGGCTGAGACCAACGCAGGTGCCAGACTCACAGCAAGAAATATGTAGGCTGCGGTAACAGTCATACCGATTCCCAACACAAAGGCGGTCAACGCCCCCATTGCTAGCAGCAGGTAGAGATTGCCATCTGCCAAAGCTAGAAGATCGCTGGCGATATTGCCGATCTTGCCTGTGAATACCAGCGCTCCCACAATCAAGCCCACGGCTCCCATTAGGCCAGCAAGTTCTGCAAATAGACGGCCCACATCTTCTAAAAAAGAGCCAAGGCTCTTTATACCCCATCGCTGTTTTGGTATTACTTGATTGATAAACAGCAACAGGGCAGTTGCAAACCAAGGAGCCCAAGATTCGCGATTAAGAACTAACAACATCCATATCAGCAGTATGAAAACCGCCAGATACCACCATCCTTCTCGCAGCACACGGCCAAAACGAGGTAGCTCTGCTTCAGGCAGGCCCAATAGGCCACGCTTCGCAGCCATGGCGTCGACCTGGATAAATAAGCCAAGAAAATACAGCAGAGTCGGAGGAATCGCGGCAAGCACAATATGTTGGTAGGGTATATTGAGAAAAGTTGCCATCACAAAGGCAGTGGCACCCATCACTGGTGGCGCGAGCACACCACCAGTTGAGGCACAGGCCTCAACTCCGGCAGCAGTTTCACGGCGGATACCAGTACGAATCATGGTTGGAATAGTCAACGTCCCTGTTGTCAGCACATTAGTGACAACGCTGCCTGACATCGATCCCATCATGCCCGAGGACAAAACTGCTACCTTTGCGGGGCCACCACGCACATGCCCCAGGGCGGCAAAGGCGAGATCAAGAAAGAATTTGCCCCCGCCGGTGCGTTGTAAGGCAACTCCAAAGACTAGAAAACCAAGCACAAGATTAATGAAGGCGCGCATTGGCACGCCAAGAATGCCTTCGTTGCTGAGCGCATAGAAAGTGGCTGTGTCTGGGAGCGACATGGAAAAACCAGCAAGGAAAGAAGGTAGTGATGCTGCCACTAACGGGTAGAAAGATAACGGTGCAACTACTACCATCATTGCAGTGCCGCCAATGCGACGACCAGCTTCCAAAACCAGCCCCCACAGCAGAATTGATATCATTTGTGCAGAATATGGGGCTGCATATTCCCAGCCTTCCATAACAATGCGCTCACCCATAAATGCAAGCCAAGCGCAACTACAGAAAGCCAAAGCTGCTAGTACAGCATCAATCCAGCGCCACCGTGGCCAAAGTAGAAAGGCAAAGGGCAGCAACAAGGCCAACGTGGCGTAAATCACCTGATTGGCCAGTGGCACGAAACCAGTCCAGGCACCGAAATTAAACGTCTGATAAATGGATATACTCAGTACCAGAATCGCTGATAGTCGCAAAGCGAAAGAGGTCTGTATCATGGCAGTATGCCTCATGGAAAGAGTGCCGGAGGGTAGCGTATGCCGCGTTACTCCGGTGTTTCATGTGACTGAGGATCAGTCAAAAACGACTGGCAGCCCTACGGCCTCAAGTGCCTTTTCGCGAGCATTCATCCAAGCTGTTGCAAAAGCTTCACCTTCTTCTGCAGCATTGTCGGTAAATGTGGACCAGGCTTCCGCTAGCACCTGCTGGCGCTCGATAAGGCGCGTATTGTGCTCATCTGCTTCGTTGGTCCAGATACCAGCTTCTTGGAAGTAGCGGATGGTGCCTTCGTGATAGGGAATAACCCATTCTAATTCTTGTACTTCAAGAGCCCATCCCTCCGCTCCAGGGGCCGCATCCTTGTAATCATCATGGTTTTCGACCATGGCTTTGGTCAGGGCATAGACCTCTTCTTCGCTTTGATTCTGAGTAGTCACAAGAAAAGGGTATGGATAGCCCGCACCTTCAAAGGACTCTCCTTCTGATAAGCCTGAAGCATGTGTGACGATTCGTTTGGATAGATAGGGTGCTGTAGCTTGCATGCGAGCCCAGCCTTCTTCATCGTCATGCGGTAACGGGATCCACCGGATACCTGCCGGACCAGCAGCCAGTTGCGATGATTTCGGTGTAAGCGTGGTTGCAAAAGCAACATCAGACTGGTTATTGATGACACCGTCCCAACTGGCAGTGAAACCTGAGTAGTCAACCGTCACTACGTCGTCACGACTCAAGTCGCCAAAAGCCAAAACCGAATTCATCGGTACATTCAGCGCCGCAGCAGCACGAACATGTGGAACTCTTTTACCGTATAGATCTGCAGCAGTATCTATTCCGGCGTCTCCCCGAGTGGCAAATCCGACACCTGAGCCATCAATTTTGGACATAATCAGACGCAGAGGCAGAGGCCCCCAGCCTGGGGCCGCGAAGTTGGTGACACCTTCGGTACTGTAATAAGCTGCAATGCCACACATACAGTAGCCTGCCTGTCCTGCTTTAAGCGGCGTCAGTCGAGCAATATCATTCTGCCCTGGCATAACGGCAACACGGGTATTCTCGCGCTCTTTCAGCATGTTGCCGATAGCAATGGCCTGTGCATACCCCGAACTGTCGCTAGGATAAGCCATCCACCTCATTTGGCTTGGTAGTCCGTCAGCACTGGCTGTTGAAGACACAAGTGCGCTAGCTAAAGCCCAAAGAGCTATTTTGGTTGATCGCATGCATTGTTTCCTTTTGTTTTTGTATGGTGCCCAGCTTATGCTGAGCCCTTTGTAATTCTAGGGTGCAACATATTTCTATCGCTACCGACAAAAAAACATGAGGGATATAGAACATGCGTATAGGGGGATGGAGCGGTTATCAAGATTTCCTGTCCATTGCTCGTGCTGGTAGCATCAGCGCTGCGGCTCGCAAAATGGGAGTGGCTCAACCAACACTGAGCCGACGTCTTGCAATGCTTGAAGAAGACATCGCAGTGCGCCTTCTTACTCGCACTCCTACAGGGTTTAGACTGACCCCCGCCGGTGAGAGGATGCTGGCTACCCTTGAGCTGGTGGGTGACCAATTGGGGCAGATGGAGGCCGAAATACTTGACGCAGACGTCTCACTGCAAGGGGCGGTAAGGGTTACTGTAACCGAAACTTTGGGGGTAACATGGCTTGCCCCATTAGTTTTAGAATTCAACGAGGCTTATCCACAGATCGGTATCGAACTAGTTATCGATAACGGGTTGGTCAATCTACTTGGACGCGAAGCACATATAGCGGTGAGACTGTTACGCCCTACTCAGGGCGACTTGATTGCACGTAAGGCCGGGCGACTAGAGATCGCCTTATATGCTGCTCATAGCTATGCACGGCGTTACGGCTTGCCAACAAACGATGAGGAAGCTGCTAATCATAAGGCTATTGGTTTGCTGGGGAGCACTCCAGTAGCACTAATGACCGCGGCTTTGTTTCCGCCTGAACGTCATGTAATGCAATCTAACAGCCTAATGGCGGTCAGTAATGCAGTGCGTGCCGGGCTAGGTATTGGACCTATCGTTACTCTTTTAGGAGACAATATGGAAAATTTAGTACCCTGCTTGCCTGACCAGCACCGCCTAAGTAAAGATATTTGGCTGACGGCCGTGCCTGAGCTACGTAATACTGCTCGCATCCGTGCGGTATTCGACTTTTTATCCGAACGGCTGTCCGATCTGCGTTCTTACGTGCCACCACCGCTGATCTAAAGCTGCTTTGCGATTTTGTAAAATAACGACTCAGCCAAGAGTTTTACGGATAGCATGCTGTGCTTCCTCGCTGGCAAGCAAACGGCTAAAAATTTCCAGTTCATCTTTAATCGCTTTCTGTAATGCCTCGCGTCTGCCATGGTTTCTAAGCAGACGTTTTGCCTGAAACACTGCTTCACGCGGCAAGGACAGTAGTTTTTGTATACGCTGGTTCACTGCATCATCTAAAACTTCTGGCTCCACAACTTGATTGACTAAACCCAACTGCAAGGCTGTATTGGCATCACAGGTTTCACCCATGACCAATAGTGAAAATGCTCTTGGATGTCCCAACCAGTCGACCAGTAGCTTGCTGCTTCCACCTTCTGGAACCACACCAAGACCGGTAAACGGCATCTTAAATTTCGTCTCTTTACTACAAACAACCTGATCACAGTGCAGCAAAATCGTAGTACCTATCCCTATTGCATGCCCCTGCACTGACGCTACTAACGGGGTTTGCAATTTGGCGAGGGTCAGGAGTAGCTGCTTTGGCCCCTCTAGACCTTTGTCACCTCTTATATAATCAATGAAGTCATTCAAATCATTGCCAGCACAGAAGCTGTTACCTGCACCGGTCAAACGAATCACGGATATAGTCTCGTCGCGATCGCCCGTTTCTAAAGCTTCTGAAAGATCATGGTAAAGCTTGTTATTTAGTGCATTAAGACTCTCAGGCCGATTGAGTGTTAGGTTTAGCACACCACCACTCTGATAAATCTTCAGAAATTCAGACATTGATTTTTTCATATCCTTGATATATTAATATAATATTATAAAATTAGGCCATATGGCAGAAGCTAGCAAGTCATAAATCATTTTTTACACCATAATTTATGAGCGCTCTTCCCAGAGCAGTGATTTGTAATGTCGGGTCCCGGATGATTAATGCCTCTCTTGGTAAGTGCCTATTCAAAATTAATCACGTGATCAGTTCCGTATCCACCAAGTAGGCGGTGTACTTCATCGCGTAGGCGATCAAACGAGAAATAGGCACTCATGGGCAGCCAGGTGTATTTAATCTGTCGCCACAGAATCTCGATCAGGTTCAGTTCTGGTGAGTAGGCAGACAGATAGATCAAATGCACACGCTGCGACATCCAATCCACCATCTTGCGCCTAAATGCCTTGGAGCGATGCATGCTGGCATTATCAAGCACCACAACGGCGAAGGCATCTGGATCCTTCTGGGCCACGAACTGATCAAACGCTTCGATGACCGTTTCCGTGGTCACTGTCTCGGTGGTCGTGTGGTAGACCAGCTTTCCGGCGCGGCTTAGGAACCCCAGCACGTTTATTCTTCGGCTGTGGGAGTAGGCCGTTATTTCCCATGGTTTGCCGATAGTGTAGTGGTCAACTAATCCCGGACAGTAATTTAAGATTTTCCTCAGCCACAACGGGAGGCATGCCATCGTTAAATGAGTGAGGGCGCTGCTGGTTGTAGTAACCCATCAGGTAGCCACTAACGTCTTTCCTGGCCTCAGGTAGATTTCGATATCCCAACGCCGGTATCCACTCCGATTTCAGACTCCGGAACAGCCTTTCCATCGGCGAGTTGTCCCAGCAGTTGCCACGTCGGCTCATGCTTTGTTTCATTCGATAGCGCCAAAGTCTTTGGTGGAACTTGCAGCTGGCATACTGACTACCCTGACCGGAATGGAACATAACGCTCTTCGGCTGACCACGTTGCTCCCAGGCGTGATCCAGCGCTTTCACAACAAGACCTGCATCCGGACTGGACGACATGGCCCAGCCAACAACACGACGAGCATAAAGATCCAACACAACGGCCAGATAGTTCCAACGCTGGCCACTCCAGATATAAGTGATGTCACCACACCAGACCTGATTGGGCTGGTCTGGTGTGAATTTGCGGTCAAGATGGTTCGCAATATCTGGTCGCTCAACGGTCGCCTGCTTGTAAGCATGAGGGCCCGGCTGCTTACAGATCAGCCCCATTTCGCTCATCAAACGCCGAACCTTGAAACGACCAATGGTGACGCCTTCTTCGTTGAGCAAGCCCTTGATCGAGCGGCTGCCAGCTGAGCGGCGACTCTTTTTGAAAAGGCGGCTTACCTGAGCCTTTAAGGCCAAACGCTCAACATCCACGCGGCCCCGCCGCTGGCGGTACTCGTAGTAACTGGAGCGGCTAATATCAAACGCGTTACAGACCATTTCAACAGGCATTTGCTCACTCAACTGGTCTATCAGCGCGTACGATTCATGTCGTCCGACATCAAGAGAGCAGTAGCCTTTTTTAGTATGGTTTTTTCCATCTCAAGGCGTTTGCAGCGAGCCTCAAGCTCCTGAATACGCTGCTGTTCTGGGGTTAACGCTTTGCCCTTGGGCGTTACTCCCTGTCGCTCGTCCGCAAGCTGGTGAACCCAGCGTCGGAGGGCGCTTTCACCGACACCCAATGAGGTACAAGCCTGGGGATAGCTGTACCCTTGATCTAGTACCAGGCTGGCAGCTTCCTGCTTAAATTCAGGCGAAAAAGTACGTCGTTTCTTGGTCATCAGACACCTCGCTTATGGTGGCAATATTACCACCTACGTTGGTGTCCGGTTTTATTGAACCACTACAATGGTCACCGAAAATGCCGCACGGCTTGCCCTGATGCAGCAGGCAGAACAATCGGTAGATGACCGGCTGGATGAGGTTAAAGGGCAGCTGAGATCGGTTCGTCAGGATGACATCACCACTGAGCTGCTGGATGTCATCATTGGCTTTGAGGCATTAAGCAGCAAGACGCGCAGAACCAAAGACAGCGAGTGCGGAGATAAGGCGGCTGATGGTCAATAAGGCTGTCACTGACGCATAAAGTTACATTAAAGCTTTTCAAATGCTGCGGCGTTATACGTCCGCATTTGAGGGCAGAGGGGCTGGTCGAAAAGTGTGATGGAATAAATCATGGTCGGTCCGTCTGATATCCCTTGTGTAATATGAGTCGTCATTTTTAATCGATACAGAGGGTGTGATGTCTGTTCAGCGTCATTTTGAGTTTCTAGAGACGTCGGAAAAGCGCCCAGTGGTCGCAACCACCGCCGTTTTGTTAAAAAATGGTAAAGTACTTTTGGTGCGTCGCTCTAACCCACCGGATGCTGGTCGATGGGGGTTCCCTGGTGGAAAAATTGAGCGAGGAGAAACAATTGAAGAGGCGGCGCTGCGGGAGCTTTACGAGGAAACACATATTACCGCCAATGCGCACAGAGTGTTCAATGCTGTCGACGTATTAGACTTTGATAAACGTGGTGAGCTTGAATATCATTTTGTGCTGGTGGCGGTACTTTGTATATGGATCTCAGGTGAGCCCTTGGCGGGTGATGATGCACTAGATGCCTGTTTCTTTAATATGGATGACGTCAGCGAAAAAAATCTGGCTATTAGCTTAGATGTTGAGAAAGTGGCAAGGCAAGCTATGGTCATTTACGAAAATGAGCTGGCTTAGAATGGTGGGTTTTAATTTATTGCTTTACTGATGAAGGTGTTTTGGAATCGCCGCTTGGTGTATTTGTACCTAATGAAAAGGAAGGGCTTGTGGACAATGCGTATGGGTCATTAGCCTCGTGGGTTTATCATGTGGATAAACCCATTGGTCGATCTTTTGGAGATATTGAATTTTACTTGTCACGCCTTAAGGGCATTGGCGGGCCAATTTTAGAGCCTGCAGTTGGTAATGGGAGGTTTCTTATCCCCTTGCTTGAGGCTGGGCATGTTGTTCATGGCTTTGATGCTTCTCCTCATATGTTAGAGGTCTGTAAGAAGGAAGTTTCCAGAAGGAATCTACCCGATAATGTCAGCAAGAAAAATTTTGAAGACTTTGTCTATAGCGAGAAATTTTCTGCTGTAGTGATGCCTGCAGGGTCTATTCAGTTAATTAAGTCACCTATCGCATGTTTAGACTTTCTTAAGCGCTTAAAGGTATGTTTATCAGAGACGGGAAAAGTTATTTTAGATATAGACTCATTGAGTTTTATGCTTGATTATGGGCCTGAGTCGCGCATGTGGAGCTTAGGTGAGGATATGCTGACCTTAACAGAGTCACGGGTGAAAACCAGCTATTTGCATCAGACCACAGTGTCTCAACTGAGGTATGAACACTGGAGTTCAGGTAATCTGGTTTCTTCTGAGCTGGAGGTTTTTTCTCTTCGCTTTTGGGGTGTTTTTGAATTCAAAAGCTTATTGCATGAAGCTGGGTTTAACGATGTATCTGTTACGTTGGACTATAAACGCCCATTTTCAATGAGTGATAGTGATGCAACGTTAGGAGAAGTGATTACATTTGAAGCTTCGTCGTGAGTGGGTCAATTGGCCCTGGGTTCCCAGGGCCCTGGTAAAGGAAAACGCCTTTATTGCTATGCTTTTTTTCTGATGTCCATGTATAGCCTTAACATATCTTTATGTTGTATTCCGTTTTCTAATATTGGTTCTGAATAATTGTTTATGAAGTGGTTTTTTGCAACAGACTCTACCCGGAAACCAATGCGATGGTAATAAGTTAGCTGGTGACCAAATGCCCCTGTTCCTAGCTCTACTCGGTGGATGCTTTTGTTGATTAGATTTTTTAAAGTGAAATTTAATAAGTTGGTGCCAATGCCTTGTTTTTGGTGGTTAGGATGCACGGAAATGTTGAATATTTCAGCTGTGTTACTTCCAGTAAGCTGTGCGACACAAGCGCCGATGATTTTTTCGTTTGCTTTAGCTGCGTAACACCATGAGCCTGTTAAGTATGAGCTGATCATTTTTTCCGAGGGATCGGCTTCAAGAAAAAGCTGGATAGGTACTTCTTTAGGATTCAATTCTAAATATTTCATTTTCACTCTAGGCTGTTTTTTAAAAATAGGCGGTGGTCTTAGGTTTAAAGTATTGCTGATGTGATTGGAAGCTATAATTTATTCACGCACTTTATTCCTAAGTTCATAGAAGAACCGTAACACGTTAGTTCGCATGTCTGAACCAGGAGGAGCAGCCTCGGTTCCCACCCGTTTTTATCGACCACCGGGCCTAGGGCAGGCTGCACCAGATGGAAGCTGAATGATCGCTCCCGGAAACGGCTCGACCTTCAGTCGAGAGGTGGCGATAACAGCGCGATGTTGGATCGGTCTGGTGTTACACTTTGGCATTGTGGCAGTTTTTTTCGTGACATGGTTGAAAGTTTTTTATAAAAATATTAATGAGTTAATTTGTTTGAGTTTTTATTGAGTTTCTCAGTAGGGTGGTTGATGTGTTGGCTATATTAAATGAATACGAAAATTAAGCAGTTTTGCTTCGGTAAGCCCGAAGAGTCACTGATGTTAGACCGTGCTCCATTGATGGGTCTTGAAAAAGGTAAAGTCCGAGTCAAGGTCGAGGCGGCAAATATTAATCCAAGCGATTTTTTATCTATTTACGGTGTTGGGCAATATAGGCGCTTTCATAAGCCCCCTAGGGTTCCTGGTTTTGAAGCCGCTGGTAAGGTTGTAGAATCTAATCATCCAGGTTACTCAGTGGGCCAAAGAGTATTGTTGGCTGCGAGTGGTGCATGGCAGGCGTATATAGACGCATCACCGGATAATATTTTTCATATCCCTCAAGGTCTGGAACGTGGTTATGCATGTCAGTTGTATATTAACTCTTTAACAGCCTGGGCTATGACAACCGAGGTTGCGAATTTGTCGGAAAGAGATGTTGTGATTATTAATGCTGGTCGCTCAGCAATAGGTAAGATATTTTCTCAATTATCATCTTCGCTGGGATACACCGTTATTGTTATCACATCAGGTCCTGAAGCCTATCCATATCAATCGAACTATGTGTTGAATTCAAGTAATGACTTTTGTCGTGAGATTGTAAGCATGGGCTTGCCTAGGCCAAATATCGCATTTGACGCTATTGGTGGTGAAGAGGGAGAAAAACTACTTTACACTTTGTGTGATAAAGGTAGGTTTATAAATTATGGGACGCTTTCGTTAAGTTTTTATAGTTCTAGGTTCTTTGAATGTGTGAGAGCTCGACAGATAGATTTTAGCACTTTCTTCTTGCGTCATTGGGAGAATTCGGTTGGAAAAAATTCTCGGTGCGAAATTTTCAAAAACATGCTGGATCACTTTATGGCGAATAAGATAAGCCTTGATGTTGATAGGTATATCCCGTTTGAAGATTTTAGGTTGGCCATGAATATTACTGAGCTAAGCTCAAGGTCTTTATGCGGAAAATTGGTGTTTACACCAAATTAGTGTTCAGCACACAATGTTTATTTCATGGTTATGCCCAGTAGTAGAATCTTTATGGTTATAGAGTGCATAATCAGCAGGCCTCATGGCTCCGAGGAGCTTGATCGTTTCGGTCCTCTTGGGAGCATGGCGATAACTCGCCATTGCGACAGACGGCCCGAGCGAAGTGGAGACGGGGCATCGCTGGCCGTCACCTCGACGAACTACAAGCGGCGGCGCAAGATCGCCGTGGCGCACATATGGGTGATGCCGCCGACGAAGCAGATCAAGGTGAAGGCGCCGGTGATCCCATGCGCCATCTCCCAGATAAAGCCTATCAGGGAAACGCCAACTACTGCATCGTAGGCGATTGCCACGGCACGCTGCTGGATCAGCGCATGGCGTTCATCTAGTGGTGGATCCTGACTGAGCACCTGGACGGTCTCGAAGCGCTGGCCATGGCGTATTACTGCCGCGAAGGCCACGCTCCGGAGCCACGTAAACGGCCGGCCGTCGATGGACACCAGCCCGAGGCCGATCAGCCCCATGCCGGCCAGGTGACGCCACTCCAACCGCTCGCCCAGTACGAATATCCCCAGTAGAATGGCGCTGGCTGGGATCAGAAAGGTGACCAGCAACAGGTTCGTTGCTCCCGCGCTTGCCAGCAGGCGGAAGTAGATCAGGTACGCCAGGGCGGTCGAGAACAGTGCCAAACCGGCTACCGCCGACCAGGTAGATAGTCCTGGGAAGGGCGACTGCCAGAAGCGTTCCAGCCCCAGAGCCAAGGGCATCAGCACCAGCGCCGAGGCCGTGACCTGGCCACAGGCGGCCACCAGAGGCGAGCAGCCCAGCCTGCGAAAACGGCGCCCGAAGACACCGGCAAAAGCATAAGAGAGCGCGCCAGCCAGTACCGCCAGCTGTGCCCATGAACGGCTGGTGGCACCCCCGTTAACCTCGCTGCCCAGCATGTACACCACACCAACGAAACCGATGATCACGCCCAAGAGGCGGCCTGGGGTGAGAGGCTCATCGCGGGTGAGTAAGTGTGCTATAACGAGGGTAAAAAATGGCGTAGTGGCGTTGAGAATCGATGCTAAGCCACTGGCGATATGCCCTTGTCCCCAAGTGATCAGGCTGAAGGGAATCATGTTGTTGAGCAGGCCCATACCGAAGAAGGCGGCCCATAGTCTTAGGTCGAGTGGCATGCGCTGGCCCCTCAGGAGAACCAGGGCGTTCAGTGCCACGGCGGCCAGGCCTACTCGCAGGGCCACGATGGTGAGCGGCTCGAGTTCTTTAACAGCGACTCCCACGAAAAAGAACGAACCGCCCCACAGCATCGACAAGCTCAGCAATAATGCCCACTCCATGGGGCCCATGGTTCTATCGATCGTTTTCATTGCGACGACTCCGGTTGGGGGACACCTTGCTAACTTAGGTCAGTGTGGCGGTGGGGGAACTTCGTTTCTTGCTCTGGAAGTCGAGGGGAGCGGTTATGCGGCTCAATGTCTTATTCTGTTCGGCAACCACTATCGGCAGGGTAGGGTAGGGTGGCCGGTGGCCGAGGTCGTCACGCGAGCAGAGCGGGGATGCCTCGCCCCTCAGCGCGCATGAGTTTGCTTTGAAAGCAAGAGGCGGAGTGTGTCGGTTGTCGTCGGGGCGCATTATTCACTCACGGAGATTACCGCAACGTCTGCAGGAGCTCACCATGAACGGGATACCCGATGACGCCCCCTTACGCTTTGCTTCCGATGAGGCCCGGTGGGCTGCGGTATTGGCCCGCGACGCCGCCGCGGAGGATGCCTTCGTCTATGCTGTGCGCACCACCGGGATCTATTGTCGCCCCACCTGTTCATCGCGCCGTCCGCGTCGTAAAAACGCCGAGTTCTATGCTGATGCGGTCTCTGCTGAGGCGGCGGGGTACCGGCCCTGTCAGCGCTGTCGTCCCCAAGCCATTTCTTTGACACAGCGGCACGCCCAGAGCGTCGCTAGGGCCTGCCGTCTCATTGAACACGGCGAAGCTTCGCCATCGCTCGATGAGCTGGCTCGGGTGGCGGGGCTGAGTCGCTTCCACTTTCACCGTGTCTTTAAGTCGGTCACAGGGCTCACACCGATGGCCTACGCGGCTGCTTGTCGAGCGGATCGTGTGCGCCAGGCACTGACGCAGCAAGAGACGGTCACCGATGCGATCTATAAGGCAGGCTTCAATTCCAGCGGGCGCTTTTATGCTGGTGCTGAACGCATGCTGGGCATGACGCCCAAGCGTTACCGTGAGGGCGGTAAGGGCATAGAGATTCAGTTCGCCCTAGGCGAATGCTCACTGGGCACGATACTTGTGGCAACCAGCGATAAGGGCATTTGTGCCATTTCTCTTGGAAGCGACCCCGAACCGTTGTTGCAGGCGTTCCAGGAACAGTTTGCTAACGCCAGTCTTATCCCTGGGGACAAGCGCTTTGACGACTGGGTGGCCAAGGTGGTGGCGTTCGTCGAGGTGCCGAGTGTCGGGTTGTCACTGCCACTGGATATTCGTGGGACCGCCTTTCAGCAGCGCGTCTGGCAGGCGCTGACCGAGATTCCTGTCGGCAGCACCATCAGTTATGCGGCGTTGGCGGAGCAGATCGGCTCTCCCAAAGCGGTACGTGCCGTGGCGAGGGCCTGCGCATCCAACCCACTCGCGCTTGCCATTCCCTGCCACCGAGTCGTTCGCAGCGATGGGAGAGTGTCTGGCTATCGTTGGGGCGTGGAGAGAAAGCGTGCCTTGCTAATGCGAGAAGCAGAGCAAGAAGGAGCCACTAGGTTAATGGGAAAAGGGGTGGGGCAAGGCGATGAGTCAACATGAGAAAAGTGCCCAGTTTTCGTTGGCCAGTACATTCTTGAGGCGTCCACGGTAACTGGGCAAGATGATAAGGGAACAGGCGTATTGCTAGGTCATCGTCACCACTACGCGCCCGCGAATTCGCCCAGTAAGCAGGTCGTCGGCCGCTTCGATAGCCTCGTCAAGAGTGATAGAGCGAGTGATGGCATCAAGCTGCTCGGGAGCCAGAAGCTCTCCCAGCCGCCGCCATGCCTCGAGGCGGTCCTCGCGGGGGCGCATCACACTGTCGATTCCTACCAGTGTCACTCCACGCAGAATGAATGGGGCGACACTGGTAGGCAGGTCCATGCCTTGGGCCAGGCCACAGGCGGCCACGCTGCCGCTATAGCGGGTGGAGGCCAGAACGTTGGCCAGCGTGTGGCTGCCTACCGAGTCGATTGCCCCCGCCCAGCGCTCTTTGCCCAAGGGGCGCCCCGGTTCGGAGAGTGTGGCACGGTCGATCACCTCTACGGCGCCGAGTTCCTGGAGGTAGTCGGCTTCCTCTGGGCGGCCAGTGGAGGCTACCACTTGGTAGCCCAGCCGCGCGAGCAGTGCAATAGCATAGCTGCCGACACCTCCGTTGGCACCGGTCACCAGTATCTTGCCCTGCTCAGGCGTAATGCCCTGCTTCTCAAGAGCCATCACCGAAAGCATGGCCGTATACCCGGCAGTACCAATCGCCATGGCCTGGCGTGGCGTAAAGGCCGCTGGCAACGGAATCAACCAGCAGCTATCTAGGCAAGCCTTTTCGGCCAAGCCTCCCCAGTGAGCCTCACCCACGCCCCAGCCGTTGAGCAACACTGCATCACCGGGGGCAAAGGCGTCACTGGTGGTGTGTTCCACTGTTCCGGCCAGATCGATACCCGGGACCATGGGAAACTGACGAACCACCGGCCCCTTGCCTGTAATCGCCAATGCATCCTTGTAGTTGAGAGTACTGCAGTCGACCCGGACGGTGACATCGCCCTCAGGCAGCGTCGACTCGTCGATGTCTTTTAGCGTTGCCTGCTGTTTGTCGTCATGCTTTTCGATCAGTATGGCCTTAAACATGTAGCACCTCATATTGTGAGAGCCTTTTTATAGACCGATCGTCTATAAAAAGGCCTGAAGAAGCCCCGTTTAGCGGGGCAAGCCTTGAAGATACGTTGAGATGAAGATCCTCAGTGGATGTGCGCTGCGCTCTAGCTTCGCTCGCATCACGGCGCCCTCCCAGCCAATCCAGAAGGCTTCAGCTAAGCGGCCACAATCGGCCCCCTCGGCGAGCTCGCCCGCCTCGCGAGCCTCTTCAAGGCAGCGAGCCAAGCGCTGCTCCCAGTCGGCCAGGGTCGCGAGCAACCAGTCGCGATAGCCCGGTGGTAGTCCGCCTGCCTCCTGCCCCAGGTTGCCGACCAGGCAACCTCGCCGATAACCATGCCGTGCCATGCCGATAGAGGCATCTTCGACGAAGGCCTCCAAGCGCGCTAGGGGAGGCTGCGACCTATCGTTCAAGTGGCGATCCAGTTTGGCAGCGAAGTAGGTGCCGTAGTGCTCTATCACGGCACGACCAAAGGCCTCTTTGCTGTCGAAGTAGTAGTAGAAGGAACCCTTGGGTACACCGACACGCTTGAGAATGCCATCGATGCCTGAGGCGATGAAACCTTGCTCAGTTAGCACCTCTAGTCCGCTCCGAATGAGCGCGGCACGGGTATCAGGGTCCTTCCGCGGTACCTTGGGGGGGCGGCCTCGGCGTCGGGTCTTTGGGAGCGGGTTCGTTGTCATGGAAACAATATAGACCTGTCGTCTATTAATTACAATTCGGATCGTTTGTCGAGGGCGAAAGCGCGTATACGTTCGCCCACCTCCAGATGAAATGAGAGGTTGTTCACCCTTAACACGGGATCACTCGACGATGTTTTCAAGCGACGCTCCCAGCGTGCTGCCCCAAAGATGGGTATGTTATATCATAACGTATTGTGCAGATACTACCGCGCACATAATGATTTTATTCCTTGTTTTCGTTTTGCTCATCGGTCCGATGCACGCAAAGGCAAATCTCTGAGCCTTTCCAGTGACTCGGCTACATTCAGTCGCTGGCCAGTGTGTCGCCCCGAAGTACGTTGGCGGCTTCAATGATTAAGTGCCACCCAGAAAGAGCCCGTCAGGTACCGTGTTGCCATGGTATTTGGCCTCAGTGAGATCTGTTAGTGCTGCGCTATTATTCACTCATTGCCGAAAACACCATCGTCGGAATTACGCTGTCAATCGTCCGACGACTTTCCTTACCAAAGGGGCCACAATCGTGACTGTTGGAAAAGCAACTGGCCATGTGGTCAAACAGCTTTTAATCCACTGTATAGCGAAACCAGAATGAAACCCCTGTGACGTTGCAAGAACGAAGGCGGATACAATGCAAACCATAATGGCTGAAAGCAGAGCGCTGAAAAGAATTGGTGCAAAGCGGGCGGGAATACACATGTTACTCTCCTGTCTATAGCGTGATAAAGCGATGTATTATGTTAAATTTCAAGGTGTAACACCCAGGCTGAGGCATATAAACCGACACCAAAAATGGTGTGTGTTATAAGGCTCTGTAGCCGGGCAGGAGCTGGGTGTTTTGTTCGAGAAGCAGCAACTCCGGCCCCCATGCCTGGTTGCATCAGTAAGAAAGGGGCCGCAACGGTACTTATGCCAGTTGCTAGAGCAGGGCCAAGGGTTGGATTGTCAATCCATGACTCCCCGAAGATACCGACTAATAAAGCAGCGAATGCGATGCCTGTCAGGTAGTGAGCAACCCACCCTATAGTGTGTTCCCCGCGCACGAATGACGATGCGGCAATAGTGTCATGGTGAAATTTCCCATGAGCCATATGCGCTATCCAGCGTCCTACCATTCGGTAGTTTGGTGGTGGAATGTCGAACAACAGTTTGCGCACAAGGCCCCACAAGTCCATCACAACGCTAGCTCCAACACCGATGATTAATATGGGTAGTAGGCTGTTCATTACACTCTCTTTTGTTTGGCTTAGCTGAGTTCGGGTGATAGCGTACTACTTCAAGTTGACTTGAGGTCAAGAGGTTGTGATGGATATTTCTGAAGTAGCTAAGCGATCAGGTGTGCCGGCTTCAACGTTGCGCTTCTATGAAGAGAAAGGGTTAATCCGTTCAGTGGGTAGGCAAGGGTTGCGTCGCGTTTTTAATGGCAACATTTTGGATCGACTAGCGCTGATTGCTCTTGGGCGTTCGGCAGGGTTTTCACTGGATGAAATCGCTCGAATGCTGGGGTCGAACGGAAAGCCAGATATTGATCGAAAATTGTTGATTAGCAAGGCGGATGAGCTTGATGAAACGATTAATAACTTGAGATCGATTCGAGACGGCCTGCGCCATGCGGCGGTTTGTTCTGCGCCAAGCCATATGGAATGCCCGAAATTTCGTCGCTTGCTTGGATTGGCTGCTTCTGGGGCGATTAGTGGTGATGGCAAAAGGAAGTTGCAAAAAAATAGTGTTCTAGCCAAATAAAGCACGCGACAAGTGGGTGGTTTCGCTAAGGAAGCGCTGCACAAACCCTGTTGCAGCCGCCTGATTGCCACCGGCGAAGTGAAATCTTACTGTTCACCACTTGCTGACAGAGCTATTCAGTGAAGCTGATTTCGTTCGCCCAAGCAGAGCACCAGAACAAGAATAAGGTCATCTGTTGAGAGTGGTTCCTGGTCAAGATGAGTGCGCTGGTGCCTTGGCAACGGTTGATTGACGCACTGCCGCCGTCATACTTCCCGAGTGCAGCGGGTAAGCGCAGCCGTTCTCTCATCGGTCTTTGAGTGTTTGTTGCGGACCTGCTTCTTGCAGTAGTGGTATGCACCTGCCGACGAGGTACTCGAAAATGTTATTTACGACGGTCAGGCGAGGCGCGACTTCGCTGGCATCGCTCTGGCCATCGAGATGTAAGAGACCTGCTTTTCTGTGCGTTGGAATATCTGGTTGCCAGATTGGGTTCAAAGCACCTTGTCTCAGTCAGCATGGCCTAGGCAGTGCTTCATTAATTGTTAGTTTGCTTGTTAATTGCAATCGCATTGGCTTTTTACTTCAGCAATATACGCCCTGAAGTGGGTTCCCTTTGGATCAAAGTCTGTACGTGGGCGCATGCTCGCGAATCAGGTCTAGCATAGCTGTGGCGGCACTTGAAAGAAGTGTGCGACTGGGTGTGCTGACGCCGAGGATGCGGGGGACGTAAGGAGTGATAAGAGGCCGCCAGCCCAGCCCTTCGGCGGAAATTTGACGAAAGCTCAATGAAGGAAGGGCAGAGACACCGAGACCGGCGGCAACCATACGTCCAGCGGTACCGATCTGGCTGACCTCGCACATCACATCCATTTGCATATCGTTTTCTTGTATCACCCTCTCAATGGCTTGGCGCGTGCTGGAAAGTCGGCTAAGAGCAATGACGGGGTGACGCAACAGCTCCTGCCAAGAAACCTTTTGATGTTCAAGCAGCGGGTGGCCATGAGGGCATACCGCTACAAAGTGGTCTTCGATTAGTGGCTCGAAATGAGTGGTTTCTGAGGCTAAGGGGCATACCGATAGGCCGATATCGGCACGCTGTTTGCTAACCAGCTCGTCTACTTGTCCAGCTAGGACGTCATGCACATTGATGGCGATATTTGGATAGCGATGCCGGTAGTCGGCAAGCACTGCTGGCAGAAATCCTGCCGTCAGAGTTGGCAGTGCTGCCAAAGTTACTTTTCCACGCTGTTTGGTGAATAGCTCTCCCAAGTCTCCCAAGGCTGTTTCCCAGTCGGCGACCAGACGCCTAGCGGTGGGCAAAAAAAACTTTCCTTCTGGAGTCAGCTGTACGCCGCGAGGTGAACGGTTGAAGAGCACTCCTCCAACGGCCTGCTCGAGTTTGCGAATGGAAATACTTAATGCTGGCTGAGACATATGCAGTCGTTCAGCTGCTTCAACGAAACTGCCGAGATCAGCAATAGCTAGGAAGGATTTTAGCTGTCGAATGGAAGGCTGCATAAGAAAAGTAAAAGTCTCATTCGTATAAATTTATTAGACAAATACTAGCAGGATTTACGATGCTAGTAAGGCAGATATCTGACATCTGCTTCTGAGCAAGAAACAATCACAACAAATGACTTAGAAGGAGCAACATCATGAGTTTTTTCAAGAAACCGTTGGCCGCAGCCATATTGGGTGCCGGCCTCGTTGCTGCCTCGGCTACTGCATATGCCGAAGAGCAGTTACTCATTGGATCCACTTCCACCTCCTCCAGCCAGTATGGTTATTTCGTCGCTGTCAGTCAGATCATTAATCAGATGGTGCCGAAGGTCAGCTCCTCGGTGGTGGAAACCGGTGCCACTGTTGACAATTTGCGCCGTATTTTGCGCGGCCAAGTCGATATGGGGTTGGTGACGACTAACGTTGGCTATCAAGCCTATGCCGGTGAAGGTGACTTTGCGGAGCGTCCGGTTGATAACCGCTTGCTGTGGGTCTATTCGCAGGCACCCCAAAATGTGGTGGTACGCCAGGATGCAGGAGTTGACTCCATGGCTGGGCTGGAAGGTGTGCGTCTTAACCCAGGCATCACCGGCTCTGCTACCGAAGCGACTACTATTTCGGTGATGGAAACTCTTGGCATCGAACCTGATTTTGTGCGCGGTTCAACCACGGACGTGGTGGCCGGAGTGAAAGATAACCGCATGGCGGGCTATGTGAAGTCTGGAGTCGGCGAAAAGCTTGATGGTTCATCGATGGATATTGCTACCTTTACACCTATTCAGGTGTTGTCACTCACCGATGAGCAGGCTGAAACACTGCGCACAGAGATGCCGGACATCTCTGTGGTGGAGATTCCTGAGGGAGCGGCAGACGATATCCCTGCATATACCACTTGGAGTTTTGGCCTGGCCGTGCATTCGAGCCCCGATCTCGATGAAGAAACCGCCTACCAGATTGTCAAGGCGGTCATGGAGAATCCAGAGCCGCAGGTGAGTGCTTTGGCCAACTTGTCTGGTAGTGATCTTGCTGAACTGACGTTGAGTAGCGGAACCGTACCGTTTCACCCTGGTGCTGCCCGTTATTTCGAAGAGCAGGGCTACGAGATTCCTGAAAAGCTGCAGCCGGTCAATTAACCCGAGGAGTCTGGTCTCATGCGTCAAAAAAGCTTGATGCTCGTCGCTTTGGTGTTGGGAGGCTTTATTCTCTACACCTCGGCCACAGGACCCTTTGAAAGCCTGGTGCATCGTAGCGTCTTTCTAGCGCTGGTGATCGGGCTGGGTTTTCTGACTTACCCACTGGGAGACGGCAAGCGTTGGCGCCCAGTGGGTATTGCCGTGGACGTGACGCTGGCGGTGGGCGCCATCACCGCCTGCGGCTATGTAAGCCTGCATGCGGAGGAAATCCTGACCACTTTGCCGTGGGCTACCACTCAAAATATGCTTTTAGTGGGAGTTCTGGTCGTGGCTATTCTGGAAGTGGCTAGACGTGCTATCGGCTGGGTTTTCCCGCTCATTATGCTGGTTGGTATCGCTTATGCCCTGTTTGGTGATCGCATTAGTGGTCCACTAAGTCACCGAGGATTCGATGCAGCGTTTGTCACTGAAACGCTTTACCTGGGTGATCTGGGTATATGGGGGATGTTGCTGGGAGTAGCGGCCACAACCATTGCGGCCTTTGTGTTGTTCGGGTGTTTGTTGTTGCACAGCGGCGGTGGCCAGACTTTCATCGATCTGTCGATGCGTCTTGGCGGCCGCAGTCGGGGTGGGGCGGCTAAAATCGCTACGGTGGCATCCAGTTTGTTCGCCATGGTAAGCGGTAGCGCCGTGGCAAATGTGGCGACGACGGGCAACTTCACCATTCCCATGATGAAGCGCTTGAAATACCCAGCAGCCTTTGCTGCGGGCGTGGAGTCTGTGGCATCCACCGGTGGGCAGATTGCTCCGCCGATCCTTGGTGCTGCAGCTTTTATCATGGCTGAGATTCTTGGGATCAGCTATGTCACCATTGCGTTGGCAGCGCTTTTGCCAGCACTTCTGTTCTACGTAGCGGTGTTTTTCACAGTGCATCTGGTAGCCATACGTGAAGACCTTCCTCTGGTGCCTGAAGAAGATCTTCCGAGTTGGTCAGAGGTGCTGCAGCTCAGGCGTATCGTGCCCATCATTGCATCACTGGGTGGCTTATTTGGCGGGGTGCTGAACGGGTACTCGATTCAGTACGCCGCCTTCCTCGGTGTGGCACTGCTTCTGCTGAGCTATGGAGTGTTTGCCATCATCGACCGCACTCCGCCTCGCAAGATCGCTGACATGCTGCTGACTGGTCTTCAGGATGCCGGCAAGGGCATGGTCATTATCGGTGTGCTGCTGGCTGGAGCACAGATATTGGTGGCCATGCTCAACATGACTGGCATAGGTGTCACGCTCTCCACTCTAGTGGTTAATGTCGCCGGCGAGCAGATGTTCCTGGTAGCCCTGATTGTGGCAGTGATCTGCATGATTATGGGCATGGGGATTCCTACCACTGCGGCCTATGTGTTGGTGGCGGCGGTCCTCGCGCCGGCGCTGACCAAGATTGGTGTCGAGCCGCTGGTTGCCCATCTGTTTGTCTTTTATTTCGCCACTATTTCTGTAATTACTCCTCCAGTATGTATTGCGGTATTTGTAGCGGCAGGTATTGCTCAGGCGGGCTGGCTTCAGGTTGCTGGCCATGCTATCCGGCTGGGAGCAACGACCTACATCATTCCTTTCTTGATTCTGGCCTATCCGGCATTGGTAGGCCTAGGTGGAGCCTGGGATATCACCCAGGCAGCCATCAAGGCGCTTGCGTTTGTACTGGCCTTTGCTGGGGTGCTGGGAGGCGCCAGGTTACTGGGGCATCGTTGGTTAGATGCGGCGCTGCTCTGCGTGATCGGCGTTCTGTCCATATTGCCCATGGCATTACCAAGCCTAGTAGGAATAACGGGGTTGATCGTGCTGTATGGCTGGAGCTGGCAAGTGGCGCGTTGCAATAAACTGCAGGGAGCCAACATATGAGTCGGGATAAAGGCAAGATTCACTCTATTACTATTATCGGTTGCGGCACCATTGGAGTCAGCTGGGCGGCTTATTTTCTGGCACAAGGGCTCGACGTAACAGCTTGGGATCCAAGTGCTTCGGCCCGTGAATCATTCACGGCTCGGGTCGCCTTAGACATGGTCGCGCTGGAAGCGATACCCGGTGAGCCGACAATAGCGTCTTCTCAGGAGCAATCGGTCGGAGAGGCTGATCTGATTGTCGAAAATGCGCCTGAGATATCTGAACTTAAACGCACTCTGCTGTGTGACCTGCAGAACGCCGCACCAGTGCATGCGGTTATTGCAAGTAGCACCTCCTCACTGATGCACTCCGATATCGCGCAGGACGTGGGTGATCCTGGACGCGTAGTGATCGCACACCCCTTCAACCCACCGCATCTCGTGCCGCTGATAGAGCTTTATGGGCCCGACCCTGATGTCGTCCAGCGGCTAGCGGCTTTTTATCAAGAAGTTGGCAAACAGCCTGTGGTGATGCGTCGGGAGATGATAGGACATATCGCTAACCGACTGTCTTCTGCACTGTGGCGAGAGGCGCTTTACCTACTCCAAGAGGGTGTGGCGAGCGTCGAAGATATCGATCGGGCGGTGACTGCGGGCCCTGGACTCCGGTGGGCTATCCAGGGTCCCTTTTTGACCTACCACCTGGGTGGTGGACAGGGCGGTATACGCCACTATCTCGAACATCTCGGACCTAGCCAACAGTATCGCTGGGCGAGTCTCGGTGAGCCCCTAATGGATGATGAGTTGCAACAGCAAGTCGTCGAAGGCGTGGAGTCTGCCACTCAGGGTCATGAGTTGGAAAAATTATTTGCTCAGCGCGATGCGATGCTGGTGGCATTGCAGAAAGCCACGCGAGTCAAGGCGAAAGAAGAGGAGCCTATATGAGCAATATTTCGTACCTGTTGATGATGGTGGCCAACGGCGTCTGCCGCACTCTTCTGTATGACCTGACAGTAATGGTGGGAGAAAGATCATGACCGTAGTGATCGGCTGTGGTGCAGGTTTTTCCGGAGATCGCACGGATGCCGCCGTGCCATTGGTGGAAACGCTGCTTACCTACGATACTCCGTGTGCATTGATGTTCGAGACTCTCGGTGAACGTACCTTAGCGGCTGCCCAGTTACGGCGTATAGAGGATCCTCAGAGCGGTGATGAACCACTTCTTGAGGCCTTTCTTTCTCCTGTGCTGGGAGATTGCCTGTCGGCGAATATCACTGTACTGGGTAATTTTGGGGCGGCTAATCCAGAGGCGGCACAACGTCGGGTCGCCGCCTTGGCACGAACGTCGCGATTTCCAGAGGTGAAACTTGGTGTGGTCAGTGGTGATGATGTGCGCGACCGACTAGAGACACTGGAGTGGAGTGCCTGGGAGGGAGAACGTCGAGAATTGCCCAGCGGTAGTTCTGTGGTTGCCGCCAATGTCTATCTGGGTGCCGAATCGTTAGTAGAAGCACTACAGCGTCAAGCGCAGGTCGTGATCACGGGGCGAGTAGCGGATCCAGCACTCGCGTTGGCGCCTCTTTGTCATCATCATAACTGGGCGCTAGATGATTGGGATCGTCTTGCGGCCGGTGCCCTGGCGGGACATTTAATCGAGTGTGGTGCTCAGGTTACGGGTGGCTACTTTGCCGACCCAGCCTTCAAAGATGTCCCTGATTTGGCGGAGCTAGGTTACCCCATTGTTGAGGTCGAGCGCAGCGGGCGACTAGTCGTCACAAAACCACCAGGTACGGGAGGAATGGTCACCGAGCAAACGGTCAGAGAGCAGTTGCTTTATGAGATACATGACCCGTCTGTCTACATCACACCTGATGTGGTACTCGACTTGACTCATGTGGAAATTCGGCAGGTTGGTCGAGATCGGGTAGTTGTAAGCGGGGTGCGAGGACGACCTAGACCGGAAACACTTAAGACCACCATCAGTTTTTTGGACGGTTTCCAAGGAGAGGCTGAGATTTCCTATGCCGGTCCTAATGCACTCGCTCGGGCAAGACTGGCCCGTGAAATACTGCAGCAGCGGTTAACAAAGCGCTGCCCGCCAGACCTCAGGTCACGCTTTGACTTAATCGGGGTCTCCAGCGTGTTCGATGGAGATTCAGAGGCTTGGAGAGGCGCTTCGGCAGGGGCGGTAGACGATGTGCGTTTGCGTTTAGCCGTTGAGCACGAGCAGCGTGAGGTGGTTGAGTTGGCGACTCAAGAGTTGCTGGCGCTCTATTGTTGCGGTCCGGCGGGTGGTGGAGGTGTGCGTCGTTATCATAAGCCGCGCCTCAAAACAGCATCGTACTTAGTGTCTCGTGAACAGGTGCACCCGAAAGTTACAATATATCAGGGAGACAGCATCTATGAGTAGTGAACGGCTCACTCTCCATCACTTCGCCCATGCTCGAGCCGGAGACAAGGGCGATCGTCTCAACCTTGCGGTGTTTGTGTACCAGCCCGACCATTATGCTTGGCTGCTTGAGCAACTGACTGAGGAACGTGTTGCCACCCTCTTCTCTCATCGCGGCGTCACTCAGGTCAGGCGATATCCCATGCCTAATCTCCACGGCATTAATTTGGTGCTCGACGATGTGCTCCAGGGTGGTGTAAATGGTTCCCTCAATCTTGATGGACACGGTAAGACGCTTTCCTTCATGCTGCTTTCAATGCTGGTGGAGCGCCCAGCACTCACTGTTACATGCTGATTTTAACTATCAGGAAAGCGCTGCATAAATCCAGTCGCTGATGGCTTTTCGGCATCGGCGGTTTAGAGTTTTTAAGCATCATTTTCCAATGTAACTACCCGATAAAAAAGAGCTTATTCGCTAAAGTCGAATACCAGAGCAGGGAAGGACTTTCTTGCAGCGAGTTGTTCATGGCGTAGCGAGGGAGCTTTGCTCCTCTCGCTACGGATCGGAGGGTCAACTAGAAGTCGCCGTCGGCACACTGTAGGCAGGTCAGGCCGAGCTGGCGCCAGCCGGCCACCACAGCGTTGCGGTCGTCGATGACGAGCCAGGGTCGGTAGCCATCTTCGCGCATACGCCCCAATAGCCTTGCCTTGACCTCTTCGTCGGCTACCTCGTCATCGCCTGCGGGGCGAAGATAGAGCGCGTCGAAGGGAATGGCATTGCTGACCAGCCAGTCATGGGTATGGTCCGTATGACTCGCTGGGCGGCCGGAGCAGATCAGGATGTGCTGTCCTTGGGCCTTGAGCAGGTTCACTAGCCGGGCCACAGGCTCAATCACCGGCGCTGTGGCCATGTGCTGGAAAAACGGGTCCCAGTGCTTCTCGGCGCCTAGAACCCAGGGGCCGACGGTTTCGGTGTCGAGCTCAGCCAGGGTGCCATCGACATCGACGATTACGGCATCGATGGCTCCTTGAATAGAGCGCCAGTGTTCCTTCGAGAGAGTGGTGGCGTGCTGTTGGTTAAGCGGACTAGAGGATATCTTTGATGTCATCGTGATTACCAAGCAGGTGGAAGGTCCAGCCCAGTGAGCCGGGACGTATCAATAGTGGTCGAGCGTTGGGTAGCCGAGGGCCTTCGGGGCGTCCGTAAACGAGCCGTTGAATTACTCGGTAGACGCCGGAGTGGGCGATGATCAGTGGATACGGGTGAACGGCAAGTGTCGCATTGAGCGTAGCGACGACTCGTGCTTCGAAGCTTTCCCAGCTTTCGCCGCCGGGCGGGGTGCTCAGGTAGGGTGGCTGATACGCCAGCGGTTCGCACTCCAGCAGCCCCCAGTTGCGCTCGTCGAGTCCGGCGAGACTCGCGAAATCCTGTCCGGGCACGGCAAGTTCAGTCGTCTGCTGGGCACGCAGGCGTGAACTTGTCACCACTTTTGACCAGGGGCGTTCGAGCAGCGGTCGGGCCGATTTTGCCTGGTCTTCACCCAACCTCGTTAGCGGCACATCGGTGTGGCCACCTATCAAGCCGTCGCGATTGAGAGGCGTCTCGCCGTGGCGCATGAACACAAAGGGGCTAGCCAGCAGCATTACACACCTCGCTGGTCGGATGCAGGGCTCGAGTAGGGGTGACCATGGCGAGCTTCTGTGCCGGAGGCGAGAGCGGGAAATCCCGCTGCCACTCCGGGGTCAGCTCGGTAAACAAAGGCCACAGTTCCTGTGCCTGGAGCAGGTTCATCAGTGTAGTGATGTCGGTCAGCCGGGGGTGGACATTCCAGCGTTGCCATGTGGCCTCGCCGGCGGCTACCTGGCGTCGGCGAGACGGTGTCAGGTAGCCGCTGTGCAGGGTGTGGAAGCCGGGCCAGGTATTGCGGAGGCCATCGTCATCAACAAGCAGTAGATGCGGCGTGGCGGATGGAGGCACGGTGAGCAGCTCACGCAGCCTGGCGTCAATGCCTGGGCGGCGGAGTGTGTCTGGCAGCGCCAGCAGGCGCGCTAGCGCCTGGTGGCAGCCTTCGTCGAGAGCTAGCCGAGTTAAATTCTCATCGCCGACATGTGTCGACTCCGAGTTGTCAATGAACCACAGTGCTATCTCCGCGGCGCGGCCAGAGGCTGGGACTGGCATCACAGTAGGATGTTTAAGGTGATCTGTCATGGCGGCTTGGGCTGCAGCGAGGGACTGGTCGTAGCGCCCGTAGGAGGTGTCCAAAAGGGCAATGGCGGCTGTCGGCGGCGGGTCGAAGGGGAAAACCGCAGACTCTAGGCAGGTGTCGCCTGAGTAAAAAATTCCCTGGCCCAGGGCCAGATGTAGCCAGACGCCATCTAGCGAGTGGCCAGCTTGGCCGGTGGTAACGCGTACACCGGCAATCCTCTGCTCTCCGCGGGAGGCAAGCGCTCGCCAGCGACGTCCGGCAGGCAGCGCTCTGGCTGTCTCGCTGGTGCAGTAGAGTGGAATGTCGCTGGGTAGCTGTGCCAGGCTTCCGGTGTGGTCGGGGTGATCGTGGCTGATCAGGATGGCATCGGGCCAGCCCCGACGCTCAAGGTCGCTGACCCACTCGCAGGCTGTCCCTGGGTCCAGGGGGCCTCCGGCATCGAGCAGCAGACGAACCTTGGTCGTCTCTATCAGGATCGCTGCCGGCGCCTTGGCGCCGAGGCCACTGAGAACGGTGATTTTGACAGGCTCTTCTCTGGTCGTCTGCTTCATGCGTCCGGCTCCAGGCACCAGGCGCGCTGGATCGTGACGCCGACTGCGCTCTCGGCGGCTAGGTATGTCGGTGAATAAGCCTGTAGCTGGGTGCCGTCAGCAAGTCTTAAGTGCACTTCGTAGCGTTCTCCGCGAAAGATCGAGCTCACGACGCGAGCGCCTATCTGGCTATCTGTGCCGTTGTTGGAGGTGAGGCCCGACATTGCACTGCGGGGTGTCGTATTGATTGGCGACAGGCGCACATGCTCTGGGCGCACCACGACATGGGTCGTCTTGGTATTTTGACCCTTGTTCCAGGCCCTGAGGGAGGCAGTGAGGTGCTCACCGTTGACCGTGGTGGATGGCGTCAGTCCGGGTAGCTTCATGATGCTACCCTGGCCGATGAAGTCGGCGACCCAGGGGGTGCGCGGCTGGCGATACAAGACTTCCGGGGTGGCGAGTTGAATCAGTCTGCCGTCCCTCATCACCGCAATACGGTCGGCCAGCGACATGGCCTCGCCTTGGTCGTGGGTGACGTAGACCAGAGTGGCCTGGGTGCGCTGGTGAAAATCGCGAAAACTGTCTTCCATGGCGGCGCGCAGGTGGCGGTCGAGATTTGCCAGGGGCTCGTCGAGCAGCACCACCTCAGGGGAGGTGACCAGGCAGCGGGCCAGTGCCACGCGTTGACGTTGGCCACCACTAAGTTCCTGGGGGGGGCGGTTGCCATAGGCAGCGAGTTCGACCAGCGCCAACGCCTCGTCGACGCGACGCTGGTATTCCTGACCGCGAATACCCTGGAGCTTGAGCGCATAGCCCACGTTGTCGGCCACACTCATATGCGGCCAGAGGGCGTAGGTCTGGAACACCATACCCATGTTGCGTTCTTCTGGCGGTAGTGGTCGGCTGCCGTCGTCAAGGTGGCGTCCGTTCAGAGTGATGTGACCAGCGCTCAATGCCTCGAAGCCGGCCAAGGTGCGCAGCATGGTTGTTTTGCCGCAGCCGCTGGGGCCGAGCAGGGCGATGAACTCGCCTGGTGCGATGTCCAGCGACACGCCGCTTAGTGCTGCTTGGCTGCTGAAGTACTTGGTGGCACCGGCGATGCTCAGGCCGCGGTGGCCATCGCTGGTCTCACGAATGCTGGTGTCATCCGCTGGAAGAATAGACTCCTTGGTCTCGACGGGAGCAGGGGGGTACATTGAACGGCGTAAGGTTGATAGAAAGTTCACGACTTCACTCCTTCCAGGGGATCACGCCACGGGGCAGACGACCGGCCATCAGGTTTAAGGTAAGCATCAGGGCGGCGACTAGGAGAACGACTACCACGGCGACCGCTGAGGCCAGCACACTGTCTCCGCCCTCATCGAGGTTGAAAATTAATACGCCGAGGGTCTCGTTGCTGGCACTCCATAAAAGCGCCGATACGGTTAGCTCGTTGACCGCAGTCAGGAAGACCAGGATTCCGCCAGCGGCGAGGGCAGGCGCAGTCAGCGGCATGATGATAGTCATCAGACGCCGCCAGGGGCTGGCACCGGCCAGCTGTGCGGCCTCTTCCAGTGAGGCGTCGAGCTGTCCCAGGCTCGCCGTGACGGGCTTCAGGCATACCACCAAAAAGCGCGCCAGGTAGGCGATCAAGATGATCGTCAGGGTGCCGTAGAGGCTCGTCTCAATCAGCGGCAGGGGGCGTACGAAAAGCAGAATGCAGGCTACTGCCAAGACGACGCCTGGTAGCGCATAGGGAATCTCGATAACTCCCAGTAGCCAGGCTTGCAGCCGCTCTGGCATGCGTCCCAGGCGATAGGCCAGCGGCAGGCACACTGCCATCAGCACCAGGGCCGCGCCGCCAGCAAGCCATAGGCTGTTAGACATGGCTCGCCAGGTAACGCCCTGGCGACCAAGCATTTCGCGGTAAGCATCGAGAGTTGCGGTGGTGGCGTTAAGAGGTACGCCCATAGCGGGCACCAGTGAGCCGACCACCAGTGCTGTAAGCGGAGCGAGCAGAATCATCGCCAGCACAAGCCCCATGCCTACCTCCAACGGGGTTCGAGAACGTCCCAAGGAGAAGTCATGCGCGCGCCCGCCATGGCCGATTAGCCCGAATCGGCTGCGGCGTAGCAGGTGCTGTTGCAGGGCTACGCCGACCAGTGCCAAGAGTCCGATCAGCACTGATAGCCCAGCCATCTCAGCGAGTACGTTGGTACCGAAACTAGCCATACGTTGATAAATCAGGGTTGGCAGCACCAGGTAGCCCGTGGGAATGCCGAGCATGGCAGGGATACCGAAATTGCCAAGGCTGGCGGTGAAGGCCATGGCTCCGCCGGCGACCAGCCCCGAACGGGTGATGGGCACGATGATTTGGCCCCACACTTGGCGCTGGTTGGCTCCCTGGATGCGAGCTGCCTCGACCAATTCTCGGGGTAGCGATAGCAGGCTCGTACGCAGCGCCAGAAACACCAGAGGAGCGCTTTGGATGCCTAGCAACAGACCGATGCCGGCCGGTGAGTACAAAGGCTGAGGGCTGCCGAGTGCTGGAGCCAATCCGAGGCTTGCCAACAATGGGCTTGCGGGGCCAAATAATTGTAGCCAGGCAAGGGCCGTGACTTGGGGTGGAATCATCATCGGTAACATGAAGCAGAAAACCCAGATGCCTTTGGCGCGCACATTGGTCAGGGTGATGATGAAAGCAAAAAGGCTCCCGAGTGCTAGGGCGATCAGCATACCCAAAGCCGAGGTGACTAGACTGTGCCACAGAGCCAGCCAAGTGCTGGGAGCACTGAGGACTTGGGCGAGTGGCGCTTCGTTTCTGAGTTCAAGCCCACCAAGCGCCTCAATAATGAGCCGGACGCTTGGCGCTAAGCTGACCAGCACTATCAGGATTGTTAGGGCGGTTAGCAGTCGGCGCTGGCGATCCGCCCCTTGAGAAGTGTTTTCCATCATCAGTCGCCAAATAACTCAGAGAAGCGAGCCTTGGCGGCAGCTTCTTCGTTCAGAGCCCGTTCGCTGTCGAGCGGCATCAACGTAATGTCTTCTCGGGGCGGGAAGCCTGTCGGTGGTGCAATGTCATCGCGAGCTGGCAGATAACCCATTTCGCTGACCAGTTGCTGGCCAGGCTCTGAGATCACAAAGTCGACGAAGCGCCGAGCCGCATTAACGTCGTCAGCATCTTTCATGATGGCGACCGGCTCGGTGACTGCACTTGAACCCTCCTCGGGAAACACGAAAGTCACCGGTGATCCCTTAATAGCCTCGCGAATCGGCAGGAAGTCGACGACCACGCCGTAGGGTTTGGTGCCGGAGGCTACCGCTTTGAATACCCCGCCATTACCGCCTTGGGCCTCGGCGTCATTGGCTGCCAGTGCCTCAATGTAGTCCCAGCCAAGTGCGGTATTGTCGGTCAGGCTTGCTAGGTGAATCAGCGCAGCACCAGAGTAGAGCGGGCTTGGCATTGTCACCTGGCCCTTGAGTGCCTCGTCGGTCAGATCCTGCCAGCTTTGCGGAGCTTCAGCTGCACGGTTGTTGTAGACGATGCCCGTGGTGATCAGTTTGGTGCCGTAGTAATAGCCATCGCTATGGTATAGCTGCGTATCGAAGGCATCGCGCTCAGGGCTCTGATAGGGCTGCAGGAGGTCATCGGTGATTAGCGATTCCATGGTAACGGCGTCGGCGATTAGTAGTACGTCGGGGCGGCTTACGCCCACCTCTAACTCTGAGCGCAGGCGCGCCATCAGACGGGTAGTGCCATCGCGTACCCACTCGATGCTGATATCTGGGTTGGCTGCCTCGAAGGCGTCGATGGTCTGCTGGGCATCGCTGCTGGGCTGGCTGGTATAAAGCGTTAGGGTCGTCTCGGCGGCTTGGGCTGAGGCTGCCATTACGATAAGACTGGTGGCTGACAGGAGTGGTGTGAGGTGGCGAGCGACGGTGATGAAGTTACGAGTGGTAGACATGAAGCGCTCCTTGAGGCAGTGGCGTGGACGAATTATTCAGTCTGTTTATCCAGCCCGTGCGGATTGGATGGTCTTCCCGCGACGAGTGGGTCGATGCGAGAGCTGCCTACAAGGGTAATGTCATCTGTTTACAACATGGTGACAGTAAGCTTTCGTTTGAACGCGATTAGCTTTCGTTTTCCTGCCACTGACTTTCGCTGATTGGAGTTTTACTGGATCGTCATGAACGCCGCCGCCATTTGCTGACCCTTATCCATGAGTCGGGTAGTCAGTCGCCGGCTGCCCTGGCACGGCACCTTCAGGTTTCGGTGCAGACCATTCGCGCGGATGTTCGGGCGCTTTCCGAGCGCGGTCTGGTGCTTCGTCGCCAAGGTGAGGTGCTACCTTTTCCGGGCCGTGAAAATGATGACTTTGATCGGCGTGCCATCATCAATATCGACGGCAAGCGACGCATTGCAGCCCTCGCCCAAGAGTTGATTGAAGACCACCAGGTATTGTTTCTCGGTACAGGAACCACGGTCGAACAGGTGGCGTTGCGGCTCGGCGTTCATCAGGATTTGCAAGTCATCACCAATAACCTGCATGCGGCGATGGCGCTATGTCATCAGAGCTGCGAGGTAGTGGTTTGTGGTGGGCGTATTCGGCGCCGCGACAAGGACGTGATCGGCGGTGATGCCTGGCGCTTCTTTCAGCGCTATCGGGCCGATGTGGGTATTGTGTCGGTGGGGGGCATGGACGACGATGGTCGGCTGTATGACTACAACGATGACGAAGTGATGGCGAGGGAGGCACTATTCGCCCACGCCGCGCAGAGGGTGCTGGTGCTCGATCGCACCAAGCTTGCGACCCAGTTACGCTGCACGGCGGGGGAGCTTGCTGATTTCGATGTGGTGATCACCGATCAAGCGCTGCCAGATCAGTTAAGAAGTCCGCTGGCGGCACGTGGTATACGTTTTTTGAGTGCCTGAATGGCTTCTTTCATCTTGTCACCTAGGCCCAACAGGTGCTAGCTGACCGAGCCGACTCGCGTAGTGATGAGTGCTGGACGCTTATCGTCATACGCTATCGGTGATGAGCTGTTCTGCGGTGTCGAACTTGCTTCGCTTACGTGAAATCAGGGTACGGAACTTCTTCAGGTTGTCATCGGCGTAAAGTACGGCGTCGCAGAAGCGGTCGTAGGCTGCCATGTCTGGCACTGTCACGATTAGCACGAAGTCGATCTCACCGGTGACCTTGTAGCACTGCTTGACTTCGGCAGCGGCGAGAGCACGCTTCTCGAAGCGTTGGTATAGCACCTTATGGTCCCGCTCCATGATCACTTCCACCACCATGTGCAGGCACGGACCGAGGGCCTCGGGGTTCAGTAGAGCGACCTGGCGCTCGATGATGCCGACTTGCTTGAGTCGCTTAACCCGCTTGAGGCAGGCCGACGGTGACAGGCCAATGGCATCTGCCAGTGCCTGATTGGTCAGGCTGGCGTCGCGTTGTAGCTGGTCGAGCAGGCGGCGGTCTATGGTATCAATGTGCATATTATTCATAATACTGATATTAAAGAATATAAAATACGTTGTATATGGTGCTTTTTAAAGAAGATTCTGCGGGCTTTTGGGTAAAATAGTAATCCCTTTTTTGTCCTCGGCCTGGAATCTCGTATGCTTTTATCGCGCTTTTTTATTGCTCTATGGCGGCTGTTCGTTGATGCGCTGGGGGTCTTCGTTACCTTGCTCAAGGTGATGGTGCCGGCGCTGTTGGTGGTGAAGGTGCTGGAGATGGTCGGCGCTACCCAGTGGGTTGGTGTGGCGCTGGGGCCGCTAATGGAGCTGCTTGGGCTGCCGCCGGAGTTGGGCATTGTGTGGGCGGCGACGTTACTGACGAATATCTTCACTGGACTGGTCGTGTTCTTCGAAGTCACGGGTGATGCTTCGCTGAGCGTCACCCAAGTCACCGTTCTGGGTGCGCTGCTGCTAATCGGCCATTCGTTACCGGTGGAGGGCGCCGTTGCCAAACGAGCCGGTGTGCCTTGGTGGGCGACCATTGTTTTGAGAGTCGGGGGCGCTTTGGTTTTCGCGGCACTGGTTAACTGGAGCTATCGACTACTGGGCGCGCGATGGCTGGGGTATGGTCAGCAGGCCGCTGAGCTAGCTTGGCGGCCTGAGCCCCCAGCTGACGGAGTGGGTCATTGGCTGGTGGGCCAACTGTCGACCCTCGGATTGATATTCGTGATTATTTTCGCCCTGATGGCACTGTTGGAAGTGCTCAGGTTCTTCAACCTTGAGCGCCTTGTTCACTTGGCGCTGTCGCCGCTGCTGAGGCTTCTTGGTATCGGCCGTGGTGCCGCCAATGTGACGGTAATCGGCGTTACCCTTGGCCTCAGTTATGGCGCCGGGCTATTGATTCGAGACTTGAATGCCGGTGTTATGAGCCGCCGAGACGCTATCCTAGCGCTGTGTTTTCTGGGGCTATGCCACAGTGTCATCGAAGACACACTACTGATCCTTCTGCTAGGGGCAGAGCTATGGGCAGTGCTCGGCGTGCGCATCGTCTTTTCCATCGTGGTCATTGCCTTGATTGCGCGCTGGCCGCAGCAACAGAGGCCTGCCTCAAGGCGTCGTCCAGAGGTCAACAACCCCCCCCTTTAAGTACGGCCGTTTCCCGTGGTTTTCGGAAGCAAAATAAAGCATGCCACAAGTGGTGGTTTCGCTAATGCTATCTCAGTATGAATTATTTTAATGTTTGTTATGAGTATCTTTAGCTTGCCTCATGATCATATAGTTTCGATAATCCTTCTCACTACTTTATCAGTCGTGGTGTATCCGCTGAGGGTGCCCTGCAGTCTCGGTTCTTCTTATATCAAGCTTGGCAAACTCGAATGAGTGAATAGTGATTGATTGGATTGCCGGCGACGATCCAAGAGTAACGATGAAAATTTACTCAATAAAAAGAAGCCACAATTCATATTTCATAAAGCAGGATGGTGTGTCTGTATGAACAAGGATTTTGCATTCACTGTTAAGTGTATTCGATTTGATGAACATTATCAGCCATCAGAAAATACTCGAATAACGACTAACTTTGCTAACTTAGCCCGAGGAGAGAATCGTGAAGAAAATTTGCGCAATACTCTGAGGATGATCGATAATCGTTTTAATGCTTTGGCAGACTGGGATAACCCAAAAGGTGATCGCTATGCTGTCGAAATTGATATTGTTTCTGTTGAAATGCTAGTTGATGCCTGCTCTGATGATGCAGGGCTCCCTCTCATTGAAGTGTTGAAAACAACTGTTTTAGATAAATCAAATGGTGAGAGAATAGAAGGAGTTGCTGGAAATAATTTCTCTTCTTATGTGCGAGACTATGATTTTAGTATCGTGCTTAAGGAGCATAACAGGGAAAGGGAAGGCTTTAGCGTTCCAAGTGATTTTGGTGATTTACATGGCAAGCTTTTCAAAGCATTTTTAAATTCGGATGCGTATAAGAATCACTTTAATAATCCTCCGGTTATTTGCATTAGCGTATCGAGTAATAGAGAGTATCATCGCACGGAAAATTATCATCCTGTGTTGGGTGTGGAGTACCTCCAGAAAGACTACTCCTTGACGGATGAGTATTTTAGAAAAATGGGAATGACGGTTCGCTATTTTATGCCTGCGGGCAGCGTTGCACCGTTGGCATTCTATTTTAAGGGTGATTTGCTTAGTGACTATACTCATCTTGAGCTTATTAGCACAATAAGCACTATGGACACATTTCAAAAAATTTATCGCCCTGAGATTTATAATGCTAACTCTGTGGCTGGAAAGTTTTACCAGCCCAGCCTGAATCAGCAAGACTATTCGTTGACCCGAATTGTTTATGACCGAGAAGAGCGGGGGCGTCTAGCCACTGAGCAGGGAAAATTTGTTGAGGAAAACTTTATTAAGCCATACAGAAGTATGCTGGATCATTGGTCCGCTAATTTTGCAGTTTGATAAGTTTTTAAATCTTTATATAAGCTATACGCTTTGGCTTACCTATCACGAGATATTGCATCATGGCAAAATTGTTACCTACTTCGACGGCCGGTAGTCTTCCTAAACCTTCTTGGCTCGCGCAGCCGGAGATGTTGTGGTCACCTTGGAAATTGCAGGGAGAGGGGTTAACGGAAGGTAAGCAAGATGCATTGCGACTGTCGTTGCATGAGCAACAGCAGGCGGGTATTGATATCGTCAGTGATGGTGAGCAATCGCGCCAACATTTTGTTACAACATTTATTGAACACCTTAATGGCGTTGATTTTGATAAGCGCGAGACGGTAAGAATTCGCGACCGTTATGATGCGAGTGTTCCTTCTGTGGTGGGTGAGGTATCGCGTCAGAAACCGGTGTTTGTGGATGATGCCAAATTCTTACGTCAGCTTACTACGCAGCCGATAAAATGGGCTTTGCCTGGCCCTATGACGATGATCGATACGCTGTACGATGGCCATTATAAAAGCCGTGAAAAGCTTGCATGGGAATTTGCCAAAATACTGAATCAAGAGGCTCGTGAATTAGAAGCTGCGGGGGTCGATATCATTCAGTTTGATGAGCCTGCATTTAATGTTTTTTTTGATGAGGTGAATGACTGGGGTGTCGCTACGTTGGAAAAAGCCATTGAAGGACTGAAGTGCGAAACGGCAGTGCACATTTGTTACGGGTATGGCATAAAAGCAAATACCGATTGGAAAAACACTCTTGGAACTGAGTGGCGCCAATACGAAGAAGCGTTCCCTAAACTTCAGAGATCCAATATTGATATTGTCTCTCTAGAATGCCAGAACTCTCGTGTTCCAATGGAGCTTATTGAGCTTATTCGAGGAAAAAAAGTTATGGTGGGGGCGATTGACGTAGCCACCAATGCTATCGAAACACCGGAAGACGTAGCCAGGACGCTACGAAAAGCGCTTCAGTTCGTTGATGCTGAAAAACTTTATCCCAGCACTAACTGCGGCATGGCGCCGTTATCTCGTCAAGTTGCTAGGGCTAAGCTTAATGCATTGAGTGCTGGCGCTAATATTGTGATACAAGAGCTTTCCAGTTAAGTAAGCTTACTGAGTTTATTAAGTGATGTAGTTTTGAATAGGCACTACCTGCTGTGATGTATTGCAGCGGGTAATGCCTAGTATCGTTGTACATGTAATGGGTAACACTGCTTGGCAGGACTTAGCCCATTTCTCGTTTCTTTAGTCGGTAATCCAGTGCGGCGCGACTCAGCCCCAGGCGTCTAGCGGCAGCGGATACGTTGCCTTTGGACTCGTGATAGGCGTACTCCAGCATTGTTTCTTCAAGTTTCTCTAGCCCAATGCCCTGAGCCAGAATATCTTCGCAAAGTGTTCTGAGGAAGGCATCGTTGGCTTGGTTATCATGTTCACTGTCTGTTTGTATGTAGCCTCCTGATGTTAGCAATTTGCCGCGCTCTGCACGGGCCGGGTAGCTTTTCAGATGGCTGAATAGTGCTTTTTCATCAATCGATTTATTTTCGCCAGCCAAGATAACGCCCCGTTCTATCGTGTTCTGTAGTTCTCGAATATTGCCTGGCCACGTCTGTGCCTGAAGAGCGGCTGTGGCCTGGTCGGTGAAGCCGAGGGTTTTAATGCGATATTGCTGTTCGAAGCGTTCCAAAAAATGCGTTGCCAATAGCGTGATATCGTCACGGCGCTCGCGTAAGGGAGGAATGACGACAGGATAGGCATTAAGTCGATAGAAAAGGTCTGCTCGAAAGCGGCCATCTTCGACTCGTTGAGCCAAGTCGCCATGAGTTGCGGCAACAATACGCACATCAACATGTTGGCTGGTTTGTCCGCCGACTCGCTCGATCTGTTTTTCTTGTAGAGCGCGCAAAAGCGCTGCTTGGGCGCGAGGCGATAGCTCGGCGAGTTCGTCGAGAAATAGTGTGCCCCCATGAGCACGCTCGAAGCGCCCGGCGCGAGACTGTACGGCACCGGTATAAGCCCCTTTTTCAACGCCAAACAACTCGGATTCGATGAGTTCAGGTGGAATCGCCGCGCAGTTCACAGCAATAAAAGGCGCATTAGCGCGGTCACTTTGCTGGTGTATGCGATAGGCGAGAATCTCCTTGCCGGTTCCTGTCTCGCCGAGCAGCATAATCGGTACATCTGAACTCGCAGCACGGTCGATCAGGTCTAGCACGCCTAGGAATGCGGGTGTTTTACCGATGGGGCGATGTTCTTCGTCGCCGCGATGACGGGCAATATCATCTTCTAAGTAGGCGATTCGAGACTGCAATTCATAGAGCTCGTCGATCAAAGGGTCTTCGCGAAATAGTGCTGCAAACGCTTCGTGATCTTCCCACTCTTGAGCGGGTTTGCCGATAATACGGCAGCGCTCGTCTCCGCAGTCACGGCACTCTACCTCACGATACTGGATTTCCTGGTTCATGAACTGGCTAGAATAAGCGCAGGCGTAGCCTAGTAGCATCCAGCAGGAAGGTTCTTTCAGGTGATCGAGAACAGTGTCGTTGGTGGCAACTTCAAAAGAGTCTTGCCACTCAAACTCTGCGTAGAAATGTTGTTTTTCAGGGGCGATCTCTAGAGCAATGGGTACCACTTTAACCAGCCCGCGCAGCGTATGTAGCTGAGGGCCAGTCATGAAGCCGTCCTCTATCGACATATCTTGGCCGCGTACTTCCTTGGCCAGCTCTGCATCTTTGATACCCGAATAATAGCCAAGGCGCATAAAAAAACCTCGGGCCCGTTTAATTCCCATGGTGTTAATAATTTCCTTTCGGAAGGTTGCCATGGTTTGTACTTGCATCAATATAACGCGTTGCTCGCCAAGCCATATTTGTCCTTCATCCGGCAGAAATCGCAGCTTAGCAATAATGTCTTGGCTGTCAGGGTATCGAGGGGGTGACATGGATTTTGGCATGTTATTTGGTGTTTTTGGCATGATGTGTCTCGTCAAGGTCTGCAGTTTATTGTTTTGATAATTATATTAATTTTTCGTTCTGGGCATTGCCAGAAGAGCCAAATGTTACCGTGCTAGTAGTCATTAGGCACCTGAAATGATTTTTATAAAGAACGTTCTTAATAAGTAATTTCTGTGTATCAGCACGATTATGGTTCTGTGCATTTCAATTGTTTTCATGTTTTGAGAAAGCTGCGTTGCAGCATTTCATGAATGCCTGAATACCTCGGATGATTTTTTGGTCATTTTATCTCAGTTTTTTGTTTATAACCATTTGAATATATTTGTTAATTTTTGTTTTTATCTAAGTTGGCACGCTTTTTGAAAGAGTCTTGATAGCCAGCAATAGCGGTAAAGAATAAGTGTGCATCAAGCTAGAACAACAAATACTCAGGGGGTGTTCTATGACAGATTCGGCTATTCCTCCATCGCTGTGCTGCTTCGTTAGAGTGCGTAGCCGCGATGAGCGTTTTGTGGAGTTCGATTTTGCTATTGAGAATCCAGAATTATTCGTCGAGCTAATTTTGCCGCCTCAAGCCTTTGAGACGTTTTGTCAACGTAATGCGGTGACCATTATGAGTGACGAGCAGGCCCATGAGGTCGACCAGCAGATGGAAAAGTGGCGTTATGGTGATGCTGGTTCCGAGCTGAGTTATAAGTAGATGACATCTCTAATTTCTTGACAAAAATAAGCCAGGAGCTGATATGAGCGTTGAAATAAAAACTACCAGTATCGAGCCAATTCGACAGACTTATGGCCATACAAAACGCCGCTTTGGTGACAAACCGGCAACTCGTTATCAGGAAGCCAGTTTCGACATTCAGCCAACCAGTAATTTTCATTACCGGCCGCTTTATGATCATCAGTTTGAACTCTATGACCCTAACCATACCGCGCTGAAAATGCGTGATTGGTATGTTTTTAGTGATCCACGTCAGTTCTATTATGGTGCTTGGGTAGCTAGCCGAGATGCGATGCAAAAAAACACTGAGAGTAGTTTTGGTTTTTTTGAGAAGCGCAATCTAGGCAGCCGCTTAAGCAGTGAAGCCAAGCAGTTGGTGACCAAAACCCTGTTACCACTTCGGCATATGGAAATGGGGGCCAACATGAACAACGTTGGCATTGCTGGTGATGCTTATGGCACCACTATCAGCCAAGCGCATATGTTTCATGGTATGGATCGTCTAGCGACCGCTCAATATGTGTCGCGTATTGGCCTGCTGATTGATGATACACCTGGTGTGGTATTGGCCGAGGCCAAACAGTTATGGATGGAAGATGCTGCTTGGCAGGGGCTTCGTCGCTATGTTGAAGATAGCTTTGTTATTAAAGATTGGGCAGAACTGAGTGTGGCGCAAAACCTAGTGCTTGATGGTTTGCTATACCCCTATCTGAACGATCACTTTGATGCAGAGCTAGACAAGCTGGGTGGTAGTGATATCGTCATGCTTACTGACTTTATGCGTGAGTGGTTTAAAGATAGTACGCGCTTTATTGATGCCTTATTTAAAGCCTTGGCTGCAGAAAGTGACGCCAATCGAGAGCAATTAAACCACTGGATTAAGCATTGGAATGAGCGTGCCGTGGATGCGCTTGAGCCAATCATTGGTACGGAGGCTATTGCTGATTCACAAGCTTTGTTAGCCAAGCGATTAACCAAGCTAAGCCTCAGTGCCGATGCTGTTTCTAGTCATCACTGAACCAGCCATCAACTCACCAGGAGATTTCCATGTCACGTGTGTTTATTGCGCTACAAGATAATGAAAATTCGCGCTTTATCGTTGAGGCGATTAGTGAAGATAACCCCGGCGCTGAGGTTAAGCACAGCCCGGCAATGATTCGTATAGAAGCAGATAACCGCTTGACAGTATATCGCCAAACTGTTGAAGAAAAGCTTGGCCGAGACTGGGATACCCAAGAGCTACAAATCGACATGATTAGCATCGGCGGTAATGTTGATGAAGATGACGATAGCTTTACGCTCTATTGGAATAGCTGATTTTCAAGATATTACAACGATAAACCTTGAGGAATTCATTCGATGAATGCTAAAGCCAGCAAGCGCTTAAATATGAAAGAACGCTATCGGATCATGACCCGGGATTTGGCCTGGGAGTCTAGTTATCAGCGCCACGAAGATATCTTTCCTCAGGAAAGCTTTGAAGGTATTAAGATTACCGACTGGAGCCAATGGGAAGATCCGTTCCGCTTGACTATGGACAATTATTGGAAATTTCAAGCGGAAAAAGAGCGTAAGCTCTACGCCATTTTTGATGCGGTATCTCAAAATAATGGCCAAATGAATATTAGTGATCCGCGCTATTTGAATGCGGTAAAGCTGTTCATTACTGCTGTAACACCACTTGAATACAATGCGTACAAAGGCTACGCCCGAGTGGGTCGTCAATTCGGTGGAGTAGGCGCACGCATTGCCTGTCAGATGCAATCTATTGACGAGCTGCGCCATACTCAAACCCAAATTCATGCCATGAGCCACTACAATAAATACTTTGGCGGCATGCATGATTTTCCGCATATGTTTGACCGAGTGTGGTACTTGTCGGTGCCCAAGTCGTTCTTTGAAGATGCCTCTACTGCTGGGCCATTCGAGTTCCTGACCGCGATTTCTTTCTCCTTTGAGTATGTGCTGACTAACTTGCTATTTTTGCCTTTTATGTCTGGCGCTGCTTATAACGGCGATATGAATACCGTGACCTTCGGTTTCTCGGCTCAGTCTGATGAAGCGCGGCATATGACGCTGGGTCTTGAAATCATAAAGTTCATTCTTGAGCAGCACGAAGACAATGTACCGATTGTGCAGAAATGGCTGGATAAGTGGCTGTGGCGTGGTTATCGGCTGTTGTCCATTGTTGGCATGATGATGGACTACATGCTGCCCAATAAGGTGATGTCTTGGGCTGAAGCGTGGGAGATGTATTACGAGCAGGCGGGTGGGGCGCTATTCAAGGAGCTTGAGCGTTACGGTATTCGTCCGCCCAAATATGCTGAGCAAACAGTCGCTGGTAAAGATCATGTTAGCCATCAATCGTGGTTTATCTTTTATCAGTACGGCCATGCCACTGCGTTTAATACCTGGGTGCCTAATGCCAAGGAAATGGATTGGTTGTCTGAAAAATATCCCGATACTTTCGATCGGCTATACCGCCCCCGTTTTGAATTGTTGGCTGAAAAAGCCGCCAAAGGTGAGCGCTTCTATAACAATACTTTGCCTCAGTTGTGCCAGGTCTGCCAAGTGCCATTAGCCATTACTGAGCCGGATGATGACACGCTGTTAAGCCATCGGGATACGGTTTATGAGGGAGATCGCTATCATTTCTGTTCTGATGGATGCAGCGATATTTTCCAGAATGAGCCAGAAAAATATGTTCAATCTTGGCTGCCGGTACATCAGATTTTACAAGGAAATTGCGGCGGTGAAGATATGGAAAAAGTGATTGGTGAGTACTATCGCATCGAAATGGGGGAGGACAACCTCGAATTTGAGGGGTCCTCGGAGCAGCGTCGCTGGAAGCAGTGGAAACAGGCCGTCTGAGGAGAGAAGACCATGACTGTTAATGCCAATTACCCTAACTACCAAGGCCCTGTGCGCGATAGGGTTGAGAATTTCCATGGCAACCAGTTGGTGTATGTAATGTGGGAACGCCACTTGCTATTTTGCGCACCGCTGACTTTTCTGGCCGATCCCAACATGTCATTTAGCGATTTCCTGAATGACATGCTGCACCCCGCCCTAGCGCCGCATCCTGAAAGCCAGCAGTTACGCTTTGACGATGCAAAATGGCGTCTTAATGGTGAGGGCTTCGCGCCACGTCTTGAGGCGTCTCTGATCAACAATGGTATCGATCATAAGTCTCAGTTGCGCTTGATCACGCCGTGCCTCTCTGACTTGGCTGATGCGGCCATTTAAGGAGAGATGCCATGAGCTATGAAGTGACCATAGAACCCACCGGTGAAGTCATTGATGTTGATGAAGGACAAACCATTCTTGATGCAGCTTTGCGCCAAGGTGTGTGGCTACCTTTCGCTTGTGGGCACGGTATTTGCGGCACTTGCAAGGTACAGGTGTTGGAAGGTGACGCCGAGGTGGGCGATGCCTCACCTTTTGCGCTAATGGATATGGAGCGTGAAGAAGGCTTTCGCTTGGCTTGTTGTTGCACGCCCGATAGTGATCTGGTGATTGAGGCGGATGTTGATGAGGATCCAGACTTTGCTGGTCATCAAGTGATGGATTGGACGGCCACAGTGATGGGAATGGAAACATTGACCCCAACTATTCGCGCGGTCCGCCTTCGTTTACCAGAGGCTGGGATGAGATTCCAGGCGGGGCAATATGTCAACTTGCAATTGCCAGGGGTGGACGGTGCGCGCGCTTTTTCCATTGCCACTGTGCCAAGCAATCCTAACGAGATTGAATTGCATATTCGTAAAGTGCCTGGCGGTGTAGCGACGACGTGGATTCATGAGGCGTTAGAGGTTGGCCAAACGCTTGAGTTGAGTGGTCCGTATGGTCAATTCTTCGTGCGTAAGTCTGACCCCAAGGACGTGATATTTATCGCTGGCGGCTCGGGATTATCGAGCCCCGAATCGATGATCCTCGATCTGCTTGGGGATCCCCAAGACACCCGCAAGATTACTTTGTTTCAAGGTGCGCGTAACACCGAAGAGCTGTATCACCGAGAGCGCTTCGAGCAACTGGCCCAAGGGCATGAGCGCTTTACTTATGTACCTGCGCTTAATGATCCACGCGAGGAGGACTCGTGGGATGGTTTCGTTGGTTTTGTTCACGAAGCGGCCGTCGCGCATTTTGATGGCCGGTTTAACGGTCACAAGGCCTATCTGTGTGGCCCTCCACTGATGATTGATGCCGCCATTAGCGCTCTGATGCAAGGTCGGTTATTTGAGCGCGATATTCATATGGAGCGTTTTTTCACTGCGGCGGATGGTGCGGAGAAAAATACGCGTTCAGCATTGTTTAAACGCATATAAGCCAACTGGTTTGATATCGACGTTTCAATAAAACGTGCAGTAACTATAAAAAGTATAAGTGAGGAAGGGACCATGAGCGTAAAAATTTATGACACAGCTGAAGTGCAAGATTTCCTAGTGACCGTTAGTGGTTTTGACAAAGAGGGGGGCGACGAGCGTGCTAAGCAGATTCTGCATCGTTTACTTTCAAGCGTATATCAGCTGATTGATGATTTCGATGTGACCCCAGAGGAGTTCTGGGGAGCCGTTCACTTATTCAATGAGATAGGCAGTGCGAAGCAGGGTGGTTTGTTGGCGCCGGGGTTGGGTTTCGATCATTACTTAGACTTGCGCATGGATGCTGAGGAAGCCCAGGCTGAGGTCGAAGGAACGACGCCGCGCACCATTGAAGGCCCACTGTATGTTGCTGGTGCGCCCGTGTCGCAAGGTTACACGCGCATGGATGATGGCTCGGACATGCAGAGTGAGGTCATGTGGTTGACCGGTCAAGTGCGTGACACTGAAGGTAAGCCGGTTGCTGGCGCTCAGGTCGAAATTTGGCATGCCGACGCGCAAGGCAATTACTCGTTCTTTGACCCGTCTCAGCCGGAGTATCATCTGCGTTGCACTATTATTGCTGATGATGAAGGCCGTTATTGTGCTCGCAGTATCATTCCTTCTGGTTATGGCGTGACGGAAGGCAGCCCTACGGATCAGGTGCTTAAGTTACTGGGGCGCCATGGTCAGCGTCCCGCGCATATTCACTTCTTTTTTTCTGCCCCAGGTTATCGCCATTTAACGACGCAGATTAACTTGGCCGGTGACCCCTACACCTATGACGACTTTGCCTATGCTACCCGCGATGAGCTTGTGGTAGAGGGCCGGCGTATTGAAGACACGAAAGACATTGCAACGCGTGATCTGGACGGTCCTTTCACTGAGGTGGTGTTTGATGTGGTGCTGCCAGCGACACAAGACCCGGAACTTCAGCAGCGGCACAAGCGCCCTCGGGCGCTGGAAAATGCTTGATCACTACTTATCGATATTGGAGTGTGCCCAGGCGCTCTGTCATTGAGTCACTTGACACTCTACTGGCTGACCTTCCGACGATTCGTCCACATAAGCTTTCTATGGCTACTATGGCGTGTCAGAGCTTGGTAATCCTTCGTTTGCGCTGTAGCGATTGGGAGAGGGCACGACCATCGGGGGGTGAGCTATGGTCCAAAAAGTCCTGAAAGCATCAAATGTAATATCGATACCTACGCATGCTTGGGTGACGTTGCCTGAGCAGCTGGCCTGAGGGGAGATGTTCGCGCCGTTGCTGCTTACCGGTGACATTGTCACTGTCCCTTTGGCTTATCGTGACTTTGGTGTTGCGTGGCCCTAGCTTGGGTCTTCCAACTAACTTGATGAAGATAAGTAGCGTCACTTGAGGAGGGTAGCGAGCAGCTATGCCAACGTTAGTGTCTTTGATGTGAAAGATAATGCCGAGTTACAAAAGCTGGTTTTAAATCTGCCGCTGTTCCCCTACATGACGATTCGCGTTAAGCCGCTGTATCGCCATCCCACGGCGATCCGCGAGGATGACAGCTGAGCAATAACTGACGGATTATAATAAGGATAAATTGTTATGCGCTCTAGGTTTCCATTAATCACGGCCTTGGCCTTAAGTAGTTATGCAATGACTGATTCTGCCTTGGCAGTTAACGGTCATTATGTGGCGGGAGTCGAGGGTATACGTGGTGCTAGCGTACCGCCGCCGGGCTTCTATTATCGTGGCTACTTGGTGCATTACGGTATTGATAGTTTGCTTGATGGCCAGGGCGATAAGGTGGTGGGCGATAACACTGGCAAGGTTACGGCGCTAGCCAATCGAATGATCTGGATTATCGATAAAAAATTTCTCGGTGCCGATTATGGAGTGGAAGTAATTATCCCAGTGCAGAATGTGTCTTTAGATTTCCGCGGGCTGGGCATTGACGACAGCGATAGTGGCCTTGGCGATATTTTTCTTGGGCCAGTTGTTTTGGGCTGGCATGGCCAGCAATGGGATGCGGTATTTGCCGCCGGTTACTGGTTTGACACTGCTGATTACGATGACCAATCAGCTGCAGCCATTGGCAAGGGGTTTGGTACCACCATGTTGACGTTGGGAGGAACTTGGTACTTTGATATAGAGAAAGCTTGGTCGTTGTCGGTGTTGTCGCGCTACGAGATAAAGAGTGAGCAGGATGATACTGGTATTACACCTGGTGACAGCTTATTAGTGGAATGGGGGCTGAGTCATCGTTTAGAAAATGGCTTGGAGTTAGGTCTTGTGGGGTACGACGCCTGGCAACTAGAGAACGACCAGGGCGTACCTGCTGGGTTGCCAAATGATAAGCGCAAGCAACACGCTTTGGGCGTTGAGGCCGGATATTTTTGGCCGCAACTGGGGCTGGGGTTGAATGGAGCTTATTATAATGAATATAGCAATGAAGCGCGCCCCGAAGGGGGGCTGTTTCGCTTGACACTAACCAAGGCTTTTTAAGGGTCGTTAGGCAGTGTGCTACTGGCCTGATTGATTAGCATTTTTTTGACGGGTGTCAGGCGGTGGCGGCCCCGATATATGTCAGCCGCCATCGCCATTGTTGGAAGAATGGTCCCTTGAGGTGTATTAGAAATCCATCGTCCAGCCAAGAGTGAAGGTACGCCCTCTGCCCTGATAATCATACAAGTACTCTGGGCCGTAGTAGGGCGAGTAAAACATCGCGGCGCGCTGCCCCCATACGGTGGAGTATTCTTTGTCGAGCAGGTTGTCGATACCTAGTGTTAGTCGGCCGATGCCAAGGTCCTGAGCTAATGCGAGGTCAACGGTGGTGTAGCCGTTAATTTGACGATCATTGTCATCTTTCAGGTTATGGGCATGATTGGCTTGCAGACGTGCGCTACGGCTTGCTGCCATATTCTCCCAGCCGAGGAAAGCCGTGGCAGAGGACAGTGAGGCATAGCGGGCATCGCGCTTTTTCCAGTTGCCGTTTCTGTCTTTCTGTTCTGAGCGCACGAGCTGCAAGGTGCCGCCAACTTCAAAGCCGCCATTTAAGTAGCGCGTGACTGCTGCTTCTAAGCCATAGTCGCGCTTGTCTTCATTAACGACATTCACCGACAGGTCTTTAGCATTCTCGACCGCTTTATTGGACCAAGAATAATACACTGCTGCCTGAGTGCTCCAATTAGCATTATTGAAGCGCCAGCCAAGTTCTACCTGGTCGGTTTTGATAGCTTCCAATGGGTTGCTGCTAACGCTGATATCGGCACTTTTACCGTAGTATTTTGCGGGGTCTGGTAGCTCAAAGCCTTGGCTGAACTGGATCCAGTTTTGGTGGCCATTATCGTAGTCGTAAAGTGCGCTGGCGTTGAGTAGGGTCGCATCATAGTCATTCTTACCACCTGGAATGCTATTGAAGTCATCGACTTTTACGTCCATATGTTGCTGGCGTACACCAGCAGAGAGCGTTATCGCATCTGTCACTTGCCAGTCGCTTTGGGCGAAACCAGCGTAGCCGTTAACTTGGTAGCTTGGGTAACGCGGCCTAACGTCACGCTCTGATTGAGTCAGACCGCCGCTGGCATTAGAGGTGGCGATATCGAAGTACATCTGGTTGGCGTCGAAAGTTTCGCGGTCCATATCCAGACCATAGGTCAGAGAAACGCGATTGCTTAGCTCGGCGTTGAATAACGCCTTAATTCCACCAAGGTTGGTGTCTTGCTTAGAGGTGCGAAACTCAACTCCTTTGGTTGTCGAGTAAGGGAAGGCATTGAAGCTAGCTTCTTCTTCGCGATAAAACGCTTGAAAGTAGAAATCCTGACCGAGTAGGTCGGCATGGTGGTATTGAAGGTTAATCATACGCCGATCTGTTTTGGGGTCGCGGTCTGAGGAGTAACCATCGCGGATCTCTGCGCCGTCCAGATTACCTAGTGCCAGGTTGGGAAAGTAGAGGCCGCGCTCGCCCTCGTAGGCTGAGCGGTAGAGCTGAGCTCCTAGTGTTAGTGTTTGTTCATCGCTCAGCTCCAGTTGGGCAGTGCCCATGATGTCGATGGAGCGGTTGTCCTGTAAATCGGTTTGCGCAATGTCTGGGAAAATTTCGTTACCGCGACCGTCATAAAAACGGCCATTGTCTTGATAGGCTACCGCTAGGCGACCCTGTAAGCGCTCGCTGCCACCGCTGACCGACTGAGCTAGACGAAAATTAGCATCGTCGTTGCTATTAAGTCCGCTGGTAACACTGGATGCCGTGGAGAAGTGGCGGCCCGGACCTCGGCTTTTCTTTGTCACAATGTTGATGATGCCGCCGGTAGCACCACCACCGTAGAGGCTACTGGCGCCAGACAGGACTTCGACGCGCTCAATGTTGAACGGGTCGATAGAGTCAAACTGGCGAGATAGGCCTCGGGAGCTGTTCAGTGAAACTCCGTCGATCAGCACTTGTACGCTGCGGCCTCGCATGTTCTGGCCGTAGTTAGTACGTCCCTGGGGTGCCAGGTCTAGCCCTGGCACTAGTCTGCCTAGTGCGGTTTTGAGGTCGGCACCGGTAGCTAGCTGGGTTTCTAACTGTTGCTGATCCACCAGCCAGACTGCCCCAGGAATTTCGCTGATTGATTTCGGTGTGCGAGATCCGACCACTACCATCGTTTCTTGTGACTGAATGGTGGCTTCATCAGTGCCGGTGCTAGTCGTGGGGGCTGCGGCAGTAGACGGTTGTGCCCAGCCTAGCGATGGAATGGCCGCTAAAAATACAAGGGCGAAAGAGGCTCGCAAGGTAATGTGGGTCGATTGTGCATTGCGAATAACTGGTGCAGCAGAAAAGAATTGAGGCAACGCGATAGTATGAGTTGTCGTTTTAGAGGTCATGAAAACATCGCTTAGATTAGTGTTGCTGGCCTATCGAAAAACCAGAAAGGGTATCGAGCGAAGTATAAGCGGATAAGACCAATAATGCGAAGCGTTCGTATTATTGGTCTTGATTAGGGGGCGCAAGGCGGATTGAGGTTGTCAGAGGGCTGAGGCGAGTAGCAGTTCGCGTGAGCCCTCAGAGCGATGGGCCCTCATCCATTGCGTGCTTCATAGAGGTCATTGTTGCCGTCTTTCTCAGCGGCCTTTTGGCGGGTTTGTTCACTCAGGTATGTTTTCAGCCGTGTAATAGCGTCGGGTGCCCAGCCCGGTGCGCCGGCGACTGATACCCAGCCGTTTATGTAGTGCTCGGGTGCATACACATGCCCATAACCAAGCGGTGTTTCTGTCGAGAGAAACATGTCGAAGGTGAGCTGCAAAAAAGAAACCACAGGGTACCAGCGAAGCTCTGGTGAAACGTCAGGCCCGCGGGGACTCTTTAGCCAGTCGGGGCTGCGATAGAATGTGTGAGGATTGAAGAAGGTGATGGCATCGCTGGCGTATTGCAGATAAACAAAGCGCACTCGACCCCATGGGGTTTCTTCAGGAACAGGTGAGCCGTCCTGGTTCATAAAGCGAAATAAACGGTTATCGCGAAATTCAGGTAACCATTCTGGAGAGCCTGGTACGCGCTCTTTGGTCACTCGTTGCCAGGTTTGGCTGGCGAAGGGAGGGCCGCTCCAAAGCGCGCCGTCGATAGGGTCACCAAGCATCTCGAACAGCTCAAACGAACGGGCTGAGTTCATCGCGCCCAGGCTTAGCCCATGTAAGTACAGGCGTGGCCTTTCGTCGTGGGGGAGGCGTGACCAGTAGTTGTAAATTTCGCTGAACAATGCCCGCGATGAGTCCATGCCATACTCGGGGTGTACCGTTAACGACAAGGGGCTGGATAGGTAGGAGTACTGCATTGCTACACTAGCAATGTCACCGTTTTGTAGGTATTCGACAGCATTAATTGCTGCTGGATCAACCCACCCCGTGCCTGTGGGGGTGATGATAACCAGCATAGATCTATCAAAACCGCCGGCGCGTTTTAACTCAGCCAGTGCTAATTGAGCGCGCTCCGTCACGTTATCAGAGCTTTGCAGCCCAACATAGGTACGTATTGGCTCCATGGCTGGTCTGCCAGATAGCGTTTGAATGTCTTGAGCACTCGGCCCCGAGGCAATGAATTGACGGCCTGTGCGACCTAATGACTGCCAGCTTAAAAGAGACTCTTGATTGCCGCTGCGGTCGGCACGAACCGGTTCGGGATATTCGGGTTCCAGTAAGGCGTCGTATTGACGAAATGATGCATCCAGTAAGGGGAAAAGCCCTTGAGCCAGAACGCCGTTTGCCAACACCCAAACCAGAGCCAATGCTGTGATGGAGCCGAATAATATGGCTGCGCGGTGTGGCAAACGTCGCTCAACATGGCGGATCAGAAAACGAGCTAGCTGGATTACGCTTCGACCGATGGCGATCAGCACAAAAAAGCTTGCAAGAGCCGTTAGGCAAACCAACCACAGATTCGCGCTGTCAAGGGGAGCCATGGACATGCGTGATCGAATAGAATTTTGCCAATCAACGGCGTGCCATAAACAGAAGATAGCGAACGCCACGCAAAACGTGCCGAGCACAAGAGTTGTCAGGCGTAGGGCGCGCCCTCGTAGAGGAGAAAACTCCAGATAGTTCCACGCTAGCTGAAATGCAGAGCCCAGGGTGTAGCCCATGGCGGCGGCAATGCCTGCTATAAGTCCTTGCATCAGTGGTGGGCGAGGAATCATGGACGGAGTAAGAGCGGCTGCGAAGCACAGGATAGCTAGAAAGAGACCGACTCGGCTAAGAGGGGCGAGAAAGTGTCGCGTGGCTGATGGTGCGCACTGATCCTTGGAGGGGGGCAAGTCGTTGGTTTTCGCTGAGTCGCGCATAGCAACGCATTTCCTAGATATATGATATTTTTCAAATAGTACCTTATTGACATGACCTGTAACCAGCCGTGAATGACAAGATATTTTCTTCATGTGTGGGTCGGGTTACCTATCAAATTATTGGTTTATGTTAAGACCACTGAATAAGCTGGCCTTAAACCATGTCGTGGGAGATCAGCGTGCGTATTACCCAGCTAAATATTTATCCAGTGAAGTCGTTACGAGGTATCGCCCTTGAGGAAGCAAAGCTTGTCGAGACGGGGCTGGCTCATGACCGAGAGTGGATGTTGGTGGATAGTGTTGGACGCTTTGTTACCCAGCGGGAGTTGCCGGCTATGGCGACCATTAGCGTTTTTTTGGATGCGGAAACGTTGCGCTTAGAACATCCGTCTCGTGAGCCGTTGTGTGTGCCGCTTGGTACGCCTGAAACGCTAGACGAGCGCCTACGCCACACGGTTTATGTATGGAAGGATCGTTGCGAAGCGTTGGATGAAGGCGATGAGGCAAGCCGTTGGTTGACGGACGTGCTGGGCGAGCTTAAAGGAAGCCAGCTACGCTTGGTACGTTTTGCACCTGAGCATCGGCGGGAGGTCGAGGGCGATTTTCTCAAGCCAAACGAGCAGTCACATACCCGTTTTGCTGATGGCTACCCACTGCTGGTGGTCAATACGGCGTCACTTAATGCGCTGAATAAGCAGTTGGCTGAGCAGGGCGTGGAAGCGGTGCCGATGAACCGCTTTCGCCCGAATATTGTTGTAGAGGGTGAACCAGCGTTTGCGGAAGTGAGCTGGGCAGAGCTAATGACTGCAGGGAAAGGGCGCTTGGGCCTGCGCAAGCCATGCCAGCGTTGTAAAATTATTACTCAGGATCAGCACTCTGGTGTGGCACCTGCACCCAAAGAGCCGTTACGTTCGCTGGTGCTGATGGGTACTCAGCCTGGATGGCGGGGAGCTTTCTTTGGCCAGAATGCCATTGTGCTGGAAGGGGTGGGCACCACGCTGCGTGTTGGTGAGTGCTTGGCGGCTAAATAACTTTTCCGCCCAGAGTGGTTTCAACGTGGTTCAGAGCGAAGTCGTGGCCCTGGGGGTTGAAGCTGGCGACGCCTTTGCGATGTACAACGATATCAAACCCTTTGTTATAAGCATCCACGGCCGTGTGCAGGATGCAAATATCAGTGCATACGCCCACTAAGTGTAGTTCTGTAATGCTACGCTCGCGAAGCTTGAGTTCCAGGTTGGTGCCGGTGAAAGCGCTGTAGCGTGTTTTGTCGAAGTAATGCACTCGGGGCGAGTGCTGGTGTGTTGCATACAGCCCGGCTAGTTTCCCGTAGAGCGCCCGCCCGGCAGTACCCGTAATGTTATGTGGCGGAAACAGTTTGGACTCGGGGTGGTGTGGATCATTGGCTTCGTGGGCATCGATAGCGAAAAAAACGTCGTCGCCAGCTTGAATAAACGCTTCAGTGATGGCGACGATGCTGTTTTCTAATGCTTGTGCGGGCTCGCCGCAGGTTAGCTTTCCGTCCTCTGCGACAAAGTCATGAGTGTAGTCGATGTTCAGTAGTGCTTTATTACTCATTGTTACCAACCCTGGGTTATGCGGCCGCAGGAGGCTGCCCTGCGACCATGATGGTGACGCTTAATTCTTCACGTTATTTGTGAGGCGTCACTCAGGCGGAAAGACGGGCTTCGACGGCGTCCAGAAAGCCTTGCATATCGACGACACGCTCGGTTTCTGGTGTCGTGGTTTTGCCTTTCAAGTCGCCGGTAATAATGCCGTCTGCGACGGTATTGATTAGCGCTTCTTTTAGCTGGTTGGCGTAGCCCATTAGCTCTGGATTGTTATTACGCTCACCGAGCGTTTCTAGCGCGTTGGCCACGGCAAAAATCAGGGCCGAGGAGTTAAAGTGCGCTTCTTTGCCGTCAGTTTCTAGGTACTTCAGGTACAGGTCGTGCGCGGTGCCGTGAGGGGCTTCGAACAGCATGGTGCCATTCTTGCTTTCAATGATTGAGCTTGCGGTGGCTAGGCTGCCGCCAAGCGCTGCGGAAATATCTGAAAATATGTCGCCATCCAGGTTTTGCGCTGGGTATAGCGCGTTGCGGGGTGGGTCGGTAATCATTTTGATCAATTGGCTGGAAGGCCGCATGATCATGAATGATGGTGGCGGTGTATCGGCTTTGGCTAGCTCATAGCGAACGTCTGTTATGATCGTGCTGAAAACGTCGTCGTAGTCCATGTATTCGCGCTTGAGCCCGAAGTAGACTTCCTTGCTCTTGCGTGACGCATCGCGGAAGACTTGCAGCACCCAGTCTTTAATGGCTTCGCGGTCGTTAGACATCAGCAGAATAGGGTCGCCACGTTTCACGCGCCGAGCGTGCCGTTCTTCCCCATCGATAATCACCTTAAGAATGCCATCTTCTGCTGCCGGCTGATTAAAGCTGCCGTATTGGTCACCGCCTCCTGCGCTCATGCGGGAAATCGATACCTGAGCCTTGCGCTCAGGTATGCCGTAGCGTTTGAGTTGCTCAACCAGCTTATAGAGTTTGCGGCCAGTGTTGTTGTCTGGCACGCCCCATAGTGCACGCTCTGGCGGATTGGCGACTAAGCGAGCGGCTTGCGCATCAATTAATTCGTAGTGATAGCTTAGGCCTAGGGCTTCTGCTTTGGCCTGGTAGTTTTGTTGATAGATGTCTTCAATGGCTGCGCGCATCACTCCGTCATAACCCGCAATGACGGTGTCTTTGAGGCCAAGATAAATATCACGCTGCTCGTCCAGCGCACGTTGGAAAAAACGATGCGCCCAGGCTTTTACGTCGTCTAAATCATTGGTGGCTAGTAGCCAAGGGTCGCCTTTGTTAACTTCGCGGCGATGTAGCTCTACAGGGTCGCCGCTGGCACCGACGAACAGTAGCTTGATGATGCCTGTGGCGTCAGATAGTGCGCTGCTGCTGTGTTTGATACCCCCCATTTCCATGGTATCGACTTCGATATCTCGACCGACCCACTCAGGCGTATTGACCTTGAGGTTACGGAATTCGATGTCTTCACGGGTAATATTGCCGCCAATCCCTTTACGGATCGCACCATTGGGTGACTTGGTGGCCAGAGGGTGTAGGTTGGAGGTGTCAATTTCGGGGTGCTTGGCCAGCATGTCGTTCAGCTGGCTGCGGTTCACCGTCATGCCCGCATTTTTTATACCGACACCGTGTGTATTAAGCGCCTCGATGGCATCAATGACGGCTTTACCATTGGTGAGTAAGCGATTTTCTGCGGTTAGGTCAACTTCTACCAGATCCAAGTCCAGTCGAGATGTTACGAACGTCTCCAGGATTTTCTCAAATGCGACCTGCGCCATCTCATCACCGTGCAGGATAACCAGAGGGGCCGTTACTGTGATTTTTTTGCTCATCATTCTACCTGTATCTAAGGTGTGAAGCGGTGCCTAAATGAAGACAGGGTACTCCTGACGCTGATGGTTCTCCAGCGTCAGTCTACTGGGCTGGTGAGTGCTAAGCACAAGCCAGCCTCTGCTCATAAGCCTTAACAGGTTTTTGTTAAATGTGGTGTAGTGTGCCCCTTAAGAGGGCTGTCGCGGTGATAGGTGAGATGAGCGGAGGTTCGCTCTTGCTCGATATTTTTGCGATAAAAGTTAGGCAGTGAAAGGTGAATAAGTAATAATTAACGGCGATTAAACGTTTTTTGTAGTTTAGACTGCTGTTAGGGATGGTTAATTACGCTTTCTCTAAAGTAGATGGCCAAAACTCAGTATAGGATGATGCCGGTTCGGTCTTTCAGATATAGTGAGAACAGGGGCAGATCGAAATTCTTGTTTTGAGCTCTGGACGCTGGCTCTAACTGATCGTTCCCAATGGTAGGCTTGACGTCATCTCTTGAAACGGCAGCGCTGTACCGCTCGCTTCAAGCGATGGATTGCTAACGCACAATTGAGGTATGCCAATGAAACGTCACGTATTTTCCGCCGCTACGTTTTCAGGTGTTCTGCTGGGCGCCGCCATGTTCGCTACGCCTGCCGTGGCTGAAGAAGAAACCTTTATTACCATCGGCACAGGCGGTCAGACCGGTGTTTACTATGTGGTTGGCCAGTCGGTATGTCGTCTGGTGAACCGCATGGAGGATGCCAACGTCCGTTGTAACGCACCGTCTACAGGTGGTTCGGTTGCTAACGTCAACGGCATTAAATCTGGCGAACTCGACATGGGTGTGGTGCAGTCTGATGTGCAATATCAGGCATTTAATGGCACTGGTAACTTCGAAGGAGAGCCCTATGAGAACCTACGCGCTGTCTTCCGTGCCCACGGTGAGCCGCTGACTATTTTGGCGCGTGCTGACTCTGGCATCGAAGTGCTGGATGACCTGAAAGGCAAGCGTTTTAATATTGGTAACCCCGGTTCTGGCCAGCGTAATACCATGGAAGTGGTTATGGGTGCCAAAGGCTGGGACATGGACACATTCTCTTTGGCATCACAGCTTGATGCGGCAGAAATGGCCTCTGCCTTGTCAGACAACAACATTGACGCCATGGCATACGTGGTGGGGCATCCTAACGGCTCCATCCAAGAAGCGACTACCACGGTCGATTCGCGCCTGATTCCGCTGAATGACGAAGCCATTCAGGGCATCGTAGACGAGTATCCCTACTACTCGAAGTCAGTCATTCCTGGTGGCCTGTATAAGGGCAACGACGAGGATGTCGAAACGTTCGGTGTGGCAGCGACTTTCGTAACCACTGCTGATGCTAGTGACGAGGTGGTTTACACCACGGTTAAGGCAATCTTTGACAACTTTGATCGTTTCAAGAAGCTCCATCCGGCGTTCGCCAACTTGGAGCCTGAGGATATGGTAAGTTCTGGCCTATCCGCTCCGCTTCATGACGGTGCTGCGCGCTATTACCGTGAGCAGGGCTGGATCGAGTGATCGTCATTGTCTGACGTGATTGAACAGCCAGGTGGATAACTGATGCGCGGCTCCTGTCCTGGAGCCGCGCATTTTATTGAAACGATCGAAAAACCGGAGAGTTAGCCGGTATTTTCCCCACATATTCAGGGCATGCTGATGACTGAAAATCATAAAGGATCGTCTAGCACTGACGTCGACCTGGAAGATATGGTCGCTTCAAGCGACTCCGGAGCGCGAAACCCGATTGGAATGCCCGGCAAGCTACTGGTTAGCATCGCTGCGCTCTGGTCGCTTTTTCAGTTATGGATCGCTTCTCCTCTCCCGTATATGGTGAAGTTCGGGGTATTCAACGCCACGGAATCGCGCTCTATACACTTAGCATTTGCCATGTTTTTGGCTTTTATGGCGTATCCGGCACTCAAGCGTTCACCACGTGACCATATTCCTATTCAAGACTGGGTTATGGCCCTAGCTGCTGCTTTTTGTGGTGGCTATATGTTCCTGTTTTACGAACAGCTGGCACAGCGCCCTGGTGCGCCGATTCTGCAGGATGTCATTGTCGGAGTCGTCGGCATACTGTTGCTGCTTGAAGCGACGCGACGTGCCCTAGGGCCGCCGTTAATGATTGTGGCGATGGTATTTCTGGCCTATAGCCTGGCTGGGCCCTGGATGCCCGGTATTTTGTCGCATAAAGGAGTGAGCCTGTTCGGGTTGATTAACCATCAGTGGCTGACGACCCAAGGGGTGTTTGGTATTGCTCTGGGGGTTTCGACCAGCTTTGTTTTCCTGTTTGTTTTATTTGGCGCACTGTTGGATAAGGCGGGCGCGGGTAACTACTTTATTCAGGTCGCGTTCTCTTTGTTGGGCCACTATAAAGGCGGACCTGCTAAAGCCGCCGTGGTGGCATCCGGCATGACGGGGCTGATCTCTGGTTCATCAATTGCCAATGTGGTAACCACCGGAACCTTCACTGTGCCGATGATGAAGCGGGTGGGCTTCTCATCAGAGAAGGCCGGTGCTGTTGAAGTGGCGTCTTCGGTTAATGGCCAGATTATGCCACCCGTGATGGGGGCTGCGGCTTTTTTGATGGTGGAATACGTTGGTATTCCTTATGTTGATGTAATCAAACACGCTTTTCTTCCCGCGCTGATTTCTTATATTGCACTGGTTTATATTGTTCACCTTGAAGCACTGAAGGCTAATATGCAGGGCTTGGAAAGCAGTAACCCACCCAAGCCGCTGGTGCGTAAGGTGGTGGGATTCCTCGCTGGCTTGCTGTTGATGATGATCACCTCGTTGGTGGTCTATTACGGCTTGGGTTGGCTGAAGCCTGCATTAGGTGCTGCCGCCTCTTGGTTTATTGCTGCCGCGCTGGTGGTGATTTATCTGGTGTTGCTCAAGGTTGGGGCTGACTATCCTGAGTTGGAGCTTGATGATCCTAACTCTCCGGTAATCAAGCTGCCGCAGACACGCCCTACGGTGATGGTTGGTTTGCAGTATATTCTGCCTGTGGTGCTGTTGATTTGGTGTCTGATGGTTGAGCGCTTGTCGCCTGGGCTATCGGCTTTCTGGGCCACAGTGCTGATGGTTTTCATCATCGTGACTCAGCGCCCAATCATGGCCATGCTGCGCAACCAGGGGAATATAGCCAGCGATCTACGTGAAGGTGCGATGGATCTATGGGTGGGGCTGGTGACTGGTGCCCGTAACATGATTGGTATCGGCATTGCGACTGCGACGGCTGGCATTATTGTTGGTGCTGTCTCGCAGACAGGGGTGGGCTTGGTACTGGCCGATGTAGTGGAAATCCTGTCCATGGGCCAGCTGATGCTGATCTTGCTGTTTACCGCGATACTCAGCCTGATTTTGGGCATGGGGCTGCCAACTACCGCTAACTACATTGTGGTGTCTGCACTGCTGGCGCCGGTTATTGTGCAGCTGGGTGAACAGAATGGCTTATTGGTACCATTGATTGCCGTTCATCTGTTTGTTTTCTATTTCGGCATCATGGCAGATGTGACGCCTCCGGTGGGGCTTGCATCGTTTGCCGCAGCAGCTGTATCAGGTGGTGATCCGATTCGAACAGGCTTCCAGGCGTTTTATTACAGCTTGCGTACTGCTGCTTTGCCGTTTTTGTTCATTTTTAATACTGACTTACTGTTGATAGACGTGTCTTGGGCTCAAGGTATTCTGATCTTTGTGGTCGCAACGGTAGCAATGCTGATATTTGCTGCGGCAACGCAGGGCTTCATGCTGACCCGTAACCGTTGGTATGAGTCGGTCTTGCTGCTGTTGATTGCATTTACGCTGTTCCGCCCAGGGTTCTGGATGGATATGATCGACAATCCTTATAGAGAAGCCGCACCGACCGAGTTCTCACAGGTCCTTGGTAGTGTTGAGCCGGGCACTGAGCTGCGCTTGCAGATTAGTGGCGAGGATTCTTATGGTTCACCGTTAACAACCTATATGCGCTTGCCTGTTCCTGACGGTGATGATGGTCAGGAGCGGCTCGATAACCTGGGCCTTGAACTGATGACCCGTGACGGGCGCGCTGTTGTTGATATGGTGACATTTGGTAGTGAGGCGTCGAAGCTGGGCTTTGACTTTGATCAGGAGATTATTAAGGTTCAAGTGCCAGAAGGCGGCCTGCCTAAGGAGTTGATGTGGATCCCTGCTTTCCTCGTCTTTGGGCTGGTCGTCATGCTTCAGCGCCGTCGTCGAGAAGATGACACCGTAACGGCGTCTGCCTGAGGAGAAATGCGTATGTACAGCAAAATTCTATTCCCTGTTGATCTCAGTGAAGAGGCATCATGGAGCAAGGCGCTGCCGACAGCGATAGAGCTATGTCGGAACTTTGGTGCCTCGCTGCATGTGGTAACGGTTATGCCGGAATATCGTATGCCGTTGGTGGGATCTTATTTTCCTAAAGGGTATAAGGAAAAGGCTCACGAGGCGCTGAATGAAGCACAGCACGCGTTCATTGCTGAGCATGTCCCAGAGGAGATTCAGGTACAGAGCGTGATCATTGATGGCTCGCCTTGGGAGGGTATCGTTAAGGTAAGCAAGAAGCTGGGAGTGGACCTTATCGTTATGGCCTCACATAACAAGCGTCGATTCGCTGACTATGTTTTGGGGCCCAACACGGAGCATGTGGTGCACCACTCTAAAGTGTCGGTAATGATTGTGCGCTAACGCTTGGTTATTTCGTTGGACCACTCTCTTGAATACCAGCGCCTGGCAGGGCGCTGGTATTTTTTATTCAGCAGCGGTGGTGTTGTCAGGAGTCTCGGGTTGGGGCGTGTAGGCCTCAGTGCCCCAGAGGGGAATGCTGCTCAGTGAGTGCTTGAAACTGCCCGACGTTTTCTTGGTGCTGTAAACGAGGTAGAGCAATACCTGTTGGTTTGCATCGTAGATGCGGCGCAAATTCAGGTTCTTGAACAGTATGCTTTTTGACTTCCGGTGCAGCACCTCGCCGCTGGGAGACGTGTCTATGTCGGCAATCATCTCGGCGGTAATTGGGCCGGTTTGACGGCACGCTAGGCTGGAGTCAGACGGATCGGATAAATTCAAGTTAGCCTCCACGTTACTTAAGTGGCAGGTGATGCTGGGGATGTCAGGGTCCGTCAAACTTTCTATCTTGATATCCTTGGTGGTGAATATGCCCAATGACACATCGCCAACTTCATTTTCATTGCCACCACATCCGGCGAGAAATAACCCCATCCCAAGTATTGCCATCACCTTGATGTCGTTTTTTGCCAGACCCTTTGCCATGGTTTCATTTGCCTCGTTCATGCTGGACTTATTGCCGCGTGACTATTGCCGTTTTACACATCGAGAGCGATGTTGCTCGCTCAATTCGAAGGGGATGTATAACACGATGCCTGATACGCTAATCTTCAGTTATCCCCATTTTCCTATCAGTGGGTGCTAACTAGAAGCTCTCTCGGCGGCCATGATCACTTTGACGTTGTTGGTGCTATGCCGCTTGCTGCCATGTTCGACCGTTCATGGTGGTAAGTCCAGCGCTAAGGTACGACGAAGTTTTGGGTCTTGCTGACTGAGTCGGGGGCTTATCTTTCGCCATCGTTCGGGGGGCAGCTAAGCTCTTCATGTGTGTTACCAGCTGTTTAAGGAGAGGTGTCGATGATGACTGTGCCTGGTGATGTCGGAATAGCGTCACCGGATATTCAGTGGCCACATGCAGCGAGTAGTGCCTGCAAAAATCCTGACGAGGCGGCAGCGGAGCTTGCTTTAGCATTGAAGCATCCGGACTTGAGCTTTGTGCTGTTCTTTTGCAGTGCTGACTATCCTCTAGAGGCGCTAGGTGTCGCGCTGAATTCGGCATTTAGCAACGTGCGGTTGGCCGGCTGTACTACGGCGGGAGAGATAACGCCTTTGGGGTATGGCAGAGGTTGTATTGTTGCGATTGGCTTTAATTATCAAGATTTTTCCGTGTCTTGTGCTCGTATTGAGAATCTGGAGCGTTTTACGCTGCCGTGTGCTCAGCAGCTTGTAGATGGGCTGTTGGCAGATTGTCGTAGCCAAGCACCGAGTCGTGTTGATCGTCGCTTTGCGTTGACGCTACTTGACGGTTTATCCAGCAGTGAAGAGCAGGTATTGGCGGCTCTGGAAGCGGCCCTTGGCGGGATCCCAAATTTTGGTGGCTCCGCCGCTGATGATAACCGCTTAACCGATACCTATGTCTTTGCCGACGGTGGATTTCATCGCGCCTCAGCGGTTGTATTAGTGGTTTCAACACCGCTGCCGTTTGAGGTGTTTACTACGCATCATCTGCGTCCGCGTCAGCAAAAGTTGGTAGTGACCCGGGTGGATGTTGAGCAGCGGCGAGTGCTGGAACTTAATGCAATGCCTGCTGCTGAGGCTTACTCCCAGTTGGTGGGTATTGCGCCGTCTCAGCTTGATGAGCGTGTTTTTGCCCAGCACCCCTTAGCGGTGCGTATTGGTGACCAGCACTATGTGCGCTCGATACAGCGAGCGGATGAGGAGGGCGGGTTGCATTTCTATTGTGCGGTGGAAAATGGCATTGTGCTGACCGTTATGCAAGCGGCTCCGATGCTTGATCAACTGAGTGAACTGTTGGTAGACCTTGATGCTAGGCTGGGGCCGCTTTCGTTGATTCTCGGCTGCGACTGTTTTTTAAGGCGCTTAGAGTTAGAAGACGAAGGGCTGATTGCGCCAGCGTCTCGCGTGTTAAGTGAGGCGGGGGTGGTGGGTTTTAACACCTATGGTGAGCAGCATCAGGGAATGCATATTAACCAAACCTTTACTGGAGTTGCCATTGGTGCTGCCGCCCGACTTACAAGCACTTGAGCCACCCTATAACAGCGCTCGCGAACGCCGCATGGCGGAGCAGAATGCTCGGCTGAGGCGTATCTGTGCCTCGCTAATCGAACGAGTTGAGTCGGCTGGGCTTGCAGGAGGGGCACCCTATGCAGCGTTTGAGCACAGCGTACTGTTGGCCGAACAGGTGCGTGACCGTACCGAAGCGTTGCGACGCACGCTGGAAGAGCTGAGTGAGGCCAACTACCGGCTTGAGCAGGCAAGAGCTGAGGCCGAAGCAGCAAATCTTTCCAAGACGCACTTTCTCGCCGCTGTTAGTCACGACCTGCTCCAACCTCTGAATGCTGCTCGGCTGTTCACAAGCGCCTTAGAGGATCAAGTACTGCCAGGTGACGCACCTCGACAGGTCGGTAATATTGGACGTTCGCTCAAGGACGTGGAGTCGCTGCTTGGCACGCTAATCGACATTTCTCGTTTGGATGCTGGGTTGCTGCAGCCTGATGTCACGACATTTCGTGCCGATGAGCTGCTTGATGTGTTGGCCGAAGAGTATCGCCAGATGGCCCACGCTGGCGGGCTCAGTTTTCATTATGTGCCAAGCTCAGTAGTGATTAAGTCGGATTTGACGCTCTTGGCCCGAGTCATGCGTAACTTTCTTAGTAATGCCTTACGTTACACGAACTGTGGTCGTCTTTTACTCGGCTGTCGGCTGCGTCAGAACGGACTAGAGATGATTGTGGGGGACTCTGGGCCGGGTATTCCCGAGATGCAGCGAGATGATATTTTTCTCGAATTTCATCGAGGTGACTGGACCCAAGACACCGAAGACCGTGGCTTAGGCTTGGGGCTTGCTATTGTTGATCGTATCGCTCGCATGCTGGGGCATCCGCTTAAGCTGGTTTCGCGGCCAGGGGGGGGCTCCATGTTCTCGATCCTAGTGCCTTATGGGGAGGTAACCGAATACGAGGACAAAAGCACGACAGGCCGAACGCTGGATGACGGGCTGCGTGGCATGCGGGTGTGGGTGCTTGATGATGATAACGTCATTCTTGATGGCATGCGTGTACTGTTGGAGGGCTGGGGGTGCCAGACAGTCCTCGCTTCAAGCACTGCTACGCTGGACGCGATGTTGGCGACGTCAAGCACAAAGCCGGCTGATGCCTTATTGGTGGACTATCATCTGTCCCGGGGTGAAACAGACGGCCTGAACGTTGCGGACCTGCTGCGTCAGCGTTTTCCGAATTTGGCCGTTATTCTGATTACGGCAAATCATGAGGCTGAGATTCGGCGCGAAACGCGCCAGCGCGGTTTTGGCTATTTGCTTAAACCGATCAAACCCTTACGGTTGCGAATGCAGCTGAATGCGATATACCACGGTTGATCAGCCTTGATATTCTTCTATGTTGCTTGCGTTACGTTGGTGTTGGCCACGGTAACCCACGGCGTGCCATATCGGCGGCAAGCTCGACCTGATCTGCGGCCAAGACGGCTTGTATGCGGCTTCTAACGTTGAGCTTGTAAAGAATGGCCGACACATGTGTTTTGACTGTGGTCTCGGCAATATTTAGCTCGCGTGCGATGACCTTGTTGGCAGCACCCAAGGTCAACCGAGCCAGCACCTCAAGCTGCTTGTCGGTCAGAGAGTCTAGGCGTTTAGCAAAGGAGGGTGATGGTGCATCGCTTGGCGTTTCCGTAGACGTAGACACAGGGCGACGCATGATCTCCGATGGCAAATACACATGCCCTTCTAGCATCTGGTGCAGCGCCGTAAGCAACGACTCTTTGGGGGCTGACTTAGGAATATAGCCCACCGCGCCGATGCTGATGGCCTCAAGGATCGTCTCTCGCTCGCGATCGGCAGAGATAATAGCTATTGGCAACTCAGGAAACCGCTCGCGTAGTTGTGTTAGGCCATCGAGCCCTTGAGCATCCGGCAGGTCTAGGTCGAGTAGTACCAAATCCAGATCATCGCTTTGGTCAAGCTGGTTGATAAGCTGCGCCAGCGTTCCGGTTTCGAGCAAATGACAGTTCGGAAGGCCGCTCTCGATGGCGAGGCTGAGGGCTTCACGAAACAGTGGATGATCATCGGCGATCATTAACGTAGGCATATGAGCTCCTGTTCCGCTGTTTCCCTCCTCCCAAAGGAGGAGGGTGATTGATGCTTATGACGTATGTTGAACTCACTGGCTTTGGCTAACACTGATGTTAGTTCAACATGGTTAACAAGCATGCCAGAGTTCGTGTGTGCAGAGCCATGCGGCCATTGGTAAAGGTTGCAAGAATAAAAACGGCTTGTGCTATTACCTCCGTAGATAACATCAACAATATTAAGAGCCAGAGAGAGGAAAACACCATGATTTATGCCAACCCGAATAGCCCCGATGCCGTTGTTTCTTTCGAGAAACGTTACGGTAACTATATTGGCGGCGAGTTTGTCGCTCCTGTTAACGGCGTGTATTTCGACAATGTCAGCCCGGTTAACGGTGAGGTGTTTTGTGAAATTCCCCGCTCCAGTGCAGAGGATATCGACAAAGCCTTGGATGCGGCCCATGCCGCAGCGCCAGCTTGGGGGAAAGCCTCGGCGGCACAGCGTTCTAACGTCTTGCTGCGAATTGCTGATCGTATTGAACAGAATATCGAAGCGCTGGCCGTTGCAGAAACCTGGGACAACGGCAAGGCAGTGCGCGAAACACTCAATGCCGATTTACCTCTGGCGGTGGATCATTTTCGTTATTTTGCCGGTTGTCTTCGCTCGCAGGAAGGCAGTGCGGCAGATATCGACGCCAATACTGTCGCTTACCATTTCCACGAGCCGCTGGGTGTGGTTGGCCAGATCATTCCATGGAACTTCCCATTGCTGATGGCGGTGTGGAAGCTGGCGCCCGCACTGGCTGCTGGTAACTGTGTGGTGCTTAAGCCTGCCGAGCAGACGCCAGCGTCGATTCTCAAGCTGATGGACGTTATTGGTGACCTGTTGCCGCCCGGCGTGATTAATATTGTTAATGGATATGGGGCTGAGGCGGGCCAGGCGCTGGCGACCAGCAAACGCATTGCTAAGATTGCTTTCACTGGCTCAACGCCAGTGGGTGCGCATATTCTCAAGTGTGCCGCCGAGAACATCATCCCTTCTACGGTAGAGCTTGGGGGCAAATCACCGAATATTTATTTCGCCGATATAATGAATGCTGAACCAGAGTTCATTGATAAGGCTGCTGAAGGCTTGGTGCTTGCGTTTTTCAATCAAGGTGAAGTCTGCACCTGCCCCTCTCGTGCACTGATTCAAGAGAGCATGTACGACGACTTTATGGCAAAAGTGATGGAGAAGGTTGGGCGAATCAAGCGCGGTAACCCGCTGGATACCGATGTGCAGGTTGGGGCTCAGGCGTCTCAGGAGCAGTTTGACAAAATCATGTCTTACATGGATGTGGCCCGTGGCGAAGGCGCAGAAGTGCTGACGGGTGGTGACAAGGAATCTCTTGATGGCGCATTAAACAACGGGTTTTATATTCAGCCGACGTTGCTGAAAGGCAACAACAAAATGCGCGTTTTTCAGGAAGAAATCTTTGGGCCAGTTGTCGCAGTTACCACCTTCAAAGACGAAGCAGAAGCATTAGCCATCGCTAACGACACTGAATTTGGCCTGGGGGCTGGTGTGTGGAGCCGTGATATTAACGTGGCCTTCCGCATGGGGCGTGGCATTCAAGCAGGGCGCGTGTGGACCAACTGTTATCACCAGTATCCAGCGCATGCTGCTTTTGGTGGTTATAAGAAATCTGGCGTTGGTCGCGAGACGCATAAAGTGGCGCTGGAACACTACCAGCAGACCAAAAACCTGCTGGTCAGTTATGACATTAATCCCATGGGATTTTTCTGAGTTCGCCGCGGTGTGCCGATGATACCGCCGTCACCAATTGGGGTGATGGGAGTCACAACAGTAAGACGGGAGATAGCAATGGATAACACAATGAAAGCCGCGGTGGTACGCGCATTTGGTCAACCACTAACGATTGAAGAAGTTGAGGTTCCCCGTCCTGGGCGTGGTCAGGTATTGATCAAAATTGCGGCCTCTGGTGTGTGCCATACTGACCTTCATGCCGCTCATGGAGACTGGCCGGTAAAGCCTGAGCCGCCGTTTATCCCCGGCCATGAAGGGGTGGGGCATGTGGTGGCCCTGGGCGAGGGAGTGACCCATGTAAAAGAAGGCGATCGTGTGGGGGTTCCTTGGTTGTATTCTGCTTGTGGCTACTGTGAGCACTGCATGGGCGGCTGGGAAACGCTGTGCGAGTCTCAGCAGAATACCGGCTACTCGGTTAACGGTGGCTTTGCTGACTACACACTGGCAGAAGCTGACTATGTGGGCCGGTTGCCCGATAACGTTGACTTTTTAGAAATCGCACCTGTTCTGTGTGCTGGGGTGACGGTGTATAAAGGCCTGAAAATGACAGACACTCGCCCTGGTCAGTGGGTAGTTATTTCGGGTATCGGTGGCCTTGGCCATATGGCCGTGCAGTACGCTAAGGCTATGGGGTTAAATGTGGCGGCAGTGGATATTGATGATGCCAAACTCGCGTTGGCAGAGCAGCTGGGGGCAACCGTTACTGTTAACGCGATGAAGACCGATCCTGCGGCTTATTTGAAGCGTGAAATTGGCGGAGCTCACGGAGTGTTGGTGACCGCGGTGTCGCCCAAGGCCTTCGAACAGGCTCAGGGTATGGTGCGCCGAGGTGGAACGATCTCGCTTAACGGCTTGCCGCCGGGAGATTTTCCATTGCCGATATTTGATACGGTGCTTAATGGTATTACGGTACGCGGCTCAATTGTCGGTACCCGCAATGATATGCAGGAGGCGTTGGCCTTTGCCGGTGAAGGCAAGGTGAAAGCGACGGTCAAGAGTGACCGTATCGAGAATATCAATGCGATCTTTCAACAGATGATCGACGGTAAGATTGAAGGGCGCATTGTGCTGGATATGCAATAACTCTCTCGCCGTGTTCTGTTTGATCCGGCCACCTTCAACAGGTCGCCGGATCAGGCTGTGGTATTACTCGATATTTTTAGAAGCCGCGGTGCTGTTCCTGGCCGTGGTGATGCTTTTGATGATAGCTGCCGTGACGGCTCCTCTGGCTACCTATTGCGCCGCGCATATGTGAGCGAAGCTCCTGTATCTGCTCTTCACTGAGAATTTCAGCGATGGCGTCATGGTGGTCTTGACGCAGGTTCTGCCAGGCCTTACGACGTTCATCGCGGCTATCGAACCTGCGGTCTTTCAAGTCTTGCATGTCAGCTTGGAAAGACTCACGGATATCGCTTAGCGCTTGTTTCTCTTCTGTAGATAGTTCCCATTCATCGAGCTGTTCTTCGATACGCAGCTGTACAGCTTGGCGGTGCTCGTCGCGCATCTCTTGGCGTATCTCTTGGCGAGCGTTTTTCAGTGCCTGGCGCTGCTCGTCACTGATTAGCTCGTCCATGAGTTCACGGTGCTCTTTACGCAACGCATTGATGGTGTCGCGATGCGCGGTTTGGGCGTCTTCTAGGGCTTGACGCGTTGCCGCATCAATACCGGCACGTTCAAACAGGGCTTGGCGATGTTCGCTGTAGCGTTGCTGGTGGCCTTCTCTCCAGTCATTTTGGGTGGCATCGTTGGGTGCAGCAATGGCGCTGAGGGACAGCGGGGCCATTGCCGCGGCAAGCAGCGCGGGGGCGAAACATTGGCGAATTGTTTTGAGTGTCATGGTGGGACTCCTTGCTACATCGGGTTGATGTTTCCAGTATCGCTAACCAGAGTGCAGCTTTAATGAAGCGAAAGTGCAAAGTTGGTGCAGTTTTTACCAGAGGGGTCATTCTTCAGGTTGATATTTATACCCGACGCCGTAGACCGAGCGAATGACGTCGCGCTCCTGCCAAATATCAGCAATTTTGCGACGCAGTTTCTTAATGTGGCTATCCACAGTGCGTTCCGAGACGATGCGGTGGTCTCGATACATGTGGTCCATTAATTGCTCACGAGTAAATATTCGGCCTGGGGCCGCCATCATGACACGTAGCAGTTGAAACTCTACGGCAGTTAGTCCCAGGTCCTGGCCGTCGGCTAGTGCGCGCCAACCATCCTCATCAAGCATCAGCGGGCCTTCTGTGTTTGACTCCAGCGAGCTATGCGTGGCACGGCTGCGTCGTAGCACGGCACGAATGCGAGCCACAACCTCTCGGGGGCTGAACGGCTTACAGATGTAGTCGTCAGCGCCCAGCTCAAGCCCTAGTAAGCGGTCGATCTCTTCCACCTTGGCGGTGAGCATGATGATGGCGAGCTGGGGCCAGCGCTGGCGAACTGTACGGCACAGCGTCAGGCCATCGGTGCCTGGCAGCATCAGGTCGAGTAGTACGAGTTCTGGGAGTAATGTTTGGCCCTCAAGCCATGGCAATACGGCGTCGCCGTGAGCCAGGTGATGGCTAGAAAAGCCGCTGTTGCTAAGATAGTCAGCCACGAGGCTAGCAATTTTGGGTTCGTCTTCGACGATCAATACATTGTCCAGCGTGAGGTCAGCGTGGCTCATGGGGAGGCGCTCCATGGGGTGTGTCAGTAAAGGTGTGGTTGACGCTTGCGTTGTTGTTGGGAAAGCTCAGTGTCCAGCGGAGGCCGCCGAGCGGTGACGCATCAGGCTGCATAGTTGCGCCGTGCGCTCGAGCCAACGCCTGGGCAATGGAAAGCCCTAAGCCGCTACCCCCGCTAGCGCGATTGCGTGATCCTTCCACGCGGTACAGTCGCTCGGTTAAGCGGGAAAGTTCAGAGGGCGGTACGCCCGGGGCGCTATCTTCCCAAGTCAGTCGCCAACCGCTATCACATGCATCGAGGCTCACACGTAACCGCCCAGGTGACGTTGTGTAACTACAGGTGTTATCCAGCAAAATGGTCCAGAGCTGACGAAGGCGTTGGGAGTCGCCACGAATCCAGGCAGGCGCTTTCTCAATGCGGGATTCCAGCTGGATTTGTTGGTCATTGAGCCAGCCGCTGGCTTCGTCTAAGCGTGCTTCGAGACTGGCGGCTAAGTCCAATGGTGCAAAATTAATTTCCAGGGCCCCGTCGTCGCTTTGTGATAACAGGCGTAAGTCGGTGACCAGCCGTTCCAATTGGGCAACCTCTTGGGCCAGAGAGGTTAGGTTGTTTCGGCTCAAGGGACGCACCCCGTCTTGCATCGCTTCGATTTCTCCGCGGAGTACTGCCAGCGGTGTACGCAGCTCGTGGGCAATATCCGATACCCAGCGGTTGCGAGCCTTGCGGTTGGCCTCCAGCGTGGCCGCTAGCACGTTGAAGTCCTGTGCCAGGCTAGATAGTTCATCACGGCCCTGTTCGGCCAGGCGGATACGGTAATCGCCCTGGGTGAGTTTACGAGTCGCCAGGGCCATGCTACGAGTGCGGCGCCCCAGCCACCAAGAGAGTCCCCCAGCTAAAAATAACGAGGCAAGCCCTAATGCCGCCACAATGGTGGCTAGGTTGCGGCGCTGACGAGACAGAAAAAGGCGGTCGACACGCGCCATTAATTGCTGAGGAGGACGATAGCCCAGTGTGCCGATGAGTTGACCTTTGTGCGTTATTTCGATCCAGCGTAGCTCATCATATTGCTGTTTTCGAGAGGAGGGGAGGCCGATAATGGGTCGATCATCAGCATCGTACAGCACAAAATCTCGTGGGCTGCTGAGTTGGTCTATCTGGGGGGCTTTATAAGAATGGTCGAGCCATAGTTGGCGGCGTACTAAATGGTGCCAAGTGCGGGGTGAAGAGCGCAACCAGCGCCAGTCGCCACGCAACTCCCACTCGTTAGCCAGTTGCCCGGCTAATGCGTTGGCGCGCTGAGCCTGTGTGTGGTCTAGATACTCAATGAAGCCCTTGTCGAGACTGCGCGAAACAGCCACAAAAACCAGGCCAGCAATGGCGACATTGACGGTCAGAATGATGACAAAAAGACGAATTCCCAGGCGTGAAATTGTCGGCGAAAAAGAGCGGCGAAAGACCATGCGGTGAGCCCTAGTAGATGCCAGTTAGTGGCAGATGCGGAGTATGTGCATAGGGTCAGCCTAACGTATTCGCAAGCGGCAAAGGGGGAAGTATCGTGCAAACGGCGCAATACTCATGCGCCGGCGGTAAGCCTTGGTTTCTCGACCGATAGCTGTTAGAGAGACAGCAGAAACAGAATAAGTGGTGGCGATAGCAACGAGAGGATGAAGCCACTAACGATGGCGACTGGCACGCAAGCCACGCCGCCATGTTGCTGGATTACAGGCAGGGCAAAGTCCATAGAGGTAGCGCCGCCATAACCGATGGCCAGAGGGGCATAATAGCGAATGGTTAACGGAATCAGCACAAAAGCGGTTAGCTCGCGGGCTAAGTCATTAAAGAAAGCCACGCCGCCCATCACGGGGCCAAGCTGATCACCGATAAGTATGCCTGACAGTGAGTACCAGCCAAAGCCTGAAACCATGGCCAGTGCTTCGTTCCAGGGTAAGCCTAACAGCGGGGCAATAATGAGGCCGCCAAGTAGCGAGCTTGCTGCCAGTGTGATGGCAATTGCCAGCCCTAAGCGATTAAGTAGTATCTGGCGTAATGGCATGCCGGAGTTGCGTAGTTGGCAGCCAATCAGCGCCAGTAAAACATACAACACCCACTGTGACAGTTGCTCGACAAGGTTGAACAGCCCTTCGTTAAACCAGTTGGCGGCAAGTAAACCGCAAGCAACGCCGAGAATGACTGCACCGACCAGTTTCAATGAGCCGGCCATTGCGGCGAGTTTGCTGGTAGGTGCGCCGGGAATGGCTTGTTGAGGCTGCGACTTGAGTGGCATGCGACGTGATAGCCATAACAAGGCGACGAGGTTGCACAGCGAGGTGACCACTAGGATTAGTAGGGCCTGGCCACCCATGCGTGACAGTTGGCCGGAAAGGTTGTCCAGTCCTGCGAGGCTGATGCCCATCAATAGCAGTATGACGTAGATAGAACCATTCACACCATGGCCGATCATGCTCATGACACTGGCATGCTGTACGCGAACCAGGTAGCCAAGAATCAGCGGTAACAGCACGATCAAAAGGCCTGACAGCATCGCGGCAACGTCCTCAACAGGGGCAGAAAGAGTGGTAAAGGCCAGTACTTTACGGCACTCGTGGCCGAGGCAAAAGGGAGAACGTGGAAGTCAGCAGAGGTAAGCCGCTGTCATAGCGGCGGGCGTTAACGCTTTGGGTGAGTATTAGTAGCGTCTCATCGAGGTGAGTGACAGTTGGCCTTTGCGCTTGCCTTCATTGAAATACTCCATTTCCAGTAGCAATCCTGGCAGCTCAGGGTGTAGCGCCATCAGTATGCGCTTGTCAGGTTTGTCGGGGTCAGATAGCTCCAAGCGCAACGCTTGAGTTGTTATTCCGGCAATCGCCATATGGGTGTCGGGTAGCCGGTGGTAAAACATGGTTTTGTTGCGCCCGCGGTGATCTCGGTAGTGAACAGGGCAAGCTTGTTGGCAGGTGTTGCTAGCAGCATTTAGGGCGAGACCCACAATGGCGCTCTGACGATCAGGAATTTGCCCCAGTTCATTGCTATCCAGTGTGTAGTCTCGGCTGATGCCTAACAGGTGGTAGTTGGACGCGTAGTCATAGGAGTGCAGGGTATTGCCATTGATGTGAAAGTGGCCAGTTTCCTCGCCGCGGGCAATGGCAATTTTGGCCTTCATGGAGGCGCGCCAGCCGTCGCTGCTAACTTGTGTTAGGCGGTGGCTGATGTCAGCGTCTGGCCAGCCGCTGACGCTAAGGTGGTAGTTGGCAGTAAAACCTTGTGGAAGTTGAGTCGGCGGGGTGTCTGCGGCCATGCTGATGCTGGCCGAAAGGCACCACAGTACAGCACAGGCTTGCGCCATAAATCGGTTGATCACTACTGAGCTCTCCTGTGGCCTCACCAAAATAAGCAGTGCTCCTATGACCGATGTTACGGAACAGTGTTCAATCTGGGGGGCGGGCAGCAGCGAGGTAGTTGTCGTTGGTACCTAGCGGTGTATGTCGCTACCGCGCTGCGCCTGCCTGAGGTGTCAGTAACCTGCTTGGGGGTCAACGGTTTCTACGGGTTCACCATTGTTCATTGCGTGTAGTGTCTCAGCGACTTGGTCTAGGGCTTCGTTCAGCGGGGTGGGGCCAGACATGTGGGGGGTAATGCGAATTCTCGGATGTTGCCATAAGGGGCTGCTTTCCGGTAGCGGCTCTGTTGAAAAGGCATCAAGAAGGGCACCGCGTAAGCGTCCGGGGGTATCGCTGTGCGCATCGCCTAATGCTGCCAATAAAGCGGTTTCATCAATCAGAGGGCCGCGGCCTGGATTAATCAGGCTGGCGCCTTCTGGCAGAGCGGCCAACGTGTTGGTGTTGATAATACCGCGTGTCGCCGCAGTATCCGGCAGTAACAGCACCAGTGTTTGTACCTGTGACAGCAGGGTGAACAGGCCATCTTCACCATGATGGCACGTAATACTATTTAGCGGCTTAGGGGTGCGGCTCCAGCCATGAACAGGAAAGCCGTCGGCTGCAATAGCATCGGCGACCTTGTGGCCAATGGCGCCAAGGCCCAGTACGCCAACTGGCCAGTCGGCCTTGTCTATCACGTCGAGAGGTTGCCACTGTTGCTTGGCTTGCTGGCGGGCGTAGTGGTCAAAGTTGCGCTGAAAGTGCAGTACGCCATAGCGCACATAGTCGGCAATTAGCTTGGCCATACCTGCGTCACGCAATTTAACGATGGGAACCCCAGCAGGCAGCGCTGGATTATTGAGCAGCGCATCAACACCGGCTCCCAGATTAACAATGCCTTTGAGAGAGGGCAGTTGCTTCAATAGTTCGGGTGAAGGCTGCCAGGCCGCTAGGTAATCAATGTTGCCACGCTGGTCTGCTGGCGTGCTGCTGGGCAAAATCTCCGCATCCGGGAGTCGCTGGCTAAGGGCGTCGCACCACGCTGTGTCATCGTGGCAGTGTACCAGTACGCGCATGGTTGTCTCCTTGGTTCAGAGTTTGCTACAGAGTGCTGGCCGATATCAGTAAATGATTTGCATCATGGGGGGCGGAGTGTCGTCAAGCAATTCCGCAAGCTGGCGTAAGCCGTGCTCAAGACGAATGATGTCAGGTTCTGCGCCGAGGCTCAGCCGAATCCGTCTAGGCGCGGGCGTTTGTTCGACCATGAACGGTGTGGCAGTCGTCAGCAACACGCCTTCTTGTTCGGCCTGCAAGCGTAGTTCTTCCGCACGCCAGCTAACCGGAAGCGTTAGCCACATGTGAAGGCTGCTGGGACGGGCGCTGTATTCATGCTGACTAAAAACACGAGTGGCGACTTGCTGACGCTCAGCCAATAGCTCGCGCTGGGTGCTGGCCATTTCTTCTACTGTGCCATCGGCAAGCCAGATGCCAGCAATTTCGAATACCAGCGGTGTTGCCATCCAGCAGGTGGCACGTAAGCGTGGCAGTGTGTGATGGAATTGGGCTGGCGGTACGCTGAGATAACCGGCGCGCAGTCCTGGCACGGTTGACTTAGTTAAGCTGGTGACATGAAAGCTGCGCTGTGGCAGACGTGCGGTCAGTGGTGTCAGCCCTGGTGGTTCAAGCAATGCGTGAACGTCATCTTCAATCAGCCAGACATCATGGCGCAGTAGAACATCAGCCACCGCATCGCGACGACTCTCGCTCATGGTGGCGCCGGTAGGGTTCAACTGAGTGGGTGTTAAGCAAATTGCACGGGGCTGAAAACGCCGGCAAGCAAGTTCTAGCGCTTCGGGCAGAATGCCTTGCTCGTCGATGGCCACACCGCGTAACTGGAAGCCTAAGGTGCGGGAAAGGGCGATTAAACCGTGGTCGGTAAGCGCCTCGGTCAAGACCACGTCACCATGCTGAACCACCGTGGAAATCGCTAGCATCAGCCCATGGGTTGCGCCATTACACAACACGCGAGTGTCAGCATCGCCAGGCACACCAAGGCGTTTCCTCAACCAGTCGCTGGCCTGTTCACGATGATGCAGCAACCCCGCGATAGGTCGGTTGGCGCTGATGACATCGGCAATGCACATGTCGGCCAGTTGAGTGAGTGTGTCACGAAAACGTCGATCATGGGCTTCAGGGCAGATGGGGTGAGCAATAGAAAGGTCGATAGTTGTTTGTGTATTGCGTGGGCTACTATTGCTCAAATAGGTTGGGTCACGGCCGTCGTCCTGAGAATTGACCCAGGTTCCGCTACCCACCCTGGCCTGTACCAGCCCCATGCGTTCTGCTTGTGCATAGGCCCGGGATATGGTCTGCACGCTGACATTTAGGGTGTCGGCAAGCTCGCGCTGAGGTGGAAGGCGGGTGCCGGGTAATAGCTCTCCCTGCCTGATGGCCTGGGACAAAGCGCGGGCAATGGCCAAGTAACGCGGGCCGCTTTCGGCGAGGTAACGTGCGAAGTCGATTGTCATGATTCAATAAAGGCTTTGACCTGTGACCAAAGGGGGGTGTTAGTATCCGTTGTGCGACATTGACCGGAAATTGTCATGATTTAATCTTAACAAATGTCATGACAATTTGCAGGACATTAATAATTCGGATACGTCGCCTGCGCCCCGGTAGCCCCTAGTACGCCTTAATGCTGCCGGATTTGGTGATGAGATCGTTTAGTGAGCGGTTCCATGACTGAGATTTCCCTGCCCTTTTCCCGCGAAGAATATGCCGGTCGTCTTCGCAAGGTCCGCGCCGAAATGGCCGGCCGTGGGATTGATGTAATGATTGTTAGCGACCCATCCAACATGGCTTGGATTACAGGCTATGACGGCTGGTCTTTCTATGTTCACCAGTGTGTATTGGTTGGGCTTGAAGGCGAGCCGGTGTGGTATGGACGGCGGATGGACGCCAATGGTGCGTTGCGCACTTGTTGGATTGATCCTGACAATATTACGTACTACCCGGATCACTATGTACAGAATCCAGACATGCACCCGATGGACTACCTGGCCCAGACGATTCTTCCCGACCGTGGCTGGCATGAAGGGGTGGTGGGCGTGGAGATGGACAACTATTATTTTTCTGCTGCGGCCTATCAGGGGCTGTTGCGCAGTTTGCCCCATGCCCGTTTTAAGGATGCAAACTCACTGGTGAACTGGTGTCGTTTGATTAAATCGGCCCAGGAAGTTGAGTACATGCGTGTTGCAGCCAAAATTGTTGAAGGTATGCACTCGCGCATTCTTGAGGTAATTGAGCCGGGCTTGCCCAAGAGCAAGTTGGTGTCAGAAATTTATCGAGTTGCTATCGAAGGCTGGACCGATGCGTCAGGCAAGGTGTTTGGCGGCGATTATCCTGCCATCGTGCCGATGCTGCCGACCGGAAAAGACGCGGCAGCCCCGCACCTGACCTGGGACGATACGCCGTTTCGTGAGGGCGAAGGCACGTTTTTTGAGATCGCGGGGGTGTACAAGCGCTATCACGCGCCGATGTCGCGTACGGTGTTTCTTGGTCGTGCGCCATCTGACTTTGTACGCGCCGAGTCGGCTTTGCTTGAAGGCATTGAAAATGGCCTTGCTGTTGCTAAACCTGGCAATCGCACAGCGGATATTGCTATGGCGCTGGGCACGGCAATGTCGAAACATGGTTTTGACCGTGGCGGTAACCGCTGTGGCTATTCCATTGGCCTGAGTTACCCGCCTGACTGGGGGGAGCGCACCGTCAGTCTGCGCCCCACGGATGACACCGTGTTGCAGCCCGGTATGACATTCCACTTTATGCCAGGTTTGTGGGAAAACGACTGGGGCATGGAAATTACCGAGAGCATCCTGATCACGGAAAATGGTTGCGAGCCGTTGGCTAATTTTCCACGCCAGCTGTTCGTCAAGTAATGACCCGTTAGCCGTGCTGCCAGTGGTGTAAAAGACGAGTGCCAATGATAACGAAAAGGACGCAAGGAGAGGACTCATGAGCAAACGACCCAGCCCCATCAGTGCCACTGTTGATTTTGACGCTGCAGGCGTCCAGCACGGTTTCCTTAAGCTTCCGATTTCTGATGATGAGTCGGCTTGGGGGGCAGTGATGATCCCAGTTACCGTGGTCAAGAATGGCGAAGGCCCTACGGCGTTGCTGACGGGAGGGAACCACGGTGATGAATATGAGGGCATCACGTCGTTAATGAAGCTTTCCAGTTCACTTAAGGCCGAAGACGTTAGTGGCCGAGTGATCATCGTGCCAATTATGAACGTTCCGGCAGCCATGGCGGGAAAGCGCACCTCTGCAATGGATGGAGGGAACCTAAACCGTAGTTTTCCAGGCGATCCTGACGGTACGGTGACGGAAAAAATCGCCGATTACTTTACTCGGGTGATGGTACCCATGAGTGATGTGGTGCTTGACCTTCACTCAGGAGGACGCACCTTGGATATCATTTCTTTTGGTGCCTCCCACGTGCTCGACAATGCAGACCAGCAGAGTCAGGCGCTAGCGGGAGCCAAGGCGTTTGGTGCGCCCTATGCGATGACCATGTTTGAACTTGATGCCGCGGCACTGTTTGATACAGCGGTTGAGTCTCAGGGCAAGATTTTTGTGGCCACCGAGCTGGGTGGTGGAGGCACATCGACGCCGGAAAGCATGGCAATTACCGAGCGAGGGGTGCGCAACTTTCTGATTCATTACGGTTTGCTCAAAGGCCATGTGGAAATGCCTGCCGAGCCTCAGGTGTATTTGGATATGCCCGATGCCAGCTGCTATGTGCAAAGTGAGCACTCTGGCCTACTAGAATTGACATACGCGCTGGGCGATCATGTCGCTAAGGGTGATGTGATTGCTCGAGTCTATGATATGACGCGCAGTGGCACGCCACCGGTAGAGTACCGCGCTGAGCGTGATGGTATCCTGATGGGGCGGCGCTTCCCCGCGCTGGTCAATATGGGTGATACCATCGCTGTTATCGCAGATGTCGTGGACTCATTGGATTGAGTTCTTTGTGTAGAGGAATCGATGAAACTCGATCGTTATGATTTAAGAATACTGGACATTCTTTCCAAGGATGGCCGCATTACCAAGTCGAAGCTGGCCGAGTCGATCAATCTCTCGGTCAGCCCTTGCTGGGAGCGTGTTAAGCGGTTGGAACAGGCTGGCATCATTGAAGGCTATACGGTAAAGCTGAACCCACGAGTCGTGCTGAAACGTACTCCAGTGTGGGTGCAGATTGAGCTTAAAGTTCATAATGCAGCTAGCTTCGAGTGCTTTGAGAGCTGGGTACAAGAGGTTCCTGAAGTGACAGAGTGCGTTGCTGTTGGTGGTGGGGTGGATTACTTGATCAAAGTAGAGATGGAAAGCATTGATGCTTACCAGCGGCTGATTGACCGTTTGCTGAGTTCGGGTATCGGCATTGCACGCTACTACACCTATATAGTGACTAAAACCGTCAAGCAAGCGGCGCCACCGCTGGAGTTGGCTGATAGCTAACATTACATGGCAGAAAAAAGGCTGCCTACTTTGCGGTGAGTCAAAAAAAACTGCATGACAGCGTCAAATTAAGAAAAAGTACTGCCCGCATTTCTCTCCTACCATACACACATCAGGCAGCCTTGGGCTGCGCTTTTGTTTTTCAGGCTAGGGCGTTATCTGCCCTGGCTGTTTTGGGAGGTTGTCATGTCGCTTGCTGCTAGGCTTTCGGATCCACGTTTATTTCGTCAATACGCCTATGTTAATGGCCGTTGGGCGCATAGCGAAGCGGGCCGTGAAGAAAGCGTGATTGACCCCGCTACGGACGAAGTTATTGGCCGTATTCCTGTGCTTGAGGCTGCTCAGATTCATGCCGCTATTGATGCTGCAGATGCTGCCTTTGCCGCTTGGCGAGCGCTGCGTGCAGAAGAACGCGCAGAGCGTCTGATGGCATGGCGCAACCTGATGCTGGACTACCGTGAAGACCTGGCGCTGATCATGAGTTTCGAACAGGGCAAGTCTATGGCCGATGCGCGTGGCGAGGTTGAGTATGGTGCCAGCTTCGTGCACTGGTTTGCTGAAGAAGGCAAGCGTGCTTATGGGCAGACCTTACCCAGCCATATTCCTAATGCAGCGCTCGGCACTATCAAGGAGCCAGTGGGTATTGCTGCGCTGATTACACCGTGGAATTTTCCGCTGGCCATGATTACCCGTAAAGCAGGGGCGGCATTGGCTGCTGGTTGCCCAGTCATCGTCAAGCCCGCCAGCGAAACGCCGTTTTCAGCACTGGCGCTGGCAGAGCTTGCCGAGCGGGCCAATATTCCGTCTGGCATCTTTAACGTGGTATTGGGTGATGCTGCCGAAGTGTCGCAAATTCTGTGCAATGAGGAGCGTATCAAAGCGCTATCTTTCACAGGGTCTACGCGCGTCGGCAAACTATTACTTGAGCAGAGTGCCGGCACGGTGAAGCGGGTATCTCTGGAGCTTGGTGGTAATGCGCCCTTTATTGTTGGTCCCGATATGGACCCTCGAGAAGCCGCTATGGCCGCCGTGGATGCCAAGTTTCAAACCTCGGGTCAGGACTGCCTGGCCGCTAACCGTATTTTGGTGCATGCCTCTATCCACGACGAGTTTGTGACGCACTTTACCGAGCGTATGCAAGCGCTGGTGGTGGGGAACGGCCGTGACAGCGAGACCCACCTTGGCCCGTTGATTCATGCCAAAGCGGTAGAGAAGGCCGCAGCCATTGTCGATGATGCGGTGTCGCGTGGTGCCACTCTGGTGGCTGGCGATCAGAGTGAAGCGCCAGGAGCCAATTTCTTCATGCCTACGCTGTTAACCGGCGTAACGTCAGACATGATGGTGTGGCGTGAAGAAAACTTTGCTCCGGTCGCCGGTATTACGCCGTACAACGATGATGATGAAGTGATTACGATGGCCAACGATACTGAATACGGCTTGGCTGCCTATGCGTATACCCATGACATTCGTCGCATTTGGAAACTACTTCGCGGGCTAGAGTTCGGCATGGTGTCGGTGAACTCGGTGAAAATGACCGGCCCAGTGGTACCTTTCGGTGGTGTCAAACAGTCTGGGCTGGGACGTGAAGGCGGCCCAACGGGTATCGACGAATACCTTGAAACAAAATACTACTGCTTAGGGGCGCTGCCTTCTGTCAGCGGTAGCTGAGAGCTGTTGTCACTACGTGATGGCACAACATAGTTTGTATTTCACAACATAGTTTGTATTTTCAGCACGACTCTCCATGGTGAATCATGGGGAGTCTAATATAGAGAGATATGCCATGAGCCAGCAGCATCAAGATCTTGTTAACCGCGACCGCAAAGTTACATTTCATGCGTCAACTCACCTACGTGATTTTGCTCATGGTGATGCACCAGGGCGCGTTATTACCGGTGGTAAGGGGTTGAATATCGTCGATAAAGACGGTCGTGAGTTCATGGACGCCTTTGCTGGCCTGTATTGCGTGAACATTGGTTATGGTCGTACTGAAGTGGCAGAAGCCATTTATCAGCAGGCGCTGGAAATGTCCTATTACCACACCTATGTGGGCCACTCTAACGAGCCGCAGATTGCGCTGTCTGAAAAGATTATCGAAATGGCCGGCCCCGGCATGTCCAAGGTTTATTACGGCATGTCTGGCAGCGATGCTAACGAGACTCAGCTCAAGCTGGTTCGTTACTACAATAACGTGCTGGGTCGCCCGCAGAAGAAAAAAGTTATCTCGCGTATGCGCGGCTACCACGGTTCTGGCCTAGCCACCGGCTCACTCACTGGCCTTAAAGCGTTCCACGACCAGTTTGATCTGCCGCTTGCCGGCATCCTGCACACTGAAGCGCCGTATTATTACCATCGAGCGGCTGAGCAGGAAGGCATGACAGAGCTTGAGTTCTCCCAGTTCTGCGCGACCAAGCTGGAAGAAATGATTTTGGCCGAAGGCCCCGATACCGTGGCTGCCTTTATTGGTGAGCCAGTGCTGGGCACTGGCGGTATCGTACCGCCGCCAGAAGGCTACTGGGCGGCCATTCAGGCGGTTTTGAGCAAGTACGATATTCTGTTGATTGCTGATGAAGTGGTATGTGGCTTTGGCCGTATCGGTAGTGACTTCGGCAGCCACCATTACGGCATCAAGCCTGACTTGATCACTATCGCCAAGGGTCTGACCAGTGCCTATCAGCCGTTGTCAGGTGTGATTGTTGGTGACCGTGTGTGGAGTGTTCTTGAGAAAGGTACCAGCGAGCTGGGCCCGATCGGTCACGGCTGGACCTACTCTGGTCATGTGCTTGGCTGTGCGGCAGCACTGGCTAACCTAGCGATCATCGAGCGCGAAGGCCTGACCGCTAACGCCGCTGAGACGGGTGCCTACATGCAGCAGAAAATGGCTGAGACCTTTGCTGATCACCCCATCGTTGGTGACGTACGTGGTGTGGGTATGCTGGCTGCGCTGGAGTTCTCTGCTGACCCAGCCGCTCGCAAGGCCTTTGATCCGAGCCTGAAAGTTGGCCCGCGTCTGTCTGCTGCTGCGCTGGAGCGTGATCTGATTACCCGCGCTATGCCACAGGGCGATATCCTGGGTTTCGCTCCGGCAATGACTGCCACACGTGAAGAAATCGATGAGATCGTTGCGCGCACTCGTGCTGCTGTAGATCAGGTCACCGATGAGTTGACCCGTGAAGGTGCAGTCAAGGCGGTTAGCGCCTAAAAGGCACGCTAAAGGCGCTGCCGTAAGCGCAGTGCAGCAAAGGCAGGAAAAGTAAAAGTGTCAATCATACGCCGCAGGGGTCACTTCCTGCGGCGTTTTTATGCGTGGTTAGCTCGATAACTGGCCCGCCGGCGGCTTTCGCGTCGGCCTGGTCGTGAGTCACTAGCAATGTTGGCAAGCCTTTGTCACGTGCGCGTTTGAAGACGAGTTGGCGAATTTCCTCGCGAAGAGCCGCGTCTAAGCGTGAGAAAGGCTCATCAAGCAGCATGGCGCGTGGTTCGGCCAGGAGTACACGCATTAACGCGACACGGGCACGTTGGCCGCCGGACAGCGTTTCTGGATTGCGATTGGCGAAGCCGGTTAAGCCAATGTCAGCCAATGCTTGCTCGGCTTTAGCATGGCGCTGACGTTTTGAACCGCCATGAGGGATGCCAAATGCCAAGTTGCCGCCAACGCTTAGGTGGGGAAACAGCAGCGGATCCTGAAACAGCAATCCTAATCGTCGGCGTTCTGCGGGTAATGCGCTGATTTCGCTGTTGCCAAGCCACACCTGCCCGCTGGCGCTAAAGGTTGAGGCCAGAAATCCAGCAAGAAATGCTAATAGGGTGGATTTTCCCACGCCAGATGGCCCCATGATGGTGAGTATTTCGCCAGGCTCAATACGCGTGTTTAGCGCAATTAGGCAGCGTTCAGCCTGATGAATGCTGATCTGTTCAAGAATCAGGGCGTCTGGTGTCGGCGGGTCGAACATCAGTTGGGTGAGCTCCTGGGTTATGCCGATAAGGGGCGGTGCTTTTTGTGGCGTGGGCTTCGCCTTTGCCTTAGCAAGCGTGGCAAGCCAAGTGCCAGGGCGAAGCCCAGGGCGGGCAGTGTTAATTGTGTTAGAGCGTAGACAGCGGTAAGCCGCCGGTCGCCGCCGCTTGAGAGTGCAACAGCATCAGTGGTTAGGGTGGCAAGTCGGCCTGCCCCCAGCAGTATCGTGGGTAAGTACTGGCCGACGCTGACCGCAAAGCCAACGGCTGCTGCAACACCGATAGGGGCTGCCATCAGTGGTAGTTTTATCTGCCAGAATACGCGACTGGGTTTCGCACCCAGTGCCGCGCCTAGCTGTGACCAGCGAGGGTCAAGGCGTCGATAAGATTCACTCAGTGATAGAAAAACATAGGGTAGCACGAACAACGTATGCCCTAGCACGACAGCCAACCAGCCAGCGCTGAGGCCGAACTGGACCTGCCACTGAGTCAGCCCATAGAGAAATGCCACGGGGGGTATCAGTAGCGGCAGGTAGATAATTGTTATGGCGCTGGAGGACAGTGCGCGGGTGCGCAAGGTTTCGGCCTCAAGACAGCCAATGACCAACACCATGGCTAGCGCGGTAGCCGCAAAGCCAATGGATAGGGTATGACGAAATGGCTCGCCTAGCGTGGTAGTCGCTTGCTGCCAAGTACCCAGGCTCACAGGGCTTGGCCAAGCTGCAGGAAAGGGCCACCAAGTGGCCACTGACCACATGGCTAGCCCGATCAGTGCGGCACTTAGCAGAAAGATTAGCGCGGCGATTAGGCTGCCGCCTAGCCAGCGACTTAACTGCTCCGCCTGGTGACGTTTGCCATTGATTCGCCAGCAAGTTAGCAGGGAGGCTAGCAGTTGTTCTATTAACCACCAGATGATTAGCGCGGCGGCAGTTACGCCAAGCTGGAGCAGTGCTCCGGCAGAGGCAAGGAAGCGCAGCGAGAGGTCGGGATCGGTCTGCCAGCGCATTACCGCCACCGGCAGAGTTGGTGGTGTCGAAGGTCCCAGGATGATCGCTACGTCTACGTTGGCTGATGCAAAAGCAATAACCGCATAAACCGGCAAGCGAATTAGCGGATACAGCCCTGGCAGCACGGCTTTGGTAAAGGCCGAAGCAGGGCTGTAGCCCATGGAGCGAGCAACCTTTAGGCGTTGGGACGCTTGGCACTGAGGAAGGGCCGCCAAACACATCAGCAGCAGGAAAGGCGTTTCTTTGAGCACCAGCCCGCTGATCAGCGCAAGACCGAAAGGGTCGCCTGGAAACAAGTAGTCAGGCGGCTGGGCCCAGCCACTGGCCCAGGGTGAAAGCAGTCGACTGGCCAGCCCCGAGGGAGCGAGTAAAAACGCTACACCAATAGCCGCTGCGGAGTGGGGCACAGCAAGCAGTGGCGATAATAACCCACGTACTAGCCGGAATACGGCTGTTTCCATGAAGGCGGCGATGAACAGCAAGACGATGGCTAGTGATAGCGCCGCGCTAATCAGCCCACTGGTGAGGCTCAGGCTGATCATTTTGCCCAACCCTGGTGTTTGCCCCAGCGCCTGCCAAGGGGCAAGGCTTAGTGATTCACCGCCCAGCGCGGGCAGCCAGCCCAATGCGGGGGCGATAATGCCAGCCAGGCCTGCTACGACAGGCAGTGTCAGTAAGCCCAGTGTAACGACTGGCATCAGCCGAATGAGGCGGGTGAAAACGCCAGGCGTGACAGGCGTTAAATTAGCGGCTGCCATAGCGCGTAATCCAGCCTTTTTCCAAGACTCGGGTCCAGCTGGGGTGAGGTTCTGGTAGCACCTGCTCAAGCGCTGTTGCAGGTAGTTGTGCTGGATGCTCAGCGGTGTTTAATAGTGCTGCTTGTTGGGTAGCGTTCAGTTGCTGGCTATCAAGAACCGTCGGGTCGCCCCATACCGTTGTGTCCTGCTTGCGTGTTTGAGCGTCTGGCGATAGCAGAAAATTGGCTACCACCAGGGCTCCCGCTTGGTGCCTAGCATTAAAAGGAATGGCGACGAAATGCACATTGCCTAAGGTGCCGCCCTCCAGTATCAGGCTGCGTGTACTCGGGGGCAGCTGATAGGCGGTCACGGTAGCCGCAGGTTCAGAGGGGTTGAATGTGAAGGCTAGGCTAAGCTCGCCATCGCCCATTAGCTGTTTTAGCTCGGGGCCACTGGCGGGGAAGTGGCGACCCCCACGCCACAGCAGGGGGTGTAGGGTGTCTAGGTAATCCCACAGCGGCGCAGTGATAGCGTCTACGCTTTGCTCGTCAACGGGGTGCGTTAGTACGGCGGGGTCATCGACCAGGCTGATGAGTGTCTGTTTAAGAAACGTGGTGCCTAGGAAGTCGGGTATTCGAGGATAGCTGAAGCGCCCAGGGTTGGCGGATGCCCAGTCGAGTAATGCCGTCATTGAACGTGGTGGTGACGAAACACGCTGGCTGTCGTAGTAGAAGGTCAGCTGCGCTTTACCCCAGGGTGACTCGAAGCCCTCGGTGGGACGGGTGAAGTCGGTGGTGATTTCAGGATTATCCTGAGGGTTGGTCAGAGAAAAGTGAGGCAGTTGTTGTGTGAATGGGCCGTAAAGCAGATCGTTATCGCGCATGGCAGCGAAATTTTCACCATTAAGCCAGATCAAGTCGACACTGCCGTGTGTCAGATTGCCAGCAGACTTCTCGGCCAGTACACGCGATACGGCGGTGGCAGCATCGTCCAGCTTTACATGGATGAGTTCAATGTCGTAGCGAGAGGCCACTTGCTCCGCGACCCAGCGAATATAACGGTTGACGGTAGGGCTGCCTCCCCAAGCATTCCAATAGACTGTCTGGCCCTGGGCCTGCGCTTCGATACTCGCCCATGAAACGCTGGCTGCGTTATTTTCAGCGCCATCCGTTGCTGTGGGTGACAAGTTCGTGGCAAACGCCGTTGGCAGGGTGGCGCTGATGATAATGCAGATAAGAAACTTAGCGAGGCGGCAGCCTGGCATAGGCGATTCCTTAGGTCAGTGATTGTTATGGTGCTGCGCTATCGCTCGGCAGGGTACGGTAGCGCCGTCGTTGCATTAATCGCATCGTATTATTACTCGCTCTTAGTGGCTACACAGGAGCCGTTGTTCACGGCATATTAGCCCGTGTATTAGGCGGCGTAGAGTGCCATGATGGAAAGTCTTTACAGCGCTTGACATGGCAGGTTTAACGTCAATCTGCTAGAGTTCGCGGTCTATAATTTCCCACTTTCCTCGTAGATGCCATGCATCGGATAGCGTTCGCTAGCCAGATTGGTGCGCGTGCCCTAACTGATACGAACTCCTGACTGGACCGCTTCATGATCCGATCTCTCAAGCAAGACTGGTTTTTCAATATCCGAGGCGACATTCTGTCTGGCCTGGTTGTTGCCCTGGCTTTGATTCCTGAAGCCATCGCTTTTTCTATTATTGCTGGCGTTGACCCTAAGGTCGGGCTTTATGCGTCGTTCTCCATGGCGGTGATTATCGCTTTTGCTGGAGGACGGCCTGGTATGATATCGGCCGCGACGGCTGCCATGGCGCTACTAATGGTAACGCTGGTTCGAGAGCATGGCCTTGAGTATCTGCTGGCGGCAACTCTGTTAACTGGGGTGTTACAGGTTATTGCGGGCTACCTGAGGCTTGCTGATCTGATGCGTTTTGTGTCGCGCTCGGTGGTAACTGGCTTCGTGAATGCCTTGGCTATTCTGATTTTTATGGCGCAACTGCCGGAACTGACTAACGTCACCTGGCATGTTTATGCCATGACAGCCGCGGGTCTGGGCATTATCTATCTGTTTCCTTATGTGCCGACTATCGGCAAGTTGCTACCGTCGCCGCTGGTTTGCATTTTGGTGCTGACGGCGGTGTATCTGGTCACCGGTATGGAGATTCGCACAGTGGGTGACATGGGCGAGCTGCCGGATACCTTGCCGGTATTTCTATGGCCCGATGTACCGCTGAACTTGGAAACCCTAACGATTATTTTCCCCTACGCGGTGATGCTGACTGTCGTTGGTCTGCTGGAGTCGATGATGACAGCCACCATCGTTGACGACTTGACGGATACCACCAGCGACAAGAACCGCGAGTGTAAAGGCCAAGGCCTGGCTAACTTCGGTACAGGACTACTGGGTGGCATGGCTGGCTGCGCGATGATCGGTCAGTCGGTGATCAATATTAAATCGGGTGGTCGTGGTCGGCTTTCGACGCTGGTGGCAGGCGTGGTGCTGTTGATCATGGTGGTGTTTCTGTCGGACTGGGTATCGCAGATTCCTATGGCGGCACTGGTCGCTGTAATGATCATGGTGTCGATCGGTACGTTCAGCTGGACCTCGATTCGTGATCTGAAAAAGCACCCGATGTCCACCAATCTCGTGATGTTAGTGACGGTAGGGGTCACGGTGAGCACCCACAACTTAGCCATCGGCGTGTTTGTTGGTGTGCTGCTGGCGGCCATGAACTTCGCGAACAAAGTTGGCAACATTCTGTATATCGGTAGTGAAGACGACCCGCACGTTAGTCATCGCACCTATCGCGTTGTCGGGCAAGTGTTTTTTGCCTCGTCTGAGCGTTTCGGCAGGGCGTTTGATTTCAAAGAAACCGTCGAGAAGGTCACTATCGACCTGTCCCGAGCGCATTTCTGGGATATTACGGCAGTACAGGCACTGGATATGACCGTGATTAAATTCCGGCGTGAAGGGACTCAGGTAGAACTGATTGGCTTGAATGATGCCAGCGCTACCATTGTTGATCGCTACGCCATTCATGATGACCCTAAGGCTGTTGAAAAGCTGATGGGCGGCGAGTGACAGACGGCGAACCGTGGGTTATTACACCACGGCTGGACATAATGCAGAGCGTATTGGGTCAACTCTTATTCGCTAACTTGTGGAGCAGAAAAGATGACTGAACAGGTGATGGCCGCCATTGACGGCTCACATTTCTCAGAAGGTGTCTGTGATTATGCTGCTTGGGCTAGCTTGGCGCTGGGCGCACCACTGACCTTTCTGCATGTGGCCGACAATCATCTGCAAAGCCTTGAAACCGACCTGTCGGGCAATATTGGCCTGGGCGCGCGTGAGCATCTGCTTGAAGAGCTGGCGAAGCTTGATGAAAAACGTGCCCGTATTGCCCAAGAGCAGGGGCGTTTGATGCTTAAGGCCGCACAGGATCGCGCCATTGCTGGTGACGTTAGCGAGCCAAGTATGCGCCAGCGTAATGGCACCCTAGTGGAAACACTGGAGGAGCTGGAGGACGAGATACGCTTGCTGGTCATTGGAAAGCGTGGCAAAACAGCGCATGAAGATAGTGATCACTTAGGTTCCAATTTGGAGCGTGTAGTGCGCACGCTCCATCGGCCTATTCTGGTAGTGCCCGAGACGTTTCGCCGCCCAACAAAGATTATGGTGGCGTTCGATGGCAGCAGGACCACTCGCAAGGGCATTGAGATGTTGGCAAGTAGCCCACTGTTTCGCGGCATTGAATGTCATGTCGTGATGGTTGGCGCAGACACTGGCGATAATACGTCGCAACTGGCTTGGGCGTTAGCAACGTTGCGAGATGCTGAGCACAAAGCAGAAGGTGTGATTCGTGCGGGTGATGTGGAGCAGGTGTTGCGTAGCTACAAGCAGGAGCATGACATTGATATGACGGTAATGGGTGCCTACGGACATTCACGGATTCGTCACTTGCTGCTGGGGAGTACAACCACCAGTGTGTTGCGCGGTGCGAGTATTCCGGTGCTGTTATTGCGTTGATCAGGCGCGTGCCAGATGGATGTTTTTCGGTGTGTCTTTTCAGAGTACCATGTGGCCCCAAACAATCTGCAGGAGTTCTACCCATGAGCATTCAGCGTCACGATACACAAGCCCGTATGAGCCGTGCTGTTATCCATAATGGTGTGGCTTACCTTTGTGGTCAGGTGCCTGGTCCCGAGGCGCGCAACGGTGATATCACCGAGCAAACCCAAAGCATGTTGGCCAGAGTGGATGCACTGCTAGAAGAGATAGGTTCTGATCGTGAGCATCTGCTTGCTGCGACGGTTTATCTCACCAATGGTGAAGATGCCGCTGCCATGAATGCTGTGTGGGATGCTTGGGTGCCTGAAGGTCACGCGCCAACCCGTACTTGTGTTTGTGCGCCACTGCCTGCCAAGGAACTGCTGGTGGAAGTGACCGTGACGGCGGTAGTAAAAGGTTGAACCATCAACCGTAGGCTGTAGGATAGATTTGTTATTTTTGCTGATGTGTTGTTTGTGTCTAGACTGACAGTCTGTCGTGTCATTCAAGACATGCTCTGACAAGGAGGTGGAAAAATGGCTTACGTAACAATCGGTGGTGTGCAGTACGAAAAGGAATTAATTGACTTGGCCAACGCTCATACGACTGGGCAAGGCGAAGGAAAAGTCTCTAAAGATGAAGTGGATGATCTGCTCAAGTCGGCCCTTGATGGCCAGGGTGTCACGGACGTTGAGCGTCGCACGCTTGAGTACATTCGCAATAACTTTGATTTCACCGATGCGGCGGCTGAACGTTTTGACAAGAAGTTCGCCGAGCTGTAAACGCTGACAAGTAAAGTGACAGTGTATTAATCATGCTGCGCGAAGTGCCATGCCAGTCAACTGACGTTGACTGGCATTTTTGGTTTTTGATGTCAGGCGCAGAACGTATTGTTTTTTTTATCTACGTCAAAAGACGCCTTCTTTAGCGCCAAGGGTGATGACCTTGATGAGGTAGCCAGCGTTGCTCTGCTGCTACGGCATAGAGCGCCACGCTGACGGAACAGCTTGGCGTAGAGCATCAAGCAAAGCGTCTAGGCGTCGGGGGTGTGGCCCATAGGGAGAAAGTAGGCTGACGGCCAGAGGGGCTGGGCGCCATTCTGCCAAGCAAGGCACTAGCTCGTTGGGATGGTACTGCTCGCGTCTTGCAACAGACCATTCTGATAGAACGCCGATGCCTTGCCCTTGAGCGATGGCATCTACTTGCAACGTCGGTAGATCGACGCATAGCCGTGAGCGGGGGGGATGAAAGCAGAAAGAGCGTCGCTCAGGGTGGTGTAGCATCAGTCCGTTATGGGTTGTGCCAAGCAGGTCGATCCAGGGGTGTTGTGCTAACTCCTCGGGAGTTGTAGGTGCTCCGTGGCGTTTAAGATAACCAGGGCTGGCGTAAAGCCATTGGGTGAGTTGTCCTAGGGACTCTACCCGCAGTGGTGTGTCTGCAGGTAGGTCGCCTATCCACACTTGGGCGATCTGGCTTTCTGGTGAGTTTTCTGGCCGGTCGCGCGCCTGTAGGGTTAATTCCATTTCAGGGTGGCTTGCCAGAAAGGTTTTGACGACGTTAGCCGCCCAGTTACGCGCTAAACTGCAATGTACGCCTAGGGTCAGGCGTCCGCGCATTGTTCCAGAGAGGTCTGCCAAGGCTTCATGACTGTGGTTAGCCAAACTCAGCATCTGGCAACAATAGTCGTGAAATACCAGCCCGGCCTCGGTGGGAATCAGCCGATTGGCCTGTCGTCGTAGCAGTGTTTGCCCAAGCCGTGACTCCAGCTGGGTAATTCGACGGCTGAGTGTTGACTTGGCCAAGTCCATGCGTTGAGCGCTGCGTGTCAGGCTGCCAGAGGTCATCACAGCATCGAAAGCGGCCAGTTCATCGAAGTCATACATGGTTATGGGACGTATCGTGAGGAAGGTGTAAACATATCATGTCTATTTGCAAATGAAAATTATTATAATCTATTCTTTGGTCGTTCTGAGCAAAGAAATAAATATGCCAACGCTCCGGGGTGGCCGGAGCGAAAGGGCGATCTCAATTCACAAAGCGCATCACCAATAGCCTGCGTAAGGCTTAGAAATCTACAGTGAGTCCAAGGCTAACTTGGCGACCGTCAAGCACGACTTCGTAGTCGTCGTTGGTCACTTTCTTGTCACCTATGTTGTAGATACCCGCCTTGACGCGGGCATTATCATTCAGAGCATAAACTAAGCCAGCATCAACAAAACCATAGCCAGGAGTGCCTTCACTCATGCTGCTACGGCCCAGGTAGTCGCTGGTACTGCCTCGAATGTTGTTTTGCACCCAAAGGTTTAGGTCCTGGGTGGCTTGCCAGTCGAGGAGCAGGTTAAACATGTGTTCGGGAACTTTATTGAGCGGTTCGCCAGAAAACTCACCGGTTTTCTGTTCGGAGTGAGTGTAGGTGTAGCTGGAGGAGAGGTTCAGCTGTGGCGTGATGTCATAGGCCAGAGCTAGCTCGGCCCCCTGTATTTCGGCCTTGGAAATGTTCTTGCGTGTGCTGAGAAAGACAAAGTCATTACCCGCATAGTGGCAACCCCAAGTGCTAGGATCGTTGCGATCTGCGTCAGGCGTTACGCAGAAGCGATCTTCTGCGATTTTATCGTCGAACTGCGTATGAAACAGCGTCGCGCTGGTCGTCAAGCCGCCTGCAGCACTGTTGTAGGCAAGGCCGAATTCGTAGTTGGTGCTGGTTTCTGGGTCCAGGTCTGTGTTGCCAATGATAAGCGCTCGGGGGTGTGGCGCAGGAGAACCGCCACCGCCAGTACCACGACCAAAGCCTTCGGTGGCCTCTGATAAGCTGGGCTGTTTGTAACCGGTAGAAACGCCGCCTTTAAGTGTCCACTCTGGGGTCAGGTGGTAGTTAGCGTAAACGCGTGGTGAAAAATGGCCGCCGAACAGCTCGTCATCGTCATAGCGCACCCCAGTGGTCAGGTTAAGGTCGTCGGTAATACTCCACTCCATCTCCATGAACAAGGAGGCCAGCCAGCGGTCTGCTTTATTAATAGCGCCGGGCACGTTGGAAGAGAGTAAGCCATTGGTGTCGTCGGTCAGGTTTTCGTGCTTGTACTGGCCGCCGAACGTGAGCATGTGACTACCCCAGAAATAGGTTGTCTGGGAGTTGAACGTAGTCATTTCATTGGTTTTTTTCTTACTGTTATCGCTAAGGTGCCGGTCAGAGATATCGTGCTGCAGGTAGGTATCAGTTAAAAAGTTGCCGTAGTTACCACGATGAGACAGGGTGTAGATATCTTTGTCATAGCGCGTGGTATTCGCTTGTGTGGGGTTGCCGCGACGATCAACTGAAGCGATGCTGCGCCCAGGGGTGTGGGTGTATTCCTTGGTAGATGACGTGTAGCCCAAAGAGAATTCGTTACTGCCGTCAGGTGTTAAAATCAGTTCTACGCCACCTTGTCGAGTATCACTTTTCGGGTTGCTTTCAGCATTATCTCCGCCACCGATGTAATCGCTTTCCTCATTTCCGACCCAGCTGCCATGAACGCGAGCACCGAGCAAGCCTGCAATTAAAGGGCCGCTGGTAAAAAAGCTGATTTGTTGGGCGTCGTTACTGATGTCATTAAGTGAGTGCGTATACTCGGTAGTCACTGACCCCATCCACTGCTCAGTGACCTTTTTGGTAATAACGTTGACGACCCCGCCCATGGCCTGAGAGCCGTATAGCGATGACATCGGGCCGCGAATGACCTCGATACGTTCAATCATCGAGATCGGCGGCAGGCCGATCTGTTTACCGCCATCGGAACCGTTAGTATTAACGGTACGTCCATCGTTGATTGGGCGGCCATCAATCAGGTACAGCGTATAGCTATCATCTAGGCCGCGAATACTGATGTCCTTCGACTGCCCGCCTCCGGTGACATAGACGCCGGGAATGTTGTCCATAGCGTCCACGATGCTCGAATAAGACTGCTTGTTAAGCTCCTCACCAGTGATTACCGAGATGCTTGCTGGCGCATCAGAGATAACCTGCTCGAACCCCGAGGCGGTAATAACCAAGGGTTCTAGCTCGGTCGTGTCTTTCGCTAGGCTGGTGCCACTGGCGACAGCTGTAGAAATTGCTAGAGCCAAGGTGGAGTGGTAATGGGGCAAGAAAATCGGCATCGTAACGTTTCCAGTTGTTGGGTAGGCAGATCGATCGGACGCAAATGATAAAGATTATTATTAATAATTAAAGGTCCGTTCTGCCGAATGCTATGTTCCTGATAACGCAACGCAAACCGTGGTAGCCTTCTTTCCCTTATTGCAATCGATTCCCATTCGTGGGTCGGTTAATCAAAAACTAGGGGAGCGGTTCATGAAAACATCTGGCACATATACGCTGATGCTAACGTTGGTAATGTTGGCTCTGCCGGGAGCGGTGAATGCAGAGGCGGAGGTTGTTAACGAGCCAACGGTGGTGAGTTATGACTGGGGGAGTGTTGACACGCTAGAGGCGCTAGGGCTCGAAGAACATATTATCGGTTTGCCCTACCAGGCAGCACCGGCGTATATGCAGCATTTACTTGAAGGACGCACTGACGTTGGTGGCCTTAAGGTTCCAGACCTTGATGCAGTTATCGCCTCTCAGCCGCAGCTGATTGTGGTTACTGGGCGTCAGGGTGAGGCCGTTGAGTCGTTGGCTAATATCGCTGAAGTCATCGATGTAGGCCTTGAAGAAGGTCCGTATTTTACTGCTTTTAGTGACAAGGTTACGGGGCTGGCCGAGCGTTTCAATGCCGAAGCCGAGGCAGCAGAGGCTCTTACCGGTTTATCCGAGTTCATCGAGCAAGCACGAGCTTCGCTTCCTGAAGAACGTTCGGTCATGGTGATTACTCACAACGATGGCCGCTTTTCTTTACGCCAAGAGAGCGTGGTAAACGAACTGTTACAGCTTGATGTTCCAGCGGTGCCTGAGGATGTCGAGCTGGTACAGCGTGGCGAGCGGGTTTTCACGCCTTTAACGCCAGACATTATGGTGCGTATGTCACCTGATGTGGTGTTGGTTGTAGACCGTAGCTTGGCAATCGGTAAAGAACCGCTGGACGTATCAACACTTCAGAGCGCGCTGGCCGAACGTGGGGGCGAGTCTATCCGTGTTGTACCGCTGTCGGCCGATCTTTGGTATCTCTCTGGTGCGGGCCTTGGCAGTGTGCGAGCGCAAGTTAACGAAGTGATTGAAGCGGTTGGCCGCTGATAACTACGAAAATCATTTAAACATAATTATGCAAATGATTCTGATGTAGATTAAAATTATTGGCAGCCAAGGAGCCTTTACTGATGCCACTGTTTACACGCCCGACTGCCGCTATAGCTGGCCTGTCAATTCTTTTGACTTTTTCTACGGCGCAAGCCGCAAGTGTTTCTACTGCTTATGGAAACGTTGAGGTGCCTGATGCTCCTGAGCGAGTAGTTACCCTTTATGAGGGCGCACTGGATGCGGCCCTGGCGGCAGAGGTAATGCCTGTCGGCGCCGTTACCACCCGCGGTGGAGATAGTGTGGCGCGCTATATTGAAGCTCACCTGGATGAGGAAACTCGGCCAGCGATTGTTGGCGTGGTTCGTGAGGTGAATTTGGAGGCTGTATTAGCCGAGCGGCCCGATATGATTCTGGCGGCTCCACAGCTTGCTGATGAGCAGTATGCCTTGCTGTCTAAAATCGCGCCCACTGTGGTTCCTGTTGCTCGTGAACGTGCTGCCGATAACTGGAAGCATGAAGCGCGTCTTTTCGGTGAAGCGTTGGGCCGAGCGGAGGTACTGGAAGCCGTTATCACTGACGTGGAGGAGCGAGCATCAGCATTGTCACAGGCGCTTGCTGAGGCGGGAGTCGATGGGAGTACTAACCTAGTGCGCTGGATGCCCCAAGGCCCGCTAGTGATGTCTGACACCTTGTTTTCTAGCGGTATTCTGGCAGCCTCAGGCCTTAAGGTAAGTGATGCCGGATTGGTTAACCAAGGGGGCGCTCACAGCGACCCGCTGAGCCTTGAAAATCTCTCGCGGCTGGATGGCGACTGGTTATTTCTCGCCACGTTAAATGCAGAAGGTGAACAAGCGCTGGAAGCCGCTAAGCAATCGGCTGCTTTTGCTCGCTTGCCGGTAGTAACGCACGATCGAGTGGTGGTAGTGGATGGGCAGTTGTGGACCAGCGCTAGCGGCCCGCTGGCTGCCCAGGCAATTCTGAGCAATATTGAAGCCGCATTGTTGCCTGAATGATGATACCTCACTTATCAAAGCCCCACCGTGAGGCGGGGCTTTGGCGTGTCATGGCTCTGTTGCTGCTACTGCTGGCCGTGACCGCCATTATCAGTGTGTTACTCGGTGCCGGAGAGGTCACGCCAGCGCGTGCTCTAGCGGTGTTAGTAGGACATGGCGATGATGAGGCCACCTTTGTTGTGGGTTCGCTTCGTGCGCCACGCACCCTGATCGGTATTGTTGTCGGGATATCCCTCGGCGTGGCTGGCGCGTTGTTGCAAGCGGTTTCGCGTAACCCGTTGGCAGAGCCTGGGCTGCTCGGAGTTAGTGCTGGCGCGGCCTTCGCGGTGGGAGTGGCTTTATGCTTGGGGGCTAGTGCGGCAACACTGCGTATCGCAGTCGGGCAGGTCGGGGCATTGCTCGGGTGTCTGGCGGTACTTAGCGTTGTACGACTGCGTGGCATGGGCAGTGACCCTGTTCGCCTGATATTGGCTGGTGCTGCTTTTTCTGCGCTGCTTGCCTCGCTGACGTCGCTTTTATTGCTGTTTGACCAACGTGCCGCCGATGAAATTCGTTTCTGGGTTGTCGGTAGTTTAGCAGGGCGTCATGTAGACGATTTGTTGGCAATACTCCCTAGCCTGGTTCTAGCGCTAGCGATTAGTGCCATCATCGCGCGTCCTTTAGCGGCTTTGGCCTTGGGCGAGCGCGTTGCCTCTGGCCTTGGCCATCATCCGGGGCGTGTTCGCTTGCTGGTGGTTTTAGCGGTTGCGCTGATGGTTGGTGCGGCCACAGCGGTGGCCGGGCCAATCGCGTTTGTTGGCCTGGTCGTTCCTTTTGCGGCGCGTGCTTTGGCTGGGCCTGATGTGCGTCGTACGTTGTGGCTTTGCTTACCGCTAGGGCCGCTGATGGTGTTGGCGGCTGACATTATTTCGCGCCTGATAGTCGCTCCCTCAGAGCTGCCTATTGGCGTGTTAACGGCTTTAATTGGAGCGCCAGTGCTGGTAGTCGTGGTTCGAGCCCGGCGGTTGCCGACGCTTTAAAGGAGAACAGCAATGGACGTGTGGACTCTGTGGGGGCGAACCTCGACGGCAGGTGAAGAGGCGCAATGCCTAAGCGCTCCTTCAGGTTATTGGCAGTTCAGCATTGGCGCTGTGAGTGTATTGATTGAGCGCAGAGGGCTGTGGGTTAGTGGGCTGCTGTTGTCTGTATTACTGCTCGCATCGCTGGGCTATCTTGCATTAGGCACTGAGACGCTGTCGCTAGCGGCATTGTGGCCCGCCTTACAAGGGAATGGAGATCCTTTTTCGGTTTTTATTGTTCAAGAGTTACGTTTACCACGTTTGGCAGCCGCCTGGTGGACTGGCGCTGCCTTTGCCGTGGCGGGCTGTCTGATGCAGACCCTAGCGCGTAACCGCTTGGCCACGCCTGGCATTATCGGCATTGATAATGGCGCCACCGCTTTTGCCGTGGCTTCGGTGGTTGGGCTGGGTGTGTCTCTGGCTCCTCCTGCCATGGCACTGATAGGCAGTGCCACTGCGGCCAGCATTACCTTTGGTTTAGCCAGTGGGAATGATACCCGAGGCTACCGCTTTATTGTTGCTGGAATCGGCATTGGTGCAGTGTTCGGGGCTGTCACTCAGTTGCTGTTGTCTCAGGTTGATATTGACAGTGCGAATGCTGCCTACCCATGGACTGTCGGCACGCTCAACGCGCGGTCTTTAGGCGCTGTGAACCTGCTTTTTGCAGGGCTGTTGCTGGGGTTGCCTGCAGCGATTGCGCTTGGCCGGTCGTTATCTGGCATGCGTTTTTCTGATGCGGTGGCCGCGGGCATGGGGATTCCTTTGAAGCATCGCAGAATACAGGTGCTAACGCTTGCTGTGCTGCTTACTGCGTTGGCTGTGGCTGTGGCTGGCCCAGTCGGTATGGTGGGGCTAATTGGCCCCGAGATTGCCCGCTCGCTTTCTTCTCCGCGGGGAGTACCGCTGGTTGCTTCGGCGCTCGCTGGCGCACTGGTAATGGTATTGGCCGACCTGGTTGGTCGCTTACTGTTGGCACCTGTCGAGCTACCCGTGGGTATTGTTACGGCTCTTGTTGGCGGCCCTTGGCTGCTATGTATTCTGCTGCGGCCATCGAGGAGCTAAGGAGGAACATGTCTGCTCAACCGGCGTACCTACTGGAAGCCAAAGCGCTTTGTTTGGCTCATGGAAAAACAGCCGTTATCGATGCGCTGAACTTGACTCTTCCACCGGGGCGGGTAACGGCGATCGTCGGTCCTAATGGTTGTGGAAAATCAACGTTACTGGCAGGCCTGGCACGTTTGCATAGCCCGAATGAGGGAGCTGTGTGTCTTGATGGAGTGGATATTCAGCATTTGTCGGCACGAGATCTGGCCCAGCGCCTAGCCCTGTTACCACAAGAAGCCAGTGCGCCGGAGGGGCTGACAGTTGCCGATTTGGTGCGTTTTGGCCGACAGCCCCACCAGGGGTGGTTGCGCCAATGGTCGGTGGAAGACAGGCATGCTGTGGCCGAAGCGCTTTCTTCGGCAGGTCTTGACGAGCTGGCTGATCGCCCGTTAGAGGCGCTTTCCGGTGGTCAGCGGCAACGCGCCTGGATTGCAATGACCATTGCTCAACAGACTCCACTGCTGTTGTTGGATGAGCCTACGTCTGCCCTGGACCTGGGGCACCAGTTAGAGGTGTTTGAATTGATACGTTCGCTCGCGGGCCGTGGGCGAACAATTGGCGTGGTTCTCCACGACCTGGCTAGTGCTTGCCGCTACGCTGATCATCTTGTTGCCATGCGCGATGGCTGCATTGTGGCTCAAGGAGCACCAGCTGATGTGGTGACTGAAGCACTAGTGGCAGAGTTATATGGTGTCGCCTGCACCCTGCTTCATGATCCATCGACAGGCGCTCCCATTCTTACGGGGCTACGTCGGCTGCCGTGATTTTTTGCATTACGTTGTCATGTGGGTGGTCTTTGGTGGTGCAGACGGCGGGCAATCTGGAACAGTATAGGAGTGATAGGTATGGGTAAGCCCATGACAAGAGAGTTGGAGGTATTACGCACGGCCCAATTGTCGCCGCATATGCGGCGTATTACGTTAGGAGGTGATGGTCTGGCAGACTTTCCAGCAGACCAGGAAAGTGCCTATATCAAACTGATATTTCCGCGTGGTAATGGGGAAAAACCGTTGATGCGGACCTACACTATTCGGCATCAGCGCGAGAGGGAAATTGATGTGGATTTTGTTCAGCATCACCCCATGGGGCCAGCATCTCGCTGGGCTGATAATGCAATGCCGGGTGATCGTATCTTGGTTGGCGGGCCTGGTGCGAAGAAGCTGGTTCAGCAGCAGGCCGATTGGTTCTTGCTGGTGGGTGATATGACAGCGTTGCCTGCACTCAGTGTTAACCTTGCCGCGCTACCTGACGAAGCCTGTGGCCATGCGGTGATCGAAATTCTGCACCCCGCAGACAAACAGTGCCTGGTACACCCTGAAAACGTGCAAATTCATTGGGTCATTAACGCTCAGCCAAACCCTCTCGGCGCGCCTCTCTTAAACAAGGTACAGAGCTTGCCCTGGCTGAAAGGCCAGCCCGGAGTCTGGGCGGCCTGTGAGTTCGGAACGATGCGTGCGTTGCGGCGCTGGTTAAAGCAGGCGCATGAGGTGCCTAAGTCGCACATGTATGTGTCGAGTTACTGGAAAATTGGCCAGACTGAGGATGGACACAAGCTGGCCAAACAGCAGGATACGATGGCTGAGTCGGTGAGTTAGGCTGTGTCGTCGCCGTCGTGTTGCGGCAGTTTGCTGTCCAGAGACAGGGTCGTGCCTAGCAGGTGTTGAGCACCGGGCACCAACCAGACTGGGTCAAGGCGCGTGTTGGCTGATTCAACGCAAAGAAAATGTCGCGCTGCTTCAGGTGAGGTGTCGGAGGGCGGCTGTTGCGCAGGGTGCCAGATAACGGCAGAGTCGCTGTTTTGGCGGGCGACTCGTAGGCGCTTTCTGCCATCATCCAGAATCAGTTCAGCGTTGGTGTGGTAAATGCGGTCAAGCCCACCACATACGGCGAGTTCGCCAACCTGCTCGCTTTGTGAAAAATCGTTGTGTTTATCCAGGTAGCGTGCCCCAGCAAGGCCTTTGATCTGGCAGGCAAAGGCATCGGCTACGGCTAGGTAGCTGTGTAGAGCGCCAGTTAGCTTCACGGGGGTTTCGCCGACATGCTCTGTAATTAACTCGACATGCAGGCGCTGGGCATTGGCCTGTATCAGCGCACGAGGCGTTAGTTGAGAGTGCAGGCGCTCAACGGGAGACAGGTGCAGCTCAACGCCATCTTCATGTGGGTCTGCTGCGTCTAAGCGCCACTCAGCCAAGCGTGCGGGGCCATGCATTGGGCCTGAACGATCGGGTGACTCGTCAGCGGTGCGCTCGTCGGCAAACCACGGCCAGCACAATGGAATACCGCCGCGAATGGCACCGGGTAACGCCTGTGGTGTCGGTGTTACCCACAGCCAGCCACCAAGCGTGCTGTTAGACGGCGACGCGGGTAAATAATGCAGCACTTGGGCGCCTTGAAGAGATACCGCCAACTGGCCCCAGGGTTCATTGGCCAGCCACACTTGCCGTCCTTCCCAGTGTGCGAAACGCTGGCCGTCGGTGCCATCAATCAGCACTTGCAGGCTGTGTGGAATCATAACCTTAATCCTTCTATTGTGCCGTTCACGTATTGCCAACGGTCAGTGGTCAGAATTTACGTGGGTGACGCGGCTTTCAGTGCCGCTAACTGGCGAGAAAGCGTGTTGATATTTTCAATAATCCCATTAAGAAATGGGTTGTCTGAGGGGGGCTCGCTTGCTTTCAGCCGGTGATGATCGGTAGTTATCATCTGCATATGCGTTGCCAGTAACTCGACACACTGGTGATCAAGTGGTGACTCATCTGGCCGTGTGTTTTCAATATAAATGGTGATGCGGTCAGCAAGACGTTCCGTTGCCACAATCACGGGAAACCATTGCGCGGCTTCTTTGTTAGCCGGGGGTGGTTCAGACAGTTGCCTTTGCAGCTGTATACGCAGGTTAGAGAGTTTGCTGTAGACCTCAAAACGCAGGCTCTTTGATGCATCCGGGTCAGCACGACAAGCCATCAAGAAATAATCAGACATCGTCTTCATTGCAATAGTGTAAGCACCTGATAACTGCTTTTCATGGGTTTTTGGCCAAATAAAATAGCCAAAAATCAAAACAATTCCACCGCCGATTGCGGTATCTGTCAGTCGCTGCCCCGCATAGTTAATAGTCGCCGTGCCTGGTGCCACCAAGTCGACAAGAATTAATACCAGCGGTGTAATAAAAACAGACAGCAAGGCATACGATTTCAGCATGGCCCAAGGCATGCAGCTTGCCAGTATAACCAAGGCTATTAGTAGCGCAGAGCCCTTAGGAATTACCATCAACATGACTGTGCCGATAATGACTCCGATAGTTGTGCCAAGTGTGCGCAATACTGCTCGCACAAATACCGAGCCAAGTTCCGGTCTCATGACCAGCGATACGGTCAGCGGAACCCAATACCAATGATTGCTGTGAACAACAAACTGTGCGGAAAAAGCCAGCCCCATACAGAGGGCCAGTTTGGCGGCAACGCTAATAACCTCAGGGCCAACAATTAAGTGACTTAAGGCTAAGGCTGGGGTTCGATGTCTGGCTGAAAAAGGCGCTATAGGTGCGGTTTGTGAAGAGGTGTGGTTTTTCAACGAGCCTGCAACAATGAGGCTATCAGACAAGTCGATGATTCGCTCACCCAGTCGGCTATCAGGCAACTGGGTAGCCGGGCAGGCAGGTAGCCTATGGTGGTGTTGAACTGACTGAGCTGCCGCTTGTAACCAGCTTGCTGCGGCTGATAGGTGTTTTGTGTTGTTATTTGCCAGCACAGAAGAAAATATTGCGTCACCTGCCTGAAGAATATCAGCATTGATTTTATTTTCTTTTGAGCGAGTCGTATTAGCAGAGCGATGGTCTAGCAACATGCCATACAGCACGTTGTACTTGTCGATAGCCACGCGCCTTTTTTCTTCAATGGCTTTGTTGTCTGCCTCACGTTTGATACCAGAAGAACGTGCCGCTGCCAATGCCGATAATGCTGAGAGGTATTCGGCGAGTTGTTGGCGCTGAGGGCGTCTTTTATCTATCAGTGCTTCAGTAGCAAGCAGCAGTGCATAAAAGAGGGTGCCCAGCAGAAACAGGCCGCTTATCTTCCAGAATGCAATGACAGCATGAAGCTCTGGTGCCAGACCATAGGTTACCGATGCGGTAAGTAATGCCTGTAATGTGCCCTTGGAATAGGCCGCGCCATAGCTGTTGACAATGCCTGCAATGAAAGCCAAGAAGCTTAGGATAATAATTGCGGTAATTGATGGAAGAAACCACAAATAGCCGGCCAGAAAACCCAAACACCCGATAAGTGAAGAAATAAACGTATTTCGAAACAGCGAACGATAAGACCCGACTCCCTCGCCAGAAGACTGAAGCATGACAGCGATTGCCATCCACATGAAAATCAACGCATGGTCAGTAAAATAGCCCAGCGTCAGAGGTATGCCTAGGCCAAGGCTGATACGCACACTGCGATTAACCGGCCACTTGGCCGGTGTTAGTTTAAGTAGGTTTTTCAGCCACATATCGTTAGCCACGCTTTGGAAGAAAGGGTCTTATTTCTGCTCGGCTCGGTATTTCCAGCGCTGCTTTTCTCTTGCTGAGGTTAAGGCTGCACATGAGTTCGGCAAACCGGACCAGTAAGCTGGCAGACTGCGGCGTTTCTTGAACGTCGTGCAGTAGCTGCTCGGGGTTTTCGCCTTGCTGGCGCATGGCGTCGGTTTGGCGCATCAGGTAAGCGCGCATGACAGCAGCGTTAAACTCGGGATGAAACTGAACACTCCATTGCCTGGGGCCATAGCGTAGCGCCTGATTAGCATCAAACTCATTGGCAGCTAGTACGCTGGCATCGCTGGGTGCTGTGAGGACTGACTGGGCATGGGTTAGCTGGGCGACAAAGGGCGTTGGCAGTATGCCTAGCAGTGGGTCATGACGACCGGCGTCGGTTAGCATGATATGTCGACTGCCTGACTCCCGCCCAGCTGGATTATAGTCGCTGACGCCGTCAAACGCAGAGGCCATCAGCTGGTGGCCATAGCACACACCGAGCATGGCGATATTACGTTGGCGAACGTGTCTCAGCCAGGGTTTGAGTGCCTCGCTCCAGGGTTCGGCATCGCTCACCATGGCATGAGACCCAGTAATGATGAGGCCGTCTTTATCGTTCAACGCAGGCGGCTCGCCATCATAACGGGCGTCGTATACAGCAAGCTCCAGTTCAGGGTGGCTGTCAGCCAGAGGGCTTAGTGCAGCAAGAAAGCGTGCGTCGAAATCACCGTGGTCGGCAACTACCTCGGGAAAGGCGTCACCGGTTTTGATAATCCATAACGTTGGCATGTCAGTTATCCATTACCAGTCGGCTACCCAGTTTGCGCATGAAATCGCTGGCGGCCAGAAGTTGTGTCTGTTCGATGTACTCATTTGGCTGATGCGCCTGAGCGATACTCCCCGGACCGCAGATTACCGTCGCGAGTCCCTGGCGCTGAAACTGGCCAGCTTCAGTCGCATAGGCCACGGCGCTTGTGGGCTGATCGCCCAGTAGCTCGGTACATAGCGCGAGTGCCTGTGTGTTGTCTCGGTTGGCCAGTGCTGGCACGGTATCGACAAGGCGCTCAGTATGAATTTGGCAGTTTGGTGAGCGGGTCTGCATGTCGGCTTCCAAGGTTGCTGCGTAGTTGCTCACTCGGGCCAGAAGATCGTCGAAGTGGTCGCTTGGGAGGTGGCGAATTTCCCAGTCAAACTGGCATTCGCGAGCCATGATATTGATTGCCGTGCCGCCTTGAATTTTGCCGACATGCAAGCTGGAATGTGCCACGTTGAATGCGTCGTCAACGCGGCCTTCGGTGCGCAGTTCAGCCATTATGTCTTCGATGCGAGTGACCAAGCGGGCGGCCACATGAATGGCTGACACTCCTTGGTTCACTTGGCTGGAGTGAGCTTCCAGGCCAGTGACGGTGGTGCGCAGATTAGTGCTGCCTTTTTGTGCGACTACCGGCTGCATTAGGGTTGGCTCACCGACAATAACGGTGGCTGGGCGAGGGTGGTCACGCATTAAATGCTCGATCATGCGCGGTGCGCCAAGGCAGCCGACTTCTTCGTCGTAGGAGAGTGCTAAGTATATTGGCTTGTTTAGCTCCAGCATGACCCAGCGAGGCACCTCGGCCAGCGCACAGGCAATAAAGCCTTTCATGTCGCAGGTGCCGCGCCCATACAGATGACCATCACCGCCATCGGTAAGTGCGAAGGGGTCGCTAGACCACGGCTGACCATCCACGGGGACCACATCGGTATGGCCTGAAAGAACCACGCCACCCTCAACCGCGGGGCCAATACGCGCTAGCAGGTTGGCCTTGCGGCCGTCATCATTGGCCGTTCTCCATGACTCTACGCCATGGCGTTTTAGCCACTGCTCAATAAAATCAATTAGCTCCAGGTTAGAGTCACGCGATACTGTGGCAAAGCCCACCAGGCGTTCAAGCATCTCGACGGCGGTCATGGGGTTTTCCTTTGATGAAGTTAACGGGAGACTATCACGCGGCGCGGGGCGTTGTCGGGGCGACTGGTGACGATACAATAGCGTAATGACTCGGCTGAAGCGGGGGAAGTTCAGCCGTGGATAGTCACCGTTGTTAGAAGCAGCGAGTAGAAACTGAGCCAAAGCTAAATGATGACGCCAGCACGGCATGAATGGAACCTTTGCTCCACGTGACAGCGCTGCCTGTAGCGCTAACTGGCGGAGCAGGTTGCCCACCGCGAGCCGACACGCCTGGCTGACCGTTTGGCATCGCGGCGCAGCGGTTGGACGAGGTAGAATAGACGTTGGTGTTATGAGTTTCTCAGTGCTTTCTTTCTTCTTTTTCCTTTCTTTCTGCTGACGTAATAGCCTGTTGCGAGATCTGTTAATGAGCCAAACTGCTGCCTGTCCACTTGCCGCGTCCCGTGCCTGGGTCGAGTCTTTTGTTGTTAAACATGATATTTGTCCGTTTGCCAAGCGGGAGCTTGAGCATAACTCCGTTCGTTTTGTGGCACTGCCTGCCAGTGACCCTGTTGAAGCGATGCAAGGGCTAATCGAGGAATGTCGGCGGCTGGATAGCGAGCCTGACATACACACGACCTTGATTGTGTTGAGTGACGGCGTGAATGACTTTGACGATTACCTTGACTTACTCGGGCTGGCCGAAGCGCTGATGGAGGACCAGGGCTATGACGGCACCTACCAGCTAGCCAGTTTCCACCCTGATTATTGCTTTGACGGTGTTGAGGAAGACGATGCCGCTAACTACACCAATCGCTCGCCGTGGCCCATGTTTCATATCTTGCGTGAAGCGAGTATCGAAGGTGCGTTGAAACACTACCCTGACTCAGAAAATATCCCTCTGCGTAACGAACAGCAAATGCGCGACATTGGACGCCAACAGTTAGCTGAGTGGCTGCACGCGTTGCGTTAAATGTCATTCGGCGCAGTTTACTCGGCTCAGTGAGAAGGTCGTGTTAAACAAGGCAAAGGCAGCGTTTCAACCGAGAGTGGGGTGCTGTTGCAATGCGGCATCAACCAAGGCGCGAATCAGGCGCTGCTGAGGGCGATTAAAAATCAGCCACTCCGGATGCCACTGCACACCCAGCAAAAAGTCATGGTGTCGAGACTCGATGCCCTGCACTAATCCATCTCGGTCGCGCGCGACTATCTCCACATCATCACCTGTTTGGTCAACGGCCTGATGATGCAGGCTGTTGACACGACACCAACGCACCTTAAGGATGCGGTGTAGTTGGCTGCCATTGGTGATATCAACGGTTTTGCGCGGCAGCACCGTGCGCCGACGTTTCAGGCCATCGTGCGTGGTATAGATATCTGGATCTAGGGTGCCGCCGAGGTGTACATTAATTAGCTGGGCACCACGACAGATGCCTAATACGGGCGTGCCCTGAGGAATGAAATGTTCGAGCAAACTCAGCTCCAGCGCATCACGCTTAGGGTCAACACGCACATCAAGCTGCACTTCGCCGCCATAAAGTGATGTCTGTATATCATCGCCACCGCCAATAATCAGCCCATCAAGCGCTGCGGGCTGTGGCCGTGAGGGCGACAGACGTAGTGGTCGGCCGCCATGACGCCACACGGCAAACCAGTCAAACCACCAGGCAATCTGGCTTTTGCTGTCAGATGTCGTAATGCCAATGAGCGGCCTATTGTCTGGACGCGTTTGCTGATATCGACGTGTCATGAGCCCAGTACCCAGCGACGCAATGCTTTGCAGCCCTGTGCCCAGCGAGATGCGTGGTGTTGAGCAAGGTACGTTATGCTGCGCTGTTTTAATACCTTAGGGTTGGCTGCTAAGCGCTCTACCGCCAGCCAGCGGTTCCACTCACTGACGACCCCCCAGCAAGGGTCCGAAAGCTGAGCGTTGGGAAGCCGGTAGTGGAAGGTTGGGCGAGGCTGAACCAGTGGGCCGCTCAGCAGGGGGTGAGGGTGCTCGGGGGCCACAAAAGCAAACAGAGGTAGCAGGTCCAGTTCACGGTTGCGGGTCGGGTTGTAGTGCAGGTAGTCATCAATCAGTGTGGGTAAGTTGGGCGCATAGTCTGGGGCCAATACAAGCGAGGAATAATCGTAAGGAAAGGGGTTGGCATGAGGCAGTACTTCACGGGTAATATCCACTTGAATTTGGTCGCGCAGCCAGGTCGCCAGCAACAGATAAGCCCTGATATGTGCAAGGATGGTATCCACGCTGAGACTCGGTAGCTCAGGGTTGAGGTGCAAGCCAAAACCGTAGAGAAGGCTGGCATCGGTACCTTTGGCACCATGTTCTCGCAATACATGGAATAAGTTGTCCAGTGCGCCAAGCGCGTTCCAAGGGGTTGGCGGGCAGACAATTTCGGTTGGTACCAAGCCTGTGGCAACATCGCCAATGAGCTCGCGAATGCGGCCGTGAAACTCTTTGCGCACGCGCTCCCACTCGCTGTCATCAGACGTTGATGGGTGCATTATTCGCTCATCAGGGTGAGCATATTGGGAATCGAGTTCAATGCGAAAGTCACCCCACTGGGTGTTGTGTACCCATAAGCGGTGAGGACTAGAAGCCTCTAGCTGGCCGCCAAACAGGCGATGGATCAGCTCTGCAGTGGTACGAGGTGGAAGCCCCGCAAACTCGATTTCAACCCCCACACGGCGATAGTCGCCTGTTGCATTGCGTTCCGTGGGCGGCGATTGTGTTGTCATAGCGTCATCCTGTGAAACGGTGAAGCATCGTGTCGAGCAGGCTAACATACTGCGAGATAACGTCAGGGTTGGGTAGACAGTAGCGCCAGTGGATCCGAAAAGGAAAGGAGATTTAATGTCGCGTTTTGCGCCGTGCCGTCTGGCTGGATTTGCCGGGCTCTTGATCTTGTTGATGCTGTCCCTGGTGTGCTCGCCAGCCGCATCGGCCCAGACCTTGCCGTTTGGCATTGGTGGCAGTGACAAACCAGAGCAAGGGCCAAGTGCCCAAGAGCTTCAGCAGTCGTTGGACCAAGTCATTGGGGTGCTACAGAATGAAGCACAGCGTAACCAGCTGCTTGATGAGCTTGAAGCGTTGCGAGAAGCCAATAACCAGGTGCGTGACAAAGAGAGCCTGACCACCCAACAAGGGCTGCTGGGAGCTCTAGCAGAAACCTTTACTGACCTAGGAGAACAAGCTAGCTCAGACCAATCACCACTGGTGGAGTGGAAACGACAGTTAAAGGAAGGCTGGGTTGACTGGACAGGCTTGTTAATGACCACCGGCAATTCCGAGCTGGCAAAATTTACGGTTAACCTGGTGGTGTTGCTGTCGATATGGGTTGGTTTTCTGGTGCTGTTTATTGCATTGGGACGCATTATTGCAGCGCGTAATAACTGGCCGCTTGATTTGCCAAGAGAGCCGAAGGGCGGTTTGATGGTTTTCCATTTCTTACGCCGTTTGCTGCCTTGGGCGTTATCGTTTGCTGTTACCTTGGGTATTGCCCAACTCCTCCCAGAAAGCGCTGGGCGGATGGTCGGGTTAGTTCTTGCGTATGTGGCGCTGTGCGGCCGAGTGCTATCTGTTGTTGTAGAAACGGTAATTTCAGTCTTTACCAGTGGACACCGTTTTACAGCGGTGCACTTGCTGCACCGCGGCAGTTTACGGCCATTGTTTCTTATCGGTGCCTTTATTGCGCTGGGTGATGCGCTTAATACGGCGCGAATTATCGACATCATGGGCGAAGACCTTGCCGGGCTAATGTCTGTACTGAGCAATATTCTCGCAGCAGTTCTCAGTATTCGCTTCATTATTCGCTTTAAGCGACCTATCAGCCATTTGATTACTAATCGCTCTTATTCAGACCGTCGTGATGCGAGCAGTGCAATAGAAATGGTGCGCGTTCTGGGTGGGCTCTGGCATGTGCCAGCACTGCTGTTAGTGTGTGGTTCGTTGGTCGCCATTTTTATTTCTGGCGGCGATGTCGGGTCGGCGTTAGCCAGGTCGATTATTTCTGCCGCTTTACTGGTGCTGGCACTGGTTATGGTCGGGTTGATCCGGCGTAATGCCACACGCCGTTCAAAACGTCGCCGCTCAGAATACCGCCAGCGTCTTGAACGCTTCGGTTATGTACTCGCTCGCGTGTTGACCTGGATCGTGTTTGGTGAGCTGTTTCTGCAGGTATGGGGCGGTTCGCTGGTGGGTATTGGCCAACAAGGTGTGGCCAGTGTGCGTATTGGGCAAGCGCTCTTGGCCATTGGTTTTACCGGGTTGATTGCTTGGTTAGTATGGATTTTTGCTGATACGGGAATCCAACGAGCCTTGGTTGCCTCTGCCGGTGCGCGAGGACGGCGTGTTAATCTGGCGCGGGCTCAGACTATTACGCCGATGATTCGCAATATCATTTTTATCACTATCGTGATTATTGCCTCTATCGTTGGTTTGGCAAATCTTGGTGTTAACGTCACTCCTTTGTTGGCGGGTGCGGGTGTTATTGGCCTAGGGCTGGGTTTTGGGGCGAAAACGCTGGTGCAGGATCTAATTACCGGCATTTTCATTATTATTGAAGACTCTCTGGCTGTTGAAGACTTCGTTCGTATCAACGGCCACATGGGAACGGTTGAAGGCCTGACGCTACGTACCGTGCGGCTGAGAGACTTAGACGGTGTCGTGCATATCATTACCTTTAGCCGCATTGACTCTATTCACAACATGTCGCGTCAGTTTGGTATCGCCTTGATGAAAATTCGTATTCCTTACGACATGAAAATAGACGACGCCATTCAGTTAATGCAGGAGAACGCTTTGGCGTTGCGGAAAGACCCAATGATGCGCCACCACATTTGGTCACCGTTGGAAATGCAAGGCATTCATGCGTTTGAGGACGGTTGTGCGATTTTGCGAATGCGCTTTCGCACATCGCCAGAAATGCAGTGGGATGTGATGCGTGCCTTTAACCTAATGCTTAAGCGGCGTATGGAAGAACAATCCATGGATCTTGGTGTCCCTCGTATCAGCGTAGGAATGGAAGGCATTGCCGGAGGGCGCCTGAATAAGGCCAGTGGCGATAACAGCAGTCCAGATGCGAGCGAGGGCACTGAGCGGCGTGATGCCAGTGGGCGTCGCCCAGGAGACGCAGGGTCTGCCGACCCTGGGCGCAACACCAGCGCTACGGGTGCCTCACCAGACCCAAGCTAATGGTGGCTGGCTAGCTAACATATGGCGTGTTGGAATGGTTGCCTTGTCTTTGTCAACGAGGAATGGAGACCTCAGAATGACCTTAACTCTTGAGCTATGACGAGGAGAAAACGATGTCTGTCATCAGTCAGTTAAACGAGAAAAAAGCCCGAGGATTTGCTCGGCACTGCTTTGAAAAGATCACCGAAGAGAAACTGCGTGACATGGCCATGGGGCCTGCCAGCGAGCATGACATGAAACACTGGGGGCTCAGTGAAGGTGAGTGGGAAGAAGCGGTCTCTGCGGCGTTAGCCGATATGCAGTCTGAGAAAACGCCTCCGTCGGACTGATGCGTTGGCAGCGTGTATTAATCAGGCTCCACTGCTCGGCTTTCCAGACGCCGCAAACGTTGCCACATTTCGCTGCGCAGGTCAGAGAGGCGCGGGCGTTCGTCCTCAGCAAAGTTTAGTGGGCGCACCAGGCGCTGGGCCCGTAACCCTAAACGTGCCCCTAGCAGCCCAACGCCCAACCCTTGAGCGGCACGACTCGAGAGCTTGCCGGCTAAGTTCATTGACACCAGCTGCATGCTGGCATCGCTGGCCATTTCGCTAACGCCAGCAAACGCCATGTCACGTAGCACATGGCGCAGCAGTCGCAACCGCGAGGCATAGTTTAGCTCTAATCCGTACAGGCGGCTGAGCCGGTCAATCATGGCGAAATGACGCCAAGCCACCAGTGCCATATCTACCAACGTTAGAGGACTGACAGCCACCAGCACGGCAGTTTCGCTGCTCATGCGTGAAATTAGTCGGCTGGCCTCGCGGTCGCGGGGGGCTAACAGGTGGTGATCAAGCAGCACGTAAATGTCTTGACCATCGTGATGCGGTTGGCTGGCGGCGATAAATGCTTGCCAGTGTGGATGGTCTTCATCAAGGCGTAACCCTTGGCGTAGTAATTGCGCAGTGGCTAGGGCGTGTTGGTGGCTGGCCTGTGGCAAGGCATTGAGCGCCTCGCGTAGTTTATCATGGCGACGTAAGCGGCGAAGCCGAAATAGCTCGCGGGCCAAAGCCGCTGTGCCAAGGCCAACAGCCGTTAGTCCGAGCATCTGCCAGCCTGCGTTGAGCCAGTCTCCGGCCGCCAGGCTAGCTGGCAGTGATCGCCCAAGCTCAATAACACCTAGCGTAATGCCACCTGTTAGCAACCCAAGCAGCCCCCAGCGGCGCTTGCGTGGAGGCGCAAGGCTATCGGCCAGGCGGCGCTCAGCATGGCGGCTCTGGTCAGTCGTGTCGGTCACCAGCGGTTTGCTATCGGTGTCTGGTGAAAAGTGTTGGCCTGGGGCAGGGTCGTTGCTGCCGAATGGGGCGCGGTGTATTTGATCGCTGTGTTTGGCGTTTTGTCCGCTTTGTTGCCCAGGTTCGGGGGCGGTAAAACGCCGGCCAGGGCGTGGGTCTTTGGTGCTGTCTTGCCATGAGGCGTGGTTGTCAGAGGGCGGGTGACGTGAATTCATTGCAGCTTGTCTCCAATCAGCCAGTCGATGGCAGCATCCATGCGAATGTGAGGTAACGCGCCGCTTGTGCGTGGTAACGGGCGAAAGGCGGTGAAGTCAAACCCTTGGCGTGCCCAGAAGTCTGCTGTTGGTAATTGGCTGGGTACGTCTCCGGGAAACATCAAGGTAGGTTCTCCACTTAGGGTCGTGCCGCGCAGTGCGGTCAGGGTGCTGCCATTATCGCTGACTTCACGGACTTGTGTGGCGCGAATAGAGGCCAGTGAAAACGCTTTGACAGGCACGTCGGCATAGCGCAAATCCTTGATTGGCTCGGCCAGCAGTGCCTCTAGTAGCCCCGTCAGGCGTGAGTGTTGCTCTGGCGTTACATGGTCAGCTTTCGTCGCGGCGATGGCCAAACGGTCAATGCGTGGTGAGAACAGTCGGTTGAGCAGGCTGCGTTGGCCGTAGTCGAAGCTTTCCATCAGGCGAGACAGGGCGCGAGACAGGTCGTCGAAACGCTCAGGGCCAGCATTAAGCGCACCGAGTACATCTACCAGCACAATTTGGCGATCGAAGCGCTGAAAATGGTCACGATAAAATGGCTTAACGATGTGTTGCTGATAATAGCGAAAACGCCGTTTCAGCGTGGCATACAGGCTGTCGGCAGGCAGCTTAGCCAATCCGCCTGGGTCGTGCTCGTCAAGACCGAGCAATGGGAAAAACTGAAGCACTGGCGCACCATCAAGATCACCCGGTAATAGAAACCTGCCCGGTTGCAGGTCAGAAAAACCGGCTTCACGGGCTGCGCGTAGGCCAGTGGCATACAGTTCGGCGATCTCGGCTAGGCGAGTTTCATCAAGCTCATCGCTGGGTTTTAGGCCGGTAACAGCGCTGTGCCATTGGCTGAAAAATTCGTCGCGCTGTTGGCCGCTGGTACGTTGTTGCTGGCTCCAGCTGTTAAAGTCGTGAGCTAGCAGCGGTAAGTCCAGTAGCCATTCTCCTGGGTAATCAAACAGGTCCAGCGTTAACTCACGAACCTCCGACCCAAACAGGCGGCTTTTGCGTGGGCGGTAGCGCAGCACCAGGCGCAGCTCGCTGATGCCGCGAGTGGCCTCAGGCCAGCGGGGTGGGTGGGCGTCAAGCGCTGCCATGGCTTGGTCGAAAGGAAAGCGCGGAACGCCAAGGTCTTGCTGCTCGACGCGCCTGGCCCCCAGCAGTCGTCCTTCTCTGGCTGCACCGAGCAAGTCTAAGCGAGCTTCAACGCCCGCGTGTCGCAGTTGGTGGATCAGCGAGGTAAGAAAGGCGGTTTTTCCTGCTCGTGACAAACCCGTGACCGCCAAGCGCAGCTGGCGATCACGCGTGCGCTCAATGAGATCATTTAATTCCCGAGTCAACGGCTTGAACATGCAAAGGGGTCCTTATCCAAGGTCAAACGGTTTACTCGCCATGCAACTGCTGCGCGGCGGCTAAGACCTCTTCGACATGCCCCTTAACCTTCACGCCACGCCACTCCTTGGCAAGCTTACCTTGGCTATCTAGCAAAAACGTGCTGCGCTCGATGCCGAGGTGTTCTTTGCCATACATTTTTTTGAGTTTGATCACGTCAAACAACTGGCACAAGGCTTCGTCTTTGTCGGAAACCAGGGGGAAATTAAATGCCTGCTTGGTTTTAAAGTTTTCCTGAGCGCGAATGCCGTCGCGGGAAACGCCGATAATTAAGGTGTTGACAGCATCAAATTCGGCTTTGCTGTCACGAAAATCGCCGCCCTCTGTGGTGCAGCCAGGGGTGCTGGCCTTGGGGTAGAAGTAGATTACCACCTGCTGGCCATGCAGAGCTGACAACGTCAGTTGTGTATCGTTAGTGGCGATTGCGGTAAAATCCGGCACAGCGTAGTCAAGTTGCACAGTCATGTGAGTTCCTCGTAGTGATGCCCAGTGTGGGGGTATAACGTTCTTTCTGGGTAGCATGAATAGGCAGCAGATTACACGCAAGATACGTCGAACTGTAAAGTCCTTGCTGTACAGGCTCTCTGGTGCTGAGTAACATTCAATATTTGGTAGTGTAACGCGGGTGGGACACCGCTATGTGGCGGCGGCTCAAACTGGCAGCGGCAGGTAGCGAGAGGAGAATAGAAGTATGGTCACAGGCAGTATTGTCGCATTGGCGACGCCAATGATGAGTAACGGCGACATCGACTGGGAGCGGTTGCGTCGTTTGGTGCATTTTCATCTTGATAACGGCACTGATGCTATTGTCGCCGCGGGTACCACCGGCGAACCAACCACTATGTCATTTGCCGAGCACTTTGATGTAATCCGCTGTGTGGTAGAAGAAGTGAATGGCCGTATTCCGGTGATTGCTGGTACCGGTTCAAACAACACCCGTGAAGCGGTCGAGCTGACCCGCTACGCTAAGGACGTCGGCGCTGAATACTGCCTTACGGTTGCGCCGTATTACAATCGGCCCACCCAGGAAGGCTTGTTTCAGCACTTCAAAGCCATTGCGGAAAGCAGCGACCTGCCAGTGATTCTTTATAATGTGCCAGGCCGCACCTGTTCTGATATCTACAACGAAACCGTGCTGCGTCTTGCTAGGGTAGACAATATTGTTGGTCTTAAAGATGCCACTGGTAACCTGGAGCGTGGCGAAGACCTGATCAGCCAGCTTAAAGGTAGCGGCTTTATGCTGTATTCCGGCGATGACAGCACGGCCTGCGATTTCATTCTGATGGGTGGGCATGGCAACATCTCTGTTACGGCCAACGTGGCACCGCGTGCCATGCACGACCTGTGCCACGCAGCAATGGCAGGAGATGCTGACAAAGCCCATCAGATTAATACTCGGTTGATGCCGCTGCATACGAATCTTGGCATTGAGGCTAACCCGATTCCTGTTAAATGGAGCCTTAACCGCATGGGGCTGATTGAGCCTGGCATTCGGTTGCCGCTAACCTGGCTTTCTGAGAAATATCACTCCTCTGTCAGCGAAGCCTTACAGCTGGCAGGCGTGATCGACGACTGAGCGGCCTTACCGCCCCCAACCCGGGCCTAAAAATGATGCAAGGTGGATGCATGAGTTGTGCGTTGAAATGGATGCCGCTAGTGGCTGCTCTGGCCTTGGCGGGCTGTGCCCGTGAAGGGTATTTTGATGACCGTGAAACAGACTACGCCGAGGCTCAGCTGAGTAAACCGCTAGTGCTGCCAGAAACTCGTGACCAGCGGCGCTATGGTAATCGCATGGCGGTGCCCGAAAGTGTTGGCAGCTTTGCCGCTGTTGGGTCTGATTTCCGCCTGTCGCCACCGCGTGCATTAGGCGTTGGCAGTTCGATGAAGCCGGGGAGCGTGGCGCGGCGTCAAGCTGGCGATGTGCACTGGTTAGTCGTCGGTGCTGAGCCTGCCGCAGTGTGGGGCCAGCTAGATGGCTTCATACGCCAGCAAGGGATGAGCATTCAGCGCCAAGAGCCAAACCAAGGCTTGCTGGCGACTAGTGCTGGCGATATCCGCTTGCGCCATGGCCTGCACCCCGGAATTACTGAAGTTTACTGTGAGCGTAATGGCGCGACTCAGGCGAACTGCTTACAGGCGCTTGAGCAGTATTTTGCGTCCACAACGGCCACTGCTAGCTCTTCTTCGTTGATAGTACAGCGCCCTGCAGAGCAGCGTGTAAGGCCATTGCTGGAAAAAGAAAACGACCAGTGGTTGCTAAAGCTGCCGTTTTCTCTTCAGCGCGTGTATGCCGAGCTTAATCACCAGCTAGAGGCCGACTTCATTGTTGAAGGCGAACGCCAGCTGCTTGAGTCCTCGCCCCAGCGCCATGACTTCCTCGTTGAATACATGGTGGCATCAGAACGCGAGCGTAGCATGCTCGAAATCATTGCTAGCCCAGATGTACGTCAAATGTCGCAAACGCTGCGTCTTGTGCTTAAGTCCACGGGGCCTGACAGCAGCGTGTTGACCGTTAGCAACGAGAGCGAGCGGGAGTTCAGCGAGCGTGATGCGCACGAGGTGCTCGAGCGGGTGGCGGATCTGTTGCGCTAATGAGCGTGTTGGCCACACCGGTTCATGTCTCTGAGCAGCTGCCCAGTCAAGCCAGTGGGCAGCTGTTCTTTGCTTCGTTGGGTAGTGGCAGCCAAGGTAATGCAACGCTGGTGAGTGATGGCATCACCCGTGTGCTGGTTGACTGCGGCTTTACCCTGAAAGAGACCGAACAGCGTTTAGCTCGATTGGGCGTCTCGGCCTGCCAGTTAGACGCTATTCTGGTAACCCACGAGCATGGCGATCATATCGGTGGGGTGGGGCCATTAGCGCGGCGCTACAAGCTGCCGGTGTACCTTACGCCAGGCACTTGGCGGGCAGGCAAGCTGGGGCGAATTGCGCCCCAGCAGCTTTTTTGGATTACACCCCAGCAGCGTTTCGCTCTTGTCAGCCTCACGATTGACCCAATTACAGTGCCTCATGATGCCCGTGAGCCAGTGCAGTTCTGTTTCTCCACGGACGCTTGTCGGCTCGGCTTACTGACCGACCTGGGGCACGCCAGTGCCCATGTCATTAGCGCGTTTCGCGGTTGTGATGCTTTGCTGCTTGAATGCAATCACGACACGCAACTGCTGCAGGAGGGGCCTTATCCAGCCAGCCTCAAGCGCCGCGTAGGTGGGCGCTGGGGGCACCTAGCCAACCGTCAGGCTGCCCAGCTATTGCAGCAGCTAGGGCTGGACCGGCTCCAGCATATCGTTTGCTCGCACTTGTCTGAGCAGAATAACCGCCCAGAACTCGTGCTTGAATCGTTGTGCCCACTGCTCGACGGTGACGAATCACGCCTTACCATTGCCACTCAGCACCACGGAAAAGATTGGCAGAGCATTTGCTGAACCTCAACTTACTCCCCCTATCCTTCTGGAGATACTTATGAAAAAGCGCCAGGAACTTTACGCCGGTAAAGCCAAGTCAGTACACACCACTGACGACCCTGACCGTTTGGTCTTAACTTTTCGTGATGACACCAGCGCTTTTGATGGCGAGCGCGTGGAGTCGTTGGCGCGTAAGGGCATGGTTAACAATCGTTTTAACGCTTTTATTATGGGCAAGCTAGAAGAGGCCGGTATACCTACCCATTTTGACGCCCTGCTGTCAGACACCGAATGCCTAGTGAAAAAGCTCGACATGATTCCTGTCGAGTGCGTGGTGCGTAATATTGCGGCAGGCAGTTTGGTGAAGCGGCTGGGGGTAGAGGAAGGGCAGGCACTAACACCGCCGACATTTGAACTGTTTCTGAAAAACGATGCCCTGCATGACCCGATGATTAACGAATCATTGGCGGAAACATTTGACTGGGCAACGCCGCAGCAACTGGCCGAAATGAAAGCGCTAACCTTCAAGGTTAATCAGGTGCTTAAGGCACTGTTTGCTGAAGGTGATCTGTTGCTGGTGGACTATAAGCTGGAGTTTGGGGTGTTTAAAGGCAACATTGTGCTGGGTGATGAGTTTTCACCCGACGGCTGTCGTTTATGGGATGCCGCTACCCGTGAAAAACTGGATAAAGATCGTTTTCGTCAAGGGTTGGGTGGTGTAATAGAAGCTTACGAAGAAGTGGGTCGTCGCATAGGGGTTTGCATTAGTTAACTTAATGGGGTCGTCAGTGATTCGCGTGGTAAAAAATAAAATTGGCAAATAATGTAAAAAATCGTACTCTCATGATATGAAAGAAAATAAGCACGAGTTAAGCCGTGTAAGATGTGAGAGTACGTTTTTACAGGCAGCTTGCTTGGCGAGTCCGTTAGCTGGCATGGATGAGTTGGCATGTGGTCAATTAGAGTGAGGATTCATAATGCGTATAGCCGTATTGGACGACGATAGAACTTCGCTTGAACAAATGTGCCAGGCACTGGCGGAAAGCACAAAAGAGTTGCCGGATATGGTTGATATTCAAGCCTTCCATACTGCTGCTGATTTTGTTCGAGCGCTCAAGCGTGACACGTTCAAGCTAGTCATGCTTGACTGGGAAATGCCTGACTCGTCGGGCATTGAATTGCTTGAATGGATTCACGGCTATTTTGATGTGCCGCCTGCCGTTATCATGGTGACGAACCGCAATTCAGAAGAAGATGTGGTTGAGGCGCTAGGAAAAGGTGCCGCCGACTTCCTTAGCAAACCGTTTCGCCCGCTTGAGTTGAAAGCACGGGCTTTTGCTGTGTTAAGGCGGCAAACGCGAACCGGTATGCCTAATGGAGGTGCTGAGAATGCGGAACTGGTATGTGGCAATATTCTCATCGACCAAACCGTTGGCACAGTTTTCGTGGATGGCGAAGAAGTTAAGTTAACCCGTCAAGAATACCGACTAATCTATCAGTTCTTTGTGCACTTAGGGCGGCCGTTGGCGCGGGCGTATCTGTATGAATATATCTGGGGTAGAGAGGAACGGCCTGGTTCGCGCACTTTGGACGTACATGTGTACCGAATTCGCAAGAAACTTGGTTTAGAAGCCCAGAAAGGATGGAACCTGGTGTCCGTCTATGGCTATGGCTACCGCTTGCAAGCACTCAGCGAAGGCGAGGCAGAAGCATGAGCTGAAATATGGTAACCCCCCCCTCTTTTTTCTCCAAAAATAATCGCGGTGGTAAAGCGCGTGTCTTAGATTTGCCGAGCGCCAGATCCATTGACAGTGGCATTACGTGACCGCTGGTCAATGGGCTTCATGCCCACTCAGCTGGCTGACGGTCGAAAGTCTCAGTTGTTCAATGCCCTTGACGACGACAATTAGAAAGGCCTGATTATTGATGCCGACTTCTCCTTGTCGGCAGAGCGCGTTATGCGCTTTCTCACCCAGTTGACCGAATAGCGTGGTAAGCCCCAAAACCATGCGATGTAACAACGACCCAGAATACATTAGCGGCAAACTGGCCTTGCTGGGAAAGGTCGGTGTTCGGTGTACAGCCAGAGTGCGGCGTACGTGCAGGATCTCGCTGAGTTGGTTGGCAGTATGGCTTTGGTGGCTCAACAAAATGGGCACGAGCTTGGCGACGTAAGACACGCTTCTCACCATGGTCATAGGTAGAAGGCAAGGTCTGCTGCTCAGAATCAAAAAGTGAAGCAACACAGCGCCTTGTCATGAGTTTGATCTGAGTCAGAGGTTCTGGCTCCGTTGATATGTGAGAGCGTTAGATCAGACGCTTAGTTTGAATGAATGACATGTTTGTTTACATGAAAAAACTGTTTTTTGTGGTTTTTTCTGCAATGTTAAAATAAGCGTAAAGATTTCTGCTGAGCTGAATGATTTTTCAGTAAATTCTTTTCGTGTTAGTGGCTAGGTTAGCAAATTCTTTTTTATTAGTGGCTAATAAGGATTGTTGGCTAATTGTTAATTATTGGCAAATAATTTTTCGGCTGTTCATTTTCTTTTAACATATAAACTCTTGTTAACGCTTGTTTTTTAAATTGCATCCCGCTAAGTGCTGTACCAAAATCGCGCTCATGTGGCAGTTGTGTTTTTCTGTGCTACTTCCATTTGAATTAGGGTCGTAAGTTGTAAGTTCCCTAGTTTTAAATGAGACGCTGGCATTGTTGAACGAGCACCTGCTTGACAGCTAACGAGATAAAGAACAATACAGCTGCCGTGGCCAATGCCCAAGCTGTGAATTTCAAATAGAGGTACGAAAAAATGAATCTCATTTTCCGGATTGTATGGAATCGCACCCTGGGCAGATTGGTTGTGGCATCAGAAGCCGCGCGCAGTAATGACAAAGCAGCCACGCCCAGTATGTTGGTCGGCGCAGTGGCTGCTCCAGAAGCCACCAGCAGTGCAGGCAGTGCAGGAATTGCTGCTCTGCTGCGGCCAGCCGTTATTGCCGTTGCCCTCGCAGCCGGCTCCATGGTGTTGGTGGCACCGGAGGCGATGGCGTGGAAGCCGGGTGATGGTGATGGGACGGCTGATTCTGGAGCGTTAGATTGTAATACTGGTGATAATAGTCGTGTGGGTATTGGCGGTGGGGCAAACGCATGCAGCTATGGGGCTGTTGCAATTGGCAAAGACGCACGTGCGACAGACAGGGCTGTAGCAATAGGCGTTAATGCGCGTGCTTTTGAAACTCAGAGTATCGCAATTGGCTGGGACTCGCTGGCTCGTGACCATGGTATAGCATTAGGGCAAGGGTCTAGTGCGACAGTTGCCCATGGCATTGCGATTGGGTCTGGGGCCTCTGGTGTTGAAAATTCTGTTGCGATTGGTCGTAATTCCAAGGCTGCTGAAGATGCTGTTGCGATTGGGCGTGCGAGTGTTGGAGATGCAGACGGTGTTGTGGCCATTGGTCAGGGGAGTAATGCAGGCGTTGTAAACGTTGAACTGATTAATGAACCGCTTCCTATAGATGTCATTCAGCGTGGTGTGGCACTGGGGAAAGGAGCAAAGGCTGTTGGTTCAGTAGCCCTGGGGCATGATGCTGTAGCAGGAAGGGAAGGTAGTGGCGATAGTAATGCGTGGGTCGGAACCGCGATAGGTGCCGGGGCGCAGTCACTGGCTCATCGGGGGATTGCTATCGGCACAGGCCGCAACCGTCGCACCATTGCAACCGGCACTGAATCGATTGCAGTGGGTAATGCGGTGGCGGCTCAAGGTAATCAAGCCATTGCGATTGGTAACAGTACCCCGGATGCAGCAGGCAATTACAGTACGTCTACGCGGCATAGGGCAATGGGCACAGCTGCGATTTCTTTGGGGTACATGTCTCAGGCAGATGGTAATAATTCGATTGTATTGGGTCGTAGCTCGAAAGCGACGGGCAATCATTCAATCGCTATGGGTAGGAACGTTGAGGCAAAAGGTGATCATACCATCGCTCAAGGTGATGGTGCTAAAGCGCTAAACGCTTCATCCATCGCCCATGGTCATAATGCTAAAGTAACGGCTAATAATGCAGTGGCATTAGGCCGCAATAGCAGCGCAAGTGGCGAAGCGTCTATTGCTCAAGGCCATCGTGCAAATGTAGAAACAAGTTATGGTGTTGCAATTGGATATGACTCGAAAGTAACCGGTGGTGGTTCCGGGGGGGGGCTCGCCATCGGTGATGATACTCTATCGGTTAACAGCGGAATTGCCATTGGGTCAGGTTCGTATGCAAAAGGTAGCTTGGAACCTAATGATAATACTGTGGCTTTCGTATCCACAGCTGTGGGATATAAGGCTCGTGCAGTGGGCAAGGATGCATCCTCTTTCGGGAATCAAGCCAATGCAGGAGCTGATTTTGCAACGGCCTTGGGTAATTTTGCCAAGGCAAGTGAACGCAATGCGACTGCTGCTGGTAACTCTGCCAGTGCTTCAGGAATTGGCGCCTCTGCATACGGTAATTTCTCCAATGCTACGGGTTATAACGCGACTGCCTTGGGTGGTGGTGGTGGTCAATCGGGTGCATTCGAGGGAGCCCAGGCAACGGCAGACGGTGCAGTTGCGGTTGGTGGTAACGGGGTAAGAGGCGCTCAAGCGAGCGCAGATGACGCCATTGCCGTAGGTGGTCAGTCTAAGGCTCAAGGGACTGATTCTATTGCGCTGGGTAAAGGGTCTAACGCCTCGGTTGATTACGCCATCGCTATGGGTAGCAGCGCGAAAGCCACGGGTGTGGACAGTATTGCTATTGGTCAGGATGCCTGGGCGGCAGGTTCGCAGGCGGTTGGTACCAGCACGCGTGCAGCCAACGGCGGCTCTGCCTTTGGTGACGGTGCTCAAGCCACATGGCGTGTGGATGGCGACGCCAGCACGGCGTCCGAGGCATTTGCGGTTGCCGGTTCAGCCTTGGGTGAAAATGCCTTTGCCAACCGCTCCGGTGCCACTGCGCTGGGTGCTGGCTCCGAGGTGACGGTTGATGGTGGTGTCGCTCTGGGTGCAGGCTCCGTAGCGAGCCGTGATGCTGGCGTTACAGGTTACGATGTTTCTACGGGTGCAGCGGCGGTTCCCGGTACTGCTGTTGCCGATACGCAAAGCACCTTGGGAGCGGTGTCTGTTGGTGGTAACGGCGACTTCCGCCAGATTACCCACGTCGCGGCGGGTTCTGAAGACAGCGATGCGGTCAACTTGGCTCAACTTAGGGCTGTAGAAACGTTGGCGGCGTCTGGTGGTGTTAATTACTACGACGTCAACGACAATGGCGTCCAGCAAGACAACTACAACAACGACGGCGCGACCGGGGCGGGTGCCCTAGCGGCAGGCGTAAAGGCCAGCGCTACCGGGCAGTCCTCCGTGGCCGTTGGCAATACGGCCACTGCAGGTACAACGCGGGATATTGCCATTGGTAACTTGGCCGAGACGGGGGTCATTGCTGGCGCGACAGGGGGCCAAGCTGACAACGTAGCCATCGGAACGGGAGCGCAGGCGCTTGGTGGCACCTCCATTGCCATTGGTGAAGGGGCAACGGCGACTGGCTCCTCTACAACAAACGTCAACTCGGCCGTTGCTATTGGCCGTCAAGCAACGGCCAGCGATGTCGCTGCCCTTGCCTTAGGCTCCAATGCAAGCACAGGGGAAGGGTCGAGCTATGCCGCGGCGATCGGCCCCTCTGCGAAGGTCGGCGACAATGCAAGCAACTCGGTCGCCATCGGCGACGGCGCGACAGTGGCGGATAACGCCACCGCTTCCACGGCAGTCGGTCAAGGTGCCACGGTCAATGCGTCGACCTCAGTGGCCGTCGGGCAGGGGGCGACAGTGGCGAGTGGTGCCTACTATTCCACGGTACTTGGTCCCAACGCCACGGGCAATTCGGATAGCTCGGTGGCCATCGGATCGGAAGCAAATGTAGCGATTAACGCCGATAATGGAACGGCCATTGGTAGTTACGCTAAGGTGCTTGATGGCGCGGTATCGGGCATGGCGATTGGCTTCGGGGCTGTAGCCAGTGGGCGTGATGCGGTGGCAATGGGATCTGGCGCAGAAGCAGCCACAAACGCCATTGCCGTAGGTGGTGAGTCTAAGGCTCAAGGGACTGATTCTATTGCGCTGGGTAAAGGGTCTAACGCCTCGGTTGATTACGCCATCGCTATGGGTAGCAGCGCGAAAGCCACGGGTGAGGACAGTATTGCTATTGGTCAGGATGCCTGGGCGGCAGGTTCGCAGGCGGTTGGTACCAGCACGCGTGCAGCCAACGGCGGCTCTGCCTTTGGTGACGGTGCTCAAGCCACATGGCGTGTGGATGGCGACGCCAGCACGGCGTCCGAGGCATTTGCGGTTGCCGGTTCAGCCTTGGGTGAAAATGCCTTTGCCAACCGCTCCGGTGCCACTGCGCTGGGTACTGGCTCCGAGGTGACGGTTGATGGTGGTGTCGCTCTGGGTGCAGGCTCCGTAGCGAGCCGTGATGCTGGCGTCACAGGTTACGATGTTTCCACGGGTGCAGCGGCGGTTCCCGGTACTGCTATTGCCGATACGCAAAGCACCTTGGGAGCAGTGTCTGTTGGTGGTAACGGCGACTTCCGCCAGATTACCCACGTCGCGGCGGGTTCTGAAGACAGCGATGCGGTCAACTTGGCTCAACTTAGGGCTGTAGAAACGTTGGCGGCGTCTGGTGGTGTTAATTACTATGGCGTCAACGACAATGGCGTCCAGCAAGACAACTATAATAATGATGGAGCTGATGGCATCGACTCCATGGCAGCTGGCATCCAAGCCGGCACTGATGTCAGCGCCGAGCGAGCGACTGCAGTAGGCTACAATGCCCAGGCTGATGGGAAAGATTCTGTCGCGTTAGGTAGTGGTAGCTATACCACTGCACAAGGTACTAATAGTGTTGCAGCAGGTAAGGGTGCCCGCGCTGGAGGTAACTCTACAGTATCTATTGGCGATGGTTCAAACGCTGGACATGCAGATGCTATCGCTATAGGTACGGGGGCTACTACAAAATCAACTTGGGCGACTGCCATAGGACTTGGTGCCGAAGGAAATGGTACGTATAGCTTGGCGATAGGTAGCAACACTAAGGCTAGTAACAGTTCTGTTGCGCTTGGTAACACTGCAAATGCTTCATCTAGCTTTGGTGTGGCGGTAGGTGCTGGTGCCGAAGCGAGCAAATCACAGGCTGTAGCTTTAGGGCAAGGTTCTAGAACAACAACCGATGCTACTGAAGAAACACAAGCTACGGTGGGCAAACTGACCTACGGTGGATTTGCAGGTCAAGCCCAAAATGTAGGTCGTCAAGTATCTATTGGTCAGGCAGGTAATGAGCGCCAGATCAAACATGTCGCTGCGGGTGCAATTAATGCAACCAGCACAGACGCGATCAACGGTAGCCAGCTTTATGCCACTAACGCAGTCCTTGACAATGTGGGTGGTAGCATTGTTAATAACTTTGGTGGTAATGCCGTAATAGATGCTGATGGCAATATCACCTATACCGATATTGGCGACACTGGTGAAGATAACATCCATGATGCCATCAAAAATGCAGCCCAAGGTTGGAACGTACAGACCAACGGTGATACAGCGACTAAGGTTGCCCCTGGTGACACCGTACAGTTCATCGATGGCAAAAACATCGACATCACTCGTACAGGTAGTGACATCACTGTTGCGACAAGCGACGTTGTTGAGTTCACTGATGCTACCGTAACCAACAACCTAACAACCAACAACTTCACCGCAACGGGCGATACCGTCTTGCAAGGTGACACCATTATAAATGGTGATACCGTTTATACTGGCCCGATCATCGGCGATACTAATATCGTTAACAAGGCTTACGTCGACGGCAAAGAAACCCACTTCTATAGCGTTAACAACACAGACCCAACCACGGGTAACTACAACAACAACGGCGCGACGGGTGCTAATGCTATAGCTGCAGGTACCAATACTAAGGCCCTGGGCGATAGCTCGGTGGCCATGGGAGATGGTGCATTCACCGGCAGCGGTGGCGACTATCAGGTGGCCATTGGCGGAGATGCAAACGGCGATGGCTTTGGAGCGAGTGCCAGCGGTAATGGCGCGATTGCCATTGGTCAGGATGCGCAGGCTTCCACTAATGGACTCTTTGATCCTAGTCCGGGTGGCCAAGATACCGTTGCGATTGGTAGTAATGCCTCAGCGCAAGGCAGTGATAATGTCGCTTTAGGCTCTGAGTCTCTGGCGGATGGCAGCACGCTGGGCACGGCGGCCTATCAGCCCGTTGATGTTAATGGCACCCCCATTGCCGTGGCTGCACCCACAGCAAAAAGCGAATTTTCAGTTGGTAGTGCTGGTAACGAGCGCCGCATTACCAACGTAGCGGCGGGTGGCAATGACACTGACGCGGTTAACGTCAGCCAGTTGAAGGCGGTCAGCCAACAAGCGACCAGCCCGCTGACCTTTGCTGGTGACACTGGCACTGATGTGGATCGCAAGCTGGGCGAAACCCTGAACGTGACAGGTGGCGCGACCGGCACCCTGAGTGATGGCAACATTGGCGTAGAGGCCGATGGCAGCGACACGCTGAGCATCAAACTGGCCAAGAACCTGACGGATCTTGAAAGCGTGACGGTTGGCGACACCGTCATCAACAACGATGGTCTGACCATCACGGGTGGTCCAAGCATCACCAAGACCGGCATTGACGCTAGCAACACCGTTATCAAGAACGTTGCGCCTGGCGTAGACGGCACGGATGCGGCCAACGTCGGCCAGTTAAGTAACGTGGTTGCAGGCACGAATGCCACTGTCGACGCTAATAAGGATCCTGTTACTCAGCAGACGACTTACACCGTGAATGCCGATGGTGCGAGTGTCAGCGCTGGTTCGTCAGCGGTAACGGTGGCGGCGGCAGCTAAAGATGCCAATAACGTCACTGACTATGAGGTGGACTTGAGTCAGGACAGCAAAGACAAGCTGGACCTAGCCGATACGGCGCTGCAGGAAGTCGTGACTCAGGTTGACGGCGCTGATGTCAAAACGCTGACCAAGGACGACAACAACGCCAACTTCATCTCGGGCAAGAACATCGAGCTTAGCGATGATGGGAAAGGCGGTATTAACGTGGCCACCGCTGATGACGTGACGTTCACTAACACCACGGTCAACAACGACCTGAGTGTGGGTGGCGTGACTAAGCTGGGTGACAACTTCACCGTCAACGACGACAACAGCGTTGAGTACACCGGTCCGATCACCAAAGGCGACCACATCACCAACAAGACCTACG
>NZ_AUDZ01000013.1 GCF_000425725.1 Halomonas halocynthiae DSM 14573
GCCTAACTTTCGGCTCGTTGCCTGCAGCGGATGCGTACTTTACGACCTTGCTTGGCACAGTGCAAGCACTTTGTAAAAAATAAGCTGACTCCCAAGGGAGCCAGCTTATTTTCAGGCAAAGAAAAAACCAAGAATGCCGTGTCAGTGCCGCGTTTCAAGCCGGACCGTGCCACTTCCAGAGCTCCAAGAGGTCACATTTACTTCATAGCGCCCAGCTTCAAGCTGCTGAGTAATACGTGAGCCAAGACCAAGACCTGGGGCATCATCATTTTCCACTTCCACACCGTTACCACTCAAACGCAACACCGTATCAATCGTGGGAGATGTCGCCTCAAGTGTGACGGCTGCGGCCTCATCCAGCACTAACTCATAACTCAGCGCGCCACCAGACTGCATGTTGCCAATAACAATCTCGCTGGGGCCAATATCGCCACTATTACGCAAGGTGCCTTCAAATACCTCGCCCATCGCCTCCAAGCGGTAAACGCCATTACCCGAGTGGCTTTGAGCGTCGATGGTGTAGCGGCCCGGCTGAAGCACCGCCGAAAGCAGCGCATTGAGCTCTCCGCCACTGTCATCATCGCTGATATCAACGCCATTGCCGTGTAAACGGATCAGTGCATCGAAGCTTGAGGAGTCCAGCGCCAACCGAAGGTCCGTCGTTTCCTCCAGCGTCAAACTATAGCTATTGGGCCCAGTGCTGCCTAGCAAGCCTTGTAGGCTATCGCCTAATGCCAGCTCTCCTTCATTGACAAACTCACCATCAAAACTGGCTTGGCGCACTTCCAGGTTATAACTACCGCCACTTCCATAGCCTTCTACAACCACCTGGTAGCTACCCGGCATGAGAACCGTTTCCAGTAAAGAATCCGTTCCTCTCATTCCACCAGGGCTATCATCGTTACTAAGGTCCTGTCCCTCACCACTAACTCTCAAGATTGTATCGAACTGGTCTGAGCCCAGCGCAATAGAGATCTCGGAGACCTCATCGATGTTCAGGCTATAACGATTACGTGCTCCACTTTCAAGCTCACCAGTAATACTATCGCCATCTCTCAATGGACCTTCATTGCGCATGCCGGTCGACAGATCATCAGAACTGACCAACAACTGATAGGCATCACCTAAAACCAGAGCATCACTACTGCAACTAGTGCTAGCTGCAGTAGAGGAAGACGGAGTTATATCAACCTGATAGTCACCTGGCGCCAAGTACGCTTGAATACGTTGTTCACCATCAATACAGTCCGGCGCATGCTCCTGGACACCCTCACCATTGAGAGAGAGCGCTAACCCGCCACCACTGGATAATGACAAATCAACCCGACTGGCCTGTTTAAGATTCAGCGTGTGGCTTGCGCCACCTTCTTCAAGATGACCAACGAACGGCGTATCGATAACCAGCTGCTCGGCCGACTTCTGAGAATGAGGTTGCAGCTGATATGGGCCAAATGCCTTCGCGTTGTCACCACTGACCACAACCAGCGTGCACTCTTTTTGACTCGTGCCGGCAAGCAGTGACAACGGTTTGCCAGCCTGTGCCTCGACAGCCCCAAGAAGTGTGCCATCAGAATCAAAGGCCGTCAGCACACCAGCAAAAGGTGCATTGAGCACATATGATTTCACGCCGCCAGCACCTTCAGCGGGGCATAACCAATGTGAAGAATAGCGAGAACCATTATTGAGATTCACCGAACTCGCCGTCGTCAACTCGCCACTTAACGCATCGCCCACCGACACTTCGGGAGCAGACACAAAGCGCGCACTACTACTCTGCTGCTCATTGCACCCTGCCAGCAAGACCAACCCGGCCACAACAACAACAGCACGCCCTCGCGACTGGCGCAGCGGCCCCAGCCATTCACTTTTCGCTATCTTATCCTTCACACTCACTCTCCTTAGGGTTTGGCATCAACAAAGGGCGGGCCAGTAAAGCACATCGGCGCCTAGCGTTTAGCGCCAGAGCACCGAACCATGGCGCCACAATTCGGCAAGCACATGCCAAGGTGGTAACCAAGGCAACAAACCAGCCACCACCAGCAACATCAACAACGAATTAACAGGCCGAGCATAATCAAAAGGCTTAAAGGCCGTACCAAAAGAGCGCTTGATTCGCGCTCCTCCTAAATCAACGCTATATAGCTCATCCAACAGTAGATGAACTAGGCAACCAATGATCAGCGCAGCTCCTTGTGCCCACGCCAACTCAGCCGGCTGCTCCAGCAAACGATAGCTCGCGGCGGTGACTGCCAACCCGCACAGCCCCGCAGCCAGCCATGAGTGCCAAATGCCTCGGTGCACTGAAAACTGCTTGAACACCGCACTCAGCAAGTAGCGCACCCCTAGGTAGAGCCCACAGCACACCACCAGTAAAGCACCAGCATCGAGCTTGGAACGTAAAATAAACGCCCCAGTAATAATCGCCAACACAGCAATCGCATTAAATACCAGCCGCACTGCGCGGGAGTGATCAGAGTCGATATCTGGCAGGATGCCTCCAAACGCGACCAGTACAGCAATAGGCGCAGCTTGAGAAAGGCTCCAACTACCAGAATACCAACCCCCAAGCGAGAACACCGCTCCAGCACCCGCAGCAACGGTCATGTGAGTACGAAAACCAGCCACCTCAACCTCAAAACTGTATATAAAACCAGATTATGAACCGGAGTGGCCAGTAATATCAATCAGTTGCATTAATTATTTCATACTCAATCAGCACTTACCTTCAAGTACTCATTTTTTAGCGTTACATAGTTTCCAGCGGTGTAAGTGAAAAAAGCACGCTCTGCCTCCTTTAACGGACGCAATTGACGAGCCGGATTGCCAGCGTAAACATAGCCGCTTTCTAGGTGCTTACCCGGTGTAACAACCGCACCTGCTGCAACAATCACCTCATCATCTACTCGCGCTCCATCCATCACCATAGCCCCCATACCCACCAGGATACGACTGCCCAACGTACAACCATGCAAAATGGCCTTGTGGCCAATGGTGACATCATCACCCACTGTCAGCGGGTAACCTTCAGGGTTAAAGTCGCTGGCATGAGTGATATGCAAGACACTGCCATCCTGCACGCTGACCCGCTGCCCAAGGCGAATACGGTGCATATCGCCACGAATCACCGCCATTGGCCACACCGAACAGTCATCCCCCAGCTCAACATCTCCTAGCACCATAGCTTGTGGGTCGATATAAACACGCGCCCCGCTGCGTGGCGCCACACCCTGCCAGGCTCTGATGTGATAGCTTGCACTCACGATCATCTCCTTATTTTTTTATCTCACTGAAAAATCAACAGCCTAGCTGCCACATGCTCACAAAAGCCCTGACACTAAAACAACCAGCGTGAGTGGGATAGACACCCAGCGCAACAGTTGTCGCCATAGCTGAAACCCCGTCTTTCCGATCCCGAGTGCATCTTGCGCTGCTGATTCAGGCATGACCCAAGCGGCAAAAAAGGCAATCAATAGGCCACCCACCGGCAGGAAAACCTCTGGCGGAATCGTGCTAAAGAGTGCAAAAACGTTCATACCAAACAGAATGTCAACTTCACTAATTGTCGAAAATGACAACACACACGCAAAACCTGCCAACCACACCAATGTGCCAATCAGTGTCGCCGCATAGCCGCGCCGAAGCCCCCAGCCCTGAAGGGTTGCCACCATTGGCTCGGCCAGATTGATCGATGACGTCCATGTCGCCAGCAACAGCAATAAGAAAAATAGCGATAACCACAGCGAGCCAAACGGCAGGTTAGAAAACGCAACAGGCAAGGTCACAAACATCAGGCCTGGACCTTCACTGGGGTCCAGCCCTTGCGCAAACACCACCGAGAAAATAGCAATGCCAGCTAACAAGGCAACGGAAATATCGAGCACCGCCACCGCTACAGCCGCCCGAGGCAGGCTCTGGTTCTCTGGCATATAGGCGCCATAGGCCATCAGGGCACAGGCCCCTACAGCCAAAGTAAAAAATGCATGCCCCATGGCCTGCACCAGCACCATGGGCGTAACGGCAGAAAAATCTGGCCGGAACATCCAGCTCAATGCTCTGCCAAATCCGCTGGTGGTTACAGCGTAGCCTGCCAGTACCAACAGCAATAAATATAATAACGGCATCAGCAGGTTATTGAGCCTTTCTAATCCTCTGGATACACCAGAAGCCACCACACCCATGGTCATAATCAAAAACAACGTGTGGTTGAAAGTCATCAATCTGGGGTTAGCCAGAAAAGCATCGAAACTCGTGCCCACTTCTGCCGCCGTCTTTCCCACAAACTCACCGTTGATGGATGACACCAGAAATTCAATCGACCAGCCGGACACCACCGAATAGAACGACAGAATGCAAAAGACCGTGAACGCCCCGAACACCCCCAACCACCACCACTGCTTACTGCGCCCTGCCTGGCCAGCCAGGTAAGCTAGCGATGCGGCTGGGCTACGGCGCCCTGCACGGCCGATCAGAATTTCGGCCATCATGACCGGAAGCCCTAACAACAGCACAAAAGCCACATACAACAACAAAAAGGCAGCACCGCCGTTTTCACCGGTAATGTAGGGAAAACGCCAGATATTACCTAACCCAACGGCTGCACCGGTGACTGCCAGAATAAAGGCACGACGACTACTCCAGCGCTCCAGCGTCTCGTTCATTTACCGCACTCCGCATTATTCATGTCAAAGCGAAGCAGACTAGCACATTGAAACCTGTTGCGGTCGCCCACACTTCTTAGTCATCGCACTTACAGTATCCAACGAACCGCCTGCCATGTGCTTGCAGGCATCAGCATAGATTTTCTACTTTTCCTTTTCATACCGTTGAGGCCTGCATGTCTGCCAACCCCCTGCTCACTTCCCACACGCTGCCCCCTTTTGCCGAGATTCGACCCGAGCATGTGGTGCCGGCCATCGAGACTTTACTGGCGGAAAGCCGTAGCGCCACCCAGGCGTTGGTTGATCAAGCCACCAACGAGACGCCTGAATGGAGCACTCTGGCCGAACCACTGGAAGCGCTTAATGACCGATTAGCTCGCGCTTGGTCGCCGGTCTCGCACCTCAACAGCACCATGAACACCCCCGCGCTGCGCGATGCCTATGAGCAGTGCCTACCAATGCTATCGGATTACAGCACCTGGCTGAGCCAACACGACGGCTTATTCCGTGCTTGGCAGGCGCTCAAAGACGGGCCTGGCTGGGAGACACTGAGCGAAGGTCAGCAACGTACCGTCAACAACACCTTGCGCGACTTCCGCTTGGCGGGTGTTGATCTCTCAGATGAAAAAAAGCAACGCTACGGTGAGATCCAAGCGCAACTGTCGAGCCTGTCCAACACGTTTTCCAATCAACTGATGGATGCCACTCAGCACTGGCACCTGGACCTCCCAGGCGATGACCAAACCGCCAGCAGCCGACTCGCCGGCCTGCCCGACAGCGCACTAGCCACACTCGCCGCCAACGCGGAAGCCAAGGGGCTGTCAGGCTATCGCATCACCCTAGACTTCCCGAGCTTTCTCCCCGTAGTCACTCACGCTGATGACCGTGAGCTACGCCGTGAAGTCTATACCGCTTTTATTACCCGAGCGTCTGACGTGGGTCCCGATGCTGGGCGCTTCGATAACGCCCCTATCATGGAAGAGATTCTGGCGCTACGCATCGAGCTGGCTAAATTACTGGGCTATACCAGCTATGCTGACTACTCGCTGGCAACCAAAATGGCTGACTCACCTCAACAAGTGATTGGGTTTCTCGAAGACCTGGCAGCGCGAGCTGTGCCCCAAGCGCATGAAGAGTTCCACGAGCTCAGCGCGTTCGCCAACCGCGAACTGGGGTTAGAAACTCTGGAGCCTTGGGATATCGGTTACGCCAGCGAAAAATTGCGCGAAGCCCGCTACGCCATTTCTCAGGAACAATTGCGCCCTTACTTTCCCGCCCCTAAAGTCGTTATGGGGTTATTCAATGTTATTGAGCGACTCTACGGCCTCAGTGTCGAAGAAGATGAAAGTGCGCCTCGCTATCACCAAGATGTGCGTTTCTATCGCTTGCTCGAGCAAGGGCAGCCGATTGCTGGCTTCTACTTAGACCTTTACGCTCGGGAAGGCAAACGCGGTGGCGCTTGGATGGATGAGTGTCGCGTACGGCGACTCAACGGAGACGAGCTGCAACTGCCGGTCGCGTATTTGACCTGCAACTTCACCCGACCAGTAGGCGACAAACCGGCACTGCTGACCCACGACGAAGTCACCACACTATTCCACGAGTTCGGCCACGGGCTGCACCACATGCTGACCCGCCAGACTATTGCTGATATCTCCGGCATCAACGGCGTAGCTTGGGACGCTGTGGAGCTACCCAGCCAGTTCATGGAAAACTACTGCTGGGAACGCGAAGGGCTAGACCTGATTGCTGGCCACGTTGATAGTGGTGACCCGCTACCCGCTGAGCTATTCGAGAAGCTGTTAGCTGCCAAAAACTTCCAGTCGGCCATGGGCATGGTACGCCAACTAGAGTTCTCACTGTTCGATTTCCGCCTGCACTGGGCAGAACATGCGCCTGATACAGCAGCGGTTCAACGTTTACTCGATGAGGTTCGCGGCGCAGTTTCCGTGGTGCCCCGCACGGAACTCAACCGCTTCCAGAACGGTTTCGGACACATTTTTGCTGGAGGCTATGCCGCGGGCTACTACAGCTACAAATGGGCCGAAGTGCTCTCTGCTGACGCCTGGAGCGCCTTCGAAGAAGCCGGTATCTTCGACAACAGCACCGGGCAACGCTTTCGTCAGACAATTCTCGAACAAGGCGGCCTTCGCGATGCAGCCGAACTGTTCCATACCTTTCGTGGTCGCGAACCCAGCATTGAACCATTGTTGCGCCATAGCGGCATCCGCGCCGCTTAAACATAACTGCTGAGCTGAGTCGCTGGGCACCGCCCAGCGGCCTTAGCAGGGAGATATCATGAACACCCCCAAACGCTTTATTGCCGGCGCCATCTGCCCCCGATGCGCCGAAATGGACCGCATCCGCTCTTGGGAACATAACGGCGTACGTTACCAACAATGCGTCAGCTGTGACTTTTTTGATCAAAAGGCCATCGAAGAAGACACTCCCACCGAGCTAGAAACCCGCGTCAACCGCCCCAGTCCCGAACCACCAAAAGATGAGCTACAAACAGTGAAAATTCTCGACCCACGGAAGTCTTGATACCTCACCTCTTTGCTTCCAGCAGGTCGCATTCAGCAGATCAACTGCACGCAGGTTACGCTGAATCAAACACTTCCTGCTAACCGGAGATGGCGATATTCAAAGCGCTCGAGCTAGCCACTAATTCATGCTAGCTGGTGCGCTGTGCATGATTTATGGCGGCATCTACAGCGATATCGCTGACTTGGTTATCGGTGTGATGATGCTATTTAGACAGCGCGGTCGCGGCGGCCCTCTGTCCAGAAAAAAGCCTGACGATGCACCTGAAGCCGCCTCTTCGAACTACGTTTATCGAAACGGCATGCCATGAGGTTTCAGCATCCCGAAACACAAGGATCCCGCCAGATAGCGGGATCCTTGTGTTTCACCTGAACGCCGCCTTGCGACTCAACCAGTAATGTTATCAATTACCTTCAACACTGGCCCAGCTTGGTTCAGCGTGTAGAAGTGCAGCCCCGGCGCGCCACCATCTAGCAAACGCTGACAAAGCGAGCTAATCACTTCTTCACCAAAGGCAGAGATAGACTCACTATCATCGCCATAAGACTCAAGCTGCTTACGAATCCAGCGTGGTATCTCAGCGCCACAAGAATCCGAGAAACGCGCCAGCTTGGAATAATTAGTGATCGGCATGATACCGGGCACAATAGGCGCTTCGACGCCCAGAGCCCTAACACGCTCGACAAAATGAAAATAACTGTCGGCATTAAAAAAATATTGGGTTATAGCTAAGTTCGCCCCAGCATTCATCTTGCGTACAAAATGCTGCACATCTCGCTCAAAATTTTCGGCCTGAGGGTGCGACTCGGGATACGCCGCCACAGCAATTTCGAAGTGATCGCCCGTTTCATTGCGAATAAATTCCACCAACTCATTGGCATAACGCAGCTCACCAATTCCCCCCATGCCCGAGGGTAAGTCACCACGCAGCGCAACCAGGCTATCAATTCCATCTTCACGAAACTGTGCTAATACATCACGCAGCATGCCTCTCTCGCTGCCAATGCACGATAAATGTGGCGCCGTATTAATACCGCTTTCACGCACTGCACGCACGGTACTCAGGGTTCGCTGCTGAGTGGAGCCGCCAGCACCATAAGTCACAGAAAAAAAGCGCGGTTGACGGTTGGCCAAAGCATCTCTGACCGTGACTAATTTATCACGCCCAGCGGCGGTGTTTGGTGGGAAAAACTCAAAACTGATGCCCAGCGGATGCTCTTGCGCATTCATTGCCTGGTTCCTCTTTTCTTGCGTAGTTGCGTAATATTTTATACTGGTTTCTTTATACAGCACTCAGCATGAATAAAAACTGATCAATGTTGACCACATGCAGTCCGCCTAGTGTGCCGACAATAATTTATCGCGAACAATGCAATTTTCGCCACCCGGAATAAGCAAAATTCATATAAACACAAGCCTGCATATTCCCAACAATTATAAAAGACCATCGATCGACTGACAATTTTTTTCGTGCCGCGACAGTCGGGCATCATCAGGGCATGATGCAATAACATTTCTTTGGCTCGTTACGGTAACGTTGAATGACTCTTGACCCCTCTACGCTGCTTGGCCCGCTATGGACATTACTCGCCTACGTAGCACTGGGCATATTCGCCGCTCGCCAGCTATCAGTTGACCCTCGCCCCATTGCCACACTGCTGATCTATCTGATTGCTCCACTGACCTTCTTCCGTGGTCTCGTGTTAGGCGGCCCGACTCCTGCCGATTTATTGATAACCGCTGCGCTATTCGTCACCGCTTGCTGTGTCGCATTACTGGTCAATGCCGTAGCCCAACGCTTGCTGCCAGCCGACGAAAGTGCCGTACTCGCGTTTTCAGCGGGCACCGGCAACACTGGCTACTTCGGCCTGCCGGTTGCTATCGTGCTGCTACCCAGCGAAGGCGTGACCCTGTATCTGTTTGCCGTGCTAGGCGTCACGTTATATGAGTTCACCTTGGGGTTTTATCTCAGTGCGCGCGGGCGCTTCTCAGTGCGTGAAAGTCTGCTAAAAATTACTCGCCTGCCGCTCATCTATGCCTTTCTTGCTGCCCTGCTATTCGAAGGTATCGGCGCCGAGGTTCCTGCCAGCGTAATGCGCGGCCTCGACGTATTTCCCTCGGCCTATACCCTGCTGGGCATGATGATTATCGGCATGACGCTGGGCCGCGTCTCGCCTCGCGAGTTCGACCTACGCTTTATTGGAGCGTGCGTAGGGGTACGTTACTTGCTGTGGCCAGCGCTGATGTTGACCGCGGTGATGGCGATTCAAGCCAGCATCGGCTTGTCACCAGAGCTGGCAATGGCGTTACTGTTGGTGGGCGTCGTACCCATGGCCGCTAACGTTGTTGTTGTCGCCATGGAGCTGGGTATCGCTCCCGAAAAAGGCGCTTTGGCCGTACTGCTTACAACGCTGGCGGCACCGCTACTGATTCCTTTTTATCTCGGGTTAATGCTGCCGCTGGTGACTGGCTAAACCCCGCCACCCCTAGCTCAGCCAGCTGTTGCGCTAACTCGGTCACCTACGGATGATTAAAAAAGTCATGCAACGCCACGGCGCGCACTGGGCCAATACCAGGCAGAGCTTGCCACTGTGCAACCGAGCGGCTAGCCAATGTTACCCAGGCATTCCCACGAGGGCTGCCCGATAGCGCCGCCTCCCAGCCTGGCGGAACGCCTAACGCCTCAAGCCAGTCGTTAAAAGGACGCTGACGTGCTTCAAGAAACTGCTGCACCAGCGCCTTTCCACGTACCGGGCCGATACCATAGGCGCGGCGCAACTCGGCTTCACTCAACACAAAAGCATCCAGCAGTTCGCTCAGCAGCTCAGCATCATATAGCGCCTGCCACGTTCCAGGACCGACGCCAGCAAGCGCCAGCGCATGTTCACCACCTAACCATTCAAGCCGAGCCATAAATTGCTGCTCACAACTCGGCAGCGGCTGCCAGCAACTCAGGGCGTGATAGCGCGACGCGTCTGGCGCTTCGATGCTGGGCCGCATACTGGCTCGCCATACCACACCCTCAAGGCGCGGAATCACTAACCCTGCCAACGCCAGCCGCACTTGATCGCCAGGGCGAATATCCAGCCCTTGCCAGCGTGCCAATGAACCGACAGACACCCGCGTGATGCGCCGACCATCCATTTCTACTGGCACCAGCTTGAGCACCGGTGTGATACGCCCGGTACGGCCGATGGTGAACTCAACATCACGCACCTCAGCTAGCGCTTCGCGAGCAGGGTATTTCCAAGCCGCTGCCCAACTGGGTGGTGTAGCACGCCACTGCCCAGAGTTGGGACGCTGCCCCTGCTTAAGCACCACGCCATCAGTGGCAAACGGCAAAGCGCTGCGATACCACTGCTCACGCAGCGCTTTAACCTCGGAGAACGTTGCCGCACGTTGCGTCCACTTTGCGGTATCAAAACCCAGCGCTGTCAGCCCCGCCATTCGTTCAGCCATGGCGTCAGGGCCTGTCGGCCAGTCCCAAACAAAAAGACCGATACGCGCAGCCAGCTCAGCAGATAACTGCTCTCGAGCCAGCCAGCCTGCCACAAGGCTTCGACCTCCGGCGCTCCCATCGCGCTGCTGAACATGCTTAGCCTCACGACGATACAGCTCACCTTGAAGCACCAGCTCTTGATTCAGCCACGGGCCTGTTATCAGCCGATTAGGCACGCCCGGTAGCTCTAGCACTCGGGCTGTCCAGTCTTGCCCAGTCATGCCATCACCGCGACTGATGGCACGCACCAACACGCCCTCGCGATACACCAAGCTTACAGCGACGCCGTCGACCTTGGGCTGCACCCAAATATCTGCGACAACCTGGGCATTCTGGCGCGGCGTGAACCACGCTCGTACAGCAGCCTCATCAGCCAGCTTGATAAGCCCACCCTGAGCGACGGGGTGAGCTACCTCGCCAGCAGAGGCGAGGCCGATCTCATCGACAAGAGGCGTTAGTGTGGAAAAACATTGCTGCCACAGCACCAGTCGCTGACGCGCTTGGTCATAAACGGCATCACTAACCGACGAACGACCCTGCTCTCGATAAGCGCGATTCCAGCCACTCAACCGTGCATGCAGCGCCGACACTTCTTGTGCCGCACGCGACGCGGACCAGCTAGGGCACTCGCTTTGAGACGAGAGCGGAGCTTGAGCTTGAGCTTGAGCTTGAGCTTGAGCAACGCTACCGCAAACACAGAGTACAAAATATATAATCAGGCCTAAGCCTGCACGAGGCATACACAGAAAATTTCCCATAGGATCCCTCCTCTCGGGCATTTCCTGAACATAGCAGAAGCCCCGCTCGGCGATACCGGCGGGGCCTATATATTTTCAACTTTTTCCTACCCGCTTGACACGCAACTAACCGTCGCTTTCACCGTTAGTTCTGGGCAGCCTTAAATTCCTGCCGCTTTACGCAACGCGTCAGCTCGATCGGTTTTTTCCCACGGGAACGCGGTAAACGTCTCGGTGTGCTTATTGCCGTTAGTGTCGGTCCAGTCGTAATTAGCCTCAAAGGGCTCGCGACCGAAGTGACCGTAAGCCGCCGTCAACTGATACATCGGGTGGAGCAGGTCGAGCATGCGCGTAATCCCGTCTGGGCGCAGATCAAAATGCTCACGCACTAGTTCAGCAATACGCGCATCATCAATCTTGCCCGAGCCAAACGTGTTGATTGACACCGAGGTAGGCTCAGCCACACCAATAGCATAAGACACTTGTATCTCGCAGCGTTCAGCCAGGCCCGCAGCCACGATGTTCTTAGCCACATAGCGCCCCGCATAAGCAGCGCTACGATCCACTTTAGACGGATCTTTACCAGAAAAAGCCCCCCCACCGTGACGCGCCATACCGCCATAAGTGTCAACAATAATCTTGCGCCCAGTCAGGCCACAGTCACCAACAGGCCCGCCAATCACAAAGCGACCCGTGGGGTTGATATGATACTGCGTTGACTCAGTCAGCCACTCAGCGGGAATAACTTGCTGAATAATCTCGCGCTTAACCATTTTGCGCAGCTCGTCCTGGTCGATATCAGGATCGTGCTGGGTTGATAACACCACTGCATCAACACCGCAGGGCTTGCCTGACTCATCATAACGGAACGTTAATTGACTCTTGGCATCCGGGCGCAGCCAAGGCAATAAGCCACTTTTACGCAACTCAGACTGGCGCTCTACCAAACGGTGAGAGAAATGAATCGGCGCAGGCATGTAGCTATCGGTCTCGTTAGTGGCATAGCCAAACATCAGACCTTGATCACCCGCCCCCTGCTCTGCCGGCGTTTCACGATCAACGCCCTGAGCAATTTCAACACTTTGCTTACCAATCAGGTTAAGCACGCCGCAGGTCTCACCATCAAAGCCTACGTCAGACGAGGTGTAGCCAATTTGGGTAATCACCTTGCGTACCAACTCTTCCAGATCGACCCAGGCAGAGGTAGAAATTTCACCGGCCACAATAGCCACACCGGTCTTAACAAGGGTTTCACAGGCCACACGCGCCTGCTTGTCGCGGGCGATTATGGCATCAAGCACCGCATCAGAAATCTGATCCGCTATCTTGTCCGGGTGGCCTTCAGAAACAGACTCAGAAGTAAAAAGGGAGTACTCGCTCATGGCGCTCGCGACCTGCAGATATAAGTTAATAACCTCTCCGCAGGCAACGGACTGCGGGCATTTGATAGCATAAAGTCTACACCTTCGATGCGCTGCATAACAGCACATACAAATCTGTAAGGCACAAACCAAACCGCCAATTGAAGGCCAGCGCTATCTCAGCGACAATATGGCACCGGATTCACAATGTGCCGCATCACAAGCATGTGGTACGACACAGCTGGACAACCAGCTGACACCTTACCGTGCGCTCGACTTTTCGCCGTCTGAGGCACCTAGACCGTGATTGCTTACCATCCGCCACAGGCGAGGAGCTGACTCATGCCGTCCCGTTTCGAACTGGCCAATGCCATTCGCGCCCTATCCATGGATGCCGTTCAGAAGGCCAATTCTGGTCACCCTGGCGCTCCCATGGGCATGGCTGACATTGCCGAAGTGCTGTGGAACGACACTCTCAAACACAACCCAGCCGACCCCAAGTGGCCCGATCGAGACCGTTTCGTGCTCTCTAACGGACACGGCTCTATGCTGCTTTATTCGCTGCTTCACCTGACCGGCTACGACTTGGATCTGGAACAGTTACAGAATTTTCGCCAGTTCAACGCCAAAACTGCCGGCCATCCAGAGTTTGGCTACGCACCCGGCGTCGAAACCACAACAGGCCCGCTGGGGCAGGGGCTGGCAAATGCTGTAGGCATGGCGTTAGCCGAAAAAACACTAGCCGCACAGTTCAACCGGCCTGGGCACCGTATCGTCGACCACCACACCTACTGCTTTGTTGGCGACGGCTGCCTGATGGAAGGCATTTCTCATGAAGTGTGCTCTTTGGCTGGCACGCAACAACTTGGCAAGCTGACGGTATTTTTCGACGACAACGGTATTTCCATCGACGGAGAAACCAAGGGCTGGTTTACCGACGATACCGCTAAGCGTTTTGAGTCTTACGGCTGGCACGTAGTACCTGCAGTTGATGGCCACAAGCCCGAAGAAATCAAGGCCGCCATTGAGCTGACCAAGCAGCATGATGATAAGCCCAGCTTAATCATGTGCCAAACAGTGATTGGCTTTGGCGCACCCAATAAACAAGGCACCGCTGCGACTCACGGCGCGCCCTTGGGTGACGATGAAATTGCTGCAGCCCGCCAACAGCTTGATTGGCCACATGCCCCGTTCCATGTGCCAGAGCCCATTTATCAGGCCTGGGACGCGCGCGAAGCTGGAGCCGCTGCCCAACAAAGCTGGCAGGAACGCTTAGAGCACTACCAAACCGAGCACCCAGAGCTGGCGCGTGAGTTTAGTCGCCGTATGCAGTGCAAGCTACCGACTGAACTTCCCCTGGAAGCCATGGTTCAACGGGCCCAAGAAAAAGGCGAAAGCATTGCTTCACGCAAAGCGTCTTTCAACTGCCTAAACGAGCTAGGCCCGCAACTGCCAGAACTGTTAGGTGGTAGCGCTGATTTAGCGCCGTCCAACCTCACATTCTGGAACGGTGCCAAAGCGATTACGCCTGACACTCAAGACGGCAACTACTTACACTACGGCGTACGTGAGTTCGGTATGGGTGCCATTATGAACGGCATCGTGCTGCACGGAGGCTTTATTCCCTACGGCGCCACCTTCCTGATTTTCATGGAATACATGCGCAACGCAGTACGCATGGCAGCCTTAATGGGTAAACGGGCTATCTACGTATTTACTCACGACTCCATCGGCCTTGGCGAAGATGGCCCTACCCACCAGCCGATAGAGCAGCTGACGAACCTACGCTCAACCCCAAACCTTTCCACGTGGCGCCCTTGTGACGCAGTGGAAACAGCCGCTGCCTGGGGAGCGGCTCTCAAGCGTCAATCTGGCCCTACTGCACTCATCCTGTCGCGCCAGAACCTGCCACACCAGGAGCGTAGCAAACAACAATTAGCCGACATCCAGCGCGGTGGTTACATTCTGAAAGACTGCGATGGCACACCTGAGCTGATCTTGATTGCTACCGGCTCCGAGATCGGCTTGGCCATGGAGGCTGCCGCGATACTCTCTGAGCAAGGCCGCGCGGTTCGCGTAGTGTCGATGCCAGCAACCGATGTATTCGACGCTCAAGACTCAGCCTACCGCAACGCCGTACTACCAGCCGACGTTACCCAGCGTATCGCTATTGAGGCTGGCCATCGCGATTTCTGGTTCAAATATGTTGGCTTAGAAGGCCGCATTGTCGGCATGAAAAGCTTTGGCGAGTCGGCCCCAGCAGGAGACCTGTTCAACCACTTTGGCTTTACTGTTGATAACGTAATCAACACAGCGGAAACACTGTTGAACAGCCCACGCCGTTAATCGGCCTGCCACCTTTGTTAGTATTAAGGCAGACCTCAGCAATATAAATGATGCAGCAAAACAAAAAGGGCTCGACTATTGTCGAGCCCTTTTTAGATATGCGACGCCTTGGCTGAATTGCGCTAGAATGCCGGATTTATTCTCATTGCCAACAAAATAAGGTACGTCGCTTCATGGCTTCACGCGCTTTACGCATCGCCATCAACGGTTACGGCCGCATCGGTCAGTGCGTGTTACGTGGCTTAATTGAGCGCGCAGAGGCCAACATTGAGATAGTGGCCATTAACGAGCTCTCCGGCCTTGATACTATCGCCTACCTGACACGTTACGACACGACCCATGGGCGATTCCCTGCCACGGTAGAAACCCACGCGGACGCGCTGATTATTGATGGCCATTCAATTCTTGTGACCTCAGAGCGCGACCCCGCACGCCTACCTTGGCGGGCACTGGGTATCGATCTGGTGCTGGAGTGTTCCGGTAGCTTTAAAGACCGAGCCAGTGCTGAGGCGCACCTGAACGCAGGCGCTAAACGGCTGCTGTTCTCCCAGCCAGCCGAAAGCGACGTTGATGCCACCATCGTAACCGGCATCAACGGCCACACTCTGCGCCCAGAACATCGCGTAATATCCGCCGCGTCATGCACGACCAACTGCTTAGTGCCTGTACTCACCGTGCTTGATGAAGTGCTAAGCATCGAACATGGCGTGACTACCACCATTCACTCGGCCATGAACGACCAGCCAGTCATTGATGCTTACCATCAGACCGACCTGCGCCTGACACGCTCAGCCATGCACTCCATCGTGCCGGTCGACACTAGCTTAGCAAAAGGCATTAACCGATTGATGCCACACTTAGCGGGTCGGTTTGAATGCCTTCATGTACGCGTTCCAACCATCAATGTTTCAGCCATGGACTTGTCATTGTGCGTGCAAACCGAGACCAATGCTGAAACCGTTAACGCGCTGCTACACCGCGCCAGTACCACACGACTCGCTGGCTTGCTCGGCTACACCGAGGAGCCCATGGCCTCTATCGACTTCAACCATGACCCGCGCTCCGGTATCGTGGATGCGACTCAAACACGCGTCGCAGGTGGACGACTGATCAAACTAATGTGCTGGTTCGATAACGAATGGGGGTTTGCCAACCGAATGCTCGATGTAGCGGGTCAGTTGGCCAACATGGACGAACCGCCCGCTTGTGACTGAGTCGCGCTACCTTGGCTACGCTTTAAACAATTTTTCAGCTTTCAATCGACAAGGATTCCGCTTCAATGAACGTGCGCAAAATGACCGAGCTCGACCTTCACGGCAAACGCGTGCTGATCCGTGAAGACCTGAATGTGCCCATCAAAAACGGCAAGGTCACCAGCGATGCGCGCCTACGCGCTTGCCTGCCTACGATCAACGCAGCGCTCGACAACGGTGGCAAGGTGCTGCTGATGAGCCATTTGGGTCGCCCCACCGAGGGTCAGCCCGCCGATGAATTTTCGCTGGCCCCCGTGGCGGATCATTTGGGCAGCCTACTCAATCGTCGAGTACGCCTGGTAACGAACTACCTGGATCAACACGTTGAAATCGGCGACGACGAACTGGTGCTACTTGAAAACGTACGTTTCAACTCAGGTGAGAAAGCCGACGATGACGCCTTAGCGAAACAATATGCCGCGCTATGCGATATTTATGTGATGGATGCTTTCGGTACCGCTCATCGTGCCCAGGCATCAACCCATGGTGTAGCGCGCTTCGCGCCGACGGCCTGTGCCGGGCCACTGCTGGCCACTGAGCTGGCAGCTCTGGAACAAGCACTCGCCACACCCAAGCGCCCCATGACTGCAATCGTCGGCGGCTCCAAAGTGTCAACCAAGCTGGATGTGCTCAACACGCTCTCGGAAAAATGTGACCAACTGATCGTCGGCGGCGGCATCGCTAACACCTTCATCGCTGCGGCCGGCTACAACGTCGGCAAGTCACTGCACGAGACTGACTTGATTGAACAAGCCAAAGCATTAATGGCCAAAGTGGATATTCCGCTACCGACTGATGTCGTAGTCGCCACTGAATTCTCAGACGCGGCTGTCGCCGTGGTGCGCCCAGTCGATCAGGTCGGCGATGACGAGATGATTCTCGACATCGGCCCCGATACCGCTGCGCGCTTGAGCGACCAACTCAAAGCCGCTGGCACCATTCTATGGAACGGGCCAGTCGGCGTGTTTGAGATCGACCAGTTCGGTCACGGCACCGAAACGCTGTCTCGCGCTATCGCCGAAAGCACTGCCTTCTCGATTGCTGGCGGCGGTGACACACTGGCAGCTATCGATAAGTACAACATCGCCAATCAAGTATCTTATATCTCTACTGGCGGCGGCGCTTTCCTAGAGTATGTGGAAGGCAAAACGCTTCCCGCCGTCGCGGCACTCGAAGCTGCTGCAAGCTAATGAGTAGAAAGACACTGGGTATAACGAGTCACGCAACACGCCTACGCACGAACACAACCTGATGAACGGAGCGGTATCTTACGCCGCCCTACACGCAAAAGAGGTGATTTCATGGCCCTGATCAGCCTGCGCCAGATGCTGGACCACGCCGCCGAGTTTGAGTACGGCATCCCGGCTTTTAACGTCAACAACCTTGAGCAGATGCGCGCCATCATGGAAGCCGCTGACGAAACCGACTCACCGGTAATCGTTCAAGCATCTGCCGGGGCTCGAAAATATGCCGGCGCCCCCTTTCTACGCCATTTAATTTTGGCGGCCGTTGAGGAGTTTCCACATATTCCGGTCGTCATGCACCAAGACCATGGCACCAGCCCAGCAATCTGCCAACGCTCCATTCAGCTCGGCTTCTCATCTGTGATGATGGACGGCTCGCTCAAGGAAGATGGTAAAACACCTGCTGACTATGACTACAACGTCGACGTTACACGCCGCACTGTCGCGATGGCACACGCTTGTGGCGTGTCGGTTGAAGGCGAGCTGGGTTGCTTGGGCAGCCTCGAAACCGGCATGGCCGGCGAAGAGGATGGCGTGGGTGCCGAAGGCAAGCTAGACATGGAGCAACTGCTCACCGACCCTGAAGAAGCTGCTGAATTCGTCAAAGCAACTCATGTTGACGCTTTAGCCATTGCCATCGGCACTAGCCACGGCGCTTACAAGTTCACCAAGCCACCGACCGGCGATACGCTATCGATCCAACGCATCAAAGAGATTCACGCCCGTATTCCTGATACTCACTTGGTGATGCACGGCTCATCCTCCGTACCTCAGGAATGGCTTGAAATCATTAACGAATACGGCGGAAAAATTCCCGAAACCTACGGCGTTCCTGTTGAAGAGATCGTTAAAGGCATCAAACACGGCGTGCGCAAGGTTAACATTGACACCGACCTGCGCCTGGCATCCACCGGCGCCGTCCGTCGCTTCATGGCTCAGAACCCTGCCGAGTTTGACCCGCGCAAGTACCTGTCAGCCACGGTTACGGCAATGAAAGATGTCTGCATTGCACGCTACGAAGCCTTTGGTACTGCTGGCAACGCCAGCAAAATCAAACCGATTAATCTGGAAAAAATGTTTATGCGCTATGAGCGTGGTGAGCTAAACCCCAAGGTTCGCTAACGCAGCGATAAATCGCTACACAAAAACAGCAACGCAAAAAGGCGACCGAGCAGGTCGCCTTTTTAAAATGCTAAAGTCTATATTTTAATATCATAATCTACATATTTATGCATCAGCTTATCGTACGTTCCGTCCTGCTTGATTTCACGTAGTGCCTCGTTGAACTGCTCAGCCAAGTCACCATCCCTCTTGCGAAAAGCTGCCGCAACCCCATGCCCAAAGTAACTTTTTGGCTCACGGATCAGCGGCGAACTAACCACCACCTCACTATCAGGCTTCTCAACATCCAAGTTAGCTAGCGCTAGCGGATAGTACATAAATGCGGTATCAAGCCGCCCTGTGTTGATGTCCAGCGCCAAATCCTCAGCCGTATCATAGCGTCGCACTTCCATAATATCGCCATAGGTATCCGTGATATAACGGTCACGAATTGTGCCTCGCTGCACACCCACACTCAGCCCTTCAAGGTTTTCTCTCTGTTCAATATCGACTTCCTCACCTAGCTGAGTCACCCATACGCTGGGGTTACTGTAATAAGGCTCAGAAAAAAGAACTTTGTCCCTGCGTTCTTCCGTGATCGCCATAGACGACATAATGGCATCGTATTTGCGTGCCAATAAACCAGGAATGATGCCATCCCAGCCCTGCTCAACCCACTCACATTCGCGGTCAATGCGCCGGCAAACCTCCTCGCCAAGCTCGACTTCAAACCCTGTCAACGTGCCATCCGGCAAACGATACTCGAAAGGCTCAAAAGGAATATCAACAGCTAATTTAAGTGGCTCATCAGCCATTACCGAGCTGTTAACAGCTATCAACAGCATAGCTGAGGCCAACAATGGAGCGTACAGTCGTTTCATTTTTTTTATTCCTGAACGTTATTAACAAGGATAAGCAAGAGCCAAGCTCTGCGCGACAACTGCCCAACCGAGAACTTCTTCAAAAAGCAATCGCTAGGCACATAGCTAAGCAAAGAGGTACGGCGACAAGGGTTGTAGTTTGGCAGAAAAGCCGCTTTCAGAAAGGCTATATGCTCTGTCAGTGGTCAGCTTGGCATAAGCGGCTGACTGAAAACTACTCTCCATCGGCCCGTCACTAAAGTGGGATAACGGGCAAGGTGCCTTCGTGACACTCAAATACGAGCGAGAATTCGCTGTCAAAAACCGTCCTCAAGGCGACTCACTCTGGCTCAAAGCGAGCCTGCCGTTCTGATCCAAGCAGTGCACTAGGGCTCTAAAAGGCACCGTTCGCGATGGCGGCGGTGCCTTTCTCTTTGGTCTTTCGTCTCTTTAAATATTTAATTTTTACTAGTTTATATATCGGGTCACTGGGTAGGAAAAAAATGCATGGTCTTCCTGCAAGAACTGCATAGCGGGGCTTGAGAGGAGTGCCTAGGATAAGTCGTACCACAATAGCAACAAGACGGTAACGACCGATGACAGCATATCGTTTCCTCCCCGAGTGGCAGGCGTTTATAGAGAAATGTATCGACACCCGCCCCGATGATGGCTTCTTGCGCTCCATAGGGATTGCTCTGGTTACCCTGGGGCTAGTGAGTCAGGCTGCAGCCGATACGGCAACACTAAGAACCGTCAGCGCCTTTAGTTCTGGCACTGCCATTCCGCATACCTTCGAGATGTTTCTCGAAGAGATACGAAATGATCCCGATGCACCGGTTGAGATAAATTTCATCGGTGGTCCCGAGACCATGCCTCCCTTCCAAGTGGGCAATGCGGTGAGCCACAGCGTGGTCGATATGGCTTTCGTTACCTCGGCGTACTACACCAGTTCATTACCTGCTGCCCATGCCCTCAACCTGACGCGCTACTCGCCAGAGGAGCTTAGGGAAACGGGACGCTTCGAACAGTTGCAGGAGATATGGCGTGAGCAGCTGAATGTTCACTACCTGGCCTATACCAATTACGGTAATAGCTTCCACTTGTATCTCAACGAGCCCATCAGCGGGCCCGAACTCAATGGCCTGCGCATGCGTGTTACGCCGGTGTACCGTGCATTCGTCGAAGCTATGGGCGGGGAAGCGGCCCAGACCCCGCCGGGTGAGGTCTATACCGCCTTGGAGCGAGGTACGGTAGATGGTTACGGCTGGCCGATTCAGGGCATCTTCGACCTCGGCTGGCAGGAGCACACCCGTTATCGCGTCGAACCGGGGTTCTATCATGTAGAGGTCGGCGTACTGGTTAACCAGAATACATGGAACAACCTAACCAATGAACAGCGCGACTATCTCACCGAGAAAGCGATTTGGCTGGAAGAGCTCAATGGCCTCAATGAAGAGATCAATGCCGAGGAGAAGCGCCGTCAGGGTGAAGCAGGTATCGAGGTGATCGAACTAGAGGGAGAGGTCCGAGAGCACTTTCTCGAGATGGCCTACGAGGTGCAGTGGGAGCGTCTGGCTCAGGAGCATGCCGACAATGCCGAGCGACTGAGAGAGGTGCTGGACAGTGAATAATATGGCTCTCGTCGATGAGGTAGACGCACGTTCACCGATGCAGAAAGCGTACCACTATGTCATGCAAACCTGTGGCTTGTCCGCAGGTATTATCATCGGTGTTGTATCGATTGTCATCGTTCTCAATGTCTTGAGCCGAAACCTGGGGTTTGGTTCGATCTATGGCACGGTAGAAGGCAGCGAATATGCCATCTCGGGCGCCACTTTCCTAGCTGCTCCTTGGGTACTCTATTACGGTGCCCACGTGCGAATTGACCTTCTTCAGCAAGTGCTGCCGAAGTCATACCGGAAATTTCTGGAAATGGGTATAAACCTGCTCGGTGCGCTGGTCTGCCTGTGCTTCGGATACTATCTCCTATCTACTGGTACCGACTATCTGAGCCGGGGGACGATGGTCTACAAGTCCTTCGTCTTTCCGGAGTGGTGGACATTCATTCTTCCGATCACTTGTTTTGCTCTGCTGAGCATTGAGTTCCTGCGCCGTCTGTGGCGCCTCACTTATGCCACAGGAGAGCTGGGATGATGGAATGGTATTCAGCACTATTGCTGCTGGTAGGAGGGCTCATCCTACTTATGGCGCTAGGCCTACCAGTGGTATTTGCTTTCATTGCGGTAAATATCGTCGGTGCCTATCTCTTTATGGGCGGCGAAATGGGGGTCATGCAGATGGCACGTAACAGTGCCGAGGCCATCACCAGCTTCTCCTTGATTCCCATTCCCTTGTTTGTGCTCATGGGGGAAGTCCTGTTTCACACGGGCCTTGCCTACAAGGCGATCACGGCTATCGAGCTGTTGATTAAACGAGTACCCGGTCGCCTGAGCATCGTCTCAGTACTGGGTGGCACAGCCTTCGCTACCCTCTCGGGGTCGAGCATTGCTAACACCGCCATGATGGGAAGTTCACTGCTTCCGGATATGCTAAAACGGGGCTACCACCCCACTATTGCCATGGGCCCCATCATGGCAGTGGGCGGTATTGCTATGCTGATACCACCTTCGGCGCTGGCAGTCACCTTGGGAAGTCTAGCTGGAATCTCCATTAGCAAGTTGCTGATCGGAGGAATCATTCCGGGTATTCTGATGGGAATTGCCGTACTGATGTACGTGATGATCCGCTGCTCAAGGAATCCCGAACTCGCACCGGCAGATGACGGCAACGACAACCTTACTTCATGGCAACGCTGGCAGCCATTCTGCATCTATGTGCTTCCCTTGAGTGGTATCTTCGTGGTGGTGGTGGGTAGCCTTTTGGCCGGGTGGGCTGAACCTACAGAGTCCGCCGCTTTCGGTGCTGTTGCAGCCGCCATTGCCGCCATGTGCTACCGCCGGATGACAGTGGAGGCACTTGGCAAGTCGCTGATGGAAACGGCCAAAGTATCGGTCATGATCCTGTTCGTGCTTGTGGCTTCCACCACATTTTCCCAGTTGCTTTCTTTTTCCGGTGCCACCAACGGTCTGCTGCAGGTAGTGACAGGCTGGGATCTGAGTCCGCTGATAGTCGTGCTTGGCATGTTGTTGGTGCTGTTAGTACTGGGTTGTTTTGCCGATCAGATCAGCATGATCATGATTACCCTGCCCTTCTTCATGCCACTCGTAGTTTCCCTTCAACTCGATCCTATCTGGATTGGCATCCTGTTCCTGGTGGCGATGGAGATCAGTTTCCTGACACCTCCCTTCGGGCTGTTATTGATCGTAATGCAGGGTGTTGCTCCACCAGGTATTCGCCTTACTCAGGTCTATCAGGCTGCACTTCCCTTCTTGATCTTGCAGATGATTGTTCTGGCGCTGGTGGTTTCAATGCCTTGGATAGCCACCGGTCTGCCAGGCCTGATGGATTGAAATACAAATAAAATTACTCACGCCTAGGGTCCTTAGCCCCAAGCAATAAGGAAGTAAGAATGGCTGAAAAAGCGTTTGTTGAGGAAGTTAAAAAGCTTCGTCTGAGAGAAGGTGAAACCTTTCAAGGTGAGGGTATTCTCGCCGTCACCAAGGCTCTTCTACAGTCAGGAGTCTCCTATGTGGGAGGGTATCAGGGGGCACCGATCTCTCACCTTATGGACGTGCTCCACGATGCCCAACCTATTCTCGAAGAGTTGGGTGTACACTTCGAGAATAACGCGAGTGAGGCCGCTGCTGCCGCCATGTTAGCCGCCTCGGTAAATTACCCATTGCGCGGTGCGGTGGCATGGAAATCCACGGTGGGAACCAACGTTGCTTCAGATGCACTGGCTAACTTGGCCTCGGGGGGGGTTACCGGCGGTACATTGATTATCGTTGGGGAAGATTATGGTGACGGCTCGAGCATTATGCAGGAGCGTACCCATGCTTTTGCCATGAAGAGCCAGATCTGGTTGCTGGATCCGCGCCCTAATCTGCCTTCCATCGTCAAGGCGGTAGAGAAAGGGTTCGAGCTTTCGGAAGCCAGCAATACTCCGGTCATGCTGGAACTACGCATCCGTGCCTGTCACGTTCATGGACGCTTCCAGACCCAGGACAATCGCTCACCCGAGTTTACCATTGACGACGCCTTAGCCAATCCGGTTCGCGATACTAGCCGCATCGTTCTGCCACCGGCAAGTTTTCAGCATGAGCAAGAAAAGATAAATACACGCTGGCCAGCTGCTGTTGAGTTTATAAAAAATAATGGACTCAACGAAACCTATCCTGGCGATTATTCCGAGATCGGTCTGATTCTTCAGGGCGGGATATACAACAGTGTCATACGTTCACTTGAGCGTCTAGGCCTGGCTGATACCTTTGGAAATAGCCGAATTCCCCTGCATGTTCTCAACGTCACCTATCCATTGATAGACAGTGACCTAGAAGAATTCTGCGCCGACAAGCGTGCCGTGCTGATGATTGAAGAGGGGCAGCCCAATTACCTGGAACAGGCCCTTGCCAGCATTCTGCGCCGTGCCGACATAGGCACGCGTCTACATGGTAAGGATGTGTTGCCCAAGGCGGGAGAATACAACGGCCAAGTCATGATCGAGGGGTTGCGCGGCTTTCTTTCCGCTGCTGCACCGGATCTGTTGGCCCAGCCCGAAGCACTCCCCACCGCTATTAATGAGGGGCTTGTCTTACCACCTCGCCCCCCTGGGTTCTGTACCGGTTGCCCTGAGCGGCCCATCTTTACCGCCATGAAGCTTGTCGAGCGCGAGCTGGGGCCACGCCATGTGAGCTGCGATATTGGTTGCCATTTGTTCTCCATCCTTCCGCCGTTCAATATCGGCAATACCACCATGGGCTATGGTCTGGGGGCCTCTGCGGCTTCAGCATTCCATGGTTCCAAGGGCGGTCGAGCCATTAGTGTGATGGGCGATGGGGGGTTCTGGCATAACGGCCTCACCAACGGCGTCGCCAATGCTGTATACAATGGCGATGATGACGTCTTGCTGATCGTGGATAACTACTACGCAGCAGCCACTGGCGGACAAGATCTTCCCTCTTCACGCGCTGAAAATCCTATACGCCAGACCAACATTCCGATTGAACAGGCGGTAAAGGGTGTGGGCGTGAAGTGGGTGCGGGTCGTCGATCACACCTATGATGTCCGGCGTATGAAGGAGACGCTCACAGAAGCTCTGACCACCCGGGAAAAGGGGCCCAAGGTGATTATCGCCCAGTCGGAGTGCATGCTGAATCGGCAACGCCGAGAGAAGCCCAAGGTACGGCAGGCGCTCAGGGAGGGGAAACGCGTTGTTCGTCAGCGCTTTGGTGTCGACAGTGATACTTGCACCGGGGATCACTCCTGCATTCGTATATCCGGGTGTCCGTCCCTTTCGATTCAGCCTAACCCCGACCCACTGCGTGAACACCCCGTGGCTCAGGTAGATAACACTTGTGTAGGTTGTGGCCTGTGTGGTGAGGCGGCTCACGCCGCCGTACTCTGCCCGTCCTTTTATCGTGCCGATGTCATTAGTAACCCAAACCGTTGGGATCGTCTGTTGAATCGCTGTCATCAGAGGATCATTCGCCGTCTGCAGGCATGGCGCGAGAAACGCCTGGCTGAGCTGCCCCTATCCGCTCATTTATCCGGAGAAGCCCATGTTTGACGCGACCATAGCTACACGACCGATCACGCTAGCTATTATGGCGATGGGCGGTCAAGGAGGTGGAGTGCTCTCCGACTGGATCGTTCACCTTGCCGAGAGCAATGGATATCTGGCCCAGGCGACCTCGGTACCCGGAGTCGCCCAGCGCACAGGCGCCACCATCTATTATCTAGAACTCTTTCCCGAAGCCGAGGCCAAGCGCGTCGGCCAGGCTCCGGTGCTGGCTCTGATGCCCTCTCCGGGCGATGTCGATATCGTGCTGGCCGCCGAATTCATGGAGGCTGGCCGTGCCCTTGAACGGGGGCTCGTGACACCGGAGCGAACCACGGTTATTGCCTCGAGCCACCGAGTCTATGGCATCACCGAGAAGAGCGCCATGGGCAATGGAATCCTTTATTCTGGACCTGTGCGCGAGCAGCTGCAACTCAATGCCCAGCGCATCATCGAATTCGACATGGAGGCTATGGCACGCCACGAGCGTAGCGTAATCAGCGCCGTACTATTCGGTGCCCTGGCCGGCAGCCAGGTGTTGCCTTTCCCGCGTGAAGCGTTCGAGCAAGCAATACGCGATGGCGGTATTGGTGTCGCTGCCAGCCTTCGTGCCTTCGATAAAAGCTTTTTGCAGGCACTTGGCGCCGAGTCCTATAGCGAACTGAGCGACAGCTCTCCAAGGGAAGAAGGTGTCCCGCCCAATGCCAAAGTATCTGAAGTCGATATCATGATGGCCGAAGTCGATAGTCGGTTTCCCAAACAAGCATGTCAGGTGGTGCGCGAGGGGGTACTTCGTCTGATCGACTATCAGGATCACGCCTATGCCAGCGAGTATCTGGAGCTATTGCAGCAGCGCCTGGTACGCATCCAACAAAAAGAAGTGGATCATACCATCGTACGAGAGTTGGCTCGCCATCTGGCGCTCTGGATGAGCTATGAAGACACCATTCGTGTTGCTGACCTTAAGATACGGCGATCCCGCTTAGAGCGTGTGCGCAACGAAGTCAAAGCAGAGCCGGAGCAGATCGTCTATACCGCAGAATTTATGCACCCGCGTGTCGAAGAGGTCTGCGATACCCTGCCTGTTGGCCTCGGACGATGGGTGATGCGTACCGGATGGGTTCGCCGTCCTCTGGCCAGAGTAACTCAGCGGGGGCGACGCATCAGTCCCCAGCGACTTAGAGGTTTTCTGCTGCTAATGAGCGTAGCGAGCCTGCGACGCTGGCGCCGGCGCACCCTCCGTTATCGTGATGAGCGCCAGCGTATCGAGGCCTGGTTAGCCGCGGTCGATCGTGCGCTGAGCATCTCTCCAGATGTCACCCTGGAAGTCATCAAGGCACAAGAGTTAGTTAAAGGCTATGGCGATACCCACCGCCGGGGCTTCGCCAGCTACACCACCGTGATGCAGGGCTTCGAAAACTTCGGCGAAGAACCAGATGCTGCCGCGCGCCTCCATCAACTTCGCCAAGCGGCTCTTGCCGATGAAAAGGGCGAGGCCTTGGAGCAGCATGTGGGGGAGTGGAAGCCCGAAATGGGCACTACCACGAACACCTCACGCATCGCTGTGAAGCAGCTCTAGGAAACTTATTGTTTATTTCTAAAGAGGGCTTGGTGTTAACGATGCCCTAGCTATTTAGTGGTTATATTAGACTCTGGAGAGTGGGCGCTCCCCCAAGAACTCCCACTTTATTAAAGTTTAAATGATTTAGATATGGCAAGCTGGAGCAATTATGAGAATCACCTGCCCTATCGGTAGCCCTACCGAGTCCTGTTTTTCCCTTAGCATGAAGCAGCGCGGCCCCATTAAAAATAATATTATGGTGCTTGCCGATGATGCTCTCGACAAACCTGCCTCGCATAGCGAGGAATGGGCATGAGCACAAACCTTAGCTTCACCGTACAACGCAAGGTACGCTTCGAGCATTGCGACCCGGCAGGCATCGTCTTCTACCCGCGCTACTTCGAGATGATCAATGCGGTCGTAGAAGACTGGTTCAATGACGAGGTGGGCAGCAGCTTTTCAGAACAGATGTCATCGGGTATAGGCGTGCCTACCGTCTCTCTAGAGACTCAGTTCCACGCACCGAGTCGACTGGGCGAGAAGCTGACCTTTCGCCTCATACCCCAGGCCGTGGGACGAACCAGCCTCACGCTTGAGATCACTGCAACATGCGATGTCCAGCGCCGCTTGAAGGCTCAGTTGACACTGGTACTGATTGATCTGACGACCGGACGGCCGCAGCCTTGGCCTGATGCTATGCGCCAGCATTTTTCACTCATCGAAAGCTGAAGGGAAAACTCACAGACCTCCCATGCCGTAATCCTGGTAATTTATCTTGTCCAGGAAGAACTCCGCATAGGAGGCCTGCGGGTGCCTGTTTCTGCTGCTGATTGCCTTGATGCCGGCTGGTCAGGGGTAGCGAGCCGGCGCTTATCTACTACTGCCTGGCCGGTTGCGCCACCTTCTGCAGCGTTTCCGATGGCAGTTCGCCAAAGCGTGCCCGATATTCCTGGGAGAGACGGCCCAACTGCTGGAAGCCGCATTCCATGGCGATGCTGGAGACGCTCTCATGAGGGGTGGCCCGTCCCAGGCGCTTGCGCACCTGCTCGAAGCGCAGCTGGCGAAAGTGGGCTATGGGAGAGACTCCGAAATGGGTGTGGAAGTCGCGATAGAGCCGTTTCCGCGAGACCCCGGCGGCGCGCTCCAGGTCGGCCAGACTCAGTGGGGATTCCAGGGACGCCAGAAAGAGGGTTTCGAGGTGGGTGAGGTAGGCCGGACGGCCCTGCTGGCGATCCAGAAGCTCTTTCGAGTAGTTGTGTGGCTGGGTGTAAAGCAGACTGGTGAGCAGCGAGTTCTCGAAGTTGTACCACACCTCGGGCAGGTCACAGAGCGACCCTTCTGCAGCGAGCATCTCCTGCAGGTTGGCGACCATCCGCCACCACTCCTGCGCCCTTCCACTCAACGGCATTCTGGAGTCGAAGACCACTGGGCGATGCAGGTTTCGCCCCAGTAACTGGGCAAGCTTGTGCTCGATGGCCTGGCGGGAGAGGCGTACCAGGCGTTTCTGGCACTGCTCATCCATGCTCAGGCGCAGTGGCTGGCTGGGCGAGATGATAGCCGCTACCGCGCTATCCGAGTCGAAGGCATTTCCTTGGAGTTCGAAGTTCTGGGAACCATGCAGGGGCAAGCTGATGCTGTAGTAGTGGGTCAAATCGGCGATGCCAATAGTCACCCGGGTCGCGTATTCGAGGGTACCGATGGCGACATTACCAAGGCTGGTACCCCAGTGGCGGAAGCTGAGCTGACGCGGTTGGGGTACTTCCAGACGATGAGGGCCGTTGACTTGGCTCATCCAGCGGCAGGCCGAGTCGGGATGACGAAACTCGGCGGTGATTTGTTGTCGGGTCACAGGTACGGTCATGTTTCCTCCTAGCCTCGCCGCAGTAATCATTATTTTGGGGCCTTGAGGCCGTAGCGCGGTCGAGGGCTTGTTCGCATGTCGTCTTTAAGTGCGCATTACGAACTCGTATTGTTATTTTGCCACTTTGGTGAAGCAATGGCTATTCGTCTAAAAGTATTGCTTTTAGCCGCCTGAATAAAGACAAAACCGCAGACTTTCTGCTCGCTACCGGCCGACGAGACACCGGCTTCGTAGTGTCTCGCTGGGCGATTCGCCAAATACCTGACGATAACTGAGGCTGAAGCGGCCCATATGAGTAAAGCCCCAGCCCATGGCAATGTCGGTGATTGTCGCCGTGTCAGTGTCGGTTAGCAGCGCCTGCCGGACTCTTTCTAAACGCACCTGGCGTAAGGTTTCCATGGGGCTCTGATGGCGAAAGTCTCGGAAGCCGGCATAGAGGGTTCTCAGGCTAACACCAGCCACCGACGCCAACTGAGCCGGCGTTAGCGGGTCTTGCGCATGGGCCTCAATGTACTCCTCAACTCTTTTAACATGCCGTGGGGCGAGCCGCTTGTCTCCTTGACGCAAGGCTTCGCTGTAATTATGAGGTTGAGTGGTCAACAGGGTATGGATAATTAGCTGCTCTAGCTGAGGCGCAATCAGCGGGTCTCGGTCAGCCTCCGGTGACTCCCCAAGAAGCCGCGTGACATAGGCGATAAGATTGAACCAGCTCGGGGTGTCACGCCAGCGAAGGGCTGGGTGAAAAACTAAGGGGCAGCGCAAAGGTCTCCCTAAGAACTGACCGCAAGACTGCTCCAATGCGTCACGCTCGATACGCAACATCAGTTGGTCACAATCATCGCCCCAATGCATCCTGAGGCGAACCGTAGGATTAAGCACCGAGGCCAGTCTTTCGCCCGATGCGACGCGCTCGCCATCACTTTCAATCTGAGCCAACCCTCGAAGGGGCATCTGAACCAGGTAGAACCCCTCAAGCCGCCCTGGATCGATGCGTACTGCACTGCCATAAGACAAGCGGCTATAGGAAACTTGGCCTAGCGTCACCGAGTGTAAGCGAGCAGCGAGGTGACCGCTGCGGCTTAGAGGCTCGAGACAGTGGGGCTTGAAAACATCAGAGACACTCTGCTGCACCTCTTCCGCAGCGCTCGAACGAAACACTAGGCGTTGGTGATCGTCTATCAGGGCTCGCTTCAGCCAGCCAGGCAATAACTTATGCGTAGTCATGGGGGCCTCACTAATTATTGTTATGTGCCTGCGCCAAAAAAAAGCAACGCAATGCCTTTGCAGTATAAAGGGCGCTTTTCTTGATTCGCGTCGTAACAAGGCACTTTCTGCACTCAACGGATAGTGAGCGCGCTCAGCGGATCGTGAGGGACCCGATACCTTGCCTAAGGTGGTGGCGTGGACTTTAGCAATGACCCGCCAACAACAACGAAAGGTATCTACATGGGCACTTCTATCGAGATCAAGGCAGCGGATGGCAGCGGAAACTTCACTGGTTATCTGGCCGTTCCCGCCTCCGGCAGCGGCCCCGGGATTGTGCTGCTGCAGGAAATATTCGGTGTTAATGCCACCATCCGTGAAATCGCCGATTACTACGCTGAAGAGGGTTATGTGGTGCTGGCACCGGATCTGTTCTGGCGTCAGGCGCCTAGCATTGAATTAGACTATACCCCGGAGGATTGGCAACGTGCCTTTGGTTTATTTCAAGGCTTCGATCAGGAGCTCGGTATTGAAGATATCGCCGCTGCTGTCGAGACCCTACGGTCGCGTCCAGAGTGCAGTGGTGCCGTAGGTGCCCTGGGCTTCTGTCTCGGTGCCCGTCTGGCCTATTTGACGGCTTGTCGTTGTGATGTAGATGCCGCGGTGGGTTACTACGGCATGGGAATCGAGAACCATCTGGACGAGGCAAAAAACATCCGTGGGACTCTAGTGCTGCACTTCGCCGAACAGGATGAATATTGTCCCGCCGCCGCCCGCGAGGCGATAGAAGCTTCCCTGGGCGAGCAGGATAATATCGAGCTGTATCTATACTCGGGTGTGGATCATGCCTTTGCCCGCCCTCATTCAGAGCACTACCACAAGCCCTCAGCGCTCATGGCCCACCAGCGCTCGGTAGCTGCTTTCCGCAAGGCAATGGGCCCCCACTATGACCTGTCGGCACTATGGGATAAGCACTGTGAGTACGAGTTTTCCACCCGCAACGTGGACGACACAATGGCTACCATGGTCGCCGAGCCCTATGTGAATCACATTCCAACCTTAACGGGAGGGGTCGGGTATAGGGAGCTATATCGCTTTTACAAGCACCACTTTGTTGATAGCAACCCAGACGATACCACTCTGGTTCCCCTGTCACGAACCGTCGGTGCCACACAAATCGTCGATGAACTGCTGTTCTGCTTTACCCATGACCGTGAGATCGACTGGCTGCTGCCGGGGGTCGCTCCCACGGGGAAGTACGTTGAGATCCCCTTAATCGCCATCGTCAAGTTTCGCGGAGACAAGCTCTACCACGAACACATCTACTGGGACCAAGCCTCATTGCTGGTGCAAATCGGGGTATTAGACCCTGCTGGGTTACCAGTTGCTGGCCATGAGACCGCCGCTAAGCTACTTGATGAAACACGACCGTCCAACACTTTGATGCCCACCTGGGCAAATAGCGCCAATCACTAAGCGACAGGAGAAGCGCCTCATGAAATCACTGTGTGAACGTAGTGTCATCATTACCGGTGGAGCCACGCTGATCGGCCAGGCCCTCGCTGAGGCTTTCGTAGCCGCAAACAGCAAGGTCACCATCCTCGATATCGATGAAGCCGCAGGAACAGCCCTGGCCGACAAGCTAGGGCCTGCGGTGCGCTTTATCGCCACCGACATCACCCACGACGATCAGCTTCAAGCGGCGGTAGGGCAAGTCGAGGCTGAAATTGGTGGGGTAGATATCCTGGTCAATCTCGCCTGCAGCTATTTAGATGATGGCCTAGCCTCATCCCGAGCCGACTGGTTAACAGCACTGGACATTAATCTGGTCAGCGCCGCCATGGCCACCAAGACCGTGCACCCCGCTCTACGCCGCCGCGGGGGGGGCGTAATTATTAACTTTACTAGTATCTCAGCAGAGGTGGCTCAAACAGGACGCTGGCTCTACCCAGCCAGTAAGGCAGCGATGCGCCAGTTGACCCGCAGCATGGCTCTCGACTTGGCCGAAGACGGGATCCGCGTCAACTCGGTATCACCAGGCTGGACCTGGTCACGACTGATCGAAGAGGTCAGCGGCGGCGACCGAGCTCGCACCGACCAAGTTGCTAGAGACTTCCACATACTCGGCCGTGCTGGAGACCCAGCAGAAGTCGCTCAAGTTGTGCTCTTTCTTTGCTCCGATCTAGCTAGCTTTGTTACTGGTGCCGACTATGCCGTGGATGGCGGTTACTCAGCGCTGGGGCCAGAGCAACTAACACCAGCAATCCCTCGGCTTGCTAGCTGAGTTAATTTTGGCCATGAAGCTATCACAATAACAACCAATGGGGAGATTCCCATGACCCGACGTATTGCTATCGTAGGGGCTGGACAATCCGGCCTACAGACCGGTATCGGTTTACTCACAAACGGTTACCAAGTCACCTTATTCTCAAACCGTACTGGCGAGCAAATCCGCCAAGGGCGGGTGATGTCGAGTCAGTGCATGTTTGATCAGGCACTGCAGACCGAACGAGATTTAGAGCTGAACTTCTGGGAGAGCGAGTGCCCTCCAGTGGAAGGTATCAGCATGACGATTCCCCACTCAGAACACGCCGGTGAAAAGCAAATAGACTGGGCCGCCCCTTTAGAGAAATACGCCCAGTCGGTGGATCAACGTCTCAAAATGCCTGCTTGGATGGAGGTATTCGAGCGCCTTGGGGGCGAGTTAATCATCTGTGACGTCGGCATCGAGGAGCTAGAAGATCTAGCTGTCAGTCACGACCTAGTGCTGATAGCTGCGGGCAAGGGCGATATCGTTCGCTTGTTCGAGCGTGATGCTGAGCGCTCACGCTTCGACAAACCCCAGCGGGCTCTAGCCCTTACCTATGTGCAAGGCATGACGCCTAACAAAGACTTTTCACGAGTAGCCTTCAATATAATTCCCGGCGTAGGCGAATACTTTGTCTTCCCATCGTTAACTCTGAACGGCCCCTGTGAAATCATGGTTTTCGAAGGTGTTCCCGGCGGGCCCATGGACTGCTGGCAAGAAGTCACCACCCCCGAGCAACATCTGGCCAAAAGCTTAGAGCTACTGCATACCTATGCGCCCTGGGAAGCAAAGCGTTGCCAAGATATACAGCTAACCGATGACAACGGCATCCTCGCTGGACGCTTCCCGCCAACGGTACGAAAGCCAGTAGCCACTCTACCATCAGGGCGTAAGGTACTGGGTATCGCCGACACTCTGGTGGTCAACGATCCAATTACTGGCCAAGGCTCCAACAACGGTGCCAAATGCAGTCGCGTTTACCTAGATGCCATTCTGGCTAGAGGTGAAGCTCCCTTCGATCAGGACTGGATGGAAGCTACCTTCGAGACTTATTGGCGCTATGCCAAGGACGTGGTGAGCTGGACCAACAGCCTGCTACTGCCACCTGCAGAGCATATCCTCGAGCTCCTGGACGCCGCCCAACGCTCACCGGAGCTCGCTGCAATGCTGGCTAACGGCTTTGATAACCCGCCCGACTATCTGCCCTGGTGGATTGATGCTCAAGCCTGCCGTCACCTGATCAACGAGCAACTCAAGCAGGAGGCCTAACATGACGACTCTGACCGCACCCGAGCCTGCCATCGAAACCAACGTCGAGACCTTTAACTCACGGCCCCTCCGTCAAACCTTAGGGCACTTTGCCACCGGGGTAACCGTGATCACTACAGTGGGGGAGAGCGGCCAGCCCAGCGGCATTACTGCCAACTCTTTCTCGTCACTGTCGTTAGAGCCACCTCTCATCCTGTGGAGCCTGGGCGTGCAATCACCCAGTTTGGACGCTTTCGTTGAAGGAGGGCACTTCGCAGTAAATATTCTCGGTGCCCATCAAGAGGCACTGGCTTTGCAATTTGCCCGCCCGGCCAAGGATAAGTTTGCCAACATTACTGTGCAGACCAGTGCCGATGGTGTCCCGCTTTTAACGGATAGCTTGGCGCGCCTAGAGTGTCGCGTCGAATTCACCCGCCTAGCAGGAGATCATCTGCTGATCGTTGGGCGGGTACTACGCTTCACCAGTCAACCAGGAGAACCATTACTCTTCTACCAAGGAGGGTTTCAGCGCCTGAGCGCCTGAGCGCACCATTACCCACTAACCTCGGGGCCTTTCGGCCTCGAGCAATAATAACAACAGCAATACGAGCCCTTACAATGAAAAGCACAATACTGCATGGCAGTATCACCGCACTGGCCTTAGTAACTACAGCCTCGGTTCAGGCCACAGAGGGTGGCGGATCCACCTACCCCATGGGCGCCGAGAACTTTCTGATGGGAGCCCTTCCACCGCCAGGCGTCCATCCGTTGCTCTACGCCAACCACTATGCCGCTGACGAGCTTCGCAACGACCAAGCGGAGCAGTTGCCCATCGACTTCCGACTCAGAGCTAATGTACTGGCACCACGCTTACTCTGGGTTACTGGGCAAACCTTGTGGGGCGGGCAACTGGCTTTTGCCAGCCTCTTTCCATTGGTCGACCTCGATGTCACTGTCGATGGCCAGCAGGACAGCGATCAAGGTCTGGGTGATATCGACTTGACCATGGCATTGGCTTATCACCATAGCCCTAACCTCCACAGCGCCGTAGGGGTCGATGTATTCGTGCCCACCGGTAGTTTCAATGCCGACCGCTTGGCTAATGTTGGCCGCAACTACTGGTCCGTACAAGGCGTGTACGCACTCTCTCAGGTTAATCCCGAAGGGTTAAACTGGGACCTCAAAATGATGTATGACTACAATTTCGAGAACCCCGACACCCACTACCAGTCAGGACACGAGCTGCATGCCGATTATTCCTTAGGCTATGCACTACACTCGAACTGGGTCGCTGGAGTAGGCGGCTATGCCTACCGCCAAGTCACCGATGACCGACTTAATGGTGGCAAGATCGGCAACCGTGGACAAGCCTTCTCCATCGGCCCGTCACTAAAGTGGGATAACGGGCAAGGTGCCTTCGTGACACTCAAATACGAGCGAGAATTCGCTGTCAAAAACCGTCCTCAAGGCGACTCACTCTGGCTCAAAGCGAGCCTCCCCCTCTGAGCTAAGTCATGCACTAAACATATAAAGGCACCATTTCACACTCTGAGCTGCACTCAATAGCGACGGTGCCTTTCTCTTTAAAGTCGTACCTACGGCGCCATCCACAGGTTAGACAAGCCATTGCGGATACCAGTGTTAGTAAAAGCGGCGTCAGGGCTTAGTGGGCCTGCCGCTTAGCTGCCCTAGCCAGGCTGCAGCCAACCACAGCACGACACTGCTGAATACATACACAATGGCATATAAGGTTTGTTCAGTACTGAGTAGATAAATCACTTCGAGCCCAAACATTGAAAACGTAGTGAAGCCGCCACAAAAGCCAACAGCGACTAGGGGGTACCAGCGGGCACTGATACCATGAGGGCGATAGGCAGCACGCGAGGCCACAACAGCGATCAGCCATGAGCCCAGCACATTAACAGCTAGCGTCGCCCATATAAAAGCGCTGCCCAACGCCAAAATTGCGGCTTGCCCAACTAAAGCTCGCGACAACGCTCCAAGCCCACTACCCACGCCGACCTGAAGATAACCACGCCAACCAATCATCGGCCGCCACCAGCCATGAACCAGCCAATCCCAGCGGCTGCCACACCCAGCACCAATGTCAGCACCCCATTGAGTAGCGCCCAACCAGCATGCCCTTCATCTCTCAACGCCAGCGTCTGTAAGCTGAATGATGAGACGGTGGTAAAACCACCCAACACTCCGGTTATCAGTAATACAGCAAGCGGTGTGTTGCTAAGCGGCCAATGCAACCTAACGGCCAGCATACCAACAGCGCAGCTACCTAAGATGTTGACAACCAGCGTCCCCCAAGGGAAATTCTTGCCAAGCAATGTGGCACACAGCTCACTAACAAACAGCCGCGCCATGCCCCCCATGCCTCCCCCCGCGGCAATTGCTACCCACCACAACGCATTCACGTCCATGCCTGCTCCATGTTCACGTCCACTTTTATTCGCGGCTCACGCCCAAGCTAGCAACACTTCAGCGCACAACTGTGGTCTATACGCCGACATTTCGTCTAAATGCCTGTACCCTAGACATTCTTTAATATCCTATGCATTAAATCTAGAATACGGACACTAGAGCGCTGCTTTCCGACACTTGGTGGCGTTATTGTGTAAAACACTTTACCCGTAGACGACCCCCGACACGGAGGCCCTTGCGTGCATTCCACAAGACCACTTCCTCACTTTCTCGGCTGGCTAATGGCTATGCTGGTGATCATCAGCATAGTACAGCCAGCTATGGCTCAATCTACTGCTGACGCCGAGCCACCAGCAGCTAATGCCGCCCTGGCGGAGATGATTGAGAACCCAGACACTCGGCAGCAACTCATTGACCAGTTACGTGGCGCCGCCGAGAACACGCCAGCTGGCGCAGCTTTGCCCGAAGACGAGGAACCAACGCTCCCTCGCCAGTTAGCTGAAACAACCAGCAAAGTAGTGAACGAGCTTACCGACCAAGGTAGCCAAGCGATCAACGTTGTTGGCAATCTGTTTCGCAATGGACTGACTGAAGAAGCGACCATCGATATCGATGCGCTGACCACAGCAAGTATCAACCTCGGCATAGTCGTACTAGCGACATTTGGGATATTTTTCCTCATACGCCGTCTATCTCGCCACCTGTTCATGTTACTTAGCCAGTGGTCACTACATGGTCAGGGGTTCTACCCAATGGTCAGGCTGCTGATCAGTGTTGCCGTTGCAGCGCTGATTGATACGCTTATCGTTGGGCTAGCCTACGTGGGCGGCAACTTGCTTGCGACATTTGCACTCGGAGAAAGTGGGGAGCTCTCGACTCAGGCCTCGCTATTTCTCAATGCATTCTTAATCATCGAACTCCTCAAAGTGGCAGTGCGTGTGCTGTTTTCCACACGGTATGAGGGGCTACGTTTGCTGCACATTTCCAGTGCTGATGCGTCTTACTGGAACCGCTGGATTGCTCGTCTGATCGGGTTAGCCGGTTACGGCCTAATGGTGGTAGTACCGCTGCTCAATGCCTATCTATCGCCCACTCTAGGCAGCAATGCTGGCACGCTGATCATGATCTTCACCTACTTTTATGCCGTATCGGTGGTGCTGATCAACCGGAAAAAAATACGCGACGCGATCTACCGCTCTGCCAAAAAGACCTCTATGACGGTAAGCCGTGTGTCACTTCAACTGTTTTCTCGTATTTGGCATCTGTTTGCGCTGGCCTACTTTACACTGGTGCTGGTACTAACCCTTACCCGCCCAGACGAAGCTCTGTTGTTTGTCATGAAAGCCACCGCGCAGACGCTGATTGCAATACTGTTAGGTATGCTGCTTTCGCGGTTTCTTACTCAGATCATTGGCCGCCGAATCAAACTGTCCGAAGAGCTGTGTAACCGGCTACCGCTGCTGGAATCTCGCTTAAACAGCTATATTCCCACGGGCCTACGAATAGCTCGCACGCTGATACTGGTTGTGGTGTTTTTGTTGGTGCTGGACGCTTGGACCCCCTTCAACCTGTCAGACTGGTACGCCTCTGAAGCCGGTGGTGAACTCACCGGAAAACTGACGAGCCTGATTACCATCTTGATTATTGCAGCTGGCGTGTGGATTGGTTTAGCCAGCCTGATTGAGGACAAGCTAAACCCTAATGCCAACCACGAGATTCCCTCTGCTCGGGCACAAACGTTGCTAACATTGTTTCGTAACGCCTTAGCAATCACTCTGCTTACCATGACAACCATGGTCGTGCTGTCCGAGATAGGTATCAATGTCGGCCCACTGATCGCTGGTGCCGGGGTGCTGGGTCTAGCCATCGGTGTTGGCTCTCAAAGTCTGGTCCGAGACATCATTACCGGCATTTTTATTCAGATAGAAAATGCTATGAATGTCGGCGATGTTGTTACGGTAAGTGGCATCACCGGCACTGCCGAGCGCTTGAGCATTCGTTCAGTAGGCATCCGCGACCTCAGTGGCACCTATCACATCGTTCCTTTCTCCAGCGTGGACACCGTCTCAAACTATATGCGTGAGTTTGGTAACCACGTGGGTGAGTACAGCATTGCGTATCGCGAAAGCATCGATGATGCCGTGGAGCACCTCAAGCTGGCCTTCGAAGACCTCAAAGTCAGCGAAGCGCACGGCCACAAACTGCTCGCACCGATTGATATTCCGGGCGTTACCTCACTTGGCGACAGCGCGGTAAATATCCGAGTGGTTCTCAAGACCACGCCTGGCGATCAGTGGGCCGTGGGTCGTGCTTACAACCGTCTGGTCAAGATGCGCTTCGACGCGGCAGGTATCGAAATTCCGTTCCCGCACATGAACCTATACTTCGGCCAAGACAAAACAGGCTCTGCGCCGCCCGCTAACCTGCGTGTTATGGAGCAGGATTTCACAATCGATGGCAGTCCTGCCGGGCAGCCCAAAACGCTCGACAATGCCTCCGATGACCGTTTTGATCCACGCAAGAAGCGCTCGCACAAGGATCCAAGCAAACGACGCATCAAAGACATGGATAGCGAGTCGGATGAAGACAGCCTCCCAACGGGAGGCGATGTAGAATAACCCTTGGGCCGCTAGCACCCCTTAGCGGGTGCTGGCGTTAGCTGTGCTTCTAGAGCAACCTTCTATGCATTAAGCTAGGCCTAAGCATCGCTGCTGAAAACATATAACAGACGCAAACACATAGGCCGCCTTTGAACTCTTCAAAGGCGGCCTATGTGTTTCACCAATTATCACAACATAAAACGTACAAGATAGGTGCGACAACTGACGATGCACCACGGGTATTTATCAGGCGTAAAATTCACCGGGCAAGGAAAGGCCGAGCTGCGCCAGCGGCACGCCTTTAGAGCCGACGTCTGGCACGTCGGTCATGAAGGCAATATCAAAGCCACGCAGAGAAAGTTCGTTGGACCCATACTCGCTAGCGGCCATCGCTTCTGCCTCAGACGCACTACCGGCTCGAAATATACCACCACCAAGATGCAGGTCTTGCCCTTGAGGGCCAATGGCATATACGTCAACAAGAAAAGAGTTCATTGCTCTCACATCAGTCTAAGTGATTATCTAGACCATGGTAGTAGATAGCAGCCGTATGAAAAGGAAAACAGGATTCCTTTATTGCAACAGTTATGCATCAGCGACATAACCTGCTCAGCATCAACGCCAACAGTATCCTTAATTGACATATGGTACTCACTCATTACATACAAACAGGGCTGCCAATCGGCAGCCCTGTTTAACTTTCACGCCGTCTCAATCAGGACGCTTTCTTTGCTTGTGCCGTCACATCTGGAACAGGTTGCGGTAATGCTGGCAGTGAGCTGTCCAACAGCTCAACACTTTGACGATAAAACAGTTGACTCTTGTTATGATCGCCAAGGTTAGCATATAGCCGTGCCAGCTCAGCACATACCACGCCGCTGGAGCGTTGCTGTTGGCTCGCTTCAAAGTACTCTTTCGCCTTATCCCAGTACGCATTACGCAGCGACAGGCGGCCCAGCGTTAAGAGCAGGTCAGGATCATTGGGGCGCTCCTGAAGCCACTTTTCGCTAGCCGCCAGCTGGCGCTTCGGGTCAACATCCAGCATTCCGTAACACAGAATCAGACGGCTGTCCCAGTGCTCTTTCAGCGCGTGGCGCAGCAGACGCTCAGCAATACCCTGCTCATTACTCTGCACCAGCGTTTCGGTATACAGCACAATCAAGTCAGTATTGGTACGCAAATGGTCCGGCATATCAGCCCACAGGTTGCGCACTGTCTCGATACCACTCTCGTCGACAACCCGCGACGCTTGTACAATCAGCTCCCGATAAGCCTGGTACTCAAGCACTTCGCGCTCTTCACGGGAGATCAACTGTTGAGCAGCAAGCCGAGGCATCAAACGGCGCAAGCCGTCCCAGTCACTCACGCTGATATACGCCTGCTTGAGTTGTTTAAGTACCTGGGGATGGTTGGGCAGATGCTGGTCCAGCCGAGTCAACGCTGCCAGCGCTTCCTCATACTGCTGGCGATCAAGCATTAGCTGAGCCTGCATCAACCCCACCGCCGTATCTGCGCCATCGGTACTGAGGTGCGCGCGCTTAAGCAGGGTATCAGCCTGCTCATAGCGCCCCTGATAATGGGCCGCCAGCGCAGCAGACAGGTAGTTAACCAATGGTGTGCTCGAATCATCTGCGGCCTTAACCAGTGACTTTTCAGCACGCTTCCAGCGGCCTTCTGCCAGCGCCACCAACCCACGAACAGTGCGGCGCATTGCCGTACGGTTACGCGACCGGCTATTCCAGGTTCTAAATCGGCTGACCGGATTGATAAAGCGCGACAATAAGCGCAGAGCAAAATGCAGCGCCACAAATACGGCCAACAAAAGCACCAAGCCAAACCAGAAAGACGTCTGGTAAGACGTATCACCGACTCGCACTAGCCAGTAGCCTGGCACCGACATCATCAGCTGACCGAATAACGCGCCGATAACCAGGCCAAAGACAATGATCAGTATCAGCTTTCTCATGCGTTATCTCCCTGGCGGCTGCCGCCCTCGAAACGCTGCTGAATGAATTGGCCAATCGCCTGTTGAGAACCGCTAATATCGGGCAACTCGGGATGAACCTGCTCTGCGCGCAGCGTCTCGATGTTCTCAACCACCGCTTTCACCCCAGCGTTGTCCATATCGTAATAGCCACGAATCAGCGTTAGCGCCTTGTTAAGGCTGGCATCGTAAAGTTCTTGCTCCTGTTTGAGCAGCGCCAACTGAGACTGCTCAAGCACTAACCTCAAGCTCTGCCGCAGATACGACTCCTGCTCCGGAGAAATCAGGGCCTCAAGTGCCTGGTCATGTTTACGTACAGTAACCAGTCCTTTTAGCTCATTACCAAAGGTTGAAAGTTGAGACTGCCAACCGCCAGTAGGTGCCTCTTCAATCGTTGCATCGGCAACAATTTCTTCGATATCTTGATTCAGCGGCAGCGAGCTGACACGCTCCTGCAAGGCATTTAGCTCTAGGTAAATCCCAGTGCTGTCAACGCGAGGCACTGACTTCAACTCAGCAAGTTCTGAGGCAATTGCACGACGTACTGGCGTTAAAGCCGGATTATCTGCTTCCTCAAGTCGCTCATCGGCGGTCTGTAGCAGCGCCACCGCACCGACCACATCACGCTCTAATTGCAAACGCTGATTAGCCAAGCGCAACAGATAAGCCGCTTCGGCGTGCAGCCAGTCACGCTCATCGGTTTGCTGCTCTTGTGAGAGCTGCGTCAGCACTTTGTCCAGAGTGCCATTGACGCTGGCACGATAATCACCAAACTCAGCACTGATCTTTTCCAAAGAAGACTGAACTGCCTGATCACGTTGCTGCTCGCTGTTTTTCAACTCATCTTTCAGCGAGTTCAACGCGGTTTGACTAACCGGCGCATCTGGCAAAGCTGATACCGCTTGGCTTTGGGCGTCTAGCTTCTGCCAAAGCTGCCAACCGAAATAACCACCGGCAGCGCCCAGAGCAACCGTCAGCACCAGAGCAACAGCACCGGTTTTACTGCCACCACGATGACTGCCCGCTTGCTGGCTACCACTACCCGAGCCACCCTTTCCGCCGCTATTGGCACTGCCGCTGGCTTTTTTATCGCTCTGCGCAGGTGAACGTTTCTCGGCCGTCTTTTTTCCTGACGCACTTTTACCTGCAGCGCTTTCGGGCTTAGCTGTCTTGCTGGACGAAGCGGCTTCCGGTGCCGATGCCGCAGGTGTCGCCACCTGACTATCAGCAGACTTGCTAGCGTTCTGCTCGTCACGCTTATGGGCGTTACCCGATTTGTTGTACCGACGCGAGCGGCGGCCTGAGGCATTATCTTTTTGAGCGTTAGCCCCATTACCCGCCTGTGCGTCAGAGGTCGAAGGAGTGCCGTTCTGAACGTCTTCGCTCGGCGCCTGCTTGTCGTCTTGATCGTTGTGTTGCTTATTCATCTGTCACTAGCCCTTTTCGAGATCGTCATGATCAATTTCGGCCGTCTCCGGATCCCTGACGCGTGCTACCGCAGCAGCTAATGCAGCAGGTGTGGCGCCCGACGCCACAACGGGTAAACGAAACCCTAATTCGCCAGCCAGTGTAGCCAATCGAGAGCTTGACACGATTAGCGGTTGGTTCAAGGCCGCCTTTGAGCACCATTTTGCCAGATGCTCAAGAATTTCTCCGCTACTCACCACCAAAGCTTGATAGTCACCCGCGGACAGGTGTTGATGCAATCTTGGTGGCGGTGAAATCGGCAAACGTCGGTAAACAGCCAGACGGGTTACCTGCGCACCGCGTGCCACCAAGGTGTTAGCAAACAATGTTCTACCGCCTTCACCAGCAACCAGCAAGACGCGTTCATTATCCAACCGTTGCAACGAGTCTGCCGTAAGCAATGCCTCACTGGTATCCTCACCCGCCTCAGGCGGAGGAATATGCACCTCTACGCCTAGCAAACGACGTAAGACTTCCGCGGTGGCGGCACCTACCGCATAGTAGTCAATACCGATCGGCATTTGAGGCCAGTAGCGATCTAGCGCCTCAGCCAGGCACTCAGCCGCAAATGGGCTGACCACCATCACTCGGCGAAAGTGGTCAAAATCAAGCCAGGCGCTACGCATCACCGGCGTTTCTTCCAGCGCCTCAAGCTGCATCATGTCACCTTGCACCACACTAACGCCAAGCGCAGCAATAGCGTCGACTAAGGGTTTAGCACGAGCGCCAGGGCGACACACCAATACCGGCAGAGACATTATCAACCAGCGCCGTAAACCGTTGCGAGAATTTCAGCCGCGCCTTGCTCCAGCAAGTCTTCGGCCACTCGCAACCCTAACGCCTCAGGCTCATGTATAGAGCCTCGCCCCTCAGCACGCAGCACCTGCTTGCCGTCTGGAGTCCCAACCAGCGCTCTCAGCCACAGTGTTTGGTCTTCATTCTCGAACACGGCATGGCCCGCGATGGGTACCTGGCAGCCACCCTCTAGACGGGTATTCATAGCTCGCTCAGCACGCACGCGCGTAGCGGTATGAGGGTCATCCAGCGGCGCCAGCAGCGCAATCAATTCCGCGTCGTGCATACGGCACTCAATGCCCAGTGCACCTTGGCCACAAGCGGGTAAGCAAACGTCAGGTGGCAGTTCTTGGGCAATGCGTTCATCAAGCCCCAAGCGCTTAAGACCCGCCGTTGCCAACAAAATCGCATCGTACTCACCAGCATCCAGCTTGCCCAGGCGCGTTTGCACGTTGCCGCGCAGATCGCGTATTTCTAAATCTGGACGCGCTTCGCGCATCTGCAAGCCACGGCGCAGGCTTGTCGTACCAATTCGCGCGCCCTCAGGTAGCTCATCAAGGTTGCGGTAATGATTGGATACAAAAGCATCTGTTGGTTCCGCACCCGCCAGAATTACCGAAAGCCCCAAGCTTTCAGGAAAATGCATCGGCACATCTTTCATCGAGTGAACCGCGAGGTCAGCGCGCCCATCAAGCATGGCTTCTTCCAGCTCTTTGACAAACAGCCCCTTACCACCAATTTTAGACAGCGGCGTATCCAAAATTTTATCGCCGCGCGTCACCATCGGCACAAGCTCTACCTGAAGGTCGGGGTGTTCTGCTATCAGGCGGTCACGAATATATTCCGCCTGCCACATAGCCAATTGGCTCTTTCGAGTAGCAATACGCAAGGTCTGCACAAGTCTCTCCCATAGCCGGTACGTCATGAATCGGCACAATTGCCAACGTCCGGTTGATGTGTTGATTACCCCCATCATAAAGCACCGGAGCGAAACAAGAAAAACCGGTGCACGCAGAACGCTCGATAAAGCCGACACGTTACTCGGCTGAACGACAAGCTCAAAGCCGTGCGCCAGTCATTCCCCGCTTGCCTGACTCTGATACACTTCTGGCATATTTCCATCTTCACTATTTCGACAGGATACCCGTCAGATGAGCACGAGTCCTTCCAACACGCAGCCCGACACCAATCAATCCTGGGGCGGCCGCTTCAGCGAACCCACAGATGCCTTTGTTGCCCGCTTCACCGCCTCGGTCGATTTTGACCGCAAGCTGGCTCTACATGACATCCAGGGCTCGCGCGCCCATGCCACCATGTTGGCACAGGTCGGCGTACTGACGGACGACGAACGAGACGCCATTTTGGAAGGGCTAAACGAGGTTCAGGCCGATATTGTGGCGGGTACTTTCGAGTGGTCGGTTGAGCTTGAAGATGTTCACATGAACATTGAAGCGCGGCTAACCGACAAAATCGGCATTACCGGCAAGAAGCTACACACTGGCCGTTCACGCAACGACCAGGTAGCCACCGATATCCGCTTGTATCTGCGCGATGAAATCGACACGGTAGCCGCTGAGCTGGCACGCTTGCGCCATGGCTTGATCGAGCTGGCCGAGCGTGAGGCCGACACCATCATGCCCGGCTTTACTCACCTGCAAACCGCTCAGCCCGTCACATTTGGCCATCACTTGCTGGCTTGGCAGGAAATGCTGAGTCGAGATCATGAACGCCTGCTGGACTGCCGCAAACGCGTCAACGTAATGCCGCTAGGCGCTGCTGCACTGGCTGGCACGACCTACCCCATCGACCGCCACATGACCGCTGAGTTACTGGGCTTCGAGCGCCCTGCCGAGAATAGCCTTGACGCGGTCAGCGATCGTGACTTTGCAATTGAGTTCACAGCCTTCGCCAGCCTGCTGCTGATGCACTTATCGCGCATGAGCGAAGAACTGGTGCTATGGACCAGCGCCCAATTTGCCTTTATCGATTTGCCTGACCGCTTCTGCACCGGCTCTTCGATCATGCCGCAAAAGAAAAATCCAGATGTGCCAGAGCTCGTACGCGGCAAAACTGGGCGTGTTTACGGCCATTTAATGAGCCTGCTGACGCTAATGAAGTCGCAACCCCTGGCCTATAACAAAGACAATCAAGAAGACAAAGAGCCGCTGTTCGACACTCTGAGCACCGTGCAGGACTGCCTGAAGGCCTTCGCCGACATGATTCCGGCTATCGAGTCCAAGTCTGACAACATGCGCGAAGCCGCACGTAAAGGCTTCTCTACTGCCACAGATCTGGCTGACTACTTAGTACGTAAGGGCGTAGCCTTCCGCGACGCTCACGACATCGTTGGTCGCTCAGTGGCTTATGGGTTGCGCGAAGGGAAAGACCTGTCTGATATGAGCCTGGATGAGCTGCGCCAATTCTCAGAAACCATTAGCGACGACGTGTTCGAGGTATTGACCCTCGACGGCTCCGTCGCTGCACGTAACCACATTGGCGGCACCGCGCCCAATCAAGTGCGCGCTGCGGCACAGCGTGCTCGGGATGCCCTGGGTGCCATAAATTCAGGTGCAACAAATAACGGAGTAACGCGCTGATGCTGCCGAGCGTAACAATTCGCACAATCGCCCTAATAGTTGGTGCGCTGTCGCTCAGCTTGCTTCTAGCCGCTTGTGGTCAGAAAGGCCCCTTATACCTACCTGACGATAAGGCCGCTGCTGAGCGCTACGGCACGCCTGAGCCGATACAAAACGTTGAAGAAGAGCCCCCTTCTTCGGCCAACGACAACAAGCGAGACAGCTAGATGGACTATTTTGAGTACCGCGACGGCCTCATGTACGCAGAAGAGTTGCCGCTAGACCAGATTGCCGAACAATTTGGCACCCCCTGTTATGTGTACTCTCGGGCCACTCTGGTCCGCCACCTTCGTGCTTATAGCGATGCCCTGAGCAGTCATCCGCACCTGATCTGCTATGCAGTCAAGGCGAACTCCAATCTCGGCGTACTCAACGTACTGTCACGCCAGGGCGCTGGCTTCGATATCGTGTCAATCGGCGAGCTCGAACGGGTACTCGCCGCAGGCGGCGACCCTGCCAAAGTGGTGTTCTCTGGCGTGGCCAAGCAGCCGGCCGAGCTAGCTAGGGCGCTAGACGTCGGCATCAAATGCTTCAATGTCGAATCAACCGCTGAGCTTGAACGCCTGAACAGCGTAGCAGCCAGCCTTGGTAAAGTCGCGCCCGTTTCATTGCGCGTCAACCCAGACGTTGACGCTGGCACGCACCCGTATATTTCCACTGGCCTTAAAGACAACAAGTTCGGCATCGCCGTCAGCGAGGCCCGTGATGCTTACCGCCAAGCTAACCAAATGGACCACTTGCGCGTCGTCGGCATCGACTGTCATATCGGCTCACAGTTAACCGAACTGCCTCCATTCTTAGATGCACTGGAGCGACTACTCGTCCTGCTGGACGCCTTGCGCGAAGACGGCATCCACATCGACCACCTAGACTTGGGCGGCGGCCTTGGCGTCACTTACAACGACGAAACCCCACCACACCCTAGCGAGTACGCCCGAGCATTGCTGGAGCGCCTTTCACGCTGGCCTGGCAGCGAGAAGCTCACCCTGCTACTTGAACCAGGGCGCTCAATTACCGCCAATGCTGGCGTGCTGCTCACCCGAGTCGAGTTTCTCAAGCCCGGCGAAACCAAGAACTTTGCCATTATCGATGCGGGCCTGAACGACCTAATTCGCCCTGCACTGTATCAGGCATGGCAGAATATCGTGCCGGTAGATACTCGTTCACCGCGCAACAGCGACCTTTATGATGTCGTAGGCCCCGTGTGCGAGACTGGCGACTTTCTCGGCAAAGAGCGCGAGCTAGCCATTGCCGCAGGCGACTTACTCGCCGTGCGCTCTGCTGGGGCCTATGGCTTTGTAATGGCATCAAACTACAACAGCCGACCGCGTCCACCAGAAGTGATGGTCGACGGTAACAGCGTTCATCTGGTGCGTCGCCGTGAGCGGCTGGACGAGCTGTGGGCTGGCGAGTCGCTGCTGCCCAACGATGACACCTGACGGGGCATAACAATGCTGCTGTACTTCACCAAAATGCATGGCCTGGGTAATGACTTCATGGTCGTAGACCTGATTACCCAACGTGCTCGGCTAACCCCTGAGCAAATCAGGGCGCTAAGCCACCGACGCCTAGGCATTGGCTTTGACCAGTTGCTGGTGGTTGAACCACCGCTAAATCCCGACATGGACTTTCGTTACCGCATTTACAATGCCGATGGTAATGAAGTGGAAAGCTGTGGCAACGGCGCACGCTGCTTTGCGCGTTTCGTGCGAGACCAACGGCTGACCCACAAGAGAGAAATCCATGTTGAGACGGCTGGCGGGCCGTTGACACTGCATGTGGAACAGATCGACCAGATACGCGTTAATATGGGCCAGCCTCTGTTCACTCCCGCTGCAGTCGCCTTCGATGCCGATCAGGACCGCCTGCTACACGCCCTTGAGGTTAACGGCCAAACGTATCAAATCAGCATAGCGTCTATGGGTAATCCGCACGCCGTGCTGCGCGTCGACAACGTAGATAGCGCGCCAGTTTCAAGCGTAGGCCCCGCCATTGAGAAGCATCCTCGCTTCGCCAACGGCGTCAACGTCGGCTTCATGCAGGTGATTTCACCCCAGCATATCCGCCTGCGGGTATTTGAGCGCGGCAGTGGCGAAACCCTAGCTTGTGGCACGGGGGCTTGCGCCGCCGTAGCTTGCGGTATTCGTCAAGGGTTACTGAAAAGCCCTGTACGCGTAGAGCTGCCCGGCGGCACGTTGGAAATAAGCTGGCCTGGAGAGGATCAGCCACTGAGCATGAGGGGCCCCGCCGAGCGGGTTTTCAGTGGACGCATCACCCTGAACTGAGTAAAGCGCGGGCGGCTATATGCGCACTGAGTCACAACATGCTAAACGGCTTTCATCAGCGCCAGCTCGCTGGGCAAAAGGAGAGAATCCTATGACACAAACCATTCCAGAACCGCGCAAGACACTGGACCCTGATATGGTCGCTCAGTGGCTGGCCCGCCATCCCGACTTCTTTGTCGGGCGCGAAGGTCTGCTGCAACAGCTGCGTGTGCCTCACCCAGAAGCTCATGGCGCGATTTCATTGCTGGAGCGCTTAGTCATTGACCTGCGCCGACGGGCTGAAGCCGCTGAACAACATCTCGAACAGCTACTCGACTCAGCACGGTATAACGAGGCGCAATATCGGCGTACCCGCGAACTGGTGGTGGCGCTGATCAGCGCAGAAGATAACGACGCCCTCGCCCAGGCCTTGTCCATCGAGTTGTCTGAACGCTTTCAAACACCCAGCGTGGCGCTATGGTGCCCAGCCAGCCTAACCGACCAAGAACCCCAGCCACCCCAGGCGCCCCGTCACATCCTTGACGAACATACCGCCCAACGACTCGCCGCCCTATTGGGGGAACGTCACAGCCGCTGTACACGCCTAACGCCCAACGACGCCCAGCGCCTGCTGCCTCATCAGCCCAGGCCAGCCAAGTCTGGCTCTGCTGCCATTACACGGCTCACGTTAGGAGAACCCTTAGGCTATCTGGTGTTGGCCAGCCCCGACCCTGAGCACTTCAAAGCCAGCATGGACACTCTCTTTACAGAGTACCTTGGCGACGTGGTATCGCGCCTGTTAGTGCGCTCAACAACAGACCGCCACTCTGCATCATGACCAGCAGCGCAAGCCTTCAAACGCTAACCGAGGCTTATCTTGCTGAGCTTGCAGCCACTGCCAGCCCGGCGACTGTAACTGCTTACCGGCGCGACCTAGCCACATTGCTCGATTTTATCGACGTCCACGTTGCCCCCCCTGACACACCGTCAGGATCGCAAACAGAAAAAACGCTGAAAGACTCTCTCGATACGCGACTACTGCGCCGCTTCCTTGCCGGTGAGCGAGCACGAGGCTTATCGCCACGCAGCTTAGCCCGACGCCGGGCCGCCATCTCAGGATTTGCTGAACACCTGCGAGCCCAAGGCTTGCTTGATCATAATCCCGCTGCTCTGCTGCGCACCCCCAAACGCCCTGACAGCTTGCCACGCCCCGTAGACGTTGACGCCTTGGGCCAATTTCTGGACAGTCCTCACGATGGCTCTGTACTGGCATACCGTGATCAGGCCATCCTCGAACTGTTTTATTCCTGCGGACTTCGCTTAGCAGAGCTAAGCAGCATGGAGCTTAGCGACGTTCAACCCCAACGCGTACGTGTCATCGGTAAAGGCAACAAGCCTCGCCAAGTGCCGCTAGGCAGCCGCGCGCACCACGCGCTTGAACAATGGCTGACATTGCGCGACACCTTGGCAAAAGAAGACGAAAGCGCGCTTTTCGTCAGCCAGCGTGGATACCGGTTAGGGCAACGAGCCATTCAAAAGCGGATGGCTGAGCTGGCTCGGTCTCGTGGCCTTGGTGAGCATCTGCACCCACACCGCCTGCGCCACTCATTCGCCAGCCACCTCCTGGAGTCCAGCCAAGACCTACGCGCCGTACAAGAGCTACTGGGTCATGCCAACCTGGCCACCACCCAAATCTACACCCGCCTGGACTGGCAGCAACTAGCCGATACCTATGACGCCACTCATCCTCGCGCTAAGCGACAGCGCGAGGATGAATGAACAGCGAGAGAAACGTGATGACAACACCACGCCTTGAGGCGCTAACCTTCGACCTCGACGATACACTATGGGATAACGCTGACGTCATGGTGCGCACGGAGCAAGGGCACTTCGACTGGCTGAGCAAAAACCTGGCTACCTGGCTCACCCAGCGTGGCGACGCCAAGCCCTTTCGCTTTACCGAACAAATCAATCTTGAGCACTATGTAGCGCGACGCCAAGCCATAGCTAAACGCTACCCGCTACACCGCGGCGACTTCACCTGGATTCGTGAACAAGCACTGGTTTCACTACTAGTGGATATCGGACTACCGGCCTCATCAGCTTGGCTGTGGGCCAGCGCGGCCATGGACCGCTTTCATGCATTGCGCCTGGATGTCACCCCCTACCCAGAAGTAGAACCGCTGCTAACCGAACTGGCTAATCACTACCGGCTAGCATCGATAACGAACGGCAACTTAGCCTTCGATCGGCTGCCGCTGCGCCGTTATTTCACTGTTGCGATTGCTGCTGGTGAAATACATGCGCCCAAACCCGATGCCCGTCCCTTCCTGGCAGCACTATCGAGGTTGAATACGTCACCCTCCCGAGCATTACACGTTGGCGATTCATGGAAAGAAGATATTTTACCTGCCGTACGCCTGGGTATGCGTGCAGCATGGATCGCACCTCAGGACGCGCCAATCATCGAACTACCCCAAGGGGTGACACGGCTTCGCCATGTGTCCGAGCTGCCGGAACTGCTGACAGCAATTGAGTCTGGCAACAAAACGTTCGGCAGCACGGGCCAGAACCACAACACGGGCCAGAACCACTAACCAGGACCACTAAGACGACTGGGTTGTCTCAATCACTGGCGCATCACCCGCTAACCACTCATCAAGCAAGGCATGCACCTCTTCAACGCCTTGCTTTTTAAGCGACGAGAACAACTGAACACTGACCAAGTCTTCCCACTCCAGCAGCCGCGAACGCACCTGCTGCAAGGCTTGCTTGGCCGCACCGCTTTTCAGCTTATCCGCTTTAGTCAGCAGAATTCGCACCGGCATGTCTTTCTCATCGGCCCAGCCGAGTAACGTCTGGTCAAATTCGGTCAACGGATGGCGCACGTCCATTAGTAGCACCAAACCCTTCAACGAGCGACGCCGTTGAAGATAGTCTGAAAGATGACGCTGCCACTCTTCTTTGACTTTTTCTGGCACCTTGGCATAGCCATAACCAGGCAGGTCAACTATCCGACGGTCTTGGTCATCGCCTAAGGTAAAAAAGTTAATCAGCTGAGTGCGTCCCGGAGTACGAGACGTGCGCGCCAAGGCTTTCTGCCGCGTCAGCGTATTGATAGCACTGGATTTTCCAGCATTAGAACGCCCAGCAAAAGCAACTTCCATGCCATGGTCCAGCGGACACCTGGCCAAATCTGGCGAGCTGATGAGAAAGCGGGCTGATGCATAATTGAGTCGCGACATGGCTAGGACTATCCTGACGTTGATCCAATAGCCTCAGGTTTGCATTCCCGAGGCAAGGGTGTTCCGGTATAATACAGTATATTTTATCTGCGACCCGCAACGTCTCAGTATACCATTGAGCGTCAGCTGGCAGCGACCTAGACATGCGGCCACTGAATCGGGCCGCATGAACCTGTACCGCTCAAACAATGAAACGGCATAGTGGACTAGCAATGAGAAAGCTACTGGCAACTCTGGCAATTACCATGGGCGCTGTTGGCGCCGCACACGCCCAAGATGATCCGCAAGCGGCAGCAAATGCTGCAGCGGGCAAGGAAAAGGCTGTGGCCTGCGCTGCATGTCACGGCCAGGCAGGCATCAGCCCAACAGGTGTCTTCCCCAACCTGGCGGGACAGCAGGTTTCCTATATCGCAAAACAGATCATCGATATCCGCGACGGCGCGCGTGTCGTACCCGAAATGGCAGGTCAGGTCGATAATTATTCCGACCAGGATGCTTGGAATGTGGCCAAATACTTCGCCAACATGACTCCTGCGCTGGGCCAGGCTGACCCCGAGCCAGAACTGGTTAACAAAGGTCGTGAACTTTACCGTGCAGGCAGTTTGAACACGGGCCTACCCGCCTGTGCGGCGTGTCATACGCCAACGGGTGTCGGTATCAATAGTGCCGTATATCCTGCATTGTCTGGCCAGCACCCTGAGTACATCATTTCGACGTTGGAGGACTTCGCCAACGGTGATCGTTCAAACGATCCTAATGCCATCATGCGTGACATCGCCGCCAAAATGAGCAAAAGCGACATGCAAGCCGTCGCCAACTACATCCTCGGCCTGCACTAAGCAGGTAGAGGCAGCGACACACTCGCTGCAAGCAGGGCGGCCATCGCGCCGCCCTTGCTGTATCTGTCTTTATTCAGGAACTCTCAAGACCTCTCAGGCTCATAGTGAAGGCACGTCATTTGGCTAACGCTTAACTTAGCGCTTACCTTGCCAGTCCTGAACATCTTTTACTGAACACATACCTCGACAGCCACGGAGATATACTCATGCTAAAGCCTTTGCTGGTGGGACTTGCCGCCTTTGGACTATCAACTCTCGCCGTTGCTGCTCCGGTTGCAGGCCAAGACTACACCGTGCTGGACACACCGGTAAAAACGCAGGTTGAAGAAGGGCAGATCGAAGTCACGGGAGTTTTCTGGTACGGCTGCCCGCACTGCTACAACTTAGAAAAACCCCTTGAGCCCTGGGTAGCCGAACTCCCTGAAGACGTCACCTTTAATCGCCTGCCAGCAACTATGGGCGATACTTGGGTGAAACACGCTTTTGCTTACTATGCAGCTGAAGACTTAGGCATTGTCGATGAAGTGCATAATGATTTCTTTGATGCACTTCACGAGCAGGGCAAGCGTTTAACCGACCCTAACGACATTGCTGACTTTTTCAGTAACTACGATGTTAGTGAAGAAGATGCGCTGGCCGCGCTGAACTCCTTTGGCGTTAAGTCGCAAGTCAATAAAGCCAATGCTCGCATGCGCAGCATGGAACTAATGGGTGTACCGGCACTGGTCGTCGATGGCCGCTATGTTATTTCTCCGAGCAGCGCTGGCAGCTTAGACAATATGCCACTGATTGCTGGCAGCCTGATCGAACAAATACGCAATGAGCGCGGCACTTCTGCAAGCGCTGCATCGCAGGCGGAGGCTACCGAGGAAAGCAGCCAGGAATGATGACTCCCCCTGCTGACAGCATGCCGACCTTGCTTAATGATGGTCGTCTACGTCTGCTCACCTTCAATTTACAGGTGGGCATTCAAACATCGGCTTATTACCATTACCTGACACGAAGCTGGCAGCATGTACTGCCACACCCTAAGCGTCAGCGACGCCTTGAGCTAATCAGCAACATCCTTCGTCGTTACGACATTGTCGGTCTCCAGGAGGCCGACGGGGGCAGCTTTCGCTCAGGCAGCATTAATCAAGTTGACTATTTGGCTCAACAGGCAGGCTTTCCACACCACTACCAGCAACTCAATCGCAATTTAGGCCGGCTGGCACAACACAGTAACGGCCTGCTATCCCGACTGACTCCAGCTGTAGTTGAGGAGCACCGTCTACCCGGCACCCTGCCAGGCCGCGGTGCCATGCACGCCCGCTACGGCAGCGGACCAGATGCTCTGCATATTTTTGTTGCCCATTTAGCCCTCAGCCAGCGTGGCCGTGATCGTCAACTGGACTACCTCAGCGAAATTATCGAACCGCTAAACCACATTGTGGTCATGGGTGATCTCAACTGCTCATTCGAGCAAATTGAGAACAATAGGCGCTTTTGTGAGGCCATGGCCCTTCGCCCGATACGCCTTCCCCCAAGCTATCCTTCATGGCAACCCAGCAAGGCACTCGATCATATCTTGCTGTCTGATTCATTGCAGGAGGAACGGGTTAAAGTGCTCAACCGGCTGTTTTCAGACCACCTACCGGTCTCCATTGATGTGCGGCTACCCGATGTTTGCCTACAGCAGCTAGCAGAGCACTTCCGTCTGCTGAGCGCCGCCACATCAACGCCCTCTGACTAAACCTGCGACTTTGCCGTATAATCCGCATTTTTCTGCGCACTGGCTTATTGCCTGTACGTACTTGTACAAAGACCTTTCCTGCGAGTCTCTCATGCCCAATTCCCGTGAGCTGCCTTCTCTTGCTGCCAGGCTAGACACCGCCTCTGAATGGCTAGGCCGTGGCCTGGCCTGGTTAGTGCTGGTCATGATGCTGATTCAGTTTGTGATTGTTGTACTGCGCTACGCCCTAAGCATCAACAGCATCCCGATGCAGGAATCCGTGATGTATTTGCATGCCACGGTATTCATGCTGGCCGCAGGCTACACGCTGCATCAAGACGGCCACGTACGAGTCGATATTTTCTATCGCACGCGCTCAGCTCGCGGACAAGCACTCACCAACCTACTGGGCAGCGTGTTTCTGTTACTGCCGGTCATGATATTCATTCTGTGGTTCAGCTGGGGGTATGTGGACAAGTCGTGGCGTATTCTTGAAGGCTCTTCAGATGCTGGCGGCATTCCCGGCGTTTTCTTACTCAAATCGCTGATATTGGTTTTTGCGAGCCTGATGATCATGCAAGGGTGTGTGGAAGTCACCCGAAACCTAATAACGCTACGTAAACATAAAGACAGCACGCCAACACACAACTCACCGACCAATGCCCGCGGAGACGTCCTGTGATTCTTGAGCTGATATTCAAGTTCATGCCGCTGGTGCTGTTTTTGACCATTTGCTTGGTATTGATGGCTGGCTACCCAGTCGCTCTTTCCTTGGCTGGCACGGCATTGGCCTTCGCTGGGCTTGGCGCGGGGCTGGAAGCATTAGGTGCCAACGTCCATTTCGACGCACACTTTCTGTCAGCCTTTCCCAACCGCCTTTACGGCATCATGACCAACCAAACACTATTAGCGGTACCCTTGTTCGTGTTAATGGGTGTGCTGCTGGAAAAGTCCAAGGTCGCCGAAACACTGCTCGATGCCATGGCCCTGCTATTTGGCTCGCTACGCGGTGGGTTGGGCATCTCCGTGACACTGGTCGGTATGCTGCTGGCCGCATCAACCGGCATCGTCGGTGCTACCGTCGTGACGATGGGACTAATCTCGCTACCCACCATGCTAAAACGGGGCTACAGCATCCCGTTGGCCACCGGTACCATCTGTGCCACCGGTACGTTAGGGCAGATTATCCCGCCTTCCATCGCTCTAGTGTTGCTGGGCGATGTGCTATCGACTGCCTACCAGCAAGCCCAACTGGAAATGGGCATTTTCAGCCCCAAGACCGTTTCAGTAGGCGACCTGTTCATGGGCGCACTGGTGCCAGGGCTAATACTGGTCGGACTCTATATCCTGTACATCATGTTCACTGCCTGGCTACGCCCAGACGCTGCGCCAGCGGTCAACCGCCAGGCACTAATGAAAGAACTCGGACATGAACGAGGCCTAGGCTTGCTGCTGCTTAAGGGGCTGGTACCCCCTATTGTGCTAATCACGGCGGTACTCGGCTCAATTCTTGGCGGCTTCGCCACGCCCACTGAGGCCTCAGCGGTAGGGGCATTTGGTGCCATGCTGCTGGCTTTAGTTTATCGCCGCTTGAGCCTGAACACCCTACGCGATGTGCTACGCACCACCACCCGCGTAACCAGCATGGTATTCATGATTCTGATTGGCGCAGCACTGTTTTCACTGGTATTTCGCGCCTTTGGCGGTGAAGAACTCGTTAGTGGGCTGTTTGAGAGCATGCCGGGTGGCGTGGTGGGCGCAACCATCATCGTCATGCTGGTGATCTTCCTGCTGGGCTTTATTCTCGACTTTATTGAAATCACCTTCGTGGTGGTGCCCATCGTCGGCCCCATTCTTCTTGCCATGGGCCTAGACCCGATTTGGCTGGGCATCATGATCGCCATCAACCTGCAAACCTCGTTCCTGACGCCACCATTTGGTTTCGCACTATTTTATCTGCGCGGCGTGGCGCCTGACAGCGTGCCCACATCAGCCATCTATCGCGGTGTCATCCCCTTTATCTTGCTACAAATTGGCATGCTATTGGCGCTGGCTCGCTTTCCCGAAATTGCCACCTGGCTGCCCAACACTTTCTAAGGCAACAGTTTCTAAGGCAACAGTTTCTAAGGCAACAATTGTTAAGACAGCAACGCTAACATTTACACATGCCCCTAGAGGTTTCGTCGTACTCACTAGCTTGAAGAGTCAGCGCATCAACACATCTCGGCGCAACAGCAGAACAATACACAGCACCACCAACAGGCTGCCGGGCAACCAGATAAGCGAAATACGCTGCGGAAAATTAATAAATAGAACCAGCATCGAAACAAAAGGCACCAGGTAGCCGTAAGCGGTCACTCCAGCCGGAGACAGCACCGCCGTGGCTCGCTGCTGCAACCAAAACGTTAATCCACTGGAAAATAAGCCTAAATAGATGATCAAGAACACATCATAACGCGTCAGTCGTTTTAGCTCGCCTGGTGACTCAATCAGCAGTGCCAACCCAGCAACCAGCACCGCACCAAGCGCCAAACTCCACAATGTTCGCACGCCGGCACGCGCCGAAAGCACGCCCTTAGCAAGCCCCAGCTTGGTGAGTACCGGATATAGCGCTGTCGCAATACAGCCGACAAAGAACAGGGCCTCAGCACTCCCAGCATTGAGGCGCGAAACATCACCTCCAGCATCTGCCCAGGCCAAAGCCAATGCACCACAGGCGCCCAGCGTCAGTAACGCAAGCAAGCCACCCGCCCGCCGCTCAACGCCAACTAGCCGCCCTAGCCCATAGGCCAGTAGCGGAACACTAACAAACATTGTCGCCATGGTTAGCGCTGTCACCCGATGCGCCGCCCAAAACATGGTGCCAAAGAAGCCGGCAAGACACAGCCCCATCAGCGCATACATCACCAAGCCTGCCCAGCCGGGCCATAGCTCATCCTCGCTGCGCAGTAGCGGCAACAGGGCCAGTGCCGCGATAGTAAAGCGCATTGCCGTCAACAACAGCGGCGGCAATCCCTCGCTTAATAAGCCTACCGCGGGGAAAGATAGCCCGACCAATAGAACCCAGCCCAGCATGCCCAAGTGTGCATGCCAAATACTGACTGGCAGTAATGCCTGGCTCTGGGTGATATTTTTTTTGCTCATTGTGACTGCTCGCCCCGTTATGCCCCACTCTCAGCATCACCCAAGCATCGCACGCACGCATAACTTTAGGCTGTACTACGCTGAAAATACGGCTAATTTACCTCGAAAAATCAGTAGATATATTGGCAATTTGTCGAAATTATCCTAAAGTAATAGACAATTTTTAACTCTCCTGTGTTTTACTCACGCTGCAGGTGTGCCACACGACAAGCGTTCACTCACAGGCCGCCATAACCATAACACCACTGCACCGGAGTCGATTTCATGAAGTTCTCACTATTGTTGAAAAGTACCCTGGCTATCTCTATTGCGGCATCCATCATAGTCAGTCAAGCAGTATCCGCAGAAACCGTACGTTTACGCTTTCATACCTTCTACGGCACTGAAATGGACGATATCGGCAAACAGTTGCGCGATTCGGTCAAAGAAGCCAGCGACGGCAGCCTGCGTATTCAGTACTTTCGTGGCGGCGAACTAGTAGACAGCGACCAGTTTGTCGACGCGGTAAGTCGCGGCACAATCGATATCGGCTACGGTGTGGGAAGCTACTGGCCAGGCCAAGTGAATATCGGCAATATCGAAGCGGGTCTGCCGGGCGCCTGGATCAGCGCGGATGAAGCCCGCGATATCTTTGAAAACCAAGGGCTTGATGACTTGGTTGCTGATGCTTACGCAGAAAAAGGCGTCAAGCTGATTGGTCGCGGCTACGGCAGTAACTATGACTTGCTGACCCGTGAGCCGATAACCAGCCTAGACGACCTCAAATCGATGCGCATTCGCGCCACTGGCCAGTTCGCCGAAATACTGCAGTCTTTCGATATCCCAACAGTCTTCCTGCCAGCCGAAGAGCTCTATGTCGCCCTGTCTACCGGCGTAATTGACGGCGCGGTTTATGGTGGTCCCGTGGAATATGAGCAGCTGAAACTTCATGAGGCGGCTAACAACTATACGTTCATGAACATCCTCAACCCGGGCTGGATCGAAACAGCAATCATCAACGAGGACTCTTGGAACAATCTCTCTGAGGAGCATCAGGACATCCTGCGCGAAGGTATCGCTCAGTATGCTCAGAGCGTTCATGAGTGGCTTGAAAGCGGTAACCAGCGCCTCATTGAGGAAGGCGAGCTATTCAACTTCGCCTCGCTACCCGAGGAAGACTCCAAACGCTTAACCGAAGCGGCCCAGAGCATCTGGCAGGAAGAAGCCGCTAAGTCAGAGCGTAACGCCGAAGCCGTCGATATTTTAATCAAAAACGCTACTGAAAAAGGACGCTTGAGTGAGTAACGTCACCCGCTATCTCAGGGTGCAAGATGGCCTTTCCGACTGGGTCGGAATGGTCATCTCCTGGCTGACACTAGGAATGATCAGCGTACTGTTGATCGAAGTTGTGGCGCGCTATCTGCTTAATTCCCCCACGATCTGGGGTCATGAGCTGGCAACCATGTTCTTCGGTGCGCTGAGCATTCTTGCTGGAAGCTACACCCTTCGTCACCACGGCCATGTCCGCAGTGATGTCATTTACGGCCTTCTTTCACCACGAGTACGCGCATTCTGCGACCTCGTCGTGTTTGGCCTTGGCACAGTGGTACTGGTTGTTTTCTTCGACATGGCAGTGAAGTTCGCCTATGACTCTTGGCTAATAGGTGAGTTTTCTAATCGCAGCGTCTGGCGCCCCCCTCTGTGGCCCATCAAATCTACCATTGCAATTGCCGTTGGCCTGCTGATCTTACAGAGCCTGGCAGAAATGGTACGTGCTGTGCTCCGGCTGTCAGGTGTCACCTATAAAGATCCACGAGATGACAATGACGACGATGCACTTTGACTCTCCCCTCAATCACGCTAAAACAACACCGACCCGCCCTCTCGGCGTGTCCTGAAAAGGGCTTTTTTTATGGCTAATCTCGAGCCCCTGACCATCACCGCCATCATGTTTTTCTCCATGCTGGTATTGATGTCGATGGGCGCCCCCCTTGCCTGGGCACTGATGATATCGGGCATGGGCAGCGCCTACGTAATGTTCGGGCCAGGCGGCCTGGACCTTCTGCTAGCTTCCGCCTTCGGCGCTATGGATAACTTCCTGCTGGTTTCCCTGCCGTTATTCATCTTCATGGGGCTGGTGCTCGAACGCTCAGGTATTACTGATAATCTGTTCGAGATGATTCACAAGCTAATGGGCGGTTTGCCTGGCGGCCTCGGCGTTGGCACGGTACTGATCTGCGCACTAATTGCTGCTATGGCCGGTGTTTCCGGCGCAGCCACCGTGAGCCTGGGAATCATCGCCCTTCCCGCCATGCTCAAGCGCGGCTATCACAAGCGCTTAGTGACTGGCACCATAATGGCTGGTGGCGCATTAGGCTTTCTGATACCACCTAGCGTACTGATGATTGTCTACGCATTCTTGGCTCGTGAGTCTGTCGGCAAACTGTTCGCTGCAGGCCTGATGCCGGGCTTGATGCTGGCCAGTATTTATATGGTTTATATTCTGGTTCGTTGTCGCATCAACCCTTCTCTTGGGCCACCCGCTCCAGAAGAAGAACGCTTTACCCTGAAGGAAAAGATAGCGTCGTTACGTCACCTGGTTGCCCCAGGCCTTCTCGTTTTTACCGTACTTGGCTGCATCATCGGTGGTATCACATCGCCATCTGAGGCTTCTGCCGTCGGCGCGGGGGGTGCCTTACTGATCGCCGCAATGCGTGGCAAAGTCAACTGGCCGCTGCTGCGTTATGTCATGCTCAATACCACCAAAATCACCGGCATGCTGTTGTGGATTACCATTGCTGCAGTTTTCTTCAGCAAAATCTACACGGGCCTAGGTGCTGGCATGATCCTCTCTGAAATGATCGAGGATTACAGCCTATCGCCCTATACGGTGATCATTTTCATGCTGGCGAGCTTTTTCATTCTTGGTATGTTCTTGGACGATTTCGCCATTCTGTTCATCACCATTCCGCTCTATGTGCCAATCGTCAATGAGCTAGGATTTGATACCACTTGGTTTGCTGTACTATTCATTCTGAGTATGCAGTCAGCCTACCTGACACCACCCTTTGGCTACAATCTCTTCTACATGCGCTCGGTGGCACCCAAAGAAATCACCATCACCGATATCTACCGTTCTGCACTGCCTTTTGTGGCACTACAGATACTGGGCTTGGCATTAATTGTTGCCTTCCCCGCGATTGCTTTATGGCTGCCTGAAACCTTGTTCTAATCTCGGCTCAAATCACAGGCTATGCTTGTGTGAGATGAGTCATTACTCAAGAAAGCTCAGCATCTTATGCTGGGCTTTTCTTTTTGGCCTTGATCAAAAAAGAGCGCCAAGCTCTTGTCATTAGGCAACCACTTCTCTCTGATATACTCAGCAAACGTTACTTCACCTTCCTTGAAAGGCAGCGATACGCTCATGCACAACCCGAGCCCAACGACAACAGCTGATACGTTATTACGCCGGTTCCACCGCAACCGACGGCGCAAAGAAACTCGCAACACAACACTAAGCGTACTGCTGCTGGCCGCTGTAGTTGGCTGTATCGCTGGCTTCATCGGTGTTATGTTCAGCCGGCTTGTCAATTGGGTAACCACGCTACGCACCGAGTCTGTTATTGAGCTGAGCCTCTGGGCCTCTGTTCCCTTAATGTTCCTTCTCTCAGGCGGACTAGCCATGCTGGGCTATCTGCTAGTACAACGACTTGCACCAGAAGCTGGTGGCTCAGGCATCCCTGAAATCGAAGGTGCCTTGCAGGACATACGGCCCGTGCGCTGGTGGCGGGTCATCCCCGCCAAGTTTATTGGTGGCGTGGGAACCTTGGGCGCTGGCATGGTACTAGGCCGTGAGGGGCCCACTGTGCAAATGGGCGCTAATGCTGGGCAGATGGTCCATGACATCTTCAGGCTCAACAACAAAAACTCCCGACATACACTGCTCGCAACGGGAGCAGGTGCTGGGCTAGCCGCGGCCTTCAACGCGCCTCTTGCCGGGATTCTTTTGATCATTGAGGAAATGCGCCCCGAGTTTCGCTACAACCTGGTTTCCATTCACGCCGTCACCATCGGCGCCATCATGTCTACGATGGTCTATCGTTTTTTTGATGGGCAGCTACCGATGCTTGAGATAGCACAGAGCCTGCTGGCAGCGCCGCTTGAAACCTATTGGCTTTACTTAGTGCTTGGCATCTGTTTTGGCGTCGTCGGCATTATGTTTAATACCTTGATACTGAAGGCTCAGCTCGCCTTTCAGCGCTTCAATAGCAAGAGCAAATTACGCTTTATCATTACCGGCGGTGTTATCGGCGGAAGCCTAGGTGCTATTGGGCTGCTATACCCCAGCATCAGCAATGATGGCTTTCACCTGATTGAGCGCATCAGCGTCGGCCACTTTTCTTTGGCTTTACTGGCCAGCATCTTCTTCTTACGCCTGCTCACAACCGTGGCTAGCTTCAGCTCTGGAGCACCAGGCGGTATTTTCGCCCCAGTATTGGCACTAGGTACGTTGTTTGGCACGGCCTTTGGCATGGCTGCCATTCTTATTTTTCCTGACTACGAACTGCAGGCAGGCACCTTTGCCGTGGCTGGCATGGGCGCTCTATTCGCCGCGACAGTACGCGCGCCGCTCACTGGCACCATTCTCGTATTAGAAGTCACTGCGAGTTACCAGCTCATTATGCCAATGATCATTACCTGCTTAGGCGCCACTCTCGTGGCTCAATTACTCGGTGGAAAACCTCTCTACTCCCAGCTACTAGAACACATCCTAGAACGCCAAAAACAAGCGGAGCTAGACGACGCGCCACGCTGAGCACCACAAAAAAACGCCCAATATCGTTAGATACCGAGCGTTTTTTGCATCAACGCAGAGCTGTTTCAAAAAGCTAACGCTATTGCAAAAACCATGTTAAAACAAAGCATTCAAGCTCAAATTACGCGCTAGAACACCAGCTCAAGACTTCATGTCTTCGAAAAACTTCTTCACTCCATCAAAAAAGCTCGTCTTTTTCGGCGAGTGGTGACTATTGCTGCCGTCCATGCTGTCCTGAAAACGCCGCAACAAGTCTTTCTGTTCGTCGTTAAGCTTGACCGGCGTTTCAACGACTACACGGCACAACAAGTCGCCAGCAGGACCACCACGCACAGGTTTGACCCCTTTGCCTTTCAGGCGGAACATTTTTCCGGTCTGCGTTTCAGCGGGTATTTTAAGCTTAACCCGCCCGTTCAGCGTAGGCACTTCAAGCTCACCACCCAGGGCAGCATCAACGAAGTTAATTGGTACTTCACACTGCAGGTGACGCCCATCACGCTCGAATATTGCGTGCGGTTTAATCGCTACCTGAACATAAAGATCACCCGGCGGGCCACCGTTAACCCCGGCCTCACCTTCACCACTGAGGCGAATACGATCTCCCGTATCCACACCAGCAGGAATTTTCACTGACAGCGTCCGTGTCTCGCGCACGCGCCCTTCGCCGTTACACTTATGGCATGGCACCTTGATATGCTGACCCGAGCCATGACACGTTGGGCAGGTTTGCTGCACGGCAAAAAAGCCCTGCTGCATACGCACCTGCCCCATACCCTGACAGGTAGGACACGTTTCCTTGGTTGATCCTGGCTCCGCGCCTTCGCCATCACAGCGCTCGCACTCCACATGCCGTGGCACACGGATATCTACGCTGGTACCCGATACGGCACCTTCTAGATCTACTTCTAGGTTGTAACGCAGATCACTGCCACGCTGCGGTGCGTTTGGGTGACGACGCCCGCCACCGCCTCCGCCAAAAATATCACCGAAGACATCACCAAAAATATCACCAAACCCGCCAGCACCTGCACCAGCACCGGCGCCAGCCTGACCATCAACACCAGCATGGCCGAACTGGTCATAAGCCGCGCGCTTTTCGCTATCGGTCAGAACTTCATAAGCCTCTGTCACCTCACGAAATAGCTCACTGGCTTTTTCGTCATCCGGGTTGCGGTCCGGATGATGCTTCTGCGCTAGGCGTCGATACGCTTTCTTGATTTCTTTCTGGTCGGCGCCGCGATCAACGCCCAGCACTTCATAGTAATCACGCTTGGACATGAGTCTGTCCGCCTCCATAGCGGCTCTTTACAAACACCAACGCGGGAGGCTGGCCCCCGCGCTGGCATTGCCCCTGATTCAGGCGTCGTGGTTTATTGCTTTTTCCCGTCGTCCTTGACTTCTTCGTACTCTGCATCAACCACATCTTCATCTTTCTGGGTGCCTGAATCCTGCGCAGCACCTTCAGCCTGTGCCGCGTCGGTCTCGGCGTAGAGCTTTTGCGCCAAATTGCCTGACGCTTCGGTCAACGCATCCAGCTTAGCTTGAATTTCATCCTTATCATCGCCTTTAAGCGCTTCTTCAAGCTCAGAAGCTGCTGCTTCAATGGCCTGCTTATCTTCTTCACTAGCCTTGTCACCGGCTTCTTCCAGTGTTTTGCGAGACGCGTGAACCATGCCGTCAGCCTGGTTGCGCAGCTGAACAAGCTCTTCAAACTTCTTGTCTTCGTCCGCATGAGCTTCAGCATCGCGTACCATCTGATCAACTTCTTCATCAGACAAACCGCTGGATGCCTTGATCACGATCGACTGCTCTTTGCCCGTCGCCTTGTCCTTGGCAGACACGTTGAGAATACCGTTAGCGTCCAGGTCAAAGGCAACTTCGATCTGCGGCATGCCGCGCGGTGCTGGCGGAATGTCACTCAGGTCAAAACGGCCCAGCGACTTGTTGCCCGAAGACTGCTTACGCTCACCTTGCAGCACGTGAATGGTCACGGCTGTTTGGTTGTCATCCGCTGTTGAGAAGGTTTGCGTCTTCTTCGTCGGGATAGTGGTATTTTTCTCGATCAGGGCTGTCATCACGCCGCCCATGGTCTCGATACCCAGCGTCAACGGTGTCACGTCAAGCAACAGTACGTCTTTAACATCGCCGCCTAGTACACCGCCCTGAATTGCCGCACCCACAGCCACCGCTTCATCAGGGTTAACATCACGGCGCGGCTCTTTACCAAAGAACTCGGTTGCCTTGGCTTGAACCAACGGCATACGCGTCTGACCACCAACAAGAATAACATCATCAATATCTGATGCTGACAGTCCTGCATCCTTCAACGCGGTCTGGCAAGGCTTCAACGAACGCGCCACCAGCTCTTCCACCAACGACTCCAGCTTGGCGCGAGTCACCTTAACGTTCAGGTGCTTCGGCCCAGTGTTATCAGCGGTGATATAGGGCAGATTAACATCTGTCTGCTGGGCACTGGACAGCTCAATTTTGGCTTTCTCAGCGGCTTCTTTCAGACGCTGCATGGCCAGTTTGTCGCTGGACAGATCCATGCCACTATCAGCCTTGAACTGTTCAACCAAATAGTTGATCAGCGCCATGTCAAAATCTTCACCACCCAAGAAGGTGTCACCGTTGGTCGCCAACACTTCAAATTGGGTCTCACCATCAACATCGGCCACTTCGATAATCGAAATATCGAAGGTACCGCCACCCAAGTCATAGACTGCTACCGTTTTATCGCCACGGGATTTATCCATGCCATAAGCCAATGCAGCGGCAGTCGGCTCGTTAATGATGCGCTTAACGTCGAGTCCTGCGATGCGGCCAGCGTCTTTGGTCGCTTGGCGCTGGCTATCATTGAAGTAAGCCGGCACAGTGATAACCGCCTCGGTAACTGCTTCACCAAGGTAGTCTTCAGCCGTTTTCTTCATTTTCTTAAGAATTTCGGCGCTGACCTGAGGCGGTGCAAGCTTGTTGCCTTTCACCTCAACCCAAGCATCACCACTATCAGCCTTGGCAATGGTGTAGGGCACCATTTTAATATCTTTTTGAACTTCATCATCATCAAAACGACGACCAATCAAACGCTTGATCGCGTAGATGGTGTTCTCAGGGTTGGTGACAGCCTGGCGCTTTGCCGACTGCCCCACCAGAATTTCGCCGTCTTCGGTATAAGCGATAATCGAAGGGGTTGTACGCCCACCTTCAGCGTTCTCGATTACTTTAGACTCGTCACCATCCAGAACCGCCACACAGGAGTTAGTGGTTCCCAAGTCAATACCAATTATGCGTCCCATAGGAATGTCCTCGAATTCAGTGTTGCAAATATTTTTTAATGTTCAGCTGTTTCGACGCTTAACGCCGGATGCTTACGTATTTGGGGGTTCTCGACGGCTTTTCAAGGGGCCGGAAAACCTTTTTGACAGCATCCAGAAACAACCATAATGATTACCCAGCCGCTTGGCTGACCACCACCATCGCTGGCCTGACCAAACGGCCGTTCAGCACGTAGCCCTTTTGCACGACATCCATAACAGAGTTCGGGTCAAGCTCAGGGTTAGGCACCATAGCCACCGCCTCATGAAACTCTGGCGTAAAAGGTTCGCCATGGGGATCCAGCACTTCAACACCACACTTTTCAAGCACATCAAGCTGCATTTTCAGCGTCATGGCCACGCCTTCACGATGCGCTTGCGAGCCGTCCTGCAATGTTTCCAGCGCCTTTTCCAGGCTGTCGACTACTGGCAGCAGCTCCTTGATAAACTTTTCCAGCGCAAATTTACGCGCCTTAGCCGCTTCCTGCTCAGCACGCCGGCGCACGTTCTGCGCTTCAGCGGCAGCACGCAACGCCTGGTCCTTAGCCGCATCCACCTCTTGCTGCAGCTCCTCAACGCGAGCCGCCAGCAAGTCAGCCTCTGGATTATCCGACTCGTCAAGTGCCACAAGTGACTCGTCTTCCGCTTCCACAGCGGCATCGATAACATCCTGCGGATCAGTAGTGGTATCTTCTGGCTCAGCCTGCGGCTCGCCGTCTTGTTGCTGGCGAGCCAACTCGTCGTCCAGCGGGGTCTGTGAATCTTTAGCCATGTGCTTCTCCTGAGTAACAATCGACAGCTAGCATGCCGTCGGCAGGACGGGGGAAATGATGAACGTGTATATGGGGATTGCGTTAACAAACTCAAGGCATGAAATAGGCCAATAAGAAATAGTGTGCGTTGTTCACTGCCTTCAACTACTGTATAAAACATCAATACACTGCACAGATAATCAGCCGACTGGATCGCCTCAGGGAGGCCTCATGCTGACAGAACTCGCCATTCGCAACTTTGCCATTGTCGACCATCTCGAACTCGAGTTAGACAACGGCATGACCGCTATTACCGGAGAAACAGGTGCTGGCAAGTCCATTTTGCTGGGCGCACTCGGGCTCTGCTTAGGCGAGCGCGCTGATACCGGTAACGTTCGCCATGGCTGTGAGCGAGCAGACATAAGCGCCCGGTTCGATATCTCAACGCTACCGCGCGCCCAACACTGGCTGACTGGACGCGACCTGCCTAGCGACGACTGCCTGCTACGTCGAGTTATCACCCGAGCAGGCCGCTCCAAAGCCTGGATCAATGGCCAACCCGCAACCATCGCCGACCTCAAGGAAATTGGTGAATACCTAATCGAAATTCACGGCCAGCACGCCCATCAAGCGCTTCTGCATGAAGATAACCACCTGCGATTATTAGACGACTTTGCCGGCCATGGTGAGGCCGTCACGGCGATGTCCAATACGTTTCAAGAATGGCAAGACCTTAAACGCCGTCTCAAGCGCATGGCCAATGACAGTGATGAGGTGCGCGCGCGCCGCCAACTACTACACTACCAGGTTGAAGAACTTGACCAACTGGCACTGAGTGATGGCGAAAGCCACCTGCTTGAAGAAGAACAAGAAGCCTTAGCACATGCCGAAGAGCGGCTGCGTGAAGCACAGTTTGCCATAACCTGTTGCGACGGTGACGAAAACCAGCATGGCGGCGCACTTTCATTACTGCAACAGGCCATCAGCCACCTTTCGACACTACCGGGCAGCAACCGCGGAAACCTGGCCGAAGCCCTGGGCATGCTCAGCGATGCCTGTATTCACGTCGAGGAAGCCAGCCGTGAGCTGAATCACTTCACTGCCAGTGTAGAACTTGATCCCGAGCGTCTAGCACACATTGAAAGCCGCCTTGGGGAAGTACACCGCATCGCTCGCAAACACCATGTAGCAGCCGAGGAGCTGCCAACCCTGCATCAACGCTTAGCTCATGAGCTTGCCGAACTGGATGGAGGTAGCGATGCACTGGAAACCCTGGCGACTCAAGCATCTGAACTTGAAACGCTTTGGCACGAACAGGCAAAAGCGATCAGTAAGCAGCGCCTCAGCGCTGCCCGTCGCCTTGGTAAAGACGTTCAAGAACAGCTGACCTTCCTGGCCATGGACAAAGCACGTTTTGAGGTTGCTCTGGAAGCACGCACTCGGCCCGCACCGGAAGGACTGGATCGCGCGCGTTTCTTGATCAGCGCCAACCCAGGCCAACCCGCACGCCCCTTAGCTAAAGTCGCTTCTGGCGGCGAACTATCGCGCATCAGCCTGGCAATTCAGGTGGTCGCCGCACAGCACTCCACCATCCCTAGCCTCATATTTGATGAAGTTGACGTTGGTATTTCAGGCGCCACAGCAGAAATCGTTGGCCAATTACTCAGACGCCTCGGCAACCATGGTCAAATCATGACCGTCACCCACCTGCCTCAGGTGGCAGCCCAAGCTCACCAGCATCTGCACATTTCCAAGCAGGCCGACGACGATGACACCCTGACTCAAATGGCCCTACTTGACGAAGCAGGCCGAGTTGGCGAACTAGCCCGTATGCTTGGCGGCATGACACTCACAGATCAGACACTGGCCCACGCCAGAGAGATGCTGAGCGCCAGCCAGCGTCCTCACCATTAGTCGGGAGCCGGATCAACGACGCAATCAAAAAAGGCCGCGGTTATTCACCACGGCCTTTCGGCTAAAACGGTTATCACCAAACCTTTCTTACTTTCTAATCGGCGCGTCCTGACGAGTCGTTTTGGAGCCTTTACGCCTCACATAAAGCACTAAGGCATGATCAACCAGCTCAAAACCATGCTCTTCAGCAATTTCCTGCTGACGTTTTTCAATAAGCTCGTCATAGAACTCAAAAATTTCACCGCTATCCAAGCACACGATATGATCGTGATGCTCTTCGCGTGTGAGCTCAAAAATCGCATGGCCACCGTCAAAATTATGGCGCGTCACAAGCCCAGCCGCTTCAAACTGCGTCAAGACGCGATATACTGTTGCCAGTCCCACATCATCACCAGCGTCCAATAATGTTTTGTAAACATCTTCGGCACTCAGGTGGCGCGTACCACTGGCTTCTTCAAGGATATGCAGGATTTTGACGCGCGGCAGGGTCACCTTGAGACCAGCGTTGCGTAATTCTTGATTCTGGTCGTTCATGATTGCTCTTCGCAGTATGGTGTAGGGTCGGTTATGATCAATTTACCAACGATAGTGAAGAACAGGCCCAAATGCAAAAGCTGATCAAAATCATCGCCCTTACCGCAGCAGTCTCGCTAATCAGTGGCTGCAGTTACTTCGGTGTTTACAAGCGCGATCTCGCGCAAGGTAACCTGATAACCAACGACATGGCCAGCCAGCTACAACCAGGCATGACACGCCAACAGGTTCTCAACCTGATGGGTACGCCGCTGCTGAAATCATCGTTCGACGCCAATGAGTGGGACTATATGTACCGTCTCGACGAAGCCTACGGCGGAATCGAGCAGCGCAGCTTGACGCTGACCTTCAACGGTAACCAGCTGGCTAACATTCAACGGCATGGCGACTTTTCTGAGCCCCCCGCACTACTCAAAGAGCGCGGAATTGGCCCAGCTTCTGGTGGCAACCAGCAAGAAGGCACTGTGCTGGACCGGCTAAAAAGCCAAGACCAGAACTAACCTCTGGTTACAGGTTCAGGCAGCATGCGTAGCAAATGAGGGGCGGCTCATCCATGGCCGTGCCTCTTTGCTCGCGCCAAGCGAGCAGCCTTGGGGTCAATGTTGAGCGGACGATAGACCTCAACACGGTCACCTTCGCGCACAACGTGTACTTCAGGCTGCTTCAGTTGCTTACCAAAGATCCCCAGGCTCGCCTGAGTGAAACTGCTGGATGACAGTTGCGGAAAATAATTCTCTAATCGCGCCATAGCGACGGCCTCACGCGCTGTCGTTCCCTCAACAACTTGCAGCTCAACAATGCATTGGCGCTCCGGCAGAGCAAAGGCCACCTCTACCGCCAACTTGCTGTCATTATCAGCCATCAGCCTGATGATCGACCATAAATCTGGTCGGCCCGCTGCGTGAACGCCTCAACCAACTGCCCAGCCACCTGTTTGAACAGCTTGCCAAAGGCCAAACCCAAGAGCCGGTTGGCGAAGTCAAACTCCAGCTCCAGGCTCACTCGACAAGACGCATCACCCATGGGCGTAAATAGCCAACGTCCTTTCAGGCGCTTAAACGGCCCTTTAACCAACGATAACTCTATACGCTCAGACTCATACAACTCATTACGCGTGGTAAAACTCTGTTCGATACCGGCGCCCCCAAGAGTCATCTCCCCTACCAGATACGTCGCCTCGCGCTCAATTAAGCGCGAGCGACGACACCCTGGTAGAAACTCTGGGTAGCGTTCAAAGTCATTGACCAGATCAAACATCTGTTTAGGGGTATGCCGCACCAGGGCAGACCGATTCACCGTTGCCATTAAGCTCTCCGCTGACTTCACGTGTTTCAGGGCGTATCATGAGCAGTAATTCAAGGTTTGAATGATATCACGCCTCACCGCCACCGGAGAGACACTCATTCATTGCCCATAAATGTAAGCAAGACAGTAAAAGATAACTCGAGGTTTCATGGCCACCAAAAAAAGCAAGGGCCCAGGAAATAACGTCATCGCCCTCAACAAAAAAGCGCGCTTCGAATACCATATTGACGAGGTATTTGAAGCCGGCTTGGTGCTGGCTGGCTGGGAAGTCAAAAGCATGCGTGCTGGCAAGGCGCAACTGACAGACACCTACATCCTGATAAAAAACGGGGAAGCTTGGTTGCTCGGCAGCCATATCATCCCGCTCAATACCGCCAGCACTCATGAGGTGGCGGACCCCACCCGCACCCGTAAGCTGCTATTGCACAGAAAAGAAATCGCCAGGATTTTTTCGCGCACCCAAGACAAAGGGCACACCTGCGTACCGCTCAAACTTTACTGGAAGGGCAACCGAGTCAAATGCGAGCTGGCTGTCGTCACCGGCAAAAAACTGCATGACAAACGCGCTACGGAGAAAGACCGTGACTGGCAACGCCAAAAAGGCCGTATCATGCGTGAAAACGCAAAAGCCTGACGCCCTCTGTCAAATGGGTGAAACACCTGGCTGACAACACCACGCTTTACCTGCTATAGTGACCGCGTATTTGGGGGCGACATGGTTTCGACGCTGATGACAACCCCTTAGGTGCATGCCGAGAGCGTGATGTATCTCGTAAATCCCACATCACAATTGAATAGTCGCAAACGACGACAACTACGCTCAGGGCGCGCTGGCAGCTTAATAGCCGCTAGCTTCTAGTCCGGCCCGGCGGCAATGTGCCCATTCATTGCCAAAGGGATATGAGCTCAGAATGATGGGATCGCGGTTGGCCCTGTCCTCGTGTCAATCGCTAAACTTTAGAGGAATCGCGTCAAGGGATCCTGCCCGTCGGAGCCCAAGACGTTAAATTAAATGACGGACCTAAGCATGTAGAGCCGATGGGCGAGTATTGGCGGACGCGGGTTCAATTCCCGCCGCCTCCACCACCTACCTAAATTCAGATGCTTCCATATAGGTCTGAATGACGCTGAAAAGCCCGCCCCGAGCGGGTTTTTTTGTGTCTGTATGCTTTCACATAACCCCGTACAGCATTGCGCACCGTGTATGCCTGTGTGTATGCTTTACGATATGTTGAACCAAAGGCATACAAGATGAAACGCTCCCAGATTAAACGACGCCCCTTGGCTGATACCGTGCTGGCCACACTGGAACCAGAGGCCAAGGCATACAGGGAACTGGACGGCAGCGGCCTTTACTTCAGGGTGAGGCCCAACGGCTCCAAGTCTTGGGAACTGCGCTATAAGAAGCCAGACGGCAAGTGGTCGTGGATTGGCCTTGGCGGATATCCAGAGACTAGCGGCAGCTTAGCCCGTGAGAAAGCCGACCAACTTAGGGCAGACGCAGCGAAGGGAGAGAATCCCATCGTTTCTAAGCGTACAAGAGAAGCCGCAACCCTAGAAGCTGCCAACAGCACCTTTGAAGCGCTGGCGCGAGAGTGGCACACCAACAAGCGACAGAATTGGACAGACGGCACAGCTACCCGCGTAATTGGCGCACTGCAAAAGCATGTGTTCCCAAAGTTCGGCAAGCGCCCTTTCACCGACATAACGCCGATGGAGTGGCTAGAGTTCCTGCGCAGCCTGGAAAAGACAGGCATCGTTGAGCAAACCAGCCGCATACGCGCTATCTGCCGGGAAGTGTACGACCTGGCGCTAGTGAGTGGGCGCATCCAGTACAACCCATTGGAGAGCCTGCATAAGCACCTGACCACCCGCCGAGCGGCCAACTATTCCCACGTTAGCCAAGACGAACTGCCCGCCCTACTTCGCGCCATTGGCTCTTATCCCCATGCTGAAGATGTACGCCTTGGCCTGATCCTGCTATCACGCCTCGCTGCCCGCCCTTCAGAGCTAAGGGAAGCCCGCTGGGAAGAGTTCGACCTAGACAAAGCATTGTGGACGATCCCCGCCGAACGGATGAAGCGCCGCCGTGAGCATACTGTTCCGCTGCCTAAGCAGGCCATTGAAGCCCTTCAGAACCTCCACCAACTGACCGGGTACCAACCCCTTCTATTCCCGGGCCGCAGCGACAAGACAGCGCCACGCTCCAACACGGTATTCATCATGGCACTACGCCGCCTTGGCTATGAGGGACGCCAGACCGGGCACGGTTTCCGGCATATCGCTAGCACGATCCTGAATGAACACGGCTATAACGCTGACCATATAGAGGCCCAGCTATCACACGTTAAAGACGGTGTGGCAGGTGTCTACAACAAAGCGCAATACATCGAACAGCGCCGCGTAATGATGCAGTGGTACGCCGATCACCTGGATAACTTGCAGCGCGGCAACGTGGTGGAGATGAAGCGGGCATGAGCAAGGGCGCTTGGGAAGCTGTTTACTGGGAGTTGTATAAAGTCCAAAAATGGCCGGGGCAAGCCAGTATTATTGCTGCATACGTGAGCGAGTGGGAAAAGACCGGGAACGCTTTTTATATCGACGCAGCAATAGCAGCACTCAAAGAGGCGGGTCTTCCGGTAACTCCAACCATTCAAAGTGAGGTAGCGAAAGCAGCACTCAAGCGTCTGGACGATACAGGACGTGGGGGTGGGCGAAAGGTAGTTAAAAACTCAGTAGTTTTAGACGCGGCATTCAAGCTAATGATGAATCTTGTTTATAAAAAGAGAATGGGCATTGATGCCGCTGCTAGCAAAGCGGCCATGTACGTACACCAAAAGTACGAGGGGTTTGGAGCAAAAACCTATAAAGCGTCTTACTTGGCCAAGTGTTACACCGAGCAAATTAGGCCAGAGAGAGAAAAGCAGTTCTTCGCATACCTAGACAGTTATGAACCAGAACACAAAGAACGATGGGATGCAGTAATGCATTTGTTTCCTGACGCCCCGGATGAACTAATTGGGAATCGGCGCGATTAACAAGGGAGAAATTGAATTTATTTTTCTCCCCTCACTTACTGAAGCTAGAGGCATAGCTTAGTGAACGTCACTCATACAGAGGCGTTCCCATGAATATCGAAGCACTACCTCAAGACCAAAAGTTAATCACCAAGCCCAACCTATGCCGCGCTATGGATATGACCCGTAGCGGCATCGACAAGCTGCTGAAGAATGATCCCAGCTTTCCCCGCCCGCTAAAGTTCAGCGATAGCCAGCAAGCAACTTGTTACTTCCCCATTGCTGAGGTTAACGCCTGGCTAGAGGCCAAGCTGGCCGAGCGAGGTGCAGCATAATGACCTTGCAACGCTTACCAATGCCGTTATATGCTTCAAGGGCTGGCGCAAAATCGTCAGCCGGGCGTGAGAACCCGAGTTCAAATAGGCGCACTAGCGCCCCCATTGACGGCGCTTTTTTATTGCCCGTCAGTTATGGCGGCTGTGCGTGGGCAGGCTTCGGCTTGGCCGGTTTCCTATTTGACCGGTTTCTCACCCCGCGTATGGTCGCCACCCAATCCCGTGAGAAGGATCGTGGCGACTCCAATCAAATAGGAGTCACACCGATGAAGCTATTCCCTACCCGAAATCCCGCCGAAAAAGCAGCCGCCCATCGAGCAATGGCTAAAGCCGCCTTATTTGCTGATAGCAGCGCTAAAACCCGTCTCCGCAAGTACAACCACCACATCGAAAAAGCCCGCGCCCTAGAGGCCGAGCAAGCCCACATTCGTCGCAGCCGTCTGATGCAGGCTTACGACACCTTACGCGCTGAAAACGCGGAGGTGAGCCAATGAGCCTATTCAAAATCACCTTCGCCCGCACTGGTCAAGAAACCGTCATTGAAGCCACCGATTGGCGTGATGCTGTGCGCCAAACTGGCCGTCGTGATGCCTGCTGCATAATTAACGATGCGACCGGCAGCCCCCCAGTAGAGGTGTGGTTTGATGCTGATTCACCGCAAGGAATCGGCGCCCAAACTGTAGAGGGCGCACTGGCTGGTGCTGTTGCCTACCTGGATTCTCAGGAGGTGGCCCAATGATGCCCATAGCCATTAACTGCGACCTACGCACCCGAACCATTCGCTTCCAGTTCACTAACCCGGATCGCTTCTTAACAGCCGAGCAGGCGCTTGCTAGCGGTTTAGTCAATCACCTTGAGTTCGAGGAGATGCAGCGCGAAGCCCAGGCATTTAGCAAGGAGACTGGCCTATGACTCCTACCGACCAAAACTACCTAGCCCGCGCTGCCCTTTCTGGTGACGCCCGGCATATGACCCGGTGCGCGACCATTCTTGATGGCGTGGCCGAGCTTCTAATAGATCCAAGCATTGACGGTATTCGCCGGGAAGCCCTGATTGAAACCTTACGCCTAACCGCTGAGGTATTGGACGAACGTGCCGCTTGGTTGAGCGAGGAGGGGCTATGCAGAGCGCAATAAAAACGCCCGACCGAAGCCGAGCGCATAAAAGTACTGTTCAAGCCAATAATAGCACCCGCCCGGACGTTTACGCCATCTTGGATCGACTCGACAAGGTGAAAGAAAACGGGCCGGGGCGTTGGCTGGCGTGCTGCCCGGCACACCAAGACCGCTCGCCTAGTCTGGCGGTGCGTGAAACCTCAGACGGCACCATCCTGATGAAGTGCTTCGCAGGATGCCCAACGGGGGACGTGCTAGCCGCTATCGGCCTGGAGCTTAAAGACCTGTTTCCTGAGCGTGATAACGACGCATACACCACTAGCAAGCGCCCTGGGGAGCGTTGGGTTCCCCGTGACGTATTGGCAGCGGTAGCGCGTGAAGCCCTGATTGCGCTGTTAGCGGCTGAGGCTGTGCATAGCGGGACGCTGTTATCTGATGACGACCGCAACCGCTTGGCGGTGGCTGCTGGCCGTCTGAGGGCTGCCGCAAAGGAGGTGGGCGCTCATGTTTAACGCGGCTGAAAACTGGCTAGACCAGCAAGTCGATAAGGTGACGCCCCCGAGGGCGTTACCGCAAAGCCTCCCCGAAGTGCCGAGCTTTCAACCGGAAATGTTGCCGGAAGAGCTGCGCGACTATGTGCTCGACGTTGCCCAACGTATCCAGTGCCCGCCGGAATACTGTGCAGTATCGGCGCTAGCCCTGTTAGCTGGCTTGGTAGGCCATAAAGTGCGTATGCGCCCGAAGCAGCATGATGACTGGGAAATTGTCATTGTGCTGTGGGCGGTGCTGGTGGGCGACCCTTCAGCAATGAAAACCCCGGCAATCAAGGCAATGCGCTTTGCTATTGACGCCATTGAAGCGGAAGCAAGGAGAGAGCACGAAAAGGGCGTTAAGGCTTACAAGGAAGAGATTGAGCTGTTCGAGATCGCTAAAGCAGCGGTTAAGAAAAAGGCTAAGGATCAGGCCGCCAAAGGCGAAATGGATGCAGCCAAAGAGACCTTGGGGAGTATCAAGGAGCCTGAGTCCCCCGGGCCTGCTGAGCGCTACATTCTGAATGATGCAACAGTGGAAAAAGCGGGCGAACTGATGAACCAGTTTGATCACCACTTAACCATCTTACGGGATGAACTGGCGGGCCTGCTGGCAAAACTTCAGCAAGAAGAGAACGCCGCTGAACGCGCCTTCTACCTAGAGTGTTTCAATGGTGATTCACGATTCACTTATGACCGCATTGGCCGGGGAACGGTGGCTATTGAACGGTGCGCCTTAAACATCATTGGCGGCATTCAGCCAAGCAAGCTAGCGCCTATCGTGCGAGGCGCTAAGGGGACAGTTAACGATGGTTTGATACAGCGTTTCCAACTGGCTGTTTGGCCAGACGGCAAGTCTTCTTGGAAGTGGATCGACCGCAAACCTGACCCTAAAGCCAAAGAGCGTTTTTCCCAGGTCTTTTACCGCCTGCACTCGCTGGAGCTAGGTGTTGATGATGATGGAACCCCGCCCGCGTGGCGCTTCACTGCCGACGCCCAGGCGTTGTTCATTGAGTGGATGACAGAGATCAACGTCGAGTGCCGTTCCGGCAACATTTCCCCACTAATGGCTGAACACTTGCTAAAGATGCCCAAGACGGTGGGTAGCTTGGCGCTGCTGTTCGCCGTGATAGATGGGGAGCAAGGCAGCGTGGGCAAGACCTCTACCGCAAGAGCCCTTGAGTGGGCCGACTTCCTGCGCACTCATGCCGAACGTTTGTATAGCGCAGCCACCAACAGTGGCATCCAAGGTGCCAAGTTGATTTTGAAGCGCCGCCAGAAGCTGCCTCACCCGTTCAAGGTGAAGCAGGTACAGCAACGCGGCTGGCAAGGGTTGGACACGACCGAGGCCGTGCAAGGGGCATTAGATGTACTTGTTGAACATGGCTATCTGACTGAAATGGAGGTGCCGACAACCGGAAGACCACGCATCGACTTCTATTGGCATTCGGAGTACGTGCCGAATCAGGAGGGCGAGTAATGGGACGCTGGCTTGAAAAAATAGAAAAAGGGGATAGTGACACCCCCCGTAAACCACCTAAAAGCCCTTTAGGGGCTTTAGGGGGGGAGGTAGATGGGCCTTTTTCAGAAAAAAACGAAGATAACCACCCGGTAACGTCTACCGATTGGCTGGAATGGATCGCTGAACGCTGCCCACTGGTGCCGGAAGATTACCGCCATGTGGCCACTGGCCTTCTACGCCTTCACCCACGAATGCAGCAACGCTTGGCTGAGCGCTATGTAGAAGAGTGGCGCGCCGCTGCCGACGATGAACCCACGTACCACAAACGCGATAACGCTGGCCGCCGCGCCGCTAACCTAATCATTACACGCCTAAAGAGAGGTGCCGAGCATGTCTGAAGTGACCATTGAGCAACTGCAAGCCGATAACGAAAGCCTTACCGCCGAACTGGAAAAGGTGAAAGCCAAAAATGCCGAGCTATTGGGTAAAGTAAAAAAGGCCCAACAGGGTAGCGGTGAATACTCTGAACGCCTGGAAGCCCTAGAGGCCGAAAACCAGAGCCTTAAATCAGAGCTTCGCGCCTTTACCTTCGACGCCCCGGTTAATGCTGTGTTTAAGGAAGTCAGCGGCGCTGGCTCTATCTTCAGAGAGTCGTTTGAGAAGCACTTCAGCATTATTCAGGATGAATACGAGGGCCGTTTCTGGATCCACGACAAAGACGGCAATCCCGTTTATAAAACGGTGCAGCAAGGCAAATACGGCAACCGCGAGGAGCCGCGAGAGCTAACGTTCAATGATATTCGTGACGTTATTCAGGATCACAGCTTAGCGGAACTGGATTTTTTCCTTCCCAAGCCTAAAGGCGGTGGCGCGCTTGGTAATGATGGCCGTCATTATTCCCGCCCCGCTCCTGCTGCTGACAAGCCGAAAGAAGGATCGGATAACGTGCCAACCTTTGGTATGCGGTGATATAGTAAACGGGTGGCCCTAATGGGGCTGCCCTTCTCGCCCTAATGGGGCAAAGCCCACTAACCGCTTAGCGTTAGTAACTTAGCCCTGATGGGGCACCCTCCAAGACTAATGGTCTGTGAGAATCACTTAACCCATATTTTATGGTGATTCCATGGCTACTGTACGCCTAACCGATATTATTGAACCCGCCGTTTTTACTGGCTACACGCTGCAAGAAACCATGCAAAAAACCGCCCTGGTGCGTGCTGGTGTTGCAGTCCGAAACAATGTGATTGCCGAGCAGCTTAAAGCAGGCTCCCATAGCTTCACCGTGCCTTTCTGGCGTGACCTGGAAGACGATGAAGCCAACATTGTTAACGATGACCCGGATATTCACTCCACCCCCAAGAAGATTGGCAGCGGTAAGCAGATGGTGCGAAAAAGCTATCTACACCAAAGCTGGTCTGCCATGAACCTAGCGTCTGAAATCGCCGGGGATGACGCCCTAGCGAAGATTCAGAGCCGTGTGGTGGCCTACTGGGATCGACAGCTTCAAAAGCGCTTGGTGGCGTCTTTGCGCGGCATCATGGCCGACAATATCGCCAACTTTGAGGGTGATATGGTGTTGGATATTAGCGCCGAGACCGGTGCTACTGGTGTGTTTGGTGCTGAAGCGGTGATTGATGCCACTGGCACCCTTGGTGACTCGATGAGCAGCCTAGTCTCTATCGCCATGCACAGCGACATTTACCGCCGCGCCCTCAAGAATGACCTGATTGAGTTTATCCCCGATTCCCAAGGCGGAACGATTGCCACCTTCCGAGGCTTGGCGACCGTAGTTGATGACGGCTTACCAGTAAACGAAGGCGCTTACACCTGCGCGCTGTTTGGTGCTGGTGCCGTGGGCTATGGCGCTGCTGAGCCGAGCATTGCTGATGGTACGGAAGTTGAAAATCTACCGTCTGCTGGTCGTGGTGGCGGTCAACAAATCCTGCACAGCCGCATGAACATGGGTATGCACCCTGCTGGCTTTACGTGGGTGGAAGATACCGTTGCCGACGAATCCCCCAGCCTTTCCGAGCTAGCCCTTCCCGCCAATTGGAGCCGCGTGGTAGAGCGTAAGGCCGTACCCCTGGTCTTCCTTATCGCCCGCGCTGAGTAACCGACCTTGGCCCCTACGGGGGCCATTTAGGAGGCAAGATATGGCGAAGTGCGCCGGAACCCAAAAGAAGCCCCCCAAGGGCACCGAAAAGAAAATTCTTGATATGAGTCAGCGGGGCTTGTCACTCAAAGCCATGGCCCGTGGGCTAGGTATCAGCACCGCTTTATTCCAAGCATGGCGGGAAAATCACCCCGAGCTACAAAACGCGCTCGATGAAGGGCGAGAGATTGAGCATACCAAGCTAAGAAGCGCCCTAATGGATCAAGCCGAAGGCGGCAACGTAACAGCCGCTATCTTCCTGCTGAAGTGCCGTCATGGCTACCGTGAAGGCGACCAAGGCGAATTGGCCAACCGTGTAAGCGTGACCTTCCAGCTACCGGGGCCGCAATCACTGGAAGACTTCAGCCGCACAATAGATGGGGAGGTGGTGCGTGGAAGCGATTGAGCTTAACGACTTTCAACAGCGAACCCTTGCCGCCCCTGAAGAGCTAGACCTGTTTTTAGGCGGTGGCCGTGGTGGTGGTAAGTCTTACGGCTTGGCCCTACTGTGCTTACGTCACGTTGAAATGTACGGGGATCAGGCCCGCATCCTCTACCTTCGCAAGACCTATAAGGGGCTAGCTGACTTCGAGCTGATAACCCGCACGCTGTTTGGCATGGTGTACGGCACCAGCGCCCGGTATAACCAAGGCGAGCATGTTTGGAAATTCCCCAACGGGGGGTATTTAGAGCTTGGCCAGCTAGAAACCCAAAGCGATTATGCCAAGTACCAAGGCCGTAGCTTCACGCTGCTGATTATTGATGAAGCGGGACAGTACCCAACCCCTGACCTTCTCGACCTGATGCGCTCCAACTTGCGTGGCCCTAAAGACATGCCTATCCGCGTGGTGGTGGCTGCTAACCCTGGTGGCCCTGGCCATCATTGGATCGCCCGCCGCTATGTGTTTCAGGCTGAGCCCTGGAAGCCGTTTTACGAGGAAAAGAGCAAGCGCCAATGGCTGTACTGCCCTTCCACCTTCCAAGGCAACCACCTGATAGACCGCGAGCAATACCGCGACCAGCTAGAAAGCGCGTGCCCTGATGATCCTGAACTATTGAGGGCATGGGTAGAGGGAGATTGGGCCGTTAACCGTGGCGCCTACTTCGCGTCTGTGTTGGAGGAGAGCCGCAACGCCGTACCCACCTGGCAGGAAATCCCCGACGATTGGACGGTATACCTTACCCACGACTTCGGAAGCAGCGCCCCCAGCGTGACGTATATCTGTGCTGTATCACCGGGTGGCTTTGGGCCTGATGATCGCTTCTACCCGCGTGGCTCTATTGTGCTGGTGGATGAAATGCACACCGCCAGACGTGAGAACCCAGACCGGGGACTAGGCTGGACAGTGCCCGTGCTTGGTGAGGAGATCGTCAAGTGGTGCCAGCATTGGGACGTGAAACCCGAAGGCGTGGCCGACGATGCGATTTTTGCCAAGACAGGATCAGGGGCCGGCAGCATTGCCGATGAATTCCAGAAAGCTGGCGTTGCCTTTCACCCTGCGAAGAAGGCTGACCGTATCACCGGGTGGAACATCATGCGCCGCCTACTGGGGGATGCTGGCAAGCCCGACCGCCCCGGCCTGTATATCGCCCGGCATTGTGAGTATTTCTGGGATACCGTGCCTTACCTCGCCCGCGACCAAAAACGCATAGAGGACATGGAAACCACGGGGCCGGATCACGCCGCCGACGCTGTGCGTTATGGCTGTTTGAGACGCGAACCGCAACGGGCGAGGATGGTGCGAATACCTGGCTTTCGATAGTAGCAAACGGGGATTAGTCGGAGAGTGCCCCAGGCATGAGAAAACCCCGACAGCCTGCGCGTCAACGTTCCGAGTAGTAGTGACGGTGGTAGGCGCTTCAAGCCCTGGCTAACGCTGGGGCTTTTTATTTGAAACCGAGGCAGTGAATTTTGCGGTTTGAAACCGAGAAAAGGTGAGGATTCCCATCTTTTAATTGTGAGCCTGAGTCACTTCAAGCCGCGGTCACGCTGACCACCCCCGGGCGGCCAAATTGGCGTTCCCGGCGATATGCAGAATTGCACAACGCTAATGGGCTTGGAACCTAGCCGATTGCCCAGGCGCTAACAGAGTCGCTTAAAGACACTCTGTCCTAATGTGAGGAGGTTATTCCATCTAATCCCCCCAATGCCGGGTATTACGAAAGTTTCGTAGTACTAGCTTTCCCGCGCTTCCCCCAGCTTAAAAAAGGAGCGGGAAATTCTGCTATTCGATTCCCCCTTTCTCCACCAAATCACCGTTGAAAGCGCCCTAGCAGCCAGCACCGTGTATGCCCTGGTGTATGCCTAACTGACAGATAGTCTATAAATACATTACATAACAAATACTTAATAGATCAGTTCAAACGACGCCGCCCCACCAAATAAGGGTTTCAGAGTACTCCATCACACTCCAGAAACCACATGAACAGGGGCCTCAGGGCTCCTTTCTTGTTTCCCCCCCCCGAGCCACACCCTATCCCCCCATAGGCGATCCGAGCAACAAGCTCTCCGGTGGCAGTAAGACATCATCCTGCACATCAGAGGCGTCACGGCCCTGTCACAAAACCGAGGCATGCTACACGGCTTACTCAAATCCACGCCTTGGAGGATGCCATGCGTCTCGCCCTGTTCGATCTCGACGATACCTTACTGGACGGCGACTGTAGCGAGCTGTGGAATACCTGGATGATCGAGCGTGGCTGGATCGACACGCCGCAAGACTTTTTGATGCGCACCCAAGAGATGCAAGCCGCCTATCATGCTGGGCACCTGCTGTTGAGTAATTACCTGGCACTAACTCTCTCGCCGCTCATTGGGCGTCGCGAGGAAGACGTGCAACGCGAGGTAGAAACCTTCGTGACAGCGCGTATCGAACCTCGTTTATTTCCCCAAGGACGCGTTCGCGTGGCCGAGCATCACACTCGCGGCGATCGAGTAATGATTGTCTCCGCCTCTTCACGCCACCTCGTAGCGCCAGTGGCAGCGGCCCTTGGCATACCGGAGGTAATCGCCGTGGACCCTGTCGTGGACGCCGGACGCTATACTGGCGGCACCGTCGGCGAGCTTTCCTATCGCGGTGGTAAAGTCACCCGCTTGCATGCGTGGTTAGCGAAGCAGTCGCAGCCAGCCAAGCACATCAGCTTCTACTCCGATTCCCACAATGACCTGCCCCTGCTTATCCGGGCGGACCAAGCGGTGGCCGTGAACCCAGATCCAGTCCTCGCCGAAGTGGCACAGACCGAAGAATGGCCGCGACTTGACTGGCGCGCTTCCGCCCAAACACCTGCATAATGCCAAGGAGCAACGCGGAAAAAGACATGATATCGAAGCAAAGGCATGGGGAAGATATGCTCCCCAGCTTCAAGGCCCTCGTTGCCTTCGAGGCGCTGGCGCAGCACGGTAGCGTGATGTCTGCCGCACGCGCGCTTGGAGTGAGCCAGGCAGCGGTGAGCCAGCAGCTGAAGGGCCTAGAACATTTTCTAGGACAACCTCTTTTCAAGCGCGGCGGTAGGGGCTTAGTGCCAACGAAAGCGGCTCAGCAATACCAACCCGTCGTGGCGGGCTGCCTAGGCCACCTACGCCACCAGACCCAAGCCTTGTTTGGCAACGACAAGCCCGAAGTGCTGACGCTAAGGGTGAATCATACCCTAGCGCACTGCTGGCTCTTGCCGAGACTGGCGGACTTCCTGCACCGGCACCCTTTCATCCGCCTGGACATCTCAGTCGTGGATTGGCCATCTCAAGACCCCTGCCGGGACGTCGACATTGAAATCACCAATGGCGTATGCCGCTCCCAGGAGACACAGTGCGAAAAGCTCTTTCATGAGCAGTGGCTGATGGTTTGCTCGCCCGATTTTCGAGAACGACACCGAGAAGCGCTGGCAGCGGGAGAGCTGGCGGTACTTCCCGCAATCCAGGTCAAGGGCTACCAGGACAGCTGGATGACATGGCTCTCGTACCACGGCTTCCCTCAGTCCTCGCCTCGCCTAGTACTGGAAATCAATAGCTCGCTGCATGGCTTACAGGCCGCGCGCCAGGGCATCGGGATACTACTGGTTCGCTCTCTCGCGGCCAGAGAATTGCTCGAGAGCGGCGCCCTAGTTCCGGCAATCGAAGGGCAGATGCCCTCCGAGTCCGGTCACTACTTGATTACTCGATTAACGCGGTCCGGAAAAGTCTCTTGGTTTTGCGCGTGGCTGCAGGAGCAGTGCTAACCGTCAAGCACCGCAAGGCAGAGGCCGCTCCCCCCATCGCTCACGATTAAGTTTTTCTTGTGCTTGGCATAAGGCGTTTCTCGTAGCGAGACACCATTTCCTTCATTCACCTCGTCGATGATGGTGGCGACTTTTCCATGACATCGATGAGGTGAGACAAATGAAGGCGGGTTCGTACCAACATGTACGTGATGGCAAAACATCCTTGAGAAGAGCTTCACTGGGATGCCTTGCCGCTCTTCCACTCTTCCTGGCCGGACAAGCGCTTGCCGATACGCCGGACGGAGAGCTTCGAATCCTGTCCCTGAATACGTGGGTGGACCGGTTTTCTCATGATCCATCCCTGCTGTCGGAGTTCCTCATCAAGGGTGATTATGACGTGCTCACCTTTCAGGAAGCCCGTCAAAATGGCACCTACCTTAACCAGTTTCCCGGCCTGTTGAAGGAAGCCGGCCTGGGAGACTACACCACGAGCCAGGTAGAAGACCTCGGCGTCATGTCTCGCCTAGAGGGTGAGCATGGACAGTATGTTGAAGACGGCTCTGTGGGCTACATAGCGCTTGACGCTGAGGACGGAGCGCCGGACGTCACAGTCGGTACCGTTCACTTTAACTACTATGACAACGACAGCATCCGGGTACGGGAAGCGCGCAGCATCAATAAGTGGAAGCGCGATGTCGATCAGCCCATCATTCTGACTGGCGACTTCAACGCCGGCGACGTGTCCGAGCGTGGTCTCCACTCGGTGGATCAGCAGAAACTGCTGCTGAGAAGCTATCTTCGCAACAACAACGGTTTCTATTATGAGCTGCTGTCCCAGTACGCCAACGATCAACAGGCGCTGGATGCCTTCATCGAAAGTCATCGCGGGCAGCCGATCGACGACGATATCATTCCCGACGGCCTCTTCTCGCCCGAGACATTCCCCATCGCGGGAAACACTCCGAGGACGGTCAACATCCTGAAAAAAGAGTTCATGCTGCTGCAGAGCGACGCCGAGCGTGAACCTTGGCGGCCCCATAAGCCGGGCGATGGCAGCGCGACTTGGCCGTCGGAGTCCGAACAGACTGAAAACAAATGGACCAGCTGGGACTTTACTCGCATCGACCACTTCATGGTCTCCCGGCCCTTCGGCAAGTGGTTCGCGCTGGCCGGTGATCCCAACGACCGCTACCTCGGCGTACTGGATGATACCGACGTCGCCAACAACGGCGTCCCCCTATCAGACCATGCGCCGCTGGCCCATAACGTCAAATGGGTGGGTCCAGAGATCGAGCGTTTCGAGTTCGAGGGGAGCAGCAAGACCCGGCTCATCTGGGGCAAAGGAGCCCCCATCTTCGATGACAACGACGGTATCTTTTATCTGACCCGCAATAATCAGCGCGACGATATCTACCTAGGGCAGATTGCCGACGAGTGGGGCAACCCGATCCTGACCGACCTGACGCTGGAAGAGAAGCGCACTCGTCTGGACTGTGGCAGCAGCGACCCCCGCTTCCAGCAGGCGATTGCCGACTACTGCATCGACGACCACAGCTTCATCAGCGAAACGCTAATTACCGACGGCGGCACTCTGGTGGTAGATGAAGATGCCGCTCTAGGAAACAGCGATGCCGCACTACGCTTGAACGATGGTGGCCTACATATCGCCGGTAATGGAATGATGACGCTAGATCGTGAGGTGACGCTGGAGGGAGAGCAAGGCGGCTTCATTAAAGTGGCCGACGCACAGCATCAGGTGACACTAAAGCGCAAAATATCGGGCGGTGGAGCATTCGAAAAGCGCGGCCAAGGAACCTTGGTGCTGGAAGGCAACAATACCTATACCGGAGAAACACTCATCAACGAGGGCTTACTGGCCGTAAATGGCTCCATCGCTGCCTCGTCGCACACTCGAGTCGCAGAAGGAGGCATTCTAGGAGGTAACGGTCAGGTTGGTGATCTCACTATTGCATCGGGCGGCACGCTGTCACCAGGGCGCTCCATCGGTACGCTACATGTGGAAGGCGACCTCAGGTTCGAGGAAGGGGCAATCTACCAGGCCGATGTGGATGCCGCAGGGAATTCCGATCGCACAGCGGCTACCGGCGAGATACGAATCGATGGCGGGTCGGTACTGGCACTGGCAGCGAACGGCAACTACGCCCCAGCCACCGACTACCGTCTGTTGACGGCACAGAAAAACGTGAGCGGCGAGTTTGATGCCGTCAGCTCAAGCCTGGCGTTTCTGGATCCGAGCCTGCGCTATGGTAAGCATGATGTAACACTGCGCATGGAGCGTAACGATACCGCCTTCGCGCAGGTCGCACTCTCACCTAACCGCCAGGCATCGGCTCACGGCGTAGAGAGCCTAGCCATGGGTAACGGGCTCTACGATAAGGTGGTCACGCTGGATAGCGAAACCGCCGATGCGGCCTTCGGTCAGCTCAGCGGCGAACTACATGCGGGCCTACAGGGCGCGTTAACCGACGAAAGTCACCTGCTCCGTCAAGCCGTTACCTCGCGCTTAGCCGGCAACAGCGAAGACCAGCGCATTCTGACTGCCGGTGAGAGCGGTGTAACTGCCTGGTGGCAAGGGGTCGGCAACTGGGGCAGTAGCGATGCCGGGGAAGGGCGTGACCTTGCGCGTGACACTCAGGGCTTCCTAATCGGCGCCGATGGTAGAGTGGGCGACGCAGGCCGACTGGGCGCTCTCGCCGGCTACGGCTCCAGCGACTATAACGGCGACGGCATGCTGGGCAGCGCGGATGCCGACAGCTATCACCTCGGTATTTACGGCGGCGCACAGCTGGGCGGTTTCGACCTAAGCCTGGGGGCAAGTTACTCACGCAGTTCGATCGATACCAAGCGTAACGTCACCTTCCCAGGCGTCGATGAAACGCTAACAGCAGAGTATGACGGTGAGACGACCCAGGTCTTCAGTGAAGCCCGCTACGCATTGTCACTTGGCAAAGTGCAGCTTGAGCCCTTCGCAGGCCTCTCGCAGGTGCGGGTCTCTCACGAGGGGTTCCAAGAAAAAGGTGGCAGCGCGGCGTTGAAAGGCGAGGCACAGGATCTCGACGCAACCTTCTCCAGCCTAGGGGCCCGCCTAGCGCTACCCTTCACAATAACGGATCACTCGGCAGTTCTGCGCGCCGATGCCGCTTGGCTACACGCTCTCGACAGTGACGTTGCCGAGGAAAACCTAGCCTTCGGTGGCGGTGACCAATTTACCGTATCGGGAGTTCCGCTGGCAGAAAATACCGCCGAACTAGGGGCGTCTCTGGAAGTCGGCGTTGCCTCACACGCCTCAGTAAACCTAGGATATCGTGGCCGCCTAGGAAAGGGAGTGGATGACCATGGCGTCAACGCCACCCTAAAAGTGAGTTTTTGAGTTAACATGCCCCCGCCCGTCTCCTTCCTTCTTGCGTTGATGAATAGGCTGAAAGAAGTGAAAAGCGACGGGGGCATGCCTGCTCCAGCATTAGACGACCCCAGGCGAGGCTAAATACTCAGCATGTCTCTAATTGCTTTTTATTGACAGGCAACCCTATACCTGATAAACACTCCGAATCACACGACGCCTTCTGACTTAAACCTTTCGAAAATATATGCAAATATATAATTTATTAAATGTTTTACCGTCATGAATTTAGTTCATTTTTTATTACGCCGCCGCCCCAGAAAATAAGTCAATGAATCAATCGCCTAAGGGTGATTTTGTTGTTTCATGCGGCACACAGCTGCTCCTTACACTTGACTCGCCAGCATTAAGTAAACGCGAAACACTGGTAGCGGTTGCTGCCTTGCCTTTATAATGCTTGCCCGATTTTACCAGCAGGATCCTTTCGTGATCGAGAATCTCCGTAATATTGCTATTATCGCTCACGTTGACCATGGGAAGACCACCCTGGTTGACAAGCTTCTTCAACAGTCCGGCACCCTGGACCGTAAAGCAGAAGCTCAGGAGCGCGTCATGGACTCCAACGATCAGGAGCGGGAACGCGGCATTACTATCCTGGCCAAGAATACGGCGATCCGCTGGGAACATGCCGAGACCGACACCCAATATCACATCAATATTGTTGATACTCCTGGGCACGCTGACTTCGGTGGCGAGGTCGAGCGCGTACTCTCAATGGTCGATTCCGTACTGCTCTTGGTCGATGCGGTAGATGGCCCCATGCCACAAACCCGCTTTGTTACCCAGAAAGCCTTCGATCAAGGCCTCCGGCCGATTGTTGTGGTCAACAAAATCGACCGCCCCGGTGCACGCCCAGACTGGGTGATTGATCAAATCTTCGATCTGTTTGACAACCTCGGTGCGTCTGACGAGCAACTCGACTTCCCGATCATCTACTGCTCAGCCCTCAACGGCATTGCCGGTATGGATCCCGACGAGCTGGCTGACAACATGGACCCGATGTTCAAGGCGATTGTCGATATTGTTGAGCCACCCAAGGTCGAGCTGGAAAGCCCCTTCCAAATGCAGATCTCAGCACTCGACTACAACAGCTATGTTGGCGTTATCGGACTAGGGCGCGTTAGCCGTGGTTCCGTTAAGCCAAACCAGCAGGTTGTCGTTGTCACCAAGGAAGGCAAAGAGCGTCGCGGCAAGATCGGCCAAGTAATGACCCACCTTGGCTTAGAGCGTGTTCAGACCAATGAGGCCACGGCAGGTGACATCATCTGCATTACCGGCATCGACGAGTTGGCCATTTCCGACACGCTGTGCGATGTAAGCCATGTTGAAGCACTGCCGCCACTCACTGTTGATGAGCCTACCGTGTCAATGACCTTCCAGGTCAACGACTCACCATTTGCTGGTAAAGACGGCAAGTACGTCACCAGCCGCAATATCATGGAACGGCTTAATCAAGAGCTGATCCATAACGTGGCACTACGTGTTGTGCAGGGCGACAGCCCAGAGAAATTCAGCGTGTCTGGACGCGGCGAGCTGCACCTCTCGGTGCTGATCGAAACCATGCGCCGCGAAGGCTTCGAGCTGGCTGTTGGCCGCCCTGAAGTTATTGAGCGCGTGGTTGATGGCGTCAAGCAGGAGCCTTACGAAGAAGTCATTATTGACTGTGAAGAGCAGCATCAAGGCTCAATCATGGAAGAGCTGGGCTATCGTAAGGCCGAGCTGACCAATATGCTTCCCGATGGCAAAGGGCGGATGCGCCTAGACTTCATCATTCCTGCTCGTGGCCTGATTGGCTTCCGTGGCCACTTCATGACCCTGACCTCAGGCACCGGCATACTCACCAGCCGCTTCGACCATTATGGCCCCATCAAGCCGGATGCCTCTGTTGAGCGGCGCAACGGTGTTATGGTCTCCATGGTGACAGGAAAGGCGCTGGCTTATGCACTGTTCACCCTGCAGGAGCGTGGCAAACTGATTGTCGAGCACGGCACCGAAGTCTACGAAGGAATGCTGATCGGTATTCACAGCCGTGACAACGACCTGGTGGTTAACCCCACCAAGGCCAAAAAGCTCGATAACATGCGCGCCTCGGGCAATGATGAAAACATCGTATTGACCCCGCCGGTGAAGTTCACTCTGGAGCAGGCTATCGAATTCATCGACAGCGATGAGCTGGTAGAAGTCACACCGAACTTCCTCCGCCTGCGCAAAAAGCATCTGACGGAAAACGAGCGTAAGCGCGCCAGCAAAAAGTAAGCTATTCGCTTAGCTCTGCGCAAACGAACCTGCGAGCCCGCCCACCTTATGTGGCCGGGCTCGTTGCGTTACTGGCCTCGCGTCAAGACACATGGCATTGTGTTTGTAGCGTCAAACAGCACAACGTCCGCTTCAACTTATTCAATCCAGGAGGTCGACTCATGAATCGGCACAAACATGTGAACTGGGATGACCCCGGCCCGCATAGCGTTCTGGCATTTTTCAAAGACCACCCAGACGACTATCGCGAGCCCGCGCCCGGCAGTGTGTTATCGGCACGCTATGCGGGCCATGTCGTTCGAATCAAAGTAGAAGCCTACATTGATGACACCAGCATCGGCGATATCGCAGCCATCATCACACCGAGCACCGGCGAGCGAGTTTCCAGCATCAATGACCTGAAACTTGGCGACATCGTCCGCCTGCCAGATGATAAACGCGCCATGGAAACACCCCCTTCCGAAAAGGCCGATAACGCGCCGCTAGACGACTAACAAGGCTGACAGCAAGCAAACCTCTAAGCCTAATGTACTCTCGAAATCAGCCAACAATAACCCATTAAAGAGGAGCCCATCATGAGCGAATCGCCCAACAACACTAACGTCAACTTTTGGCGACGCCTTCCGCTATGGCAGAAAATTTTACTGGGCTTGCTGCTTGGCGTCTTAGCTGGTGCGCTGATGGGCGAGAAAGCCAGTATGTTCAAGCCACTTGGCGATATTTTTATCAGCGCCATCAAAATGCTGATCGTGCCACTTGTCTTCTCAACGCTGGTTGTCGGCATCACGGCTATGCGCGACCCACAAAAAATGGGTCGCATTGGAGCGCGCACCATTGCCCTGTACCTAATCACTACAGCCTTTGCCATTGCTATTGGCCTGCTCGCATCACTCATCTTCAAGCCCGGCGTAGGACTCAACCTAACCTTTGACTCCGCCGTTGAGGCCCAGCAGGCTCCAAGCCTGGTGCAGATTATCGTCGACCTGGTACCACAAAACCCCATTGATGCCTTGGCTAGCGGCAATATTCTACAAATCATCGTGTTTGCCATCGGGCTAGGCGTTTCACTGATGCTAATTGGCGAAAAGGGCGAACCCGTCGTGCGCGTGTTCGAAAGCTTTGCCGAAGCCATGTACAAGCTCACCAGCATCGTCATGGCGTTTGCGCCGTTTGGTGTATTCGGCCTGATCGCCTTCGTAGCCGGTAACTACGGGCTTGAAGTTCTGCTACCTCTAGCCAAGGTAATTGGCGTGGCCTACTTAGCCAGCGTGGTACAGGTGCTGGTGGTGTATTCAGGTTTACTAGCAACACTGGGCCGCCTTAATCCCGTGCGCTACCTACAGGGCAGTTTGAATGCATTAATTGTGGCGTATTCAACCGCCTCCTCTTCAGGCACCCTGCCTGTTTCACTGCGTTGCGCTCAAAGAAACCTTGGCGTCTCTGAAGGCGTATCAGGTTTTGTCCTCCCAGTAGGCGCCACCATAAACATGGACGGAACTGCCATCTATCAGGGTGTCGTTGCGGTTTTCATCGCTCAGCTGATCGGCTTTGAACTCAGCATGATGGACTACGGAATGATTATTCTGACAGGCACCCTAGCCTCCATTGGTACTGCTGGCGTGCCAGGTGCAGGCCTCATCATGCTCTCCATTGTGCTAACCCAGATAGGCTTACCGCTGGAAGCTCTCGCTGTTGTCGCGGGTGTTGACCGGATTCTTGACATGGCTCGCACCAGCGTCAACGTTGCTGGCGACCTGATGGTAACGGTGCTGGTTGGCAAGAGCGAAGGTGAACTGGACGAAAACATCTACAACACCAAGAACGTCAAACAGACCAACTAAACCAAAAATAGCGCCGGATAACGGCGCTATTTCATTACCTGAACAGACTCTGCCCAGCGCGAACCCCATCCTTCTATGGCCTGCCCCTAACGCACTACCGACGACGCCAAGCGCCAATTCTCGAGGCGCGGGGCAGCACTGTCATGTGATTGTCATCACAGCCCGCCACACTATTAGCGGTGGCGTCGAAGCTGGCGAGGCGATATTGCACAGCACAAATCCACGCCAACTTCCCGCCACCAGCATGCTCTGCGATAGCTTTACTTGCACTGTCGAACACGCGAGAAAATATCATTCTCGCCTAACCTGAACTTGGCCAGCTTTCGCTTTGAAAAAAGCGCCTTTCACTCGCGTGGTGCGGCGCCACCAAGTCAGAGGCAAACACGCGTTACCTGTGCTGGCCCTCGACAATGGCCGACGAATACCAAGAGCATGCAGACTTATTTCACCGAGCGAGCAACACAAATGCTCACCCCAGTGGCTGGGAAGAAAGGCATGCCTTTTTCCTTGGAACAGAGAGAAGCTTATGAAAGACTGCAGCCCTGATAAGGCCCTCGTGTTAACACACCAGCCGAATAACTCGAGTGTTGAGGAAAGCGGGATCGATAATCCGCCGCCGCGCCTCAATCAGACTCGCGCTGGCATCAAACCCAAACCCCAGACTGATGCAGACTTAAGCGATCCATCTCTCTATTTCAACCGTGAACTCTCTCACCTGCAGTTCAATATTCGTGTACTTGAACAGGCTCTGGACGAATCGCACCCGCTGCTAAACCGCTTAATGTTCTTGTTGATTTTTTCATCAAACCTGGATGAGTTCTTCGAGATACGGGTCGCTGGGTTCAAGCGCCAAATTGCCCTAGGCGACACAAGAACTGGGGCTGATGGCCGGTCACCACGCGCTGTATTCAACGAAATATCAGCCGTTGCCCACAAACAAATTGAGCGCCAATACAAAATACTCAATGATGTATTACTGCCTGAGCTGTTAAAGCATGGGCTACGCTTCCGGCGCCGCGATGACTGGACCAAAGCCCAGCATGAATGGGTACAAGACTATTTCGAAAGAAAGATCATGCCAGTAATCAGCCCTATCGGGTTAGACCCGTCTCACCCGTTCCCTAGGCTGGTGAACAAAAGCCTCAACTTCATTGTGCAGCTCGAAGGCAAAGATGCGTTCGGGCGCGAAGGCGGGCTGGCTATCTTACCGGCACCTCGCTCTTTGCCCAGAGTCATCATGCTGCCCCAGGAGCTCTGTGAAGAAGGCTTCACGGAGTCTGTTTTTCTCTCCTCGATGATTCATGCTCACGCCGAAGAAATGTTTCCAGGAATGACGGTTCGCGGTTGCTACCAATTCCGCCTTACCCGTAATGCCGATATGCTGATGGACCCTGAAGGGGTTTCTGATCTGGCATCAGCATTGCGTGGCGAGCTGCTGGCGAGCCGTTACGGCAGCGGTGTGCGCTTGGAGGTCGTTGATACCTGCCCTGAGGAACTTATCACCTTCCTGCGCAAACAATTCGAGCTGGAAGAAGGCGATATTTACCGAGTCAACGGCCCAGTGAACCTGACCCGCATGATATCGCTGATCGACCACGTTGAGCTACCCGACCTGGTCTACCGCCCCTTTACTCCCGGCCTGCCAAAAAATCTCAGCAAAAGTAGCAGCCTGTTCGATACCATCGCCGCGGGTGATATTCTGTTGCACCATCCCTTCCAGTCTTTTACCCCGGTCGAAGACCTGATGGCCGAAGCGGCTCGAGACCCCGGCGTGCTCGCCATCAAACAGACGCTCTATCGCACAGGTGCCGACTCTCCCATTGTCAATTCGCTGGTTGAAGCAGCGCGCAATGGCAAAGAGGTAACCGTGGTGATCGAACTACGCGCCCGCTTCGACGAAGCTGACAACCTGTCGTTAGCCTCACGACTTCAAGAAGCCGGCGCTATCGTCATTTATGGTGTCATGGCTTACAAGACCCACGCCAAGATGATGCATATCGTACGTAATGAAAATGGCAAGCTGTGCCACTACGCACACCTTGGCACCGGTAATTACCATTCCAAAACGGCTCGCCTCTACACCGACTACAGCCTGATTACCGCCAACCCCTCTCTCTGCGAAGACGTACACCAGGTCTTTCAACAACTCTCTGGCATGGGGCGAGCTCGGCGCATTGAAACACTGTTACATGCTCCCTTTACCCTGCACGGAGGCATGGTGTCGATGATCGAGCGTGAGGCTGTTGAAGCACGCAAAGGCAAACGCGCTCACCTGATCATTAAATGCAATTCGCTGACAGAACCCAAACTCATACAAGCCCTCTATCGAGCATCTCAGGCTGGCGTAGAGTGCGACTTAATTATCCGTGGCCAGTGCTGCCTGCGCCCAGGCGTCTCCGGTATATCGGATAACATTCGGGTGCGTTCTATTATTGGACGTTTCCTAGAACACACCCGCGTTTTTTACTTTCACAATGGCGGCAATTCAGAGGTATGGGCCTCCAGTGCCGACTTCATGTCCCGCAACATGTTTAATCGCGTGGAAACCTGCTTTCCCCTGTTAGACAAAAAAATGGCGGCCCGAGTCCGCAAAGACCTGGAAACCTATCTTGTCGATAACTGCCAGAGCTGGCTACTCCAGCCCGATGGCAACTACATACAACAGCAACCCGGCAAAGCGGCTCCCATCAGCGCCCAAGAAACGCTGCTTTACGCCTACGCCGCCAAAACCTAAAACAGTCAATTAAACAACCCACACCAAACCGCCCCCGCAGCGAGCTGCGGGGGCGGTTTTTTCTGGTCTTTTGCTTTTTACGTCAATTACGTGCCAACCGGCCCGCCATCTTTCTTCTGAATCACGACAGTCGCCGCCCTCGGGCGCACACTACCGTCAGCAGCCTGAGTTGCATCTTCACTCGCTGGCCAATTACCGGGGTGCTGAATATTAATGAACAACGCGCTCTTGTCTGGCGTCATATACACCCCCGTTACCTCGCTGCCGTTGGGGCCCACAGCAAAACGCTTAAGATGCTGCTGGCGCTCTGGCGTCACAACTCCTCCCTCAAGCGCCGCGGGCACCACCGCCAACAGCTGATCATTGGTATACTCTGCCACGCCTTCGTAGCTATTATCCGTCTGGATCCACAAGATGCCCTGACCATCACCACGGTCGTCGTACCAAAGGCCGTCGGGGCTGGCAAACTGGTTAGCCTGCGTCAAACCAGAGCGGTTGTCGCTATCAGCGGCGGCGGCACCAAAAACAAACACCTCCCACTCAAAGCGCGACATATCATTGCCTTCTCGCCAGCGAATAATATGCCCAGCACCATTATCGGGACGCGGGTTAGCGTCATTCACAGGGGCGGTAGCAAAACCGACACCAAGCTCATCAATATGGTGTCCCTCATTGGTATAAGTTGCTTCGCTACCCGCTTCGGTGCGCTGGCTATTATTGGTTAATGTCATATACACCTCACCTGAGGCAGGGTCGACACTCGCCCACTCTGGGCGGTCCATTGGCGTCGCACCCATCAAATCGGCAGCATCACAGGTACGGATAAGAATACCCGCCTGATCATCAGCAGCTAACCCCAGCGCCTCATGCAGCAAACTGCCTTCACGGGTCGTCGCCTGCGGTGTTAGCGGCAACCACTCCCCGCTACCATCAGCATCAAAGCGCGCCACATAGAGCGTGCCATCATCCAGATATTTAGCGCCAACTGCCAGGCGATCATAGGCCGCACCTGGGCGATTAGCATCAGCCGGATCCCAAGCCGCCGTAGAAACAAACTTATAAATGTACTCGTTACGCGAGTCGTGACCAGAATAAAAAACCACGGGTTTACCTGGATCAAGCTTACCCAGCCAGCACCCCTCGTGACGGAAACGACCCAGTGCCGTGCGCTTTACCGCACGCCGACTGCCATCGTAGGGATCAATCTCAACTTGGTAGCCAAACGTACGCGCCTCGTTACGATAGTCTTCACGGGCATCGCTCGCGTGAGGGGTAATATCAAAGCGCGCAAACTCACCCTTCTGCTCAGTAGCATCACCAGCCGACGTCTCCCACCCGTAGCGGCTACGCTCAGTAGGAATACCAAGGCGGGCATCATCGAGAAAGCGCTCACCCGTATTAACAAAAATATTGGGCCAGTTCTCTTCACAGGCAAAATAAGTGCCCCACGGCGTGTAACCATTTCCACAGTTATTATTGGTACCACGGGTTAGCCGCCCTTCCGGCGAAAACCGCGTTTTCACATAATCGCTGCCTGCCACAGGACCGGCGAGCTCCATCTCCGTGGCGCTGGTAAAGCGGCGGTTATAAGGAGAGTTCCGCACATGCACCCAGCGGCCATCAGTCTCTTTTTTCACTTCAACCAATGTCACGCCATGCGCATTGATTTCAGTGCGCGCCTCTTCAGCCGGGCGCGCGCCCTCTGTCGCATTCGTCGGCCCCCCTTGGTGGGCCCACAACGCTTTCTGATCAATATATTCGTTATTCAACGCCATCACGAAGCGCTGCGACCCCGTTGGCTCATCCAGTGCGAAACCATGCATACCATCATGGTGCATACCCACGCTCATCGCCTGCTGCTCTGAGGTTATGGCAGCATCAGCATTCCACTCCGGCGCCGCGTTTGACAGCGGCGTACCCCACGGCAATACCACCTGTGCGGTATACCCTGGAGGAACCACCACCGCGTCAGTGCGCGACCCAGCGATTGACTCAAACGCCAGGCTCAGCGGCGTCTTTTGCTGACTCGCGCTTGAAGCCAACGCTTGCGCTGCACCACCAAAGCCCAGCATTGAAGCCGCTGCCAGTCCTAAACCACCTCGCATCACATTACGCCGAGAGACATGGCGCTCAAGCACAGCCGCAAAAGGCTCGTTGACGCTCGGGTTAAGTACGCGATGATCCTCAATTTCCTTGCTCATGGGGTCCTCCTCGGATGAGCGGAGACAAGATGACGTGAGGATAAAAGCAATAAGTGACAGCATGATGAAAGAGGGTATCGATACTTGCCGTGGCCATCAGTAGACAGAAGCCATAGCACCAGTAATTATTGACAGCTACACCACTTGGCGGCAACCTCTCGCCAGACCCGCCGAAGGAAGAACCATGATCTCGCCACAGGACCCGGCCCCCCAAGAAGCCACCAACGAACCCCGACGGCTCGCTGCCATCGACTTAGGTTCTAACAGTTTTCACTTGTTAGTGGCCAACTACCAAGACAACCGCCTCCAGGTTGTCGCGCACTTGGGTCATAAAGTGCAACTAGCAGCAGGCCTGGATGAAGACGACCTGCTCGATGAAGCCACCATTACCCGCGCACTGGAATGCTTGGCACGCTTTGCGCCTTTTCTGGAAGGCGTCACCCAAGACCATCTGCGAATAGTGGGTACCAACGCACTACGCGATGCCGCCAATAGCGAAGCCCTTATCACCCGTGCTGAAGCTAACCTGGGTCACCGTATCGAAATTATTGCTGGGCGCGAAGAAGCCCGCCTTATCTACCTAGGTGCAGCACATGCTTTAGCCGAAGAAGGCCGCCGCCTCATCATAGATATAGGCGGCGGTTCTACCGAATTCATCATCGGCGAACACTTCGAACCACTGGCTTTGGAAAGTTTGAAAATGGGTTGCGTGACCTTCACGCAGCGCTTCTTCGCTAACGGGGAAATCAGCGAAAAGCACATGCGCAAAGCCGAGCTAGCGGCCCTCTCCGAGCTGGCCAGTATCCGCCGTCCTTATCGCGAACTTGGCTGGCAAGACCCTGTCGGGTCTAGCGGTACCATCAAGGCCGCCGCGGCGGTACTGGCAGTTAATGGGACGGAGCAAGAAGGGATCATCACCCGCGAAGGGCTCGCCGAACTGCGGCGGCGGCTGATTAAATTCAAACGTCTCGATGACATCCGCATGGAAGGCCTCAAGCCGGACCGCGCACACGTCTTCCCAGCTGGCATGGCAATTCTCAACGCCATCTTCGAAACCTTTGACCTCAAACAAATGCGCTACTCAGATGGTGCCCTTCGCGAAGGCGTTCTCTACGACCTGGTCGGGCGCAACAGTCCCGAAGACAGTCGCCTCAAGACACTGGATAACCTTAGCCGCAGCTACCAAGTAGACGCACGCCAGGCCGACAATGTGGCCACCACGGCCCAAGCCCTATTCGACCAGGTAAAAAATGACTGGAAGCTAAACAACACCCAAGCCCGCTTTCTTGAGTGGGCAGCACGCCTGCACGAAATCGGCTTGGCCATTTCACATAGCCAATTCCATCGCCACGGTGCCTACCTGCTGGAGCACTCAGACCTGCCTGGTTTTTCACGGCCAGAACAGTCTTTGCTGGCCTTTTTGGTACGCGCTCATCGCCGCAAATTTCCACTTAAAGAGTGGCAAGCACTGCCCGCTTCTGACCGCGATACCCATGCCCGCTTAGCTCGCCTGCTGCGCCTAGCTGTTATTCTTAACCATTCGCGCCCCGAGCAACCCCCCGAGACACCACGGCTCTCGGTCAAAAGCAACAAGCTCACGTTAGACCTAAGCCGCGACAACTCAGCACTGCTACGCAACGACCTTGAGCAAGAAGCCAACTACCTGCAGGCCGCCAGCTTCAACCTGCAACTAAAGCGCTGACACTACCAGACCCAAACCAATCACATTCGTACGCTAACCACGGTCACTCAGTGGTAGAAACCACCGCTGAGTGACCGCCGACTTAATGAGCCAAAGGCTTCAAATCCATTTTTTATTTCGAAGTACAATTAATAACAACGCCACAACGGCAACACAAATGGCACAAACGACCCAGAAGCTGACTGGCTCAGACGTTCCAGGAATACCGCCGACATTAATCCCCAGCAGACCCGTTAAAAAACCCAAGGGTAAGAAAATCAACGAAATCACAGAAAGAAGATAAAGGTTCCGGTTAACCCTCTCAGACATCACATTAGTCAGCTCGTCACGTATAACCACAAGGCGATCTCTGAATTCATCCAATTCCTCAACAACACGAATAACTCTGTCATGAACTTCACTGAGTCTGCGCAGCTCTTCTGGCGTCATAAAGGCAGGTGAGCGGAAATGCAAGAGATACGCTAAGGCATCGCGCTGCGGCGCAACAAACCGACGAAAAAGAATCACATCTTGGCGAGCATCCGTAATGCCCTGCCGGAGTTCCTGGTCGGGTTCGCCCAACACATCGGCCTCCAAAATATCGACACGCTCCTCTAAATTACGCAAAAAGCTTTCTATTCGTGTACACAATAACTCTGACAACCGGCATAAAAACTCACCCGGTGTCTTGGGGCCATTACCGGTACGCACTTCATCCTGCAAAGACGTAATGGTCGCCAACGGCCTCAGGGTCAAAGTGACAATTCGGCGTTCATCGGCCCACATACGGATAGACACCATATCTTCAGGGTCCGCACCCGGGTTCGTATTGACCCCGCGTAAGTTAATCAGCGTTCCATCCTGCATGGTCTCGGCACGTGGCCGAGTTTCATCCTGAAGCAACGCATCAAGACTTAACGGATCCAGAGAGTTCAGGTTTTTCTCAAGCCACACACGCGTATCAGGCGCACCGGCATCCATGTGGATCCACAGCAACTGATACTCCGCCATCGCCGCCGTCAGCGCATCCTCGCCAACAACCTCATGGCCCGTGTTTTCTCCGGTTAAATATGTCGCAGAGTGCGTAGCCATGCTGGGCTCCCTCTAGGTAATAAATGGTCGGTATAACTGGATGGATAATCCTAAAAAACCGCCAAAATCAATTGATCAATAACAGGCGATATACCCATAATGGTAACATGGGCGACATGACTTTCCGTGAAGATAACAAGAAAAAAATAATGAGAATAAAATAAACTCTGTTTTTAATTCAACACAACACCATCAAATAAAAACCACAGTAACCAAGGTAAGTAGCGCCTATCACCGCAATTTTGGGGGGGGGGCACCGTCTGAGTAGTAGGTATATAATACTTTTTTCATTGATATCGTCGATCCTACCATGACTCACCTCACCATAGCGTATTACATACTTGAAGTGCTCACTGGAGCCAGGCAAGATCATTTTGTCATGGCAGAACATTCCGTGTTACTTCGTTGAATGAACACTCAATTAAAGAATGCCTCTTTGTCTGCTTTTCTTAGCTACCCCTGATTTTAAACAGCCAAAACCTCAGGCCTTGTTAAACACTCTGTGTATCCTTCGACTAGGTGGCCTCTTACTAGTCAACATTCAGGCCGTAAGCCGAGCCTTGGTAGCCTAGCAGGTCAGAGATAGTACAGGCAGACTTGGCCACTTCGATGCGGAGACGGTCGCGATCTCTCTCAGGAATTTCATATGCTGGCACCATAATGCTAACCACCCCTTCGATTTCACCGCCATGATTACGTAACGGATAAACAATTGAAGATATACCAGGCTGAAAGAATGAGTCACTGATCACATAACCACGCTCGCGGTCTTCTTGAACCAAGGCCCAAAATGACTCTCGATCTGCAGAAGCTCCAGGCCCATTGTCCGGGAGGCTTGGCTCAGGATAAAGGACATCAAACTCTTCACGGCTTAATCCAGTCAGCAACATCCGCCCCAAAGAAGTGCGATGCACCGGCAGGCGAGTACCCACACTTACTCGGCGCACCGTCGTGTTAGCGGCGCTGACACGCGCCACATAGATAACATCTCTATCATCACGAATCGCAATATGGCTTGAGCACCCTGTCTTGTCACGCAAAGACTCAATGATGGGTTGCCCAGCTTGTACTAGGTCTAGTGAAGCAACATATTCAAATCCCAAACGTAGAACTTTACTTCCAAGCGAATATAATCCTGTAGACGGGTGCTTACGAATAAATCCCATATACTCTAGAGTTTGAAGAGCACGATAAGCTGTAGCTTTAGGAATATCAACACGCGTTAAAATCTCAGCAAACCCCATCTCTCGATGACTGCTGCTCAGCTCCATCAGAATGGTCAGGCCACGCTCCAATCCCGGAATCAAGTATCTGCGTGCGTCCTTCTCTGTGTCACTCATCGCCCTACCACCTCACATCCATTGATTAATATTGACATTTATATCTAAATCCGACTTTAAAGCGCCATCTCTCACCGATTACACTCAACATCTCGAAAAATGAACCCTTTCGTTTTACGGCAGCAGAGTCGTCTCCAAACACACCCATAAGTGAACTAAATTTTAAATTATTTATAAATTAACTCACTATCTAACTTTGCGATCAGCTGATTTAGCGCAACAGATAAAATATAATCGTAACATGTATCTATTCATACAAGTCAGTATTTAATCACACGTTTAGGCCCGCGCTGTCGCAGATAACCGCTTGTCTCGCAAGGAGACCATACGACGCGCAAGACGCTCCATTAGCTCAACCTTAGCAAACTGACTAGCGGGATCATCCCAGAGATTCTGGGTTTCATGTGGGTCCTTCAGCAAATGGTATAACTCGCCACTGAGCTCACCTTCAAAAAGGCTAAGCCGCCATCCACCCATCACTAATGTCGTAATGCTTGAGTTGGCATCACCATCCTGAAATACAGCAGTTCCAGCATCCTCGACAAGCACAGGTGGTGCTGGCCGCAGAACATCAAAAAGGTCATTCCCTTGCATACCGATGGGTACCTTCAACCCAGCTCGCTGTAGCATAGTCGGCGCTAAATCAATGGCACTTCCCAGTCGACGTGAGACTCGTCCACTTGCTCCGCCCTCTTGAGGATCACGCCAGATCAGCGGTACGCGTATAACACTTTGAAAATGCAAGCCTAGCTTGAGCGCGGTGCCATGATCCCCCATGTAGTCACCATGATCAGACGTGAAGGCGACCACTGTATTCTTGGTAAGTCCATTAGTGTCGAGCCGAGACATCACCTCGCCAACCCCATCATCAATCATTGTGATGCTGCCGTAGTTAAGGGCTATTATTTCACGTAACTGGCGCTCAGGAAGTGTCAACGGCCAGTGGCTATCAGGTTCTTTTTCTCCCCACCGATAAGGCTCTAGTGCCGAGCTGGAAAGTCCTGGAATGGTGTTAACAGAGTGCCCAGCACTGGGAGGTAGAACAACCTCGTCAGGATCGTACATCGACCAATACCGACCAGGTGGTGTAAAAGGATGATGCGGATCAGGAAAGGACACTACCAGAACAAATGGCGTTTCATCATCCTGCTCATCAAGAAAAGCACAAGCCTGCTCAGCAACATACGTTGTTGGGTAAGCATCTTCAGGCAAGGCCGTACGCCAGCACTGTGGTGCTGTGATACGAGCATCAAGCAAGGCATTTTCCGGCCCACGCACGTCATCAGGGTTAATGCCTTTGTCTCGTAACCAAGCGGTGTAATGCCCCTCTACTTGATCGCCATGCCCAATACATAGGCGTACATGGTCAAACCCATAATAGGGTGTAGCTAACTCAAGCTCGGGGTCTTCGGCCCAACGCTGCCGAACTTCCCAGCCATAACCATCGCCATCGCGCTGCCGACGCAAACTATGCCATAAACCTTCCGCTGGCCGATCCCCCTGACCATTTAAACGCCGTTCAGGTGCTGGGATATTGGTCACATTTTGGAAATGCGCTTTGCCAATATAAGCCGTGCGATAACCCGCGCCGCGAAGCACATCTGCGAAGGTAACACTATCCAAGTCCAGTGGGATGCCATTCTGGCGAACGCCATTCACTGACGGCTGCTGGCCGGTCATTAAACATGCCCGATTAGGCTGACATATTGGAGTGGTCACATGAAAATTGGAGAAGCGTACTCCCTCGGCAGCCAAACTGTCCAAGTGCGGTGTACGCACGGTAGGGTCGCCGTAACATCCTAGATGCTCTGCCCGCTGCTGGTCTGTAATAAAGAGTACGAAACTGGGTCGACTCATGATACATCCTGTAAACAGAGAGATATGTTACCCCTGCGCAGCTTCCGCAGAGGTAACAAAACTCAGTTGAACATCAGCCCCACCGGCCAAGTAACAATTGCAGGGAACATAAAGACAATCGCAATGGCCAAGAAATCACAAACTAGGAAGGGCACCGCCGCTTTATAGATACTGCCCATACTGGTTCCCTCAGGTGCCACGGCTTTCATTACGAAAAGAGCGGCTCCCAATGGGGGAGATGTAGAGCCCGTTTCAATAGCAATCAGAAAGAGCACAGCGAACCATAACGGGTCAAAACCAAACTCTATAACAACAGGTACAAAAATTGGCAAAGTGACCATCATAATCGGCAGTGGCCCCATAAACATTCCTAGCACCACTACTGCTAACACCATAGCTAATACAATAGTTTTTTCACTGAAAGGTAAGCCAAGTACAGCATCCATCAAACCATACGTTGCACCAGTGAATGACAAAAGCTGAGTAAAAGACACAGCACCAGCCACAATCAATAACACCATCACCGAGATGGCCGCGCTTTCAAACATCGATTTTTTAAACTTTTTTATACTCAGACGACGTTTTATGATAGCTAGTATTATTGTTGCTACGGCTCCTGATGCAGCGGCTTCAGTCGGAGTAGCCAAGCCAAGAAATATCACACCCACTACCGCAAATATGATGAAACCAATAGGTAGAATGTTTTTAATGCCCGCCTCAACTTTTACACGAAGCGTCGTTGGTTCGCTTTCAAACGATGGTGCAATATCAGGCTGCAATGTACACCGGCCGATAATATAAACCGTGTAAAGCACCGCCATTAGCAAACCTGGTAGTATGATAGCGATTAATAGACGGCCAATCGGCAGCTCTGCAACAACGCCCAGCACCACAGCTAGCGAGCTAGGCGGAATCATAATGGCAAGACCGGCTGAGCCAAGAATTGGCCCCAGTGACATCGGTTTTTTATAACCACGCTTTTCCATCTCTGGCACTAAACTAGACCCCAAAAGTGCAATGGACCCCATGCTATTACCAGTTAAAGTAGAAAAAAGAACGCCCCCACCTACGGCCATTAAAGAAAGCCGGCCACGCACCTTACCGAACCACTTATCTAACGTATCTAAAAGGTCATTTGCAATGTTGGAGCGAAACATAACTTCGCCCATAATCATAAACATAGCAATAGGCACCAAGGTAAAGCTAGTCAACGCCCCTGTCGTGCTGATCACCAGCTGCTCAACGCCTGACATACCACCTAGCAAAAAGTATGATGCGATCAAATTAACAACAAGAAAAGCGAACGCTACTGGCATGCCTAGCATCATCAGAACCAAGAGCGGACCCATAATCATGAGCAGCGTGAGCCACCATTCCATATTAGCCTCCAGAGAAGCGTGTTTACTATTGTGGATGAGCTGATAGCTCAGCGCTTTAAACTATCGAAAACTTGTGCGAAAAACTGAACCGAAAGCAATGCCATACCAACAGGAAATACCATAGTTATTAAATAACTTGGTGGGCGCATTAGCGTTGTTTCTCGCAAGCCAAACTCCCATTGATCCACAGTTACCAGCACGCCAATCCAGGCACAATAACCACACGCTATCGCTGCCACAAAACACAGCAGAGCAACCACAAGGCGCCGCACAGATATAGGAAGCGCCTCAACAACGAGATCAATAGCGACATGCCGATTCTTTTCAAGCAAATAGGGAGCCCCTAGAAAGGTCATATAAAGCAGTGAGTATTCGCTAATCTCGATAACCCAAACTAGTGATTTTCCAAACATCAGCCTCGACATAATTTCTGCAAATACTAGACTTGTTGAAAGCAACAATACAAAAGCAGAAAACCAAGCAAGCCACAGATTAATTCGACTAACTGCACGCATAAATTTTGAGAAAAAATGCGTAACGGCCAGGGAGTCATTCATTGTGAAAGCTCCGGAGTATAAGTGGGATCGACGCCCAAACCATCTGGGCGTCGGAAGAAGACAGCAAATCAGTCAACTAACATTTCTTTCAGTTTGGCATGCAGCTCAGGATCAACATCTTCCGCAAGCATTTCCCAGGCGGCGCTAATCGCTGTCGCGGTATACTCATCAGCCTCTTCATCGCTCAGCCTAATCTCTTGGAAACCGGCGCGATCCATTTCCTCATAGCCTGTTGCAATGATCTCTTCCCAGCTCTGATCAATCTGTGGAGCTAGCTCATCACGCAGGTAGTTTTGCACTCGATTACGCAGATCTTCTGGCACTTCTTCCCAGGCTTCTGGGTTGATCAATACGTTGAACCCAGCACGATAATAAGGAGGCGTAATGTAATAATTCACCACATCATCAAATTGTTCAGCCCAACCTAAATTGCTTTGAGCAAATCCATCAATTACACCACGCTCAATCGCAGTATATATTTCACCGATGGGTAGCACTAAAGGCTCCGCACCCAGCGCATCAACAAAAGGTAAAATAGTCGGAAACACTCTGATGCGTTTTTCTGAGATATCGTCTAGACCACTAACCTTCTCTTTAAAAAACAGAAAGAACTGAACAGGGCTTGCAGGAATCTCACCTAAAAAGTATAGGCCACGTTCCTTGTGAACCTCGGTCATCAGGTCAAGATAGTCCGTTTCTGAAATTTCTTCATAGGTTTTAAAGGAAAGATTAGAGGCAGTTGCAGACGGCACCAAGCCCGAGTAGTAACTCGGGCTAATGAGTGCCATATCAATAGCCCCATTACGCACAGAATCAGCTAAGCGAAAGGGCGGAATGACTTCAGGGCCACCACGCCAGTTTATCTCAAGCTCACCTTCAAACTCCTCGTTTATTCCTTGAACAAACTGCTCAAACCCGTGTGAAACAACTGTTGTTTTAGGGGTAAAGGAAACAGCATTGAGTTTTATTTTCTCGGCTTGAGCCGCAGTAGCTGCACTTATTAAAGCCAAAGTGAGAAAGGATTTGGTCAGAACTTTCTTAGTCATATGATAGGTCTCTTAAGTATTTTATTGAACGTTACGTTATGACAAACGCCTTGGCGTCCCTAAGCCACATCAGGCAGTTCAATGCCCCAGGCATCATAGCCATAGACCCAATCAGCATTTCCCTCACCCTTCAACCAATCGTTGGCCCGAGAACCTCTCTGAACATCGGCAGTGCGTGACTTTCGAGCGATCTCGTAGCGCTTCAATGCTTCGGAAAGCCCATCCCGATCAATGCCTTCCAAACAACGTGAAAGTACTACTGCATCCTCAATGGCCATACATGCACCCTGAGCCATGAAGGGCACCATGGGGTGTGCTGCATCACCGAGAAGAGTGGCATGACCTACGGTCCATTGCTCCATGGGCTCACGCACATAGAGAGCGGACTTTGTGACGCTGTCGCAAGCAGCCAGCAGAGCCTGAACGTCTGGGTGAAAGTCTTTATAGACGTCACGCAGCTCCTCCACATCGCCAGGTAGCGTCCAAGACTCATCACGCCAGTCATCCTGGGCGGTAGTGGCAAAGATAAAGACCTCTTCACCGCCTGTTAGGGGGAAAACCACAACTTGAGTGTCAGAATTTGGCCCCCACCACTTGGTAAATGCATCCAGATTTTCCAGCTCAGAGACGGCGCTGCGCGGTATCACCGCACGGTAAGACACTAAACCTGTAAACTCAGGTTGATCTTCGCCAAACAGCTCACGGCGTACCGATGAATGAATACCATCACCACCGACGACTAAATCGACCTCTTCTTTACTGCCATCAGCAAAATGAATCCGCATAGGATGACCTTGCTCGACTCGTTCTGCCTGCTTAGATAGACGAATAGACTCCTCAGGCAAGACATCCTCAAGCGCCTTCAGCAAGTCGCCACGATGGATCGTCAGTTGCGGAGCTCCGTATTTTTCTTCAGCCGCTTCACTCATTGGTAACCGCGACGTTTCTTCACCAGTATCCCAAGTGCGGCTAATACGATGTGTAGGACGAGCTGCCGTCTGACGCAACACCTGCCCTACACCTAATTTATCTAACGCGCGCACGGCGTTAGGTGTCAGATTTACATCGGCGCCTATACGTAAAAACTGCTTGGCACGTTCAAAGACAATCACCTCATGCCCTTGCTGACGCAGCGCCAGGGCCGCGCATAACCCGCCAATACCGCCACCACAAATTCCGATCCTCAAGCCTGCCATGCCGTTCCCCCTTTATTTTTATTGATACACATGGCTACACCAAAATATCAAATATGAAACCATGTTTATTATCTGACACCCAAAATTTAGGCGCATCATTTGTCTTTGTCAAACCCAATCCGAGCGACTAACGGAGCGTTGAGAAAAATGGCCTTCTCAGATGGCATATCCCAGGTATTCAAACACCGGATACCGCGGTTGAGGCCGTACCCGGCCTTGATCAGAACTGGAATTGAGCGCTCGCCATCACGCGATTAGCATCCACTTTTTCTCCACTAACCTTTTCAAGGTTAACGTGCTGAAACTCAGCACCCACCGATAGACGTGAGTTCACATCCCAGATCAGATTGATATGAGAAAATTGCACGGTGTCAGTGACTTCTTGGAAGGCAGGAGTGTCATCCGGTAAATCCTGATGGACCACGGAGGTGCCAATTGAGCTCGACCAGCTGCTGTTCCATTTGTGGTCCAGAGAGAGGCCATAGCTCTGAAGTTCAATGGCTTTGAGCGAGCCATCAGCGGCTAAGTAAGCATCAGGAGCACGAAACTTTGCGCCAGACGGGGGAACATAGTCCAGATAACCACCCAGGCCTTTACCCACCATTACATTGCCTTTCAAGGTGGTTTGATCGCCCAGTGGCAGAGCGCCTTGAGCAGCGACCCCGTAGCCAGTAGTCGTTTGCTTATCCCCTGTCAGCAATGAATCAGCCGAGAACTTACGCACCACACCAGAGATGCCAAAGTTGTTCTTGTACTGATAACGTAAGGTCAGGTCTGGCAGTCTCACCGTATTATCTGCTGCACCACCAAGGCCTAGATCAGACACCGAGGACTCAGGATCTTCCAGAGCAGCAGCAAAGGTATTCACACCTGATTTATAGGTATATCTCACCTGATCAGGACGGCCCGTTGCATAACCAACAGGACCACCTAGCTTGAGGATTCTCGGTGTGCCCAGAAAGTGCATGAAGTTGGTCCAAGTCTGACCAGCCAAAAACCCATAATACTCACCATAGGCATGGCGCAAACTAAGCTGACCATCAGGCAAAAAATGCCCCTCGATATAAGTCTTTAATACTTGATTATCAATACGCGTTTGCGTACGGAAGTTAATACGTGACTCATTAACCGTAAAGGTAGTTTTACCATCGGTTGCGTTACCTCGAGTAGCCGCCGCCAAAGGATCTGTGGATTCGCCCAAGTTATAATCAAAGTCATAGATAGCATCAAACTTGATGTAACCACCAAAGGTAACATCAGTATTGGTGCCAGGAATATTAAATGTACTCCGATGGTTCCAAGGTGCGCCGACACGGCTTGGCTCACCCGTGACAACTGCTTGACCGGCGGGAACAACATCATATGCTTGTGATATTTGAGAAGCAGTTATCCCTACCGGCAGAATCGCGGCAATCATTAAATATTTATTGTATTTCATTGAGGTTTCTCTTTGTTATAAATCATTGAGGTCAGGAAAATGTAGTTCTAGTTATTCACCTGTTACTTATCACTTCCTTTATCTGTCACGTCACTCCTTAGCACGATGCATCGCGATGTATTATTCGTACTCGTCACGTTGCGTGACGAGCATTAATAAAATCAGTACAGTTTTTTCTGAGGTGGGCCAGCAAACTTAAGTTCACCAACACTTGCCATGTTAACCTCGACCAGCGCTGGGCCAGCCTGAGCTACGGCTTCGCTGATCACTTTGCCGAAGTCATCTCCGTGCTCAACCTTCCAACGGGGAATGGCTAACGCATCAGCTAGCCCTTGGAAATCCGGCGTGTGCAGGTCGTTATAGTACTGGCGGCCATCAAAATACTTGTCCTGAATGCCACGCATCACACCATAGCCACCGTCATTCATGACGATCAGGGTCATATCAAGTTGTTCTTGAGCAAGCGTTGCAAGCTCACCAACCATTAGCATCAATCCACCGTCACCGACGATAGTTACCACTTTGCGGCCGGAAGCCCCTACGGCGCAGCCGATACCGGTTGCCAAACCTTGACCAATAGCTCCTGCTAGGGAATGGATATTGGTCAGCGGGCGCTCTGCGGGCAGTAAACGGCTTCCCCAGGTGCTGCCAGAGACGGTGATGTCACGCACAAAAATACCGTCGTCTGGTAGCGCCGCACGAACCGCATCGGAAAGCTTTGCATATTCACCCACTTGGCTACGTAGCGCCTGTTCAGCCTCACTGACTGCTGTGGCTATGTCACGGTCAAATTGAGCGTCGGGCACACGCTTTCCGTCGATATGGGCTACCAGACGACGAAGCACATCGCCACACTCACCGCACAGGAAGGCATCCGCGCGGTAGTTTCGATCTGCGGCGGCAGGGTCAACATCGATCTGCACCAACGGACGAGGCAATGCCACAGAATAAGTGAGCGTTTCGTTACTACGCAGACGTGATCCGGCCACCAGCATCAAGTCGCTGCTCTCAAAGAGCGCTTCTACTGCCGGTGCGCTATGGAAAGCCCGCAGACTGCGTGGATGGCTGTCGGGCAGCACACCTCGTGCATGCGTGCTTGACACCACGGGGATTCCAGCATCCGCTAAACGGCGCACAGCATCGCCAGCATCCAGACAACCCCCGCCAATCCATAACAGCGGGCGCTTAGCTGTCAGTACACGCTCAGCTAACGCCTCAACGTCAGCATCAGAGACTTGAGCCGGAGCAGTAGGCTCAACCGGCACCGCGCCATTCCACTCAACCTGACTCGCTTGGATGTCGATGGGAATTTCCAAGCTCACCGGGCCGCGCGGCAATGTCATTGCCTCTTGAATGGCGCGATGTAACAAAGGCACGGCTTGCTCTGGCGTGCATACCCGATAAGCACGCTTTGAACAGGCACGGAGAAAACCCATCTGGTCGCGGGTTTCATGAATAAAACCGGCATCCCGATCGAGATAAGCCTTCTCTACCTGACCAGTAATGTGCACCAGCGGAGTGCCGGCATTAAGCGCTTCAAGCATGGCACCCACTGCGTTCCCAGCACCGGCGCCGGTACTGGTCAATGCCACACCAAGACCACCAACACGAGTATGGCCATCCGCCATGGTTACCGAACCTGCCTCACCACGGGCTGGCACAAAACGAATCTGCTCGCGCTGACCAATAGCATCCGCAATCGGCAAGTTATGAATCGAAATAACGCCGTATACGGCCGAGACCTCGTAAGCTTCTAAAGTGCGGGCAATCGCTTCACCCACGGTAATGGTCGTCATGATGAATTCCTCAGTAACCGTGGGCGTTCAATCGCACCAGGGGTTGGGATTGTGATTGAGGCCCAAGTACAGACTTTTTTGCTGCATGTAGGCTTGAATACCTTTGCGACCCTTTTCGCGACCCAAGCCACTTTCCTTGTAGCCACCAAAAGGTGTCGATATGGAGAACGTTTTGTAGGTATTGATCCACACGGTGCCAGCCTCAAGAATGGCGGCAAGACGCAGAGCGCGGCGATAATCGGCAGTCCAGACCCCCGCTGCCAAACCATAAACGTTGTCATTGGCCAGCCCAATCAGCTCGTCCTCATTGTCATAAGGCAGCGCCACCAGCACTGGGCCAAAAATCTCTTCTTGGCAGACCACGCTTTCATGGCTCAGGCCATCGATCAGTGTCGGCAGATAAAAACTGCCTGAAGCCAGCTCCTCATCTTGGGGAATTTCGCCACCTACACGAATACAAGCGCCTTCTTGTCGCGCGCGCTCGACATACGCCGCCACACTGTCGCGGTGAGCCTCATTAATCAGTGGGCCCAGATGAACGCCCGGAGACTCGGGATGACCAACACGCAAATTGCTGGCTACTTCTTCTAGCCGAGTCATGACCTCGTCGTAACGACTGCGATGAATGAACAGTCGCGAACCGGCGATACAGGCTTGGCCTGCTGAACTGAAGATGCCGTAAGCCACACCTTTAACCGCCTGCTCTAGGTCGGCGTCTTCGCAAATGATCGTGGGTGACTTACCACCAAGTTCTAGCGAGGTACCAATCAGCTTATCGGCAGCAATATGCGCGAGGTGACGACCGGTATTCGTACCGCCAGTAAAGGAAATCTTACGCACTTTGGGGTGGCATACGATGGCTTCGCCTATCACACTGCCTCGACCCGGCAATACACTGAGCAGCCCTTTAGGCAAGCCCGCTTCTTCGAACAGCTCGGCGAGCTTGAGCGCCAAGAGTGGCGTGGCTTCGGCAGGTTTAAGCACCACCGCATTACCGCCAGCAATCGCTGGTGCCACTTTCTGCATCTCGCTGGCAATGGGCGAGTTCCAAGGCGTGATGGCAGCGATCACTCCGAGCGGCTCGTACTGGCTCAGAGTCATGACCTCGGCATTACGCTGTGTAGGTAACTCACCTTCCAAGGTTTCACAGGCAGCGGCGAAGTAGCGCGCGGTAGCAGCGGCACTAGCCACTAGCCCACGGCTCTCGGCCAGAGGCTTACCATTGTCACGCGTCTGAAGAGCCGCTAGCTCTTCGCTGCGCGACTTAATCAGATCGCTAACGCGATACAGCACTTCAGCCCGCTCATGCGCCAAACGGCCACGCCACGCTCGCCAGGCGATATCGGCGGCATTCACTGCCTCTTCGACATCTTCCAAGCTTGCGGCATGAAGCTCAGCATTAATCGAACCGTCCGCAGGGAACCGCGAGACAAAGAGGTCCCCTCGCCCCTTACGCCACTCACCTGCGATAAAAATCTTCTGACTCATCTCAGACACCTCCACTTAAAACGAGACCGGCTCAAGTACCTGACGGCAGGCACGGACCACAGAAAGAGCAGCGAGCGTCGACGTCTTGGGGTTGCTTTCCAGAGGGTATCCGTTAAGTTCAATGCTGAACTCGCCGAAGCGTCCCCGTGCATAAATGCGATGGGTGTTACGAGTAGTGGCCGGATCGACACTCAATTGAACTCGCGTATCGCGCATACCCACTCCAGCTAGGGCAATGGTGGCGGCAACATTTGAGTTGGCCGGAAAGAGGCGTGCGGCCTCACCAGCATCACCTTCAAAAAACACCACTTTCTCGGTAACCGCATCAAGATCGATCAGTGTTTCAGCGTGGCTACCTTTCCAGCTACGAGGCGCCTTGCAGGCTTCATATGTCACCTCGTCCAAGCCCCCTTCACGGGCAGCCGCCAAACCATCCATGCCGGTTACCGCGCCGGATAGCAGCTGCATGCGTCCACCGCCTTCACGAGCGGCCGTGGCAAGGCGGGTATAAAGCGCCTCGTCAGCCAAGGCTCCGGTAGCTACTACAGCCAATGTGAGGCCGCGACGCAGCACCGCTTCACCGTGCTCAGCCAGCCCAGGCTGACCAGCGCACTCCACGACCAGATCGGGCACTTCGGTACACTGATCAATGGCGGTCAGCACCTCGACGCGCCCCGCCAACTGCTCGCGAACCGCAGTGGCATAAGCTTCTGGCACAACCAGCCAAGCCAGCTCCATTCCTTCGGGCAGTAAGCGATGTACCTCACTACCCATGGCGCCATAGCCGATCATTAATAGTCGTTTCGTCATGCGGCTCTCTCTCAAATAAGCTATAGGTGACGGTTGAAGCCACCGGAAACATCCAGGGCGGCACCGGTGGTAAAAGAGGCCATGGGGGAGGCTAAAAACACCAAGGCCCGAGCCGGCTCTTCGGGGCGACCCAGCCGGCCCATGGGGATGCCGCGATTGGCAGCGATAGCACCAACCCACTCTTCCCAACTCTGCGAGCTGTCAGAACGCTGCTCAAATCGACGCCGCCACTGGCCCGACTCAACCATTCCCAACAAAATTGAGTTGACACGAATGCCTTCACCAATCAGTTCGTGAGACAGTGAGTGGGTCATATTTAGCAGGGCTGCTCGCGCTGCGGAGGTGGCAATCATGTGTGGCTCAGGCTGCAGCGCCAGCAATGAGTTAACGCAAGTCAGCGAGCCGATATCAGATGCACTGAGCAGTACGCGGAATGCTTGCAGAGGGTTAAGCACACCGAATAGTTTGAGACTGGCCTCCGACAACCAGGCTTCTTTTGGGGTGTCATCCAAATTCGCAACGTAGCCTTGTCCGGCATTTGCAATCAGCATGTCGGCACCACCAAAGCGCTCATGGACAGCGCTGGCGAAGCTGAGACAAGACGCCTCATCAAGCACATCGCACGCTTCAGCCAGCAACTCTGATTCTGGAAACTCATTAACCAGCGCGATTCGCGCTGCTTCGAGGCGCTCAAGATTGCGACCACACAGCGCCACCTTGGCACCTTGACTTAACAGCAGGCGGACGGTTTCAAGACCAATTCCCGAAGAGCCGCCAGTAACTACGGCGACTCGGCCTTCGATCATAAAGCTCATTTACTGCTCCTCCTTTTTGGTGAACAGACGCCCAGCAAAGTCATCAATGGCTGCAGCAAAGGCTGCTGGCGCATCGATATAACTGGCATGCCCAGCGCGTGGGATACTGTGATAGGTCAGCCCCAGGCGTGTTGCCAGCGCCTGAACATCCTCAGGGGGGGTAATGCGATCTTCATCACCGCACAGCACCCTTGCCGGTACGGGTATCTCTCTTTCGACGTATCCTTCCAGCGCATCATTAGCCAGCATCCAGTTGGCTTGAGCGAAACCTGAGACGTTGAGACGTTTTATGCCGTCACGCACTCGAGCAACATCAGCCTCGCTGGCACTGTCACGCAGCAGACGTGGCGCCCTTGCTTCGGCATAAGCTTCGGGACCTTGCTTAACAAGTAAGGGCCAACGACTGTGATAAACCGCGTCACGCTTGGCATCATCAGCATTCCGATAGCCCTGAGCTGGATCAGCCAAGATCACTCCCACAAGACGCTCTGGGCACAGAGCCATATAAGCGCAGGCCATCATGGCACCTAGCGAGTGACCTATGAGCACGCAGCGCTCAATCTCAAGGGCATCAAGCCAAGCGTCGAGACGTGCCGCATAATCTGCCGCCGTCGGCTCACCTTCAGCCAGCGGCTGACTCTCGCCATAACCCGGCGCGTCCCAAGCCAACAGTCGATAACCCGGCAACAGCGATGCCAAAGGCTCCCAAGATGACGCACCGGAACTAATCCCGTGCAACAGCACAACTGTCGGTCCGGCACCGCTTTCGCGATACGCCTGAAACCCACTATTAAGAGATAGGGTTTTGGCAATCATGGCTGACCCAGTCATCATTTACGTTTGATCTTGGAAAGCGGGTGATCGTCCGGATAAGTCGGAATCTGTGGCTTAGGCGTGCCCAACATAACGCACATCAAGGCTTCTTCTTCACTTTCGTTGAGCAGGCCGCGGTAGATACCTGGCGGAACGGAAATCACATCACGATCTTTAATAACGGTCTCAACATAGTTGTCACCGTCTTTCAGATAGAGGCGAATCGTGCCTTTAAGCACGAAGAAGACTTCTTCGACGTCATCATGCACGTGCATCGGCCCTTCGCACTTGGACGGCAGTACCATGGTCGATAAGGTGAAATGTTCAGAAGGTATCGTGTTCGTGTCATCGGCGACCCCAGTCGCACCCGTGCCGATATAACGCATCTGGGCACGGCGATACTTGGGATCGTAATCGGCTTGGAATTTTAGGGCATTCCAGTCATACTTGCGGCCTTCAAAACGTGCAATACGTGTCTCAATCCAGTCTTCGAAAGAAACGCCTTCAGGTTGTTTCTGTGTCGCAATTTGCGTAGTCATGATCCAATTCCTTGTTAATTACTCTTCAGGACATTCCTGCCGAGTTCTTTGAGGCGAATTGTCTGTCTGGGCGCAACAGGTATCGCCATCGCCACCCTTTTCGCTCAGTAACGGCGAATCAAGGGCACCAGCACGCCACCCCCGATAAAGGCGAGCAGCGCCATAAAAAGAAGACCCGCGCTCATATTTCCGGTCATGCCAATCAATACACCGATGAGCACCGGCGTCAGAGCACCAGAGAAATTGCCAAACCCATTGAATATACCGCCCGCCGTCGAACTCACTTCTGACGGTGTTGCCTTGGCCAACAAGGCAAAAATATTGGGCGCACCAACGCCCCAGCACATAGCGCTGAATGACATAGCCGTAATCATGAGGACATTGGAGCTGTGGATAGATAGCACAAGTAGTAGTCCAAGGCCGGCACCCAGCAGCGACAATGAACACATCAAGGCACGCTTATCCAAACGGTCGGAGATAATAGCGCCAACTACTTCGCCAAAAAGCATGGCGATAAAAGGTAGCGAAGCAAAAATACCTGCAGATTTAAGATCAATACCCTTATCTTCAACCAGATAAGTCGGAAGCCAACTATTTAAACCCCAGAGATAGGAAAGGAAAGCGATATTGAATAGGCATATTGCCCAAAAAGACATATTCCCAAATAGCTTGCGCGTGGCTTGCTTATGATTAGAAAGCGGCACACGACTCGTACCTAACGATTGCTGAACTGGTGACTTCGTTGTGATATCTACTTTCCTAAACACCAATAAGACGAACAACATAACGGGAATCGTCAATAGCGCCATGGAAAAGAACGAAGCCCTCCAACCAAAATTAGCTAGTACGTAAATAGTGACGGGGAAACCGATTGATGCACCAATCGGTGTGCCCAGTAGCCATAACATCGTTGCCCTGGCTTGCTCTTTAGGAGGAAAAGTACGCTTTACAATAGTATAAGCGATAGCAAACATCGGACCTTCAGCAATACCGAGCAGAATACGCAACGTAAGCATGCTGCCATAGGTATTCATGAACCCCATGGTTGCCATAATGGCCGCCATCAACACTAACATGCCATAGAGGCATTTCTTGGGACTTATAATGTCACCAAGAAAACCTAGGAACATTGATGAGAAGCCATAGGAAAGCAAGAAGCCTGTCATCAAAAAGCCTAACTTTGTGGTTTCGCCCTCAATACCTAAAGCACTTTGAAACTCAGGGTTACTCAGCAATACAGCGATACTTATCTTGTCAAAAAACGCAAGAACAACACAGCTTAATAAAGCAATAGGAATAGCCCAGCGTTTATAACCGCCATAATCAAGTGACTCTTCTGGCGGATTTATTTTATCCTGTACTGATTCCATGGATCATTACCTGTCATTATTGTCATTGCTGTGTATCTAAAAAGTCACTTCGTAAAGTTAACGAAGCTGCATAAGGTTAAATTCAGGATCTGCCAGTACGACACCGTCAAGCACACGCTCAGCGGCCAACCAACGCTTGCCCAACTTGATCGCACGTGGATGATTAAAGGCCACCATTTGTACTAAGCGGTTTTGGTTATCGAGATAGAAGAACACTGAGCCAGAGTCTTCCTGACGAATAACGCAGTGAGTCTCAGTGGTGGGTATTCCAAGGATCTGAATATTGACGTTATGCTGATCTGACCACAGCCAAGCTGGCTCATCGTAATGCGCCGACTTATCGAGCATTGCATTGGCCACAACTTGAGCCTGATTCTGAGCATAAGCCCAAGACTGCAAGCAAAGCCCTAGGTGCGGGTGCTGAGCCACATCTCCGGCGGCAAAGACCTGGGGGTCAGAGGTGTAACCTGCAGCATCAATAACGATGCCCTGCTCTGTTGTTAGCCCAGCATCCCGAGCCAGCTCCAGATTGATATCGACACCAACACCGACCACCACCAAGTCATAAGGCGCATAGGCTTTATCATCGGCCGTCACACAAACGCGGTTATCAGCATCCTGGGCCAACTCGATGGACTGGCGATCTAGATGCAAGCCCACTCCATGCTGCTCATGTAACGCCTGAATCGCATGCGCTACTTCGATACCGACACTGCGCCCGCACAGCCTGGGAGCACGCTCAAAAACATCAACCTCGACACCGAATTTGCGTGCACTGGATGCCACCTCAAGGCCAATCCAACCACCACCTATAATGCCGATGCGTTTACTCTCTCCAAGCCGCTCCTTGAGGCGACAGGCGTCATCCCAAGAGCGCAGCGTCATCACATTCTCAATGGCATTCCACTCAGGCACTGGCATCCGAGGGCGACTACCGGTAGCCATCAGCAGGCGATCGTAAGCAAGCCGCTCACCATTATCGAGCACTACCTCGCTGGCTTGGCGATCAATTTCAACGGCCCGATGAGGGCGACGCCAGTCGATATCCAAGGCCTCAACAACATCCTCGGAGAATAAACGAGGTAGTGTCGCGCTATCGGTAATGACGCCCTTGGACAACGGTGGCCGCTCATAGAAGTCATGAGGCTCGTCAGCGACTACTGTCAAACGACCATCAAAACCCTCTGTGCGTAATGCTTTACAAGCATAGCCGGCAGCCTGACCGCCCCCGATCACGACAATGCACGAAGGTGCCTGATTCGCCATGAGTGTTACTCCTTATCTTCGGGTTTTTTCTGACGCCGTGTTTCCGCGTCAATACCACCCTCGATGGCCCACTCTGTGAACGACTCTAGGGAGTGGCGCATTTCGCGTGGCTGCCAAGCCTCAGTGAGATAGTCTTCGTTGGTGTAGTACTCAAAGGCACCACCCAACGGACTATTCACATACCAAAAATAAGCAGACGATACGGGGTGACGCCCAGGGCCAATAAAGGTGGTCCACTTTTTACGAGTCATCGCCAAACCGCCGCCAATGACTTCGTGGATATCACGTACGGTAAAGGCCACATGATTCAGCCCGCGTCCGCGTGTTGGTAACTTAAGCAGGAAAAGATTGTGATGGCCGCCGCGCTTTTGCATACGCAGGAAAACAGCGCGGTCGATATAACGGTCGGAGACAGAAAAACCCAGTTTTTCGCGGTAAAAACGCTCGGTGGCCTCAAGGTCATCAACGAAGAACACCGCATGACCGATGGAGGCTGGCTTAGCGTTTTCATAAACCGGACTAGGCTGATCAACGCGACGCATGTCACCCCACTGATTGATCGGCGTGACGTCCAGCTCAACATCGCGAAGTGTCGATACGCGCACTCGTACCGTCATGCCGTTAGGATCTCGGCACTCAAACGCATCGCCATGGTCAATGAAGCTAGGCTGATCACTCAGGCGTTCCCGCAATGTGTCGAGAGCTGCAGCATCGGCAGCACCCCACGTCATGCGACGCAGCGTATCACCTTCTTCAAACGCCTCGGGCAGCGCTGGATCATCAATAGACCGCACACTTAGCTTTGCGCCATCCAGCGTCTCGTAAACGGCAGCGGTGCTGGCATCTCCGTCATCCTGTAACGGTGCCAAACCAAAATCCGCGGCAAAGCGCTTACCTTTCTCAACATCTACAGCGCCAAACTCCAGCTCTTCAATACCGACGATACTCATCCTATACCTCCTGATGTGTTAGCTTGTCAGGCACTCTCTCAAACCTGTTTTTTGGCATGAGGAGCCCGTCTCGCAAAATTATGGCTTTGCGAGTGCGTGTTTATTTTTTATAAGGAGCACGGTCGACTTAACGTACCAACCGGATCCAGATCAAAGAGATGGCGTTCTGGCGATCATAAGAATGGCTCTTTTCAACAACACTTAGTTGAAAACGAAGCCACCATTAATCGGAATCACCTGCCCGCTAACAAAGTTAGACCAATCAGATAACAAGTAGAGTACGGTGCCATCGATATCTTGAGGCTGCTGTTCACGCTTCAACGCACGACCGTCTGCATAATGCGCGTAGCGAGTCTCTGGTACGTACTCCGTCGCTTCACAGTGAGTGAGTCCCGGCGCGATGACATTGACACAAATATTGTGTTCGCCAAGCTCTCGAGCCATGGCACGACTCATCGAGATAACAGCCCCTTTGCTGGCCACATAAGCCATCAATTGAGGAGCTCCCCAAAGTGCGGTATCCGAAGCGACATTAACCACCTTGCCGTAATTAGCGCCGGCCATTAATGGCACAGCCGCTCGCGTCATCAGCCAAGGGCCACGCACGTTAATAGCCATGACGCGGTCCCAGAGGTCGATGTCATATTCCATCATCGATTTACCACCAACATTGGTGGCAAGGGCCGCATTATTGACCAGCCCATCCAAGCCGCCACCTTCGGCGATTTGAGACATGCCACTCTCGATAGATAAAGGACTGGCCTGATCAATCACCAATGATTCGACACTGGCGCCCTTTTGACGAAGACAGTCTGCCGTAGCGGCAAGCTCTTCTTCCCGAATATCACTGAGCACCAGCCGAGCACCTTGTGCCGCGGCGGCGTCGGCAATGCTGCGCCCCAAGCCGCGGGCAGCACCAGTAATCAGAATGCGTTTATCCGCGAGGCCGTGGCTACTCATTTCAGGCTACCTCCCCACGCTCAGCTAGTTGCTTCTTAGCCAGCTTAAGCATGACGCGACGTAACCGCGACAGGCCCACGTCGTGTTGGTAAAGGTTTTCATGATGTCGTGCATCCGGTGCCATACTCTCGAGAATGACTCGGTCTTGCTCCAATACATCCCAATGCAGCCCTTCCAGCTTAGTGCGATAGAAGAACCGCCATACTTGGCGCTGCCAACCCTCTACCTTGCGCACACGCCAGAAAAACACTCGGGTATGGTCTTTATCTTCAGGTACGGCCATGCCAACAATCCAAAATGGCCCACCAGGACCGAAACGTGCCTGATAAGGAATAGACAGTCGTAGCCACAAGGTACCGCTGTTACCAAACTCCACCCAGTCGAAGTTGACGCCGCTCTGGCCAGTTTTCTTGAAAATAAAGCCAGCCTCAGTAGGCTCCAGCACCATCTCTGCCTGACGATCCCCTTCCGCCATCGAGTGAGAATCCGAGTGCAAGTAGGTACCGTGCATCGGGTCCATGACGTTATCGATGGCGTACTGGTAGTTGCACTTCCACGTCGCCGTACACAAGAAGTTGCCGTAGGACGCTTCATCACTCAGCTGCTCAGGAAGCACCAACTCAGCTGGTTCTTCTCCATCCACCGTCGCGAAATAAATAAAAACCGCGCCATGAGCCTCTTTTACTGGGTAGTGGCGAACACAGGCAGTCCCCACGATGGGATTATTTTCCATCGCCGGCACGTCACGAACGACGCCACTTCCATCAACTTCCACACCGTGATACCAGCAAGCCAGTCGATCACCAAGATTCCACCCTTTGGAGAGGCGCGCACCACGGTGCGGGCAGCGATCTTCGACAGCATGGGCGACACCCTGGTGATCACGCCATAGCACGAGATTTTCACCCAGACGGGTGATGCCCAGAGGGTTGCTACCAAGCTCCCAGCTGGCAATCACCGGATACCACAGTGAGCGCAGCCCTGCATCGAGATAGTCTTGAACAGCATCGGAGGAAGAAGAATTAGTCATGACTCGGCCTCATTATTTGTTAGCGACAAGTGTGAAGGGACATTAGTGACCCAACACCGCCATCTCTTTCAGGAAGGATTCCTCATTCCAAGGATTGCCTTGACGATCGAGACGATGACGCTCTTTCAGGCCTGCAATCACTTGCGGAAGCTCGGTGGCTCCCGACTCAAAAACCTCCTCTAACGCTGCAACCAGCTCCAGCTCAAAAGGTTCCGCAGCACGTTCACGTGTCTGCCAGACGCGGTTGTCGAATCCTCCGGGTTGCTCAATACGGCCTTTACCGGGCTCAGAGGAAGGAATAACACGTGCCCACGTTTTCAGCTGGGGATTCAAGTCAGAATCAGACATGGTTCTCACACCTCTTCTTTTATTTTGAGCTGTACTGCGTCATCGATAATCCGCACAGCATAGACATCCACGTCGCTCTCAGCAGGTGCACGGAGACACTTACCGGTCTTGATGTCGAAGACCGCTTCATGCAATGGACACTCTACCTGACCATCCTCGACAAACCCCTGAGACAACAAGGCATAAGCATGTGGGCAAACATCGCCAAGGGCGTAGTATTCGCCATCCAGCAGATAGACACCCACCTCATTGCCATCAACCTTGGCTGAAAAAGGGAAATCTTCTTGTACTTGTTCGGTCTTGCAGACGGTAATCCAAGACATAGGGATTGTCCTCGTCGTTTTCACATATGAAACTTAGTTTTTAATATGATTATATGGAGAAAGCCTAGCGCCAGATGAAGATTCTGTCAAACACTGCGTATAAAATATTATTTTTGTTTTAAATCAACCAGATATCAAACCATTGCAGGTAATATTTTCTTTTATTAACAACTAGATATAACGAATATCTGTCAACTGCAGTGCTCGATAAGGGGTTCTCAAAGAGAAGCGGCTATCTAGCCACTCGCATAGGACGAGCCAGCAATATCAACAAGACACAACATCAAAAGAGCGCGAAGCATGAGGCGGCGCCTCGTTCGAATACACCCAACTCAGGCCGAAAGAGCCTTTTCCACGAGCCTTCTCGATTCCTCTGTCATGGGCAGCTCCAACGCTAAGCGATGCGCTGCTGGCGACATTTTCTGCCAAGTTTTACGCACAATGCGTATCAAGTGCTCATGCGCTATCTGTTTTGAAAAGTCACTGAAGTAGTTTTCTAAAAAGACCAGACAAGCGCAGTCTTCCACTGCTTGCGCGCCAGCATCGTGCCCCAGTCCTTGCTTGCGGATCATTTTTGCCACCTGCTCTGCCTGATCAGCGCTATAGCCCGCCTGTCGCATCAGTTGTGCGGTAGTTTCCCCTGCCCGCAGTCCTTGATCTCGACGCCACGTCAAATATCCCACTCGCCCTTGCGGATAGTCGCTACGTGGCAGCTGCCAGCGCTGCAAATGCTGGCCACGCACGGCTAGGCAGGTCAGCTCATCCGGAGATGTTTCCAGTTGGTCTAGCCAAGCACTCATACGGTTGGCGTGCCATAGCTCTTGTGGCACGTGTTTACCGCCAACCTCAATTTGGCGCGGGTCTTGTGCATGCAACCTGTCTAGCGCATCAAATACTTGCTCATAGGCACTCATGAAACACTCCTGTTGTAAAAAAACCATTAAGCACCCCACGGTTTAGCCACTTAGTCGTTAGGGCACCTTTAGGCTAACGGCTTGATGTCAATTGCTTTTAGGCGCTCACCAAACATTCAACTAACTGTCACCGCTTTGTCATCTAAGGAAGGCACACTCTCGGCCTATAAAAACTGGCTCTTCCCTACTGACTTCGGAGAACTACATGTCCCTGCTCACTCGCGCTTTGCTAAGCAGTGCTGTTGCCCTAGCCTTTAGCTCTAGTGCTATCGCTGCCACCGAGCTGACTGTTTATACCGCCATCGAGTCCGACGATCTCCAAAAGTACGCCGAGCGCTTTAACGAAGCCTACCCTGATATCGAAATCAATTGGGTACGTGATTCCACTGGCGTGATCACGGCTCGCTTACTGGCTGAGAAGGATAACCCTCAAGCCGATGTTGTATGGGGCTTGGCTGCCACCAGCCTGCTGGTTTTAGAAAAGGAAGGCATGCTTTCGCGCTATGCCCCAAAAGGGGTTGAGGCACTGGACCCTAAGTTTGTCGATCCGGCATCACGTGATGGCCAGGACCCCGCTTGGGTGGGCACTGATGCCTGGGTAGCGTCAATTTGCTACAACACCATTGAGGGTGAGCGCCAGGGCTTGTCCATACCTACCTCGTGGGAAGACCTCACTCGCCCAGAGTTCAAGGGGCACGTCATTATGCCAAACCCCAACTCCTCAGGAACGGGCTACCTAGATGTGGCTAGCTGGATGCAACTGTGGGGAGAAGACGAAGCCTGGGGCTACATGGATCGCCTACACGACAATATCGCGCGTTACACACACTCCGGCTCAGCTCCATGCAACCTAGCGGCTTCGGGTGAGGCGGTCGCAGGCGTTTCCTTTGCTTTCCGTGGCGCTCGCCTTAAATCGCAAGGTGCGCCCATCGAAATAGTTTTCCCGGAAGATGGTGTGGGCTGGGATATGGAAGCAGCAGCCATCATTAAGGGAGGCGAAAACCGTGAGGCGGCTGAGACCTTGATGGACTGGGCGGTCTCTCGTGAAGCCAACGAGCTATACAACGAAGGCTATGCCGTCGTCGCTTACCCTGGCGTCGCTCAGCCTATTGAAAACTATCCGGCCAATATCACCGAACTCATGATTGATGCTGACTTTTCCTGGGCAGCCAACAATCGCGAGCGCCTGCTTGAAGAGTGGCAGCGTCGTTACGACGGAAAATCCGACAGCCAGTAAGTATTCCCGCTATTCGCCGTCACTGCCTCAGCGCGAAGCGCTGGGGCGTAGGAGTATTTGTATGTCCATACTGACCCACCCTCTGCACTTAGATACTCATGCCAAAGCGCATTCACTTTCCGCAGATAATCACCTTGAAATTCATCACCTAACCAAGCAGTTCGGCGCTTTCACCGCGTTACAAAAAATTGACTTGTCTATACGAGAAGGGGAATTTGTCTGCTTTTTGGGGCCCTCTGGCTGCGGTAAGACCACGCTGCTACGGGCCATTGCAGGTTTAGCGCCCCAAAGCAGCGGCCGCATCATTCAGCGGGGCCAGGATATCTCTCGCTTGCCGCCACAGTCACGGGACTTTGGCATTGTCTTTCAGTCCTATGCGCTTTTTCCCAACCTAACGGTATTCGATAATATCGCTTACGGCCTGCGTAATCGTCGTGACGACCGTCATGGGATGCGCAATCGTGTCAGCGAGCTACTGGCCCTCGTTGACTTGGCGGGTAGCGAAGCCAAATATCCCGCAGCACTTTCTGGCGGCCAGCAACAGCGTGTTGCCTTGGCCCGTGCGCTGGCAACTGAGCCTGGCTTACTGCTGCTGGACGAACCCCTGTCTGCCCTAGATGCCCGCGTTCGCGTTCATCTACGCAGCCAAATTAAAGCGCTACAGGCTCGCCTTGGCGTTACAACCATTATGGTGACCCACGACCAAGAAGAAGCGCTGTCTATGGCCGATCGTATCGTGGTGATGAACCACGGCGTCATTGAGCAAATTGGGACGCCAGCAGAGATCTACCGCCAGCCCGCCAGTGCTTTTGTCGCCGAGTTCATTGGCAGCATGAACTTTATCGACGTACACCCTGAAGGTAGTCACGCCTTGCGTTTGGGCCAGCGCCTTCTAACATGCCCGAACCATGATTACGCTGATGATTACCAGGCTCGGCTCGCCATTCGGCCCGAGTCTATCCAGCTCTGCGCCAAAAAAGATGGCCTTGCTGTGCTTGTCGAGCATATCGAGTTTCTCGGCGCCTTCTTACGCGTCACCTTAAGCCTAGAGGATACTCAGCAACGCTTAACCGCCGATGTTGCGCTGCGCGATGCCGAAACGCTAGGGCTGGTACCCGGTGCCATTTTAGGTGCTCAGCTGCCTACTGACGCTTTGCGCCTCTATCCGAGCCAGGAGGCGCGGGTATGATAGCGCGTCTCTCTGCCTTCGGATCGCAGCACTTTTCCAGCGAAACGCTGTTAAGGCTAATAGCGCTTCTGGCGGCACTCGGCTTACTGGTCATCGGACTGCTGTTTCCGCTATTCAGCATGTTGATAAAGAGCCTACAGGATCGCAGCGGTGACTTTGTTGGCTTGGCCAATTTTGCCAAATATATTCATACGCCAGCCCTGGTTGGCTCTATCGCCAACTCGCTATTTGTCGCGTTAACCAGCACAGCTATTGTTGTTGGGTTAGCGTTCCTGTGTGCTTATGGCATTACCCGCACTTGCATGTCTGGTAAGCGCGTCTTTCGCATGATCTCGCTGCTACCCATTTTGGCACCGTCGCTACTGCCTGCCATCAGCCTGGTTTACCTGTTTGGTAATCAGGGCTGGTTTCGTGGTGTGTTAATGGACGAAAGCATTTACGGGCCTATTGGCATCATTATAGGTATGTGCTTTTGGATATTTCCCCATGCACTAATGATTCTGACTACCGCACTTTCTAATAGTGATGCGCGCCTCTATGAAGCGGCTGAGGCGCTAGGCACGCCGAAGTGGCGCAGTTTTCTGACCATTACATTGCCTGGCGCGCGTTATGGGCTGATCTCTTGTGCTTTTGTGGTGTTCACACTGGCTATTACTGACTTCGGTGTTCCCAAAATCATTGGTGGCCAATTCAGCGTACTGGCCACTGATATCTATAGCCAGGTTGTTGGGCAACAGAATTTCCAAATGGGAGCGGTGGTCAGCGTGATTTTGCTGTTGCCAGCCCTCGCCTCCTTCGTCGTGGACCGCTGGATTCAACGTCGTCAGGTAGCGCAGCTTTCCGCGCGTGCAGTGCCTTGGCAGCCAACACCCAGCCCATTACGAGACCGGTGCTTCACCTTTATTTGTTACACCATTGGCGCCGCAATTCTGCTGATCATCGGCACCGCCATCTATGCATCCTTGGTGCAGTTCTGGCCTTATAACCTTTCTCTGACATTTAAACATTACACCTTTGAAGCATTAGCTGGAGGCGGCTGGGCAGCTTGGTTTAATTCCTTAACGCTGGCTTTTTCTGTGGCCTTAATTGGCACACTGGTTATCTTCTTCAATGCTTGGCTAATCGAAAAAAGTGAGGGATATCGCAGCCTGCGCCAAGGACTTCATTTCTTGGCTATGTTGCCCATGGCGGTACCGGGAATGGTGCTCGGTTTGGCTTATATCTTCTTTTTTAACCAGGCCGATAACCCCTTGAACTGGATCTACGGCACGATGGCTATTCTGGTTCTCAACACCCTGGTACATTTTTACACTGTTTGCCACCTCACATCAGTGACTGCCTTAAAGCAACTCGACCCCGAGTTTGAAGCAGCTGGTGCGTCGCTAAAAGTGCCGTTCTGGACCACTTTCCGCCGAGTAACGTTACCCGTCTCGCTCCCTGCCGTGCTGGATATTTCGGTGTACCTCTTCGTCAATACAATGACCACTGTCTCGGCAGTCGTCTTCCTTTATAACAGCGATACTCGCCTTGCCTCTGTCGCCGTTATGCACCTGGATGAAGCCGGCTACTTTGCCAGCGCTGCAGCAATGGCCGTGCTGATATTTTTTACCTCATTAGCGGTAAAAATTGCCCATGCTGCCCTAACGCGACTGCTGTTGACTCGCGCACAGAGTTGGCGACAGACCAGCCAAACCAGTACCGCCTAGCGGTACCGTTTTCATGACTTTTTTCGTGTTTCATACAAATATTTTGTGTCCCTAATAACTGATGTAACCCAACGAGCTAACCAATGACCGACCCGTATCTATTAACGCCAGGACCGCTAACAACCAGCACTACTGTTAAAGCTGCCATGCAGCAAGACTGGGGTTCTTGGGATAACGACTTCAATGCCATGACCGCCGATATTTGTCGCCGCCTGCTCGACTATGCCAACGCTCAAACCAGTCATGCTTGTGTGCCCATTCAGGGTAGCGGTACGTTCGCCGTAGAAGCGGCACTGGGTACGCTCATTGCTCCACAACGCAGCACCTTAGTGCTGATTAATGGAGCCTACGGCAAGCGCTTAGCCAGTTTGCTTGATCGTATCGGCCGCCCCTATGAAGTTATCGACACTGGCGATACAGCGCCTCCTGACCCTCAGCTCGTCGCTCAGCGATTACGAGATAACCCAACCATAGGCTATGTTGCGGTAATTCACTGCGAAACCAGCTCTGGTATTCTCAACCCTATCGACGCCATTGCTGACGTAGTTGCCGCCGAAGGGCGCGAATTAATTATCGACTCCATGAGCGCCTTTGGTGCCATCCCAGTAGATGCTCAACAAACTCCTTTTTTGGCGTTGGTTTCTTCCGCTAATAAGTGTTTTGAAGGAGTACCAGGGTTTGGTTTTATTCTTGCTCGACGTGATGCTCTGGAAGCGAGTGCAGGCCGCTGCCACTCACTCGCTTTAGACCTGCACGACCAGTGGCATTACATGCAAAAGACCGGACAGTGGCGCTACACCCCACCTACCCATGTCGTCGCTGCTTTTCTTCAGGCATTGCAGGAGCATGCCAACGAAGGTGGCGTTGCTGGGCGTTTAGCGCGTTATCGCGCGAATGCTGACACCCTCATCGCAGGAATGCGGCAGCGCGGTTTCAACACACTGTTAGACGACCGCTGGCTATCGCCCATCATCACGACGTTTCTCAGCCCGACTCACCCAGCCTTTGACTTCTCACGCTTCTATGCCGAGCTAAAAGAACTAGGGTTCATTATTTATCCCGGCAAGCTCACCGAAGTAGAAAGTTTCCGTATTGGCAATATCGGCCACCTCGATACCAGCGTGATTGAGCAACTCTTGCTCGCCGTAGATACCGCCTTAGCCAACCTCGGTGTGGATAACTGTCAGCCGGCGATTGCCTCCTAAACAACAGGAAACATCATATGCAATACCAATACCCCGAACGTTTACAGTGCGCCATCCTCGACTGGGCCGGCACTGTTGTCGATTTTGGCTCCTTTGCTCCCACGCAAATTTTCGTTGAAGCCTTTGCAGAACTAGGTGTTGAACTCAGCCTAGAGGAAGCTCGTGGCCCCATGGGCATGGGAAAGTGGGATCATATTCGAACTCTTTGCGATAACCCCGCTATTGCCGCACGGTTTAAGCAAGCGGTTGGGCATATGCCTAGCGACGCTGATGTTACAGCGCTTTACGAACGTTTCATGCCCTTGCAAATTGCTAAAATCGGCGAGCACTCGGCGCTGATTCCTGGGGCACTAGAAGCCATCGCAACGCTTCGCGAGCAAGGGCTGAAAATTGGCTCTTGTTCTGGCTATCCCGCTATCGTCATGGAGCAAGTAATCGCTCGGGCCAAAGATAACGGCTACGAGGCAGATCACGTAGTCGCCACCGACGAGGTGCCCAATGGCCGCCCTCACCCAGCCCAGGCATTAGCTAATGTCATCGCGCTGGGCGTGAGCGACGTGGCCGCTTGCGTAAAGGTTGATGATACCGCACCAGGTATTCTTGAAGGGCGCAGCGCGGGCATGTGGACTGTCGCGCTGACCTGTTCAGGCAATGCCCTGGGGCTTAGCCATAACGAATACACCAACATGGCGCCAAACTTACTGGCGGAACAACGTGCTCGTATCGAGGCACAATTCGCCCCCGCCCAACCACACTTTATGATCGACACCATTGCCGACTTACCCGCTGTAGTGGCTGAGATTAACGCCCGTCTTGCCCGTGGCGAACGGCCTTAACTCAGCTCCCGCCCTACCGCTATCGCCCTGCCTCCCCGAGGCTTACCTCGGGGAAGTTTTCGTCAAGGAAGTTTCCATGCGCCCTTTTTGGTTACACCAGGCTCTAGCAACTGAGTCAGAGCTGCCAGCCCCCCCGTTAACACAGGATCTTCACACCGACATCTGCATCGTTGGGGGTGGCTATAGCGGGCTATGGACAGCCATCCTGTTACGCCAACAAGCCCCTTCTTTGCGTGTAACGCTAATCGAAGCTGACCTCTGCGGTGCTGGCGCCAGCGGACGCAATGGAGGGTGCGTACTGGGCTGGGCCAGCAAGTACCCCACTCTCAAACGACTTTTTGGCGACGATGAAGCTCGGCGGTTGGTCATAGAATCCGAACGCAGCGTTACCGAGATTGGTGATTTTTGTCAGTACCACGGCATCGATGCAGAATTTCGCCACGACGGTACCCTTTTCACCGCCAATAATAGTCGCCAGCAGGCGGCTATTGCACCGCTGATGTCGAGCCTTAGCGAGCAAGGCATCGGGAGCTTTTGTGCCTTAAGTGCCTCGGAAGTCAAGCGACGCAGTGGCTCACCTTGCCAAACTCAAGGATGGTTCTCTCCCCAAGCAGCAACGGTACAACCAGCCAAGCTGGTACGTGGTTTACGGCGAGTAGCGCTAGAGCTAGGCGTTACACTCTTTGAAAGCACTCCCATGCTCAGCTTAGAAAAGGGTCGGCCCGCTCAGGTGGTTACCCCTGGCGGCCGTATTTTTGCTGATCGTGTGGTACTTGCCACTAATGCTTGGACGGCGCGGCTACTACCTCGCCTCCGCCGTACCATCGCCATTGTTTCCAGCGATATGGTGATTACGGAGCCAGCCCCCGAGCTTGTCTCAGCAACAGGGTTGAGCGATGGGGTTTCAGTGCTTGATTCACGCACCTTCGTTTACTATTACCGCACCACCCCAGAAGGAAGACTGATGCTAGGCAAAGGGGGCAATACCTTTGCCTTTGGCGCGCATGTTCATCGGTGTTTTGACCGACCCTCTCCCTATCGCTCAGCACTGCAGCAAAGCTTAACGCGCTTCTTTCCAAGCCTTGCGGATATTCCTCTAGCAGCAAGCTGGACCGGCCCTTCCGATCGCTCAGTCACTGGGCTGCCTTTTTTTGGCACGCTGCCCGACCACCCCAATATTGCTTATGGTTTTGGCTATTCTGGCAATGGCGTAGGACCGACACGCATGGGTGCCAAGCTGCTCTGTGCTCTGGTGTTAGAGCAAGATAATGCTTGGCGCCATTCACCTCTGGCGCAAGGGCCACTAGGCAACTTTCCGCCAGAGCCCGTTCGTTATATGGGCTCACTGCTGGTGCGCAATGCTATTCGTCGCAAGGAAAACGCCGAAGACCTTGAACGTCACCCACGGCCTTGGGACGAATGGCTCGCGAGTTTTGCCGCTGCCGCGAGTAAAGCAGATAAAGTAACGCCATGAATCCTTTAGCACTAGGGTTAGTGCTGGTATCAGTGTGTCTACATGCCAGCTGGAATCTCTTGGGCAAGCAGCGCTCACCATCACTCGCTTTCTTTGTGCTTGCCATGAGTTGCGGCGCGTTACTGCTATCGCCATTGCTCTGGCTTGGCCCGCCGTTGACTCAACTTCCCCCAAGTTTTTGGGGCTGGCTAGCCGCCTCGGGTTTTTGCCAAATGCTGTATATGGGTGGACTCGCCTGGGCTTATGCGCGGGGTGAGGTCAGCGTGCTTTACCCAATTGCCCGCGCACTTCCGGTCATGTTGGTCCCCTTGGTTTCCGTCGGTTTTCTGGGTAGCCGTTCGCTAACCCATTTAGACCTGTTCGGCATGGGGCTAATTTTACTGGGGGCTCTCTGCTTACCGCTAACGGGGCCTCGCCCCCTACGGCTTTCACACTATGTTTCTCCAGCGCTCGGCTTTGCGTTACTGGCAGCTATGGCAACCACTGGCTACTCACTGATCGACAAACATGCCCTCGACTTGATGCTGAACAGCGGCTACAGCAACATGACCTCAGGCGCTAATTTCATGGTGCTGCAAGCCATCATGACGGCAATTTGGGGGATCCCAACAGTACTTCTTTTACCCAATGAGCGGTGCCATTTGCCTAAACTGTGGGCGAATGAACGCCGCACTATGCTGCTGACGGGGTTTATGATCCTTACCACTTATGGGTTGATATTAGTGGCAATGACACTGACGGAAGAAGTCAGCCTAGTCGTCGCTATACGCCAGCTCTCCATTCCCCTTGGTGTCGTACTTGGCGTTATTCTTTTACGAGAAAAAGCAGCACCTATTAAATGGATAGGTACTGCATTAATGCTCATTGGATTGTGGACAGTTGTGATTAACTAGCCCCGTTTTTCCAGGGTATTGGTTACCGCCGCATGATGCGCCTCTACCAAGCGCCGTAATCGTGGTGCGAAGTGATCAAAACCTGGCGTCCATTGCCCAGGTTCTTTGCCTGCATCATCAAAGTGGCGCACTTTAAGAATCGCGTCCAGGTGCGGATGGCGGGCGAAATCTTCTACCTCCTCAGCACTCATTGGGCCACCTTGCAAACGCAACGAGTGCTGAGAAGCCTTGGAAAGGCACGCAGCATACTCAGGCTGTGTTGCGCAAAGGTAGCGCTTGGCCGCCACATGTTCACGAATACTGTCCACCACAACGGGCGGCAAATGACGTGCAACTAACGCCGAGCCAGTCGCTTCATGACAGCGGTCTTCGGTATCTTGCAACGAAAACACCCCCCGGCCACCCGCAAAATGTCCAATGTCATGGAGTAAGGCCGCGATGATAATTTCGTCGCTTTCACCTTGTTGCTCAGCTAACCAAGCCCCTTGAAGCATATGCTCAGCCATGGTTACCGACTCGCCCAAGTAGGCTTTAGCGCCTTGGTCGGCAAATAGCTGCGTCATTTGGTTCACCACAGAATCGGCTAATGAGCTCATGTAGCATCTCCGCTGGCAGCTGCTTCAAGACAAGCTAGCGTAGAAAGTAAACCGTCTTTGTCGGCATAACAGCCTTGTAGCCAGCGCGACCCCTCACCGGCGTAACCTGTGCGGGCATGTAGCACTCGGGTATTGTCCACTAGAAAGGCCTCGCCGGGTGCCAGCTTGAACGTTACCCCCATCGCTGAGGACTCGAGAATTTCACCAAAACGGCGGTAAGCCACGTAGTAATCCGCCATATCGGCATAAGGTATGTCACGGAAAGGGGCTGCTGAGCGATTGTTAAAGCGAACACCGATGATCTCGCCATCCGGATTTAGCTCAATCATCGGCCGCCGAGCACGCAAACAAACATCTCCCAACCCCAGGTATTCAAAGTGCGCACAGTAACCCGCCAATAGCTCAAAGCTACGAGGGTCTTCCTCGCGCAACTGCTGTGCCGCACGGAACCCATCTACCACTCGGTTATCGCCACCTTCGGCAGAGTTCTCCAAGCAATACAGCAGTTGCAAAGTCGGTACGGGATCACGGTAAGGGTTGTCGGTATGCGCGGGTAATACAAGGCCGGTAAACGCAAGGTTAGTCGGGGCAATTTCGCTGCGCACATCGAAAAAGCGGCCATAGTTAGTCTCGCGTGGATACCCGAACTGAGCCACTACATCGAGAAGAGCCCCGCTATGAAGGGGCCCACCCGTCAATTTGCCAATACCAAAGCGACGAATAGCTGCCAGCCACTGACATTTGGCGGTATCGTCATTAAGCGAGGAAATCGCAATACTGGGCAGGCGGCTGCTCAAGGTGGCGTCCCAGGTTTCAATTTCCTTCATCAACCAGCCACGCTGAGAAGGCGGCTGGCGATCATAAGCATGCTGCCAAAGCCAAGCGGCATCGTAGCGATAATCCTTGCTCTCTGGCGCCATGGTTACAACTAGCTCCCCCATCTCGATACGTGCCGCCACAAGGCTTAAAGAGACGGGTAAATCAGCAAGGCTGATCAGCCGTTGGCCATTATCCGGTGAGCGAGTACCGGCATCCTGCGCATTATCTCGAAGCCAGACAGCGTGAAAGCGACGCTGCTCTCCCTGGCTAAACGTCAGTAGAACGGAAGCACCATCTTCTATCAGTTCGGCATTCTCTAACACGGGACACTCCAGGCAGGTGAATTACTGGCTATTTGACGCTGCCCATGACATAAGGACAATCAACCATTTTCACCATCAGAGGTATGTTTTTTTTATGGCTAATACCACCCGGCTACTCCCCTCGCTTGAGTGGGTGCGTGTTTTCGAAGCCGCGGCTCGTCTAGGGAGTTTTACTGCGGCAGCTCAAGAGCTGGGGTTAACCCAGGCCGCCGTCAGCCAGCGTATTCGCCATCTCGAAGAACGCTTAGGCGTCACCGTATTCGAACGTCAAGCACGAGGCGTCTCACTCACGGTTCAAGGCGAGGCTTGGCTGCCTCATGTACAACAAGCCTTAGAGCAAATTTCTCATAGTGCCGAAAGCCTTTTTTCAGCCCCTAGAACTCGCCTCAGCCTCATGGCATCGGCATCGCTGCTGGTGCTGTGGGTCATTCCTCGGCTACCCGCGCTTCAAGCAGAACTTCCAGGGCGACATTTAACCCTGTCGACCATGCACCGCTGGCCAGACTACGCTCACGCCGACGCTGATTTAGAGATTCGTTTTGGAGAAGGCAACTGGGTAGGGCGAACGGCTCACCACTTATTTGATGAGGTACTAACCCCCATGGCTGCACCAAGCCTGCTAACACAAGGGAATGACTGGAAAACGTTGCCTCGCATTGCTATTGCCGGGCCAAGGCTCGGGTGGCGAGAATGGGATCAACGGTTAGGTACCGCCCTTAGCCCAGCGCCAGAAATTCGGCTGGATAGCCACGTTCAAGCGCTGCGTGCTGCCGAGGCGGGTGCTGGTGTCATGCTGGGCTCGTTGCCGCTCTGCCAAGCTCCCCTTCAGGCTGGCCAGCTACAACGACCTACGCAGGAAGTACTCCCCATGACTCAAGGCTACTGGCTAACCTGGCAAACCGACCGGCCCATCGGCCGTGAGTTAGAGGGCATTTTGAATAAGCTGAAACCTACCTCAAAATAACCCCCGCGGACTTGTTTACCGCCTTGATTGACATTCTATGTAACCCGCCACGGCTGCAGCATCTCGCCGTTAGGCGGCCTGATCGATATAGCAAAGCGAAGCCAGCCCTCAGCAGGACGAAGCCGCGGGCGCCACAGCCTCTACGAACGTTTTTCAGTGGTGATGTTTTCATGCTGCTGTTGCGCTTCACGTTGGCGCGCCCGCCGCTTACTACCCAAGCTGGCAAAAACACACCTCAGTGGACGCCATAACCGGCTGAGTAACCACAACGCTGGAATACCAATAACAACCCAAGGCGTTAGGAAGACAACCACCAGAACCACCTGGCCTACCGACTCAAAAAACAACGCCACGCTGCGATCAAGCGCGCGTAGCAAAGGAGAAAACACGCCGTACTGCGCCGGCTCAATGCGGCGTTGCTGTTCAAACCGAACATTAACCGCCACGCTGTCAGTCACTCGGGTCAGGTGGCGCTGACGACCCTGCATAGACTCGATCTCGCCCTGGACGCGAGCTAGCTCTCGCTCCACCTGCAGCAGGTCTTGAATACGCCGCTCGCTGAAGCCACGCCCCTGTTCAGCAAGTTCCTTGAGCCGCTCACGCAAAACCATTTGCTGCGCCAGCCGCGCATCAGTATCAATCATTTGCTGAGAGCGGTCCTGACGAGTAATTTCAATGCCACTGAGCTCGGGGGAAGCCGCTATCAAACGCACCGCTTCGGCGTTATCGACCTGCTCACGCACAATACGTAATGCCAGATGCCCATTCGCATTGCCGTAACGAGGCGTGTTCAAACTGCCCTGTTCTATCTGGCAATCGTGACTCTCTTGGCAGGCCTTTTGCACCTCACGATACATGGTAACCAGTGGATCGGTTTCACCAAATGCCAGCGTGTAGCTGCGCCGTTCTTCGATACGGCTTTCGCTATCAGGCGAGCTGCTGTCAGGCCCACTCGCGTTAGCCGCGCCAGCATCCTTCACAACGGCTCGCCCCTGGACACTGGCTTGGCGCACCAGCTGTTTACCCGAAAAGCTTTCAGCCTGACGCTGAGGTGGCGGCTGAGGCGAGTGCTGCAGCGACGTCGCCGCGTTATCGCAGCCAGCCAACACAACTGGCAGCATTAACACCAACAGCCATAGCAACACCCGACGCAGCAACACCCGAGAACGACCAGCCGCGCCCAAGCGACGAGCATAAAACCCACAGGGCAACCAAGCAGCCATCAGCTTTCCTTAGCAACAGAACGTATTGCCCCATATTGCCATGCTGGGACCCAGGATGCGCTAACGCACACGGCCATTTTTCTTACTGCGCCGCGCCAGCCAGCCACCGTAAAAAAGAACGACTGTATGGGGTGAGGACCGCGCAACTGATATGCTTTAGCACCTGCGCTCAGACGCGGCTCTGCCTGCTGCTGCCCGCATGGTGCCCAAGACCTGAGATTTTCTGGAGACATTTCATGGCTCATCGCCACGCCCGAGCAACCCATCGTCACCGCTCTGAAGGCCCTTGCCATTTTTCGTTGATGTCACTGTCAGCTTGGCGGCGGTTACTCCTGTCGCTCGCACCACTCGCTGCATTATGGCTAGCCGTGGCATGGGCCGCAGGGTGGTGGGGCTAATGTCGCGCCTACAACTGGATAACCTGCACTTGTCCCGAGGCGGTCATACCGTACTTGAACAGCTTAACGGACGCTTTCAGGATGGCGCTATCACTGCACTTATCGGGGCCAATGGCGCAGGAAAGAGCACACTGATTGCTGCCATTATGGGCATGCTGACGCCAGCCGGTGGGCAAGTAAAATGCACGGTACCTAAAGAACGGCGTGCATGGCTTCCCCAGCAACTGGCGCTAGACCTGAGTTTTCCGATGAGCGTAGAAGAGCTGATCATGACTGGCACCTGGCCGAGTCATGGTGCCTTCAAAGGCTATTGTGCGGCACATTACCGACGCGGCCGCGAAATCATGTCGCGGCTGGGTATCTCGCAACTGGCACACCGCCAGCTAGGAGAGCTGTCTGGCGGTCAGCGCCAGCGCGCGTTGATTGGTCGTACCTTGATGCAGGAGGCCGAATTACTGCTGCTCGACGAGCCTTTCGCCAACGTGGATACCGATACTGTCGATATTCTGATGGATACGCTGCGTGAAATGGCCCGCCAGGGCGCTACCCTAATTGTCGTGCTGCACGACATGGAGCAGCTCTCCCAACTGGCCGACGATGTACTCCTTCTGGCTGGCGGCCATGGGCAGTGGGTCAATCCTGAACGCCTGATCGAACAACAGGGCGGCGTTGCCCCCCGAGCGCCTCGCCTACCCATTACCTTGGCGGAATTTTCACATGCTAGATCTGATTGATGCTTGGTTGCTCGCGCCCTTTGGCTACGGTTTTATGCGCCGCGCCGCCGTAGCAGGGCTCGCCTTGTCGCTAGCCGCTCCACCGCTAGGCGTGTTTCTGATGTTGCGCGGCATGAGCCTGATTGGCGATGCCATGGCACACGCCATTCTACCCGGTGTGGCACTGGGCTTTTTATTTGCTGGTTTTTCGCTACCAATGATGAGCCTGGGCGGCATTATCTCAGGGCTTCTGGTGGCCCTGCTTGCCGGCAGCGTATCGCGGTTAACAGGGCACCGGGAAGACTCGGCCATGGCCAGCTTCTTTCTCATGTCGCTGGCGGCAGGCGTCATGCTGGTATCAATGGGCGGCAGCAGTGTCGACCTAACCCACGTGCTGTTTGGCTCAATCCTCGCCGTAGACAGCACCGCACTAGTTTTGATTGCAGGCATTGCTAGCCTGATTGTGCTAGTGCTAGCCGCCATTTTTCGCGCTTTGGTAGTAGACTGCTTAGACCCATTATTTCTGCGCGGCCAGGGCGTCCGCGGCGGTTTGGTACACGGTACGTTTCTGGGCCTAGTGGTGCTCAACCTCACCGCCGGTTTTCAAACATTAGGCACGCTAATGGCGGTGGGTCTGATGATGCTACCAGCCACTACCGCACGCTTCTGGAGCCAGCGGCTTGAAGGGCTGATCGCCATTGCTATCGCCCTTGCCGTACTCGCCAGCTTTTTTGGCCTATTGCTGTCATACCACCTAGGCTTGCCATCGGGACCTTCCATTATTCTCTTGGCCGGTATGGCATATATTTTCTCAGCACTATTTGGCCGACAACACAGTGTTGTTGCGCGTTTTCGGCGCCGCGTCGCGCCGCTCGAATCCACACCCCCTGCTGCGTAACCCGACTGACTACCCAACTCACCAGGACATCTGACATGCACCGCACATTCGCCTCCCTCGCTCTACTTGCTACCCTGCTCAGTGCGGCTCCTGCGGCACTGGCTAACGAGCGCCTACAGGTACTCACCAGCTTCAGTATCTTGGCCGATATGGTCGAGAACATCGGCGGCAATAATGTCGAGGTAACCGCCTTGGTCGGCCCCGACTCCGACGCCCATGTTTATAGCCCACGCCCCACCGACGCTCGCGCCGTTAGCCAAGCCGACCTGGTGGTTCTCAACGGCATGAATTTTGAAGGCTGGATGGAGCGTTTGGTTAAAGCCAGCGACCACCACGGGCTTGTGGTAACCGCCACCGACGGCGTAGAAGCGCGCCTAAACCAGGCAAAACATGACCACGATCATGCAGAACACGACCACCATGATCATGCAGAACACGACCACCACGATCGTGCAGGCCATGATCATGGCGGGAAAGACCCTCACGCCTGGCAAGACTTGGCACTTGGCGATATCTATATCAATAATATTCTGGCCGGCCTGATCGCAGCAGACCCTGAAAACGAAGCAGCCTACCGTCAACGCGCTGAACAGTATCTGGCCGAAGTTAACGCAACTCACACCAACATACAGCAACAGCTCGCTGAGCTTCCTGACACCACCAAAATCATTACCAGCCATCGCGCGTTCGATCACTTCGCTCGCGCCTATGGGCTAACATTTCTGTCTCCGGCTGGGGTGTCCAGCGAAGCCGAACCCAGTGCTGCCGACTTAGCCGCGTTAGTCGAGGTAGTGCGCGAGCAAGATATCCGCGCGTTGTTTCACGAAAATATGACCAGCCAAGCCTTGCTCAACCAACTCGCCGAAGAAACCGGTGTGCCGATTGCCGGCAGCCTGTATTCCGATGCACTAACAAGCGACGGCGATGCTGCGACTTGGCTTGGCATGCTTCGCCACAACGCCCGAGTACTGCACGATGCGCTGATAGTTGAGCATGAACCACACCCAACGGCTGACTGATGCCGAGGCAGGCAGGGAACTAGCCTTTCGCTATAAACGCTCAAATTCCTGGCCTTAGCTCGTCGGAAACATTAAGGAGACTACCAATGCAACTTGACTCAGTGGTTATTCTAGGCGGTAAGCGTACTGCCATCGGTAGTTTTGGCGGCAGTCTGGCGGGCTTAGCGCCCCATGAGATGGGGACAGCCACCGCCAAAGCAGCACTAAGCGAGGCTGGTGTTGCTGCCAGCGATATTGATCATGCGGTTTATGGCCACATCATCACCACCGGGCCCGCCGATGCTTACTTGGCTCGACATATCGCACTGGAGTCAGGCGTACCATCCAGCGCTGGGGCATTTAACGTTAACCGTTTGTGCGGGTCCGGCGTACAGGCGGTAGTAAGCGCTGCCCAGCAGATTGCCATGGGCGCTAGCCAGCTAGCACTAGCGGGTGGTGCCGAATCAATGAGCCGCGGTGGCTACCTGCTGCCTGCCGCCGCACGCTTTGGCATTCGTATGGGCGATGCGCCGATCACTGACCTGACACTGGGTACGCTCAGCGACCCTTTCGATAGCGGTCACATGGGCGTAACAGCAGAAAACATCGCCCAGCGCTACGAACTCAGCCGTGAAGAACTGGACGCGTTTGCGCTAGCCAGCCATCAAAAGGCCGCTCGGGCGATTGCCGCAGGACGCTTTGACAGTCAGATCACGCCTCTTAAGGTACGCAAAGGCCGCAATGAGGTGATCTTTCGTCATGACGAGCATGTACGCGAAGTCATCACTCCAGAAGATCTAGCACGTCTGAAGCCCGCCTTCAAAAAAGACGGCGTAGTAACCGCTGGCAACGCTTCTGGGATTAACGATGCTGCTGCAACACTGGTACTGGCGCATGCCGATGCTGCCAAGCAGCGTGGCCTTGAGCCCCGCGCGCGCCTTCGGACTGCTGCCATCGCGGGTGTCGAGCCAAATGTCATGGGCCTGGGACCCACGCCAGCGGTGCGACGCTGCCTAAAACAGGCCAAGCTCAACATAGAAGATATCGATGTCATCGAGTCAAATGAGGCATTTGCTGCTCAAGCCATCGCTGTAGCACGTGATCTTGGCTTTCCGGATGAGCGCCTGAACCCTAACGGTGGTGCCGTGGGATTGGGGCATCCGGTGGGGGCGACTGGGGCTATTCTAATCATCAAGGCGCTACATGAGCTGGAGCGTACTGCTGGCCGTTTCGGTTTAATCACACTATGTATTGGCGGTGGCCAAGGCATTGCTCTGCTCATCGAGCGGCTATAACGGCTTGTTACGCAAAAAGATCATCGATCAGCGCAATATAACGGGGGGCGACACGTTCGTGAAAAGTCAGGATAGTTCGCAGCCAAGCGCTGATAACATTCAAGATGCCATACGCTGGCGTATTCTATTGGTATTGCTAGCCACTATTGTGATGTCGCTGATCAGTGTCAGCATTGTCAATGTGGCCTTACCTTCTATTCAGCGTGGCCTGGACGCTACCCACTCTGACCTGCAGTGGGTGCTTTCGGGCTATGCATTAACGTTCGGCGTGATCCTGGTGGCTGCTGGCCGAGCAGGTGACATCATGGGGCGTGGTGGCATCTTCATCATCGGCGTGGTGATCTTTACTCTGGCTTCCATTGCCTCAGGCTTGGCTCAGGATGCGACTTGGCTAAACGTGGCGCGGTTTACTCAAGGCATCGGCTCAGGGCTGCTCAGCCCGCAAGGGGTCGGTATGATTCAACAGTATTTCCAAGGCGCCGAACGTGGCAAGGCGTTTGGGTATTTCGGCAGTGCGGTAGGGGTATCCGTCGGTGTCGGCCCAGTAGTAGGCGGCCTACTAATTGAGCTTGGTGGCCCTGATATTGGCTGGCGGCTGACATTTCTTGTCAATGTGCCCATTGGTATTTTGACCATTATCATGGCGTATCGCTGGTTCCCCAGACCGCTCTTTACACGGACGTCACTGCCTTCAACATGCACCTCACACCGAGCCATGCGAAAAATTCAGCATACTCTCCGCTTACTTGACCCTGTTGGCTCATTATTACTGGGGTTAGCCGTATTTTCTGTGCTGTTCCCGTTCATGGAGTCGCGTTCTGCCATTCTGACCTGGTTACTGCTGCCACTGGGTGTTCTGCTTGTCGCTATATGGGTGCGCTGGGAGCGCTACTATGCTCGGCAGGGCTGTAGCCCGATGGTGAACTTGGCTATCTTTTCCACCCGCAGCTTTACCAATGGCGCACTCATCATGGCGCTGTATTTCATGGGCATGACCAGTATCTGGGTGCTGGTCGCTTTGTATTTACAGCAAGGGCTCGGGGAAACGGCGCTAAAAACGGGACTGGTAAGCCTTCCAGCCGCATTCATTTCTGCCTATGCCGCTCACTGGGCTGGTAAGCGAGTCATGGCCTATGGCCGAAAAATGGTTATTGGCGGACTTTTATTCGCCATTACAGGCGTCATAGCGACTGCTGCAATCATTTTGTTGCACCAAAGTGGCTATGTCAGTATTTGGTGGTTGCTGGTGTCGTTATCACTGATCGGCATCGCTCAAGGTTCCGTTATTAGCCCTAACCAAACCCTGACACTGGCCGAAGTGCCTTTGCAATATGCGGGAAGCTCTGGGGCTATCATGCAAACCGGCCAGCGCATTGGCACCTCCATCGGTATTGCTGTTATCACAGCGGCAGTGTTCACAACACTTGGCATATCAAGCTGGCCAGTGGCCGTCACTCTCGGTTTTGGCTTAGTTTTACTGATCATTCTCAGCGCTCTGTGGCTTGCCATCAAAGACCAGCGCTACCGAAAAAATAGCCAACATAGCGAGCCTGCTGACAGGCCTTTTCCAATCGCTGAATAACTCACTACTCACTATGCCATGCAGGTATGAGAAAGGCGCCCTCAGGCGCCTTAAATGATGCCGATTTCGTCAGCTCAAGCCTCTGGTATTTGCAACGTTTCCTGCACAACTGGCCAAGCCGGTTGCCCATCACGGGTGGTAACTCCGTCCAGGAACGCTTTAATTTTCGCTGGATTGTTGCGCATCCAAGTCAGCGCCACGTCATCTACCTCACGCTCTTCATAGCTATAACCACGAATCATCTCACTCTGCTGGTCGGCACTAAAGATCAACTGGCCAAGCAGCCGAGCGGCATTGGGGTTAGATTCTGCAAATTCGTGAGTTACTAGCGTGCGAACATCACTGCGGCCGCCATCGGGGCCCCAGGCATCTTCAGGATCGTCGAGAAACTCAATGTCATACTCGATGCTTGCCCAGTGCGGTGTCCAAGCATAGAAAACGATCCACTCGTCTCGGTCTATTGTCGACTTTGCTTGACTGAACATGCCGGTCGAGGAGGTTTCAGAAAGGTTCCACTGATCAAGACAGTAAGTCCCTTCATCCTGCATTTTTGCCAGCAGGTCGCTCGTGCCGGAGCCAACTTCGATGGAGTACAACACGCCACCGACCTTGTCTCGCAGCTCCTCGCTACACAGATCCTTGGCTGAGGTATATCCCGCATCATACACATAACTAGGCACAACAAAACCCAGCCGTGCTCCGTCAACGTTAGTGCCCAGGTCAACCAATTGGCTCTCGCCCTGAGTCGACGTATCGTACATACCTTGCTGAGCAGGCAACCAGGCAGCCAAGTACACATCCAACTCGTTTTGGCTCAGCGCCTGATAAGCAATTGTTGCACCCAGTTCTTTCTTTTGTGTTGCATACCCAAGGGTATCAAGCAAGGTGGCTGCTACCTCACTTTTTACCGTTACCCCAGGCCATGGCGGAACCGCAAACCGAACCGCATCAGGCGCTTCAGCCTGGGCCAGAGAGCTCAAAACCAGTGAGCCCAAGGCAAGGGGCGCGCACAAAACGCTTCCCAAAAGAAAGTGTGTAGAGGGTCGTTTAGCTAGATTCACCAGATCTCCTTGGCAGTCATGCCATGTTGAAACACCGCATAACCTTACCACCCCAGAAAAATCCAGCAACGCTGGTTAACCACTTGCTGACTATTTGCGCCGCCGCAGCGCGAGGCACACTCCATACAAAGGGCAAACGATCACGCCCCTTTACCTACCATTTTGGTCGCCTCGACCACTTCGATCCAATAACCATCGACATCCTTCACAAACACAACATCTTTCATTTTTCCCTGATCAGGACGCTTAATAAACACCACGTCGTTGGCGTCAAACCAAGTCACAGCCATAGACAGGTCTGGCACCGAAAAGCAGATATGGCCAAAACCCTGCGGTTCAGCATTACCGTCGTGATAGGCAAAGTCTGCTTGGTCCTCTGTTCCCCAGTTGTGGGTTAACTCCAGCAACCCTTTTTGGGAAAAGGTCCAAACGGTACGCTGATCGGTATTTTCTGGCACGTCGTCAGTAGGTTCCAGCTTGGCAAGAAAATACAGCGTAAAGCGCATTTCTTCGAAATCCAGCTTACGCAGTACGCTCATACCAAATACTCGCGAATAGAAGGCCAATGATGCCTCAGGATTCTTTACTCTCAGCATGGTGTGGTTGAGCCGAAAGCCCTCTGTCTCTGCAGCGGGTGCCTGTATACCTGGGTATTGCTCACCTTGAAAACTCATCATCAACTCCTTTACCCACGTTGTGGGCCTGCACTGGTATATTGTCATTTAACGAACTGACAGGACATTGTCATGCGCATTCTTGAGACGCGAGTTGCCCCAGAGTGGGTAGATTATAACGGTCATATGAACGATGCCGAGTACGCACGGGTATTCTCTCTGGCCCTTGAGGCGCTAATGGACGCAATCGGACTGGACAAAAAGGGCCGCGACCAGCATGCCTATACTATCTACACCTTAGAAACCCACCTCTGTTATCGCCGTGAGGCTTACGAGAACCAGTCCTTGGGCATAAACATCATATTGTTAGACCGAGATACCAAGCGCCTACATGTGTTCATGGAAATGCTCGACGAGCACAACCAATGCCTGGCGACCAGCGAACAAATGTTGATGGGAATTGCCACTGTTAGTGGGCGTCCAGCGGCTTTCCCCACAGCAATTACCGAACACATTGCACGCTTACCCCACGCTCAGGCCGAAAACTGGCCGGCATTGGCTGGGCGGAAAGTTGGCCTTAGTCGTTAACCGCGAATACCAATAATACTTCCTACACCACACGGGGGTTCCCATGAAATATCTAACCATTTCTCGCTCTGCCCCAACCTTTTGTCCCACTGCCCTGGCAGTCATTCTGATAGGGATACTTACCCTGCTCGCCGGCTGTGCTGGCCCACAACTCAAGACCCAAGAGCAAAGCGGTATTTCTTTTGAACGTGCGATAATTCTTGCCGAAGCGAAAAAAACACTCGGTGTACCATACCGTTATGGCGGTAACTCCCTCAGCGGACTGGATTGCTCAGGCTTGGTACAACGCAGCTACAGCAAAGCGGGCATCAGCGTACCACGCACATCAAGCGATCAGTTCTCGCAGCTACCTCCCATCAAGAAAGCTCGCCCGGGCGATCTGTTGTTTTTTGATACCTCGGGGAATGGTAAGGCCAGCCATGTGGGAATCTATTTGGGCAATGATCAGATGATACATGCGCCTGGCAGTGGCCGAGAGGTAACAACGACCCAACTATCATTGGATTACTGGCAGAAACGTTTTTTGGGTGCCTCAGGGCCTGCGCCCTGAGCGTAGCCATACGCCCTAGGCATCATGTCACTGAAGTGTATCAGCGAATATGTTTAAGCAGCGCCTGCAGTCGCTCTAAGTCGCGGCTATCGCCAACTAGTCGAACGTGATCATTCATCATACCGTCGAGGAAGGCTTTTTGGGTCGGCTTACGCAAGATGCGCATAGCGCTTTGTGGGTTGTCAAAACGTAATTCCAAATCAAGATCAACAGGGAGCCCTGTTCCTGTTTCGATGCCATCAGCAGACATCCGATAGTATCTGGCAATCGCTAGATCTTCGGTGGCAATGCCCCAGTCAAGTGGGCGCGTCTCCAGCTGCTCCTGAAAAGCCGATTTACTTCGCTGTGCTTTCTTGAGCATAAACCCCAGTAGCCAGAGAATGACTCGTAACATCATGTCTTAGCCCCCAGCAAAAAGAGAAAAAGAGAAAAGCAGCGGCTCATCAGCACACGACAAGCCGCTGGTGGCTTAGGCTTACTTTTGCACTGCGTCCTTAAGCCCTTTGCCGGGCTTGAAAGCCACGGTCTTGCTCGCTGGAATCTGCAACGGCTGCCCAGTCTGCGGGTTTTTGCCTGTACGAGCAGCACGCTGGCGAACGGTAAACGTACCAAAGCCGATCAAGGTAACATCGTTGCCATCAGCAACGCTGCTGGTGATCTCTTCAAGAATTACATTGAGCACCTGTCCGGCTTTGTCCTTAGAAAGGTCGGCCTGTTTGGCGATGGCTGCAGCAAGTTCTGGTTTGCGCATAGGGTTGATTCTCCTGACGGTATGTATGAAACCGGAATCGTTTCCGGCCACTGCTTCCTGACGGTGTTGCCCTGTTGTTACTGTTTTATGCTTCCTTGTCACCATGGAGACATTCGCGCTACCGCAATACCTGATGACTTCATGGGTGCAGCAGGGGAATAATCACTAGCCTAGCAATGGCGGTGCTAACCGCGCCAGTCTGACTTTCCGACGCACGCCGTCTCCTGTCAATGCAAAACCTTGTAATTGGCCGTCCTCTGACTCTGCAAATGCTGCCAGATCACGCCCGCTTCCCTCAATACGCCAACGTACCGCCGATATCGCAGGCGGCAAGGAAACAATCGGCAACAATGATGTCTTGACCATAATAGGCCAAGCCCCATAACTCACCGGCGTTGGGCTGCCCGATAAGGTGGCGGCTAATGCTTTGGCCCCAGCTTGCAGTGGTTGAACGTACATCGCGTTGACTCCATCAACACAAGCCACGTCACCCAGGGCATAAATACCACTGACCGATGTTTCAAGATAGCGATCCACCACAATGCCATCTTGAGTAACGTTGATGCCAGCAGCGTTTGCCAGCTCCATAGCTGGGCGTAGACCGGTGGCCACCAACACGAAATCAGCATGAAGTACTGAATTATGACTCAGCTGCACTGCCACCGTATTCTGCGCGTCATAAAGCGCCTGCACCGTTGTGCCGCAGTACAGCCGAATACCCGCCTTAATAAACGCATCACCCAAAGCCTGCCCTAGTTCGGCGGGCAACAAGCGTGCCAGAAGCGTTTCTTCTGGCGCAACCATGCTTACCCGATGACCGCCAGCCACCAAGTCATCAGCAAACTCGCAGCCGACGAGCCCAGTACCAACCACCACCACGTCGGCAGGACGCTGCAAGGCTGCCAAGGCGGCATGAAAGCGCCGGTAATCATCAAGATTATTCACCGCCATCACTCGGCCGGCCAGCTCATCAGGCACCATAAACGGTTGCCTGGGTGCGGCACCCGTCGCCAAGACCAATTGGCTATAAGGCAACGATTCTGCACCCAGTTGCAGGCAGCACGAGCCGGTATCGATAGCATCAACAACGGTATGGGTGCGCAGCGTGATATCAAGCTCCTGAGCCACCTGCAGCGCTGAGCGCGCCACCAGCCGCTCAGGTGAAAGCCGTTTGGCAAAGCCAGTGGAAAGCAACGGCTTAGAGTAATCATCGCCGCCGTCGGCCGTTAGTAATGTCACTGACCGCTGGGGGTCACGGCTACGTAGCTGACGCGCCAACCCAAACCCTGCCATCCCAGAGCCGATAATGGTCACAGGAGCACTCATTGCTATCCTTGTTCTGCTGCCATAGTCGTAAAAACTTGCCATGGTACACTAGCGCCCCGTGGTATGGGATGCAGGCATAGTAGAGACATTAAGTGGTGATCACGTGGTAAGTAAGGGTTTAACACAGGCGCGGACGATAAAATGGCAGCCTCTGGCAGCCGCACGCCCGGCAATAAGCCACTCATGGTGGCAGTGGGTCTCATCAACCGACTCTCTGACAACACGCCTGACAGAGGCTGGAGCTCCTGCTACTTTCCGTGTTCGCCTGCTCAGCCAACGGCTGGGTAGACCAAGCCGTGATGAGGCGCTGGCACTGGATCAGCCGATCGGCCGCTGGGCCTGGATACGCGAGGTCGCTTTGTGCCTGAATGATCAGCCTTGGGTAATCGCACGCTCTGTCGCGCCACTGGACCGGCTGAATGGCCACCGTCTTGACGGCCTGGGCGAACGCTCACTGGGCAGTTGGCTTTTTAGTCAGCCTGGCCTCAAACGTGGTGCCATCGAAATTACCCGATCGCCGGCCCCATTCCATCAAATACCTGGCCCTTTAGGCCGACGCTCGATACTTCACCACCAACGCTTTACGGTACTGGTTCAGGAGTTCTTCCTGGATAACATGGCAGATAATTTGGGGCTGCTGCCTTCGCGATAGCTGGCGACGATTTACGACTTATTCGAGAGCGCACAATGGATTCATCACTTTTGCGTCCTACGGGACTCGCACGCATTCCAGACTTTCTGCACCTGACCCGCCTTGATCGCCCCATCGGCACTTGGCTGCTAATGTGGCCGACCCTTTGGGCGCTGTGGGTTGCTTCTGACGGTATCCCTGAGCGACACCTAGTAGTGATTTTTGTGCTCGGAGTTTACCTGATGCGTGCCGCGGGTTGTGTCATCAACGACTATGCCGACCGACACGTTGATGGCCATGTCAAACGTACTGTGAACCGCCCGCTAGCCACCGGCCGAATCAGTGAGCGCGAGGCGCTCGGGCTGTTTGCCTTACTGGTTGTCGCCTCTTTCATACTGGTGTGCTTTACCAACCTGTATACCGTACTGCTGTCGCTAGTAGGCGTGGCGCTGGCAGCTATTTACCCTTTCATGAAACGCTACACGCATCTGCCACAGGTCGTTCTGGGCGCGGCTTTCTCTTGGGCGATTCCCATGGCATTCGGTGCCGTTCTAGGCGAAGTACCAACAGTGGGCTGGCTGCTGTTTGCCGCCAATCTGAGCTGGACGATTGCCTACGACACCCTGTATGCCATGGTGGACCGCGATGACGATCTGAAAATCGGCATAAAATCTACAGCAGTACTGTTTGGCCGTGCTGACACACTGATGATTGGCCTGTTTCAGCTCGCCACGTTGATTTTGCTGGCGCTGGCAGGCTGGCTATTAACGCTAGGCGGTTTTTTCTGGTTAGGGCTAACCACCATGGCCGCCACTTTTGTCTTCCAGCAGTGGCTAGCCCAAGGACGTAACCGCGATCGCTGCTTCCGAGCCTTTCTTAATAACCAATGGTCGGGCATGGTGGTTTTTGCGGGTATTGCTCTAAGCCTGTGGCCAGTCGTCAGCGGCTAACGGCAGTGGCGTTTCCCTGGTCTCGGTAGTGTTTGTCCCACATCAGCACGGCGCCAGCCACAGCGCCAGGCAACAAAAACAGGTTAGCCAGTGGCAGCCAAGTAATCAGAGTCACCCAGCCCCCATACGTTAATGTGGGTATGCGCCGTGCATTAAGACGACGGCGCATATCGGCAAAGCTCACCTTGTTGTTGTCCATGGGGTAGTCTAGGTAGGTAATTGCCATGGTCCAGGCGGTAAACAGCCCCCACAGCACAGGGGCAATCATATTGACTACCGGTATCCAGCTGATAATAAACAGCAACAACATGCGTGGCAGGATATAGCCCAGTTTGACCAGTTCACGACCAATGGCATCCATACCTGCACGCATGATGCCTCGGTCATCCACTGGAGGTTGGCCCGTCACCACACGCTCCACCTTCTCAGCCAGAAGGCCATAAAAAGGGGCGGCAATTAGGCTGGTGATCAAGGTAAACGTGAAAAACACAATCAACAACAGACTGATAACAAACAGCGGCCAAATCAACCAGTTAAGCCATTCAAGCCAGCTCGGCACCATAGCCATCCAGCCATCAAGCCAACCACCAAATCGGCTGATGACGTAATACAGCAGCCCTGTATACACCAATAAATTAACCAGAATTGGTAAAAACACATAGCGGCGAAGCCCTGGGGTATAGACCAAGCGAGTTCCCCGAGAGAGTGCCGTAAACGCATCAAGCATGAACAATTTCCTCTAACGTGTGTCTGACATGCGATCATTCATTGAACACTGCAAGACCTGCGACAACAGGCAGCAGCAAGAGTGGTTGAATATCAGTCGCTGGCACTTATCATGGCACTGATAACCCATATTATCTGACACTAGCGTCTCACAACTCAAAACAACAAAGCCGATACAACCACTGATGACCGACATAGATGATGTACCCTCGCCACAGGGCCAGTTGACGCTCAAGCTGGTCGCTAACCGCCATGATACCAACCTGCACGGCGATATTTCCGGTGGATGGCTGGTATCGCACATGGATCAGGCCGCCGAGCTGGCCGCCAGCCGAATGGCCAGTGGCCGTACGGCTACTGTCTCCATCGAAAGCATGGATTTTCTCTCCCCCGTAAGGGTTGGCTCTATGGTCAATATTTTTACCGAAGTGCGTGAAACAGGACGCAGTTCAATGAAAATTGATGTAGAGGTCTGGTGCCGCCTGCCCCAGGAAAGTGAAAAACATGAACTGCAAAAAGTCACAGAAGCGCGTTTCGTCATGGTCGCACTAGACGATAAAGGCCGCATTCGTTCAGTCAAGCAATAACAAGGCAGCAAAACGCCGGATACTCTAAATAGCATCCGGCGTTTTTTCGTCTATAAACAACCCACAACAATCAACCTGTCAACGTATCACGTGCTTTCAGGTAGTCAAACTCACCAACATCTGTAAAGCCACGCACGGTCTCCTGGAAAGCAGAGTACGATGCATAAACTTTACGTGACTCTTCATCACTGTCTACCTGACGCTGGATAACCTTCTGAGACGCTTCTTTCAGCGCAGCCAAAACGTCTGTGGGGAACGTCCGTAGCTTGACACCATGCTCCTCGGTCAAGGTATGCAGCGCTTCAGCGTTACGGAACACTAACTCACTGAACATTGCCATATTGGACGCTCGAGCGGCTTCGGTGACTACCACCTTAAGGTCATCTGGCAAGCTATTCCACGCATCCAGATTAACGGTTCCTTCCAGAATTGCTGACGGCTCATTCCACACTGAGGTGTAATAATATTCAGCTACCTGATGCAGGCCAAACGCCAAATCATTGTAGGGACCCACCCAGTCTGCTGCGTCCAGCACGCCAGTCTGCAATGACGTAAAAATCTCACTGCCTGGAATCGTCATAGTGGTCACGCCAATATCAGCCATGGCTTCACCCGCCAACCCAGGCAAGCGCAACTTCAGGCCCTGCATGTCTTCCAGTGAATTAATCTCTTTCTTGAACCAGCCCGCCATCTGGGTGCCTGTGTTACCCACTGCAAACGGCTTAAGGTTGTGCTTCGCATACAGCTCGTCCCACAGCTCATGACCGCCACCATTGTATAACCAAGAGTTGGTTTCATTGGTGGTCATGCCAAATGGCACAGCGGTGAAAAACTGCGCTGCCGCCACTTTGCCGCGCCAATAATACGAAGCGGAATGCCCCATTTCAGCCGTGCCAGCAGACACGGCATCAAACACCTCAAGCGCTGGCACCATCTCGCCCGCACCGTGCACACGAATCTTCATCCGCCCGCCCGACATCTGCTCAATACGCTTAGCAAAGTCATTAGCGCCAGTTCCAAGGGCAGGGAAATTTTTGGGCCAAGAGGTCACCATGTTCCAAGTAATGGTTTCATCGGCTGACGCAGTAGAAACAAAAGGAGCTGCTGCCACACTAGCCGCACCCAAGCCTGCAGTTTTAAGAAACTTACGTCGTTGCATGAAGTCACTCCTTTATTGATTTTTATCGACACAACTAGAAACAGCTGGTATTCGCTTTTTCCGCAGGGTGAAAGGCACTTTTGGCAGGCAAATACAGGGGCTGATAGTCAATGCTAACCGTCATCATGTTTCAATGGCACCCCACTTTCTACAGCGGTGTCAGTTTAGCAAAACCTAACACCAGCCACTTGGCACCTTCGCCTTCAAAACTGACATGAACCCGCGCACGTTCACCCTCACCCTCAGCATCAAGAATCACTCCTTCGCCGAACACCGGATGGCTGACTCGCTGCCCAAGACTCAACGAAGGTAAATCGCCAGCGGCCTCAACACCTTGCTGCCGCCATGACGGCTGAGGCCTTGAGACACTAAGCGGGCGTGAAACCTGACCACGCATACGCACTTCTTCAAGATGCTGCTCAGGCAGTTCACGCACAAACCGTGAAGGACGAGGAAACGTTTCTTTGCCGTGTAACCGTCGCACTTCTGCATGCGTCAAATAGAGTTTCTGCATAGCACGCGTCAGGCCCACATAGCACAGCCGCCGCTCTTCTTCGAGACGCCCCGGCTCTTCCAACGACATCTTATGGGGGAATAACCCCTCTTCCACACCGGTAATAAACACCACGGGAAACTCTAACCCTTTGGCCGAGTGCAGGGTCATCATCTGCACGCAGTCTTCGAACTCATCGGCTTCATGATCACCGGCATTAAGAGCCGCTTCAGCCAAAAATGCCTCCAGCGCTACCATGCCTTCACCAATCTCGGCATTTCCCAGCGCTTCACCTTGAGTAAACGCCTTGGCGGCAGTCACAAGCTCCTCTAAGTTTTCGACGCGTGCCTGGCCTTTCTCGCCTTTTTCATTACGGTGGTGCTCAATCAGCCCACTGCGCTCGCCAACATGGTCAATAATTTCATGTAGCGCCAGCATCGAGGTTTCATCATCCAGCCGCTCAATTAGATCGCTGAAAACCCTAACCGCATTGCCCGCTCGCCCCTTGAGAGAGCCGTCGTGCAAACCATCATGCAGCGCCTGCCATAGCGAGGTGTTATCCAGGCGTGCACGCTCACGCAACAGCTCAACGGTGCGCGTGCCAATGCCCCGTGCTGGCACGTTAATGACCCGTTCTAGCGCCGCATCGTCGTTGCGGTTAAGCAATAACCGCAGATAGGCCAGAGCATTCTTGATTTCCATGCGCTCGTAAAAACGCTGACCGCCATAGATACGGTAGGCAACCCCTTGACGAATCAGTGTTTCCTCTATCACCCGAGACTGGGCGTTAGAACGGTAAAGAATAGCCATTTCACTACGCTTGAAGCCTTCGCTGACCTTATCGCGAATGGTATCAACGATGAAGCGTGCTTCATCAAGGTCATTAAACCCACCATAAACCGAGATAGGCTCGCCTTGTTCGCCATCAGTCCATAGCTCCTTGCCCATACGCTCGGCATTGTGGCTAATCAACGCATTGGCAGACTCAAGAATGGCGCTGGTAGAGCGATAGTTCTGCTCCAGCCGTACCGTTTTTGTTTCGGAAAACTCTTGCTCAAAACGACGGATGTTCTCAATACGCGCTCCGCGCCAGCCGTAAATTGACTGATCATCATCACCGACGACCGTCATTGGCGTCTGCATGCCACTAAGCAGTTTCAACCAGGCATACTGCAGGGTGTTGGTATCCTGAAACTCATCCACCAACACATGACCAAAACGTTCACGATAATGTGCCAACAGCGCCGGATTATCCCGCAGCAGTTCAAGGCTTCTCAGCAGCAGCTCGCCGAAATCCACCAACCCACCACGCTCACAAGTCAGCTGATAACGCTCGTAGAGGTCTACCATCTGCATCAAGTACGCATCACCGTTAACGTTAACTTGATGAGGTCTCAACCCCTCTTCCTTACAACCCGAAATAAATGACTGCACTTGGCGTGGTGGATAACGCTCATCGTCAATAGTATTTTCTTTGAGAAGGCGCTTAATCAGACGTAGCTGATCATCACTATCAATTATCTGAAAATGCTGGGGCAAACGCGCATCCTGCCAGTGGGTACGCAACAAGCGATGGGCAATGGAGTGGAAAGTACCCACCCACACGTGACGCAGCGACAGACCAAGCAAGGCTTCCAAGCGTGTTCGCATTTCACGAGCCGCTTTGTTGGTAAAGGTGACGGCCAGCACCGCATAAGGGGAAAGCCCTTCGGCCTGCATCAGCCAAGCAATACGATGCACCAGTACCCGAGTTTTCCCCGAACCAGCTCCGGCCAACACCAGCATATTACCCTGGGGCGCGCTGACAGCTTCGCGCTGAGCCGCATTCATGTGGTCGAGAATCGCCGTGACATCATCCATGGGAGAAACCATATACAAGGAGATCGCTGCTGAAAAATGGGTCGTCAGCTTAGCATATTAAGGCACACCGAGACGGCAGCTGGCAGCCAATACCAGCCTAGCTGCGCTATCTTTGGAGAGCTTGGTGATAACACATTTAGTGACGACAAGCTCAGCTGTAAACCCCCCAGTTTAGAAAACGATCTAACTAATTTCTGGAAAGCGCAGTGGCGTCAAGCTCGTCCTGACGGCCTTGAGCTGCTCTGCAAGCTTGGGCCCGCGCGTTTTGGCCACACCCACCGCCAATACGTCTATCAGTACCAAATGTGCAATACGTGAGCTCATGGGGGTATAGATTTCGGTTTCTTCAGGTACATCGATATACAGCGGCAACGTCACTTCCTCAGCCAGCGGTGAACCATGGGGGCAGATACCGATCACCGTAGCTCCCGCTTCACGCGCCAATCTAACACTGGCTACCAGAGCACGGGTGCGTCCGGTCTGAGAAATAGCCACCACCACATCGCCTTCCTTAAGAGTCACCGCCGACATGTTCTGCATGTGGGGGTCTGACAACGCCGCGGTAGATATCTGTAAACGGAAAAACTTGTGCTGGGCATCAAAGGCCACAGCACCAGACGCGCCGTAACCGTAAAACTCAACACGATTCGCCATCGCCAACGCATTAATTGCCTGACTTAACGACTCGTTATCCAGCCGGTCGCGTATCGATAACAAGGTGCCGACAGTAGAGTCAAAAATACTCTGAGAAAACTCAGCCACAGTGTCGCTATCATTCATTGAAAACTGAGCGAACTGGCTACCTGCCGCCAGCATCTGAGCCAGCTTGAGCTTGAAATCCTGAAAACCTCCGCAACCCAAAGCACGACAAAACCGCACCACAGTGGGTTCGCTGACCTTCGCTTCGGTAGCTAAGTCCACAATCCGCATATGAATAACGTCTTCGGGATTACGCAGCACAAAGCGCGCCACTTTCTGTTCAGAGCGGCGAAAATGCTCCATACGGCGTCTCATCTCATCGAACAGACCAAGGCTCACGTGCGACTCCTCGTCAATAGGCTGGCAGCGTAATGCCGCTGCCATTTAGTCAAAATGATTGTAACAGTATGCCTCAGGCCAGATCGCAACAGGGTGCTCATTATCGACGCCATGCTGCATTCATTCACCTTCATTCATCATACTGTCAAATGTTTTATAGTAAAAAGTACTGTGTCGCACCGCATCATAGAGATGCCACACCTTCACAGCAGGTAGGAGAATCGATCATGCGTAATGTTGAACGTTTAACCTCCTTCAAGAGCGAGCTACTCAATATCTTCATGGATATGGAAGTTAACGAACACAAACAACGCACCCGCAATGCTGCCCAACGCAGCCTTCGTGCCCGCCGTGGGATCGAGTTTCATAAAGAAGCTAGGCGCCTCAACGCGTGCTTATCAGAGCTATCCGACGGCGATTGTCTCGAAAAAAATACCCACTAGCGCCACAAGCCCATGCAAGACACCCCAGGAATAAAGAAGCCCCGCTATTTGCGGGGCTTCAGTACAGCGATTTTTCAACACCAGTACTTATAACAGGCTATTAACAAACACCACGATCACACCAACCGGTGCCACAAAACGGGCGACGAACAGCCACACAGTTTCAGCACCACCGGAAAGACCCAGCTCCTGGGATACGCTCTCGCGGCTCAAACGCCAGGCAACAAACAAGATAGCACCCAGCCCAGTCAGCGGCAGCATGAACTTGGCCGTAACGGTATCCAGCAAGTCAAAGATGTTAAGGCCGAAGAACAGCACATCATCCCAAACGTTAAACGACATTAGCGCAGCCAGTCCTAATGCCCAGACAGCAACACCACCGACCAGCGTAGCGCCAACTCGAGATAGCGGCGTACGCTCCTCCAACATTTCCACCGTAGGCTCGAGCAACGAGATGGCCGACGTCAACGCCGCGAACGTTAGCAACAAAAAGAAAATCAGGCCTAGCAAGGTGCCGCCTGCCATGTTACCGAAGGCAACCGGCAAGGTGACAAAGATCAAACCAGGACCTTCACCGGGGCTCAGGCCATTGGCGAAGACAATCGGGAAAATCGCAATACCCGCAAGCAGAGCGATAGCGGTATCCAGCAGGATTACCGTGCGAGCCGTACCGATCAAATTAACGTCTTCACCCAGATAGGAGCCATAGGCCAGCATGATGCCCATACCCAGCGACAGGGTGAAAAACGCCTGCCCCATGGCAGCTAACACGGTTTCGCGAGTCAGTGCACTCCAATCAGGGCTGAACATGAAAGCCATCGCTTCACCGAAATGCCCAGTGGTCATGCCATAACCCACCAGCACCAGCATCAGGATCACCAACGCAGGCATCATCGTTTTCACAGCACCTTCAAGTCCTTTGGTCACCCCCCGACCCACAATCAGGATAACCAACACCATGAAAGCGGTATGCCACATCGCCAAAGTAACCGGACTGGCCAACAGCCCACTGAAGAACGCGCCAACCCCTTCCGCACCTTGGCCATTGAACGTACCGGTCACAGATTCCAGCGTGTAATTAAGCGACCAGCCACCGATGACACTGTAAAACGACAGAATCAAAAAGGCCGCCAGAATACCGCTGAGCCCGACCACCGCCCACAAGGGGGAACGTTTATTCTCTTGAGTTAGCTTGAGCATGGAGTTAATGGGATTAGCTTGACCACGACGGCCAATCATCCACTCGGCCACCAAAATAGGTAGACCCACCAGCGCCACACAAGCCAGATAAACCAGCACGAAAGCGGCACCGCCGCTGTCACCAACCAGATAGGAAAAACGCCAGATATTACCCAACCCTACTGCCGAGCCAGTGGCAGCAAGAACGAAGGTCATCTTAGATGACCACTGCGCATGAGGAAGTTTCGACATAAAAAGCCTACTGTTGTGAATTTTTGATTGTTGATAACTGTTTAAGGCAATGAAACTCGCAAATTACGCTGAAACAATGCCTTGATGATCACAAATCTATCTGATCCCTGGAAGGATGACCAGAGTCCCCCAAAAGAAGTGATCACGATGTGATAACTACCATGCGAAAACTAGAAGAATGATGGTTACGAAACCGTAAAACCGACTATGACGGATATCTCATACCATGCATAGGCCATGTGGCCGACGCCGCGGCACTATGTAACCCCCCACTCCATACACAAAAAAACAGAGGTTTTCCCCTAAGTTATCCACAGGAAAAATCACTGTATTCAAGGCGTGTTTTTATCACGCTCAATGCGTCCATCGCTAAGCTCGACCCGATAAAGAATCCGTCTAAACGTTATCTATATCACGTACTACGGGGCTTCTGTCTTTTCCTTACATTTTTACTACACCATACCCGATAACGTTTTTTCTTTGCTAAATACCATAACTGAATCCACTACAACTCCATTACTGATATCAGTTATTCACAAACAGAGACGTATAAGCTCTGAATACCATTTGTCAGGTGAAGTACCGACAAAATGGACAGTCATCAGAAGAACACTCTTTTGAATCCAGAGCTTTAACTTTTGGGTATGCAGATTTAGTGGTTGATAGCTCATCAGTAAGGCTGATGATTTCGCCTTCAGCCACGCAAAGGACACATACCACCACTTGAGACTACCACTTTTTACTCTTTCGTCGTCCATACCAATAAGCCAAATCATTCCGGCCACTCAATCATGGCACTGATGCACAGTGCATATCTTCGAGTTACAGAGGCATGCAACGCTTGCCGTCCGCTGAGCCAAGAACGTCAGTAGATGACTATCGGCCCAGCGGACGAAAAAACAGAGCGGACGTTATTCTACCGTCACTGACTTCGCTAGATTGCGTGGCTGATCTACGTCGGTGCCTTTAAGTACGGCGACGTGGTAAGAGAGCAACTGCAGCGGCAAGGTGTGAAGTATTGGAGCAATGGCGTCTGCCGATTCAGGCAGGTGCAGCACAGTAATACCATCGGCATCCGTCATGCCAACCCCTTCATCAGCAAACACAAACAGCTCACCACCACGGGCGCTAACTTCTTGCAGATTAGACTTCAACTTGTCTAGTAGCTCGTCGTTGGGTGCCACCGAAATCACTGGCATATCGCTATCAACTAGTGCCAGCGGACCATGTTTCAGCTCACCGGCTGGATAAGCTTCAGCGTGAATATAAGAGATCTCTTTAAGCTTGAGAGCACCTTCCAACGCCACCGGAAACTGTGCGCCACGTCCCAGAAACAGTGCATGGTGTTTTTCGGCAAAAGCGATGGACAGTTTTTCAATAGCGGTATCTAGCGCAAGCACGCGGGCCGTTTTTTCCGGCAAGCCTCTGAGTGCCGCAACTAAGCTGGCCTGCTGAGCGGGGTTTTCACCACGCACCCTGGCCATGGCTAAAGTAAACAGCAACATCGCCGTCAGTTGAGTAGTAAATGCCTTAGTCGATGCCACACCGATTTCTGGCCCAGCCAAGGTCATCAAGGAAAGGTCTGACTCGCGCACCAATGAACTGCCCGGCACGTTACAGATCGCCAAACTACCCAAGTAGCCCTGTTTCTTGGCGAAGCGCAGTGCGGCTAGGGTATCGGCGGTCTCACCCGATTGAGACAACGTGACGAAGAGCGTATCTGGCGTTACCACAACTTTACGATAACGGTACTCAGACGCTACCTCGACCTGCACCGGCACGCCGGCGTAACGCTCTAACCAGTAACGGGCCACCATCCCCGCATGATAACTGGTGCCGCATGCCACAATGCAGATCTGCTTCGCTTGCGAGAACAGCGCTTCAGCATCGGGGCCAAAGCTTTCAATCAGCACATGATCTTCAGCTAACCGACCTTCTAGCGTCTGAGCGATAACTTTAGGCTGCTCGTAAATTTCCTTGAGCATGAAGTGGCGATACTCGCCCTTACTGGCCACGCCATCGCCGTGCTCAAACACCTGTACCGGCCGCTCAACCGGCGTGCCATCAGCGCTAAATACTTCGATTTTTCCCCCGTGAGACAGCCGTACCAGATCACCTTCTTCTAGATAGATAAAGCGATCCGTTACCTGTAGCAGCGCCAGCGGATCAGAGGCCAAAAATGCCTCTTCGATACCAACGCCAACCACCAGTGGGCTACCTTCACGAGCAGCAACAATTTCATCGGGTGAATCGGCATCCATAACAGCTAGCGCATAAGCGCCGTGTAGTCGCGTTAACACCTGTTTGAAACGGCTGAGCAAGTCGCCGCCATTGGCTGTTTCGCTACCCAGCAGGTGAGCAACGACTTCTGTATCGGTTTCTGAGTGAAATACATAACCCTGAGGCTCAAGCTCAGCACGCAGCGCTTCATGATTCTCGATGATGCCGTTATGCACCACAGCCAGTCGCTCCCCAGAAAGATGGGGGTGGGCATTAGCTTCACTGGGCCGCCCATGCGTGGCCCAACGGGTGTGGGCAATACCGCTATGGCCAGGCGCCGGCTGTGCTTCTAGCTTGTCTTCAAGCGCGGCAACTTTACCAAGAGCACGAACTTGGCGAAGCGTTCCTTCACTGTCACGCACTGCCATTCCGGCAGAGTCATAACCGCGGTACTCAAGCCGTTTGAGCCCTTCGAGCAAAATACCTTGTACATTACGCCGTGCAACGGCACCAACAATCCCACACATGGCGATCTCCTTAGCTATTCTTTTGTTAGCGGGTCTGGCTCTTTACCGGACGCTGCCAGTTGTCTTTGCTGACCTGACGCCCACGGCTGACAGCAAGCGCGTTATCGGCAACATCTCGAGTCAGAGTAGAGCCAGCACCAACCGTTGCCTCCCGACCGATGCTCAACGGGGCAACCAAGGCGGTGTTTGAACCGATAAAGGCGTTATCACCGATTTCCGTCAGGTGCTTGTAAGCCCCATCGTAATTACAGGTAATCGTGCCAGCACCAATATTAACGTTGCGACCCAGGCGAGCATCACCAACATAACTCAGGTGATTGATTTTGCTGCCCTCACCCAGTTCAGCATTTTTGGTTTCAACGAAATTGCCAATACGTGCACCAACCGCTAACCGTGAACCAGGACGCAGACGGGCAAAGGGGCCAATGCGGTTATGGCCCGCCACAACAGCACCTTCTAACACGCTATGCGCTTCGATCACACTCGCCGCACCGATATAGCTGTCGCGTATCACACAGTTAGGGCCTATGCGCACGCCCTCACCAATCTCTACATCACCTTCAAATACACAGCCCACATCAATTTCCACGTCCGAGCCACAGGTCAGGCTACCGCGCACATCAATGCGTGATGGGTCGAGTAAGGCCACACCTTGTGACATCAAGGTTTCGGCAATATCGTTTTGATAGGCACGCTCAAGTCGCGCCATCTGAGCACGATCGTTCACACCTTCCACCTCAACGGCACGCTCTGGCTGAGCGGTGACCACTTTCACACCTTCGGCAGCAGCCATAGCGATAATATCTGTCAGGTAGTATTCACCTTGGGCATTTTCTGCTGACAACTCAGGCAACCAGCGACGCAGCTGTGCTGCGGTCATCGCCATAATGCCGGTATTGCATTCGCGAATCGTCAGCTGATCATCATTCGCATCTTTTTGCTCCACGATGGCTACCGCATTACCAGCGGCATCGCGCACAATGCGGCCATAGCCTGCGGGATTCTCCAACGTAACGGTGAGCAAACCAATGTGCTGCTCATCCACTGGCTCAAGCAACTGGTGCAATGTCTCACGACGAATCAACGGGACATCACCATAAAGCACTAACACACGACCTTCGCTAAGCGCCTCTAACGCCTGAGCAACAGCATGCCCAGTGCCCTTCTGTTCCGCTTGAACCGCAAAACCTACCCCACATTCCGCTAAACTATTGCGTACCTGGTCCGCTCCATGTCCCACCACAACATGAGTTCGTTCGGCATTTAGCCCAGCCGCTGTATCAATCACATGACGCACCATTGGCTTACCCGCCAGCCGATGCAGCACCTTAGGTAGTGCAGAACGCATACGCGTGCCTTTGCCAGCGGCAAGGATTACTACATCAAGACTCATGTTTTCTCCTTGGCGAATTGCCATTGATTTATCTGTGAGCTGGGCTGGGTGACCCCACTTTCTGCGGCTCATTTTACGCGAATTTATTCTACGACGTCGCTAGAGGGCAGCTCCAACTCTAAACTGGTGCCCGAGTTAAACATATGCGCCAGCATCGAGGCATGAACAAAAGCTGAATATGCCATGCAACAGGACTAACCGTTGGAAAACACTACCTGGCTAGAAAATTAACGCGTTAATTTTTCTGCAGGATCAATGTCTAAATCTTTAATCAGATCATCGGCACTAGACTCATCGGCTCGCCACCAACGGCGGGATATACGCATCGTATATCGACGCCGATATTCCGATGGGGTAACGTCCGTGGCACGCCGAAAAAGGCGCCGAAAAGCACTGGCGTCTTGATAACCACAGTATTCCATGACCTCGGTCAACCCAATGTTAGTCACTTCCAACAACTGCTTCGCTCGCTCAACACGAAGCTGATGCAAATAATCAAGAGGCGTCATTGCCTCAATCTCTTTAAAGTGGCGTAATAAAGTACGTGGACTAACAGCTACTGCTTCAGCGACCCGCTCCAGGCTGTACGGCGCTTGTATATTCTGTAGCAACCAATGCTTGGCTCTGAAGACAACACTATCCCTAGTTTTAATAGAAATATCAGTAGCATGAAGACTAGTGTGCGCAAATTTTAACGGCTGATAAAGTAACCCATTACTAGCAGTTTGTGCCAACTCTTCCCCTGCGAAATGACGAATTAATTCAATCATTAAATCGAACGCGCCAGCGGGTGTGCCAGACGTATATATCGATCCATCGGCAACCACTGGGCCCTCCATAGCCAATTTCACTTTAGGAAAGTGAGATGAAAACCAATTCGCAATCATCCAAGTTACTGTTGCTCGTCGATCATCCAGAACTCCCGCACGGGCCAGCATCACTGCCCCATTGAAGCTAGCGGCAATTACACGACCTTGGGAATGATAGCGTGCAATACAGTTTACCTCGGCACGACATTCATCAAGCACACGATTCATATCTGGCACGCTCTTCATCTGTACGCCTGGCACAAAGAGAGCAGTTTGAGAAGGAGGAAAAGCTTTACGACTCCTGGGGGGTGGCTCCATAGTTGATAACCACGTCGGAATGGGTAACTCATTACCTTTTGCATCAATAAGACGCCAATAAAAAAAAGCGCCCCGCTTATCTGGATTTCGTAGCTGCCAAAGGTTATTAAATAAACGTAAAATATCGATGACGCTAAACAATGTTCCATCCAAACTTTGTGGACCGTGAAGCAAGTCGATACGGACACTCATAATTTTACCTGTCTACATTGGCTTTATTTTTGGCGATATAAACACTAACCTTACGAAATTTTCTCACCTCAAACAACGTCCAAAAAATAGAAAACCATCGGCTTAAACACCAAAATAAATCTAAAAAAACCAAAAAAATATATTTTTTTGGTGAATATTTTATCTTTACGTCTGCTGATTGGCGATATCAGCTCTATTGATGTCGACATCTGCATTACAAAGATAACTATTTAAAAGCTAGACTAAAAAAATAATACAAATATTAAAAAGGTAAAAACCAGTGAAACAGAAGAGCAACAACCTATGGAAAAAAACCGTCAAAAACCCCGTTTTTGCCTGTCTAACCTCTTCTTTTTTTAGTCTAGGGGTAGTAGCACCAGTCACGGCTGGAGAGCTTGTTTTTGGCGACCTTGAATCAGGGCTAGGAGAGGGAATTGAATGGCAAAAAGGAAATACTCGATTAAATGTAAAAGGGGCACTTTCCATAGGGACCATTCGACGTGCAAACAACCCTAGCAAACGCCTAACAAGTCCACAGAATAGCATGAACATTGTTAATGATGGCAACCTTAATTATAGGCGTGGGGATGCCGTCTCAACATCGGCAGACGCCTATTTACAAGCTGACCTAAGCCAAAATAACGTTGGGCTTCTGATTAGCGCAAAAGGCTGGTACGACTATACGCAAAAACATGAAGGTGTTCATCATGGTAGTGTAAATAATAACTATCACTCAGGAGCTCCTCTAAGTGATGATGGGTTTGTCCCTTTGGGGCGCTTTTCCAATGCGGTGATTAACGATGCTTATGTATACGGCGACTTTAAGCCTGCAGGGCATGACCTTCACGTCAGATTAGGCAACCTTTCTATTCCTTGGAAAACACCTACTACCATTCCAGGTGGCCTGCATACCGTCAATGCATTTGACATTGCCTCTATGCGCAGATCCAGCTCAATTGCCGAAGCCCGCACTATTGCCATGCCATCAGTTTATGCTGAATTATCCCTAACTGATAACTTAAAGGTTGATGCTTTTACCCAGTTTGATTTTAATCCTGATGTCCTACCAGGGTGTGGAACTTTTCTATCAACCAGTGATTATGCACAACCCGGCTGCGATAAAATCACCCTTAACGGGAGTGTTCTAAGCGCACTAAAGAGTCAACGAATTCGTACAACTGATGGGCAATCTATCGCCAATCCTCTAGACTATGTTACACGCGGTAAAGATCATCATCCTAATGATAATCAATTTGGAATAGGGCTGCATTATTTATGGGAGGATGTCGGACTTTTTGGATTTTATTACACTAATTATACTAGCAGGAACCCTCTGACTCATGTCACGCGTATTGGTCCTGGAATACTGACACCTGCAGCTGCCAACGTAGGTCAGGCAACACCAACTGGAATTGCGGCTATATATACGCGAGCCTTCCCTACTGATATAGACATGTACGCTGTTAACTTCAAAACTCGGCTTCCCGCTGGCACAGGAATTTATGCCGAATATAGCCTTCGCCCAAACCAGCCCGTGGCTTGGAATGGATCAGACTTTATTACCGGTCTACTAAGCGGTAGTGGCCCTCTAGGCTATCTAGCAAACACACCAACGGGGTATGTTGCACCAGGCTACGACCGCTTTAGTGTTAGCCAATTAAACTTAGGCGCTAGCCATCCTCTCGGAAATATCTTAGGAGGAGAAGCAAAAGTATCGGCAGAAGTTGGAATGAAATATGTGCATGACCTGCCCAGCACCGATGAGCGACGCTATGGAAGGCCCGGCTTTGGTACCGCGGCTCATGATAGCTACGCACCTTGCACTGGTTCTGCCGCAAAATGTGCTGTCAAAGGTTTTGTGACACCATTTTCTTGGGGAACGCGGTTCAAGCTGGCCAGCGAATACACCAGTATCGTACCAGGGCTTAATTTAACTCCATCACTATCATTAGGGTACGATATTAAAGGCTATTCTTATGATAATGTTTTTTCCGAAGGACGATATGGCGCTATTTTTGGTATAGAAGGAGTATTTAATAAAAATTATATTTTTGATGTCAGCTATTTAAAGATAGGTGGCGGAGATTATAACCTCATAGCAGATAGAAGCATGTACCAAGCTAGTATCGGTGTTCGCTTCTAGCACTACTATTAAAGGATACTCAATAAAAGGCCATCTTACTAATGAACCCTATTTCCGATAGACGACGCCCTCTGGTGGTCGCACTGCTAATGATGGTAGTCATTATTACCGTAGTGGAAAAAACTGTTTTTGCATTTGCAGGCCCTCAGATTATAGATGAACTGGCGCTCACTCCTGAGCAGTTCGGTTTAATAAGTAGCGCTTTTTTCTTCCTCTACTCAATTTCTGGCATCGTTGTAGGGTTTCTTGCCAATCATATGCCAAGCCGTTGGATACTGACCGGAATGTCGGTCATTTCCATGTCTGCCCAGTTGCTTGCTGCGGTATCTACCAGCTTTTTCAGCCTTCTTGCCAGCAGAATGCTCTTAGGAATCGGCTGTGGACCAAGTACAGCAGTAACTCAGCATGCCTGCTTCAAATGGTACGTACCTCGCGAACGCGTGTTACCTGCAGCCCTCATTCAGGTAGCCATTATGCTTGGTGCCATTGCTGGCGCTATTGCATTGCCTCCAGTCATTGAGCAGTACGGTTGGCGAACAGGGTACTTTATTATTGCCGCCATCGGACTCATTTGGCTGGTGCTATGGCAACGGTATAGCCTTGAAGGAAAACATGATGATGTAGCCGACCCTAATGGTACAAACACACACGCTTTACCTTATCGCCAACTACTGCTAAACCGTACTTTTTTATGCATCACTTTAGTCGCTTTCTGTAGCTACCTCCCTAACGCACTTCTCTATAGTTGGTTGCCCACTTACCTTCAGAATGGCTTAGGTATGACGCCAATGCAGTCTGGTTATTTAGTGTTAGCCACTACTTTAGGAGTTATTTTAATCAACCTTATTGTATCGAGCTTATCTCAACGCGCCTTGAAGCGCGGTGCCAGTGTGCGTCATGCAATGGTTATTCCGCCACTAGTGGCTTGCCTAATTGCTGCTGCCGCTTATATCACTATGGGCTTTACAGCAACTAACCTAGCCATAACGCTTGGGTTATTTCTCACTGGAAGCATCCTGCTTAACTTACTATCAGCCTTTGGTTATAGCATTGTCGCTTTCATTGTCCCTGCTCAGCAACGTGCCAGTATGCTCGCTATTCATATTGCCCTGCTCACCAGCTCCGGAATGCTTGCCCCACTTGTCGTCGGCCGCGCAATTACCTGGCAGAACGGAAATCTAGCAGCGGGGTTTGAAATGGCCATTGGTTTATTCGGCATCGTACTTCTGGTTTCAACTTTAGCTGGGCTTTTACTGATCGACCCAGAACGCAGTCGCCAAGAGCTTAATGACAAGCCGTCTTCTGCTATCGAATTACCATCTACCAGCCAGGCGTAATCACGTGATACCAGCCTATATCTCTTTATCAGTAGGAACCTCTTGATGGACGTATCCAGCTTCTCACAAAGCTATAAAGTTGCCCGGAAAAATTTCCTTAAGGCTTGCGCCGATGCCAGCCTAAATGTTAAGTCTCACTATCACCCATTACTAGGTAGCGAGGGTGAGAAATTAGCTCTTGATGTAGCACTCTTAGGGCCACCATCAGCGTCTAACTTAATGGTATTAAGCAGTGGCGTTCATGGCGTTGAAGGTTTCTGTGGATCAGCTATTCAAATAGACCATTTGCGTAATAATGAGTGGATAGAACGCTGCCAGAACCAGGATTTAGCTGTACTTTTTTTACATGCAATTAATCCTTATGGGTTTTCTTGGCTACGCCGAGTTAACGAAGATAACGTTGACCTCAACCGTAACTTCATTAACTTCAACCACCCATTACCAGATAACCCCGACTACCGTTCCATCGCATCACTACTACTGCCACAACGCCAACCCCCGACGTTATTCAGTACACTTGGGTTGGCAAGCTATGCCCTACGTCATGGTACTAAAGCGCTACAAACAGCCATTTCCCGGGGCCAGCATAGCCACCCTGATGGGCTGTTTTTTGCAGGCAAAGAGCCTACATGGAGCAACCACCAAGTGCGTCAAATCATCCAGCGCTTGGGAAGACAGTGTCAACGCATTGGCTGGATCGATATTCATACAGGACTTGGTCCTTGTGGTATAGGAGAGCGCATTTATAAAGGACGCAATAATCCAGATGATATTGCACGGGCACGCCACTGGTGGGGAGAAAAAGTAACAACTAATACGGACGGCACGTCTTCATCGACTGTACTTAACGGCACCCTGGATTTAGCTGTGATGGAGGAGTGTTCACAGGCTGAATACAACGGATTGACCTTAGAGTATGGCACAAAACCCGGCCCAACGGTTCTCAAGGCTCTGCGTGCCGACCAATGGTTGCAGAATCACCCCAATACTGACGATGCCCTACGATTAAAAATCAAACGTCAACTACGCGATGCATTCTACATCGATACTAATACGTGGAAACAGCAGGTTTTAGAACAGGCCAGAGAGGTGATAGAACTAACCCAACGCGGCCTTCTCAAAAAAAATCATTAAAAGCATACTCAAAAATAACGTAGATAGCATATCCCCTATCTCGCATACTCAAGAAAAAAGGTATATATGATGAGTGCCTACATCCAAGGTATCAAAGACATACTTATGTCCATCAAAAACCGTCTAGATAGTCATGAGAATGAGATAATAAATATACTTAGCGATGTAGCAAACGGCAAGTTACATATGACTGAAACAATTTCTGCTAAGGAGGCAAAAAATATCCAAGCACTGTCTGGCTGGGTAGCAAACACGAGACCAATAAATGTCCTAGCCATGGCGCAATCACTGTTAGAGCAACCTGGAACAATACGCGGGGACAATATCATTGAGGTTATATATAACGACCCTCGCTTTGCAGCCAACCCACCACCACTTGGTGAAACGATAAGTTCACTCTCTCTCGCTAGACTCACCATATTGTTAGTGAGCTATATTTTCTACGAAGAGTTTCACTACCCTCAGCCTGAAACCGGCATGTATAACATTTCAGGTAACTCTTTCCAAAAACTAAAATGGCTTTACCGTTATTGGTTTAATCAATTAGAAACTGCAGAGAAAAACTCAGAAATAGAGGAAATATTATCATCTCAAACCCTTAACCTTCCATATGATAAAAAAAACAACTCTACTTCATCCGTCTGTATTTCATGTGCCGGTGATTTGCTGGCAGTGGACATACTAACACCAGAGAATACAACGCATTTATTTGATGAAATAAAAGACTTTTACAGCAACGCCGATATTGTTAGCGCTAACTTAGAATCCACCGTCGATGAAAGTAAGGATCTAGGGCGAACTCAAGACTTTGGCAAACCCGCAAAAATGAATACATCAAAAGCTATGTTTCATAAATTCCGTGATGAAGCCAAGATAAACTACTTCAGCACAGCTACCAACCATGCGATGGACTGGGGTGTCAGCGGTGTTGATGAAACACTAGCAATACTAAAAAACTCAGGTGCTGACTATTCCGGAACGACTAAAAGTAACGCTAAAGAAGGGAAAGAACGAGATGGGTTTACCATAATAGAAAAAAATGGCATCAAAATTGCCATGCTAGCGTACACCTTCGACCTAAATGGCTACGAAGAAGATATTCCTGATGAGATGCCTTACCTAGTTAATGTCATCCGTTTTAATGATACCAATCCTAAACCTGATTACTCGCTTATTAAACAACAGGTAGTAGCAGCAAAGGTGAAAGGTGCTGACTGGATTATCGCCTACTGTCACTGGGGATGGGAGTTTGAAATGTACCCTCATAAAAACATCAGGGAAGCCGCTAACAAGGTAGTTAAATGTGGTGTTGATACCATTATTGGCAATCACGCCCATGTCAGCCAGCCAGCAGAGCTTATCCCCAGGAAAAATAAGCAAGATGCACTGGTAGTCTATGCACTCGGAGATTTCGTCAGTTACCACCCGGAAAGCCGCAACTCAAAGCTTGCGTATACCATAAAATTTGATATCAAAAAAAACAGCGATGAAGAGAAAGGCTGCTACTTAGCAAACCTTCAAACCCTACCTATCTACCTTATTAATGCTCAACGTGAAGAAGGAGGCTACGATTGTCGAATCGTTAAATTTGATAACGTTATAAAAAATCCGGATAAGTATAACCTGAGCAAGCTGGAAATAAGCCAACTGCCACATCTGAAAAACAACGTATGGAACGGCATTCTCGCTCCGCTTTCCCGTCTCAGTAGGTATTAGCAGTTAGCTTATATAAAAGGCGGGATCAAATCGCTTCCCACTCACTCACGTTTACTCTGCGGGGTCATTAGGGGGTAGATCCTGCTTTACCTGTCCTACGATGCGCGCATTCATGTCGTTTATCAGCGCTTCACCAAAGTACTCGGCAAAAGCCGGGCTAACCAATGATTGCCAATGACCGTCTTCTCGCACCAGCATCAACACGGCAATATTCTCGCGTATTGCTGCCTCAAGCCCTTCACGTTCCCCCAGTACCGACATAGCAGTCGCCCAAGCATCTGCTTCTGCATTGGCGTCATGGACTATCGTTACCGAAGCCATGCGATGATGAATTGGCTGCCCATCTCGTGGGTCAATGGTATGTGAATAACGCTGGCCGTTTTGTTCAAAATAATTACGATAATCACCTGATGTCGCCACTGAGATATTTTCCAATGGCAATATCTGCTCTGCTGTGGGCTGCCCATTCACCGGCACTTCGACACCAATCCGCCAATGCTCTGATTCAGCGTCACGATACCCTCTGACTTTAATTTCACCGCCCAGGTTAACCAAGTAGTGTTCATAGCCCTGTTCACTAAGATAAGCCGCCACCCGGTCTGTGGCATAACCTTTCGCCACACCAGACAGGTCCACCTGAATATCCTTCAGACGACGCGCCTTAAGCTCGCTGTTATCCAGCTCTAGGTGCTGCATGCCTACCGCATCTAAACGTTCGGCAATTAACGCATTGCTTGGTACTTTTTTAGGCCGAGCCTCGGGACCAAAACTCCATAAATTAACCAGCTTGCCAACGGTGACATCGAAGGCACCATGACTGGCATCGGATACACGCTGCGAAATATCCATCACTTCCATCAGTGGTGCTGAAAGCGTCTGCCATTCCCCCACTGGCACACGATTAAAGCGCGATAACTCAGAGTCTTCTTTCCAAGTCGACATGGAAGCATCAATAGCATCCAGTTCTGCCACAAAACCTTTTTCAAGTTCTTTGGCCTGGCCTTGGGTCAACGCATCTGCCACGGTTACCTGATAGTAGGTACCAAAAATGTCTCCCTGCAGGGTGACAGGTGACTCCAGCGGTCGATCATTTTCTGAGCAGGCAACTAAAAAAAACAGTAATAGCAAGACCACCGGTAAACGAAACAATGCTACCCGTAATGCTTGGCGTTGATGCGACAGCATGACGACCCCCTGGTCGAAGTAAACAGTTGAGGCGTTTCAGAAAAGCTCCGCACGCTTAGCCGTATAGCCAGATCAGCGCTGCGCCCAGCAGCAACCGATAAATGACAAAAGGCTGCATACCAATACGCCGAATAAACACTAAAAAAAAGTGAATACACAGATAGGCACTGATAGCAGAACTTATCACTCCCACAGCCATAGCAGACCAATCTACCGCCACGGCTGAAACAGTTAGCTGATAAATTTGCATGCCGCCAGCCAACACAATGACCGGGATTGATAACAAAAACGAAAAACGGGCCGCCGCCTCCCGATTAAACCCCAGTAATAACGCAGCAGTCATGGTAATACCGGAACGCGACGTGCCAGGAATCAATGCTAACGCCTGAGCCAAACCTATCCACAGGGCATCTTTCCAGTTCATGCTGACTTCACTTCTTTGACCGCGATAGCGCCAGTCGGCATAACCCAGCAGCAAACCAAAAACGATCAGCCCGAACGCCAAGATCAACGGCGAGCGAAGTTGAGTTTCAATAACATCTTGAAACATCAGCCCCATCAAACAGACCGGTAGCGTGGCCACAATCACCCACCATGCCAAGCGTGCATCATCATCTGTGCCTTTACCACGAACGCTACGGCTCCAACTGCAAGTCATAGCAACCAATTCATGCCGAAAATACGCAACCACTGCGCCTAGGCTTCCAAGATGCAGCGCCACGTCAAAGGCCAAGCCTTGGTCGGGCCAGTCGGTAAAAACGGGTATCAGAATCAAATGCGCCGAACTGGAAACCGGCAAGAACTCGGTGAGTCCCTGTACGAAAGCCAGCAGGACAGCGTGTAGCCAGTCCATAGGAATCCTGAAAGTAAGTTAAATGGCTGGGTAAGCCTGTCAGGCGATATCCAGAATCATCACAGCAATGCTGAAGTATATGATGACACCAGTAGCATCAATCAGTGTCGTCACTAGTGGTGCCGAAGCAGTAGCAGGATCCCAACCAAGGCGATCCAATACAAAGGGCAAGCACATACCCAGCAAACTGCCAAATAACACAATACTTACCATACTCAGCGCAATAACCACTGCCAACGCATCTCCAGCACGTAGGTAAGCTATTGGTGATACCGCCAGCGCCATGGTCAGGCCTAAAGCGCCCGCCACCAACAGCTCGCGGCTCAATAGCTTACCCCAGTCTTTCACGCCCACTTCACCGGTAGCCATTCCGCGGACCATCAACGTTGCTGCTTGAGCACCCGCATTACCGCCACTTCCGATCAGCAATGGCAAAAAGAATACTAGTGCCACATGCGCTGCAATCATATCTTCAAAATACGCTAACCCAGCGCCAGAAAACAGATTGCCAAACACCAGCAATACCAGCCAGGTCACACGCTTTTTATACAGGCTAGCCAAAGAAACGCGGCCAATCCCATCATCCAGCGCACCGATAGACATCCCCTTGTGGATATCTTCAGTCGCTTCGATCTCCATGACATCCAGCGCATCATCATGGGTAATAATCCCTACCAGCCGCCCAGCGTCATCCACTACGGGTAAAGCCAACAGGTCATAGCGGGCAACAATACGTGCCACGTCTTCCTGCGGTGTATTGGCATGGGTGTGGATAACATCGCGAATCATTAGCTCATCAACCTGCATGGCGGGGCTTGCCACCATCAGCATGCGCAGCGACATGGTACCTACAAGCTCACCACTCGGATCCACAATATATAACTGATATACCGTCTCCGCATCGGGTGCTGTTTGACGCACCCGCATCATTGCTTGTGATACCGTTATACCAGTGGGAATTGCCACATAACCTGCTGTCATTAAAGCGCCGGCGGTACCTTCATCATAACTGGCCAAACGCTTAACTTCTTCACGCTCCTGGTGAGCCATGCGCCGTAGCAATGCTTCACGCCGCCCTTCATCAAGGGCTTTATAGAGATCTGCCCGTTCGTCAGAGCCCATTTCTTCCAGCAGTGCCAGCAGCCCTTCATCTTCCATGCCGCCAATCAACGCCAGCTGCTCTTCGTTATGCATATGACCAAGCACACTGGCTCGCCGATCAAGTGGCAAACGCGCCAGCAACGAACGTGAGTAAGGCACAGCGTCGTTATCGACGAGAGAAGCCAGTATCTCGGCAATATCAGCAGCACGAAGCTCTTTCAGATTTTGCTCAAGAGTCGCCTGATCGTTCTGCTCCAGCGCCTCAAGCAATTCCTTCATATGATGATTCAGGTTTTCATCGAGTAGCATGCAATGCCCTCCAATGTTGGCATCATAACCTGCTGATAATAGAAAAACGCCCCCTAGCAATTTTTTGCTAGAGGGCGCCTTTTCTCATACGGTCAGACATACAGTCAGGCCCGATTAGCCTCGACTGTCACCCGACTTGCGGCGCAACTGTTGAATAGTCCGCAACCGTGCTACTGCTTCGGACAACTCGGCAGCAGCACGCGTATAGTCCAGCTCCGCGGACTTGTCGTTCATCATCTGCAGTGCGTGCTGACGCGCTTCTTCGGCAGCTGCCTGGTCCAGGTCTTCAGCCTGAACCGCAGTAGATGCCAGTACAGTGACTACACGAGGCTGTACTTCCAGAAACCCGCCAGTAACGTAGAAGTGAGATTCCTCACCACCTTCATGCACGACACGCACCGGACCAGGTGCCAACTCAGTCAGTAGTGGCGTGTGGCCAGGCAGGATCCCAAGATCCCCCATGACGCCTGTAGCCACCACTTCTGCGGCATCTCCTGAATAGATCGACGCCTCGGCGCTGACGATCTCGCATCTGAAGCTTTTCGTCATGATGACGTCTCCCAAGTGGAGGGATTACTTCATTTGGTTGGCTTTTTCGACAGCTTCGTCGATAGTGCCGACCATGTAGAAGGCCTGTTCCGGCATGTCGTCGTATTCGCCGTCGAGAATGCCTTGGAAACCACGGATGGTTTCTTTCAGAGACACGTACTTGCCGGGCGAGCCGGTAAATACCTCGGCCACGAAGAACGGCTGTGACAAGAAGCGCTGAATCTTACGCGCCCGTGCAACAGATAGCTTGTCTTCATCAGACAGCTCATCCATGCCCAGAATCGCGATAATATCTTTGAGCTCCTTGTAACGTTGCAGTACACCCTGCACGCCACGCGCTGTATCGTAATGTTCCTGACCAATGACCAGTGGATCCAGCTGACGTGAAGTGGAGTCCAGCGGATCGATCGCCGGATAGATACCTAGCTCAGCAATCGAACGCGCCAATACCACGGTAGCGTCCAGGTGCGAGAAGGTGGTCGCTGGCGACGGATCAGTCAAGTCATCCGCAGGTACGTAAACGGCCTGGATGGAGGTAATCGAGCCATCCTTAGTGGAGGTGATACGTTCCTGCAGGACACCCATTTCTTCAGCCAGTGTTGGCTGGTAACCCACCGCAGAAGGCATACGACCCAGCAGAGCCGATACTTCAGTACCCGCCAGGGTATAACGGTAAATGTTATCAACGAACAGCAGTACGTCACGCCCTTCATCACGGAACTTCTCAGCGATCGTCAGGCCGGTCAGTGCGACCCGCAGACGGTTACCGGGAGGCTCGTTCATCTGGCCGTAAACCAAGGCAACTTTGTCGAGAACGTTGGACTCTTCCATCTCGTGATAGAAGTCGTTACCTTCACGAGTACGCTCACCCACACCGGCAAAGACCGAATAACCACTGTGCTCAGTAGCGATGTTACGGATAAGCTCCATCATGTTGACGGTCTTACCTACACCAGCACCACCAAACAGACCCACTTTACCGCCTTTAGCAAACGGGCAAACCAGATCGATAACCTTGATACCAGTTTCCAGCAACTCGTTGCTGCTTGCCTGATCCGCATAGCCAGGAGCTTTGCGGTGGATCGGCATGCGTTCTTTCTCACCGATCGGGCCAGCTTCATCAATCGGCTCACCGAGCACGTTCATGATGCGACCCAGGGTTTCTTCACCCACGGGAACAGAAATAGCACTACCTGTGTTGGCGCTTTCCATACCGCGCTTGAGCCCTTCTGTAGAGCCCATGGCGATAGTTCGCACCACACCGTCACCCAGCTGCTGCTGGACTTCAAGAACTGTCTCGGCACCCGAGACCGTCAGCGCGTCGTAGACCTTGGGCACATTGTCCCGCGGAAACTCTACGTCAATCACCGCACCGATGATTTGTACGATACGTCCGCTCATCTTGGTTCCTCTCTAAAACCTGCAAATGAAACCTGCTTGCCGGGAAGGCATTGCCCTCCCCCGGCGCTATACGGCGGCGGCGCCACCAACGATCTCGGAAATTTCCTGGGTAATGGCCGCTTGGCGAGCCTTGTTATACACCAGTTCCAGATCCTCGATCAGATCGCCGGCGTTGTCTGTCGCGCTCTTCATCGCGATCATCCGCGCGGCCTGCTCACACGCCACATTTTCGACGACCGCCTGATAGACCTGTGCCTCAACAAAACGCACGATCAGACTATCTAACAGCGCCTTGGCATCCGGTTCATACAGGTAGTCCCAGCCTCCGGGAGCCGTCTTTTCTTCTTCGTCTTTCGCAGACACACCCATGTCCGCCGCCAACGGGAGAAGCTGATTAACCATCGGCTTCTGGGTCATGGTATTGACGAATTCATTGAACACGACATAGAGCCGGTCGAGCCTACCTTCGTCATAAGCATCCAGCATGACCTTCACACTGCCGATCAAGTCAGTTGTTGATGGTTCTTCGCCCATACCTGAACGAGCAGCAACCAACGCACCACCATACTTGCGAAAGAATGCCGTTGCCTTGGAGCCAAGCGCACAGAATTCTAGCTCTGCACCCTGTTCCTGCCATTGTTTGGCTTGCTGAAGGACAGCCTTGAACAGATTAACGTTCAGGCCACCACACAAACCGCGGTCGCTGGAGACCACAATGAAACCCACCCGCTTGACCTCGCGTTCCAACATCCAAGGATGCCGGTATTCGGGGTTGGCGTCGGCCACATGGCCTGCCACCTTACGGATTTGTTTGGCGTAGGGCTGACTGGCTCGCATCCGCTCCTGCGCCTTGCGCATCTTCGACGCAGCGACCATTTCCATGGCACTGGTGATCTTCTGCGTGTTCTTGATGCTGCCTATCTGAGTGCGTATCTCTTTTGCAGCTGCCATAGCGATCTACCCCTGTTCGTGGCTACACAAAGCATCCAGCTCGCCCCCTTAAGGGCGAGCCATCAGAATTACCAGCTCTGCGTTGCCTTGAACTTGTCGAGACCGGCTTTGAGGCCATTTTTGATCTCGTCGTTGTAGTCGCCGGACTCATTGATGCTGTCAAGCAGCTGAGAATGCTCGGCCTTCATGTAATCATGCAGGGAGCGTTCGAAGTCCAGCACCTTATTAACCTCGATGTCGTCAAGGTAGCCTTCGTTAGCAGCAAACAGAGAAACTGCCATGTCAGCAACCGACATCGGCGCATACTGGCTCTGCTTCATCAGTTCGGTAACACGCTGACCGTGCTCTAGCTGCTTACGAGTCGCTTCATCCAGGTCAGAGGCGAACTGGGCAAAAGCCGCCAGTTCACGATACTGAGCCAGGGCAAGACGCACGCTGCCACCCAGCTTCTTGACGATCTTGGTCTGCGCTGCACCACCAACACGAGACACCGACAGACCGGCGTTAATAGCCGGACGGATACCTGAGTTGAACAGATCAGCTTCAAGGAAAATCTGACCATCAGTGATCGAGATTACGTTGGTCGGTACGAATGCCGACACATCGCCACCTTGAGTTTCGATGATCGGCAGCGCCGTCAACGAGCCCGTTTTGCCTTTCACTTCACCGTTGGTGAACTTCTCGACATAGTCGGCGTTCACGCGAGCGGCGCGCTCAAGCAAGCGGGAGTGGAGATAGAAAACGTCACCAGGATAGGCTTCACGACCTGGCGGACGACGCAGCAGCAGAGATACCTGGCGATAAGCCACAGCCTGCTTAGACAGATCATCATAGACAATCAGTGCGTCTTGGCCGCGATCACGGAAGTACTCACCCATGGTGCAACCAGAGTAAGGTGCCAAGAACTGCATCGGAGCCGGATCAGCAGCGCCAGCGGCAACGATAATCGTGTGCTCCATAGCGCCATGCTCTTCGAGCTTGCGCACTACGTTAGCGATGGTCGACTGCTTCTGACCGATAGCCACGTAGACACAGGTCACGCCTGAGCCTTTCTGGTTGATGATGGCGTCGATAGCGATTGCTGACTTACCAATCTGGCGATCACCAATGATCAGCTCACGCTGACCACGGCCAACCGGCACCATGGCGTCAATTGATTTAAAGCCAGTCTGGATCGGCTCATCAACCGATTGACGGGTGATAACACCAGGAGCGACTTTTTCTACCGCGTCAGTCAGCTTGGCATTAATGTCACCTTTACCATCAATGGGATTTCCCAGTGCATCGACCACACGGCCGCACAGCTCAGGACCCACCGGCACTTCAAGGATGCGTCCCGTACACTGGGCCGTCATACCTTCCTGCAGTTGCAGGTAGTCGCCAAGCACAACAACACCAACGCTGTCGCGCTCAAGGTTCAGCGTCATGCCATAGATGCCGCCGGGGAACTCGATCATCTCACCGAACATTGCGTCGGCAAGACCGTGGATCTGCACAATACCGTCAGACACGCTGACGATGGTGCCCTGATTACGGGCTTCAGATGCGACATCCAGCTTTTCAATACGCTGTTTGATGATGTCGCTAATCTCGGAAGGATTCAGTTGCTGCATGCCATGTCCCTCAGACTCAGGCGGAAAGGGCTTCCTGGAGGCGATTCAATCGACCACGTACCGAACCGTCAATAACGGTGTCACCGGCACGTAGGATCACGCCTCCCAGAAGATCGGAATCCACCTGAGTGGTAATGGAGATTTCACGGTTCAGACGCTTGGCCAACGCGCTGGCAAGTTTCTTTTGCTGCGCATCTTTGAGCGGATAAGCGGAAACGATTGTTACATCCATACGCTTTTCCTGCTCGGCCCTAAGCGTCTCGAACTGCTCAAGAATATCGGGCAGTGCCGCCAAGCGCCCCTGACGGGAAACCTGGCGCAAGAAGTTACCCACCTGCTCGTTAATGCTGTCACCACAAAGGTCAATCAGCATTTCTGCCTTATCGGCGTTGGAGAGGCGCGGATGCTTCAGCACTTTAGCGCGCACATCGTCATTACTGACGACCTGCGATGCCTGAGTCAGCATGCTGGACCAATCCGCCAACGCATCCTGTTCCAAGGCAAACTCAAATGCTGCTTTAGCATAAGGACGCGCGACGGTAGACAGTTCCGCCATGGGTTATCTCCTAAAGCTCGTTGGCCAGGTCGTTGACGAGTTTGGTGTGTTGCTTCTCGTCGATGGCAGAACCCAGCACCTGCTCGGCACCTTGAATAGCCAGCCGTGATACTTGCTCACGCAGACTATCCTTGGCGCGATTGATCTCTTGATCAATCTCAGCTTTGGCATTGGCGACAATACGTTCGCCTTCTTGGCGCGCCTGCTCTCGAGCTTCCTCGATCATCTGTGCTGAGCGCTTATTGGCTTGCTCCAGAATCTCAGAAGCCTGCTGCTTACTTTCGCTGAGCAATTCACTGGCCTGAGCTTCAGCCAGCTCCAGATCACGTGACGCGCGAGACGCAGCGTCGAGGCCTTCGGCAATCTTACGCTGACGTTCATGAAGCGCGTTGCTGATCGGCGGCCATACATACTTTATGCAGAACCAGACAAAGATTGCGAAAGCAATCGTCTGTCCGATGAGCGTCATGTTGATATTCACAAGGACGTACCTCTGACAGTTTCGTGGCTACCGGAAGAGGCAAACCGAGTGACAATCACTCGGTATGCACAGCGAATTAACCGGCGACGACGAAAATCAGGTACATCGCGATACCCACACCGATCATCGGAACGGCATCCAGCAGACCAGCCATCAGGAAGGTTCTGGTCAGCAGCTGATCACCCATTTCTGGCTGACGTGCTGTCGTTTCCAGTAGCTTGCCGCCCAGCAGGGCGAAGCCGATACCGGTACCCAGTGCGCCCAGGCCGATCATGAGGGAAGCAGCGATGTAGACGAGTTCCATGGTAGTGCTCCTGTCGATTTACATTAATGTTTCAAGGGTTTATCGGATGTTACGCGATTCAGTGCTGTTCGTGTGCTGAGTTCAGGTAAACCACCGCCAGCACCATGAAGATATACGCCTGCAAGGTAATAATCAGAATATGGAAGATTGCCCAAGGTACGTTCAACGTCCAGGAAACCCAGAACGGTAACAAAGCAATCAGGATAAAGATCACCTCACCGGCGAACATGTTGCCGAACAAACGCAGGCCGAGACTAACAGGTTTAACCAGCAGGCCAATGATTTCCATCACCAGGTTGAACGGGATCAACGACCAGTGATTAAAGGGTGTAAAGGACAATTCCTTAGCAAAACCACCAGGGCCTTTAACCTTAATGCTGTAATAAAGAATCAGAATAAATACGCCCAACGCCATACCAAGAGTACCGTTGGGGTCCGTGGTGGGTACGATTTTCATGTAGTCGACACCCAGCTTGGCAAACAGCATCGGGCCGATATCCACCGGAACCAGCTTGAGCAGGTTCATCAGGAAAATCCACACGAATAGCGTTAAAGCCATTGGGCCAACCAACGAATTCTTGTGGCTGAAGGTTCCGCGCACCGTATTTTCCACAAATTCGAAAACCATTTCGATAGCGCATTGTAGCTTACCCGGCACGCCGGTCGTCGCTACTTTGCCAACCTTGCGGAACAGCCAGATAAACAGCACACCCATGGCAATCGACCAACCCATGGTGTCGAGGTGAATAGCCCAGAACCCCATTTCTTTTGCTTCAACTGCTGTCTTGGCAATGGACCAGCCATTATCAGGATGCAGCCCGAAGGTCAGGTTCTGAAGGTGGTGCTGGATATACTCCGTTGTCGTCAGGTTACTGCCTGCCATGAGCTGCCTCAAAGTCAATTGGGTGTACGGTGCATACTCAGCAATGGCGCTAACCAGTATGCGCACAACGTCACCACATAAGCGCCAAAGAATAAAGCATGGTTTGAGAGAGGCACTGCAGCAAATACCAGCGCGAACAATGCCACCGTCAAACTAAACTTGCCTGCTTCAGCACGATAAAAACCACTAACTGCTTTTCTGGCGTTACGGCCACCTTCTAGGTGAAGTACCTGCCAAGAAAAATACAGGTTAGGTAATACAGCAACTGCACAACCCAATACAGCCGCTTTAGCGTCAGCCAAACCACCCAGTAAAAAACCAACGCCAGCCATTATCGCAAGGGTCATCAGCTGTATTAACAAAATACGACGGACTGTTGGTCGCCTGATCCTTCTGGCCATGCCATTGTCCTTACGCTGATCGGCCTTACGATGGCTCGATACTTCCGAGCGTCACTCCACTGCGCATTGAATCCACGAGTTGGACGCGATTATAGGGAAGCGCTGGACTAGCTTCAACCGCCCAACACCCGAAACACGTTGATTTTGACTAGTATTAGACTAAACATCGAGATAATTTGATTCAGCGAATGTGCTCAATGATGCCATCCAGCTCTTCAAGACTCGTATAACGAATAGTCAGGCGGCCTTTACCACCGCGTCCATGTTGAATATTGACCGGCGCACCCAGGATGTCTGCCAGCTGATTTTCCACCCGAGTGATATCCGGCGACGTCGGTGGTTGATCAACTTTTTTGGCGTCGCTTTTATTCAGCTGTTTAACCAAGGCTTCCGTGGCACGCACTGTTAGGTCTTTATTGATCACTTCATGAGCCGCTTTTCGTTGCTTCGCGGGTGATAAGCCTAGTAACGCTCGTGCATGCCCCATGTCCAGATCGCCACGTTCAAGCAATACCTGAACCTCAGGCTCCAGATGCAGCAAACGCAATAGGTTAGCAACCTGTGTACGTGAACGACCCACAGCATCGGCAGCTTGCTGCTGCGTCAACTCAAATTCATCAATCAGGCGTTTAATCGCCATCGCTTCTTCAATCGCATTAAGGTTTTCACGCTGAATGTTTTCTATCAGTGCGAGAGCCAACGCAACTTCATCGGTAACATCACGAATCACCGCTGGGATGACGTCCAGCTCGGCTAACTGAGCAGCTCGCCAGCGACGCTCACCAGCAATTATCTCGTAACGTTGCTCACCAACCGCACGCACAACAATGGGCTGCATGACACCTTGAGCACGAATAGAGTCAGCCAACTCTTCCAGTGCTTCAGGCTGAATCTCGCGACGTGGTTGATAACGACCTCTGCTTAGCTGCCCTAGTGGCAGCCGTTCAAGCCGTTCATCTGCCGAGCTAGTGGCTTCATCAAGCAGTGTATCGGTTGCAACCACCTCAGGCAGGTCAAGGCTTTCACGGCGCTTGGCTCCTGCACCAATCAAGGCATCCAAACCACGACCCAGGGCACGTTTATGCGTCATCGACTTTCCTCAATCACAAACAGCAATAGTGGTGCATATACTCAGAGCGAGAGCCGCCGGATCAGTTCCTTGGCCAATACTCGGTGTGCTTGACTGCCTCGCGATAAGCGCGCGTACTTAGTGACTGGCAGACCATGGCTGGGTGCTTCAGCAACGCGGACGTTACGCGGAATCGTGGCTTTCAGCAGGGTCTCACCAAAATAATCACGTAATTGCTTGCTAACATCTTTGGTTAGACTATTTCGGCCATCATACATGGTGCGCAAAATACCAAAGATTTCGATATCAGGATTTACGCTGGTTTTGATCTGCTCAATGGTGTCGAGGAGTGCAGAGAGCCCTTCCATAGCATAGAACTCGCACTGTAACGGGATCAGTACACCATTGGCGGCCGTCAACCCATTGACGGTCAGCAGGCTCAGCGACGGCGGGCAATCAATCAGAACCACGTCATAATCACTGCTGACTGTTTCCAGTGCGTTAATCAAACAACGTTCACGCCCTTGCTTGATATCCAGCAATTCCACTTCAGCCGCAGTTAAATCGCCATTACTTGGCAGCAGGTCATAACCTGCCTTGGGGCAGTTTATAATGGCGTCGCTGATCTGGTGTTGGCCAAGAATCACATCAAGAACGCTGGCTTCCAACTCATGCTTGTCGACACCGCTACCCATGGTGGCATGCCCCTGAGGGTCAAGGTCCACGATAAGTACTTTGCGATCCAGAGCAGCCAGACTCGCTGCTAGGTTGACGGTAGTAGTGGTCTTACCTACACCGCCTTTCTGGTTGGTCAAAGCAATGATCTTGGTCACAACAACGTCCTTGCGGGTGCGGATACCTCGGCGAATAACTCGACGCAGGCTCCGGTGAATTTAATGTTGCTCAAGTACAACCAACCAGCGGTGTCCCTCTTCAAAAGGAACTATCAGTCGATGGCGGTCAACAACGCGTACATCAGCAGCCAATCCTTCCAGTTCATCGTCTACTGCGGGGCCTTTCATGGCTAGCCACTGACCGTCTTTTGCAAGCCATGCCTGACTCAGTGAAATAAAGTCGGGCAAGCTGGCAAAGGCACGTGAAATCACTTGATCAAATTGGCCATCCAGCGTTTTCTGGCCTTCCACTCTAGCTTGTACTGGCGTTACGTTGGTTAATCCTAGCTCCATGACAGCCTGACGCTGAAAACGCACCTTTTTGCCGTTGCTGTCAATCAGTGTGACATTTAGCAATGGGTTTAAAATCGCCAATACTAGCCCTGGCAGCCCTGGGCCAGACCCCACATCAAGTACGCTAGGGCCAGTGACAAAAGGAGCAACTGCTGCACTATCGAGTAAATGACGGCTGACCATGGTCAGCGGGTCACGTACCGCGGTGAGATTATAGGCACGATTCCACTTGTGCAACAGGTTCACCAAGCCCAACAGTTTGTCACGCTGCTGATCATCCAGTGCTAAGCCAAGTTGTGCAACGCCTTGATCAAGCCGTTTCTCAATTCCCTTGTTATCACTGTTCATTAATTAACCATTTGCTGTTTATCACCCAATTGACGGCGTTTTTTGAGATACACCAGTAACAGCGAGACTGCAGCAGGGGTCATACCGGGAATACGTGTCGCATGAGCTAGTGTCTCAGGGCGTGATTCATTGAGCTTCTGACGAATCTCATTAGATAAACCCTCCACCCCGCTGTAATCTAAATCGGCAGGTAATGGTGTCGCTTCATGGCGCTTGAGTTTATCAATCTCATCCTGCTGGCGTTCAATGTAGCCTTGATACTTGGCTTGAATTTGTACTTGCTCAGCAACCGTCGGGTCATTCACTGGTTCACCGTTGAGGTGTGCCACGCTAGCGTAATCAAGTTCTGGGCGACGCAGAAGATCTATCAGGTTGTACTCTCGTGTCAGCGGTTTAGGTAGTCGCGTTTCAAGCGCTTTTGCCGCTTCACTACCCGGTTGAATCCACGTGCTTTTAAGGCGCTGGCTTTCACTAGCTACCGCATCACGCTTACGGGAAAAACTGTTCCAACGTGTGTCATCAACCAATCCGAGCTCGCGCCCTGTTTCGGTCAGTCGCATATCGGCGTTATCTTCGCGCAATAATAATCGGTATTCCGCACGTGAAGTAAACATACGATAAGGCTCACGGGTGCCTAGGGTAATCAGATCATCAATTAATACACCAAGATAGGCTTCGTCACGCCGCGGCCACCATGCCTCAAGGCCTTGGGCACGCCGAGAGGCATTTAATCCAGCGAGTAGCCCTTGAGCTCCCGCTTCTTCATAACCTGTTGTGCCGTTAATCTGCCCAGCAAAATATAGATTATGCAAGCAGCGCGTTTCTAACGAGTGTTTGAGATCGCGCGGGTCAAAATAATCATACTCAATGGCGTAGCCAGGTCGTGTGATATGAGCATTTTCCAAACCACGGATAGAGCGAACGACTTGCAGCTGCACATCAAAAGGAAGTGAGGTGGAAATACCATTGGGGTACAGCTCGTGGGTGTTGAGACCTTCGGGTTCAAGAAATATCTGATGACTGTCTTTATCAGCAAAACGATGAACCTTGTCTTCGATCGATGGGCAGTAACGTGGCCCAACGCCCTCAATAACCCCACTAAACATAGGTGAGCGGTCAAGATTATCACGAATCAGCTGATGACTATGGGCATTGGTATGCGTGATATGGCAGCTGACTTGACGTGGGTGCATCTGTTGGCTACCCATGTACGACATTACTGGCGTTGGCGTATCACCAGGTTGTTCGTCAAGTTGTGAAAAATCTACTGACTTGGCATCAATACGTGGAGGCGTGCCAGTTTTTAATCGATCAACCCGTAAAGGCATTGCACGTAATCGTTTTGCCAGTGCATTGGAGGGCGGATCACCAGCACGACCAGCATGAGAGGTATCTAACCCTATGTGGATAACACCACCAAGGAAAGTCCCTGTGCATAACACAACCGCATGGGCATGAAAGCGAATACCTGTTTCGGTGACAACTCCGGTCACCCTGTCTTGATCAACTATCAGGTCGCCAGCAGCTTGTTGAAAAATCGTTAAATTCTGTTGGTTTTCCAAGGTATTACGGATAGCAGCTTTATACAGTGCACGATCAGCCTGGGCCCGGGTCGCACGCACTGCTGGCCCTTTACGCGCATTGAGTACACGAAACTGAATACCACCCGCATCGGTAGCCAGCCCCATAGCACCACCAAGTGCATCAATTTCTTTGACCAAATGGGTTTTGCCAATGCCACCAATAGCGGGATTACAGGACATTTGCCCGAGTGTTTCGATGTTGTGTGTCAGTAACAGTGTCTGACTACCAGCTCGGGCGGCAGCTAAAGCTGCCTCTGTACCTGCATGACCACCACCAATGACGATGACGTCGAAGCGGTCGGGATAATCCAAGAAACACCTCGTTTGGCATCAAAGCCAATGCCTAGGAAAAATGAAATTTAGCTCGGCAGTATAACTGCTCCTGTGGGTAAACGTCAGGGTTTTCCACACAGGGCGACTCATGCTGTTAGCCTGTGTTTTTGATTACAATATAAAAATAAATATATAAATAAGAAGTTCTATTGATGTTGTAATTATTAGACATGCAAAAATCTGTTGAAAACTCAATATATTTCTTCTATATCAAAAAGATAGCTTGTTGTTTTATAGGTTTGAAAGGTGCTTGAATCTTGCGCGTAGCTTGTGTGGTGGCTGTGGGTAAAAAAGAAGGTTATGCACAGCGATGACTGTCCCGCAGTTGCCCACAGAGCTTGAGATGCTTTTTCCTTACACCTGTGAACAATTAGCTCGTCCGTTCGTAAAATAGCTAGAGCAGGCGGTCTGCCTGACGTGAGCTGAGTTCATTCGGTCATCATAAAAAATATTATCCACAGGCATAAAAAAGCCCTGTCGTAACCGACAGGGCTCAATATGGTGCGTGAACAACCAGAAAATTAGTGCGTCAGTACTCGAGCAAGAAAGCTTTGTGTGCGTTCATTCTGAGGGTTATCGAACACGTCTTCTGGTGTGCCTTGTTCAACAATTTCGCCTTTGTGGATGTAGATCACACGATCGGCAACCTCACGGGCAAAGTTCATTTCATGGGTTACAATCACCATGGTCATCCCCTCGCGGGCTAACTCACGCATAGCATCGAGCACTTCACCAATCATTTCAGGATCAAGTGCTGACGTGGGCTCATCAAACAACATGAGCCTAGGTTCCATTGCTAAAGCTCTGGCTAGTGCCACACGTTGCTGCTGGCCGCCTGACAACTGGGTTGGGTACTTGTCGGATTGATCAGCAATTCCCACTCGTTCGAGTAAGCGGTTGGCTGTTTGGGTCGCTTCGGCACGGGGAGTATTGCGCACTTTCATCGGTGACAGGGTAACGTTGTCCAGTACGCTGAGGTGAGGGAAGAGATTGAATTGTTGGAATACCATGCCAACTTCAGTACGAATTTGTTGTAGGGCTCGATTGGCTTTTCCATCAGGGGAAAGACTGTTTCCGTCTACAGTAAGCTGCCCTTTCTGAAACTCTTCTAGCCCATTGATGCAGCGAATCATGGTGGACTTACCTGATCCGCTGGCACCAATAATCACAACGACTTCACCAGGAGTCACTTCAAGATCAACATCTTTCAGAACATGCAGTTTGCCGAAGTGTTTGTTGAGCTTCTGCATGGATACGATAGGTGTAGCGTTAGTATCAACCGAGGATCTGCTTAGTGTGGTGTCTTTATTCATTGTCCAACTAGCCCTTTGCGTTCAAGCATGCGTAGTGCGATTGAGAGTGTCAGAGTAATGATCAGGTACATGATGGCAACCATCATATACACCTCGAGTGCATTGAACGTTGTTGCAATATAGATCTGTCCCTGACGTACCAGCTCACCAACGCCTATCACGGCAAAAAGAGAGGTATCTTTGATGCTGATGATGCCTTGATTTCCTAAGGCTGGAATCATGCGGCGAAACGCTTGAGGCCAGATGACATAGCGAAAGGTTTGCACTCGTGATAGGCCAAGAGAAAGTCCTGCTTCGCGCTGGCCACGCTCAATGGATTGAACGCCACCTCGTACAATTTCTGAGATATAGGCACCTGAGTTAACAGCAATGGCTGCAATACCCGCGGTGACAGCATCAATAGGGCCGCCGAGAAGCTGAGGTAGCCCATAGAAAATAAAAAGAACCTGCACCAGTACGGGGGTGCCGCGGAAAACCTCAATATAGGTGATAGCGGGCCAGCGTAGCCATTGCATAGGACTGATACGTAGCAGGCCGAAGAAAATACCCAGCAAGAAACCGATAGCCAGGCCACCAAAGGAAATTAGTAGCGTATAAGGCACCCCTTTCAGCAGATAAGGGATTGAATCAAAGGCAGCTTGCCAGTTGAAATGGAAAGTGATGTCCACAATTGGAGCTCCGCGGGCACAGGGTTAACAAGAAAACGGCACGCTATCCCTGAGTTCGAGCATCAGGAATACCGTGCCGCTACAACAGAGTGGTAGCTGAATCAGCAACCATGGGAAAGCTCAGGTATTACTCGTTGCTGCTACCAAACCACTTGCTATGGATCTCATCATAGGTGCCATCTTCACGCATGGCAGCTAGTGCCGCGTTGGCTGGCTCGACTAGGTCGCTGCCTTTGACGAATACGATACCGTATTGTTGACCTTCATAGAGAGGGCCTACAACCTTGACGCGATCATTGCCACGAGTTTGAGAGAAGTAGCCAACATTTGGTGCATCATAGAACACTGCATCAACGCTACCGCCCATCAGGGCCATATACATGTCGGCAGAGCCAGGGTAAGGCGTGATGGTAGTATCGTCACTCAGGTTCTCAGTCAAAAAGTCGTAACTGGTGGAACCAATTTTCGTGCCGACTTTCATGCCAGATAAGTCGTCAATGGTTTCCACACCCTCCTGGTCAGCGCTAACCAAAATTTGCAGGCCGCTATCGTAGTAAGGAGATGAGAAGTCAACAATTTTAGTGCGTTCATCGGTAATGGTGATACCGGCAATGGCGATATCCACGCTACCTGTTTGAACGGCTGGAATGATGCCATTGAAATCCATGGTGTTGATTTCGTAATCAAAACCAGCTCGATCAGCAATTTCACGGATGATATCCATATCAAAGCCGGTCATTTCGCCGGTTTCTTGGTCCAGCATTTCGAAAGGGACGAAGCTGGGGTCGGTGGCTATCTTCACCGTATCTGCCGCAACCATGCCGCTAAAAGCTACGCTAAGGCCCATACAACTAGCAAGAGATAGCGTTTTGAGAGAGTGTTTCATTTATTATTCCTCATAGCTTATTGAAAAATAGCGAATGCATGAATATCAAGCATACAGATTACAATGGCGGCTTGAATGACAAGCGTCAAGTTAAAAGAGGTGCTGGCTTTTGCGTTTTGTCAACGTTTAGTTGCCAACGTTGATTAATAAAAAAGTCAGATCATGAAGGAGGAGCCACAGCCGCAAGTGGTTGTGGCATTGGGGTTTTTAACCAGAAAACGTGCACCTGCCAGTCCTTCTTCAAAGTCGACAACTGAGCCTACCAAATATTGGTATGACAAGGGGTCAACAACCAATGAAACGCCTGAAAAATCGACCTGGGTATCATCGTCGGCAACGTCTTCGGTGAAATCAAAGCCATACTGAAAGCCGGAACAGCCGCCACCAGTGACATACACACGCAACTTGAGTGCTGTATTGCTTTCTTTTTCAATTAGCCGATTCAACTGTGCTTTAGCACTGTCAGAGAGCATTAGCGGAGTTGGTTCGAATGATTCAACATCACTCATGGGAAACTCCTCGGGAGCGATTGGATGAGAGTTAGCCCCGATTATCCCCATTCCTGAGCAAAAGGGTCAACAATTGTTCAGAAATAGGGAAAAGATGGCATCAGGGAAGTAGTGCAGGTGCCTGTAATCCCGTGTTTTCCTCGAAACCGAACATCAGGTTAAGGTTCTGAATAGCTTGGCCGGAAGCGCCTTTGACCAGATTGTCGATGACGGCAAGTACGACGACGGTATCGCTGCCTTGGGGCTGATGCACAGCTAGCCGACAGACGTTGGCTCCTTTAACACTGCGTGTTTCAGGGTGGCTGCCAGCGGGCATTACATCAACAAAGGGCTCATTGGCATAGCGCTGCTCAAATAGCGTTTGTAGATCGTCTACCGGCTGATTCAATTTGGCGTAAAGTGTGGCGTGTATACCGCGAATCATTGGAATTAGGTGTGGCACAAATGTCAGCCCAACCGAAGACCCTGCAGCATCTTCCAACCCCTGGTTAATTTCAGGTAAATGACGATGGCCTGAAGCGCCATAGGCTTTCAAGGACTCACTGGCTTCGGCCAGCAGAAAGGGAATCTTGGCGTTGCGACCTGCGCCGGTAACGCCGGACTTGCAGTCAGCAATTAACGGGTCGGTGTTGACTACGCCTGCTTCCAGTAGTGGCAGTAACCCTAACTGCACCGCTGTAGGGTAGCAACCGGGGACAGCCACCAAGCGCGCTTGACGAATTTTATCGCGATTGACTTCGGGCAGGCCATAAACCGCCTCTTCCAGAAGTTGTGGGGCCCCATGGGGCTGGTTGTACCACTCGGCCCATAGTTTGGCATCTCGCAGTCGGAAGTCAGCAGATAGGTCGATGACTCGGGTTCCTCGCGCCAGCAGATCACCTGCCAAGGAATGCGCGACACCATGAGGGGTAGCAAAGAAAACCACATCACAGCTACCTAAACGCTCGGGGTCCGGCATGCTATAACTCAAGGTGTCATAATGACCTCGCAGGTTCGGATAGAGCTCACTAACGCCAACTCCATCCTCACTGCGCGAGGTAATGCATTCAATGGAGACTTGGGGGTGCCCCGCCAGCAACCTGAGTAGTTCGACGCCGGTGTATCCGGTACCGCCGACGATTCCGACCTTGATCACAGTGGATTCCTCATGTAAGCGCTTTGATTGACAATATGATACACAAGATAGGTGAAGCTAACTCAAAGCAGCCTATCATTGGTACCGGTACGAAGATGAAAACCTATCAGACCAAGCTTGTGGATAACATGGACTGTGTTTGAAAAGGAAGATGGCTTGTCAAATTCCAACCCTCATCGCTTTAGTTTAGAAAGTTTCCGGCGCAAGTTAGCCAGTGTAGATGCGTTGCCCCAGCTGTGTGTTTTGGGCGTTATCGCCGGTGTGATTACTGGCTGTCTGATGACGTTGTTTCGCATGCTGCTTAAGCTGGGTGCGATGTTTTTCATGCCGGATAATGATCCTGAAGCATTCGAGCAGTTAACGCCGATGCTGCGTAGTGCCTTACCGTTATTAGCCGTCACGCTCATAGGCGGGTGGCTAGCTCTACACTCGGGCGGCAGTCGTCATCAGATTGGGATTGCTCATGTGATTGAACGCCTGACTTATCAACAGGGGCGTTTTCCAATTCGCAACTGGATAAGTCAGTGGTGGATAGGTTTGGTGTCTGTGCTTGGTGGTTTGTCGGCGGGGCGAGAAGGGCCGGCAATTCATCTTGGGGCCGCGGCCAGCAGCGGCTTAGGTACGGCGCTGAAATTGCCTCACAACAGTTTGCGTGTGTTAGTTGCCTGCGGCACTGCAGCGGGCATTTCTGCCTCTTTCAATACACCTTTGGCTGGTGTCATTTTTGCCATGGAAGTGGTGATGATGGAGTACACCACTGTGGGCTTTATACCGGTTATTCTCGCTTCTTTCATGGGATCGGTGATTTCTCAGTCGGTATTTGGATTTGACCCACCTTTTCAGAAAGCCGGCGTAGAAATGGATTCTTTTATCCACCTGCCCTGGATTGCGGCCAGTGCGTTACTGATCGGCCTGCTTGCCGGTGGTTTTGTACGCTTGGCACGCAGCGCATCGCGTTTGGATATTCTGCCATTTGCTTTACGTTTGGGGTTAGTCGGTGTTGCCGTAGGGCTGACAGCATTCTGGTATCCCGAAGTACAAGGTATGGGCTATGACAGCATGCGCTTAACCCTAGAAGGGAACGTTGCGGTTGATGTGTTGATGGCAATAGCCATTGGCAAACTTATCCTCACCGCTGGTGCTGTCGCCTGTCGAGTACCGGTGAGTATTATTGGCCCCATTTTGGTGGCGGGGGGTGCGGCTGGGGCCTTGTGTGGCATGGTCGGCAATATGCTGTTACCTGGTGTGCACACTGATCCGGCTTTGTATGCCTTGATTGGTATGGCGGCTATGATGGCTGCCGTATTGCAGGCACCCATGGCGGCACTGATGGCGCTGCTGGAGCTGACACACAACCCGCAGCTGATGTTACCAAGCATGCTCGCAGTGGTGGTTGCCTGTCTGACGGCTCGTCAGTTATGTGGCTGTGATGGTTTTTTTATTAGCGTAACGCGTTATGGCATGCACCCTTTGCAACAACCCTTGATGCAAGCGCTGAGCCGTATTTCTGTACCTGCGGTTATGGAAAGAAATCTCACACGAACCAGAAGGCGTTTGAGTTATGAGCAGGCGAGTGCTTTGCTGGATGCGAATCCAGAGTGGATCATTATTGAACGCTCCAGCGATGATAAACCAGCTCTGGCAATGAATGCGGCACATTTGGCTCGCTGGCTGCTGGAACACACCGCCGATGATGTATTGATCGACGCCGAGGGCATGTTTGACTTGCTGGAAATTCCTGGGGAGCGCTTAGAGCTGGCGCCCATTCATCTTCAGGCGACTTTGTCGGAGGCTTACCAGTGTCTTAATGAGAATCCGGTAGATGCGCTGTATGTGGTACACGGCCGTCGGCCTGACAAACCACGCATTTCCGGTATCATCACACGCAGTGCGATTGAGCGTTACTATCGCTACGAGGACCAGTCCACGACAAAAAACAGGTAAAATGACGCGTGGAAAAATGAAACAGGACCGTCTGACTAATCTGATTAAGGAGCCACGATGTACTTGTGGATAAAAGCCCTGCACCTAATTGCCATGGTGACCTGGTTTGCAGCACTGTTCTATCTCCCCCGGCTGTTTGTGTATCACGCTATGGCCCGTGACAAGGGAGAAACTCAGGCGATAGATCATTTTATTGTGATGGAGCGCAAGCTATATCGGGGTATCATGATGCCGTCGATGATTGCGTTATTGTTGTTCGGTGGCACCCTGCTGTATCTGATGCCCAGCTGGCTTTCTCAAGGCTGGATGCACATCAAGCTGACACTGGTACTGCTGTTGATCGTTTATCATCACGTCTGCATGATTTACCTGAAACAGTTTGCTCAAGGCCGGTGTACAAAAACACATCGCTTTTTCCGTATTTTCAATGAATTACCCGTTATTGCTTTACTGATCATTGTCTTTCTTGCCGTCTTGAAGCCGTTCTGATGAACAGGATGGTGCCTGCTGTGTCAGCTGATGTTCCCATCGTGCTGGTGTTTTCTGGTCATGATCCAACCGGAGGGGCGGGGCTGGTGGCGGACAGCGAAGCAATTGCGGCCTGTGGTGGCTGGGCAATGACAATCCCCACAGCATTGACGGTGCAGAACTGCCGTAATGTACAAGCAGTTGCTCCGGTGAGTGGTTCGCAAATCAGAGCGATGGCTAACGCATTGGAAGACCTTCCCGTGGCGGCTATCAAAGTTGGCCTAATCGCGAGTATTGACAGCCTGTTAGCGGTTATGGAAATCATTCGGCAGCGCCCTGGTGTGCCGGTCATTGTTGACCCCGTGCTTAAAGCAAGCGGTGGTGCTGAGTTATCGGATGCTGAGCTTGTTGATACGTTTTGTGAGCTGCTGCTGCCTCAAGTGGATATTGTGACGCCCAACCGTTATGAGCTGGCGCGCCTGGCTGGGCCTGATAGTACCGATGACACTCAACGTGCCACTGCACTTTTGCACCGAGGATGTCAGGCTGTATTGGTGACCGGTACCGATGACCCTGTTCCAGGTGTTGCTGTGTCTCATGTGATGCATACGTTGCACCGCCCGCATGGTGATCGGCAGTGGCAATGGCCCAGATTAGCGGGCAGTTATCATGGTTCGGGCTGCACTCTAGCTGCCGCATTGGCGGCACGTTTAGCCATAGGGGAAGGTGTTGTTAGTGCTTGTGAGCAGGCACAGGCCTTTACTTGGCAAGCGCTTAAGCGAGGCTGGCAGCCTGGAAAGGACCAGTACTTGCCACGGCGGTTATGGCAGTTACCAAATACCTCGTTCACCATTCCTTTTACAGCGGTATGATAGTGGACACTCCAGTGGTTGGTTTTTGCAGCTATGGTCATTGAAAATGATGCCCCAAGAGGTATTGATTGGCAGAAATGCACCAGCTTTCCACGGAAAACCCACGGCTTACCAAAAGGTTTTCCATAAAGTTATCCACAAGCTTAGGCCGCGTCATACAAGGCTTCCAGTAAATATTTACTTTTCCTTCAACAGGGTATAGGGGTTGATATGACCACATCTGCACAGCTCTTTGAACAGGCTTGCCAACACATCCCTGGCGGTGTGAACTCGCCGGTTCGTGCCTTCAAAGGGCTGCACCGCCCACCCGTTTTCATGGAGCGAGCTCAAGGCGCTTATCTTTACGATGTGGAAGGCAAGCGCTATATCGACTATGTGAATTCCTGGGGACCGATGATTACCGGCCATGCTGACCCAGAAGTGCTTAATGCTGTGCGTCAGCGTCTTGAACAGGGATTGTCATTTGGTACGCCAACGGCGGTTGAAACCACCATGGCTGACCTAATCTGCGACATTATTCCGTCCATCGAAATGGTTCGTATGACCTGTTCTGGTACGGAAGCCACCATGTCAGCGATACGCTTGGCTCGTGGTTATACCGGACGCGACAAAATCGTCAAATTCGAGGGCAATTATCATGGCCATTCGGATTCTTTGCTGGTGAAAGCGGGTTCTGGCGCACTGACTCATGGTGAGCCAAGCTCGCCAGGTGTGCCAGCGTCTTTGGCCGAGCACACCGTTACGTTGTCGTATAACGATATTGATGCAGTGGAAGACTGTTTCGAGGAAATTGGTGATCAGATTGCCTGTATCATCGTTGAACCAGTCGCTGGGAATATGAATTGTATTCCTCCTCAGCCAGGCTTCCTTGAGGCATTGCGTAATGTGTGTAACCAACACGGCAGCGTATTGATTTTTGATGAAGTGATGACTGGCTTTCGCGTCGCGTTGGGAGGGGCTCAGGCCCATTATGGAATCACCCCTGACTTGACTTGCTTGGGTAAGATCGTTGGTGGCGGTATGCCGGTAGGCGCTTTTGGTGGGCGTCGCGATATCATGGAAAAAATCTCTCCGCTGGGTCCTGTTTATCAGGCAGGTACATTAGCAGGTAACCCACTGGCCATGGCCGCTGGCGTTGCACTGCTTAGCAAAGTGCGTGAGCCGGGTTTTCATGATGCGTTGGCACAGCGTGTTAATACGCTGTGCCAGGGGCTTGAAGAGCGTGCCAAGGCGGCAGGGATCAGCCTGATTACCCAAAGTGCTGGCGGTATGTTCGGACTTTTCTTCACCGGCCAGAGTCGTGTGGATAACTTTGCTCAAGCGACTGCCTGTGATAGTGAAGCATTCCGTAGGTTTTTCTCCGGTATGCTTGACCAAGGCGTTTACTTGGCACCTTCAGCGTTTGAAACGGGTTTCATGTCCAGTGCACATACGCCTGAGCATATTCAGGCAACTCTTGATGCAGCTGAGGCGGTATTTGCCACGATGGGCAAACGCTGAGCAGGTGTTTGGCCTGGTGTCAGGTAGTCAGGACCAAGGAGAATCAGTATGACGCAGCGCGACCCAAAGGCTTCACCACATCAGGCGTCAGCTAATACGCAAAGCCTGACGCTTGATTCACTCATCGAAACGCTGAGTGAATGGCAGGAACATCATGCCACCCATAGCGATAGTGCATCGCAACTGCTTGACTCGTTGGCACGTCAGATAACGCTGTGTCTGGGAGGTTTGGGTGATGCCCTGCAGGGTGATGAAGATCAACGTCGGCTTAAGGCGTTAGGTGGCTGGTTGTGGGAAAGTGTTGAGCGCCTGACACCACAGATAGAAACTCGTGCTCATCGGGCGTTGCCGTGTAGCTGGGCCAGAGACCATGGGGATCATCGTCTGATAGACGACAACCAGGTGTTGCTGGCGCAGGCCGTTGGTCGTGTGGCTGAGCAGTGCGGTATCGATGCATGTCAGGATCCTGCCGAAGACCTTGCTTCGCTTCTGGTCGGGCTGAAAATGGCTGGCAGGCAAGAGCTGGCTCGCGATGCGCTGGATCGCTACTTGCGTCACAGCGGTGACTACCCTATAGCCCGTTTGCTCTCATTTTATTTGGTGTTGGCGAGCTTACGTGCCGCGTGGGCAGCGCTGCACCAACAGACTCATGAAGCGCTGGGCGAGATGTCGCCCTCCTCCTGGATGGTTGAGCATCTTGGGTTGGCGCGAGGTTATCTTAGCCTTGCTGAGCAATATGCAGAGTTTCGTTTCCCGCCATTAATTATTGGCGTTGGTGTTTCCGGCAGTGGTAAGAGTCGCTTTACCCGAACGCTGGTAACGGGGCTTGGGGCGGTGCGGTTAACTTCATATAGCGAGCGACGGAGGGTCAGTGAGTTTAAAAATAATCCACAGCAGGGTGAGAGTGCCTGCCCTGTGGATAAATACTCGCCGGAGATAACCGCGGCCACCTACCAGCGACTGGCCGACTGCATAGGCTGGTTGCTAGACGGGGGGATCCCTGCATGTGTTGATAGCACTAGCCTGACACGTGAACAGCGTCGTCTTCTATGGCAGCAAGCCGAGAAGCGTGGTTTGCCTGTGTTATTGGTTAGCTTTGAGGCAGATGAAACAACGCTCAGGCGCCGTTTAGGTAAGCGCGCGGTGCGCTTGGGCATGACGGAAGCGGAGTGTCTTGCGTTGTTTGATACCCAGCGACAAGCCTTTGAACCCTTTGACGATGAAGAGCGGTTACATCTCGTTCGACTTGATACCACCGCTGACAATGCCGCAGAAACTCTGGCTTCCTTGATTAAGGAAAACGTCAGGTTCTGTTGAGCCGTTGTTCAGCCGACAGGAAGCCCGACAATGAAAGCCACTCAATTAGTACTGGCCAGTGGAAATGCCGGCAAGCTGCGTGAGTTCAATGAATTGCTGACGCCGCTGGGTTATGAGGTGATAGCTCAGTCGGCATTCGGTGTACCCGAGGTTGATGAAACGGGGCTCACTTTTGTCGAAAATGCATTGCTTAAGGCCAGGCAAGCTTGCCGCGTCAGTGGCTTGGCATCGTTAGCTGACGACTCAGGTATAGAAGTGGATGCCCTTAATGGCCAGCCGGGCATTTACTCTGCACGCTTCGCCGGTGAGCCAAAAAGTGATCAGCGTAATAATCAACACCTGTTGCACTTATTAGCCGAGGTCCCTTCGGCTCAGCGTACAGCGCGTTATTGGTGTGTCGTCGTGTTGATGCGTCATCCTGACGATCCTGTGCCGATTATTGTCCAGCGGAGTTGGGAAGGAAAAATATTGGAAGAACCTAATGGTGATGGCGGATTTGGCTATGATCCGTTATTTCACGTCACCGGCCTGGGCAAAACGGCTGCGGCGCTGGATGCAACACAGAAAAATCAATTTAGTCATCGTGGGCGTGCAGTCAGGCGGCTCGTAGAGCGGTTGTCTTCTGGAAATCAAGCGTGAGACTTCCTCCGCTATCTCTCTATGTTCACGTGCCTTGGTGCGTGCGCAAATGTCCTTACTGTGACTTCAACTCACACGGCGTGGGTCGTCATGAGGATTTGCCTGAAGAAGATTACCTTAATGCTCTGATTGCCGACCTGGATGCAGAATTGCCGTTGGTTGCGGGGCGTGAGCTGGTCAGCGTATTTATTGGTGGGGGGACGCCCAGTCTGATGAGTGCTAATTTTTATCAGCGCTTGTTAGATGCTCTGGCTGCTCGCTTACCTTTGGCCGATGATATTGAAATCACTCTAGAAGCTAACCCTGGCACTTTGGAACACGGTCGTTTCACAGGTTACCGGCAGGCCGGTATTAATCGACTGTCGCTTGGTGTGCAGAGCTTTCATTCACCTCAGCTTAAGGCACTGGGGCGGATTCATAGTGGCCAGGATGCGCTGGCGGCTGTTGATGAAGCGGTACGTGCTGGCTTCGATAATTTCAATATCGACTTGATGCACGGCCTGCCAGAGCAGACCCCAGAGCTGGCACTAGCCGACTTGGATCAGGCGATTGCTTTGTCGCCTACGCATCTGTCTTGGTATCAGCTCACTATTGAGCCTAATACCGAATTCCACTCGCACCCACCGCTTCTTCCGCAGGAAGAAACGCTGTGGGATATTCAGGATATTGGCCATGAGCGGCTTGAGTCGGCGGGATTCAAGCGTTATGAAATTTCAGCTTATGCGGCTAATCATTGCCGTTCTCAGCATAACCTCAACTATTGGCAGTTCGGTGATTATTTGGGTATTGGTGCAGGTGCTCACGGAAAAATCAGTGCTGCGCGTAGCCATGAACTGCTTATTGAACGGCGCTGGAAAGTACGTCAACCCGATTCATACTTGCGTCGAATCCACGATCCTAGAGGATTTGTTGCTGGCCAACGCCGCTTAGAAGACGCCGAGTTACCGCTAGAATTTTCGATGAATGCGTTGCGACTGACAGAAGGTGTCGCGATGTCATCATGGCATCTCAATACAGGCCGAACGCGCCAACAGTTAGAGGCCCACCTTGGCAGAGCACGTGAATCGGGGCTGTTAATTGATGACAAGGATGAGTTTTGTGCGACGGAGCGCGGTCTACTGTTTCTGAATGAACTGTTGGCTATGATTAACGAAACAGGCCAAAGCAGATGATAGATTCCAGTTAATTCCGCTTATTTCATCGAAGGAGTGTTTGTATGTATAGGACAACGCGTTTTATTGCCCCGCTGGCAGCTGTCATGTTAATGGCAGGTTGTGCCACTAATGATCCGTACTCAGGACAGACCCAACGCGGTAATACTGGCACCGGTGCTGCTATTGGTGCGGCTGTTGGAGCGGCGGCGGGGGCACTGAGTGGAGAGGGCAGCACCAGTCGTCGTGACCGTGCCTTGATTGGCGCTGCTGTTGGTGTTGCCGCTGGTGCCGGCATTGGTGCCTATATGGACAAACAAGAACAGCAATTGCGCCGAAACATGCAGGGAACAGGAATAGAGGTAGATCGCCGTGGCGACGATATTACTCTTAACATGCCCAGCGGCGTAACCTTCGGGTTTGATTCCAGCAATCTGACGTCAACTGCAAAAAGTGCTCTTAATGATGTCTCTAGTGTATTGATCCAGTACCCCGATACTCGAGTGAATATCGCTGGCCACACAGATAGCACAGGGGATGCAGGCTACAACCAGGGATTGTCTGAACGTCGTGCGCGCAGTGTTGGAAATTACCTCATGCAAACCGGTGTGTCCGGTAATCGCTTGAACATGATGGGCTACGGTGAAAACCAACCGATTGCCAGTAATGACACGGAAAACGGACGTGCTAAAAACCGTCGCGTAGAAATTACCTTGAGCCCGATTGCGCAACCGTAGTATTACCCGCGTGTATTGACCGATACCAATCGATATCAACAAGCCCGCTGTAACTCAGGTACAGCGGGCTTGTTGATTTTTTACGTAATGAATTATTAGTTACGTATCGATGTTTTTTGAGACGTGGTCTCTCGAAATACTACCTATCATATCCCTGTAAATAATGCAGACGTGCGTTAACCATGGTTAGAAATCACTTCCCGATGCAGAAGCTACTAAATATTTCTCCTAGCAGGTCATCGGCGCTAAATTCACCAGTAATCTCATTCAGTGCTTGCTGAGCATCGCGCAGATCTTCGGCGAGTAGTTCACCAGCCGCGTGACCTTGCAGCTGAGCCTGGCCATTAGCTAACGCATTGGCGGCGCGTTCTAGTGCATCCAGATGACGACGACGCGCAGAAAACCGCCCTTCAGTGGTAGCTGAAAAGCCCATGACACTTTTGAGGTGTTCTTTTAGGTTATCCACACCCTCACCAGTGTGTGCTGATAGGCGGATAACCGGTTGGGGTGTGGATAAATCGATAGCTGCGTCTTCGCCGCTAGTATCAATTTTATTGCGCACCAGGGTTAGCCGGCTTTGATCTGGTAAGCGTTCAACAAACTCCGGCCAGATCATCATTGGGTCAGTGGCTTTGGTAGTAGTTGCATCGAGCAGCAGTAGCACGCGATCGGCTTTTTCTATTTCTGCCCAGGCGCGGGAGACCCCGATTTTTTCCACAGCGTCTGGGGTATCCCTGAGCCCTGCGGTGTCTATGATATGTAGTGGCATACCGTCCAGCTGGATATGCTCACGCAGTACGTCACGCGTGGTGCCAGCGATATCAGTAACGATAGCGGTATCTTGTTCAGTTAGCGCGTTGAGTAGGCTGGACTTTCCGGCGTTGGGGCGGCCGGCGATCACAACATTCATGCCCTCGCGCATCAGTGCGCCTTGGCCAGCTGCCGCATGCACTTTACGGAGCTCATTACAGACGTTCTGAAGTTTGGCCTCCACCTGCCCATCAGCCAGAAAGTCGATTTCTTCTTCAGGAAAGTCGATGGCGGCCTCAACAAATAGCCGCAATTGAATAAGACGTTCTACTAACGCTTTGACGCGGCTAGAAAACTCCCCTTGTAGGGAATGCAGTGCGTTTTCAGCAGCGCTACGTGAGCTCGCTTCAATAAGGTCTGCAATGGCTTCTGCCTGAGCGAGATCTAACTTGTCATTGAGAAAGGCACGTTCAGAAAATTCGCCGGGCCGGGCTAAGCGAGCACCTAGCTGTAGGCAGCGTTCAAGCAACATGTCCATGATAACCGGGCCGCCGTGACCCTGTAGCTCAAGAACATCTTCTCCTGTAAAAGAATGTGGGCCTGGGAAGTAAAGGGCAATTCCCTCATCGAGGGGGCCTGTGTCGCCTTTGAAGGGGGTATACAGTGCTTTTCTTGGTTCGGGATATATTCCAAGTACGGCGTATGCGATATCACGGCAAGCAGGCCCAGAGACACGAATAATACCTACACCGCCGCGGCCTGGAGGGGTTGCCAGAGCGGCAATGGTATCTTGCGTATAAAGGTGTTCAGCCATCAGTGGCTCCTGAAAGTATGATGCTCATATTGTCAGTATCAGCGGCCATAAACGCCAGACCCCCGCAAAAGCGGGGGCCTGAAATCGGGTAGATCAGAGTGTGATCAACCGTTGGGCTACTTGGTCTTAAGCCCCTTGCCGACGGATGGGTCATTTTCAATCTGACGCGTGATGTAATACTGCTGCGCGATCGAAATGACGTTGTTGGTTACCCAGTAGATGACCAGACCAGCAGGGAACCACAGGAAGAAGAAAGTGAAGACGATAGGCAGCATCTTCATGATCTTGGCCTGAGTCGGGTCTGGAGGTGTCGGGTTGAGCATCTGTTGCACAAACATCGAGGCACCCATCAGAATCGGCAGGATGAAGTAAGGATCTTTGACCGACAGGTCATGAATCCAGAACATGAAAGGCGCGTGGCGCAGCTCAACCGACTCTAACAACATCCAGTATAGGGCAATAAATACCGGCATCTGTATCAGTATTGGCAAACAGCCACCCAGAGGGTTGATCTTTTCCTTCTGGTAGAACTTCATCATTTCCTGAGACATTTTCTGGCGGTCGTCGCCAAACTGCTCTTTCAGGCGTTGCATTTCTGGGCCGAGCTTACGCATGCGCCCCATAGATTTGTATGCCTTGGCAGATAGTGGCCACAATGCGGCTTTGACCATCACCGTCAAGAGAACGATAGACCAGCCCCAGTTACCTATCAGGCTGTGGATCTTTTCGAGCAGCCAAAACAGCGGGTTGGCGATGAACCATAGCCAGCCAAAATCGACGGTCAGCTCCAGGTTAGGCGCGACTTCTTTGAGGTCTTTTTGCACCTTAGGGCCCATATATAGCGTTGCTTCTAGATCAGCATTGCTACCTGGTGCCACGGTGACATTGGGGCCGGCAAACACGGCCAAGTTACGGCCCTGGGCATCGGTGCTGGTGTAGTAGAGGTTTTGCTGATTCTGAGGGGGAGCCCAAGCCGTAGTGAAGTAATGCTGGATCATGGCAACCCAGCCACCTTTGGCATCACGGTTATCAACTTTTCCTTCTTGAATGTCATCAAAGTTGATTTTTTCATAGCGTGTATCAGGCGATGAAAAAGCCGCACCCAAGAAAGACTTCATGCCCATTTTGGGGCCACTAGACGGGTCGGGGCTGTTGTCTCTGACGAGCTGGCCGATAAAGCGTGCCGTGACGGGTGTCTCACTTTCATTGGCTAAATGGTAAGAAACTTTTACTGCATAGCTGTCACGTTCCAGCTCGAAACGTTTGATGACATCGACTCCGTTGATGTTGGCAGTGAGCGCAACATCCAACTGATCATCCCCTTTTGCGAGGCGATATTCCGGCTCTTGTGACGTGTAGTCGATACGCCCTTTGTAGTCACTCAGGCTGAGCCCAGATTTTGCGGTGTAATACGAACCCCCTTTATTTGCTGTGGGAATGTTCAGCAGCACAAAGGGTTGGTCACCTTCTTGGGTCTGATCATGCTTAAGCAGCGCCGCATAGACCACATCACCACCAACTGGGTCGATGCGCAGATCTAAAACATCGGTGGTAATAGCAATCAGATCACGGCTGTTAGTGGCGGCCTGCACAGGAACCTGCCCAGGAAGAGAGCCTGCAAGACCATCGTTGCTGGCCGGCTGACTGGGGGCTGATAACGCGCTATCAGCTGACCCCGAGGGCTCACTGTTTTGCTGGTTGGTTACCGTCGGTGGCGCCTGATGCGCGGTGACTGGCTGGCCGTAGTCCTTGTTCCACTGCACGATGATCAGGTAGGCAAGAAGCGCCAGTGGAATCAGCAGAAATAGTCGTTTTATGTCCATGAAGGGTCTGCCCGATGGGGGAGTGAACATTCCGATGGCGAAACATAGCTCGCACACCTGAGATGAACAAAAGCCTGCCAGGGGCAGGCCAATGTCAGGTACTGAGCGTCGGTGCTTAACACGGCTTCGTCAAGCAGTACATCAACGTGAATGACAAAACGTGAACGGCGAAGGCTTGTGGTCATGGCACTCAGATAGTCAACGGCTGTTTTCGAGTTTCTGTAATTCTCGATCTAAGCGTCGCCACATGCCATGAAGCTGTCGATGAACCGTTTCGTTATCCAGCTCAACAAGTCCACGCCGTGCCAGCAGCACAATATCCACAGGTGGGAGCTGGTGCTGGCGAAGCCGGATGGACTCTCGTGCGATACGTTTGAAGCGATTTCGGTCGACGGCGCGGCGCACATTTTTCTTGCTGAAAATCAAACCAAGGCGCGGATGCCCCAGGTTGCTTGGTGCTGCCAGTGCCATCAAGCCTTTGCCATGTACCTTGCAGGTTGCCGTATCAAATACGTGACGATAATCACCGGCGGTCAGCAATCGCAGCCGCCGGGGGTAGCCCTGACAGGACACGCGCAATCAGCAATCAGGCGCTGAGACGCTTACGTCCTTTAGCGCGACGACGCGCCAGGACAGCACGGCCGGCTTTGGTGGCCATGCGAGCGCGGAAGCCATGGTTGCGCTTACGCTTGATAACGCTGGGTTGAAATGTGCGTTTCATAACAGGTCATTCCCACAAGTAGGTTTCTGAAAAATCGGGTATTGCATTGGTGTTGGGTTCCTTTCGGAATCCAAACAGATTCGGTCAAGGACCGGAGATTGTAGAGACTTGCGCGGCGCGGCGCAATTCTTCTGATGAGATGAGAGGGGTTTCTGTTGTTGTCCAGAATTACCCTTAATAATAACTATTATATAGAAGTTCTGTAATACCTTGTTATTATGTATGGGGATAAAATCTGTTGATAATCTATTTAATGTTTTTTAAAACAAAAGGTTGAGCTTGTGATTTCTCTGTGAAAAAGCGTGTGGCAAGCCGCTGGAAAGCTGTGGATCATCGGTGAATAACATGCGATGTTACCCACAGCGCTAACAATGCTGACAGACCATCACCATAAAATACCTGTCTCTATTGCCACTTTTCCACAAGTTGTCGCCGGTTCGCTGGGTGTGGATAACTGTGCTTTTGAGCGATACAATAACCGCCGTTCTTAAATTCGCTTTTTAACCCAGGGGTGCGGCCGCGTGTCGATTGTACTTTGGCAACAATGCCTGGAAACCCTGCAGGATGAGCTCAGCTCACAGCATTTCAATACTTGGATTCGTCCTCTTCAAGCAGAGGAAGAAGAAGGGGCTAATCAGTTGCGACTGTTGGCTCCCAATCGTTTCGTGCGCGACTGGGTGTGTGACAAATATGTGCAGCGCATCACGGAGCTAATGCGTGATTTTTCATCAGGTCAGCCACCTAAATTGGTCGTCGTGGTTGGTAGCCGCCGTGCTGCTGCTCCGCCATCTGCCCCGATGCCACGCGAGCTGGGTCAGCCTGTATCTGCTACACCTAGCGCTTCTTCTATACACACTCCAGCAGTGGGTGGTGGTTCTGATAGCAGCCGTGATGCAGGTAGCCGGCCCGCGAGGGAGGGCACGAGCAGTGAGTTCCAGCGCCCTGCTGAGCGGCAAGTGCAGGTAGAGGGCAGCATCAAACATAACAGTGGGCTGAATCCTAACTTTACTTTCGATACTTTTGTCGAAGGTAAGTCGAACCAATTAGCAAAAGCCGCTTCACGCCAGGTGTCAGAGAATCCTGGTGGTGCGTATAACCCGTTGTTTTTGTATGGTGGTGTTGGTTTGGGTAAGACCCACCTGATGCATGCTGTAGGTAATGCACTGGCCACTCGGCGCAGCAATGCTCGGGTTGTCTATCTGCATTCTGAGCGTTTTGTGGCTGATATGGTCAAGGCGCTGCAGCTGAATGCCATTAACGACTTCAAGCGCTTTTATCGTAGTGTCGATGCGCTGTTGATAGATGATATTCAGTTTTTTGCTGGCAAAGAGCGGTCTCAGGAAGAGTTTTTCCACACCTTTAACGCGCTGCTTGAGGGCGGCCAGCAAATGATTCTTACCTCTGACCGCTATCCCAAAGAGATCAGTGGAGTAGAAGAACGTCTGAAGTCGCGGTTTGGCTGGGGGTTGACGGTGGCAATTGAGCCTCCTGAGCTTGAAACCAGAGTCGCAATCCTGATGAAAAAGGCCGACCAGGCCAAGGTAGACTTGCCCCACGAAGCGGCGTTTTTTATTGCCAAGAAAATACGTTCTAACGTTCGTGAGCTTGAAGGGGCGCTGAAAAAAGTCATTGCCGACTCTCACTTTATGGGCAAGCCCATTACTCAGGATTTCATTCGCGAGTCTCTCAAAGACCTCCTGGCGCTTCAGGACAAGCAGGTTGGAGTAGATAACATTCAGCGCACGGTTGCTGAGTATTACAAGCTGAAGCTGAATGAAATGCTGTCAAAGCGGCGCTCGCGCTCAATTGCCAGACCACGGCAAGTGGCGATGGCATTGGCCAAAGAGCTGACCAACCATAGCCTGCCAGAAATTGGTGATGCCTTCGGAGGCCGTGATCATACAACGGTTCTGCATGCATGCCGAAAAGTGAAAGAGCTACAGGAAGAAAACGCGGATATTCGCGAAGATTACCAGAATCTGCTGCGGTTACTGACCAGCTGATCTGATATTGATACAACGCTCAGACTGATCCGAATCGCGTGCGGTAGATTTGGATCGTTACAGGACAAGACGCGGAGACGAAATGAAATTTTCCATTTCCCGAGAAGCACTGTTGCGACCACTAGCCCTTGTTGCTGGTGTAGTTGACCGCCGTAATACTCTGCCGGTGCTCTCCAATGTGCTGGTCCAGGTAGAGCAGGATCAGGTGTCACTGACAGGCAGTGATCTTGAGGTGGAGTTGGTGGGGCGCACAATCGCGAGTCATGTTGATCAGCCTGGCAGCATTACTTTGCCGGCTCGTAAGCTGATGGATATCTGCAAGTCATTGCCAGATATGGCGGAATTGCAATTTTCGTTGGAAGAAAATGATCGTGTTGTGTTGCGTAGTGGGCGTTCACGATTTGCGCTATCTACATTGCCATCTGCAGAATTCCCGAGCATTGATGATAGCGAGTCTGATATTGAGCTGAGTTTGCCGCGGGGAACGCTCAAACACCTCATCGATACCTCTGCTTTTGCTATGGCGCAGCAGGATGTTCGCTATTACCTCAACGGTATGCTGTTGGAGTTCAGTGGCAATATGGTGCGCTCTGTCGCAACTGACGGCCACCGCCTGGCGATGTGTACCCGCCCAGTAGAAACGCCCCTGAGTGAGACACATAAGCTCATTTTGCCGCGCAAGGGGGTAACAGAGCTGGTGCGCTTGCTGGACGATGGTGACGACCCCGTCAGCTTAACGTTGGGCACAAGCCATGTGCGGGCCCATACCGGTGACTTTACTTTCACGTCCAAGTTGGTTGATGGCAAGTTCCCCGATTATGACCGTGTAGTACCTCGAGGGGGAGACAAAGTGCTGATTGCTGATCGTGCGGGTTTGCGTCAGTCTTTGTCACGCGCATCCATTTTATCTAATGAAAAATATCGCGGTGTGCGGCTCTATCTTGAAGAAAGTAGCCTCAAGGTGATGGCTAACAACCCTGAGCAAGAAGAAGCCGAAGAGTATGTTGGTGTGGAATATAGCGGCCAATCCCTGGAGATTGGTTTTAACGTCAGCTACCTGATTGATGTACTCAGTGTACTTAATGAGGATCGTGTTCAAATCACGTTGGCGGACTCAAGCAGCAGTGCTCTGCTAGAGGAGCCGGGTGGTGGTGATGCACTTTATGTTGTCATGCCAATGCGCCTTTAATCGTTTTGGCAGGACTTTTTGTGCTGCCAAAAAAGGCGTTACATGCCTATAAATCATCTTTCCTTTCAAGGGCTTAGGAATCTTAAGCATTTTGTGCTAGAGCCAAGCCCTGACATCAATGTGTTTGTTGGCGATAACGGTAGCGGCAAGACCAGCCTGTTGGAAGGAATTCATATCCTAGGTATGGGACGGTCTTTTCGAACCAGGCACCTTCGTCATGCGATATCTCACGAATCCGACCAGCTCCTTTTGCACGCGCGTCTGCCTAGTGAGCCGCTTGGCGCTCCCTCTGTGCCGGTAGGTATTCGACGACACCGAGACGCCAGCGAACTGGAGATTCGTCTAGCCAGCGAGAAAGTTGATCGCCTTGCTCGGCTTGTTGAGGCGTTACCCTTGCAACTGATTAACCCTGATGCGTTTCGCCTTCTTGAGGGGGCGCCAGGTGGCAGGCGTGAGTTTATTGATTGGGGTGTGTTTCACGTGAAACATGACTTCATGACGGTTTGGCGCAACTTTCGTAGAGCGCTCAAACATCGGAATGCCTTGCTCAGACATGATAGAATGGACGCTTCAGCGTTCGATGTTTGGGACCAGGAATTAGTAAACTGGGGTGAAGCGCTTGATGCCATGCGTCGTGATTGGATGCAGGCTTTTGATCCAGTATTTATTGAAACGCTTAGTGGGTTGATTGATTTACCGGGCTTAGAACTGCGTTACACAAGAGGCTGGGACCGGAAACGAGAATTAGTTGAGGTGCTGTTGCAGGGGCGAGGCACGGATCGGCAAATGGGCTTTACTCAGCAAGGGCCGCAGCGTGCTGATATGGCTGTTCGCTATTGTAAGCGGCCAGCTACTGAGGTGCTTTCCCGAGGGCAGTTAAAGCTCGTTGTCAGCGCGCTCAAGCTTGCTCAAGGGCGCTTGTTGGAACAGGCGACAGGGCGCTCATGCCTTTACCTCGTCGACGACCTTCCGGCAGAACTGGATGCTGGTCATCGGCGGGTATTCTGCCAGTGGCTTGAAAAAATGCGCTGCCAGGCATTCATTACCAGTGTTGACCCAGAGGCACTAAATGGCGGCTGGCAAACGGACACGGCAGTTTCGATGTTTCACGTGAAACATGGCGAAATCGAGAAAAGATAGTAGAGGTCGCCAATGGACAGACAGACGCTACGATGGAGTAATAAATGACCGAGCAGGCTTACAATTCATCAAGCATCAAGGTGCTCAAGGGCCTGGATGCGGTACGCAAGCGGCCTGGCATGTACATCGGTGATACCGATGATGGCACAGGCCTTCATCACATGGTTTTTGAGCTGGTGGACAACTCCATTGATGAAGCGCTGGCGGGTCACTGCAGCGAAATTCGCGTAGTCATTCATCCTGGTGAGTCGATTACTGTTAGTGATAACGGGCGCGGAATACCCACAGATATCCATGAGGAAGAAGGAGTTTCTGCAGCAGAAGTCATCATGACGGTACTGCATGCTGGCGGAAAGTTTGATGATAATTCCTACAAGGTGTCTGGTGGGCTCCATGGCGTAGGTGTGTCTGTTGTTAACGCGCTGTCAGAAGAGCTTAAGCTTACTATTTGGCGAAATAATGAAGTGCATGAACAGGTTTACCATCATGGGGTGCCTGCCTCTCCGCTGAAAGTGGTCGGTCAAACAGAGAAAAGTGGCAGCCGAGTTCACTTCAGGCCGTCTGCTGAAACGTTTGAGAACATTGAATTTCATTATGAAGTTTTAGCCAAGCGCCTGCGTGAGTTATCGTTTCTTAATTCAGGTGTGGCTATTCGCCTTCTTGATGAGCGCTCTGGGAAGGAAGAGCTCTTTCATTATGAGGGTGGGTTGCGAGCCTTCGTTGATCATCTTAATAGCAATAAAACGGTATTGAATCCTGTTTTTCATTTCAATGAAGAGCGGGAAGATGGTGTGGGTGTTGAAGTGGCCATGCAATGGACGGACACCTTTACCGAAAATATTTTCTGCTACACCAATAATATTCCCCAGCGCGACGGCGGTGCTCATTTGGCTGGGTTTCGTGCTGGCTTAACTCGTACGCTTAATCATTATATTGAAGCAGAAGGCCTAGCTGGTAGGGCGAAAGTGCAGACATCTGGTGATGATGCTCGGGAAGGCTTGACGGCAATTATTTCGGTGAAGGTGCCAGACCCGAAATTTTCTTCTCAGACTAAGGAGAAGCTGGTTTCGTCAGAGGTCCGGACTGCGGTTGAGCAGGAAATGGGGAAGCTGTTTTCTGAGTATCTGACCGAGAAGCCCAATGAGGCCAAGGCCATTGTTGGTAAAATGATTGATGCTGCGCGAGCCCGCGAGGCGGCTCGTAAAGCGCGGGATATGACGCGCCGCAAAGGGGCGCTCGATATTGCTGGCCTGCCTGGAAAACTGGCTGACTGTCAGGAAAAAGATCCCAGCCTTTCTGAACTGTATCTGGTGGAGGGTGACTCAGCTGGTGGCAGTGCTAAGCAGGGGCGTGATCGCCGCACCCAGGCCATTCTTCCATTGAAGGGTAAAATTCTTAACGTTGAAAAAGCACGTTTCGACAAAATGCTGTCTTCTGCTGAAGTCGGTACGCTGATCACTGCATTGGGTTGTGGTATTGGCCGCGAAGAGTTCGATCCTGACAAGCTACGTTATCATTCCATCATCATCATGACGGATGCTGACGTAGACGGCTCGCATATTCGTACACTGTTACTAACCTTTTTCTTCCGCCAAATGGTCCAGCTGATTGAACGCGGGCACGTGTTTATTGCGCAGCCGCCGCTATACAAGATCAAGCGCGGCAAGCAAGAAAGCTACCTCAAAGATGAGGAAGCTATGACCAATTATCTGACATCTACGGCGCTGGATGGCGCGCGGCTTTTTGTTAATGCTGATGCGCCGCCTATTCAAGGTGAGCAGCTGGAAGAGCTGGTGCATCAATACCGTGATGTTATGCAGCGTATTGAGCGCTTGTCACGCGTATATCCAAATGCTGTGCTGCAACGGATTGTTTATGCAGCGCCGCTTGAGGAAAGTAATCTCACTGATCGCATCACTATGCAGACTTGGATTGATGGTCTGCAAAGCGAGATTGATGCACTGATCGCTCATGAGGGTGGCCCGCGTTATACCTTCAGCCTGACAGAAGACAGTGAGCGTGGTTTCTTCTTACCCTCGGCATCGCTGGTCGTGCATGGTGTGACTACCGACTATGTCTGGGGCGAGGACTTCTTCAACAGCATCGATTACCGCGCTTTAGCTGCATTAGGTGAGCGCCTGGAAAACCTTCTGGAAGCGGGCGCAAAAGTTGCCCGAGGCGAGCGCAGCAAGCCGGTATCTAGCTTTACTCAAGCCTTGGAATGGCTGATGGCTGAGGCCCAGCGAGGGCTGTCAGTTCAGCGTTACAAGGGGCTGGGAGAGATGAACCCCGACCAGTTGTGGGAAACCACCATGGATCCAGAGTCGCGCCGTATGCTGCGTGTAACCATTGAGGATGCTGTTGCGGCAGATATGATGTTCAACACATTGATGGGGGACGAAGTCGAGCCGCGCAGAGAGTTTATTGATCGCAATGCGCTGACGGCAAACCTGGATGTCTAACTTGCTTTTTTGTTTCACGTGAAACAGCCAGGTAAGTAACAGTGTCAACGTAAGTCGTAATGCAATGCTAAAGCCCCGCCTATTTAACTAGTGGTCGGGGCTTTTTTTATACCGAATTAAGCGGTGTGAGTGTTTTTCGATGATGCGCTCAATAACTGCTCAACAAAACTCGCTAAGTCATCGAATACCAAGGTGCCAGGAACAAGGCGGGTGATGTCGGGGCAGTCCCGTAGGGTGTCATTGCCGTTGCCTGTGCGCACGAGAACAGGCTGGCAACCTGCACGGCTACCCGCCTGAATGTCCCGTAAGCTGTCGCCTACCATCCAAGAGCCTTCTAAATCGGGCAGCTCAAGAGCTGACTGGATTTGGTACAGCAAGCCTGGGCGCGGTTTGCGGCAATCACATTCGTTGGCATCCACGTGTGGACAATAAGCAATATGATCAAGGTGACCTCCTGCTTCTGTCACGATATCGCTCATCCGTTGGTGAATCTGGTTTAGCGTATCTGTGTTGTAGTACTGTCTTGCGATACCTGACTGATTGGTAGCAATCGCTACTCGGTATCCTGCTTTGGTCAGGCGTGCAATTGCTTGGATTGAAGAGGGATAGGGAATCCACTCTTCGACACGTTTCACGTAGTTAATCGAGTCGTGGTTAATAACGCCGTCACGGTCGAGGATGACGAGTTTTTGAGCCATTCTGGAAAGCCTTGTACTAATAAGAAGAACCCTGGTCAGTTTAAGCCGGTGTTTCACGTGAAACAATGCGTGTTCTGCCGGGGGCGTTTTGTGCTGAGTGTTGTGAAATGTTTCGTTGCTAGAGAGTAAAAAGCGCCATGTTTCACATGAAACATGGCGCCTGGGAATGCTTTTATTTATTTTCGGTGAGGTGCTAGCTGTTTTTCAACGCTTAGTGCTGCAGTTCGGCGATATCCGCGACCTCCAGAAATAGCGCCTGCAGGCTAGCCAGCAGTGCTAAGCGGTTGTTGCGCACGGCATCATTGTCTGCCATGACCATTACTTGGTCAAAAAAGCTATCGACGGGTTTGCGAAGGTTGGCCAGAGCATCTAACGCTTCGCTGTAGCGAGCCTCGGCAAGCAGCGGTGTCACCGCAGAGCGGCGGTCGTCCAGCGCCTGTTGAAGTGCCTTCTCGGCATCTTCCTGAAGAAGTTCGGTAACGACCGTCGTGCTTCCGCTATGCTTCTGTTTCGCAAGGATGTTAGAAACACGTTTGTTAGCGGCAGCCAATGCGGCGGCTTCTTCGTGTCCGGCAAACTGGTGAACGGCTCTCAGGCGACGAGCGAAGTCCAGCGGTGCAGTAACTGGCCGCGCACGCACAGCCAGGTAAGTTTCAGGGCCAATACCTTCTTCCTGTGCCCAGGCACGGAATCGGTCGAGCATATAGTTCAGTACATCATCGGCAAGACCATCGGCTTTGGATAGGTCATGGTGCTGAGCGGTTGCTAACTCCAGTAGTTCGCGAAGATCCAGCGAGAGCTCACCTTTAATCAGAATGTTAAGCACACCAATAGCCGCACGGCGCAGAGCAAAGGGGTCTTTGGTGCCACTTGGACGCTGTCCGATACCGAAAATACCGGTCAAGGTATCCAGTCGGTCAGCGATGGCGAGTGCCTGGCCAGTACGAGTGGTAGGAATGGCATCGCCAGCATGACGCGGCAGGTACTGCTCCTCAATTGCCTGAGCGACCTCTGCATCCTCGCCATCGTGTTTAGCGTAGTAGTGGCCCATGATGCCTTGAAGCTCGGGAAATTCGAGCACCATCTCTGTCATCAAGTCGCATTTAGCCAAGCTAGCGGCGCGCTGAGCGTTGCTTTCATCACCGCCGATGCGGTTAGCAATATGAGCGGCAATAACTGCGCTGCGTTTGGCTTTGTCAGCCAAACTGCCCAGCTGCTTTTGAAACACCACGCTCTCAAGCAGCGGCACTCGTTCAGCAAGCTTTTTGCTGCGATCAGTTTCATAGAAGAAGGCTGCATCGGCTAGGCGAGGGCGAATGACTTTTTCGTTGCCAGAAATCACTTGTTCGGGATCTTGGCTGTCGATATTGGAAATGGTGACAAACGCTGGTTTGAGCTTGCCGTTTTCATCCAGCAGGTGGAAGTATTTCTGGTTAGCCTTCATGGACGACACCAGGCACTCTGCTGGCACGTCTAGGAAACGTTCGTCGAAGCTACCGGCCAATGCCACTGGCCATTCCACCAAGCCGTTGACTTCGGTCAGCAAGTCTTCGTCGATAACGGCAGATGCGCCCATTAACTCGGCTTCAGCGAGTACTTGCTCACGGATGCGCTCACGACGAACGTCACTATCAACCAGTACCCAGGCGTTATTCAGCGCTGAAACATAGTCGTCAGCGTGGTCAAGGGTGATGGGCTGGGGGGCATGGAAACGATGGCCATAAGTGATACGGTCAGCGCTCAAGCCAAGCGCATTAGCCGATACCACATCATTGCCGTAGAGCATGACTAACCAATGAACAGGGCGAGAGAACTCAATTCGTGATGCACCCCAGCGCATGTATTTGGGTACCGGCAGTGCAGCAATGGCTTTTTCAAGAATGGCCGGTAGCAGTGCTACAGTGGCTTCACCCTGTTGTACATCGCGGTAGCCAAGCCAAGTCCCTTTGTCAGTTTCTAGATGGATCAGCTGATCAATACTGACTCCGCAGGAACGAGCGAACCCTTCGACAGCCTTGGTCGGCTGGCCATCCTTGTATGCGGCTGCTAGCGCAGGGCCGCGGCGCTCGACATCACGGTCCGGCTGTTTGTCAGCCAGCGCGTCGATGGTAACAGCCAGGCGGCGAGGGCTGGCATGAGCCGTGACCTGGCCGAAGGTAACACCTGCGTCGGTAAGGCCGCGTTTTAGTCCTGCTGCAAACGCATCGGATAAACTATCAATAGCGCTCGGCGGCAATTCTTCTACACCGAGTTCAACCAGTAGGGTATGGGCAGTCATGCTTATGCATCTCCCTGTTCGGCGTGATTGTCTTGCTCAAGCAGTTCGTTACGAAGTGCCTCGGAAGCCAATGGGAAGCCGGCAGCTTTGCGTGAATTGTAATAGGCCTGAGCCACTTCACGAGCCATGGTGCGTACGCGCAGAATGTAGCGCTGGCGTTCGGTTACTGAAATGGCGTGACGAGCATCGAGCAGGTTAAAGGTATGTGATGCCTTGAGTACTTGCTCGTAGGCGGGCAATGGAAGCTTGGCCTCCAGCAACTTGGTGCACTCATTTTCGTGGTAGTCAAAGTGGCCAAACAGCGTATCAACATCAGCATGTTCAAAGTTGTAGGCTGATTGTTCGCGCTCATTTTGTAGATAGACATCGCCGTAGGTAACTTTCGAGCCATCTGGAGCCACGGTCCAGACGAGGTCGTAGATGCTGTCCACATCTTGGAGATACATGGCAATGCGCTCAAGGCCATAGGTTAGCTCGCCGGTGACGGGGTAGCATTCGATACCGCCAGCTTGTTGGAAGTAGGTGAACTGGGTGACTTCCATGCCGTTAAGCCAGATTTCCCAGCCCAGGCCCCAAGCGCCCAGCGTTGGTGATTCCCAGTTATCTTCAACAAAACGGATATCATGCACTAACGGATCAAGCCCTAGGTGCTTGAGCGAGCCTAGAAATAGCTCCTGAAAATTTTCCGGTGAAGGCTTCATTACTACCTGGAACTGGTAGTAATGCTGTAGGCGATTAGGGTTTTCGCCGTAGCGGCCGTCGGTCGGGCGACGGGAAGGCTGCACATAGGCAGCATTCCAATTTTCTGGGCCGATGGAGCGTAGGAAGGTTGCCGGATGAAACGTACCGGCGCCGACTTCCATGTCCAGCGGCTGGAGTACTACGCAGCCCTGATCGGCCCAGTACTGCTGCAGGGCAAGAATCAGTCCCTGAAAGGTTGTCACGTCTGGCATCGACTGTGTCATTGGAGAAGCACCATTGGCCATGAATTAACGAGCCGTCAAGTATACAATTCCCGAGAGGTGGGTTATAGGCGCAGTCCTTCAGCAATCTGTATGGCCCGCAAAAAAAGAGGATGATTCCATGATTGTAGTGACAGGCGGAGCCGGTTTTATCGGTTCGAATCTGGTAAAGGCACTGAATGCCCGTGGCCATAACGATATCTTGGTTGTGGATGATCTTCGCGACGGCACCAAGTTCGTGAACCTGGCTGATGCCACGCTAGGCGATTACCTGGATAAAGATGACTTTCTTGAGCGGGTTCGTGCGGCGCTTAACGGCAAGCCTTCACATTTACCGCCTATCGAAGCGATTTTTCATGAAGGTGCCTGCTCGGATACGACCGAGTGGGATGGCCGCTTCATGTTGCAGAACAACTTTGAATACTCCAAAGAGCTGCTGCACTTCTGTCAGCGCCAAGGTATCCCGTTTATTTATGCCTCGTCGGCGGCCACCTACGGTGGTAGCGAGGTGTTTGTTGAAGCACCGGAGCATGAAAAGCCCCTTAACGTTTATGGTTATTCCAAGCTGCTGTTTGACCAGTATGTGCGCGCACGTCAGCACGAGTTTGAAAGTCAGGTGGTAGGTTTTCGCTACTTCAATGTTTATGGTCCGCGTGAGCAGCACAAAGGTAAGATGGCCAGCGTGGCATATCACCACCATACCCAGATTGCCAGCGGCCAGAATCTTAAATTGTTTGGTGCCTGGGATGGTTTCGACGCCGGTATGCAGAGCCGCGACTTCGTTTACGTCGGTGATGTGGTTGACGTGAACCTGTGGTTTCTCGATAACCCCGACGCCTCTGGCATTTTTAACCTTGGCACGGGCCGCGCCGAACCCTTCAAGGCGATTGGTGAGGCAGTAGTTGATTATTATGGCCGTGGGCAGATCGATTTTATTGAGTTTCCCGATGAACTTAAGGGCCGCTATCAGAGTTATACCCGGGCCGATATCAGTAAGCTGCGTGATGCAGGGTATATCAAGGAGTTCCGCACAGTAGCTCAAGGCGTGCGCGAGTATCTGGAGCAGTTGAATGGCTGACGCTGGCATTTCTGGCGAGCGCATTCTCGTGGTCGGCCCATCCTGGGTCGGCGACATGGTGATGGCGCAGAGCTTGTTCATGACACTCAAGGCCAGCAACCCTAGTGCCTATCTCTGTGTAGTCGCGCCGGCGTGGTCGTTGCCGATTATAGAACGCATGGATGAGGTGGATGAAGCGGTAGCGCTTGAGGTAGGGCATGGTGAGTTCGGTTTTGCTACGCGCTGGCGACTGGCTAGCCAGCTGCGCGGGCGCTTTGAGCGTGCCATTGTGTTGCCGCGCTCATGGAAGTCTGCGCTGGTGCCATTTCTGGCGCGCATTCCCAAGCGCACAGGGTTTATCGGTGAGCAGCGCTTGGTGCTGCTCAATGAGCGTCGTCAGCTCGATAAGGCCGTGCTGGATCAGACGGTCAAACGTTTTGTTTCTTTGGGTATCAGCCAAGAAGCCGCACAGCGGGGCGATTTTGCGTTGCCAGCGCCTCGGCTGCGTTGTGACCCAGACAACCAAGCGCGTTTGCTGAGCGAGCTGGCATTGGCAAATCGCCCAGCGATAGCTTTCATGCCAGGGGCGGAATACGGCCCGGCTAAGCAATGGCCACTAGCGCACTTCCATCGCCTTGCTGAGGCGCTGGTCGAACGCGGGTTTGAGGTATGGGTGATGGGAGGGCCCAAGGATAAAAGTGATGGTGATGCCATCGCCGAAGGCTTGGGCCATGTGTATAACTTATGCGGCCGTACCCAGCTGGCAGATGCGGTAGATCTGTTAGCCGCCTGTCAGCAGGCGGTAACCAATGATTCGGGGTTAATGCATGTAGCAGCGGCAGCGGGTACCAGGATTCAGGCGATTTACGGTTCCTCTTCGCCCACTTACACCCCCCCCATGACCAGCAACGCTGTTATTCACTATCTGGCGCTCGATTGTTCGCCGTGTTTCAAACGCGTGTGCCCTTTGGGGCATACCAATTGCTTGAACCATCTTTCTCCAGAACGCTTACTGCACGCCATTTTAGCGGAGCAGACAGCCGGTTAATCGGTCGAGTCGTTGTGTTTGGCGGCTCGTTCGTTTTCATACAGCTCGTTGAGCTTGGCGTATTTCATGTAGGCATGAAAGGCGGTGGTGATAGCTACCGTCATACCGTCAGCGCCCTGAAAAATACCGCCCTTGAAAATCAGCTTGCGTAGCATGGCATTGATGGCATGCAGCGCTGGACGCCAGTTTGATGGCTTTTTCCCGCGCTCTTTCATGGCCCAGGCGTCGCGGCTTGATAGCTGGTTGATACGAGTAATCCAGTGTGACAAGTCACGATAGGTGAAATGACAGATATGGGCGTTGAGGTCGACCTCCTTAGGCGCCTTAACCGATGAATGGGCTTTTTTGGGCAGATAGCCTGATGTGGTGCGGTTGTACAGCCGAGTGACCGGATCTGGGTAGAACCCGGCAGCTTTTACCCAGTGATGGCCAGCAAAATTGCGCCGCCGAAAGCGATAAGCTGTTTTCGGGTCATCCAATGCCAGCTGATGAATTGCCGCAATGGCATCGTCATCCAAGCGCTCATCGGCATCCAGCGCTAGGATCCAGTCATTCTTAGCCTGGGGAACGGCAAACGCTTTCTGCGGACCATCGCCTAGGTACGACTGAGAAATGACTTGTGCGCCAGCCGCTGTTGCCCGTACTGCGGTGTCATCCTGGCTGTTAGAGTCGACCACAATGATTTCATCGCACACTGGCTTCAGTGACGCGATACATTCTGTAATATTATCGGCTTCGTTGAGCGTGATGATAATGCCGGTGATAGGCGTCATTCACGGATCTCCTGTGTGAACGTGTCAGTCAGCTGTTGAGCAATTTGCGCTGCGGCAGCTGGCAGGTCAATGGACTGCATGTCAGCCTCATCAGCATCAGAGGGGGGGCAAAATGCTAGCCGTCGGGCCGGCTGATTACAGGTTTGCCAGCGCAGTGGGGTAGCTGAGCGCCGTGAAGGGTAGAAGCCAGCGGTGGGGCGGTCTAAACAGGCGGCAATATGCAGTGGCCCAGTAGAGCCAGCGATAAACATGTCTGCCGCTGACAGTTGATGTGCAAAGGCAACAATGCCGCTGCCTGGCGGTAAACGGGAAGCTTTCAGGTGGCAGTTTTGCATGGTGTTGCACAACGAGTCGGCGATGGCTTCCTCACCCGGCCCAGAGGTAATGATCCAGTGAGGAGTGAGGCCCGCTGAGCGACAACGGCTGTCGACATCCTGTGCCAGCAGCGCATACGCTCTGGGAGTCAGATTAACTGCTGAGCCGCCACTGCCAGGATGGAGGTAGATCCAAGGCGTATCTGCGTCATTCTCTGCGCGTATTCCAAGTGCTTGTGTAATGGCGTGTCGCTGGCGGCTGCGCTGGTCGTTTGCTATTGGCCAGTAAGGTGGCACAGGGCGCTCAGGAAGCGTTATGCCAAGTTCGTTGAGCAACGCCTCGGCCAGTTCGATATTGTAAATATATTCCGGCTTCTGTGAGCGGGACCTACGCTGCGTGACACGCCGATTATAAAAAATCTGTGCCCACTTGGTGGCAGGTGCTAGGCGTAACTTGATGCCAGTGCGCCAGCCAAGCCAGCCGATACGCGGTGTGGAAAACAGCGTTAACAGCGCATCAAAGCCTCGCTCAGTGACGTCTTGGCGCAGTTTTCGCTGAGCTTGAGCATCGGCCTGGTCGCCTGGATCAAGAATAATGTCATCGATCCACGGGCAGGCTCTGGCTAAGGCTGCCGTATAATTAGGCACCAGCGCAGTAATGTGTGGCTTGGGCGATGCCGCCTTGAGTGTGGCCAGCGCAGGCCAAGCCAGCATGAAGTCGCCCAGTTTATCGTTGCGTACGACCAGTATTTTGCTGGGTTCGGTAGCTTGGGTATGTTTCATTGGGGCTCTCGCGTCCCGTTACCGTCAAGGAGGACCCCTTGTTCAATACAACAGAGTCTCATAAGGCAGATTTTCACAAGACGAATTTTCGTAAGGTCATGCATGTGTGTCTCTCGAGCGGCTGGGGCGGTCTGGAGATGTATCCTGCTCGAATTATACCGGAGCTGACGCGCCAAGGGTGGGAGGTCCACGGCTTGGCGCTTGAAGGCTCTCTAGTGGCTGATAGTTTACGTCGTGCAGGTATCGAACCACTAACGATGTCGTCGCGCACTCGGGCGCTGTTATCGGTAACGTCGATACTAAGCTACCTGAAAGCCCATGATATTCGCGTACTGCACTGCCATAAATCCAGTGACCTGCGTTTGGGGGCCTTGTTGGTTACCCTCAATTCACGGCTGCGGTTGTTTTTTACGGATCATATGGGGGTGACGCGACCCAAGCGTGACCTGTACCACCGCTGGGCCTATGGTCGGGTAACGCGATTATTTTCGATCAGTGAAACAACACGTCAACGTAACCTTGCTGCTTTTCCGCTACCTTCCGAGCGTATCGAGCGGCTGTATCTCGGCATTGATACAGCGTCTTATGACACGCCGCTGGGGCCTCAGGAGCACGAGGCATTTCGCGCTGAACTGGGGATTCCCGAAGGTGCAGTCGCTATTGGTTTACCTGGCCGTATTACTCCGGGAAAAGGGCAGCGGGTTTTCATTGACGCACTGGTGCGGTTGGCTGACATACCTTCGTCGCAGCGCTGGCATGCGCTTGTGATCGGCGGGTTGACGGCAGAGCAAGGCAGCCATGCAGACTTGGTGGCTGAGTTGCGCCAGCGGGTTGCGAAGGCCGGACTTGAACAACAGGTGACGTTCACCGGGTTCCGTAATGACCTACCACACTGCCTGAATGTGCTGGATATTGTTTGCGTGCCTTCACGCAATGAAGCTTTCGGACTCACGGTCATTGAAGCTATGGCCGCATCACGCCCAGTGATCGGTGCCAATAGTGGGGCCATTGCTGAGCTGGTCAACCCAACATTTGGCCGTTTGGTTGATCCTGATGACGCTAACGGCTGGGCACACGCTATGCTGGAGCTCATTCAGGACGCGAATCTTCGTTGCCAGATGGGGCGTGCTGGGCAGCAGCAAGTGGCGCGAGACTTCACCCAGCAGCGCCATGTAGCTCGGTTGGTTGAGGCTTACACGGAAGCCTTGTTAATGCCATAAAAAAGTAAGTACTTACTTCGGTTTTAAGGTATGAATAATCAAGATGAAGAGACATTGCGATAGCCAAGTTGAATGTCTGCCATGGCGCTGTCAGAGGCGTTGTCAAAGCGAGCCAATGAGCGGCCTAGTCGTGCAAGATTGGCCGACTGCCACCGCCCTGGGCGGCGCAGCCGGCAACGGTCCAGGTCGATCAGCCAGACCTTGTTCTCAGCATCAATCAGTAGGTTGCGGGCGTTGAGATCAACATGATCAAGCCCCGCTTCGTGAAAACGGCGAATAACACTGCCGACCTGCTCGAGTAGGGTGGAATCAGCGCCATGCGCCAGCACCAGGTCGGCCAATGTGCGGGCCTGAGGAATACAGACGGTGATCAGCGCTCCGCTCCAGGTGAGCTTAGCGCGGGTAACACAGGCTCCTACTGGGCGAGGTACCGGCAGCCCTTGCTGGTAAAGCTTAGCTAACAAGCGCATTTCACAAAATGCGCGAGTGCGCTCAAGCCCTGTCCATAGATAACGCTGTCGGCTGATTTTTGCCGCCATCCCGCCACGCAAATAAGGGCGAAGCACCCAGGCAGGGTCACTGCTTAAGTTAGAGGGATTGATAAATACGCTGCTGCCACGCCCTGGTGCTGTACCTAATACCCGCTGCTGATTACGCCAGAAATCGGGCGTGAAATGCGCCACCTGAATACGCGGATAATGCTTGGCGTCACATAAACGCTCAGCATCATATAGAATGCAGGTCTTTCTTGTCTGAAATGTTGCCAATCGCATGAAGCATCCTCTGCCCGCCCGGCCTGCACATATCGGCGTGCTGCGACTCTCGGCTCTGGGTGATGTCTGTAACCTGGTGCCAACGGTACGCGCCCTTCAACGCCAGTGGCCCGAGGCGCGAATCACTTGGATCGTCGGCAAGGGCGAATACAGTTTACTGTCGGGCCTGTCTGGGGTCGAGCTTGTCGTTTATGACAAGACAAGCGGACTGTCCGGCATGCGCGCCCTGTGGCGTGAGCTGGCCGACACTCGGTTTGACGTTTTGCTGCATATGCAGCAGGCGTTGCGTGCTAGCGTGCTGTCGCTAGGTCTGAAGGCTGACGTGCGAGTCGGCTATGATAAAGCGCGCGCCAAAGATGCTCAGCACTGGTTTACCCAGCGCCAGCTGCCTGCGCACCCACGCGCCCATGTGCTGGATTCTTTCATGGACTTCGCACGCTTGCTGGGCGTTGAAGATCTCACCCCAGAATGGGGACTATCCATTCCCGAAACGGCATACCAAGAAGCTGTTGGGCTGGCCGGAACGGGGCCCTATGTACTAATGAGTCCATGCGCTAACCCGCGGTTACGCAATTTTCGTAACTGGTCTGCTGAAGGCTATGCCGCGGTGGTAGAGCACCTGTGGGTTCAGCACGGCCTGCCGACAGTGCTAACCGGAGGAGGAAGCACTGAAGAGCGTGAGGTAGGGCAACGTATTGCTGAGCTCTCTCAGCCAGGGGCAGTGATTGACCTGATCGGCGAGTCATCGCTTAAAGGATTGCTGGCGCTGATTGACCGGGCGCGGGCCGTGGTCGCACCAGACTCAGGGCCCGTTCATATGGCTAATGCGCTGAACACACCTGTGGTGGGGCTTTTTGCCACGACCAATCCTGACCGAGCCGGCCCCTGGCGTTGGCGCGATTTTGTCGTTAATCGCTACCCTGACGCGGTGCGCGAATATCTGCATAAAGACCCTGAAACCATTACCTGGGGGCAGAGGGTTCGTCACCCAGAAGCGATGTCGTTAATTACCGCAGATGATGTCATCGCCTCGCTCGACGCGCTGCTGGCCGCTTCAGCAAGCCGCAAGATAACGGAGCTACCTTATGAAGCTTAATCTGACCGCCCTAGAGCATAGCCGTTTGTTGGTGGTGGGCGATGTGATGCTCGACCGTTATTGGCATGGTGCTACTTCTCGCATTTCGCCCGAGGCCCCCGTACCGGTGGTGCGTGTTGGTGAGGCCGAAGACCGCCCTGGCGGTGCGGCCAATGTGGCACTGAATATTGCCTCCCTGGGGGCTCATGCCGGGTTGGCTGGTGTGGTGGGTAATGATGATAATGCCCAGCGCCTGCAACAGCGGCTCAATGACTCCGGTGTAAGTACTTACTTCGACTATGACAGCGAAATACCAACGATTACTAAGCTGCGGGTAATGAGCCGTAACCAGCAACTGATCCGTCTTGATTTCGAAGAAGGCTTGGAGCAGGTAGACCCCGCAGGGCTGGCTGCTCAAGTCGAAGAAGCACTGCCTTCTGCAGACGTGATGATTCTTTCTGACTACGGTAAAGGCACGCTGTCAGACGTTCAGAAACTGATTGTTCTGGGGCGTTCGCAAGGCAAACGCGTATTGGTGGACCCCAAAGGTAGTGATTTTTCTAAATACCGAGGGGCCAGTGTTATTACGCCAAATCTGGTCGAGTTTGAGGCAGTTGTGGGGCACTGCCCCGATGATGCCACTCTGGCGCTGCGTGGCGAAGCGCTGCGTAGGGAGCTAGCGCTCGAAGCGGTGCTTATCACGCGTAGCGAAAAAGGCATGACGTTAGTGTGCGAAGGCCATGAGCCACTACATTTGCCCACACGAGCCCGTGAAGTTTATGACGTGACTGGCGCGGGCGATACCGTGATAGGTGTACTGGGCCTGGCGCTGGCGGCAGGGCATGGCTGGCCTGAGTCCATGCTGTTGGCGAATTTGGCGGCGGGTTTGGTTGTTGCTAAACCGGGCACCGCAACGCTGTCTATTGCTGAGCTTTATACCGCCCTGCACGGCAATACACTGGGCGACTATGGCGTTATCGAGGAAACGGCACTGTTGGCTGCAGTCAAGGCGGCTCAGGCGCGTGGTGAGCGTGTGGTAATGACTAATGGGTGTTTTGATATCCTGCACGCTGGCCATGTGGCTTATCTGGAGCAGGCGCGTCGCTTGGGCGAACGGTTGATTGTGGCGGTTAACGACGATGCCTCGGTGGTACGCCTTAAAGGCCCAGCACGGCCGATTAACCCGCTAATGCGGCGTATGCAGGTGTTGGCGGGCCTTGGTGCTGTGGACTGGGTGGTGCCGTTTACAGAAGATACCCCTCAACGGTTGATTGAAGCGGTGTTACCCGATGTGCTGGTGAAAGGCGGGGATTATCATCCTGATGATATTGCAGGAGGTGACGCTGTGCGGGCTGCAGGAGGCGACGTGCGTGTGCTTGACTTTGAAGACGGTGTTTCCACCACCGCCATGATTTCGACCATTCTTGACCGCGAGCGCTAGCCAGCAAGTGGCCGGTCACCCCTGGATTCGGCGGTTTTATAGCGCCACGTTGATGGCGCTCTCACCGCTGATATGGCATCGCGTTTGGCGCGAGCAGCTACCTGGGCGATCGCGCTTGGAGCGCTTGGGCTATATCCCCGCTGCCCCTGACTGCCTGAGTGGTAGTGAGCGCTCACTATGGCTGCATTGTTCGTCAGTGGGAGAGGTTGTCGCGGCAAAGCCGCTAATTGACACGCTGCGGAAAGCTTACCCGCAACGTCCATTAGTCATTACCACCATGACAGCTACTGGTGCTCAGCAAGCCCTGAGGCTGGCCAACAACAGCAACGGTATGATTCGCCACCATTTTGTGCCGTTAGACTTTCCCTGTGCCGCCCGTCGTTTTGTGGCACGCCTGAGCCCTTCATTGGCTATTTTTTTTGAAACCGAACTGTGGCCTAACCTGCTTGCGTCCTGCTCAAGTTATGGCGTGCCGGTTGCCGTGGTTAACGGCCGGCTTTCTGAGCGCGCCTTTGTTGGGTATCGCAAAGTGCGACGCTTGATGGGCGATGCGCTTTCCCATGTGGACTGGTTAGGTGCCAAATCTGAGGCAGATGCCGCGCGTTTCTATTGCTTGGGCATGGCCGCTGAAAAATCGCAGATAACGGGGTCGCTAAAGTTTGATGTTTCCTCTGATAGAAAGCTCTTTGAGGTAAGTAAGCACTTGCTTTCTTGTGTGTCGGGACGCCCAGTGTGGGTTGCCGGGTCGACCCATCCTGGAGAAGACGAGCAGGTTTTGGCCGCCCATCGCCTGTTGTGTGAAAGGTTGCCGGATGCGCTACTGATTTTGGTGCCGCGACACCCGCAGCGCTTTGATGCCGTAGCACAGCTGTGTCACGAACAAGGCGCTACGCTGGCGCGTCGTTCTTTAGGCGAGCTGCCGGATGAGGCAACCTCTGTTTATCTGGGCGATACCATGGGCGAGCTGCAGGCGCTGTATTGCGCTGGGCAACTGGCGTTCGTAGGTGGCAGCCTAGTGCCTGTTGGTGGGCATAACCTGCTGGAGCCGGCAGTATTTGGCATACCGGTCGTTAGCGGTACGCAGCTGGCCAATTTTAGCGATGTGGCAGAGGTGATGCGCGCGGCTGATGCGCTGGTGGAGGTGGAGGATGAGGTGACGTTGGCTGACGTGTTGAAGCGCTTGTTGAGCGATCCTGTCGCTCGGCGCCAGCTGGGTGAGGCGGCTCAGCGCGTGGTGGAAGCCAACCGTGGCGCGCTTGAGCGCACCATGGCTGGGTTAGATGTGCTGTTGCCTTCCTTCACGCGGCGCTAATTTTTTCTACGCCGTCTTTACTTCCCAGCAGTAGCAGGTCTGCCCCACGAGCAGCGAATAGGCCGTTGGTCACAACACCGACGATGGCGTTGATTCGCGCTTCCATCGTCAGTGGATCGCTTATTGCGAAGTCATAGCAGTCAAGAATTTGGTTGCCGTTATCGGTTAGTGTGCCCATTCGGTAGACTGGCTCAGCCCCTAGCTGGGCCAGCTCGCGGGCGACATAGGAGCGAGCCATGGGAATAACTTCGACCGGTAATGGGAAGTTGCCCAAGCGCTCAACCCGTTTTGAGGCATCGGCAATGCAAATAAAACGCTGAGCACAGGCAGCAACAATTTTCTCGCGAGTTAGAGCAGCACCGCCACCTTTGATCATATGTAAGTGAGCGTTTACTTCGTCTGCACCGTCTACATAGACGGGAAGTGTACCTATTTCATTAAGCTCAAAGACATCGATGCCATGGCTTACAAGGCGCTGGGCGCTGGCTTCAGAACTGGCGACAGCGCCGCGAAACTCACCTTGCAGAGCGGCCAGGCGGTCAATGAAACAGTTAGCTGTGGAGCCGGTACCAATGCCGATAACAACATCGCGCCCAAGTAGCGGGCGGATCTCGTCAATGGCTGCTGCAGCCACAGCGTCTTTGAGTTCGTCCTGGGTCATGGGGAAGGCTCACTTATATGTTGGATGATAAATGCAGCGACATTATAAGCGAGCCAGCTCTCGCATGCTGGACGGCAAGGTTATTTCAGTGCTAACAATAGGAGGTTTTTCCTTGTTGCACATTCGTTACACCTCGGCCGCGTTTGCGGTGTGCTCGTGTTACCCATCGGGATACCAGGATGCTTGAAGCTACTGTTAAGAAAATTCTCAAGGCCCATGTTTATGAGGCCGCACACGAAACGCCTATTTCACCGGCGCCTTTTCTGTCACGCCGTTTCAAAAATCAGATATTGATCAAGCGTGAAGACCTGCAGCCCGTCTATTCATTCAAGATTCGTGGCGCCTATAACAAAATGGCGCAGCTAACAGATGAACAGAAGAGCAAAGGCGTGATTGCTGCATCAGCCGGTAACCATGCACAGGGCTTGGCCATGGCGGCCAAGCTGATGGGAGTGAAAGCGATTATTGTCATGCCGCAAATCACACCTGAAATTAAGGTGGCGGCGGTTCGTGCTCGAGGCGCTAAAGTGGTGCTCAAAGGCGATGCCTTTGCTGCGGCTGTCGAGCATGCACGCGAGTTGGTTGACGAGCACGGCTACACTTACATTCCACCGTTTGATGATATTGATGTTATCGCTGGGCAAGGCACAGTGGCGATGGAAATTCTGCGTCAACATGCCGGCCCGCTGGACGCTATTTTTGTACCGGTAGGCGGTGGCGGGTTGCTTGCCGGTATTGTTGCCTATGTGAAGTATCTGCGCCCTGAAATTAAGGTGTTTGGCGTTGAGTCGGAAGATAGCGCTTGCCTTAAGGCCGCGCTAGAGGCCGGTGAGCGCGTGGTGCTTGAACAAGTGGGTGTATTTGCCGAAGGCGTGGCTGTAGCACAGGTTGGCGAAGTCCCCTTCGCGCTGATGCGCGACCTAGTGGATGGTGTGATTACGGTTAATACCGATGAGATTTGTGCGGCAGTCAAGGATATTTTCGACGACACGCGGGCCGTGTCGGAGCCCTCTGGCGCCTTAGCGCTGGCAGGTCTCAAGAAATATATTCAACATAATGAGATCGAAAATCAGACGTTGCTGTGTATCAACTCTGGTGCCAATACTAATTTTGACCGTCTGCAGCATATTGCTGAGCGCACAGAGCTGGGAGAGCAGCGTGAGGCCATACTGGCCGTTGTTATTCCTGAAAAGCCCGGTAGCTTCAAGAAGTTCTGCCGCACCATCGGCAAGCGTATGGTGACGGAGTTTGCTTACCGTTACGCAGGAGGGGATCAGGCGCACATTTTTGTTGGCGTGCAGGTCAAACCGGACGGGCAGGACCGCCAGGCATTGATTGAGCGGTTGCGTGAAGCAGGCTACCCAGTTGAAGACCTGAGCGATAATGAATTGGCTAAACTTCATCTGCGCCACCTAGCGGGTGGGCGTCCGCAGCAGCACTTTGAAGAAGAAGTGTACCGTTTCGAGTTTCCGGAGCGCCCCGGCGCATTGATGAACTTTCTGACGCACTTACCGCAAGGCTGGAATATCTCATTATTTCATTATCGTAACCACGGAGCGGCATTTGGCCGAGTGCTGGTTGGCATGCAAGTGCCTAATGGCGATAGAGCGAATGTTGAAGGTTACTTTGATGCGATTGGCTACCGCTACTGGAAAGAGTCTGAAAACCCCGCCTATCAGTTGTTCATGGCGTGATGTGAGTACTCACTCCTTTTAAAATGCTTGTAAATACGCCTCCGTTCAATCCTGTATCAACGTGATTCAGGATTGAACGGGGCAAAAATGAACCTTTGGCGGGCTAGCTTGTCTAATGTTGGCTATCACTGTGTTTTCAGAAAATCTACTTATCATTATTTAGCTGATACATGCGCCAGATCAAAAAATGATTTATTGTTAATCTTTAGTCATAAATAAAGAAAAATTTTTCAGTGTGTTAAAAGCGGCGGTTGTCACGTGTGTGTTTATTGGTTAATCTTATGTCTGTAAATCAAGCTGTTGGTATTGGCTTGAATGAATTTTTGTAAATTGTTATTAACTTTTAATTAATTAAATAAAGGCACCAATAATGAACCGTAAACCCGACATGATCATGGTTCTTGTGATGGTGTTTGCACTCGGTGTTGTGGTTACGGGCTACGCTCAGGCGCTGGTTGGTTAACCAACCATTTGAGAGGCAATCTCTAACAATTGATGTATGAAATGCTGATAAAAAAGCGACTGCCAAGCCTAGGTTCATGGGCTAAATGCAGTCGCTTTTTCATTAGCCGTTCGTCGTTTATCTGTGGTGCTCAGGAATAACCAGCCGACTATCGCTGACAATGGCGTCCAGCGGGATATCCCAAGGGGCGGTGGGTAAGCGCTCGACACCTTGGCAGTCGTGAGCGATGCCGATCAAACGAGGGCGTGAACCGTTATCTTTCAGCCGAGCGAGGGTGCGATCATAGAAGCCGCCGCCCATACCTAGGCGCTCACCATTCTCATCAAAGCCCACAAGCGGTAGCAGAATGACATCTAGCGCCCAGGCTGGGCGTCTGCGTGATGGATGTGCTGCATGGCGCGTGGAGGGCTCTGAGATACCGAATCGGTTGGCCACCATGGGGGTTTGTGGGTGGTAATTCACGAACCACAGACTGTTATCAGCCAGTGGTCTGAGCACGGGCAGATACACCCGAGCGTTACGAGATGTTAACCAGGGCAATAACGCTGTGGGGTCAATCTCGCCATCGTTGGGCAGATATAGGGCCAAGTGGCGGGCGCGCTGAATGTCAGGCAGCTGGCGTAAGCGCTGTGTCAGGCGGTTAGAGGCGTTTTTTTGCTGTTTTGGGCTAAGAGCACGACGCCGTTGCCGCAGCATTTTACGCAGAGCGCGTCGGTCCTGAAGCTGCTGAGTGCTAAGAGCCTGAAGCTGCTGGGTCATCTGTGCTGCCATCCAGAAAGAGGGTTCCCCAAGGTGCCGCTGCTGTTCTGGCCCTTGAACCTACTGGTTCAAGGCGGTGGCCAGCAGTCGATCCGTCAGGCTTTCCGTCGCACGGACATGCACACAGGACCGACTAGCTATTGGCCTCCAGGGTAAAGCGCATAGGCTCGAGGGACGATGAACAACTGGCAAACACCCCAGGGAACGCGGCTATCCTAGCAGAATGACCCGCCGTACCAAAGGGGCGCGTTGTATTTAAGCGTTAGCCGTTTGATGGCTTGTTCAAGACGCGATCCAGGCGCTCGGTAAGCTCCGTCATTTGCTGTTCGCCAGTTCGCCGCTCGTCTAGCACCTCAAGCAGTTCATTGGCGATGTTAAGTGCTGTCATGATGGCAATTCGCTCACGGTCCATTCCTTTGCGTTGCGAATGAATGCCCTGCATGGCGCGATCAAGATACTGCGCAGCACGATCCAGCTGCTGCTGTTTGTCTTCTGGGCAGGCAATCGTGTACTGCCTGTCGAGCAGGGTGATGTCGATTGTTGGCCGCTGGGCGTCGGTCATTACGGGGCTCCGGCGTGGGCCGCGGGCGTGACATCTCGATAGGAGCGCGTCCGGGTGGCCCGATGCGTTAACATCTCGGGTGGAATATTCTCGTTACTCTAAGCGAGCCACTATAAGAGAGCCGCTTAACCGTGGTCAACGCGGCATGTGGCCTACCAGCATGGATACTATTATGTCACTGATCGATGAACACCAAGATTTTTCCACGATTGCCGATGTATTCCTGATACATGGCAGCATGCAATCGCCGGCCTTTCTTGATGGCCGCCTTAGCGCTGGGCTAGCGTTGCATGACTTGAGCGCTGAAGCTTGGCTTGAAGCGGTTTGCTTGAACCTGGGCGTTGAGCAGCCCAGAGACCAAGCGTCGGCCGAACACCTGCTAGGTTGGCGGCGTCAGGCGTTGGAGGGCCTATCGGCTAGCGAGCTGAAATTTGAGCCATTGTTGCCAGATGAGCTGTTTTCTTTGGCAGAGCAGGCCCAGGGTCTTAAAGAGTGGACGCAGGGGTTTTTAGAGGTCATTGATGATACCGACGAAAAAACCAGCGCCCGCTGGTCGAATGATCTGCGTGAGGCCATAGACGATTTGCGTGGGCTGGGTGAGATGGAAACAGATATTGATGACAGCGCCGAAAACGAGGGCGACTTGTTTTCACTAGCTGAGCACGCCCGTATGGCTGCCATGCTGCTGTATACCGAACAGCACCCCGGCGTCCCGCAGGTGGAGCGCTCTGATGGCTCGGAAACACAGCATTGAATGTTGTGTTGAGCGCACGGGCTATTCCAGAGCAAAGACAGGCTTGCGCCGCTTGATGATTGCTTGGCGTTTGCTTAGCTAGCTGTTTTTTGGCGATAAAATAGTTTTTTAAAAGCCTCAAACAGCCCGATATATTTTTTTACGTAATTACATTATGGCTGTGGGGTGCGTCATGCGGGAAGATGATCAAAAACCAGCGCCGCAGCAGGTTGATGTGGCGATTATTGGTGGTGGCCTGGTGGGTGCCAGCTTGGGCTGCGCGCTGTCTGAGCTGATTGACCGGCACCAGCTCTCGGTCGCGGTTATTGAAGCGGCGCCGTTACCTTCACTCACTGACGCCAGCGAGCAACGCGGGCAGCCCAGTTTTGACGCCAGAGCCAGTGCGATTGCACTCGGCTCGGCCCAGCACTTTATGAGCTTGGGGCTATGGGAGGCCATGGCTGAGCGTGCCATGGCGATCCGTTGTATCCATATCAGTGAACGTGGTCGCCTGGGGGCAGCCAGATTACGCGCTGAAGATCTTGACCAGCAGGCCATGGGGTATGTCATCCCCAATGCTTGGATGGGCCAAGTGTTACATCGGCGTTTGGCCGAGTTGCCGCTGGGCTGGCACTGTCCTGCACGGGTTGAAGACATTCAGCCGGTGGCTGCGGGTCATTTGCTTACACTGTCAGACGGTAATCGCCTAGAGGCAGGTTTGACGGTATTGGCTGATGGTGGCCGCTCGGGGCTCAAGGAAAAACTGGGTATCCACAGCCAAGTGCGTGATTACGAGCAGGTGGCACTAATTACCAGCGTTGAGGTGAGCCATCCCCATAAAGGCATCGCCTATGAGCGCTTTACCGACGAGGGGCCTATTGCGCTGTTGCCGATGTCCGGCCAAACCATGGTGCTAATCTGGACGCATGAGCAGGGCTTGGAAAAGCAGCGTATGGCACTTTCTGATGGAGACTTCCTTGCGCAGCTGCAGTGTGCTTTCGGTGACCGCGCCGGGCGTTTTCGGCGTGTCGGCCAGCGTTACGCGTACCCGCTTAGCTTGATTACTGCTGAAGAAACGGTGCGCCCAGGGCTGGCTGTTTTGGGCAATGCGGCGCATGCCTTACACCCCGTTGCTGGCCAGGGTTTCAATTTGGCGCTTCGTGGGGTCATGGATTTAGTCGCGGCGCTTTCTGAAGGGCTCGAACAGGGCGAGCCGTTGGGCAGCCTCACGACCTTGCTTGATTTTGAACAGCGCCGAGAGGCGGACCGTGATGGAGTGATTCGCTTTAGCGACGGGCTGATTCGGCTGTTTGGTGTTGAGCATCGGCTATTGTCTCATGCCCGCGCCGCGGGGCTGGTAGGATTTAATCTGGCAGGGCCACTCAGACACGGCCTGGCCCGCCGAGCCATGGGGGTATTACGGTGAGCGATACAAAACTCAGCGAAACAGGCAACAACAATGTCAGCGGAGAGCTGCCGCCAGAGGTTGTGGTTGTTGGCGGTGGCATGGTGGGGGCAGGTTTGGCGTGTTTGTTGGGCATTGAAGGTATTCGTGTATTGCTGCTGGATGCCCGAGACACCGAGCTGGACAGCCAAGCGGTAGGACGTGGCAAGCCGGCTGTTAGAGTTAGCGCGCTTTCTCCTGTGTCGCAATGCCTGCTGGAATGGTTGGGTGTTTGGAAAACGATTATCGCGCGCCGTGCTACGCCTTACGACGCCATGCAGGTGTGGGACGCCGCAGGCAGCGGCGAGGTAAATTTCATTGGCGATCAAGCGGGCTTGCCTGTGCTGGGCCATATTGTGGAAAACGATGTGGTGGTTGCTGCGCTTGAAACACGCTTAGCAGAGCTACCTAACGTGCAGCAACGGTTTGGTGTGCGAGTCTCAGGGCTTGAAAGCCAGCGTGTTCGTTATGGGGATGATGAAACCGATGGGTACCAGTTGGTGCTTGAGAACGGTGAGACAATTACCGCACCGTTGATAGTTGCCGCCGACGGTGCCCGTTCAGCGTTGCGCGATATGGCCGGTATTGGCTATCAAAGCCAGGATACGGGCCATGTCGCGGTGGTGACCACGGTCAGAAATGAGCGCGTTCATGGTGGTGTGGCCCGCCAAGCCTTTGTTGACGGTAGCCCGCTGGCGTTTTTGCCGTTAACGGTAGATGGCGACTCGCGGTATAGCTCAATTGTTTGGTCAACTACGCCGGCGCATGCCAAGCAACTCCAAGCGTTGCCGGCAGAGGAACTTGGGCGGGCGCTAGCGGCGGGTATCGACCATCGGCTGGGTGAAACCCAAGCGGTTGATCGTGCTTATGGGTTACCGCTAACTCAGCGTCATGCCGATCAATATCATTTGCCGGGGCTTGTGTTGGTGGGCGATGCCGCCCACAGCATTCATCCGCTGGCTGGGCAGGGCGTTAACCTGGGGCTGATGGATGCTGCTGTGTTAGCCGAAGAGTGGTTGTTGGCGCGTAAGCGTGGGCTTCCTGCAGGGCACCCACTGAGTTTGGCGCGTTATGCCCGACGTCGGCGTGGTGACAATGCCTCGATGCTCAAACTGATGGAGAGCTTTTGGCGCTTGTTTGGTGCCGAGCATCCGGCGCTGACGCTCATGCGTAATATGGGCATGTCGGGCATCGATCGTCTTGGCCTAGTGAAGCGTTTGCTTCTTCAGCAGGCGAGTGGCCAGCGCGGGCGGTTGCCACTGTCGTGCCGTAAAGCCACGCGCTAAGGCGCATCAGTCGTTGTGCTGCGCCAAGCGGTGCCGGTGCCTGCGTTGATGCTTGTCGCAGGGTAGCTATCTAGCTATGGCCGATTCGGCGCCCGCTCGCCGAGCACATCCAGCGCTTTAAGCAAATTGAGTGCTTCGCCCAGCTGGTAGTCGTTTTCCAACCGGGTACTGAGAATATTGTATTCGGGAACGTCATTGTTGCCTTTTAGGTGGCCGTCAAGATCGGCTTCGCGCAGGCGTTGTGAGGCGTTTTCAGAGACTTCAAGACGTCCGCGCACCACTTCCACATCCGGGGTAATGCCTCGCGCCTGTATCGAGCGGCCATTGGGCGTGTAATACAGGGCGGTGGTGAGCTTGAGTCCTTCATTTTCACCCAGAGGAATTAGCTGCTGCACCGACCCTTTGCCGAAACTTTTGGTGCCCATCACCACGCCGCGGCGTTGATCCTGTATGGCACCGGCGACAATTTCTGCTGCCGAGGCACTGCCGTCATTGATTAGTACAACCAGCGGGATATCTGGGGCGGCGGTGGTGGCTGTTGCCGAAAAGCGCTGGTCGATACCCGGCAGCCGCCCCTTGGTATAGACGACCAAACCGCTTTCCAGAAAGCTGTCAGACACATCAACGGCGGCCTGAAGCACTCCGCCAGGGTTGTTGCGAAGGTCAAGTACCAGCCCTTTAAGCTCGCCCGTGGCAGCCAGTGTAGCAAGCGCCTCGTTGACCTGTTCACCCGTATTGGACTGAAACTGGCTGATGCGTAAGTAACCGTAACCCGGTGACAGCAAGTCATGTTTTACGCTGCGTGTGCTGATCGTTTCTCGTGTCAGCGTTATGTTGCGCGGTGCGCTTTCGCCATCGCGCAGAATCGTCAATTCAAGTTGTGTACCGATATCACCGCGCATAACCTCCAGCGCTTCCTGCAGCGACAGCCCCTCGGTAGGGGTGTCATCGACACGCAGGATGGCGTCGCGGGCCATGATGCCAGCGCGAGCTGCCGGTGTATCATCCAGCGGCGTAATTACCATGAGTTGGCCGTCGCGTTTACCAATTTCGACACCCACGCCGCCAAACTCGCCCCTGGCGCTTTCCTGCATGTCGCGAAATGCGTCGGCATCCAAATAGGCCGAGTGCGGGTCAAGTTCGTTGAGCATGCCGCGCATGGCGTTTTGCAACAGCGTGGCATCGTCGACTTCATCGACATAGGCGCGTTTGATGCGCTCGAAAACCTCAGCAAAGGCCTGAATTTCGGCCACGGGTAAGTCGGAGTCATCCGGTTGCTGAGCGTTAGCTGCCAGCGGCAGCGCCAGCAAGCAGGTACTTAACCACGCCGCGGCAACGCGCGGCGCAGGAAGCAAATTGGTAAAGAGGCGTGAAGGCATTCAGGCTCTCATGAGTTGAAGCGAGTGTATTGGCAGCATAGCGTGCCACTGGCGGACTGGGAATAGCTGACCCGTTCTGTGTGGCTCGGGTCGTTCTGGCTCGGGTCGTGTTGCGTTGGCTGTGCTGACCGAATCAGCGCCGTGCCATCCACTGCCTGGGGTTAATCGGCTTGCCGTTGCGGCGTACTTCAAAATACAGGCTAGCGATAGGCTGCCCGCCGCTAGAGCCCACGGCCCCCAGCGTATGACCACGTTGCACCGGCTGGCCAACGTCTACCGAAAAGTGCTGTAGGTGCGCATGTAGCGTCATGACGTTGTCACCGTGGTCAATGATTAACATGTTACCAAAGCCGCGCATCCAGTCGGCAAACACCACGCGGCCGGCATGTACTGCCGTGACGGGGGTGCCTTCACTGGCGGCGATAACGAGCCCGTTACGGTGTACTCCCCGGCCATGACGAAACCCTGAAATAATTCGCCCCTGGGCTGGCCAGGGCAAATCTCCTCGGGTTTGTTCGATACCTGTAGAGGGCGGTGGGCGGTTCATACGTGCCAGCTTTTCTTGAACCTGCTGCAAAATACGTTCGGCATGAGCGCGATCTTGGTCCAGTTTCACCAAGCGCGCTTCTTCGCTGGCGTATTGCTCGTTCAATTGTTTGACCAGCGTTTCACGCTGGGCCACTTGGCGCGCTAAATCAGCGCTGGTTTGCTCAAGAGACTCGGCCAGAATATTCAGCTCATTGTCTCGTTCATGGAGCGTTTGGGTGTTTTCAGCCACCGCACTTTCTAGCTGGGCCAGTGTGTTGAGAATGGTTTGGCGAGCCCGAGTGAGATGATTAAGGTAGGTCTGGATGCGGTCAAGCTGCGCCGGATCATCCTGGTTGAGCAGCAGTTTAAGCTGTGGCGTCTGGCCCAGCCGATAGAGAGCATCCAGCTGTTCTGCCAGTGCTTGCAGTTGCTCTTCTTGCGCGCGGTTAAGGTGCTCCTGACGCGCTTGTAGTTCACCGATGCTGAGCTCTAGGGTGTTTTGCTCTTCCTGTAGCGCAGACAGCCGCTGGTGAGTGTCGGCCAGCTTGGTTTCCAGCGCGCGCAGTTCGGCGCTGGCACTGTCGCGGGCCGAATGAGTGGTCGCCAGGTCGCGGTTGGCATTCTTGATCTGCTGGCCGATGTCATCAAGTGTGGCCTTGGCCTGATTAACGCTTTGGCCTGCCGCATACATCGGCAGCAGGCATAGCCCAAGCACTGCGGCTAGCAGCGTGGTTTTCAGGCGCGAACGTTGGGCCAAGGCCAATCGCACTCCCTTAGGCCTCGCGAATCAGGCTTAGGCCGGTCATTTCCGCGGGTATTGGCTGATTCATCAGCGTTAGCAGGGTGGGGGCGATATCACATAGCCTGCCGTCGGGCGCTAGCTCAAGTGAGCGCTGGCCGACATAAACCAGCGGCACCGGAAAGGTGGTGTGTGCGGTTTGGGGTGCGCCAGTATCGGGGTTGACCATTTGCTCGGCGTTACCGTGATCGGCGGTGACCAAGCAAGCGCCGCCCGCTTTCTCGATGGCTTCCACCACGCGGGCAATGCAAGCATCTACGGCTTCAATGGCTGCTACAGCCGCCTCGAAATCGCCGGTATGACCGACCATGTCGCCGTTGGCGTAGTTACACACGATCAGGTCATGGTCGCCCGACGCAATAGCAGCGACTAGCCGATCAGTGACCTCGACGGCGCTCATTTCGGGCTTTTCGTCGTAGGTTTTCACGTCCTGGGGCGAGGGCACCAGAATGCGGGTTTCGCCCTGATATTCCTCTTCGCGGCCGCCAGAGAAGAAAAACGTTACATGAGCGTATTTCTCGGTTTCGGCAATACGAAGCTGAGTGAGGCCGCGTTGCTCCATCAACTCACCCAGGGTGTTGTTGAGCGTGGCTGGCGGAAAGGCAATTGATGTTGCGATATCTGCCGCGTACTGAGTCAGGCTGACCAGCCCGTTACCCGCCAACTGTGGGCGCAGGTTACGGCTGAAACCGGTGAAATCGTCGTCAACAAATGCGCGGCTCAGCTCGCGGGCACGGTCAGAGCGGAAGTTCAGGAACAACAGCGCATCGCCATCTTCCACATGCACAGGCTGGCCGTGGGGAGTAATGGCTGTGGCCGTGACAAACTCGTCATTCTCGTCACGGGCATAGGCTGCCTGCAGCCCAGCCAGAGCCGTTGTGGCCTGATAGCTGGCATGCCCTTCCGTAACTAGGCGATAGGCCTGTTCAACGCGGTCCCAGCGGTTGTCGCGGTCCAGAGCGAAATAGCGTCCGATCAGCGAGGCGATAAACCCGTGTTCGGCACCAACCAGCTCAGCCAGACGAGCGTTAAGCCGCTCAATAGACGCCTGGGCACTGCGTGGCGGCGTGTCGCGGCCATCCAAAAACGCATGCAGGTAAATCTGTTTAGCGCCGCGCGCTGCCGCTAGCTCGGCCACCGCGATGATGTGGTCTTCATGGCTGTGTACGCCGCCGGGCGACAGCAGGCCCATTAAATGTACGGCCTTGCCCGCCGCCACCGCGGCATCAATAGGCGCTGTTAATACCGAGTTGGCTGCCAGTTCGCCATCTTCTATCGCCTTGGTGATGCGGGTGAAGTCTTGGTAGACAATGCGTCCTGCACCCAGGTTCATATGGCCAACTTCAGAGTTACCCATTTGGCCATCGGGCAGCCCTACATTGCGGCCATCAGTATGAATCAGCGTTGCAGGGCGCTCACGCTGCAGCTTGTCCATGGTGGGCGTGTTGGCCGCCATAATGGCATTGTGTACGGCGTCTGGGTTGTGTCCGTAGCCATCAAGGATGATCAGCGCCACGGGGCGGGCAGTAGAGGTGGTAGCATCGTTCATGGTTTGTCTCGTGTTGGGGCCTGACCCGATCCCAGCAGCAAGTGTGACTGGGGTCGCGACTTGTCTTCGCTTACGGCATCATATCGCATGGCCTTACCAGACGTCATTTGGTACACCCTTTGAGTCGTGGAGCTACGGCTTCATGTATACTAACCGCGCTGATGTATCGGACACTGTTATCACGACTTACTACCGCGCACCTGACACGCACCTGACAAGAGTTTAGCCTACGTCATGATTGACCAGATTATTGAATTTGTAATGAATAACCCGCTGCTGGTGGGTGCCTTTGTTGTGGTGCTGCTGGCCTGGCTGGTTTATGAGATGCGTAGTGCTCAGTCTAATGGCGTGAGCACCAGCGAGGCGACCCAGTTGATCAACCGCGAAGATGCCATTGTGGTAGATACCCGCGAGGCCAAGGACTTCAAAACCGGCCATATTGCTGGTGCGCGCAATATTCCCCAGAGCCGTCTGGAGGATCGTATGAGCGAGCTCGACAAGTTCAAGAGCGAGCCGATCATTATTGTGTGCAAAACTGGTCAAACCGCGGGCGCTGCCCAGGCCAAACTGAGTAAAGCCGGTTTTGAGCGCGTCTTTAAACTGCAGGGTGGCATTATGCAGTGGCAGTCAGACAGCTTGCCGCTGGTTAGGAAGTAAACAGCCCAATCATTTCGAATCATTGACCCAAAAGGACAGTATTCATGGCAGAAGACAACACGCCAAACGCAGCCAACGGACAGGCTGGCCAGGCCGGTGATGCAGAGCGCCCGCAAGTGCAGTTTTCTATGCAGCGCGTTTATGTAAAAGATATTTCTTTTGAAGCGCCGAACTCGCCAACCATCTTTGAAGCGGGCTTCAAGCCTAAGGTTGGGCTAGACCTTAACACCAGCTCGCGCCACATCCGTGACGACCTCTACGAAGTGGTGGTCAAAGTTACCGCGCAAGTGACCCACAATGAAGACGGTGCAACGTCTTTTCTGGCCGAAGTTGAGCAAGCCGGTCTGTTCCGCATCGGTGGCATTGAAGGGGCTCAGCTAGACCACACTCTGGGCGCGTTCTGCCCTAACCTGCTGTTCCCGTATGCCCGCGAGTGCATCGATAACCTGGTTAACCGTGGTGGTTTCCCGCCGCTGATGCTGGCGCCGGTTAACTTTGAAGCTATCTACGCTCAGCGTAAGAAGCAGGACGTTGAACAGCAGGGCGACAACGCGCCCTCGGCTGAGTAAGGCAACCGATGACGGTTCGCGGACCGCGCATCCACCTCGCCGCCGAGCTAATAGCCGGCGGCGAGGTCGTTCTGCCTGAAGGGCCGGCACGTCATGTTGCCCGAGTGCTGCGGTTGGGCACGGGCGCACCGTTGCGGTTGTTTGATGGTAACGGCAACGAAGCGTGCGCCGTGCTGGTCGAAGCCGAACGCAAGCGCGTAGTGGCACGCATAGAAAGCGTTACCGAAGGGCTGGGCGAGTCGCCGTTGGCGGTACACCTGGGCCAGGCGATCTCGAAGGGCGACCGGATGGACTACGCCATTCAGAAAGCCGTTGAGTTGGGGGTTGCCGCCATTACGCCGCTCTATACCGAGCACGGTGACGTGCGCCTCAAAGGCGACCGCGAAGCCAAAAAGCTCGCCCACTGGCAAGCCGTTGCTGCCAGCGCTTGCGAGCAATGTGGCCGTGCTACCTTGCCTCCTGTTCATCCACCCATGGCACTGGCTGATTGGCTGGCGCTACGCAACGAAGCACTGCGGCTGGTGCTACACCCTGGGACTCCCGGTGCGTTAGAGCGCCAAGACACTCCAGCAAGCGCTGCTCTGTTGATAGGCCCCGAAGGCGGGCTTAGCGCTGCAGAAGTAGCAAACGCCCAGGCTGCCAGCTTCGACGCCCTCACCCTTGGCCCACGTATCCTGCGTACCGAAACCGCCCCCGTTGTCGCGCTAGCGCTGCTACAGGACCGGTTCGGGGATTTTTGAGGAATAACGCTCGCTTAAGGGGTGAACAACGTATCTTGTGTTTAACGCCGCCATAAGCGGTGAGCAATAGCTTGCTAAAATGTGAAACGAAGTGGAACCGAGCAAGCTGTTACGAATCCGACTTAATGGCCTTGTTAAATGGCCGATTCCAACCAAACTATTTCCGAATAAACTCAACTAAATCTTTCAGTTTATTTTCTAGGTCATGCATCGAACAATGTGTTTTATCGAGCTTATCGACTACCGCTTTAGCAATAGGTACTTTTTTTCTTGCATAACTTAAAGCAATATTACTCAATGAAGGTGCATCTGGCTGAGTAGCATCATCAAATTGATAACAATCGGAAATAGCTTTATCGAATGAATCAAATTTTTCGAATATAAAGTCTGAAGCTTGAGTTGATTTTAACGACAGTTTCTTATGGTTATTTCCCTGACCAATTGATTCACGCTTGAAACCTTGACTAGTTAAAATATCAAAGAATAGATCTTTGCAAATATAATTCTCAATTTCACGACCTTCCGTAATCCACACTTTGACATAATCATCTAATGTTGAATCTAAACCAGCATTATCAGCATTGGCTGTTCGAAGTTTATCCAACATAGAACTTAGATATGCTTTAAAACCCTCATCATCTCGGTCTGCTTGCGAAGAACAATCAGAATCGGCAATCAAGCATGCCTTCCTACTGGTGCTAAAAATATTAATTAGATTTTCACCAATATCATCTAGTACTGTGAAAGAGGCTAAGTTTGTACCACCAAAGTATAAGAAGGAGTAGTCTTTTCCTTCTTTCAGTTCTCCGTCAGAATATATATCAATCCATTTTTTCAAGTAAATCCTATCACTAGGCCCTTCAACCCATAAAACAGTATTAGCTTGAAGTATTTGAGAAGCTTTTACGCCCAATGAATCTAATGTTTCATAATACTTGATTACATTGTCATTCGGGGTAATCGAGCTTGCGCCATTGGGCGATTTTAAAGTTCTGTATACAGCCCAGTTTTCATTTAGGCAGTCAATAAGGGATGGAGAATGAGTAGTGATAAAGAATCTATGATTTATTAGCTCTTTCTCAAAAATACTTATAAGTTTAACTACTGCTTCTGGGTGTAAATTGGCTTCTGGTTCTTCAAGAAAGACGTTTAAATTGACTTCCTTGTTAATCCAAAGGTGTGATAGCAACATCACTATTTGAGAAACCCCAGTACCTAACTGATCTAAAGAAAAGGATAGTCCTGATGTAAACTCAAGATTTAAATCCTTATCTACAACTTCAATATTAGTTACTTGCTCAGATAAAATATCAGTTAGCCACAGCTTAATTTGTTTTTTATATCCAGCCCAGTTTGATGGAGTTGCTCTGTCGAGTCTTAACTTATCAAGCTCTTCAATAATTTTTGCGCCATCAAAATAGTAGCTTTGCTCATTATTCGAATTACGCGAGTGATGTCGAATAGGGTCAACAAATACCAATGAATTTAAGAAACTTCTCCAATAAAATTCATTATCACTAAACCCTGCTACATCGTCAGTCGGGTCTATCCATGTATCTGCTTCCAAATCAGAACAGATTAAATTACTATCATTGAAGATATGCTTACCATTAACCTTCATGTTTAAAACAGATGTATTAGAACTAACGTCATGGTAGCAATCTAGCGTAACTTCATTCTCACTTACCGTATAAGAAATTTTATCATTTTCCGTGAAGATATTATCGTTTGAAAGTAAAATTTCACAGTTAATTTTCTCCTTTTCCCAGCCCCATGTTTGGCTTTCATCAAGTTCAGTGGCAACTGAAATCGCAGTTCCAACATTCAGGTTTTCACTAGCTATACTTTTTAAGTAATTAAAATATTTCGCTAAATTAGATTTCCCTGAGTTATTTGGTCCAATAATTAAGTTAATTGACTTTAAGCCGCTCATATAGACGCCATTTAAATCATATGAGCGCCAACCACAAAGTTTTATGGAGTCAATCTTCATTTAGATTTTTCCTGCTTATGCCAAGAGTCAACCAAGGCTTTTAATGAATAGCTCTCAGGCTTCCCTAACTTCCAAGACTTATGATATCTAACATCATTACTTCTAGGCATTGGGTTAGGCTCTCGAAATTGAACTTTTCTTGGTAAATTAATTGAATCTCCAGAAACAAATGCTTCACCGTCTCTAAGGCTAGGTAAGAAGTCAACTTGACCAGCTAATGTGTCTGGCAATAACCTTTTAATCTTGTTTTGGTCTAGATCATTGGTAAGTCGAAGGGCAATGTATGTACCACATTGCGATAACACTGTCGTAGAAACATTTGATGGGCGTTGGGTAACAACTGTCAAACCAATACCGTACTTCCTGCCTTCTTTAGCAATTCTTTCAACCCGTTCTTTTGCTATGTTGAATTTTGAATCGCTTTCTTCTGGAATATAAGTGTGAGCTTCTTCTAATACTAAGTTAAGAGGAATGTTTTCAGGGTCTATATCCCAATATTTAAAATCGAAACACAATCTTGATATAACACCAACACATACAGCTCTTACTTCTGATGGCAAGCCACTTAAATCTAATATGTTTAAGTATGCTTCAGATTTAGCTAGGCCTAATATAAATTCAAAGTATTCGACTATTGAGGTTTCACTATTAATTTTCCTATGAAGAAATGAGTAACGAGTATCATGTCGAACAGCTTGGAGCTTTAGGAGAATGCTCTCATATGGTTTCTTGGCTGTGGCATTATTTTGAGCGTCTCTTTCAGTTACTATTTCATCTAAAAGAGTATCAATATTGAAAAATATTGGTGAATCTGCAGAAACTACTACATCATCAATATTTTGCTTTTTAGCTTCTATTTCTTTTTGTTTCGTTATAAGCCTTTTTATTATGGCTTTCTGATTAGATCCAGGCTCAAGATTATAAACACCGAAGAACTCTTCTAAATCTAAAAACCAGTATGGGAGTGTAAATTTATTCCAAGGAATTGCATTTGTTCTATTTTTAAAGTCTTCGTTTGGTGCTTTATCGTTATAGCCAAATGCTGAAGGGTATTCATTATGAATATCAAAAAATAATATTCTAGGGCACTCATAGCTTGATAATATTGATTGAACTATCGATGCAACGGTACAACTTTTACCACTACCTGTAGTACCCAATATGGCTGTATGCCGCCCCATTAGCTTATCTAAGTTTAAATACGTTTGATTATCATCGTTTGAATCAGTAACGCAAAAGTGCTCTTTGTCTTCTTCTAGGTCTATGCCTATTAATTGGTTTACTTGGTCACTGCTAAGAAAGTATGTATCACAATTTATTGTGGGAAGACGTTTGGTGCCTCGATTAAACTTACCATTAATAGCACAACCCAATATTGAAAGGGTTACTACTTTCCTCTCTTCCCTAACAATTTCAAACCCATCATCTGATCTTTTTGTTTTCTCAATTTCAGTGATCTGAACTTTGCTTATGGTACAAATTGTATTACCGTGCGCTCCGCCACAGTTAACATAAGCACCAACCTCAGCGCAGTGCTTTATACCTTGAAACTCGCGCTCTAGAATATCTGCATGAAGTATAATTGAGGCACCGTCAACTTCTTTAATTTTACCAAATTTTAATGCATCTTCTCTTAATGATGTTGTCAATTTATAACTTCCTTATTAGTTAGAGGATTTCGCCACAGTTTTAAGCTGAGGTTATGCAAGGCCATTTAACAGTGATTAGACTGCGCGTCCTGATATTGGATGAACAACCTTGCGCGTTCAATAATATTATCTGGCGCGCGTCATTTCCTCCAACTCATTGATTTTTCAAGCACCTAAATATAGTTCGGCCACCTATCCAGAGTTCGCGCGCTTGCGCGATTTGCCGGAACCAATAATACTGTATAGATATACAAAAAAGAAGCTGTTGTATGGATACGCAGACCAAGCCGCCAAAGCTTATGGATTGTGTCAAGGCTGCCATGTGGGTGACGCGTTACAGCCCGCGTACCGAGAAAACTTACTGCTATTGAATACGCGGTGTCATTCGCTTTCATGGTGTGCGTTACCCAGCCAGCATGGCTGTTTCCGAGGTCCGTGGTTTTATGGAATAGAGGCGAAGCCGTTATGTCGCAGGCGTCGCCGTACTTAGCCTTGGTAGGAGTGCTATGCGCTAAATCCACCGTCGGCCATTAAACTTGCGCCAGTAACATACCCCGCTTCAGTACTCGCTAAATAAGCTACCATGCTAGCAATTTCCTCGACAGTGCCGTAGCGAGATAACGCCATAAACCCCTTAAGTGTTTCGGCAAATTCACTGCTTTCTGGGTTCATTTCTGTGTTCACTGGCCCTGGCTGTACATTATTAATGGTTATTCCGCGTGGGCCTAAGTCCCGAGCCAGGCCTTTAACCAAGCCTTGCAGTGCGGATTTGCTCATGGCATAGACACCGCCACCAGCGACCGGCATACGCTCAGCATTGGTGCTGCCAATATTGATGATACGACCTCCTTGCTGCATGTATTTGCTTGCCGCCTGCGTTGCAACAAATACTGCGCGGACATTTACCGCCAAGGTTTTATCGAAGTCTTCTAATGTAAATTCCTCAAGAGGTGCCATCAGCGCCACCCCAGCATTATTGACAAGAATATCAATGCCACCAAGTTCAGATACGGTGTGCTCAACTGCCGCTATAACGGCATTGGCATCTGCGCTATCTGCCTGAATAGCAATTGCCTTTACACCCAGATTTTTGGCTAGTTCTACCATGTCTTCTGCGCGTTTCGCCGAGTTGGAATACGTTAAGGCGACATCTGCGCCACCCTGGGCGAAACGTGTAACGATGGCCGCGCCAATTCCACGACTGCCGCCTGTTACCAAAACGCGCTTTCCTTTAAATTGATGTTTCATGGTTCTCTTTCCATTATTGATGAATGATACGAAATGCCTAGCGCCAAAGCGCCCCAGCTCGCTTCAGCGTGTTCTGCTGACTGGCCTTATTATGCGTGTAGCCATTTATACATTACCAAGGCATCTACGTAGCCTTGTGTCGGATGGTTAAATGCTTTTGGCAAACGACCAACGATGTCGAAGCCTAGCTTGCCCCATAGGCGAGCAGCACCTTCATTGCTTGATGCAACAAAATTGAATTGCATGGCTTTGTAGCCCAGCTCCACTGCTATTTTTTGAGAATGCTCACACATGGATGTAGCTAGACCTTTGCCCCTTGCCAGTGAAGAAACCATATACCCACAATTACAAACATGCTTACCAGGGCCGGCTTGATTGGTTTTTAAGTAATACGTACCTAATATTCTGCCATCTTCCTCAAATACATAGGTCTTGCGTGGTGCCTCTAACCAGATTTTTTCAGCCTGTTCTTTGGTGGTATTCGTTTCGTATGCATATGTTTCACCGGCCAGAATTATTTCATGGAATATTGGCCATATCGAATCCCAGTCTTCTTTTATTGCTTCTCTAATATTCACTGCTTTTTCTCTTTAGTAACTCTGAGATTAAGGTATGATAAACGTTGCCGCTTAACCTAAAATTACTGTGCCGTAAACATGAAAGCCAAACATAATTCAAAAATGTTAAGCGTTATAAATCATTCTTAAATGCTTCTTTGTGCAACTATTTTTTCTGGACGTTGTATGTCAATAAAGCGCCCTTTACCTGGCTTTCCGGGGTGGTTTTTGGGAATAAAAAATAACTTGGCGCTAGAATTTTCGATGATGACTTTACTGTAATTTCAAAAATGCTATTTATTGGAAAGTTTTCGCCCGCAAGCTCTGCCAAAATAGATAGATAACCAGTCCACTCAGTATCACTGGAAGTAACTACCCGCGCAGAGCCTTTTACTTTGAAACCTCGTTGCTCAAAAATATCGATAAATGATACGCATACTTGTGGGTTGCTTCGAATATTCCGCTCACTTTCTGGTGACGCTATATTGGCGATGAGCATGTGGTCTTCATTTAAGAACTGAAAAATCTCTTTTGGTGAGACATTGGGGGTTGCATCAAGATCACTCGTTGCTAGCCAACAAAGAACACTTTTTTCCGAATAATCTATCATTTTCATAGTGAACGCCATTTATTGTATAACGCCAAAGCGTACCAGCTCACTTTAGCCTTTCCGCGTGACGCGATTGGTTAAGTGTTGTACGGCTCACGACTTAGTGCCTCGCACTCCGTGAGCGTTCCGGACCGTTCATGTTCAACCACCATGTTGGTGCTGCTTCTTGAGATCACAGTTAACGTCGCCTCTTCGGGGCTTATTGGCGCATTGAAAAATTCTAAAATCTCGTTAGTGTATCCATCTCCGAAATGTCCAGTTATGTCGAAATCCTTCACTACATTGAACACATGCCCGTCGAGGTAAAACTGGTTACCCTGCACTTTGGCCACGCCTTCTCCTTCATATGAGAACTGGGCAAACACCTCGTTTTCATTTATGTGGCTATAAATTATTTTGCTTGAAGAAACATACGAAAGATCATTGTCGTATTTAATATCGCTAATGAATTTTTCTCTTACATTTTGCTGAGGATACTCATATTCATAGGAGCAGCTCCAATGGCCATCACCAAATATGGAAATTCCCACGATGAGAAACTCAAACATCTCAGCATCTCCTGAACCTAACAGGTAGTAGGTAGCACGCTCGTTTATTCACTTGAATGCGCGTGCCTTCCATAATGTTATTTTGCCTATACGTTGGCTCGACAGCTGTTTGACATATACATAAATTACCATGGCTCTGTTTGAGAACATAAGTCGCTAGGCGTGTTGCATTATACGTCGCAGGCGTTTGCTGTTGTTTCAGCCTTTCCTATAAGCATTAGCTTAATTTAGCATTGTTGGTCGATGAATCCCAAGCGGCGAAAGGCGTTGTTGGTAAATATCTTCCAAGCGTAATGGCCTGTGCTTGTTGCTGCTGTGAAGTCGCTATCGGGTGGTTAGTCAGCGCTGGTGAGGTGCCTGGTTTTGTCGGGTTGTGCATATGTCATGCCCCTGTCATGCCGTTGGCGCAGGCTATTGAGCCGTTGCTACTTGGCCTTTGGAGGATGTCATGCGTTTCGCCTTGTTTGACCTTGATGACACACTGCCGGATGGCGACTGTAGTGCGCTTTGGAATAACTGGATGGTCGAGCGTGGTTGGGTCACGTCGCCTGGCGAGTTCCTGGCACGCACGCAGTCAATGAATGCGGCCTATCACGCAGGCCGGCTCAGGCTGGAAGATTACTTAGCCCTGACCCTTGCGCCCTTGGCTGGGCGGGAGGTGGATGAGGTAAGTAAAGAGGTGGCGACTTTTGTCTCGGCGAGGATTGTACCGCGGCTATTTCCCCAGGGGCGTGAGTTACTGGCTCGACACCAGCAGCAAGGAGACAGGCTGTTACTCATCTCCGCTTCATCGCGTCACCTAGTTGGGCCAGTCGCCGAAGCGCTCGGCATTGACGATGTCATTTCTGTTGATCTGGTAAGTGAAAATGGCCGATTTACCGGCGAGACTCGCGGCGAACTTTCGTACCGCGCTGGTAAAGTGGCTAGGTTGAATGCGTGGTTAGCTGAACAGAATATGATAGCCAGTCATGTAAGCTTTTATTCTGACTCTCAAAATGATCTGCCGCTGCTTAGCCGAGTCGACCGAGCCATCACGGTAAACCCTGACCCAGTGTTGGCTGAAGTGGCCCGTGTTGAGGGGTGGCCATGCCTGCAGTGGCGTGGCAATAAAGCCGCGGGTTTTGATCAAGCCGCTAACGGCTACTTTACTATCGTCACCTAGCTGTAATGCGCTTGTCTTCAATCGCCTTTTTACTACGCCTGATTGTTAACTCAATGTAACAGGAGTAGAAATGAAGCGAATATCTCGCGCCGTGCTGTTGGCCACTCTTGGCTTGAGCGGTGTCATTCAAGCGGAAGAGAAATCGTATACCGCCACGTTGGTTGGCCATGCCTGGATACCCGCGCTGTCACTGCTTACCCCGCCCGCTGATGCGCCTCAAGATGCCTGGTTAAGCGGTAAGTTTATTGACGCCACGCGCAACCAGGTTCCTATGAGCCGGTATGGCAACACCGGTGCCTTACACGGTAACCGCAGCACCGAGCTGGCTACGCCGTTTATTGGCCAACCACTGCAAGGGTTGTCAGGCTTTGCGATGGAGCAAGACGCAGATGGTGCCTTTTACGTGCTGACTGATAACGGCTTTGGCTCTAAAGCTAACAGCCCAGATGCCATGTTGTTTTTCCACCGCATGGCACCGAACTTCGATACCGGCCAAGTTGACGTTAAAGAGACAATTTATTTACGCGACCCAGGCGCCAAAATACCTTTCCGTATTGCTTACGAAGGTACTGAGTCTCGCTACTTAACTGGTGCCGATTTCGACCCCGAAAGTATTCAGTTGGTGAATGATGAAATTTGGATTGGTGAAGAATTTGGTCCTTACCTGATTCGCGCTGGGCTAGACGGCACAATACGAGCGGTATATCCCACGCAGTTGAACGGTGCCACGCTGAAAAGCCCGGATAACCCCAGCATCAGTGCGCTGGCTAATGTGGGTAGCGATTGGCAGGTTCCCCGCTCAGGCGGCTTTGAAGGGTTGGCACTACAGCCTGAAACGGGGCTGTTATGGGCGATGCTGGAGAAGCCCTTGCTTGATGCCAATGGTGAGCCAGATGGCCGTGACTTGAACGTTATGGCCTTCGACCCCGTTGCAGGTGAATGGACCGGAGAACATTTTCGTTTTCCGCTGGCTGATGGAGCCACCGCCATTGGCGACTTTAACTTTATTGACCGCGACCGTGCCTTAGTAATAGAGCGTGACAACGGTGAAGGAGACCCCAGCTTGGCTTGCCAGGGCGACGCCCGGCCCGATTGTTTTCCGCACCCGGCCAAGCATAAGCGAGTGGTGTTGATTGACACTTCCACGCTGGATGAAAATGGCCGAGTAGCTCGCTTAGGCTACGTTGATCTGATGGCAATTGCCGACCCTGACGATAAAAGCCGACTCGATACTCAGGCGAATCGCGATTTGAGTGCGCAGTTCACCTTCCCGTTTTTTACTATTGAAAACGTAGTGAAGGTAGACGACAGGCATATCATGGTGGCGAATGATAATAACCTGCCAGGCTCCACGGGCCGACAGCTAGATGCGGCGGCCGATAATGAGTTCATTCTGCTTGATGTTGCTGATTTTCTGAACGCTCGATAGCTTGAGCTGAGCTGGGGCTGCCTAGTGCGAGGCGGTGGCCCCAGCTTCTTAGAGGTTTAATCGGTGCGTTTTCCGGTGCGGCTATCAAAAGGGTGAAGCGCTTCATGGGCAACATATACGCGGAGCATTTCGCCTTCATGTTGCGGTGGTTGCCCGTTGGTGCGAATAACCGCTGGTTGCTCACTGTTTGCGAGGCGTATATATAAGTGGCTTTCGGAACCTGCGGCTTCAAACAGCTCTAGGGTTGCCTCAATGGTTAAGTGAGGTGACTCAGGAGGGGACAGACAGATAGCGTCAGGGCGGATTCCGAGAGTGTCGGTCGGGGCGGGAAGGTTGAGGGAAAGGTTTTTATTATCAATGTCTTGAATATACTTCAATGGCACCATGTTCATTGCAGGAGAGCCGATAAATCCAGCAACAAACATGGTGGCTGGGCGGGAATAAATTTCCATTGGCGTACCGACTTGTTCGATTTTTCCAGCATTCAGTACCACTAAGCGATCGCCAAGCGTCATGGCTTCAAGTTGATCGTGGGTGACATACAGGCTAGTGGTTTTTAGGCGGCGCTGTAGTTTTTTGATTTCCACCCGCATTTGAACACGTAGCTTAGCGTCAAGGTTTGAGAGGGGTTCATCGAACAGAAACACTTTTGGGTCGCGTACCAGTGCGCGGCCCATGGCCACACGTTGGCGTTGGCCACCAGAGAGCCGGCGTGGTTTGCGCTCTAGGAAATCGTCTATTTCAAGAATTTTGGCGGCATTGTGTACGCGTTTTTTAATCTCTTCTTTTTTGAAGCCGCGGTTTTTTAGCCCGTAAGCGAGGTTGTTATATACCGTCATGTGGGGGTAAAGCGCATAGTTCTGAAATACCATGGCGATATCGCGTTCAGCAGGCTCCAGTGTATTCACCACTTGGTGGCCGATTTTTAGTGTGCCCTGGGTGATGGTTTCAAGCCCGGCAACCATGCGTAAAAGCGTTGATTTTCCGCACCCTGACGGGCCGACTAGCACAACAAGCTCGCCATCCTGAATAGTTAGGTCGATGCCTTGTACAGCGTGTACATCGCCTGAATAGGTTTTTTTAAGGCCTTCCAACGTAATGCTAGCCATCTTATTTCTCCGTTTCGGTTAGGCCTTTTACAAAGAGTCGCTGCATGAAAAGCACCACAAGTACAGGGGGAAGCATAGCGAGCGTTACGGTCGCCATGATCAGGTTCCACGCTGGCTCCCTGTCAGCGGTAGCCATCAGGCGCTTTATTCCCATTACGATGGTGTAAAACCCTTCCTCGGTGGTGACAAGCAGTGGCCAGAGGTACTGAACCCAGCCATAGATGAACATGATCACAAATAGCGCCGAGATATTCGTGACAGAAACCGGGATGAGAATGTCACGAAAGAATTTCATCGGGCCGGCGCCGTCCATGCGGCTGGCTTCCATTAGCTCGTCGGGAACGGTCATGAAGAACTGTCGAAACAAAAAGGTTGCGGTTGCTGAGGCAATTAAAGGAAGGGTCAAGCCGGCATAAGAATTTAGCATTCCTAGATTGGCCACGACCTCATAGGTGGGGATGATCCGCACCTCAACGGGCAACATAAGTGTGATAAAAATGATCCAAAAAGCCAGGATTCGGAAAGGAAACCGGAAATACACAATGGCAAAGGCAGAAAGAATAGAAATAAATATTTTCCCAAAGGCAACAATAAGCGCCATAACCAGGGAGTTGCCTAGCATTAGCCATACCGGTGGGGTGCCGCCAATATCCAAGCCTGATTTGAGCATTGTTGAGTAGGACTCAATCAGGTTGTCCCCAGGTAACAGTGGCATGACGCCACGGACAAAAGCGTCAGGTTCATGTGTAGAGGCAATAAAAGCCACATAAACAGGAAAGGCGACAACGATGACCCCGGTTATCAGAACCAGGTGTGTCATGAAGTCGAGAAACGGCCTATTTTCCACCATGAGAAGATCCTTGTAATGCTCAGTAGTTTACCCGACGCTCCACAAAGCGAAATTGTATAAACGTTAATAGGAGAACAATGCCCATTAGCATGACGGATTGAGCCGATGATGAGCCGATATTAAGGCCAACAACACCGTCGTTATATATTTTGTAGACAAGAGTCATTGTTGCTTGGTTTGGCCCGCCCTTTGTGGTTGCATCAATCACCCCAAACGTGTCGAACATCACATAGTTTATGTTGATGATAATTAGGAAAAATGTTGTGGGTGAGAGTAAAGGGAAAACAATGCTCCAGAACCTTTTAAATGGCTTTGCTCCGTCAATTGCGGCAGCCTCTATCAAGGGCTGAGGAATAGACTGAAGGCCGGCTAAGAAAAATAAAAAGTTATACGATACCTGTTTCCAAGCGGCAGCTATTGTTATCAGAATCATCGCTTGAGTGCCTGATACACGGTGATTCCAGTTGATGTTGAACCAGTCAAGAAGGTGGGGGATCAGCCCAATTGTTGGGTTGAATAAAAACCACCAGAGCACCCCGGCAACCACTGGCGCAACTGCGTATGGCCAGACCAAGAGAGTGGTATAAAATTTAGACGTGCGTAATACACGGTTAACACACACTGCTAGGAGTAAGGCTATTCCCATAGAAAGTAATGTAACAGACACAGAAAAAACGGCGGTTCTTCCTAGTGCATTTAAATACGTTATGTCTGCGAGTATTTGCGCATAATTTTCTAGCCCTATAAACGTTGTTTTGAATCCGAAGGGGTCTGTGCGTTCAACGCTAGATTTTACGGCTTGGCTAGCAGGCCATATGAAAAATACCAGTGTAATGATTAGCTGAGGTGCTAATAAAAGATAAGGTAGCCATCGGTTCTGGTAAGTAGACCGTTTGGTCTGCATGGGGTCATCCTTTCTTACGGAAACAATGAGCTAGATAGCTGACGGCAGCGACGTTCGGCGAAAGGCCGATAGGTGGGTGCCCGTATGCTGCGGTAGCGTTAAAATCAACGAGGAGTTGCAGAAGCCCCAGCCTGTATAAGCTGGGGCTGTGCGATGAGCGCTTAGTGCATTATTGGTTGGCTTTTTCGAATTCGCGAAGAATTTTATTGCCACGCTCAGCGGCATCATCAAGCGCTTCTTGCCCTGTTTTGCTGCCCGAAAGTACGGCTTGAAGCTCTTCGTCTAACACCATGCGCACCTGGGGGTAGTTACCAAAGCGTAAACCCTTCGAGTTAGCCGTTGGCTCGTTAAGGTTAATTTGCTTAATGGCGATATCTGTCCCAGGGTTTTCGTCGTAGTAGCCTTGCTCTTGGCTAAGTTCAAAGGCTTTCATGGTAATGGGTAAGTAACCAGTGCCCTGGTGCCATTCTGCTTGAACTTCGGGTAATGAGAGGTAGTCAAGAAATTTCGCGACGCCTTCATATTCGCTATCATCATGGCCTGATAGCACCCATAGGGTGGCACCACCGATAATAGAGTTTTGCGGTGCGCCATCGACATCGCTGTAAACAGGTAGCATGCCAAAGCCAACGTCAAAGTCGGTATTTGCCATGACATTAGCGCGCGATGCAGAGGAGTTCATGTACATAGCACAATTGCTGGAATTGAAGGCCGGTGCTGCATCGGACCCTTCAGCGGGACCGCCATACATAAAGATGTCGCTATCGCTCCATTCTTTTAGCTGGTCCCAAAAACGTGCTTGTTGCTCACCGTTGAAGCTGTACTCAGTGTCTAGGCCGCCAAAGCCATTTTCCAGCGTGCCAAATGGCTGGTTATGTAACGCTGAAAAGTTTTCTAAACCCACCCAAGTGGCGGCATAACCCATCGTGAAACCGCATGAAGCAGCACCAGAATCAAGAATTTTTTGGCTCATTTCTCCCATTTCCTGCCATGTTGATGGCGGGGTTTCGGGATCAAGTCCGGCGGCTTCAAAAATAGCTTTGTTGTAATAAAGGATGGGTGTTGACGAGTTAAATGGCATAGAAAGCATATTGCCATTGGTGTCAGTGTAATATCCTGTTACTACCGGAAGATAGGCTGACGGATCAAAATTATTTCCGTGGTCTTCCATTAGTTGGTAGACGGGATAAACAGCACCTTCGGCTGCCATCATCGTACCCGTGCCTACCTCGTAGACTTGAACAATATGAGGCTGCTCACCTGCGCGGAACGCGGCAATGGTGTTGACCATGGATTCTTCATATTCTCCACGGTAAGACGGCACAACGACGAACTCATCCTGAGAGTTACTGAACTCCTCAGCAATGGTGCTTAAGCGCTCGCCTAGCTCACCACCCATAGAGTGCCACCAGGTAATTTCAGTTGCTGAGTGAGCCGATAAGCTAAGGCTTGCTGCCGCGATACCCGCTGAAACAGTGCGTAATGTGAAACAAGACATAAAAAACTCCTTATAGACCCGAACCCAGTCAGAAAATGAAATATGATTGCTGAGGTTATTGAGCGCACTAAACTATAGATAATATAAGTGACGCTTTGATGAAGGCGGGATGAAGGGGCGATAAGACGCCTGAATGTCATAGGTGTGGTGCTCTTCTGGCCTTATATATCTTTCTCGTTCGGTGTGATTGGCATCTAGGCGTAAAACTCAAGCTAAACAGCCGCCGCTTGCTTCGCTGGAGAGCGTTGAAAACGGCGGCTTTTGGTTAGGCTGTTGAGGTTACGTTACGTCAGCTTTCTGGCCACAGTTGCTGGTAAATAGCGATAATTTCGTCGGCGCTGGGCACGCGGGGGTTGTTGCCGGGGGAGCCGGAAGCTAGCGCCTGTTCTGCCATGCTGGGCATCAATTCAACAAAGCGTTGGCGTTCAATGCCGAATTGCTCGGGTGTGGGTACCTGCAGTTCTGCATTTAGCGCGGTTAACTCATCGAGCAGTTTGCTATTGGCGGTGTCGTTGCTGTCCTGTTCGCTGGCAATGCCGATGGCTCGAGCGCAGTCGGCATAGCGCTCGGCGGCGGCGGGTATCGAGTAGGCGGTTACGCTGGGCAGTAGCATGGCGTTAGAAAGCCCGTGGGGTACGTGGAAATGAGCGCCGATGGGGCGGCTCATGCCATGAACCAGCGCAACCGATGCATTAGAGAAGGCGATGCCAGCCAGGGTGGAGCCAAGCATCATGGCTTCGCGGGCCTGCTGATCGTTGCCATTGTAGTAGGCGCGGCGCAGGTTAGGGCCGATCAGTTGCATGGCCGAAAGAGCTTGGCTGTCGCTGTAGGGGTTACGTTTTTTGCTGACGTAGGCTTCCATGGCGTGGGTTAGGGCATCTATGCCGGTGTCGGCGGTGGTGCGCGGTGGCAGGCTTAGGGTCAGGCGATAGTCGATCAATGCGGCGACTGGCATGAAGCCCATGCCGACACATAGCATTTTTTCGTCGCTGATTTCGTCGGTAATGATGGTGAAGCGCGTGGCTTCAGAGCCGGTGCCAGCGGTGGTGGGAATAGCGATGATCGGCAGGCCCGCTTCGTTAACCTGGCGCGGAAATTTGTAGTCGTACATTTCGCCGCTATGTTTGGCGAGTATCGCGATGGCCTTGGCGCTGTCGATAGGGCTGCCGCCGCCCAGCGCAATCAGGCAGTCGTAGTTGCCGTTACGCGCCATGTTTACCCCCGCCTGAATGGAGCTAACTGTGGGCTCTGGCACGGTGGCGTCGAAGACATCGGCGGCGATATTGTGCTCGGCAAGCAGGGTGTGAAGTTGGCTACTGTAGCCAAGCTGCACCATCATTTTGTCAGTGATAATCAGCGGGCGCTGGCAGCCAAGGCTGTGTAATACGGCGGGCAGCTCTTGGCTGGCGTTGTCGCCAACTTGCATCAGGCGCGGCAGAATAATCTGGGATGACATGGTAGCTCCGTTATTATTAGAGGTTGGGCGGCATATGGTCCTTTGTATCTTGTTGCCTCGCCCCCATACTAAGAGCAATACGTTCATTTTGCGGAAAAGTTTATATGTCTGATCCCCGTGATCGCCGCCCTGCCCGTGATGGTGTCTCGCGCCGTGAGCCTATGCGCCGTGGGCGAGAGCCCCAAGCGGCCGTGGGCGAGGTGGCTTACCTGCCGGTAGTGGCAGTCAATAATACTGGCGCCTTTCTCGACTGGGGCCATGCCAGCGATGTGCTGTTGCCCTATGGCGAGCAGCAGTTTCGGCCTACTGTTGGTCGGCGTGTGCTGGTATTGCTCTATGAAGATGACCAGGGGCGGCCCGTGGCTACCCAACGGTTGGACCGCCATTTGGTCGATGAAGCGGTAGGGCTAAACGCCGGTGATGAGGTAGCGCTGGTGGTCGCTGAGCAGACTGACTTGGGCTACAAAGCGACGGTGAATGGCCGCTTTTGGGGGTTGCTGTATCGCGATGATGTGACTCGGCCGCTGCGCCGTGGCCAGCGTGTTCAGGGTTACGTTAAGCGCGTGCGTGAGGAAGATGGCAGGCTAGACTTGTCGTTGCTGCCCTCTGGCTCGGCGCGACTGGATGTGGTGGGCGACACGGTACTTAAAGCGCTACGCGAAAGCGGTGGCTATCTGTCGCTGAGCGATGCCTCGCCCGCAGGCGAGATCAAAGCGCGCTTAGGTGTTAGCAAGGGCGCGTTCAAGCAAGCCATTGGCCGACTTTATAAACAGCAGCGTATTGTGATTGAGCCTGACGGCATTCGGCTGGCAGTAGGTGAGGCGTCTCGGTCGAGCTGAGTCGCTGGAGTCACTCTGCTGGCTGCTGCATACTGCCCAAGACTTTATTCCGGTGCGCTCAGGCGCGGTACCGACGAGAGGAATCATGAGCGATAGCACATTGCGGATTGGTGTGGTGATGGACCCCATCGCCGACCTGACCTACAAAAAAGATACCAGCTTGGCCATGCTATGGGCTGCCAGTGATCGTGGCTGGTCCTTGCATTACATGGAGCAGGAGGATCTTTTCCTGCGCGATGGTCGCGCTCATGCGCGAATGTGTGACCTTGAGGTCTATCGTGATACCGAACGGTGGTATTCGCTGGGCGAGCCTGCGGTTAGGCCATTGGCTGATCTCGATGTAATCCTGATGCGCAAAGACCCACCCGTTGATGAGCATTTTCTTAATGCGGTGCATCTGTTGGGCTTTGCTGAGCGTGACGGTGTGTTAGTGGTTAACCCAACCCGTGCATTGCTGGAGTGTAACGAGAAGCTGTTTGCTCAGCAGTTCCCGCAGTGCTGTGCGCCGACACTGGTTTCGTGCCGCGACAGTGAGCTGCGCGCCTTTCATGCTGAGCACGGCGATGTGATATTTAAGCCGCTGGACGGTATGGGCGGTAGTGGTATTTTCCATGTTGGGCCAGATGGCCGCAATTTAGGTGCGGTGTTAGAGATGCTGACTAACAATGGCCAGCGCCAGATTATGGCTCAGCGCTATCTGCCTGAGATTAAAAACGGCGACACGCGCATTCTGCTGGTAAATGGCGAGCCGGTGCCTTATGGCTTGGCGAGAGTCCCGATGGCCGGTGAAACGCGCGGTAATCTGGCGGCGGGTGGCACAGGGGTTAGCCGTGAGCTGACGGATCGTGATTTATGGCTGGTGGATCAGGTGAAGCCGATGATTCGTGAGAAGGGGCTGATTTTTGTCGGCCTTGATGTTATCGGCGATTACATCACCGAGATTAACGTCACCAGCCCAACCTGCGTGCGTGAAATTGACGACCAGCGCGGCACAGATATTGCCAGTGACTTGATGGACGTTATTCGCCGCCACTTTGACGGCCAGCAAGCATAGCCTGCACTCAGTTGTGCAGGGATAAGTGTTACAATTAATGCGAGATAAGAGTGAGAGCAATTGCTGCGAGTTCCCGTGGCCTGTTGCTTTCTTGCTCATTTTTCCTGTTGGCAAGATTTACCATACGGCGAGCAGTAGCCCTGCCGGAGACGTTGATGCTAAGCCTAAAAAATCACTTCCTGATGGCAATGCCGCATTTGGAAGATTCCCCGTTTGCTGGGTCGCTTTGTTATCTCTGCGACCACGACGACAATGGCACCATGGGAGTGATGGTTAATCGCCCCTTGGAGCTGACGCTTGATGCGCTGCTTGAGCAGCTGGAGCTTGAAATTCAGGACCCGTCGGCCCTTAGTGCCCCAGTGTATTTTGGCGGCCCTGTGCATAAAGATCGTGGCTTTATTCTGCATCGTGGTGACAGCAGCGACTGGGACTCCAGCCTGCAGGTGAGCGAAGAGATTGCTTTGACCACTTCGATGGATATTTTGCAGGCGTTAGCAAAGGGCGAAGGTCCAGAGCACTTTTTGGTGTGCCTGGGGTGTTCGGGCTGGGAGCCCGGCCAGCTTGAAGAAGAGCTTAAAGATAATGCTTGGCTAACGGTGGAAGGCCGAGCTGACATTTTGTTTGAGCTACCGCCAGAGCAACGCTTGCAGGCCAGTGCCGGTGCGCTGGGTGTTGATCTGAACCTGATGACGCGTGAAGCTGGGCACAGTTAATGACTGCCATGGGCCAGCGGCTAATTCTCGGGTTTGATTTTGGTACGCGGCGTATCGGTGTCGCGGTGGCCAATGAGCTGATTGGCAAAGCCCGTGAGTTACCAGCTCTACCCGCGCGCGACGGTATTCCCGATTGGCAGCAGGTGGCTTCGCTAGTGAAAGAATGGCAGCCCGATTTGTTTGTGGTTGGGTTGCCGCTCAACATGGATGACAGTGAAAGTGTGATGAGCACCCGTGCGCGTAAGTTCGGTAAGCGTCTTTATGGGCGTTTTGGGGTGCCCTGTGAGATGGCTGATGAGCGCGGCTCAACCCGTGAAGCCAAGACAATTGCTAAACAGGCAGGGCACCGCGGCAACTATCGTGCTGAAAGCGTCGATGGTATTGCTGCGGTGCTGATTCTTGAGTCTTGGCTGGCGCAGCAAGAAGGCTTGCCGAGCGCTTGAGTTGAGTTAAAACCCGGCGTCGTCCACGCCGATGGTCTTCGGTACGAACCAACGCACGTCGCGTAAGTCTTTCTCAATCTGATCTTCAACCTGCAATAGCTTGGCGAATATTGCCATGCGCATGGGAATACCGTTGTCGGTTTGGCGGAAAATCGCTAAGCGCGGGTCGCCGTTGAGGTCTACGTCTAGGTCGTTGGCCTCGGGGCGGCTGTCTCGGGGCAGCGGGTGCATAACAATCGTGTTGTTATTGCAACGCTGGTTGAGGAAAGCCAGGTCAACGGTGAAGTCTCGTGATAACACGCCAAAACCTTCGCTCATTTCCTGAGTGAAGCGTTCTTTCTGAATACGTGTGGTGTACACCACGTCGACATCGGAGAAGTCGCTATTTAGGTTGTCGCGTGAGGTTATCTGTAATCCACGGGCGCTAACGGTGTCGATCAGCGCAGCAGGCATTTCAAGTCCTGGTGGCGACACTAAGGTGACGCGCATCGGCCCAAAGAGAGACAGTAGTCGAATTAATGAATGCACTGTGCGGCCGTATTTTAGATCGCCGGTTAGCAGTATATGGGCGCCGTTTAGCGTCTTGCCCAGCCGTGTGAACTCTTTGTTGATGGTGTAGATATCCAGCAGCGCTTGGCTTGGGTGTTCACCTGGGCCATCGCCGCCGTTAATGACGGGCACGTTGGTGGCACGAGCGAACTCAGCCACTGAACCCTGGTCGGGGTGACGCATCACAATGGCATCGCAGTAGCCACTCATCACTCGGCTGGTGTCGTACAGCGATTCCCCCTTGGCCATGGACGAAAAAGTAAAGCCGGTGGTGTCGCATACGGTGCCGCCCAAGCGACAGAAGGCGGCATTAAAGCTGACTCGAGTACGGGTACTGGCTTCGAAGAACAGGTTGCCAAGTACGGCACCTTCCAGTACTCGGGTGATCTTGCGTCGTTGGGCGATGGGTTCCATGCGTGCGGCGACACGGATCAGGTGATTGACATCATCGCGGGACAGGGAATCAATGGAGAGCAGGTGGGGGCTCATCGCAGGCCTCGGCTGGCGGTGGATAACGCCGCTTAGTGTACTCTGCACAGGCGCTGGCTTCACGCAGTAGTCGGCGCATTAATCCTGAGTGGGGTGTTGGCCATGCCGTATGGTGTGGCTGGCGCCATTGCAGGGCGGCATCTAGGTCGCTAGTCTTTGCCCCATAACGGGTGAGCCTCTCGAACCGTTTCTTTTCTAGAGCCGTTTGATTTAAAAGAAAATATACCGCTATTTTTGACAGGCATGGCAAGCATGGTGGCCTACTGGAAATAATGGGGCGAGAAGACAATGAGGACAGGGTGATGACGCTAACCAAAAAAGAACAGTTGGTGCTGGATGTCTTGAATAAAGAAGATGCACCATTAGGCGCGTATGCCTTACTTGACCGGCTCCGTGGGGAAGGGTTTAGTGCGCCAGTTCAGATATACCGCCCTTTGACCAAGCTGCAGGCGCTTGGTCTGGTCCATCGCCTTGAATCGCTCAATGCCTATGCTGCCTGCAGCTTGCCGGGTGGTTGCCGTGGCTCTGCGGCGTTTATCATCTGCGAAAACTGTGGGGCATTCGATGAGTTAAAGGATTCCGAGCTGCAGGGTGAGCTGGTGAATATGGCTAGCCGCCAAGGTTTCTCGTTACGCAGTGCGACAATCGAATTGCACGGTATTTGCGGACGTTGCGCTGAATCTAGCTAAAGCGGTATACCGACCTCGGGGTCACGGTGGTGGATCATCCGTGTGCCCCGAGGAGAGAAGCACTTGTCATGCTTAAGGGCGCTTTTGGGTCAGTCAGCGCGTCAATGAGTGTTCGGCGCAGCGCACGATACCATCTGCGAGTTGAGTCAATAATTGTGGATAGAGCGTTGTGTCCAGCGGTAGGCCAACGCCCAGCGGGTCGATGACAATCGATGTTTCAACACCCGTACCTTCGAATACGCTGTCGATTAATGCGGGGTTAAATTGTGGCTCTCGGAACACGCATTGAATGCCTTCGTCTGACACGCGGGTTTGAATTTCGCGGATGCGTGCTGGGCTGGGGCTTGAGGCATCGCTTAAAGAAATCGCGCCCGCGGCTGGTACGTCGAAGCGGTTTTCAAAGTACTGATAAGCATCATGAAAGACAATGAAGCGTGCTTCCGGAGCTGCGACTAGTCGGTCATTCAGTGTGTTAATCAGGGTGTCCAGCTCGGCTTGACCTTGCGCTGCGTTTTGGCGATAAGTGCCCGCATTCTCAGGATCGAGGTTGGCTAACGATTCAGCAATAGCGCCAAGCCAGGCTTGTGCGTTGACAGGGTCGAGCCAACCATGAGGGTCTATGCCTTCATGAGTGTGATTATGCGCTTGATGGTCATGTGAGTCATGCCCATGATTATGATGGTCGTGGTCGTGGTCGTGGTCGTGGTCGTGGTCGTGGTCGTGGTCGTGGTCGTGGTCGTGGTCGTGGTCGTGGTCGTGGTCATGGTTGTCATGCGCATCGAACGTCGCCCCTTGGCGATACGCTAGCTGCTGTGTCCCGTCAGTCTCCATCAACTCGACCATTACCGCGCCACTTGCCAGCGACTTCCGCACTTTGGGTAGCCATGGCGTTAAATCATCGCTGACCCAAAAAACAACATCTGCTCGTGATAGGGCATCGGCTTCTGAAGGCCGCATGGCGTAGCCGTGGGGTGAGGCGCCTGGCTGAATGATTAGTTTAGGAGAGCCCAGTTCCCCCATAACCTGGTCGACCAGAGAGTAGACGGGGGGGATATCTACTGTTACCGAGGGTACGTCAGCCACTGCAATAGCAGGCACCATCAGCCAAGGCAGGCTGAGCGGACGTAGCAGTTTGTTCATCATGGTTTCTCCAAGCGTTATGTGAGCAGTTTTATGTGGGCAATCAGCAGAGCTATTGAGAGAGCCATCGTTATATTATAACATTCGTGGTCACGTCAACGTTGCTCGATGGTTGCCTGATGCCAGTTTTTCCGGCCCTCGTCACGACAACACCGGAGACCCACCATGCCTCTTCTGTCGATTGATGATTTGCATGTTGCCCTTGGGGGGCATTGCATTCTTGAGAATATCGACCTGCACATTGATCGTGGTGAAGTTGTCACTTTGATTGGCCCTAATGGGTCCGGTAAATCGACCTTGCTGCGTGTGATTATCGGTGCCGTGCAGCCTGCCCGTGGCCAGCTAGTGCGAGAGCAGGGCCTGACGATTGGCTATGTGCCACAGCGCTTAGCTATCGACCCTACCTTGCCATTGACGGTGGCGCGTTTTCTGAATTTGCCGCGCCGCCATTCGAGCCGAGTGTTACGTCAGGCGCTGGAACAGGCGGGGGTTCCTGGGCTGATGCAGCACCAGGTGACCGACCTGTCAGGCGGGCAGCTGCAACGCATTTTGCTTGCTCGGGCCTTGTTGGAAAAACCCGACCTGTTGTTGCTCGATGAGGCGACTCAAGGGCTTGATTATCGCGGTACGGCTGACTTCTATCGTCAAATTGAAGCAGTGCGCCGTGAGCTAGGCTGCGCCGTACTGATGGTAAGCCATGAACTGCATGTGGTGATGCGTACGTCGGATCGTGTGGTTTGTCTGAACCGCCATATCTGCTGCCAAGGGACTCCCGAGCGAGTTGTTGCTTCGCCGGCTTATCAAGGGTTATTCGGTGCTGGTACCGGTGATGCACTAGCGCTTTATCGCCACGGGCACGACCATGACCACTTTACCGCTGCATCTGCGCCGTCTACGGCGGATGCCAGTCACCAAGGAGCCAATGTTAATGCTTGATGATTTTTTGGTACGCGCTGCTCTGGCCGGCTTTGGTGTGGCGCTTGCGGCTGCGCCGTTAGGTTGTTTCGTGGTGTGGCGGCGTATGGCGTATTTTGGTGATGCTACCGCTCATGCGGCTATCCTTGGTGTGGCGCTGTCGTTGTTGCTTTCAACCTCTGTTTTTGCGGGTGTACTGGTGGTGTCGTTGCTGATGGCGACACTGGTTTCGCTGCTGAGCGGGCGGGGCTATGCCATGGATACGTTGCTTGGCGTTATGGCACATTCGGCGCTGGCTTTCGGGCTGGTGGCCGTGTCATTTCTTTCAGGGGTCCGTGTGGATTTAATGGCCTATTTGTTCGGCGACATTCTTGCTGTTGCTCCACAAGACTTGGCTCTCATTGCAGTGGGCGTGTTATTGGTGGTGGGCTTGATGGGGTGGCGCTGGTCGGCATTGCTCACCGCAACACTGGATGCAGACCTTGCTCGAGCGAGCGGTATTGACCCTAAGCGTGAACAGCTGGTGTTAACACTATCTTTGGCGGTAGTGGTTGCGGTGGCGGTGAAGGTGGTGGGTGCGTTATTGATTGCTGCCCTGTTGATTATTCCTGCGGCCGCGGCTCGGCCTTTCTGTCGTACGCCAGAGGCCATGGTGCTATTGGCGGCCGTGGTTGGAGCTGCCTCAACCACAGGCGGCTTGCAGGCCGCCTATTGGTTCGATACGCCTACTGGACCCACCATTGTTTGTTTGGCCGCGGTTTTGTTTGTGTTGTCTAGTTTTGTGGCACTGCTTAAGCGTAAATTGGCACGGCCTGCTGCCTCTTCTGACGCTCTTCGCTAAGCCGCCCGGCTCTCGCTTTTCTTAGTCTGTCTGTGGTCAAGCGTTTACGACCAAAGGGCGTGATTAATCCTGCCAGTTCCACTCACTGCGGGCCACCGCATCATGAGCGTGCAGACTCTCGGCGTGCACCACGCGCAGAGAAAACCCTGAGATATTCGGTTGCTCGCTCAGCGTGGCATGAAGACGCCGTGCTGCATCTTCGCAGAACATCAGGTTCTGGCCATTAGCCAAGGCAAAGGCTTGTTCGTCGATGCGTTTGACGGCGGTTTGCAGGGCGGTGCCAAGAGCTTGCTCGACACGATCAACCAGTGCCAGTAAAGGTAATGATTCTTGGTTGGGCGCGACGCGAACGGAAAGATGGGCTTGGCTGCGCTGGCTGTGAGGCGTGGCTAATATGCCTTGATCACTGCCTAGCCATTCCCTAACCATTTCGTGGGTTATGGGGGCTTCACTGAAGTTTTTGTCGAAGGCTTGTTGAACCAGCTGACGGGCAAGGGCGGCGGAGCAGGGGCAGGTAGAAGAGTAGCCCACGCTGAGGTCAAGAATGACGTGCAGTCCGCTGCTATCACGCCGGCAGCGCAGGGTGAAAGGGTATGTTTTCCACCCAGAAAGGGGGCTGAGTAGCGCTGGGCGGCGCAACAGTGCCTCGCCTTCTAGGTCGAGAAACGCTGCTTCAGATAACCCGTCATGGCTGGCTAGAAACGTATCGAGCACTGCGGCTATCTGCGGCAGTGTCAGTTCTTGGTGCGCTAAATCAGCCAGCGCTAGATAAAGGCGCGACATGTGAATACCACGGGCCGTGGGCTCATCAAGGCTGACGCCTGCTGACGCGCGGCCAGTAATAGGCTGACCAGCGATTTGGAGTGGCAGAGCGATGCCCTCCATTCCGACCCAGCTTAAGGCACCAAGGTGTTCGGCAGGTGCGGTGGCAATATCTTCTAGCGGGTGTTGTTCCATGTCATGCTCACTTGAGAGTGCTGACGTTGCTTTGGGCATGGTGAGCGTGCGGTGCTAAGCAACGTACAGCACAGGAAAATAAACGTTATAACATAACATTAAGTGGTCTGCTAACCTTGTTCGCTGGTATGTGCTGTGCGGCAATGGACGAGTGTTGCGTTGTTGGTCAAAGTGGCGTGTTTGAACAATATTGAATACGCTAGAAGAATTGACAGATTTCATTTAAAAACACTGTTCACAAAATGCTGAAACTGGTCTTTAATGAGTAGTCTCAATGCCCGAAACGTTTTGGTTGGGTATTAACTACGCCCCTTGATGCCGAGAGGTCTGCCAATGGTCCGCCCGCTCTGTCTGCTTTTTGATTGTGACGGCACCCTTGTCGACAGCGAGCCGCTGTTGGCGGAAGAAATGGAGCATAGCCTGACAGAGGCCGGGCTGCCGTTTCGGGCCAGTGACTATGTTGGTGAGTTTCGTGGCGCGCGTTTTCGCCATATCGTGGCAACGCTGGAAGCTCGTTATGGCCGTGTGGACGCTGACCGCCTCAAGATGCTTGAGCAGCGCATGCGCGCCAATCTTGATCGGCGGCTGGCGGTTGATCTTGAAATGATAGATGGTGCCGCCGAAGCCTTGGCAGCGCTGGTTGGGCATCCTATGGGGGTGGTGACCAATGGGCCACTAAGAAAAGTGCGTACTTCGCTGAGCGCTACGGCACTTGAACGTGCGTTTGGAGACAACCTGTTTAGCGCGTATGAAGTGGGCTGCTGGAAGCCTGACCCTGGCCTTTACCAGTATGCGGCGAATAAAATGGGCTATCATCCACAAGACTGTGTCGCCATTGATGACGCACTAGTTGGTGTGAAGGCGGCGCTGGATGCCGGCTGTGTGGTGGTACACCTTAATCGTTTTCCTGATGTTGAGCCGACACCGGAAGGCGCCATCATGATTACCAGCATGTTGCAGCTCCCGACAGTCGTTGCACGCCTGACCAATACGCGCCAGCTGCTGTCTTCCGGCTGAGTTTCGCTGATTATTTTTGACTATTGGAAAGCAAAAGAGGTAGTGCATGGCGTCAATGCAGGATCAGCTGCGCGGGCTAGTTTATTCCACGGAACATGGCGATATCTGCCCTGAGTGCCGCGAGTCCATAGGCCAGTGCCGTTGCGATGAGAATGCTGAACAGCAGCGTCTGGCAGCATTGGACGGCATTGTGCGGCTGCGCCGTGAAACCAAGGGGCGTAAAGGTAAAGGCGTAACGTTAATTGAGGGTGTGCCGCTGGCGGATGAGGCGCTGAAAACGTTGGCCAAAGCACTCAAGAAACGCTGTGGCACGGGAGGCGCCCTGAAAGAGGGTGTGATTGAAATTCAGGGTGACCAACGTGACGTGCTCAAGACTGAGCTAGAGCAGCGTGGTTATCGGGTTAAGCTCAGCGGTGGGTAATAGAGTAGTCGATGGTCAGGCTCAGGTGGGCTGATCATATAACTGGGCTAACATGCCCGTGTTCCTGAATAAAGGCATAGCGTCATGGTTTGGTTCGAGTACCTTCTGCCGCTGTTGTTTCTGTTCCCGCTGGCTGCAACCGGTGCGGCTGTGTTAACGCTGCGTCATTTGCTGAGCAGTCAGCCGTTTTCTCCCTTCGATACCCAACCACTTGATGAATCGGGGCAGACACTGCGCGAGCGCCTTGATCGATGTTTTGTAAGTCTGTTTATCAATGGTGCCCTGGGGCCAATTCTCATTTTGTCACCATTGGTTTATGGCATGGGGCGCATGCTATTTGCCAGCGAGCAGATATGGCTGGAGTGGGCCATGATTGGCGCATTGATCAGCGTACTGGCGCTTGTTTTCGGGCTGCGGCTGATTCGTGATTTTCAGAAAATCACGCGGCTTAAGCTCGGCCTTTCCTGTGAGCTTGCCGTGGGTGAAGAGCTCAAACGGTTGATTCGCCCCGAGTCGCACCCCTACGTGGTGTTTAAGGGGCTGCCTGGAAAATTTCGCACGCTAGGGCATGTGGTTGTTACACCTAACCGTGTATTTGTTATTGAGACCCGCGCCCGAACGCCGAGCGTTAGTTTGGATGGCGTGTCACATAACATCGTAACGGTAGAGCATCAGCGGTTACGGTTTGGTAGCTGGAACGAGCGCCGTCCGATGCAAGAGGCGCTTCAGTCCACGCGTTGGCTGGCAGTCTGGTTAGAGCGTGAGTTGCGTAAAACCGTGCCAGTACAGGGAGTGCTGGTGCTGCCCGGCTGGCAGGTTGTTGCGGCGGAGCTTCCGGCTGAACCTCATAGTGAGCTATGGGTTGTCAGTGGAGAGGGGCTGGCTGGCCAACTCAGGCGCTGGCAAGGGCCAGACATGGACCCTGCCACCCACCGTGAAATAATCGCCGCGCTGCAGCGGCGTCAGGAGGCTTTGTGAGGCTTGGGCTGACCAATAAGCCTGCTGCTCACCTAGGGGCTGGTAGTTTGATTTGTCGTGCGCAGTTGCCGCGGTTCAAGTGCATCAGGCTGTTTCGCGCGGGGAAGCGGGTGAGTTGATCGGCATGAATACCAATGCGCACCTCAGTCAGTGTGCCTTTACCTCGCCCACCGCATGTTAGGTGAAGAGCCCGCCCCGTACCTTGCCCAAAGGCGTTTTCGAAAGCATCAATCAGCGCGTTTCTGTCGACGCTGTGGCCACTGTTATCACGAACAAAGGTACCAAAATCACTGTTGTTGACGGTTTCTACTAGCGCGACTGAGGTATCGAACAGGTCGTCGGCAGTGATGCCAAGACAGGCCGCGTGTTTGGCGTGCTGGTAGCGGCCCAAACAGCTGGCGCGGCCTGGCATGCTGTAGTCAAGCGCATCGCTGAGGTTGCTGGAAAGTGCTAATGGTGGGTTGCGGCAAAAGCTGCCGCTAGGGCGCGGAGATTCCAGAAAACAGCCTTTTTTACGCCATTGGCTGGCTGTAACGCCTTGTTCGCGTAGTCGTTGAGGCAGAGACGGCCACAGCCCATGGAGCACAAAGCCGTCGTCAGCCCCGCGGGACAACGAGGCATTGCGACATTCGCGCGGTGGGCGTGAGCGGCTTTCACAGAAGCCGCCGTGCCAAGTTAAAGCAAGGGTATAGCTCGTAAAACCTTCCGCTTGAATGGCTGGAATGTCTGCCATGGCTGAGTGGCTGAACAGCAGTGCGACAAGTAGTGCGTTAAGGCGTTTTAACAGTAGATTTAGCATGGTTTCGATGCTCTGATGGTCTGTGGCACGTTAATCGCCATTTTTATAACACGGTCAGTAGCCACGCAGTCGCCCGCCCATTTCCTGGGCTAGATCAACGGCAAAGTGGTCTGTCATGCCGCCAATGAAGTCCAGCATACGCCGGTAGCTATCGTAGAGCGACCAAGAAGGCAGCGGGGTATTTTCGCCAATTAGCGCCAATACGCGCTCATGCTTGAAGGATGAGCTGCCGGTATGGTGCAGCTCGTGGGCTGCGCCAATAAACGCTTCCAGTAAAATACCCAGGGTGGTGTAAGCGCCAATTTCCAGTTTAGCTTTGCGTTCGTTGCGGAAGATACGCTCGCGGGCCAGCTGTTTAGCCGCCTTAACGCCCCAGTCCAGGTCAGGATGACACAATGCCAACAGATCCTGTTGTAGGCTGCCGCTTAGCAGTTCGTGTTCGTACTGGACAAACACGTCGCTAACGTCGCTGACAGCACGCTCCATGGCGGCGCCACGCAGTGCTGCAACGAGACGGCGGCGGGAAGCCCCCTGTTCTTGCATGGCAAGGTAGTCGCTGGGTGCGCCTCCAGCAATTTGGATCAGCACGTCGGCGACTTCGCTGTAGTCCAGAATCTCCATCTCTAGGCCGTCTTCTAGGTCGAGCAGCGCGTAGCAGATATCGTCAGCGGCTTCGACCAGCCAGGCCAGTGGGTGACGGCACCAGCGTTGCGCCCCTTGTGATATTAGGCCAAGGCGGTCAGCTAGCTCGGATAGCAGTGGCGCCTCACTTTGGTAGGCACCAAACTTGCCTGCTTTGCCGCCATGCGAGACGGTCCACGGGTATTTCAGCAAAGTGCCCAAGGTTGCTGTGGTTAGGCGCATGCCGCCACGAAACTGATTGTATTCAATCTGGGTGACGATGCGGAAACCTTGAGCATTGCCTTCGTAAGTCAGCAGGTCGTGGCGCTCGTCTTCAGACAGGCCATCAAGTAAGCCGCTGCCGTTGATGTTTGCACTCTTGAACCAGTCGCGAATGGCATATTCGCCCGCGTGCCCAAAGGGCGGGTTGCCAATATCATGCGCTAGACAAGCTGCCTGGACGATAACGCCTAGGTCCGCTGGGGTGATAGCTTCGGGCAGCCGGTGGTGAAGTGCTTCGCCAACACTCATGCCCAGCGAGCGACCGACACACCCAACTTCCAGTGAATGGGTGAGGCGTGTATGGATGTGGTCGTTTTCGGTTAGCGGGTGAACCTGCGTTTTGCGGCCCAGGCGGCGGAATGACCCAGAAAACACGATACGATCGTGATCCTTGTGAAAGGGACTGCGGCCTGGTTCTTCGGGAAGCGCACCCCGAGTATCGTGCAACCGTGTTGGATCAAGTAAGCGCTGCCAGCTCATTTGCGTCATGCAGAGTGTTCTCCTTGAAGCCTGTATTCTCGCCGTTACGGTGCCACTCGCCTAGTCAGCTCTGCGGCAGCAGTTGCTTGTAGGCGCTGCTGAGCGCGATGATGACAGGTATGATTCGCTAATGCTGCCCATTTTCTGATGACTTTAGAAAATGGCGACGCAGCCTTCACTGTCCCATCTGCGGGTAACGACAGGAGTGCAATAGATGAGTAACAACGCAACGTTTCCAGCAGCCCAGCGGCTTGCCGATCTGCGTGAGGCTATGCAGAAGAACGACATAGATGCTTGGTGGCTGCCATCTTCTGACCCCCACAGCTCAGAGTATTTGCCGGAGCATTGGGCGGGGCGAGCTTGGCTGTCGGGTTTTGATGGCTCGGTAGGGACTTTAATCGTCACTCAGCAAGATGCGGGGCTGTGGGTAGACAGCCGCTACTGGGAACAGGCTGAGGCGCAACTGGCAGGCAGCGGCATTTCGCTGATGAAGTTACAGCCAGGCCAGTCGGATGCGCCGATGCACTGGCTGGCCGAATCGTTGGAGGAGGGCCAGTGTGTGGGCTTTGACCCAGCGGTAGTCTCGTTGGCCATGGCGCGAAAGCTGGCGGACTATTTAGCACCGGCAGGCATTCGTCGTCGTCACGGGCCGGATTTGTTAGATGCGATTTGGCCGCAACGCCCCGCTTTGCCGCAAGCGCCAATTTATGCCCATGCGCAGGAGTGGCTGGATGAGCCGCGTAGCACGCGTTTAGCCCAGTTGCGTGAGGCCATGGCCGAGAAAAGCGCGGACTGGCACTTGGTTTCTACCCTAGATGATATTGCCTGGCTGACCCAGCTGCGTGGCAGCGATGTTGCGTTTAATCCGGTATTTCTGTCGCATTTGCTGGTTGGCCAGCAGGGTGCCACGTTGTTTGTAATGCCCAGTAAGTTGGATGCCTCGTTGATGTCGGCGCTGGGTGAGGATGGCATTGATGTCGCTGACTACAGCGAATGGGCGCCCCGACTCAGCCAGCTTTCAGCGACGTCACGCATTTTGCTAGACCCGGCGCGTATCTCGTTGGCAACGCGCAAAGCGCTGCCTGAAGGCGCGGCCCTCTGTGAGGCGTTTCAGCCCAGCACTTTGGCCAAGGGATGTAAGACCGACGCTGAGCTTGACCATGTTCGCCGTACCATGGAAGAAGACGGTGCTGCGTTGTGTGAATTTTTTGCATGGTTGGAGGCCGCGTTGGCGCGTGGTGAGGTGTTGACGGAGTTAGATGTGGATGAGCAGCTCACCGCAGCGCGTGCTCGGCGGCCGCATTTTGTTAGCCGCAGTTTTGACACGATTGCTGGCTTCAATGCTAACGGGGCATTGCCCCACTACCGCGCGACCGAACAGCAGTACTCACAGATCAAAGGCAACGGGTTGTTGCTGATTGATTCTGGCGGTCAGTACCTTGGTGGCACCACGGATATTACCCGAGTTGTGCCAGTGGGCGAGACCAGCGACTTGCAGCGTGATGATTATACGTTGGTGCTTAAGGGCACAATTTCGCTCTCGCGGGCTCAGTTTCCGCGGGGTATTCCCGGGCCACAGCTGGATGCCATTGCGCGAGCACCGCTTTGGGCCACTGGGCGCGATTATGGCCACGGCACGGGTCATGGGGTGGGCTATTTTTTGAATGTGCATGAAGGCCCTCAGGTGATTTCCTGGCATGCGCCGGCCACTCCCCAAGGTGCTATGCAGTCAGGCATGATTACCTCAATAGAGCCCGGTCTTTATCGTCCGGGTCAGTGGGGTATTCGTATCGAGAACCTGGCTGCCAACCGCCCAGCGGATGACAGTCAGTTTGGCGATTTTTTGCGCTTTGAAACGTTGACGCTATGTCCTATTGATACGCGTCCTATCAATCCTGCGCTATTGTCTGACGATGAAATTGCTTGGCTGAATGACTATCACGCTGATGTTAGAGAGCGGTTGACGCCTAAGCTTGAAGGCGAGGCGCTGGCTTGGCTTGAAAAGCGCACCCAGCCGTTGGCTCGCTAGAGACCCCATGCGGTTGTGGCGGGGGCGGGGCAACAGCTAGTCATCCGATAACTCGGGTAGTAGCACCTTGAGTTTGCGGCTCAGGGTGTTGCGCCCCCAGCCGAGGTGCTCGGCAGCTTCGCCCTTGCGACCGCCGGTATGCTTGAGTGCGGCGCGGATCAGTACTCGCTCGGCGTCTGCGACCGCGTGTTGCAGCAGGGAATCCTTACCCTCATTCAGGGCTTGTTCCGCCCAGTGACTCAGTGTTTTCTGCCAGTCATCAGGTGTTGCTGTTGCGGTATTCTGCGTGGGTGTGGGTTGATTGCTGTCCAGCAGTTCGGGCGGTAAGTCTTCCACTAGAATTTCACGCCCCGAGGCCATGACAGTAAGCCAGCGACAGGTATTTTCCAGTTGGCGCACGTTGCCGGGCCATGGCATGCGGGTAAGCTCGCGTTCGGCAGTTTCGGTGAGAACTTTGGTTTCGCTGGCTAGCTCGCGGGCGGCTTCGCTCAAGAAGTGGCGAGCGAGCAGTGGTATGTCTTCGCGGCGTTCGGCCAGTGTGGGTAAGCGTACGCGAATGACATTAAGGCGGTGAAACAAGTCTTCGCGAAAATGGCCTTCACTTACCCGTGTTTCGAGATTTTGATGGGTCGCGGCGATGATACGTACGTCGACTTGCACCGGAATATGACCACCGATTCGATAGAACTCCCCATCGGCTAGCACTCGCAGCAGTCGGGTTTGGGCTTCGGCAGGCATATCGCCGATTTCATCGAGAAACAGCGTGCCGCCGTTGGCCTGCTCGAAGCGGCCTTGGCGCTGTGCGGTGGCACCCGTAAACGCCCCTTTCTCATGGCCGAACAGTTCGGACTCAATTAAGTCGCGCGGAATAGCTGCCATGTTCAGTGCAATGAATGGTTGAGCGGCGCGAGGGCTGTGTTGGTGTAGTGCCTTAGCCACGCGCTCTTTACCTGTTCCTGACTCGCCATTGATTAGTACCGTGATATGCGACTGAGAGAGGCGGCCGATGGCGCGAAAGACTTCTTGCATAGCAGGTGCTGCGCCAATGATTTCGGCGTCTTGGTCTTCGGGGGCCGCCAGTGGCTGTTTGCGCTCTCGGGCATGAGCCACTGCACGCCGTACCAGCGCTAGGGCATCGTCGACATCGAACGGCTTGGGGAGATACTCGAAAGCACCGCCCTGATAAGAGGCGACTGCGCTATCAAGGTCGGAGTGCGCTGTCATCACGATAACGGGCAGCTCTGGCTGCGCGTCGCGTACTCGCGCTAGCAGGTCGAGGCCGTTGATGCCTGGCATACGAATATCCGTCAGTAGCACGTCGGGTGGGTCTGCTAGCAGTTTGGTTAATGCGGTTTCGGCGCGGTCCACGCATTCGACGTTTAAGTCTGGCTGATCAAGCGCGCGCTCAAGTACCCAGCGGATGGTGCGGTCGTCATCAACGACCAAAACGTGGGCGACATCAGTCATGGGGTGTCTCCAGGGGAATCAGCAGGCGAAACTCGGTGTGGCCGGGGCGTGATTCGTATTCGATGAGTCCGTGGTGCTGGTGCAGGATTGACTGGGCAATGGATAGCCCCAGGCCGCTACCTTCAGCACGACCAGACACCATGGGATAAAACAGGGTTTCTCCAAAACCGTCGGAAATACCTGGGCCATTATCGATAATGGCCACTTTACAGACCAGACGGTGACGTTTGGCACCCAGGGTGAATTGGCGGCGTGCTCGCGTGCGAAGCACCAGTTCGGGCTGCTCAGTGGTGCCTTCAATCATGGCTTGTGCGGCATTGCGCATGATATTGAGTATGGCCTGAATCAGTTGGGACTCATCGCCGTGAAGCGCAGGCAGGCTGGGGTCGTAGTCGCGGATGATGTTGATGCAAGGGTATTCCGCCGTCAACAAGACCGCCACGTGCTCAAGTACCCGGTGAATGTTCAGCGCGCTGTGGCGAACAACGTGGTTGGGGCCGAGCATGGAGTCGACTAGGTCGCGGAGCCTATCCACTTCTTCAATGATGATATGGGTAAACTCGGCCTGGGCAGGGTCTTGCAGGTCACGTTCGAGCAGCTGGGCTGCGCCACGGATGCCGCCCAGTGGATTTTTGACCTCGTGGGCCAGTCCGCGTGTCAGTATTTTGATGGTTTCTTGTCGCGCCTGGAGTGCTTCTTCGCGAGAGATTCGTAGCAGCCGATCCCGAGGCTCTACTTCTAGCAGCAACTCATGTTCGCTGATCGGCGAGGCCGTGTAATCAACCGTTAGGGTGTCACCGGTGGCAAGTGTCAGCCGTGCTTCGCGCTGGGTAAAAGGGTGACGCTCCCGCAGTGACTGGGAAAGACGTTCGCCGATAGTCTCATCGACATGGATCAGCTCAAGTAATGCTTGAGCGCGAACCCGAGCAAGGCTGAGCGCCAGTAGCGCCTCGGCTGCTGGGTTCATCCACTGTAGCTGTAATTGGTCATTGAGTAGCAAGACAGCGGTGGACATGTGTTCTAGCAGGCGTTGGTACATGCCTAAGTGTTGGTCCCGAGAGTTCATGGTTTGGCTGGCTATGAAGAGCAGGCTGGGTGATCAGTAATACCTGAACATTTGGCGTTGGTACATGCTTAATGTGTGGGTTTTATGACAGGGCGGGGAGAGGCGTTGGGATTGTTGGGGTTATGCGGCATATGAATGCTGGCTCGGTGAACGTGTAATGTTTGTGCCGGTGTGCGGTGTCGTACGGTGCCAGAAGCATCAAGTAACTCAGCCTGTAGCTGGTGTGAGCCGCGGCTAAGATTCGACAGCATGAAGGTGGTGGTGTGCATGGCGCTTTGACTGACGTTGCCGTTTAGCAACAGACGTGTCTGGTGGTCCTTGCGTAAGGTCGGACGGATGTTCAATAACACTTGAACGTTGCCAGCGGCACCTTGTGGCAAGGTTTGGTTGTTGGCCGGTGTATTAATGGCGAAGGTGTCGTAGGGCATGAACGGCTGGCCTGGGCTAGCTTGTGCCTGGTTCGCCTCAGGCATGGGTTGTGATGCAGCGATGGGCGCTATTTGTTGTGGCGCCATGGAGGGGAGCAGTGGCAGTGGTGAAAGGTGGATACGTGTGCCGCCGTGATGAGGGTTGTCAGTAAAGGCGACATTGCCATGCTTGTCTGTTGTTTGATAGATACTCTGGGCCTGAGCCTGTTGGTTAGGCAGTAAGCTCAGCGGAAAAATAGTGGCGCAGAGCATCGTACCGATAAGCGTGAGGCGAGAGGATAGCGGGTGAGTTTTATGACTCATCTGGGGGCCCTCCTTGGCCCAGTCATCACTTTTCGATGATGTATTAGTAGTATAGTTGCTTGGCGCACACAAACACGGGAGACGCTATCCATGGAAAGCTGGCATACGGTGATATTGTTGACGTTGATGGCGGGTATGGCCATGCCTTTGGGGGGGTGGTTGTCGGGCGTCGGTCGGCTTGGCCCTGCCTGGTTGGATAGCGAATTAAGGCACGGCATTGTCGCATTTGGTGGCGGTGCGCTGTTATCAGCCGTGGCACTGGTGTTGGTGCCAGAAGGGTCTGCTGAGCTGGAGATGCCGATAGCTGTTGGGTGTTTGCTGGCCGGAGGCCTGGGGTTCATGGGGTTGGATGTGTGGCTTCAGCGTAGTGGTACCCAAGCTAGCCAATTGGCGGCGATGCTAGCGGACTTCGTTCCCGAGGCGCTGGCGTTGGGTGCAGCCTTTGCATTGAGCGGTGAAGGCGGTGTACTGCTGGCCGCGCTGATGGCACTACAGAACCTTCCAGAGGGCTTCAGTGCCATTCAAGAGCTGGGGCGCTCTACAAGCTACAGCAGGTATCGGCTGCTGCTAACGTTTACCGCGATGGCATTACTTGGGCCAGTCGCCGGTCTTAGCGGCTTGTTTTGGTTGTCGCACTACCCTCAGTTGGTATCAGGCATCATGCTGTTTGCCGCGGGCGGGATTCTTTATTCGATCTTTCAGGATTTAGCCCCCGAAGCGCGGCTTGATCAGCACTGGGCGCCGCCTTTAGGTGCGGTACTGGGCTTTGCCTTGGGGTTGGGTGGCGATATGTTGATTAGTTAACTATTAACTACGGCGAGCATGAAAAAAGGGCACCGTCAGGTGCCCTTTGTTTTCAGCTGATTGGCTTAGCCAATAATTAACAGCTGTAGTACATGTCGAATTCGACTGGGTGAGTTGCCATGCGCAGTCGCTCAACCTCAGTTTCCTTGAGGGCGATATAGGCGTCGATCATATCGTCGGTAAACACATTGCCTTCGGTGAGGAAGGCGCGATCGGTATCGAGCGCAACCAGTGCCTGGTCTAGGCTTTCGGCCACGGTAGGGATGGCCTTGCCTTCTTCCGGCGGCAGGTCATAAAGGTTTTTATCCATCGCATCGCCGGGGTGAATCTTGTTTTTGATACCGTCGATACCCGCCATCAGCAGTGCCGCGAAGCACAGGTATGGATTGGCGGTTGGGTCAGGGAAACGCGTTTCAACACGCTTGCCCTTGGGGCTGGCGGTGTAAGGGATACGGATCGACGCTGAGCGGTTGCGAGCACTATAGGCCAGCATGACCGGTGCTTCAAAGCCTGGCACCAAACGCTTGTAGGAGTTGGTGGAGGCGTTGCAGAAGGCATTCAGGGCGCGCGCATGCTTGATTACGCCGCCGATGTAATACAGGGCCATATCAGAGAGCCCGGCATACTGATCACCGGCGAACTGGTTGACGCCATCTTTCCAGAACGACTGGTGTACATGCATACCGCTGCCGTTATCACCCACCAGAGGCTTAGGCATGAAGGTGGCAGTCTTGCCGTAGGCATGAGCCACATTGTGGATAACGTACTTCATTTCCTGAACTTCATCGGCTTTCTTAACCAGGGTATTGAATTTAACCCCGATCTCGTTCTGCCCTGCGTTAGCCACTTCATGGTGGTGAACCTCAACGCTTTGACCGATGGCTTCTAGGGTATTACACATGGCACCACGAATATCCTGGAAACTGTCGACCGGAGGCACGGGGAAATAGCCCCCCTTGAGGCGCGGTCGGTGGCCGTGATTGCCGCCTTCAACCACACTGTCGGTAGCCCAGGCTCCTTCCTCAGAGGAAATCTTGAACATGGTGCCTTGCACGTCAGTTTTCCAGTGCACCTCATCAAAGATGAAAAACTCAGGCTCTGGGCCAAAAAAAGCCGTGTCGCCCAGTCCAGTGGCCTGCAGAAACGCCTCGGCACGTTTGGCAATGGAGCGTGGGTCGCGCTCATAGCCCTGCATGGTGACAGGCTCAATGATGTCGCAGCGCAAAATCAGTGTGGTGTCGTCAGTGAACGGATCGAGGAAAGCTGTGCCATCATCTGGGCGCAGGATCATGTCGGATTCGTTGATTCCTTTCCAGCCGCGAATCGATGAGCCATCGAACATCTGGCCGTTCTCGAAAAACTCTTCATCGACAGCACTGGCCGGAATGGTCACGTGCTGTTCTTTGCCACAGGTATCGGTGAAGCGTAGATCAACCCATTTGACGTTGTGTTCTTCGATAAGGGCGAGTGTCTTGTCGGACATGAACATCCTCCAGAGTGAGCGTAAGGCAAAAATGTCTCTGCAAAAAAGCACCGGCTAGGTCGCGCCTTGCGACCATTGCTGATTTCCCATCTTACGGGGTACAGCGTGTTTTACACAGGTGCTTACAGTAAAAGTGTGAATACACAGATAGAAATGCATAAACCGTGCCATTTTTTTTGTTTCTCAATTATATATTGTATATGTTTGAATTTATTATGATTTATTTTTGTTCTAGTGTTGGCTTTCATGCTAGACGAAGCGAGTCAGCGTAGAAGGTAAGTGTTTGAGATATTTTATTGCACCAATGTGGTGCTAGAAAACATCATTTTTCTTGTTTTGGTGCGCGGGCATAGTGGTGACAACTAGCTGCAGTCGAGCGGCTCAACTGATAATATTCGCGCCGGTAAAATGCTCTCATTGCGAGGCTGCTTCTCTACTCACCGGCAAGGAGTCACTCGTGTCTCGAACCACTGCTGCCAAGCCTGCTACGGCGAAGTCTCGGCTGCCGCGCTTTGATGTATGGAGCATTCTGACACTGGGTATTGCTGCCGTGGTGGCGCTACCAGTGATCGTGATCTTGGTGCATATCTTCATGCCTGCGGGAGATATTTGGTCTCACCTAGCCAGTACAGTGTTGCCTCGCTATCTGCTGAATACGTTGTTTTTGGTTATTGCTGTAGGTATCGGCACGTTTGCCATTGGCACGGGGACGGCGTGGCTAGTGGTGATGTGTCGTTTTCCGGGGCGGAAGATTTTTGAGTGGGCCATGCTGCTACCCTTGGCGGTACCCACGTATGTCATTGCTTATGCCTATACGGATTTTTTCCAATACGCAGGGCCTGTGCAGACGCTACTGCGAGAACTCTTTGGCTGGGATCGCGGCGACTACTGGTTCCCTAATGTTCGCTCTTTGCCTGGTGCCGCCATGCTGATCACCATGGTGCTTTATCCTTATGTTTATATGCTGGCACGGGCAGCTTTTTTGGAGCAGTCGGCTGGTGTACTTGATGTTGGGCGAACGCTGGGGCGTGGCCCTTGGCGCTTGTTCACAACTATTGCTGTGCCACTGGCGAGGCCAGCGATTGTTGGTGGGGTATCGCTGGCGCTGATGGAAACGCTCAATGAGTTCGGTGCGGTGCAGTATTTTGGCGTGGACACCTTTACTACCGGCATTTATCGCACTTGGTTTGGTATGGGTGAGCAGATAGCTGCCGCTCAGCTGGCGGCATGTCTGCTGGCTTTTGTCATCATTTTTGTTCTATTGGAACGCTGGTCGCGTGGTAAGCGACGCTATTATCAAAGTGCGGGTCGTTATCAGCAGCTGCAGTATTTTGAGTTGCGTGGCGGTAAGGCCGTAGCGGCAATCGCGGCGTGCGTTACGCCGGTATTGATTGGTTTCATTCTCCCCGGAGCTTTGCTCGGGCACATGGCGATGCGTACCGGTGACAGCTTGCTGGGCAGTGCGTTTGTATCGATTGCGGGTAATAGTTTGATATTGGCAACGATTGCGGCGCTAGCAGCAGTGGGTTTCGGGCTTTTGCTTAGCTATGGTGCGCGCTTGCACCCTGGCTCTTTGACACGCACGGCCACGCGCATTGCTGCGATGGGTTATGCGATTCCCGGCTCGGTGGTTGCGGTGGGTATCTTGATTCCTTTTGCTTGGCTTGATCACACCCTTAATACCTACACTCGTGATAATTACGGCATGATTGTTGGGCTAATATTCAGCGGCTCGGCATTCATTCTGATTTATGCCTATGTGGTGCGTTTTCTGGCAGTGTCTTTTAATGCGCTGGAGGCCAGCTTAGGTAAGGTTACGCCCAGTATGGACGCGGCGTCGCGAACGCTGGGTAAAACGGCTGGAGGCACGTTGCGCCGAATACATACACCGATTATGCGTGGCAGCTTATTTGCCGCTGGTATTCTGGTGTTTGTTGACGTCATGAAAGAGCTGCCAGCGACGATTATTTTGCGTCCGTTTAATTTTGATACGCTAGCGGTACGCGCACATAATTTAGCGGCAGATGAGCGGCTTGCCGAAGCGGCGACGTCGTCATTGGCGATTGTTGCGGTGGGAATTATTCCGGTGGTACTGCTGAGTATGGCGATGCGCGGCTCGCGCCGCAGCACCGGAGAGTAGGGGGGATTATAAGCCGTTATTTTCGACAGGAAAGACGAACACCTGTGAGCAATCCAAGTTTAGGTTGATAGGTTGGCCTTCTTGGGGAAGAAACACGCCTGGCACTCTAGCGTGCATGTGCGTTTCGTTGCCATCAGCACCGTGGGCACAAATGTGTAGCAAACTGGTGCGCCCCAATAAGCGCGCCATCAGAACATGGCTGTTGTGTTCATTGTCGTGGTTGGCAGCAGGCTCTTGGTCGATTGCTTTAATACAGAGTGCTTCAGGGCGAATCATGACGCGCACGTGTGTGCCATCCTCCATTCCCTGGGCGTCGACGTCGCCAAGTGGTGTGATCACTCGGTTTTGCCAGACGACACCTGACAGCTCGTTAACCTCACCAAAAAAGCGCACCACGAATGGGTCGTTGGGTGTGCAGTAAAGCTCTTCAGGGGTGCCGATCTGAATAATTTGGCCGTCGCGCATCAGCGCGATACGATCCGCCATGAACATGGCTTCTTCGGGGTCGTGAGTAACCAGCAGAGCGCCTGCCCCAACATCTTTTAGCACATGCAGTGTGTCGTCACGAATTTGATCGCGCAGCCGAGCGTCCAGGCTGGAAAACGGTTCATCCAGCAGCATCAATTGTGGTGAAGGCGCTAGAGCACGGGCCAGTGCTACGCGCTGCTGTTGTCCGCCTGACAGGGTATGCGGGTATTCTTTTGCATGTTGAGCCATGCCTAGTTGCTCAAGTAGCGTCATGGCACGTTCTTTGCGTGCCCGGAGAGGTAGTGATTCAAGCCCGAAAATGACATTTTCCAGCACACTCAGGTGGGGAAACAGGGCAGATTCCTGGAACGCTAGGCCGACGTTACGCTTTTCGGGAGGGAGATGGTACATGCCGGCTTGCCCAACCACCGTGCCGTTAAGTGTGACGCTGCCTTGTTGAACCTGCTCTAAGCCAGCGACGATACGCAGCAGCGTAGTTTTTCCGCAGCCAGACGGCCCTAGCAGGCAGACGACTTCTCCGGGAAAAATATCCAAGTCAACGTGCTCAACAGCAATGTGGCCTTTGTCGCCATCATAGGCATGACGTATGTTGCGCATCGTCAGTACGGGTATGTCAGTATCGGCAGCAGAAGGCGTGGCAGTTTGCTGCTGAGGTGATGGGGCGACGGGCCTGGTCACTGTCTGATTGTTGGGCATTGCGGATATCCCGACCGTTTGGTGATTTGACCACTAATGATAACGCGAAAGCTTCCTAAGTGCGTTGCTATTTTGGGCGTGTTTATTCTGAATATCAGGGGGCAGCGGAGTGCTTGGGGCTTGAGACTGCCTATGTTGTAAAAGTACGGCTATTTTAGTGGTGGCCGAGAGGGCGTTTTTTGATGAGGATCAGGCGAGATGTGAATGGGGCTTGACGCGAAGAGGGCGACGCGTTTCAATTAAAAAAACTAAATGCAACTCGTTATCATTAGTTCTCTTAACGCCACCCGAGGTGACCGATGTCAATGCAACGCCGAATCGTCCTGCCCTTAGCTGCTCTCATGACCAGCGCCAGTTTTGCTGTGCAGGCCGCTGAAGAAGTTAATATTTACTCCGCGCGCCACTATGACTCTGACCAAGCGCTGTATGACGCGTTTACCGAGGAAACGGGCATCAAGGTTAATGCGCTGCAGGGTGATTCTGATCAGTTGATCCAGCGCATCAAGCGCGAAGGTGCGGCAAGCCCTGCGGATGTGATGGTGACGGTTGACGCTGGGCGTTTGTGGCGTGCAGAGCAGGAAGGCATTTTCGATAGCATTGAATCAGAGGTGCTTAATGAGCGCCTGCCAGATTCCATGCGTCACCCTGAAGGCAAATGGTTTGGCTTCAGCCAGCGTGCACGGGTGATCTTCTACAACCCGGAAAAAATTGACCCAGCTGATATTGCCACCTATGAAGCATTAGCTGATCCGCAGCTTGAGGGCGAGGTATGTATTCGCTCGTCTAACAGCATCTATAACCAGTCATTGCTGGCTTCCATGATTTCCCACCACGGTGAGGAAGAGGCTGAGAAGTGGGCGCAGGGTGTGGTCGATAACCTAGCGCGCAGCCCAGAAGGCGGTGACCGTGACCAGCTTCGTGGTGTGGCCAGCGGCGAGTGTGATGTCGCCGTTAGTAACCACTACTACTATGTACGCTTGATGAATTCTGATGATGCCAAGGATCGTGAAGTGGCCGAAAAGGTCGAGATCCTGTTCCCCAACCAAGATGACCGTGGTGTTCACGTCAACGTTGGTGGTGCCGGTGTTGTGGCAGGTGCGCCGAACCACGACAATGCCGTGCGCTTCCTGGAGTTCCTGTCTTCCGACGAGGCTCAGCACTTGCTGGCCAGCGGCAACTACGAGTTCCCAGTGGTTGATGGGGTGGAAATGAATGAAATCCTGATGGGCTGGGGCGAGTTTAAAAAAGATGATCTGAACATCAGCGAGCTGGGCAACAATAACCCAGAAGCGGTGAAGATCTTTGATCGTGTCGACTGGCGTTAAGCTTGGACGGCTAATCGCCTGACAGCCCGCACTGGAAGCCAAGGCCCGCGACAGTTTAACTGTTGCGGGCCTTGGGGTTTGGAGGCTAGCTGCACTCCTGTTCATCTTGTTTAGCTTATGTTAATATTGAGAGGTGTCGGTGCTATATAGCTAAGCTGAATTAGTTACTCAGTGTTTTTATTCCATGGAAGGAAAGATCTTATGCATTCGTTGCTTGCTAATACGTTTGGCGGCCTGTCTGTTCATTACTACTTTAGGCAATTTTTATTCGGGCTTGGTCTGTCGGTTTGTCTCTATTTTTTGGTAACTCGAGCTAGTGGAGAGGTTGTGCCGCTTTTTGCCGTGTTATTTTTCGTAATTAACACGTTGCTTTATCCCTATGCCCGTTTCGTTTATGAGCAGATTGTCGGTTATATAATGGGCGACAATGTATTTTTTCTTCCGCTCATTATCATGTTGCCCGTAAAATTTTTCACCATATTGATGTGTTGGTCATGGGCTGTTTTTATTGCTCCGTTTGGGCTTGCTTATCTGTATTTTTATCACCGCTGATTATCGTATCTTGTGAAATAAGGTGTGTTAGTGGTGATGCCTGTAGGCCGCTGGGTAGTAAGAAGTCACCTCTGGCCAGCGGCATATTAATCCTCTTAAAAGATGCTTGTAGGTCTAGGCCGGCGGCGAGCCAAGCATCATGGATTAGCAACGTGCAGTAGGTGCCAGTACTGGGGCTTGCTTCATGATCGATTTCAATACTGGCGTCATGAGCAGTGATACGGAAGGGTTCGCCAAGTCGAGATTCGGCGAAAGCGACGGCTTGCTGGCGCAGCTTATGGCTCGCCTCTATGTGGTAGATAGCATGGAGGGAAGCCTGCTCTGGCGCAATGAAGCTCGCCAGTGGCTCAAGGGTAACGCCAGCTTCGGGGATGGCGTGAAGCACCTGCCAATTATCCGGCTCGCCTACTAGCATGCCTACATGACTGTAGCCGCTGTTGTCCATAGCCATCACCACATCGCTGACAGGTTCAGTGCCTTGGCGGAAGACCATGTCGCCGGGGGCTGGTGGGTGTTCAAGCGCCCAGGCATTGCCAGTGAGCAGTAGAATCAACCCAGCGGGAAGCCCCCGTAGTTGCCGAGCAAACTGCCGAGCAAACGTGATCAGAGGCTGAGTTTCCAGTCACCGTCCTCTTTGACAAGTTTGTCGGTGCTGCGCATGGTTTCGCCGTTACCGAAGGTCAGCACGACCTTGACCTGAGCTTGAGTTTCGTCGTCACTGAGTGTGACATCGGTGATCTCGATGTTTTTGAGTCCGCCCTTGTCTTCGGCCTTACCGTAGAACTCTCCCACTATCATCTGTAGCTTGCCCTTGGCCATGCTCATTTCTGATTCTTTGAGCCCAGACGTAGAGACGTAGTCAATGGCTTTATCGGCGTCATTGTCGGCGACGGTTTCGTAAAACTCAGTTAAGACCTCCTGAGGAGAGTCGCTGCCGCCGCAGCCGGCCAGCAAAAGGGCTGCTAGAGACAGAGCCAGAGTTCGCAGTATCACGTTCATTTCACACATCCTTGTATCGAACTGAGAGTGACAGGCGGCTGCCTAGTCGGGTTTGCTTCAAGAAAAGCTAATAAAATTATACATCATTTTGGCGTGGCTCAGTGCGCTTCATCCCAGTTGGCGCCGTGGTTGGCTTCTACCTCTAACGCCACGTCTAGCTGGGCGGCGTCCTGCATCCGCGTTTTCACCTCAGCGATAAACGCTTCAACCTGATCTTCTTTGACCTCGAAGACCAGCTCATCGTGGACCTGCATGACCATCCAGGCGTCGAAGGTGTCGCTGTTCCTCGTTTCCGCCTGGGACTGCAGCCAGCTGTCAACGTCGATCATGGCACGCTTGATGATATCCGCTGCGGTGCCTTGCATCGGGGCGTTGATGGCGGTGCGCTCGGCACCTTGGCGGCGGGCTCGGTTTTGGGCATGAATCTCCGGCAGGTACAGTCGGCGCCCCATGACGGTTTCAACGAAGCCGTCTTCGGCGGCCTGGGTACGAATGCGCTCCATGTAGCGCGCTACGCCAGGATAACGGTCGAAATAACGTTCGATATATACCTTGGCCTGGCTCTGCTCGATGTGCAGCTGGCGGGCCAGTCCCCAGGCGCTCATACCGTAAATCAGCCCGAAGTTGATGGCTTTGGCGCTGCGACGCTGATCGGCGCTGACTTTGTCCAGTGCTACGCCGAATACTTCAGCCGCGGTGGCGGCATGAATGTCACGGCCATCGGCAAAGGCCTGTAGTAAGCCTTTATCTTCCGATAAATGGGCCATGATACGCAGCTCGATCTGCGAGTAGTCGGCGGAGACGATACGGTAGCCGGGCCGAGCGATGAATGCCTGGCGGATGCGACGACCTTCTTCATTGCGGATGGGGATGTTCTGCAGGTTGGGGTCGGATGACGACAGTCGCCCAGTGGCGGTAACCGCCTGATGGTAGCTGGTATGTAAACGGCTGGTGGCCGGATCAACCAGCTTGGGCAGTTTGTCGGTATAAGTGGAGCGCAACTTAGATAAGCCCCGGTGCGCCATGATCACTTTGGGCAGTGGGTAATCCAGTGCCAGTTCTTCCAGTACCGCTTCGGCAGTAGAGGGCGCTCCTTTGGGCGTTTTCTTGAGTACAGGGATGCCCTGTTCCTCGAATAGGATTTCGCCCAGCTGTTTCGGCGAGCTTAAATTGAACTCGCGTCCGGCTAGCTCATAGGCTCTGGTCTCCAGTTCGCGGATGCGCTCACCCAGCTCCTGGCTATGGGTGTGTAGGCGTTTGGCGTCCAGGGCCACGCCGTGGCGTTCCATGCGCGACAGCACACGAATTAGCGGGTGCTCTAACTCGTCGAGCACTGTCGCTAAACGGCCCGTAGCGTCGACTCTGGGGCGTAATAATTGATGCAGACGCAGCGTGATATCCACATCTTCGCAGGCGTAAGGTACCGCCTGTTCTAGCGCGATTTGGTTAAAGGTGAGTTGCTTGGCTCCCTTGCCGGCGACGTCTTCAAAAGAGGTGGTTGTCTCGCCCAGGTACTTCAGTGCCAATGAGTCCATGTCGTGGCGAGTGGCAGTGGAGTCGAGAACATAAGACTCCAGCATGGTGTCGATCAGCGGGCCTTTGACCACGATGCTGTAGCGCGCCAGAACGGAGATGTCGTACTTGAGGTTCTGGCCAATTTTGGTAATACGCTCGTCACTGAGCGCCTCACTCAGGGCGGTCAGTACGGCCTTGCGGTCGAGCTGCTCGGGAGCGTCTAAATAGTCGTGGCCCAGTGGAATATAGGCCGCCTCGCCCGGCTCTAGCGCTAGGCCGACGCCGACGATATCGGCTTCCATGTAGTTCAGGCTGGTGGTTTCCAGGTCAAAACAGAACGCCCTAGCGGTGCGTAGCCGCTCAAGCCAGTCGTCGAGCTGAACCTGTTCGGTGATGATGATGTCAGTTCGCGCTGCGCTGCTGGTTGCCGCTACCGCCGCATCAGCGTTGGCTTGGTGAGGGGGGGTAGGCTCCACTGGGGTGCCGCGCTCAATGTCATCGACGCCTTCATCGTTGCCCTCCAGCAGCTCGGCTAACCATGCCTTGAACTCAAGCTGGCGGTAGAGCGTTTTGAGTGCCTCGCGGTCGGGCTCGGCAATGGCCAGATCGTCCAGCCCGTGCTCAAGTTCACAGTCGGTCTTGATAGTCGCAAGTTGATACGATAAATAGGCCTGGTCGCGGTGCTCTTCGAGTTTTTTAGGAAGTGTTTTTGCGCCGCGAAACGTGAGTGTTTTTACCTTGTCGAGGTCGGCATAAATGGTATCAAGACCGCCTTGCATGCCTTGTAGCAGCCCCAGTGCGGTTTTCTCGCCCACGCCTGGTACGCCGGGGATGTTGTCGACCTTGTCGCCCATCAGCGCCAGAAAATCGATGATCAGTGACGGTGGCAGGCCGAATTTTTCTTCCACCCCAGCCACGTCCAGAGTTTCATCTTTCATGGTGTTGACTAGAGTGATATGGCTGTTAACTAGCTGGGCCATGTCTTTGTCACCGGTGGAGATCACTGCGTCGCGCCCGGCGTCGGTGGCCAGGCGCGCGAGTGTGCCGATAACATCGTCAGCTTCTACCCCGTCAATGCATAACAGTGGTAGCCCCAGCGCCCTGACGCACTCATGCAGCGGGGCGATCTGTGCGCGCAGCTCATCAGGCATGGGGGGGCGATTAGCCTTGTACTGATCAAACATGGTGTCGCGGAAGGTTTTGCCCGGCGCATCAAACACGACTGCCATGGGGCTTGCGGGGTAGTCTTTGATCAACCGCTTGAGCATGTTAAGCACGCCGCGAATGGCACCCGACGGTTGACCATTCGAAGTGGTTAGCGGCGGTAGGGCGTGGAAGGCGCGGTATAGGTACGAGGAACCGTCGACGAGTACGATAGGCGTGTCGGTCATGAGTCGGTGTCCGTCAGGTAATTGGGTAAAGAAAACGGGGTAATGAGTAAATTTTATCGTCGCTATGATACGCATTGCGGCGGCGCTTTGCGCTGCTGTGGCTGAGCGAAGTCGTATTGAAGGCGTATCATGCGTCGTGTGATGCGATGTAGTTGGGTACAATAAGCGCCTTGGAAAATCCGGTTGGGATGACAAATGGCTGTATTTACACCGCTTGACGACGCCCAGGTAGCGGCGTTTCTGGAACGTTATGATGTGGGCTCGCTGGTTTCTTTGGCAGGTGTACCTGCCGGAACGGAAAATAGCACCTTTTTCGTGACGACTGACCGGCGTGAGCTGGTGCTGACGCTGTTTGAGCAGGGGGACAAGGCTGAACTGCCGTTTTTTGTCAGCCTGCTGGATTTCCTCGATGACCATCGTCTGCCGGTGCCTGGCCCGGTGCATGATAGGGAAGGCATTGCTTTACACAGCCTGGCCGGAAAGCCTGCGCTGCTGTTTCCACGCTTGCCGGGTGCCTATCCCAAACATCCTAACCTGAACCAGTGTCAGGCGCTGGGTGATGCGCTGGGACGCATGCACCGTGTGTCGCAGCACTTTACTGGGCATCGTCCAAACCCGCGTGATGTGTATTGGTTACAGGCCATGCACACGCAGGTGCTGAGCTATATCTCCAGTGACGACCAGATGTTGATGAAAGACGAGGTCGACCGCTACCAGGAGGCATTTTCGGATGCTGTGTTGCCGCAAGGTGCGATTCATGGCGACCTGTTCCGCGACAACACACTATATGATGGCGACCAGTTGGGCGGCCTCATCGATTTTTATAATGGTTGTACGGGTGATTTGTTGTTTGACTTGGCCATTGTTATTAATGACTGGGCGACCGATGCGGATGGCAGGATTAATGCGGAACGCCATGATGTATTGCTTGGGGCGTATCTGGCTCAGCGCCCGCTGACTCCAGCTGAGCGTGAGCTGTGGCCAACCATGTTATGTATGACGGCGTTACGTTACTGGTTGTCACGTTTGCTGGTTGTGTATGTCGACCCACCAGCCCACGATCTTACGCCTCATGACCCAGAGCACTTTCGCATCATTCTTAAGCGTCGTATTGCAGAGGGCGCCTTGCCGCTGCCCGAGCCAGCTGCTTGAATAAAACGCCTCACAGCAAAAAGCCGTCGATCGACGGCTTTTTTGTTGCATAGCGAGTGGGAAACGTAGGCTCGGTTAATCAGCCACTCGGGTGGTGAGTTCAAGGTGAGTGTCCTGCCCGTTGCTCAGAGTGAAGGCTAACTCGCTGCCCGCTTCAAGGACGCCGACGCCTACGGGAGTGCCAGTGAGTACCACATCGCCTGGCAGCAGGGTGAAATGGCGGCTCATTTCGGCCAGTAGCTGTGGAATCGGGAACAGCATTTCCGAGCTTAAGCCGTGCTGACGCAGCTCACCGTTGATGGACAGCGTAAACTCCAGTGCAGACCAGTCTGGTGTGGCGCTGAGAGCGACGAACGGCGATAGCGGGCAGGCACCATCAAAGCCCTTGGCAATTTCCCAAGGGTGACCTTTTTCTTTGAGCCGCGACTGCAACTGACGCAGGGTTAAATCTAGTCCTAAGCCAATGCCTGCCACGGCGCGTTCTGCTTGTTCCGGGCTGGCATGGCGTAACTTTTCACCGATCAGTAAGGTCAGCTCGGTTTCAAAGTGAACGGACTCGTCATGATGATTCACCGTTAATGGCTCGATCAGGTTAACGGCGCTAGTTACCGGCTTGATGAACAACAGCGGTGCTGTCGGCACCGGGTTGTTTAGCTCTTTGGCATGGTCAGCGTAGTTGCGGCCGACGCAGACGATTTTGCCCAAGGGCTGAGAAAACAGCTGCCCATCGGTAAGTTGCAGTGTAAAGCTCACACAGTTTCTCCTTTCTCAGGTGGCTGTTTCATTGGCGTCAGCGCCCTAGCAGCAGGCTGGGCAGGCCTGTGACCAGCGCTGGGAAAAATGCCATCAGGACGCACGCCAGTAAGATAAGAGCACAGAACGGAATAACCGCACGGTACAAATCCAGGGTTTCAATTTCTGGTGGTGCGACGCCTTTCAGGTAGAACAACGCATAGCCGAAAGGTGGGGTCAGGAACGAGGTTTGTAGTACCACGGCCACCATGACCACGAACCACAGCACATCCACTCCCATGCTTTCGACAATGGGCAGCATGATCGGGAAGCTGAGCAGTACGATGCCGGTCCAGTCCAGGAACATCCCCAGTATGAACACTAGGAACAGCATCAGGATCAGCGCACCGACCGTGCCGCCAGGCATTGCCATGACCAGCTCGCTGATGACATTCATGCCACCACCGCGTGAAAAAACGCCGGTGAAGGCAGTGGCACCGACCAGTACCAGCATGACCATGGTGGTGGTTTTACTGGCTTCGATGAGCGTCCAGTAGCAGGTCGAGACCTTGCGGTCACCGAAGATCAAAAACAGGATGAAGGCAATGAACACACCAATTGCCGAGGCTTCAGTCGCCGTGGCAATGCCCGTGAACAAGGCCCCTAAGACACCAAGAATCAATGACATGGGTGGCAGTACATACTTAGCCAGCATCACCAACAGTTGTTTGGTAGACACCTGAGCACGTTCTTCGGCGGGAACTTTTGGCCCATAGCTTGGCTTGATCATGCAGATGATCAGTACATAGAGGGCATACATCACACCAAGCATCAGGCCCGGCACCAGTGCACCAGCGAATAGCGCACCGACTGAAACCGGCGAGTAGCTGGCCATCAAGATCAGCATGATGCTAGGGGGAATGAGAATGCCAAGACAGCCACTGGCCATGATGACGCCGGTACTCAGTTCCTTGTTGTAGGAATATTTGAGCATTGGCACTAGGGCGATCATACCCATGACGGCAATAGACGCTCCCACAATGCCGGTAGTGGCCGCCAACAGCACCGAGACGATAACTACGGTTAGGGCTAGGCCGCCGCGTAGGTTAGCCAGCAGCAGGCGCATGGCATCAAACATTTTCTCGGTGACACCCGAGTCGTTAAGAAAGCGCGCCATGAGAATGAAGAGTGGAATAGCGACCAGGACATAATTGTCCATGGAGTTGCCGTAGATATTGTTGACCAGTGTACCAAGCACTTTGATGCCTGGGCCTAGCAGAGCGCCCATCACGGCGACACCGCCCAAGACAAAGGCTAGCGGATGACCCATGAACAGACCGACCAGCAGGCCACCGAACATGAAAAGAGTGAGCAGTTCAGGACTCAGGTTCATGCGGCTTCCTCCCGTAGTACTTGAATGGCACGCAGGACAATCGCAATGGCCTGCAACAGGAGAAGAGCGGCGGTAACAACGATGACGCCTTTCACCGGGTACACCGGAATCGACACCATGCCGTAGGTGGTTTCACCGCGGGTAAAGGAGCGTTCGAAAAAGCGCCAGCCGTAGGTCAGCAGCATCCAAATAAAGGGAGTAAAGAAAATGACGTAGCCGAGCAGTTCGATGAGTGCGCGGCCACGCAACGACAGCAGGCGTTTTACTACGTCAACCTCTACGTGCACATGGTGGCGCAGGCCGTAAGCGGCCATTAGCATGAAGTGGGCACCAAACAACATTTTTGTGATATCGAAGGCCCAGTCGCTGGGGCGTCCGAAGAAAAAGCGCATGGCGATGTCGTAGATCACGATGAGTGTGATCACGGCGAGCAGCGGAGCGATCAGGCGTCCGAACCCTTCGTTAAGGGCATCGATAGCTCTGGCAATGGCATTCATGAGCGAGGTCTCGTGTGGCGTTGCCGTATGAGTTGAACTGGGAGCAGTGTGTCAGCTTCCGCGTGCTAGCCGAGAATACGTCGGTAACGCTACGCGGTATGAAACGAATCGGCCGCCGCCGAGAGGACAGCGGCCGATGTTAGCCCTGAATTCAAAAGAGAATTGCAGCAGCGCGTATTACTCCATGCAGGCCTCAATTTCTTCCAGTGACGGAAGGGTGTCGATCACGCGGCTCATGTTGTAAGGCGCACTGATATCACGCCAAGTGGCGTAGTCTTGCATGTAAGAAATCATCGAGTGATACACCTTGGCATGCAGCGGATCTTCACAGGCACCCTGAACAATTACCTCGTTGGTAACCTTCTGGATTTCAGCCAAATCCTCGGCAGATAGCTGGTTAATCTCGGTACCGTCTTCAATAAATTTCTTGGTGCCTTCGTTGGACTCGCGCTCAGACCAGGCCAGCGACCAGGTCATAGTAGCGTCGGCGGCAATTTTCAGCTTTTCCTGAGTTTCTTCAGAAAGCGCATCCCAGGCATCTTTGTTAATCATTACGCCGAACACGCTGGCTGATTGGTGCCAGCCTGGCACGGACCAGTTGTCTGCTACCTCAGAGAAGCCCGCCTTGTAGTCAACGCCTGGTGTAGAGAACTCACCCGCATCGATGACACCACGCTCAATAGCCTGATAGATTTCGCCGCCTGCCAGCGTCACTTGAGAACCGCCTAGCTTTTCTAACACGCGGCCTTGGTCACGGCCCGAAAGGCGCAAGCGTTTGCCTTCAAGCTCTGCCAGACTGCCGATTGGTGTATTACCGCGGAAGCCAGACTCGTTGTTGGTAATGCCGTAGGGCAGGTAGACCATGTTGTACTGGCCATAGACTTCCTGATAAAGGTCCCAGCCACCCCACTGCTGAATCCAGTTTAGGTAGTCCACGCCGTTGAACAGGCTGGTCGTGGTGGCCAATGGCGAGAATGCCGGGCTGAGGCCGGCCCAGTAACCCGGCCAATCGCCCGCTGCTTCAATGCTGCCGGTTTCCGTTGCGTCGAACACCTCGGTGCCGGGCATTAGGGTACCACCGGCACGGAAATTGATTTCCAATTCATCGCCAGCCAGTTTATTGACCAGCTCAACCCAGTGGCGATCAATCTGGATCAGGTCCAGGTTATCTGGCCACGTGGTGGTCATGGTCCATTCTTCCTTGGCCATGGCGCTGCTGCTGATGGCGGCCATTGCAATACCGGCGGCCAGCGTGGTCATGATGAACGATGATCTCTTCATAAGTGCTCCCTTGATTATCATTATTACATTGGAGTAGCAGTGGTTTGGTGCGTCTGAAGATCACAAATACGCTAGCATGCTCATGGTGCAAAGAACGAGTATTTTTAGGTTACGAGTCAGGCGCCAGCGCAGCGTATAGTTGAAAATATCTTATGAACAGAAGCTTTTTAAAATCAAGAAGGTGAGTGGTTACTAAGGGATGAAAATCATCACCTGCCGGTGGCAAGGCCGCTAAAACCCTTGGGTCGCTTTTATCGACTTTTTCGCAAAACACGACCAAAGTTTAACGTCATAGGACGCAGAAAATGTCGTCAATCGCTCTTAAGGCACTACGTGATACCCAGCAGCAATTACTGTTGCGTCGTTGGCGCGGGTTGGTATGGCTGACGGGGGACGCGCAGGATTGCAAGCATCGTGCCTGTTCACTGTGGCTGGCGTTATCTGCTGAGGCACCGTTGTGGGTGAGTGGCAGTGACGATGTGCCGCCCGAGGTGGCTAGCCAGATGTTGCCGATACGCAAGGCGAGACAGTTGCTAGGCAGTGAGCATGATCTGATTGTGTTGGATGCCGTGTCACCCGGTGCTGGGTTTGATCCCGATGCCTTCGGCGCGTTGTCGGGCACGTTGCGAGCAGGTGGGCTATTGATCTTGATGACGCCTGAGCATTGGGGCACAGCCCCAGATGCTGACTATGCTCGGCTGGCGGCGTACCCGTGGCAAGCTGAATCGCTTAGCTCACACTATCTAGCACGTTTGGCTCGGCTGTTGGGTGAGTCTTCCCGAGTGATTCGGTGGTCTGCGGGGGAGTCCCCACAGATTCCTGAATGGCCGATGACTCGCGAGCCCGCCGTGCTACCGGATGACCCCGACTGCCTCACCCAAGATCAAGCCGATGTTGTGGCTAGGCTGGAGGCGTTGCGCCGTCGTCGTCCCCTGGTGATTACGGCTGACCGTGGGCGTGGTAAGAGTGCTGCGCTGGGTATCGCCTGTGCTAGACGCCTGGCCGCTGGCGACACGGAAATATTAATTACCGCGCCGCGCTCTAGTGCGGTGGAGCCGTTGTTTGCACGCTTGGCTGCCCTGTATCCGCATGGCGATCGTTGTGGTTTGGCATTTTATGTCAATGCTGGCGCGGTGCGCTTTATTGCCCCAGATGCGTTGTGTGAGCGAGTTGCGCGCGGAGAGGCGGGAGGCCTCGGCCAGTGCCTGTTGGTGGATGAAGCCGCCGCCATTCCTGCTGCATTATTAGGGCAATGGCTGGCTGCTTTTCCACGCATGGCCTTTGCTACCACCGTGCACGGTTACGAAGGCGCTGGGCGTGGCTTTGCGCTGCGCTTTCGTCAGCGGTTGGAACAGCATACCCCCAACTGGCAGGCGATGACGTTGAGCCAGCCCATCCGCTGGGCGCTAAACGACCCTCTGGAGATGCTGACTAGCCAGCTGCTGATGTTGGATGCCGAGCCCGCGTCGCCTAGCTATGGCAAATTGCGCCGAATTGAGTTATCCGCCGCCGAGCTGAGTCATGATGAACCGCGCCTGCGGGCATTCTTCGGCCTACTGGTGCAGGCCCACTATCGCACCACGCCAAGCGATCTGCGCCGGCTGCTGGATGCCCCGGACACGCGGCTGGTGGCACTGGAAGACGATAACGGCCCCCAGGCAGTAATGATTGTTGCTGATGAAGGCGGTTTCTCCCCCGAGCTTGCCGAGCATGTCGCCCGGGGAGAGCGTCGTTTGCGCGGCCATTTGTTAGCCCAGTCGTTGGCTGCCCATGCCGGTGAGCGTGATGCGCTGACCGCGAGACTGCGTCGAGTGCTGCGTATTGCGGTGCATCCACAGCGCCGCAGGGAGGGGCTGGGCCACTGGCTGGTTGAGGCGGAGCGCGAGCTTGCAGCACAGCAGGGTATTGCTTTGCTGGGTGCTAGCTTTGGTGCTGAGCCAGGGTTGATGGCGTTTTGGCGCAATGAAGGCATGAGCAGCGTGAGACTAGGGCTAGCCCGAGAAACCTCTACCGGTGAGCATGCCGTCATGGTTTTGACTGCCACCAGTACACAGGGGCAGCTCTTGGAGCAACGGCTGGTTCAGCGTTTTCATCGCCAGTTGCCAGGGCTGTTAGCGTTTGAGTTGCGAGAACTTGTCCCCGAAATTGCCACGCAGCTGTTGGCCGAAGCACCGAGTGTTAGTGGTTCAAGCCTCTGGCACGACAGTGACGTGCAAGACCTTCACGATGTGGCATTGGCTAACCGCGACGCCGCGATGAGCCGTCCAGCTATTCAAGCGTTATTATGCCACTGCATGCGGGCTGGGCTTTACACTCCGGCACTTGCCCTCCTCGTGGGGTGGGCTTTTCAAGGGCGCAGCGATAACTGGCTAGCCACGCGGCTGGGGCTCACCGGTGCGCGACAAGTGGATGCGTGGCGGCGTAAGCAGCTGACCGAGCTGTTGGGATGTGCCGAGCTGTCTACCTGCTAAAGGACCCGCCTTGCGGGAAAGGGAAATGTGTAAACTAGAGCCACTACTTTTTGTTATGGCTTTAACAAACGCGTTGAACAAGCGTTTTTTTACAAGAGCCTCTTGAACCACTGGAACACCATGAACGCCGTAGAAATTGAAGAAGCCATATCGGAGCTTGCCCGTCAGCCTTTTGATTCAAAGGAGTTTCCTTTCGCGTTTCTGGAGGCGTTTGGCAGCAAAGCCACCACTATCAAGCGTCTGCGTTCTGGTAGCACCAATCGCTCTGATCTGGGTGGTGTGCTGCAGACCAACAATATCCATATCGCGGTGGCGGAGGCTGGTGCCGTTACCGAAACCCTAGCTGCGTTGAAGGCTAGCCCTGCGACTCCGCGTGCCAAGGCGAAGTTCGTGCTTGCCACCGATGGTGAGATGCTAGAGGCCGAGGAGCTGGAAAGCGGCGAGACGGTTGCCTGCAAATATGAAGAATTCCCGGATCACTTCGGTTTCTTTTTGCCCCTGGCGGGCATCACCACTGTTAAGCAGGTGCGTGAAAGCTCGTTTGATATTCGTGCCACCAGCCGCCTGAACCGGCTATATGTGGAGCTTCTGAAAGATAACCCAAGCTGGGGCACGGAAGAGCAGCGCCATGAGATGAATCACTTCATGGCTAGGCTTATTTTCTGCTTCTTTGCCGAAGATACGGACATCTTTGCCGGTAGCGGGTTATTTACCGACACCGTCTCAGAAATGAGCGCCAGAGATTCTGTCAATACCCATGAAGTGATTAGCGAAATCTTCCGCGCCATGAACACGCGGAAAGAAGAGCATGCTGCTGCGAACATCCCCCGCTGGGCGGGGAAGTTTCCCTATGTAAACGGTGGTCTGTTTTCCGGCAGTGTCGACGTACCGCGTTTCAGCAAAATTGCACGCTCTTATCTACTCCACATCGGCAGCCTAGACTGGACACAGATCAACCCTGATATTTTCGGCTCGATGATCCAGGCGGTGGCCGACGACGAAGAGCGCGGTGCATTGGGCATGCACTACACGAGCGTGCCGAACATTTTGAAAGTGCTGAACCCACTATTTCTGGATGACCTGCGCGAAAAGCTGGAAGACGCAGGCGACAACGCCCGCAAACTGCTGAATCTGCGCAACCGCATGGCCAAAATTCGCGTATTTGACCCTGCATGCGGCTCGGGTAATTTCTTAGTCATAGCCTACAAGCAGGTGCGTGAAATTGAGGCAGAGATCAATCAGCGTCGTTGTGAGCCAAATCGGCCAACCGATATACCGCTGACCAATTTCCGAGGCATTGAGTTGCGAGATTTCTCAGCTGAGGTTGCTCGCCTCGCGTTGATTATTGCCGAGTACCAGTGTGACCTGCATTATCGTGGTAAGAAGCTGGCACTGGCCGAGTTTTTACCCCTCAGCTCCGATAACTGGATTACCTGCGGTAATGCCCTGCGGCTAGATTGGCTGAGCATTTGTCCGCCAACAGGAACCGGCGTTAAGCTTCACGCAGATGATCTGTTTGAGTCACCGTTGGATCAGGCGCAGATCGATTTTGAGAATGAGGGGGGAGAAACTTATATTTGTGGCAATCCCCCCTATTTGGGAAAAGGTAAGCTGAGTAGCGACCAAAAAGCTGAGATGAAAAGTGTCTTTGAGTACCGAGTGCCAAAGTATGGCTATATTGATTATGTAGCTTGCTGGCTCGTTAAGGCAGCGGATTTTCTCAGAAAAAACTCTGGCGTGGCAGCATTTGTAGCTACAAATTCGATCTGCCAGGGACGCCAAGCACCACTGATATGGTCAGAGATTGAAGCCTCAGGGAGCGAATTGTGTTTTGCGCATACCACTTTTAAGTGGGCTAATAGTGCAACTCACAACGCGGCTGTTATGTGTGTAATTGTGGGTTTTACTAGTGAAAGTAATCGAGATAAATATATTTATACAGAGACTGAGCGAAAAAAAGTGGATTCCATCTCTGCTTATCTCACGCCAGGCTCCGGGGTTTATGTTGCAACACGAACAAAACCTTTATCTATCGATTTAGGTTTAATGCAGCTTGGGAATAAAGCTAACGATGGAGGGTTTCTATCGCTTAATTATTCTGAGTTTAAGGAGCTCGAAGCTGTATCGACGAATGCTAAAAAATTTATTAAGCGTTATTATGGTTCTAGAGAGTTTAATAATAATATTTTAAGATATTGCCTATGGATAACTGATGAGAACGTTAGCGAGGCAATGCAGATTAAAGGATTGGCTTCTCGAATATCCAGCGTAAGGCAGGTTCGGCTTGATAGTCCTGATCGTGGAAATCAAAAGCTCGCAAACTATCCCCACCAGTTTCGGGAAATGCATTGCGGGAAAGAAAGCACCGTCATTATACCGATTATGAATTCGGTAAGGCGTGACTACATTCCATGTGGTCTTTTAAATTCGGAAGCCCGTCTTTCTGGGCAAGCCTTTGGGATATACGATTGTGAAGTATGGCAGCTGTCTATTTTGCTATCTAAAATCCATTTTACATGGATAGCAGCAATCTGTGGTCGATTAAAAGAAGATTATCGGTACTCAAACGATCTGGGTTGGAATACTTTCCCTGTTCCAAACTTAACCGAAAAAAATAAAGCCGATTTGACCCGCTGCGCTGAAAATATTCTGCTGGCTCGTGAAACGCATTTTCCTGCCACAATCGCTGACCTCTACGACCCTGAAAAAATGCCCGACAATCTGCGTGAGGCCCATGAGCGAAATGATGAGGTGCTAGAGCGCATCTACATCGGGCGTCGCTTCAAGAATGATACGGAGCGCCTGGAGAAGCTGTTTGAGCTGTATACCAAGATGACAGCTAAGGCGTCTGCATGAGAGGGTTGCTGGAGAACTACTCATCGTTACTGAAGGCGGTTCTTTTCGTTCTATTTGGCGTGGTCGCCGTTTTTATAGACGTTGACCAGTCTCCAACGCATTGGACTTGGCCTGTCTTTGTTTTTTTTGCTAGCGGCTTGGTAGGCCTGGAAATCTATCATCATCGTCAAGATAAGGAATCGCCACTCTCGAAGATAAGAAAAAACCTTCTCGACGTTATGGGGTGGGAAAAGTCGGGGTCGAGTGATTACTACGTTGCTAACCCAGAATTCACGCTCTCACCTGTTGATGAGGACATGCCACACCTTGACTATCGGCAGGAGTGGACACGCGGAGAGATTGGTTACCATAGTGAAATAGGGAACGGCGCCTACTATGTGGGTGCTTTCAAAAGTGAGTTATTGCTGAAAAAAATACACATTGTGATTTTTGATGGCGGCAAAAAAATCGCAGTTGCACCTGATTGGGTCGCGATTGGTGAAGGGCGTTTTTATTTCTATCTGAAAGACAGCGTTGAGTATGCGTATCAGAAATACCTCACACACGAACGCGGAAAAGATCACTCCTGTGGCCTTAGGCGTATCGATACCAGGGGCGCTTTCGATATTCCTGTGCTCAAGAACTTGGATGAGTTAAAGAAATTTACCGACTACTGCGATAAGCCAGCAATTAGCCCTACAACGCAAGAGGGCGAGCAGGCTGAGATTTTTTATTGCTTGCTGGATAAGTTCCATACCTTTAAGCAGCAGGGGCAGCCATGAGCGAATTGATTCTCTACACCACGGACGATGGCCGAACCCAATTGCACCTGCGTGTAGAAGGCGGCAGTATCTGGCTAAGCCAGCTGGAAATTGCTGAGCTGTTTCAAACCACCAAGCAGAACGTCTCTCTGCACGCCAAAAATATATTTGAAGACAATGAGTTAGACCCTTTGGCAACCGTCAAGGATTCCTTGACAGTTCAATCCGAGGGTAAGCGTCAGGTCAAGCGGAAGATCAGTTACTACAACCTCGATTTGATCCTGGCCATTGGCTATCGCGTCCGCTCGTCTCGCGGCGTGCAGTTTCGCCAGTGGGCCAGCACTCACCTGAAGGAGTTTCTGATTAAGGGCTTCGTGATGGACGACGAGCGCCTTAAAAACCCAGGTGGATGGGATTTCTTCGATGAGCTCTTGGAGCGCATCCGTGACATACGTGCCTCGGAAAAGCGCTTCTACCAGAAAGTTCGCGATCTCTTTGCGCTTAGCTCTGACTACCAGGCTCGCGAACGCGAGACGGCACAGTTTTTTGCCGAAGTGCAAAACAAGCTGCTGTATGCGGCCACAAGCCACACCGCTGCTGAGCTGATCTTAAAACGCTCAGACCCGACTATGCCCAATATGGCGTTGACTAACTGGAGTGGCTCACGGGTTCGCAAGCAAGATGTCATCGTGGCCAAAAACTACCTAACGGCTGACGAGATCGACACGCTAAACCGTTTGGTGGTGATCTTCCTCGAACAGGCAGAGCTCAGGGTCAAGAACCAGAAAGAACTTACTCTGGATTTCTGGCGTAACAACGTCGATAAGATGCTGGCGTTTAATGACCAGCCCATCCTCGAAGGCGCAGGCTCGGTTAGCCGTGAAAACATGGAAAAGATTGCCCGTGAGCGTTATGAGGTGTTCGACCAGCAACGGCGCACGGCGGAAGCAAAAGCAGCCGATGCCGCTGACCTAAAAGAAATCGAACAGCTGGAACAAGACCTCAAATACAAGGGCAAGAAGCTCTGACAGGGATTGCATTATGACGAAAAGAGTACCTTCAGTTTCCGTCTCGTACGCCAGCAATGGCAGTTCTACCACGTCCAATGAACTGGGCATGCGGCCCATGCAAGAGCGTGCCTACGAGCGGCGAGGCGAGCAGTATCTGCTGATTAAGTCACCACCCGCATCCGGCAAAAGTCGTGCCTTAATGTTTATTGCGCTGGATAAGCTGCACAACCAGGGGCTGAAACAGGCGATTATCGTGGTGCCGGAAAAGTCTATCGGCTCCAGCTTTAATGACGAGCCGCTGAGTGACTATGGTTTCTGGGCTGATTGGCATGTAGAACCTAAATGGAACCTGTGCAACGCACCAGGCACGGACAATGGCGGCAAGGTCAAATCGTTAGGCGCTTTCCTCGAAAGTAGCGACAAGGTGTTGGTGTGTACCCATGCCACGTTCCGCTTTGCGATTGATCAGTTTGGGTTAGCAGCCTTTGATGACCGCTTAATCGCTGTAGATGAGTTCCATCACGTTTCGGCCAACCCCGACAATAAGTTAGGTGCTCACTTGGGCGGCTTTATCCACCGCGATAAGGTCCACATCGTCGCGATGACCGGCTCCTACTTCCGAGGCGACACCGAGGCGGTGTTGGCCCCGCAGGATGAGTCGCGCTTTGATACGGTGACCTACACCTATTACGAGCAGCTTAACGGGTACGAGTACCTCAAGCAGCTGGATATCGGCTACTACTTTTATTCTGGCTCGTACGCTGATGACATCCTCAAAGTGCTTGATCCTGCTGAGAAGACCATTCTTCATATTCCCAACGTCAACTCTCGCGAGAGCTCTAAGGATAAGGTACGTGAGGTTGAACACATCATCGAAGCGTTGGGGGAGTGGCAGGGGGCTGATCCGGCCACTGGTTTTCAACTGGTGAAAACGCCAGAAGGGCGGCTGCTTAAAATTGCTGATTTGGTAGATGATGATTCAACCAAACGTGAGCGTGTATCGAGCGCATTGAAAGACCCTGCGCAGAAAAATAACCGTGACCATGTAGATATCATCATTGCCCTGGGCATGGCGAAAGAGGGCTTTGATTGGATTTGGTGTGAGCATGCGTTGACGGTGGGCTACCGCTCCAGCCTAACGGAGATTGTGCAGATCATTGGTCGCGCCACGCGGGATGCGCCGGGCAAGACACGGGCACGCTTTACGAATTTGATCGCTGAGCCGGATGCGGCTGAACAGGCCGTCACCGAAGCCATTAACGATACTCTAAAAGCCATCGCTGCCAGCTTATTGATGGAGCAAGTGCTAGCACCGCGCTTTGAGTTCAAGCCAAAGCACCCCACCAGCGGCCCGCAAGCAGGGTTTGACTACGGTGATGAAGGCTACAACCCCAGCAAATGCAACGTAGGCGTTAACGAAGAAGCCGGTAAATATCACATCGAAATCAAGGGGTTGGCAGAACTCAAAAGCGAAGAAGCGACCCGGATTTGCCAAGAAGACCTGAATGAGGTGATTACAGGCTTCGTGCAGGACAAGACCACCATTGAGCGCGGTTTGTTTGATGAAGAACTGGTGCCTGAAGAGCTCACTCAGGTACGCATGGGCAAGATCATCAAAGAGCGCTATCCCAATCTGGACGAGCAAGACCAAGAAGCCGTTCGCCAGCATGCCATCGCTGCGCTCAACCTCACCCAGCAGGCCAAGCAGCTGCTAGCGGGTAGTGAGGCTGTCGATATTGGTAGCAATGAGCCAAAGCCTAACACCGCATTAATAGCAGGGGTCCGCAAGTTCGCCATGGACGTGCGGGAGCTCGATATTGATTTAATTGATCGCATCAACCCTTTCAGTGAGGCCTACGCGATTCTGGCCAAGAGCATGAGCGAAGACAGCTTGAAGCAAGTGGCTGCTGTCATCTCTGGCAAACGTACCAATCTGACGCCTGATGAAGCCAAAGAGCTGGCGATGAGAGCGGTCAAATTTAAAAAAGAGCGAGGGCGCTTGCCTTCTATCAGTTCCCAAGATGCCTGGGAAAAGCGCATGGCCGAAGGTGCTTCTGCATTCGTACGCTTTAAAGACGAGGGGCGTTATGACTGATCTGGACGACTTGCGCGCCGAGCTTGATGAGTTAGCTCAACCTGAGAAGAAGAAAGGCCTTTCGGCACGTGAAGAGCGCATCATTGCTGGTTTTGAAGAGATTCAGCGCTTTGTTGAGCAGCATGGCCGTGCACCCCAGCACGGTGAAGGCAACGATATTTTTGAACGGCTCTATGCCGTACGTCTTGATCGCATCCGTTCGCTTGATGAGTGCCGAACCCTAGTGGAACTCCTTGATCACCAAGGCTTGTTAGATGGCAACAGTACCAGCGACGTGAACGCAACAGGTACGCTGGACGATGACGCCTTGCTGATTGAGCTTTCAGGGATTTCTGGGGCGTCTGAGCTGACTGAGCTAAAGCATGTGCGTTCAAGCGCCGAGAAACGTGCCGCTGAAGAGGTAGCCAACAGAGAGAAGTGCGACGATTTTACGACCTACCAGCCGCTGTTTGAGCAAATAGAAAGCGAGCTGAAAAGTGGGCTAAGAACCACGCGTCGTTTTGGCAAGAACGCTACTATCGAGGTCGGGCAGTGGTTCATCGTGGATGGGCAAGCGGCTTATGTGGCCGAGGAGGGTGAGGAATTTGATTCACCCCAAGGCAAGAAAGATGCCCGTCTGCGAGTGATTTTCTCCAACGGCACAGAAAGCAATCTGCTACGCCTGTCGCTGGTTAGAGCGCTCTACAAAGATGAGGCCAGCCGCCGTATTACCGAACCCGATGCCGGACCTCTGTTTGCTGAACAACAGCCCACTGAAAACAGCTTCAGCGAGACCTGGGAAGAAAACGATATAGAAAGCGGCACCATCTACGTGCTGCGCAGCCTATCTGAGCATTCGTTTGTGGCGGAACATCGCGAGCTGATCCACAAAATCGGCGTGACAGGTGGCAAGGTCGAAGCTCGCATCGCAAACGCCGCCCATGATGCTACCTACCTGCTGGCGGATGTGGAGGTAGTCGCCACCTACAAGCTGGCCGGTATTAACCGCCGCAAACTGGAAGCGCTTTTTCATCGAATATTCGCCCCCGCACAGCTTGAGCTGACGATTCAAGACCGCTTTGGCCACCCGGTTAAGCCACGCGAGTGGTTTCTGGTGCCCTTACACGTGATCGACGAGGCGGTAGCGCGGATGCGCGACGGGTCGATTACGGGAGTTGTGTATGATCCGCAAACGGCGGGTCTAACGTCGGTATAAGACATGCTATTGCCTATGCAATGACATATACAAAAGGGCCTGCGCCGTGGCGCAGGCCCTTGTTTGTTAGCTCCGTGAACTTAAAATTCAGTTCGCTACTTTCTTCGCTCAAATTCAGCCTAGGTAGGCGTTGAGCATCCAGATCGTCTTTTCCTGCTCGCGAATATAGTCGCTCATTTGAGCAGCGGTGCCTTCATCATCGGCATCAGAAGCCACTGAGAGCAGTTCGCGCTGTAACTCAATCAGCGTTTGAAAGCCTTTCAATACACCGCGTACACACGTTTCGCCGTCGGTGACGTTCTTGTCTTCTTCGATGCTGGAAAGGCGGAAGTAATCGCTGTAAGCGTGTACTGGCTGGTGGCCTAGGGTCAGAATACGCTCGGCAACTTCATCAACCTTGGTCAGTAAGTCGGTGTAGAACTCCTCAAACTTGACATGCAGTTCGAAGAAGTCAGAACCTTTGATGTTCCAGTGGTAGCCGCGCACGTTCATGTAGAACAGCTGGTAGTTCGACAGGAGTGAATTAAGTTGTTCAGCCAGCTGGCTGGCGCTAGCTTCGTGCAGACCAATGCTATTGGTATCAGACATGCTTACTTCTCCTTAGTCGTTGCTTCATCATCCTTAGTAACGTGCTGGATGAAAGGGTACGAACAAAATGATACCGAAGAGACGGAAACTATCGTTAGCTCATTCTATGTATCAGCACCATAGTCTTACTATATGACATGAGGATGGACCTTAGGCTCTTCAAGGGCGATGATTTGTTGTCTACAGCAACAGGGAGTGCGCGATGTTTCAATACAGGAAGTTCACTATGTTCTTGGCTAGGCACATGTCGCTGCTGGTAATGCTTGTGCTGGCTATCATGTTGGCGGGTTGTCAGACAAACGCCTCGCCGCCACTTGCTGCACAGAGTGCGCCTCATGCCAGTTGTGACTGGGCCTTGCCAGACAGCTTTTCGCCGATGACCGTCGCCCAGGTAGCCGCAGCACTGGAAAGCGAGGGCTTTGAGGTGCGAGCGGCAGAGTCGGGGATCGGACTGGTCAGTGCTGAGCGCTCCAGCCCCACGGTTTACTATGACAGACACACGCCTCGGCCAAGTTTGGGCGGTTTTGTGTTGGGTGGAAGCGGTGGCGGTTTCAGCAGTGGTGTGGGTATCTCGGTTGGAATGGATGGCATGGGGCGCGGAGAGCGTGAAGATGCCACTTTGATTGAGCAGGTGTCAGTGCGCGTGAATGGCCGACAGGTGCAGGTCCGCCGAGATATGCGAACGTTTGGCTGGCGCGGGGAGCTAAAGGCCTCACGCGACGGTTCGGATGCTGTATTTTGTCAATCGCTACGTAGCCTGCTAACAAAGCAGGCTGCCGCGGCACTGGTTGAGCAAGTGCCGGCGCTTCAGCGCCAGTGAATCTGTTCTTCTGCTCGGTGAGGGTGGGCTATTCCCAGCGGATGGTGTTAATCAGTGTGAGTAGCTGACGACGCATCTCACTCTGCCGAGTATTAGTGTAGGGTTCGGCTGGGCTGTGGCCCCAAACGGGCCCCGGCCAGGCGGGGTCACGCTGGTGACGCAGCACAACATGCAAATGTAACTGTGAAACCACATTGCCTAAGGTGGCGATATTGAGTTTATCGCCAGCAAAGTGCTGTTTAATTGCCTGACCGAGCAAGGTGCCTTCCTGCCATAACTGCCGCTGGTCGGCGGCAGAAAGCTCATAAACTTCGTGGATATCGGCGTAACGCGGAATCAGGATCAACCAGACATAACGTTGGTCGTTCATCATGCGTAGTTGACACAGGGGGAGTTCGGCGACGAGATGGCTGTCGGCCACCAAGCGAGCATCGGGCGTGAAGCTAGGCATGCGGTGATTCCTTATTGTGAGATATGAGCGCTGAATAGCAAGACAGATAGATGACGTTACTGGCCTGTATGATGACATAGGCGCGGCGCTATTCCTCATGTCACGGCAGGTCGTTAGGTTTGGGCACTGTAGTTAACTAATGGGGATAGTGTGATGGCGTGGTTCGAGATAGTGGCTTTGCTGGGTATTGGCACGTTAGCTGGTTTTATTAATGTGTTGTCGGCAGGGGGCTCGATGCTGACGCTGCCGCTGTTGATGTTTTTAGGGTTGCCGCCACAGGCAGCGAACGGCACTAACCGTGTGTCAATCGTGTTGCAGAGTATCTCAGCGGTCAGCAATTTTCGGCGTGCCGGTGCCAGTCAGTTTGCACTTAGCCTACGGTTGGCGGTGCCTGCTGTGGTGGGTTCGTTGTTGGGCGCTTGGTTGGCGTTACGGGTCAGCGATGCGCTGTTTGAAGCGATTCTGGTTGTTGTCATGCTGGGGGCTGCCGTGATGATGCTACTCCCTCAGAGAGCCGTTGATACCCAGCCACTGACTCCTGAGCGTCTGACGCCGATGGTGTACTTGGCGATGCTGTGCATTGGTTTATATGGCGGCTTTATCCAAGTCGGTGTCGGGGTGCTGTTTATCGTCGTGTTGTATCGCATGCTGAAGATAGACTTGGCTCAGGTAAACGTTTTCAAGGTATTGATTGTGTTGCTGTACACCTTGCCTGCGCTGGCAATTTTCGTATTTAACGATCAAGTGCGCTGGAGTTATGGCCTGGTGTTGGCCGTCGGTAGCATGACCGGTGCCTGGCTTGCTGTGAAGGTGAATATGGGGCCACAAGGGGCGCTGTGGGTAAGGTGGCTGACTCTTGCGGCTATCGCAGCCATTATTGTGCGACTTTTACTGTACTGAAGCGGTGTCGAATTTGCGTTATGCCACTTGATTGCGGCTAAATTGAAGGCGTTGTTGTTATTTCACAATCTCTGTTCCGAGGAAAGAGCGATGAAACAAGGTTTACTATTCATGTTGGCTGGGCTGATGGCTCTGTCGCTGCTGGCAGGCTGTAACACTGTGCGCGGTGTGGGGCAGGATATTGAGAAAGGCGGGGAAGCGATTCAGAAGTCGTCCAGCTGATCGCTAACGCTGAGTGTTTTGATACAGAACATGGGTGCCCAATGAGGCACCCATGTTGTTACTGCCCTGGCACCGTTGCATCAGGGGCTTGTGTGGCGTGTTACAGGGGGCGTCTATGCCGAGGTGTTCTGGCGTATCTTTTCTTCTAGTTCGCGGCTGACACGGCGCTCTTCACTCTCGGCTTGTTTGCGTAATTGCTTACGGCGAGCCGCTTTTTCAAAGCGCAGTTTCTGTATCGGTGTGTTGAGCTCTAACGGCTCCACCTTGACTGGTTGGCCATCGTCACTCATGGCCACCATCGTGAGATAACAGCTATTGGTATGACGAATCAACTTATTGCGGATATCTTCTGCAATCACTTTGATGCCGATCTCCATGGAAGATTGCCCGACGTGATTGACGCTGGCCAAAAAAGTCACCAGTTCGCCAACATGGATCGGTTGTTTGAACAGCACTTGGTCAACCGATAGGGTGACGACATAGGTTCCCGAGTAGCGACTCCCGCAGGCATAGGCCACTTCATCAAGTTTTTTGAGAATGGCGCCACCGTGAACCTTGCCGCTGAAGTTGGCCATATCCGGGGTCATCAGTACCGTCATTGACAGTTCATGGGGGCCGGGCAGGTTGTGATAAGTCATTGGCAATGGTCCTTGGCTCGTCCTTGAGACGCTTGGGTTGTGTTAGGAAGTGTCTTGGCGCTGGGCTATGAAGCTGGCTGCAGATGCCGCTATAGCCAAGTCAGGCCGACGGAAATAATGATACCGGTAAACAGCAGCTGGATCAGGCAGAAGCCCATAATGTCTTTGGCCTTGAGTCCGGCAATACCCAGTACGGGTAGTGCCCAGAAGGGCTGCAGCAGGTTGGTCCAGGCATCACCCCAGGCAACAGCCATGGCAACCCGTGGGATGTCTACGCCTAGTGCTTCGGCGGCGGGCAGCATGACGGGAGCTTGTACAGCCCACTGGCCACCACCTGAAGGGACGAAAATATTAACGATGCCAGCACTAATAAATGACCAGAACGGTAGGCTGGTTTCTGTTGCAATAGAGACTAGTGCCGTTGACATGGTTTCGGCCAGGCCCGACTGAACCATGATAGCCATGATGCCAGCATAGAAGGGGAACTGGATGATGATGCCAGCGCCACCTTTGATGCCTTCATTCAGGGCGTTAAGCAGGCTTTGGGGTGTGCGGTGCAGCACTATGGCTAAGAACAGGAACATGAAGTTGACCACGTTCAGGTTGAGGCCGCCGCCGCCAACAAAATAGTTGACTAGGTAAAGTAGCCCCGGCACACCGACCAGCAACGCCAGTGTCATGCTATTTTCCAAGCGCTCGGCGGGGCGGGTCAGGCGCTTACGCGTTGGCTCGTCATCGTCCAGAAGTGCGGGGTCGATATAGATGCTTTCTTTTTCGCTGGGCAGCATCAATCGGTTAATTAGCGGTACCGCGATGAACAAGGCAACCACAATGACGAGATTGAAAAACGAAAAAATGGTCTGGCTGGTGCTGATGACTCCGATTTGTGCCGCAGAAAAGTGGCCATCGGTGGCAATGGTTAGCGGGATGGAGCCCGCCAGGCCGCCGTGCCACACCAAAAACCCTGAGTAAGCACTGGCGACCAGTAGTCGGTAGTCAACGCGGATCTGCCGAGCTAGCTCTTTGGCAAATAACGCCCCGACAACCAAGCCGAAGCCCCAGTTGATCCAACTGGCCAGTAACGACACCAGAGTGACCAGCACAATGGCAGCGCCAGCATTCTTAGCCAGCCCAGCCAGGCGCTGTAGCAGGCGCTTGACGGGCGGGGAGCTGGCCAGCATGAAGCCAGTGACCAGCACTAATAGCATCTGCATAGAGAAGCTGAGCAGGCCCCAGAAACCATCGCCCCAGTACTCTAATACTGCTAACGGTGATTGGCGCTCAATGCCTATGGCAGCCGCAGCGGCAATCACCGTTAGCAGTAATACGAAAACGTAGGGGTCGGGCAGGTAGCGCTCAACCAGTTTGACGGCAGGTCGGGAGATAAGTCTGAGCATTTGGGTATCCTTTTTTTTGTTGAGCCACGTTGTTATCAGCGTTGCTTCAGAGGTTTTACAACTAAACTTTAGGGTGTCAAAGAGCCTTATGATCAGGGCGTGCCAGTGGCTTCGCCGGTGTCACCATAGCGGCGGCGCAAGGGCATCAGGTAGGCAACCAGTACTCCCGAGCGGACGATAAAGAACACCATGAAAGATAACCATAGTGCATGGTTGAGTAAGCCGTCAGCCAGTAACTGCTGGCGGAATAGCCACTGAAATGCCCACCACAGTGTCAAGAATACTGTTAAGCCAATAAATACGCTGTTACGCATCTGTTTGATGGCGGTAGCGCCGATAAATACACCGTCAAGCAGATAACTCCAAACGGCAATCAACGGTAGGGCAATCATCCACGGTAGATAGATCGCGGCGGTATCACGTACAGCATCAAGGCCGGTAAGCAGGGCAATTAGCTCTTGGCCACCAATAAGGAAGGCGAGGGTGGCGAGGCCAGCGGTGATAACGGATAAGAGCGTGGCAGCGCGAAGGGTGCTGTTGAATATGTGAGGGTTTTGTTTGCCGATGGCTCGGCCAATCAGCGACTCGGTGGCATGAGCAAAGCCGTCCAGGCCATAGGAGGTTAGCATAATGAACTGTAGCAGCACGGCGTTGGCGGCTAGAACAATATCGCCCTGTGCCGCCCCCTGAGCGGTGAAAAACGCCATGGCAAACAGCAACCCCAGGGTGCGCACAAATAGATTGGCATTAACGTTGAACAGTTCTGCGTAGGCAGCCAAACGGAGCAGGTGGTGGCGCAAAAAACGGCCTTCGAGACGTTTTAATTGGCGGCTGATCAGCCATAGGCCAAGTGCTAAGCCGCTATAGTCGGCAATTACAGTGGCCCAGGCCACGCCATTACTCGTCATGCCAAGCCCAATGACGAACAGCAGGTCAAACACAATATTGACGCCGTTGGTGAGTAGCATGATGGCCAATGTTACCCGCGAGTTTTGCTGGCCCAGAAACCAGCCGAGAATCGCATAGTTGGCCAGCACGGCGGGGGCTGAAAGCAGACGAATACTGGCATATTCGGCGGCCAGCAGAGAGGCCTGCTCACTGCCATCAAGCAGCCATAACCCTAGGCTAATCAAAGGGCTGCCAGCAATAATCAGCCCTGCCCCTAGCGCTATAGCCAGCAGTAGCGATTGCCCCAGCAGGTTGCGCACGGCTTCGTCGTCATCGCGTCCAGCGGCCTGGGAGGTAAGGCCGGTGGTTCCCATGCGTAGAAAGCCAAATCCCCAGAACAGAAAGCTGAATAACGTGGCACCCAGCGTGACGGCAGCCAGATAATGCGCATCTGGCAGGTGGCCGACAACGGCAGTATCCACCAGCCCCAACAGCGGCACAGTAATATTGGAGAGAATGATGGGCCAAGCCAGTGTCCACAAACGCCGGTAGCTAGTAGAAGGTTCTGTCATGAGGCGGGCTTACCATCGCTAATGTGAAGCAGGCTGTTGATGCTGAGATTAACGCTCGGCAATGATGCGCTGGTATTTCTCCATTAGCTGTTCGCGGCTTTCTGGCCGCTGCGGATCGAGTGGAATGCAGTCCACGGGACATACTTGTTGGCACTGGGGCTCGTTGTAATGCCCAACACATTCGGTACACAGCTCAGGTGCGATAATATAGATCTCATCGCCTGCTGAAATTGCTTCGTTAGGGCATTCGGGTTCGCAGATATCGCAGTTGATGCACTCATCGGTGATCATCAGTGCCATGGGGGTGCCTCGTGGAGTTTGCAGCCAGAATGGTGTTAGCTATCAGCGGGAAAAGCTGAGTATATTAATCAGGTATTATAATGGCTGCGTAGAGCTTGCGCGACAGCGGGATGCACATGTTTTGATACATCGCCGCCTAGCTTGGCAATTTCACGTACCAGGGTCGACGAAATGTAAGAATGTTGGGCCTCTGAGGTCAGAAATACCGTCTCTAGCTCGGGCATCTGAGCGCGATTCATGTTGGCTAGCTGCAGCTCGTATTCGAAGTCAGACGCTGTGCGCAGGCCGCGCAGAATAATATGTGCTTGCTGCTTTTCCATCAGCTCGGTGAGTAATCCCGAAAAGCCAATGACCTCGACGTTATCAAGCCCAGCTGTCACTTCGCGGGTTAGCTCGATGCGCGCCGCTAGGCTTAGATTAGGGCTCTTTTCGGGACGTCCGGCAATAGCCACCACCACCCGCTCAAACAGCCGACTGGCACGGCTGATCATTTCATAATGTCCGTTGGTGATGGGATCAAACGTACCGGGATAGATTGCAGCCTGCATCAGGGCTCCTTCGTATGATCACTAGAGCGGTTATCAGAATGCGCATCAAGGTCTTCTTGGCCGTCATTAAGTCGACCGAAGGGGTTGTCGACCGTCATGGCGACGGGGTTGGCATAGCCGGGGATGTGTACAGCATCAGCCTCTACTCTAAGCTCAGGCCCCTCCAGCACGCCGTCACCAAAGCGGTAGCGCGGCGCAAAGTAGCCTTGGTCAGCGCGCTGGTGATAAGCCGCCGCTGCTTGGCGTGTGGTTGCGCGGCGCTGACGCCATGCCTCCATTGCCGGTTTGCCATGACGCTTCGTCATTAAGCGTTCGGTAACATCAGGGGACAGCACCACGCCAGTAGCATTATTACCGCCAAATCCTTTGGCATTAATGAACGATGCATCGCCACGGAAAGCCAGCGGCTCTTGGAAAAAACGCAGGCGCTGAGCGTGCACGTCGTCGGCTACGTCATCCAGCGTAGGAATGCCGGGCAACAGGTCATGCTGAAAGCTGCTCAAGGCGCTGACTAGCTGGTCGCCTGCGGCGCTACCCTGGGAGTGGCCAATAAACGCTTTTATGGCTACGACGGGCCATTGTTCGATCCCGTGGGCCTTAGCGACCTGGTCGAACACGTGAGACTCGGTTTCACGGTTCTTCGGCGTGCTGGTGCCATGGGCGTGTAAAAAGGTGCGTTCGCGTAGGGAGTGACTGCCGAGTAAGTCGCGCACTAGAGCTGCGGCTTTATTCAGCGTGATGTAGTTACCGATGCCAGGGGCTGAGATTGAGCGTTTCCAGCCATCAGCATTGACGAATACGTTTGGCACACTGCCGAGAATGTCGGCCCCTACTTCTAGCGCTAAGGCATCGTCCATCAACATGATGAACTGGCTGGCTTCGCCCATGGTGAAGCCACAATTACGAGCAAAAGGACGGCTGGCGCGCTGGTAGTCGGCGTCGGTCAGGCACTCTAGTGCGTCGAGTGTCTTGAGGCTGTCGTCATCGGCCAGTGCGCCCATGGCGCGAAAACCTTCGACAACTTCTGGGGTAATCGGCGCGTCAGCGGTGCCAACCATGACGATACGACGACGACCCGAGCGGATATCATCAACACCCAAGCGCAGGTTGTACAAAAAGCTGGCACACGCGCCTAACGCCGCACCAGTGGCGCCTACACTGCCCAGCACATAAGCATTCAGGAAGTCAGCGGGCATTTGGCCGTAGCCCAGTGGCATCTGTTTTGAGGTGGCACGCTTGCCATCAGCAAAGCTTTTGAGCAGCCCGCCCCAGCCGGGCTCATCCATCTGTCCAATGGAGTTGCCTGCATAAACAGCGACTTGGTCGGGGTCGAGCCGATCAATCAGCGATTCCCAGCTCAAACCGCTGTCGTTGAGACAGTCGCTGGCGGCAAAAACCGACATCGCCAGCCCGCGCGGGTGATGCACGCTGTGGTAGAGCGTTTCGGGAGCGAAACCGCTGGGTAGTTGGCCTGCCGTGCGTACTCTTGCGTGGCGGGCGTCGGGCAGCATTACGCTCATTTCACTGGCGGGTACTGTGACTTCCAGAGTTTTGCGGTCAACTTCCTGCACCTGCCAGTCGGCGGGCAGTGACTCGGGAAGTTGACGACGCGAGAGACGAAACGTGAGTGGTTGCTCAAGAGCCAGACTGGCACGACGATTGGCTGGCAACCCTTCATCGTTGAAACGTGGGTCTTCAATACGACGAATCAACGTGTGGTTGAGCACCTGCTGGCAGGTCTGTTCCGCCAGAGAGGTTACGTCAAGTGAGCAGCCGTTAGCATCACGCCATTGGCCGTCATCACCTACGCTGGCTAGTCGCATCATAGCGGCCAAGCCCAATAATGTGCGGGTCTGGATATCGTCGGGCAGGGCGCTGAGCACGGTACGGCGAAACGCTTGATGCCCAGAAGTGCGGCCGGCGGGATTGATGCCGCCCATGCCTACGATCACCGGTAAATGTGACAAGCCGGAGTCCTCATTGTGCAATGTAATGCGATTGGGAGTCGATGATATATCTCAAAGCAGGATAGGGATCATAGCACTTGGGTTGGTGTGGCGTCATTGACCACCGCAGACTGATGGCTCGCTAGTGGTAGAATGTGCCGTTTTAGCCATGAAATACACTTTTTCACGAGCCTGTAACCATGATGCCTGACACTTCACGGCGCGTTTTAAGTGCCCAGACAGCGCCGCACCAGGATCTTTCCCGTCGCGTGGGTCGTGCCTTGCAATACCCGCTGCGTAAGCCTGTTGCTGAGCACACCCGAATAGCCTTTGAACAGGCGGATGCGTGGCGATGCCGGCACCTTGAATCGCCGCTGATCATTGATGCAGGTTGTGGTGTTGGGCTGTCTACGCGCCACTTGGCTAGGCGTTTTCCTGACAACATTGTGATTGGTATAGACCGTAGTGCCGACCGGCTGTCTCGTGATCATGGAGAACTGCCGGCCAATGCGTTGTTGGTGCGCGCAGATTTGATCGATTTCTGGCGTTTGGCGCTGGCTGGGGGGTGGCAGCCGCAGCGCCATTATCTGCTTTATCCGAACCCTTACCCGAAGCCCGGGCATTTTAAGATGCGCTGGCCTGGGCATCCGGTATTTCCGGCTATTGCGGCACTGGGGGGGCAACTGGAGCTGCGCTCTAATTGGAAAATCTACGTTCAAGAGTTTGCTCTAGCGTTGTATCAGGTTGCTGGCATTGAAGTGGATGTTGAGGAGTATCAGCCTGAGAATGACTTTTTGACGCCCTTCGAGGCGAAATATCATCGCAGCGGTCAGCCGTTATGGCGGCTGGTGGCGACATTGCCGTATCGTCCTGGTCTGCTACCGATTGACCGATAGCGTCGCCAAAAAATAAGGCATTGCCCAAAAGCGTGATGTGTATCTGATGGTGGAGAGGTAAGCGATGCGTACTTGGAAAGAGCGGGTTGTTCATATGTCGTTGTTTGAGTTGGGTGGCCTGCTCATTGTGACACCGCTGGCCAGCTGGTTGAGTGGCCATGGCCTGTTGGAAATTGGGGGGCTGGCGGCAGTAATTGCCACTATGGCTATGTTATGGAATCTGGTTTGGAATCGGATTTTTGACCTCTGGGTGCCCAGCCGTCGCCGTACGTTGAGACAGCGTTTCGCTCAGGCGATGGGTTTCGAGCTGGGACTGTTAGTGACTACGCTGCCGCTAATTGCCTGGTGGCTTGAAATTGGCCTACTTGATGCCTTTGTGATGGATATTGGCTTTATGATCTTTTTCTTACTTTATGCCATGGGGTTCAATACGCTGTTTGACCATCTGATGTTACGACTGCTGGCAGCAAGGAGCTCTGTATGAGTTATGTATATTTGGCTGTGGCGATTGTGGCTGAAGTGTTTGCTACCTCGGCACTTAAATCTTCCATGGGTTTTACAAGGCTGTGGCCAAGCTTGATGGTAGTGGCAGGTTACGGGCTAGCATTTTATATGTTGTCGCTGGTACTGCGCAGCCTGCCGGTAGGCGTGGCATACGCCATCTGGGCTGGGCTGGGTATTGTGCTGGTCACTATGGTGGGGGTCGTGGTGTATGGCGAGAGGCCCGATCTGCCAGCAATATTAGGTATGGCGATGATTGTTGGCGGCGTGTTGATCATTCAGCTGTGGTCGACCGTGTCGCCCCACTGAGCGTTTTCAGAGTCGAAACGTGCCGGTGGTGCAGGTAAACTGTGGGCGTTATAAGGACACTTTTGCCGAGCGCTCGGTGATGATCATCATGGCGTTACGCTATTGCCTATCTAACTCTCATGCTCGGACAGGATGCCCCATGCTATTTCGCCCGCTGTTGGTGTGTTTTTTTCTCTTGTTGTGGCTTCCCATTGCTGCATTGGCCAGTGGCTTTCCATCGCTAGCAACCCTGCAAAGTGAGGGGTTTCAGATCGGCGCAGAGGCTCGTCTACTGCCTGTGGGCAACGACCCGAGCCGTATCCTGGGCAGTATGTCGCCTGCTCGTGAGCTGTCTCCAGCGTCAGTTACCAAGGTTTACACTGCCGCCGCGGTGTTAGACAAATTCGGCCCACAGCACCGCTTTACTACTCGTCTGATGAGCCAAGCTAAACCCGATGCCAATGGCGTGCTGATAGGGGACTTGGTATTTGATGGCGGCGGCGACCCGGGCTTTACCAGCGAAGACCTGTGGCGACTGGCTCAACGGCTGCATGAGGCCGGTGTGCGTCAGGTTGACGGGCGGTTAATTATCAGCCAGTGGCGTTTTGGCCCAGTAAAGTGTCTGACAACTGACCGTTGCCGTGTGTCTGAGCGCTCTGATAATGCGTATAGCGCGTTGCTTAGCTCAGTTGGCGTTAACTATGGCAGTTGGTGTGTCGCGGTTGCGCCAGCAGAGCAGGCTGGCCAGCCTGCTCGCGTTGTCGGCTGTGACAGCAAGGTGGCGTTGCCGCGCATTGAAAATAGTGTCACGACTCAAGCCGCCAATGGCGGTACAGAGTTGTCAGCGCGCCGTGTGAGTGATGTCAATGGTGACGTGCTGCAGGTATCGGGAAAGATTTCTACCAACGCCTATCCACGACAGCTTTACCGCGCCAGTTCAGACCCTGCTGCCCAGACTGGCGAGTTGTTGCTGGATATGCTGACTCAGTCAGGCATCAGTGTGCGTGATGGCTACGCTATCAGCACCCTTCAGCCCGTCAGCGGCTCACACCAGCTGGCGGCGGTTGATGGTAAACCGTTGCAGGAAGGGCTGCTGCGCATGCTGAACTACTCCAACAATTTCATGGCCGATATGATGGCGTTGAACCTGGTGGATAGCCCAAGGCCCGATCTTGCTCAGGCCGGAGCTGCCGTTAGCGCCTTTGCACACAGCTTGCCAGGCCAAGGGCCGCTCAGGTTAGACAGCGGTAGCGGCCTGACCACCACCAACCGCGTGACCGCCGCTGGTACCAACGTACTGCTGGAGGGCATGTTTCAACGCTCCTCTCTGTTTCCCAGCTTCGTGGCAGGCCTGCAGTCGCCAGAAAATGGCGTGATGCGCTTTATTCGTCGTGGTTCGCCAACCTTCCAGAACAACGTCATGATTAAGACCGGCACCCTCAGTCAGCCAGTTACTGTGCGTGCCATGACGGGCTATTTCCGGACTCGCACGAATCGTTGGGGCGTGTTTACGGTGCTGGTTAATGGCACAGCATCTACGCCCTACCTGAGCTGGACCCGAGTGGTTGATAGCATTGCCGCTGACCTTGAGCCGATGATAAATGCGAACTGATAACCGTTTTAGGGCAATGCAAGGAGAGTACGTATGACGCCTGATAAGCAACCTCGTGCCAGTAGCACGGGCGTTAGCCACTTGGTTAACTCCACTCGCTATTCGTTTAAAGGGCTGCGAGCCGCATTTCGTGATGAAGCCGCTTTTCGTCAGGAACTGTCGTTATGCGTAATTTTGCTGCCGCTGGCGGTATGGCTGGGTCGTGAACCGCTGGAATGGATTGCACTAATCGGTAGTTGCCTGCTGGTACTGATTGTTGAGCTGCTCAACAGTGCCGTAGAGAACGTCGTGGACCGCATCGGCCCTGAGCACCATGAACTTTCTGGACGCGCCAAGGATATTGGCTCAGCCGCGGTGATGCTGGCGTTGTGTATTGCGGGGCTGACCTGGGGCTTGCTGCTGTGGGCACGCCTAGCAGGAGGTTAGCCCGTTTGATAAGCGAAGCAGAGGTGCACTAACGCCTGAACTTACGCGACCCAGGCAGGCTAAGCGCCTGATGCTTATCGCTTGCTTTGGCTGGCCGTTCGCGCCTGTGCTTGGGTATGCTGAGGTTGTTTTCCTTCTGCAAGCGAGCTCCCCATGGCCTTACCTGATGATTTCCTGCCGCTGGATAGTGTTCCCGAGTCGCTGAGAGGTGTGCTGAGGCATGCTGAGTCTCGTTTACGGGAGGCGCTTGAGCAGGCAGACAATCTTGCCGAGTTGCAGAGTGCGCCCGCTCCCAGCGAGCGCTGGAAAACGCTGTCTGATACGCGTCGAGCTGAACTGGCGCGGGTTTTGGTGGTTTCCGATTACGTGCTGGACTCACTGGCGCGCTATCCCGAATTACTGTTTGAGCTGCAGGCCAGTGGTGAGCTGACGCAGCCGCTGCCTGATCTGGGTCAGGCGCTGGCGGAGTGCTTGGAGCAGGCTGAGGATGAAGCCAGATTGTATGCGGTGCTGCGCCGTTTTCGTCGGGTACGCATGCTGGGCATCATATGGCGCGACTTAATTCGCCCGCCGGGCAGTGATATGTGGGCAACCGCGGCGGCGGTCTCACGCCTGGCTGAGGTATGCCTTGAGTCGGCGCTGGGTTGGCTTGAAGCGCATTTATCCTCGCGCTGGGGATATCCTCAGCTGCAACCGGATGGTAAGTCTCAGCGGCTGGTAGTGTTGGGCATGGGCAAGTTGGGGGCCGGCGAGCTTAACCTGTCATCAGATATTGATCTGATTTTTGCGTTCCCTTCCGTAGGTGAGACCCATGGAGGGCGCAAGTCTCTCGAGCATCAGGAATATTTCACCAAGCTGGGTCAGAAGTTGATAGGTGCGCTGGACGCCATGACCGCTGACGGTTTTGTGTTTCGCGTTGATATGCGCTTGCGCCCGCTGGGTGACGGCGGGCCGCTGGTGGGAAGCTTTGCATCGCTGGCAAGCTACTATCAAGACCAAGGGCGCGAGTGGGAGCGTTACGCCTTGCTCAAGGCCCGGCCGGTGGCCGGTGATATTGCTGCCGGGGAAGAGCTGCTCGATACCTTGCGGCCTTTTGTCTATCGCAAGTATATCGATTTCGGTGCGATTGAATCGCTGCGTGAACTCAAGGCGATGATCAACCGGGAAGTGCGTCGCAAGGGCATGCAAAGCAATATTAAGCTGGGGCGTGGTGGTATCCGCGAAATTGAGTTTGTGGCGCAGGCTTTCCAGCTGATTCGTGGTGGGCGCGATACAGAGTTGCAGGTTACGTCGTTGAAGTTGGCACTGGAGCGACTGCCTAGTTTGAACCTGTTGCCGCCCAGTGTAACCGACGAGCTAATGCCAGATTATGTTTATTTACGTGACCTAGAACACGTGTTGCAAGCCAGAGAAGACCGCCAAACCCAAACGCTACCAGATGATGAGGAAGGGCGCTGCCGCGTGGCCTTTGCCATGCACCAGCCCGACTGGGCGGCGCTGAGTGAGGTGCTCGATACTCTGCACGATCGAGTGCGCCGTCATTTCGATGCGGTCATCGCTGACCCTGAAGACGAATTCGAAGAAGACAGCCAGGCTGTCGATGAGGGTAATGGTGTTGCGTTGGAGCAGTGGCGCGTGCTGTGGCGTGATGATCAGCCTGAGGACGATGCCTGTGCCTTGCTTGCTAAGGGCGGCTTTCATCACCCAGCAGACAGCCTTAAACGGCTGCGTACCCTGCGTGACTCGCGCGCGGTGCAGTCTATGCAGCGTATCGGCTATGCTCGCCTAGATGCGCTGATGCCGCTATTGCTGGATGCCGCCGCCGTCAGTGAGACGCCTGATCGTAGCCTAGCCAGCGTGTTGCCACTGGTCGAAGCCGTGCTACGGCGCACGGCTTATCTGGCCTTGCTGCGGGAAAACCCAGGTGCGCTTGATCACTTGATGCGGTTGTGTAGCGCCAGCCCTTGGATCGCCGAGCAATTGGCACGTCATCCTATTCTACTTGATGAATTATTAACGCCAGAAACGCTGTATACCCCGGCAGATCGGCAGCGGCTGGCCGATGAGCTTCGTCAGGCCTTGGGTCGGATTCCAGAAGATGACGAAGAAGCCCAGTTAGAAGCCCTGCGTATTTTTAAACATGCTCAGGTACTTCATGTGGCAGCTTCAGATATTGCGGGTACTCGGCACCTGATGAAAGTGAGTGACTACTTAACCTATATCGCCGAGGTGATTCTTGATGCCGTGTTAGTGATGGCTTGGAAGCACCTCACGCGTAAACACGGCTTTCCTGAGCGCCACGACGGTTCGCGTAGTGGTCAGCAGCCAGACTTTTTGATTGTTGGTTATGGCAAGCTGGGGGGCATTGAACTGGGTTATGGCTCCGACCTTGACCTGGTGTTTCTGCATGATGGGTCGAGCCAGGGGGCAACCGACGGCGCGAGACCTATCGATAACGCCGTTTTCTTTACTCGGCTTGGTCAGCGCATTATTCACTTGCTAACCGCGGTGACTCCCACGGGGAGCTTGTATGAAGTGGATATGCGCCTGCGGCCTTCCGGTAACTCTGGCTTATTGGTCGCAAGCCTTGATGCGTTTGCCGAATATCAGCGTAAGGAAGCCTGGACCTGGGAGCACCAGGCGCTAGTGCGGTCTCGGGTGGTCGCGGGTAGTCCTGACGTAGCAGAGCGCTTCGAGCAGCTGCGCGCAGAGGTGCTGGGGCGCGAGCGATCGTTGACGGATTTGCGCCGTGATGTGGTTGAAATGCGTGAAAAAATGCGTGGGCACCTAGGCGGCAAAGCGGCCCCTGGGATGTTTGATCTCAAGCACGATGCGGGCGGTATGGTGGATATCGAATTTGTGTGCCAGTTTGCGGTGTTAGCCATGGCTCATGAGACGCCCGAACTGCTTGAGTGGAGTGATAATATGCGGATTCTCGATACCCTAGAGGCGAGCGGTAGACTATTGCCCAGTGAGGCTGATGGATTACGAGACGCTTACCTGGCTTGCCGAAGCGGGGCCCATCGAGCCTCGCTTATCGGCCAGCCAGCCCAGGGCGACGTGGCCGCCTTTGCCGCTCACCGCGAGGCAGTCGCTGCCTTATGGCATAAATTGCTGGCGTCAGAGACAGCATGAGATGCTAACTATCAAATCAGCTAATGCATTGCTGTATTACTTCTGCATATCTAGGAAGCACACATGAACAAGGTACTGGTTCTGCACGGCCCTAACCTCAACCTGCTGGGGACTCGGCAACCTGAAATTTATGGTGATGAAACGCTGGCCGATATCGATAATGGGCTACGCGAGCAAGCAGTATTGGCTGGCTGGGAGGTCACTTGCCGGCAGAGTAATCACGAGGGCGAATTGATCGACTGGATACATGCCGCGCGTCTCGATGCTACGGCGGCAATCATTATCAATCCTGCCGCTTATACCCACACGTCAGTCGCCATTCTTGATGCGCTTAATGCTTTTGAAGGGCGGGTGATTGAAGTTCACTTGTCTAATGTGCATAAGCGAGAGGCGTTTCGTCATCATTCTTATGTCTCGCTGCGTGCTGATGGCGTGATTGCTGGGCTGGGTAGTCAGGGATATCAGGCTGCGCTGAGCGCATTGATAGCCAGCGAGAAGCCTAACGCGTGACGTGGCGATGGGGGTGGTGCGTTAAGAGGCGGAGTCCATGAAAGAAAATCTATCAGCATTTCAGCTGATGATTCTGGTGTTGTCTTTTTATGTCATTGGCGCGCTTGCTGTAGACGTGCTTTTTGACTTGTCTGACGAAATGTCGCAATTGCTGCACTACATCGATTTGGTGGTGTGCTTTTTCTTTTTCCTCGACTTTGCTATTCGTTTTCGTGCGGCCCCCAGTAAGTGGCGCTTCATGCGCTGGGGGTGGATTGACCTATTGGCCAGCATCCCCGCTGGGCTACTGTTTGCTGGGCGTTTGGTGCGGGTGGTGCAGGTTATTAGAGTGCTACGGGCGATCAAGTCGCTGCATATGATCTGGCGTATCCTATTTCGCAACCGTGCTGAAGGGCTGTTTGCGTCGGTGGCGACGGCAACGCTGTTATTGGTCGCATTTGGCTCAATGACCATACTGCTGGTGGAAAGCCCCAATCCTGAAAGTAGTATTGATACCGCTGAAGAAGCGCTGTGGTGGGCTTTTGTGACTGTAACCACAGTTGGCTATGGTGACTACTACCCAATGACTACGTTAGGGCGAGTGGTGGCTGTGGCGTTGATGGTTGCTGGTGTCGGGCTATTTGGTAGTTTTGCTGCCTATATCAGTTCCTTGTTTATCGGCGATCAAGAAGACGAAAATGCTCGCCAGCACAAGGCAAGCCGTGAGCTAACGCGTCAGCTCTATCATGAGGTTGTTTCCTTGCGTAAAGAGCTCGATGCCCTGCGTGCGGAGTTGCCTGTAAGTCATGGGGCTTCCCCGCCACGAGCAACCCCTGTATCTGAGGTACCGCCTCGCGATCCGCCAGACAATACCTCAGATGAGTCCTGATACTACTTTCTACTGGAGCTGAACTCCGGATAGGCTTCTAAGCCGCACTCGGCCAAGTCTACCCCACTGTATTCTTCTTCTTCGCTGACGCGAATTCCCATGATGGCCTTGAGAGCTAGCCACACTATCAGGCTGGCTGAAAACACCCATCCACTGATGGCTAGAATGCCGACCAGTTGGGAGGAAACGTTGGCGTCTGCGTTGAACAGCGGTACTGCTAATACGCCCCAGATGCCGACGACGCCGTGAGCAGAAATCGCCCCAACGGGATCGTCAAGCTGTAGCTTGTCGAGCGTGACGATGGCGACGATGACGAGTACGCCACCTACGGCACCAATCAGTGTGGCGCCTAATACGGTGGGTGATAAAGGGTCAGCGGTAATAGAGACCAGGCCAGCAATGGCACCATTGAGTACCATGGTAAGGTCTGTTTTACGGAACCACAGTTTGGCTAGCAGTAGGGCCGCGATAACGCCACCAGCCGCAGCGGCGTTGGTGTTGGAAAATACCTGAGCGACATTGTTGGCTGACACGACATCAGAAATCTTCAGTTCCGACCCCCCGTTGAAACCAAGCCACCCCATCCACAAAATGAACATACCTAGCGTTGCCAAAGGAAGGTTGGCGCCGGGAATGGCAAAGATGGCACCGTCTTTACTATATTTTCCTTTTCGAGGTCCTAGCACCAACACACCAGCCAGGGCTGCTGATGCACCCGCCAAGTGGACAATGCCTGAGCCGGCATAGTCGAAATAACCCAGCTTATTCAACCAGCCGCCGCCCCAGGTCCAGTAACCGGAGACAGGGTAAATCAGCCCGGTCATGATTACGGTAAAGGCCAGGAAGGCCCATAGCTTCATGCGCTCAGCCACCGCCCCAGAAACGATGGACATGGCGGTTGCCACGAACACAACTTGAAAGAAAAAGTCGGCACGTTGAGCATAGTAGGGTGCATCATCGCCACCGGCCAATATCGTATCGAGGCTGTTTTCAGCGCCAATTAGCATGCCCAGCCGTGGTAGAACTCCGCCAGCGTCACTTGAGTACATGATGGCGTAGCCCACCACCAAGTACATGGTGCAGGCAATGGCGAATAGAGCGATGTTTTTGGTGAGAATCTCGGCGGTATTCTTTGATCTGACCAGGCCAGCTTCAAGCATTGAGAAACCTGCAGCCATCCACATTACCAATGCGCCGCAGATCAAAAAGTAAAATGTATCGAGCGCATAAGACAACTGGCTCAGCTCATTTAGTGCATTCATGTGTTTATCTCCGTAACTATGCCTTGTGGCAATCAAAAAGCTGTTTCAAATCACACCGCATCAGCGCCACGCTCTCCTGTACGGATACGAATGACATCTTCGAGAGCGGTCACGAAGACCTTTCCATCACCAATTTTTCCACTATTGGCTGCTGTACAGATCGCATCGAGCACGCTTTCTAGGCGTTCATCGTCTACGGCTGCCTCGATTTTCATTTTGGGAAGAAAGTCGACGACATACTCTGCGCCGCGATATAGCTCGGTATGACCCTTCTGTCGGCCGAAGCCTTTGACCTCTGTAACGGTAATGCCTTGTACGCCGGTGCTAGCTAGCGCCTCACGTACGTTATCGAGCATGAAAGGCTTGATGATCGCGGTAATCAGCTTCATTACGATTCTCCCAAAGGTGGCATAAGCGGCGGTGCCGCAATGGAGGGGTTCGCTAAGTCAATGCATAGTTCGTGCCGGAAGTTTTAAATGTTGTTAAAAAATCAGCATGTTAGAAAAATTCTTTGGAAGGCTTTTAACGTTTGTCGCGAAGCATTAGGTCAACACCAGACACGTGACAACCCTTTGCGCACCATTTTGGTGCGTAAAAGGCCTGTGCTGTCGTGTTGTCAGCCACATAGATAGGGCGAACCGATAGGACGCATAACAGGAATGCACAGAAGGCAGGCCTTGCGTATCCTGTGAACAGATTCATTTACTATTGCTTAGGTAGCGTTCAGGAGACTGCACCATGATCAGTCAGGATCGACTCAATCGTTTGGCTCAGCAGGTTGGTGAGCGTTTACAGGACTTTTCACAGGCGCCGGAAGACGCCCAAAAAAGCGTTCAGCAAGTGGTACGCAGTGCCTTTGATCGGCTCGAATTGGTATCCCGAGAAGATTTCGACATCCTGATGGATGTGCTGCAGCGTACTCGCAGCCGAGTCGAGGCGTTAGAAAAACAGGTGGTTGCGTTGGAGGCGGCGCTGGAGGCCAAGACAGCCACGGAGACAGAGACAGGCACCACAAAACGTTCTGAGGGCTGATTCAGAATCACAGAATCCGATTGAAAAACAGATATTGGTGCGCGTCTCTCGCTGCTCTGGTCTAGGCTTTGAGCATATCTAAGCGAGGGAACGCTGATGACACTAGCGATTATTCGCACTCGAGCTGGCCTTGGTCTTGAGGCCCCCGAGGTGCTTGTAGAAGTTCATCTGGCCAATGGCCTGCCTGGCATTACGTTAGTGGGTTTACCCGAAGCAGCGGTTAAGGAAAGTCGTGAGCGTGTGCGTAGCGCGTTGATTAATGCTGGCTTTGAGTTTCCATTACGCCGTATTACGTTGAATCTTGCGCCCGCCGACCTGCCTAAGGACGGCGGGCGTTTTGATTTGCCAATTGCGTTGGGCTTGCTGGTGGCGTCGGGCCAGATTCCTGCTGACGCGCTTGATGGTATGGAGTGCACTGGTGAGCTGGCGCTGGATGGTGGCCTGCGTTCAGTACAAGGCGTATTGCCTTTTGCGCTGGCGACACGCCGCGCTGGGCACCGGCTGATTGTACCTGCCGCCAATGCCGATGAAGCGGCATTGGCTGGCGATGTTTCGGTTTACCCTGCGAATCACTTGCGTGACGTGGTGGCGCACCTGCTGGGCCAAGTACCAATTGCAGCGCATGTGATGTCATCACCGCCTCAGCAAGTGTTAGCAGATATTGCTGATCTGAGTGATATCCGTGGCCAGTTCCAAGCGCGCAGGGCATTAGAAGTGGCGGCGGCGGGAGGCCATAACCTGTTGTTTTGTGGCCCACCGGGTACGGGCAAAACCATGCTGGCGAGTCGCTTACCCGGCATCCTCCCGCCGCTGAGTGAGGAGGAAGCGCTGGAAGTGGCGGCGGTACGCTCGGTCAGCGGTTTACCCATTACGGCGGGCTGGGGGCAGCGGCCTTTTCGCACGCCGCACCATACGGCCAGTGCTGTGGCCTTAGTGGGCGGTGGTTGTCATTTCCAACAATTGTTGCGACTAAACAATAATTGCTGCGACAATCTCTATGTTGAGTTTACATAGAGTGCGCCTTTGTGACCGTTTCTCTTAAACAATCCAGAACCTTTAGCTTCCATGATGGCACCCTAAAAAACGAGGCAGAGCGCTTGGTCGTTTGGTGGTACGGGCCTATATTTAAGAACAATCGCTTACGAAGCGTCCCTAAAATCCATATCTTCTTAAGAACCATCGACCATGAAAATAACTTAGGAGGCGTGATGAGACGTGAGACTGTCTTAACGCATCTTGGGCTATTGAGAATAGGGTCAGTATGGGAAAAGGGCGTGAGTAGCTCGCGTATTGCCTACGAGGAAAGAAAATTCTCCGTTTCTTTTTCTCCAGGCGGCTGGCGAATTGTCACCTTAGATGATTTACGACAATCAGGACGAAGCCTCTATACCGCTTTTCATGACTCGAACTACTTACCCCAGAAAAATCAGCACAAAACATACCTGATTGAATTTGACCTTCCAGATGGCAAACACTTGCTCATCCCTTGCACAGAATTTTTTATTCGCGTTTACGGCCGATCTTCTGAAATCAAGCGAGTGCTCGCCACTTACCCTTGGGAAGAAGTCAAAAAACGTCTTTATCGACCGCTTGATGCGCCTGCATCCCCAGGTACGTGGCCTGTCAAATTTACCTATCATGTTCATAAACACGATGCCATTTTGCTCGCGCATATGTTGTACGATCCGTATGCCAAGCGCGCTGCAAAATATATATATTCACAATTTGAAACCAGCTCCACGCCAGATGAGATGCTTTTAAAAGCCACCCCATGGTTTCAAGGCAGCGGGGAAATCTCTGTTTCTGGCGTTCCAATTGATGGTGGCAACACATTCCTAGGCTTGCAGATATTAGGCTGTACGCAGCCCGATGGTGCCACGATCCACCGCGAAAGAGAGAAGTCAACGACAGTACCAGCCACCGATGGCGATGATGCTCCCACTCAATTTCCCTATCATCAGCTTCAAGACATCCCCGATGTCATTGACCTGACGGATGATGAAGAGCCCGACCATGGCTCTTCTTGGCTAGACCTTCCTGAGGACGAATTCGTTATTTTAGGTAAGCCTCGCGCCGTCTTGGATAAACGATATACTCGAAAAAATGTGCCCGATACACGAGGCGTCCCCGTTCCGGGTGACGAAACTATTTTCTCCACTGGGGAGCCGCATGGATCAGGAAAAGGGGTCGGACAGGCCTCTATTCATGCTCCTATTACACTGGAATCACAGGGCTTTCTACGTGATATGTGGAATGCGCTTCTCTATTTGCAATCGGCCTATCCCGAAACGATTCGTGGCGTTAGCTGGTTTACCTTTGAAGACGGCTTTAGCACTTCCCCCGACCCTCGGTTGATCAGCCTCGAACCTTTCGAAATAGACGAGGAGGTGGAAACGTCAGTCGCTAATTGGGTTTACATTGATACTCAGACCAAGGTACCTCGCGGGGTGCTCGTCGTTCGGGTGCATGTGTTAGATCAAACGCTCTATCTCATGGAGATCCAACGACGCCCTCCAAAACCCAGAGCTGGCGGTAGCGAGGAGGCATCCAAGCCTCCTTCCTATAAAGGTTTAGTCTTCACGCTGAGCCACCAAGGCAGCTTCGAGCAGTGGTTACGCCAAGTGCTGTCTAACGTGCGGCACGTAGAAGGTGTTGTCCAAAAACTAGTTGGTCACTGCCCAGGATTCGCCGATACGTTCAAGCACCCTAAATCCAAAAAGGAACAGATACCCTGCGAAGCCTCTGTGTTAAATGCTTTTAGCAAGGTCAGTATTGGTCGCAGTGACTTAGCATAGGTACTATTTGCCACCTTTATGAGTAGCGGTGTCTGTTTTGTCGCTAAGAGCAACCTGTACACCCCGTGTGCAGGTTGCTCTTCTGACGAAGAGCCGATACGGCCATCCCTTCAGTGGCGGGCGAGGATCTTCGCTGCGATGGGCGAAGTGATCATTTGAATCACGGCAAAAAAAGCGGCTGGAATCGCGATCTCTGATGGCAAGCCGGAAACAGCGACAAACGCTGCAGCGATGCTGAATTCCTTTTTACTGACCGTGAAAAGATAGGTAATCACCTCTTTGCGATCAGAGGTGAGTAACCGTGAGGACATACCTACCAGGTACCCAATCAAATTGAGGCACAGGGCCGCGCCCGCAATCACAAACGCATACCAGCCATAGCCAATGATCGTGGTGGCATTCGGCCCGACCACGGCGAGTAGGATCAGCAGATACAGAATCGACCCTATCCCTGCATACGCTGAATCATGCCGTGCAAAGAAAGCCGAGAACTTTGTACGCAAGCTGACCCCAATCACGGTAGGAAGAAGCACGATTAGTGTTAATTCAAGAATAATTGATCCAAGCGGCACGTCTAACTGAAGGCCGGTGAGCCATAAAAACAGGGGGTATCCGGATTATCTGGTTGGTATGCGAGAGAGAAAGGTGGCCGACAAACTCAACCCACAACGGATTAGCTGGTTGATGGCTCGCTCAGTACGCTCACTTGCTAGAGAGCAGATACTTCACCAAACAGGCGATGCCCAGGACCAGCAGCAATAGTAGGGCAATTCCGATCACTGGCATTATCCAGCCCATCGCCCCCATCATCCCGCAATCGGGTAGTGTCGTGTTCATCGTGACAGAGCTCCCTGTGGTGTCCATGCCCAAAACCCGTGGTGCCGCCGCCCAGTGGCACCACGGTCGCGCTCATATCGTTCACCCGGCACAGCAGGACAACTGCGTCACATCCTTGGTGAAAGTCTGGGCACAGAGCTTGAGCCCTTCCACCATGGTCAGGTAGGGAAATAGCTCATTGGCGATGTCGTGTACGGTCATGCGTGCGCGTAGCGCCATCACCGCCGTCTGGATCAGCTCACCGGCTTCCCCCGCCACCGCCTGCACCCCCAGCAACCGGCCCGAGTCGCGTTCGGCCACCAGCTTGATGAAACCACCGGTGTCGAAATTCACCAGCGCACGCGGCACGTTTTCCAGGTCCAGCTCGCGGGTATCGACGCTGAAGCCTTGCTCGATGGCCTCGGCTTCCGTCAGGCCGACGGTGGCCACCTGGGGGTCGGTGAAGATCACCGCCGGCATGGCGCTCAGGTCCAGGGTGGCTTCGCCCCCGGTCATGTTGACGGCAGCCCGGCTGCCCCCGGCGGCGGCGACATAGACGAACTCCGGCTGATCGGTGCAGTCACCGGCGGCATAGAGCCCCGGCACCGTGGTGTGCAGATGCTCATCGACCAGAATCGCCCCACGTGCGGTTTCCACGCCGAGGCTCGCCAGGTTCAGGGCCTCGGTATTGGGTGTCCGTCCGGTGGCCACCAGCAGTTGATCCGCCCGCAAGGTGCCGGCGTTGGTATCGACAATGAATTCATTGTCGGTGTAGTCCACGCGGCTCGCCTGGGTCTGCTTGAGGACCTCGATGCTCTCGCGGCGAAACGCCGCCTCCACCGCATCCCCTACCGCCGGGTCTTCCTGGGAGAGCAGGCGGCTGCGGGCCAGCACCGTGACCCGGCTGCCCAGCCGGGCGAAGGCCTGGGCCAGTTCCAGGGCCACCACCGAGGCGCCGATCACAATCAGCCGCTCGGGAAGGGTGTCCAGGGCCAGCGCACTGGTAGAGGTCAGGTAGGGGGTGTCGGCAAGACCCGGGATCGGCGGTACTGCCGGTCGGGCGCCAGTACCGATTAAGGCGCGGTCGAAGTGGACGACCTGCTCGCCGCCCTCGTTCAGCTTGACCATCAGGCTATGGGCATCGATAAACCGGGCCTCGCCGTGCAGGACCGTGATGGCCGGGTGGTCGCGCAGAATCCCCTCGTACTTGGCGTCACGCAGTTCCTCGACACGTCGCTGCTGCTGCTCGAGCAGCTTGGCCCGATCCACCACCGGCGCCTGGGCGCTCAGGCCTGCATCGAAGGGACTTTCCGTACGCAAGTGGGCAATATGGGCCGCGCGAATCATGATCTTCGAAGGCACACAGCCTGTATTGACACAGGTACCGCCGACGGTGCCGCGTTCGATCAGGGTGATCCGGGCGCCGCGCTCGGCGGCTTTCAGGGCCGCCGCCATGGCGGCGCCGCCGCTGCCGATCACCGCGATGTGCGGGGCGTCTTCATCACGGCCCTTGGACACCGATGCGCCTGCCGGGGAAGTGGGCCCACTGTTGGCCAGTCGAGCTTGGTAGCCAAGTCGGGTCACGGCAAACGTCAACGCCGAGGCCGGTGTCTCCGGATCAACGGCTACCGATGCCGTCCCCTGAGGATAGGATACCTCCACCGACTGCACGCCGGGCAGCTTCTCCAGGGCTTCCCTGACATGATCCGCACAGCGGTCACAGGTCATGCCACTCACGTTGAGTTCAATCATCACGTTTCTCCGAGTCTTCATTAGTAAAGCCGGCATCCTGCTTCCGCTTGTGGTATCGCGCGTAGAGAGGTAAGCCGATGGCCAGGGCGGCAAACAGCAGGTAATCGAGATAGCCTGCCAACGCGGCCAGGCCCGCCGTACCGAATAGCACCAGGGCGATTGGCGCGGCGCAACACAGCACCATCAACCCGGTGCCAAGCACGACGCTTAAAAATTTCTGCGAATCTTTCACGCTTATTCCTTCACCGTGGCGGGCAAGCTCGTAAACAACTCACCCGATGACCGCGATGTGCAGCTGCTTGATGTCACTCAGGGGGCGTATTCCTTGATTTGATAGAGCCGTTGTCACAACAGGCGTCGAACTGCTTCTTACGCCAAATCGCATAAATGGTCAGGCCGATGAAGAAGGCCAGGGCCGGCAATAACACAACGTCGAGATAGCCCGTCAGCCCCGCCAGGCCCACCGTGCCAAGCAGGATCACCAGGATCGGCGTAAAGACAATGCCACCAGGACGGTGCCGATCACGCTCACGCGCAGCAGGGGCTTGGGATTCTTCATGATCACTCTCGATCCGCTTGCGAGGATGTCGGGGTTGATGGATACCCAGCGTTGATGGTGGCCTCGGTCAATGCCTCCACCGACGTTCGGGCGTCGTCAAAGGTGACCACGGCCTCGAGATCCGCGTAGCTCACGTCGACTTGCGAGACGCCGTCCACCTTGTTGAGGGCGGCCTTGACGGTGATCGGGCAGGCGGCACAGGTCATGCCCGGCACCGACAGCGTCACGGTCTGCAGGGCCGCTAAGGCGGGCGTGCTGAGCAGGGCGAGTAGCGCGATGAAGGCGAAACGAGCTTTCATGGTAGATCTCCTTTTAATAGAACAGGGGCAAGATGTAGGGGAATACCAGGGCGATTAGCACCAGCAGCGATACGAGCCAGAAGATCGCCTTGTAGCCCGTCCTGACCCGTGGCACGGCACACACCTCTCCCGGCTGGCACTTTTCCACTGGCCGAAAGACGCGACGCCAGGCGAAGAACATCGCCACCAGCGCGACGCCGATAAAGAGCGGGCGATAGGGCTCCAACGCCGCCAGATTGCTGATCCAGGCGCCGGAAACGCCCAGCGTGATCAGCACCAGCGGGCCGAGGCAACACGCCGAGGCCAGGAGGGCCGCGACTCCTCCGGCGGCCAGGGGCCCTCGCCCCGTTTTAGATGTCCGCATTGACGATTCTCCTTTCGGGATGGGGGGAGCTACGATAAGGTTACTTCCGTAGCTTGGTACGGAGTCAAGCATCATGAAGAGACATGCAGATAAAGTGGCGGACACCATGACCATTGGCGGCCTGGCCAAGGCGGCCGGCGTCAATGTCGAGACAATCCGCTATTACCAGCGACGAGGGCTATTATCGGAGCCCGAACGCCCTCCCGGAGGTATTCGACGCTATAGTGCCGCCGATATCGACAGGTTGACGTTCGTGAAAACGGCGCAGCAGCTGGGCTTTAGTCTGGATGAGATCAGTGACCTACTTCGGCTGGAAGATGGCGCCCACTGTCAAGAAGCCAGTGCTCTCGCAGAGCACAAGTTAGGGGACGTTCGCGAGAAGATCGACAGGCTTGAAAGAATTGAGAAGGTGCTGAGCGAAATGGTCGACAGATGCCATGCACAACAAGGCAATATCACTTGCCCGCTAATTGCGTCATTGCATGAAGGGCTCAGAGAAGCAGAAGACCCAAGGGAGTAACTCACCTTCAGTTCGTTGAAAACAACGCGGTCAAAGAGTCGCGATCATCTATGGACCATGTCGACAAGGAAAGTTTGCATGACTAGCTTGCCTGACAACATCCTTCACCTTCCCGAGTACCACGTCCTAGGCACCAAGATGGAAGAGCATGATCTCCACTACCAGGTCGAAGCTCCTGAGCCTCTAGCTTGCGAGGAATGCGGCGTTGAGAGTGAGTTTGTCAGGTTCGGCAAGCGCGATGTGGCCTATCGCGACCTACCCATCCACGGAAAGCGGGTCACCCTCTGGGTGGTCCGTCGCCGCTACACCTGCCGGGCGTGTGGAAGGACGTTCCGGCCAGCTCTTCCGGAAATGGTAGACGATCACCGCATGACGCGGAGGCTTTACAACCACGTCGAGAAGGAAGCCTTCAATCACCCCTACGCCTACGTGGCTGATACCACGGGCCTCGACGAGAAGACTGTCCGCGAGATATTCAAGAAGAAGGCTGAGTTCCTGGCAGCCTGGCATCGTTTCGAGACACCCCGCTGCCTGGGGATCGACGAGCTGTACCTGAACCGCCGCTACCGCTGCATCCTGACCAACCTGGAGGAGCGTACCCTACTGGACCTGCTGCCCGGTCGCCAGCAGGACGCGGTGACGAGGCGCCTCATGAGCATGACCGAGCGCCACCAGGTCGAGATCGTCAGCATGGATATGTGGAAACCCTACCGCCGTGCTGTCCAGGCGGTACTGCCGCAGGCTCGCATTGTGGTCGATAAGTTCCATGTGGTGCGGATGGCCAACGAAGCCCTGGAGAAGGTGCGTAAGGGACTCAGGAAGGATCTGAAGCCAAACCAGCGGCGGACCCTCAAGGGCGATAGGAAGATCCTGCTGAAGCGTGCCCACGACGTTTCAGATCGCGAGCAGCTTATCATGGAGACATGGACAGGGGCCTTCCCTCAGCTCCTGGCGGCCTACGAGCACAAGGAGCGGTTCTACCACATCTGGGACAGCACCACCCGGCGTGATGCCGAAAAGGCGCTGGCCCGCTGGATTGACGACATTCCACAGGGGCAGAAAGAGGTGTGGAAGGATCTCGTCAGCGCCGTCAGCGGATGGCGCGAGGAGGTGCTGGCCTACTTCGAAACCGACACCCCAATCACCAACGCCTTCACGGAGTCGATCAATCGGCTGGCCAAGGACAAGAACCGCGATGGCCGGGGCTACTCATTCGAGGTGATGCGGGCCCGGATGCTCTACACCACCAAGCACAAGAAGAAGGTGCCGCAGATCAAGGAATCCCCCTTCCTGGGCAAGGCCACCATGACCTACAGCATGGGTCTTCCCGAGCCTGAGAAAAACTACGGCGTCGATCTATCAACCTTCTGGGAGAGTTAAGGGTTCGAAGGAGCAAGGGGGCTCCATCTACCACTTAATCCGGATACCCAAAACAGGAAGGGAACAATAAACGGACATAACGCGGTGTTGACTGCGTTGAAAACAGCGGCAAGCGCCACATTGCCTTTTGCCATCAGTACCAAAAGAGGAGAGGACACATCTGTCGGCAGCGTGCCGAGCAAGGTTTGGCCAGCAGCCAGCGGGCCGCTTCCAAAAAATAGACGGCCCGTTAGCCACCCGGCAATCGACATAGGCCCATAGACCAGCCCCAATGCCAACAACTGCCGTGACGGCTTTCGGAACACGATGCGCACTGCATGCGCATCGAATGTGAGGCTGATAATCAACATCAGTAATGCCAGTAATGGCCCAATCGCGAACTTAAGCATTATTCCGGTGGCCGGAAAGAGTAAGCCTCCCCCCGCGACGACGATTACAAACCAGACAAGGTGCGCCTCGACAAAATAAATGAATCTACCCATGGTGGATTAGACGTTACCGGTTGAAGTGGATTGAGCCCCGCACCTAAAACATGATCACCTTCGGCCCAGCGCGCCATGGCTCGCTTGGTAGCTAGGGACGTGCTTCCCAATCCAGCGATGCAAATAGATAATGCTCAAGGGTTGAAGCTTTAGTTGCTAGAGGTTTTATAGTACCAAGAACAGATAATTCGAGAGAAGGTAACAGATGGGACATCATCATGATCATCCCCACATTGATCCTGCCTCTGGCGACCGGCGCGTCAGCATCTCCATTTGGGCCAATGGGCTCTTAACCATCGCTCAAATCGTCGGTGGCATTATGGCGGGGAGCCTATCGCTGATCGCTGATGCGTTACATAACTTTTCTGACATGGCAGCATTAGTCATTGCCTTTGCTGCTCGTAAAATCGCCAGACGGCCTGCCGATGTGCATATGACCTTTGGCTATGGCCGCATCGAGATAGTGGCAGCACTCATCAATTACACCACCCTCATTATTGTCGGTGTCTACCTGATTTACGAAGGCGCTATGCGGATGGTCGATCCCCCTGAGATAGAGGGATGGACGATCGTGATTATTGGTGGCGTCGCGCTCGTCGTCGATGCCCTTACCGCCATGCTCACGTGGTCAATGCAAAAAGAGAGTGTCAATATCCGCGCCCTTTTTCTGCATAACTTATCGGATGCGTTTGCCTCCATCGCCGTGATTATCGGTGGTTCGCTTATTTTACTGTACGACATGCGCTGGGTAGACCCCGCGATCACGATAGGGATTGCGCTATATATTCTTTACCTAGCCTTCTCTGAAATTGGCGGCCCTATCCGTACGCTAATGCTGGGATCTCCCCCGGACATTGACGGGCAGGCAGTCGTTGAGACCGTACGAGATATCGAGGGAGTCCAGGATATTCACCATGTGCATCTATGGCAGATGCAGGAAAACATGGCAGCCCTTGACTGCCACGTGGTTCTGACAGAAACCGGCTGGCAGCAGCTTGAATCCGTCAAAGCAGAGATCAAGGAGCAGCTTAAAATGCGCTTCAGTATTGCTCATTCCAGCCTAGAGTTTGAGCATAGTGACCACGCGCATCAAAATGCCAATCTATATGGGCATGAGTGACAGACCGAGGCCGGCTCCCAGCTCAGGTAGATAGCGAGCAGCTTACTCCCATAGCGATTGGCTTATTTTTCAACCCTACTTTTCCACCCCATCGTTGAGACAGAGAGAGAAACATGTTCAAAAAAGCGTCTTTTATATTGGCCGGTACGTTAATGCTGACCGCTGCGATCGTCGCCGTATCGAAGCCTGCCCTCTTAGACATGCAAGCTCAGGCAGCAAAAGAGAGCGGTGTCCAGGCCGAGGACTCCTTGGTGCGTTCACACTCCCCCATCTTGGGACGAGAAGACGCGCCGGTGACGATTGTGGAATTCTTCGATCCGGCTTGCGAAGCCTGCCGTGCTTTCTATCCCCTGACAAAAAGTATTCTGGAAACCTACCCAGAAAAAGTGCGGCTCATCGTGCGCTACACTCCTTTCCACGGCGACGTATCGGACAAGGCCATTCGGGTATTAGAAGTTGCTCGTCGTCAGGGCGTCTTTGAACCGGTACTGGAGAGGCTGCTGGCTCGCCAGGATCAATGGGCTTCACATGGCAGTTTTGATGAATCCGCTATCCTCGATATCGCGAGCCAAGGAGGCCTTGATTTAGCGGCTGCCGAAGAGCAACTGACTTCTGCTGAGGTGCAGGCGGTGATTGACCAAGACATGGCGGATGTCAGAGCCAATCAGATTCGCCAAACACCTACCTTTTTTGTCAATGGCGAGCCTTTAGACCCCTTTGGTATGCAAGAGCTGATTGATGCCGTCGAGAGTGAAGTAGCGGAGATCTCTGGGGAAGAGGATGGCCAGTGATGCAGCGCTGGTGGTTACTAGGCTTGGTGGGCTTTTACCCCTTGCTAGCCGAAGCCAATTGGCAAACGCATCTGTCATTGCCTCCGTCTGAACTTAGCCCTGTCAAGTTACAGGCGGCTAGCGAGCAAGAAGGCACATTACCGCTCGATAGCGTTGATACCCTAACCTTTGGGCGTGATGTCGTCATTGATACCACCCTCTACGAGGCCTTGGCAGCAGAAGGTGTCCCAACGCGTTTCGCCACTAAACTGGAAACACTGCTCAGCGAGTTTATCGCAGCGCCGCTGGAGTTTTCTGGCAGTGAACGTATTCAATTAGTGTGGGAGGAAGATCGACGCCAGGACGGCGCCCGTGTTGGGCCACCACGCCTCAGTTATGCCGCTCTGCCTGATCAGGCAGAGCCCTTGGAGGTCATATGGCCGGTCACCCAAAAGGGGGACGTAGCTCTTTTCAAAAGCGACACCCTGCTAGGCACGTTGCGGTTGCCCGTGCTTAGTGCCCGCTTAACGTCTCGCTTTGGGAATCGGCGACATCCTGTGTATGGAGGGATGCGTCCTCATAATGGAATTGACTTGGCTGCGCCGACAGGAACGCCGGTCATTGCCACCGCACCTGGGCGCGTATCCTTTATGGGTCGCCAAGGGGGATATGGGCAGGTGATCGAGGTGGAGCACGACACAGGGGCAATCAGTCGCTACACACACCTTAGCCGATTTTCCCCACAGCTAGTGGTTGGGGATTTAGTCAATGCGGGAGAGTCGCTCGGAGAGGTAGGTGCCTCTGGGGTCGCCACGGGGCCCAACCTACATTACGAAGTGAGAGTCAATAACCAGCCTGTTGACCCCCTTGGTCAAGGTCAACGCATCATGCTAGGCGAACAGCCGACTCAAAGTGAATATCAAGCGTCACTTTACGAGGCAAGAGATCGCTTAGAACAAGCTATCGGTACGGCGTCACTTTATGACTTGATCTCGTTTAACGAGCCGTAACCACTCGTGCTTAACAACGTTGCATGGGGGTTAGTAACGTGAACGTGCGCTTGTCTCGTTATGGAACCCAAGCCGTGTAATCACTCATCTATCACAACACAGGTAATCGGTATGGAAGAGGTTTCTCCCGTCACCATGGGGGTATTGGCAAGCCTTGCGGCGGGCTTGATGACGGCTGTAGGGGCGCTTCCTGTCTTGTTTACCAAAACACCGAATCGTGGTGTTCGCGATTTAGCGTTGGGGTTCGCCGCTGGTGTCATGCTAGCGGCCTCTTTCTTCTCACTGATCATACCCTCCTTAGAAGCCTCGGAGCTGCGTTATGGCGGTAGCGTGGTACCTGCTGCCATTGCTTGTGCGGCCATTTTGCTAGGGATTGGAATGGTCGCACTACTGAACGAGCTCTTACCTCATGAGCACTTCGAACAGGGGCGAGAAGGGCCAGAGGCTGCCTCACTACGCCGTATCTGGTTGTTTATTATTGCCATTACGATACACAACCTGCCAGAAGGGCTGGCCGTTGGCGTGGCCTTTGGCGCAGGGGGAAGCGAAGGAGGCATGCCGCTAGCGATTGGCATTGGACTTCAGAATGCCCCAGAAGGACTGGCCGTAGCAGTATCACTGCTAAGCGTGGGCTATTCACGTTGGCGGTCATGGACGATTGCCGCCCTTACGGGGCTTGTTGAGCCGTTGGGTGGCTTATTAGGCGCTGGAGTCATCAGCATGTCACAAGCGCTACTGCCCTGGGGGTTGGCCTTTGCAGCGGGGGCGATGTTGTATGTGATCAGTCATGAGATTATTCCCGAAACTCATCGGAGCGGGCACCAAAAAAAGGCCACGCTGGGCCTCTCCATCGGATTGGTACTCATGCTGTTTTTGGATGTTTCGCTGGGCTAACCATTGGGCGTGGGGCGTAGCGTTAGTGCTAACCCAAGTCGTGAGCCCCTCCGTGCGATTTTTCAGTGATACAGAGCTGATGATCACTGATGACCTCAATGATTCGGCAGCTTTCCACTTTACCACCGGCACACTGTGTGACCATCCGTTGAAGCTCCTCACGCAGTATGGACAGTCGTTGAAGGCGGGACTCCACTTTCTTTAGGTGATGCGTGGCGATGGCATCGACTTCTTGGCAAGGCATATCAGGTTGATCTGACATGGCCAAAAGCTCTCGCACTGACTCCACCGAAAAGCCAAAGTCACGGGCATGACGAATAAAGGTCAAGCGCCGCACAGCGTCGTCTCCATAGCGGCGCTGTCCTCCGCCGGTTCGTGTCGCATCGCGCAACAGCCCAATACGCTCGTAATAGCGAACCGTTTCAGGTTTGCAATCGGCTCGTCGTGCTAACTCACCAATGCTGATACTTTGCCCCATCATCGACATGGTAAAACTCCTTACGCAGGGCTTGAAGCTGTAGTTGCTACAAGGTTTACACTTCAAAACCATAGCTCATTGGGAGAAGAGGCACCATGAAAACATCAACGCAGGCGACAGCGCCTACCGTCTTGACACTGCGTGTTGAAGGCATGGACTGCGGCGGTTGTGAGCGCAAGGTTGTGTCGGCGCTAGAGCGGCTGGACGGCATTGAGGAAGTCACGGCAAGCTCCGTCACAGGATCGGTGAAGATTCACCAGCGCGATCATGGAGGCCCCTCGCAACAGACCATTGAGGGCATCCTGAACGAACTAGGCTATCAAGTGACTTCCCCTGCTGGCCAAACACGCGCATCTGGTGCTTCATCCTCTTGGTGGCAAACCGCTAAAGGGCGCTTGGTCATTATCACGGGAAATCTGCTGATCGTAGCCTTCGCGCTTCGTTTAGCATGGCCTGCGCTGGGTAATGTGCCGTTCATTCTGGCCACGCTGGTCGGCTTAATGCCCATTGCGCAGAGTGCCTGGGGCGCCCTCAAAATGCGCAACCCCTTTACCATCGAGATGCTGATGTGCATCGCTGCGGTTGGCGCATTGGCCATCAATGCTGCTGCTGAAGCTGCGATGGTCGTGTTCTTGTTCGCCGTAGGTGAGCTACTCGAAGGGGTAGCTGCGTCACGGGCGCGCCGCAGTATCTCAGCCTTGGCAAACTTAACACCCTCAACGGCGAGGCTGATGGACAACGGCCATCTGCGTGATGTCTCGGCGGAGTCACTTAAACCCGGTCAGCGTGTGCTGGTGCGGCCCGGTGATCGCGTACCCTGCGATGGACGCATCCTGGTGGGCACCTCCGACATTGACGAGTCGCCGGTAAACGGCGAGTCCATACCTCGTTCGCGAGCGCCTGGTGATGACATTTTTGCTGGCACAGTGAATCTTGATGCCGCCCTGGAGGTGGAGGTAACACGAGGCGCTGATGACAATACGATCGCACGCGTTATTCGTCTGGTTGAAGAAGCACAGGCCGCCAAGGCACCGATAGCACGCTTTATTGATCGTTTTGCGTATTACTATATGCCCGCCGTCGTCTTACTCGCCCTACTGATGGCGATAGTGCCACCGCTGGTATCGACCATGGCATGGTCGGAGTCGATTTACCGTGCGTTAGCATTGCTGTTAATCGCATGCCCCTGCGCGTTAGTCATTTCCACCCCTGCCGCCATCGCCGCCGGTCTCTCGGCGGGAGCTCGGCGCGGACTACTGATCAAAGGGGGAGCCGTTCTTGAACAGTTAGGTAAGCTTCGCTTGGTGGCATTAGATAAAACGGGCACCCTCACTGCGGGTACCCCAAGAGTCACAGATGTGGAGTCTTGGATTGCTGAGGAAGACGATAACAGCGTATTGCGGCTCGCCGCCGCAATAGAGCGGGATTCCAGTCACCCTATCGCCACGGCTATCGTTGAGCATGCCCGACAGTCGGGCATCAACCTCCCCACCGTCACCGGCGGCCGCGCTCTGGCGGGGCGCGGTGTTTCCGGCCAGGTGGAGGGTCGCGAGCTGAGCTTAATGACGCCTCGTCACCTTCACGAGAAAGTCATCCTTGAGGAAAGTCTCAGTGCTCGGATTGTCGCGTTAGAAGAAGCCGGTAAGAGCCTCGCTCTCCTCGTCGAAGGCGAGCGTTTACTGGGCTTGATCGCGGTTCGCGATGAGCCACGCGAAGATGCCATGGAAGGCCTAGCGGCGCTATCCCGTTTAGGCGTACAGGCGGTCATGCTCAGCGGTGATAATGCCCGCACCGTCGCTGCCACGGGGGGTCGCTTAGGCATTGAAGCGTACGGCGAACTAATGCCTGAAGACAAGGCAGCGTATGTTCGAGACTGGCAAGCGGCAGGCCGTGGCCCCATCGGTAAAGTAGGCGATGGCATCAACGATGCACCGGCACTCGCGGCAGCAGATGTGGGTATCGCGATGGGGGGTGGCACGGATGTGGCGTTGGAAACCGCCGATGCAGCCTTGCTCAAGAACCGCGTTACCGGCATCGCTGAGCTGATAGACCTCTCTCGTGCCACGCTGCGCAATGTGAAAACCAACGTTGTTCTCGCCCTTGGCTTAAAAGCCATTTTCCTAGTTACAACGGCGCTGGGTATTACCGGCATGTGGATTGCGGTGATGGCCGATACCGGTGCTACCGTCCTGGTGACGTTGAACGCCATGCGACTGCTGGGTTACCGCTTTTCGCCCAGTACCGCAATGACAGGCCTGTCACAAGGAAAAACAACGTCATGAGAACAGCGCCAAACGATAGCCCTTCACGTCGCTGGCCATGGTTCACATTAGCTTGCGTGATGGCTCTAGCCGATCAACTGGTCAAGGAAATTGTGCATGCCCAGATGTCGTTTGGCCAAGTCATTCCGCTAACGCCGTTTTTTAACTGGGTTTATACCGGGAACACAGGAGCCGCTTTCAGCTTTCTCGCAGAAGCAGGGGGTTGGCAGCGCTACCTCTTTCTTGGTTTAGCGTTGGTGGTGGTCGTCGTATTGGTTGTGCAGCTATGCAAACCCCTGTCGCGCTTGGAGGCCTGTGCGTACAGCCTGATTCTTGGCGGCGCGCTCGGTAATACTGTTGATCGCTTAGCGCGAGGGTACGTCGTCGACTATCTGGACATTTACTGGGGCGAATGGCATTGGCCCGCCTTTAACATGGCCGATATCGCGCTATTTGCCGGTGTATTGATGTTCGCGGTGGCGTTATGGCGTGAAAGTCCTGCTTTTAAGCGCTCTGAGTAACGCTATGGATGTGGTCGATAAAGATAAAGAATATACGCTTTTTGCTGGGCGCTCCTCACCAATAGTCGATTGCGTTGTAGCGCTCGCCGCTGGGGTGCTGACCACCTTGAGTGCCGCCCCCTTTTCCCTATGGTGGCTTGGCCCAGTGAGCGTGGCACTGGTCTATTGGAGAATAGCGTCGCTAACGCCCGCCATGGCCACCCTGCGTGGGTGGTGCTATGGGGTAGGCCTGTTCGGTTCAGGCACGTCGTGGGTCTTCGTTGCTATTCACGATTTCAGTGGCACCGGGGCCTTGGTGGCGATGCTCCTCACCACTCTTTTTGTCAGCGTCCTGGCGCTCTTCTTTGCAGTCCCCTTTGGGCTCTATCGACGCATCACGGGGCCACGGTTCGCCTTTCTTAGCTTTGCCGGTATGTGGGTGGTGAGCGAATGGCTACGCACTTGGATGCTCACCGGCTTTCCCTGGTTATTGCTGGGCACCTCTCAGATTGATTCTCCACTAGCCCCATGGGCGCCCGTTGGTGGTGTGTACTTGCTGTCACTCATGACCGCGCTGACAGGTACGTTAGGGGTAGAGGTACTGCGTCGCCGCTGGAGTTTCCTTGTCCCAATGGCCGCCTTGTGGATCGTTCCATTCCTATTGCCCGCCCAATGGACAACCCCGGCTGGCAAGCCCATCCGGGTGGCATTGCTGCAAGGGAATCTTGACCAGCGCATTAAGTGGACTGCCCAAGGGCAGCGCGAAGCGATCAGTATCTACACGACGATGACACGGGAGCAAGCAAGGGATATCGATCTCATCGTTTGGCCTGAGGCAGCCCTTCCCATGCTTGAGCAGGAAGCACAGCAAATACTTGAGCAAGTAGCGTCCGACCTGGGGCCTGACACCGCCTTGTTGACCGGCATTTTGCAACGCGACAGTGAAGGGCGCTCTTATAACAGCGTCATAGGGCTAAATGATGTGCAGGGCGAATACCAGAAGGCGCACTTGGTGCCCTTTGGCGAGTATTTGCCATTCCAAAGTCTCCTCGCTGGCACCCTTGCTTTTTTCGACTTGCCAGTACCTCGCCTGACCCCAGGGTCAGGCGAACAGGCTCCGTTACACGTGGCTGGAGCCACCATTGGCAATGCCATTTGTTACGAAATCATTTTTGCCGACCATGTCGCCCAACAGGCGCGTAATGCCGAGCTGCTATTAACGGTTTCCAACGATACGTGGTTTGGGCGCTCCATTGGCCCACACCAACATCTTCAAATGGCGCGTCTACGTGCCTTAGAAAATGGTCGTCACCTACTTCGAGCTACCAGTAATGGCGTGACGGCCATCATCGATTCACAAGGTCACGTCACAGCCCGTGCCCCACAGTTTGAACAGGCCAGTTTAACGGGCGAGGTGACCCCGATGCAGGGCCTAACTCCTTTCACACGCACCGGTAGTGGCCCCGCTTGGATACTCGCTGCGGTGCTGACACTGCTCGGGTTACAACTGAACTTATCTCGATCAAAAAACGACGCATTAGATGAAAAAGGAACCTAGCGATGCTCTTGGCAAAGAACGCAGCAATACTTAAGAGATTCCTCCCATGGCCAATGCAGATCGGCTTCATCGTGAGTGTGATGGTTTCGTTTCTGGCATGGCTCCCTGTCGCCATGGCGGCACAACCTTCCACTGCCCAGGAGACGGAATGGCCCAAGGGGCATTACCCGCTACCTGAGGAAGGCAATATTATCGGAGAGGCTGACACCTTCATCGTGAAGAATTACGAGGATACTCTGATTGATATTGCCAGACGTCACAACCTTGGCTACCAGGAGATTGTACGTGCTAACCCAGAGGTCAGTATTTGGGTGCCCGGAGTGGGTACTGAAGTAACCATTCCAGGACGCTTCATCCTGCCGAATGTCGAGCGTACTGGGGTCGTCATCAATATCGCCGAGCTGCGGCTTTACTACTACCCAGATGTCAAAACCGGTGAGACACCGCGCGTTGAGACCTATCCTATCGGCATCGGTCGCGAAGGGTTTGATACACCCCTTGGTGTGACCGAGACTACCATGAACATTAAAAACCCCGCATGGTACCCGCCTGAGTCGGTAAAACGTGAAGCGGAAGCACGCGGCGAAACCGCACCAAGCGTTGTACCGCCCGGCCCCGATAACCCGCTAGGAGACCATGCCATCATCCTAGGCTTCGATGGCTATTTGATTCACGGCACCAACCAGCCCGATGGCATTGGCATGCGCGCAAGCCGAGGTTGTATCCGCATGTTACCCAAAGACATCGAATCTATATTTGACCGCATTCCACCCGGCACCCAAGTCAACATCATCAATCAGCCGATCAAGATAGGTTGGGAAGGCGGTCAGCCGCTGATTCAAGCCTTTCCGCCGCTTGGAGAAGAAGAGCACAGTATGACCGCACTCACAGAGACCATGACACGCCTTAACCAATACAATGTCGATAACGTAAACCTCGATTACGAGCAGCTCAGCGATGTCCTGTCACTCTCTAACGGGCTTATAACCCCACTACATCCAAAGCAGGAACAGGAGCCACAGCGCCACAGCCCAGAAGAGAAGGCTATCAAGGGCATTTATGAAGACCTGGTTTTGACGTCATCTCAACGGTCATGACACGCCTTTTGGCACCCCGTTGAGCCCTGGCATATAGGTAGAGAGCCATAGCCCCGTCCAAACGGCGGGGCGACATTCGCCTACAGAGTCGCGGGGCCCTCCAAGTGACTGCGCGCTATCAGTGTCTTAGCACTCAATATCCAGAGGCAGCCAGTAGGTAACGCCACCCACTACCACCTGTATCCCGTCTGTCGTCCGCTCTACGGTCTGTTGTCGAAGCATTTTCTGCGTTAATTTTGTGTCATGGAAATACTCCATGGCAGCAACGATCCATGCCTCCCTCCAGGCCTCTCCTTGATCAGCACACCGGGCCATCGTCATCAGGGTGCGGGCTAGTGTTTCTTTTCGCCGCTTTCTTGCCCGTTTTACATCCACCCGAGGAGCCAACGTGGTGGCATGTTGGCGATTTAAGAAATTAGTAAACCCCGTGACCGAGGCTGCTTGTCCGGGCACCGCATGCAAATAGTTGTCCACATCGCCCTGTTGAGGCAGTCGCTGCCCCTCCCGGTCAGTAGCGAGTAGCAATGCGGCTGCCGCTCTTAGTGCAAGTCGTGCGGAGGTGTGGGACGTTTTGCCCGCCTCTATACGGGTTTCCAATTGCAGCCAATAGGCTTGCAGCACTTGGTCTGATAGCGAAGCGAACGGCATAGAACTGAGACACGCTTGAATACGTCTTTTCTCTGAGTCGATCCGCTTTGCTTGGTGATCCGGCTCTACCCCTTGCTCTTCATGCAACCATCGCATGGGAAGCCTCACACGCCGCAAGCCCTCCGCCCCGAAGTGATGAAGTAGCTCCGAATAGCTCGGTATCCGTGACCATGCCTGGTCGAGCTCAAGGAAGAACGAGAAGAAATGATTGATCTTGAGGGCAGCCTTATGCGGCCCAGTGATACGAATCAGCCATTCACCAAATTCCCCAAAGGCCTCACTTAACGCTTTGGTAGTGATACCGGCTTGGCCAATGGTGATGCGTTTACGGCATGTTCGCGTCCAATAGCAGGGCTCACAGGCATCACCTCGACCCGCTGGCATGGGATTACCACACGATGGGCAGGCAATTTCCCCTTGCTCATTACAGGCTTTGCACAACGCATCCCCGTTGGGTGCCACCACCAATAAACGATGTCGACGACATGCAGAACAGGTACCGTGGTCTGCTGTCGAACAGCGTGGACATAAGCGATGATCATGCCCCATACGCGCCACTCGGGTAAGACGTTGAGATGCTTTCCCACACGCCTCGCAGGGCTCTGGTTCTTTGAAATAGGGAGCGCAGGCGATACAGACAGGGCCGTAGGGAGTGACCTTGCCGATGTTGTAGTCTGAACTGGCTTTTCCACATCGTGCACACGGTTTGTCAACGTTGCACTGACGACAGACGGCGTCTGGGTCATTCTTAGGCAGACGGGCTAACTCACCACATCGTGGGCACATCCGCCGCTTAAACACACGAGCATAGCAAGTTGAACAGTAGCCGTGCCCTTTATGGCGTCGCCACAATTTGGAGACTTCTCGGCCACACTCATCGCAGTCGACCGTTTGGTGTTGATTCAAGAGGTTGGCTCCGCTTTCATTCTGCGTTTTAAACGCGCCCATGAGGCTCTAACAGCGCGTTCCGACATGGGGCGACAAGCCGGGGGAACACGGCGGCGATGCGGCCCATGAGGGTGGTGAGATAACCGTGATAGCAGCGGCAACAACACAACGGGGGGCGACCTTCGGGGATCATGAAGCGCGCTCGTTTTGACATTGCACGCGACCAGAACGCTGAACGTTTCTTCAAGGCCCATACTGAGCAAGCGTTCCAACGCTACCAATAAGGCACTACGCTCGCTGACAGCCAGCAGCTCAAACGCCAGGCCAGACACAGGCATTCGGCAATCCGTAACCGAAATGCCCAATGAAAGAAGCGCATCGGCCAGGGGTGACACAGGCCGCCGACTTGCACGCCGTATAACGCCAATAAAAAAGGCCACCATAGAAAACCAATCGGCGGGTGCGATAGAGGCCTGCCTAAACGTCACCTTATCCTGTTCTAACACACGATCAGCCATCACTTGAACACTGAACGCTTCAGGTAAAGGCGACGTGCATACCGCCTTTCTAAAATCGTTATGACACCGGCTGCATTGAGCTAAATGTTGATCTTCCGCTGTCAGGCGATGGGGCTCTATAGGGGCCTTGCATGCTGGGCACTCATCTACCAGCTGCACCCCATGAAAGCGGCACCCAGTGTGCCAAGCGAATCGCCAGTGCCGGCGCAAGTAGGGGGTTGAGTCCTCTGCCAAGCACAACGTGCATACCTGTTGTCCTCCATGGCGGGTTCGATTTCGGCTGCCGAGTGCCAACAACCAGGGCCAAGTCCGGGTTTCCGGTAACGAGTAACCGACCACTTTCTCACAATCGTCCCGCATCCCCGCTTTCTGAAACTTAGCGGAAGATATCCCCGAGGCATTCACTAATGGGCGCATTCTTGCGAGGGGTATTTCCCTATCAATGTCCCTCGTCCATATACGCCATGTTGGCCAAATAGCCCCGGTGAGCGACAAAGGATCACACCCCTGTCGCAACGCCGCCCGAACGAGCCATGATGAAAGGGACTCCTCAGGCAGCAGGGGCACACTCAGCGCCCAGGTCATTACAGCATCACTTCCCTAATGCCACGGGTGGGCCGCACCCATGATTTACTCTGAATAATTTTCTCATCGATGCACTCAGCTCCAGACAAAATAGCGGCATTTGCACACTCAATCAGCAGCCGGTGCAGGTCACCCAAATTACCGCCAGAAATCGCGTGGAGCTGGGTCGCCAATTGGGGCTCATGCAGTTGGGAAGGATGTTTGAGAGGTAATATCTTCTCAAAGCCAGCGAGCAGCTTCTGAAACTCCTGATTGAGCTCCCACTTTGGTAACGCGACCACATCAAAGCGACTCGCATGCTGTGGGTCTGAATGCAGCACACGCACAGCATCTTGCGTCCCCACACCAACGATGGGAATCATTAGCTCATTGCATAAAAGCTTAATGGCATTCATCGTTTCGCGCTGCTTAACAGCACCACCGGTTAACAGAGAGTGAAACTCATCGATGATCAGTAAGCGCGTATGGCAAGCACGCAGTTGATGAATCACCTGGTAGCGCAGCTTGGGAACAGGATCTGTAGGCCGGTAGGGAGCCCAGAAACTCTCTAGCACTGCGATATACAGACTTTTCTCATCGGCACTCGGGGGAGCCTGAGTGACAACAACAGGCTTCACGGGCTCTACGTCTTCATTCACGTAGCCTTCACCGTACTGCTTACGAAACCGTTGAACGATGGTTGTCTTTCCGTTGTTGGAGTCACCCACGAGCAAGAGGTTAGGCATACGAGGACGACTGGGCTTCTCCATCAACCCACGCATGACCTCAATGACACGATTGGCCAATGGATAGCCCAACCAGCGCGGTTGATCCATAAACTCCATTCGCTCTTTAGCGGACAGCCCCAAGACGTGACGAAGATCAGGATGAAGGTGTGTGCTCATGCTATGTCCCAGTTCACATCGATATCACCCGTTAAAAGACCGTCCCCTTGAGCGGGTGTCTCTTTAGGGGCCGCAGTTGAGGGCGCATGTAAAAGGGGATCTGCAGGCGTCACCTTCTTCTCATGCTCTTTACGTCGTTGTGCCTGACGGCGACTTCGCTTAGTACGTGCTTGCGACTCCTCCACATGGGTTCGCAGCTCACTAATAGCGCGTAGAATTTCAGTCTCATTGACCGAGTTTCTTCCTTCCTGCCGAAGGCGCGCTTTAGCTTGGGCATACTCCCAAACACTCATCGAGGGGAGGGCAAGATTGGCAAAGGGCACGCGAAAATAGTGCCCGAGCTCCGGGTCTTTGAACCAAATGACACTAATGTCGCGAGGGTCGCGCCGGAAAACAAAGGTGCGTTTCTTGTCTGGCATGTCTGGATCTTTGGCATTGATCCAAGGTCTTAGCGCTTCATCGTAATAGTTTATGCCATCGATGGTCACACCAAAGGTCTGGATCGTACGCTGAAAGCTGGGCAAAAAATCGAGCAATACAGAGAGCCTGTCAGCAGGCCTCGGCGCTAATCCCACTCCCTGCACATCCGCATTGCCAAACACACCAATTTCCCACTTTTTCATCGGCGACATACCAATCCCAGAATGAAGGCGCTGGTGGTAAACCTTGCAAATCAACGTCACCAGCCACTCTTCAAACTCGCTTTTCGTCATGGCCGCGTGCTTCTCTGGATCGTATCCCTCTTTCTCTTTAATGGAGGAGAAGGTCGTCCCAGGCAGGTTATGGATTTCCTTTAGAAGAGAGCCCAGTACCCGCTCAATGTGGCCACCATAACGAGGCTGCTTAACAGGCCGAAACTCAAGGTTGACCCCATAGGCTAGGCATGAGCGCCGAAACGTCTCAGAGCGAAAATCTGGGCCGTTATCGACATGAATCGTGGCGGGTGTGCCCCATACCGGCCACTCAGCCTCCACATTATGCAGTAGCAACCACTCATCTTTAGGAAGCATGGAGTGCGCCACACACATGCCGACAGATGTTTCAGAGGGCGGGTCAAACGACAAGTAATACCCCGTGACCATGCGAGTAAACACGTCCATGGCCAACGTAATCCATGGGCGACCAATCGGCTTGCGATACACGTCATCGACCAAAATAATATCGGCAGGCGTGTGGTCAATCTGCATAACGGCTAACGGATAGTCCGCATTGGGAAATTTTCCGGCAGCCGGCTGGAACTTGTTAATGGCTTTGTCTCTAAAACCATGGCCACGCAACCGGTCACGCTCTGGGATATCACGCAGACGAGCACGAACGGTACCAGGGCTCGGCGGGTCGATGCGCCGTTCATGGCAGCGCCGCATGACTTCCTGTACCGCTTTTTGTGCGGACGGACGCTGCAGCGTCAAATACACCTCTTTGATGACTTCCTGAATCACTGCCTCGGCATGCGCGGGAATACGCGACTTTCCCTTCTTCCACCCTGGCTTTTGAGGAATCAATGCGAGCACCGAGCCCGTCGCTTTATACCGCTTCAACCAACGGTAGATCGTAGCCGTATCAACCCCCGTTTGTTTCGCACGCTCCTCCGCTGCATCCCGCCCCACCGTATGGCGATCCACCAAGGGCTTAATGATGGAAAAGCGATGCTCGGCCTCCCGCCAATCGGCATCCCCAATCTCGGACATATCCTGCTCAGGGGATACGGACCCGCTATTGAGAGGCGCTAGTTCTTTGATGCGAAGCGGGCAACTACGCCCGGACTCAACGGCAATGCCAATGACTGTCTCAAAATCGAGCACCTGGGAAATTCGGTAAACGGTGCCATCTTTCTGAACCTGCTCACCCACCATAATCTGCAAGTGTTGGCGTGTTTGGGCGACGCCGTTATTGGGTTCAGTTGCGCTGCCACGATGGTTATTCATAATCGGGTACCCATACCTCCGATAGAGGACTGAAGGATTGGGCCATATCGCAATCTAACTGCCGAGTCGCCAGTAGATGCCATAAATGCGCAATCCCCTCTGCCCGGTAAATATCGCCCATAAAGTGCCGAGAAAGCAGGTAATCCAAGGTCGCCACCCCCATTTCCCTCACCGTGTTGAGGACTGCCTGGCTTTCGACAGAGGGAAACACCATCCGCTTGTAGCGCGCTAGGAAGGTAATGTTGTCCAAGGTCTTATCACGAATGCGGCTTTCATCATGAATGCGAAACGCCCAGCCCTCATTGTTGGCATGCCGTATCGCCGCCTTCCATTTAGGCGACCATTCACGCCAATGTGCTTGCCACTTTTCCCGTGGTTTGACCTCCACCAGGAGAGGTTTTGGGTAATCCCTGTAATGACGGTTACCGAGACGGTAATAAACCAAATAGTCAGGTGTGTAGGTGTAGCGCCTACCGGTCACGGGATGATGAAACGGGATCTCGCACGGCTGGGATATCACACCAAGGACGCTCACATCAAAGTCAGCCTTGATGAGGAAATCACGTTCGAGCGTCGACTCGAACGCAATAGACTCCTCCCCGCGAAAGGCATAGTAGCCAGACACACTTCGTCGGGTAGGGCCGATTTTACGAACGGATGTAGGCAGTGGCATGGGCAGTCGCACCAAATGTTGAATAAAACAAGACCTGTCGCATCAATTGCTATTAATTCTGTCGCACTCAATCCTGTACAGACTACCATAATAGCCCGATATTACGCCCTGAGGGTCGCACTAATTGCTGAAAATGACAGTGGTTCGCGCCCTCGGCCAGGGGAGATTTCTCTGGCCCATCATGGTGTGTTGTTTCTTGATGAGCTGCCTGAGTATCCGCGTCAGGTGCTAGAGGTGATGCGAGAGCCTATGGAATCTGGAGAAATTTATATTGCTCGAGCCAATCATCAGCGCTGTTATCCAGCGCGTTTTCAGCTAGTGGCGGCAATGAACCCTTGCCCCTGTGGGCATTTAGGCGATTCGCGTCAGCAGTGCCACTGCACCGCCAATCAGATACAGCGCTATCAGGCACGGCTGTCAGGGCCGTTGTTGGATCGTATCGACCTGCAAGTAGAGGTGCCGGCACTACCACCAGAGCAGTTGACCGCTCAAACTCGCGGTGAATCATCTGACGATGTGCGTGAGCGGGTACTGGCGGCAAGGCAGCGCCAGCTTGAGCGAGGTGCGTTAAATGCTTTGTTGAGTGGCCGTGATTTGGAAGACGTGTGTGCGTTAGAAAGCGCCGACCGGGCTTGGTTAGCTGCTGCGCTAGAGCGGCTGAAACTTTCGGCTCGCGCGTACCATCGTGTTTTGCGGGTGGCGTTAACGCTGGCAGACCTCGCCGGTGAGTCACGGCCTGCCCGTGAGCAGTTGATGGAGGCAATTGGCTATCGCCAGCTTGACCGCCAGCTACAAGGGGGGTAATACAATGTAACTAAAATGTAGCGTGTGCGTTGATGTCGAGTCACGGTGGGGACCGTATTATGAAAAGTGTTATTGCACGAAAACGCGTGGCTTACTGGTCTAGAACGACGAAAAGAGGCGTGTTGGCGCTGGTTCTGGCACTCGGCGTTGGCGCGACTGGAGCATGGGCGCAAGTGGTTGAGTCGCCGATTACTGCCGCCCAGGTTAAGGATGCGGTTGATCAGCTTGACGGCTTAGTCGAAACGGCCATGACAGAAACAGGTGTTCCTGGCTTGGCGGTGGCTGTTGTATACCAAGGTAAAATACTTTTTGCCAAAGGGTATGGGGTACGTGAAGCAGGCAAGCCTGAGCGGATAGACGCTGATACCGTGTTCCAGATTGCCTCTCTGTCGAAGCCTGTTTCGGCCAGTGTGGTCGCTCATCAGGTGGGTTCAGGCGTCGTCAGTTGGGATGATTCGGTTCAGCAGTATTTGCCTTGGTTCCAACTGCAGGATTCTTGGGTCAGTGAACATGTCAGCATCGGTGATTTCTTTGCTCACCGCTCAGGCCTGCCTGATCATGCCGGAGACGACTTAGAAGACATCGGGTATGGTCGGCAATACATCCTGGAACACTTAAAACATCTGCCTCTTGGTGCCTTTCGCAACACCTATGCCTATACCAATTTTGGGTTGACGGCTGGTGCTGAAGCCGTGGCAACCGCCTCGGGAGTGGACTGGGCGAGTCTGGCGGAAAACACACTTTATGCGCCGCTTGGTATGGCCTCCACAAGCTCTCGGTTCGACGACTTTATGGCACAGGATAATCGCGCCGTGAGCCATACCATTGTTGGGGGAATGTTCGAGCCAATAGCTCAGCGTATGCCAGACCCTCAGTCGCCAGCGGGTGGGGTCAGTACATCGGTTGCTGATTTTTCGCGTTGGATGATCATGTTGCTGTCGCAAGGTCGCTATGACGGCAAGGTGATTATTGAAGAAGAGGCTCTGACGCCAGCGCTTACGCCTCAGGTGATTTCACGCCATCCTGCAACGCCGGTGGAGAGTGCCAGCTTCTACGGCTTCGGAACCAATGTGGCGACTCAAGCCTCCGGGCGCACCATGCTGAGTCACTCTGGAGCTTTTACCTTGGGTGTTGGCACCAACTACATGATGCTGCCGTCAGAGGAGCTGGGCATTGCCGTGTTTACCAATGCGGCTCCGGTGGGCGCTGCTGAGTCTATAACGGCTCAATTTATGGATCTGGTTCAATATGGCGAAGTGCAACGGGAATGGCTTGCGGGGTATCAACAGTTATTTGCCCAAATGACGTCGCCCCTTGGTGAACTTTTGGGGCAGCAGCGCCCGAAGAATTCTGAGCCGAGCGTTGATCTTGAGTTGTTGGAGGGGGAGTACGACAACGCTTATTTCGGCCCTGCGAAAATACAGCAAAATGACGCCACGCTGGTCCTGACACTTGGCCCAAATGAACAGACATTTGAGGTGCAGCACTGGGCGGGTGACGTTTTCTATTTCCCCGTATTCACGGAAAACATGCCATCAGGTTCGGTATCTTCGCTGACCTTCGATGTTTCAGGTGATGGTGTGGTGCGGTCGATGACGGTGGAGTTTCTCAATGAATACGGCTTGGCGGTATTTAACCGGCAGGGCCGTTAGGTATCGATTTTCTGGTCGAGCATGGCTTAGCGTGCGTTGGCGTCTAAGGCGCCATCTAGGCTGGTCTGCCATAGCGCAGCCTGGCTGCCGGGGCGACGTAGCGTGAGAGTTAGTGTGTATGGCAACACTACTCGGCCAGAGGCAGATAGCGGCAACGAGGTGAGTTCTAGCCGGCTGTCCAGCCACCATAGGTTATCGTTGGTGTTTTCTGGCAGCTCCTTAGCCCAGTCAAGAATCTGAGGGGCTTGGTCAGCATTGAGCAGTCCGCGTGCGAGGCCTTCCAGTAGCTGCTGTGGGGTAATGCCAAGTTGGCTGTCAATTTCTGGTGTGGCCAGTAACAGCACTTGATCGTACTGGGGCTTTGGTAGCTGTGGTGCCTTTAGCACGGCATTGGCTCCGCGCTCACCCAGAGTAAGCAATGTTTGTCGAACTGTCTGGGGGCGGTCAGGAGAGCTGGCGCAGGCGCTCAGCAGAGCCATCAGCAGGATCGGCACGAGTAGTGGAATCAACCGTTGTCGCCGCATCATAGCGTTGGCCCTTTGTGTGGTTCTGGCTCGGATGGCTCGGGTACGTCGTCGCTCGCCTCATCCGGGACTAGGCTATCAATGAAGCGCCCCAACGTGTCCAACAGGTCTTGACGTATGATTTCGGTTTCGTTGACCAAGTGATGACGGGCTACCGGCTGACGGTAGACCTGAGCGCGCGGAAATTTTTCCGTCAGTATTTTCAGGTTCCACTGCCAATCTACCGTTCGGTCCTGCTCTCCTTGCAGGATCAAGGCGGGTATCTGGCTGGCCGGTAATGCCAGTAACTGAGGAATCCAGCGGCGCATGGCGCTGATCCATTCGACTGGGAGCCGGTTTGGCTGTAGCGGGTCGTGTTCGCGCAGGAAGCTGGAAAACTCGGCATCGTTGGAGTTGTTATTGAAGCGGCGCGGAATGCTTCTTAAAAAAGGGCTGACTAGTGAGTGCACTAGGCTGGTTTGTGGCCAGCCTCGGGGGCGAACCAGAGGTGCCAGTAGTGCTATCCCAGCCCAGTGGTCTTCGCCGCCGTGACGCAAGGCATCAGTGGCCAAAATGCTAGCCCCAGTACTTTGCCCTACGCCAAACCATGGACGAGGTGCAAGGCCACGCGCCATCAATTGTTGTTGAAGGCTGCGTAAGCACTCGCCGTATTCGTCAAAGTCAGCAATGGTTGCGCGCTCGCCACTAGACAAACCGTGCCCTGGTAAGTCCCACAACACGACGCGCCAGCCATGAGCTAATAGGCGTTCAATCAGATGGCGGTATAGCCCAAGGTGATCGTAATAGCCGTGGACGACGAAGGCGGTGCCCATTGGTGTAGGGGGACTCCAGATTTGTGTCCAGAGGCGATACCCCTTAGCGTCCAGGTAGCCGACTTCCAGTCCGGCACGCTCCGTTAGTAGAGGTGCCATACCGTAATGCTCAAGATAACGGCGTAATATGAGGCTCTGCTCTGCAGGGGCGAGAGGGCCGTGTGCTAGCAAGGGGCTGAAGTCGAGCATTGTTTTCTCCATCATTTTGCCATGCTAGCGTCATGCGGCAGTCGGTGAAAGATTGTGTCTTAAATAGTCTTTTGGTCGATAGTTGCCAAGGGTTGGGATGGCTCACTTTACAACTGAAAAATTTTTCCACAATATTAAGTAATAACGTGATTTTGTCCACATATCCGGCATTTGCCCATGGCCTGAAGCAGGGCGGGTTCTTACTAGGAGGTTGCTCTCATGACCCAACGCATCACCCGTCACCGGCTGCAAGTTGCAGCTGAACTTGACCGTTTCATCAATGAGCAGGCGTTGCCGGGCACGGGCATTACCCCTGATGATTTCTGGCAGGGTGCGGACGCTATTTTCCATGAATTGACGCCGCGCAACCAGCAGTTACTGGCTGAGCGTGATCGCCTGCAGGCTGAGTTGGACACCTGGCACAGCCAGAACCCTGGGCCGGTACGCGACCTTGCCGCTTACCGCAGCTTTCTGGAAAAAATCGGTTATTTGGTTGAGCCGCCGCACGACGTGCAGGTGACTACAAGCAATGTGGACCGTGAAATTTCAAGTCAGGCAGGGCCTCAGCTGGTGGTGCCGGTCAACAACGCTCGTTATGCGTTGAATGCAGCCAACGCCCGCTGGGGAAGTCTTTACGATGCGCTCTATGGTACGGATGTCATCGCAGAAGAGGGGGGTGCCGAGAAGGGGGCCAGCTTCAACCCCAAGCGGGCTGAAAAAGTGGTGACGTATGCGCGACGTGTGCTCAACCGTGCGGTGCCGCTGGCAATTGGCTCCCACAGTGAGGCGACGCGTTATGTCATACGCGATGGCCGCTTGGTCGTGTCGCTTGAAAACGGTCGTGAAACAGGCCTCAAAGAGCCGGGTAAGCTGATTGGTTATCAAGGCAGCCCCAGTGCGCCGTCGGCAATTCTGTTTTCTAACAATGGATTGCACCTTGAAATTCAGATAGATGCTGATCACTTTATTGGCAAGACTGACCCAGCCAATGTGAAAGATGTTGTGGTCGAGGCGGCTGTTAGCACCATCATGGATTGTGAGGACTCCGTGGCGGCTGTCGACGCCGAGGATAAAGTGGCGGTTTACGCCAATTGGCTGGGGTTGATGAAAGGTGACCTCAGTGAAGCAATTACCAAAGGCGGCAAGAGCTACACACGTGCTCTGAATCCTGACCGCCAGTGGAACAATCCGCGCGGTGAGCCTCTGACGCTGCAAGGCCGTTCGCTGATGTTTGTGCGTAACGTGGGCCATTTGATGACCACACCTGCGATTCTTGACGAGCAGGGTAATGAGCTGCCTGAAGGCATTCTCGATGGCATCGTAACCAGCTTGATTGCTTTGCACGACCTCAACAAGGCAGAAGGTGAGCCGCGCAACTCGCGCACGGGTTCAGTCTATATTGTTAAGCCCAAGATGCATGGCCCTGATGAGGTGGCCTTTGCCAGTGAGCTGTTCTCGCGTATTGAAGACCTGCTGGGCATGGCTCGCGATACCTTGAAAATGGGCATTATGGATGAGGAGCGTCGCACCTCGATCAACCTTAAGGCCTGTATAGCCCAAGCGAGCTCACGCGTGGCGTTCATCAATACTGGCTTCCTTGATCGTACCGGCGATGAAATGCATACCGCCATGAACGCTGGGCCGATGATCCGTAAGGGCGATATGAAGAGCGCTCCTTGGATCAGCGCTTACGAGCGCAGCAACGTGCTGGTAGGTTTGGCCTGTGGTCTGCGCGGCCACGCGCAGATTGGCAAGGGCATGTGGGCCATGCCTGATTTGATGGCGGCCATGGTTGAAGAAAAAGTGGGCCATCCCAAAGCGGGTGCCAACACCGCTTGGGTACCGTCGCCTACGGCAGCAACGCTGCATGCCTTGCACTATCACCAGGTCAGCGTAGAAGATGTGCAGCGTGAGCTAGAATCAGAGGATGAGGCACAGCTGCGTGATGAGCTACTCGACGAGCTTCTTACCGTGCCAGTGGCAGAGTCGGCCGACTGGACCAGTGAGGAGCGCCAGCAGGAGATGGACAACAATTGCCAAGGCATTCTTGGTTACGTTGTTCGCTGGGTAGAGCAGGGTGTTGGTGTGTCCAAAGTGCCGGATATTCATGATGTGGGCTTGATGGAAGATCGTGCCACGCTGAGGATCTCAAGCCAGCATTTGGCCAACTGGTTGTTGCACGGTGTAATAGACGAAGCGCAGGTGCGTGAAACGTTAGAACGCATGGCAAAAGTGGTTGATAAACAGAATGATGGCGACCCGGCGTATACGCCGATGAGTGACAACCTTGATGCGTCTGATGCTTTCAAGGCCGCCTCTGATCTGATCTTTAAAGGCCGTGTTCAGCCATCGGGCTACACTGAGCCGCTGCTTCATCATTGGCGTGAAGTTCACAAGGCCAGCTAACGGTAACAGCCTGTAGAGATATCGCCCTCGTTGATCATTTCACGGGGGCGATGTTTTTGTGATCAGGGTCGGCTACTGTGTGCGGTAAGTTGACCAAGGTGCATCGATAGAGTTGAGAGTTTAGGTTTTTACTAACATCAGCCGTGTAGGGAGCGACACATGACGATGATGACGGCCTCTGCCATTGAAGACTTCTTAGATGAGGTGTTCCCTCAGCGTTCTGGCACAATCGAGGCCGTGAGTGATATGCGCGCCACCATGAGTTTGGCAGTGGAGGATGAGCATTTGCGCCCCGGTGCCAGCGTGTCAGGCCCGACGTTGATGGGGCTGGCGGATGTGTGCCTATACGTGGCTATTTTGGCGCAAATTGGGCCTGAGCCCATGGCAGTGACCAGCGACCTGCACTGCCGTTTTTTGCGGCGGCCACGTAGTGACCGAGACTTAATTGCCAACGCCCATATTCTCAAGCTGGGCCGCCGCTTAGCGGTGGGTGAAGTGCTGCTATTTTCCAGCGGCGAAAAAGAACCGGTTGCCGTAGTGACCGCGACCTATGTCCTGCCAGATAATGATGACTGAGTGCGCATGACGCACCAGGCGAGTGCTAGCCAGCCTGCAATCATGAATACGCCACCAAACGGCGTGATGATGCCCAAACGGCTAACGCCACTCAGTGCTAAGGCATATAGCGAGCCTGAAAACAGCAATATGCCAAGCATCCATAGCCCTAATACTCGGTGTTGCCCAGCTAACGGGCAGGCTGATCGCCATGCCAGCACGCCAAGCATGGCCAGGGTGTGCCAGGCCTGATAGCGCACGCCGGTTTCAAACGTTTGCAGCAGCTTGGGTGATAAAAGACCCGACAACCCGTGGGCCGCGAAAGCGCCAGCGGCTACAAGTATGGCGCCAGACAGAGCGGTTGCTAGCCACCAGTTGCGATCCTGCATGCGTGACTCCTTTGCAAATGTGTTGAAGCTAATATGTTGAATCAGTTTGTTTAGATTGCCCGCTAACGTACCCCGCATGACGTCAAGAGGCTACAATACGCCCCCTGTCCTTTTTTACCTGACCCAAGAGGATGCTATGCAAATACAGCTTAATGGCGAAGCGCATCGCGTCGAAAAGGAAGTCACCGTTGCCGAACTGGTTGAAGCACTGGGTTTGGCCGAGCGACGTATCGCGGTGGAAGTCAATGAACATATTGTTCCTAAAAGTTCCCATCTGGCCATGAGACTGGTAGAAGGTGATCGGATCGAGATTGTTCATGCCATTGGCGGTGGCTGACACGCGGGTTGCCCTGAAAAACAATGACTGCTTTCACTGCCAACATTACAAGGATTCCCATGACTGAGTTCTATCAGGATACGCCCCTGCGCATTGCCGACTATGAATTTTCTTCGCGCTTGCTAGTGGGTACCGGCAAATATCGTGATTTTGATGAGACCGGCGACGCTATTGCTGCCAGCGGTGCTGAAGTGGTGACCTTTGCTGTACGTCGCACTAACTTGGGGCAGAGTGCTTCTGAGCCCAACTTGCTGGACACCATTTCACCAGATCGTTACACCCTGTTGCCCAACACGGCAGGCTGCCATGATGCCAAAGAAGCTGTGCGCACCTGTCGCCTCGCCCGAGAGCTGCTGGATGGCCATCGCTTGGTCAAGCTAGAGGTTTTGGCCGATGACAGTACCCTTTACCCCAATGTGGTAGAAACGCTCAAAGCCGCTGAAACTCTGGTCAAGGAAGGCTTTGATGTCATGGTGTATACCAACGATGACCCCATTGTAGCGCTTGAGTTAGAGCGACTGGGCTGCTGCGCGGTAATGCCGCTGGGTTCGCTGATCGGTTCTGGCCACGGCATTCAGAATCCGTTCAATTTGCAGCTGATTATTGAGCGCGCCAGTGTTCCCGTATTGGTTGATGCGGGCATTGGTACTGCCTCGGAAGCGGCTCGAGCCATGGAGCTGGGCTGCGATGCAGTTTTGATGAACTCGGCTATCGCGCATGCCAGCCATCCCGTGTTGATGGCTAGCGCTATGCGGCGTGCGGTTCTCGCTGGGCGAGAGGCTTTCCTCGCTGGGCGTATGCCGCGTCGTAGCAAGGCCGAGCCCTCTTCACCGCTGGCAGGGCGCATCACTCGATGAAAGACTTATGACTGAAGATACCATGGGTATGACTGAGCAAACACGCGACGATACGACGCCTGATACGCCATCAGCGGACACTGAGCAAGCCAGCTCTACCACGGGCCCTGAGCGTGCCGATGCCCCACTGCACCGGCGTGGCATTAAAAGCTATGTAATTCGCGCTGGACGTGCCACCGTTGCTCAGCAACGCGGGCTTGAAGAGGTCTGGCCGCGGCTGGGCCTAAGCATAGCGGACGGGCGACAAAACCCTGTCGAGCTATTTGGCCGCAGTGCCCCGTTGGTGGTGGAAATTGGTTTCGGCATGGGTGGTTCATTGATTGAGCAGGCTGAGAGTAACCCACAAACCGACTTTATCGGTATTGAGGTGCATGCCCCCGGTGTCGGTAAACTGCTGGATGAGGCTGATAAGCGCGGGCTGACTAATCTGCGCGTTTACCGAGAAGACGCTCTAGCGGTGTTGGAGCAATGTCTTCCCGAAGCCAGCATGGATACCTTACAGCTTTTTTTCCCTGATCCGTGGACCAAAAAGAAACACCACAAGCGGCGCATTGTTCAGCCGGCGTTTGTTGAATTGATTCGTACTCGCCTCAAGCTCGGCGGCATTTTGCACATGGCCACCGACTGGCAGGCGTACGCTGAATGGATGGCCGAGGTGCTGGATGCTGCACCAGGCTACATCAATAGCGCGGAGGGCGACACGGCGCCTTATGTCCCGCGCCCCGACTTTCGCCCGCTGACCAAGTTTGAGACCCGAGGGGAGAAGCTGGGACATGGTGTCTGGGACCTGATGTACCGCCGCGCTGACTAATTCCCGAAACGGCAGCACGGCGTCGGCGCTGGTTACCCGCAGCCAGCGCCCATAGCGCGCCGAACAGTGACAAGATCAGCCCAGTTAAACCTAGCGCGCTGGGTTGCTCGCCAAACATCAGGGCGCTGATAATCAGGGTGACCGCAGGGGTCAGGGCAATCAGTCCTGACGTGGTGGTAACACCAAAACGCCCTAAGCTGGCCACAAAAAAACCGTAGCCTCCATACGTTGACAACACAACCAGCCAGGCCAGTGCCAGCAATGCGCTGGTATTGGCTGGTGGCGGAGGTGGCAAGCCGGGCTCTAGTAGTAGTGCTGCGGCCACAAATAGGCCCGCTGCGGCGCTGACCTGCAATGCTAGGCGCGTGGCCAGTGCCAGTGGTTCATGCTGACGGGTATTAGCTGCCTGATACGTGGCAGTTTTGGCGCTGGGAGGTGTTAACACGCTGCCTAGCGAAACGGCTGCCACGGCAACCAGTGGTAGCGTATATGCCCACCAGGGGGCACCGCCTGCGCCCTGTATATCGCCAGTTACCATGGCGGCGGCCCCTAGCGTGGCAATGCCCATGCCCCACCACTGAGCTTTGCAGCTGCGCTCACGCAATAGCTTGCTGGCCAGCAGTGCAGCCGCTAATGGCTGTAGTGCGCCGATTAACGCAGCGACGGAAGCGCTGACGCCTTCAGCCACGGCCAGCAACATAGTTAATAAGTAAACGCCTAAGGTTAGGCTACCCGTCAGTAGTTCATGAATTACCTGAGGGCGATTGGGTCGATAGCCAGGTTTCGCACGATGCCAGGCGACGACTGCCCAAGCGATCAGCGCCGCTATAACAAAGCGCCAAGCATAGAAGCCAACTACCGGCCCAGTCGCATCGACTGCCAGCCGACTGCCCACAAAGCCGCTACTCCAGCACAGTACAAAGCCAACCGCTACCAGTAAGGAGGGCGTCGAAACATGTGGCAGGCGCTTTATACGAGGTCGCGTCGTAAATACGCGTGGCAGACTGAACATGGCACCTCCCCGAGTTGGCTGTTAGTGATGGTGTGCATGAATTTTGGGATGCTGCTAGGCTTTAGGCTAGCGAAACTTATTGCAGTCAGGCTTCAATTAAATTTAAGGCTGTTTTGGCATGGCAGAAATTTCAGGCGCAACGCTGGATCTAGAAGCGCTACGCAGCTTCATGGTTATTGTGCAGCAGGGCAGCTTGGCGGCGGCGGCTGAGCAACGGCATCGCACCGTCAGTGCCCTGAGCATGCAGATAAAGCGGCTGGAAGAGCGGCTGGAAACACGTTTGCTGATACGTGGCCCGCGTGGTGTTACACCGTCACCGGCGGGTGAGGTGTTGTTGCGAGAAGCCCGGGAGCTGCTGCGTCAGCACGATGGCTTGATAGCTCGGCTAACAGGGCAGGGATTATCGGGGCGAGTGCGCTTTGGCATGCCCGAAGGCTATGCGCCGCAGTTGGTAGAGCAGGTGTTACCCGATTTTTTGGCCAGTCACCCCAATGTCCTTCTAGAGGCGGTGACTGCGCCAAGCGGTGAGTTGGCGAGACGGCTAGAGCGTGGTGAGTTATCACTGATTGTCGCACTGGACAGGCCACATCGGTTGGCTGGCGGGGAAGCCTTGTGGAAAGCGTCACCTGTTTGGGCTGCTGCACGAGACTTCAGTATCGATGCTGAATCACCCCTGCCGCTGGCGGTTCATCCACTGGACTGCCCGTTTCGTTCGTTAGGTGTCGAGGCGCTAGAGGCTCGTGACCGAAGCTGGTATGCCGTATTTACTAGCACCAGCATTCATGCGGTAGAAAAGGCGGTAGATGTTGGCTTGGCCATCAGCATTTTGGACCGTCAACGACTATTACCCAGCATGCGAATATTGGATGAGAGTGACGGTTTACCTCAGCTAAGTGACAGCCAGGCATGCCTTTATTTCAGCCGCCGCATCGACGCCCCATCGTGGCCAGCAGTGCAGGCACTGGCTGATATGTTGCGCGAGCGGCTGGGCAAGGTCGGCCCTTGGCCGGGTGCTCGAGCTAGAGCGAAGGCAGATCGACATTTGCTTATCTAGTGCTAGCACGCAAAAAAAAGCCGCTCCAATAAGGAGCGGCAAAAGACCGTGACTAACAATGAGGAGGAGAAACCTGACAGGAGACTGGCAAGAACCCTGTCGGGCCATGGCGTCTCATCAACACCATGAATGTAGAGTAAATCATTCTCATTTGCGCTGTCAACACAAACGAGAATCTTTTTTATTAAAGTGCTGTCGCGGCACTCACGTGCCTGCAAGTTGTAGCCATAGGGGTAGGCTCAGCATGGCCAGTAGTGTTTGGCTGGTGATTAATGCTGCCATCAATTCGGCATCGCCACCCAGTTGTCGAGCCAGTATATATGCTGACGTGGCGGTGGGCAGGGCAGCAAACAGTAGCGCCACATCGCGGCTGACTGGGTCCAGCCCAACGATTTGACCAAGCAGCAGGACCAGCGCAGGCATGGCTACCAGCTTGATGCCATTGGCCAGCCAAATGCCGAGGTCGCGCCTTAATAATGATAAGGGGCGTAGGGCAACGCCAACTGCCACCAGTCCTAGTGGTAATGCGGCTCGTCCTAGCAGGGTGACGGCGGGTTCGCTCCAGCCCGGTAGGCCGACGCCAGACAGGTTCAGGATGATGCCCAATAAGCAAGCTAAAATCAGTGGGTTGCGGGTCAGCGCAACTATGCTGGCGCGTAGGCCAGCACTCCCCAGAGTGCCAGCGGCAACGAAACCTGCAACGCACATAACGTTAACCACAGGCACCATTAGGGCGACAGCAACGGCTGCCACGGTAGTGCCTGCGCTGCCGTGCAGTGCAGCGGCACCTGCTACACCTACGTATGTGTTAAAACGTAGAGACCCCTGAAATATGGAGGTAAAAGGGGCGGCTTCTAACGTGAGCTTTTTGCGTAATACCCACAGGAGGGCACCAAAAAAGAGCATTGCGCCCAGTAGCACTAACCCCAGCTGCCCCGCTGGCACGCTTCGCATATCGGCTTGGGCAAGTGTTGACACCAACATGGCTGGGAATAGCAGGGTATAAACCAGCCGTTCAAGGCGTGGCCAGAAGTCGCCGCCGGGTATATTAAGCCGCTGTAACACTAGGCCGAGAAGAATCAGCAGAAACAGCGGGCCAAGCGCGCTTGAGATACCTTCCATGACATGCGTCTCCACTCATCAGGCTTACTGGTAGGTTATTGGTATCTGCCAGCTCCCTGCGACAACGGCGCGCAGAGGATGCGATAGCAAATACTGTTAAGCTTACCTGTATCCTGCCCTCGGTGTAGTCAAGGCTTATGAATACAGCGTCATCTTCCGTACAGGAATCCTCTTGGGTGCACTCGCCACAGATGCGTCTGTTGGTGATTGCCACCTTGATCACCCTTGGCTTAGCGCTATGGTACTTACTGCGTTATGCGCTGGATGCTGACACTGACGTGCGCTGGGTTCCGCCGACTGGGACTTGTGATATTTCACAGGGGCCGTGTAGCACACCGCTAGGGGATGGCAAGCAGCTCATTTTTTCAATGCAGTCAGATGGTCCAATACATGCCTTAACGCTATTGCCGCTCGTGGTTGAGCTTGAAGGGGGCAGCGCAACGGCGGCTGTGGTGCGTTTTGAAGGTCTTGATATGGACATGGGGCTGCACCGTTTCCCGCTTACGGCTATGGGAGACATCTTTCAGGGAGAAGGCCAGATCGCGTTGTGTACTGAAGATATTATGGACTGGCGTGCCCGCGTGATTGTCGATACCCCTGATGGGCGAGTTGGAAGCTGGTTCGATTTTCAGGTGGTTAAAAATTAGCATCATCCTATTAGGAGCTGTTGTATGAAGCGCACAGGGCCGTGGGCAGTTGTGGCTGTGGTTGTTGTTGCTATCGCAGTAACATTGGCTGGCTGGTGGGGTGATCGTCAGCGAAATAGTGATGGCCTGCCCGAAGGTGGCGATATTGCTCTGAACTCTACTGTTGGTGAGTTCTCCCTTAGCCAATTGGACGAGGATCAGCTGGCTGTGGTGTTTTTTGGCTATACCTGGTGTCCTGATGTTTGTCCGGTCAGCTTGGGTGTGCTGAATCACGTGCGCCAGCAACTCAATGAGAAACAGCGTCAGCGAATTGTGCCGTTGATGGTATCGGTAGACCCTGAGCGCGACACGTTGGAGCGCTTAACAGAGTACCTTGCTTTTTTTGGCGATGGATTTATTGGTGCCACGGGCAGTGAGGCTGAACTGAAAGATATTGCAGAACGTTATCAGGTGGTGTGGCGTAAGGTTGATACCCCTGACTCGGCAGCAGATTACACCATTGATCACAGCGCCTTACTGTATGTCGTCAATCGGGAGGGTGAAATACTGCGCCGCGTGCTGCACTCATCGACACCAGAGCCGCTACTGACGGCGCTGGAAGAGCAGCTTGGAATATAGAGCAAGCTGGAACAGAGTTACTGGGTGCTTGAGTTCAGAGAAAGTCGCTTTCCGAGGCGCTGGCTGCCTCGGAAAGCGAGGTGATTAGGCGATACACTGACGTATTTTAGCTGCCTGCAGTCAACTCTCCGGGGCTGACTGCAAGGTATCCAGCATTTGCATCAGCGCGTTAGCCTGGCGGCCTTGGCGAGAGTCATGCAGTGGGTCAATTTGCCAGCTGCTTTCGGTGAAGCCCCACCAATCCCAGCAGCCTTGAGGGTTAGCCATACTTGGCTTGGCCTGTGGGTACAGTATCACGCGTTTTTCACGTGCGGCACGCTCATTCAAACCGCTGTGGCGAACAAAGCGTTCATCGCCATCGTTGGCACTCATGTTGCAACCGTGTAGCGCGATGCTAACTGGACAGCCACCAGCTTCGCAGGAAGCCGGAATGAACAGGTAGCCCTCATCGGCAAGGCCTCGGGCTTCAAAATCGCTTTGGTCGAAGCGCACCAGTTTGCCTTGTTGACGTTGTTGCTGGCTGTCAGTTTCGGTGCTTTCATCATTGCTGAGTGGAGCAGGGCCGTGTAGCCAGTCCAAGGCTTCTTCAGCGACCTGTCGATCGCAGTTAAGTAAGTGGCTGCCACCGCCTGTAGCGCAGTCAGCACGCTGTATGTCATCCGAACTGGCGCTGCCCACTGGCCAGCCGTGAGCCGCGCCCTCGTCAACAATGCTCCGTAATTGCTGCTTGGGGTGGGTTAGCCACGCTTCTAGCTGTTGTGTTAACGATTGGCCAACTGAGAGAGCTACCACGGAATCAGCACTGCCGTGCCAGGTATACACACGCAGTGATGAGAGTTGCTGCGTTGGGCCGACTAACTCACGCTTTAGATAAGACTGATAGCGGTCGTTGATGGCATCCAGGTTGATCGGCCCTTTGGTCGTTAGCATGCATTGGGTTAGCGCTAAACTTAATGAACCCTGAGCGCAGCCCCAAGGACCTGCAGAAATGACTCCCAGGCCGACAAAGCGCTCGGGCCAAGCAACCGCTAGCTGGCTGGCCATATAGCCACCTGATGAAACCCCAATGACGCTGGTGTCGTCATTGGCGGCACCGAGCGCGGGAAGGGAGGCAGCTGGAGTATTGTCGTCGTCGGGCGTCGCTTGCTGTTTAGCCAGCAGCGGTGTGGTAAGCGCAACAGCCAGCCCCCCGAGGAGGCTGGCTGTCAGTAGCGTAGTTCTGGTTTTCATGCGCTTATTTCTTATCGGCGGCATCAACACCGAGCAACTCGACTTTGAATATCAGCGTTTCATTCGGGCCAATCGGTCCTTGACCATGTTTGCCATAGGCCAGCTCAGAAGGAATCACTAGCTCCCATGTATCGCCTTCGCTCATCAGTGTAAGCGCTTCCTGCCACCCTTCGATGACTTGGCCGACTTTAAACTGAACCGGCTCTCCGCGCTCGTAGGAGCTGTCAAACACCGTTCCGTCAATCAGTGTGCCTTCATAATGCACTTCAACGCTGTCGCCAGCTTTGGGCATAGCGCCATCACCGGATTCCAGTACACGGTATTGCAACCCTGATTCGGTAACAGTGACGCCATCCTTGTCGGCATTTTCATCAAGAAATGTTTGGCTTTCAGCTGCGTTAGCTTCGGCGGCGGCTTCGGCCTGGGCCGCGCGGTTACGCATAGCTTCCTCTTGGAAATCGGTCAGTGTTTTGGCCATCTCCTCATCACTCAAGGCAAGCTCTTCGCCGGCGAAAACATCCTCGATCGCTTGGGTGAAGCTATCGATATCCAGGTCATCAACATCCTGGTAAATGGATTGTCCCAGTGTGGCGCCTAAGCTGTAGCTTAATTTCTGCTGTTCAGTATCAAGTGCAGCGAAAGTCAGTGACGAAGCGCCAAGTAGCGCAACTAGTGACGCAGAGGTTAGCAATGTTTTCATGAAACAACCTTGTCGAATTGATGCAGTTTTGCACCGTTTAGTGTGTGACAAATGTTGGACACTAGCAGAAGCGGCTGGGTTCCGCAGCCAAGCAGTTAATTAGTGTAACTTTAATGGAGGGGGGTGTTTTGGTGTAGATATGTCGCCTTGACATGTAGGGGTCTTTACTCTTCCCTATATGTACCAATATAAAAAGGAGAGCGTAATGAAATTGCAAAAGGTAGCGTTAGGAGTTGCAGTTGCAAGCATGATGGGCGTAGCGACAACCGCCAGCGCAGAAACCTGGCGCTTTGGTCTTGAGGAGATCGAGGGCAGCGTCCAGCATGGTTACGCAGAAGAATTTAAACGGCTTGTTGAAGAAAAAACCGACGGCGACGTTACTGTTCAACTCCTTCCTTATGGTAAGTGGGGGTCGACCTATTCGGCGCTCTATGACGCTATTCAGGGAGGCTCCATTCAAATGGGCTTTGGCTCGGGCGCTCTGGGTGGCACCGTGCCGGAAAGTCAGCTTCTCAGTCTTAACTTTGTTATGCCGGCCGATGAGATGGAAGCCGTCACCGTACTCAATTCAGATGAATTTCTGAAAAGCGATGCCTGGCAGGAATCGTTCCGCGAGCGTGGCTTAGTGCCGCTGGCTGAGCTTGCCGAAGGCTATCAGGTGTGGACAACCAATAAGGAAGTCACCACGCCAGCAGATATGGATAACCTCCAGATTCGTGTCATGGACAACAGCTTGCTGCGCGAGACGTACAAAGGCTATGGCGCCTCGCCTATTTCGATCGCTTATGGCGAACTGTACAGCGCACTGCAGCAAGGGCAGGCAGAAGGCAACATTCAGCCAGTATTTGCCCATGAAGAAATGGGCTTTTATGAAGTTCAGGACTACCTGATTTTTGCCAAGCAATCACAGTTCTTGGCTACGTTAATGGGGAACCTGGAGTGGTATGACAGCCTGAGCGATGAGCAGCGCTCTATGCTTGACGATGTCACCAGTGAGCTGGTGCAGGTTGGCCATGATATTCAGACGGAGTTTAACTCTACACGTTTGGAAACGATCAAGGAGAATAGCGATATCACGGTTATTGAGCTGACAGATGAGCAGCGCGAACAATTCCGTGAGAAAGTTGAGCCGGTACGCGAGATCTTTGTTGAAGATGTCGGCGAACGTGGTGGTCAGGCCCTTGAAATTCTGCTGGAGCAGTTCGGCTCTAGTGACAACGCGGAAGAAAAATAAGCAGGCTGCCTGATTTGGGCTGATGCTTTTGGCGGGCCCCAGTAATGACTGACTTGCTGGGTCTTGCCTCTGGAAAGTTACCTTCGCCTTAAATCAGTTATAACACGCTGTGCTACCAAACCGGTTGATCTGTTGCCCATAAAGGGCGGCTGGATTAACCGGTTTTTTATATGTTTCGTCTATATGTGTGCATGATTTTAAGGTGACAACACGCGTCGGTGTTCCGTTGTGGCTGAGATAGAAAGCGCTCAGGGCACCCTAGGGTGCCCTGAGCGTTTGCGTGTGACGATAAAGGGGTGGTGGCCAGGGTCATACCCCCTGGCTTTAGGAGCCTCCCAGCGAAGGTAGCAGCAGTGAGATCTGCGGGAAGAAAATCAGCAGGAAGGTAGCCAGCACCATGATGGCAATGAACGGTGGTGTGCCACGGATGACATCCATATACGGACGACGGAAGACGGCGATAGCGGTGAAGATGTCACAGCCAAAAGGCGGTGTTGCCGAACCGATGGCAGCCTGTAGCGTCACGATAACACCTACGTGTACAGGATCCAGGCCTGTTGCAACGACCAGAGGCTTGAAAATCGGCACTAAGATCAGGATGACCACAATAGGGTCAACGAACATGCAGCCAATAAAGAAGGCGGCAGCAATCAACATCAGAGCCAGTGTTTGGTTATCACCAATTCCATCAATCATTGGGCCAAGAATCTGCTCCGGCACGCCAGCGGTTCCCAGCGTTTGGGAGAATGCTGCGCCGATAGCTACCAGAATAAAGACGACGGCGGTGATCAGGCCGGTAGACATGGCCAGGCTGCCAAGGTCGCGGATGGAAACTTGACGATAAATAATCACTTCAAGGATCAGCGCATAGGCGACGGCTACGGCCGATGCTTCAACAGCGCTGAAAAAGCCACCGTAGATGCCGCCAACCACAATAATCGGAAAGCCCATAGGTAAGGCAACCTTGCGGATGGTGGTCCAGCGCTCGGCCCAGGTAGCACGCGGTTCTGGCTCAATGCCTTTGATGCGTGCATCGAGGTAGCAGTAGATGGCAAACAGCCCCAGTATCATCAGGCCCGGTAGCACGCCTGCCAGGAACAGGTCGCCGATAGAGGTTTTCATCACCACGCCATAGATGATGAAGCCGATGCTGGGCGGAATCAGCAACGCGATATCACTGGCGTTGATAATCAGAGCCAAAGTAAAGGAATCGGAATAGCCTTTGGCCAGCAAGCGCGGGCGCATGGGGCCACCCATGGCGACAACTGTGGCCTGGGTTGAGCCAGAGACTGCGCCAAACAGAGCGCAGGATGCCGCAGTGGTAATCGGCAGTCCGCCGCGGATGTGGCGGGTGAACGCATCGACTACATCTAGCAGGCGGTTAGCGGTGTGCCCTTTGGTTAGGATGTCTGCAGCGAAAATGAACATGGGTACGGCTGCCAGTACCCAACTGCCGACCCCGTTGATCATCCAGCTTACGGCTTGATCGGGGCCAAAAAAAGTCATGTCGGTGAACATCATATAAAAGGTGCCTACCGCCAAGGGAACCATCATCGGGAACCCGAGCAGTAGGAGAACAAGCATTATGATACCTAGCAAAGCCAGCATGCGATCGTCCTCGATTTATTGTTTAACGTTTACTTGTCACGCTGCCCTGTCTCGGCATTGCCACTATTGGAGGTTGCTGTCTGAAGCTCTTCAGTAGGGACTTCGTCAAACATTTCCCTGTCTCTGAAGGTGCGGTAAATATTACGGCTGACCATATTGCGAATGGTGGTTAGGACATATTGAATACCGGCCAGGGTGAAACCGATGGGTAGTGCGAGGTACACAATCCATAGTGGAATGTGTAAGGACGAGCTGGTTCTGCCGCGCGAGTGTAGTACCGAAACATAGTCGGCAGAGAGGTAAGCAAAGTAAAACATCAGGATAGCAGTACCAATACTGATGATAATGAGGAGTACCTTGCGAGGAGTCCCGCTGAGTTGTTCATAAATGGCTGACATACTGATGTGTCGAGCATTGCGTGCCGCATAACCAACCCCTACGAAGGTAATTACCACAATAAGCATCTCGGTAACTTCGTAAGTGCCAGGGATACCTTTGCTGAACAGTAGGTTGCTGACTACATGGCTACTCATTAGCAGCGCCATGACGAGGATGCTGGTAGTAATGATCCACTTCTCTAGCATGCCAAGCGCACGGTCTAGCTTGCTGAGCGGGCGCATTATCTTGCGTATTCGGCGGCGGCGTATATTGTTGGGCTTGGGTTGTAGGCTCATATGGTGCACCTGCTTGGCGCTGGCCTACCGACACAGAGCGGTGGCTTTCTCTGGCCGAAGCCTGTTGACTGCAAAGTGCTGGCGGTCATGGTCCGATCCTTTTTTTATTTGCAGGAAGTCATGTTGTTATGCGGCACTGACTTCTGACGCTACAGAATTTGATGAGAAGCTGCCACTCTCTCAAAGCGCCAGTGTTGACGGATAGCAATGTTGTTAGGACGTTAGCGGGAGATAGCGAGATTATTGTTAATAATAGTAATAGTGATTTGGCGGTTTAATTACAACGTGCTTGAGAGGCTAGCACGTCGAGGCTGAGGTAAGCCGCCTGTGCGTCCCCCGAGACTCGGTTGGCAGCCTGAACGGTCCAGTTGTCGTCGGTGGCTTGTTGTGCGCGTACTACGTGGCCTTGATAGGTTAGCTGCTCTAGTTGGCGCAGCGCCTCCTGTTCGGCGAGCAGTTCGGCTTGCTTAATCGTTTGGCGCAACTTTTCACGCTCCGGGTTCCCTGCGCACAAGGGTTTTAGTGTACGACGCTGAAGCCTCAGCGGAGCGGTTATCTCGCGTTGCCATGTGCGCACGGGGTTCAGTAATAGCGCCGCGTGTTCAGTCAATGTCAGACCATGGTATGAGAGCCAGCACATCCACAGTAGCTCACAGACATCTAGCCCAGCGTCATCCTGAAGCGTTAGACACGCTTTCTCGACGCCGGGGCGGGCATAAAGTGTTAAGGCAAAATTCCAAAGAGGGTGATTCTTCAGTTCACGCCGCATCTGTGGCGTCAATTCGGTAGAATTGGTATTCATTTATGGCTGTTGCCTCTGAGGTGGCGGCTTCATGCATTGTTAGTGGAGTTGGCATGATTGCACTGCGGCAAGTCAGCCTGCAACGTGGTACCCAAGCGCTTCTGGAAGACGCTGATCTTACGCTGCACGCGGGTTATAGCGTTGGTATTGTCGGCCCCAATGGTGCCGGTAAGTCATCCATGTTCAGCCTGTTGCTCGGTAACCTGGCCCCAGAAAAGGGGGAGCTGGAGATGAGTGGTGGCCAGCGTATCGCTCACATGGCGCAAGAAGTGGGCACACTTAACCGCTCGATTCATGATTATGTGATCGATGGCCACTGTGCGTTGCGTGAGGCTGAGTCAGCGCTACTTCAGGCGCAACAGAAGGAAGATGCGCATCGCGAAGCCGAACTGCATGGCACTATTGAAGCACTGGATGGCTATACGGCTCCGGCGCGTGCGGCCCAGCTATTGGTAGGGTTGGGTTTTCGTCAGAATGACTTGGCGCGCCCACTGTCGGATTTTTCCGGTGGCTGGCGGATGCGGGTTAACCTGGCTCGTACGTTGTTTATGCCTTCGGATGTCTTACTGCTTGATGAGCCGACCAACCACCTCGACCTTGATGCGTTGCTGTGGCTGGAGCAATGGCTGGTGCGTTATGCCGGCACCTTATTGCTGATTTCTCATGACCGCGATTTTCTTGATGCCGTTTGTGACCATATCGTGCATTTTGAGCGTCGTCAGCTGGTGTTGTATCGCGGTAACTACAGCACCTTTGAGCGCACCCGTGCTGAGAAGCTGGCGCTGCAGCAGGCTCAAGCGGCCAAGCAGCAAGCGCGGCGTGCGGAAATCGAGAGTTTTGTTGAGCGCTTTCGTTATAAGGCGACTAAGGCTCGCCAGGCGCAGAGTCGTCTGAAAATGCTTGAGCGCATGGGCGATATCGCGGTTGCTCATGCCGACTCGCCGTTTCATTTCAGCATTCCTTGTGCTGACCGTATTTCGCGCCCACTCCTGGTACTCGACGAGGCTGACTTGGGTTATCGCAGTGCGGATGCTGACGTGCGCCAACTGCAGAATGTTTCGCTGTCGCTTCAGCCGGGGCAGCGTATTGGGCTGTTAGGGCCTAATGGTGCTGGCAAGTCGACGCTGATCAAGTCGTTGACAGGCGAGCTACCGTTGTTAGCGGGTAAGCGTATTGCCGGTGAGCATTTGGCGGTGGGTTACTTCGCCCAGCACCAGCTTGAAAGTTTGGATCTGTCGGCAACGCCTTTTCTGCATGTGCAGCGTTTGTCACCACGTGCTGCTGATGCGGATATTCGCCAGTTTTTGGGCGGTTTTGGTTTCCGTGGCGACGAGGTGTTCAGTGAGGTCGCACGCTTCTCTGGCGGCGAAAAAGCTCGCTTGGCGTTGGCGCTTGTGGCTTGGCACAAGCCTAATCTGCTGCTTCTCGATGAGCCGACCAACCACCTTGATCTAGAAATGCGCGAGGCGCTGACTCAGGCGCTGGCGAGTTTCGACGGCGCCGTGTTGGTTGTTTCTCACGATAGACATTTGCTACGTGCCACAGTGGATGAATTCTGGAAGGTGGCGGATCATCGCGTTGAGCCGTTTGATGGCGACCTGGATGACTATCGCGCCTGGCTTAAGGCACGGCTGGAAGGTGAGCGCCGCGATGCCAGAGCTGCAAAGGTTGACAATGACGCGCCTCGTGAAGACCGCAAAGCCGCTCGCCGTGCCGCTGCTGAACAGCGTGAAGCGTTGCGTCCGCTCAAGCGCATACGGGATAAGGCTGAACAAGCCATGGAAAAAACGCAGCAGGCGTTAGCGGTGGTGGAAGAGGCGCTGGGTGATAGCCAGCTTTATACCGATGAGGCGCGCAAAAGCGAGTTGAACCAGCGCTTAGCTGAGCAGGCTGAACTGGCTTCAGCGTTGGTTGATCAAGAGCACGCCTGGCTTGCTGCCGAAGAAGCGCTGGAGGAAGCTGAGCAGCGTCTAGAGGCTTGACGGTATGAGGGGCGACGGCCTCCCGGTCAGACTTCCAGCAGGAAAGTCACTGGGCCGTCATTGATCAGTGATACCTGCATGTTGGCACCGAACTCTCCTGTGGCGACGTTGGGCCATGCCTTATTGGCTTCTTCCACAAGATAGTGAAACAAGCGCTCGCCTTCGTCGGGAGGCGCTGCGCGTGAGAAGCTGGGCCGAAGCCCTCGGCCAGTATCGGCGGCTAGAGTGAACTGAGAGACCAGCAGCAGCCCGCCGTCCACTTGCTGCACATTACGATTCATCTTGCCGTCGTCGTCACTGAACACGCGATAGTGCAGCAATTTGTGTAGTAGTTTGTCTGCGCACGTTTTGTTATCGCCTTTCTCTACACCCACGAGAACGAGCAGTCCGTGCTCAATAGCACCCACACTCTGCTGGTTAACTTGCACAGAGGCTTGGCTGACGCGTTGTATAAGGGCTTTCATTACCTCTCCATTATGCGAATCATTTCTATGGGTGATGGCGGGGTCGCCACTCGTGATTACCACCAAGCGTGAAAGTGATGAACGGGCCCACGGCCATGACCTATTGATAGGCGGCGGCTGGCACCAAGGGCAGAGTGCAGCCAGCCTTTGGCTTCGCCAATGGCGCTGATGATTGCTTCGTGGTTGGCATCTGGTGGCAGCTGTGCAAGTAAGGCAGTGATTGCTGATGATAGCGCACAACCCGTGCCGTGCAGGTTTTTGGTATCAATACGCGGTGCGGCAAGCCAAGTATGCTGTTGAGGTGTAATCATTAAGTCAGGGCAGTTTTTGCCGCGCAAATGACCGCCCTTGAGGAGCACATAGGGTGAGTTAAGCGCCCGCAGGCTTGGCACCATGGTTTCCATTTCTGCTGCTGATGTGGGCGGCAGGGTGCCGACCAGTACCGCTGCCTCAGGCAGGTTGGGGGTGATGACATCAGCCAGCGGCACCAAAATGTCGCGTACGGCAGCAATGCCAGCGGCGTCGACCAGGGTGTCGCCACTCTTGGCGACCATTACAGGGTCTAGCACAATCCAGCGCGGGCGGTGGCGGCTCAGGCTGTCGCGAATGACTTCAGCTACCTCGCGGCTGGCAACCATGCCGATTTTGACGGCGTCGATGTGAACATCGTCTAGTAAGTTGTCGAGCTGCTCGGCGATGACGTCGGCCGACATGGGGTGCACGCTGGTAACGCCGCGGGTATTTTGAGCGATCACCGCGGTAATCACATTCGTTGCGTAGGTGCCAAGGGCCGACAACGTTTTGATATCGCCCTGCAAGCCCGCGCCACCAGAGGGGTCGGAGCCTGCAATGGTCAGGGTATGGGGAATTGAGGTCATTGTGCGTTCAACTCGTGAAAAGGGAGCGTGGGGGCTGCCATGGGGGCTGTAGAGTGATGTCCAGCATACGTCAGCGGCGGGGAGTTTTTCCATGTTGAGCCTGTTTGTTGTGGCGTTAGCCAGTGCCACTCTGCTGCCAGGGGGGTCGGAGCTATGGTTGGCTCGGCTGTGGTGCTTGGGCGAGCCGGTGCTGCTGTTGTGGTTAGTGGCAACAACAGGCAATGCCATCGGTAGTCTGGTCAATGTCGGCTTAGGGCGCTATGCGCGGCGTTTTCAGCAGCGTCGCTGGTTTCCTGTCTCGCAGGCAGCTTTGGCGCGCGCTGAGCGCTGGTATGCGCGATTTGGTGAAGTCAGCTTGTTACTGAGCTGGGTGCCGTTGATCGGTGACCCGCTCACGGTGATTGCCGGTGTGCTGAGGTTACCCTGGTGGCGCGCTGCGTTCTGGATTTTGTTGGCTAAAGGCGGGCGCTACCTGCTAGTGCTGTGGCTGGCTGAGTCATGGCTGCTTCCGTTGTGCAGCAGGTAAGTCGATGGTTTAGTGACTTGGCAGGTAACCAGACGTTTTTTCACGTCTGCTGCTTTTGTATCACTACGCCACCAATAGCCAGGGTGGTGTGCTGGATAATGATAATCGCTAGGCAATAGCGTGGTCGCATGGGAATAGTGACGCGCTATACTGGCGGTCAGGGTGGCGGGTTGTGTATTTATCTGTGCCCATATTGCTGTTATGTGTTTTCTTGTAAAGGAGTTTGCATGTCTTCAATTGCCATCGCGGGTGCTGCAGGTCGTATGGGGCGTACTCTTGTTGCCGCCGTGTCTCAGGATGAACAGGCGAGGCTGGCGGGTGGCAGTGTGTCGCCGGACAGTACGCTGGCGGGTAGCGATCTTGGTGAGCTGGCGGGTTGTGGCCGTATGGGGGCCGTGGCAGTCGCGTCGTTGACAGACATGGTCGATGACTTTGATGTGCTGATCGACTTTACGTCTCCGAGCGTGACGCTTAACCATTTGGCCTTTTGTGCTGAGCATGGCAAGGCCATGGTGATTGGTACGACAGGATTTTCCGACGAAGAGCTGGCTGAGCTGGATCATTATAGCAACCGTGTTGCCATGGTGTTTGCACCTAACATGAGTGTGGGAGTTAATTTGACGCTGAAGCTGCTTGAAACCGCAGCCCGAGCGTTAGGTGATGAAGGCTATGATATTGAAGTGATAGAGGCGCATCATCGACATAAGGTGGATGCTCCGTCGGGCACGGCGCTGCGCATGGGCGAAGTGGTCGCCGGTGCGCTGGGGCGCACGCTCAGGGAGCACGGTGTTTTTGAGCGGGTGGGTCAGTGTGGTCCGCGCAGCGACAGGGAAATCGGTTTTGCTACTGTGCGTGCTGGCGATATTGTGGGTGAGCACACAGTGATGTTTGCCACAGAAGGCGAGCGCATCGAAATCACTCATAAAGCATCAAGCCGTATGACGTTTGCACGTGGCGCGGTGCGTGCAGCGCGATGGGTAGTTGGTCAAAAGGCTGGGCGTTACGATATGGCGGATGTGTTGGCACTGAACTAATGGTTTGGGGGTGGTCATTTTTTCAGCGGTGCTGTAATATTCCATAAATTTTGGCCGGGCGCATAGGCGAAACGCCTTTTACAGCGCTTGTTGTGGCGGCCCAGTATGCTGAGCAAAAGACAACAAGCGGGATGAGACCGATTTCTATCGGCTTCGTCCCGCTTTTTTTCGGCCCGCTGCTGGCGCTTTTCGGCCATCACTCTTCGACATTTCTTGGACGAGCATGGGAGGACCCTGCATTGAACAGACCCGCGATACTGGCCTTGGAAGATGGCAGCATCTTTTATGGCACGGCGATAGGCGCAGATGGGCAAACCAGTGGAGAAGTGGTGTTCAATACGTCCATGACCGGTTATCAGGAGATCATCACAGATGCCTCCTATGCCCGTCAGATCGTTACCTTGACCTATCCACACATCGGCAATACCGGCATTAATGCCGAGGATGTGGAGTCCGACGGCGTTCAGGCCGCCGGTTTAGTGATTCGCGATCTGCCCCTGCTCGCTAGCAACTTCCGTTCTGAGCAGACGCTGGCCGACTATCTGAGTGAGCATAATGTCGTCGGTATTGCGGATATTGATACACGGCGTCTTACCCGGATTCTGCGTGACAAAGGGTCTCAAAGTGGTGCCATTCTTGCTGGTGCTGATGCTGAGGGTGACGATGCGGCGGCGCGCGCATTAGCGCTGGCTCAGGATTTTCCAGGGCTAAAAGGTATGGACCTGGCACGAGAGGTGTCATGTGAGACGCCTTATGAATGGAGCCAGGGAGAGTGGGTGCTGGGCGAGGGATACGCCGATGTCAGTGAGACCGAGCGTCCTTACCATGTAGTGGCCTATGATTACGGCGTGAAGCGTAATATTTTGCGCATGCTGGCCTCGTTAGGCTGTCGGTTGACGGTGGTGCCGGCGACGACCTCGGCGCAAGAGGTGTTGGCGCTGAAGCCGGACGGTATTTTCTTGTCCAACGGCCCTGGCGATCCCGAACCCTGTGACTATGCCATTGAGGCCATTAGTGAGCTGCTGGGCTCTGGTGTGCCTATTTTCGGCATTTGCTTAGGGCATCAGTTGCTAACACTGGCGAGTGGTGGGCGCACCGTAAAAATGAAATTCGGCCATCATGGTGCCAATCATCCAGTACAAGAGCTTGCGACAGGGAAGGTGTTAATTACCAGCCAGAACCATGGTTTTGCCGCTGATGATGAGACGCTACCGAAAACGTTGCGTGTGACGCACCGCTCGCTGTTCGATGGTTCCTTGCAGGGTGTCGAGCGCACTGATGTACCAGCTTTCAGTTTTCAAGGTCACCCTGAGGCGAGTTCGGGGCCGCATGATGTGGCATCGCTGTTTGGCCGCTTTATCGAGATGATGCAGGCTAGGAGCTGAGTCTCGAGCCACATCGCCTGCTTTTGACGCCTGAGCTGCCACCACCCAGGTCGTTATTTTTCGTTTGTCACTTTTTTCAGCGGGAAGCACCATGCCAAAACGTACAGATATCCAGAGCATCCTGATCATTGGCGCCGGTCCCATCGTGATTGGCCAGGCCTGTGAGTTCGATTATTCCGGCGCTCAGGCGTGTAAGGCGCTGCGTGAAGAGGGTTACCGGGTCATTCTGGTTAACTCCAATCCGGCTACCATCATGACTGATCCCGCCATGGCCGATGCGACTTATATCGAGCCGATTACCTGGCAGGTGGTAGAGAAAATTATTGAAACGGAGCGGCCAGATGCTGTGCTGCCCACCATGGGCGGGCAGACTGCGCTCAACTGTGCGTTGGATCTGGAAAAACACGGTGTGCTTGAGCGTTACGGCGTGGAAATGATTGGTGCCAATGCTGATGCCATTAACATGGCTGAAGACCGCGACCTGTTTGATCAGGCCATGAAGCGTATCGGCCTTGAGTGTCCCAAGGCAAAGGTCGCTCACAGCATAGAAACGGCGCGTGACATTCAGGCCGAGCTGGGCTTTCCCGTCATTATTCGCCCCTCTTATACCATGGGCGGTTCTGGTGGTGGTGTGGCTTACAATAAGGAAGAGTTTGAGGAAATCTGTCAGCGCGGTTTCGAGCTTTCCAACAACCATGAGCTGCTGATCGATGAGTCGTTGCTGGGCTGGAAAGAGTACGAGATGGAGGTGGTCCGCGACCGCAATGATAACTGCATCATCGTGTGCTCTATCGAGAATTTTGACCCCATGGGCGTGCACACCGGTGACTCAATTACCGTGGCGCCGGCTCAAACGCTGACCGACAAGGAATACCAGATCCTGCGCGATGCCAGTTTGGCTGTGCTGCGTGAAATTGGTGTCGAGACCGGTGGCTCCAACGTGCAGTTTGGCGTGGACCCCGAAACCGGGCGTATGGTCGTGATTGAAATGAATCCGCGGGTTTCGCGTTCCTCGGCACTGGCCTCTAAGGCCACTGGTTTCCCGATTGCCAAGATCGCCGCTAAGCTGGCTGTCGGCTATACCCTGGATGAGCTGCAAAACGATATCACCGGTGGTCGGACGCCGGCTTCGTTCGAGCCGTCTATCGACTATGTTGTGACCAAGATCCCGCGCTTCACCTTTGAGAAATTCCCCCAGGCTGATGACCGTCTGACGACTCAGATGAAGTCGGTAGGCGAGGTGATGGCCATTGGTCGCACCTTCCAGGAGTCGCTGCAAAAAGCGTTGCGCGGGCTAGAGACCGGTAACGATGGCCTTGATCCTATTGTTACTGAGTTTACCGATGCGACGATGGCGCATATTAAAGGTGAGCTGCAGGCTGCAGGTGCCGACCGTATCTTTTACGTGGCGGACGCCATGCGCGCGGGCATGGGTATCGATGAGCTGTACGAGTTGACTCGGATTGATCCGTGGTACCTGGTACAGATCGAAGATCTGGTTCGTATCGAAGCTGGGCTGGCTACACGCGAGTTGTCTGAGCTGTCGCCTGCTGAGCTGTATGCGCTCAAGCGCAAGGGGTTTAGTGACGCGAGACTAGCAACGTTGCTCGGTGTTGCAGAGAAAGCGTTGCGCCAGACGCGCCAGCAGGCAGGTATTCGCCCTGTGTATAAGCGAGTTGATACGTGTGCGGCTGAGTTTGCTTCGGATACCGCGTATTTGTACTCCACGTATGAAGAAGAGTGCGAAGCGGCAGTCTCTGATCGCAATAAAATCATGGTGCTGGGAGGCGGCCCTAACCGGATTGGTCAGGGAATCGAGTTTGACTATTGCTGTGTGCATGCGGCGCTAGCCATGGCAGAAGATGGCTATGAAACCATCATGGTCAACTGTAATCCTGAAACAGTGTCGACGGATTACGACACGTCAGACCGCCTGTATTTTGAGCCGGTCACCCTTGAGGATGTGCTGGAAATCGCCGATAAGGAAAAGCCAGTTGGCGTGATTGTTCAGTTCGGCGGTCAAACGCCATTAAAGTTAGCCCGTGAGCTTGAGGCGGCGGGAGTGCCGATTATCGGTACAACGCCTGATTCGATTGATCGCGCTGAAGACCGTGAGCGTTTTCAGCAGATGATCGACAAGCTGGGTTTGAAGCAGCCGCCCAACGCGACTGCGCGTAGCTTTGAAGAGGCGTTTGCCAAAGCGGATGCTATTGGGTATCCGTTGGTGGTGCGGCCAAGCTATGTGCTAGGTGGGCGAGCGATGGAAATCGTCTATGATGCCGTAGAGCTTGAAACCTATATGACTCATGCGGTTAAGGTGTCTAATGACTCGCCGGTGCTGCTCGATCGCTTCTTGAATGCCGCGATTGAGATTGATATTGATGCGGTCAGTGACGGTGAGCAGGTGGTAATCGGCGGCATCATGCAGCACATCGAGCAGGCGGGTGTGCACTCAGGTGACTCTGCATGTTCGCTGCCTCCTTACTCACTGCCTGCTGACGTACAAGATGAGATGCGCGACCAGGTCAAACGTATGGCGGTAGAGCTGGGCGTTAAAGGGTTGATGAACGTTCAGCTGGCCTGGCAGGATGGCGAGATCTATGTGATTGAGGTTAACCCGCGGGCCTCGCGTACGGTGCCGTTTGTCTCCAAGTGTATCGGCACATCCTTAGCGCAGGTTGCGGCGCGCTGCATGGCGGGCGCCAGCCTAGCTGATCAGGGGTTTGTCGCTGAGGTAGTGCCCCCGTTCTTCAGTGTTAAAGAGGCGGTGTTCCCATTTAACAAGTTTCCGGGTGTTGACCCGATTTTGGCCCCGGAAATGAAGTCCACCGGTGAGGTGATGGGGTCTGGTGATACCTTTGCTGAAGCTTTCTATAAGGCGCAACTAGGTGCTGGTGAGGCAATTCCACCGCTGACTGGCGAGCGTAAAGCCTTCCTTTCAGTACGTGAGCCTGACAAAACAGGTGTTATTGACGTGGCGCGTTCTTTGTTAGCATTAGGTTTTACACTTTGTGCGACACGTGGCACGGCAGCGGCGCTACAAGCGGTCGATTTGCCTGTGGATATCGTCAACAAGGTGTACGAGGGTCGTCCGCATGTTGTTGATTTGCTCAAGAACGACGAGATCGCCTATATCGTTAATACTACCGAGGGGCGTCAAGCTATCAGTGACTCTTCGGTTATCCGTCGCACCGCAATTGCTCGCAAGGTTCCCTATGCCACTACACTGGCGGGTGCTCAGGCAGTGTGTCTTGCGCTTGAATATGGCAACGCCATTACTGTGCGGCGGTTACAAGAACTGCATGCAGGAGTGCACTAATGAACAAGGTCCCGATGACCGTTGTTGGTGAGCAGCGGCTCAGAGAAGAGCTCGACACGCTTAAAGGTGTTGAGCGACCCAGAGTTATCGCGGCTATTGCTGAAGCGCGTGAGCACGGCGATTTGAAAGAAAATGCTGAGTACCATGCGGCGCGTGAGCAGCAGGGCTTTATCGAAGGCAGGATTCAGGAAATTGAAGGAAAACTGTCTAATGCTCAGGTTATTGATGTTGCCAAGCTGCCTCAGACCGGTAAGGTGATTTTTGGTGTCACTGTCGGTTTGCTCAATATGGGAACCGACGATGAAGTGAAGTATCGCATTGTGGGCGAAGATGAAGCCGATATAAAACTTGGTCGAATTTCGGTAACGTCGCCTATTGCACGAGCGCTGATTGGCAAGGAAGAGGGTGACGTGGTGTTAGTGCGTACGCCTGGTGGTGATGTTGAGTACGAAATTGAGAGTGTCGAGCACTTATAACGTGCTGTACTAGTGAAACACGCCCCCGCAGCTGTGCTGCGGGGACGTGTTTTTTTTTGCTATTAAACTAGCGCTTGGTGCTTGATTAAAGCGCGGTGCGTTAGTGTCGCCCGTGGTGTCCCTCGTAGCGTTTCAGGTTAGAGAGTTTTGGGTTGGCTTTGGGATTGGGGCGGTAGAGTAGTGCAACCTTGCCAATTTTATGTATTAGTTCGGCACCGCTGTTGCTGACCAGCTCGTCAAGCATGGCATTGCGCTCTTCCCGCTCGTTAAGCAGGAGCTTGATTTTGATCAGTTCGTGATCAGTCAATGCGCGCTTCAGCTCATCAAGAAGGTTCTCTGAGAGACCGTTCTCGGAAACCATTACCACCGGATCAAGGTGGTGGCCAATGCTGCGAAATGCTTTCTTTTGTGCCTGTGACAAGCTCATGGTATCTTTGACTATCCTCGGTTGACGCACACATGCTACATGTATACTGACATGGTACGGTGAATCATCATGTGGTGAAAGCGCAAAACACGTTGGCTTGCTGTACGAGTTGCTTGTTTTACCGCTGAAATGTTGCAATGCGTGTCAGGCCCGCCTTTTACATTTTCTGCACGAGTCTCTGATATACCAAAGGGTGTCAGAGTGTTCTTTTACGGGTGATGCAGTGGCACGATCTCCAGATTCCCGCTCACGGGGCCGTTCGCAAGATAAAGCCAGTCGTAAGGGTGCTGCCAGTAAAACTAGTGCTAGCTGGCTCAAAGAGCATTTTGATGACCGTTTTGTGCAGCAAAGCTGGCAAGACGGGTATCGTAGCCGTGCTAGTTACAAGCTGTTTGCACTGGATGACAAGGATAAGCTGTTTCGCCCCGGTATGACTGTTCTCGACTTAGGAGCAGCGCCCGGAGGGTGGAGTCAGGTGGCGGCAGAGCGAGTGGGTGATGATGGTGTCGTCATCGCGTCTGATATCCTCGAAATGGACAGCTTGGCAGGTGTGAGCTTTATTCAGGGCGATTTCACTGAGCAAGCGGTGCTTGATGAAATTCTTGCACAGCTGGAAAATCGTCCGGTTGACCTTGTTATGTCAGATATGGCCCCCAATATGAGTGGTATGGCGGCTATTGACCAGCCTCAGTCCATGTATCTTGTGGAGCTGGCGCTTGACCTGGCTCAGCAAACGTTGCGCCCAGGAGGCAGCTTTCTGGCCAAGGTGTTTCAGGGGGAGGGGTTTGATGCGTATTTGAAATCACTGCGCGATAGCTTTTCGCGGGTGGTGACACGTAAGCCAGAGGCGTCTCGAGCGCGTTCGCGAGAGGTGTACCTGCTGGCTCAGGGCTTTAAGGGGTAGCTGTTCAACGGGTAGCATTTGCCTCTATTGGCGTATTCATAGGTTGGTTGAACGCTCACGGCTGTTAAGGTGTCGAATGTTTGATAAGCGTTTAGCCAGCGGATTCATGCGATTTATGCAACGAGGGTAGTTCTTTGAACGACATGGCGAAGAACCTGATTCTGTGGTTGGTCATCGCGGCAGTTTTGCTTACGGTGTTCAACAACTTCAATGCCGAAAGCGCGCCGCAGTCGATGAACTATTCCCAGTTCGTCCAACAGGTGCAGAGCGACAAGATTAAAAGCGTCACGATTGATGGTTATACCATCAGTGGTGAACGTACGGACGGCACGGATTTTCAGACCATCCGCCCAGCCGCTCAGGACCCTAAGCTGATGGATGACTTGTTGGCTAATGATGTCACTGTCATTGGCAAGAAGCCTGAGCAGCAAAGCCTATGGACACGGCTGCTGATTGCCAGCTTCCCGATTTTGCTGATTCTCGGCATTTTCATGTTTTTTATGCGCCAGATGCAAGGTGGCGGTGGCGGCAAGGGCGGGCCGATGAGCTTTGGCAAGTCTAAAGCCAAGCTGCTGTCTCAGGATCAGATCAAAACAACTTTTGCTGACGTGGCCGGTTGTGATGAGGCCAAAGAGGAAGTGGAAGAGTTAGTTGACTTCCTGCGCGATCCTAGCAAGTTTCAGCGTCTCGGCGGGACGATTCCTCGCGGTGTGCTGATGGTTGGTCCGCCAGGTACTGGTAAGACGCTGTTAGCCAAGTCGATTGCGGGAGAGGCTAAGGTGCCGTTCTTCTCGATCTCGGGGTCTGACTTTGTCGAAATGTTTGTTGGTGTTGGTGCTTCGCGGGTACGCGATATGTTTGAGCAAGCCAAAAAGCAAGCGCCTTGTATTATTTTTATTGACGAAATTGATGCGGTAGGTCGCTCGCGCGGCGCTGGTATGGGTGGCGGCAACGATGAGCGTGAGCAAACGCTTAACCAGCTGCTGGTAGAAATGGATGGGTTCGAGGCCAATGAAGGCGTGATCGTGATTGCTGCGACCAACCGTCCTGATGTATTGGATCCGGCCTTGCTGCGCCCAGGACGCTTTGATCGCCAAGTTGTTGTTGGGCTGCCTGATATCCGTGGTCGAGAGCATATTCTTAATGTTCACTTACGTAAGGTGCCGCTAGCCGATGACGTGAAGCCGGCGGTGATTGCGCGCGGTACGCCCGGCTTCTCTGGTGCTGATTTAGCCAACTTGGTTAACGAAGCGGCGTTGTTTGCTGCGCGCGGCAACAGGCGCTTGGTTGGCATGGAAGAGCTGGAGCTGGCCAAAGATAAGATTATGATGGGTGCTGAGCGCAAGTCCATGGTCATGACTGACAAGGATAAGCTCAATACGGCATACCACGAGTCAGGCCATGCCATCATTGGCTTGGTGATGCCGGAGCATGATCCGGTTTATAAGGTCAGTATTATTCCGCGCGGTCGCGCCTTGGGCGTTACCATGTTCCTGCCGGAAGAGGACCGTTATAGCTTGTCTCGTCAGCAGATCCTTAGCCAGATTTGTTCGTTATTCGGTGGTCGTATCGCTGAAGAAATGACGTTGGGAGCCAATGGCGTAACCACGGGTGCATCCAACGACATTAAGCGTGCGACAGAGCTTGCTCACAATATGGTGGCCAAGTGGGGGCTGTCTGAGGCGATGGGCCCAATCATGTATGACGAGGATGAGTCGCACCAGTTCCTCGGCGGCCCTGGTCAGGGCGGTAAGTTGAATTCTGGCGAGACCACGTCGCGAATCGATAAAGAAGTTCGCAAGATTATCGACGAGTGTTATGCGCAGGCTGAAAAAATTCTTGAAGAAAACCGCGACAAGCTGGATGCCATGGCCGAAGCGCTGATGCTGTATGAAACTATCGATGCAGACCAGCTTAAGGACATCATGGAGGGCCGTACGCCGCGTCCGCCCAAAGACTGGGAAGATGGTAAGCCAGGGGGTGGTGCGCCGGTTGCTGAGGAAGGCGCTAACAGCGGTGCTGCGCCAACAGACTCGAGCGATCAAGACGAGTCGGGTGATGGTGAGGATGAGGATCGCCCGTCGCGGCGTCCATCAGACCCTTTGGGTGGGCCTGCCAGTAGCTGAAGCTGAGTCAGCCCGCGAGCGCCCCTTGTGGGCGCTCTTGTCGTAATAAGCGGTAACTTTTCGCTATGCCAATGGAACGCTTGGATACGTGAAGCATACAATGACTTACCTGCAATGCGGTCGTCACCGCCTTGATCTCAGTTTTCCGCGTGTCATGGGTATACTCAATGTAACGCCGGACTCTTTCTCTGATGGCGGCCACCACCGAGATGTGGGTGAGGCTGTTGGGCATGCTGAGCGAATGCTGGCTCAAGGGGCTGCAGTCATCGACGTCGGGGGCGAGTCTACTCGGCCGGGAGCCGAGCCGGTGTCAGAGCAGCAGGAGCTGGACCGTGTCTTGCCGGTAATTGAGCGTTTGGTGCAAGAGCTGGGCGCGCTGGTTTCGGTAGATACCAGTACGCCACAGGTGATGCAGGAAGCTGCTCGTGTTGGCGCGGGTATGATTAATGATGTGCGTGGGTTGCGCCGAGAGGGTGCGCTCAATGCAGCAGCCTCTAGTGGCTTGCCGGTGTGCCTCATGCACATGTTGGGTGATCCGAGCAATATGCAAGATGCCCCGCGCTATGACGGCCCAGTAGAGCAAGCGGTTGCGGCTTTTCTTGAGCAGCGCATGACTGAGTGCGAGGCGGCTGGCTTAGCTCGTGAGCGTGTGATTCTTGATCCAGGCTTTGGCTTTGCCAAAAGTGTGGCGCATAACCTGCGGTTGCTTAACCAGTTGGCGGAAATTGAGCGCTTGGGGCGCCCTCTGCTCGTTGGGATGTCGCGCAAAAGCATGATTGGTCAAACGTTGGGGCGGCCAGTGGATGAGCGCCTATATGGTGGTTTGGCGTTGGCTGTGATGGCGGTGGAGCGCGGTGCAAAACTCATCAGAGTGCATGACGTGCAAGCCCATATAGATGCAATCGGCATGGCATGGGCCGTGCTGGAAGAAGGGTCAAGGAAATGACAAGACGCTATTTTGGAACTGATGGGATTCGCGGCACGGTAGGCGAGAGCCCTATTACTGTCGATTTCATGCTTAAGCTAGGCTGGGCGACCGGTCGGGTGCTGGCAAGAAAAGAAGGCCGAACGCGAGTGCTGATTGGCAAAGATACGCGTATTTCCGGTTATATGTTTGAGTCGGCACTAGAGGCAGGGCTGTCTGCGGCTGGCGTTGATGCCATTCTGCTCGGCCCAATGCCTACACCAGGTATTGCGTATTTAACGCGCACGTTTCGTGCAGATGCGGGCATCGTTATTTCGGCGTCACACAATCCATTTGAAGACAACGGCATTAAGTTTTTTTCCGCCAAAGGAACCAAGCTGGACGATGAGGTGGAGGCGCGTATTGAGGCGATGATCGATCAGCCGCTGACCACTGTTGCGCCGTCGGCGTTGGGTAAGGCGCGTCGTATAGATGATGCTGATGGCCGCTATATCGAATACTGTAAATCGACCATTCCTGATCGTGTCAGCCTGCATGGGCTTCGGATGGTGATCGACTGTGCTCATGGTGCCACCTACCATATTGCACCTAGTGTATTGCAAGAGCTGGGTGCCGACGTCAGTGTTATTGGGGCTTCTCCCAATGGGTTGAATATCAACGATAAGGTGGGGTCGACTCACCCTGGCGCGTTGCGTGAGGCGGTGCTTGAGCAAGGCGCCGACCTGGGTATAGCGTTTGATGGTGATGGTGACCGCGTTTTGATGGTTGATGCGGAAGGTCGCCTAATTGATGGTGACGATATGCTTTATTTGATTGCCCGTGATCGTCACGCTCGAGGCGAGCTTGGCGGTGGCGTTGTGGGCACCGTGATGAGCAACTTTGGATTAGCAGCTGCGCTTGAAACCCTTGGTATACCCTTTGAGCGAGCCAAGGTGGGTGATCGTCACGTTATCGAGCGCTTGGCAGCCAACGGCTGGCAGCTGGGTGGTGAGTCGTCAGGGCATATTGTATGTGGGCATATTCAGACCACTGGTGATGGTATTGTTTCAGCGCTACAGGTGCTGGCGATTATGATTCGTGAGGAACGTTCGCTGGCTGACCTGCTTTGTGATCTTGAAAAAGCGCCACAGACTTTAATTAATGTGCGCCTAACACCAGGAGCTAGTGCTCAGGAGCTTATTTCCTCACCAGAGATCAACCGTGCAGTTGCTGAACTGGAAGCAGAGCTTGGCAATGAAGGGCGGGTGTTGTTGCGGGCCTCAGGTACCGAGCCGCTGATTCGAGTGATGGTAGAGGGGCGCTCGCACCTGGATGTCGAAGGGCTCGCGCATCGTTTGGCTAATAGGGTGGAAGCGCTGCTTGCGTAATTTAGCTGGTTGTTTTGATGAAGCAGCTCCTATACCATTTCGCACCACTCTAGAGGAGGTCTGATGGCTAAGCCACTGATCGCGGGCAATTGGAAAATGCATGGCTCTTTAGCGCTGATCGATGAGTTCGGTCGTGCGCTCGCTACGACTGAGCTACCTGAAGGGGTAGACGTGGCGTTGATGGTTCCTTTTCCTTACTTGGCTCAGGCTGCCCAGGCGCTGAATGTTGCCGGAGTGAGTGTTGGTGCGCAGACCCTTAGCGATCAGCCCAGCGGTGCGCTAACTGGCGAAGTCAGTGGTGCAATGTTGCGCGAGCTGGGTGCGAGCATGGTATTGGTTGGCCACTCCGAACGCCGCAGCATGTTCCATGAAAATGATCAGGCGGTGTTGGGTCGGGTACGTGCAGCGCTTGGTGTTGGTTTGACGCCAATACTCTGCCTGGGTGAAACCTTAGAGCAGCGTGATGAAGGCCGCACCGAGTCGGTTGTTTTGGGCCAGCTTGATGCCGTTTTTGATGCGCTTGATGCGAGTGAGCGCGCCCAGTTGGTCGTAGCGTATGAGCCGGTCTGGGCCATTGGCACAGGGCGTACGGCGACACCAGAGCAGGCTCAGGCCGTTCATTCGGCGATTCGTCAGCGACTGGCGGATTACAGTGGCGGCTTGGAAGAACGTACGAAAATTCTATACGGCGGCAGTATGAAGGCAGCAAACGCTGCTGACTTGCTAGCTCAGCCGGATATCGACGGTGGTCTGGTGGGAGGAGCCTCTCTTCAGGTCGACGATTTTTTAGCCATTTGTCAGTCAGCAGGTTAACTCATGCAAGCTGTTATTCTCATGATCCATGTGGCGATTGCCATCGCACTGGTTGTTTTGATTCTGGTGCAGCAGGGCAAGGGTGCTGATGCAGGCGCTTCCTTCGGTGGTGGTGCTTCCCAGACCGTATTTGGCTCGCGTGGCAGCGGTAGCTTCTTGGCTAAATTGACCGGGGTGTTGACCGCGCTGTTTTTTGTCACGTCTCTGGGGCTCGCCTATCTCGCTTCCCAGGCTAATAGTGAGCCAGAGCTGGGTATTCCAGCGGCAGAGTTGATTGAACAGCAGAATCAGCTGCCAACGCTTGACGATCAGTCATTGGGCGTGGATAATGCAGCGCCAACGTTGGATGAAAGCGGTAAGTAACGTCGTATTCAGCGTCCCCCTGATGCCGAAGTGGTGGAATTGGTAGACACGCTATCTTGAGGGGGTAGTGACCGTAAGGTCGTGCGGGTTCAAGTCCCGCCTTCGGCACCATTAAGCTGGTGAAAGTGAGTCAGCAAGAGTAATAGAAATCGCAAGGCGTTAAATAAGTATTGATATCTATATTGGTCAGGCGTAGTATTACCGACCTAGATTGATGCGGGGTGGAGCAGTCTGGTAGCTCGTCGGGCTCATAACCCGAAGGTCATCGGTTCAAATCCGGTCCCCGCTACCATTTTTCAGGCGGCATGCGGTATCAAGTCATGCCAGTGCCGAAGTGGTATACAGGTTTTTGTAAAAGCCCCTTCCAGTGAAGGGGCTTTTTGTTAGCACGCAGCATGCTGGGCAGAGTGTCTGGCAAGTCTGTATCGGCAATGCCCTCAGCCACCTGACTTTCCTGTTTACTCCCGGCCAGGTGCCTGACGCAACGGCTGTAGGAGATCTCTTCGTGACAATCAAGGATGCAGCACTGCACGCTCTGATCGAACCTGTGGTTGATGCCATGGGCTTCGAGCTCTGGGGTGTTGATTATATCTCTCAAGGAAAGCATTCGCGCCTGCTGATCTATATCGATCAAGACAATGGCGTGAGTGTGGACGATTGTGCCGATGTCAGTCGCCAAATTAGTGCGGTGTTTGATGTCGAAGACCCGATTGCTGGTGAATATCGGCTTGAGGTGTCATCGCCAGGTATGGACCGCCCTTTGTTTACAATTGGCCAGTTCGAGCGCTATGCCGGACATGTGGTAGCGGTCAAGCTGAGGGTGGCTTTCGATGGCAGGCGCAAGTTTCAGGGGTTGTTGGCCGGCGTTGAAGCAGACGAAGTGCTGCTGCAGGTTGATGGCGAAGAATACTGTTTCCCTGTTGAAGTTATTGAACAGGCGCGGGTCGTCCCGCAATTCGACAGTTGAGTTCATGCATGGGTTGGTTTACTGGCGAGGCTAAAGCATGAGTAAAGAAATTCTAGCGGTCGTCGAAGTGATCTCTAATGAGCGCGGTGTGTCTCGCGAAGTGATTTTCGAGGCCGTCGAAGCGGCGCTGGCCAGTGCGTCACGCAAGCGTTTCGAAGGCGAAGAAGCGAGTGTGCGCGTACACATTGACCGCCGCAGTGGCGAATATGAAACGTTTCGCCGCTGGGAAGTCGTGGAAGATGATGACTTTGATGGTCCTGACGCCCAAATCAAACTGAGCTTTGCCGAGCGCCGTGATCCACCACTGGGTCTTGGCGATGTGGTTGAAGAGCAGATTGAAAATGAGGCCTTTGGCCGCATTGCTGCACAGACGGCCAAGCAGGTCATCGTGCAAAAAGTCCGTGAAGCTGAGCGTGCAGAAGTGGTGCGCTTGTACGCTGATCGTGAAGGCGAGCTGGTTGCTGGCATCGTCAAGAAGACGACACGCGATGGTTTGATCATTGATCTTGGCGACAAGGCGGAAGCCTTTTTGCCTCGTGGCGAAATGATTCCAGGTGAACGCTATCGTATGAACGAGCGGGTGCGCGCGTTATTGACCCAGGTTGACCCCGAGTCGCGCGGTGCTCAGCTTGTGCTATCGCGCATTTGTCCGGAACTGATCATTGAGCTATTCAAGGTCGAAGTGCCTGAAATTGCTGAGCAATTGATTGAGATCAAAGGCGCAGCGAGGGACCCCGGTTCACGGGCAAAAATCGCGGTTAAAACCAACGATCGTCGCATTGATCCAGTCGGTGCCTGCGTAGGCATGCGTGGATCTCGGGTTCAGGCCGTATCCAACGAGCTGCAGAATGAGCGTGTTGATATTGTGCTATGGGATGACAACCCCGCCCAACTGGTGATTAACGCGATGGCACCAGCAGATGTCGGATCGATTCTTGTGGATGAAGATGCTCACGCCATGGACGTTGCAGTGGCTGAGGATAATCTGGCTCAAGCGATTGGTCGCAGTGGTCAGAACGTACGTCTTGCGTCTGAGCTCACGGGTTGGCGTTTGAACGTGATGAGTGAGACTGAAGCAGAAGCCAAGCGAGACGAAGAAGAAGACACGCTGGTAGAGCACTTTATCCAGCATCTTGATATCGAAGACGATTTGGCCCGCTTGTTGGTTGAGGAAGGTTTTACCTCGCTGGAAGAAGTTGCTTACGTTCCGGTTGAAGAGATGCTGGAAATCGAAGAGTTCGACGAAGAACTCGTCGACGCGCTGCGTGCTCGTGCAAAAGACGAGCTGCTCAATTTAGCAATTGCTTCCGAAGAAAAACTCGATGGTGCGCAGCCAGCTGATGATCTGCTGAATATGGATGGCATGGAGCGTGAGCTGGCTTATCTACTGTCTAGTCGAGGCATCGTTACCATGGAAGATCTTGCTGAGCAGTCGGTCGATGATCTGATAGATATCGAAGAGCTTGATGAAGAGCGCGCAGCAGCATTGATCATGACTGCCCGTGCACCATGGTTCGAAAACGAACAGTGAAACGGGTCACGGGCTGAGGAGGGTCGTAATGTCAGAAATGACCGTTAAGGATTTAGCAGAGAAGGTACGTCGCGATGTACCCCGCCTGCTTGAACAAATGAAAGATGCAGGGCTTGAGCACAAAGCGGAAAGTGATGCGGTGTCTGAGGAAGATAAGCGCACATTACTTGAGCATTTGACCAAAAGTCATGGTGCTGGCGCTGGTGCTGGGCGTAATCGGATTACCCTGACGCGAAACACGCGCAGCCGAATTAAAACGGGTGAGCGTGGCAAAAGCATTGAAGTGCAGGTGCGTAAGAAGCGTACCTACGTGAAGCGTGAAGAAACGCCTGTTCAAGAGAGCGCGCCAGAAGAAAGTGGGCCGCGCCAGCTGGTTGGCGATATGGCTGACACTCAGCAGGCACAGCAAAAGCAACGTGAAGAAGAAAAAGCGCGTGCCGCCGAAGAAGCGAAGCAACGTGCTGAAGAGCAGGCTGCGAAGGAAGCAGAGCAGAAGGCATCTGCTAAGGCAGCACAAGCTGACGCGATAGTGCCAGATGTGCCGCTGCCTGTTGATTTGGCGCCTGTTGATCTGGCACCGGCTCCTGGCGACGCACCGGCTCCGCCCAAGGAAGGCCGTGGCGATACGCGCCGTGCACCGGCTAAGAAAGCCAGTGGCAAGAACTCAAGAAGAGAGCGCGAGGATGACCGTGGCGATCGTGAAGAGCGTCGTCGTGGTGGCCGTAAAGCTAAGCGTACCGAGCGGCGTGGTAGTCGTCGCGGCGGAGCGCAGGCCAGCGGTGGCAAACACGGCTTCCAGAAGCCGACACAGCCTATCGTGCGTGAAGTATCCATTCCTGAGTCAATCAGTGTGGCTGACCTTGCCGACAAAATGTCGATCAAGGCCAATGAAGTCATCAAGGCCATGTTCACCATGGGTGCTGCGGTGACTATCAACCAAACCATTGACCAGGACACCGCGGCCATCGTGGTTGAGGAAATGGGGCATACGCCTAAGCTGGTCAAGGATGATGCGCTTGAAACCGAAGTGCTGGACATTTCCTACGAAGGTGAACAGATTGCCCGTTCACCGGTTGTGACGGTAATGGGTCACGTTGACCATGGTAAGACCTCGCTGCTCGACTATATTCGTCGTGCCAAGGTCGCTACTGGCGAGGCGGGTGGTATTACCCAGCATATCGGTGCTTACCACGTTGACGACGGTAAGGTCGGTGCTACCTTTCTAGATACACCGGGTCACGCAGCGTTTACCGCCATGCGTGCACGAGGTGCCAAGGCTACCGATGTTGTGGTGTTGGTGGTGGCTGCTGATGATGGCGTGATGCCCCAGACCATTGAAGGTATTGAGCACTCGCGTGCTGCTGGTGTGCCTCTGGTGGTGGCGGTCAACAAGATTGACAAGCCAACGGCAGATCCTGACCGAGTTAAGAATGAGCTGTCTCAGCATGGTGTTATCTCAGAAGAATGGGGTGGTGATACCCAGTTCGTTCATGTATCAGCCAAGACAGGCGAAGGCATTGACAACCTGATCGAGGCCATTCAGCTCGTATCTGAGGTGCTTGAGCTGACAGCTGTGCCATCAGCGCCAGGCAAGGGTGTGGTGATCGAGTCGCGCCTAGACAAAGGCCGTGGTCCGGTGGCTACCGTGCTGGTGCAGAATGGTACGCTCAGAAAAGGTGACATTGTGCTCGCAGGCTTGCATTACGGCCGTGTGCGCGCGCTGACCAACGAGCTTGGCCAGCAAGTGGATGAAGTTGGCCCCGCGATGCCGGTGGAGATCCAGGGCTTGGGTGGAACGCCTGAGGCTGGTGATGACTTCATGGTGGTTGCCGACGACAAGAAAGCGCGTGAAGTCGCCAACTTCCGTCAGGGCAAGTATCGCGAGGTGCGTTTGGCGCGTCAGCAAAAGGCCAAGCTGGAGAACATGTTCAGCCAGATGGGTCAGGATGTTGCTGCCAAGCTCAATATCGTGCTTAAAGCCGATGTGCAGGGTTCGCTAGAAGCGATCAAGGGTGCGTTGGAAGAGATGTCTACCGATGAGGTCGAGGTCGCTGTCGTGTCCTCGGGCGTGGGTGGCATTACCGGTACTGACGCTAACCTGGCGCTGGCTTCTGAAGCCATCGTGGTAGGCTTCAACGTGCGTGCTGACGCCTCTGCCCGTGAAATCATCGAGCGCGAAGGCTTGGATCTTCGGTATTACAGCGTCATCTACCACATGGTCGATGAAGTTAAGCAGGCCATGAGTGGCATGCTTGAGCCGGAGTGGAAGGAAGAGATCGTTGGTGTGGCTGAAGTCCGTGATGTCTTCCGGGCGCCGAAGATTGGTGCCGTTGCCGGTTGTATGGTGGTTGAGGGTACTGTCTACCGTCATAAGAAGATCCGCGTATTGCGCGACAACGTGGTGATCTATGAGGGCGAGCTGGAGTCGCTGCGCCGCTTCAAGGATGATGCTAACGAAGTGCGTAATGGCATGGAGTGTGGCATCGGCGTGAAGAATTACAACGACGTCCAGGTTGGCGATAAGATCGAAGTATTCGATCAGATCAAAGTCGAACGGACGCTCTAGTCGCGAGGCAAGGTGAATGCGCGAGTTCAAACGTACCGATCGAGTGGCCGACCAGCTCCAGAAGGAGCTGGCGGTTCTCATACAACGTGAGGTGAAAGACCCTCGCTTGGGTATGGTGACGGTCAGTGGTGTTGAAGTCAGTCGTGACCTCGGTTATGCCGATGTTCATGTGACGTTACTTGGTGATACTGATGCTGAGCGGGTCAAGGAAAACCTGAGTGTGCTTAAGCGCGCTGCGGGTTTTCTACGTAGCCGGTTAGCGCAGCGCGTCAAATTACGCCATGTGCCAGAGCTGCGCTTTCATTTTGATGAGAGCGTGGTGCGGGGGCAGCGTCTGTCCTCATTAATCGAAGAGGCTGTGGCCGAAGATCTTACGCGTCAAGTCAGCGATGACACGAGCGAGGCTAGTTCAACCACGGATAACGAGAAAAACTGATGGCGCGTCGGCGTCGAGGTTTGCCGGTCAATGGCGTGCTGCTGCTTGATAAGCCCCAAGGCGCGTCAAGCAACCATGCACTGCAGCGGGCTCGTCGCCTGTTTCAGGCCCAGAAAGCCGGGCATACCGGCACGCTGGACCCAATGGCGACTGGCTTGTTGCCGGTATGTTTTGGTGAGGCCACCAAGTTTTCAAGTGGGCTGCTGGATTCCGATAAGGTTTACCGCACTCGAGTTGAGCTGGGTGTAACCACCGATAGCGGCGATGCCGAGGGAGAGGTGATGGCACGTTGTGCCGTGCCCGAACTTAGCACTGCTGGGCTTGAGCAAGTGCTGCAGCGTTTTACCGGCGAGATCGAACAAATTCCGCCAATGTATTCAGCGCTTAAGCATCAGGGGCGTAAGCTTTACGAGTTGGCGCGAGAAGGTAAGACAGTCGCACGTGCAGCTCGGCGAGTGACGGTGTATGATGCCCGCCTGCTTGGGTTTGAAGGCACGTCCTTTGAGCTTGAGGTGCGGGTCAGCAAAGGCACGTATATACGGACCCTGGCCGAAGATATTGGTAATGCCATCGGCTGTGGGGCGCATATTAGCCAGCTGCGTCGGTTGCAGGTCGGGCCTTTTTCGGCACACGCTATGTTGACGCCTGACACGCTTGAGGCGCTGCCAGACCAAGCGGCCCGAGAGGCTGTGCTGATGCCAGTGGATGTGTTGGTGGCTGGTTTGCCGAGACTTGACCTGGATACACAGGCATCACGATGCTTGCGCTATGGACAAAGTACACGCTTTGACACGAGGGGTCTTGTGGCGGGCGATGTGACACGACTTTACTGCGACAGGGTCTTTTTGGGCCTTGGTGTAGTGCCAGCGGTGGGGGAAGTTGCTCCGCGCCGCTTATTGAGTACTGCCGATGAGGCGGGCTTGGTATAACCGTTCGTTGAACGGGCATGAAGACTGCAAATATGCGTGGTCTTCGACATTCATTATCTAGCATATTGCTACTGGAGAGACAGATGGCACTTACTGCCGAACAGAAGTCAGAAATCGTCAGCGAATTTGGTCGTGGTGATAACGATACTGGGTCCCCTGAAGTTCAGGTTGCCCTGTTGAGCGCCAATATTGATGGTCTGCAGAGCCACTTCAAGACCAACAAGCATGACCACCACTCGCGTCGCGGCCTGATTCGCATGGTTAACCAGCGTCGCAAGCTGCTGGACTACCTGCGCCGCAAAGACTTAGAGCGCTATCAGTCGCTGATCAAGCGCCTCGGTCTGCGTCGCTAAGACAGGCTTAGCTTGTGGCAAGAGGCGGTAAGATCACCTCAAGCGCCTCAAGAAGTAAAACGGGTGGCCCTTTGGGGCCGCCCGTTTTACGTTGCGGGGTATTGAAACGCCGCTAATGGTGGCCGTCGGGCGCGTCAACCCCTAAAATGGTTGCCGAGTCAAAATGATCCCAATATGAATCGCAAACGTCGAAGGAAGTTGCCGTGAATCCGGTCAAGAAATCATTCCAGTATGGTCGTAGCACTGTCACCCTGGAAACAGGGCGTATTGCCCGTCAGGCCTCAGGTGCCGTAATGGTCACCATGGACGATACCGTGGTGTTATGCACCGTTGTTGGAAGAAAAGAAGCGAATCCATCGCAGTCTTTCTTTCCGCTTTCTGTCCATTACCAAGAAAAGACCTATGCGGTCGGCAAGATTCCCGGTGGCTTCTTCAAGCGCGAAGGGCGGCCTACTGAAAAAGAAACGCTGACATCGCGGTTGATTGACCGCCCAATTCGTCCGCTGTTTCCTAAAGGCTTCATGAATGAAGTGCAAGTCGTGTGTACGGTGCTGTCGGCTGATCGCAATCAAGACCCGGATATAGCAGCCCTGCTTGGTACTTCAGCTGCGCTGGCCATCTCTGGCGTACCGTTCAACGGGCCTATTGGCGCTGCGCGGGTTGGCTTTGATGAAGAGCGTGGTTACTACCTCAACCCTACGGTTGAAGACTTGACCACGTCTGAACTGAATATGGTTGTAGCAGGTACTGAAAAAGCCGTACTGATGGTTGAGTCCGAGGCTCAAGAGCTGCTCGAAGACGAGATGCTGGGTGCCGTGTTGTATGGCCACCAGGAAATGCAAACGGCTATCTCCGCTATCAATGAATTGGTTGCAGAGGCGGGTAAGCCACGTTGGGAGTGGAGTGCTCCGGCTGAAAATGTTGAGCTCAAGCAAGCGGTAGCTGCAGCCTTTGAAGCTAAAGTAGGCGATGCGTATCGCATAACCGACAAAATGGCACGTCAGGATGCGCTGTCCGAGCTTAAAGACGCTGCGGTTGCGCAATTGGCTGGTGATGCAGACGGCCAGTATGCAGCTGATGAGATAAAAAGTGCCTTTGCTGGTCTTGAAAAGCGCGTTGTGCGCTCACGCGTAGTTAAAGGTGAGCCGCGTATTGATGGCCGCGACCTCAAAACGGTACGGCCGCTGGATATTGAAGTGAGCAGCCTACCTAAGACGCATGGTTCAGCGATTTTCACACGTGGTGAGACACAAGCTATCGTAGTGGCGACGCTGGGCACCCTGCGTGACTCTCAGTTGATCGAATCGCTGGAAGGCGAGCGTAAAGACCGCTTTATGCTGCACTACAACTTCCCTCCTTACAGCGTGGGTGAAGCCGGCTTTATGGGCGGTCCTAAGCGTCGCGAGATTGGCCATGGTCGTTTGGCGCGTCGTGGTATTCAAGCGATGTTGCCCAACGAGGAAGACTTTCCGTATACCATTCGCGTGGTTTCTGAAATCACCGAGTCTAACGGTTCCAGCTCTATGGCTTCTGTGTGTGGTGCCTCTTTGGCGTTGATGGACGCTGGTGTGCCATTGAAAGCACCGGTGGCTGGTATTGCCATGGGGCTGGTCAAGGATGACGACGGCTTTGCCGTGCTGACTGACATCCTGGGCGACGAAGACCATCTCGGTGACATGGACTTCAAAGTGGCCGGCTCTGCGGAAGGCGTAACTGCGCTGCAGATGGATATCAAAATTGAAGGTATCGACGAGCCGATCATGGAGCAGGCGCTGCAGCAGGCACATGCAGCACGTCAGCACATTCTTGGTAAGATGAATGACGTCATCAATCAAAGCCGAGCGGATGTTTCTGACAACGCGCCTTCGATGGCTACCATCAAGATTGACCCAGACAAGATTCGTGATGTGATCGGTAAAGGCGGCGCGACCATTCGCAAGATTTGCGAAGATACCGGAGCCTCAATCGACCTAGACGATGATGGTACTGTGCGTATCTATGCTGAAGATAAGGCCGCGGCCAAAAAAGCGATTGATACGGTTCTTGAAATCACCGCTGAAGCAGAAATTGGTAAGCTGTATCGCGGCAAAGTCGTGCGTATTGCTGACTTTGGTGCTTTTATTAATATCATGCCTGGTACCGATGGGCTGGTACATATTTCCCAGATTGTGCCAGAGCGGGTTAACGATGTGCGCGACTTCCTCAATGAGGGAGATGAGCCGATCGTTAAGGTGCTCGATATCGATAACCGCAACCGAGTCAAGCTGACCATTAAAGAAATGACTGACGAAGAGAAGGCGGCTTTTGAAGCGGAAGAAAGTGCTGCCGCGCAGTAAGCCGTAAAGACTCGACGGTAACGTACATCGCCCCCGCAGCCTAAGGCTGCGGGGGCGATGTTGTTTAAACGCCTACTGGTGCGAAGCGCGGTTTAACGCTCAATGGCCAGGGCCACACCTTGTCCACCACCAATACATAGTGTTGCCAAGCCTTTTTTGGCGTCTCGAGCCATCATCTCATGCACTAGGGTAACCAGAATACGGCAGCCTGAAGCGCCAATGGGGTGGCCAATAGCAATGGCACCGCCGTTAACGTTAATTTTTTCTGCGTCCCAGCCAAGCTCTTTATTGACTGATAAAGCCTGAGCAGCAAAAGCTTCATTGGCCTCAATCAGGTCGAGATCATCGATATTCCAGCCAGCCTTTTCCAGGCAGCGACGAGTTGCTGGGGCTGGGCCGATACCCATGATTGCGGGGTCAACGCCAGCATTGGCGTAAGCCTTAATGCGTGCCAATGGCTCTAACCCTAGCTCCTTAGCCTTTTCGGCGGAACACAGCATGACAATGGCTGCGCCGTCATTGATAGACGACGCATTTCCTGCCGTCACGGTGCCGTCTTTTTTGAACGCGGGGCGCATGCCACCTAGCTTCTCGGCAGTGACATCACGTGGGCCTTCGTCGGTGTCAAATACGATCGGGTCGCCTTTGCGCTGCGGGATGTCGATCGGAGTAATCTGGCCTTTGAACCGGCCTTCGGTGATGGCGGCGCGAGCTTTCTGTTGTGACGATGCAGCAAACGCGTCCATCTCTTCACGGGTGATGCTGTATTTCTCTGCCAGATTTTCGGCAGTGATACCCATATGGTAGTTATTGAATGCGTCCCACAGTCCGTCATGCACCATGGAGTCGACGGCTTTCCAGTCGCCCATGCGCTGTCCTGTGCGTGAGTTCGGCAGAACGTGTGGTGACAGCGACATGTTTTCCTGACCACCCGCTAGAACTATCTCTGCATCGCCGCAACGAATAGCTTGGGTAGCAAGGTGTAGTGCTTTGAGGCCTGAGCCACAAACCTTATTGATCGTCATAGCAGGAACGCCGTCAGGCAGGCCAGCTTTGATAACCGCTTGGCGGGCTGGGTTTTGCCCCGTGCCTGCTGTCAGCACCTGACCAAGCAGTACCTCATCGATCTGCTCACCAGCAACGCCAGTGGTTGCAAGAATGTCCTTGATCACACTGGCACCCAAGTCACTGGCAGGAATGCCGGCTAGAGAGCCGCCAAAAGTACCTACGGCGGTCCGACGAGCAGCAACAATCACCACATCTCGCATAAGAAATACTCCTGAGGTTCACGGACTGAATTGTACAGATTTGCGTTTCACCGACGCGATTTACGACGTTTCGTTCTGCGCTAGAAAGTAAGGGGTGCTTAGGTACTAGCAGCCCCTAAGGATCGACTTTCAAGTATAGAGCAGTCTGAAGGTATGAGTATTACGCCTTGGGCTATACCGGTGCTAGTTTCAGTGATCGATCTTGTCTTTTGTTTTTCAGGTAGCTTGTTACGCAACCTGCACAGGAATGGCGTTACTGGTGTGGCTGACTACGTTACCCTCCTGCAAATAGACCAGTGACGGGGCATGGACTTCAAGCTCTGCCAAAGTGTACTGGCAATAACTGCAGATAATGACCCGTTGGCCTGCCTCGGCCAAATGGGCAGCAGCCCCGTTGACCGAAATGATTTTTGATCCCTCTTCGCCACGAATGGCATAAGTGGTGAAGCGTTGACCATTTTCGACGTTGTAAATCTGTATCTGTTCGTTTTCGCGTATTCCGGCCATGTCTAGAAGTTCGCCATCGATGGCGCAAGAGCCTTCGTAGTTAAGCACGGAATGGGTAACCCGAGCCATGTGTAGCTTGGCTTTCAGCATGGTAGTCAGCACGGTCTACAGTTCTCCAGTGTCGGTTGACGTAGGGTGGTGGTGTTTAGGCCTGCTCAATGTTCGCTTTGGTAGGGCAGAGTCAGTACTAGGTTGTCGATCAGGCGGGTATTGCCAAGATGTGCGGCAACTAGCAACACTGCGTTATGCGTGTCGGCTCGCAGCGGCGTTAGGTCTGCTGCTCGTAGTTCTAGATAGTCGGGTACAAATCCGCTATTAACAAGCTGTTTCAGGCCTTTTTCTAGCACTTGTTCCGAAGGCTGGGCTGCTTGTAAGGCGTCGCGTAGTTCGATCAAAATGGCTTGTAGGCGAGGAGCGCGCTGGCGCTCTTGTTCATTGAGATAGCCATTGCGCGACGACAGTGCCAAACCGTCTGTGGCGCGAACAATGGGTACGCCGACAATCTCGACCGGCAGGTGGAGATCGCTCACTAAGCGTCGGATCACGGCTAACTGCTGGTAATCTTTTTCACCAAAGCATGCCAGCTGTGGTTGTACCAAGTTAAACAGCATGGTGACAACAGTGGCAACGCCATCGAAATGGCCAGGGCGTGAGCTGCCGCAAAGCCCCAAACTGACTTCTGGTACGCTGACGCGAGTTTGGGCTTCCAAGCCTCGCGGGTAAATATCAGCGGCATCTGGCGTAAACAGTAAATCACAACCTGCCTCCGCTAAGCGCGCTTGATCGCTGGCCAGTGTGCGTGGGTAGGTTGCCAGGTCCTCGTTAGGGCCGAACTGCATCGGATTGACGAAGATTGTTGCCACGACAAAGTCTGCGCGTCGGCGGGCTTCATGAACGAGCGCCAAGTGGCCATCATGAAGGTTGCCCATGGTGGGAACCAGGGCAATACGCTGATTGCGCTGCCGAATGATTTCAAGTGCTTGTCGTAGCTCGGAAATATCTTGAATTTGTTGCATTAGAAACCGTGCTCAGGGGCAGGGAAACGGCGCTCTTTAACGTCGGTGTGATAACGACGAAATGCGTCATGGATATCGTTGGCTTCGGCCATGAAGTTCTTGACGAAGCGTGGTTTTATTCCGCTTGAAACGCCAAGAATGTCATGCATGACGAGAATTTGACCATCGGTGCCTGGGCCTGCGCCAATGCCAATCACTGGTACATCAAGGGCTTCGGCCACTGCTTGACCTAGCTCAGAGGGCACGCATTCCAGCAGAATGATCGAGGCGCCGGCCTCAACTAGCTGGCGTGCATCGTCAAGAATCTTCTGGGCCTGCTCAGCACTGCGTCCTTGAACTTTGTATCCACCCAACTGGTAGACCGTTTGCGGGGTCAGTCCAAGGTGTGCACAGACGGGCACGCCGCGTCGCGTCAGTTCACGAATGCCATCCGCCATCCAGGCTTCGCCCTCGACCTTAACCATCTGAGCCCCTGCACGCATCAGTACTGCTGCATCTTCTAACATGCGCTCGGTGGTGGCGTTGCTCATGAAGGGTAGGTCGGCCATTAGCAGGCTGTGCGGGTTGGCACGGGCCACGCAATGGGTGTGATAGCGAATGTTTTCCAGTGTTACCGGTAGTGTGCTGGAATGGCCCTGAAGAACCATGCCGAGTGAGTCGCCAACTAGCAGGACGTCAATGCCTGCCGCACTAGCAGCGTGGGCAAAGCTGGCATCGTAGGCGGTAAGGCAACTGAAGGTTTCACCGGCGCGCTTGTAGGCTTGCAGCGTGCTCAGGGTGACGGTTTTCATGATTGTCTCTCGTTGTGTGTTCGGGTCGCTGAGGGCAGTAGGCCCTCGTGGGTAAGCTAATTGTTACCTGATGTACACAGTGGTGTCGATAGGTGGCATCACTGGGGTGTTAATGTGTTCTTTGGTAACACTCTCTGTAAGTCGCTGGTATCAAGCGTTGCCAGTAGTTCATCAATACGCTTCCCGTTGGGCAGGCGCAAGTCGGGGACCAGTTCGGCGAGCGGGATCAGCACGAAGCCGCGCTGATGCATATGAGCATGTGGCACGGTTAACCGGGGTGTTGATAGCTGGCGATCATCAAACAGCAGCAGGTCTAGGTCTAGGGTGCGTGGCCCCCAGTGACGCTGGCGAACGCGGCCGTGCTGTTGCTCTAATGCTTGCAGCTGATCAAGCAGTGCCAGTGGCGAGAGCCGCGTCTCAAGCTGAGCTACAGCATTGACGAAGTCTGGTTGGTCAGCCGGCCCAACAGGGCGGCTTCGGTAGCGCGATGACTGTTGTTGGCAGCGAGTTAGAGGCAGCTGATCAAGCGCGCGAAACGCCCGCTCAATATGTTCGTGAGGGCCATCAATATTGCTGCCTAGGCCAATCCAGGCTAAGGATAGTGTCATTGTTCTGGGTTGGCACGTCGTGGCTTGCGCCGGCGAGAGCGGCGTTTGCGCGGTGCATTGGGGTCAGCGTCCGCCTTTGCCATTAGGCGCTGCTGGCCATGCTCGTCTGCTTCTTGGAAAGCTGTCCACCAGCTGCCGAGACCCGGTGCCAGTTCACCAGCTGTTTCACGAATGAGCAGGAAATCGTAAGCAGCACGAAAACGTGGGTGTTCGCGAGTCTGGAAAACACGCTTTCCGCGACGCTGGGGTAGGCGCAGCTGCAGGTCCCAGATATCACGCATCGGCATGCTGAAGCGCTTAGGAATTGACACATGCTTAAGCTGACGGTGAATAACGTTTTGGGCCGCCGTTTGTTGGGCTGGTACCGGCGACAAACCATCGTGTTCTTGCTGCTGGCGCTGAAGGTAAACAGGTCCCCAGAGCAGTGCGGCAAACAGGAAGGCTGGCGTTACTGGGCGCTCCTGCTGGATGCGCTGATCGGTACTGGCCAAGGCTTTTTCAATCACCGCTTCAGCCCATGGCAGCTCTGCCATGGCTTCATCAGCGGCGGGAAACAGCATGGCGAAAAGCCCGTAGTGGCGCAATAGGCGGAATGTTGCCAAGCCATGGCCATTCATGAATAGCTTGAGGCACTCATCGAACAGGCGTGCTGGCGGGATCTGTAACAGCAGAGGGGCCAGCTCATGAAGAGGGGCCTCCGTTTCTGCTGCCAGTTGAAAGTCGAGTTTGGCAGCAAAGCGCACGGCACGCAGCATGCGAACCGGATCTTCTCGGTAGCGCGTTGCTGGGTCTCCAATCAGGCGCAGGGTGCGCTCATGGATATCGGCGACGCCATTGGCAAAGTCGTGAATCGAGTAATCGGCAATGCTGTAGTACAACGCATTGATGGTAAAGTCCCGGCGCAGTGCGTCCTGTTCGATACTTCCCCATACGTTATCGCGTAATAGCATGCCGTTATCGGCCTGCTGAGCGATATGGTTGGCATGGTCATCGTTGGGTTTGCCACGAAAGGTAGTGACTTCGATCACTTCGCGGCCAAAGCGCACGTGAACGATACGAAAGCGTCGGCCAATGGTTCGTGAGTTGCGAAATAGTTCGCGTACTTGCTCTGGTGTGGCGTTGGTAGCAACGTCAAAGTCTTTAGGCATCAGGCCCAGCAGAGCGTCACGGATACAGCCTCCCACCAGGTACGCGTCGTAGCCGGAATTATGTAGGCGGTACAATACCTTGAGTGCCGGCTCGCTAAAATGCTGGCGTGATACCGGATGTTCCGAGCGTGGAATGACACGAGGTGCGGCAGGGCCGGATGGGGCCGCCTCGGGGCCAAGCAGCGATCTCAGATGCTCGCCGGGGCTCTTTAGAAAGCGGGTAAAACCTTTGATCATGCGTCGTTTTCGACTCGCGGGGGCTATGGAGATAGTCTGGCAGTGTAGCGGACGCTTGACACCTTGGAAAGCAAAGTGCAATAGCCCAAGTGAAAGCCTCTGTGGGCTCAGGCCGGAATATCGCTGGGCACTGGGCTGGATATGAGACAAAAGTCGCTGGGTAGCTAAAGATAACTCAGTAAAAAGTCAGCACAGAAAAGGGAAGGCCGATTGGCCTTCCCTAGAGATGTTCAAGCGGAGTGCAGCATCCGTGTCACTGGCTTGTTCTGTTTTTATGGCACATCGCCCTGAATACGTATCACAGTCACCTATTGGCTCTCAGGCAAGCAATGTTGTTGTTTTTGAGGTTCCATGACCTGTATGGCAACCGTCTCGTATTCAAAACAATAATCCAAATCCACGAAGGTGTGATGACCTTCCCCGTTTTTTGTTATTATTCACGGGGTTGCACCAGTGCCAGTTGTTTTTATCGTAGGCTGCTTGGTTGCATCGTGTTTCACTCCGGGTCCCGAGCTTGTTGTTATTGTTTTGGCTCGATCGACGTATCAGGTGTGGCGTTCACGTTATTGTTGTTATTGGTGACTCCACTCACGTCGTACAGGTCTGCGCAAATTTTGTTGTTGTTGCTGGCAGACTCTCGTCATTTTGGCGATCTTGTTGTTATTGGTATCGCACGTGACGGCCGAAATTATTTTTCTTACCCAGAATGTTGCACTTGGCGTGCCATTTTTTTGATATTTCTTTTATATCATGAGCTTGCGATTTTTTTAGGCGCCAGTAACCTGATGATGTCTAGAAGTGTTACCCATTAATGCCATTATCTGAGTGCTGTGTGTGTGGGAAGGTAACATTGGCGTAACGCTGTCTGTCATGAACTACTGCGGCGTGAGGCTTTCTTACGAGGTATTCCCAGGCGCTGGCGGCGCTCCCATAGCGATTTTCGACTGATCCCGAGTTTTTGAGCCAGTTCGGTTTCGCTCATCCTGTCTTGATGTTCCAGCACAAAATGTTGGAAGTAGTCTTCAAGTGACAGGTCCTCCTCCTCGTTGTCATCTGTCTCTGTCTCTGTCTCTGTCTCTGTCTCGGTTGCTGGCGCGAGGCTTCTCGTGCGTTCTGCGGGCGGCCTGGCCTGCCTTGAGAGGTGCTCGCTATTGGTGGGAGCTAGACCTAAATCCTCCGGATGAATCAGATGACCCTCGGCGAGAATAACACCGCGCTCTAGCGCGTTTTCAAGCTCACGTACATTACCGGGCCACAGGTACTCGTGAATGAGTCGGCGTGCGGCTTGAGTTAGCCGCAGGCCTTCTCGTTGGTGACGCTGACAAACCTGGCTGAGTAGCGCGTCAGCAATTTCCAAAATGTCGTCGTCGCGGTCGCGTAATGCTGGCAGGTCGACCTGCATGACATTCAGGCGATAGTAGAGGTCGAGGCGAAACTCGCCAGTTTTTGACATCTCATGCAAGTCGCGGTGGGTGGCGGCAATCAGGCGAATGTTGACGTGGCGCGTTTCTACTGCACCAATGCGACGAATCTCTCCTTCTTGTAAAACACGCAGTAGGCGCGCTTGAGCGTCCAGTGGCAGTTCACCAATTTCATCGAGAAACAGGGTGCCGCCGTCAGCGGCCTCAACCAGCCCAGTACGCGCTGCCGAGGCGCCAGTAAATGCCCCCTTTTCGTGGCCGAACAGCTCTGACTCGATCAAGGTTTCGGGAATTGCTGCACAGTTGACGCTGATCAATGGCTGTTGAGCGCGCTGGCTCTGGTGGTGGATGGCGCGGGCCACCAGTTCTTTGCCGGTACCTGACTCGCCAAGAACGAGAACGGTGACATCGGTCGGTGCTGTCTTGTGAATACGGTTATAGACCATTTGCATGGCTGTGCAGCTGCCAATCATCGTTTGGCGTTGGTTATCGGTGCTAGTTAATTCGGGTGTTTTTCCCTGAGCCAAAGCCTGTTGGTGCAGCAGGCGCTCGACTGTTTCGAGGAGTTCGTCGTGGTCGAAGGGCTTGGCGATATAGTCCACAGCGCCAAGCTTGAGTGCATCTACGGCTGAGCGCATGCTGGCGTAGCTGGTCATGATCAGGACGGGGACTGGCTCTGCCAGAGAGATCATTTCAGTGCCAGGCTCCCCAGGTAAGCGTAGGTCACTGAGCACGAGATCGAAGCTGGCTGGCTTGAGCCTGCGGGCTTCTTCCACGGAACCAGCTTCGCTGATTTGGTGGTTATGCCGTTCGAGCAGACGCTTGAGTGCGCTGCGAATAATGGCTTCATCTTCAACGATCAGGATGCGACTCATCGGCAACTCTTGTCTCCATGCGTGACCACATAGCATTTATGGCGCGCGATTTATGGGGCCGTGATTACAAGGGCTCGTCTATGGGAGGCGGCTCCTGGTGAGCGGGGAGTCGCAGTACAATGCGTGTGCCCTGGGCTTGGCCTGTTGGTGGTGACTCGATGTCAATCTGTCCGTTGTGTTCACTAATAATACTATGGACCAACGGTAGCCCGAGCCCTGTGCCGCTGCCTGGCGCCTTGGTGGTGGTAAAGGGTTCAAACAGGTGATCACGAATTGCCGGATCGATACCTTCGCCGTTATCTGTGACGCTGATGCGCAGTAGGTTGCTGTTGCTGCCATGCGCTGTATCACATTCGATGTGAGCGTCGATGGTGATGGTATCACCAGGTGGGCTGGCGTCTCTGGCGTTACTCAGTAAGTTGACCATCACCTGCTGCAGTCGTTGTTCGTCTCCGATCACCTGAAGCTGTGGTAAGCAGCGATTAACAAAGCAAATATCTTCGCCTGAGCGAGTCAGCTGGATCAAGTGTAACGCTTGGTCGGTGACTCGTGCGATGGAGACCGGCACCATGTCAGCATTGATGGCTTGACGCCCGCCGTGCGCAAAGCCCACTAATGAAGAAACGATAGTTGAAATGCGTGTCGTGAGTTCCTGGATCTGGTGAGCAGTTTCCAGTAGCTCGGGGTTGTCAGTGTCATAGCGTAGGTTTTGGGCTAGCGAAGAAATACCTGTGACTGGATTGCCGATTTCGTGTGCGACGCCTGCCGCGAGTTGGCCAATTGAAGCGAGCCGGGCTGAGTGTACTAGCTCATCTTCCAGCCATTTCATTTCGCTCTGATCCTCGACCAGGATGACGGTACTGCCGTTGCTCTCTAGTGGGTGAGGTGAGGAGCGGCGTAGACCCAAAAAGCGAGTGTCTCCGCTGATTTGGGCCGGCTGTTTATAAAGTTTACCGCTGGGCTCTGACAGCAAACGTTGAAACAACGCGCTCCATGGTGTTGGTAGGCTATTGCGGTGGGCGCCGACGACGGTACTTGCTGCGATACCAGAAAACTTGGCTAGTGCGTCGTTCCACATCAGCAGTTCACCATCGCTACCGAAGACGCATAACCCTGTAGGAAGCCGCAGTAATGTTTGCCGATGGTGGCGACGTAAGTCGTCGAGTTCACGGGGTAAGCCTGTCAAACGAGTACGGCGCCCTTCCAGCCGGCGCTCTACAAAGTGGATATCTTCTGTTGCTGGCTGGCTCATCTGGCGGTAAGGCAGCCAACGGTCAACAATATCTTGGGCAATGGCAGGCCCCATTAGCCCCGACAGGTTGGCCTGAATACGATCACGTAAGCGACGTAGTGCATAAGGGCGGGCTTCACTGGGGGATTGCCCCAGTGCTTGCTGAGCGCGTTCGATTTCGCGTTGCGCTACGGACTCGCCGAGTGCATGGCTCAACTGGTGGGTCATTTCGTCTGCATTAGCCGCCATTAATGGAAGTCGCATAGGGCGAACCACGGCATCTACTGAGCAGGCCTCGGCGGCGGCTCGCTCGCCAGTTGACGTTGGTGTTGTCAATGACACCAGAATCAGCGCTAAGCCATTTGCGATCAGTGACGTCAGGGCGGTGAGATACCAGGGCGGATAGGAGGTCAACCCGTCAGGCATGAGGAGTGTGAGTGGTTGGTCAACCCCAACCAGAGGCAGTCCTAGGCCTAACAACCAGATAAGAAGACCTGTGCACAGGCCACTCACCATGCCGGTACGGTTAGCGCCGGGCCAGTAGAGCAGTGCCAGCAACCCTGGTAGGCACTGTGCCATACCGACAAATGCAGCAAGGCCTAGCGATGACAGGTCGTGTTCGATGCCAACTAGGCGGTAAAAAAGCCAACCAGCCGCTATGACTCCTGCAATCAGGCCGCGCTGCAACCAGCGCAGCCAGTGATATAGGTTGGGACGATCAAGCGGAGAGCGGGCGACTAGCACCAAGTGGTTGATGAGCATGCCTGAAAGTGCCAGCGACAGAATAATGAGTGTGCCGCTGGCAGCGGCTAGCCCGGCCAAGAAGGCGAGTGCATCTGCCCACCAGCTATAGGATAAGTCAAAGGCGAGATAAGCGACGTTGTTGGCGCCAACATCAATACCTTGGCGCTGGGCTCCCCAAAGGATCAGTGGAATCGGTAAGGCAATTAACAGCAAATATAGCGGCAGTCCCCAGCCTGCTCTCAGCAGGGTGCGTCGACTGAGTGTTTCGGCAAAGGTGATGTGAAACATGTGTGGCATCAGTAAGGCCGCGGCAAAAAACAGTAAAAGCAGCGTGCGCCACTGGCTGGCATCCAGTGGCTCGCTTAACTGTTGCGCCTGCTGGCCTGGGCCATTTAGCCATGCCTGTAGGTCCGCTGGGCCATCAAAGATGCCGAAAAGAGCAATGGCGCCAAGTGCCAGCATAGCGGCCAGCTTGACCAGCGACTCAAAGGCGATAGCGGCTAATAGGCCGTCATGACGAGCGTTTAGGTGGTTATGCCGTGCGCCGAATAACATAGCAAAGAGAGCAATCAGGGCGCTGAAACCTAGTGCATACCAGTCAGCTGAGCCGATGCCGGACAGCCGATAGATTGATGTTCCTATGGTTTGAACTTGAAGTGCTAGCAGCGGCAGTACGGCTAGCAGGCTGACTATTGTGACCAGCGTACCCACCCAGCGTGAGCGAAAACGGAAAGTGAACAGGTCAGCCAGAGAGGCTAATTGATAGGTGCGTGACAGGCGCTGGATGGGGATTAATAGCACAGGAGCGAGCAGGAAGGTGCCAGCGACGCCCAGATAATAAGCCAGATAGCCAAAGCCGCTACGTTGGGCAAGCTCTAAGCTGCCATGAATCGCCCAGGCGCTGGCATAAACGCCCAGTGCCAGAATATGCGTTGCTGGATGACGCACTAAGCTGCGCGGGAGCCAACCGCGGTCGACAGCGGTTGCGCAGGCAAACAATAGCATCAGGTAACCGACGCCGAGTCCCGTTAAAGCGGCTAATCCAGAGGGGATCATTGTGACGGCTCGTGATGGCCGCGGCGTTGGCGCAGGTTGTCCTGTCGGCGTTTCCAGGAAAGCCACCCCGTCAGCGCAATCAGTACCGCCCAAATAGCAAAAGGACGGTACCACGCCATGTCAGAGTTGCCCCAGCCGCTCATTAATAGCGGGGAAAATAAGTAGCCACAAAAGACCAGTAACAGCATGATGCGATAGACGTACACAGTATTTCCTCAGGCGCTAGTAGGGGCGTTGCAGCGTAAGCGTTCTGGTGACCAGTGAGCGATGCCCCAGGCCAATTGCTCATCGACCGGCGCATGAATGAGTTCGTCTGGAGGGTATTGCTTAAGAGCAGCAAGTGCCTGAAAGAGCAGTGGACGCGCTTGATGCTCGTTGAGGGGCAGCGCAGGTGCCAGGTTTTGTTTGGACAATTTTTGGCCATCCTCGCCCAGTATCAGCGGTAAATGTAAATAGTATGGCATAGGAAGGCCAAGCGCATGCTGTAGCTGGCGCTGCCAAGGGGTGTTATCCAGTAAGTCAGCGCCACGGACTATCTGATTGATACCTTGGTCTGCATCATCGATGACCACTGCTAGCTGGTAGGCCCATAGCCCATCTTTGCGCTTGAGCACGGTATCACCTAGTTTGGCTGGGTCGAAGCGGCATGTGCCGAAGCGCCGGTCTTCCCAAGTCACAGGGCGTAGCCCACGGTCGCTGCGTAGCCGCCAAGCAACGGGTTTGTCAGGTTCGCAAATGGCATGTCGGCACCAGCCGGGGTAAATGTCATATGCTTTCCATTGACGTCGCGAGCAACTGCAGGGATACGCCAAGTTAGTATTGACCAAGTGATCCAGTGCTTGCTGATAAGCAGCGTAACGATGGTGTTGATATAACACTGGGCCATCCCAGCCTAGGCCAAAAGCCGTCAATTGCTGTTTGATGATGTCAGTGTTTTCTGGCGGGCAGCGTGGAGGGTCAATATCTTCAATGCGCAATGCCCAATGACCGCCGGCTTGGCGGGCGTCGAGAAAGCTGGCCAGTGCGGCAACCAGAGACCCGAAATGTAGCGGGCCAGAGGGTGTAGGGGCGAAGCGACCGCGGTAAGCGCCCATTGTCGGCTCCGAGCGGGTAGCGACAGGTAGCGTTAGTCAACGACGGGTGGCTACTGGCTCCCCGTCGTTGGTTGAATGATGCAGCGTCGAAAGGTGGTGGCTTAGCCTCCGAGTTGCTTTTCCTTAAGTTCGGCTAAGGTTTTGCAGTCGACGCATAGTGTTGCGGTGGGGCGTGCCTCTAAGCGGCGAATGCCGATTTCAACGCCACACGCTTCACAGAAGCCGTAGTCGTCCTCATTAATTTTATCGATGGTCTCGTGAATTTTTTTGAGCAGCTTACGCTCGCGGTCACGAGTGCGCAGCTCCAAACTAAAGCCCTCTTCCTGAGTGGCACGATCAGCGGGGTCGGCGTAGTTATTACTCGCGTCCTCCTGAAGGTGACGAACAGTGCGGTCGACCTCCTCCATTAGCTCCTGCTTCCATGTCAGCAGGATGTCACGGAAGTGCTCGAGCTGCTGCTCATTCATGTACTCTTCGCCCTTCGCTGGTTCGTAGGGCACGAACTTACGGGGCACATCCATTTTCTTTTCAGTGACTGGCATTTGACGGCCTCGCTACGTTAAATGATTTCTGACCAATGTCCGTTTTGAGGACATGTCACGCCAAAGGTGTGCTTGTTTAGCTAAAAACGTCAGGATTTGCAACTATTCTTGCCAAATCGGTCGCAGAAATAAATCCAAAGTATGACTCTGGCAGCCGCGTTAGCGCCGTGCCGTGTCACAGTTAATTCGAACAATACTGAGGTCATGGAAGGGCTGGTACAGCAGGCCAACGTATTATGAACAAAGGAGACCGTGATGCCTTGGAACTCACGCATTCAAGAAGTGGCTGCATTTCGTGTCATGGGGTTGTTGGAAATCGCTCAAGCCAGAGAGGCGGCGGGCCATGATGTGATTCACTTAGAAATCGGTGAGCCAGATTTTCCCACGCCGATGCCGGTTATCGATGCTGGCCAGCGGGCTCTGTCGGAAGGGCGCACACGCTATACACCAGCGGCTGGGCTACCCGCGCTGCGCGAAGCGATTGCTAGGCACTATGCGGATACCTTCGGTACTAACATTGACCCGCAGCGGATACTGGTCACGCCGGGTGCCTCTGGTGCCCTGCTGTTGGCAAGTCAGCTGCTGGTGGAAAGTGGTGATCGTGTCGTCATGGCTGATCCTACTTATCCGTGTAATCGCCATTTTATGGCGCTGGCAGGCGCTACAGTAGATGCTGTGCCGGTATCTGCTGAGAGTGGTTGGCAGCTGACGTCGGAGCTGGTTGCCAGCCATTGGCAGGAAAACACTCGGCTAGCTATGTTAGCAACGCCGTCTAATCCGACTGGCCATACCTTGAGCGAGCCACAGCTGCGTAAGGTGGCTGAGGAAGTTGCTCGCCGCCGAGGCCACTTGTTGGTTGATGAGATCTACCAGGGCTTGTGTTACGACACCGCACCGATATCTGCCGCTGCAGTCACACCCGATGCGTTCGTGGTGAATAGTTTTTCTAAGTATTTTGGTATGACCGGTTGGCGGCTGGGCTGGCTGGTGGCACCGAAGGCTGCTGTTGAACCGCTGACGCGATTGATGCAGAACGTTTTTCTGGCGTCATCGACCCCGGCTCAGCACGCGGCGCTGGCAGCATTCACGCCAGAATGCCTGGCCGAGCTTGAAGTCCGGCGTCAGGAAATGCAGCGGCGTCGTGATGCGTTAATTGCAAGCCTTGCGCCATTGGGTTTGGCACCTGAGTTGCCGCCTCAGGGAGCGTTTTATCTATGGCTGGATATTTCTCGTTATAGCACTGATAGCGAAGCGTTTTGTCGCCAGCTACTCATCGAAGAAAATGTCGCGATTACGCCGGGTACTGATTTTGCGCTGCAGGGTGGCGAGCATCATGTGCGAATTGCGTTTACTACTGGGGTGGCGAGGCTCGAGGAAGCGGTGGCACGACTGAGCCGCTTTCTGGCGCGGTATGATCCTGCGTACCAAGGGGGCGTGTAATGGACTATCCCGCTCTGGTGCCGGGTGTGTTGCTGCGTCGTTATAAGCGCTTTCTCGCTGATGTGCGTCTCGATGATGGTCGTGAGGTGGTCGCCCATTGTCCCAACACCGGCAGCATGCGGGCAGTCAACGTGCCGGGGAGCCGCGTGTGGCTGTCACCTAGCGACAACCCTCGCCGTAAGCTTGCCTGGACATGGGAGCTGATTGAGCTGTTGCAGCCACAAGGAAATATGGCGCTGGTATCGGTGCACACAGGGCGAGCGAACCGAATTGTGGAAGAAGCGCTGGTGGCTGGACGTGTGGATGAGTTGTCCGATGTTGACCAGTTGCGTCGAGAAGTGGCGGTAGACGGAGGGCGGCTGGATTTCTGTCTGAGTAATACGGATGGGCGCCAAGCTTATGTCGAGGTCAAGCAGGTCACGCTGCGAGAGAGTGACGGACACGGCTATTTCCCTGACTCGGTGAGCGAGCGAGGGCGACGCCATCTTGAGGTGTTAATGGCACTTGCTCGTCAAGGTCATCGCGCAGTGTTGTTGTTTTTTGTGGCTCATGAAGGGATTGAGTCAGTTGCTCCAGCAGACCATCTAGACCCTGCCTATGCCAAGGCACTACGACAGGCTACAGCCCAAGGCGTGGAGGTGTTGGCAAGAGCGTGTTGTTTTAGCTGGCGTGATGGGCGCCCGGCAGCAGTGGCTCTTGGGCAGCCGCTGCCGGTTGTGTTGCAGCGCGAGCTCAACATGGCGCTGTCGCATTAAGGGTCAACGTACAGCCGCTGCATGAAGTTAACGCTTACTGGCGGCTCGTCACGCTCTAGGCCAACGTTGAGTGTGAAACGCATGGCTTCCCCATCTTGAATACCAAAGGTAGCGAGGCGATAGATACTGTCGCCATCGCGAAGGGTGCGAAACGGCAGCGGTATGTCTTGGCCAGATAATGCTTTGATGCTGCCATCAACAGGTACGTTGACGGCTTTAAGTGAGCCGTCAGGCTGTACCTTCAGCACGCTCACATTAAGAAAACCTGTGGCACGGCTACGAGTAATGCCTGATGCCGCGGCTACCTCGGGTGTGAGAAAGCTGGTGTTAACGGCGTTGTAATGAACTTGGTAGTCACCAAACTGCTGATATTGCTCAGCCATTGAGGGCGTACTGATTAGCAAAGCCAAGGCAATCAGTCCGCTGAAGAAAGTACGTGTTATTGCCACCATGAAATGTCTCTCCGCATTGTTCTAGGTCGTATGATTAGCACTGGCGAGCCACACGAAAGATTGCTATTTCGCCAAACAGGTTCGGCCAATGGCGAGACAAGAGGCTGCCTTTGTTTCCGCCAACACCGACCGCTCGGTCAATAATCTTTAGGTTTTTTTCACGGCACAGGTGCTCAAAGTCGTTGAAGGTCGACAAATGAATGTTGGGTGTATCGTACCAAGCATGGGGTAGCGACTTGGAGACCGGCATGTAGCCGCGCAGCCCCAGATGTACGCGATGGCGCCAGTAAGCAAAGTTAGGAAATGTGATGATGCCCTCCTTGGCCACTCTGAACATTTCATCCAGCATTAGGTCGGGGCGTCGTAGTGCCTGCAGCGCCTGGGTCATTACCACCAAGTCATAGGCATTATCGTCAAAGTTGGCCAGGCCATCATCGAGGTTTTGCTCAATAACGTTAACCCCGCGGGCAAGGCAGGCTGTGATGCCGTCAGGATCTATTTCTAACCCGTAACCCGTCACGTTTTTGTCACGCGCCAAGGCATTGAGCAGAGTGCCGTCACCACACCCGAGGTCAAGAACACGAGCCCGATCGGGAATCCAGTTGTAAATTACGGTTAAGTCGGCGCGCATTACAAACGCTCTCCCAGGCTCAGTGTCTTGGCAATTCGGTCCATATAAGCAGCAAATACATCCTGATAACGAGAGTCGAGCATCAGAAAGCCGTCGTGCCCGTGAGTCGAGTCGATATTGACGTAACTGACTGCCTTGTCAGCCCGAACCAGAGCATTAACCAGCTCTTTAGAGCGTGATGGCGGAAAGCGCCAGTCGGTACTGAAGCTGACGACCAGAAACGGACATTGAGCGGGTGCCAGCGCTTTGGCTAAATCACCGTCATGACGTGAGGCGGGGTCGAAGTAGTCCAGTGCTTTGGTCATCAGCAAATACGTGTGGGCGTCAAACGAGTTTGAGAACGTATCTCCCTGGTAGCGCAGGTAGGACTCGACCTGAAACTCCACATCGTAATCGAAGTTAAACTTCTGATCGCCTTGCATGTCACGGCCAAACTTACTGCCCATGGCGCCTTCTGACAGGTAAGTAATGTGCCCCACCATGCGTGCCAGCTTCAGGCCGCGCCGAGGCAGGGTGTGGTGGTCGCTGTAGTGGCCGTCGTGGAAGTCTGGGTCAGAGCGGATAGCCTGTCGCGCCACCTCGTTGAAGGCAATATTTTGTGCCGACAGCTTAGGAGTCGCGGCAATGACGCCGGCATGGGCTACGCGCTCTGGGTAGCTTAGTGTCCACTGTAGCGCTTGCATGCCGCCAAGGCTGCCGCCGATGACAGCAGCAAAACGCTCGATACCCAAACGGTCGGCCAGGCGTGCTTGGCTATGCACCCAGTCTTGAACGGTCACCATAGGGAAGTCAGGTCCCCAGAGTTTACCGGTTTCTGGGTTAATGGTGTTGGGGCCGGTACTGCCGTGGCAGCCGCCAAGATTATTCAGTGAAACCACAAAGAAACGGTTGGTGTCGATGGATTTGCCCGGCCCAATATGGGCGTCCCACCAACCGGGCTTTTTGTCATCCGTCGAGTGGTAACCGGCTGCGTGGTGATGCCCCGAAAGAGCATGGCAGATAAGCACAGCATTGGTGCGGTTGGCATTGAGCGTGCCGTAGGTCTCAAAGATGAGATCGTAGGCTGACAGCGTCTTGCCGCAGATTAAAGGTAGCGGCTCGTCGAAGTGTAGCGTCTGAGGACTAATCAGCCCGACCGAACCGCTAGGAAATGTCGGTGTGTGTGTAGTTGTCATATGAAATTAAAAACCCACTAGTACAGCCAGCGCCCCAGAAGCCTGGATGAGTCGGCCGACCACGAAGCTGTCGAGCAGATTGATGGCGATAAACACGACAATGGGTGAGAGGTCAATCATGCCCAGAGGGGGTATTACGCGCTGAACCGGGGCCATGATTGGTTGCACTAATTGCATGACTAATAAGGCGGCAGGGTGGCCTGACTGAGGAGCAACCCAGCTAAGAATGATCATGGCAATCAAGGCGAAGAAATAAATCTTCAAGATAGTGCTGGCGAGTGTGGCTATGCCAGCAATGATCAGCTGTACTAGCGGCGGCATGCCAAAGCCAGAAATCAGAAGGATCATGGTGATTACAGCCATTTTTATCAGCAGCGCGCTGACCAGTGTGGCTAAGTCAAATCGCCCTAGCAGTGGCTTTAAAAAGCCTTGAAATGGCCTTACCACTGGCTGGGTGACTTTAACCACCGATTGGCTAAGAGGGTTAAAGTAATCGGCTCGAGACGCCTGCAGCAAAAAGCGCAGCATCAGCAGCAGCAGATAGAAATTAACAACGGTATTGATTAGTAGAAGGCCTGCGCCTCCAAGGTTGCTGCCCATCGAGCTTCTCCAAATTATGTGAGATAAAAACGCTTGGTGATGTGAGGCTTAGCGAGTGCTGAACTGTTTGGCCATCTCGCTTGCTTTGTTGGCGCAGTCGCCCATGGCGTCTTGTAACAGCTGACGCAGTCCGCCACTTTCTAAGCGTTGAATGGCGCGCTCAGTGGTGCCGCCGGGCGACATAACGTTACGTTTGAGTTCGCTGGGCGACTGATCGCTATCCATGGCCATTGTCGCTGCGCCTAGAGCCGTTTGCAGGGCTAATCGACGAGCGGTAGCAGCGGGGAGTCCGCGCGCCACGGCTGCTTCTTCCATTGCCTCAAACATCAGAAAGAAATAGGCCGGTGCGCTGCCTGAAACGGCTGTCACGACTTCGAGTAGCTGCTCATCGTCAACCCATTCAACAATACCTACTGCGTTGAGCAAATCTTCAGCAAGCTGGCGCTGCCTGGAGCTGACATTGGCATTGGCATATAGGCCGGACGCGCCCACGCCAACCAACGATGGTGTATTAGGCATGCAGCGCACGACAGCTAAATTACCACCCAGCCAGCGTTCCAGCGTATCGGCTGTCAGCCCAGCGGCTACTGAGATGACCAGAGGTTTACGGGCTTGAATGCTGTCGCGAATCTGTTCACAGACTTGATGCATGATTTGTGGTTTTACCGAAAGCACGACCACATCGCAGTCGGCAATGGCGTGTATGTTGTCCGTTGAGGTTTTGATGCCCAGTCGGGAGCGCAACGGTGACAGTGTGGTATCGCTGGTGGCCGTTGCGGTCAACGAACTGGCATCGTGCCCGCTGTTGATCAGTCCTTCGATAATGGCCGACGCCATATTTCCAGCGCCGATAAAGGTGATATGGCTAGCCATGCTGTTGTCCTGTTCAGAGGTGAAAGGCCGCTACGTGCAGCTTGTCAGTATACGGATCATTGTGATGCGCCGCTGTAGTTGTCGCGTGCGCCGAAGATGGCGGTGCCCAGCCGAACCAAGGTTGAGCCTTCAATAATCGCGGCTTCCAGGTCACTGCTCATGCCCATCGACAGCGTATCCAGCGGTGCGTCGGGAAAGCGCTTTTTGAGTTTTATAAAGGCACTGTGAAGCGCGGCCAATGGCTGGCGTTGGGCATCTAGCGTCTCCGCTGGGGCGGGTATCGCCATCAGTCCGCGTAGCCGGAGCCGAGGTAGTGCGAGCACCTGTTCGGCCAACGGTATCAGAGCATCCAGCGCAATGCCGGATTTGCTGCCTTCGCCGCTGACATTGACCTGGATACATACATTCAAAGGTGCCAAGGAGTCAGGACGTTGACTGTTTAGGCGTCGTGCTAGCCGGATACGGTCTACGCTATGTACCCAGTCGAAGTGTTCAGCAACGTCACGGCTCTTATTGGACTGCAGTGGTCCAATGAAGTGCCAGATGATGCCTTCAAGGTCCGCAAGTTCGGCCTGTTTGCCTAACGCTTCCTGAACATAGTTTTCACCGAACTCACGCTGCCCGTGCTGCCACGCTTCACGAAGCATACAAGCCGGTTTGGTTTTGCTGACCGCAAGCAGTCGTGCGCCTTGTGGGTCGCGCCCAGCGCTCACCAACGCCATTTCCATGCGGTGATGAGCGGTAGCAAGGGATTGTTGGATATCAGTATCCGTCATGGAAGCGGCCTGCTGTATATCTGCTATATGAAAGAAAAGCTCCATTGCAGGGAGCAGGGAGATCGTATGAATATTACCGAATTGCTGACGTTCTCGGCAAAGCAGAGTGCATCCGACATGCATTTGTCAGCGGGAATGCCGCCGATGATTCGTGTTGATGGAGAGCTGCGTCGGCTTAGTGCGCCGATCATGGGCGATGATGAGGTTCGCGACTTAATAGGTCAGACGATGACGGAAGATCAGCGTCGTGATTTTAACGAGCATTTGGAAGCCGATTTTTCCTTCGAGCTGATTGATGTGGGGCGTTTTCGCGTTAATGCGTTTCATCAGGCACGAGGCGTTGGTGCTGTATTTCGCACGGTGCCTAATACTGCGCCAAGCGCGGACGACCTCGGGTTGGGTGAGGTGTTCAGAAAAGCTGCCCTGTTGCCGCGCGGTTTGGTACTGGTGACGGGGCCCACTGGATCAGGTAAGACGACTACCCTTGCCGCCATGATCAATCACATCAATACACACTGCTGTGCACACATACTGACGCTGGAAGACCCGATAGAAATTGTTCACCAAAGTCATGGCTGCTTAGTTAACCAGCGGGAAGTTCACCGTCATACCCGAAGCTTTAGTGCTGCATTGCGCAGTGCCCTGCGCGAAGATCCTGATGTGATCATGATTGGTGAATTACGGGATCTAGAGACTATTCGGCTGGCGCTGACGGCTGCTGAAACAGGTCACTTAGTGTTTGGCACGCTGCATACCAGCTCGGCCGCCAGAACCATTGAGCGTATTGTTGATGTATTTCCCGGCGATGAGAAAGCCATGGTGCGTGCAATGCTGTCTGAATCGTTACAGGTGGTGATTGCCCAGACGCTGCTTAAACGGAAAGACTCAGGACGTGTGGCGGCGCACGAGATATTGGTGGCGACCAATGCGGTACGCAACCTGATTCGTGAAGGTAAAACGGCGCAACTGTATTCGGTTATGCAAACAGGCGGCAGCCTGGGGATGCAGACGCTCGACGACGCGCTGGCTCAGCTGGTGGCTTCTCACGTCGTGACGTGTGAGGACGCCTCCAGCCAGGCAAGAGATGAGTTTTTCTGAACCGCAGTGTTTTGCGTTAACGCTGTGTATTAACGGGCTGTGAGTGAGTCGCGAAACTGGAGCTCAGGGGGAGTAAACCCCCCCGAGTATGCGCGGTCCTCGTGCGCCAGTTACTGAGGGTAAATTGCCAGGCAAGTGCTCTAGGCGTCGCCATGCCAGCCAAGCAAAAGCGGCGGCTTCTAGCCAGTCTGCTGACCAGCCCAAGCGTGACGTATCATATATCTCGGTACCTGGCAGATGGTGCGCGAGCCGAGTCATTAGGTGGATATTGGACGCGCCGCCGCCACAAGCAAAAAGTGCCGCAGGGGTGGAGGCGTTGAACGTTTGCATGGCGAGGTCAACGCCTTGAGCCACGCTGGCAGCGGTCAGCGCTGAAAGCGTGGCCTGAACATCTTCCGAGCGTTCATCACCCCGTAAGTGCCCGTTTAGCCAGTCAAGGTGAAAATATTCTCTACCGGTGCTGCGCGGAGGGGGTTGGCTGAAAAATGGGTCAGCCAAACAGCGCGACAGTAGGGCTTCATCTACCTGGCCTGATGCTGCCCAAGAGCCATCCTTGTCGTAGGCTTCACCAAGGTGACGCTCAATCCATGCATCCATCAGCGCATTGGCTGGACCGGTATCAAAACCTAGTGGCTGCCGAGAGTCGCTAGCCGGCGGTAGCACCGTCAAATTGGCGAAACCGCCTAGATTCAACACTAAGCGCCACTGCTCGGGGTGACGGAAGAGCGCGGTGTGAAAAGCAGGGGCCAATGGTGCCGCCTGGCCATTGGCGGCCAAATCTCGGCGGCGGAAGTCGCCAACTACGCAGCAGCCTGTTAGCTCGGCCAGAAGGCTTGGGTTATCCAGCTGCCATGTATAAGCGGGTCCGCCGTCATAGCCTCCAGGGGCATGCTCGATGGTTTGACCATGGCTGCCGATAGCACGAATTTCATTGGCTGTGATCTGGGCTTTTTTTAGCAGCTTCTGCACTGCCGTTGCCTGTAGCCGACAAAACGCATCTTCTGCACGTGCTAGCTCAGCAAAGCTAACTTGATTGGCGTGGCAGAGCTGGTAAAGCGCTGCGCGCAGCTCGTCAGGCATCGCTTCTCCGTGGCTGGCGATTAGCTCGGGGGGGTGGTCTATGTGAACGCGGACCAACGCCGCATCCACGGCATCCAAGCTAGTGCCAGACATCAGGCCAATGAATAGCGACATGAGAATCTCCTGAAAGGCTCAACCAAGGCGGAGCAGCATGATAACATCCCCGCTAAATATCTGACGATGGATGCCTGCAGGGGTATCCCACCAATAGTGGAGAGGAGAGCATGTCCGACGTTGCTGACGCACTTGCGTTACTCAAGCGTGGTACTCACGAGATTTTGCTAGAAGACGAGTTAGAGAAAAAGCTAGCTTCTGGTCGCAAGTTGCGTATTAAGGCAGGCTTTGATCCGACGGCCCCGGATTTGCACTTAGGACATAGCGTACTGCTGACTAAAATGCGTCAGTTCCAGGACCTGGGGCATCAGATTATTTTTCTGATTGGCGATTTTACCGGCCGCATCGGTGACCCTTCCGGTAAGAATGTAACGCGCAAGCCGCTCAGCGAAGAAGAAGTTAAGCGTAATGCTGAGACTTATAAAGAGCAGGTGTTCAAGATTCTTGATCCTGAGTTGACCGAAGTGCGTTTCAACGCAGATTGGTTTTCTGAGATGAGCGCCGCTGAGATGATCGAGCTGGCTGGTAAAAGTACCGTGGCGCGGATGTTGGAGCGGGACGACTTTGAAAAGCGCTATTCAGGCAATCAGCCAATTTCAATCCACGAGTTTCTTTATCCGTTGGTTCAAGGGTACGACTCTGTGGCGCTGGAGGCCGACATTGAGCTGGGCGGAACAGACCAGAAGTTTAACTTGCTGATGGGGCGTGAAATCCAGAAGCACTACGGGATGACGCCTCAAGTTGTTATCACCATGCCGTTACTGGAAGGCCTGGACGGCGTGCAGAAGATGTCCAAGTCGCTAGGTAACTATGTCGGGGTCGATGAGGCTCCGGGCTCCATGTTTAATAAGCTGGTATCGATGCCAGACAGTCTGATGTGGCGTTATTTCGAATTGCTGTCGCTAAAAAGCAATGATGAAATCGATGCGCTGAAGAGCAAGGTTGAAAACGGCGCTAATCCGCGCGACATAAAGATGGAGCTGGCGCGTGAACTGATCGCGCGTTATCACGATGACGAGGCGGCCGCGAATGCCCACCGGTCGGCAGGCAACCAATTAGCTGACGGTGAACTGCCGGAAGACCTGCCGGAAGTTAATGTTGCATTCGATGGCGCAGCTCAAGCCCCTATTGCAGCGGTATTAAATCGTGCGGGTCTGGTTGCTAATAGTGCCCAGGCTAAGGATATGCTGGGTAATGGACGCGTTAAGGTGGATGACGAAGTTGTGGCGCGTGACTGTATGCTAGATACAGGGTGTACCTACGTTATCCAAGCAGGGAAAAAGCGTTATGCGCGCGTGATCATTAGTTGATCTCGTAACCCCGCTTCGCCAGACGCCCGCGATATGCGGGCGTTTGCGTTTCTATGGAACGGCCCTTCCCAGTGGTTTGATAACGATTTTTCACAAAGTGCTTGCACTGTGCCAAGCAAGGTCGTAAAGTACGCATCCGCTGCAGGCAACGAGCCGAAAGTTAGGCTGGTTTTCTCGCAGCAGCAGAAGGAAGTACGCTTTATCAATCAGCAGGTTACACTCAGCTGGTGGCGGTAAAGAGAAGCGTGCAGGAGGCGTTACCGAGATGAAGAAAGTTTACATCGAGGGTTGACAATCTCCACCGGATGCG
>NZ_AUDZ01000014.1 GCF_000425725.1 Halomonas halocynthiae DSM 14573
TGGCGCATACGCACGATCACCATGGTCTGGCAGGCCATGGTGGCTACCGACAACTTGTGAGGGCGGATAGTCGGGAGGTCGACCAGCAACGTCTCAACTTCAGTGACCAAAACTTCGTGCATCAGAGACTCCAACGACGGTTGCCTCACGGCACCGTTCAAAAAATACAAATAATCAATGGCAATGCATTACAACCATCAACTCGAGATGAATTTTTCAAAGAATAATCGATACTCGCCAACGTCCGACGTTTCAAGCCACTGTTTTGATGCCTCAATCATCGGCGGCGGCCCACACAAATAGGCATCAAACGGTTGAGCTAGAAAATCAGGACTAAAAAGGTCACAGACAACGCCTTTTCTACCCTGCCAACCGTCCCCAGGGTTCATCACGATAGTCTCGTAAGCAAAGTCTGACAGTGAGTGAGTGAACGCCTCTAGCCGGTCAAGCTCGCTGAGGTCTGTTTCCTGAGTCACGCCATAGCAGAGCCGTATCGGTTGCTCCATACCCCCCTGGTTTTCGAGCTGATCCAACATACCCAGAAAAGCCGATAACCCGGTACCACCGGCAACCATCAATAATGGACGCTGCACTTCGCGCAAATAGAAAGCGCCTAGCGGTGCCTCCAGAGAGATGGCATCACCAACAACCGCGCTCTTTCGAAGATAATCACTCATCACTCCGCTCGGTAACAAGCGGATCAGAAAACGTAACTTGCCATCTTTCACCGTCGCTGTAGCGAAGGAATAAGCTCGCCATGCGCTAGTCCCAGGCACTTCAATACGCGCATACTGACCAGGCAGGTACTGCAATGCCTGAAGGGGGTCATCCAACGTGATTTCTAATATGGCAGCCGCGTCAGAGACCTGCTTAACCTCACTGACTTTGCCGTTATGTACCTCGGTCGCCACACTGCAAACGCTAGAGTCCACATCAAAGTAGAAAGAGGCTTGGGTCGATAGCAAACGCGTTTGGCAAGCCAACACATGGCCGTCTGCAACCTCCTCCTCCGTCAAGGTTTCATCATCGATATACTCAACATCGACATCACCTGACTCGCGCACGCAGCGACAGGTTCCGCAAACGCCTTCTCTACAGTCCACAGGCAGGTTAACGCCATGGCGCTGCGCTGCGTCCATCAACAACTCATTAGCACCTACTTTGACGAATCGCGTAATACCGTCCCTAAAGACAATGGCAGCAGTGTTATGCATGGCTCACCCTCCGGCGTAATCAGACGTGGTAGAAATCCAGGACGGAATCGATCCTGTCGCTGAGCAACACCGTATGCTTACGACTGATTTTCCAGTGTTGGTCTTCTTCACGCAGGGTGTAGTCAGCCGTGCCGAAAAACAGCCCGCACTCACCAAAGCGGAAAAAGTGCGTCACCCAGTTCACCTTGACCTGAAAGGAGCCATCCTCCTGCTGCTGATAACGCACGTTATTAATCAAATGCAGTGTGCGGGGCATCGGTGTTGATGCCGCCGACTTGCCTGTGCGCAGGCGAAACACTCGATCTTCAATCCCCGAGCGATCAGCATAATAAATCAACGACATTTCACGCTTGGGGTCACTGGTAATTTCATGCTCGCTCTTCCACTGCGGAATATGAAACTCACAGTCTGGAGTGAATTGGTCAAGGTACGCATCCCAATCCTGGGTATCGCAATATTCGGCGACTCGATAGAGAAACTGTTCAATGGATTGCTGATGGGTCATGACTTACACCTCCTGAAGCTTGAGTGCTTTCTTCTCGAGACCGTCAAGCAGCATCCGCTGCCAGTTGCCATGCTGGTTGACGAAAAGCCCTTCCTGAGTGAACTCAGTGCCAGTAATCACCGGATGAATGCCCAGCACTTGGCTATTATGGGTCTCACCGTACTCCCAGCTCTGGCACCCACGGGAAATATCATTCCAGTGAGTCGCTCGCGCCTCAAAGCCTCGCTGCTGCTCACGGAACTCCACTAAATCATCAGGCGTTCCCATGCCGGAAACATTGAAGAAGTCTTCAAACTGGCGGATACGGTTTTCGCGATCTGCGGCGGCCTCATCTTTAACACCAAGACACAGGCTGATAACTTCCGTCTTATTCCAGGCCAGCGGCCGCACGATACGCAACTGCGAGCTGATCTGATCCATAAAGAACAGGCTTGGATAGATATTCAAGTTACGCAGACGGTGCATCGTCCATTCAGCACGCTCTTGAGGGTGCTGCTCAAGCAAGCGCGGCATCACAGCGGCGTAGCCTGGGCGCACCTTGGGGTTAGGCATGTCGCTAAACAACAAACTATGACCATTTGAGAAGGTAAACCAGCCGTCGTCCGTATCCTTGTCGCCGGCGCCTAGCTTGCTGTAATCAAGGGAGTCTCCGCCTTCTGCCGTCCGTGCATCCAGCTCACGACGATGCTGTACAGTAGACACATAGTTATAGTGAACAGTGCTAACGTGGTAGCCATCCAGTCCATTCTCGTTCTGCAGCTTCCAGTTACCATTGAAGGTATAGCGTGACTCACCGGGCAGCACCTCAAGCTCTCCGACGTCAGACTGCTCAACCATCATGTCAAAGAATATTTTGGTATCGCCAAGAAATTCCTCAAGGCTCTGCGTAGACTCAGTATCCAGGCTAATGAAAACAAAGCCTTTATAGCTAGCAATGCGCGCTTGATTAAGACCGCGAGATGCTTTGTCGAAATCCTGCGGGTACTCATTGGGCGCTTTGACCTTGACTAAACGACCATCAGACTTGTAGCACCAGGCATGGAAGGGGCAGGTAAATGTTGACTGATTCCCTTGGCGCACCCGAGTCAGAGTCGCACCACGATGCTGACAAGTATTCCCCAACGCCCGTAACTCTCCTTTGGCATCGCGGGTAATAATCATCGGCTGACGACCTGCCTGCATGGTCATGAAGTCATTGTTATTAGGAATCTGGCTCTCGTGGCAGGCAAAGATCCATTGCTTCTCGAAAATCAGCTCCATTTCAAGATCAAACAATTCGTGGTCGGTAAACATTTCTCGAGACACACGATAAACGCCGTCATCGGGGCGAAAATCAATACAGTTCTCAACAAACTCTTGCCAGTCAGGTAAAGATCGATGTGCCGTCATTAGTAGTGTCTGCCTCGTTGCTTTATCGTTATGAGGCTTAACCTAGGGCGGTACACCCAGCAGTGCTATGCACTTCTTGCGCCAATGCTATGCACTTTTTATCTCACCCCGAAAACAAGCCCTGTATAGCCGCTCCCAAAGGTTAATCTTTAGTCTTACACCAACGCCATTCACGCGCCTGATGGATGGCCAGATGCTATAAAGATGGTATATTTCCCTCTTCAAGTTCGTTGTACGCACAATAATTCTTAAAACGAACAACAGCCTCTTCAGCGTATTCTTTCTGACAATAACAACCCGAGTGGCTAGCACTATAGAGGTGAGGAGACATCATGGCTTTGTCAATCAACACCCCAGCCCGCCAGCAAATCGCAATGTTGGCTCATACTCCGGATGATGCCTGGCGCTGGATGCGCAGCATTAATGGCCCCCACGCACTGGACGTACCTCGTCCTAGAGATCTGTCTTTTCGTCATGAAGGGACTACGCTAGGCAACCTCAGCATTGGCATCCTCGAATACGCCACCAACGTACACATTCAAGTACAGGATCTCGCGCACAGCTATAGCATCAGCCTGCCATTAGGTGGCTCTCAGTCTATTGAGCACCAACAGGATGAATTCATTTCCGATTGTGCAACAGCAGCCATTATCTCGCCTCACCAACCATTACGACTGACCATGACGGAAGACTGCCAAAAACACCTCGTCAGGTTGTCTCGTGAAGCGGTAAAGCAACGCCTGGAGCAACTGTTAGGGCGACGCGTCACGGCGCCCATTGTTTTTGACCCACGAATGCAACTGAATGGCGCACTGAAAGACTGGTGGAAAACAGTGACACATTTGCAAGAGCTGCTGAGTGCAGAACATTCGATGTGTGATCTACCAGAGGTTTGGGGTAACTTCGAAAGCGGCTTGGTCACTAGTTTATTATTCGCCCAGCCCCACAACTATTCCGTTGAGCTGCACGACCGCCAGCAGCAGCGTCCTAGCTATCTTGCTCACCTGGAGTCATTAATGGCCAACACACTCAAGCTTGGCCAGACGCTGACACTAGAAGACATGGAAAAAGCTTCCCATGTCTCACGCGAACGCTTATATCTTGACTTTCATACTTTTTTTGGCACGACACCTGTCGCTTACTTCCGCCAAATGCGCTATGAAGAAGCGCATCAACGGATGATAAATGCGAGTTGCAATGAAAGCGTTTCCAGCATAGCTATGGACTGCGGCTTTATGCAGTTAGGACGTTTTTCCAAAGAATATCAGGTGCGCTTCGGGGAGCAACCCTCTGAAACACTCAAGAGACACACCCACTGACATAGCAGGCGACACAACATCGCCAACGACTCCCTCAACGATGCGCGGCATCACAAATACGTCGCGCTTTTTCCTGCAATAAAGGAAGCATCTGGCAAGAAAGCACCTGCTCACTAACCCGAGCAGCATTGGTACTGACATTGATCGCCCCGATCAACTTACCATCCGCATCAAAAGCTGGCACAGCCAATGAGCGCAGCCCGTGTTCTAACTCCTGATCAACAATGGCATACCCTTGTCGCTGAGCTTCTTTAATCTTTTCCTTAAGTAGTGCTTTGTCAGTCACGCTCAGATCCGTATGCGGTGTTAAATCGACGCGCTCCAGATAAGCATCAAGCTGTACATTGGAAAGTTGAGCCAACAATACTCGGCCCATCGACGTATATGCCGCTGGCAACCGGGTCCCTACCGAAAACGTAATCGCCATCAACCGATGCGGGGCTGCCGAGCGAGCCACATAGCTCACCTCGTCACCATCCAGCACACCTAATGAAGATGACTCACCGCTCTCAGCCGTGATTTCCTCAAGGTATTGCTGAACCACCCCTCGATAATTGTTAGCGGACAAAAAAGCATAACCAAGCTGCAGTACCCGAGAGGCCAGCTCAAAGCTGCGACCCTGCTTTCGCACATAACCCAGCGAGTGCAGCGTCAGCAAAAAACGCCGCGCTTTAGCCCGGTTCATGCCGGTACGCGCGGCAACTTCGCTCAGCGTCATTCGTGGATGGGCATCATCAAAAGCCAGAATGACCTCAAGCCCGCTAGCCAAAGCAGCAACGAAATCACGGTCTTCTGGTGTCAAAGTGTCTTCTTGGGGCTGCGAAGCCATGTCTTACCGTGCCTCCATATATAGGCAACCACTTAAACCCCTACTCTAACATGGTCACTACTCGGACATGCCATCAGCTCAGCAAAAATGCTGCTTACCAATTGAAAAGCCACTCACTTTCAGCACGCCAAACCACGCAGCAACAGCTTACTCTGTCCCTTTCACCTGAGCATACCAAGCTTGACTCACCGACAAAGCCCGCCTAAATTGTTCGCAGAACAAACTTATGTTCGACAAATGAGCCGCTAGCTTACGTTGGCGAACGCAATAACCAGTGCCTATAACGCGCACTTATGACGAATAGAGGCGGACACGATGGCCAATTTCCTGAGCCTACATGATGCAGTAGCTCGCCATGTTGAAGACGGCGCTACCGTGGCCATGGAAGGCTTCACCCACTTGATACCCTTCGCTGCAGCCCACGAGGTCATCCGGCAAAAAAAGCGCGATCTAACGCTGATCCGCATGACACCAGATATCATCTATGACCAACTGATCGGCGCAGGTTGCGCCAAAAAGCTCATTTTTTCATGGGGAGGAAACCCTGGCGTGGGTTCTTTGCATCGCCTACGCGACGCCGTAGAAAAGGGCTGGCCGCATAAAATAGAGATTCTCGAACATAGCCATGCCGCTATGGCCTGTGCTTTTGAGGCCGGCGCTGCCGGCTTGCCAATGGCCGTGCTGCGCGGTTATGTGGGAAGCGAGCTGCCTAGTGTTAACCATCAGATTACGTTCATACAATGCCCTTTCACCCATGAGCGTTTAGCCGCAGTGCCATCGATCCGTCCTGATGTGTCGATCATTCACGCTCAAAAAGCTGACCGCTCTGGCAACGTCCTCATTGAAGGCATCGTTGGCGTGCAGAAAGAAGCTGTACTGGCGGCGAAACAAAGCATTATCACGGTAGAAGAAGTTGTCGAGGACCTGACCACAGAGCCTGATTATCACCCCAATGCCTGCATCATTCCTGGCTGGGCGATTGATGCAATCGCAGTCGCCGAGAAGGGAGCCCTACCTTCTTACACCCATGGCTACTACCCCCGTAACAATCACTTTTACAAAGAATGGGATGTTATCGCACGCGACAGGGACGCCTTCACCCAGTGGCTTGAGCAAAACGTCTACCGCACTAAAGGAGCCGTATAATGAGCCGCCTCGATTACTCTGCGTCAGAAATGATGACCGTCACTGCTGCTCGTGCGCTGGAGAACGGCATGACTTGTTTTGTTGGCATTGGGCTACCCAGCGAAGCCGCTAATCTAGCGCGCCTGTCCCACGCACCAGACATAGTACTGATTTATGAGTCTGGCACCCTTCAGACCAAACCAGACGTGCTGCCTCTTTCTATTGGTGATGGTGAGTTATGCGAGTCAGCACTAACAACCGTCGCTGTACCAGAGATGTTCCGCTATTGGTTACAAGGCGGAAAAGTCAATGTCGGGTTTCTAGGAACCGCACAAATTGACCGTTACGCCAACCTAAACACCACATTAATTGGCGACTACCAGGCGCCAAAAGTGCGGCTGCCTGGCGGCGGCGGTGCCCCAGAAATTGCGACTAACGCTGGCGAAGTTTTTATCACACTAAAACACTCTAAGCGTGCGTTTGTTAAAGACGTCGACTTTATTACCACCCTGGGCTTTGGTCGCGACGGAAAAGCTCGTGACGGCATTCCTAACATCGGCAAAGGACCTACCAGAGTCATCACCGACCTCTGCGTTATGACGCCTGACCCTGAGACAAAAGAGCTTGTCGTCGTGTCATTACATCCAGGCGTCAGCCAAGCAGATATCAGTGCAGCAACCGGTTGGGATATCCGTTTTTCTGACACCCTCGAAAGCACCCCTGAGCCCAGCGAAAAAGAGCTCGATATACTGCGCCAACTCAAGGCCCGTACCGAGCAAGCCCACGCCGCGCAGCAGGCCGAATAGGAAACCGCTATGACCGATGTTTATCTCTGCCACCCTCGACGCAGTGCAATAGGCCGCTTTGCTGGCACCCTCTCTAGTGTACGGCCCGATGACCTCGCCGCTAGCATATTTAAGGCGGTTCTGGCTGACGCACCGCAACTCGATCCAGCGGCCATCGACGATGTGTTCATGGGCTGCGCTAACCAAGCCGGCGAAGACAACCGGAGTGTGGCTCGCATGTCTCTGCTGCTGGCTGGCCTACCGACATCAATACCCGGCACCACCATGAACCGCCTATGCGGGTCTGGTATGGACGCTGTCGGTACGGCATTTCGCGCGATCAAAGCCGGCGACCTTGACCTGGCATTAGCGGGCGGCGTGGAATCAATGTCACGCGCACCTTACGTCATGGGCAAAGCCGACGGGGCTTTCTCGCGCAATCAGAAAATGGAAGACACCACGATTGGTTGGCGCTTCATCAACCCCAGAATGAAAGCGGCCTACGGTGTAGATTCCATGCCCGAGACGGCCGAGAATGTTGCTGAGCAGTTCAACATTTCTCGCCAAGACCAAGATCTGTTTGCCTTTCGCTCTCAACAAAAAGCGGCAGCTGCACAGCAGGCGGGGCGCTTTGCCGAAGAAATCACGCCTATCGAAATCCCGCGCCGCAAACAGGCAGCGTTAGTTTTCGAGCAGGATGAACACTTACGCGAATCCAGCCTGGACACTCTCGCGAGCCTCCCCACTCCCTTTCGTGACGGTGGCTGTATCACGGCTGGTAACGCGTCAGGCGTAAACGATGGCGCGGCAGCCATGCTGGTTGCCAGTGCAGCCGCTGTTGAAGCGCACCAACTCACACCAGTGGCAAAAATCATTGGTATGGCCACCGCTGGCGTCGAGCCTCGTATCATGGGCTATGGCCCAGTACCTGCTGTTAACAAACTGCTCAAACGCACGGGAATTTCGCTTGATGAGGTCGATGTCATCGAACTCAATGAGGCGTTTGCCGCCCAAGCACTCGCCTGCATGCGAGACCTTGGGCTCAAAGATGATGACCCGCGCGTCAATCCCAACGGGGGAGCAATTGCTCTTGGCCACCCGCTCGGCATGTCTGGCGCACGCTTATTGCAAACAGCCGCTCACGAGCTGCATAAAACCGGCAAGCGGTACGCACTGTGTACGATGTGCGTTGGCGTGGGCCAAGGTATTGCGACCTTAATAGAACGCGCCTGATTACACGCAACTGATTCAACGCAACCAAGGAAATCTCATGGACTTTCTGACAATTCATGGGCGCAGTGTTGCCTACCGTCTGTTGGGCAACTCTGAAAAGCCGTTGTTACTGTTGGCTCACCCGCTTGGCATGAGCCAAGCTGTCTGGGATAGCCTGCTGCCAAGCCTACTGCCACATGTGCGGGTGCTAACATGGGATTTACCAGGCCACGGTGCCAGCGAGGCCTGGCAAGGAGAATGTATTACGCCTAAAGACCTGGCCACTGAAGCGATAGCGCTGGCAAATCATGCCAACAGCACGCATTTTCACTTCATCGGCACATCGATTGGCGGCGTCATTGGCCAGCAGCTACTGGTGGAGCAGGCTGAGCGACTCAGCTCTGTGACGTTGACCAATACCGGTGCAGTGATCGGCACTAACGAGCTGTGGTCCGCCCGTGCGGCACGAGTCCGCGAGGAAGGCTTAGCAGCAATGAGTCACGACATTGTTCCGCGCTGGTTTGCAGAACCCTATCTGGAGGCCAACCCAGCCCTTAAGGCTGGCTGGATGACCCAAATGGGGCGCAGCGATGACGAAAGCTACGCCCTGCTTTGTGAAATGCTTGGCACATGTGACTTCAGCGCCCACCTGAATGGCATCCGCTCACATCATCCCCACCTAGATGTCTACCTACTGGGAGGCAGCGACGACCTGGCCACCACACCGGCGACGCTTGACGCCTTAGCGACCGCTCTGGATGGCGCCCCGCTAAGCATTCTTGCTGGTGTCGGGCATGTGCCTTCCGTGGAAAATCCCAGCGCGCTGTTATCACACCTTCTCAACAGACTGCATGAAAACGGCTAACACTAAGACGGCCAGTACAAAGGTCGACGAGTAAGCCGGGCAGCGGCAACACAGCAGGTGAGAAATACGGCCACGGCTAAGTACCACAAAACGTGCGAAGCACCTGCTCTCCATCCAGAGGCGGCTGCCTGAAGTCGACACACTCATTTGAAGCATCAAACGGGTGCGTCACAGCCGCCAGCAACGCGTTGAACGGTGCGAAGTCGTCGCGCTCACTGGCGGCTTCAATGACCTGCTCGACCCGATGATTCCGCGGAATCACTGCTGGGTTAACTGCGCACATTCGCTCAAAGACTTCCTTGGCTGACGCCTGTTCGTCACCAAGCCGCTGGCGCCAACGCACAAGCCAAGCCTCGATATCCTTAGGCTGATCGAACACCGCAACTAACTGCTCGGCCCCTTCAGGTGTCACCGCCCCCGCTAAATAGTGAAATGTCAGTGTGAAATCAGCGCTGCCTTGGTGCATAACTTCCAGCAAATCAGCAGCAAGCACGGCATCAGCATCTTGCGCTGTGCTTAGCCCCAGCTTGTGACGCATCGCACTCAGCCAATGCCGCTGGTAGCGCTCATTGAACGTTTCCAACACCTCTGTGGCTTCGGCAATTGCCTGTTTGCTGTCATGGCCCATTAACGGCAGAATCGCTTCGGCGAAACGCGCAAGGTTCCATTGCGCCATCGACGGTTGATTGGCGTAGGCATAGCGCCCCCGCCCATCAATCGAGCTAAACACGGTCATCGGGTCATAGCGGTCCATAAAGGCACAGGGGCCGTAGTCGATGGTTTCGCCGCCAATCGCGCAGTTATCCGTGTTCATCACCCCATGAATGAACCCTACACTCATCCATTTAGCGATTAGCTTCGCCTGCCGCTCTATTACGGCTTCCAGCAGTGCCATCGGCTGTGCATCAGCGGCTAGTTCCGCCAACTCAGGGTAGTGGCGAACAATGGCCTCATCAACCAGCACGCGCAGCGCCGCTTCATCACCTCTAACAGCAAAGTACTGGAAGGTGCCCACGCGCAGATGACTTGACGCCACCCGGGTCAGCACCGCGCCAGGCTCAGGCATACGCCGGTAAACCCGCTCACCCGTCGTTGTTGCTGCCAGCGCCCGAGTGGTTGGCACCCCCAGCGCATGCATGGCCTCGCTAACCAAATACTCACGCAGCACCGGCCCTAGCGGTGCTCGGCCATCGCCACCACGGGAGAATGGCGTACGACCACTACCTTTAAGCTGAATATCACGCAGCTGCCCAGCGCGATTTCTTGCCTCGCCCAGCAACAGCGCGCGCCCGTCGCCCAACTGCGGAACAAAGTTACCAAACTGATGGCCAGCGTAAGCGGCGGCTGTCGGTTTAAGCTCTTCGGGCAGCGCGTTACCAGAAAACAGCTCAGCGGCGCGCGCTTCATCAAAACATGCCAGCTCCATTCCCAGGTCTTCGGCCAAAGGCCGGTTAAGGGCGACCAAGCGCGGCTTAGGCACCGGCGTTGGGTATACCTCGGCGCGCATGTGCTCAGGAAGATCAGCGTAACGATGAGAAAGTGGCGGTAACATGATGACTCCTGTTGGTAATCGCTTCAGCCTAACTGATACTGACGATACAGCGAACTGCTAGCGGCTACTTGGAGAAAAAACATGCCTCCTGACACTCACGCATCAGAACACTCAGCCAAAGCGCGGTTGCAGGCGTTGCTTTCACGCCAACAAACAGCCTTTCGAGAGGCCCCTATGCCTAACCTCGCCAGTCGCATGGCCGATCTCAAGGCACTCTCTCGGCTACTTGATGACAACCGCGAGGCAATCATTCAAGCGATTTGCGCCGATTACGGTCAGCGTTCGCGCCATGAAACCTTACTCTATGAGTTCACGGTGGTATTTGACGAACTGCGCCATGCTCGCCGCCACCTCAAGTCCTGGATGCGCCGCCAGCACCGTCGCGTTAACCCGCTCTTATACGCCAGTTCACGCAATACCGTGCTGCCACAGCCACTAGGCGTCATCGGCGTTATTGTGCCGTGGAACTTTCCCATTACCCTCAGCCTAGGGCCGTTAGTCGGTATTCTGGCCGCCGGTAACCGAGCCATGGTTAAAATGAGCGAACGCTCGCCACACCTAGCCGAGCTGCTAACCAACATCAGCCCACAGTATCTGGCCGAAGATACACTTAGTTTCATTGCCGACAGCCCCTCGGCCAACAGCGCACTGGGGCCGATTTTTTCAGCGCTGCCCTTTGATCACTTACTATTCACCGGCAGTACGACTACCGGCCGCGCTGTCATGCGCAATGCCGCTAATAACCTGACCCCAGTCACGTTAGAGCTCGGCGGTAAGTCACCCGCCATCGTGTCGGCTGATTTTCCATTACAGCGCGCCGTTGAGCGCATCATGCATGCCAAGCTGATCAATGCTGGGCAAATTTGTACCAGTGTGGACTATGTCTTTGTGCCACGCGAACAGGTCGAAGACTTCATCGCCCTCGCACGTCAACATGTCGCGCGTCGCTATCTCGAAAAACCAAACGTGCTCAGCAACGACTACACCGCCATCATCGATGAGCGCGCTTGGCAACGGCTACACAACCTGCTTGATGATGCCCTCAACCATGGCGCTCAGTTAATTAACCTGGCCAGCCACAGCAATGAAAAGCATCCTGACAATACCGCTCAACGCAAACTGGCCCCACACTTACTGCTCAACGTCAACAACGACATGCAGGTGATGCAACAAGAAATTTTTGGCCCACTGCTACCGATTCTTGCCTACGACGACCCACAAGAAGTGATCGACTTTGTCGCAGCACGACCACGCCCCCTGGCAATCTACCCCTTTACCCACAACAAAGCCCTGCGCGACCGCTATATCCATCAGCTGCTATCCGGCGGCGTTTCCGTCAATCAAGCGCTACTGCACGTGGGCCAGAGCGACCTACCCTTCGGCGGCGTCGGCGCCAGTGGAATGGGCCACTACCACGGCCACGAAGGCTTCAATACCTTCTCTAAGCTACGCCCCATCTACCAGCAGGGGCCCATCGACAGCCTCAGGCTGCTAATGCCGCCCTATACCAACCGCACCGACCGCCTGCTAACGTGGCTGATGCGACTCTTGCGCTGAACCGTTTATGTTTAAGGCTGACGCGTCGGTGATTTTCGCTCCGCCCCTGCGTCAGCCAAAAACCACGCTTTCATTACGTCTGTAATTTCGACCATCTCACGGTCACTGGTAATATAAGCAGGCATGGTATAGAGCCAACGACCAATCGGGCGCAGCCATACGCCGTTAGAGCGCGCAAAGTCGCCTACGCCGTCAAGCGCTTCAGCGCTAATGGCTTCAATGACTGCCGTAGCCCCCAACACTCGTACATCGGCCACCAGCGGATGAGAGCTTAGCGCCGCATCGCCAACCAACTCACGGTTCAGAATGGCACTCAAGCGTTCAATTTTTCCCAGATAATCATCGTCTTCAAACACGCTAAGACTTTCCAGAGCGACACGGCAGGCCAACGGATTACCCATAAAGGTGGGTCCGTGCATAAAGGCATGCTGCTCACTGTCACCAATGAAGGCATCGTGAACACGATCCGTAGCCAAGGTTGCTGCATGCCCCAGGTAGCCACCAGTTAAGCCTTTAGAAAGCACCATGATATCGGGCGTTATATCGGCGTGATCAACCGCAAACATCTTCCCAGTACGGCCAAACCCAGTGGCCACTTCGTCAGCAATTAATAAAACATTGAATTCATCACACAGAGCCCGAGCCCCTTTAAGATACTCAGGAGAGGTCATGTTTAACCCACCGGCTGCTTGTAACAACGGCTCCATCAATAACGCAGCAACGTCTTGATGGTGTCGCTCAAGTACACCACGCAACGCGCGCAAATCGTACTCAACCTGCTCAGGCCCAGCATGGAATGACGCCGTTGGTGCTGGTGCAAAGTAATGGGTTGGCAACAGCCCAGAAAACAGACTGTGCATACCCTCCTCAGGATCACACACCGCCATACAACCTGTGGTATCGCCATGGTAAGCCTTCATGAGGGAGAGCATTCGTGCTTTGCCAGGGTTGCCGGTCAAGACGTGATACTGCAGCGCCATTTTCATTGCCACTTCCATGCCGACAGAACCACTATCAGAATAGAACACGTGATTGAGGCTAGCGGGCGTAATACGCACCAGCTCTTTTGCCAAACGTTGAGCCGGCTCATGGGTCAGTCCACCCAGCATGACATGGCACAAAGTATGTGCCTGCTCGACAATCGCCTCCACCAACCGCGGGTGGCGATAACCATGGATCATGCACCACCAAGAGCACGTAGCATCCAGCAGCCGTTCGCCGCCTTCAAGCTCAAAGTGCGCACCCTGGCCAGCCACAACGGTAGGTGCGGGCGCTTGAGTTTTCACATGCGCATAAGGATGCCAAACATGAGAGGTCATCACGACTCCTGTAACACACTATGGGAAGACGATTAAAAGGAAGGCGCTTCAAGTAAGAGCCTGTCAAGGGATAGATATTCAGAGGCGGCTTCGGCGCTAGGCCGCTCTAAATGTGGAATAACGCCTAAGCAAGGTGCTAGCAGTGTTTCGCTGAGAAACGCCACATTAGCCGAAAAGCGTGTTTTATCTGCGGCAAACTCGGATGCCACTTCGCTACCCACCCAGCCGATGAGGTGCAGACCATCAGCGGCAATTGCCTCGGCACTTAATCGCGCATGATTCAAACAACCAAGCTTGAGCCCTACCACGAGAATCACCGGCACGTTAAGCCCAGCCGCGAGGTCAGAAAAGTCTTGGCGTGTGTTAAGTGGCACTCGCCAACCACCAGCCCCCTCTATCACACAAAAATCTCGCGGTGTTTTTGCAAGTGTCTGCTTGAGCGCGGCAATGATAGCGATAGCGTCAAGGTCACACCCCGCTTCCTCAGCAGCCAAGTGCGGGGCAATCGCTGGAGCAAAGGTAAAGCAGTTAACGGTATCGTACTCAACCGCAGGGTCACTTTGCCTTTGAAGGACCAGCGCATCGGCGTTACGAAGTCCATCGCCCGAGGCCTCGCTGCCGGAAGCGACGGGCTTTAGTCCTAGGGTCGTAAGCCCTTGCTGTCGAGCGGCATATAATAGCCCGCTCGCCGCGAGCGTTTTGCCAGCATCAGTGTCAGTGCCTGTCATAAATAACGTCGTCATCGTGGTTACTCAAACGCTGAAGATGAGGTTGAATCAGCCACAAGAACAAGCGCTAAGCAGCGATAACTGACCGGCAGCCCTTGAGGAGCCCGCAAGGTTTCAAAGCGTGTTCTGGCAGCGGCTAGATCACGGCGAGTCAACGTTGCACCAGGCCGAGCGACTTGAGCCCCAACACCTTTAATAGATGCCATCACCGCAGACATATCAGGGTAAAAAAAGCGCTCGCTATACTCATCGGTGCGCACAGGCCTCAGCCCCGCTGCTGTTGCAATTTGGTAGTAACTCTCGCCACTGAGGTAGTCAAGAAATGCATCAGGCCGCTGCCAAGCAAAAGCCACTTCGTTTAACGTGCCTGGCAACAGTGTGGTCAATACAACCCGGCCGCCAGGAACCAGTACTCGGGCAAACTCTGACATCACAGCGCCAACGTCGGAACACCACTGCACGGCCAAATTAGAAAAAATCAGTTCAACACTGGCGCGTTCAACAGGCAACGCGACCGCATCGCCCTGACGCCAATCAATCCGGCTAGAGCGTTGTTTTGCTTGAGCCAGCATACCCTGCGCAATATCAATACCAATCACCGCTGCATCGGCATAACGCTCCGCAAGACGCTGCGTCCAATACCCCGTGCCACAGCCCACATCTACAATGCTGTGAGCGCTCAGGGGCAGACTCTCCCAGAGCCGGCGACCGATATGTTGCTGCGCCCCAGCAAGTGCATCGTAACGCGGTGCCGCACGCGAAAATGCCCGCGCTATACGTGCCTGCCTATCGGCAGAAGGATCTGAGCCGGTCATCAACGCTGAGCACTGCGTATGAGGGGCATTAACCGTAATAGCCATACCCCCTCCTCTGACTAAACAACCATGTTACTGTCTGCTGACATGCTGCTGCCTGCTGAATAAGCGCGGCAGCTAGAAGCGCGGGCTGTGAAAGCATTGGGCAATGCCCTGCGTCAGCAAGAACTTGGCTCTTCAGCCGCTGCGGTGTACCGACCAAGGGGTCGGCATCACCAACAAGCTGGATTACTGGGCAAGAGAGACTAGCAAGACGTTTGCGATTATCAATTTTGGCAAGCCAATTTAACCCTGCACTCAGAGTGGCAGTATCCGCCGCTGGCTTGACTAGCAGGTCACTCAACATGCGATAGGCTAAACGTGGATCCGGTTCACCTTGGGTTTGCCAGCGCAAAAAGTGCCGCCAAGTCGAGTAGGGCTTACGTTCAAAGGCTCGAATAAAAGCCTTTAGCTCATTATCAGTGACACCATCATCTGCACAGAATCGCTCACCGGCACCCAGCAGAATAATTCCCTGCGGTTCAGGCAAATAAGCAGTCAACGCAGTGGCCAACAACCCGCCCAATGACCAGCCTACCCATACACTCTGTGTTTGCAGCGGCTCGGCCATAGCGCATGCCAAGTCTGCAAGCGTATGACTAGATAAAGGGGGAGTATGGCAGTAGCCCGGCCAGTCCACTGCCCTGACATTCACGTTCTCTGGCCAAAAAGGTGCCAGCGATTGCCAAATACGTGCATCAACGCCCCAGCCTGAAAGCAGCGTTAAGCAAAGCGGTGCGGTCACAGCGCCTCCTTGCGCAGGCACTGCCCAAGCGTCTCTAGCAGACGGTCGATATCCTTACGCCTGTGGCAGGCTCTCAAGGTAACGCGAAGTCGGGACTGTCCTCGCGGCACGCTAGGCGGCCGAATGGCACCTACGGCGATATTCTGGCACTTAAGTTCATCGGCCCAGCGAAGGGTCCGCGCCTCATCACCAAGCAGTAATGGCTGAATCGGTGTCTCGGACTGAGCCAATGGCAAGCCAAGGCTCTGCGCTCCACAACGAAATTGTCCAATGTTCTCTCGCAGCCGATGACGACGCTCAGGCTCTGCCTGCAAGATCTCAAGCGATGTTAGCGTCGCACTGGCCACCCCAGGCGGCTGAGCGGTGGTATAAGTATAGCTGCGCGAAAACTGCAGCACATGTTCAACCAGTGCCGTATCACCAGCCACAAAAGCCCCGGCGGTACCCAGCGCCTTACCCAAGGTACCTATCAGTATCGGCACCTCAGCGCTTGTAAAGCCTTCCGTGCAGCCAGCAGCTCGCTCGCCCAGCACGCCAACCCCATGAGCGTCGTCGATCATCAGCCACGCTCGATGCTTGCGGCTAATGGCGGATAGCCCAGCAATATCCGCCACATCCCCATCCATACTGAAGACACCGTCACTAACCACTAGCCGGTGCTCCCTTTCATTACGGGCAAGCAAGCGCTGCAAATCTGCCATATCGCAGTGGTGAAAACGTCTTGAGGGAGCGCCGGAAAGCGTGGCTCCGTCGATCAGTGAGGCATGATTAAGCCGATCTTGAAAGATCGCAGTATGCGGGTCAGCAAGCGCCTGAAGCACCCCCAGGTTGGCCATATACCCTGTAGAAAAAAGCAGCGCTCGCTCACGGCCTAACCACTCAGCAAGCGCAACTTCAAGCGCTTCATGGACAGACAAGTGACCGTTCACCAAATGGGAAGCGCCAGCCCCCGCCCCAAAGCGACGTGCACCTTTCGCTTGTGCTTCGCAAACACGCGGATCAAGCGCCAAGCCCAGATAGTCGTTACTCGCAAAATCAAGACTATTACCTTGGTTAACTTGGCGTACTCGCCAGCGTTGAGAGCGTTCATACTCGGCTCGTGCAGCGCTCAAACGCTTGCCCCACGAACAACCTGCCGATTCAAACACTGGCATCCACCGCAAGCGCATCAACTTGAGCGACACGGGCTCGCTGAGCCAAGCGCGCGCTTTGCGTGTCGTCGCTTTCACAGGTATTGCGGGTTTCGGAGTGTAAGCCCAGTTTGGTAAAAAGCGCGCGATCACGCTGGGCTTGGGGGTTATCGGTGGTCAGCAGTTTATCGCCATAAAAAATCGAATTCGCCCCCGCTATGAATGCAAGCGCTTGGGTCGATTCCGTCATCTGCTCTCGCCCCGCTGACAACCGCACATGGCTGCGAGGCATCAAAATACGCGCTACGGCAATAGCGCGAACAAACACCAACGGGTCCAGATCTTCAACGTTTTCTAACGGCGTTCCCGGCACCTTAACCAACATATTGATAGGGACAGATTCAGGATGCGGTGACAAGCTCGCCAGCTGTTGAAGTAGCGCACTACGATCATTGGCACCTTCCCCCATGCCCAAGATGCCACCAGAACACACTTTCATCCCCGCATCACGCACATGGCTGAGAGTTTCCAAGCGTTCCGCGTAGCTGCGCGTGGTGATGATTTCCGCATAGTAGTCTGGCGAGGTATCCAAGTTGTGATTGTAGTAATCCAGCCCAGCGTCAGCTAACCGACTGGCTTGGTCACCATCAACCCGCCCCAAGGTCATGCACGTTTCCAGCCCCAGTTCTTTGACACGACGCACCATTTCTTCAACCACCCGTAGGTCTTTTTCCTGCGGACGTTTCCACGCGGCTCCCATACAGAATCGGCTAGCACCTGCTGCCTTAGCGGCACGAGCCTGAACAACAACTTGCTCCACCGCCATCAGCTTCTGTTTTTCCAGCTGAGTATTGTAGTGGCCTGACTGCGGGCAATACTTACAATCCTCAGGACAAGCGCCGGTTTTAATCGATAACAGCGTAGATACCTGAACCGCATTGGGATCGAAATGCTGGCGATGCACCTGTTGTGCGCGAAACAGCAAGTCATTAAATGGCAGCGCAAATAATGCATTGATTTCGTCAAGGGTCCAGTCGTTTCGTAAAGCGGCAGCCGCGGTCATTGCGTCAACTCTTTGCTTATTAATAAGTTGACAAGACTGTAGCGGTGACACTCACCCTTAGTCAACTTTGATTTTAAATTAAGTTGACTCGATGTGGGCGCAAAAAATCACACACGTCGCACAAGCCAAAAACCGACATCACCACCCAAACTCAACGCTGAACAACGTCGCGCTGAACAACGTCGTGTCCAGCTCTCCCCCTCTCACATCAGCCCGCCTTGCTTAGCCGAAGACAAGCCAGCAAAGAGGGCTTTATCATGGAGTGGTTATTGGATTTTTATGGACTGATTTGGCCTGCCCTGACACTGGCCATATGGGTCGTGACCTGCCGAGCAGTGCTCCGCGACCCTCGTGAAGTAAAACGCGAGCACCGTGATATGGTGTAGCACTTAGCGCGATTTTACGCGCTCCTCTTCATGCACTCATGGCGGGTCTCGACTCATGACTACCGACGCATTCGACTATTTTTGCCCACCGCCCGGCACGGTTCGAGGGTTGATTCTGATCCGCGCCAACCAGAGTGCTCTGACAAGAGTCGACTTCATCAACGAAGCCGCGGCGCACCATGCGCCGCAGCCCAATACATTAACCCAAAGCGCCAGCCACCAGCTGGCAGAGTACTTCTCCGGCCAAAGACAGCACTTCGACCTACCCCTGGCACCCGCAGGAACCGACTTTCAGCGACGTGTGTGGCAGGCTCTGACTGAGATCTCTTTCGGTGAAACCTGCAGCTACGGCGAGCTGGCCGGCCGGGTTGGCAGTAAAGGGGGGCAACGTGCTGTGGGAGCAGCCAACGGAAAAAACCCCATTTCCGTCATCATTCCCTGCCATCGCGTTATCGGCAGCAACGGTAAACTTACCGGCTATGCCGGCGGTATCGATCGCAAACAATGGTTACTCTCTTTCGAAGCTGACGAAATGCCCTTCGAACTGGACTGACATTTTCGCCCTCTGATGGTTAGCGAGGAAGACATGACCTTACTCAGCAAAACGCCCCTTTCCGTGTTAGACCTAGCCCCCATTCGCCAAGGTGGCAGCATACGCGACGCGTTCGACGACAGTGCTGCTCTGGCGCGCAAAGCCGACGAGCTTGGCTATAACCGCTACTGGCTGGCCGAGCACCACAATATCGACGGCATCGCCAGCGCTGCCACGTCGGTACTGATCGGCCATATCGCAGGCCAAACGCAACGCATCCGCGTAGGCAGCGGCGGTATCATGCTGCCCAACCATGCGCCACTGGTGATTGCTGAGCAGTTCGGCACCTTGGCAACCCTTTACCCTGAACGAGTTGACCTAGGACTGGGCCGCGCGCCAGGTGCCGATGGCGCCACGATGCGCGCCCTGCGTCGGGACTCTTTCGCTGGCGCTGATGACTTCCCGCAACGGCTTGAAGAACTACGCGGCTACTTGGGCGCAGCCGCCCCCGAGCAACGTATTCGCGCCGTGCCGGGGCAAGATACCCACGTTCCCATTTGGCTGCTCGGTTCCAGCGGCTATAGCGCTCAGTTAGCGGCACAACTGGGGCTGCCATTTGCCTTCGCCGCCCAATTCGCACCTGCCTACTTACTTGATGCACTGTCTCTGTATCGCAGCCAGTTCCGGCCCTCTAAGGTGCTGGATGCACCTTACGCCATGGTCGGCCTCCCAGTCATCGTGGCCGACAGTGATGCCCACGCGCACTACCTTTCCACCACCGCTCAGCAAAAGTTTCTCAACTTGCACCGTGGTAAAAGCACTAAGGCGCTACCGCCGGTGGAAAGTATCGACTGGACATCCAGAGAGCGCGCCGCTGTTGCACAGAACCTCGGAGCTGCCATCATCGGCAGCGCTGAAACGGTACGAAACGACCTGGAGCGTTTTTTGCAGCAAACTGGGGCCAATGAGTTAATGGTGGTCACCGACGTCTACGACCGCCAAGACCGACTACACTCCATTGAGCTTCTGAACGCATTGCGGCGCTGAAAGCGGACGTCGCACAATAAAGCAAGCTGGAAACAGACAAACTATCAGCAAAACGCCCGGAACACGTCCGGGCGTTTTAGCGTCTGCTCTCAATTTTTTGCTCTTTAACCTTTGCTTTCGATTCCACCAACTACGGGCTCAGAAGGCGTCGGACTAATCCAGTTGTAAAGCCAGCCACCCAGGGCACCACCAATTAACGGGGCCACCCAGAACAGCCACAGCTGGCTGATAGCCCAGCCACCCACAAAAAGTGCGGGGCCAGTACTACGCGCCGGGTTAACCGAAGTATTCGTTACGGGAATACTGATAAGGTGGATAAGTGTTAGACCCAAACCAATAGCAATTGGCGCAAAGCCAACCGGAGCGCGACCATGAGTCGCGCCCATAATGATGAACAAAAACATCATCGTCAGCACAATTTCAGTCACCAGCGCAGCAGCTAACGAGTAGCCGCCAGGGCTATGTTCACCATACCCATTGGCTGCAAAGCCTGAGGCTGATGCATCAAATCCTTCAACGCCGTTTGCAATGGTATACAGCACCAACGCCCCCAGAATGCCACCAGTCACCTGAGCGACGATATAAGGAACAACCTGTGAGCCTGGAAAACGCCCACCAGCGGTAAGTCCAATCGTCACTGCTGGGTTTAAATGACACCCTGATACATGGCCAATGGCATAGGCCATGGTCAACACCGTTAGACCAAATGCCAACGCTACCCCAAGAAAACCAATCCCAAGCTCTGGAAAGCCTGCCGCTAGCACAGCTGCGCCGCAGCCTCCAAAAGTTAACCAGAAAGTACCGATCAGCTCAGCCGCATATTTTTGTGAGTTTTTCATGACACATTCCTGTGCTTTCAAGACACCCCTTGTGTCTTGTCAGGAAACTGATATTACTTCACAAAATACAGCCGATGCAGACGGATAAGAATTGTTCACTACTTACCAAAACGCCTGCCAGAATCTTGGTAATGACAGGCGTCGCATCGATTTGCGCTGACTATTTAAAGCGCGACCGCGCTTTCTCAAAGGAGTCGCTAATCGAGCCCCAGGCACGCTCAGCACCCTCTTTCAGGTCATCCCACGCATCGTCACTGGCATCGCGCATTTTATTGAGTCGCTCGCGCATCTCATCGCGCTGCTTTTCAAGACGCTCAGCTTCTTTTTCCTGTTCTTTCTCTAACTCACTCTCAGCAGCGGCACTACGTGCTTTCGCACGCAGCAAGTCAATCTCAGCCTGCCACTCCTCTAGCTTAGCGCGTAGCTTCTGCTCATAAACATCACGTTGGCTCATGCGTCATTCTCCTCGTTGTTGACGGTTTGAATTACCGTAAAACCTTCGAAGCTTGGCGGGCCCAAGTAAAGCCCTTCGCGTTTGCTCCTCCCCGCATTGGCATGGGCCTTTCGAAATGCCTCGGAATGCGTCCAGGCGTCAAAATCCTGCTGGGAGCGCCACACCGTATGTGAGGCATAGAGCACGTGATCTTCCCGTTCTGGTCCGCGCAACATCTGGAACACGACAAAACCAGGCAACCCTTGCAGGTGGGTCTCACGCTCCAGCCATATCTGTTCGAACTCAGTCACCCGCTCTGGGTTCACTTTGAAACGGTTCATGGCGATATACATGACGGCAAACCCTCGGTTTTCATGGAACAACATGATTCGACGATGACAGTTCATAGACAGCACAGCAAGCCCATACGGTTCCTGCAAACCGCCAGAAATGCCCTGCACCCGCATAGTAAGATAGCCAAAAGCATCTGGCCGCTCTAACCCTGCTCCCCATTCATAACCCCGCCCATTTCCGGCACCATAGGGTAGGCGCTGAGCCACTGCCCTTTCGCTACTCAAGGATATCCCATGCCCTCCGCTTCTTCTGCTTCTGACGCCCTAGCGCCCGGCTTTCTGGTGGTACACGGCAATCAACTTGAGTCGCTGCGTGACCTGGCGGTGAGCTGGATGCGCCGCGAACCGTTGGCGCCACTAGAAAACGAAGTGATTCTGGTGCAGAGCAACGGCATCAGCCAATGGTTGAAACTGGCGTTAGCAGCCGATGCGCCAAACGGCTCGGGAATTGCCGCGGCGCTGGATATCACACTGCCTGCTCGCTTTCTATGGCAAGCGTATCGTGCCGTGCTTACCCACAGCGAAGGCGAAGATGCCGTGCCTGAGGCGTCGCCACTGGACAAGCCGCGACTGAACTGGCGACTGATGCGCCTATTGCCAGAGCTGCTGAATGACCCAGCGTTCAAGCCATTAGACAATTTTCTCGCCGACGATAACGACCTACGCAAGCGCTTTCAGTTGGCCGAACGCTTAGCAGACTTGTTTGATCAATATCAGGTATATCGCGCCGACTGGCTTGCGGCCTGGGCTGAGGGGCGTGACGAAATCATTGACGCTCGCGGGCAAACCCGTCCTTTGGAGGCTGACCAGTGTTGGCAGCCCGAACTGTGGCGACGACTGCGCGACGATATCGGAAACGAAGGACTCAATACCAGCCGAGCACTGATTCATCAGCGCTTCTTGAATACCTGCCGCACGCTACAGCCAGGGCAACGCCCTGCCGGGTTGCCACGTCGGGTGATCGTCTTCGGTATTTCCTCGCTGCCGCGTCAAACACTAGAGGCGCTAGCGGCCATGTCTCGCGTTAGCCAAGTGCTACTCTGTGTACACAACCCCTGCCGACACTTCTGGGCCGATATCATCGAGCACAAGGATCTGCTACGTGCCGAACGTCGCCGCCAGCGTCAACGCCCAGGCATGCCACAACACCTCGACGACACCGAGCTACACCTGCATGCCCAACCATTGCTCGCCGCCTGGGGTAAGCAAGGCCGCGATTACTTGCGCTTACTCGACGAATTCGACAACCCACACAGCTATAAAGCGATGTTTGATGCCCAGTCGATGCGCATTGACCTATTCAATTCACCACAGGAAACAGAACACGCATCTACGGGCCTGTTGCAGCAATTGCAAGACGATATCCTTGAGCTACGCCCACCGCATGAAACTCGGGTTACTTGGCCAGCCGTAGACCCACAGCAAGATCACAGCTTACGCTTTCACGTTGCCCACAGTGCGTTGCGCGAAGTGGAGATTCTCCACGACCAGTTGCTGGCCGCCTTCGATGCCGACCCCAGTCTGCGGCCGCGCGACATCCTCGTCATGGTGCCGGATATCGACGCCTACGCCGCAGCCGTACAAGCCGTATTTGGACGCTTACCCATCACAGACCCGCGCCATATTCCCTTTACGCTGTCAGACCAGGCCAGCCGTCATCGCCAGCCGTTACTCATTGCACTGGAAAGCCTGCTACATCTGCCCGAATCTCGCCTCACCGTCAGCGACCTGCTAGACCTAGTAGAAGTGCCCGCACTACGCCAGCGTTTTAGCCTAGATATCGATGATTTACCGACGCTGCGCCGCTGGATCGAAGAAGCAGGCATTCGCTGGGGGCTTAACGCTCAGCAACGTGCCAACCTGGACCTACCCAACGACCTTAGCGCTAACACCTGGGCTTTTGGTTTACGTCGCCTGCTGCTGGGATATGCCGTTGGCGACACCGCCGCATCGCCCCTTGACAGCTCACATGCCTCCGAACCGTGGCATAACATTGAGCCCTACGGTGATATCGGCGGGCTAGAGGCGACACTGATCGGCCCCCTATCCGACCTGCTGGATACGCTACACCGCCACTGGCAACAACTCAGCCAGTCCGCCACGGTTGATGACTGGTGCCAGCGCCTTCGTGAACTGCTGGCCGACTGCTTTGCCCCCAGCGAAGAAGCCGACCTAGCCACGCTAGCCCGCTTAGAAGAAGGGCTAGAGCAATGGCAAGAAGCTACTGAAGACGCAGGGTTGACCGATGTGCTGCCGCTGTCTGTGGTACGCGAACACTGGTTAGCCGAGGTCGACCAAGCACATCTTTCCCAACGCTTTCTTGCTGGCGCAGTTAACGTTGCCACGCTGATGCCTATGCGCGCCATTCCCTTCCGCCATGTCTGCCTACTAGGGATGAACGACGAAGACTACCCGCGCATACAACGCCCTCTGGATATCGACTTAATGGGCCAAGACTACCGCCCCGGCGATCGTTCTCGCCGCGACGACGACCGCTACTTATTTCTAGAGGCGCTACTGTCCGCACGGGAGCGACTGCTGATCAGCTGGGTCGGACGTAGCATTCACGACAATGAACCTCAGCCGCCCTCTGTGTTACTCGGCCAGCTGCGTGACCACATTGCAGCTAGCTGGCGGCTAGCGGGCACGGATCAAAACCAAAGCCCAGCGCATCGCGGCAAAATGCTACTGGCCGCACTAACGGTGGAGCACCCTTTGCAACCCTTTAGCCGCGCGTATTTCCAAGCCATTTCGCCCACCACCAAGCTCAGCACCAACAAGCAGCTATTCAGTTACGCCAAAGAGTGGCACGCCATTTATACCGATGCATCGGGGCAGCTCCCCCACACTGAAGCTACCCACTTGCCAGCTTGGCAGCAGGAACAGCCATTAACACTGAGTCAGCTAGGTAACTTTCTCAAATCACCAGCTAAGGCATTTTTTAACACTCGGCTAGGGGTGTATCTGGAGACAGACGACACTGACACCTTGGAGCATGAACCTTTTGACCTCAATGGCCTGAGCATGTGGCAACTTCAGGAAGCGTTAGTCGATGCCGGACGAATCGCGACAGACCAAGGAGGACACTACTTACCTGCCGTTGAAGCACGTCTTCAAGGTCTTGAGCGCGAAGGCCGCCTAGCCATGGGTGGCTTCGCCGAGCGCATGCGCGTCATGCTAACCGAACCCTTGAATGACATGTTCACGCACTACGCTGAAGCACTAACTCACTGGCCCCACCCGATAGTCCAACCCGCCTCTGTCAACCTGTCACTGGGCCACCATGAACCAGGCGCTGGCTCAGACTACCGTTTGGAGGACTGGCTCGACGGGTTGCGAGAAAACGATAACGGAGAATACTGCCGGCTGGTATTGATGACCTCAAGCCTAGTCCGCAAAGGCGAATATCAGTGGCGCAACTGGGTAACGGCATGGGTCGCCCACCTGGCTGGCCAGCTAGCCGTGGGCCCCATGTCTACGCGACTCATTTCTCGCGCTGGCAATCACACCTTGACACCCATGGCTGAAGACGATGCGCGCCACCGCTTGAATGCTATCTTCCACGCGTGGCAGTCCGGCATGAATGCCCCCCTGCCGCTACCGCTAAACAGCGCCTTTATGTGGCTAAAGCAAGGCGGCAGTACCGCCCTGATGCAGCGCTGCTTAGATGCAGAGGACGGCGAAAGCAGCGCAGACGGGGAAGTAGCCATCAAGGCATGGAATGCCGCGCAGAAACGCTACGAGGGCGATGATTATAACGCTGGTGAGCGTGATCAAGACCCTTATCTAGCACATCAGTGGCCCAACTTTGAACGTATAGCTCTAGCGCGCGCTGGCGAGCGCCGTTTCAGCGAACTGGCCGAAGTGCTGTACGCCCCACTGCATGACACAGTGAAAGCAACACCTGCCAAGGGAGACAAGTCATGACACCACTGAACCCCATGGCACTGCCACTCAGCGGCAGCCACTTGATCGAAGCCAGTGCCGGCACCGGCAAAACATTTACTATTGCTTTGTTGTACTTGCGTTTAGTGCTGGGCCCACGCGATTCAAAAGACACCGACAGCTTTCCTCGCCCGCTAATGCCGCCGGAAATTCTGGTAATGACCTTCACCAACGCAGCCACCCGAGAGCTGCGCGACCGAGTTCGCAAGCGGCTAGTGGAGGCGGCGGCGGCCTTTTCTTCGCAGCCGTCTTTACAGGCGTCCGTGCATTCACCAACCGTAACGTCACACACGCCAATAACTGGCGACCTGTTCGCCGAACCCGTCCTTTCCCTCGCGCCACCCGACAACGCAAAAATCGACCCAGCCTTGGCCGAACTACGCAACAGCTACCCAAAGAAGCACTGGCCCAGCTGCGCACGCCGTTTGCGATTAGCCGCGGAATGGATGGATGAAGCAGCGGTATCCACCATTCACTCTTGGTGCCACCGCATGCTACGCGAACATGCCTTCGACAGTGGCAGCCTATTTGCACTCAATATGGAGATTGACCAGCGTCCACTGCAAACTGAAGTCACCCGCGACTACTGGCGCACCTTTTATTACCCATTGGAAAGCACCGAACTAGAGATCATTGCCCGTCACTGGGCCAGCCCCGACGCACTAGGAGAAGACCTGGCCCGGCTGCGCCAGTACGCCACCGCTCTACCCGCAACCACCACCCCGTCACAAATCCTTGCGGATTACAAAGCTCACCTTGCCGAGCTGAAAGCGCCGTGGGGCGTTTGGGCCGACGAGCTCGACGCCCTGCTTGCTGATGCTGCCAAGCGCAAAGTATTCGATGCACGCAAACTCAATGCCAAAAACCGCGTAGCGTGGGTTCAACGACTGCGCGATTGGGCGCAAGATCCCGACCTGTTCAAGCCGAAGCTCAGCGAAGCCGCCAGCAAGCGTCTCACTACCGACGGCTTGGCCGAAATATGGAAAGACAATGAAGCACCACCACAGCATGCCGCACTGGATGCGCTAGTTGAGCTGCCCGCCCAGCTGGCTGCCTTACCCGACCCTAAAAGCCAACTGCTGGCCCACGCGGTTCACTGGACTCAACAACGCCTAATTGAGCAACAGCAACGACGTGCCGAACTCGGGCCAGACGATCTACTCAAGCACCTAGACGCTGCCTTCAACGGCCCCTCCGGCGACGTGCTGGCCGAACGTATTCGTCGCCAGTTTCCCGTGGCCCTGGTGGATGAGTTCCAAGACACCGACCCTGTGCAGTACCGGCTGTTCAAGCGTGTTTACCTCTCCGCAGGAGCCAGCCAGCGTAATGACTGTGGACTGCTGTTAATCGGCGATCCTAAACAGGCCATCTATGCATTTCGTGGCGCGGATATTTACACCTACCTGCAAGCACGCCGCGATACCGCAGGCCGCCACTCAACACTAGGCACCAACTACCGCTCAACCCAAGAGATGGTGGCTGCCGTCAACCAGCTGTTTAGCTATGCCGAACATGCCGAGCACAAGCGTGGTGCCTTCCTGTTTAAGGAAGGTGAAAACAACCCCGTGCCCTTCCAGCAGGTTAATGCCAAAGGGCGCAAAGATTGCTTCGTACGCAATAACACCGCGGGGCACTCGCCCATAACCCAACCGGCACTCACATTGTGGCACTTGGCCGCTGATCAAGAGCTTTCGAAAGACGCCTATAAGCATGAACTGGCCGAGCGCTGCGCCAGCGAAATGGCACAGCTGCTACAAGAAGGCCAAGCTGGCCAGGCTGGCTTTCAGACACAGCAAGACGCAAGCCACAGTGGTAACACAGCGTTTCGTGCCGTACAGCCGTCTGACCTGGCCGTCTTGGTCAATAATGGCGGCGAAGCCCGTGCCATTCGTCGTGCCCTGATGGCACGAGGCATACGCAGCGTTTACCTGTCAGACAAAGACGGGGTATTTGAAACAGCTGCCGCCAGCGAAATACGCCTATGGTTAGCGGCCTGTGCCGCCCCAGACAATGAGCGCGCACTACGCGCTGCCATGGCCACACCAAGCCTCGGTCTTAGCCTTGCTCAGCTCGATGGACTAAACGACGCCAACGGCAATAGCCGCCAAAGTGAATTGATCTGGGAAGCCCGGGTCATGCAGTTTTACGGCTACCATCAGTTATGGCTGCGTCGTGGCGTGCTGCCGATGCTGCACCACCTACTGGCAGACTTTGGTGTAGCAACGCGGCTCCTAGGAGTATCAGCAGGCCATCAGCAGGTTGCTGGCGAAGGCGAACGGCACCTGACCGACTTGCTGCATTTGGGCGAATTACTGCAACAAGCCAGCCAGGAGCTGGACGGAGAACATGCCTTGCTGCGCTGGCTAGACGAAGCCATCGCCCGCCCTGAGCAACAGATCGACGCTCACCGGCTGCGCTTGGAAAGCGATGCAGAGTTAGTGCAAGTTATCACCATTCACAAATCCAAAGGGCTTGAATATCCACTGGTATTTCTGCCCTTTATCACCGCCTTCCGGCCAGCAAAAACCACCGACCTGCCGCTGCGCTGGCACGACAACCACGGCAACTTGTGCCTTTCCTTGCGCGAAGATTCCAATGCCCAGCAATACGCTGACCAAGAGCGGCTCAGTGAAGACCTGCGTAAGCTTTACGTGGCACTCACGCGCTCCAGCCATGCCACCTGGCTAGGCATTGCGCCACTAAAAGACATGCAACTTAGCGCGATCGGCCAGCTAATCAACGGTGGCGAACCAATCACGCCCGACACACTGGGCCCGCAGTTAGAAGTGCTGGCAAATAATGCGCCTTCCATTCACGTTACAGTAGCGCCAACCCCCGACCCAACTCCCGTGCGAAACATCGCGTACAACGACGACAAGCACGCGCTACTGGCTGCACCTCGAACACCTAGCCGACGCATTCGTGAACACTGGTGGATCGCCAGCTACTCGGCTCTGAAATATGGCCCTCAACCGGCTAACCTTCTCTCCGAAGACCGCCATGAACCCTCCACTGCCGATGAAGCCAGCGCACTTGAGGTTAGTGACGAGCCTAACGAACGCGACTCACTCACCAGTACCGTCAGCAGCGGCTCACTGCACCAGTTTCCTCGTGGTCCATCGCCAGGGACTTTCCTGCATGGTGTATTGGAGTGGGCGGCCAGTGAAGGCTTTTCACACTTGGCCAACAACACCGAGCGTCGCAATGATGGCCTGGCACGACGCGCCAACCGTCGTGGCTGGAGCACACAGATACCAGCCTTGAGCCACTGGTTGCCAGCGCTGCTCAATGCACCACTGCCATTTCCAGGCAGCAAAACTCCGCTGAAACTGGCCGAGCTTAAGCACTTCCAGGTCGAACTGGAATTCTGGTTTGCCGCTCATCAGGTCAACAGTACCAAGCTTGATACCCTGATCAGCCAACACACCCTACATGGAGCACCGCGCCCAGCCCTATTGCCGGAAAAGCTCAACGGCGTACTCAAAGGCTTTATCGACCTAGTCGTGGAGCACGAAGGTCGCTATTACGTGGTGGACTGGAAGTCCAATTACTTGGGTCGTGACGACAGCGCCTACACCCCTGATGCCATGCGCGAGGCGGTTCTCGAAAAACGCTATGACCTGCAGTACTGCCTGTATCTGCTGGCTCTTCACCGTCTGCTACGTGCAAAATTGCCGGACTACGCTATAGACCGGCATCTGGGCGGCGCCGTGTATGTCTTTCTACGAGGTACCGAAGCTCCTTCTCGCGGTGTGCACGCCGAAAGCGTGCCACCTCAATTAATCGAAGCGCTCGACACGCTATTCAGCAGCGAGGAGACTGAGCTATGACGCCATTACCAAACTCACTGCCGCCAGTACACAACGATACTACGGCCGCACGCCACACTCCTGAAGCCTTATTTGAGCTACTCAATCAGTGGGTAGCACGCGGCTGGCTGCGCGCTCTGGATCGCGCCTTTGCCGCCTTTTTACTACGTGAGGTTAACGACACTCACCCCTTGTTATTACTGGCAGCAGCCCTGGCCAGTCACCAACTGGGACGCGGCCATGTCTGCCTGGACCTGTCACAGACACTGCTAGCACCAGATTTGGCGCTATCGTTGCCTCCTGATGGCGACACGCCCAACGACCCGCCGCCACTACCCAGCCAGGTAATGGCAGGGCTTACGCTTGCCAAGTGGCAGGCAGCGCTAGCTCACCCCACGCTGGTTAGCAATGGACCAGGCAATACACCACTGGTTCTGGCTGGTGAACACCAGCGGCCACGGCTATATCTGCGACGCTATTGGCACTACGAACAACAGATCCACCAGCAACTCGACACAAGGTTGAACACGCCCGATGATGGCTTAGAGGCCTCCACCAGTCCCGATCGACTCCGCCCACTGCTCGACACACTGTTTACACACCCTGCTCAGCTGCCTGGCGAGATCGACTGGCAGAAAGCCGCCTGCGCACTTGCTAGCCGTAGCCGCTTTGCCGTCATTACCGGAGGACCCGGCACCGGAAAGACCACTACGGTGGTGCGCCTTCTGGCGCTACTACAAGCGCGTCAGTTGGGGCTTGGTCTGCCAGCCCTGCGTATTCGCCTAGCGGCTCCCACCGGCAAGGCCGCTGCACGGCTCAACGAGTCCATCGCTGGGCAAGTGGATCGACTGCCACTGGATGGCCTGGCCAGACATATCGGTCAGCACCCGCAGGCAGATCAAGACGCCACCGTGACAAGCATCACCACCCAGCTAAAACATGCGATTCCTACTAACGTCAGCACCTTACATCGACTACTCGGTGCACGCCCAGGAACACGCCGACTGCACTATCATCGCCACCGCCCCCTGCCATTAGATGTGCTGGTGGTAGACGAAGCCTCGATGATCGACGTCAGCCTGATGGCCGCCATGCTCGATGCCCTCCCGCCTCACGCACGACTTATCCTGTTAGGCGATAAAGACCAGCTGGCCTCGGTGGAGGCCGGCTCCGTACTGGGTGACCTATGCGCCCGTGCTGAAGCAGGCCACTACACGCCTGCGACAGCTGAATGGCTGAGCACCGCCAGCGGTCAGTCCCTACCTAGTAACATGTGTGATGACACCGGCCAACCTCTAGATCAGGCCATCAGCATGCTGCGCCTGAGCCATCGTTTTACCGCCGACAGCGGTATCGGTCAGCTGGCCGAAGCAGTGAACGCCGGTAACCTCATCGCGCTGGATCATATATGGGCAACGGGTTATGCCGACCTCTCGCACCTGCGCATAAAAAGCGATAATCGCTCACGACTTGCTGAGCTGACCATCAGTGGCTATCCCGAGGGGTTTCCCCGCCAAGCAGCTCATCCCGCGGCCAGCCAAGCACTCCCGCCAGTGGGCTATCGCCACTATCTTGAGGTGATGCACAGCCAGCGTCCCGCTCAAAACGCAGCGTCCGAACGTTTTGATGACTGGGCCTCTGACGTATTAGCAGCCCATGGGCGCTTTCAACTGCTGTGTGCTCTACGCCGTGGCCCTTGGGGAGTAGAAGGCCTGAACGACAGCGTGCGCACGGCACTGGAGAAAGAGCAGCTGATCAGTACCGCTAATGGCCTGCACCAATGGTATGCCGGCCGGCCAGTACTGGTAACCGGCAACGACTATGGGTTAGGGCTTATGAATGGCGATATCGGCATCACCCTGAGCACCCCTCACCCAGAAGACACCACACAACAGGCATTGCGTGTGGCCTTCCCTGCCAGTGATGGCACAGGACATATCAAATGGGTATTACCATCGCGCCTAAAATCTGTAGACACCGTATTCGCCATGACGGTCCATAAATCTCAAGGTTCTGAATTCGACCACACGGCCCTCGTGCTACCCGATGCGCCCAGCCCAATACTGACCCGTGAACTGGTTTACACCGGGATTACCCGCGCTCGTCATTGGCTGACGCTGGTTGAGCCTGGACGCGGGCAACTCAGTGATGCCGTTAAACGTCGCGTAATGAGAGTCAGCGGACTCAGCATCAGCCCGTAAATACACCCCATAAAGGCCTCATGGAATGAAAAATACCGTTGTACTGATTTCTCTAGGCGGCACTATCGCCAGTATCCCCGACAGCTCTGGACGAGCGGTTGCCGGCGCCCTTTCTGGCAAGGAGTTGATGGATAAGCTGCAGATCCAGAGCGACAGCACAGTAGACGTCATCACTCTTTGCCAGAAGCCCAGCAACGCCCTGACTGGAGCTGACCTGTTGCAGCTCAGAGACTTGTGCCTAACGCTGTCCCAACGAGACGATGTCGCTGGCGTGGTGGTATCACAAGGCACCGACACCTTGGAAGATATCGCCTACTTCCTTGATACCAGTCTAAGCTTAACTAACACAGGATTAGTCGTTACCGGTGCCCAGCGAGTACCCTATGCCCCCGGCTCAGACGCTGGCCCCAACTTGCGCGACGCGATCAACGTGGCTGGCTCACCCCAGGCTCGCGGAGCGGGTACGCTGGTTATATTCAATGAGCAAATCCATGCCGCCAGCACGGTACGCAAAGTCAGCAGCTATCAACTCAATGGCTTCGGCTCACCCGTCGTTGGCCCCATCGGCTTTGTGGATGGCGACGAAGTCAGGCTGTTCAAACAGTCACAACGACTAAGCGCCCTTACACCTGGGGCACAGTTGCCAAGAGTCGACGTCCTACCAGTGGCAGTCATTGCCTCACCTGCGCTGGTTGAGGCAGCAGTCGCTAGTGGCGCAAAAGGGCTGGTTATCGATGCAATCGGCCGCGGTCAGGTACCACCAGACTGGGTCGAGCCACTTAGCGCAGTAATGAAACGCGGCGTACCGGTAGCCATCGCAACCTCGACGCTTTCAGGTAATTTAGCTGAGGTATATGAATACCCAGGCTGCTTGGCTGAAATGGTCAACTTGGGCGCACTCAAAGCGCAACATTTGAACGCGAAAAAAGCACGGCTGCGACTGATGTGTGCCCTATCCTGTGACATGAGCATCGATCAATCACTGTTTGAGTGGCAGTAGGCCGAACGTAGTTGTGGCGAACCCTTTTCCCGCTTCAGTGTCCCCATGACACTAGCCGTTTTTGGAGTTTGCCATGTCGTCCCCCGCGCCCTTACAAACGTTCGCGCGCCCTCTACCCTTAACTCGCCCGTGCTCAAACTGGGCCGGCTGGGGCCAATGGCTGGCACTCATTACCATGACACTGGATCATTTGGCCCGCTATGTAGCGCCCGAGGCCTGGCAGGTAAGCTGGCTCGGCAGCTCGGTGGGGCGTATCGCCTTTCCGTTGTTTGCCGGCATGGTCGCCTGGCATGCCTGTTTCAACACCCGTGACCCGCTACGCTATGCTCGACGTATTCTAGTTATCGGCTTGGTCGCACAGTTGCCGTATATGCTGATGCCACGCTCAAGCGATGCGCTGATTATCAATATTTGCTTCACACTTTCACTAGGATTAGTGGGAGGTGTCTGGCTCTCAAAGCTGGGGCAACGGCTCAGACAGAAGCGCGCCCGCATTTGGCGGCTCGGCGCAGAAGTGACGGCGGCTGTCATCGTCTGGTGGCTGGCTGGTAGCCTAACGGAGTATGGGCACCTGGGACTGCTACTGATTCCCTCCTATATGGTGGCCATGCAGCACCTGCACGGCAGCGATATGTCACGCAGTCGCATAACGATTGCCGCTCTCAGCTGCGTGCCAGTGCTGATCATCAGCGGGCTCATGAATACCTCACTGATGGCCAAATCATTCACTCTAGGCACCTGTGCCGTCGTATTACTGCTGACAGCGGGCCTCCATCGCCATATACCCACAGTCGTTATTCCGATGCCTCGACGCCTATGGCTAAGTTGGTACCCTGGGCATTTCGCCGCCATTGCGCTGTGGTTGTTTATCATCAGTCGTATGTAAACGACTCAGGTCGTCCAGCACACCACTGCGCTCGGCATCCGTCAGAAATACTTTGAATGCTTGCCATAGAGGGCTGCGATAACGCTCAGGGTGCCATACCAACGAAAAACGCCGCCGCAAAGAAAGTGGTGTGTCCAGCGCCACCAGCTCTCCACGCGCCAGCTCCCCGGCCACGCTGAGCCGAGACAGGCAACTTGCCCCTAGCCCTGCCACTACCGCCTGTTTAACGGCCTCAGTTTGGTCCAGCGCCATACGCACCCGCGGAGTTAGCCGACGCCCCCGCATGGCCTGCTCGAAAACGCTGCGCGTACCTGACCCTGGCTCACGCAAAACCCAGGCCATACTCGCAAGCTCGCTATTGCTAAGCGGCTGACTCTGACCTTCACTTCCACTCGATTTTTCTCGCGCCTGCTCTGGCGACACAACAACAACCAGGCTGTCCTGGCACCAAGGCTCGCTCACCAACACGTTGTCGCGGCATTCGCCTTCGATCAGCCCGATATCCGCCTCCATGCCCAGCACATCATTGGCCACTTCATGGCTGTTACGCAGCCGCAAACGCAGGTCAGCTGACGGATACAGTTCCATGAAATGCCCTACCAAAGCAGGCAGCAAGTAAGTGCCTACCGTGGCACTGGCTGAAATGTTTAACGTGCCGCGCAACGTACCAGAGGGGTCACTGGCCGCGGCAACAAAGTCAGCCATTCCCTCAAGGAGGGCCTCAGCCCGAGGCAGTAGCTCATGGCCCAGCGCATTAAGCCGCAGACGTCGACCAGGCCGCTCAAACAATGTGACACCCAACTGGCGCTCCAAGTCTGATAGCGCTTGGCTGGTGGCCGATTGCGACAAATACAGCGCTAGCGCGGCAGCACTGACAGTGCCTAACCGTGCGACCGCAACAAACACCTGAAGCTGGCGAAAACTGACAGCAGGACCCATATCGGTTTTTCCGAAAAGCGACTTCGTTATTGGTTGATAACTATATCAGCTAGCAAGCCCTAGACTCTCTTCATCGGCATATATCTAGCTCATTGGGAAATATCTCAGCCCAAGCTACCTCGCCTCAACCAACGCATCAGAAAGGAGACGTCATGATCCAGGGGCTTGTCTTATGCGCGCTACTGACTATCGCAGGTTTTAGCTTGGCCCAGCTGCCGGTTTTAGCAAACAACGGCATCAGCCCCCTGGTGGTCGCCCTGTTATTGGGCATCCTTGTTGGCAATACCCCACTAGTGGATAAACTGCGCCACGCTGACCCTGGCCTGAAGTTTGCCACTAGTCGCTTGCTACGCAGCGGCATTATCTTGTTCGGCCTATCCCTCACCGTTCAGCAAATTACTGCGCTAGGGCCCATGGTATTGGTGTTGGATGTTCTGGTGATTACTTGCGTACTGATCGCTGGCTACGTTATCGGTACTCGAGTGCTAGGAATGGATCCTGAGACCACTCTGCTAACCAGTGCTGGCAGCGCCATCTGCGGTGCCGCTGCGGTACTCGCCACTGAGTCCATCATTCGCTCACGCGCTGCCGCCACATCAATGGCCGTCGCTACCGTCGTCGTATTTGGCACCTTAGCCATGTTGCTGTACCCGCTGTTATATCCACTGATGGCCATGCAAGAAGGTCTGTTTGGCGTGTATATCGGTGCCACTATTCACGAAGTGGCCCAGGTCATTGCCGCTGGCGAAGCCGTCGGCCCAGAAGCGCTGACCAATGCCGTCATCGTCAAGTTAGTCAGAGTAATGATGCTGGTGCCTTTCTTGTTGATCATTGGCCGTCTTTGGCTACGCAGCCAACCAGCCAACACTGACGGTACCAGCGGTGGCGCTCGCTTAACTATTCCGTGGTTCGCTTTCGGCTTCATGGCTATGGTGGTGTTCAACAGCGTCATCCACCTGCCGGCGCCCCTACATCAAGGCTTAGTGCTAACAGGTCAACTGGCGCTAGCCATGGCCATGGCGGCACTGGGCTTTAATACCCGGCTTTCCACCCTGCGCGCGTTGGGACTGCGCCCCTTTATTCTGGCTCTGATCCTGTTCATCCTGCTAATGGGCGGAGGATGGATAGCCAGTACTCTGCTGATGGGCTGAACTGGCTATCCTTTGCCGTTAGCGAGAGGTTGTATCGAAGCTGCTACCGGCGCGGGGTTCAAAGCTGAAGTGCGATTCTGGCGCGTCTGGCACTAGGGCCGCACAAACCCGCACTTTGTTGAGCAACTCATCAAAGGTATCTGCCACTAGATTGATGTGCGCCAACTTGCGTCCGGGACGCTCACTCTTACCGTAGCGGTGAAGATGAGCATCAGCCATCGCCAGCACGGCGCTGTTATCCGCTTCCTGACCAATCACATTAACCATAACCGTAGGCTGGCGTGCACGGGTATCGCCAAGGGGCAAGCCTTGAATAGCGCGCAGATGATTTTCAAACTGACTGGTTACCGCACCATCCTGCGTCCAGTGTCCCGAGTTATGCACCCGTGGCGCCATCTCATTGGCCAGCAAACTGCCATCAGCACACTGAAACAGCTCTAGTGTCAGTACGCCAACATAGTCCAGCTCATCAAGTAGTGAGCGGATATAGCCATCTGCGGTGTGTTGGACACTATCCTCCAGGTCAGGCACCGGCGCGAGCGAGTAACGTAGAATGCCATCGACATGCTGGTTTTCAGCCATCGGATAGAACACGACCTCACCATCACGGCCACGCACTGCAATAATCGACACTTCACGCACAAAGTCCACAAAAGACTCAACAATCAGCTGTGAATGGTTGATGCTACGCCAAGCGTCAACGGCCTGAGCGGGGTCACGAATGACGGCTTGACCTTTACCGTCGTAGCCTTCGGTGACCGACTTGGCAACAACCGGCGCGCCCAGCTCATTGACTGCGGCTTCAAGCGCCTCGGCGCTATCTACCAGCCGATACGCTGGCGTGGGAATAGCCAGCCGGTCAAACAACGCCTTTTCTTCAGCACGATTCTGACAAACACGAATGGCTTCGCTTGAAGGATATACCGGCTTGCGCTTCTCGATAGCCTGAACCAGCGTCACGGGCAAATGCTCGAACTCATAGGTCACCAGGTCCACCTTATCGAGAAAGGCTTCTAGGTGGCTCTGGTCGGTGTCGATAATGACCTCACCAATATCAGCACTGGGGTGGCCAGTGGTATCAAGAAAGGTGAAGCGGTTGGCCAGTGGATAACCTGCCAGCGCTAGCATACGGCCCAATTGACCCGCCCCTAGTACGCCGATATTCATGATAATTTCCTCACAGATTGCTTTTGATCAAAACGCTCGTTGAGCACCGTCAGTCAGAGCTGTTTATCAATACGCTGAGCGGGGATCAGGATTCTCAAGCACCATTTGAGTCTGTTCAGCGCGAAACGTCTCAACGGCGGCACTGATCGTCGTATCCTGCAAACCAATAATTTGTCCCGCCAACAGCCCAGCGTTGATTGCACCTGCCTTGCCAATAGCCAGCGTGCCTACCGCCACGCCACCAGGCATCTGAGCAATAGACAGCAGTGAATCAAGCCCTTTCAATGCTTTGGACTCCACGGGGACACCAAGCACCGGCAACGCTGTTTGAGAAGCCACCATGCCCGGCAGGTGAGCCGCGCCCCCTGCCCCCGCAATAATGACCTGAATGCCACGGGCTCTGGCACCTTTGGCATAGTCAAATAGCAAGTCTGGCGTTCGGTGGGCTGACACGACCCGAGTTTCATAGGGCACACCCAGCTTTTCCAGCATGGTGACCGCATGTTCCATAACCGGCCAATCTGATTTTGATCCCATAATCACGCCAACCTGCGGTGCTTGGTCCTTCTCGGGCATCCGAAACTCCTTGAAAATACAATGCCACTCGGGTGGCACAGAGACCACATACCGAGAGCTGAAAAAAGAAAGTTCCGTATTCTAGCAGAGCGACCGCGAGGGATGCGCATGGCATTGATGTTCTTTCTTGGTTGAGCCCTGCATGCTTAAATGTCACACAAATGCTAAATAGCAGGGAACCAAACCTCTGAGTATCCGTCACTATGGAGGGGCGAAACCCAAGAAATTAACTCAGGAACCCAACCATGAAAAAAGGACACGTCCTGCTCATTGCCACACTAAGCGCGTCCCTTATATTGACCGCCTGTGACAGCAGTAAGGATGCCGACGAGGGCGAGAGCCAACAGCCTGTTCAGCAAGGCCAAAGCGAGACTGACACCGCAAAAACTGACCAGGTCAGCGACACTACCGATCAGTCTGAGACGCCCTCACAAACACTTCGCCTGGAAGGCAACGTTGTTTTTTCGGCCACGGATATTCCCGTTCCTGATGACGCCAAGCTGACCATTAGCTTGAGAGATGTTGCATTGGCAGATGCCCCGTCAGTGCTTATTGCCAAAACCACGCTAACACCTGGCAACCAGGGGCCTGTCAGCTTTCAGCTCGAATACGATACCAGCGACATTACCCCCAACCATTCGCATGCGCTACATGGCGAATTGCGCAATGCTGCCGGCGAGCTGCTATGGGTCAGTGCCAGTCGCCATAATGTTGATGCTGGCAAGCGCACTAACCACGCCCCCGTAACGCTAACGCTTGAGCCGGTTCGCGCTGCGGATGCCATCGGCAGTATGCAGGACACACAAAAGTCTATGCTCAAGCCAGCCAGCGGCCAGCTAACCCAAGACGACGGCAACCTAGAGGCACTGGATAGTCAGGCAGAAAACATTCAGGAACCCAGCGCTGCGCCAGAAGAAACATCTGATCAACACTCCGCCGATCAACCCGCTGCCGACAGCGAAGCCGTAGATGCGACTTGAGTCGTCGCCTGATACGCGTAATTGATAGAGGCGCGAACGCTTAGTGTCTTGACTAGGCCCTCTTAACAACGCGCCCCAAATAGCAACGGCCCCGCTCGCAGCGTATTGCGAGCGGGGCCGATCGTTTCATGAGATTAGCTTACCGTGTTAGCCCACCCTCTTTAAACAACGGCGGGCTGCCCACGACGACTCGCTAACCAGTTACCTACAAAAACCAGTAGCATGACGGCCACTCCCGCCATTTCAGCCACTAAGCTCGGGTAAAACACGCCGATAATGGCAGGCAGCAGCACAACACGCGATATCGTCGACAGTCGCGTAAACAGGAAGCCTTCAAGTGCCGCCGCAAAAGCCCCCAGTGCCAACAATGCACTCAAGCCGCTCCAAATCACCAGCAGAATCGGGCCTCCCACAATAATTTCCGGGTTATAGACCATAAACAGCGGAATTAGGTACAGGCCCTTGGCAAACTTCCAGGCCTGAAAGCTTGTCGGCATCGGCTTTGCTCCGGCAATTGCCGCTCCAGCAAAGCCAGCAAGAGCGATTGGCGGGGTAACATTAGAGTCTTGCGAATACCAAAACACCACCAGGTGAGCAACCAGTAGCGGCACACCAAACTCATTGGCCAAGGCTGGCCCAACCAGCACGATTAACACAATATAGCTGGCCGTCACCGGTAGTCCCATACCAAGCACTAAGCTCGCCAGCAGTATCATCACCAGTGCCAACAACAGATTTCCGCCAGAGAAAGCCATCATCATCGCTGAAAACTTGAGGCCCAACCCGGTCAGCCCCACCACGCCAACGATAATACCCGCCACCGCACAAGCCATGGAAACCGATACCGCGTTACGTGCGCCAAGCTCCAACCCCTGCAACAACTTAATGAAGCCCGTTCTAATCGCTTGCCATAAACGTGGTGCTGTTACCGGCTCGCCACGTTTGGGCCCAACAAAGAAGAACCATACCGAAAAACGCAACACCGCCACGGCCAGCATGGTAATAATCGCGTAATAACCTACCCGCATCGGCGACATGCTCATCACCAGCAGCCACACGAGAACCGCCAGGGGCAGCAAAAAATGCCAGCCCGAGGCCATCACATCACCTACTTTGGGCAGCTCATCTCGGGTCATGCCCTGCATGCCTTGCTTCAAGGCAATAATATGAACAAACAGATAAACCGTGCCGAAATACATGATGGCCGGAAAAATACTGACCTTGACCACATCGAGATACGGTATCCGAGTGTACTCAGCAATCAGAAATGCCCCTGCTCCCATCAGCGGTGGCATGATTTGCCCACCCGTTGATGCCGCCGCCTCAATCCCCCCTGCCTGCTCAGGCTTATAGCCCAGGCGCTTCATCAGCGGAATAGTAAAGGCCCCCGTCGTCACCACATTCGCGATAGCACTGCCTGAAATCGATCCCATGCCAGCCGAGGCAATCACCGCGGCTTTGGCTGGACCACCCCGCTGACGACCAGTGGCCGCATAAGCGAGGTCAATGAAAAACTTACCCGCTCCGGTAATTTCAAGAAAAGCGCCAAATAGAACAAAAATGAAAATATAGGTCGCGGCTACGCCCATCGGCAGACCAAAAATACCTTCCTGACCGAGATACAGTTGTCCCACTACTCGGTCGATGTTGTAACCACGATGTTCAAGAATTCCCGGTAAAAACTGACCCAACCAAGGCAATTCCCCCCTCGGGCCAGCAAAGGCGTACAAAATGGCGATAATACCGATAATCGTCATACCCAGCCCTACGGCTCGACGGCTCGCCTCAAGTACCGTCAGTGTCGCAATACAGCCGACCACAATATCCGTTTGACTCCAGAACCCTGCGCGCTGAAAAATGGCGTCCAAATTCAGCACCAGATAGCCACCGGTTAACATCGCACCTGCAAAAAATATCAGGTCAATAGTGCCGCCACCCAGGCCACGCTTGTGTCCCGGCCCGAATACCGGAAACATCAGAAAGGCCAGCATCATAATCAGCGCAAGGTGAATACTGCGCTGATAGAACAGGCCCAGGGGTTGAATACCTGCTGAGTAAAGCTGAAATAATGACAGCGTTATCGCCACCAGGCTGATCAGCCAAAGCATGGCGCGCGAATGATTCGCCTGGCTGCCTGGAATGATGGGGGAAACCGTCGTATCCGTCATGATGGTGTTCTCGTTGTTACGGTGCTTTAAAAAGCGCTGCTCTTTATTCTTCCACAGAGGGCATTGTCTACCAGCTGGATAATAACGCCACGTCCAGCAGCCAACTCACTCAATGAGATCACAGCAGCGGTATTGCGGTTAGAGGGGCTCACTTCAGACTGAGCAAGAGTCATACCAGGTACCAGCAGTGGGCAGCCTGCATTCGCGACACCCTTCAGCTCAGTCAGCTGACGCAATGTCGGCTGACCATGACTGACCAGCCGATGATTCACTTTATTGCTACCTACCCGAAGTCGATAGCGACTGCCCGGCACCGGCTCGTTGATGTCCTCAATCCAGTAACCGCCCTGGCCATCAGATATCTGCCGACCACGGCCGGGAATATGATCCAAACCAGCAGCAAAATCGGGTAAGTGGCTACGTTCAAGCAGCATCTGGCCTGCCTGGTTACGGTAGCAATCATGCACCGTGAAGCCTTCCACTGAATGATTCCAGGCCAAGCACCAACCTGCCGCATCTGGCATAGGAATATTCACCAGTAATCTGTCATCAGGTGCCATGACCTGTAGCCACCAGCGAGGACCGCTATTTACCTGCTTTGACAGTGTGTCCGTGGCGAGCACTGGCACGCCCCATCCCAGAAAAATTACAGTTAGCAACAAGAGGGCGAGCCTATTGGCTCGCCCTCGAACAACGACGTTCATGCGCGTCGTCATATTAACTTCCCCGTATCACTGGCGCTGTCTTTCCGATATTTCAGCACCCATTTCTTCATAGTAACGCAATGCGCCCGCATGGAAGGGAACCGGGGTAGAGTTAACACTGAATTCAACGGTCGTGTCATTGGCTGCAGGGTGGATATCAATCAGCTGATCCGTGTGCTCAAACAGCAGTTTGGTAATCTGATAGGCCACCTCGTCATCCATCTCGCTACTAGCGACCAGCACATTGGGAATACCAATGGTCTGCACGGGTTCATCCATGCCTTCATACAGGCCTGCACGCAACTCGTAAGCAGCAAACACTGGCACCGCTTCCAGCACGTTATTGATTTCCTCTTCACTGAGGTTAACCAAGGTAACGTCACGCGTTGTCGCAAGGTTAAGAATAGAACTTGTGGGCGGACCAACACTCCAGAAACCGGCCATGATGTCACCGTCTCGCAGTGCATCAGCGGTTTCATTGAAGTTCAGTCGCTGAGCATCAATGTCATCAAACGTCATACCGTTGGCTTCAAGCAAGGCACGCACATTAAGCTCAGTTCCGCTGCCTGGCGCACCGACAGAAACCCTCATGCCCTCTAGGTCGCTCAACGACTCAATGTCAGAACCATCAAGGGTAACGAGCTGCAAGGCATTCGGGTAGATTGATGCTAACGCTCGAATATTTTCCAGCTGACGTCCTTCAAAGTCCTCGGTGCCGCTGTAGGCTTGATAGACCGTATCAGCCAATGCCAGAGCAACATCGGAATCTCCACGCCACACCAACCCCATGTTTTCAACAGAAGCGCCTGTTACTTCAGCCACCGCATCGTAACCATCCATATGTTGGTTAATCAGCTCGGCAAGGCCGCCACCATAGGGGTAGTAAGTGCCGCCAGTACCGCCAGTGGCAATAGAAAGCTGCTGGTCAGCCGCTGCCAACGGTGCAACGGCAATAGCAGTCGCCGCTAGGGCATATCGAATCGCTTGCATGACACTACTCCATTTTCGCGCAATGTATTGTTCTATCTTTTAATGCCAAAGAGATTGTAGCAACTGTTAACTTTCGCCACGAAATTTTTTCCACAGATCATGGAACCCTTAACTATCTTAGCACTCAGAAAAAAGAGCACATAGAAACTCAAGATAGTCAGGTAACTACACGCCAATGACGACGCGAAGAGCCCTCTTGGAATGCATTACCTCAAATAGGAGAACTACTATGTTAACTCACCTGAATACTCGTAACAGCGCATTCAGTACAACACGGGTTTCGATTGTGGCCGCCGCTCTGCTGACCAGCAGCATGGCTTTCGCCACAACAACGCCTTCAGAGCGTCAAGGCCTTTACTCCGCTGACGAATTACTTGATGCCGATGTCTATACCAGTACCGAAGGCACCAAATCGATCGGTGAAATAGAAGACATTTTACTTGATGACAATATGCGTGTTCATGCCATTGTTATTGAGACCGGCAACCTGCTGGACCTAGGTGAAAAGCAGTATGTTATCGAAACAGGCAATTTCAGCGTCAATACAGTGAACAGCGACAACCTTGACGATCTTGAGTACCGGGTTGTGGTCAACCTCAGTGAGGAAGCTATCACCCAGCAGCCAGCATATACCGACACTTGGTGGAACGATGCGAGGCAGAACGCCCAAGACGCCTGGGAAAAGACCAAAGAAGGTGCTTCCAGTGCTTGGAATAACACTCGTGAAGCCACCGCGAATGTTCTAGAGCGGGCCGAAGAGGCTCTCAAACCTTCTGAGGCTAAGCCTGAAACGAAGTAGGACCGTTTGTCGCCTTTCATAGGCTAGCACAGCAACAGTTTACCATCGTGTTATCACTGCGCCCCGAAAGCTGGATTCCCACTCCAGCCTTCGGGGCGTTGTTGTTTACTGCCTAACCTGCAAACAACAACGCCATTCAAAGACACACCCCGCCTACCCACCTTCTCAGCCGACAACCCGCAACGCCAGAACCAACCGGCTTCTAGCCTGTATCCCATGGAAGCGGCGAGGCTTACTCATGCAACCCCGCGCAGAGGCTACACATTACGAACGATTTCCACTACTATAAAAACATCTAAATGATAAGCATAACTATTCAATTAAAACATCTGATTAAGGATTGCCTAATGCCGCTCCCTCGCCGCTCTCAGCTTTCAACAGCGATTGCCTTAGCTTCTGTTTGCGTTCTTACTACTCAAACCCAGCATGCCCACGCCCAGGATACCCAGGTACTCAATGATATCGTGGTCACCGCTGCCGGCTTTGAACAAGCGATGAGTGATGCTCCAGCGAGTATTTCGGTGATTACCCGTGAAGAGCTGGAGCAAAGGCAAGCCTCTAATCTGGCGGAGGCGTTGCGCGGAGTAGAAAGCGTCGATGTGGGTGGTCAGGTGGGTAAAACAGGGGGACGCAATATCAGCATCCGCGGCATGCCTAGTGAATATACCTTGGTATTGATTGATGGCCGCCGCCAGAATGCTGCTGGCAACGTAACGCCCAATGGGTTTGGTGAAACATCAACCAGCTTCTTCCCTCCTGTCTCTAGCATCGAGCGTATTGAAGTCATTCGCGGCCCCATGTCAACACTCTACGGCTCTGATGCTATGGGCGGCGTAATTAATATTATTACCCGTAAAGTAGGCCACGAGTGGACCGGCTCCCTGCAAGTCGAGAACACTATCAACCAGCATGAGGAGTTTGGCGACTCCCGCGCGCTCAACATCTATACCACTGGCCCGCTGATTAAAGACACCTTGGGCTTGCAGGTACGCGGCCGCCTGTTCGACCGCCAAGCATCACACCTGGACTACCGCGGTACTGATGGAGAGCTGGTTGAAGTCAGTCAGCGCGGGCCAAGCCCGGTAGAGGGGCGTAACTACAACGTGGGGGCACGGCTGACATTAACACCAGACGAAATCAATGAATTAACACTGGATGTAGACCGCAGCCATCAGCGCTACGACAACAGTGACGGGCAGCTAGGCACCCTGGGAGCGCGTGGCTACGCTGAAACCCTGCGCTTCGAACGCGACCAAATTACACTTTCTCACACCGCCAACTTAGAACTCGGCACCCTGGACTCTAGCCTGATGCACAACCGCACAGAGACCTTGGGTCGCCTGATCCCCCCTGGCACACCGGGAAAAGTTGCCAAAAGCGAACGTGAGTTGACCAACGACAACATGGTGTTCGATACCAAGCTGGTCATGCCGCTGGGCGATCACATGGTAAGCCTCGGTGGACAGTGGTGGGATGCCAGCATGACAGATGGCGTGGCCACCGATAAATTCGAACAGACCACGTGGGCACTCTTTGCCGAAGATGAATGGTGGCTGCTGGATAACCTAGCACTCACTCTTGGAGGCCGTTTCGACCACCATGACGCATTCGGCAGTCAGTTCAGCCCTCGCGGTTATCTTGTGTGGAACGCTACCGACCAGTGGACGCTCAAAGGCGGAATCAGCCGCGGCTATAAGACGCCTCGTCTTGACCAACTCGCCGATGGCGTAAACGGCTTCACCGGCCAAGGCACCATTCCCACATACGGCAATCCCGACCTAACCCCAGAAAAAAGCACATCCTCAGAGCTTGCCGCGCTTTACGATAGCGGCAACGGACTGCGTGCAGGTGCCACCCTGTTCTATAACAATTTCTCTGACAAAATTGCCAGCGGGCCCGATCAGCTCAACTGCCGCTATGCAGAAAACCCCAACCGTCCTGGCTGTATCGACCGAGGCGACTGGCCATTAGCGGACACCTTTGGCACTAGCCAAAACATTGATAAAGCCGTCACCCAGGGCATTGAGCTAAATGCCAGCATAGATCTGACACCCAGCTGGCAACTGAGTGGTAATTACACCTATACCGACAGCGAGCAGAAAAGTGGCCAGCAGAAAGGCGAGCCACTGACCGACACTCCCGAGCACGCCGCCAATGCGACGCTACGTTGGCAGACCACCGATAAGCTTAGTACTTGGCTATCTGCCGAATACCGCAGCGAGCGCTACCGCAACCGTGAACGCTCGCGTGGTGCCCCGTCCTTCGCTGACTTGGGCAATTTCAAATCTTACTCGCTGTTCCACTTAGGTGGCAGCTACGCGGTGTCTGAAAATGCCAAAATAACAGCAACCATCTACAACCTGCTGGACAAAGATTTCGTCGACTATAACGCTTACGATGACGGTAACAAGTACGGCAACGTCTATGCCAACAGCGAAGAAGGTCGTCGCCTATGGCTCTCGGCAAGCTACGAGTTCTGATCTTCGAGCTGTCGCAGATTAACTAGCAGCAACACCCTTTTGCCTGTTTGCCCCGAGCCTGCCTCGGGGCTTTTTATGTCATGTTTGCTGGCGTCATCTCTGCAAAAAATCAGCAAAACAGCGAAGATGTACACTTCCAGACGCTATATTTGCCCAATGGTGGTTCCCGCCTCTGATCGGCACAGACACAATTCAAGGAGACGCAACATGCTGGCAGAGTTGTTTGCCGTCATGGCCCCGGTTCTCGCTGGGGCTGGGCTAGGTTTTGGCTGGATAAAAACGGGGCATGACTACCCCGTTGCCTTCGTGACGCGCTTAGTCTTCAACATCGGCACCCCGTCACTGGTGCTGGCATCACTTGCCAGCGCCGACATAGCGCTGGACACCTTCGCACGCATCATGCTGGCCACAGCACTGGTGCTGGTTACCATGGCGGCGGCTACGCTGATCGTCACTCGGCTGCTGGGGCATGGTTGGCGCGTACTGTTAGCACCAATGATGTATCCCAATACCGGCAATATGGGGTTGCCCGTTGTTCTTTATGCCTTCGGTAGCACAGGATTTGCGGTTGGTATCACGGTCATGGTCACCGTCGCGCTGTTTCAGTTCACACTGGGAACGCTTCTGGCCCAGCGAGGCAATCCTCTGAGGGCATTGGCCACGACACCCACCATCTACGCTGTCATCATTTCACTTGTACTAATGGTCACCAATACCACCCTGCCTCTGTGGATGATTAATACGCTGGACCTGATTTCAGGGTTTACGGTGCCACTAATGCTGATCACCCTGGGCGTATCGCTGGCCAGCATTCAAGTAAAGAGCTTACGCTCAGGCGTGGTATTCAGTCTGATCCGCACCCCCATTGCTATCTGCGTAGCTTGGGCTATCGGCCACCTGCTAGGATTACCTGCCATGGCCCAAGCCATTCTGATCCTACAGATGAGCATGCCAGTGGCGGTATTCAATTACCTGTTTGCCCAACGTTCACAATGTGAGCCCGAATACGTTGCCAGCCTCGTGTTCTGCTCCACGCTGCTGGCACTGATTTATTTGCCTATCCTGTTGGCTATTCTGATGTAGCTCATCGTCCAGCTTAACTGACACAAGAAGCGAGCAGCGCCACAAGAATCAATCTGCGTGATCACTGTTTTTCAGCGACGTTTTCGTTATTTTAACGCTATTAGCCCAGCACATAACTTAACAAGAGAATTTGAGAGATCGCTCAATGAAAGGTAGGGTACAAAGCCTTTCCACTACCTACGGTCTTATATGGCTAACCTGAAAACGACTCCCGACTCGTCAAGCCACTCCGCTCAGAGTGGATCACTTACCGAACCAGAAGTCCGACCAACAGAAACGCCGAAGGAAGAAAAACAGCGACATGTAAAAATCCAGGTTCGCAACCTGAGCAAAGTGTTTGGTAGCAACACCAAAAAAGCATTAGAACTTCGCGACCAAGGCCTAAAGCGCCCGGAAATACTTGAGAAAACGGGGCAAACACTTGGCTTGTCCAACATAAACTTCGATGTTTATGAAGGCGAGCTCCTGGTAATCATGGGGCTATCCGGCTCGGGTAAGTCTACCCTGATCCGCTGCCTTAACCGGCTAATCGAGCCAACCGAAGGTAAAATCGTCATTGATGGCGAGAACATTCCAAGCCTGAGCGATAAAGAACTGTTAGACGCTCGGCGACGCCATTTTTCTATGGTCTTTCAGAATTTTGCTCTCTTCCCCCACCGAACGGTGCAACAGAACACCGAATTTGGTTTAGAAATTCGCGGCATAGACAAGCAGACACGCCGCGAGACAGCATTAAAAACACTAAAGCAGGTAGGGCTGGACGGTTGGGAGGAGGCTTACCCCAGCCAGCTTTCGGGTGGTATGCAGCAACGCGTAGGCCTGGCCCGAGCGCTGGCCAACGATGCGTCGGTATTATTGATGGATGAAGCCTTCTCGGCCCTAGATCCGCTGATTCGTGGCGACATGCAGCAAGAGTTGCAGGAACTACAACACCGCACACAAAAAACGACCGTGTTCATCACCCATGACCTCGATGAAGCCATCAATATTGGCGACCGCATCGTGCTGCTCAAGGATGGCGAAGTGGTGCAGATAGGCACCCCTGAAGAAATTCTCACCCAGCCTGCAGATGACTATGTACGCCGCTTTGTGGAAGGCGTAGACATGTCACGAATATTAACTGCTGAACACGCCATGCGCCCAGTCCGCGCCACAGCGCGTGATAGCGATGGACCGCGTACTACCCTGCGCAAAATGAGCGAAAACAGTATCGATTCCATTTATGTCACTTCGCGCAATCGTAACCTCCTGGGTTTAGTAGAAATTGACGCTCTCGAACTCGCTGCCCAGGAAGGTCAGGACGATATCAAACACATCATGACCCAGGATTTCCGCACCGTCGGACGTGATGAGCCGCTGCAAAACCTGTTCGCCATGTTCACCGAAAAAAGCTTCCCAATTGCAGTGGTGGATGACGAGAAGCGACTGCTCGGCGTTGTTGTTAAAGGCGCTGTACTGGACGAGCTGGCACACGCACAGGCAGGAGAAAACAGCTAATGGCTATTGATATTCCACGCATTCCACTAGGTGATTGGATAGAAACCGGCCTTGACTGGCTAACCACAGAGTTTTCTGGTGTCACTCGGGGCTTTGCAAACATCACTGTTACCGCCATTGACGCCCTAAATGACGTGCTGATCTGGCTTCCCGAGTGGACACTACTGGCAATTATTGCAGGAATTTGCTGGTCTGTTTCAGGCATTCGCCTAACTATCGGCGCGATTGCAGGGCTTGCCCTGATCTGGAACATGGGCCTGTGGCTACCCATGATTGAAACGCTGACGCTAGTGGTAATTGCCACTCTTGTCGCTGTAGTTATCGCCTTACCCGTCGGCATTTTGGCCGCCCTATCAGAACGACTTTATAAACTGATTATGCCAATGCTGGACTTCATGCAAACCATGCCAGCTTTTGTCTACCTGATCCCCGCCATTCCGTTCTTTGGTATCGGCTCGACCTCGGCCATCTTTGCCACCGTCATATTCTCCATGCCACCAGCTATCCGCTTCACCACGTTAGGAATTCGCCAGGTTCCTGTAGAGCTCATTGAAGCCTCTGACGCCTACGGTGCTACCCGTAGCCAGAAGTTGTTCAAGGTGCAGTTGCCCATGTCGCTACCAACGGTAATGGCAGGCATCAACCAGACCATCATGCTGGCGCTCTCTATGGTGGTCATCGCTGCCATGATCGGCGCTGATGGCTTGGGTAGCGAAGTGTGGCGAGCCATTCAACGCCTACGCCCAGGTGATGGCTTCGAAGCCGGAATTGCCGTAGTCATTTTGGCCATGCTGTTGGATCGTATCACCCAGTCACTACGCAAAAAACGCAACGCCTAAATTGACGGCTCCCCTTGAAACAACCCAGGGGGGCCTGCAGGATAAATGAGTGAAGCTAATAAAAAGGAAGGAAATCTGATGACGAAGCATCTTTTGAATCGCCGTATCCACTTGGCTGGCGTTGCACTGGCCGCCGGAACCCTGCTTAGCGCGGGTACTGTACAGGCTCAAGACAAAGGCTCTGTCCACCTCGCCTATGTAGAGTGGGCATCAACAGTGGCATCCACTACGGTAATGCAAGCTGTGCTTGAACAAGCCGGTTTCGACGTCGAAACATCCTCCTTGTCCGCTGCCGCCATGTGGCAATCAGTCGCGACTGGCGATACCGACGCCCTATTGGCTGGCTGGCTGCCAGTCACCCACGAGGACTACCACAATAAACTGAAAGATGACTTGGTTGACGCGGGCGTCAGCCTAGAAGGTGCCAAGCTCGGCATGGTGGTGCCTGCCTATAGCGACGTCAACTCAATTGCAGACATGAATGAACATGCTGACAGCTTCGACGGCAAGATCACCGGTATTGATCCCGGTGCTGGCGTTATGCGCCTCACCGAAGATGTAATCAACGACTATGCGCTAGATTACAATCTCGTCAGCGGCAGTGGCGCCACCATGACCGCCGCGCTCAAGTCTGCCATTAATAACGAGGAAGACATTGCCGTCACCGGCTGGACACCACACTGGATGTTCGCCCGCTGGGACCTAAAATTCCTCGAGGACCCGAAGGCAATCTATGGCGGTGAAGAGCAGATTCACACCTTCACCCGCAAAGGCCTAAAAGAAGACATGCCAGAAGCCTATGAAATTCTGAGCAACTTCAAGTGGAATACCGAGCAGATGGGCGAAGTCATGCTCATGCAGGAAGCAGGTGGCGACCCCTACGAAGCGGCCAGAAAGTGGGTCGATGAGAACCAAGACATCGTTCAGGAATGGCTGCCAAAGAACTAAGTGAATCTGAACGATTAATGCAGCACACCACTAACGGGGGGAGCCACTGGCGCTCCCCGTTTTTATTGCTTACACCATTCACAAGTGGACGGCTCAGCGCACCGCCAAGGCTGATATAATGACGTCCCTGAGGCTTACGCTAGGCGCACCAGTCACCTACCAATAGGCAACGCCAGCAGCCCACCGGTTTCGACCAATGAATCATCTGGAGATAACACCTTGAGCTTTATATCCTCCCGCCAATTTCCTGAGACACGTATGCGGCGTATGCGGCGCAACGATTTTTCGCGCCGACTAATGCGTGAGCACACTCTGACCGCTGATGATCTGATCTGGCCAGTCTTTGTGCTGGAAGGCGAAAATACACGCCAGGCAGTACCGTCCATGCCCGGAGTTGAGCGTTTGTCCTTGGATCTGTTGATTGAAGAGGCCCGTGAAGCTTACGCCCTAGGTATTCCGTTACTCGCACTCTTCCCTGTGGTAGACACCCCACTGAAAAGCGAGCTTGCCGAAGAATCCTACAACGCCAACGGGTTAATCCAGCGTAGCGTTCGCGCACTCAAAGAAGCCGTACCCGAGCTGGGGATCATGACGGATGTGGCGCTCGACCCTTACACGAGCCATGGCCAAGACGGCATTCTCGATGAGGCCGGTTACGTGCAGAACGACCGCACCGTCGAAACATTAATTAAACAAGCGCTATCTCATGCCGAAGCCGGTGTCGATATCGTGGCCCCCTCCGACATGATGGACGGGCGCATCGGCGCCATTCGTCGAATACTTGAAGGTGAAGGGCTGCACAATACTCGCATCATGGCTTATAGCGCCAAGTACTCCTCTCGCTATTACGGCCCCTTCCGCGACGCCCTGGGCTCTGCGGGAAATCTCGGCAAAGCTGATAAAGCCACCTACCAGATGGACCCAGCCAACGGCGACGAAGCGTTGCACGAAGTCGCCATGGACCTGGCCGAAGGTGCCGATATGGTCATGGTAAAGCCCGGCATGCCCTACCTTGATGTCGTGCGCCGCGTGAAAGATGAGTTTCACGTACCGACCTACGCTTATCAGGTCAGCGGCGAATACGCCATGCACATGGCCGCCTTCGAAAATGGCTGGCTTGATGCCGATAGCGTGATGCTTGAGTCACTAATATGCTTCAAGCGTGCCGGCGCCGACGGTGTGCTGACCTACTTCGCCAAACGCGCAGCTCGGCTGCTGGCCAAATAATGCTCAGCCACGCTTGATGTCGGACAGGTCCGAATCACTCAAGCCATCAACACGCTCACTAAATCCCAGCTCAAGACGCGCCAGCCTGACACGCTGGCGCTCAGCGAGCAGTTCCGCATCGTCATCCAGAGCGCGACCGTCTAGACGAGACAACTGCGCCATGCCCTGGTGATAGAAACCCAGCACAGCCAAGGCGCCAGGATCTCGCGCTTCAAGCCCTCGCCGCAACGCAGGTAAATAACCGCTAACCCGCGACAACCGCTGCTTCAAGCGCCAGCCGTAACGGATTGGCTCCATCCACGCTTTATGGCGCAATAAGGTGAAAACAAGGCTTGTGACGATCACTCCCAGCACAACAGCCAGCACATTCAACCATGCACCGCCGCTATACCACGTATTAAGCAGCTGGGTAAAAGCTAAGCTGAAAACAATCAACATTGCCGCCATGGCCCAGCCCACTCGCCGCGTCAGCCGACGATAACGCTCTGGTGCATGGTCTTCAAAATAAAAATCCATCAACACTCCTCGTAACGCATTAGCGCAAACGCTCCGCCGCGCTTAGCAACAGCTGCTCTGTGGTTTCCCAGCCTATGCAGGCATCTGTTACCGACATGCCATAACGCAATGGCTGTGATACCAAGGACGGTGACACCAATGGCTGCTTGCCCTCATTCAAGTGGCTTTCCAGCATCAGCCCAACGAGGTCGGTATTACCTGCTTCGCGCTGAGCCAGAACAGCCTGCATGACGTCACTTTGACGTCGGTGATCCTTGCGGGCATTAGCATGACTACAATCAACCATCAACCGTGTATTCTGCCCTGCGGCCAGAAGTACCTGACGCGCTGCCTGAACATGCGATGGCTGATAGTTTGGCTCACCATGCCCACCACGCAGCACCACATGCGTATGCGCATTACCCGTCGTTTGTTTCACTTCCGGCAACCCTTCGTCACCAAGCGCAATGTGGTGATGAGGATGTGCCGCGGCCTGCATCGCATCCACCGCCACCTGAATATCACCGCTAGTCGCATTTTTGAAACCCACCACAGCGGACAAGTCACTGGCCATTTCACGATGAGGCTGAGACTCTGTCGTTCGCGCACCAATAGCAACCCAGGCCAGCAAGTCATCGAGGTAAGGGGCAAGCATTGGCTGTAACAGCTCAGTAGCTACCGGCAAGCCCAGCATGGCAACATCACGCATCAACTCGCGTGAGAGCGCAATTCCCCGCGCCAAATCACCACTACCATCTAGCCCTGGATCATAAGCCAGCCCCTTCCAGCCAACGGTAGTGCGCGGTTTTTCCACATACACCCGCATTACCGGAAGAATGCAATCAGCAACCTGCTCGCTCAACGTTGCCAAACGCTGGGCGTATTCAAGCGCGGCGTTAGGATCATGGATTGAGCAGGGTCCGACGACGACTAACAATCGCTCATCATGACCGGAAAGGATGTTGCGTATTGCCTGACGCTGAGATGTCAGCTGATCAGCAAGCACCTTGGACACCGGTAAGCATCGACGCAATTGGGCAGGACTAAGTAAACGCTCTGGCGAGCTGGGCGTACTTTCAGGACGTACTTTGTGTGTTATGTCACGAGTTTGGTGGGGCATAGCAAGCGAGGCTGTCATCGGTTTATCTCCGTGAGCGATTACATCGGCGGGGTGTCATGCCACCACGGGTATGACGGTCGGAGGTGGCAACGTGAACCGACCGTGTTTCGCTAAATCGCCAGCCACAATAATAGCTGCCCATTGATACATAATCGTTGCCAGACACAAAGTATGATGCGGCCATGGTGACTCTCCCTAGTGTGGTATTCAAAACTTAGCGTGATATTCAAAACAAGAACCCCCGGGCGGGGTTGCCGTCCGGGGGTTCTAGGAGAGGCAACCCTGGCGGGTGTGCCTTTTGACCTCAGTGTTCCTAGTATGACATTAGGACAGGGCCACCGGCACACCGGCGCTAAAGCCGGTGCGATACCAGTAACCAAACCATGTGGCGTACGACGCATCACCCTGGCTATTTGCGCCAGAGCAAGTCATGCGATACATCACACAGCGCTCTAATTTCACGGTACGTTATCCTTTTCTTACGCTCGTCTTACGTTCTTCGCTAGCGATCAGGCGCCGAACAGCACATAAAGCTTGGCAACAGCTGGGGCGCATGCCAAGAAAACCAGCGCCAGCAGAAACAGTACGAACATCATGATTCCAGTACTGTCTTGAGAGCCATCGTGCTCTGCCATCGTCTTTCTCCTAATGATCATTCAAGCGGAAGCAAAAAACAGACATCAGGCGCACATAATGCCCCTTGTTTGCGACTAATGGAAGCCCACAGCCTCCTCAACAGCCCTCGCCTTTTGTCTCACTATCGTTTTTAACCAAGCTTCCCACCACTGGCACCAGAGGATCACGCGGCGCATAAGAAAATACATCAGAGAACACTCGGTTTTCAGACAAGCCTAAAGACGCCAGCACATCAACACAGGCATATACCATCCCAGGCGAGCCACACAGGTACACATCGTACCCCGAGACATCATCAAGCTGGCTGGCCAAAACCTGGTCAATACGTCCATGGTGGCCAGTAACGGCGTCATCATCAAAGCCGTCATGCATCCCAAGCTCGCTGACACCGTGAAAATGCACACTCGGATACTCCGCCGCCCATTTACGGGGCAGAGACTCCAAATAGAGGTCACGCCGCTCGCGCGCAGCCCACCATAGCTCCACATGTCGCTGGGCATCATCAAGCAGCGCTGCTTCCGCCAGTGCTTTCATTTGCGCAAACCCCGTACCAGCACCCACCAGCAATAAGGGCCGATGACTGTCTGGATCAAGCATGCAGTCACCATTGCACAAGTGAACCGTCACTTGCTGTGCTTCTACCAGGTGCTCGCGCAAGCGTGCCGTATTTCTGCGCTCTGGCCAATGTTGGATGTGCAGCTCCAGCACGCCATCCTCATTTGGTGCACTGGCAATCGAGAAAGGCACCCAGGTGTCATCATCGAGTTTAAGCTGCAGGTACTGGCCTGCTTCATGATCCATAGCCTCTGAGCGCCCTTCCAGGCGCACGCCCATGACGTCAGGCGTCAGGTCCTCTACTTCAGCCACCCGGCAAGTCAGGGTGCGTGAACTCATGTGTTGCTCCTGTTATTCTCGACCAACGCTGATCCAGCGGCGGCCTCTTCAGCCGAACCTAGGTCAATAGAACCCAGATCAATACCCAGCTCACTCCAGCGCTGGGTAACTTGGGTTCTGACGGTTTCATCCATCTCAATGGGCTCACCCCATTCTCGGTCGGTTTCACCGGGCCACTTGTTTGTCGCGTCCATCCCCATCTTGGAACCCAGTCCCGCGGTGGGCGAGGCAAAATCCAAGTAATCAATAGGCGTATGCTCTACCAGCAAGGTATCCCGAGCAGGATCCATGCGGGTCGTGATCGCCCAAATAACATCCTTCCAGTCTCGCGCGTTGATGTCGTCGTCACACACCACCACAAACTTGGTGTACATGAACTGGCGCAGAAAACTCCATATCCCCATCATTACCCGCTTGGCATGACCAGGATACTGCTTTTTCATGGTTACCACCGCCATGCGATAGGAGCATCCCTCCGGCGGCAAATAAAAGTCGACAATTTCAGGAAACTGGCGGCGCAGAATCGGCACAAACACTTCGTTGAGCGCAAGCCCCAGCACCGCAGGCTCATCGGGGGGGCGGCCGGTATACGTCGAGTGGTAAATCGCATCGCGACGCATGGTCATGCGGGTCACCGTAAACACCGGAAACTCTTCAACTTCGTTATAGTAACCCGTGTGATCCCCATAGGGGCCTTCGGGCGCACTGTCGTCGGGGTAAATGAACCCTTCAAGAATAATTTCGGCGGAAGCTGGAACATCCAGATCTACATGCCCACAGCGTACCAATTCAGTGCGCGAGCCGCGTAACAGCCCTGCGAAAGCATATTCCGAAAGGCTGTCCGGCACGGGAGTCACGGCTCCAAGAATAGTTGCTGGGTCTGCGCCTAAAGCCACCGCAACGGGGTAAGGCTCACCAGGATTCAAGCGCCGGAACTCCTGATAGTCCAGTGCCCCACCACGGTGCGACAACCAGCGCATGATCAGCCGGTTCTTAGCCAACTTTTGCTGACGGTAGATACCCAGATTTTGACGCTTCTTATGCGGGCCACGGGTAATCACTAATGGCCACGTCACCAGCGGCGCAGCATCACCCGGCCAGCAGTGTTGAATCGGCAGCTTATCCAGATCAACGTCATCGCCTTCCAGTACCACGTCCTGCACCGGTGCTCGGCGCAATACTTTAGGGCTCATGCTCATCACTTGCCGATAGATTGGTAGTTTATCCATGGCATCACGAAACCCTTTAGGCGGTTCTGGCTCTTTGAGAAACGCCAGTAACTCGCCCACGTCGCGCAGCGATTCAACCGACTCCTGCCCCATGCCCAGCGCTACCCGCTTAGGCGTACCGAACAGGTTAGCCAGCAGTGGCATATCATGCCCTTTGACGTTTTCAAACAACAGCGCTGGACCACCGGCACGCAAGGTGCGATCGCAGATTTCGGTAATCTCAAGGTAGGGATCGACCTCAGCCGTCACGCGTACGAGTTCTCCCCGCGCTTCAAGTGCCGCGATAAAGTCACGCAGATCCTTGTATTTCACTGGATTTCCCATTTCCCGAAAGGCAAAAAGGGCAGCATAGCATGCTGCCCCTCATGGTGGCTGCGCAGTAGGTTACCCACTGCTTTTTAGCGCCGCTTCATGGCCTCGAAAAACTCCAGATTCGTCTTGGTATCTTTCAAGCGATCAATCAGGAATTCCGTGGCCGCCGTGTCTTCCATAGGATTAAGCAATTTACGCAGAATCCACATGCGCTGCATTTCTTCTTCAGACGCAATCAAGTCTTCACGGCGCGTACCGGAACGGCGAATATTCATCGCCGGATACACTCGGCGCTCGGCCAGTTTGCGGTCCAGGTGCGCTTCCATGTTGCCCGTGCCCTTAAACTCTTCAAAGATCACCTCATCCATCTTCGAACCCGTGTCGACCAGCGCAGTGGCGATAATGGTCAGGCTGCCGCCTTCTTCAATGTTACGCGCCGCACCAAAAAAGCGCTTGGGCTTTTCCAGTGCATGAGCATCAACACCGCCGGTCAGCACCTTACCAGACGACGGCACCACGGTATTGTAAGCGCGCGCCAGACGCGTGATGGAGTCAAGCAGGATCACCACGTCCTTTTTGTGCTCAACCAGTCGCTTGGCCTTTTCGATCACCATTTCAGCCACTTGCACATGACGAGCTGGCGGCTCATCGAAGGTCGATGCCACCACTTCACCACGCACGGTACGCGACATCTCTGTCACTTCCTCAGGCCGCTCATCGATTAGCAGTACAATCAAATGGCACTCGGGATTGTTACGCGTAATTGAGGTCGCAATACTTTGCAGCATCAGCGTTTTACCCGCCTTGGGCGGTGAAACAATCAAGCCACGCTGCCCCTTACCAATCGGCGCAGCAAGATCAATAATACGCGTGGTCAAATCTTCCGTGGAGCCACTACCAATCTCCATACGCATACGTTCTTGAGGAAACAGTGGCGTGAGATTTTCAAACAGGATTTTGTGCTTGGCATTATCCGGTTTTTCAAAGTTGATCTGGCTAACTTTGAGCAGCGCAAAGTAGCGCTCTCCGTCCTTGGGCGGACGAATCTTTCCGGAAATCGAGTCACCCTTGCGCAGGTTAAAGCGCCGGATCTGAGAGGGTGAAACATAAATATCGTCAGGCCCAGCCAGGTATGAACTGTCTGCACTACGCAGAAAGCCAAAACCATCCTGAAGTATCTCTAAAACACCATCGCCATAGATGGCCTCACCGCTACGGGCGTGCTTTTTAAGAATGGCAAAAATGATGTCCTGCTTACGGGACCGCGCCAGGTTTTCGATACCCATTTCACGGGCAATGTCGAGAAGCTCGGGTACGGAGTTTTTCTTGAGTTCGGTAAGATTCATCGATTTGTTCGGAAGTTGCTCATGAAAACCGGGCAGTACTACGCCACGAGAGACAAATAATGAGGCGGTATCGCCGCGAGGAGAATGCGTTCAGTGCCCGAATCGGATGCCGCCCCCTCGCCACCTGACGATATGCTGCTATAAGGTCAACATGCGATGGCATGTCAACAAAGCAATGGGGAAGACAGGTGCTTTTCAGTAATCTATGGCAAAAGCCGAAGATTGGGGTCAAGAGCTTATGTATTGGGCATACTGACGACTTGGAGTGACTGCAACACACGTTGATGCTGCAATCGGAAAGCATTCGGAACATGCGAACGACTCGATAGTAGACAAGGACACGAACAAACGCAAGCCAGATCGACAAAGCAACACCAGAATTCATGCTCACCCGTGCGACGTTAGCGACCAGACACGCTAGATGGCTGATACCAACCCTGCGCCACCAATAGCCACTCACCATCAACTAAGCCAACTGCCACAACAGCATTATCATGCCAGACCACCAATAATTGCTTACGCTGCCAAGGAGATAACCCGTGTTCTTGTAACAGGCGCTTGAGGCCTCGACGCCCGCGCTCTGCGAGGTGCAGCACTTCCCCACCACGCCGAGCACACACCTGCAAACTAACCGCCTGCCCACTATCGGCCACCAAGCCACGCCGCAAATTGCCTAACGGTGTGGGCAGCACTTTCTGCCCACACCATTCAACCTGCCAGTCGCCAGCCAGCGCCAGCGGCGGTGCCATGAGAAACAGCTTGCCACGCCACAGTCGAGCTTCACCACCCGGCCAACTCACGTGAGCTTGCCCATCAGTCCGTCCCTGCAACTGAGCATCTAACGTTGCCAGCCGGCGCGCTGGGGGCAGCGCCAGCCCCAGATGCGTCAAGCAACGACGAATCAGGAGACGACGGCGGGGCTCAGAAAGCTGCAGCAACTCACTCACCGTCAATTGCTGCGGCTGCCCTCCAAGCTGCATCAAATCATGGTCTGCCAGTTCATCCAACAGCCCGGCGGCTTCGCCGACCAGACCGGCACTGCGGGCTAACGCTGCCTGAGCATGAGGCCAGCGCGCTTCCAACGCATTTAATACTCGGTGGCGCACGTAGTTGCGGTCAAACTGCAGCTCACTATTGGTTGGGTCATTAACCCACACAAGCCTCTGTTTGTGCGCCTCCTCTTCTAACTGCGTGAGGGCCACACCAAGTAGCGGGCGTTCAATCGTGATACCAAAAAACGTTCTGCGCCGTGGCATCGAGGCTAACCCTGCCACGCCACTACCACGCAAAGCTGCCAACAAAAACGTCTCAGCCTGATCATTCTGATGTTGCGCTAACCAGAGCGTCTCACCACAGCCGATATGTTGTGCAAAAGCGTCGTAGCGAGCACGGCGAGCAGCAGCCTCCACCCCCTCACCGCGGCCATTGTCGACACACACATGCTCCACGATCAGAGGCACACCTAACCGCGAGCATAGCCAACGGCAGTGACGTTCAAAGTCATCATTAGCAGATTGCAGGCCATGGTGAACATGTAGGGCAAACAAAGGGCGAGGAACACGACGACACGCATCAGCCGCCAAGCTCAGCAACAATGAGGAGTCCATCCCACCCGATAAGGCTACCCACACACAACGCCCAGGCGCCGTTTGGGCCAGGGCATCGTCAATCAGATCCTGTAAAGCAGGCGTGTTTTTATACGGGGGCGCCATAGCTCATCAGACGCTTATAGCGCTGTTCGAGCAGGCCTTCTTCATCCAGCGCATCAAGACGCTCCAGGCTCGCCAGCAGCACCTGCTTGACGTGTTCGGCCATCTGCGTTGGATTGCGGTGAGCACCACCCAGCGGCTCTGGCACCAAGCTATCAACAAAGCCCAGCTCCTTGAGCCGCTCTGCCGTAATGCCCATCGCTTGAGCAGCTTCAGGGGCTTTATCGGCACTCTTCCAAAGAATAGACGCGCAACCCTCTGGCGAAATGACGGCATACGTTGAGTATTGCAACATCACCAGTTCGTCACATACACCGATAGCCAGCGCCCCGCCAGAACCACCCTCACCAATCACAGTAGAAATAATCGGCGTCTTGAGACGCGACATCACTGCTAGATTGTGAGCAATAGCCTCCGACTGACCGCGCTCCTCAGCACCAATGCCAGGATACGCGCCAGGTGTGTCGATGAAGGTTAATACTGGCATGCGGAACCGCTCAGCCATCTCCATCAGACGGCAAGCCTTACGATATCCTTCTGGGCGTGGCATACCGAAATTGCGACGTACTTTTTCTTTAACTTCACGACCTTTCTGATGACCGATGACCATTACCGGGCGATCATCAAGGCGCGCTACGCCCCCAACAATAGCAGCATCATCGGCATAAAGCCGGTCGCCATGCAGCTCATCAAAATCAGTAAACAGATACTCGAGATAGTCCAGCGTATAAGGCCGCTGAGGATGGCGCGAGAGCTGCGACACCTGCCAGGGTGTCAGGTCCTTGAAAATAGACTCAGTAAGCTTTCGGCTTTTACCTTCAAGCCGGACAATTTCATCGCTCAGGTTGACCTGGCTGTCATGCCCGACAAGGCGTAACTCCTCGATCTTGGCTTGCAGCTCAGCAATGGGCTGTTCGAAGTCTAGAAAATTAGGGTTCATGGGCTAACCTTGTCAAAGCGGCCAATAGTGACCGACTACGCATAGAATACGGGCATTATCGCACCCTTGAAATCCTGCGCAAGGCAGGTGCTTTCTGCTAAGCCACTTATCACCGGTACGTCAACCGCACACCGTCCTGCCCTTGCACATCTTTCAGCGCCAGTAGCAGCTCATCGGCGGGCATCACTTTCCAGTCGTTGGCCAGCAGCATCCAGCCGCCCGCCTGAGCGTTGCGGTAACGTAACCGCACAGGCAACCCCGCCTCGCTCAGGTGCGGCATCAGGCTGTCACGCAGCTGCTCAACCAGCTTGCCATTCGCCTGACAGCCATTCAGTGAGACTTCTATCGCTTCGCCGAATCGCGCGCGGGCATCTACCATTGGCGTTACTTCTTTGCCGCGCAGCCGCAACCCCCCAGAATAGTCATCACTGGACACTTCTCCTTCAACGATCAATACCTGATCGCCCTCCAGGCGCCCACGCATGGCTTCAAACATTTCGCCGAATAATGATGCCTCAATGCGTCCGGTGCGATCATCAAGCGTAAGAAACGCCATGGTATCACCACGCTTGGACTTCATGGTGCGCATGCCAACAACCAGCCCAGCAACACGCTGGGATTCTCGAGAGGGCTTAAGATCGCTGATTCGCGCCGAAACAAAGCGCGCCAGTTCATTCTCATACTCATCAATGGGATGCCCCGTCAGATACAGCCCCAGCGTATCTTTCTCACCCGACAAACGCTGCTTGTCACTCCACTCACGCGCATCAGCGTAAGGGGCGTACAAATCATCAGCTTCCTGCTCCACGAAAGCATCACCAAACATATCTACCATGCCGATATTTTGGTTGGTCTGCGCCTGAGATGCCGCCTTAAGCGCATCGATTGTCGCGGCAGCAAGAACAGCTCGGCTCGGCCCCAACTTGTCCAAAGCGCCAGAGCGAATCAGCGCTTCTAGCGTGCGTTTGTTCATACGCTTGGGGTCGAGACGACGACAAAAGTCGAACAAATCACTGAAAGGGCCACCCGCCTCACGCGCTTCAACAATGGCACCAATGGGCCCCTCGCCGACACCACGAATCGCTCCCAAGCCGTAGACCACCCGCGCTTGCTCATCAACGGTAAACTTATAGCTGCCCAAGTTCACATCTGGCGGCGTTACCGTCAAATTGAGCCGGCGACAGTCCTCAATCAGAGGAACCACCTTGTCAAGGTTGTCCATCTCAGTGGACATAACCGCCGCCATAAACGGGCCAGGGTAGTGAGCTTTGAGCCAGGCAGTCTGATACGAGACTAGGGCATACGCAGCCGAGTGCGACTTGTTAAAGCCGTAACCAGCAAACTTTTCTACCAGGTCAAAAAGGTTGCCTGACAATTCACTGGTGATGCCGTTAGCCGCACACCCTTCCATGAAACCGGCGCGTTGCTTAGCCATTTCTTCAGGCTTTTTCTTACCCATGGCGCGACGCAGCATGTCGGCCTGCCCCAGAGAATAACCCGCCATCACCTGGGCAATCTGCATCACCTGCTCCTGATACAGAATAATGCCGTAAGTTGGCTCAAGCACTGGCTTGAGTAACTCATGCTGATACTCAGGATGCGGATAAGCGACTTCAGCGCGGCCATGCTTGCGGTTGATAAAGTCATCAACCATCCCCGACTGCAACGGACCAGGGCGAAACAGCGCCACCAAGGCAATCATGTCGTCCAGCGAGTCCGGCTGCAGGCGCTTAATCAGTTCCTTCATGCCCCGCGACTCAAGCTGGAAAACTGCCGTCGTGTCAGCTTTCTTTAACATCTCAAACGTTGCCGAATCATCCAGCGGTATGGCATCAATATTCAGCGGTGCCTGACCCTGCGTCGCGCGCACCTTATCGACCATTTCAAGCGCCCAGTCGATGATTGTCAGCGTTCGCAGGCCGAGAAAGTCAAACTTGACCAGTCCTGCTTCCTCGATGTCATCTTTATCAAACTGCACCACCAGCCCTGAGCCATCTTCATCACACAACAGTGGCGCGAAGTCAGTCAGTCGAGTTGGGGCAATCACCACCCCACCTGCGTGTTTTCCAGTACCTCGAGTAGTGCCCTCAAGCTTGAGCGCCATCTCCCAGATTTCTCCGGCTTCCTCGTCGTCGTCGACAAACTCCTTAAGTGCCGGCTCAGCCTCGATCGCTTTGGCAAGGGTCATGCCAACCTCGAAAGGAATCAGCTTGGACAGCTTGTCGCCCAGTGAATACGGTTTTCCCTGCGCTCTAGCTACGTCGCGCACGACCGCTTTAGCAGCCATGGTGCCAAACGTAACAATCTGGGAGACGGCATCCCGTCCGTAGCGCGTGGCCACGTACTCAATCACCCTGTCGCGCTTTTCCATGCAAAAATCGACATCAAAGTCAGGCATCGATACCCGTTCAGGGTTGAGAAAGCGCTCAAACAGTAGGTCATAGCCGATAGGGTCAAGATCCGTAATTTTTTGGGCATAAGCCACCAGTGAACCTGCGCCCGAGCCACGCCCAGGCCCGACAGGAACACGGTTGTCCTTAGCCCACTGAATAAAGTCCATTACGATCAGAAAGTAACCGGGAAACCCCATTTGGATAATGACATTAAGCTCAAAATCCAGGCGTTCGTGATAGCGTGCTTCTATGTCGGCATATTGCTGACCGTCTCTCGGGTACTCGGCAGCAGGAAACAGGACATCTAGCCGCTCAGTCAGCCCGCGATACGACACCTCGCGGAAGTAGTCATCCAGCGTCATGCCTTCGGGAATCCCGAAGTCAGGTAAAAAAATCTCACCCAGCCGCACCTCGACATTGCAACGGGCGGCAATCATCACGCTGTTTTCTATCGCTTCGGGAATATCAGCAAACAACTCCGCCATTTCCTGTGGCGACTTGAAGTACTGCTCTTCACTGTAGAGCTGTTCGCGGCGTGGGTCGTCCAGCGCTTTGCCCTCACCAATCGCAACCCGGGTTTCATGCGCCCAGTAATCATCACGCTCAAGGAAGCGCACATCGTTGGTCGCCACCACTGGCGTTGCAGTTTGCTCTGCCAGCATCACCGACAGGTGAACACAATCTTCTTCCAGTGACCGTCCCGTGCGAGTCAACTCTAGGTAATAACGACCAGGGAACGCCGCCTTCCAGCTTTCCAGCAGCTCCTCTGCTTCTACCCTGTGGTCACTAAGCAGATGGCGACCCACATCACCTTCGCGCCCACCAGACAGCACAATGAGCCCTTCACTCTGGGCCAATACCCAGTCGCGCTGCAACAACGCACGACCCCCTTGCTGACCTTCTGTCCAGCCGCGAGAAATCAGCTCAGTAAGGTTTCGATAGCCGGTGTTATTCATCGCCAGCAAAGTAATGCGATACGGCCGCTCCGAGTCATACGCATTGGCCAGCCACAAATCGCTACCAATTACCGGCTTGAGACCTGCCGACTGAGAGCCACGATAGAACTTAACCAGCCCAAAAAGATTCGTTTCATCAGTCAATGCCAGCGCCGGAGTCCCGTGCGTCAGTGCCATTTTGACCAACGGCTTAAGACGCACCAAGCCATCAACCAAGGAAAACTCACTGTGAACGCGCAGATGAACGAAGGGGGTTGTCATAGAACACTCAATGCAGACAGATAGTGGGTAATACCGCGCCAAAAGAGCAAACGCGTGGTTACAACAAGTTCTGTTGGCGCTTCACTGGCCCGAAAGACTGTCGATGTTCCGGCAATGGGCCAAGTCGCTCAAGTGCCGCCAGATGCTCGCGGGTCGGATAACCTTTATGGCGGGCAAAACCATAGCCAGGATATTTTTCATCCAACACCAGCATGTCCGCGTCTCGAACGACCTTAGCCAGAATCGAAGCGGCGCTGATCGCTGGGTGCCGCAGATCACCCTTGACCACAGCCTGCCCCGCAACAGCATGCCCAGGTAGCCTATTGCCATCGACCAACAGGTATTCAGCACCCGGTGACAGCCCATCAATGGCACGCCGCATGGCTAAGTGAGTCGCTTGATAGATATTGATCTGATCAATTTCCTGAGCGCTGGCCTGCGCAACAGAAAACGCCAGCGCCTGCTCACGAATCTGAGCCGCTAGCGCTTCTCGGCGTTTCGGTGAGAGTTTCTTAGAATCGGTCAGCCCCTCGATGGGTTGCTGCGGGTCAAGAATAACTGCGGCTGCCACGACCGAACCAACCAACGGCCCTCGGCCCACCTCGTCGACGCCAGCAAGCAAGCTGCCATAGTAGTCAATTACCAATGGTGGAAAATCTAATTCATTCATGAGCGCGACTCCTGGCCAGGCTCGGCTTGCTCTACCAAGGCATCGGCACGAACACTTGGCGGCAGCGACTTACCGGCAATCAAGGCGTCAATAGCATCACAGGCACGCCGACTCGCATCTCGACGTAGCTCTGCGTGCATGGTGGCAAAACGCCTTTCTAATGCTGCGCGCCCTTCGCTGTCGTCAAGCAGACGGCCAAGCTCAGCAGCAATCGCGTCAGCACTGGCCTTTTCCTGAATTAGCTCCGGCACCAACGACTCACGAGCAATCAGGTTCGGCAGTGATATCCACTCCGTTTTGACCAAACGGCGGGCAAGCCAGTAGGTCGCAGGTGCCATGCGATAAGCGACTACCATCGAACGGTGACATAGCATGGCTTCCAGCGCTGCGGTACCCGAAGCCAGCAGTACCACGTCGGCAGCCTCCATAGCCTGCCAGGAGCGGCCATCTACTAGCAACAGACGCTCGGCCAACATCGGGCGATCAACGAGCATACCGTTAAGCTGGGCACGACGCTCAGGCGTGGCTGCTGGCACAATAACCTGCAGCGTCTCGCGCTCCCGGCAAAGCTTCTCGGCAGCATCAAAAAATGTCTGCCCCAAAAAACGGACCTCACTGGCCCGCGAACCGGGAAGCAGTGCCAATACCGGCGTCTCTGCGTCAAGCCCCAGCACAACCTTAGCCGCGGTTCGGTCGTTAAGCAGCGGCAACTCATCCGCCAGCGGGTGCCCGACGAAGGCAACCGGCACCTGATGACGCGCATAAAAAGCAGCTTCAAACGGAAGAAAAGTGAGCATGGCATCTACCGAGCGAGCAATACCCTTGACCCGCCCCTGCCGCCAGGCCCATACCGATGGGCTAACATAATGGGCGGTGGTAATGCCGGCGTCACGCAGTTGGCGCTCCAGCCCCAGATTAAAATCCGGCGCATCAATGCCAACCATAATATCGGGTTGCCAAGCCAACGCATCACGTCGCAGGTGGCGACGTACGCCAATTAACCGCGGTAGGTGCTTGATGACTTCAACCAGCCCCATGACCGACAAGGTTTCCAGTGGGTACAGGCTATTCATGCCTTCAGCCGCCATGCGCGGGCCACCTATGCCACGGAACTCAGCATCTGGGTAACGCGCCAGCATGGCACGCATCAAACCAGCGCCGAGGATATCGCCAGATAACTCGCCTGCCACCAGATACACACGCATGATCGGCCTCAGCGAATGATGCCGCGCGTTGAAGCCTCAATAGAAGCCAGAAAAGCTTCCGTTTCAGCCAATGAGTAGCGGGCTCGAATTTCGCTGACGGCCTGCTCGGTAGTTAACCCTTGCCGATAAACCAGCCGATAAGCCTCGCTAAGTGCGCGAATTGATTCATTGCTGAAGCCACGACGCCGCAGACCAACCAGGTTCAGGCCATGAGTACGGGCCGGATTGCCATTGATCATCACAAACGCAGGTGTGTCCTTGGTGATGATTGAGCCGCCACCAGCCATGGCGTACTCACCAAAATGACAAAACTGATGAATTGCCGACAATCCGCCAACAATAGAAAAATTACCCAGTTTAACGTGACCGGCAAGAGTCACCTGATTCGCCAGGATGCAATCGTCACCGATCACACAATCATGCCCAACATGAACATAGGCCATGAACAAATTACGGGAACCAATCGTCGTCTCACCACGGTCCTGAACTGTACCTCGATGCAGCGTAACGCCTTCGCGGATGACGTTATCATCACCCAACACTAAGCGTGTGGGCTCACCTGCATACTTTTTGTCTTGGCAGTCTTCTCCTACCGACGCAAACTGGAAAATCCGCGTACGCTTCCCCAGCACAGTTGGGCCTTTTATCACCACATGCGAATGAATCCGCGACCCAGCACCTATCTCAACGCCAGGACCGATCACCGTAAAAGCACCCACTTCTACATCATCGGCAAGCCGGGCGCTGGGGTCTACTATGGCCGTAGGGTGGATCAAGCGACCTTCCTCTCGGCACAGATAATTTCTGCCTCACAGGCCAGTTCGCCATCGACACTGGCACGACAGGCAAACTTCCAGATTCCTCGCTTTTCACGAATAACATCTGCACGCAGCTCAAGTCGGTCGCCAGGCATCACTGGGCGCTTAAAACGCACGTTATCGCTACCCACTAAGTAATAAACATAGCCATCAGCAGGCAGCTTGTTAACCGTTTTAAAACCTAGAATGCCACACGCCTGAGCCATGGCCTCAACTAAAAGCACGCCCGGCATAATGGGGTGGTGTGGAAAATGCCCGTTAAAAAAAGGCTCATTAATGCTGACATTTTTGTAGGCTACGATGGACTCGCCGAGCGTCAGCTCCGTTACCCGATCGACCAGCAGAAACGGATAGCGATGCGGCAGGTACTCTCGAATTTCATTGATATCCATTACCATCGTTACAACCTCGACAAATGACTGAGCACCTGGCACTCGAAACAAAAACCAGCAGCCAAGTATAATAAAGCCTAACGTGACGCACTATACGCTACTGTCAGAACATGTTCACCGACACTGACTACTAGCCGGTTTCAGAGCTTCAGTAACACCTGATTTTTATACTATTCAGGTATTGTGAACTTCTTTTTCTAAACGCTTCAGGCGGCGAGCCATATCATCAAGTTGCTTAAAGCGCACAGCATTACGCCGCCACTGAGCATTGTTCATCGCACCAGTGCCTGATGAGTACACACCCGGCTCAAGGATTGAGTTAGTCACAAGGCTCATGCCCGTTACTTGAACACCATCCGCAATCGTTAGGTGACCAGATAAGCCAACGCCACCACCCAGCATACAGTGCCGACCGACCTTCGTAGAGCCGGCAATCCCAACGCATCCAGCCAGTGCGCTATGGTCACCAATCTGCACGTTATGAGCAATTTGCACCTGGCTATCGATTTTCACGTCATTGCCAATCACGGTGTCATCCAGCGCACCACGATCAATGCTGGAACAGCTACCGACTTCAACATCATCACCCAAGACAACGCCACCTAACTGGGCAATTTTATGCCACCTTGCTCCGTCATGAGCAAAGCCGAAGCCGTCCCCCCCAATGACACAGCCACTATGCAGAATGGCTCGCTCCCCCACAATCACGCCATGGTAAAGCGTGGCGTTAGCATGAAGCCGTGAACCGGCACCCACCTTACAATCAGCACCAACTACACACCCTGGCCCGATAACGACACCGTCACCCAGCTCAGCACCACGTTCAACAACGGCATTAGCTCCAATGCAGACGTCTTCACCTAACAGCACATCTTCCGCCACTACAGCGCTAGAATGGATACCTAGAGCGTTATTGGCCAGCTGTGGTGCCAGCAGCAAGGAAAGGTCGGCATACCCCAGATAGGGGTTATCCAGCGCCAGCGAGTCAACGGGGCACTCCGCAACATACTGCGGATGCAGCAACACAGCCGCCGCTCGCGTGCCGGCTAAATCCCTGAGATAGGCACGATTAGACATAAAGGCGACCTGGTCAGGCCCGGCGTCTTTCAACGTCGCCACACCACGGACACGGCGCTCGCCGTTTCCTGTCAGGGTCGCCCCCAAATGCTCAGCCACATCTGCCAGCGTCAAGCACGGAGAATCATGTTTCATGGGGTACCGCTGCCTCGCCTCAGCTATCGCTTAATTGAGCGACTCGATGATCTGTGTCACTTCAGTGGTCATATCAGGCAGCTGCTGGTTGCTGTTAAGCACCCCTTCTGTATCTACCAAAACATCGATGCCGTGGCGGTCGATCACTTGCTGAACGGCCTGATTCATCTTACTTTCAGCACTTTGCAGGAAACGCTCTTCTGCTTGTTGCCTAGCCTCAAGAATTTCAATACGTAGCTCATCAAAACGCTGGGCTTTACGCTGAAATGCCTGAATATCGGCTTCACTAGGCTGGGCATTCTGAAAACGTTGCTGCATGCTTTCCAGTTCTGAGCCTAACGCTTCCGCTTCCTGTTGGCTGCTACTCGTCTGGTTACGAAACTGATTCGTCGACTGCTTTGCAGCGCTGGTGTCCATCAACGCCTTGCGCCAATCGAGAGTTGCCACTTCGGCGGCCATTACCGACTGAGCCGTCACGCCCAGCAGACCTAGGCACATCACTACAATTAGTTTACGCATGCATCAAACTCCATGACAAAGTTCAGAATGTCTGGCCCAGTGAGAACTGGAACACTTGGGTATCATCGCCGCTTTTCTTATTAAGGGGCTTGGCAAAGCTGAATGTCAGTGGCCCAACTGGCGTCAACCAGGAAAGTCCGACACCCGCACTATAGCGAAGTTCACCAAGGTCAACCCCTGACTCGCAACTCTGGCGTCCACGATCCTCTGGCATCACCTTGTAACATGAGGTCAGGAACGTGTTACCACCATCGACAAATAGCGACGGTTGAACTGAACGCTGGTCATCGACAAAGGGCATTGGGAAAATCAGCTCTGCGCTGCCCTGGAGCATCACGTTACCGCCCATGGTGGTCACACCACCATTACCTCGAGGCGTAGTACGCGGCCCCAGTGTGCTTGAGGTATAACCGCGCACAGAGCCTAAACCACCTGAGAAAAAGTTCTCATAGAAGGGGTAGGGGTCACTGCCAATGCTATCCCCATAACCTGCTTCAGCACTGAGCTTCAGGGTCCAGGACTGCTCTTCGTTGAAGGGGAAGAAATGGCGCGCCTGAGCTCGCATTTTATAGAACTGGGCGTCGGAGCCGGGCACCGTGGTTTCCATAGAAAGACGCTGATAGTTACCCGCTGTTGGCATAATGCCGCGGTTAAGGTCGTTGCGCGTCCAGCTGGCCGACACCCTAAACGAGTCAGCTCTGCCCCCCTGATCCTGAACGTAGCGCTCAATCTCAGACGGCGTATCTTGATACGTTTTTACCTTAAGACTCTCAACATCAGCACCAAAATTCAGGCGTGTAATTTCATTGATTGGATAACCGAAGTTAATCCCGCCACCAATGGCATCCGTAGAGTAGGTAGAAATATCAGAATCTTCGTAATTGGTCTCACGGTAGAACAGATGATAACCCCGCGAGATGCCATCTAACGTCCAGTACGGGTCGGTAAAACCAAAATTAACACTGGTGTAGTTATCGCTGCGCTGCGCGCCAATATTTACTCGGTTACCGGTACCAAGGAAGTTATCCTGAGCCAGGGAGGCACCGTAGATCACACCAGCACTTTGAGAATAACCAATACTGGCTGATACTGAGCCAGATGGCTGCTCCTCGACGGTATAGGTCACATCCAGCTGATCCCCGGCACCGGATACCGACTCAGTTGTTACCTCAACCTGCTTGAAGAAGCCTAGCCGCTCAAGGCGCTGACGAGACTGAGCAATCGCTTCGGTGGAGGCAGGTGCACCCTCCATCTGGATCATCTCACGACGCAACACCTCATCCTGAGTTGTGGTATTACCCACAAACTCAATGCGCCGTACATAAGCACGTCGCCCAGCATCTACCGCAAAGGTCAGGTCAACAGTATCTCCACTCGCACTGACCTCGGGAATACCATTGATCTCAGCAAACGCAAAACCTTCCGCCCCCAACCGCGAACGAAGCGCCTCAGAAGATGCTGTCACATCACTGAGGGAAAAGATTTCGCCGCTCTGAACTTGAAGCAGCTCTCTGGCCTCTCGCTCGGAAATACGCATGTTACCGGCAAAGCTGATATTTCCCAGCCGATATTGCTTACCTTCGGTAACATTGACAGTAACAAAAATCTGCGACTTGTCTGGGCTAATCGACACTTGCGTCGAATCAACATTAAAGTTGACGTAGCCACGGTCGAGATAAAAGGAGCGCAGACGCTCTAAGTCACCTGACAGCGCCTGACGCGAATATTTATCATCAGAGAACCAGCCAAAGAACCAACCGGGTGTATCTTCCAACTCAAATACATCTCGCAGGGTGTCATCATCAAACGCTTTATTCCCCACAATATTAAGTTGGCGAATACGTGCGACGGCACCCTCATCGATTTTGATATTAACCTGGACCCGGCCAGCGCCTGCAGGCTCAACACTGGTTTTTATCTGAGCGCTGTAGCGCCCCTGAGCCTGGTATACCCCAGCCAGCTCACGCTCAAGCTCTTCTAGCGTTGAAAGCTGCAGCACCTGTCCTTCATCGAGCCCAGCCTCACGCAAGCCATTACGCAAATCGGTGTTAGAGATCTGCTTATTGCCTTCGATATTCAGACGAGAAATCGTCGGGCGCTCTTCAACCTCGATAATCAGTACATCTCCCTCACGGGCTAGACGTACGTCATCAAACAACCCTGTAGCAAACAACTGACGTGCAGCAGCAGCTAGCTGTCGCTCATCAACTGTCTGACTGGCGTTGACAGGAAAGGCGTTGAACACTGAGGCAGCAGAAACCCGCTGCAGGCCTTCCACACGAATATCCCTGATCGCAAAGGGGTCCGCCTGTGCCGCACTGGCACTGGCCAGCAGCACAGCTGCCAGTCCGATGTTCTTGATCTTCATGCAGTCGATTCGCTCAAGTTGATCTGCCTACCCATTTTTCTGACAGGCACCTTATACATTTGTGTGGTCTGCTGACAAGACTTCGCAACAGCCTACCACAATCGCATCACATCGAAATACAACGCCATAAGCATCAGCGCCCCAACGAGGGCAATACCAATTCTCAGGCCTACGTCTTGAATCCGCTCAGAAACCGGTTTTCCACGCACCGCTTCAGCCAGGTAAAACATTAGGTGCCCCCCATCCAGCATCGGGATCGGCAACAGGTTCAACACACCCAAGCTGATAGATAAGTACGCCAAAAAGCTAACAAATCCCTCGAAACCAGAACGCGCAGAGTCACCCGCGATACGCGCAATCGTAATGGGGCCTGACAGGTTGCTGGGAGAAATCAACCCCACCAGCATCTTGCGAATGGCACCCAAGGTCAACAGCGTCATTTCACCGGTCCGCTGAGCAGCTTGCCCCACCGCTTCAATCGGCCCATAGCGAATATCCCGCAACGCTGAAGACGGCCAGTTTACCGCCTCAACACCAGCACCGATATAGCCGACCCTTTGTTCACCATTGGCTTTTTGGCCTGGTACCACATTAAGAAAGCGCACGTCGCCATCACGCTCGACCTCAAACGCCAACTCACGGCCTGGGCTCGCCTGAATGCGCTGAACAAGATCGCTCCAGTCAGCCACTGGCTCGCCATCAACCCGAAGCACTCTATCACCTACGGCCAACCCTGCTTGCTGTGCTGGCTCGTTATCCAACAGCTGCCCGATAACCGCTGGCACATCCGGACGCCATGGCTCCACCCCAAGGCTCTGCAGCGGCCGAGGCGGATCTTGACCAACCAGCCAGTTGTCCACCGGCACCAAATAAGAGCGCGTTACTTGGCTATTTTCGCTTCTCGCCTCAACATCCAACGTGCCAACCGCGCCAATGCTGGCGATCAGCTTGAGACCCACATCTTCCCAACTACGCACCACCTCGCCCTGAACTGCCGTAATCTCCTGCTCTGCCTGCAGGCCGGCTTGTTCAGCGGGCGAACCAGGAGTCACGTGGCCGATAGCGGGCACCACAGCAGTGGTTCCCACCACAAACACTAGCCAATACGCCACGATGGCCAACAAAAAATTCGCTACGGGACCTGCAGCAACAATAGCAATTCGCTGCCAAACATTTTTGCGGTTGAATGCCTGATCCAGCTCGGCAGGATCGACCTCTCCCTCACGCTCGTCCAGCATTTTGACATAACCACCAAGCGGGATGGCAGCTACAGCAAATTCGGTACCATGGCGATCATAGCGAGACCATAAAGGCCGACCAAAACCGACTGAAAAACGCAGTACTTTGACGCCACAGCGCCTCGCCACCCAGAAGTGCCCAAACTCATGAAATGTTACCAACAGGCCAAGCACTACGATTACAGCCAGCACGTTCTGGATCAGACTCACGCCGCTCTCCTGTCAGGTTGCATTATAAGTAAAGCTGAATTAATAAGACGGGCATTGGCGCAACCAAACTTGCGCTTCATGACGCGCCCGGGCATCAGCGTCCAACACGGCGTCAAGCTCTGTCGCTGCGACTACCGGACACGCATCAAGCACTCGAGCAACCAGCTCGGCAATGCCACCAAACCCAAGCCTGCCGTCAAGAAACGACGCCACGCCCACTTCATTAGCAGCATTCAACACTGCCGGTGCTGTTCCACCCGCCTGCATTGCGTCTCTCGCTAGGCGCAAACATGGAAACGCCTCGTCATCTGGCGCCTCAAAGTCCAGCCTGGCCACTTCGAACAGATCCAGTGGCCTGACGCCCGCATCAATCCGCTCAGGCCAAGCTAAGCCATAAGCAATCGGAGTGCGCATATCCGGATTACCCAGCTGTGCCAATACCGAGCCATCGCTGTAAGCCACCATGGAGTGCACCACACTCTGAGGATGAACAACCACCTGAACCTGCTCAGGGCGCGCATCAAACAGCCAGCAGGCCTCAATTAGCTCCAACCCTTTATTCATTAACGTGGCGCTATCCACGGATATTTTGCGCCCCATGCTCCAGTTAGGGTGAGCACACGCCTGATCTGGCGTCACAGCAGCCAGTGCGTCAGCACTCCAACCACGAAAAGGGCCGCCCGATGCCGTTAACAGCAACTGCGTTACACCGCTCTGCGCTATACCATTTTTCGCCAGGCGCTGCTCTTGGCTGCGTGCAGCTTCGCGTCCACCACACAGCCCAGCAGGTAGACACTGATAAATAGCATTATGTTCAGAATCAATGGGCAAAAGCGTTGCCCCATGTTGCGCCACTTCATCCATAAGCAGCGCACCAGACATCACCAAAGCTTCTTTGTTAGCTAACAGTACACGCTTACCCGCACGCGCTGCCGCCAACGTCGGCAAAAGCCCAGCAGCACCAACAATGGCCGCCATAACGACATCGACCTCAGCTGCTGCACTCACATCAACTAAGGCCTCAGCCCCATACTGTACGTCTGTGAACACCCCCGCCGCACGTAATGCATTGCGCAGCCAAGTCGCATCAGCCTGCGTCTCAATCACAGCAATTTGTGGTTGATGGCGCAAGCAAGCACTCAACAGGGCATCTCTTGAACGATGCGCCGTCAACGCATATACGCTGTAACGTTCAGGGTGGCGAGCAAGAACATCAAGCGTGCTGGCACCAATAGAGCCGGTGGCACCGAGCACGGTAACGGCAAGGCGCTGGCTCATGAACCCAACACCTTAAACAGCGCAAACAAAGGCGCGGCTGCGGTAAGGCTGTCGATACGATCTAACACCCCACCATGCCCGGGCAGTAGGTTGCTGGAATCTTTAATGCCACGATAGCGTTTGAGCATGCTTTCCAACAGATCACCCAATACTGAAGCAAATGACACCACAACCGTCGCTACCAACAACAGCAAACCGCCAATCAATCCTAGATTCATGCCCACGGCAAACCCGATCGCCAGCAAGGCCGTTAACGCCGCCCCGCCAAACACGCCCTCCCAGGACTTGCCGGGACTCACGCTCGGCGCCAGCTTCCGTTGCCCGAAAGCACGACCAACAAAATACGCGCCAATATCCGCACTCCACACAACTAGCAGCACGTAAAGCAGCCAAATCGCGCCCTGCTCGCGCAATACGTTAAGCCCAACCCAGGCAGAAACCAGCACCCATAACCCCATCAGCAGGCGCACGGCCATACTGCTCCACTGCCCCACTCGCCGAGGGTAACTAATCACCCAGTACAGGTTTACCAGCCACCCAACAGCAGCAACCCAAAGGGGCCAAGCAGCCAGCACGGCGCCGCTGGAATACATAAAAAACAACACCAACGCCATGGCGGCAGCGACTAGAGCGCGCTTTCCAGCGGATGACAGCCCTGCCAGGTTGGCCCACTCCCAACTTCCCAGCAGCACAACAGCCGCGGTAAACGCCGTAAAAGCATTACCGGACAGTACAAAGAGGCCAACCCCCGCCACCACGAATAACCACAAAGCCGTCACGATACGTTGTTTAAGCATTGGCGCCCTCTACCTGGTCATCCGTTCTGCCAAAGCGGCGCTTACGTCCGGCAAAGTCCAGCAATGCCGCATCGAAAGCATCAGCCCCGAAGTCTGGCCATAGAACTGACGTAAAATAGAGCTCGGCATAGGCCATCTGCCAAAGCATGAAATTAGAAATCCGCTGCTCTCCGCTAGTACGGATGCACAGATCAACCGGCGCATCAGACGCCAGACACATTGACTTCCCTAAGCAGGCTTCATCAATATCTTGCGGGCTTATCTCACCATCAGCGACACGCTCAGCCAAACGACGCGCAGCGCAGGCAATATCCCACTGCCCCCCATAGTTAGCAGCAATCACCAGATGCAAACGGGTGTTGTCAGCCGTTAGCTCTTCTGCTTTGTCGATATGCTTACGCACAACACTGGGAAGCCCATCGCGATCGCCAATAACTGACAAACGAATGCCATAGCGATGCAGCTTTTTCACTTCACGCTGTAGCGCCAACTGAAACAACTGCATTAACGCCTCAACCTCGGCGGGCGGACGACGCCAGTTTTCACTGGAAAAAGCAAACAGCGTGAGCGTTTCAATTTCTTGCTCAACCGCACGACGAATCACCGCGCGCACTGCCTCAACTCCCGCGTGATGCCCACGAATCCCAGACTGTCCACGTGACTTAGCCCAGCGATTATTGCCATCCATGATGATGGCGACGTGACGCGGTTTTGATCCCTCAGACAGAAGGTCTGGTGTCGATGACGTCATGGTGCCTCACATGGCGGATCAGTATCAGATAAAACAGCAGCAGCACAATGCGCACTGCCGCCGAACAGCCATCTTCAGACCTGCATCAGATCCTGCTCTTTAGACTCCAGAGCCTTATCAATCTCTGCCACCGTGGTATCGGTGATCTTTTGAATGGCCTCTTCACCCTGACGAGCTTCATCTTCAGAGATGTCTTTATCCTTGAGCAACGCCTTGATATCGCCATTGGCATCACGGCGCACATTACGCACCGAGACCCTGGCAGCTTCTGCTTCATGGCGTGCCTGCTTGATGTACCCCTTGCGCGTTTCCTCGGTCAACATCGGCATGGGGACACGAATCACATTACCTGCACTCGACGGGTTAAGGCCAAGTTCAGACGTCATGATAGCCTTTTCCACCTTAGGCACCATGGCTTGCTCCCACGGCACAATGCTAAGCGTACGTGCATCTTCGACATTCACCGAAGCCACCTGGCTGATGGGCACCATACCGCCGTAGTAATCGACCTGAACGGCATCCAGAATACTGGGGTGTGCTCGGCCAGTGCGAATCTTGTTGAAGTTGCTATGCAGTGCTTCAACGCTTTTCTTCATGCGGCTTTGCGCATCTTTCCTGATATCATCAATCACGACGTTACCCTCTATCAATCAGCGTGCCTTCTCGGCCACCTACCACCAGATTCAGCAGCGCACCCGGCCTGTTCATATTGAACACCCGTACTGGCATATCATGGTCACGCACAAGGCAAATGGCGGTCAAATCCATGACTCCGAGCTTCTGATCAAGGGCGTCATCATAAGAAAGACGCTCATACTTGACCGCATCGGAATACTTCACGGGATCCTTGTCATACACCCCATCAACCTTGGTGGCCTTGATGACAACATCAGCATCAATCTCGACACCGCGCAAGCAGGCAGCAGAGTCCGTGGTGAAAAACGGGTTACCCGTTCCAGCAGCGAACAATACCACGTCACCAGAGGTCAGGTAGCGAATCGCTGTGCGGCGGTCATAGTGCTCTACCACCCCGCTCATCGGGATGGCTGACATAGCCCGCGAGCGGATACTCGAACGCTCCAGTGCATCGCGCATTGCCAAGGCATTCATTACTGTTGCCAGCATGCCCATATGGTCACCGGTAACTCGATCCATGCCTGCCTCATGAAGTGCCGCGCCACGAAACAGGTTGCCACCTCCCACCACAATACCTACTTGAACACCAATGCCGACAAGCTGGCCAATTTCCAGTGCCATGCGGTCTAACACCTGAGGGTCAATACCAAAGTCGGCATTCCCCGTGAGTGCCTCACCTGACAGCTTGAGCAGAATGCGCTTGAACTTAGATACCTGGGGGCGTGGCTTATCAGGCCTAGGCGCGGTAGATTCAGCTTGGCTCATGACGTTATCTCCGAATCGAGCAGAGTTGACAGCGTGGGATATGAGGTGGCCGGATGCGCCGACCGAACACGCGAAAGCGTGCGCTTACGCGCACGCCATCGTATAACGAAACGGGCAGCCCTTACTGACGGCCTGCCTGCTCCATGACTTCCTGAGCGAAGTCGACTTCTTCTTTCTCGATGCCTTCACCCACCTCAAAGCGCGTGAAAGAAACAACCTCACCGCCAGCCGCTTTCACGAACTCAGCAACACTCTGGTTCGGGTCTTTAACAAACGGCTGTTCTGTCAGACTGTTTTCTGCCAGATACTTCTTCAGACGGCCTTGCACCATCTTCTCAGCGATTTGCTCTGGCTTACCCGCCATATCAGGCTGAGCCATGATGATCGCTTTTTCCGCATCCAGGTGCTCCTGCGGCATATCACCGGGAAGCGCAACGGCTGGATTGATGGCCGCCACATGCATGGACACATCCTTACCGGCCTCGGCGCTACCGCCGTTCAGTACCGTCAGTACACCAATACGGCCGCCGTGAACGTATTCACCGACTAAGGTGCCCTGAGGAGCTGCTTCAACGACAACACTGCGACGCACGCTAATGTTCTCGCCAATTTTCTGCACCAGCTGCTCACGCACTTCTTCCAGCTCGCCTGCCATGACGGCGGCCACATCTTCACTCTTAGCGGCGAAGAAGGCGTCAGCGATACGGTCAGCAAACGCCTTGAAGTTATCATCACGAGCGACAAAGTCGGTCTCGGAATTAATTTCGACCATTACACCGTAGCTGCCATCTTCAGCAACACGAGTGACAACAATGCCTTCAGCGGCAGTGCGGCCAGATTTTTTGGCGGCCTTGAGGCCAGAGTTCTTACGCAGGTTCTCAATTGCGACATCAATATCGCCGTCGGCTTCAGTGAGTGCGCTTTTGCACTCCATCATGCCAAGACCAGTACGATCACGCAGTTCCTTGACCTGAGAGGCGCTGATAGCTGCCATGACTAATTTTCCTCTGATAGTTCGACATTAAAAACAGGTCGACCTGAAAGTCTGCCGCCGACACTAACACCGGCGACCCTACCTTACCCTACCCTCAGCATGTTTCAAAAAGGGGCCGCAGCCCCTTTTTTAACACCGATGTAAGACACAAGGCCTAGAGCAGGCTGTTGATTACTCAGCGGCGGCGCTGCTTTCGTTTTCGCTCGCAGCGGCTTCAGCCGCTGTTTCGCTGACTTCAACAAACTCGTCAGGACGACCTTCTTTGGCACGGCCACACGCATCAGCAATAGCCTTGACGTAGATCTGGATAGCACGGATCGAGTCATCATTACCCGGAATAATGTAATCCACACCATCCGGATTGGAGTTAGTGTCGACCACGCCAATAACCGGAATGCCCAGTTTGTTGGCTTCATTGATAGCAATACGCTCATGATCAACGTCGATCACAAACAGTGCATCAGGCAAACCGCCCATGTCTTTAATACCGCCGATGGAACGCTCGAGCTTGTCCTGCTCGCGAGTTGCCATCAAGACTTCTTTTTTGGTCAGTTTCTCGAACGTGCCATCTTCGCGCATACCTTCAAGCTCGCGCAGACGCTTGATCGACTGGCGAATGGTCTTGAAGTTAGTCAGCATACCGCCGAGCCAGCGGTGATTGACGAACGGCTGACCAGCACGGGTAGCCTCTTCCTTGATCACTTTGCTAGCGCTACGCTTAGTGCCGACAAACATGATTTTGTTGTTCGAGGTAGCCATTTTCTCGACCACACCGATAGCCTCATTCAGGGCTGGCAGCGTGTACTCGAGGTTGATGATATGAATCTTGTTACGCGCGCCAAAGATGTACTTGCCCATCTTCGGGTTCCAGTAACGGGTCTGGTGGCCGAAGTGAGCGCCAGCCTTCAACAGATCGCGCATATTAACGTGTGACATGGATAACTCCTGAAAATCGGGTTAGGCCTCCACGCACCCCATGGATCCGACTAACGGCGAACCGAAAGCACCCGGGACCATGTGTCGGTGCATGTGTGTTTTCAAGGCATTGCATTACAAATTGATATTGCGCTTAACCTGCCGCCCCGACGGACTCACCTCAGTCAGCTGGCTGACATTATGGAATTGACCCGTGAGTTTGCAGGAAAGCGCGCAGCTTTATACCATAGAACAACTGCAAGATGAAGCAGCACCCAATCATCCGTGATGACTCGTGCTGCTCGGCAACACTCCTCTGACCGTGAGACTCCATGAACGTACCCATTAAGACGCCCGACGAAATTACCAAGATGCGCGAGGCTGGCCGCCAAGCTGCCAGCGTTATCGAAATGATCACCCCCCACGTCGAGGCTGGCATCACCACAGGCGAGATCGATCGTTTATGCCACGACTATATCGTCAATACGCTGGGGTCCGTTCCAGCACCACTTAACTATCACGGCTTTCCCAAGTCAGTCTGCACCTCTATCAACCATGTGGTGTGTCACGGCATTCCCGATGACAAAAAGTCGCTCAAAAAGGGCGACATCATGAATCTTGATATCACAGTAAAAACCGCCGATGGCTACCACGGCGATTCCAGCGTTATGTACATTATCGGCGAAAGCATTCAAGGTGAGCGCTTATGCCGCATCACCCAAGAGTGCCTATATCGCAGCATGGCCCTGATTCGCCCAGGTGCACGGCTCTCAGAGCTGGCTCGCGCAATCCAAGAACATGCCGAAGCGAATGGCTACTCGGTAGTGCGTGACTTTTGCGGCCACGGCATCGGCGCGGGCTTCCACGAAGACCCCCAGGTATTGCACTACGACGGTTACGCTCCCGAAGCCGACTTAGTCTTAGCCGAAGGCATGTGCTTCACTGTCGAACCGATGATCAACATTGGCAACCACCAGACCAAAGTGCTACGCGATGGCTGGACCGCTGTAACTCGCGATAAGAGCCTAACCGCTCAGTGGGAGCACACCCTATTGGTCACCGCCACTGGCGTAGAAGTCCTTACCGCCCGCAGCGACGAAGACCTTTCCTTCCTCGCAGACTGAGTCGGCCATCATGCTGCTGCACCATTATCAGTTTCAGCCTGACACTAGCCTGTTCGATATCGAAGGCTTTCGCAGCGAACTCAACGGCAGCCGCTCCCCCATCGCCCCCTTCAAGGCGGCGCTGGGGGAAATTCAGCACCGCCTCGACGAGCACTTTCAAGCCGGTAGCGACATTCGCGACCTGATACGAGGTCGCGCCTGGTGCCTTGATCGCCTGCTGGAAATCGCCTGGCAACAGCATGACTGGCACGACGACAGCATCGCATTACTGGCCGTGGGCGGTTATGGCCGTGGCGAACTACACCCGCACTCTGATGTAGACCTCCAGATTCTCCTCGAGCACGACGATGACAGCGTCTACCGTGAACCCCTAAGCGCTTTCATTACATTTTTGTGGGATATCGGCCTTGAAATTGGTCACAGCGTGCGCTCTCTGAACGACTGCGAGCGCGAAGCCAAGGCCGACATCACCATCATCACCAACTTGATCGAAACGCGCACCCTGGCTGGACCAGAACGCTTGCGCGAAGCCATGCAAAAGCGGCTTTCCACCGACCGTTTATGGCCCTCTGAGCTGTTTTTCGAGGCAAAATGGCGAGAACAGATTACCCGCCATCGACGCTTCAACAACTCCGAATACCACCTGGAACCTAATATCAAAAGCTCTCCCGGTGGACTGCGAGATATCCAGATGATCGGCTGGGTAGCCAAACGTCATTTTGGCACCGAGCATTACTCACAGCTTGTCGCTGACGGTTTCATGAACGATGCCGAGCTGCACATTCTCAGCCAAGGCCAAGCCTTTTTATGGCAGGTGCGCTATGCATTACACCTATTAGCTGGCCGCGCCGAAGACCGACTGCTATTTGACCACCAGGCAGCTATCGCCGAAATGTTTGGCTTCCGTGATACGCCAGAGCGCCTTGCAGTAGAAAGCTTTATGAAGCGCTACTACCGCCACGTCACTGCCCTGGCCGGGCTCAACGACATGTTGTTACAGCACTTCGACGAAGTCATTTTGCACAGCGGCGAAGACCCGATTATTGAACCACTCAACGCCCGCTTCGAAATCAAGGCGGGCTATATTCAGGCCTGCCACCGTCGCGTTTTCAGCGATAATCCTGCGGCACTACTTGAACTATTTGTGTTGATGGCTGAACACTCACACATTGACGGCGTACGAGCCGACACGATTCGCCTGATTCGTGACCACCGCCACCTCATCGATGACCGTTTTCGCAACAACCCACAGCACCAGGCTCTCTTCCTGCGCCTACTGCGAGCCCCAGGCAACGTTGCTCGCCAGTTACAACGAATGAACCGCTACGGTGTGCTTGGCAAATACTTGCCTGCTTTCGGCCAAGCCGTGGGACTCATGCAGCATGACCTGTTTCATATCTATACCGTAGATGCTCACACACTGCGTCTGCTCAAGTGCATCCATGACCTTCACAAGCCCAGCGCCAAGGAGTGCTTTTCTGTCGCAGCGCCCTTGGTGCACCAGCTACCCAAGCTTGAACTGCTGTGGATCGCGGGACTGTTTCATGACATCGGCAAAGGGCGCGGCGGAGATCATTCTGAGATTGGTGCTGAAGAGGTGGAAACCTTCGCCTTGCAACACCAGCTGGCACCACGAGACACTCGGTTGGTGGTCTGGCTAGTCAGGCATCACCTACTCATGTCACTGGTAGCTCAGAAGCGCGACATCACCGATCCCGAGGTCATCGCTGAGTTCGCACACATTGTCGCCGACGAAACCCGCCTAGATTATTTATACGTACTGACAGTTGCTGACATCAATGCCACCAATCCAACGCTATGGAACGGCTGGCGCGCGTCACTGCTACGACAGCTGTACATGCAGACCCGCCGCGCTTTGCGCCGAGGCTTAGAGCACCCGCTAGAGCGTGATGACAGCGTACGCGAAACCCGTGCAGAAGCCCGCTCTCTGCTGGCCGCATTAGGTGCCGACATTGCCAAAACAGATCGCCTATGGCGCTCACTAGGCGAAGACTATTTTCTTCAGTACGCGCCCAGCGAAATTGCCTGGCAAACCCAAGGCATTCTTTCTCACAAAAGCAGCCAGCTGCCACTAATCATGCTCAGCGCCCCACCGGATGACAGTCATGAGGGTGGCACCAAAGTCTTCATTCATGCTCGCTCCGTGGACAACCTGTTTGCCGCCACAGCAGCCGCCATGGACCAGTTAGGCTTATCGATTCAGGATGCCCGCATCGCGACATCCAGCAATGACTGGACACTCAACACCTTCATTGTTCTGGACGATCACGGCCAAGCAATTCGTGACCCCCAACGCATGGATGCGATTCACCAGCACCTAGTCGAAGAACTTGACGACCCCGACGACTACCCGCAGATTGTCACCCGCTACACGCCGCGTCAGCTCAGACACTTCCGGGTTCCCACTGAAGTCGTCATCGAGCAAGACCCGGCCAACGAGCGCACCTTGCTAGAACTGGTGGCTCCCGATCGTCCCGGCCTGCTGGCACGAGTTGGGCGTATTTTCATGGAACAGGAAATCGCACTCTCAGCCGCCAAAATAGCCACCTTCGGCGAGCGCGTTGAAGACGTGTTTTTCATTACCGATCGCAACGGTGCAGCACTCACCGACCCAGAGCGCCAACAGCAATTACGCCAACGATTGATTGATGCGCTAAGCGTTGCCGACTGAAGCCTACTGACCCAAAGGACAAGACAGATGCTGACACTTTACGTCATCAAAAGCTGTGACACCTGCCGTAAAGCGCGCAAAGCGCTCGACGACAGGGGCCTTGCCTACCGCCTCCATGACCTCCGTGAAGATGGCTTGTCCGCTGGGCTGCTGGAAGAATTACTTGAACGGGCCGCACTGCTGACCCTGCTCAACAAGCGCAGCACCACATGGCGCAACCTGAGCGACAGCCAGAAAGCCAGCAACGGCGACGGAGAGATCCGCACGCTACTACTGACCCACCCCACCCTGATCAAGCGGCCGGTGTTAGATACCGGCGAAGAAATCCGCGTTGGCTATCGCGACGGCGATTACGACGACCTTTAAAACGGATATCTCACGCCACCGATCTACTTTACAGAGGACACAACATGTTTAGCCTAGCACTCGGAACAGGTACCCAAAACAGCCGCGGAGAATGGCTAGAGGTCTACTATCCAGAGCCACAGCTTGAGCCCGCAGCCAGCTTAGCCCAGGCCGCTCGTCAGGCGCTTGATGCGCCAGCCGGCAATGCCGTCGTCAGCTTTTTGCCGGAACACTGCGCACCACTCGCCGACGCCCTGCGTCATGCCGGCCATGAAGACCAAGCCCAACTCGCCGAAGCACTCGCTACCAGCCAACGCCCACTGGTGGCAGTGTTTCTGGAAAATGACACCCCGCCCTCCAGTGCCCCCGAGGTCTATCTCAAGCTGCACCTGCTGTCGCACCGCCTGGTCAAACCCCATGGCGTCGACCTAACCGGCATGTTCGGCCTACTGCGCAACGTGGCTTGGACTAGCGACGGCCCTATCGACATTGACGAACTGCCAGCCCGTCGCCTCAAAGCTCGCCTTGAAGGCCGCCACCTGTCAGTAGACTGTGTCGACAAGTTTCCCAAAATGACTGACTACGTAGTGCCCGGCGGCGTACGCATCGGCGACGCCTCGCGCGTTCGCCTTGGTGCTTATCTGGGCGAAGGCACCACCGTCATGCACGAAGGCTTCGTCAACTTCAATGCCGGCACTGAAGGACCCAACATGATTGAGGGTCGAGTATCGGCTGGCGTCATGGTGGGTAAAGGCTCTGACCTTGGCGGCGGCTGTTCCACCATGGGCACCCTGTCAGGCGGTGGCAACATCATCATCCGCGTTGGTGAAGGCTGCCTGATTGGAGCCAATGCGGGGATCGGCATACCGTTAGGCGACCGTTGCACAGTAGAGGCAGGCCTGTATATCACGGCGGGTGCCAAAGTGGTGCTACTTGATGACAAAGGCCAAGATGTCGAAACCATTACAGCACGCGACCTAGCAGGCCAAAACGACCTGTTGCTACGCCGCAACTCACGCAACGGCCGCATCGAATGCTTGACCAACAAAAGCGCCATCGCGTTAAACGAAGCACTGCACGCACATAACTAATACGCCCATCTATTGAGCCGCGGACAACCGAATGCTCCCGATTGATACTGACGTTACCCTGAGCCCCACCCTAGAACTGGCCATGGAGCTAATGAGCCGCCCTTCCGTAACGCCTGACGACCAAGGCTGCCAAGCATTAATGATCGAACGCCTAGAGCGCCTAGGCTTTCACATTGAGCTGCTCCCTTATGGCAACGTTGACAACTTCTGGGCGGTGCATGGCAAGCATGGGCCGGTACTTGCTTTTGCCGGACATACCGACGTCGTACCGGCGGGCCCGCATGTTCAGTGGGAGCACCCTCCTTTCGAGCCTAACATTGATGAACACGGCATGCTGTGTGGCCGTGGCGCCGCCGACATGAAAGGTAGCCTAGCCGCCATGGTAACGGCAGCGGAGCGCTTCATTGCAGCACACCCTGACTACCCTGGCCGCATCGCCTTTCTGATCACGTCTGACGAGGAAGGCCCTGCGGTAGACGGCACTCGCGCCGTAGTCGAACTGTTTCATGCGCGTCATGAGCGGCTAGATTACTGCATCGTCGGCGAGCCCTCCTCCAGCGAACAGGTCGGCGATGTCATCAAGAACGGACGACGCGGCTCATTAGGTGGTGTACTACACGTCCATGGCATTCAAGGCCATGTTGCCTACCCCCACCTAGCACGCAATCCTATCCACCAGGTATTGCCAGCACTGGACGCTCTGGCCAAAGAGCACTGGGATTCAGGCAACGCATTCTTCCCTGCAACCAGCTTTCAAATTTCCAACATTCGCAGCGGCACTGGTGCGACTAATGTGATCCCTGGCGAACTAGAGGTAATCTTCAACTTTCGCTATTCCACCGAACTCAACCACCATCAACTAAAAGAACGCACCGAAGCCATTCTGGATGCCCACTCACTAGATTATCAGCTGGACTGGACACTGAACGGCGAACCGTTCCTGACCGCCGAAGGCAATCTCATTGAGGCGGCGATAGCAGGCGTTAATCAAGTCACCGGGCGTCGCCCCGTACTTTCGACATCCGGCGGCACCTCTGATGGCCGCTTTATTGCCACCCTTGGCACCCAAATCGTCGAGCTCGGGCCGCTCAACGACACTATTCACAAAATTAACGAGCGAGTGCGCGCCGCAGACCTTGACGAGCTTTCAAGCATTTACGAAAACATCCTTGCTCATCTGTTTGCCCCTGCCGCCACCGACTGAGACCACCATGGAACGCTACCCCGATATCGAAATTTATCTGGCCAGGCAGGCAAAGCGCGAGGCTATTGAAGCCTGGCTCAGCGAGACCATTGGCGCTCCAGCACTGGAGCCAGCAGGCAAGCTGCGCTGGCGTAGCCAAGGCAACTATCAAGGCGACGCTATCCCAGTACTGCTGGTAGAAAAAGCGGCTGATGGCTTCACCAGCCTATGGCTAGACAGCCCAGCCACACCGTGGGCTACAGATGCTGAACTAGCACACGCAGCCGCCGCCGCACTAGAGTGCGAGGTGCGCTGCTCATTAGGCGGATGGCACCCAGGCGACGCTCCCGACCACTTCCTGCAGATAACAGCCGACGGCAGTGAGCACGTTATTGAATGGGTTGATTCCGGCCACTAAGCCTAAGCAATATCAACCAACCCCACACAGCAAAACGCCCTGCTCATGACATCATGTCAAGACAGGGCGCTTCGTCATTCAACACTAGCTCAACACTAGCATTCAGTATCAAGTAATCACGGTAACATCATCAGCCTGCAATCCGCGATCATTATGGGAGGTGTGATACTTCACCTTTTGCCCCTCAGCCAGGGTGCGATGACCATGCCCACGAATTGCACGAAAATGCACAAAGACATCTTCTCCTGTGTCACGAGTGATAAACCCATACCCTTTATTGACGTTGAACCATTTGACCTCACCAATTTCTCGGCCATCATCTTCAATCTCTATTTGCCCAGTCGACGGCGCACTCCGAGCACCACGCGCCCCCACAATCAAAGTAGCCACCAACATCAGCAAAAAAACCGCTACGACAACAGCAACGTAGCCCTGTAACGCCAACTGGGCTGGCTGGCCACCAAACCAATCCGCAAACAGGCCGATCAACCAAGGCGCCGGCAAAGCCAGCAGCAGGCTGAAAAAACAACTGCGTAACACAACGTTTAAGTTCATAACCCGTAAATACTCTCTTATTGGATTCAAACAAGGACAGACAAGGGAAACCCATAGCACCACACAAAATGCGCCTAAGGCCCCGATAACATGCAGACACTGCGATAAACAGCAGTGTCAGGCTTAATGATTCTACCATAATTAGAAAAATCAAGCCCTATTACCGTCAACAACACAACTAGACACAGAGCGAAGAAACAATAACGCCGACACTAAGGCCGGCGTTATTGCGTCTTTTCATAGTAAAAACATCAACCACCATAAACATCTTCTACCGTACTCAACGGGTAGTGAGACGGGTAAGGTTTACGGGCCACACCCGAGTCTACCGCTGCTTGAGCCACAGCCGACGACAGCCGCCCCAGCAAACGCCCATCTACCGGTGTAGGAATGATGTAGTCGCAACCAAAAGCCATACTCTCCCTACCATAGGCTTCAAGCACACTCTGCGGCACTGGCTCGCGAGCCAGGTCTTTGAGGGCATGAACAGCAGCAATTTTCATTTCTTCATTAATACGCGTCGCACGAACGTCCAGCGCACCACGGAAAATGAAAGGAAAACCTAGCACATTATTCACTTGGTTCGGGTAGTCAGAACGGCCCGTGGCCATAATGACATCAGCGCGTGTCTCGCGAGCCAGTTTCGGATCAATCTCAGGGTCTGGATTAGTACAGGCAAAAACCACGGGATCAGGTGCCATCTTACGAATATGGTCAGCCGTCATTAATCCAGGGCCGGACAGCCCGACAAATACATCAGCACCGTCAATAGCATCATCCAGAGTGCGTTTATCCGTTTCAATGGCAAACATCGCCTTGTATTGATTAAGGTCCTGTCGTCCAGTGTGAATCACGCCCTTGCGATCCAACATAACCAAGTTTTCAGCACGCGCACCACAAGCCACCAAGAGTTTCATGCAGGCGATAGCCGCTGCTCCGGCACCCAAACATACGATTCGTGCGTGCGATAACGACTTACCGGCAATATCTAACGCATTCAGCATTCCCGCTGCCGTCACAATGGCTGTGCCATGCTGATCATCGTGGAACACTGGGATGTTGCACTGATCAATCAGCGCCCGCTCAATTTCAAAACATTCTGGCGCCTTGATATCCTCAAGATTAATGCCACCCCACGTATCCGCAATGCGGGCGACAGTGTCGATAAACGCCTGAGGGCTTTCTGCATTTACCTCAACATCAGTTGAGTTAATTCCAGCAAAACGCTTGAACAGCACACCCTTACCTTCCATCACCGGTTTGCTAGCCATTGGTCCTAGATTACCCAGACCAAGGATCGCTGTGCCGTCAGTAATCACCGCGACCATATTACCTTTACCGGTATACTGATAAACATTTTCTGGGTCGCGGGCAATTTCACGAACGGGCTCAGCCACTCCCGGACTATAAGCCAAAGAGAGGTCTCTAGCTGTAGCAGTTGGCTTAGTTAGCTCTACGGACAGCTTGCCGGGGATAGGGGATGAGTGGTAATCCAGCGCTGCCTGCTTGTTCGCGTCGGTCATGCTTGTTATATCCGCAATAATTATGGAAGGGGAAGGACGTGGCTCAGCGTATAAAATACCCTTCAATTTCTCAACTCAGCTCACGCTGTTGAAGAACGAGAAACATCACAAAGAGCAATTATGCAAAACCCGCGTGAACGGCTGCGCCGGAGCATCAACAAAAAAACCCGCCAAACGGCGGGTTTTGTTCAGCACCATAAAGACGCCGCAGCACTTAGTACTTAGGTACTTAGCGCTTAACCGCCGCGCCAAAACGCTTGTTAAAGCGCTCAACACGACCACCACTGGAAGCTTGTTTCTGCTTGCCGGTGTAGAACGGGTGGCACTGAGAGCACACATCCAAATTAAAGTCGTGGTTGGATGTTGAACCTACTTCGAAGGTAGCGCCACAGGAGCAAGTTGCGCTAACCGCCTTGTAATCGGGGTGAATACCTTGTTTCATCTTGAGCCTCATCGAGCAGTATGCCGCCACCTGATCCATTGCCAAGCACCGCATACGGGTTATGGAATATGCTAACCGGCACCTTCATCCACCCAGCCATGATGACCCATGGTGGTAAAAGCGACCCAGCATCCTAACAGAACCAATCGCGGAGGCCAATTGCCCGACACTACATTACCGTCACGCCCTCGCATTCTTGGCATCGCAATCCCTTCTCCATTGCGCCGCCTATTCGACTACCGGCCTGGCTCTGACTGCCCCGAACAAGGCTGGCAGCCTGGCGTGCGCGTTCGCGTTTCTTTTGGTAACCGTCAGGTGGTTGGCATTGTTATCGAATGTCGCAACCAAAGCGACGTGCCAGACAACAAGCTCAAAACAATTGATGCGTGCCTGGACACTCACCCACTGCCAGCAGATTGGTTATGGCTATGCCAGTTTACCGCTCGCTACTATCAACATGCCCTGGGCGATACCCTGCACCACGCGTTACCCGCCAGGCTACGGCAAGGCCAAGCGCTTGAAACCCAAACTCGAGAATACTGGCGCCTCACCTCCCAAGGGCACCAGACTCCATCTGGCGAGCCGGCTCGCGCACCACGCCAGGCCGCTCTGCTGGAGATGCTGCGCCAACACCCATCCGGGCTGGTCAAGCAGGCTATCATGGCTCAGTCCTTCACCCAGCCACAGCTTAATGCCTTGGCAAGCAAAGGGCTTATTGCGGCCTCACAACATCCGCTGACAGGCTCGCCAGAACAGGCTGATAACGGTTTTCTTGCCGAACCAACACTCCCACTAAACCGCGAACAATCCTCTGCGCTAGCCACGGTACACGAACAACTTGATGCCTTTAATCCGTGCTTGCTTCACGGCGTTACAGGTAGCGGTAAAACCGAAATTTACTTACAGCTGATCGAGGCCATAGTCAGTCGCGGCCGTCAGGCGCTAGTACTGATCCCCGAGATCAGCCTGACACCACAGACCCTGTCGCGCTTTCGCCGACGCTTCCGCCTACCTGTTGTGGCACTACATTCAGGGCTCAGCGACAACGAACGACTGGATGCCTGGGAATCCGCAGCCAGTGGACGCGCACGCATCGTCATCGGCACGCGCTCAGCTATTTTTACACCACTAAAACGCCCAGGGGTCATCATTGTCGATGAAGAGCACGACAGCTCATTCAAGCAGCAGGACGGACTGCGTTATCACGCCCGCGATCTTGCCGTCGTACGCGCTCAACACGCAGAGATTCCACTGGTTATGGGTAGCGCCACACCATCGCTGGAAAGTCTGCAACGCGCCCTGAGCGGACACTACCGCCACCTCAGACTGACCCAGCGTGCCACACGCCACGCCCCCGCAAAACTCGAGCTAGTTGATATACGCGGCCGAGTACGCCACGGCGGACTCACCCCACCCGTGCAAAAACAAATCGCCGCCACTATCGCCGCTGGACACCAAGTACTGGTGTTTATCAATCGGCGCGGGTTTTCTCCCACGTTGTCCTGCCATACTTGCGGCTGGATAGCCGACTGCGAACACTGTGATGCCAGAATGACGCTGCATCGCCAGCCGCCCCTGTTAGTCTGTCACCATTGCGATCATCGCCGCCCTCAACCTGCTACTTGCCCAAATTGCGGTAGCGGTGATGTACGTCCGCAGGGCACTGGCACTGAGCGCAGCGAAGAAACGCTTGCCGAACTGTTCCCTGACACACCAGTTCACCGTATCGACCGAGACAGCACACGCCGCCGCGACTCGCTAGAGCAAATACTCAACGAAGTCCGTCGTGGTGAACCTTGCCTGCTGGTCGGCACCCAGATGCTAGCCAAAGGCCACCACCTGCCTCATGTCACACTAGTTGTCGTCCTCAATGCTGACGCAGGCTTGTACGCCAGCGACTTCAGGGCGCTTGAGCACAGCGCCCAACTACTGGAGCAAGTGGCGGGCCGCGCCGGGCGTGCAGAGTTACCTGGGCGAGTTCTGGTACAAACTCTGCACGCCGACGACCCAAACCTACGTTTACTTGCCAATGAAGGCTACAATGCCCTAGCCGAGCAACTATTAGAGGAGCGCCGCAGTGCGGCGCTTCCCCCTTTTCGCTTTTTGGCATTGCTACGAGTAGAAAGTCCTCGCGAGGATCAGGCGAGTGAACTGGCAGAAGCCGCGGCTGGTGCACTTCGTCAACAATTGCAACATCGAGAACTCCCTGTCGACTGTCTCGGCCCAGTACCGGCTCCGATGGAACGCCGACAAGGTCGCTATCATCTACAGTTGCTATTAAGCGCCGCCAAACGCAGCCAACTGCATGAAGCCAGCGCCTGGCTTGTCACTTGGCTTGAGGCCGAACCTCGTGCACGACGAGCCCGCTGGTCACTGGATATCGACCCACAAACACTCAGTTAAACACTCACCAGCGGCCCAATATTCCAAACTCCGCCAGCACTAGGCTTTAAAGCCGCGCCGTGATTGTCGATAATACATCACCGTGCCCTATGCCCGCCGTCGGGCGAATTACATTTTGCCTGCGTCACAGGACTTCTGAGATTCCATGAAAGAGACGATCATTACGCTGCTTGAAGGCGCGTTGAACCAGCTTAAACGCCAGGGCCAGCTGCCCGACGACATCCAGCCATCCATCAAGGTTGATCCTACCCGCGATAAAACGCATGGCGACTACGCCACAAACCTCGCGCTGATGCTGGCCAAGCCTGCTGGAAAAAAGCCTCGCGAGCTTGCCGAGGCCATCATTGCCGCCTTACCTGCCAGCACGGCATTACGCCAAGTCGAAATTGCCGGGCCTGGTTTTATCAACTTTTTCGCGGCCACCGATGCGGCAGCCCAAGTGATACGTCACGCCCTGGAAGCCGGCGATGCTTTTGGCCGCAGCCTTGTTGGCCAAGGTGAAAAAGTGCAGGTCGAGTTCGTTTCTGCCAACCCCACCGGCCCGCTACACGTTGGTCATGGCCGAGGGGCTGCCATTGGTGACAGCCTGTGTCGCCTGCTGGAGGCTACCGGATATACCGTCACACGCGAATTTTATTACAACGATGCCGGTGCCCAAATCAGCAACCTAGCACGCTCAGTACAAGCCCGTGCTAAAGGCGTTGAACCCGACCAAGACGGCTGGCCTGCTGACGGCTATCGCGGCGGCTATATCAGCGATGTTGCCAAATCCTACCTAAACAAAGAAAGCGTTCATGCCGACGACCGTCAGGTCACGGCGGATGGCAACCCCGACGACCTCGATGCGATCCGCGACTTCGCCGTAGCGTACTTACGTCGTGAGCAAGATCTTGACTTACGTGCCTTCGGTGTAGAATTCGATGTCTATTTTCTCGAATCTTCGCTATATGCGGATGGCAAGGTTGAAGCCACCGCAGCACGGTTAACTGAAAACGGCCACACCTACCAGCACGACGGTGCCACTTGGCTGCGTACCACCGATTTCGGTGACGACAAAGATCGCGTGATGCGTAAAACCGATGGCGGCTACACCTACTTCTTGCCCGATGTCGCTTACCATCAGGACAAGTGGCAGCGCGGATTCACCACCGTTATCAATGAGCAAGGCGCAGACCACCACTCAACGGTGACTCGCGTGCGTGCTGGCTTACAGGCACTTGAAACCGGGATTCCCCAAGGCTGGCCCGACTACGTGCTGCACCAGATGGTGCTGGTTACCCGCTCAGGTGTTGAAGTAAAACTCTCCAAGCGCGCGGGTAGCTACGTCACTCTGCGTGACCTGATCGATGAAGTTGGCCGCGACGCAACCCGCTTCTTTCTGGCGGCCCGCCGGGCTGACTCACAGCTAACATTTGATATCGACCTAGCGCGCTCCCAGTCCAACGATAACCCCGTGTATTACATTCAGTATGCCCACGCCAGGGTCTGCAGCATGCTGCGCAAAGCCGATGCAGAAGGCATGCCTTTCGACCTCGACCAAGCCATGGATAACTTGGCATTACTGGAGGCCGAGCAAGAAAAAGCCGTCATCAACCGGCTTGCCCGCTTCCCCGAAGTAATAGAGCACGCAGCCACGTCTCGCGAGCCCCAGCAAGTTGCCCAATATCTACAAGACCTCGCTGGCGAGTTCCATACTTGCTACAACGCCGTAAAAGTGATGGTCGAAGACGACGCTCAGCGCAATGCCCGCCTGGCCCTCGGACTGGCCACGCGACAAGTATTACGCAACGGCCTTGACCTGATGGGCGTCAGTGCGCCGGAGGAGATGTAGCCGATGGCTAAGAAGCCCACACAACAAAAACCGGCTCCCCGTAAACGGGGAGCCACCAGTGCCAGCAAAGCTCGCAAAGCAAAATCCAGCCCTCGCATCCCCGGCTGGCTATGGTTGCTGGTCGGTCTGATCGGCGGCTTCCTTGCGTCGCAGCACCAACATGGCAGTGCTCCCTGGCAAGACGACAAACCGATGGCTACCGTCATTCCTCCTGTCGCCGCTCCTGAGACCAGCGACAGTGAGCAAACGCAGCAGGCAGAAGAGAAACAAACACCAACGTTTGAGTTTTACACTCTGCTACCAGAAACAGAGGTTATTGTGCCTGATGGCGACGTGCTGACATCAACGGCAACACCGCCTCCTCGCCCCGAAACCAGCCAAGACGATGCGTCAGCTAGCGACGGCGTTTCTGGTAACGACCCCATCGCCCAGATTATCGCGGCCAACAGCACAACCAAACCCGCGTCAGCCTCCACTCCGGCACCGAAGCCTGAACCTAAACCTGAGCCTGAACCTAAACCTGAGCCCAGGCCTGAGCCGACACCGACGCCAGAGCCCGCCAAAGAGGTTGCTGAACAAAAGCCACCTCAACAACCGGCAGCTACCAACACTAGCAAACGCTACATGCTGCAAGCTGCCTCATTCAGTAGTCGCGGCGATGCCAGCAACTTGTCACAGAGCCTTGGCAACTTCGGCCTGCAAACCAAGATTAGCGAAGTCCGCACTGACGACGGTAGCACCTGGTTCCGCGTGCAATCAGGCCCCTATAACGATCGCCGCGAGATTGATCGTGCTAAAGATCTGATGGCAACCCGGGGCATTACTCCTCTCCTCATCCAGATACAGAATTAATCCACAGGTAACAAGCAACGCCGAGGCACTGCCTCGGCTTTTTTCACTGCTGCTAGCGACTTAGCTTGCACCTCGTTCATCCTTCTTTATTTCGGTTGAATTTCCCAAGCGTCGCCCACACTTACTCAGCAATACCTAGTGTGGTATCAGATCGTTACGATGCCAAAAGTCACCGGAAGCTAAATCTTCCATAAGGAGCACCCCCCATGACCACGATTGTCTCCGTGCGTCGCGGCGATCAGGTGGCACTCGCCGGCGACGGCCAGGTGTCGCTTGGCAATACCGTCATGAAAGGTAACGCCAGCAAAGTCCGGCGCCTGTATCGCAACCAGGTACTCGCTGGCTTTGCCGGTGGCACCGCCGATGCCTTTACCCTGTTTGAACGCTTTGAAGCACAGTTGGAAAAATACCAGGGCAACCTGACCAAGGCCGCCGTAGAGCTGGCCAAAGAGTGGCGCACTGACCGCGCGCTGCGCCGTCTTGAGGCGTTACTCGCGGTAGCCGATAAAAATGCGTCACTCATCATCACCGGCAACGGCGATGTAGTCGAACCAGAACGCGGTATCATTGCTATCGGCTCCGGTGGCAACTTTGCTCTCTCTGCCGCTCGGGCATTACTTGAAAACACCGATCTATCAGCCCGAGAAATCACCGAGAAGTCACTGGAAATCGCCGGTGATATTTGCGTATTCACCAATCATAACGTCACGCTGGAAGAGCTATAACCATGACCCAGATGACCCCTCGCGAAATTGTCCATGCGCTGGACCAACACATCATCGGCCAGCAAGACGCCAAGCGCGCTGTTGCCATCGCGCTGCGTAACCGCTGGCGGCGCATGCAGCTTGACGGTGAACTACGCCAAGAAGTCACGCCCAAGAACATTTTGATGATCGGGCCAACCGGGGTAGGTAAAACCGAAATTGCCCGCCGCCTGGCTAAACTAGCCCGAGCGCCCTTTATCAAAATAGAGGCCACTAAGTTCACCGAAGTGGGCTATGTTGGCCGTGATGTAGAGTCAATTATTCGCGACCTGATCGAAGTCGCCATCAAACTGGTTCGCGAACATTCCAAAGATGAAGTCCGCCACCGCGCCGAAGATGCAGCGGAAGATCGCGTACTCGATGCCCTGCTGCCACCACCCCGCGGCCAAGAAGATCAGCCGCGTACCGAAAACGCTACCCGCCAGTCATTTCGTAAAAAGCTGCGTGAAGGCCAGCTTGATGACAAAGAAATTGACGTTCAGGTAACGCCCCAATCTCAGGGCGTAGACTTCATGACCCCACCGGGCATGGAGGATATGACCAACCAGCTGCAAAACCTGTTTTCCAATATGGGGAAAGGCAAGACCGAAACCCGCCGAGTCACCGTCAAAGAAGCGCTGACTCTGCTGGTCGACGAAGAAGCCGGCAAACTGGTTTGCGAAGATGACATCAAGCAACGCGCTATCAACTCCGTTGAACAAAGCGGCATCGTCTTTCTTGACGAAATCGACAAAGTCGCCAAAGGCAACGGACAATCGGGTGGTGAAGTGTCCCGCGAAGGCGTTCAACGTGATCTGTTGCCACTGATTGAGGGCTCCACGGTGTCGACCAAATACGGCATGGTCAAAACCGACCATATCCTATTTATCGCATCAGGCGCTTTCCACTTGGCGCGTCCGTCAGACCTGATCCCTGAGCTACAGGGCCGCTTGCCTATCCGAGTTGAACTCAACGCCCTGTCGCCAGACGACTTCAAGCGTATCCTTACCGAACCATCTGCTGCGCTAACACGCCAATACGAAGCGTTGCTGGCTACCGATGGGCTGGACGTCAACTTCACTGAGGATGGCATTGAGCGTATTGCCCAGATTGCCTGGCAGGTTAACGAAGGCACCGAAAATATCGGCGCACGTCGTCTGCACACGGTAATGGAGCGCCTGCTTGAACAAGCGTCTTATCAAGGCAGCGACATTGGCTCACCGCTCATTATTGACGCCAATTATGTAGACTCACAGCTCGGCGAGTTGGCCATGGACGAAGACCTTTCTCGCTATATTCTCTGACACTAGCGCCAAGCGAGGTACTCCATGCCTGCCCCGATTCCTACCCAGGTGCACTACCACAGAAAAGCACGTGAGCTGGAGATCGGTTATGCCGGTGGCGAAAGCCACCGGCTATCGATCGAGTATCTCAGGGTCTACTCGCCTTCTGCCGAAGTACGCGGACATGGCAAAGACCAGGCTGTACTGCAGGTTGGCAAAAAAGATGTGGGTCTGGCCAACATCACCCAAACCGGCAACTACGCCCTCAAGCTGCATTTCGACGATGGTCACGATAGCGGTCTATATAGCTGGGAGTATCTGTACGACCTGATACAACACCGCGAAGCGTACTGGGCTGACTATCTCCGGCGTTTGGAAAACGCGGGAGCTCGACGAGACACGCTCGGCATTGAGCTCAAGCAACTCTAAGCCACATTACGCAAGTTTTCACACCATCCCCGAAAGCATCCAGTCTATCGTCAAGACAAGGGCCTCAGTTGGGCGCTACAATAGCGCCCAACTGAGGCTAGCGTGCCTTTTTCACAGTAGCGACCCCGGAGCCTATCGCATGAGCCAGAAGGATCAGCGCACCACTCACTTTGGCTATCAGCAGGTTGACGTCGATGAGAAAGCTTCTCGCGTAGCCCACGTTTTCGATTCCGTGGCCTCACGCTATGACGTAATGAATGACCTCATGTCGTTTGGTATCCACCGCCTGTGGAAGCGTCTAACTATTGAGCGAGCTGGCGTTCGCCCTGGCCATAGCGTATTAGACATCGCCGGAGGCACTGGTGATCTAACACTAAAATTTTCACGGCTAGTCGGCCCCCGTGGCCGAGTCGTATTGGCCGATATCAACGACTCGATGCTCAACGTGGGGCGCGACAAGCTGATCGACCAAGGCGTTAGCGGTAACGTGGAGTACGTGCAGGCCAATGCCGAAACACTGCCCTTTCCCGACAACACCTTCGACTGCATTACCATCGCCTTCGGGCTGCGTAACGTCACCGACAAAGACGCTGCACTTCGCTCCATGACACGCGTGCTTAAGCCTGGCGGACGCGTGTTGGTGCTGGAGTTCTCCAAGCCGAGCAATCCCTTGTTGTCCAAGGCCTACGACGATTACTCCTTCCATCTACTTCCACGTATGGGCCAAATGGTGGCCGGCGATGCCGATAGCTACCGCTATCTGGCTGAGTCGATCCGCATGCACCCGGATCAGAAAACGCTCAAAGAGATGATGGAAAACGCCGGCCTTGAGCGTGTGGAATACACCAACCTCACTGGGGGCATTGTTGCCCTGCATCGCGGCATCAAGCTGTGAGGTCATGATGGCATTAACACCGACTCTGCTGCTGGCTGGCATTGAAAAAACCATCAACGCGTTGCTCGCGCGCGACCCCGCGGCACCGCAGCGTCTTCGACAGCTGTCAGGCAAAAGCCTTCTGCTACGCATGACGTCGCCTAATCTTGTGCTGGCTGTCCACTTTCATGCCCAAGGGCTGGATTTGCTGCGTGAACCAGACACCACCGAAGGCGCCCATGACGCCGTCGTCGAACTGGATTCTGATACGCTATCAGCACTGATCGGCGGTGCCAGCGTCGAACAACTGATGTTTCAGGGAAAGCTATCGGTACGCGGCCACACCCAGCTGCTGGAGTCAGCCCGTAACCTGCTGCTGGATTTAGACCTAGACTGGGAAAGTGAGCTGGCGCGCTGGTTTGGCGAACAACCTGCTCACACACTGGCTGAAGGGCTGCGCAGCCTTGGAAACTGGGGCGTGCGCACCCAGCGCGAACTGCGAGCCGATGTTGCCGAATACGTATTTGAAGAAGCCCGCCTTTTGCCTAGCCGTTATCAGCTTGAGGTTCTGCGCGACCACCTGACTGAAATAGAAGTCACTACTGACCGTATTGCCGCCCGACTGATGCGCCTTCAGCAGCGGCTCGAAGCGATACCTTCAGACAATACAGCCGTGCCACGTTCTGCGGTCACGACGGAGACATCAGCATGATAGTCAGGCTACTGCGCATTCTCTGGGTAGTCAGCCGTTACCGCCTGGACACCTTGATCCCGCTACACCGCCTGCCTTGGTGGTTACGCGGACTATTATCCCTCGCACCCTGGCGGCTGATGCCCATTGGCCCCCGGCCTCGCAGCGAGCGCCTGCGCCTGGCACTAGAAACCCTCGGCCCTATCCACGTTAAATTCGGCCAAATGTTGTCAACTCGGCGCGACCTGTTGCCCGAAGACATTGCTGATGAGCTGAAGCGGCTACAAGACCAAGTCCCCCCCTTTCCGGGCCGCGACGCCAGAGTACTGGTTGAGCGCGAACTGCAAATGAGTATTGATGAAGCATTCGCCCAGTTCGATACTGAGGCGTTGGCGTCGGCATCCGTGGCTCAAGTGCATGGGGCACGCCTACATAGCGGCGAAGATGTGGTGGTCAAAATCATTCGACCCGGCATCAATAAGATCATGCGCCAGGACATGGCCCTGCTTTATCAACTGGCACGCCTGCTTGAACGCATTCCCGATGTCAGACGGCTGCACCCAGTAGCTGTGGTGCGTGATTACGAATCAACGCTGTTTGACGAGCTGGATTTGACGAAAGAGGCCGCCAACACCTCTCAACTCAAGCGCAACTTCACGAACTCTCCGTTGTTACACGTACCCAGCATTCACTGGCCACTGACTCGGCACGGTGTCATGGTTCAGGAGCGTATCTATGGCGTACCTGTGGCCGACATTCCCGCCTTAGAGGCACAAGGGACCGACCTGAAGAAGCTGGCCGAGCGCGGTGTGGAAATATTCTTTACCCAAGTGTTTCGCGATAATTTCTTCCATGCCGATATGCACCCTGGCAACATTTTCGTTTCCCGCGACAATACTGACAACCCGCAATATATCGCCATCGACTGTGGCATCGTTGGCAGCCTGACCCGAGAAGATCAGGATTACCTGGCGCGTAACCTACTAGCATTCTTTCGCCAAGATTATTATGAAGTCGCTGTGCTGCATATCGAATCCGGCTGGGTGGGAGAAGACACTCGCGCCAACGAGTTTGCCGCCGCTGTGCGCGCAGTTTGTGAACCCATTCTCGAGAAGCCGCTTAAAGATATTTCGTTTGGTCAGGTACTGCTGGGGCTGTTTCAGACAGCACGACGCTTTAATATGGAAGTACAGCCACAGCTGGTGCTGCTGCAAAAAACGTTGCTCAATATCGAAGGTTTGGGGCGACAGTTATACCCTGACTTAGACCTCTGGAGCACCGCACGGCCCTATCTTGAGCGCTGGATGAAAGAGCGCGCTGGCGTACATAGCCTATGGGAGTCACTCAAACGTCATGCACCTGAGCTTTCTCACCAGCTGCCAGAGCTGCCTGTCATGGCACACCAGGCCCTAATGCGGACCGAGCAGAATCAGCTTCAACAACGCCGCCAAGCAGAGTCGATTCAGCGCATCGACCGCCAACTGACTCAGCGTGGCCAGCAAAGCAACCGGCGCCAACGCCTGGGGATACTCATCGTCGCCCTGGCCTTAGCTTGGCAGCCGTTCAGTGAGTGGGCAGCGGACCAACCCTGGACGATACTCAGCGCTCTGGCGGCTGGCGCTCTGTTACTGGTCTGGAACTGACGGCAGACGCCAAACTAAATACACGCTGCCAAACAATGCCATTGAAAGGAAACGGTCATTCATGAGCGATATACTCGGCAAACTTGACGAGGTACTTCAGCAACGCCGACAAGCAGCGGCGACAGACTCTTACGTGGCCAGCCTGCACCACAAAGGACTCAACAAAATCCTTGAGAAAGTCGGTGAAGAAACCACGGAAACACTGCTTGCTGCCAAGGATGCTGAACACGGCGATGACGCGAGTCGACATGCTTTGATCGCAGAAACCGCTGACCTGTGGTTCCATAGTCTAGTAATGCTCTCGCACCTAGGCCTGAGCCATGAGCAAGTACTCGAAGAACTGGCCCGGCGCTTCGGCATCTCAGGGCACGACGAAAAAGCCGCAAGGCAGTAAACGAAAAGGTCCACCACGGACCCCAAATTGAGGACGACTTCATGTTAGGTGGTATCAGTATCTGGCAACTGCTCATCGTACTCGGCATCATCATCCTGATTTTCGGCACCAAGAAATTACGCAATGTTGGTGGCGACTTGGGCGATGCCGTCAAAGGCTTCAAGAAAGCCGTCAACGACGAAGAAAAAAAGGATGATACGGCTGATAAACCACACGCTCGCGTTTCACAAGAAGAAAGCGGCAACACTTATGATGTGAACGCTGAGCAACAGTCCGAAAAACAGGAAGAGCGAAAATAAGCAGCCATGTTTGATATCGGCTTTCTTGAACTCTTGCTCATCGGCGTGGTGGGTTTGTTGGTGCTGGGCCCGGAACGGCTTCCTATGGCAGCGCGCACCGTCGGCATGTGGGTCGGCCGTATCAAGCGCAGCGTTTCGGGCATACAGCGCGAAATCAATGAACAGCTGCGGACTGAAGAAGTGCGTCAGAAGATCAACGAGCACAAAAAGTCGTTCGACGAGAACGTCGAACGTGTGAATCGTGAGGTTGAAGGCGTTGCTGACAACGATCGCCCCTCTACGCCTGCCGACAACGGGCCTGATACGCCGGCAAGTGAGGCCAAGACGCCTGAACAGCGCCTTGATGACGCCCTGAACAAGGCGCGCCAGCCCGCCAGCAGTGCCGACGCGCCCTCCAAAACCGACGACCCAGTAAAAAACCGGGTGTATGTCGCCAACGCCCCCGCTGACAAGGATACCGACTCACAATGAGCCAGTCTGAGCAGACAGGGGGAGGGCACGCGCCTCTGATCGATCACTTGATTGAGCTTCGCACACGGCTGTTGCGTACCGTCGTGGTGATATTGGTGGTTTTTCTGGGGCTTTACAGTTTTTCCAACGAAATCTATCGATTTGTTGCTGACCCGCTGATGGCCTTGCTGCCTGCCGGCTCTCAGATGATTGCCACCGAGGTCGCCTCACCGTTCCTGGCCCCTTTTAAGCTAACATTAGTGGTCGCCGTATTTGTCGCTGTGCCGTACGTGCTCTATCAAGCGTGGGCCTTCATCGCCCCGGGCCTATACGACAATGAAAAAGCCTTGGCTTTGCCGCTGCTGGCTTCCAGCATTGCGCTATTTTATGCCGGTGCAGCCTTCGCATATTACGCCGTGTTTCCGCTGCTGTTTTCCTTCTTTACCAGCACCGGTCCTGCCGAAATCGCGATAATGACGGATATCAGCCAGTACCTGAATTTTGTGCTAAAGATATTTTTGGCCTTTGGCATCGCCTTTCAGATACCGATAGCCACTTTCCTGCTGATTTACAGCGGCGCTACCAGCGTCGATAGTCTGTCACGCAAACGCCCTTATGTTCTGCTGGGCTGCTTTGTTATCGGTATGCTGCTGACGCCACCAGACGTAATCTCACAGAGCTTGCTAGCCGGCCCTATGTATCTGCTTTACGAGGTGGGCTTGCTGTTCGGGCGCCTAGTACGTCGCAAACAACAAGACACAGACAATACCCGTCAGGATCGCCACGACTAAAACCCTTCTCATGAACACAACGCAATAAAAAACCACCTCGTAGACGGTGGTTTTTTATTGCGAAAATAATGAAGAAAAGCCGCTGCTTACACTGTTTCGCTAACGGATACAGCGTAACGCGTTCAGTCTGATGACTTCAGCTCCATCAACTCATTAACCCGATCAACCAATTTGAAAATACCTTTGGCGGCATCACTGATACGCTGAGCCTCCATATAGGCGGGCGTGGTCACAACCAGGTTCGAGAAGTCCACAACGATATCGTCTACCGCACAGCCACGATGCAGGCCGCCCATCGCGCTAATCGCACCTGACACACTCGGATCACTGCCAATCGTCACCGCAATACCCTGACCTAACACACGTGGCACCATAACCGGCGCAATACACATCAAGCCAATCGGCTTACCCACGGCGTGAAACCCGCTGAGCTTTTCGCGCACGCCATCCTGAATCACCATATCTGCGCCAGCTTCAGCGAAGTTGCTCAGGTTTTTGGCCACACCAAAGCCACCAGGCACAATTACTGCATCGTAATCATCAACTGACAACTCATCGAGGGCTGATATCTCACCACGCGCTAAACGTGCGGCCTCGACCAGCACATTGCGCGTTTCACCTTGAGCCACCTCACCGCTGCGATGATTAACAACATGATGCTGTTCAATATCTGGCGCAAAACAATCGTAGCTAATACCCAATTGATCAAGGCGCAATAGCGTCAACGTCGTTTCATAAATTTCAGAACCATCCTGGACACCACATCCGGCAAGAATCACCGCAACCTGTTTGTTCACTGTTTTTCTCCTTGCTGGTCCGCAACGCATTTCGCTGCGGCGTCAAAAAATAGTCAGCCCGTTACTTTAGAGCGTCAACGCCTGAGCGACAACAGCACACCGATGATCAAGCCGCTTGACCAAAAAATGCCTGTAAACGCGGATGCGTCCACACAGGTGGCACTGCCGTACACGGCACAGGGCTCATACTGCCTGGCGCCAGATGCCCCCCAGGAAAATGAAAATCACTGCCAACCGAGCCATACAGCTCACGATCGTGTAGCTGTCTGGCTAAGTCACGCGTCATATCCGGATTCTGAAAGCCACTGACCAATTCAGCCGCTTGCCCTCCTGCTTCACAAAAATCATCCAACAGCTGCCCGCGCTTACGACGCGTTAAACCATAGTGCAGGGGGTGCGCCAACACTGCGACACCGCCAGCACAAACAATCCAGTCCACCACCTCAGAAAGATAGGGCCACATGGCTTTTACGTCACCAGGCTTACCATTGCCTAGGTATCTGGCAAATGCCGTTTTCATGTCAGCCACCATACCGGCGTCAACCAACGCCCGTGCAAAATCTGGTCGCCCAAGAGGACGGTCGCCCCCTGCGGCTTTTCTGGCACGTAATAGAGCATCGCTCAGGCCACGCTTTTCCAGCCGCTCAGCAATAACAGCAGAGCGCTGCTCTCGCGCTTTCGCCTGACGCTCAAGGCCGTCACTCAACGGCGATTGGTTGCCACTCGGCAGCAAACCAACGACATGAATATTGATACCACGCCACTGGCTGGAAAGCTCTGTTGCAGGTAGAACTTGAACGCCCAACTCTCCACCACGGCGCTGCGCTTCTTCTACACCATCCATCGTGTCGTGATCAGTCAGCGCTATCGAACGCAACTGCCGCTGCTGGCAGAGCTCTACCAGTTGCGCAGGGGAAAGCCGTCCATCCGATGCGGTCGAATGCATATGCAGATCAACGTTCAAGGACTCGCCTTCGAAAACATTGCTCAAGAAGTTTATTAGCATGACGTGGCCAAGTGACTTTGTCAGAATAGTCACCATCCTACCCTATTCCCCTTCAAGGAGTTGATCCAATGCTGTACGCCATTATCAGTGAAGACATTCCTAGCAGCTTGACGCTACGCTTGGCGGCACGTCCTGATCACTTGGCACGCCTTGAAGCTCTGCGCGATGAGGGGCGACTCGTACTGGCAGGCCCTCACCCAGCAATAGACAGCGCATCTCCAGGCGAGGCCGGTTTCAGCGGCAGCCTGGTCGTTGCTGAATTCGATGACTTATCATCCGCGCAAGCTTGGGCCGACGCAGACCCTTATATTGCGGCTGGCGTATACGCCAACGTGGTCGTCAAACCGTTTCTCAACGTCCTGCCTTAACCCAGAGTAATACACAGCCAGATTGCCCACATCTTCTGTGGATAACCTTGTTGAAACGCCGCGAATGCTTTGCGCTAAGCCACTTCAGGTGGTGCCATGGCGATATTGATCAAAAATTGACCGGAGCTGACCGTGACCGCTTCACCCGATGGACTGCCACCCCTAACAGGGCTGACGCCTGCGCGCCTAGACTGGCGGCATGATGACAGCGGCGAGATCACACCCCGTTCCAGCACTTTTGATGATGTGTACTTCTCACGCCATGATGGCCGCGCCGAAACCGAGCATGTGTTCATCGGTGGCAACCGGCTGGTCGAACGGCTGACTGAATGGCAGCTTGCACGCCCCTTCGTTATCGCTGAAACCGGCTTCGGCAGCGGGCTCAATATGCTATGCGCCTGGGCCTGCTTTGACGCCAACGCGCCAGCTAAGGCTCGGCTGCATCTGGTTTCCACCGAAAAATACCCGATGCACCGTGATGACCTGACTCGCTCACTGGCGGCCTGGCCAGAATTAGCCGAACAGGCCGCAGTGCTGATTCGCCAGTGGCCTGAGCTTATCAGCGGAGTCCACCGTTTATGGCTCGATCAGCGCGTTACACTAGACCTTCACTTTGGCGACACAGTCGAGCGCCTTGAACTGCTTGATGGCAAAGTAGACGCGTGGTTTCTGGACGGTTTTGCACCCGCCAAAAACCCAGAAATGTGGCGCGATGCCCTCTATAACGTGATGGCCAGACGCTCTCGTTCCAATGCCACCTTTGCCACCTTTACTTGCGCTGGTATTGTCAAACGCGGTTTAAAAGCCGCCGGTTTTAACTGGCGCAAGCAGCCGGGTTTTGGGCGAAAACGCGAGATGTTGGCCGGCGAGATCAGCACTCCGCCCGAGGATACTTGCCGCCACGCCACTCCCTGGTTCGTCCCGGCACCGGCCAGACACACCCAGCGAGTCGCTGTCATCGGTGCTGGCATTGCCGGCACCAGCGTAGCTTGGTCTCTGGCTCGGCGCGGCGTGGAAGTTGACCTGTACGATCAGCAAGGCCCCGGCGCGGGCGCCTCCGGCAACCCTCAAGGTGCGCTCTACGCCAAACTGGCTGCCGACACCAACTATCACAGCCGCTGCTACTTGACGGGCCTATTACATAGCCAGCGGTGGTTGCACGAAATCGACCGTCAGCATCAGCTCTGGTCGCCTTGCGGCGTGTTACAGCTAGCCAATAGCCCGCGCGAAGCCCAGCGCCAGCAACGCTTTATCGCCCATCACCCACTACCTGAAAGCCTGGTGGCTGAATGCACCAGTCAACAGGCCGAGCAAAAAGCCGGAGTCTCCGTTGACACGGGTGGGCTCGACTATCCCTTAGCAGGCTGGGTGCGCCCCGCGGCTCTGTGCCAGCACCTTGCATCACTGCCGGGGATCAACCTAGTTCGCGCAACCGTATTAGCGCTTGAGCAAAAGGCTGACAGCTGGACACTACACTTGCGTGACACCGAGCCCCAGGGCAGCGAACGGCTCGCATACGCCGACCAAGTTGTCATTGCCACCGCAACCCAAATAAACCGTTTCACGCAAACCGCGCACCTGCCTATTCAGACAGTGCGTGGGCAGATTTCATGTTATGAAGCACAACACACCGAGCCAACGCTGCAGCGCGTACTGTGCGCTAACGGGTATGTGGTGCCAGCACTAAATGGCCAGCTCACCTTTGGCGCAACATTCTCGCCCAATGACAGTAGTACCGAACTGCGTCAGCAGGATCACACAGCTAACCTAGAAGAGCTTGAGCGTCTTCTTCCCAGCTATGTGAAGACACTGCGCGACAACGGCAACACTGTAGATGCCAGCAAGCTGACTGGCCGCGCCTCTCTGCGTGCGGCAAGCCCCGATAAATCCCCCTTCGCCGGCCCAGTGCCAGACGCTCAAGCTTGGCAGCGCGATTATGCATCACTGGGCAAAGACGCCAGTCAGGTCCCCGACAGCGCTCGGCATTCTCCACCCGCCATGCACAGCGGCCTATGGGTCAGCACAGCTCACGGCTCACGAGGACTGTCTAGCGCACCGTTATGTGCAGAGTTGATCGCCTCGCGGCTATGTGATGAGCCCTTGCCACTAGAAGCTCCGCTAGTTGACCATCTGCACCCAGGGCGACGTATCATTCGCGATCTTATAAAACGCCGCTAAGGTGAGGGGTAAAACAAAAACTATCCCCCTTCTTCTTCGTCACCGGCTAGGTCGCGGCCGAAAGAACGCCATTGCGCAAGAGTCATTACTTCCGTGGTCTCGGTTTGCAGGTCATGAGTAATAACCAGCTCGCTGCTCTCTAACTGCCGCTTAAGCTCTCTCACCCAGCCACTCATACCTGCACCGGTGTCCGTGGTGTCATAGCCTTGGCGCGTTACAAATGCTTCCAGCAACGCATCAAGGATATCCAGGGGCAACATGCGATACGGAACCTCAATAAAACGATCACCCATCTTTACGGCCTCCACTGGCTTCGTTTTGCTGCTCTGGCCGCACTAACTCTCCTTCCCACTCAACTAACTGCTCAAGAAACCCCTGCTCATCGATTACCGCCACACCCAGCTGCTCAGCTTTTGTCAATTTGCTGCCAGCAGCGTCTCCTGCGACCAAACAGTGGGTTTTCTTCGAAACACTGCCAGCCACTTTGGCACCCAACGCCTGTAGGCGCGCTTTGCCTTCATCACGGGTCATACTCTGCATGGCACCCGTCAACACCCATGTTTGACCATCTAGCGGTGTGGGACCGCGACGCACTTCGCTTTCTTCCCAGCTCAGGCCAACATCAATCAACGCTTGAATCGTGTCCCGGTTATGCGGCTGACGAAAGAAGGTAGACACATGCGCAGCAACAACAGGCCCCACATCATCAACAGCCTCCAGTGCCTGCGTATCCGCGCTCATCAGCGCAGCCAGGGTACCAAAGTGAGCAGACAAATTAGCGGCGGTGGCTTCGCCCACCTCTCGGATTCCCAAGGCATAAATAAAACGCGGCAAACTCGTGTGGCGCGCCTGTGCTAATGCGGCCACTAAGTTTTCTGATGACTTTTCACCCATTCGCGGCAGCGTCGCTAAGTGTTCAGCCGACAGATCGAAGAGATCAGCAGGGGTTTTGACCCAGTCGTTATCGACCAATTGTTCGATCAATTTCTCACCCAGGCCATCGATATCCAACGCCCGCCGCGAAGCAAAATGCTTCAGTGCTTCCTTGCGCTGCGCGGGGCAATAAAGCCCACCGGAGCAGCGCGCGACAACCTCGCCCTCAAGTCGCTCAATGTCTGAATCGCAGACCGGGCAGCACTCAGGGAACACGATAGCCTGAGCATCAGCTGGCCGTTGCTCTCTTTGTACCCTGACCACTTGGGGAATCACATCGCCGGCTCGGCGAACCGCCACAGTATCGCCAATCATCACGTCTAAGCGTGCAATTTCATCGGCGTTGTGTAGCGTTGCATTAGACACCGTGACCCCAGCAACCGATACGGGCTCTAAACGTGCCACCGGCGTAATAGCGCCGGTGCGACCCACCTGAAACTCAACGTCGTTAAGCCGAGTCATTTGTTCCTGGGCAGGAAATTTAAACGCCACAGCCCAACGCGGGGCACGCGCAACAAAGCCTAGCTCCCGCTGCAATCGCAGCTCATTCACTTTGATTACCGCACCGTCAATATCATAGCCGAGCGTATTACGACGCTCCCCCATACGACGACAGTAGTCAATAACACCGCTCACTCCCTGGACCAGCTCCAGCTGAGAGCTCACTCGAAACCCTAAATCCCGGAGACGAAGCATCAGTTCATGGTGAGTCGCATCACCAACCACTGGCTCAATGCGTGCCACCTGATATGCCGTAAACTCCAATGGGCGCGTCGAGGTAATTCTTGGGTCTAATTGCCGCAGACTGCCTGCAGCGGCATTACGCGGATTAGCGAAGACTTTTCCGCCCTGCTCTCGAGCTCGTTCATTGAGTTGCTCAAAACCGCTGTGGCTCATGGTGACCTCACCACGAACTTCGAGCACGTCAGGATGGCTTCGCCCTGACTCATCCCCAACAAGGCTCAGCGGGATTGACCTAAGCGTACGCAGGTTAGAAGTAATATCCTCGCCGCTGCGGCCGTCTCCTCGAGTCACACCGGCACTCAGCGTGCCGCCCTCGTACACCAGAGAAACTGCCGCCCCATCCAGCTTAGGCTCACAGCAGAACTCCAACGATTCAGCTGAACACTCCAAACGTTCAGCGACTCGCTCAACAAAGACCGCAAGCTCTTGCTCATCGAGAGCGTTGTCCAGCGATAGCATCGGTACTGCATGAGCCCGCTCTGTAAAACCTGATGAAGGTGGCGCCCCGACGCGTTGCGTCGGCGAAGCAGCACTCTGTAATTCAGGGTACTCGGCCTCAAGTGTTTGCAGCCGGCGCAGTCGACGGTCGTAGTCCACATCCGCCATCTGCGGCTCATCAAGGACATAATAACGATAATTAGCGTCGTCAAGTTCGGCGCGCAAACGCACCACTTCATCCTCAGGGCGCTGATATGGCTGACTCATAAGGTTGGATCTCTGTTTCCGGCTGTTGTATCTGTCTGTGTTTCGCCATGCTCACGTTTAGGTGGCACAGGGCAGCAACAAAAACCCCCGGAACTCGCTCCGAGGGTTTTTCTGGATCAGCCACATAGGTCGATGACGCGGGTCAATTGACCTGATAGCGGCGCAACCGATAACGACGCTCAAACTCTTGCACGCGCTGTCGAGAAAACTCGACTGTCTGAGCGGTCATAACGCTCTGGTTTTCATCTTTCAGCTCACCACCAAGATGACGCACGATCACCATTGCTGTTTCGACCATAGCCTCAAACGCCGCCGACGTATCATCAGCGCTGGGCAATGGCATCAGTAGCGTAATACCCGGCGTTGAAAAATCTTCCATCTGTGGGACAGGAAAAGTACCCGGCTTGACCGCATTAACCATTGAAAACTGAAGGCTACTATTAGCTGCTTCAGTTTCAAAGCGGTGGAAGATACCCATATCTGTTGAATAACGCAGACCACAGGCCAGCATCAGGTTAAGCAGGGTGGAGCCCGAAAAGCCAGCATCATCACGCGACATCACACTAATAATAATCACTTCAGCAGCATCACTAAGCGCACTCTTAGCGTGTGTTGCATCAACGGCGGAATCCAGCGCTTTTTGCAGTACCGGATGGCTGATGACATCATCATCGACGCGGCCTGTTGGCTGATATGCATCAGTAGCATCGTCATGCATGGCCTCGTACTCAGCCTGCAACGACGCGTTCAATGCCGCTTCATGCTCGGCGTTACTCGCGTCACGCCTTTGGCGAATAGCGGCCTCATGCTCACGGCGAGCAGCCTCTTTCGCTATCTGCTCGTCGGCCTGTTTCTTTTCCCGAAGACGCGCTTTTTCTTCTTTCTCAGCCTGTCGCTGTTTACGCTCAATACGTTTTTGTTGACGGCGCTCGCTCATTGAACGATGCAGCGATGTGCCAAAACGATGCACCGATGTGCCCATCCGTTTAGACCCTTCCTTGAAAGAGTCACCCATGCCTTCAAGGTCTACCAACCGATAATCATCTTCATCATATTCAGCGACGTGATCTTGCGGCTCCGCATGTAAGGACTCACGAGACTCACTTACATCATCATCTGTCTGTTGCTCTGCCGTTGCCCCGTTGTCATCCGCAAATGGTGTGACTTTCGGCTCACGCCGCTCATCGGAATCGTCAAGAGCAGAAAGCTTACTTGGAGAAGTCTTTGCATCATCGCTAGCCGATGATACTGTGCTGTCCTGCGCTGATGTACCAACAGTGGAAGCACGGTTAGCAAGCTGTTCTGCCGAAGACTGTTCTACCGAAGACTGAGCTTGAGACTGGGCTTGAGACTGAGCTTGAGGAGGCGGCATCGTAGCCCCCTCTTGAGCAGCACCTTGCTTAACGCTCTTTATCGCCCCCTGAGTTATCGCCCCCTGAGGCGCGTCATCAACCGAGCTTCGTTGACGCTGGCGGAATTCAGACAGCACGCGTGATGGCCCGGGGTGCTCCTGGCGTTCCAGCTTAGGTTTAGCGGCAACTTCATCATACTTGGCCGGACTCACAACACGCGCGCCACCATTGGGAAGTTCCCAATCGACGGCGGTATCAGAAACATTTTCAGCCTTCTCAGCATGGTGACTGCTTACATGCTCCTCTGCAGCACGCAAGTCAGCTGATGTGTCTGACGTACGACCAGACGCATTATTTGGTGTGCTCTCCGAAAAACCAGAACTCATCTGGTCTAAACGTGGCACTCCCCGTTGGCGCTGATAGCGGCGAACACCATCAAGGACGATGGCGCTAACCAGTACCAACCCCAGAATGATCAGCCATTCTCTAAGTTCCATGAGCATTCATGCCTTTCTTTGCGGCCCCTAAGGCGGCATACCTGAAATTCATTTGCCAATAGCATAGCGCGACTAGACATAAAAGAACCACTAGTTTTATTTGTCAAGCAGAACAAACAGGCTTCGTTTATGGCACGCATTAACATTGGTTCTTCTGCTTCCTTGCAGACCATGCCAAATCATTTAAACATTATACATAAAACTGATACATATTTTATGAATTACATCCAAGACTGACTGAGTCATGACTGCGCCAACGTAGCGGCCTCGTCGATTCCCACCGACACAAGTCGAGAAACACCTGGCTCTTGCATAGTCACACCCATTAACCGCTCAGCTGCCTCCATCGCAATCTTATTATGGGTAATATAGATGAACTGAACTGTTTCCGACATATCTTTGACCAGCTTGGCATAGCGTCCCACATTGGCGTCATCTAATGGGGCATCAACTTCATCAAGCATACAAAAAGGTGCCGGATTAAGTTGGAAGATAGCAAATACCAATGACAATGCTGTCAGCGCTTTTTCTCCCCCAGACAACAAATGTATGGTGCTATTTTTCTTTCCCGGCGGGCGCGCCATGATCGCCACGCCTGTCTCAAGCAAATCCTCGCCCGTTAGGGTTAACCATGCGGTTCCGCCGCCAAAGACCTTGGGAAAAAGGCTTTGTAATCCGTTATTCACCCGCTCAAATATGTCACGAAAACGGGCTCGGGTTTCCTGGTCAATACGCCGAATAGCTCGATCTAGCGTCTGCAACGCTTCATTCAGTTCGTCTTGCTGAGCTTCAAGATAGTTACGCCGCTCGGCTTGCTGATCGTACTCTTCAATGGCTGCCAGATTAATGGCGCCCAGCCGCCGAATACGTTCACCGGTTTCCTCAAGGCGCGTTTGCCAAGCAGATTCCGTAGCGTCGTCAGCTAGCGACGCCAATAGCGCTTCACTATCATGCCCAAGCTCTCGCAACTGCTCATCATGCGACTCAGCCTTCAATGCCAGCGCCTGCATCTGCATGCGTGCTTCCTGTAACTGCTCGCGCATCGCTTCCAGCTTACGTTCATGGGCCTGGCGCGCTTGCTCGTCGGTACGCAGGCTTTCCGCCAGTGTCGCCCCTCGGCTACGCGCATCATTAAGGGCGTGTTCTTCACGCTCACGCCGGTGAAGCAATTCATCAAGCTGCTCTCGACATTCTTCCCCTGGTTCTTGAAGGTTCTCACGCGCCGCTTCAAGCTCAGCGCAACGAAGTGTCAACCGCTCGCGCGCCTCTCCTGCTCGGTTTTGCTGCTCAGCAAGCCCAGTCCGCTCTGTCATCAGGCGCTGCATTTCCAGTGCCAGCTGCTGAGCTCGCTCAGCCAGCGGCCGCTGGCGCGTGCGCAATGCTGTCAATTGCTCTCTCGCCTGCTGGCGCTGACGTTCAAGTCGTTCGCGCGTTTCAGCGGCCTCGTCCAAGCGACCAAGCGCCAACTGCCACTGCTCGCGAATTTCTTCAATGGCTATCCGAGCTTCTTCACCCGACTCAGCCAGGCTTTCGCTTTCTTGATCCAGCTCTTCAGCGCGACGCTGCATATGTTCCAAGCGGCTGCTTAAACTGCTGTCTGTCACGGCCAGTTGCTGACGCTGCTGCTCCAACTCCCGCTGCTCTAGCCTTAACTGCTCTAATGCTTCTTCAGCACTGGTAACCTGGTTAACCGCCTCATCAAGACGGGCGTCACATTCCTCCAACTGCTGCTCGGTATGCTCTAGGGCCTCACGCACGTCTGCCTCACGGCGGCGACTAACCAGCAAGGTGTCGACTCCGTCAGCACTGCCACGCTGCCGCACCCAGCCACGCCCTACCCACAATCCATCAGCGGTAATTAGGCTTTCGCCCTCATCTAGTTCAGCTTGGCCTTGCCACGCTGCCGTTCGAGAGTCGACACAACGAATACGCGTCAGCCAGCTCGCAACGCCGCCGGCTCCCACAACATGTTCTGCCAGACTACCCGGAACCGCGGGGCCTAGCATGCTGCGACTCGTGTCGTCATCCAGCAAGCCAAGCTCAGCAGTGGACGGCTCATCTAACAATGCTCGGGCAGCATTGGCTGGCACAACCCGTGCGCGCAACCAAGGCGATAGCACCCAAGCCACACTTTCTTCCCACCCTTCGCGCACCTCCAGCTGCTCGCCGAGGCGCGGCGCATCGGCCAACCCATGAGAGGCGAGGTACGCATCTAAGCTATCATCATGGTCGGCCAGCGCCGCCTGGATCAGCGCCTCAAGTGAGGCTAACTCCCCCTGCAGCATGCTGCGTCGGCTGCGGTGCTCTTCTCGCAGGGTTTCAGCCGTACGCACCGCTTCACGCGCAGCATCACGACCCACCTGACTTTCTTCACGGCGCAATTCGCTGTCTTCGAGACGCTGCGTCAATTCAGCCAACTGTTCAGCCGTTTCGCTTCTTTGTGCTTCAAGAGCAGCAATATCAGCCAGTTCTTGCCGTTGCTCACGCCGTTTGCGCAGGTCGGCCTCGATACGCGTCAAGCGTAATTCCTGTTCACGCAACCGGTCTTGCGCACGCTCAGCGGCTCGGCTATCTGCCTGCCATTGCTCCCCAAAGGCTTCCCATTGAGTGTCAGCCTCTTCAGCTTGCGGCTCGCCCTCTTCAAGCGCGGCTTCAAGCTCAGCGAGTTGCTCAGCGACCTCTTCCTGCTCAGGACCCAGCGTTTCCAAACGCTCCTCTAGGCGTTGCAAGCGCTGCTTATCGCTTTCACCGAGCTGATCCATTTCGCTAAGTTCACGGCGCGCGTTACCCAAGTCACGCGCCAGCTGCTGATCGCTTGCTCGTGCATGCTCTAGGTCTTGTTCTAATCGCGCTATCGCGGTAGTCGTTTCATAAAAGCGGCTTTGGCGCTGCTCCAGCTCGCCCGCCAGCTGATCATGACCCACGCGCGCTTCTTCAAGGCGCGACTCGCACTGACGAAGCCCAAGCACTTCTCGTTCAACGCCGGTTTCCAGTTCACGAACACGCCCTTCTTCTTCACTTTGACGAACCCGCAAGTCTCGCCCACGCAGCAACGCAAGCTCACCTTTGAGGCGATGCTCTTCCTGTTTCAGGGTTTGATAACGTCGTGCCGCTTCGGCTTGGCGGCGAAGTCGTTCAAGCTGCTTATCAAGCTCATCACGGATATCTTCCAAGCGGTCCAGATTTTCCTGGGTACGCCGCATGCGGTTTTCCGTCTCTCGGCGTCGCTCTTTGTACTTGGAGATACCTGCCGCTTCTTCCAGAGTGGAGCGCAGCTCCTCTGGGCGAGATTCAATCAGGCGTGAAATCATACCTTGCCCGATAATCGCGTAAGAGCGCGGCCCCAGGCCGGTACCAAGAAACAGGTCGGCGATATCACGCCGACGGCATTTCTGACCATTAAAGAAATAACTGGACTGAGCGTCTCGGGTGACGACACGTTTTACTGAAATCTCAGCATACTGGGCATAGGCTCCACCCAATTTGCCTTCTCGATTGTCAAAACGCAGCTCTATGGAGGCTTGCCCTACCGGCTTACGGCCTGTGGAACCGTTAAAGATGACATCAGTCATCGAGTCACCGCGCAGCGTTTTGGCTGACGACTCTCCCATCACCCAGCGCACCGCATCAATAATATTGGACTTACCGCAGCCATTAGGGCCAACAACCGCGGTCATATTGCCCTGAAACGGCACTGTTACTGGGTCGACAAACGACTTAAAGCCTGCCAGACGGATCGAGGTCAACTGCATAAATCAGACCACATAAATTATTCGATGACCTGGTCAATCACTAACGACTGCGCATCACCGCTACCCACAGCAACGCCTTCTAACTGCCCCATCAAATCACCCGGCTGCGGTGTCGCCTGACCACTGGCAGATACCCTGACCACGATATTGGCGTTATCCACTTGCGACAGGCTAGCCCCGGGTGCCATGGCGTGCGTGTCATTCAGCGTCAACGTCAACGGTAGCTGGGCCAGAGTCGCGCGCTGAATTGCCAGCGGTGGCAGCTCACCTGCCGTATCACGGGCCACGACAAACACAGCGGTAGCGTCTGGCAGACGGCCGCTCAACGACGGCGCCAAGCTAATCTCAAGCGTAATATCAGAGCCAGTCGCAATGCTCTCTTCGCGGGTCTCGGGCTCGACACCCAAACGCTGCTGTGCTGACTTAATGCCTTGGCGTAACGACTCAGCGGCATTCGGGTCACTCATGCCAGCAATGGCATTGCGCCAATGAGCAATCGCTTGCTCATACTCACCGCTTTCATAGGCATCAATACCTAGAATGCCCAACACCTTGGGCTGAGCAGACTCTTTGGCCAATACTTCATCAACCAGCTCCCCAACCTCGCCATTAAGATTGCGGCCTTCCGTAAAATAACGCAGCTCAGATAACTCAGCCACAAGCCAGGTTTTTCGGCCTTCCAATACGATTAGCTGCTCCAACGTAGAACGCGCCTCTGAGGTGCGTCCACTATCGCGATACAGCGGATACAGTGAGCGCCATACGTTAGGGTTGCCGGGCTGGTGCTGCGCCTCTTGCTCAAGACGAGCAATCAAGCTATCAACATTGCCATCCGGCGACGTCAGAACCTCATGCTGCGCCTGATACAGCGACAAGTCACCCGCCGCGCCCTGCACCTGGTACCAGCCAATCCCTGCAACCGCCATACCGATCAATAAAACGGGCACAAGCGGTTTTCCAGAGCCAGCCGCCTTGAGCGGTCGGCGCTGTTGCGATGCGGTATCATCCAGCAGGCTGCGCTCAAGCTCAGTACGATCATTGTCATAGCGTTCGCGATCAATCTCACCGCGCTCAAAGGCCGCTTCAAGCGAAGCCAACCGACGCTGGTGCACAGCAAGGTTAAGCTCAACCGTGCCATCTCGTGTTTCGTAATCGACTTGGGCTTGACGAAAGACGCCAGCACGGCGCAACGGCAGAATGACCAACCACAGCGCCGGTATCAGCAATATGGCAAACGCTAGCCATAGCAAAATCATGATATTTTCTCCCGCTTGGTCAGGGCATCAAGGCGTGCACGCTCTTCATCACTCAAGGCTTTAACAGACGCCTTGCGACGTGAACGCACAAGCAGAATCATGAATAAGCCACCGACCAGCAACAATCCCGCTGGCAACCCCCACAACAACATGGTGCGACCTTCAAGGCGGGGGTTATACAGCACGTAGTCACCAAACCGCTCCACCATAAAATCCAGTACTTCACGGTCAGAGCGACCATCCTGCAACAGTAGGTACACTCGATCACGCATATCACCAGCAATCGGTGAGTCAGAGTCGTCGATAGCCTGGTTCTGGCACTTCGGGCAACGCAGACTCGCCGTTAAGGACTGGTAGCGCTGCTCAGTCACTGGGTTATCAAATTGACGGATTTCGATACTTTCCGCCTGAGCCGCCATCACCGAGAGCAACGCGGCCAGTGATAACAACACAAGTCCTAGAGCGCGATTCACTGACGCCATTTTTCAACCTCCGGCAAGATGGTATCCCGCACATCTTCAGGCTTGATATAACCTGTATGGTGGTAGCGAATGACTCCCTGGGCGTCAATAAGGAATGTTTCTGGCGCGCCATAAACACCAAGATCAAACCCTAAGCTGCCATCAGCATCAAAAACATTGAATTCAAACGGATTGCCGAACTCATCAAGAAACTGCAATCCTTTGGTTCGAGTATCTTTATAGTCAACACCCACTAACCGCACCCCCTGGTTCGCCAGGGCCAGCAGTTGGGGCATTTCCTGTTTACAGGTAGGGCACCACTCTCCCCACACATTAACCAGCGTGACTTCGCCCTCAAGATCTGCGTTGCTCAGTTGGCGCTCAGGGTCTTCCAGCGCCGGTAAAGTGAACTCGGGGAACTTCTTGGTCTTCAGTGCCGACTCCCGGTCAAAGGGATTCATGCCCAGCCCCTGATATAGGAACACACCAAACACCACAAAAACGATCAATGGTATGGCAAGCAATAAACGACGCTTCATGTTCTTGCCTCCTGAAAGTTAGCACCAGCACCTTGCTCACCCTGACCAGCGCTATGGCCAGTCACTTTCGTGGCGGTTGCCGTGCGGCGATAACGTCGATCTGCCACTGCCAGCACACCACCCAACGCCATCAATAACGCACCCAACCACAGCCAGCGTATGAAAGGTTTGTACTGAACCCGCATAGCCCAGCTGCCATCACCTAAGTCTTCCCCCATGGCCAGATAAAGATCACGGAACAGCCCTGGGCGCAGTGCCACATCCGTCATCGGCATACCACGGGCGATATACAAGCGCTTCTCTGGAGACATGACAAAGTGACTCTGACTCTCTCCTTTTTGAACCTTGATTCGGGCTGTATCAGCGACAAAGTTAGGGCCTCGGCGACTCCCAAGCTCAGTCATAGTAAAGGTGTAACCAGCGACTTGTACGCTATCGCCAACGGCCATACGCACATTACGCTCAATGGCATAGTTAGATACCACGGCTACACCGATAATACTGACCGCCACACCCAGGTGACCGAGGACCATACCCCAATAGGCTGGTGATAGGCGACGCAACCCGGCCATACGTCCATGACGATGACGGCTCTTGTCGAACAGGTCTCTCAGCATCGGCAGGACAATCCATAACGCGATAGCAAGCCCTAAGCTGACCTGCAGATTCCATTCGCCGTCGTATATAAAAGGAATGACTGCAGCCAACACCAATGCCACCACGCCCGACAGCCAAGTGCGTCTGATTAGCCATCCCAGATCACTGCGCTTCCAGCGCGCCAACGGGCCAATCCCCATGAACAGGCACAAAATCACAGTCAACGGAACAAAGAGCGCATTAAAGTAGGGAGGCCCCACACTAATCTTGCCCAGATTGAGGGCATCCAAAAGCAGCGGATAGACCGTTCCCAGCAGCACGGTAACGGTAATGATCACCAGCACAATATTGTTGATCAGCAACAGCGCGTCACGCGACAACCAGCTGAACCCGATTTGGTGACTGACCCTTGGGGCACGCAACGCAAAGAGTAATAGTGAGGCGCCAACAGTCAGCCCCAGCAGAGCAAGAATGAACAGTCCGCGTGACGGGTCGTTAGCAAAAGCGTGTACGGATGTCAGCACCCCAGAGCGCACCAGAAAGGTGCCCAGCAGCGACAACGAAAAGGTCGAGATGGCCAGCAACACCGTCCAGCTCTTGAACGAGCCACGCTTCTCGGTCACCGCTAACGAATGAATCAAAGCCGTACCCGCAAGCCATGGCAACAGCGAGGCATTTTCCACCGGGTCCCAGAACCACCAGCCGCCCCAGCCCAACTCGTAATAAGCCCACCAGCTACCCAATGCAATGCCGACTGTCAGGAACGACCAAGCAATGTTGGTCCAAGGGCGCGCCCAGCGGGCCCAGGCAGCATCCAAACGCCCGCCCAACAATGCAGCTATCGCGAAAGCAAACACCACCGAGAAACCCACATATCCCATGTACAACATCGGCGGATGAATAATCAGGCCGAAATCCTGCAACAGCGGATTGAGATCGGCCCCATCCGTTGGCGCATTGGGCAACAAGCGCTCAAAGGGATTTGACGTTATTAATACAAAGGCCAGAAAACCCAGACTTACCAGCCCCATAACGCCCAGCACTCGGGCCAGCACATCGCGGGGTAAGTTGCGTGAAAACACGCTGACAGCGAACGTCCAGGCTGCCAACATGAGGCTCCACAGCAACACTGAACCTTCATGGTTTCCCCATACTGCACTGAACTTGTAATACCACGGCAACATCGAATTAGAGTTATTGGCGACGTTCGCCACGCTGAAGTCATCAACCATGTAGCTGAACGTCAGGCAGCCGTAGGCAACCACCAGAAAAGCAAACTGCCCAACCGCCATAGGCCGAGCATAAGCCATCCATAGCGGGCGGCGCGTCGCTGCACCTGCTAGCGGTACTACCGCCTGAATAGCCGACATCAACAGCGCAATAATCAGCGCAAAGTGGCCAAGCTCAGGAATCATCTTGGTAAACATCTCGACTCCGGGTCAATTCTGGGTAGATGCAGCGTTATCTTCAACACGCTTCGAGACTTCTTCAGCCTTTTCCTTGTAATCCGCCGGAGAATAACCAGAAGCTTCCAGCGCCTCAGCCACCTCGGGGGGCATATAGTTCTCATCATGACGCGCCAAGACTTGGTCTGCGCGTATCCAACCCTCGGGCTGCAGGCTACCAACCACGACGACACCCTGCCCTTCACGAAACAGGTCAGGCAGGATACCGCTATAACGCACCTCAACATCTTCGATGTAGTCAGTCACCGTAAAGGACACATCCAGGCTGTCCAGGTCGCGTTCAACACTGCCTTCGCGCACCATACCGCCAGCACGAATCTGGCGCTCTATCGGTGCTTTGCCTTCGGCAATTTGTATGGGACTGAAAAACAGGTTGATATTGCTACGCAAAGCGAACAGAGCAAGCCCTACCGCGACTGCGGCCAAGCCGACTAGCGCCAGAATGATATAAAGCTTCTGCTTACGCTTGGCGTTCATGGGTATGCCCTCTCTCAGATAACGTGTCAGATGAAACGGTGACGCTGGCAGCGTGTTGCTGCTCACGACGAAACCTTCGGCGCAGCATTTGCAGCGCTTTACGCTGCTCTAGCCGAGCATGGATAACCAAAACAATTAACAACAGGCCCGTCGCCCCCCAAGCCGCCCACACATAAGCGCCATGGCCGCCCATGGCAAAAAATTCAGTTAGCGAGTCAAACGCCATTACAGCCGACCCTCCACCAGTTGACGAACCCAGCGTTTACTGCCTTCACGACGCAAAATTTCAGTGCGCGTACGTGTCAGCGTTAACGCAATAAAGAAACAGTAAAAACCCAACACCATCAGCAACAACGGTACATACATTTGTGCTGGCATAGCGGGGCGCGATGTAAAGGTAAAACTGGCCGTCTGATGCAGGGTATACCACCAGTCCACCGAATATTTGATGATGGGAATATTAATAACACCAACAAGTGCCAACACCGATGCGGCCCGTGCTCCTGCATCACGGCTAGTAAAGGCGCCGCGTAAAGCAATCACACCGATATACAGAAAAAACAGAATCAACATCGACGTTAACCGAGCATCCCACTGCCACCAAGTCCCCCAGGTCGGCACTCCCCATACCGCACCTGAAAATAGCGCCACAAACGTCATACAGGCACCCAGTGGGGCCATCATCGCAGCGGCCATATCAGCAACTTTGATCTTCCACACCATGAACACCAGCCCAGCGGCTGCCATGCTGACAAAAACTGATTGGGCCAAGAATGCCGCTGGCACATGCACATAAATGATGCGGAAGCTGTTGCCCTGCTGATAGTCCGCAGGGGCGTATAGCAGCCCCCAGATGCTACCAGTAACAATCAGCGCCACCGCTGCCACCCACAACCAGGGTAACAAGCGCGCACTAATGGCATAAAACCACTTGGGAGAACCGAGCTTATGTATAAAGGCCCACATGCGGTGTGTTTACCTCAACCGTTAAGACTGATACGCAATGACGCAGCAATAGCAAAAGGGGCAAGCCCTAATGCCACCGCTAACAAAGCGCCGAGAATTGCCAAATGTGCCGCCACATTAGCGCCACTGACTGCGGCCTGGACGGCGCCTGCACCAAAAATCAACACGGGTATATAAAGCGGCAATACCAACAATGATACTAACACTCCCCCACGTGCCAACCCTACCGTCAGCGCCGCACCGATAGCACCAACCAAGCTTAATATCGCACTGCCCAGTGCCAGCGACACAGCCAACACCACATAACTACCAGAAGGAAGCGCCAACATGACACCAAGTAGCGGAGCCATCAACGCCAGCGGCAGCCCAGTCATCAACCAATGTACTGCTACTTTAGTCAGCGCCAGCAGTGGCAGCGGATGCGGTGAAAGCAGTAACTGCTCAAGGGCACCATCATCATGATCACCGCGAAACAAGCTATCCAGCGATAGCAACGCCGCCAGCAACGCAGCAACCCACAACAGACCCGGCGCAATAGCAGCCAGCGTCTCGGCCTCAGGAGAAATTCCAATCGGAAACAACGTAATGACTAACGCGAAAAATACCAGCGGATTTAGCATCTCTCCACGGCGGCGCAACAGTAACGTCATGTCACGCACTAGCGTCGCTTTGATGGCACCTATCAGACCGCCCTCAGGCTCTGATACCAACAGACTCTCAACGGTGCCTGTCGGTTTTGTGTTAACACTCACGTCAATCATCTCCCAGCCGGACACTGCGCAGCCTGGCACTGGCTTTCATTACATGATGTGTGGTTACCAGCACTGAGCCACCACGACGCACATGCGTGATCAAACGCGCCTCAAGAGCCGCAACACCATTTTGATCAATTGCCGTAAAAGGCTCATCCAGCACCCATAGGGCTCGCGGGATAAGCTCCAGCCTAGCCAGCGCCACACGACGCTGCTGACCGGCAGACAACTGCCCAGCGGGAATATCTTCAAAGCCGCCCAGCCCGATAGAGTCAAGCGCCGCCATACGCAACGCATGCCCGGATTTTCCGGCTCTCGCCTCCCCCGCCAACGCTTGATACCAAGCTAAATTCTCAAGCGGGGTTAACGCCGCTTTAACACCTGGCGCATGCCCTAAATAGATGAGGTTAGCCAAAAAATCACGCCTCACCTGACGCATCGGCTGACCGCACCAGGACAGCTCACCATCATAGTCACCCAGCTGCCCAGACAGAATTTTCAGCAGCGTGGTTTTTCCACTGCCATTGGGGCCTTCGATACGCAGTATTTCACCGGCGTTCAGGGTAAGGTCGAGGTCACGAAACAGCCAGCGATCATCCCGTTCACAGGCAAGTTTTCGGGCTTGAAGTCGCAGGCTCAAAACACTCTCCCATCAAGTCATTTGCGGCCGAAACTGTACACGGAAAGACCCTTAACAGCCAGCCAAGCCAAGCGCGACAGCCAGTCGCAGGCAGATGATAGCGCCTTTCCTGCGACCCACAGGACAACAGACCATAAAAGCCGCTTGCCACATTCTGAACTCCTGTTATGCTGATCATTCACTGTATAAACAAACAGACAAAGACAGAGGTATTCTCTCATGCCCTCACCTGCAGCTCATTGTTTACAGTATCTGATACGCCAACCCAACCTCCCCATCGCCAGCGCCTGGGCAGCTACCGAGGCTGACGAACTGATAGAAATTCCGTTTCTAGGCCGCATTTCTGCTGGCATGCCGATTGATGCGTGCTTGGAAAATGGCAGTATTGAGGTGCCCGCCAGCATGGTCAGACGCAACACCTATGCTCTACGGGTCTGTGGAAATTCCATGGTGGACTGCAACATATTTGACGGCGACGTTATTGTGATTGAACAACGCGAAAGTGCCGAAAACGGCGAAACAGCCGTGGTCATGATCAACGACCAAGAAGTCACTCTAAAGAAGTTGTATATTGAGAAGTCCGGCGTCCGTCTACAGCCGGCCAATCAGCACATGGCCCCCATCCACCTGCGCAACTGCGACATCCAGGTCCTTGGTATGGTAATGGGGGTGGTTCGCCAACCGGAAATCACTCACTGATGCGCTACCCGATACCCGATCTTTCTCCTGAAGAGCATTACGCTACGAGCTTGGAAATAGAGCGCAGCCGTTTCTTAACCTGGCTATGTCACGCGCCTAGTACAGCGGAGTTTGACGCACTACTCAATAAGGCTCGACAGCAGCACCCCTCGGCCTCTCACCACTGCAGCGCATTCATCGCGGGCCCGCCTGGCGAACAAAATGCTATCGGTTTCTCTGACGATGGCGAACCCGGCGGCACCGCAGGCCGACCAATGTACCAAGTACTAGAAGGCTCGGGGCTAGGCCAGGTTGGCTGCGTTGTCATTCGCTACTTTGGTGGTATCAAACTAGGCACTGGAGGCCTTGCGCGCGCCTATGCGCAGGCGGTCAGCGACGCATTAGTCAACCTACCTCGCAGCGAGATTGTTGAGCGCAATGCACTGCGTCTGCAAGTCGATTTTGCCGGAGAAGCCGAAACGCGTCACTGGTGTAGCGAGCACGACATTCCCATCAACACCGTGGAATATGATGCTCAAGGCGTCGTGTTAACTCTTGGCTGGCCGCGCGAAACACCGCGTGACATCAGCGCCCTTACGGCGCGCCTCAAAGGTCGCGTTCGCCTGTTAGACCCAACTGAATAGCGGCCGGGCACCTACAGCTGCCTGACCGCCTACAACATCAAATCAGCCCAAATATTTGATCATCATCCCCGCAGCAACTGCCGAGCCAATAACACCAGCGACGTTCGGCCCCATGGCATGCATCAACAAGAAATTATGCGGATTGGACTCCAGGCCAACCTTGTTAGATACCCTGGCCGCCATCGGCACAGCCGACACTCCCGCCGAACCAATCAATGGATTGATCGGCATACGGCTGACTGTGTTCATCAGCTTAGCCATCAGAATCCCGCACGCTGTACCGATAGCAAACGCCACCATCCCCAGCCCAAGTATTCCAAGTGTCTCCACTGCCAGAAACCGGTCTGCCATCAACTTGGAGCCCACCGAAAGCCCCAAGAAGATAGTCACGATATTAATCAAGGCATTCTGCGCCGTATCTGACAACCGCTCTACCACGCCACACTCACGCATCAGGTTGCCAAAACAAAACATACCTAACAGCGGCGCAGCATCTGGCAGAAAGAGTGCAACCAGTATCAACAATGCCAACGGAAAAACGATTTTTTCCAACCGTGACACTCGGCGCAGCTGTGTCATCACGATATTACGCTCGCGCTGCGTCGTTAAGGCACGCATGATCGGCGGCTGTATCAATGGCACCAGCGCCATGTACGAGTACGATGCCACCGCAATGGCCCCCAACAGCTCAGGCGCTAACAAGCTCGACACATAAATTGAGGTAGGGCCATCAGCGCCACCAATAATACCAATAGCCGCTGCTTGCTTAAGCGTGAAGTCCATCCATCCGTATGAGGTCATCGCCACCGCACCCAGCAAGGTAGCAAAAATACCGAACTGAGCCGCCGCGCCAAGAAACAGCGTGCGTGGGTTAGCCAGCAGAGGACCAAAATCAGTCATCGCACCCACGCCCATAAAAATGACCAGCGGCGCAATACCCGAGGCAATAGCAACGCTATAAAACTGATACAGCACCCCAGCAGAAAAGCCTGCATCCATGGCAATATCATCGGCCATGCGCTCTGATGCCGCTGACGTGCCGCTCATCAACTGGTCATTGATCAACTGGCGCCAAACATCAACACTCGCCCCTGGATCAAGCGGAACACCCAGCACCTGTGCTAACGATTGCAGCACCTCCGGCTTAGCCAGATGAGCGGCCTGTTCAGCGGCAGACAATGCAAGCCCCGCCTCAGGGATGTTAGCCAAAATCCCACCAAAGCCAATCGGCACCAGCAGCAGCGGTTCAAATTTCTTATGGATAGCCAGCCACAGCAGTAACAGGCCAACAATAATCATCACGGCCTGACCCAGACTCAGGTGATATAGCCCAGACCCATGCCAAAGCGTTAACAGTTCTTCGCTCATTGCGTTATTTCCTCAAAGCGTCAGCAGGGGATCACCGACAGCCACACTGCTGCCTTCGCTTACCTGCACTGCCGACACCTTGCCAGAGGTTGTGGCTCGCACGGGTACTTCCATTTTCATGGCTTCAAGAATGATCACTACATCGCCTTCGGTCACGCTATCACCCACACTGACATTCACCTTAAAAATATTGCCGGCCATCGGCGCAACCAACGCTTCGCCCGACGTTTCTGGGCCAGCAGCACTTGTCACGCGTGGCTCAAGCTGAGCCTGGGAGTTACCCTGCTCTTGAACCTGACCAAGCTCCCCCCCCTCAGCTACCTCCACCACATAGGCTTTGCCATTCACTGTAACGGTGTAGGTCTCAGGACCAGAAGCCGCTGCAGAGGGGGCAGTCGTGGGAGCTGCCGAAGCTGGCGCGGGCTGAGTGCTCGGCGCTTGTGGCGCTGGCTCAAAGGCATCAGGGTTGTCGCGGTTACTGAGGAATTTCAAACCAATTTGCGGAAAGAGCGCATAAGTCAGCACATCATCGACTCGGCCTTCCCCTTCAGCCAAGCGTATATCATCAGCCTTGGCTTTCTCGGCCAGCTCTGCAGACAAACGTTCCATCTCGGGCGATAGCTTGTCTGCAGGACGGCAGACGATTGGCTCTCCTCCATCTAACACCCGCGCCTGTAACTCCCTATTAAACTCAGCAGGCGCGGCACCGTACTCACCTTTAAGCAAGGCTTGAACTTCCTGACTAATGGACTGATAGCGCTCACCCATCATCACGTTCATTACCGCTTGGGTGCCAACAATTTGCGAAGTGGGCGTTACTAATGGAATAAACCCCAAGTCCTCGCGTACTCGTGGAATTTCCAGCAGAACATCATCGAGCTTATCTCCCGCACCTTGCTCTTTAAGCTGGCTTTCCATATTGGTCAGCATGCCGCCCGGCACTTGAGCGACCAGAATGCGCGAATCAATACCCTTGAGTGAGCCTTCAAAGGCGGCATATTTTTTACGCACGTCACGAAAATAGGCCGCAATGTCTTCAAGTTTTTCCAGGTCGAGGCCGGTATCGCGCTCGGTTCCCTTGAGTATCGCCACCAGTGACTCGGTGGGGCTGTGGCCATACGTCATAGACATCGACGAGATAGCAGTATCGACATTATCAATGCCAGCCTCCACGGCCTTGAGAGCGGTGGCAGTCGACATGCCCGTCGTCGCGTGACACTGCATATGAATCGGAATATCCAGCACTTTTTTCAGCCGCGTCACCAGCTCAAAGGCATCATAAGGCGTCAGCAAACCCGCCATGTCCTTAATCGCTAGCGAATCAGCCCCCATGTCAGCGACCGTGCATGCCAGCTCTACCCAGCTATCCATGGTGTGCACTGGGCTGATGGTATAAGAAATAGTGCCCTGAGCATGCCCTTCATTATTGCGCACCGCTTTAATGGCACACTCCAGGTTTCGTGGATCATTCATGGCATCAAAGACACGGAACACATCGACACCATTAGTCCGTGCTCGCTCGACAAAACGCTCAACCACATCGTCAGCGTAATGCCGATAACCCAGCAAGTTTTGACCACGCAGTAACATTTGCTGTGGCGTATTGGGCATGGCTTCTTTCAATGCACGAATACGCTCCCAAGGATCTTCGCCTAGGTAACGAATGCAGCTGTCGAAGGTAGCTCCACCCCAGGTTTCTAGCGACCAAAAGCCAATATTGTCGAGCTTCTCAGCAATCGGCAGCATGTCATCAAGACGCAGACGGGTGGCAAACAGCGACTGGTGTGCATCACGGAGCACCACATCAGTGATACCAAGCGGGCGGGCGGGTGCAGTCATGGGATGTCCTTTTACTCAGGGTCTGTAATAGGTGAAGTGCCGTCTCAGCGGCGCTGGCGATAACGATGTACGGCAGTACTGATAACCACCATCAGGTCATCATCATCGGCCACAGCAGTCACTTCCTGCGCTGACTGCTGTGCCGGCGGAGCGACTGACTCGGGGAAAAAGCGCCCAATGATTTTCGACATTAGCGTGGTGACCATCACCAGCACCGTCAGAAAAACAAACACAACCCCCATACCAAGGCCCATCAGAGCCACGCCCTCAACCAGTAACTGGGAATCCTGCATGGGAAGCCTCTCTATTTTGTTTTTGCCACCGTCAGCCCGTTGACCAAGACATACTGATAGCTTGCAGATGAATTCTGATGCTATAACCTGCCCATTCTTTAGCTCTGTTGCAACGGTGCCATGGTGGAAATCAGTGTTGTTAAAAAACTACAACAAGGCCGCGTCGGCCTTGCACCCATGGAAGGCGTCATTGACGCCATTACTCGGGACCTACTGACACGACACCCAGGCTTCGACTGGACCGTCACCGAATTCGTACGCGTGGTAGGCACTCGTCTTCCACCGCGCACTTTTTTGCGCCATTGTCCTGAGCTGGCCGACCCCGCACCGCATACGCCCAGCGGCGTACCCGTTCACCTCCAGCTTCTAGGTTCTGATCCGCAGGCCCTGGCAGAAAACGCCCAACAGGCACTCAAGCTTGGCGCTTCTAGCCTAGATCTCAACTTTGGCTGCCCAACCAAACTGGTCAACCGTCATGATGGCGGCGCATCCCTGTTGCGCGACCCGCAGCGCCTCTATACCGCAGTTTCCGCTACCCATCGCGCAGTGGGTGACACCCTGCCAGTCACCGCCAAAATACGCCTGGGCTTCGCCAGCCGTCTTCTGGCACTGGATTGCGCTCGGGCGGCTGAAGATGGCGGTGCACAACAACTTGTTGTGCACGGAAGAACGCGGCAGGACGGCTATCGCCCACCCGCTCACTGGGAATGGATAGGCCGCATTCAACGCCACCTGTCCATTCCCGTTGTGGCTAACGGTGATATTTGGACACTGGAGGACTACTGGAAAGCTCGCACACTCTCTGGCTGCCAAGATGTCATGCTAGGACGCGGCGCACTCGCTGACCCTTGGCTGGCAGCACGCATTCATCACTGGCATGCCACTGGAGAGCGGCTTGCCACTACACACTGGCATGATCGCGCGAAATTACTGCGTGAATTTGCCACCATGCAGCGTCGCGTACATACCAATAAGGTAGTGGTGTCGTTACTCAAGCAATGGATTAACCATATGCGCAGTCAAGACAGCGAGGCCAATCGTCGCTTCGACACACTAAAACGAATCACCGACCTCGACAGACTACTCAATGTGCTAACGGAACCACTCTGAGCTGTTCAGATACCTTGCAGCTGCCGAGCAAAAAACGAAAAACCCCGATTTCTTAAGAAATCGGGGTTTTAGTCGTTGGCGCGCCCGGGAGGATTCGAACCTCCGACCCCCTGATTCGTAGTCAGGTACTCTATCCAGCTGAGCTACGGGCGCAACATGCGATAATCATATTTTATGACTTATATGGCCTAACGGGCCGAAGAACAACTCGCAAGCATTGCTCTTTTTCTACAATGGCGTTTGACATACAGCACATCAACTATCGCCAATTTACTGAAAAGATGGCGCGCCCGGGAGGATTCGAACCTCCGACCCCCTGATTCGTAGTCAGGTACTCTATCCAGCTGAGCTACGGGCGCGAATCTTTGTGTCTTTGGCGGAGAGAGAGGGATTCGAACCCTCGATAGGGCTATAAACCCTATACTCCCTTAGCAGGGGAGCGCCTTCAGCCACTCGGCCACCTCTCCTTCGACACGGTGCGTATCCTACCGATACGTAAGGGTCATGTCCAGCCTGATCAACAATTTTATCTTTTTTATTATTGGCTTTTGATGATAAACCCCAGGCGTTTACGCTAGTCCTCGCCTTCATCCTCAGACCTTTCACTCTTGATCCGGTCATAAATCTCTTCACGGTGGACGGCTACCTGTTTCGGGGCGTTAACACCGATACGCACCTGATTGCCCTTTATCCCAAGCACAGTGACGGCAACGTCATCTCCTATCATCAAAGTTTCACCGACACGGCGGGTTAAGATGAGCATGACTGATCTCCTTCTCAGACGGCTAGCGCGAAAACTCGCTGACGACATTTCAGCGACATGAAATGTCAGATTCATCATTCTTTACAAATGACAGGGCGACCATAACACCCGAAAAATACGCCAATTGGAAGCCTTACGGCGTAAATCTACCGTATTTCATCGAGTGCTTAACATATGACCGCCCCCTTCAGACAAAAGAGCAGTCTTAGTTGGCTTCCTGCTCAACCTCAGCTTTATCAAGCCCAAACGCCGTATGGAGCGCACGCACCGCAAGCTCCATCTGCTTTTCATCAATAACTACCGAAATTTTGATCTCTGATGTGGAGACCATACGGATATTAATATTTTCATCAGACAAAACACGGAACATTTTGGATGCCACACCAGCGTGAGAGCGCATACCCACACCAACCAGCGAGACCTTAGCAATGTTCTCATCACCTTTAACTTCGCCTTCACCCAAGTCTGGTAGCACCTGCTCTTCCAGAATCTTCATGGTTTGGCGATAGTCACCTTTTGCCACGGTGAACGTGAAGTCAGTGTAGTTACCAGCTGGCGCCACATTCTGCACAATCATGTCGATTTCGATATTACCATCGGCAATCGGACCCAGAATCCGCGAAGCCACCCCCGGTACATCGGGAGTATTCAGCAATGTTAATTTGGCTTCATTAGCAGTAAAAGCAATACCTGAGATCAGCGGCTCTTCCATGGAATCCTCGTGTTTGTCGGAGTCTGCGACGATCAGAGTGCCCGGGCCATCCTCAAAGCTGGACAGCACACGCAACGCAACATTGTATTTGCCGGCGAACTCGACGGCACGAATTTGCAATACTTTAGAACCAAGGCTTGCCAGCTCCAGCATTTCCTCCACCGTGACGGTCGCCAAACGCTGAGCTTTGGCACAGACCCTCGGGTCAGTGGTGTACACGCCATCGACATCAGTATAAATCTGACATTCATCAGCCTTCAGAGCCGCCGCCAGAGCCACACCAGTGGTGTCTGATCCGCCGCGCCCCAGCGTAGTGATATTGCCCTCAGTATCAACCCCCTGAAAGCCTGCCACCACCACGACCTTACCGTCCTCAAGGTCCTCACGCATTTCATCCGTTTCAATACGCTGAATACGCGCTTTGGTATGCGAACTGTCTGTCAGAATACCAACTTGAGACCCCGTATAGGATGTTGCCGGCACACCCAGCTTATGCAGAGCCATCGCTAGCAGCGAGATGGTGACCTGCTCACCCGTCGACACCAGCATGTCCATCTCGCGCGGCGTGGGGGTGTCATTAATTTCGTTAGCCAAACCAATCAATCGATTGGTCTCACCGCTCATGGCTGATAACACCACCACAACCTGGTGGCCAGCATCACGAAACCCCTTAACTCGCTCTGCAACAGCCTTAATACGCTCAACCGAGCCTACCGAGGAGCCGCCATATTTCTGTACAAATAGTGCCATAAACTGTTTTTCCCTCGTAAAGCGGGCACCTTCGGCGCCCATGAGTGAAAATGGAATGCACGTCACCTGCATTTACGCGAGCCCGAAAAATCGACCCAAGCGTCACGCGCTCCAGTAATCAGTACTACACTACAGCTGGCTTTCCACCCAGCCAGCCACGCTAGCCAGCGCACCAGCCAGAGCAGCCACATCGCTGCCACCTGCCTGAGCCATATCAGCACGACCTCCACCTTTACCGCCAACCTGAGACGCCACGTGATTAACCAGCGCACCGGCCTTGAGCGTCGCAGTCAGGTCATCAGTTACCCCTGCAATCAGGCTGACCTTACCCGCAGATTCGTCAGCCACACCAAGCACCATGACACCGGAGCCCAGCTGACTTTTGAGCTGATCCAACATGCCGCGCAGCTCTTTACCTGAGACACCCTCAAGCTGCTTGGCTAACACGTTAATGCCTTGCACCTCTTGAACCTCAGCAAGCAAGTCACTGCCTTCTGCACTCACTAGCTTAGCCTTAAGTTGTTCGAGCTCTTTTTCGAGGCGACGATTGCGCTCTACTAACGACTCAACGCGTTCCTCCAACTGGTCCGGCTTAACCCTGAGGCGCGCACCCATCCGCGCCACTCGTGCTTCCTGCAACCCGAAATAGTCTAACGCCGCTTGCCCAGTAATGGCTTCAATACGACGCACACCACTGGCGATACCGCTTTCGGCAACAATATGGAAGCAACCAATATCGCCACTACGCGTTACATGCGTGCCGCCACACAGCTCTATCGAAAAGTCATCCGCACCAATAGTCAGCACACGAACGCGATCAGCATACTTCGCCTCGAACAGTGCTGCGGCACCACGCGCTTTGGCCTCATCCAGCGTCATTGACTCGACATGCGTTTCTGCATTAGCCAATATCTGCTCATTAACCAAACGCTCTATGACTTCAAGCTGCTCGCCGGTTACAGGCTCAAAGTGACTGAAATCGAAACGCAAGCGTTCAGACGTCACCAGTGAACCTTTCTGCTGAACATGATCGCCCAACACCATGGTCAGCGCTTTGTGAAGCAGGTGCGTCGCAGAATGATTGCGCACAATCGCTGCCCGCAAGCCTGAGTCAACCTTGGGTGTGACCACTGCACCCACCTCAAGCTCACCCTCAAGCATACGACCCTGATGTAAGTGGTGGCTGCCTTGTTTCTGGGTGTCTTCGACAACAAAGTGCCCACCGTCTATCTCTAGATAGCCGGTGTCACCAACTTGACCGCCAGATTCGCCATAAAACGGCGTACGGTCCAGCACCACTACACCAGCCTCTCCTGACGCCAGCCTTGTCAGCGGATTGCCCTCGCTGTCAGCTATTGCCACCACCTCGGCGCTGTCCTCTAGACGTTCATAACCACTGAACAACGTTTCACCCTCAAGCGTCAGGGCCACACCGTAATCTGCGCCAAACTGGCTGGCGGCACGCGCTCTTTTCCTTTGCGCTTCAAGCTCACGTTCAAAGCCGGTTTCATCCAATGACACCTCACGCTCCCGGCAAACGTCTGCTGTTAGGTCAAACGGGAAACCGTAGGTATCATAAAGTTTAAAAATGGTCTCTCCCGGCAAGGTGTCGCCCTTGAGAGTCGCCAGCGCCTCCTCAAGCAGCTTCATGCCATTATCGAGCGTACGGGCAAACTGCTCTTCTTCTTTGAGCAACACACGTTCAATCTGGCCTCGAGCGCTACGCAACTCTGGATACGCCTCGCCCATCTCAGCATCAAGCGCCGCGACCAGTTGATGGAAAAACATGCCTGTTGCACCCAGCTTGTGGCCATGACGCACCGCGCGGCGAATGATGCGACGCAACACATAGCCCCGCCCTTCATTGGATGGCAAAACACCATCAACAATTAAAAAAGAGCAGGAACGAATATGGTCAGCAATGACCCGCAACGATGGTGTGCTGGTATCGGCATGCCCTGTTGCCTCAGCCGCTGCCGCCAACAAATTCTGGAACAGGTCGATATCATAATTAGAATGAACCCCCTGCATAACCGCAGCGATACGCTCAAGCCCCATACCAGTATCAATTGATGGCTTTGGCAACGCATTCAGGTTGCCCTGGGCATCACGATCAAACTGCATGAACACAAGATTCCAGATCTCGATATACCGATCACCATCTTCTTCTGGGCTACCAGGAGGGCCTCCCCAAACCTCTTCGCCATGGTCATAGAAAATTTCCGAACTTGGCCCGCAGGGGCCGGTATCACCCATCTGCCAGAAATTATCTTCATCAAGGCGTGAGAAGCGCTCAGGGTCAACACCCATCTCATCCTTCCAGATACGCTCAGCCTCATCGTCACTGATATGTACGGTGACCCAAAGCTTTTCTTTCGGCAGCCCGAGCTCTTCTGTCAGGAATTTCCACGCAAACTGGATAGCTTCGCGCTTGAAGTAGTCGCCAAAACTGAAATTACCCAGCATTTCAAAAAACGTATGGTGGCGTGCGGTATAGCCAACATTATCCAGATCATTATGCTTGCCACCCGCACGTACACAACGCTGCGACGAGGTGGCTCGCACATAGCTCCGCGGATCGCGTCCCAGGAAAACATCCTTGAACGGCACCATCCCAGCATTAGTAAATAGCAGGGTAGGATCATTGCTTGGGACGAGTGAACTGGAAGGCACAATGGTATGCCCCTGCTTTTCGAAAAAACCCAAAAAGGCTTGTCTGATAGCTGCGCTTTTCATGAAATGTCCGTGGCGAAAGGCATGGGGGCTGGATGTCAGACCGGGCCACCCGATAACAGGAAAAAGCACTCGATAAGACAGGCGAACGCTGATGTGCTCGCGACTGAAGGGCCGGCCAACCTTCATCACAGTGTTGACGCCACTGTAGGCTGCCGAACAAACCGAAAAGGACGAACCCACTCAGGGGCGTGACCCAGTGCTTGCTTCGCAAAGGGCATTATTATAACGCAGTCGACGCCGGACTACAGGGGTGATTGAAATGGAGGCAAGCGGATCAGCCATCACCCCAAGCATAACGCATGGCATGACGCAGGTGATCAAAGTCAAAACCACGCCCGACCAGAAAACGCTCACGCCGAGCGCGGTCTTTAAGCGTATCGCCGGGGCTTGAAAAACGGCGCGCCAGCACATCAGATGCCAACTCAAACCAGTCCACGTATTCTTGTGCTGCCTCCAGCGCCTCGCTGATCATTGGCCGGTCAATGCCCCGCTGCCCTAAGTCGGCACGGATACGCTTTGGTCCCTGACCACGAAAAATCCGCGAACGCACAAAGCTTTCAGCAAAGCGGCGGTCGCTTTGCAAACCCTGCTCAATTAATGCTTCCAAGCAGGTTTGCACATCATCAACCGCATGCCCTCTGGCGATCAGCCGCTGCCAGAGCTCTTCCTGAGAGTATTCACGTCGTGCCAGCAAGCGAACCGCATCATCACGAGGGGTCCCCTGACTGACGTTACGAGTCGCGCTAAGCCTACTGGCAGACATGACCATTTCACCCCGCATGACACCTTGCATACACCAGACCGTTTAGGCGCTTTACTGACCGCCTCACGACAAGCTGTCAGTCTCTCTGCCATCTTCCACAATGCTGGGCTCCACCTCAGCCTCCTCCTGCTTAGCATCGGGGCTTGCCAGCAACTGAGCACGAATACCGGATTCAATTTCTTCCAGCATCGCAGGATTGTCCTCAAGGAACTGAGCAGCATTCGCCTTACCCTGACCGATCTTATTGCCTTTGTAGCTATACCAAGCACCGGACTTGCCAACCAGGTCGCACTGCACACCCAAGTCGACTACCTCACCGGCATGGTAAATCCCTTTGCCATAAAGGATCTGGAATTCAGCTTGGCGGAATGGCGGCGCGACTTTATTTTTGACGACCTTGACCCGCGTTTCATTACCGGTCACTTCATCACCCTGCTTGACCGAGCCCGTCCGACGGATATCTAGCCGTACACTCGAATAGAACTTCAGTGCATTACCGCCCGTTGTGGTTTCGGGGCTGCCAAACATGACACCAATTTTCATGCGAATCTGGTTGATGAACACCACCAAGCAGTTGGCATTTTTGATATTACCGGTGATCTTGCGCAGTGCTTGCGACATCAAACGTGCCTGCAAACCAACGTGGGCATCCCCCATCTCACCCTCAATTTCGGCCCGTGGCGTCAATGCCGCGACTGAGTCGATAATGATCACATCAACACCACCGGAGCGCACAAGCATGTCGCAGACTTCCAGCGCTTGCTCACCGGTATCAGGTTGAGAAACCAGCAAGTCATCCAGGTTAACGCCCAACTTCTCAGCGTAGCTCGGATCCAGCGCATGCTCCGCATCGATAAAGGCACATACTTTGCCTTGTTTTTGCGCCTGCGCAATGACCGACAGCGTCAGCGTTGTCTTACCTGAAGACTCTGGGCCAAAAATTTCTACCACTCGCCCCATCGGCAAACCACCAATGCCAAGAGCAATATCCAGCCCTAGCGAGCCGGTAGATACCGACGGCATGACCACGCGCGGCGCGTCTCCCAGACGCATCACGGTACCCTTACCAAACTGTCGATCAATCTGCGAAAGCGCGGCATTCAACGCTTTGGTGCGATTGTCATCCTGAGCCATGATAACCTCCTGGAATAGCCGCAGCAGACGGCAAAAACGTAAAAATGTCAGACTTGCTCGTGGCGCCAGCCCAACCACCTACCCTGTATGATTACACAGTAGTATGGCGAAAAAAACTGCCCTGCGCCAGTTTTGTCGTTAGCGCGTTTTTTCACGTGCCGGCTCAGCCTTCAAGAACTCAATCTTCAAGGGCTGGACCATCAATACAGACCAACAACATCGCCAGTGCCAGCCTCACTGCTTGCTGACGCACAGCCAAGCGGTCGCCCGACAGATAAAAGCACTCCGCTTGCACGTGCCCGATACTGCCCCAAGCAAACCATACGGTACCGACTGGCTTGGCCTCACTTCCCCCACCTGGCCCAGCCACACCACTTACCGCAACACCAGCATGAGCGCCACTATCGCGACAGGCCCCCTCCGCCATCGCCAATACAACGTCTCGACTAACGGCTCCATGAGTTTCCAGTAGCACTGAAGGAACATCCAACAAGCGCGTCTTGGCCGCATTGGAATACGTCACATACCCCGTTTCAAACCAACCCGAGCTGCCAGCAATATCTGTTATTGCGCTGGCCACGCCTCCGCCAGTACAAGACTCGGCGCTGGTTACCATGCGGCGGCGAGAAAGACAGGCTTCACCCAAGCGTTGCGCCAGCACCTGGGTATTTAGCTGCGATAACGACTCAATGCGATGCAACACACTATTTCTCCCAGAGTAACTGTCGACGTCTAGCAATAATCCAGACTGTGTGAATAATCCTAGGAATATCGCTCAACAGCATTAGCAACATGCTGACTCAAAACTGCAGCCCCGACCCAATCGGTAAAAAACACCGACAGGGGGAAGCAGAATGGTAAAGAATCAACGTACGACATCCATAAAAATTTTCCTAATATTATTCAAACGTGCATCGTTAGGGCGTGGGACAGGAGGCAACTGCAACAGTTCCAGTGAGATATTCCGGACTCGCCTCGCGTGCATGTTATGCTGCAAGTTACAATTTTTTCATGGCTTGCGGCCTACCACCGAGTCAGGCTGAATCAGTCAGACACCTCGCAGCCCCAAGCCCTATCTCAAGTCCCGGAATAACGAGCGATATCTCATGAACGACCTGGCCTCTCACGCCAAGCCGACACACACGCCGATGATGGCGCAGTACCTCAAGATCAAACGCGACCACCCCGAAGTGCTGCTGTTTTATCGCATGGGCGATTTTTATGAGCTGTTTTTCGACGATGCCAAGCGGGCCGCAACATTACTCGACATCACTCTGACCCAGCGCGGCCAGTCTGCTGGCCAGCCTATCCCGATGGCTGGCGTGCCCTATCACAGCGCCGAAGGTTACCTGGCCCGCTTGGTTCAAGCGGGTGAGTCCGTCGCTATCTGCGAGCAGATTGGCGATCCAGCAACCTCTAAGGGCCCCGTAGAGCGTAAAGTTGTCCGCATTGTCACCCCTGGCACGCTGCATGACGAAGCCCTCCTCGATGCCCGCCGTGACAATTTACTGGTAGCCATACACGCCGCAGCGGACTGCCATGGTTTAGCCTGGTTAGAACTGTCTAGCGGTCGCTTTAGCGTGCTAGAAGTCGGCGATGAAAATGAAATGCTCTCTGAGCTGGCCCGACTAGACCCTGCCGAATTGCTGATTGCCGACAGCCTTGTTTTATCTGCGGCGCTGAGCGAGCGCCGCGGATTGAAACGCCAAAGCGACTGGCTATTTGAACAAGATAGTGCAACCCGCCTGCTGTGCGACCAGTTTGGCGTACAAGACTTAAGAGGCTTCGGCTGCGCCCACCTGAGCGCGGCTCTGACAGCGGCTGGCGTACTGATTGATTATGCCCGCGACACTCAGCGCTCACAGCTGCCCCACGTCACCGAAATCAGCGTTGAAAATCGCGATGAAGCCGTGGTGATTGATACAACAAGCCGCCGCAATCTGGAAATCGACAGCAACCTTGCTGGCGGCACAGACAATACCCTGGCCAGCGTACTGGATACATCCAGCACGGCCATGGGCTCACGGCTCCTCAAACGCTGGCTGAATCGCCCTCTGCGCGATGCAGTTCACGTCAGAAGTCGCCAAGCGGCTATTGCCGTTTTGCTTGACCACGACGGCTTTGCCGACCTACGCGAATTACTCAAGGGTATCGGCGATGTTGAGCGCATCCTGTCACGGGTCGCACTACATAGCGCCCGCCCACGAGATCTTGCACGCCTTCGCGACGCACTGGCCATTTTACCGGCCCTTCATGACACACTGGCACCTTATTGCCACACGACGAGCCAAAACGACAACACCCTACTCGACGATCTCAGGCCCCGAGTTCAGCCTTGGCCTGACATCAGCAACACGCTAGAGCGAGCTCTTATTGAAAACCCGCCGGTAGTACTGCGTGACGGCGGCGTCATTGCCAATGGCTTTGATGCCGAACTGGATGAGTACCGAGGCTTAGTCGAAAACGCTGGCAGTTATCTGGTTGAGCTGGAGCAGCGCGAACGCGAACGAACAGGGCTTAGCTCGCTCAAGGTCGGTTACAACCGCGTTCATGGTTACTACATTGAAATTTCCAGAGCCTATTCTGGTGATGTGCCGGCAGACTATATTCGCCGCCAGACACTCAAAAATGCCGAGCGCTTCATTATTCCCGAGCTAAAAGAATTTGAAGACAAGGCACTGTCAGCCAAGTCTCGTGCACTGGCTCGAGAAAAACTCCTCTATGACGGCCTGCTCGACACCCTAAATGCTGTACTCCAAGGCCTACAGGCCTGCGGCCGAGCACTTGCCAGCCTCGATGTGCTGACGACGCTTGCCGAACGCGCCAGAGCACTCGACCTTGTGGCCCCCGTTTTAGCGGAGTCACCAGGCATTGAAATTCACGGAGGGCGCCACCCCGTTGTTGAGCAGGTCAGCGACACCCCCTTTGTCCCTAACGACCTATTTATGAACGACCAACGTCGCATGCTGATCATCACCGGCCCCAACATGGGCGGTAAGTCAACCTACATGCGCCAGGCAGCCTTGATTACCTTACTCGCGCATACCGGAAGCTTTGTACCTGCCGAGTCGGCCACTATCGGCCCCGTAGACCGTATTTTTACTCGGATCGGCTCATCAGATGACTTAGCGGGCGGGCGCTCAACGTTCATGGTCGAAATGACAGAAACCGCCAATATCCTACACAACGCCACCGACCAGAGTTTGGTATTGATGGACGAAATAGGCCGTGGCACCAGCACGTTCGATGGCCTTTCGCTAGCCTGGGCCAGCGCCGAGCACCTGACCCGAAGCCGTGCCTTTACCCTGTTCGCTACACACTATTTTGAGATGACGGCACTGCCCGAACAGCTAGACAGCGTAGTCAACGTGCACTTAACCGCTGCCGAGCACAATGACGGCATCGTCTTCATGCACCGTGTGCAAGATGGGCCTGCTAACCAGAGCTACGGACTTCAAGTTGCTATGTTAGCGGGCGTCCCAAAACATGTGATTACCCGCGCACGCGAAAAGTTACACCAGCTAGAACAGCAGGAAGTTGACCAGAGCCAACGCGGCACAGAGCGTGGCATGGCACCGAACACTCCTCAGCAAAGCGACATGTTCGCTAGCACCCCACACCCCCTGATTGAAGAGTTGACAGGACTCTCTATCGATGACATGACACCGCGCCAGGCGCTGGAGTGGCTACAGGATTGGCAAGCGCAACTATAAAGAGCAACGAGAGGAAAACATCAGGCGGCGACATTCCGATGCCTGAAGGTACTTGCCCGCCACCACGCGGACGTCTAAAATAAATTCAGCATGAAAAAATTGACATAAAGAGCAATATTTTTATTCAACAAAAGAATAAGCGAAGCCTGCTTTCTCGCAGGCGACCATATCGACTACCGGACCCCCACAAGGAAGAGCCACATGACATTCGTCGTCGTCGACAACTGTATCAAGTGTAAATATACCGACTGTGTCGAAGTCTGCCCCGTGGACTGCTTCTACGAAGGCCCGAACTTTCTGGTGATACACCCCGACGAGTGCATTGACTGTGCGCTCTGCGAGCCCGAGTGCCCTGCAGAGGCCATCTTCTCGGAAGATGAGCTTCCTGATGGCCAGGAAAAATTTATCGAGCTCAACGCCGAGCTCGCGGAAGTGTGGCCTAACATTGCCGAAAAGCAAGACCCTCTACCAGATGCTGAAGAGTGGGACGGCAAGCCGGACAAGCTGAAATACTTAGAACGCTAACCGAACACTCAGCCACTTCCACAAAAACCGATAGCATTTACTATCGGTTTTTTGGTATCAGGTTATCTGAAATTAAAAAAGCGGCCCGTAGGCCGCCAGCTTCCTGCTCTCCCCTGAGCGAGTCCTTCGCCCAACTCCTTGGTGACTTCCTGCTCAGAACCAACATCCTGTCACACTGAGCGCACCGTACTATCTTGCACACCGTACTATGGTTGCAGATGGCCATAACGACTTATCTGCCACTTATCATTGTTGCAGCTGTCGACGCGATATGACAGGCAGCAACAATGAACAATGTACACATGCCTCAGGAGTCAAGGGATATGAGTCGTATTACTGCCCCTTGATCGCGCAACGACCAGGATAGCCTCCACGCTCACCTAGTTCGCTTTCAATTGCCAGCAAGCGGTTATACTTAGCTACGCGATCACTGCGACACAACGAGCCAGTCTTGATCTGGCCGGCAGATGTCCCTACCGCCAGGTCTGCGATCGTGGTGTCTTCAGTCTCCCCGGAGCGATGCGAAATGACCGCCGTAAAGCCAGCATCTTGAGCCATCTGAATCGCATCCAGCGTCTCAGACAACGAGCCGATCTGATTAAACTTGATCAAAATAGAGTTACCAATACCCTCATCAACACCACGCTTAAGGATGCGCGTGTTGGTCACGAACAAGTCATCACCCACCAGCTGCACACGATCACCCAGCTTATTGGTCAGCGCTTTCCAGCCGTCCCAATCAGACTCATCCATACCATCTTCAATAGAAACAATCGGGTATTCTTCGCACAGTCCAGCAAGGTATTCAGTAAAGCCAGCAGAATCGAAATCTTTGCTTTCACCGGATAGCGAGTAGCGGCCATCTTTGTAGAACTCACTCGAGGCACAGTCCAAAGCGAGAGTCACGTCACGATCCAGCACATAGCCAGCATCAGACACCGCCTGCTTGATTACCGCCAACGCTTCGGCATTAGAGGATAAGTTCGGCGCAAACCCGCCTTCATCACCTACCGAAGTAGAGAGCCCGCGATCTGACAACACCTTTTTCAAGGCATGAAAAATCTCAGCCCCCATACGCAGACCTTCACTGAAGTTCTCTGCGCCCACCGGCTGCACCATGAATTCCTGAATATCTACGTTGTTGTCAGCATGCTCACCGCCGTTGATGATATTCATCATCGGCACCGGCATCAGGTATTCACCCGGCTTGCCATAAAGCTCTGCAATATGTGCATAAAGCGGCATGCCTTTTGCCTGAGCCGCCGCGTGTGCAGCAGCCAGCGAGACAGCAAGAATAGCGTTCGCACCCAACACTTCCTTGTTATCCGTACCATCCAGCGCGCACATTGCCTCATCTAGCCCGCGCTGATTCCGCGCATCCATACCCAGCAAACATTCACGGATCTTGGTATTAACTGCGTCTACCGCCTTAAGTACGCCTTTGCCCAAGTAGCGTGACTTATCGCCATCGCGCAGTTCTAGCGCCTCACGAGAGCCCGTAGACGCACCGCTTGGAGCGCAGGCCGCACCGCGCGCCCCACTCTCCAGCCTCACCTCTGCCTGGATGGTCGGGTTACCGCGAGAATCCAGCACTTCGAGAGCACGAATATCAACGATTTTCGTCATTTTCAGCGTCCTTAACAGTTACTAAGCAAAAATCTGAGCCACCATCACGAAATTTCGAGAGGCGAAAAACTTTTTACCAGCACATCAATACTTTTGAGCTGAGCCAGAAACGGCTCAAGCTTATCCAGCGGCAGAGCGCAGGGCCCATCGCATTTAGCACTATCAGGGTCTGGGTGAGCTTCCAGAAACAGCCCGGCCAGCCCCACCGCCACTCCAGCACGAGCAAGCTCTGCAACTTGCTCACGACGCCCATCTGCACTGTCGGCACGACCACCTGGGCGCTGCAAAGCGTGCGTGACATCAAATAATAGTGGATAGCCTGTTTGCTTCATGTCGCCAAACCCGAGCATATCAACAATCAAATTGTTATAACCAAAGCTTGAGCCTCGCTCGCACAGCAATAAACGAGAATTCCCCGCCTCCTCAAACTTACGCAATATATGGCGCATCTCATGAGGCGCCAGGAACTGCGGTTTCTTGATATTAATGACCGCACCGGTCTGAGCCATCGCTACGACCAAGTCAGTCTGACGAGCCAGAAAAGCCGGCAGCTGGATCACATCCGCCACTTCAGCTGCCGCCGCCGCCTGAGCAGGCTCATGCACATCAGTAATAATCGGCACGCCAAAACGCGACTTAATGTCGGCAAGTATTTCGAGCCCTTGGTCTAGCCCAGGGCCACGATAAGAATGCATCGAGCTGCGATTGGCTTTGTCAAAGCTGGCTTTAAATACATAAGGCATGCCAAGCTTCGTTGTCACCTCAACATACTGTTGAGCGACTTCAAGCGCCAACGCATGTGACTCAAGCACATTCATACCACCAAACAGCACCAGCGGCAGCGAATTACCCACCCGAATACCGGAAAACTCAATAGTACGACCAGCTGTCATTAACGTTACTCCTGCGGGCTCGCATGAGCGCGGCTACGTACGGCTTTACGCTCAAGCGCCGCATTGATAAAGCCAGTAAACAGTGGGTGGCCATCTCTTGGTGTCGATGTAAACTCAGGGTGGAACTGGCAAGCTAAATACCATGGGTGATCGGGCAGCTCGACCATTTCCACTAGCGAGTTGTCAGCACTACGCCCGGACACCACCAAGCCAGCCTTTTGCAGCTCATCAACAAACTGGTTGTTAACTTCGTAGCGGTGGCGATGACGCTCAATAATTTCATCGCTACCATAGGCTTCACGGGCTTTTGAGCCCGACGTCAGGCGGCATACTTGGCCACCCAGGCGCATAGTACCACCTAGGTCTGACGCCTCATCGCGCAGCTCGATTTTCCCTTCTGGGCTGATCCACTCGGTAATCAGGCCAACAACAGGGTGCAGAGTGCCATGCGTAAATTCGGTAGAACTGGCATCTTCCCAGCCCATAATATTTCTGGCGAATTCGATCACCGCCACCTGCATACCAAGACAAATCCCCAGATACGGAATCCTGTTCTCACGCGCGAAGCGCGCAGCGGCAATTTTGCCTTCCACGCCGCGCTCGCCAAACCCGCCAGGTACTAAAATCGCGTCCTTATCGGCCAGACGGCTTGGACCGTGATGCTCGATATCTTCAGAATCGACATACTCAATATTCACTTTTACCCGTGTCTGAATACCAGCGTGGGTCAACGCCTCGTTCAGCGACTTATAGGCGTCGAGCAACTCCATGTATTTACCGACCATGGCGATATTGATCGATTTAAGCGGGTTAAGCTTGGCATCCAGCACATGTACCCATTCGTTCAGGTCGGCGGGTTCTGCCTCTAAGCGCAGTTTCTCACAGACGATTTCATCCAAGCCCTGCTCATGAAGCATTAGCGGAATGCGGTAGATGGTGTCAGCATCACACAACGGCACCACTGCGCGTTCTTCAACGTTGGTAAACAGCGCGATTTTGCGCCGCTCCGTTGCCTCCAGCTCCACTTCACTGCGACAGATCAAGATATCGGGCTGAATCCCGATAGTACGTAATTCCTTGACGCTATGCTGAGTCGGTTTGGTCTTGGTTTCACCAGCGGTCTTGATATAGGGCACCAATGTCAGGTGCATGAAGAGCGCACGACTAGCACCTAACTCCGTTCTGATTTGACGGATTGACTCCAAAAACGGCAGCGATTCGATATCACCCACCGTGCCGCCAATTTCCACCAGTGCGACATCAAACCCTTCGCCACCCTCATACACCCGACGTTTTATTTCATCGGTAATATGTGGAATCACCTGCACAGTACCGCCCAGGTAGTCACCACGGCGCTCGCGTCGCAGCACATGCTCATAAACACGGCCAGTGGTGAAATTATTACGCTGAGTCATACGAGTGCGGATAAAGCGCTCGTAGTGGCCAAGATCAAGATCCGTTTCAGCACCATCTTCGGTGACAAATACTTCACCGTGCTGAAAGGGACTCATGGTACCCGGGTCCACATTAATGTATGGGTCGAGTTTGAGCATGGTGACCTTGAGGCCGCGAGCCTCGAGAATCGCCGCCAGCGATGCCGATGCAATGCCCTTGCCAAGAGAGGACACAACGCCGCCGGTCACGAAGATATATCGTGTCATTGGGAACCTGTCGAAACATGATCGGTAGGCTCAGCAGAAAGCCGCGCCAGGATGGGAAGACAGGATAGCAGGCTACGACCTTAGGCTCAATTTTGATCGCCATGGTAACGGCTCAATTTTCCGGCCAACGGCGCAGGCATAATCACCTGCGCCCAAGCCCTGAGCGCGCGCGAGCGAATCTCAAAAAATCAAAATATCGACAATCACACACCTAAGTAGTCGAGAATTCCTTCCGCCGCCTGACGACCTTCATGAATCGCAGTGACGACCAAATCAGAGCCGCGCACCATGTCGCCACCAGCAAACACCTTCTCGTTGGTGGTTTGAAAAGCGAAGTTACCCTGCTCCGGCGCGTTAACCAGCCCGCGCTCATCCAGAGTAATGTCGAAGGTTTCAAACCAGGGTGCCGGGCTTGGCTGAAAGCCAAAGGCTATCACTACCGCATCGGCAGGAATGATCTCATCAGAACCAGGCACCACTTCAGGACGCTGACGACCGTTTTTATCAGGCGCACCAAGGCGCGTACGCACCACTTTAACGCCTTCGACCTGCCCCTCGCCCACCACCGCCACTGGCTGACGATTAAACAGAAACTCCACACCTTCCTCCCGGGCATTATTTACTTCACGCCGCGAGCCCGGCATGTTGGCTTCGTCACGGCGATAAGCACAGGTCACATCCGAAGCGCCTTGACGAATCGCCGTTCGGTTGCAGTCCATGGCGGTATCTCCACCACCCAGCACGACCACTTTCTGGCCTTTGAGCGACACATACTCCTCTGGCGATGCCTCAATACCCAGACTGTGATTCGCGTTAGCAATTAAATATTCGAGTGCTTTATGAACTCCCGGCAAATCCTCCCCAGGGAAACCACCTTGCATGGCGGTATAGGTCCCCATCCCAAGGAATACCGCATCAAAGTCTTCAAGCAGCGTCTCGAAAGCAATATCACGCCCAACCTCCACGCCGAGATGAAACTCCATACCCATTTCTTTGAACACCGCGCAACGGCGCTCCATCACCGTTTTTTCCAATTTGAACTCGGGAATACCAAAGGTCAGTAAGCCACCAATCTGAGGGCGCTTGTCAAACAACACCGGTGTCACACCATTACGCACTAGAATGTCAGCACAACCAAGCCCTGCGGGACCGGCACCAACGATGGCAACTCGCTTGCCTGTCTTTACCACTTGGCTCATGTCCGGCCGCCACCCCATGGCAAAAGCCGTATCGGTGATATATTTTTCGATTGAGCCAATCGTCACCGCACCAAAACCATCATTGAGCGTACAGTCGCCTTCGCACAACCGGTCTTGGGGACACACCCGCCCACACACTTCGGGCAAAGAATTCGTCTGGTGCGAAAGCTCAGCAGCTTCAAGAATATTGCCCTCACTAACTAACTGTAACCAGTTGGGAATGTAGTTATGAACGGGGCATTTCCACTCGCAATAAGGGTTGCCACAATGAAGACAACGATGAGCCTGAGCCGCTGCCGACTCGGGCTCGTAAGGCTCATAAATTTCAGCAAACTGGCGAGCGCGGCTACGCGCCGGCTTCTTGACCGGATCCTGGCGCCCTACATCAATAAATTGAAAATCATTACTCAGACGACTGGCCATGCGCTGGCTCCTTGACTGATAACTGAACGGAACATCGACAATTCCTCCCTCGCCGTACTCACTGTCTCAGCGGTTTGCCGCTTCATTCCGGTTGATGCCGCGACTGGTCCAGCAGGCTACCTAGGCTCGCGGCCTTGGGTTTGACCAGCCAAAAATGGCGCACATAATCACTGAAGTCTTCGAGAATCGCCTGGCCACGTAATGAGCCGGTTTCAACCACGTATTCTTCAATGATCTCCCGCAGGTGACGTCGATGAGCTTCCATGGACTCAATATTAATGCGATGAATGCCGACTAGCTCATGATTCACTTTATCGACAAAAGTACGATCCTCATCAAGCACATAAGCAAAGCCTCCAGTCATGCCAGCCGCGAAATTATTGCCCGTTTCACCAAGTACCGCGACTAAGCCACCTGTCATGTACTCACAGCAATGGTCACCCGCGCCTTCAACTACCGCATGGGCACCTGAATTGCGCACGGCAAAGCGCTCACCGGTTGTGCCAGCAGCAAACAGCTGGCCACCCGTCGCGCCATACAGACACGTATTGCCAATGATGGCGGTACGGTGAGTGTCAAAGCTGCTGCCCGCTGGCGGCATAATCACCAGCTTGCCGCCATTCATGCCTTTACCGACATAATCGTTGGCATCGCCTTCAAGGTACATGTTCAGACCTCGGGCATTCCACACCCCAAAGCTCTGGCCAGCGACCCCCTTAAAGCGCAAGTTGATTGGTGCATCCTCTAGCCCTTGCTCTCCATAACGCTTAGCGATGACACCAGAAACCCGTGCGCCCACACTGCGATCACAATTGGTGATGGCAAAGCAAAAATCACCGCCGGACTGCGTTTCAATCGCCGCCTCAAGCGCCTCAAGCACTTCCAGGTTCTTAGCGCCGGGATCATGCGGCGTGTTACGGCTGATCTGACAGAACTGTGGCGCATCAGCAGGCACATGATCATTCGCCAGTAACGGAGTCAGGTCCAGACGCCGCTGAGAGGCAGTGGCTCCTTCGATAATTTCCAATAAGTCAGTACGCCCAATCAACTCGGTCAGCTGACGCACTCCCAGCATCGCCATCAGTTCACGAACCTCTTCGGCAATAAACCGGAAGTAATGCTTAACCATGTCTACGGTGCCAAGAAAGTGCTCATCACGCAGATGCTGGCTCTGAGTGGCCACGCCGGTTGGGCAGTTGTTGAGATGGCAGATACGCAGGTATTTACAGCCCAACGCGACCATCGGCGCAGTACCAAAGCCGAAGCTCTCGGCACCTAGAATCGCCGCTTTAACCACATCGAGACCGGTTTTCAGGCCCCCGTCCGTCTGGAGGCGAATCTTCTCTCTCAGGCCGTTGATACGTAGCGCCTGATGCACCTCGGGCAACCCCAGCTCCCACGGGCTTCCTGCATGCTTGATCGAGGTCAGAGGGCTAGCCGCCGTACCACCGTCATAGCCAGATACCGTAATCAAATCCGCATAGGCCTTGGCCACCCCAGTGGCGATAGTGCCAATACCTGGCTCAGACACCAGCTTGACCGATACCTGGGCCTCCGGGTTGATCTGCTTGAGATCGAAGATCAACTGGGCCAGATCCTCGATGGAGTAGATATCGTGATGTGGCGGCGGGGAGATCAGCGTAACCCCCGGCACTGCGTGACGTAACCGCGCAATCAGCGCATTGACCTTGCCGCCCGGCAGCTGCCCACCCTCACCAGGCTTAGCACCTTGGGCGACTTTGATTTGCAGCACTTCGGCGCTGACAAGATAGGACGGTGTAACGCCAAAGCGTCCTGAAGCAATCTGCTTAATCTTGGAGTTACGCACGGAACCGTAACGAACGGGATCCTCACCGCCTTCACCAGAGTTCGACCGCCCACCGGCTTCGTTCATCGCCTGCGCCAGTGCTTCATGGGCTTCTGGTGACAGCGCTCCCAGTGACATGCCCGCACTGTCGAAGCGTAGGAGAAGCGACTCAATTGGCTCAATTTCGTCTAGCGATAACGCCTCGTCAGCAGGCTTCAAACGCATCAAGTCACGCAGAGTTGCTGGAGCCCGTTCGTTTACTAGCCCTGCGAACACTTTCCACTTGGCATAGCTGCGCTCTTGTACCGCTTCCTGAAGCGACTTGACCACTTGCGGGTTAAACGCGTGGTACTCCTGACCGTGAACGTACTTCATCAGGCCGCCCTGAGTAATACCCTTACGCGCCGTCCAGGCATGCTTGGCAACGGCCTCCTGCTGCCACTGCAGCTGAGCAAACCCCGTACCCTCAATGCGCGATGCCATACCGGTAAAGCACAGGTCGACAACCTCAGAAGCTAGGCCTACAGCCTCAAACAACTGCGAACCGCGATACGATGCCAGGGTCGAGATGCCCATTTTCGACAGAATTTTATACAGCCCTTTCTGCAACCCTTTGCGATAGTTCTCCCGCGCATCCGCCGGGTTTCCCGTAAGCTCGCCGGTGCGGTGCATGTCCGCCATGACCTGATAAGCCAGCCACGGATAAACGGCGGTCGCCCCCACCCCAAACAGCACTGCCATCTGATGTGCATCTCGGGCATAACCGGTTTCTACCACCAAGTTGACCTGCGGTCGCAACGCCAACTTCGCCAAATGGTGATGGATGGCACCGACTGCCAGCGCTGCATGCACAGGGATCTGCCCTTTAGGCAGCGCAGCATCTGAAAGCACCAGAATTACCTTACCTGCACGCGCGGCTTGCTCGGCGTCCTGACACAAAGAGAGAATCGCGTCTTTCAAGCCTTGGCGCTCTGGGTCATGGCCCAATGATAAAGTATGGCAAGCAAACGCCGGATCCTGCTGAGAGACCAAGGCTGTAAACTTACGCGGGGATAGCACCGGCGTAGTCAAAATCAAACGATGGGCATGCTGAGGCGTCGGCTGGAAGACATTCAGCTCGGGGCCGCAGCAAGTTTCCAACGACATCACAATGGATTCACGCAACGGATCAATCGCGGGGTTAGTGACCTGAGCAAACTTTTGCCGGAAGTAATCGGTCAGCGTTCGGTACTTAAGCGACAGCACAGCCATGGGGGTATCGTCACCCATCGAACCTACCGCTTCCTGACCACTCTCACCCAGCGGACGCAGCACTTGGTCGCGCTCTTCAAAGCTGACCATAAACATCTTCTGCTGCTCGTTGAATACGTTCTGAGGCATACTTTCAAAGCGGGCAAGCTCGGTCAGCGCAGACTCCAGATAATTCGCTTCTTGCTTAAGCCAGCGCTTATAGGGGTAAGCGGATTTCACACGCTGATCTACCTCTGCCGTGTGCAATAGCTCACCGGTATGTGTATCCACCGCCAGCACCTGCCCAGGGCCTACTCGCCCTTTGGCAACAACATCCTCAGGCTTATAATCGTAAGTCCCCACTTCTGAGGCGAGCGTAATGTAGCCATTGCGTGTAATCACCCAACGTGCCGGGCGCAGGCCGTTGCGGTCTAGCATACACACCGCCTGACGACCGTCGGTCAGCACCACTCCTGCCGGGCCGTCCCATGGCTCCATATGCATGGAGCTAAACTCATAGAAAGCCCGCAGATCTGGGTCCATGATCTCCACATTCTGCCAGGCAGGAGGAATCATGCTACGCACGGCACGGTGCAGGTCCATCCCACCGATCAACAGAAACTCGAGCATGTTATCCATGCTCGATGAATCAGAACCCGTGGTGTTAACCAACTCGTCGAGCTTTGCCATATCAGGCAAACGCTCACTAACAAAGTTTTTCTTACGTGAATTAGCCCAACTGCGGTTAGCTTCAATGGTATTAATCTCACCATTGTGCGCCAGCAGACGGAATGGCTGAGCCAGCGGCCAGCGTGGGGCGGTATTGGTGGAAAATCGCTGATGAAAAACACAAATAGCCGTCGCCAGACGCGGATCACCCAAATCACGATAGAACGCAGGCAAATCCACCGGCATCACTAAGCCTTTATAGGACATGACCTCAGCAGATAACGAGCAGACATAGAACTCAGGTTCATCGTTAAGCGCCTGCTCAGCCAGACGGCGCGCCATAAACAGGGCGACATCAAAATTTTTCTCATTACCGTTTGGCTCGACGAAAACCTGACGAATTCTTGGCAGACATGCCAACGCAATAGGACCACAGACAGAAGGGTCTACCGGCACTTCTCGCCAGCCTCGGACAGTCAGCCCTTGGGCAACTAACTGAGACTCAAGCTCATCAATAGCACGGGCTTCCCGAGCATCATTGTCGGGCAGAAATACCACGCCTACCGCAAATTGCTCACCAAGTTCGCCGCCTAACGCCTCTTTAGCTACCTCACGAATGAAAGCCTCGGGCATTTTAAATAGCAGACCGCAACCGTCACCAGTCTTGCCATCTGCGGCGATCCCACCGCGGTGGGTCATGCAGGTAAGTGACTCAATAGCGGTCTGCAGCAGATCATGGCTGGCATCGCCCTGCATATGGGCGATCAGGCCAAAGCCGCAGTTATCGCGAAACTCGCCTGGCTGGTGGAGACCTTTATTCATGGACACGCCTCAAAAAATAAATTCGTTATGAGCGATGCACTCAACCTCCTTGGTGCATGCCAATTACGCATACACTATACCGATAGTGATATTTGCGCGATATTTTTTTGCGTCCCACAAACGAAAATGCCCACCGACAGCGCGGCAGGCATCTCAAAACTTAAGCGCGATAACATTAGCTCAAACGGCGGAGGTTCTTTTCAGATCGCGTTACCGACCGCATCTTCTTATGGCTCAGGCTGCTATGCATTACGAGGGAAGTCTTTTAACAGCTGATGCAGTATGTCGCCAGGTGTTTGATCGTGCACACAGGCATCACCCAGTTGCTTTAGCAAAATCAGGCGCAAACGGTCATCGAGATTTTTCTTATCCAGACGCATCACCGCAAGAAAATCATCAACCCCCATATCGGCTGGCGCAGCTAACGGCAACCCTGCGGAAGCAATAACAGCCTCAACCCTGGTCACATCGTGGCCATCAATCCAGCCCAAGTGATGAGAAAGCGCTGCCGCCATCATCATGCCCGTACCTACCGCTTCACCATGTAACCAACTGCCATACCCTTGGTGGGTCTCAATCGCATGACCAAAAGTGTGCCCAAGGTTGAGTAGCGCTCGCACGCCTTGCTCTGTTTCGTCTTCCGCTACAATTTCCGCTTTCAGCCGACAGCTGCGCTCAATGGCATACACCAACGCATGTGAATCAAGGGCTCGCAATGCTGCCATATGCTCTTCCAGCCAAGCGAGAAAAGGCTCATCCCGAATCAACCCATATTTAATCACTTCGGCTAAACCAGCTGACAGTTCCCGCACGGGTAGCGTAGAGAGACTATTAGTATCAATCAGCACAGCCCGAGGCTGCCAGAAAGCGCCCACCATGTTCTTACCCAGCGGGTGATTAACACCCGTCTTACCGCCAACCGACGAGTCTACCTGGGCAAGCAGCGTTGTCGGTACTTGAATAAACGCCACTCCTCGTTGGTAACAGGCTGCGGCAAACCCCACCATGTCACCGACTACGCCGCCGCCCAACGCCACCAAGGTGCAACGACGATTAAAGCCCGCCTCTAGCAGTGCGGTCCAAATGCGCTCAACACAGGCCAGAGTCTTATGCTGCTCACCGGCAGGAAGAACCAGCTCACGCACATCTAACCCATCGGGCAGAGCAGAGATGAGCGACGCCAAATACAACGGTGCAACATTGTCATCACTAACAATCATCACCTGGCGCCCCGCCAGATATGGCACCAAACTATCTGGACGACGAATCAAATCCGGACCGATATGAATCGGATAACTGCGCTCTTCAAGTGAGACTTGCAGGGTTGTAGCAATCTGTGAGGACTGGCTCATGGTTTCAGGCCTTACTCTTCAATGGGGCGGTCAGATTCCTCACCTGACGCGCAATGTTTCTGGCGACACTTCGCGGTCCGCGACGCTCGCTGCGTACAATAATGTCGGCAGTCGCCCGATACAACGGATCACGCTGGTGATACATCTCCCGCAGCACCTGCTCTTTGTCAGGACGCTGCAGCAGCGGACGATTACGGTCTCGGGCAGTACGTTTGAGTTGCTGCTCAACTGTAATGCATAAATAAATAACGATACCGCCATCGCGCAATAATTGACGATTTTCTTCGCGCAGCACAGCACCGCCACCGGTTGCAATTACTGCACCACTGCGAGCTGATAGCTCACAAATCATCTGGGTCTCACGCTGGCGAAAACCTTCTTCGCCTTCAACATCAAAAATCCACGGTATATCTGCCCCGCAACGCCTTTGTATTTCATGGTCGGTGTCAAAAAAATCATAGGACAACTCGGCCGCCAGAAGGCGACCGATCGTTGTCTTTCCGGCTCCCATGGGGCCTACAAGTATTAGGTTGGAAGCTGCTGTCATCTGCGAACCGTTAGATTGTCATTCAGTATTTTGGGCGTAATGAATACCAACAACTCTACCTTATCGCTGCTGTTCTCGGTATAGCGAAAAAGATTCTTCAGTATCGGAATATCACCAAGCACAGGGGTTTTGAGCAAACGCTCTACCTGCTGGGTAGTCAAAATTCCCCCCAACACTACGGTCGTACCATTATCGACTAGCACTTGGGTTTCGATCTGGTTGGTATCAATGGCTGGCGTACCATCGAAGGCTTGCTTGCCCACGGTATCGTTATTAATCACCAGGTCCATAATGATGCGATCATCCGGGGTAATCTGCGGCGTCACTTCCAGTGATAACACCGCCTCTTTAAAAACCGTGCTGGTTGCCCCGCTAGACGTAGATTCCTGATACGGTATTTCCGTCCCCTGCTTAATAACAGCCTTACGCCGATTGGCCGTTATCACACGTGGCTGTGAAATAGTCTCACTTTTCCCCTCACTCTCCAGAGCACGCAGCTCAAGATCCAGCAAGATATCCCCCGCCAAGTAACCAAAGCTCAGTGCAGTCCCCGGGCTTACCGAGCCTCCAAGATCCACAAACATTCCTCCCATGGCGCGATTCAAACCATTGGGGTTGAGGTCACGCCTAGCGTACTGACCGTCTCCGCTATCAACAAAGCCGCCGGTACTAGACATGCCCCAATCAATACCTAGCTCACGAGCTGCCGAGTCTCTAGCGATCACAATTCTTGCTTCTATCTGCACCTGCCGCACCGGCACATCAAGGTGGGTTAGCGTCTGAAGAATCGACCCAATACGCTCAGAGGTATCCTGAACCAGCAGCGTGTTGGTTCTTGCATCCACCGCAACACGTCCGCGCTCTGAAAGCAGACCAAAGCCACCCTCACTACGTACCAACTTAGCTAGCTGCTCAGCTCTGGCATACCTTATCGGAATGTACTGTGTTTGCAGAGGCACTAAAGCCTGCTGCTGAGACCGAGTCACCAACGCCTGGCTTTCTCTCTGGGAAAGCTCCAAAGCAGGCGCCACAACAATCACATTACCTCTCTGTCGGCTAGCCAGCCCATGGCTTTTCAACACCAAATCAAGAGCTTGATCCCAAGGAACATCGTCAAGATTCAGCGTAACACGCCCCGTCACGCTATCGCTGGCCACCAGATTCAATCCGGTAAACTCGGCAATAATAGCCAGCACAGAACGCACTTCAATATCTTGAAAATTAAGAGAAATGTGCTTTCCCGAATAAGCCGGTTCGTCAGCGCCCTCTGCCGTCACTAACGGCACTGACTGAGCCGGTAACCCGCCACTCACAAGAAGTGCCGCTAGGATCAAAGGTACATATCGCTTAGTCTTCATGACTTCCCTGTCCCACGCAGCATGCTGCGTTATCCTGACGGTAAACGCCGAACCTTCCTGTTCAGCACACTATTGCTTTATCGATTACTTGAGTCCCCCAGCGTCAATATACGAACACGTTCAACCCAGCCTCCAGCAGATGGAACCGTTTCAACCAACCGCACGGCACTGGGAGTAATTTCTGTGATACGCCCAAAATCTGCGCCCAGATGCGAGCCAATTGATAACCGATGCACCCTGTTAACAGGATCTCGCACTAAAGCTGATGATTTTCCATCAAACATCAGCGTGCCCACCAACATCAGCTCGGTAAGAGCAAACGCTTCCAGCGGCTCAGCACGCCGTCCATGGTCGGGCGCTATCCCAGAATACTCTGCTCTTCGAGCACCAGACGAGACTCTGGGCATTTCAAACGGGCTACGCTCCCCCTCAAAGAGATAAACAGCGGTCGCTTCTAGCACCGGCTCAGTAGCAGCGACGGGGACAGCAGCGTCACCGACAACCACTTCATGTGCGTCTAAACTACGCTGAAGTTCGCTTAAGTCAGCATCGTAGCAGCCACCAAACAGTAATACCGACATCAAGCTCACCGACGCCATAAGCCTCGCAGGTACCAGGCCAGCGCGCTCTTTATTGGCTTGTTTCACGGGTGTCACCACGGATTGATGCAAGCCTCTCATTGTCAGATATATAGCTGTAGGTTTTCGCCGACATAGACAAGCTCAGCAAGCCGCTTTCAGGTAGTGGCTCAAGGGTAAAATCATGCTGTGTCACGATCTGAGGCAAACTGGCCAGCGCGGCGACAAAAGCAGCAATGCGATGATAGTCACCACGCACTTGGATATCGAAAGGCCGCTCAATGTAGAACGCATGCACGACATCTGGACGCCTACGAACAGCGTCAATCTGCAGGCGATTAGCCAGCCCAGCCTGGCTAATACGATTAAGTAATAGCGGAATATCCACATCACTCGGCAGCATTGTTACCAGTGCATCAAGCTGCTGCTTCAGTGCACCCATTTGCGCTTGTAAGCGAACAACCCGTGCTGCCTTATCGGCCTTACGATGGTAGTCATTCAATACCACCTGCTCCTGATGCTGAGCCTCTGCGTAACGCGCAGCTCTAGGTGCAGCAACACTCCAATAAATAACAACAAATACCAGCAAAGCTGACAGCAACCCACACGCAGCCTGTAAGAGTAACGGCCAGCTACCTGCCTCTCGAAGATCGAGCGTCAGCCATGCCGTTCGTTTTAAACGGCCAACGTCTCCGGAAAGGCTCATGGTTCTCTCTCCGGCATAGGCATTTGCTGGTCTACCGTTAAAGTAAAGTGCCGCCCTTCTGCAGTCACCTGTAGCGCTGAGAACTCCGGTTCAGCGAAAACCGGCTCTGCCCCTAAGGCGCGCAACTGGCCTGATACACCACTATCACCAAGAGCAACGGCAGAAAGTGTTAGCCGCTCCCCTTGGCGCTCCAACGAAGAATAGTGCACATCGTCCTGCAAGCTGGCCGCCAATGCATTTAGCACCGCTACCGTGACTAAACGCTGGCGCTTTAACGACTGCAACACAGCCAACTGCTGTAGGCGAAGAGCAATATGCGCATCATACTGCTCAACATCGGCAAGCGTTCTATCCAGCACAGCAGCTTGTTGTGCAATGTAGTCCAGGCGCTGCTGTTGAACGCTAAGCTTTTGGCCATAAAACAAAAACACGGAAAAACCCAAACAAAAGCCGACGCTCACAGCGAGCAACACACCCACCCTGAAACGTCGATTACAATACTGCCGGTGCCTCTCACGCCAAGGTAACAGGTTGATTTCAATCGTCATACACCCTCCTTAGCGGCTAACCCACAAGCAATCAGAAGCTCAGGCGAATGCGCCTGTAAGTACGGTTTAGCGATATTTTCACTGATGCTCATCCCCGAAAAAGGGTTAACAATTATGACGCTCGCAGAACATAGCTCAGAAAGACGTACTTCCAACCTAGCTAACAGCTTGGGGTCACCGGCCAGGAATATACCGCTGATTTCTGCCTGACTGTGCGTGGTGTAATACAACTGCTGCGCGCGCTCGATCTGTTCTGCCAAATCGTCACAGACTGCCTCTGCCATGTTGTCGCTAGTGCCAGCGGGCACATGGCTCCCATGCCCTTCTAACCCTGAAGGCACTGCGTCATGATGATAAAAAGCACGATTACCTTGCACAGCGTTGTCTGTAATCTTGCTCTGTAATAACTGGGGGGCTGGAGCGGCCTTGCTCAGCGTCATATGCCGGCTATAAGCCATTCGCCCGTCATGAAACACATGGAAAGAACTTCCGCGACTGCCGACATCGACAAAAGCCACGCCGTCTTTTTTTGTCACCAACGTCGGCGTCAATTGCTGACATTGCAAGGCCAGCGCACGCTCGATAACAAAGGGTTCAGCATCAACTGCGGCTGTGACCAACCCCGCTTGAGTGACAATCTCCGACAACTGACTGACATCTTGGTGACGACATGCCACCAACAACACTTTTTGGTGCTCCGTAGTCTGAGCAGCGGCTCCCAGACGCTGAAAATCGAAGGCAACATCATGGGGCGGAAAAGGAAAATGTTGCTCAGCCTGAAGCAAAACCAACGCCTCTATTTCTTCATCATCAAGCGCCAGCGGCAACTCAATTGTCTTGCTAATGATGGCACTAGAGGGCAAAGCAATAACGACACGGTTTGCCGCAGGTTGCGCCTGCCTGACAGCCTGGCTCAATACCTGCGCGACCTCTTCTGAACGGGAGATGCGCCGTTCGACCACAGCACCTTCAGCCAGAGGACAGACAGCACAGCTTGCGAGCTGGTGTCCATCGGTCATGCGTTTCAGCTCAACCAACCTAACCGCAGATGAGGTAATATCCACCCCAAGCAAACCATTACCTGATCCATGTAATCGCATTGCGTCATGTCCCTATGCAATTCTGGTGGCATGCCAGACATCCGTTAGGCTCAAACAGCACTATCAAGCAGCACGATACAGCGATACATCGCAGCATCCTTTTGAGCTCTTGATATGAGACTAGATGACAACTCACTATCTGACACCATTAACCTGTCGCAAAGTATCGACGCTGGTCGAGGTATCAACAGTTCCCTATAATCACGGATACCGGTAATGATGGTTTGATCGGCTCCTCTGCTTACGGCCTGGGTAACCTTTATTCATGAAGTTCATAAAAACGCTATTTAGCTCTGTTTTCTGGCTGCTACTCGCTGGTCTATTTGCCGTCTGTCTGGCAATCGCTGGGGCGGCCATCTATTTCATTCCCGGGCTGCCTGATGTGCGCCAGCTGCAGAGCTATGAGTTGCAGACGCCACTGCGCATCTACACCAGTGACGATAAGCTGATCGGTGAGTTCGGCGATGAACGACGCATGCCTGTCGACTTTGATGAGATACCTCCCCAGCTGATTCAGGCGCTATTAGCTGCCGAAGATGCCAGCTACTTTGACCACCAGGGCGTAGACCCCAAAGGGTTAGCCAGAGCTGCCGTAGAACTTGGCGCCACCGGCTCAATTCAGTCAGGTGGCTCCACTATCACCATGCAGGTCGCCAGAAACTATCTACTGACACTGGATCGCACTTATGTGCGTAAAATTCGTGAAATCCTACTGTCTTTGCAGATGGAGCGGATATTGAGCAAAGAAAAAATCTTTGAACTCTATGTCAATAAGATTTTTCTGGGCCACCGTTCGTATGGTATTGCTGCTGCAGCCAAAGTGTATTACGACCGTGAGCTAAGTGAGCTCAGCTTGGCTGAAATGGCGATGATTGCCGGCCTGCCTAAGGCACCTTCCGCCTTTAACCCGCTGACAAATGCTGAGCGTGCACTCATCCGCCGTAACTGGATTCTCTTTCGCATGCGAGAGCTGGGCCATATCGACCAAGCTGAGTATGAGGAAGCGGTGCAGGAGCCAGTCACTGCAAAACGCCATCAAGTCCAACTGGAAGTGGACGCCGACTATGTTGCAGAAATGGCACGCCAGTTTGCCGTCACCCGTTTTGGCAAAGAGCGGGCATACACTGGCGGCTACAATATTCACACCACGCTAGATAGCCGCCTGCAGCCAATGGCTCAGCGCGCACTAGCCAATGGGTTGATTGCCTATGATACCCGTCACGGCTGGCGTGGCGTTGAAGAAGAAGACATTCCGCGCAGCCTAGCAGAAGCCCAGGACCGCACCGAGCGCCGCGGGCTTGAAGAAGAACTCGACGAATCTCCAGAGGTTATCGAGACGGCTCGGCGTGCCGCTGAGCGTAGCGAAACTGAAATCGACGGCGTAGACGGTGACGTCAGCAATTGGCTACAAGTTTTAGAGCGCACGCCGCAACTTGGGCCACTCTATCCAGCCATTGTGGTCGAAAACAATGGCCGTGAAATGCGTGTCATGATCCATGATGGTCAACTACTAACACTGGACTGGCAGGCGCTAAGCTGGGCTAGACCCTACCGCTCAGCTCGTAGCCGCGGTGCTTCACCCAACAACGCAGCTGACATTGCCAAGCCGGGTGACCTAGTGCGCGTCATGCAGCGCGACGATGAAAGCTGGCGGCTTTCGCAGTTACCCGACGCCCAAGGCTCTCTGGTCGTACTCGAGCCGCAGACAGGGGCCATTCTGGCGCTACAAGCCGGATTTGATTTCAACGCCAGTAAATTCAACCGAGCAACCCAGGCCTTGCGCCAATCAGGCTCTATCTTCAAGCCCTTTATTTATTTAGCAGGCCTCAACAGTGGCGAGATGACCCCGGCCAGCGTAATCAACGATGCGCCTATTGTATTGCGCGATGGCAGCCGTAATTTGTGGAAGCCCAGCAACTCCAGCCGTGATTTCTTAGGACCAACACGCCTGCGGGTAGCGCTTGCTCGTTCGCGTAACCTGGTAACTATCCGGTTACTGCAGAGCCTTGGCTTAAGCGAGACTATCGACTTTCTGGGCGACTTCGGTTTTGACAAATCACGGCTGCCAAATGGCCTATCTCTGGCACTGGGCAGTGCTAGCCTGACACCGTTGGAAATGACTCAAGGCTATGCAATTCTTGCCAACGGAGGCTTCCGCGTAACACCTTGGTTTATTGAGCGCGTCACCCAGGGCGAAGACCACAACTTAGTGGAAGAAGCCAATCCTGAAGTGGCATGCCGCAGTTGTCCTGAAGGCCAAGAAACCGTTGACATTGATGGCAAATCCTATCGCATTGCACCACGCGTTGCCGATGAAGGCGCTGTCTACCTGTTACGCGACATGTTGCGTGAAGTAGTTGAGCGTGGCACCGCACGCGGCGCTTTGCCGTTAAACCGCGAAGATATTGTTGGCAAAACAGGAACGACTAATGGTCAGCGCGACACCTGGTTTGCTGGTTTCAACAATGACTTGGCTGTTACCGTCTGGGTCGGTAAGGATGACAACTCTTCTACTGCCGAGTATGGCGCTCAAGCGGCGCTACCCATCTGGGTCGACTTTATGGGCCAGGCACTGGAAGGTAAGCCTGAGTCTATGCCAGAGCGCCCCAGCAGTATCATCACTCGCCGTGTTGACGCAGCGACTGGGCGTCTGCTTCGAGAAGGTCAAGGAGGGGGCATTCAAGAGCTATTCCGAGCAGACTTTCTGCCTTCTACGCAGCCCGTCCGCGTCAATAAAACCATAGAAGAAGAAAGTAGCTCTCAGGGCACAGGCACCTACGAGGCAATTTTCTAAACAGAGACAATCAAACTCTCTGCTGTCATACACAAAGCGCCCCTTGTCCAAAACACAAGGGGCGCTTTAACTTTTCATCTGCGTTAGCAGGCAGTAGCGTCACAGTATTTACAATTCATCCAGGTAACGTTCGGCATCAAGCGCTGCCATACACCCAGTGCCTGCCGACGTAACCGCCTGACGATAAACATGATCCATCACATCACCTGCAGCAAATACGCCTGCCACGCTGGTGGCAGTGGCATTTCCATCGAGTCCTGAACGGACCTTGATATAGCCATTGGTCATTTCAAGCTGACCGTCGAAGAGGTCAGTATTCGGGTGATGCCCAATCGCGATAAATACGCCAGGTGCCACAATCTCGCGAGTCCCCTCCCCTTGGGTTGAAGCAAGTCGTACTCCTGTTACACCGCTGTCATCGCCCAGCACTTCGTCCAGCGTGTGGTTCCACACCAGTTCAACATTACCGTTCTCAGCTTTCTCAAACAGCTTGTCCTGAAGGATTTTCTCAGCTCGCAGACTGTCGCGGCGATGCACCAGCGTGACTTTGGAAGCGATATTCGAGAGATAAAGCGCCTCTTCCACGGCGGTATTACCGCCACCAACCACCACCACATCCTTATTGCGATAGAAAAACCCATCGCAAGTGGCGCAAGCCGACACGCCCTGCCCCATGAAGCGCTGCTCAGACTCAAGCCCCAAGTAACGCGCACTGGCGCCCGTCGAGATAATCAGGGCATCACAACGATAAGTGCCATTATCCCCCTTAAGGACGAAGGGAGGGCCTCCTAGCTCAACCTCATTGATATGGTCGAACAACACCTCGGTATCGAAGCGCTCAGCATGCCGCTTCATGCGCTCCATCAACTCAGGCCCTTGTACTCCGGCATCGTCACCCGGCCAGTTGTCCACATCCGTCGTGGTGGTCAGCTGCCCGCCCATTTGCATGCCTGTAATCAGCAATGGCTTGAGGTTGGCCCGAGCCGCATAGACTGCCGCACTATAACCAGCAGGCCCAGAGCCAAGAATAATCAAGCGTTCGTGGCGCACATCACTCATGATGACCTCACAATATTAGGTATAGAGAAAATATTACCAATAGCATACCGACAAAAAAGACGGCCCACAGGCCGTCTTCGTGATCTCGCTTGAAACGTACTGCATTTGGGGGCTTGGCGAATAAAATGCTTCCCATACGCTTCGTTCTAAGACCTTACCTAACGCGCTTTCTTACAGACCTTTGGAGTGAGAACCCAAGTACTGAGCCACACCTTCCGCAGTATCCTTCATGCCTTCTTGACCTTCTTCCCAACCCGCAGGGCACACTTCACCGTGCTTCTGGTGGAACTGCAGTGCTTTGACCATACGCACCATTTCATCAACGTTACGACCCAGCGGCAGGTTGTTAACGACCTGATGCTGAACAACACCATCCTCATCGATCAGGAAAGAACCGCGCAGCGCAACACCTGCTTCTGGGTGCTCGATGCCATAAGCCTGGGTAATTTCATGCTTAACGTCAGCTACCATGGCAAAGCCAACTTCACCGATCCCCCCATCTTCTGGTGCAGTTTTGCGCCAGGCATGGTGAGTAAACTGTGAGTCGATAGACACGCCGATCACCTCAACGCCAAGCTCCTTGAACTGCGCCAGACGGTTGTCATGGGCAATAATTTCGGACGGGCAAACAAAGGTGAAATCCAACGGCCAGAAGAACAGCACACGAGGCTTGCCGTTGCTGTCAGACAGCTTGTAGTTCTCAACAATTTCACCATTGCCCAGAACTGCAGCCGCTTCAAAGTCAGGGGCTTGACGTCCAACTAATACGCTCATGCAAATCTCCTTGTGGTCATTCATGACACTACGGGTAAACCCTAAAACACGTTACTGCTGACTAGGCTAGAGCAGTGAACGCTTGCATACCACTCATTCAAAGCTATGGCATGCATAGATAAAAACTATTGATATATTTTCCAGCATAGTAAAGGTCATCAGCAAGTAAACGCGGCTACTCGACCAATATCATGCCCTGCAGTATGAGATGGGGGCGATGGTTCGCTTTTCAAGACGGCGCGTCAAGACAGATTTCAACGCTCCGCTCCATAGCAATATAATAAGAAAAAACGTTTTTACTAACCTCTTAGAAACCCGAAGCGCTCAGCAATCGCCGCTTGAAAAAAGCGTTTATATACCCACCTAATAAATACAAGCCTAGAAAAGGCTGGTTATGCCCGTGCACAGGAGGAAGGCGATGAGCACCGAATCCAACCTAGATACTCGCGACACACTTGAGGTATCAGGCAAAAATTACCACTACCATAGCCTGTCGAAGGCTGCCAAGCAGCTAGGCAATATCGACCGGCTCCCCATGACGCTGAAGATTCTGCTAGAAAACCAACTGCGCTACATCGATGAAGAAAGCATTGAGCGCGCCGACCTTCAGGCCCTGGTCGACTGGCAAGAAAACGCCTCTTCCACGCAAGAAATCGGCTATCGCCCCGCCAGAGTACTCATGCAAGACTTCACTGGCGTACCTGGCGTCGTCGACCTAGCCTCTATGCGCGCAGCGGTCGAAGCACTCGGTGAGGACCCCTCATGCATCAATCCGCTGTCACCCGTCGACCTGGTTATCGACCACTCCGTCATGGTCGACCACTTCGGCAGTAAAAACGCCTTTCGCGAGAACGTCGCCATTGAAATGCAGCGTAATGGTGAACGTTATGAGTTCCTGCGCTGGGGCCAGCAGGCATTTGACAACTTTCGTGTCGTACCGCCAGGCACGGGCATCTGTCACCAGGTCAACCTTGAATACCTAGGAAAAACGGTATGGACCAAGGAAGAAAACGGCCAGACATTCGCTTACCCCGACACCCTGGTTGGCACCGACTCCCATACCACCATGATCAACGGCCTCGGCGTGCTCGGCTGGGGCGTGGGCGGCATTGAAGCCGAAGCCGCCATGCTCGGCCAACCGGTATCTATGCTGATTCCTGAGGTGGTTGGTTTTAAACTGACGGGCAAACTACGCGAAGGCATTACCGCCACGGACCTCGTTCTGACGGTCACTCAAATGCTGCGCAACCACGGCGTGGTAGGTAAGTTCGTAGAGTTCTATGGCGACGGCCTCGACGACCTACCATTGGCAGACCGTGCCACCATCGCCAACATGTCGCCGGAGTATGGGGCAACCTGTGGTTTCTTCCCGGTTGATGATGAAACACTTTCCTACTTGCGACTGACTGGCCGAGATGACGAGCAGGTCGCACTGGTAGAGGCGTATACCAAGGCCCAAGGACTATGGCGTGAACCCGGCGCTGAGCCAATTTTCAGCGACGTGCTGCACTTAAACATGAACGATGTTGAGGCCAGCCTTGCCGGCCCTAAACGGCCCCAGGACCGTGTCGCACTGTCAGAGATGCAAACCACCTTCGAAAAACTTCTCAATAACGACGGTGCCGAAAGCCACAGCAAAACAACCGACTCAGATGTAAGACACGAGGCGTCAGAAGAGAAAGGTCGCCTTTTTTCTGAAGGAGGGCAAACCGCCGTCGGCGTTGAGAAAAGTTATGAGCGCCCTACCAGCCAGGATGTCACCCTGGATAATGGCGCTACATTCAAGCTAAACCCCGGCGCCGTGGTGATCGCCGCGATTACTTCATGTACCAACACATCCAACCCCAGCGTCATGATGGCTGCAGGCTTGTTGGCACGCAACGCGCTCAACAAAGGGCTAACCACCAAGCCATGGGTCAAGACCTCTCTGGCACCAGGCTCCAAAGTCGTTACCGACTATCTAGCAGCCGCAGGCCTACAAGACGACCTCAACCAACTGGGCTTTGACCTAGTGGGTTATGGTTGCACCACCTGCATCGGCAACTCCGGCCCATTAGCTAAACCCATCGAAAAGGCCATTGTGGATGGTGATTTAACCGTCGCCTCGGTACTTTCCGGCAACCGCAACTTCGAAGGCCGCATTCATCCACTGAGCCAAACGAACTGGCTAGCGTCACCGCCGCTGGTAGTGGCTTACGCGTTGGCGGGCAATATGCGCCGGGATTTAACCCATGAGCCTATTGGCATAGGCAACGATGGCCAGCCGGTTTACCTAAAAGATATCTGGCCCAGCCAGGCTGAGGTTGCTAAGGCCGTCGAGCTGGTCAACACCAAGATGTTCCGCAAAGAATATGCCGAGGTGTTTGACGGCGATGAGACCTGGCAGGCCATTAACGTCCCCGATAGTAAAGTCTACGAATGGTCAGACGAGTCCACCTATATCCAGCACCCCCCATTTTTCACTGGCATGGGGAAAACGCCGGATAGCGTAGAGGATGTCAAAGACGCTCGAGTGCTTGCCCTGTTGGGCGACTCAGTAACCACCGACCATATCTCACCGGCTGGCTCCATCAAACCTGACAGCCCCGCTGGGCGCTACCTGCAAGAACATGGCGTCAAGCCAATTGACTTCAATAGCTACGGTTCACGTCGTGGTAACCATGAAGTCATGATGCGCGGCACTTTCGCCAACGTGCGTATCAGAAATGAAATTCTTGATGACGTGGAAGGTGGCGAAACACGTCACATCCCTTCTGGGGAACAAATGGCGATTTACGACGCTGCCATGCGTTACAAAGAGGAAAATACTCCCTTGGTGGTAATTGCCGGCAAGGAGTACGGTAGCGGCTCAAGCCGTGACTGGGCCGCCAAAGGTACGCTATTACTCGGCGTGCGTGCCATCATTGCCGAATCCTACGAGCGTATCCACCGTTCTAACCTAATCGGCATGGGTGTCGTGCCACTACAGTTTACGAATGGTGACAACCGCAAGAGCCTAGGACTGACTGGCGACGAACAGGTCTCCATCGAGGGGCTGTCCAAACTGACGCCTGGTGGCAAAGTCAAAGTGCTCATCAAGAGTGATAAAGGAGAGCAGCGTATCGAAGCGCTATGCCGTATCGATACCGCCAACGAACTGGAGTACTACCGTCACGGCGGCATCCTGCACTATGTGCTGCGCAAGATGATTGGCGCTGTCTGAGTCTGAGCCTGCTCCTAACCAACAAAACGCCCTGTCGACTCCATCGGCAGGGCGTTTTTTTACAGCCGCGTCAACAACACTTACTTAGAATGCTCGGCGGCGATAAGTCCGGTAACTTGGCTTCCAGCTGTTGCGCTCAATAGCATCACGCAACTCATGTCCACTAGTTTTGAGTGCCACTCCTTCCTGCTCAGCCTGAGCGGCAACCTCAAAGGCAATCGATGCTGACAGCGCTCGAATATCTTGTAGCGGTGGAAGCAGTGCACCACCCGCCACGTCAGGCTTAAGAATCGGTGCCTCTCGAGCCAATGCACGAGACGCCGACATTAGCATAGCATCGGTGACTCGGCTCGCGCCGGAGGCAATCACCCCAAGGCCAATACCAGGGAAAATATAGGCGTTATTGCACTGAGCAATGGGGTAACATTTACCGTCATATTCCACTGGCTCAAAGGGGCTACCAGTAGCGATCATTGCTTGACCGTCTGTCCAACGAATCACATCCTCTGGTATAGCTTCAGCACGCGATGTCGGATTAGACAACGGCATTACCAGCGGGGATGCACAGCCATCATGCATTGTGCGAATGACATCTTCAGTAAAGATACCGTGCTGGCCACATACGCCAAGCAAGACACTGGGCTTGACCTGCTTAACAACGTCTAGAAGCGTCTGGCCGTCCCAGTCACTCACCAGCTCAGGCGCATGGGCCAGCTTGCGCTGAAAATCATATAGCCAGCTCTGCTCACTGGTCACCAGGCCTTCACGGTCGACCATGTAAACACGCTCTCGCGCTTGCGCCTCAGTCAAGCCTTCCGCCTGCATCGCCACCACTACCTGCTCAGCAATACCACAGCCCGCAGAACCCGCGCCAACAAACACCACGCGCTGATTCGCCATCGTTTCACCACGCGCCTGACACGCAGCCATCAATGTGCCGACACACACTGCAGCAGTACCCTGAATATCATCATTAAAACAGCACAGCTCATCACGGTAGCGCTCAAGCAGCGGCATCGCATTGGCCTGAGCGAAGTCCTCGAACTGCAGCAGTACTCGCGGCCAGCGTCGCTTAATGGCAGCAATGAACTCATCCACAAACGCATCATAGTCTTCCTGAGGCACTCGCGGATGGCGCCAACCCATATACATCGGGTCATCAAGCAGCGTCTGATTATTGGTTCCAACATCCAAGGTAATTGGCAATGTATACGCTGGGCTGATACCACCGCAGGCGGTATACAGTGCCAGCTTGCCTATGGGGATTCCCATTCCCCCGATACCCTGATCTCCTAGACCCAAAATACGCTCACCATCAGTTACGACAATCACTTTTACATTATCTTTGGTGGCACTGTGCAGAATATCGTCCATGCGTTCTCGGTCTGCATAGGAAATAAACAGCCCACGGTGATTGCGGTAAATATTCGAGAATTCCTCACAGGCCTGGCCAACCGTCGGTGTATAGATAACCGGCAGCATCTCTTCAAGATGCTGGGAAACCAGCCGATAATAAAGCGTCTCGTTGTCGTCCTGAATGGCACGCAAGTAAATATGACGGTCAAGCGCCGTCTGGCATTGCTGATACTGGCGGTAAACGCGCTCCAGTTGCTCTTCAATGGTTTCAACTGTCTGCGGCAGCAACCCAACCAGATTGAACTCTAGACGCTCTTCAACAGTAAAAGCACTGCCTTTATTGAGCAACGGCATTTCAAGTAGTGCTGGCCCAGCATAGGGAACGTAGAGAGGACGCTTAGGATCGATAGCCATTGTTTTTTTATTCCTGTGTCTAAGTGTTGCGGACCAAGGCAACTATTGTATACGAAAACCATACTCTAACACGCCAGCACACAACGTATAGTGACAGCCAGGCTAGCGCTTACCTGCCTCATAGATCACTGAAACGCCCTAGGCCCACAGCTTGACGTAATTTCTCCATAGTCGGGCCGGCTTCATCACGAGCACGTTGCGCACCTGACTGAAGAACTTGCTCGATATAGCCTGGGTCTTCCATCAGCGCGTTATAACGTTCGCGCGGCTCGCGCAAGTGCGTGTTGAGCACCTCAAACAAACGATCCTTAGCGGCTCCCCAGCCAATGCCGTTTTCATATTCACGGCGCATATCCGCTCGCTGCTCTGCATCAACAAACGCTGAGTATATTTGAAACAACGTGCAGCTATCCGCATCTTTAGGCTCGCCGGGCTCTAGCGAATTAGTTTTAATCTTGCGCACCAGCTTGAGCAGCTTTTTCTCACTAACAAACAACGGGATAGTATTGTCGTAACTTTTGGACATCTTGCGCCCATCTAGGCCACTAAGCACTTGGGTTTGCTCATCCACTACAGCTTCGGGAAGTGTGAAGTACTGGCTCTTGAATAAATGATTGAAGCGCCCAGCGATATCGCGCGCCATTTCAATGTGCTGAACCTGGTCACGCCCTACCGGCACTTTATTGGCGTTGAACATCAAAATATCTGCCGCCATCAGTACAGGATAGCCAAACAACCCCATGGTGACCCCTTTGTCAGGGTCCTGATTGCCGGCCCTTTCATTTTCAGCGACCGATGCCTTGTACGCGTGGGCGCGATTCATCAGCCCTTTGGCACAAACACAAGACAACATCCAAGTCAGCTCAGGAATTTCAGGGATATCTGACTGCCGATAAAATATCGCGTTGTCAGTATCTAGGCCCAGCGCCAACCAAGTTGCCGCAATCTCTAGACGTGACTCTCTGACCCGCTGAGGGTCCTGGCACTTGATCAACGCATGAAAATCAGCAAGAAAATAATAGGACTGCACACTAGGGTCTTGGCTAGCCTGGATCGCAGGGCGAATCGCACCGACATAGTTGCCCAAATGAGGTGTGCCAGTTGTCGTAATACCCGTGAGCACACGGGACGTAACAGATGATGCAGTCATAACAGCGAAACCCTGACGGACGTTAGAATAACCAATATGGTACCCCGCCACCCAAGCCAAGGCGAACACGGTCTCAAGACAAAGTTATTCGTTCACCAGAGCGGATCCATAGCATTGCGTAAACTCAGCAGGCAAACGCCGAGGCCGCCCACTGGAAAGCGCAATGCAAGCAAAACGGGTACGTGCCCGCAGCAGAACACGCCCATCAGCTGGCCGTAATAGCTGAAACCGCCGAGTCAACGTGAACCGAGCATCACAGGCGACAATCCAAGTGGCCAGCTGCAACCGGTCGCCCTCAAAGGCTGGAGCCAAATAGTCCAGCTCATGGCGATGCACCACCATCGCACGGTCCAACTTGCGGTAGTGGGTCAAATTCAGTCCCAGTTCTGAGGAGTGCTCCCAGCTCACCTGCTCAACCCAGCGGAGATACTCAGCATTGTTGACATGGCCAAAGTGGTCAATAGCCGACGCCTCAACCACTAGGTCAATCACAAAGGGAGAAGGCAGATCCCAATACATGAAAGCAACTCTCCTTTTTCTCCAAGCTCAGAACTGGCCTATTTCACGCCTTAATATCTGATGAATATCAGTCGCGGAAAACTCTCACGCCCAACGCTTTAAGATAAGCTGTTTCTGGAATCGCTGGGTGAACCGGATGATCCGGCCCTTGGTAGCCCTGAAACAGCAGCTGAGCATGACGATCCTGATGGCGAGCAGCACCACGCACCACATCAACCAGCTTTTCCTGAGACAGGTGCATGGAGCAGGACGCTGACAATAACAGACCATCACGACCCAGCAAACGCATCGCTTCACGGTTCAGCTTACTATAGGCACGCTCGCCCGCTGGGATGTCTTTACGTTTCTTGATAAAGGCCGGCGGGTCAACAACTACCACATCAAACTCTTCGCCTTCTGCCTTAAGCGCAGCCAGAACCTCGAAGGCATCCCCCTGGCTAACCGACACCTGTGCTTCCACCCCGTTAAGCGCGGCATTAGCAGCCACCTGGTCCAACGCCTTGGCACTGGAGTCCACACAAAGAACTTCACGAGCACCATTGGCAGCAGCCTGCACACCCCAACCACCAATGTAGCTGAATACGTCTAACACGCGCTTGCCGGCCACTAAGCCATTGAGCCAAGCTCGGTTGGCACGGTGATCATAGAACCAGCCTGTCTTCTGACCACTCAGCAACGGCGCACAGAAACGCACACCATTCTCTTCCAGCAACACCTGCTCGGGCAATTCACCCTTCACCACCTCGACACCCAGCTCCAGACCTTCTTGGCGGCGGCCCCCGGTGTCATTACGCAGCACTACACAGCTGGGTGAGACAACTTTGTCCAGCGCATCCAGCAGCGGCTCTAACAGAGCGTGCATACCCGCAGTATTTAGCTGCAAAACCAGCACATCATCGTAACGATCAATGATCAAACCTGGCAGCAAATCACCTTCGCCATTCACCAGTCGATAAAATGGCTTGTCGAAAAAACGCTGACGCAACGACAAGGCTTGCTTCAAGCGGTGTACCAGTAAGGAGCGGTCAAGCATCATGGCCGGATCACGGGAAACAAGACGCGCACAAATCAGCGATTGACCGTTAACATAGGCAACACCCATGGGCCGGCCGTTGGCCGCCTCCACAACCACTTGCTCGCCCGGCACAAAGTTCTTGAGCGGCGTCACGGCAATATCAATTTCATTAGAATAAAGCCACAGATGACCGTGTTTCAGGCGACGGTCGGCGTCTTTTTTCAAGCGTAGGGTGCGTTGGGTCATGATAGGTCTCGCAAATTCATTGGAGCAGTTAGCGCGGGGTTTCATCATTACTGACGTCAGTACCGCAATCGCTGCTGTTCAAGTCTGGCATTCGCCACAGTAAACACTGGCCCGCTGACCCAGCGTCACAAGTCGTAGCTCGGCGCCGCACTGCCGGCAGGGCTGGCCATCTCGACCATAAACATTAAGCTGCTGGGAAAAATAGCCTGGCTCGCCAGTACCGCTAACAAAATCACGCAGAGTAGTACCACCTTGCGTAATCGCTGCAGCCAGTACATCACGAATCGCCTCAGCCAACGCCATATAACGCTCTCGGGACACGCGCCCAGCCGCACGACGCGGGTCAATGCCAGCCAGAAACAAGGCTTCTGCGGCATAAATATTGCCCACGCCGACCACTACCGCATTATCCATAACGAACGGCTTGACCGCTCGCTTCCGACCTCGCGACAGCGCATAAAGCCGCTCGCCATCGAAAACATCAGACAGCGGTTCAGGACCAAGACGTGCCAGCCGACGGTCCGTACTAATATCACCCTCAAGCCAATCAACAAAACCAAAACGTCGCGGGTCGTGATAACGCAATATCATGCCATTATCCAGCACCAAATCGACATGGTCGTGTTTTTTCGGCAGCTCACCAAGTTGTGCGATTCGCAAACTGCCCGACATACCAAGATGCCATAATAAAGCACCTTGGCGCGCCACCGGTATGAGTAGATATTTGGCGCGCCGAGTGATGTCACCCAGACGAGCGCCAACTAATCGGTCACTCAAATCTTCAGGCACCGGTACGCGCAAGCGCGACTGACGCACCAACACCTCACGCACTTCGCGCCCTTCTACATAGGGCGCGATACCACGGCGGGTGGTTTCGACTTCAGGTAATTCAGGCATTGAGGCACGCCAAACAAAGGAGGTACGGCTCCAGACGCAAGAACCCGACCAATGGCCGGGTTCTTGAGCAGGCAGAACCTGCGGCAGAAGCGATCCAAGCTACCGCAAAGAGCGGTTTACTTGATTTTGGCTTCCTTGTACATCACATGCTTACGCACTACCGGATCATACTTCTTAAATTCCAACTTATCCGGAGTGTTTTGCTTGTTCTTGTCGGTGGTATAAAAGTGGCCTGTACCGGCACTAGACACCAACTTAATCTTGTCACGCATGAGTCTTCTCCCTGAACGAATGCTTAGACTTTTTCGCCACGCTTGCGAAGGTCGCTGAGCACTGCATCAATGCCCTTCTTATCAATGACCCGCATTCCCTTAGAAGAAACGCGCAGCTTGACGAAGCGATTCTCTGACTCCACCCAGAAACGATGCTGGTGAAGGTTCGGCAAGAAACGACGACGCGTCTTGCGCTGGGAGTGTGAAACGTTATTACCAGTTACCGGGCGCTTGCCGGTAACCTGACATACTTTGGACATGAGAGCCTCCAACCGCTTGGCCAGGTATCGCTACCTGCTAGTGTTCAAAACCTGTCGGGCAAACCGGGGCAATCCCGCGTAATTTGACCCAAGGGAATTCAAAGGCTGCACTTTATACCAGAGACGGCCGGGCCTGACAAGCAATCGTGCGGTATTATAGCAGGCCTCGCTCTGCAAAAGACACCACTTCACCATCACCAATGACAAAGTGATCCAACACTCGGATATCAAATAGCCCCAACGCGTCTTTCAATCGGTCGGTAATTCGTCGATCCGCATCACTTGGTTCAGCCACACCAGAAGGGTGATTGTGTGCAAAAATTATCGCACCCGCTCCAAGGTCCAGCGCCCGACGCACCACCTCACGGGGATATACCGATGCGCTATCTAGCGTACCGCGAAACAGCGACTCAAAACGCAACACATGATGCTGAGTATCCAGAAACAGGGCCGCAAATTCCTCATGCCCCAAATGCCGAAGCCGAGATGCCAAATAAGCACGCACCAACGCTGGCGACGTTAGCGCGTCACCCCGCGCCAGCTGACAGGCCAGATGACGGCGCGACATCTCTAACACGGCCTGCAGCTGCACATAGGTCGCCTCTCCAATTCCATGAGCCGCACAAAAGCGCTTACGACTGGCCTCCAGCAACCCTCTGAGACTCTCAAAATCAAGCAATAAATCCCGAGCCAGATCCACGGCTGAACGCCCTTTCACCCCCACACGCAGAAAGATCGCCAGCAACTCAGCATCTGATAACGCCTCAGCCCCTAACGACAACAGCTTCTCCCGTGGGCGCTCGCCCTCCGGCCAGTCTCGTATCGACATTCTCAGCCTCCTTGCCTCCTTGCCGCTTTGCCGCTTTGCCGTCCCAGCAATAGCGCAACACCATATCCCACCTACAGTGTAGACAGCTCTCGTAACAACGCGTGGCAATGGCTAAACAACAAGGTACCAGCAAGATTGGGCATCGTGCCCCGCTTCCAACGGGAGCCGCTACGCAAGACCCACACCAAATGGTAAGGTAGGCGCTTTGAATTGCTTCCGGATATTGCCATGTCATCAGCCTCTAGCCGTCGCATCCTGCTCGGCATTAGCGGCGGCATTGCCGCCTACAAATCCGCTCAATTGGCTCGCCTGCTCAAGCAAAACGGCCATCAGGTGCGCGTGGTGATGACCCAAGGGGCTCAGGCGTTCATTACGCCCTTAACGCTGCAGGCGCTGACAGGCGAGGCTGTACGCACCTCTCTGCTGGACCCTGAGGCAGAGGCTGGCATGGGGCATATCGAGCTGGCACGCTGGGCCGACACCATCCTCATTGCGCCAGCCACGGCTGATCTAATGGCGCGCCTGGCTCACGGTCACGCCGATGACCTGCTCACCACCCTGTGTTTGGCTAGTCCAGCGCAAAAAATCATGGCGCCCGCGATGAATCAAGCTATGTGGGCACAACCAGCCACTGCCCGCAATGCCCAACAGCTGCGCCAAGATGGCTGGCAACTGCTCGGACCAGATAGCGGCGAACAAGCCTGCGGCGACATTGGCCCAGGGCGTATGCTGGAACCAGAGGCGATCTTTTCGGTATTACACCAACGCGTCGTACTAGCCGAAACCTCCGCCCACAAACAGCACATCGTGATTACTGCTGGGCCAACGCGTGAACCCCTAGACCCTGTGCGCTACCTTTCCAATCATAGCTCAGGAAAAATGGGCTACGCCTTGGCGACCGCAGCTCTCGAGCTAGGTGCCAAGGTAACCCTGATTAGCGGCCCGGTCAGCCTCCCCACGCCAACCGGCGCGCACCGCGTAGAGGTAGAAACGGCTGTTGAAATGGCCAACGCCGCCGAACAGTTTGCCAGTGAGGCCGATGTGTTTATTGGCTGCGCCGCAGTAGCCGACTATCGCGCCGAAGCACCTGCTGAGCATAAGCTCAAAAAGCGTGCTGGCGAAGACGGCCTCACGCTACGCCTGATTAAAAACCCTGACATCATCGCGGCTATTGCACAGCGCCCTCGCGGCCAAAACCGCCCTTACATGGTTGGCTTTGCCGCTGAAACACGCGACCTTGAAGACTATGCTAGAGATAAACTGACGCGAAAAAATCTCGATATGGTGGTGGCTAATGATGTGTCGTTGACAGGGCTGGGCTTTGGCGTCGATAACAATGCCGCCCTACTGCTCTGGCGTGACAGCACAGGCAAAGAGAGTCGCCAAGAGCTTCCACCACAACCTAAGATCGAGCTGGCCAGAACGATTCTTCATCAAGCCCTCATTCAGCAAACAATCAGCAAAAACTAGTCTCGAATTTCAGGAAAAATTGTCATGTCAATGCCTACTGAACGCCCCCGCCTCGCCGTCAAACTGCTCGATGATCGCGCCCGTGAGTTTCTGCCACGCTATGCGACCGACGGCTCAGCAGGCATGGACCTTCACGCCCTGTTAGACGCCCCTCTAACACTAGAGCCTGGCGACTGCCAGCTGGTGCGCACCGGCCTTGCGATCCACATCGCTGACCCAGGGCTGGCAGGGCTGGTTCTGCCTCGCTCCGGCCTGGGCCACAAGCACGGTATCGTCCTAGGCAACTTAGTTGGCCTGATCGACTCTGACTACCAAGGCGAGCTTATGATCTCAGTATGGAACCGTGGCATTACCACGTTCACGCTAGAACCATTCGAGCGCTTGGCCCAATACGTGCTAGTGCCTGTGGTTCAGGCCACTCTTGAGGTCGTTGATGAGTTTGAATCCAGCGAGCGCGGCAATGGTGGATTTGGCAGCTCTGGCCGCCATTAACCCGCCTCACCCTCTCAACCCGATGGCACCCGCACAACCTCAGGACAACACCATGACAGCCGTTTCAGCAAGCCCCGCTCCTGCCTCGATCTTCCGCGCTTATGACATTCGCGGCATCGTTGATGACACCCTCACCGATGCCGGTGTTGAAGGCATCGGTCGCGCCATCGGCAGCGAAACCCTCGCACGGGGTGAAACACGCATTGTTGTTGCGCGCGATGGCCGCTTGTCTGGCCCACGCATGCTGGAAGCCCTGACACGTGGGCTCAATGCCGCCGGCTGCGACGTAGTGGACATTGGTATGGTCCCTACCCCTGTGCTGTACTTTGCCACGCATATTCTTGAAGGCACCAGCTCTGGGGTCATGGTCACCGGCAGCCACAACCCGCCGAACTACAACGGCTTCAAGATTGTATTAGCCGGTGAGACGCTATCGGGCGAAGCCATCACCAACTTATATCGCCGCCTAGAGCAGCACGACCTGAGCAAAGGCACGGGCAACGTCAGCCATACTGACGTACGCGAAGCCTACCTCGAACGCATTCTCAGCGATGTCAGCCTAGCCCGCCCACTCAAGGCAGTCGTGGACTGCGGCAACGGTGTTGCTGGCGAGCTAGGCCCCGCATTGGTCAGCCGCTTAGGGACAGATACCATCCCCCTGTTCGCCGATATTGATGGCACCTTTCCTAATCATCACCCAGACCCAGGCAAACCCGAAAACCTACAAGACCTGATCCGCGAAGTGAAACGCAACGGCGCCGACATCGGCTTAGCCTTCGACGGCGATGGTGACCGCCTTGGCGTCATTACGCCACAAGGCAAGATGATTTACCCTGATCACCTGATAATGGCCTTCGCCGAAGACATGCTAAAGCGCAACCCAGGTGCTCAGGTTATTTTTGATGTGAAATGCACCGGCAACTTAGCCAAAGTGATCGCTAAAGCCGGTGGCACGCCAGAAATGTGGCGCACCGGCCACTCATTGATCAAAGCGCGCATGAAAGAAACCGGCGCCCTACTGGCTGGCGAAATGAGTGGGCATATTTTCTTCAAAGAACGCTGGCTGGGCTTTGATGACGGCCTCTATGCAGCGGCCCGCTTGCTAGAGATTCTTTCACACCAACCCCTTGATGCTGATGCATTTTTCGCCAACTACCCCCAGGATATCGGCACACCGGAAATCAACATCGAGGTCACTGACGACAATAAGTTTGACCTCGTCACCAAGCTAGCCCAAGAAGGCGACTTCGGCGACGATGGCGTCAAAACGACCCTCGATGGCATCCGAGTAGACTACCCTGACGGCTGGGGTCTATGCCGGGCATCAAACACTACACCGGTACTTGTCTTGCGTTTCGAAGGTCGCAATCAGGCTGCGCTAGAACGCATTCGCCAGCGCTTTGCCGATGCTTTAGGAAAAATCGCTCCCGAGCTTGAGCTGCCACACTAAGCGCTTTTGCCGCATTGTTCGCACAACAGGAACCCAAGATGACCGATTCAACCCGTGATCCCCGCCTGGTAGTGGAAGTGCTTTCCGAGGCACTACCCTACATTCAGCGCTTCTCAGGAAAAACTGTGGTGGTCAAGTATGGTGGCAACGCCATGACCGAAGATACCCTGATCGACTCCTTTGCCCGTGACATCGTGCTAATGAAAGAGGTTGGTATCAACCCGGTAGTAGTGCATGGCGGTGGGCCACAGATTGGCAGCTTACTGGAAAAGCTCAATATCGAGTCGCGCTTTGTTGACGGCATGCGTGTTACCGACTCGCGCACCATGGACGTGGTAGAAATGGTGCTTGGCGGCCTGGTCAACAAAGGCATCGTCAACTTGATCAACCAGTGCGGTGGTAAAGCCATTGGCCTGACAGGTAAAGATGGCGCCCAGATTCGCGCCCGCAAGCTACAGGTCAAACACCAGAGCCCCGAAATGACGGCGCCTGAAATTATCGATATAGGCCATGTCGGTGACGTCGAAAGTATTTCGACCGACCTAATAGAAATGCTTGCTGCCCAGCACTTCATTCCGGTCATAGCACCAATTGGCGTCGATGGCGCTGGCAACAGCTATAACATCAATGCCGACTTGGTCGCCGGCAAGCTTGCCGAAGCACTGAATGCTGAAAAGCTAATGCTGCTGACTAACGTTGCCGGCCTGATGGATGCCAGCGGCGAAGTACTGACAGGGCTATCCACCAGCCAGGTGGATAGCCTGATTGCTGACGGCACCATTTACGGCGGCATGTTGCCCAAGATCAGCTGCGCACTGGATGCGGTAAAAGGTGGCGTAGCCAGCGCCCACATTATTGACGGCAGAGTGCCCCATTCTACCCTGCTGGAAATCTTCACGAATGCTGGGGTCGGCACGCTAATTACCAACGCCAGCCCAACAACCAACGCTTGAGCACACCATGACCCAGCCAACACCGACCAATCGCCAACAGCTGATCCTACAAGGGTTGGCGCAAATGCTGGAAGAAGACAGCGGCAAACGCATCACCACTGCCGCACTAGCACGCCAAGTCGGTGTTTCTGAGGCAGCGCTTTACCGCCACTTTCCTAGTAAAGCACGGATGTTCGAAGGGTTAATTGAGTTCATCGAACACGCGCTATTTGAACGTATTACTCGCATTCTTGATGAGCACCACGACGCGCTAGATCGCTGTCAACACATCATGATGCTGGTATTAGGCTTTACCGAGAAGAACCCTGGCCTATCGCGCTTACTCGGCGGCGATGTGCTTACCGGTGAAACCGAACGCCTCAGACAGCGAATTAACCAGCTATTTGAGCGACTAGAAACCCAGCTCAAGCAGGTACTTCGCGAAGCAGAGTTGCACCAGGGGCAACGCACCCAAGCAACGGTGTCGGCCACGGCCAACTTAATGGTAGCCGTACTGGAAGGACGCATCTCACAGTATGTGCGTAGCGACTTTCGCCGCCGCCCGACCGAACACTGGAATGAACAGTGGTCACTACTAGCCGCCCAGCTACTAAGCTCTCGGTAAGCCTAAGCCTAAGCTTAAGCCAGAGAGGTTATGCCAGCTGGCACCCGGCACCAACACAATCGCCCCGGCCAGAGACCGGGGCGATTGATTGTAACTGACTAAATATTCTACCAACTCACCGCATTATTCTGGTTCACGTTTAACGCCCATCAGGCCGCCTCAAGTTCACCGATGCTGGCGCGAACCTTATTCATGGCATTCTTCTCAATCTGACGAATTCGCTCAGCAGATACCCCATACATCTCAGCCAGCTCGTGCAAAGTCGATTTGTTATCGCTTAACCAACGGCATTGCAGAATATCCCGCGAACGCTCATCCAGCTCACTCAACGCCCGCTGCAGACGAGTTGAAGAATCCTCTTCCCAGTCACTTTCTTCCACCATCAAAGCGGGATCCTGACTGGCATCATCCAAAAAGTACGCAGGCGCGCGATAAGACGATTCCTCATCGTCATCCGGCGCGCCATCAAAACCCGCATCATGGGCAGCAAGACGACTTTCCATCTCGCGCACCACCTCAGGTTTAACGTCGAGATCTTTGGCAATGGCGTCTACTTCATCACTATTCATCCACGACAGGCGCTTTTTTGCCCCACGCAGATTAAAAAACAGCTTACGCTGCGCCTTGGTCGTGGCCACTTTAACAATGCGCCAGTTACGCAACACGAACTCATGAATTTCTGATTTGATCCAATGTACGGCAAAAGACACCAAGCGCACCCCTTGATTAGGGTCAAAGCGCCTGACCGCCTTCATCAAGCCTATATTACCTTCTTGAATCAGGTCAGCCTGAGCCAAGCCATAACCGTTATAGCTACGCGCGACATAAACAACAAAACGCAGATGTGACATAACCAGACGACGCGCCGCCTCTAAGTCACCCTCATTAAACAGACGAAAACCCAACTCGCGCTCTTCGTCATCCGTCAGCATCGAAATACCATTTACTGTACGAATATAACCGTTAAGATCCTGGCCCGGAGAAAGATTGCCAACCGGCAGAAGACTGGTGCTCATACGCAAATTGTCTCCTTCATAAAAAAACCTGATAACCACTTATACCATAAGACAGTGAATAAAATGTTTCAGTTCCCCAAATTAGGAAAATACACCGCCTAACATGGCAAGCTCATACAGCACTGTGCAGGTGCCCGCCCATCAATCAGCGAGGGTAAATGCTTGCCAAATGCTGGCTGACGGCCAGCCAAGCACCTAACCAACCCAATATAGTACTACAGCTCAGCAACGTTGCCGACCCAATCCAACCTAGCTTGGGCAACGCATAATTAGCACCGTAGCTGGCGGCAAGATCACTAATGGGCGTAGCCAGCCAATCACCGCCCAGCACCAACAACGCTAATGCCAGCAAACCACCACCGAAACCATACCAGGCACCACTATAAAGAAAAGGCCGACGCACGAATGCGTGAGTCGCTCCGATCAGGGTTACCACTTCAATTTCCTGACGACGGCTCGCCACCGCCAAACGAATAGTGTTGCCCACTACCAGTAATACGCCAAGACCAAATAACACACCAAGCCCAAGAGTTGCTCGCCGCCCGAGCTCAGCTAACTTACGCAGCCTATCCAGCCAGGCTAAGTCGAGGCGCACTTCATCAACGCCAGTGACTGTTGATAGCTGATCGGCAAGTTGACGCATAGCCGACGGCTCTGGATCGACCGGTGTCAGTACAATTGTGGCTGGCAGCGGGTTTTCAGGCAGTTGGCTCAACAAGTCTTCCAGCCCTAGCGACCGCTGAAACTCCTCCATGCCCTGCGAGGCAGTGATCAAGCGTGACGCGTTAACCTGGGCATGCGCTTCCAGCGCCTGCTGAATACGCCTAGCTTCCTCGTCATCCACCTCACTGGCCAGATACACCGTCGCAGTCGCACTGGCGTCCAGCTCAGCATCCAGCAGACGTGCCCCATCCAGCATTAACCAAAGCCCTGCTGGAAGCACTAGAGCAATCGCAATCGCCAGCATAGTAAACAAACTACCCAGCGGCGTACGTACCAGCCGCAAGGCGCTATCTAGACTCATGGCGCGATGATGACGAACCCAGCCACGCCAACGACTAGAGTTTGTGGTGCGCTGCTTACGCGCGCCACGTTCTTGTGATGCCTCTCGACTCATGAGGCCTCCTGGTCAGCAGCCAGCCTTCCGTCACTCAGGCGCAACGTGCGATGGCGTAATCGCGCAATCAAAGCCAAGTCATGACTGGCAATCATTACCGTAGTGCCAATACGGTTAAAGTCTTCGAACAACGCCATAATGTCGGCGGAAAGCTGAGGGTCCAGGTTACCCGTAGGCTCATCAGCCAGCAGCAGCGCCGGTTTATTAACCACTGCTCGAGCAATGCCGACCCGCTGCTGCTCGCCGCCTGATAACTCGATCGGCAAGGCTCGCTCACGGTGCAAAAGTCCGACTTTATCCAGCGCTGCCCTTACCCGCCGCGCTGACTCTCGTGGCTCCATCCCCTGAATTTCCAGTGGCAAGGCCACATTATGAAAAACAGAGCGGTCAAACAGCAGTTGATGATCCTGAAATACCACTCCAATCTGACGACGGTAGAAAGGAATCTGCGTTGCATGCAGGGTGTCGATATCATGCCCAGCAACAAGAACTCGGCCTCGACTAGGGCGCTCAAGACGCATGATCAACCGCAGCAGCGAGCTTTTACCCGCACCAGAATGTCCGGTAAGAAACACCATCTCGCCACGCTGAATATGAAAGCTCAGCGCAGCAAGGGCATCAAATCGCCCACCGTAGCGCTTACCCACATGCTCAAAGACAATCATTCGCCAGCATCACCGCGATCAAACAACGCATCAACAAACTCGCGCGCAACGAAAGGACGCAAGTCATCCAGCGCTTCGCCCACACCGATAAAGCGGATGGGCGTACCAAGCTGCTGGGCCAGTGCAAAAATCACCCCACCCTTGGCGGTGCCATCCAACTTGGTCAGGGTGATGCCGGTAATCGGCACCGCCTCATGAAACGTTGTTGCCTGTGAAATCGCATTCTGTCCCGTGCCAGCATCCAGCACCAGCATCACCTCGTGTGGCGCAGCAACATCCAGCTTACCCATCACACGACTCACCTTTTTCAGCTCTTCCATCAGATGTGACTTATTGTGCAAACGGCCAGCCGTATCAGCAATCAGCACATCAACATTACGCGCCTGGGCGGCGGCCAGCGCATCATATATTACCGAAGCGCTGTCAGCTCCAGTGTGCTGAGCTATCACCGGAACCTTGTTACGCTCCCCCCACACTTTGAGCTGCTCAACGGCTGCGGCCCGGAATGTATCCCCTGCGGCCAGCATTACACTGCGCCCCTCGCGCTGAAAACGCTGAGTCAGCTTGCCAATGGTGGTCGTTTTACCCACACCGTTAACACCAATCACCAGAATGACAAAAGGGCCTTCGCCCTTGGGCGGCAACGTCAACGGCTGAGCAACACCTTCCAGCAAAGTGGCAAGTTCATCTTGCAGCGCCCGATACAGCGCCTCGGGCTCATTAAGCTCCTTGCGTGAAACACGCGCCGATAAGCGCTCAATAATGCCAGAGGTAGCCTCAATGCCAACATCAGCCAGCAACAGCTGAGTTTCAAGATCCTCCAGTAAGTCATCATCAATCTGCTTGCGACCCAAGAAAATATTGGCCACACCATCAGAAAGATTAGCGCGCGTCTTGCCCAAACCTTCGCGCATGCGCCGGAACCAGCCGCGCTTTTCGCTCTTTGGCTTATCGCTACCTGCATTCGATGCAGGCATTTCGGCAGGGCTTGCTGCAACGGAAGGACTCGCCGTGGTTGGCTCTGGCCCTGGCTCTGGCTCTGGCTCTGGCTCTGGCTCTGGCTCTGGTCGGTAGGGCGGAGCCTGTTCAGAGACATCCTGCTCAAGCGCGTCAGGCTCCTGCACCTCCTGCGCAACCTCATCTTCCTTATGTTTCTTGCGTTTTAAAAAACCGAACATGGCGGGATCACTGCCTCGCGGGTGAACGAATTTGCCCATCCTACCACTGAGCACCATGACTGTGGACAACGCGACCGCTACAATCTCTTAATGACACGAAAACACTTAGCCAAAAACCGTACTCGCCGCTCCCATAAACCGCCAGCTGCAACACCAGCGTCGGCCACCCGTGGACGCCTGCGCATCATTGGTGGTGAGTTTCGACGCCGCCTATTACCCGTCATCAATCATCCTGGCCTACGACCTACGCCTGATCGCGTGCGTGAAACCCTGTTTAATTGGCTAGGCACATCAGCTCCTGGTGCTCGCGTTCTTGATCTTTTCGCCGGCACCGGCGCGCTAGGCCTTGAGGCGCTGTCGCGTGGCGCCACCCAAACCCTGCTGGTTGAAAGCGACGTTAAGGTGGCAAACGCATTAATGAGCAACTTGGCGACATTGGGCATAGCCAAGCAACGCGCTGACGTTATCAACACTGACGCACTAAGTTTTCTGGCAGGCCCGCCGCAAACGTTTGATATGGTTTTTCTTGACCCACCTTTTCGCCAAGGTCTTGCCGCATCCTGCTGCTTAGCACTAGCTAATGACTGGTTGGCAGATGAGGCATGGATCTATGTAGAAACCGAAAGTGACCTGCTACTTGATACGCCAAACGACTGGACACTGCATCGCGAAACCCAGGCTGGCGACAGCCATGGGCGGCTGTACCGCCGCTATTGACAGCCGATACGCATCACTGAAGCTTGATGAGGCGGCCTCTCGGCGTTACGCTTTGCCCCTGAAAGGTGCCACTCAAGCAAGTAGCGAGCAAATAGCGGCCACCACACTCTCAGATCATTGTCAGGAGAAACACATGAGCATCGAAATTTTCAATCAACTTGAGCAAAAAGTTACCAGTGCTGTTGAGGCGCTGGAATTGATGAAAATGGAAGTCGAGGAACTGCGTGAAGAAAATACTCGCCTCAAACAGGCGCAGGAAGACTGGAATCAGCGTTTGACGTCTCTGCTGGGCAAGCTCAACGAGGTGGATTTGGGCTCAAGCGCACCGTCTCACGAGAACACCCCTCTCTAAGCTAAGCTGACTCAACGCGATGGTCTGAATTACCCTGCCTGATAAGCACTTACCTAGCGAAGCGCGAGTTGATTGTTTACGTGCTACATAGCTAGGTGTTACTGGCCAAGCTTAACGACATCAGGCAGGCATTCTCACGCTCTACACCCTCTCGCGGCGGATAATAGTGCTGGCGAATACCATCCAGCACAAACCCAGCCTGATAATACAACGCTAGCGCGGGCGCATTGCCTGCCCGCACTTCAAGCAACAGCCTCTCACTCGCCCAGCGAACAGCGCTGTCAATCACACCAGCCAGCAACTGCTGACCCAGCCCCTGCCGACGCCATGCCGGTGCCACCGTAATTGCCTGTAACTCAGCATCCCAGCCAAGGTTAACCACCACGGCATACCCTGCTAATTGCTGCTCATGCCAGATACCAAGAACAGATGTATTGCCTTTCGCCAACTCTGCATCGGCCAGTACCGCCACCCACTGCGCCTCACTCCAAGCCACCGACGAGCAAGCTTCGTCCAATGCCAGAAGCGCACTTAACTCGTTTTCACCCAACGAACATATCAGCATAGCAGGATGAGCCATCGGGCTTTTATCATTCATACTGAGCAGCCTGCCAATCAGCCAAACGGGGCCATAGCGCACGCTTTTCCTCTGCGCTAATGCTAAGAGCGTCAAGCTCAGGCCCCTGCCATACGGGAACATCAAGCGTTGCGCTGTGGTTGTCTTCGCAGGCCAGCAGCGCCTCAAGCATTTTATTCATGCCAAATACAAGCACCTGCCGAGGCGTCTTCCAACCCATTCGCTCTCGGCCACTAAGGAATGCACAAAGCCCATCTCGCGCATCTTGAGCAGGATTTTCGCTAACCGTTTGGAGCGAACTCTCCTGCAATGGCGGCCAACGATAAGTTTCAAGCACTGGGCGGTGCGCAAGGGCAATACCAGCCGCAGCAAACAGGTTACCCAGCAACCGCAATTCCCTATCAGCTAGCACCTGCTCACCAGGCACTACCACCAGCCAACGCTCTCCCACACAGCCCAGCTGCATACTGAAATGCCAATGGGCCTGGGGCTGAACTTCCGCTTGAGCCTGACCCTGAACCTGAACCTGGGCGGGAGGCGCCTCTGGCTGCTCAGGGCGCGGCGTTTTTGCGCCGACACTAACTTCTGGTCGAGGTGCGCCCTCCAACGATTTATCAGGGAGAGCTGCCGCGCGGGTGTCTAACAGCGCCTGAAGTTGTTCACGCGGTGCCAGCACCGGCGCCGCCTCCTTGCTCGGCAACGTATCCACCGCAACGTCAGGCCAGCTGGCTGTTTCACTGGGCCGCGCATTGGGCAGATGATAGCGCGGCACCCAAGCCGTCAGCCCCATCGCATCAAGATATTGCAGACGATGTAGCTCGTTGGTCACGCGCCGACGCCCTTACAGTTCGGTGAGTCGGGGCGCATTGCACCACGCGCTTCCCACTCAACAGGCGTGTAAGGATGCAGCGCCAATGCATGCACTGGACCGGCTAGCTCATCAGCGACCAGCGCGTAAATCTGCTGATGACGCTTGACCGGCAACACACCGTCAAAATGAGAGGACACCACCGTCACCTTGAAGTGTGTCTCTGAATTTGCTGGCACCGCATGAGCATGACTTTCATTTTCGATCGCTAGAAACACAGGCTCCAACGCCTGCAACTTGTCTTCAATCTGGGCTTGAACCTTCATGACGACTCCTGAATAGGGAAAATCTTGATACAACTAAGGCCGTTCATTGTACCTGTTTGGCTGGGGCACGTGCCTGCTCCTTCGCCAGCGGAAGTCGCCGCAGGCTAACCAACAGTGCCAAAAAACAACTTACGCTGCCAAGCCATAATGCGGCCTGCACTGGCAGCTCAGTTGCTAAAAAGGCACCAACGACAGCTACCCCCAGCGATTGGGCCACCGTTCTTGTGGTACCCATGATGCCCGAAGCATTGGCGCTGCGCTCACGAGAAACACAGCCCATCAATTCACGGTTATTGGGCGACTGAAACAAGCCGAACCCAATACCGCACAATGCCATACGCCAGACAATGTCTAACATGCTCGCGCCATCGCTCAACTGCGCCAATGCGACTAGCCCACTCAACAACAGCCCAAGCCCCATACTCGCCAGCAACCCAGGGTTCAAGCGATCCGCCAAGCGCCCAGCTAAGGGGCCAACCACCATGACAGTGAGTGGCCACGGCGTAAACAACCACGCCGTCTGCAGCGGCGTCATGCCCATGCTTTCCTGAAACAAGAACGACAACGCCACAAAAGCCACCCCATGACCGATAAACGCTAGGCATTGGCTCGCCAACGCCAAACGAAAACGCGCGACACCAAACAGAGGTAAGTGGAGCAATGGATGCGGGGCACGGCGCTGACGCCACAAAAATACGATGAACGAGAGTATCGCCAGCAATGGCCATAACAGCACCGGCAAGCGCCATACCCCATGGCTGAGGGCTTCCAGTGCAGCAAAAAAAGCCGACAGCGTGATAATAGCGCACAGCGCCCCCAGCACATCAAAACCACCTTGACGACGCGGCTCTTTCGGTAATGCCCGCCAAGCCAGCCATGCCGCCACCAACCCGAGCGGCACTGTCAGCATGAACAACCATGGCCAGTTCGCTACCGACAGCACCAGCCCCCCAACCGCTGGGCCAGCCGCATACCCCACGGCTACCACCATGGCACTCAGCCCTAGGGCGCTCCCCAGTAACCGAGAAGGAAAAATCGCGCGATACAATGACGTACCGATGGACAGTGTTGCCGCCGCCCCCAACCCCTGCAAACCACGAAACAACAATAACGTCTCTAGCCGTGAAGATAGCGCCGCACCCACTGCCGCCAGACTGAACAGCGTCATCCCAAAGGTGTACATTCGTCGACGCGAGAAGAGCTCGCTAAGCCCAGCAAATACCAACAAAAACGCCGCGCATACCACTTGAAACACGTTAGTTACCCACACCACCTGCGAGCCAGTTACTGCCAAATCTTCAGCAATCCTCGGTAACGCTACGTTAATCATGGTGGCATCAATCACCGCCATACTGGTGCCAAGCACCAGCGCCAGCACAGCCAAGCGCCGCTCGCTCCCCGGCAAGCCAACATCGCCTTCGCGGTCGGTGAACAATCGGCTGGTCAATTCTCTTCTCCTATCGATACGCAATGGCAGAGGTGATCGCCTGAGCAGCACCAGCTGGTACACTTAACGGCCTAAGCCTGCCCCTTGCATTCCCTGGAGCCACGACAATGCCTCACAGATCCCCGCCCATCAGCGTAGAAGGACAGATCTGGATCAATACCGGCGAGCGACGTTTCGGCGGTCACGGCCGCATGCGTCTCCTCCGCCTTATTGCTGAAACAGGCTCCATCTCTGGGGCCGCAAGGGCAATGAAAATGAGCTACAAAGCCGCTTGGGACGCTGTTGATCAGATGAACAACCTAGCGGGAGAGCCACTGGTGCTACGCAGCGTTGGCGGCAAGGGTGGCGGCTCAACCATAGTAACGCCTCGCGGCCATCAGTTAATGGCGAATTTTTCCCGTTTGGAACAGGAGCACCAGCGCTTTATTGCTGAGTTGAGCCAGCAAGCCAGCAGCATGACCGATGATTTACTGATGCTACGGAGATTGAGCATGAAAAGCAGTGCGCGCAATAATTTTAGCGGCACCGTAACGGCCATCAAACAAGGTGCCGTTAACGATGAAGTTGAGCTGTGCATCGCCCCCAACCAACATTTAACAGCGGTAATCACTCGTGAGAGCTCAGAAAACCTCGGGCTTGCCGTTGGCAGCGACGCATTTGCTTTAATCAAGGCATCGTCGGTGATCATCGCCACTGAAATCGAGGGCGCACATGTCTCTGCACGTAACCTGCTAACCGGAAGGGTCGAGCGCTTACAGCCGGGCGCCGTCAATACGGAGGTGGTGCTGGCACTTGAGGGCGGCGGCCATCTGGCGGCTATCATCACCCATCAAAGCGCCAACGACTTAGCGCTTGAAGAAGGCACAACTGCCAGCGCAATCTTCAAGGCGTCAAGTGTCATCTTGGGTGTCCACCACTAAGCTGCCAGATCAGTCCTCGCTTATTTCCTGCAACAGATCATCGTCAATCTCAGCAACCTCAAGCGGGGTGTCATCATCAAGATCGATTGCCAAATAGCTGTGTTCGTAACGCAAGAAACGCTCAAACAGTGCCCAGTCGAGAACATCCGGCCACTGGCTTTCATCTTCCTCCCAAGCGCGTAGCTCAGTCTCAAGAATTTCGCCATAGCGCGCATGAACAAAAGACGCCAAGGCTTCTGGAGACTCCATCTCAGGGATCAGATACACCGTGCTTTCCCGTTCTACATCAGTAATAGAAAGGTCTTCATCACCCAAGGTCGGCTCCAGATCATTGATCCAGTCCACAAAATCCTTGGTTGGTCTGACACTCAGAGCAGAGCGGTTAAGCAGTTTCATCACAGTCTCCTCGACGTCGAAATGCTGCCATTATGGGCGCAGATCATGCACCTTACCAAGATTTCCGCTCGGGGCCAGCAATAAAGCACCGCAAGCACTACCAGCCTAACCGGAAAATCAGCCTTTGGGCACCACCACTACTTGTGTACCCGACGCTAAATCAGCCCAGCTTCTTCGCTCTCCATCAAACAATAACCACCAATGCCCCAAACCCAAGGGCACAAAAGACAATGTCCCGACTAAAAAGCGCAACAGTGCCTGAGTCAGCGTAATCGAACAACAGTCACGCGTCTGTACACGCAAGCGCCACGCTTGCATGCCCAGCGTCATACCCCCACGTCGCCAGAAAAAGGCAAAGAAAGCAAACGCCGATACTGCCATCAAAGCACGTAGACTCAGTACCTGAGCCACCCCCAAGCCGATCTGGTCGGCAGGAATATGCAGCAGTAGTCGGCTAACGGCGACATGCGCTGCGCCCACGGCAATCCAGATAGCTAACAGCAACAGGCCATCGTAGAGCATGGCACCCAACCGCCGACCAAGACCCGCCGACCAAACGTCATCACACTGTTCAAAGCGTCTCTGCACCCTTCCCTCCAGCAAACTCAAAGCATCACCCACTACGGCGCAGCATATAAAGTCCTGCAGCAGCACAGACCAGCGCCGGAGCCAGTACGGCAAAAACCGGTGAAAAACCAAACAAGGTCGACGCTGGTGCCAGCAGGTCCTGCAGATACTTGAAGACCAGACCAGTAATAACGCCATAAAAAACACGCGTGCCCGCCGCCACGCTTCTCAGCGGGCCGAAAACAAAAGATGCCGCAACTAACACCAGTGACGCCATCGTCAGCGGCATTAGCATCTTCTGCCAAAAATACAATAATGGCTGAGTCGCTGACTGCCCTTGAGACTCAAGAAATTGAGCATGAGCCCATAGTTCACTGGGCGCCTGAATAGCCAAACGGCGCAACAGGCGATCAAGCTCAACCGGTGTCAGCTGTGTTTCCCACGGCATTTGCTCCACTCGAGTCGCTATACTGCGGCCGTCTTCAAAGCGAGTAATGGCAACATTCTCTAGCACCCAGCCGCCATCAAGCCAACTGGCACGCTGCGCACTCATTGCCTCTTTCAATTCGCGTCCATCAAAACGATAACGCGTTAGGTCCAGCACCACGTCATCAGCACGAATGGCACCAAAGCGATAGTACGTATCGCCATCACGCTGCCAGCCACCACTTTCGGTCAGCAGCGCGCCTTCGCCCTGCATTTTTTCCAAGCGCCAAGCGGTTGCGTACTGCTCCGTCACTGGGTTGATATATTCCGCCACAATCAATACAACCACGACCACCAGAATAATCGGCTTCATCACCCCCCACAGAATGCGGGTCAGTGATCGCCCTGCAGCACGCATCACCGTTAGCTCATTACTGGATGCCATACTGCCCAGACCGATCAGAGCACCAATCAGCACCGCTACCGGCGCATACTGATAAAAGCGCCATGGCAAGCGCATGCACAGATACATCAATACTTGAAGCGCGCCATAATCTCCCTTCACGTCACTCAGGTCATTAATGTAACTGATCGTCATATCCAGCCCGAGCAGCACACACTGAACAACAATAATAGCGCCCAGAACATGGCGAGCTATATAACGGTCCAGCCGGTCCGCGATCATCATCCGCTCATCCCCCGGCGCTGGTCACGCCACAGTAGACCAAGCCCCAGGGCCAAAAAGACGCCATGAATCGGCCACATACCAACAGCAACGGGCCAACTGCCACTACCAATCGCATCAAGTGTCGCCAACAACAAACTCAGATATGCCACATAAAGAAATACGGCAGGCAACAGCTTGGCAAAACGCCCTTGCCGAGGATTTACCTTTGATAACGGCATGGCCATTACCGTCAGAACCACTACCATGAGAGGTAAGCTCAGCCGCCATTGCAGCTGAGCCTGGAAGGCTGGCTGCGAAGAAGTGAGTAGTCTATCGGTCGTCGCATACTCAGCAATGGCCAAATCTGGGTCAAGAATAGTGCCTGTCAGGCGCACTGCGTAGCTGTCAAACACCAAACGTTCAGCCTGATTCTGCCCCGGCTCAATGCTAAAGCGTTCACCATCACCCAACACGAGAAAGCGCGTCCCCGCGGCATCGTCGGTTACTTGATAGCCACTCGCCGCGCGCGTCACCATGGTTTCAGGAGAGCCGTCACTGCGGCGCTGTCGCTCACTGATAAACACCTCCTCCATAAGCGCATCATTTTCATCTAACGCCTCAATATAGACAGTTCGTCCATCGCCAAAATCCTGGAAACGTCCTGGTGTTAATGAGCTAAAATCAAGCCGGCCTCGCTGCTCTTCAATAAGAAGCTCATTGTGCAGCGCTCCCGCTGGTGTCAACCACAGGCTACACAAGCCCACCAGCACCACCACAATAACAGACGACACCATACTGACCTGTAGCAACTTAACCGGACTAGTCCCGCAGGCAACCAGCACCGTAATTTCGCTGTTCAGATACAGTTGCCCATAAGCCAGAAGAATGCCCAGAAAAAAGGCTAAAGGCAGGATGAGTTCAAGAAAACCTGGCAAATGATAGAGCATCAAATTGCCAAGAATACTGACCGGAATATCCCCCTCCGCCGCACTGGAAAAATAGCGGATGAAGCGACTTCCCATAATGACCAATAGCAGTACACCAGCCACAGCGGCCATGGTCTGGAGGATTTCACGCGTAAGATAGCGAAACAGAATCATGATTACCTCTCTGACCGACCAACTTCCATGCAATGACGCTTGGCCTTGGGTACACTGAAACGACTCGATGATGCGTGGCATTATCCTGAATCCTACATCGCTTGTCTTGTGGAGAGCCCATGGAATTCCCCGTCCAAACGGTTAACCCTGTTCGGGTTGAGACCGACTGCCTGTTAGTACCTGTATTCAAGAATAGCGAGCTGCTGCCCGGCGCAGCCAAGCTTGACGATGCTAGCGAGCGCCTGATCAGCCAGCTGATCGAGCGCGGCGACTTCAATCCCACGCTGGGAAATGTTCAGTTGGTGCCCTTTGCCCCAGGTCTGAATACAGACCGACTCCTGCTGGTTGGCTTGGGTGCAAAAGACACGTTTCAAGAAAGTGCCTTTCGCAGCGCCGTTGATGCGGGCTTGAAAGCGCTAACCCAGCTTTCCATTGACGCCGCCGCCGTCACCTTTACCGACGTCCCCGTTGGTGACCGCGACTGTGGCTGGAAAGCCCGCATGGTCGCTGAAGCAACTCACCGCGCACTTTACCGCTTCAACGACTTCAAGTCGGAACCCGCTCCCACACCGCGACTAGAAAGCGTGACCCTGCTGATCAGCGAAAGCGACAGCGCGGAAGCCACAAAAGCAGGGGCTGCCACCGGCGACGCCATTGGCGCTGGCGCCAACCTGACGCGCACCTTAGGCAACCTGCCAGGCAACATTTGCACGCCACGCTACTTGGCCGGCAAAGCAGAAGAACTGGCTGCTAGCTCAGATGGCCGACTCATTGCCGACATTCTTGATGAAGAGGCGCTTGAGACGTTAGGTGCTCACTCCCTGCTTAGCGTTGGCCATGGCAGCGATGAGCCATCACGGCTGATCGTCATGAAGTACCAAGGCGCCGATGACCCTGATGAAGCACCACATGTCCTAGTCGGCAAAGGCATTACCTTTGACAGCGGCGGTATCTCGCTCAAGCCTGGCGAAGGCATGGACGAAATGAAGTTCGACATGTGTGGCGCAGCCAGTGTGTTCGGCACCGTCAGCGCGGTATTAGCCCTCAAACCCAAGATCAACCTGGTTGCGATTGTCGCCAGCGCCGAAAACATGCCCAGCGGGCATGCCACAAAACCGGGTGATATCATCAAAACCCTCAAAGGCCTGAGTGTTGAGGTGCTTAACACTGATGCCGAAGGCCGTTTGGTGCTGTGCGATGCACTAACCTATGCCGAACGTTTCAACCCCGCTAGTGTCGTTGATATCGCCACCCTGACCGGCGCTGTGATTATTGCGTTGGGACACCACGCTACCGGCCTGATGTCCAACAACGATGATCTGGCACTAAATCTGCAGGAAGCCGGTGAAACCTCGTGGGACCGCGTTTGGCAACTGCCGCTTTGGGACGAGTATCAAGAGCAACTGAGCTCCAACTTTGCCGACATTGCCAACATTGGCGGTCGCCCCGCAGGCACCGTGACTGCGGGTTGTTTCTTGTCACGCTTCACCGAAAGCTATCCTTGGGCACACTTGGATATCGCCGGTACCGCTTGGCATTCCGGCAAACAGAAAGGTGCCAGCGGGCGTCCTGTTAGCCTGCTCACACAATATTTGTTGGATCGTGAAGCTGACCGCCAAGGTGAAAACACCAACACCTAATTACGCCGTATTAACACCGCGAGAGCAGTAACCCTCGCGGTGTTGGCTTCACTTCATTTAGTATTCAATAAACGCCGGATTTTGGCACTACCCTCCGGCTTCGAGTCATCGCCCCGTTTATCACCAGCGGGGCCCAGCGGAGATCACGAGTCGTGTCTACCGAACACTTTAGCGTGCAGCCCTCAATCCAGCCGCTGGCCGACAACCTGCGTGACGATATTCTCGCCAACCCTGGTTTCGGCCGCCATTTTACTGACCACATGGCTCATATACGCTGGACTAGCAGCGCCGACTGGCATGGCCATGAAGTACGCCCTTACGGTCCTTTGCAGCTCGACCCTTCGGCCGCCGTTTTGCATTACGGCCAAGAAATCTTCGAGGGGATCAAAGCATACCGCCATGCTGATGGTTCTATTTGGACCTTCCGCCCTGAGAAAAATGCTGAACGCTTCCGTCGTAGCGCCCGTCGCTTAGCGCTTCCCGAGCTGTCAGACGACAACTTTCTCAACAGCGTCAAAACATTGGTTAGCCAAGATGCCCACTGGGTACCGACGCCTGACAGCGAGGCTGACGAATCCAGCTTATATCTGCGCCCCTTTATGATCGCCAGCGAAGCCTTCCTTGGCGTGCGCCCGGCTCAGGAAGTCGACTACTACGTTATTGCTTGCCCTGTGGCAGCCTATTTCAAAGGCGGCGTAAAACCTGTTTCCATTTGGCTGTCGTCACATTACAAACGCGCCGCTCCCGGCGGCACCGGCTTTGCCAAATGCGGTGGCAACTATGCAGCCTCACTACTGGCCCAGCAGGAAGCTAGCGATAACAACTGCGATCAGGTCGCCTTTCTAGATGCTGCCGAAAATACTTGGGTCGAAGAACTTGGCGGCATGAACCTGTTTTTCGTTTTCAAGGATGGGCGAATCGTCACTCCGCGTCTAACCGACACCATCCTTGAAGGCGTAACCCGCGATTCCATGCTACAACTCGCCAGAGACGAAGGCCTGACACCAGAAGAGCGTGCCATCAGCATTAACGAGTGGCGCGACGGCATAGCCTCGGGTGAGATCACCGAAGTCTTCGCCTGCGGTACCGCCGCCGTAGTAACACCGATTGGCCAACTGGTTAGTGAAAACGGCACGATTGAACACCCCGAGGGTAACGCTGTAGCGACCAAGCTGCGTAAGCGCCTGCTCGATATCCAATATGGCCGCGCCAAAGACACCCACGGCTGGATGACACAACTGGTTTAACGTGACTCACCGCAACACGCCAAAGCAGGCTGTAGAGTGGAATTTTCCTCCTCACGACAGCCTGCTTCGACACTTGCGGCGCCGACAACGTCGCCGCCCCAGGCAGCCCAACGAGACCTCATGACCCGCATTGATTTCTACATCTTGCCGGACACCACCCTAGACGCCCGCCTAGACTTCGCCTGCAAGCTAGCCGAAACCATCGTCAACAAAGGCTACCGTTTACATATTCATGCCCAAGATGATGCCATGGCCAGTGCAATCGACGATCATCTATGGGTGTTCCGGCCAGATGCGTACCTGCCCCACGCATTACTGGGCAGCGAACAGGCTGACAACGTAGCGATAACCATTGGCCACCAGGCACCGCCTGTCACTGATCACTCAGCGCCGCTCGCTATGCTCAACCTGCACAGCGATATTCCTGAATGGTTCTCACGTTTCGAGCGCGTCGCTGAAATCATCAACCAACACCAAGACGTACTCACCACCAAGCGTAAGTGCTGGCAGGTTTACAAAGAGCGCGGCTATCCCGTTACGGCACATCAGCTAGGTGGCAAACCGTAAGCCACCATGACGCCAGCTACTGTAGCGGGCTATAATTACCCCCATTTCTCACCGTCCGCACGGCCACTGGCATGCAATCAATATCTGCCTGCCTTGAGCCCTTAGGCGGTCAACTTTTGTCTTCGCTGGATCCCGGAATCATCATGGAAAAGACTTACCAACCTGAGCAGATCGAATCCCGCTGGTATCAGCGCTGGGAAGCGGACAACCGCTTCGCCCCCTCCGGCCACGGCGCGCCCTTTACCATTATGATTCCGCCGCCAAACGTCACCGGCAGCCTACACATGGGTCACGCGTTCCAAGATACCATTATGGATACACTGACTCGCTGGCGGCGGATGCAGGGCCGTAACACCTTATGGCAAGTCGGCACCGATCACGCCGGCATCGCCACCCAGATGCTGGTAGAGCGCAAACTAGCTACCGAAGAGGGCAAAAGCCGTCACGATTTAGGCCGTAATGACTTCATCGACAAAGTCTGGGAGTGGAAAAACGAATCCGGAGGACAGATCACCCAGCAGTTACGCCGCATGGGCACCAGCCTCGACTGGAGCCGCGAACGCTTCACCATGGATGACGGCTTCTACAAGGCCGTACAAGACGTGTTTGTACGACTTCATGAAGAAAAACTAATTTACAGGGGTAAGCGGCTGGTCAACTGGGACCCCGAACTGAATACCGCCATTTCCGACCTCGAAGTCGAAAACGTCGAAGTCGATGGCCACATGTGGCACTTCAAATATCCACTGGCGGGCGGTGAGACCTACGAATACATCGAAAAGAACAGCGACGGCGACGTCATTCTGAGAGAAACCCGCGACTACATCTCCATCGCCACCACTCGGCCCGAAACCATGCTGGGCGATGGTGCAGTGGCTGTCCATCCGTCAGATGAACGTTACGCACCGCTAGTTGGCAAGCTATGCGAGATTCCAGTTGGCCCCAAAGAACACCGACGCCTGATTCCGATTATTACCGACGAATATCCAGACCCCACTTTCGGCTCAGGTGCCGTCAAAATTACCGGAGCGCACGATTTCAACGATTATGCCGTCGCTCAGCGTAATAATATTCCGCTGTATAACCTGATGGACCGCAAAGCCAGAATGCGTACCGACGGGTTGTCCTATGAAGCCAGTGCCGAACTGGCTAGCCGCGCAGCCAAAGGTGAAAACATTGGCGATGTAGCGGCGGTAAACCTGGTTCCCGAACCACTGCGAGGACTGGACCGCTTCGCAGCGCGTCAGCAGGTCATTGAGGCCATCACCGAAGAAGGGCTTGCGGTAACCCGCCGTAACGAAGACGGCGTTGAACGCCCGCTGGTTGAAAACAAGAAAATTATGCAGCCGTTTGGCGATCGCTCTCACGTCGTCATCGAACCCTATCTCACCGATCAGTGGTTTGTCGCAGTCGATGAATTGGCCAAACCCGCAATTGCCGCCGTAGAAAATGGCGATATCGAGTTCGTGCCCAAAAACTACGAAAACATGTACTTCTCTTGGATGCGCGATCTGCAAGACTGGTGCATTTCGCGCCAGCTATGGTGGGGCCACCGTATTCCGGCTTGGTACGACGCTGACGGCAATGTCTATGTGGCGCGCAACGAGCAGGAAGCGCGAGAGAAGCATAACCTGCCCGCCGACCTGGCCCTGACGCAAGACGAAGACGTACTCGACACGTGGTTTAGCTCCGGCCTGTGGACCTTTGCCACCTTAGGCTGGCCCGAGCAAACACCAGAACTGGCCACGTTCCACCCGACCAGCGTGCTGGTTACCGGCTTCGACATCATTTTCTTCTGGGTCGCGCGAATGATCATGCTGACCCTTAAGTTTACCGGCGACGTGCCGTTCAAAAAGGTCTATGTACATGGCTTGGTACGCGACGGCCAAGGCAACAAGATGTCCAAGTCCAAGGGCAACGTACTGGACCCCATCGATCTGATCGACGGTATCTCGTTAGACGAGCTGATGGAAAAGCGCACCGGCAATATGATGCAGCCGCAAAAGGCCAAAGCCATCAGTAACGCCACGCGCAGTGAATTTCCAGAAGGCATCGAAGCGCACGGCACCGACGCCCTGCGCTACACTTTCCTTTCCCAAGCCACCACCGGACGCGACATCAAGTTCGATATGGGTCGCTTGGATGGCTACCGCAATTTCTGCAACAAGCTGTGGAATGCCTCGCGCTATGTGCTGATGAACGCCGATGGCGAAGACACTGGCCTCGCGCCTGACGCACCGGTTGAATTATCACTGGCTGATCGCTGGATCATTTCTCGCCTACAGCAAACCGAAGCCCAAGTAACGAGCGCGTTAGAAGAATTCCGCTTTGATCACGCCTCACAGGCGCTGTATGACTTCGTGTGGAACGAGTATTGCGATTGGTATCTGGAACTTTCCAAACCAGTACTCTGGGACGAAAACGCCTCAGCAGAAGCCAAGCGTGGCACCCGCCGTACGCTGGTGCGAGTGCTGGAAACCACCCTACGCCTAGCGCACCCGATGATGCCCTACCTGACAGAAGAAATCTGGCAGCGCGTGGCACCGCTGGCCGGCACCTTCAACGAAGGCACCGAAGGCTCTGGCGACTCCATCATGGTTCAGCCCTGGCCAATGGTCGACGAAAACACAGTCGATGAAACCGCCACCCATGATATCGAGTGGTTAAAAGGCGTCATTATCGCGGTACGTAACATCCGCGCCGAGATGAACATCTCTCCGGGAAAACCACTAGACGTGCTGCTCACCAAGGGCGCTGACGCCGATCGCCAACGCCTTGCCGATAACCAGCGTTTTCTGGCTAAGCTAGCCAAACTCGACAGCATCAGCTGGCTGGAAAATCCAGCCGACGCCCCGCTGTCAGCAACGCAACTGGTCGGCGAAATGGAAGTACTGGTACCCATGGCCGACTTGATCGACAAAGACACCGAACTGGCTCGCCTAGCTAAAGAAATCGACAAACAGGAAAAGGTGATTAACGGCATCGAGAAAAAGCTGAGCAACGAAGGCTTTACCGCCAAAGCTCCCGCCGCCGTCGTGGAAAAGGAACGTGCCAAACTGGCTGATTCCCAAGCCTCGCACCGCCTACTGATGGAGCAACGCGAAAAAATCGCCGCGCTGTAATTCACACGGCCTCAAATCCGGTCGAAAGTAGCAACAGCGCCGCCCTCAGAGGCGGCGCTTTTTTGTGAGGATCAGAGGCTAGTTACTTTCACGCCAGCCACCCAGCACCCGCTGGTCAGGGCCGAAAAACACCAACCGATCGTGATCGATCAAGTAGCCGTAAGCACTGTTCAGCATCTCAGTCACCTGACGGGCATTTTCCATACCAGGGCATGCCATACGACCCGATGCAATATCACCAAACTCGATGTGGTGATTCTTACCCAGCGTTACGCTGGTCATGATCGGGTTGCAGCCATCAAAGCCGCTTACATCGCCATTGGGCGAAATCTCAAACCACGGCGTCGTCTCAAACGACAAGCGCTCACTGGTGCCCACCAGAAGTAACGTCCAGCGCTTACCCAGCAGCGGGCCGGAAAGGTTTTTCTGCTCAGCTGTCTGTTTTTTTGAACCTTCATCGTTGGCACAACCGACCAACAGCACCAACGCAGCGACCATTAGAAAGGGAATCATAGTTTGGCGAAGCAACAGTGGCATGGCGTACAGCTCTCCTTAGAGCAGCAAATGCGATAAAAGAACTTGATTTCGGTTCAAGCTTGCCCCAGTCATGGGTCTGAGACAATACCCAAGGTAGCGGCATACCCGCACGTAACCGGCTGATCACCAGCTACCGGCATTTTCCATCGACACCCACGGCTCTCGCGGAGCCAGTGCTTCACCGGCCTGCAGCAGCTCAATAGAGATACCATCAGGGCTTCTGACAAACGCCATATGGCCATCCCGTGGCGGACGATTGATCGTCACGCCGCCAGCCTGAAGGCGCTCGCAAGCGGCATAGATGTCAGCCACACGATAAGCCAAGTGGCCAAAATTGCGCCCGCCGGTATAGGTTTCAGGGTCCCAGTTCCAAGTTAGCTCAAGCTCAGGAGCCGAAAGCCGCACAGAGCGCTCGCTATCCGCAGGTGCCGCAAGAAATACCAGCGTAAATCGCCCCTTCTCATTGTCTTTACGGCGCACCTCCTCAAGCCCCAGCAACTCACAATAGAAATGCAAAGACGCCTCCAGATCGCTGACCCGAACCATCGTATGTAAATACTGCATAATACGCTCCCATTTGGCCTATGAAATAGATTCAGTCATCCTGACAGGCTTGGCGTTGACCTGACAAACACTCACCAACCCGCGCCAGCTAACCACCCAAGGCATTTTTTAATGAGTCATTACTGCGATACCGCGCCCGGCCACCCTCAACACGGCCCTTATCATGACCACGAATACGGCTTCCCCATTCACACCGAAAACGAGCTGTTCGAGCGATTGGCGCTGGAAATCAACCAGGCGGGGCTTTCATGGCTAACCGTATTGAAAAAACGCGGTGCCTTTCACAGCGCCTTTGACGGCTTCGAGGTTGACCGCGTGGCCGCCTATGGCGACAGCGAGCGAGAGCGTCTACTAAACAATGCCGCCATCATCCGCAATCGGCTGAAAATTAACGCCGTCATCCACAATGCCAGCGTCATACAGCAGCTTCGCGACAGCCACGGCGGATTTCACCAGTGGCTAGAGCACCACCACCCACTGCCCCATAGCGAATGGGTCAAACTGTTTCGCCGCACTTTCCGCTTTACCGGGCCGGAAATCGTCCGCGAAATGCTAATGAGTACCGGCTACCTGCCCGGCGCTCATCGCGATGACTGCCCTGTCCAGCAACGCATCATCGCCGCTGGCCCCGCCTGGGCCAGGCCCAATGGAATCTGCGAATAGTCCGTTTATCGCACCACCATGCCATATCTTTCGGGTCGCTGACAGAGGATTAAAAAATCTCATTTTCGCTGTATACCGCCACGGATAAATCGCCATCATTGTCCACCGTCACCATAAAAGTAATTGGCTGACAGCACACTTGGCAGTCTTCAATATACTCCTGCTGCACCTCCTGCGGATCAAGCAGCACTTCGCTACTTTCACCGCAGTACGGGCAGCTTATAGTTGCTTCAGTCAGCTCACTCATACCAGCCTCAGGGCGCAATCCCTTGACCGCAGCCGCGATAGGTTTGGTCATTAACCGTCAATTCAACTCTCGCTGGCCAGGGCTGGCCGCTCATGCTGTCAAAGCAGGCGCCAGCTTCAATGCGCACATCAAAAGGGCGTGCTGACTGGCCGCTGGCCAGCTCAACTCGGCCCTCGGCGTTGTCCATGGCTATCACGCGATACGGTAGAGTGATTTCCCGCTCGCCGTAGTCCAGCGACAGAAAAATCTCTGGCACGTCATTAGCCAGCGTTAGCACCCAGCTAGGCTCATTGCCTTGGGCGCGGAACATCACGCCTGGAAACTGCGCACGCGTCAGGGCATCTTGTTGAATATTACGCTCGCAGGAAAGACGGCCACGAGAGCTTTCCACCGTGGCGTCAGGCCCTTTGGCCCAGAAACTCAGATCTCCCTGTTGATAACGCTCACCGCTGGCAACCACGGCGGGATCCAGCGACCAAGCACCATGGGCCGACCACAAACGCAGCGTGTCGCCATCATTTGCCGTTACCAGCCCTTGGTCTGGCGTGCAGCGCCAGCCGGTAAACGCCTTGCCTTCACCCGGAAACAGCAACGAAGGCAGCAACGGTGCCGTTGACCCATCCGTTCCACCGTTATCCTGCTCAGCCATTGGCGGCGGTACTGGCGTGGACGCGCCCCCCGAGCTGCCAGAAGGATAGCTGGAGTGGCTGGCACAGCCTTGCAAAGTCAGCAGCAGCGCTGACGCTGAGATGACCAAAAAGCGGGTAAATTTAGGCATGGGTAAACTCCCTGTTGATTACACCCTGTCATTAAGTACTGACAAGCAGCACGGCACACGCGTGAAGCCGACACTAAATGCTGTTCGCCACCATACCAGCCGGCAGCGTCGCTGTCTGGCGGCCGGCTGGCTTACGCTCAACTGTTGCACTGACCGCCACTTGCGTTACCCGCTAACGTCTCATGTCGTCTCGCTTGTTGGCACGAATTGAATCAAACTGGGCTTTCTTTACCACAACATGAAGACTGCTCAGGATAATGCTTGAACTTCGCCACCTTCGCACGCTTGTCGCCCTGCGCGATGCCGGCTCTCTTGTTGAGGCGGCAGAACGTATCCATCTAACCCAGTCGGCACTCTCCCACCAAATTAAAGACCTGGAAGAGCGCTTAAGCAGTCCGCTATTCATTCGTAAAACACGCCCAGTAGAGTTCACCCGCGCAGGGCTGCGCTTACTCAGCCTTGCCGAGCAAATACTACCGCAAGTGCGGGTGGCTGAAAGAGATCTCGCCCGACTCGCCGACAATGAGCAGGGGCGGCTACATATGGCCATCGAATGTCACAGCTGCTTTCAGTGGCTGATGCCGTCGGTAGATCATTTTCGCGACCACTGGCCAGAAGTTGAAATCGATATTCCCAGCGGGCATCACTTTGACCCACTCAACGCGTTGGCTCGCGAACAACTAGACCTTGTCATCACTGCCGACCCGCAGTCACTGAACGGTATTCACTATGAACCGCTGTTTTGTTATCAAAACCTGTTGGCGGTATCACGCCTTCACCCGTTGGCGGAAAAAACGTTTATCCAGCCCGCTGATCTAGCCGACCAGATGTTGATTACTTACCCCGTTGAACACCAACGCCTGGATGTTTTCAGCCGCTTTCTTCATCCAGCGGGCATACAGCCAAAAGATGTGCGCACGGCCGAGTTGACGGTAATGATGATGCAGCTGGTGGCCAGTGGGCGTGGTGTTTGTGCCTTACCGAACTGGGCGCTGACGGAGTATTTAGAGCGCAACTATGTGAAGGCCATACCGCTTGGCGAACAAGGGCTTTGGGGCACGCTGTTCGCCGCGCTGCGTGAGGATCAGCGTGAAATGCCTTGGATGATTGATTTCTTGCGGACCGCACGCGAAACCTCATTCAACGTGCTGGATGGCATTCGCCCAGCATAAGGCTCTGCCTTCACTCTTGCTCCGCACTCCACTGTTGCGCAGCCGCAAGGCAGCTGTCCCAATCACCCACATGCAAGAAGTGCTTATCGTTATTTTTTTCCAGCTGGTAACGATACAAGGGGTCATAATACTCAGTAAGCAGCGGTGCCAACCACGCTTCATGAGCCTGACGGTTACCCCGCTCATGCTCACGAAAAGCCAACAGCTGCAGGCGTTGAAGCCTAGCCAACCGAGCACTTCCCAGGCGCTTACTTAAGCGGCCCAACGCTGAGGCCAGTTGCTTGCGCATCAGCGCCCAGCCTAACCAGTCTCCAAACTGGCGCTGATAGATAATCCAAAGGTCATCAATATAGTCTTTATGAATCTGGGCCAAACGCCAATCTAGCGACATCTCGACCCGCACTCTGGGTGCTTGCTCCATAGACCGCCAAAAACTGAGCGGAATGTTACAGGCACCAATCTGGCGCGATTCATCTTCCAGCACAACAGGGCCTGAGCGTTCGAGCAGCCGCAGGGCTAGCGCATGTTCAAAGTCGATTTGTGACGGACTGCTCAACGGGTGACGACCAAAAGCAGAGCCGCGGTGCCGAGCACAGGCTTCTAGATCAAGGCCATGGTTTAGCGCTTGAATCAATGGCGTTTTGGCACAGCCCGTCAGCCCGCTAATGATCAACTTAGGCTGCATGGCAGCAGTATCAATATGGCGTAACAATGCCTGACGCATGGCTTTCCAACCACCATTGATGCGCGGCCGCACGAGACCTGCTTCAGCTAACCACTGCTGGGCAATCTGTGAGCGCATTCCGCCACGGAAACAGTAAATAATCGCATCGGGGTGCTGTTGGAGCAGGCGCAGCCAAGCGCCAATACGTGCCGCGCGAATACTGCCTCTGACCAAGCGCTCACCCAGGGCAACAGCCGCCTCCTGCCCTTGCTTGGTGTAGGCAATTCCCACCTGGTGGCGTTCTTCATCGTCCATCAGCGGCAGATTGATCGCGCCAGGCAAAGCCCCCTGAGCAAACTCTACTGGCGCACGCACATCAATCAATACACGCCCTTCGCGTAGTAACCCAAGATCTGCTGCAATCAGAGGAAGGTTCACCCCACCACCTCAATGAGCGCATCACCATGCGATTCAACCATGTCACCAAAAGGTGCAAGCGCCAGGCCATACTCACGGCCAACTCGCTCAACGTCGTCACTCCAGGCCGGATCCACTGCAATCAACAAACCACCCGAGGTTTGCGGGTCACACAGCCACTGCCAGTGAACATCATCCATTTCTGGCAGCTGATGACCCAGTGCTATGCGGTTACGTTCAGTCCCACCAGGAACCGCGCCCTGCCGACGGTAGCCTTCAGCCTCAGCCAGGCGTGGCAGACGACGAAAATCAACATGCGCTGCGACACCACTCGCCTGACACACCTCAGCCAAATGACCCGCCAAGCCAAAGCCAGTCACGTCAGTCATGGCATTCACGCCTTGGATACGCGACAGCGCCACACCGATGCGGTTGCTTTCCAGCATGGTGCGCCGTGCCAGGTCTTGGTGGCCTTGCTCCAGCAGGCCGCGCTTCTCGGCGGTCGTCAAAATACCAACGCCCAACGGTTTGGTGAGATACAGCACGTCACCCTTTTTCGCGCCCTTGTTAAGCTTAAGGTGGGCCAGATCGACCAAGCCATTAACCGCCAAGCCAAAAATCGGTTCTGGAGCATCAATAGAGTGGCCACCAGCCAACGCCACGCCCAACTCACGACACACCGCCTGAGCACCCGCCATGACATCACCGGCAACGTCTGGGCTCAGCTTATCCAGCGGCCAGCCAAGAATGCCCAGCGCCATGACTGGCAAACCACCCATGGCAAAAATATCACTGATCGCATTGGTGGCAGCAATGCGGCCAAAATCGAAAGGATCATCAACGATCGGCATAAAAAAATCGGTGGTAGCAATCATACCGCGACCATCACCTAGGTCATAAACCGCGGCATCTTCACGCCCCTGATTCCCGACGATCAATTGCGCATTGGTTGCGCCAGGACCCGCTTTGGTGAGAATGCTATCGAGCACATCGGGAGCAATCTTACAGCCGCAACCTGCGCCGTGACTGTACTGGGTCAGACGAATAGTGCTCATTTCACTCTCCTTGAGTCAGTCATGTGAGTATTCTATCGCACCCGTTGGGCGTCTCGACCAGAGAGCTCCCAAGCTAGAGAGCCTCCAAGGCGTCAGCGAGCTTATCCACTGCGACAACCTCCAGACCTGGCGGCGACTGCCTCGGCGCATTTCCCCGCGGCACTATGGCTCGGGTAAATCCATGTTTAGCCGCTTCTACAATCCGCTCTTGGCCGCTAGGTACTGGGCGAATCTCACCGGATAAACCCACCTCGCCGAACACCACCAGCTCTTTGGGCAGCGGACGGTTTTGCAAGCTGGACACAACGGCCAGCAACACCGCTAAATCAGCACTGGTTTCCAATACCTTGACGCCACCGACCACGTTCAAGAAAACGTCTTGGTCACCAGTAAATAACCCACCGTGCCGATGCAATACCGCTAACAGCATGGCTAAACGGTTTTGGTCTAGCCCCACGGCAACCCGGCGTGGGTTACCCAGCGGCGAATCGTCTAACAAGGCCTGGACCTCGACCAACAGAGGGCGAGTACCTTCCCAAACCACCATCACCAAGCTACCCGGTGACAGCTCCTCACCACGCGAGAGAAAAATAGCACTGGGGTTCTTTACTTCTTTTAGGCCATGCTCAAGCATGGCAAATACACCTAGCTCGTTCACTGCACCAAAGCGGTTTTTCTGCCCACGCAACGTACGAAAGCGCGAGTCCGCATCGCCTTCCAACAGCAGCGACGCATCAATCATGTGCTCAAGCACTTTAGGGCCGGCCAAGGCACCATCCTTGGTCACATGACCGACCAGCAGTAACACGGTATGACTTTGTTTGGCGAAACGGGTCAGCGCTGCCGCTGATTCGCGCACCTGAGCCACGCCACCGGGCGCTGAAGCAATATCTTCCAGATGCGTGGTCTGAATAGAGTCGATAATCAGCACATCAGGCCGCTCTCGCTCAGCCACCGCCAGAATAATCTCGACACTGGTCTCGGCCAGCATTTTCAACCCCTGGGTCGCTAGCTGTAAACGGTGCGCACGCATAGCCACTTGGGAGAGCGATTCTTCCCCAGTCACATAGATTACCGTACGCTGCTGAGCCAATTTACAGGCCACCTGCAGCAATAGAGTCGATTTACCAGCCCCAGGATGGCCACCCAGTAACACCGCAGAGCCGGGAACTAACCCGCCCCCCAGCACACGATCAAACTCATCAAACGTTGAAGACAAGCGTGGCACATCACTAAGGTCTACCCCTCCCAGGTCAACAACCTCACGCGACAGCGCCCCCGCATAACCGCTGCGCTCACTAGTGGCGGCCCCCGCACCAGGACGCGCAGGAGACAGACGAATCTCGCTCAGGGTGTTCCATTCTTGGCAACTCGTACACTGTCCCTGCCATTTACGGAACTCACTACCGCACTCCGTACAGACAAAGGCACTTTTTGCTTTGGCCATCCGTTATCGACTCCCTGCCTATGCGGTGGTTGATCGTTCACAAACAAAGGGGCGGCCAATGGCCGCCCCTTTTGATTTGCCAAACGCCGAGCTTATTGGCGATTGAGGCGCAGCATTTCATTATTTTCAAAACGACGGCGCTGAGGATCAATCAGCTCCAGCGCCTGAGGGCCCAGCTTCAAGAAGTAATAAGTCTGGCCCTCGCCGTTGGGAACCAGCTCATAAACTGTTGCACTCGGATCTTCAGCAGACCCATTAAGAACCGTCCAGTTACCGCTATAATTTTCAACCGGTGGGTTTTCTGGGTGAGCTCGGTACGCTGCTCTCAGCTTGAATGTGCGGCCATCAGAGGTAGTCACCTCTTCGCCAACAAGTGTCACACCAATATCAATACCATCACAGTTACGGCACGGCAATGTCCCTTGATACGTCGTGCCGGTCACTGTCACGTCTTGTGTGGTCTCGGTGGGTCCGCTGGCACAACCAGCCAGCAGTGCGAGCATGGCAGAACCTGCCAGCAACGTCCTGATTTGCATCTTCGTTCTCCTAACAAAAGTGTCAGATACCGCAACGGCGGTAACTTGGTTCACAGCATAACGACAAGTTGCGCTGACTGACAGTACAGAAACCTGCCCCTGAGACGCACAAACCAACCACTTCATCCTAAGCCACTGGCCTATGTCGTCAAGATAAACCACGCCACTGGGGTGACTACACTGACCTTCCGCGCGCCTATCTCGTGCGTGATAATAACAATAATACGCATCGACAAACACTCAATCAGCCTTGGTAACTAAACACCAGCCATAACACTAGCGGCATGACCACCAAGCTCCCCAGGTTCCCGATCAGCACTAGTGATGCCACACGGTGTGGCTCCTGCTGATACTGCTCAGCCACTAGATAATTCAGTACTGCTGGAGGTAAGGCGGCAAAGACCCACAGCGCAGCAATAGATATGGCATCAAGATCCAACAACAGCACCATTGGCACTGCCAGTACTACCCCGGACAGCGGACACAGTACCGCCCCGAGTAAACCTGTCCGCCAGTCGCTGAAATCGATATCCAGCATACGAACACCCAGCGCAAACACCATTAATGGAATGCTTATCTCACCCAGCATATTCATTGCCTCTAACAACCACACTGGCAATGAGAGCCCACTAATATTAACCGCAAGTCCTACTATGCTGGCCGACACAATCGGAATGCGCAATAAACGCCACAACGGTGTACCGGGAGACAACATCCACAGCCCGACCGAAAAATGCAGCACCATTTCTACGATAAATACGACCACTGCAGCCGGCAGCGCCGCCTCACCAAACGCCAGAACAATCAGCGGGATGCCCATGTTGCCAGAGTTATTAAACATCATGGGGGGCAGAAAGGTTTTTACATCCTGCTTCAACCAGCGGGCAATCGGCCATAACAGCAAACCAGACCCTAGAACAATAACCGCTGCAGCCATGGCTAGCCCGCCATAATCAACCAAAGGAACATCTCGGTCAGCCATCACTGAGAACACTAGCAGAGGCACAAACAGCTCCATATTCAAGGTGTTTAGGCCTTGAATATCAGGCGTGCGAAACCGGCCATAGGCAGCGCCACTGCCAGCAATCAGAAAAACCGGCAGCAGTGTCGCAGCAATTTGAGCGATCATGCCTGTAACTCCTTGGTGTGGGCGAATAAACAAACCAACTAGCCTAGCATGCCTGCACCTTGCGCAGGCACCGTTCACAGGTCAACATGAAGCAAAGATTCACTGATCAAGCGAGAAGAGTATGAGTAGGTTCTGGAGTCCCAACGTTCATTCGCTAACACCCTATGTGCCAGGCGAACAACCACGAGAACAACTGATTAAGCTTAACACCAACGAAAACCCCTACTCACCAGCACCAGGAGTGGGTAGCATCTTACGTGACTTTCGTACCGATCACTTGCGACTCTACCCTGACCCAAGCTCACATGAGCTGCGTGAGGCGCTGGCACGCACGTTTGGCGTCGAGGTAGAGCAGGTATTTGTTGGTAACGGATCAGATGAGGTGCTGGCATTCGCGTTTCAGGCATTTTTCTGCCACCAGCAAGCATTGCAAATGCCAGAAATCAGTTACAGCTTTTATCCGGTTTACTGCAATTTGTATGGTATTACGCGCAGCGCGCTCCCATTAGACGCACAGTGGCGTATCGACCTGGATGCTTTTTCTAACGATGCTGGTGGCGTTGTTTTCGCTAACCCTAATGCGCCAAGTGGTCATGGTCATACACGCAAGGATATTAACACCTTACTTGAGCGTATCCGTGATACCGTTGTGCTGGTTGACGAAGCCTACGTCGACTTCGGTGGTGAAAGCGTCATACCGCTAGTAGCTGAGCATGATAACCTGCTGGTAACGGGCACCTTCTCCAAATCACGCAGCTTGGCAGGAATACGCCTAGGCTATGCAGTCGGTTCCAGAGAGCTGATAGAAGGACTAGAGCGAGTCAAAAACTCATTTAACTCCTTCCCGGTGGATAGCCTCTGCTCCGCCGTCGCGATCGCGGCACTGGAAGATAAAGAACACTTTGAAGCCTGTCGCACAGCAGTGATAACCACCCGTGAAAACACTCGTCAGCGTCTTGAACAACTGGGCTTTGACGTACTACCTTCCCAGACCAACTTCTTGTTAACCAGCCACCCAAAATACGACGCAGCACAACTATTCGTCGGTTTGAGAAAGCGCGGCATACTAGTGCGCCATTTCAACACTGAGGCACTCAACAACTGGCTGCGCATTTCTATTGGCACCGATAATGAAATGAACAGTTTGATTGAAGCCCTGGAAAGCCTCTGCGCCTGACTATTACAACCTTTTCAATGACAGCTTCAATAACAACCGCATTAAGGCGCCCTAGGGCGCCTTTCTCGCTTTAATCAGCATAGAGTTATAACGTTAATTGAAAATAAAGTTTACAACATAAAAAAGCCCCGAGCGCGTTGCGCTCGGGGCTTTTTGGTATAAGTGCCTGACGATGACCTACTCTCGCATGGGGAGACCCCACACTACCATCGGCGCGGAGCGGTTTCACTACTGAGTTCGGCAAGGGATCAGGTGGTTCACGCACGCTATGGTCGTCAGGCGAAAAGGGGTAAATCATGCTGTGAGATCGTCTCAACAGGCCACTGTTGGCACTGTAGTTGCGTATCCGGCCGTGTGTCTCGTGATCAAACGGCTTGGGGTTATATGGTCAAGCCTCACGGGCAATTAGTACCGGTTAGCTCAACACCTATTGGTGCGTCCACACCCGGCCTATCAACCAGCTAGTCTTGCTGGGCCCTTCAGGAGGCTCAAGGCCTCGGGGA
>NZ_AUDZ01000015.1 GCF_000425725.1 Halomonas halocynthiae DSM 14573
TCCCCGAGGCCTTGAGCCTCCTGAAGGGCCCAGCAAGACTAGCTGGTTGATAGGCCGGGTGTGGACGCACCAATAGGTGTTGAGCTAACCGGTACTAATTGCCCGTGAGGCTTGACCATATAACCCCAAGCCGTTTGATCACGAGACACACGGCCGGATACGCAACTACAGTGCCAACAGTGGCCTGTTGAGACGATCTCACAGCATGATTTACCCCTTTTCGCCTGACGACCATAGCGTGCGTGAACCACCTGATCCCTTGCCGAACTCAGTAGTGAAACCGCTCCGCGCCGATGGTAGTGTGGGGTCTCCCCATGCGAGAGTAGGTCATCGTCAGGCACTTATACCAAAAAGCCCCGAGCGCAACGCGTTCGGGGCTTTTTTTATGCCTGGGGTTGGTGTTTACTGTCGGCGTTAGCCCATAAACTGCCCACCGTTGATATCAATATTGGCACCGGTAATAAAACCCGCATTATCTTCAGAAAGATACACCACCAGTCGGCCGATTTCTTCTGGCTTACCGAAGCGCTTCATCGGGATAGTTTCACGAATTGATTCGCGGACTTTTTCTGGAATCTTCATGATCATATCTGTAGCGATGTAGCCGGGTGAAATAGTATTCACCGTGATGCCTTTACTGGCTGTTTCCTGTGCTAGTGACATAGTAAGCCCATGCATCCCCGCTTTAGCGGCTGCATAGTTAGCTTGGCCAAATTGTCCTTTGCGGCCATTGATAGAGGAAATGTTGATGATACGGCCATAATTGCGATCAAGCATATCCTCAATGACGCTGCGACACGTATTAAATGCCGTTGTTAGGTTGGTATCGATGACCTCGTTCCATTGCTGTTGCGACATCTTCTTTAACGTGCCGTCACGAGTAATGCCTGCACAATTGACGAGCATATCAATCTTGCCATGCTTTTCACGAATATCTTGGGCTTCAGCTAGGCAGGCATCGAAGTCAGAAAGATTGACACCTGACAGTGCAATATTACTGTAGCCATCAGCTTGCTGGGCTTCGAGCCAAGCTTTGGCTTTTTCTGGATTATGATATCCCGCAACTACAAAGTGGCCAGCATCAGCTAGAGCGCGACAAATCGCTGTACCAATACCACCGGTACCCCCTGTTACCCAAGCCACGTAGCTTTTTGATGTTGTCATTAACTGCCTCCTAGTTTCTGAACACACCTGAGCGAATTCTGCTCAGCCCTCGAGTCACACTATGTCAGAAATAAACAATGTATCAACGTAGTAGACATCAATAGTATGGACTATTTTGATCGACATACACGTTATGGCGAAAGATAGGTTGACGAAACTTACTAAGTCTGTATAATATGCCTCACATTGATGCGGGGTGGAGCAGTCTGGTAGCTCGTCGGGCTCATAACCCGAAGGTCATCGGTTCAAATCCGGTCCCCGCTACCAATTTTTTAGAGGCAGATCAGTAATTTACTGGTCTGCCTCTTTTTTCTGTTGCTCGGTAATCCCTTCGAAACACCATGCTGCTCAAAAGTAGAATTTTCCGTAAGCTAAACGCAGGGAGATTCTGTATGAAAAAATCACGTTTTTCTGACAGCCAAGTACTGTCCGAAAATGGCTAGGTGCTGTGATGGCGGGCATGCGTAGCCTGGTCAACATGGAGCGTAATATTATGCGTGCCCAGTATGCGAAACGCGCAAAAGATATGGATCAAGTCGCGGAAAACATGCAGTTCGACAAGAAGACTACAGATAGAGCAAAAAAGCCAACAAGGACATGGGAGTGAGTGACAGTAAGACTGAAAGCGATATAGACGAGAAAGGCAGCGTGAAGGCTGATGGCAAAAAGACTGAAACCGAGCTAGACAAAAAACCTAACGCAGCCCCCCGAACTCGCCGTGACCACAGGCGTATGCATTGAATGGCGAAAAAGATAGCAACCACGCAGAAGGAGGCAGCGAGATCAGGGTCATCCTACGGACGACGCGCTATCCCTCTCGGCACTAAAAGTACCGAGCATCTCGCGCAAGTTTATGAGAAAAAAAGAGCTTATTGCCTTAGCTGGAGTGGCAGCCATGACGCTAAGCGGATGTGCAAGCGGCCCTTATCATCACCAGAGCGATAGGGCTGACTCTAAGGGCATCGATGATTTTTTCGCTGGCGAGGGGTGTGCCATCGGCCCTACGACGCGCCATGCAGCACTGGCTGAGGGTTTTCAGGAAAGCGATATTGATGCCTTGGTCAGTGCAGCAAAGCTCGATGAGCAAACCGTGGTGACCGGAGAGTGGGTTGTTCTTCCACCCGACATGTGCACGATACGTCTTCCAAGCCCTTTAGGCGCACTGGCGCTTAGCGATCCTGAGGTCATGGCGGCCACCTCCTCGACGAGTGCTTACTATAATAGCGGGACCTATCGCAATACAGAGGACTTGGGCTGTTTTTTATCCAGCCCAAAACTACATGACAGCTTAAGGCAGTCACGCGGTTGGGATGATCATACTATTAGCATCGAATATACGCGGATGCTCGGTAGGGCAATTGCCCAGGGCAACGCCGCGTTTTACTCCGACTCGCCACTGCGCACTCCACCCGGCTATCAGATACTCAAGGGAAACTGTGCCAACGTGCCGGCGATGCCGGAGATCCGCGAGAGCAATGCATTTTTGCGCGATCATTTCGATGGCTTGGTTCGCGCGCTTGGTCAGTCACTGGCATGCGACTCAGATGTTAACCTCATCATGACATACAACGAAAACGTTGCTGGTACTTTACAGGAAAACACACCCTTTAATGCATGGCGAGGTCTGGAGATTATGACTGTCGCAATGGGCGCAGGCTGGTACGAGAACATGAGTGCCACGGCCCCAGGCGCTCCGCGGCCACCACTCTGTCATTATCCGTGACCGAAGTAGCACTCAGAGATGCCGATAACCCCATCCGCTGGGTGCTGCCTGCACGCGGTAGAAACCGTATTCGCGATGACAGTACACAAATCCCAAGGCTCGGAATTCTTACACACCGCCCTACTGCTACCGCCCACCATCAACCGGATCCTCACCCGCGAACTGGTCTACACCGGCATCACCCGCGCCCGCGACTGGCTCACGCTAGTGGAAGCCAAACGCGGAGTGTTGAATGAGGCGGTGGTCAGGGAGGTGATGAGGGTGAGTGGGGTTAAAATCTAAAACGTCAAACTATAAAACTAGTATATAACTAAAAAAAGAAATACAATGACAGCTTCACCAACCCCAATACTATTTACCCCAGCCAAACAGAAGCAGCTTTAAACTACCGAATGAATCAATTCAGAAACCATAATCAAAATTTAATTAGAGCCATCGAGAACATTGTAGATAGCGAAGATTCAAGCCAGCTATTTGATCTAATTGACTTAGATGGTATAGATTTAATTGCTCGTCAACTGCTAACATCTGAGGAGATGAAGAATGCTGGTAGTTTTTTCACAGGACAAGCTTTATCCAGTAGATTAGTAGCCGACATAAAAAACACTATCACAGAAAACTCGGTAATACTTGACCCAACCTGTGGCACTGGAAACTTACTTATTGAAGCATCACGTCAACTAGCTATAAAAAAAGGGCTCAAAGATACTCTATCAAAATGGGGAGAGCAACTATCTGGTTATGATATAAACCCATCTTTTGTCGATGCTGCAAAACTAAGAATTATTCTTGAAGCTATCAGTCGTGGTGCAAATAAAGATTGCACCATTGATGAGGCCATGTTGTCACTTAAAAAAATATTGGCAAAAAACACATTAGAAACCACCAAAAAAGATCTTAAAAAGGTAACGCATATATTAATGAACCCCCCTTTCTCAAACTGGCAACTAGATACTCCAGGTTACTTTACTAGTGGAAAAACGAACGCTGCAAGTGTGCTTTTGATTCATTTCATAAGAGAGATGAGGGAAGGCTGTTATATCAACGCAATTCTTCCAGACGTTATTAGATCTGGAAGTCGTTATGTAAAAACTCGACAATTTAGCAATGATAACATTGCTGCCGTTTGTACTGTATGGGGAAGATTCAACAAAAAAACGAATGTTGATGTATTTATTTTGGCAGGAAAAAAAACCAATAAGGAGACTGGAATCAAATGGCAAAAAGAAAACCATGAACGCCCCGCTATTTCTTCACGTTATTTAATAAAAATAGGCCCTCTCGTTTCATATCGAGATAAAGAGGAAGGACCGTTAGCGCCTTATCTGCATCAAAAAAATTCTCCGCATGGTAAAGCTATATCCTATATCTCTGAAAAGAGAAGGTTTAAGGGAAAGTTATATACGCCACCTTTTGTGGTAGTCAAAAGAACGTCTAGCCCAAAAGATAACCCAAGAGCTTCAGCAACATTGATACTAGGAAAGAAACCTATCGCGGTTGAAAATCACATGGTAATAATCAAGCCTTTTAGTGGTTGTTTAGATGAATGCTTAAAGTTATTCCACATTCTAGATAAAGGATCCACTACCGATTTCTTAAATGAGAGAATCCGCCTTAGACACTTAACAGTCAAAGCCATTGGAGAAATTCCACTTTGAAGCACCTAATTACTACCTAAGATACTCTTTGTTAGCAGCGGCATTTATAACAATATTTTGAAATGTCATTATCATAGTCAGCAAGTCATCTTCAAGCTCACCGTAAATCCGCTCCAAATCATCATTACTTAGCTTTTCTCCATGTGCTATTTTATTTCTATTATCAACCATTACCACATCAATAAAATTTTCTTTTAGCGAAAATGGTTTTGTATCTAATGCTAACTGATGCATTATGTTAAACAAAACGCCAGTTTTTAGATTAGACTCAGTATCAACAACCCTTTTCTCATTTATTTTCAACTTGTCATTATCAGCATATATAATATATTCAAATATTTCTTTCTGTGAAGGGTGTTTTTTTAGCGAAAACCCCTTTGAAAATCTATCAGCCAGGCTTGACTGTAGAAAATTTTCTTTTAAATCTCCATATTTAGGAGATATGTAATTTAAATAACACACATAGGCTTGTGATCCGCATTTTAAATAGCCTTCCCAATGAGAATAAAGCAACGCTACAGCTGATTTATACAATATAAACTTTTCGTTTTTACTTGCTTTTCCTATCATAAACTTAATAGTTGTAAGCTCGCGTTTTCGCCACGCCAAATCTTCATCTAAGATAGACTCTAACGCATATAATGATCTAACCTTCATTAAAAACCTCAACACCTAACTGATTCATTTTAACCATCCTATCAAGGGGTCTTGCACGCCGTGTTAAGGTATTAGTAAACTCTTCTTCAGCTGTAAGTTTTTTAGATTTTTCATTTACTTTTCTTATAATATCCTCCTCATTTTGACCACTCTCAAGCGCACTAGAAACACCCTTAGTTAGCGCCTCATATACAGGCAAGGAAACAGCTCCCTCACGCTTATTCTTTACGTGATTAAATTTTTTAAACGTATCCTCTCCTAGAGATTTATTAAATATAGAAAATGTTTTCTTAAAAACCTTAGCCTCTCGATCATAATCAAAATCACTTTCTTTTTTGAACATATTATTCAACTGCTCATCTAAATACGGCCCAACATCGACATGATCGCCTCTAGTCTCAGGTGAAGAATATCTATGCACAAAGAACCTTAAAGCAAGTTCTTCACCATAACATTCCTCTTGCTGTTTTTCTGAAATTGGAATAGTAGCCTTAAAGTCTTCTGATTGCGCAATACTTTGCAACCAAGAAAAGGCTTCACTATTAATCATCAGCAACATACAGTTTCTCACCTCTTGATCTGAAAGCTTCGACCCCCCAGTATTAAGCCTCTGAAATAACTCAAATTTAGTATCGCCTTCACTTTCTTTTTTTATAATTTTGATATCTACTTTCTCTCTTTTGAATATCCGCTTTATCTCAACATGAATTTCATTATCAATATTTTCTTCATCACTCCATCTTTTACCTTCCAAAGCTGGCAGATACCTTGTCTTTTTCAGCTGCAATGGTGGAAGAATTTCACCATCTTCTCCCCTTAATTTCCCTAAAAAAGAGAAAATAGTGGATAACCTTTGTAGTCCATCTACCACATCCCAAATACCATCATCTCTTTGAGCCACAAAGATAGAGGGCAACGGTATACCAAGTAATATTGACTCGATTAATTTACTTTTTTGCTCTTCGCTCCATCTATAAACACGTTGAAATTCTGGATGTATGTCTAACTCACCATCTTCATATAAATTAGAAATTTCTCCAATAGACATCGGATATGCATCGGTATGGACTTGTACACGAGCGGCATCAATTTGGCTTCTCAAATCTTCCATATTCACTCCTAAAATAAAACCGTTAAAACAATGTAGTATCATACATTTCTAAAAACTCAGCTATTACTCAAATTATGATACGAATATACCATTACTAAGCACTTCGTAACATTCACAATATGATTAAACCACATTCAATAACGAAACTTCCGCACGTCTTCACGTGAGAAGTAATGGCATGACGGGTAGTCGCGTTCGCGGAGTTGGATGGTGTTAATGGAGTCGGCGATTAACGTGCCATCAACATGCGCCTGCACGCGTTGGCTAATAGGGTGAAGCTCAATGCGTGGGGGATTTGGCATTAGGTTGTTCCCTGGGGCCTGGGGGCGTTGTTCGCTCTAATGCTTCGAGCCTAGCAGTTAAATTATATTAAGCCTACTTTGTATACTGGGTTTTTAGTTGATAGTGGACACTTCTTGACTTGGGTCATTCATCACGTCCACGCTGCCGCTCGGCCTACTCCTCCGGTGGGGAAAGGTGGGCATCGGCCAGGGTACGTGGCGGGTACTTGCACGCGGTATCAGCCCAGCGCTTCCATACACTCTCATCGACGGAAATATTCACCGCTGGCAGCCCCTGCATGCCCTGCGCATACTGCCGGTAAAGCCGGCCGTCGCCCTTGTATCTAAGACGTGCATACTTGGCGTAGAGCCCGTTTAGAAAATCAGCAAACGAATCTTTCGGTGCCATTTTCCAAGCATCCTCTGCAGCATTGAAGGGAGTCACTTTTAGGCCTGTCTGCTGCGCTTTGGTTAACATCCTGCTCAGCGGTATGTCGGCCAGTGTGTCGCCAGTGCCAGAGCTGCCACGGTTATATTCTGGGGCGGTGATAACTTGGCCAGTATGGCTGTTTTACGCTCGTTAGAATAACGAGGCACTATTAACACCTGAGTCGCCTAATTGGTTAAAAATTAAGCAGTGTTAATTACTCTGACAGCGGCAGCGTTTATTCTACCCCCGCTGCCTGCACTTCTTCGGTCATCTCGGTGGCCAGCTCCCCGACAGTACGAACCGCTTTTTCAATCTCCGGGGTTAGTGTAAATGCGTAGTTAAGTCGCAAACACTGGTGAAACTTACCCGAGGCTGAAAACAGCGACCCCGGCGCCACGTGAATGGCGCGCTGGGCCAGTCGTTCGTTAAGGCGAACGCAGTCTACGGCGGCAGGTAGTTCTACCCACAGCAGAAAACTGCCCTGCGGATAGCTGATGCCAGCGCCCTTGGGGAAGTAGCGCTGCACCCAGCTGATCATGATATCGCGCTGGCGCTGATACTGGCGGGTGGTATAACGCAGGTGACGCTCGTAATGGCCTTTGGCGACGAACTCCGCTACCGCCAGCTGGGGCAGGGTGGCTGACGCGCCGGTCGAGACATACTTCATATGCAGTGCTTTATCTCGATAACACCCCGGCGCTAACCAGCCCACCCGTAGCCCTGGCCCCACCGTTTTGGAAAAGCCGCTGCAGAGTAATACGCGCCCATCGTCATCGAAGGATTTGATCGTGCGCGGCCGCGGAAGGGTGTAGGCCAGATCTCCGTAGATATCGTCTTCGATAATCGCCACATCAAAGCGTTGGGCAAGCTGGAAGAGTGCCTGTTTGCGGGCTTCAGGCATGGTGTATCCCAGTGGGTTATTGTAGGTCGGGGTGACCTGGATGGCGCGGATTGGCCACTGCTCCAGCGCCATTTCCAACGCTTCCAGACTGATACCTGTTTGCGGGTCGGTCGGGATTTCCAGCGCTTTTAAACCGCTTGCTTTAAGGATCTGCATGGTGCCGTAGAAACTGGGCGAGTCCACCGCGACCACATCACCGGGCTGAGTGAGTGTGCGTAGCGAAATGGCCAGTGCTTCCTGGCAGCCAGTGGTAATCATAATATCGTCGGGGTGCAGCAAACAGCCGGAGGTGATGGCCAGCCGCGCAATCTGCTGACGTAGCTCGGGGCTTCCGCTCAGTTTGTCATAGTTAAAGCCATTCAGATCGTTCTTACGGTGCAGCCCCGCTAGTATTTTCGACAGCGGCTTAAGCGTTTCATAGGCTAGGTTTGGCACGCCACGCCCCAGTAAAAGCCGAGAGTCATCGTGCTGGGTAGCAACCAGTTCCAGCACTTGATCCCACTGAGAGACATCCAGTGGGCACTGTGCCGGACGGGAGACGGAAGGCAGCACCGAAGGCACTCTGCTAGGAAGGACGAAGTAACCAGATTTAGGGCGCGAATCAATCAGCGCCGCATCCATCAATTGGCGATAGGCTTCCTGGGCCGTTGAGATACTGACACCAAACTCCTGGCACACTGCTCGAATAGAGGGCAGTCGGTCACCCACGCGGTAAATACCGTGCTCGATACGCTCTCGTACCGTGCCAGCAACTTCCTCGTAGCGTGTCATGTTCCTGCCTCTCTGAGTCTAAAATACGGTCTGTAGTACGGTCTTCAAGACGCTCTCCAGAATAGCCCTCATGACAGCTACCAGTACAGTTTTAAATAAAATAATAAAAACAATACAGATGCTTTCACTCACCAGCATACAGAGGCATCACATAGGCCAACTGTATCTTTAAAAGATAAAACCCTATATCTGTATCGCTTGGGTACGGCTGGGTAATCTGATTGGGCACATCGCCATTGAGGAGAACCACCATGCCACGCTTCAGTTTTACCCAGCTTCGCTGCCAATGGCGCCAATATCGTTTGCGTCGTCGCAGTCGCCGTCAGTTACTATCGCTTGATGATCGACTGCTGGAAGATATCGGCATCACACCTGCTCAGGCGAAAAAAGAGGCGCATAGAGGGTTTTGGCAGCACATTTCACATAAAAGGGGGCCGCATGAAGAGCGCTAACTATTACCTGCTCGACGTCTTTACCGACCAGCCGTTTTCAGGCAACCCGTTGGCGGTGTTTTTAGAGGTAGGAGAGCTTGATACCCGCACAATGCAGTCGCTGGCCAATGAGCTAAACCTTGCTGAAACGGTATTTTTAAGCGCTCCCACGGCGCCCAACCACTATCCAATGCGGATTTTTACACCAACCCGCGAATTGCCTTTTGCCGGCCACCCAACGGTAGGCGCCGCGCACTTGCTAGCGGAGCTGAACCTGGTAAAACCTGATCGCCCTTTGGTGCTTCAGCCAGCTATTGGCGAGTTAACGATCCGTTATCAGCAAGGTAGGGCAACGTTTACCACGGCTCAGCCCGTCATGATCAAGGAGAGTACGATTGACCGGATCACCGCCGTTGAGCTACTTGGGCTGGACAGTCACCAGGTAGTTGGTGACCCGGTGATAGCTTCCTACGGCCTGCCTTTTCATCTGATTGAACTCGCCAGTCAGCGTGCGCTGGAGAGCGTGAGTCTTTCCTCCGCTCACTGGATGGATACCGTTGCATTTAGTGCTGCTGAGCAGGTCTATCTGTATGTGGTTGAACAACAGAGTGGGGAAACAATGCAGATTCGCAGCCGTATGTTCTGTATGCACGACAGTATCTGTGAAGACCCAGCTACCGGCAGCGCCGCCGCAGCGTTAACTGGCTATCTGGCATCACTTAGGCGAGATGCCTTGCAGTGCAAGATTCAGCAGGGGGAAGAAATGGGGCGTCCCAGCGTTATCCACACGGCGGCCAATGGTGATATCAAACCTGGCCTTGCAACGGTGAGTGGACATGCCGTCGTGGTGGGGAAAGGGGCGTTCTATGTGGCTAAGTGATGGCCCGCGCGAGTGTTTCTATCGGTTCGGGTTGACAGCAGCCGGTATCGCCGCCTGTTTAGCATACCACTTAGGCTCTTTGCTGCCTCATGTGGACTTGGCCTGATCAAATAGCTGGGTGACGTCACTGCTGGGTTGCGCCCAAGGCACCTCTCATACGTTGATACGTTTGACGCCATGTTCAGGAGGCTTTGTGCGAGGGGCGCGAGCATGTAGGTAATAAATGATGTTGGAAGAAATGCAGGTGCCGCGAGGTTTTGTTAGCAGCGTCGCGGGCTTGGCAGACCTTACCGCACTCTGAACAGTGATAGGGACTGCCACGCACTCGCTCTCCTCGAAAGTCCCCTGCGGAGATAAACACTGACTCCCTCATCCACAAGGATAGCGATACAAGTGCTACCACTCTCTTATAGCCATAGAGTCAAGACATTGAGAGGGCAGCACGCCATTAGTCTCTGAGGTTATTAGCCTCTGAGCCAGTTGGTTTTGGCTAGGTCCAGCACCTCGTCTCCGCGCCCGTTCATGACGGCACGCAGCATGTAAAGGGAGAAGCCACGTGCCTGCTCAAGCCCGATGCTTGGCGGCATCGACAGTTCCTGCTTGGCCGTGCGTACGTCTACAATAGCTGGCCCGTCATGGGCAAAGGCTTCATTCAGGGCATCATCAATGGCACTTGACGACGTGATACGAATTCCCTTGATGCCCAGCGCTTCACCCACTTTGGCGAAATCCACTTCGGGAATATCTGTGGTTTCATCAATGTAGCCTGCGGCTTTCATTTCCATGGCCACGAAGCCGAGAGACGCGTTGTTATAGATCACGACCTTGATCGGTAAGTTTTCTGCAGCCAAGGTGATGAGGTCACCCATCAGCATGCTGATGCCGCCGTCACCGCATAGTGCGATCACTTGGCGCTCGGGAAAGCTTGCCTGCCACCCAAGCGCCAATGGCATGGCAACCGCCATGGAACCGTGCTGGAAAGAGCCGGTTAGTCGCCGTTGGTGGGTCATTTTAAGATAACGCGCAGCCCACACTGTTGGCGTGCCCACGTCAGCGGTAAATACGGCATCGTCGGCGGCCAGCGCGCTGACGCGGGCGGCAAGATACTGAGGGTGCAGCGGTTTGTTGTCGGCACGCGGCTTGGCAAGATCATCCAGCCCTTGGCGTGCACGCTGATAATGGGACTGGGCCGTTTCCAGAAACTTGCGATCGGTTTTTTCTCCTAGGTGTGGCATGAGGGCCGTGAGTGTGGCGCCGACGTCGCCGACTAGCCCCATCAGCAGAGGGCTGCGTCGCCCTAGGTGGCTGCCGTTGATATCGATCTGCACAACTCGCCCGTGTTTGGGGAAAAAGCCGCGATACGGGAAGTTGGTACCGAGCATGATCAGCAGGTCACATTCGTGCATGGCGTGGTAGCCCGACGAAAAGCCGATCAGCCCTGTCATGCCAACATCAAAAGGGTTGTCATATTCCAGCGACTGCTTGCCACGCAGTGCATGTACGACAGGTGCCTTGAGATGCTCTGCCAGCGCAACGACTTCGTCATGGTAGCCATCACAGCCATAACCGCCGAATACGGTAATCCGCTGGCTGCTATTGATCAGCCTAGCAAGCTCAGTCAGCGCGGATTCAGGGGGCGTCACTACGGGTCGAACAGGAGGGTGCCAGCTGATGTCGCTGACCGGAGACTCCTTCAGCGCCACATCGCCAGGTAGCACGATAACCGCCACGCCGCGCTGGGTAATCGCGGTGTTCATGGCCGCCTCGATGATGCGTGGTACCTGCTCAGGGCTAGACACCAGTTCGCAAAAGTCACTGCATTCTGCAAACAGGTTCTGAGGGTGGGTTTCCTGAAAGTAGCCCAGACCAATTTCGCTGGAAGGAATCTGCGCAGCGATGGCAAGCATCGGCACGTTGGCACGCTGGGCTTCGAACAGGCCGTTGATCAGGTGCAGGTTGCCTGGGCCACATGAACCTGCGCAAACACTCAGGTTGCCGGTCGCGTCTGCTTCTCCCGCCGCAGCCAGTGCTGCGACTTCTTCATGGCGTACTCCGCGCCAAGTAATGCCTTCGCAGGTGCGCAGCGCTTCAGTAATGCCGTTAAGTGAGTCGCCGGGTAAGCCCCAGATATTTTTTACACCAGCTTGCTGTAATAGCTCAATAACCGTATTGGCGATATTTTTTTAGCCATGTACGTCTGCCTTCGGTAGTTAAGACGAGGTTGAGTTGCGGCCCACAGCCTGTTAAGGCATGACGGCCAGCAGCATGAAAATGGCAAAAATAACGAGGTGAACGGCACCTTGCAGGATGGTTGTTCGGCCGGTGGCTAGCGTAATGGTGCCAATGAATAGTGAGAGGAGGAGAAGTACCATTTCCTCAGAACGCAAACCTAGCGCCAGTGGTTGGTCTAGCAAGACGGCAGCAAATGCCACCAGTGGAATAGTTAAACCAATGGTTGCCATGGCGGAGCCCAGGGCCAGCGTCAAACTGGTTTGCAGTCGATTGTGCTTTGCGGCGCGAACCGAAGCAATGCCTTCGGGCATTAATACCAGTGCTGCGATAACGACGCCGACAAGGGAAATTGGCAAATCGGCTGCAAGAACAGCTTGAGTGAGTGTTGGTGCTAGCAGCTCGGCCAGGATGACAACAGAAAATAAGGTCATGATGAGCAGTGCTAGGCTAACCAGTGTCGTCCGTTTTGAGGGAATCGCATGGTGGCTGGAGGTGTCACTGTTATCAGTGCCCAGCGCTGACGACTCATCTAACAGAAAATAACTCCGGTGACGTATTGTCTGCACAAACAAGAAAATGCCGTAAAGGACTATGGAGAACACGCCGATCAGGACCAGTTGAATCGGCGCATAAAAAGGGCCTGCAACGGCAAGTGTGTAGTTAGGCAATATCAGAGCGATAACGGCTAATGTGCCTAGTACGCTGAGGGCTGCTGCGGTTCCTTGATTCTGGAAAGACTGCTCTAAATGACGCATGCCGCCAACAATGAGACTCAGCCCGACAATGCCGTTCAGTACGATCATGATAGTGGCAAATACGGCATCGCGAGCCAAGGTGTCATGGCCGCCGTCAGGCGACAACATCACTGAAATGATCAGGGCTACCTCGATAATAGTGACTGACATCGCCAAGATGATAGAGCCGAAAGGTTCGCCTACTTTGGCAGCAATGATCTCAGCATGGTGTACTGCTGAGAAGATAGCACCGCCCAGTAAAATCGCCGAGATAAGCAGGACAATGGTGCTTGAGGTGTCAATCAGTCCTGATACCTCTGCCCCGATCAGCAGCCAAGCGGCCAGTGGCGCCAGCCAAGCCCAGTGAATAACGCGGTTGATACGACTGTTTTCGTTGCTTTTAGGGGTAGTCATGCAGTCTTTCCTAGAGGCTGTTGCCTGAAGTAGATGTTGTCAGCGTCAGAGCCAGCGGTGGTGTTGGCGGATATGTTCGAATATGGCCGTTTTAAACATTCACGGATGTTCATGCTATCGTTCTTTCATTGTGTATGAATGTTGAGAACATATCAGGCTGGTCTTGAATGTTCGATATAGAGGTTCGGTGAGACAAACACAAACAACTCGTATAGGTAATATCACATGAAGAAAAGCAAGCTGAGTGTGGTGATGGCAGCGATGGTGCTGGTATTTACCAATGCATTAGCTCAAGAGCCTGAGGTTAATCAAGCGTTACTGGATGCGTCTAAGGCGCAACAGGAGGCATTGATCGAATCCTTGAGAGACATGGTTGAAATCGAGTCGGGCTCCGATGATATCGAAGGGTTAGAACGAATGGCGCGCTACACGGAAGAAAGCCTGCGCGCGCTAGGCGCTGAAACACAGCGGATTACCGCGACGAATGATGTGCCCCCAGGGCTTGTCAAAGGAGTGTTCAAGGGGTCTGGCACACTGAAAGTCGCGCTCATCGCACATATGGACACCGTCTATCAACCGGGCATTCTGGAGCTAGAGCCTTGGCGTCGCGATGGAAACAGGATCTATGGCCCGGGCATTGCAGACGATAAGGGAGGGATTGCCGTCATCCTGCATTCGTTGGCGATTCTTCAAGACGCTGGCTGGGATGACTACGACACCCTGACGGTGCAGTTCAATGCCGACGAAGAAATTGGGTCGGTAGGCTCTGGTGCAATTATCACTGAGCTTGGTAGTGAGAATGATGTTGTGTTGTCTTACGAGCCCAGTCCGTCGAAAGAGGTTGCCGGTGCTGAAGGTGTGCTGTTGGGAACCGCTGGTACCGCCAGCTTATCATTGGTTGTGCATGGGCGTGCCGCTCATGCGGGCGCGGCGCATGAGGAAGGGCGTAATGCGTTGATTGAGCTGGCTCATCAGCTTGTGCAAACACGCGATATTGCAAACAGTGTGCCGGGCTCTCAATTGAATTGGACATCTGCGCAAAGTGGTACCGCGCGTAATCAGATTCCAGGGTTGGCAGAGGCCGGTGCTGACGTGAGAATTACCCAGAAAGGCGCTGCTGAAGCGCTACTTGAAGCGGTTAGGACTCAAACAGAAAAAAACCTGCTGATTCCAGATACCTATACAGCCGCTGAGTTAGAGGTTCTTCGCCCGATGTTTGAAGCTGATGAAAGGGGGCGCGCTCTTGCTGAGCTGGCGGAATCGATTTATGCAGAGCTTGGCGAAGGAAAGCTGGGCCAAGAGAATGCTCGTTTGATGCCAACAGAAGGTGTTGTACGGCGCAGTTTGTTGTTGATTCCGGGGACGACGGGCGGTACGGATGCGGGGTTTGCTGCAAGCTCAGGTAAGGCAGCCGTGCTGGAAGGGTTGGGGCTGGCTGGCTGGGGGTATCATGCCAGCCATGAACATATTGAGGTAGATTCAATAGTACCGCGTCTTTACCTAACGACTCGGATGCTGGAAATACTGGGACGCAATTATAGCGAAGCAGAATGACGCCAACGCCGCTGCTCACGGATAACGCTTTTTAGAGAGGTAAGAAGCGTTATCCTCCCAGCCGCTGTGCTCTCTCAACACTTGGCCCTCAGTGCGTGGCATTTTCGTTCTTGGAACCTCGACACTTAAAATCCCTGCACTTAAAACGTCAGTACTTAAAATGTTAGTACTTAAAGCGTTAGTACTTAAAACCATAGCGCTGAGAGGTGATCGACAGCACTTGGAAAAGCACCGCTGTTGACCACCCGAAGAGAAGTACACCGTTCATTGCTGTCATTGGCCCCATCACCATCCAAGGCTCGACGGGCAATATATCGCCATAGCCCAGCGTCGTGTAGTTGACAAAAGCAAAGGTGAAATCTTCCGCTGGGTTCGGCGTGACACCCAGAAAAGCATAAGCCAAGCCCCATAGCCAGATTTCAACGAAATGTGCACCCATAAGAATGGAGGCAGCAAGCACCATGGTTACGATGATTCGCAGCGTTGGTCGAGCGTGATGCTTCAACATAAGGTTGTTATGCACAGTTCGTACCATGAACACTGTCAAAAGCCCGTGGATTGCGATGTTGGTCAGGCTGATCAGAATCCCGCTGAATATCGCAAGCAAAGTTATATGCCTCTGTGATTGGTAACGGTTGCCGAATAGTGAACACACTACTCGATGAATAGTTGGGTCGCGCGCTTGGGTCCTGTATCTTTTATACGTCCAGTGACGAGCAGCGACGAGATACAATATACCCGTTTTCTGCGTGTAAATGCTGAGCAGTGAGCACTCTGGCTATTCGTTGCCAAGAGTGTCGCCGTGTCGGTGCATACGCTGCAAGACTTGCACAAATCGCCGTAGCCCGAGGTTATAGACTTAGCTTGGCATGATGTTAATAGGAACAGATTACGATGAGTAGAAGGCGCGGAATGCTGGGCTCAGATGCCGCAAGGAAAGCTCCTTTTCTGGTACGTTCTTGGTTACTGGTGGCTTTGTTGATGGTGGCAACACCAGCGCTGTCAGCGGCACCTGCCGTCGGAATGTTTGGTAGCTTTTTTCCATCATGGTTACTCTCGCTGTTTGCGGGTGTTGTGGCCACGATTGTCATCCGCGTCCTGTTTGTGGTGATCAAGCTAGATGACATCATTCCGTGGCGTGTGCCGGTTTATTTGTCCATGACGCTTGGAATGACGCTGCTATTTTCCTTTCTATTTTTTGGGCGCTGAACCATGAAAACTCATGCTTCTAAAAAGGCGGTCTCTATTGTTGGGGCAGTGATTGCTATTGTTATCATTGTGGGTGCTGCTGTTATGGCTTACCAAAGCTACGAAAATGCAACGGCCAACCCACTGTCAGATGATGCTGCTTTAATTGCGGATGTCGTGCGTGTTGCTCCATCGGTAGCGGGTCGTGTTACGGCGCTGCACGTTGAGGAAAACGATTTTGTTCGCGAAGGCGAGCTGTTGTTTGAAATTGATGATACGGCTTACCAGCTAGCGCTGGAGCAGGCTGAAGCGGACTTGGCTATGGCGATAGCGGCCGGTGGCGATCATGCACGAAATATTTTAGCCGAACAGGCCAATGCGGAAATTGCCGAGGCTCAGATTAGCCGAGCCAGAGCGAATCTGGCGTTGGCAAATCAAACGCTTGGTCGGCTGCTACCGATGGAGTCTAAAGGCTATGTTTCCACGCAGCAGATCCATGACGCTCGCACGGTGAAGCGTAATGCTGAAATCAGCCTGCAAGAAGCGCTTAAGCAGCGTCAGGCCGCTGATGCATTGGTGGGTAATGACGAGGCAACTCGCGCGCTGATTAATGCTCGGCAGGCCGCAGTGGGAATCATGCAGCACGAACTGGCAGGCACCCGAGTTTATGCGCCGGCTGATGGACGGATTGTTGGCGTGAGAGTCTCAGAGGGGGATTATGTCATGCCGGCCCAGCCCCAGTTCAATTTGATCAGAACGGATACCTGGTATGCGTCAGCCAATTTCACTGAAACCATTCTTGAAAATATCGCCGTAGGTAACTGCGCCACAGTTTACGCGCTGGCCAACCGTCAACGAGCGATCAAAGGCACAGTCGTTGGTATAGGCTGGGGGGTTGCTTCGAAAAGCTTGATTGAGCTGCCAGTGTCGCTGCCGATTGTGCCGAAATCTCTTGATTGGGTTCGAGTTCAGCAGCGCTTTCCGGTACGTATTCGGTTAGAGAACCCACCTGCCGAATTAATGCGGGTTGGTGCTTCAGCTGTGGTTACTGTGCATCATGCCGATGATTGTTGATTCTGCGTGGGCAAAAATTGCCCGCCAGGCTTGGGAAGACATTCAGCCTTTTCCGGGCCGGTTTGGGTTAAGCTGGCGCGTGGCGCTGTTGTGCACCCTGGTTTCCGCAACGGCTATGTTGCTGAAAATCCCTGAGGCGGCAATCAGCTGCTACTTGGTGATTTTTTTGTCTAAGCAGGATGCCGTGCAAAACTGCATTCTGGCGTTTGGCGTCATTCTGATGGCGTCTTTTGTTGTCCTGTTGATGATTCCTATTATTAACGTCAGCGTCGATAGTCCAGCAATGCGGCTAGCGGTCATGTTTTTTGCTTCGTATGTTTTTCTGTTTCTCAGCTCAGCGACGCCTCTGGGTGAGCAGGCAGCCATTGTTGGTTTGATTATCGCTTTTATCATGACGCTGGTGACTATGGTGCCGGTAGGGGAGATAGCTGATAAGGGCTTGCTGATGGCATGGAAAATGGCCTGCATGCCGATGTTCTTGATGATTCTTTTTAATCTACTGTTCGGCACACCGTCGCAGACGCTGGTACGCCGACGGATTGTCGAAAGGCTGCAAGGTGCAGCAGAGCGTATTGAGATGCAGCAAACATCAGTATCATTTAATACGCTGGTGAGTGAGGGTAATGATGCGTCGTTACAGCAGATGCAGCTCGTTAAGCTGTTACATCTTATCTCTGCCGCGCGCTTGCGCTGGCTGAATGGCGCGGTGGAAACCAGTTATCGCATCTTGATTATTGCTGAAACGTTGCCCGATGACCTGGATATCAAAGAAAGGGCAAGTTTAGTGGCACGGCTTCGTCAAGCGGCAGATGCGATTAATGGAGGGGAGCTTCCGGCCCTATTGCCCGACTTGTCAGTGCCGGCAGACGCGAGCCTACAACAGATTCAAGCGGCGTTATCTGGGTTGTCACAGCCAGATGGAGGTGCCGTTCAGCCGCCGCGACCAAGAAAGATACCCATGCTGGCTGCTGATGCGTTTTCTAACCCCATACATCAAAGATATGCACTGAAAACATCCGCGGCAGCGGTACTCTGTTATCTGATTTATACCGGTATGCAATGGGACGGCATCCACACCGCGATGATCACCTGTTATGTTGCTGCACTTGGCACCACCGGCGAAACGCTACGTAAACTGACATTGCGCATTGTTGGTTGTTTGATAGGTGCTGCGCTTGGGTTCTTCTCGCTGCTCTTCCTTATGCCGCATTTGACCTCTATCGGCGGACTGATGGGGCTGGTGTTTTTTGGTGTGCTGATCGGTGCTTGGGTGTCCTCTGGCGTTGAGCGGATCTATTATGCTGGCGTGCAGATTGCTTTGGCTTTTTTGCTGACTACCCTCAATGGGTTTGGTCCTAGCTTTGACTTCTCTCAGGCCAGTGACCGCATCTACGGCATATTGCTCGGCATCTTTGTGATCTATGTTATCTTCACCCAGTTCTGGCCGCGCAGTGTGGTCAACCAAGTCGTGCGTCAACTTAACGATGCGCTGAGCGCCTTGGGTGAGCTCAGTGTGCTTTCTCGACAAGACCCGCAGGCGCGTACTCAAGCCGCATCATCTGCGCACTTTGCTCTTGGTCAGGCTGAAGAGTTGCTCGATATGGCACCTTTCGAGCCGTCTCGGTTGCGCGCTACGGCTGGTGAGTTAGAGCGCTTGCATGCCCTTGTTGACGCGCTGCACGAGTTCACCGGCCAGCTTTATGTGTCAGGATCATCACAAGGCGCAATCAGTGAACGCTTGCGGCGACTCCAGGAGCAGTTAGCAAGCGGCGGGGAGAGTCCGCTGGAAAGCCAGCACAACGGCCTGGCTCCATCGCTTGCCGATGACCGGGTCGACCATGAGAGCAGCGATAATGGTATGGAACAGCAACTCACCCAGATAGAGCGGATTGTGAATGTTGAGGGAAGCTAATGTGTTCGGGTCAATTACGCTTAGGGCCAGCCTTGCTCTGGCTATCGCTCTGGGGCTTCAAGGCTGTGCAACAGAGGCGCTGAAAACTACGTCTGCTTCGCCCAGTACGCCTTGGCATCCGCAAGGGGAAACTGCTTTGCCAGGTGATTTTTCGGTATCAGGGTCAGCGGATATTGCCGCGCTGCCTTCGTCGGTGTCGGTTGACCTGCAGCCCGGCAATGTTTATCAATTGCCTGAGTTGATAGACATTGCGCAACGCAATAATCCGTTAACCCGAATTGCTTGGGAGCAGGCGCGTCAGTTGGCGCTGGCATCTGGCATGGTTGAAGCAACATTTTTGCCGATCCTGACGGCTAATGTCTTTGCCGGCAGGCAGCAAACCAGTATCCCTTATCGCGGGCTACTGGATGGTGACACGCATTATGTCGATACGACGGTCAGTGGGGTTGCGCCAAGCCTTGCGCTGCAGTGGTTAGTGTTTGATTTTGGGCAGCGTGAGGCGCTCAGCGAAGCCGCAAAGCACACTGCCTATGCAGCTAACGTTAATTTCAACGGTGCTCACCAGCTGCTGATCTACAACGTGGCGCGTAACTATTACCAGTACGGTGCGGCCAAGAGCCGGTTAGCCATTGCCGAGCAGGTGTTGGTGAATAGCCAACGTCTACTGGAAGCGGCGGAGTCGCGCTACGCTAATGGCACGGGGACAACCATTGCCGTGGCGCAGGCACGCCAGCACGTCGCCCAGTCTAATCTGCGTGTTGTTCAGGCTCAGGATATGTTGCGTGACCGCTACCAAGGGCTGCTGGGAGAACTGGGTGTATCACCGCGGACGCAGATAAACATTGCCAGTTCTTCAGAGCGGCCGCTGCCGAAGGCCGATGATTTGGCATCGCTAGATTCGGAGATTGAGGCAGCGCTTAGCAAACGCCCTGATGTATTGGCCAGTTATGCGGAGTGGAAAGCTGCTCAGGCGGGGGTGCGCGCTGCTGACGCTGACCTCATGCCTAAGGTATTTGTTGCTGCCGCTACGGGAACCAATAAGAAAGATTTGAGCATTGGCCACCTACCAAGTATAGGCAATCAAACGACTGGTACCGGAGTATTTCTCGGCGTGACGATGCCAATCTACGATGGTGGCCTTCATGCCGCTAAGCGGCAGCAGGCCCTATCTGTTGCTGCGTCAGCCGAGGCAGCTTTCGAAAAAGTCCGCAATGGAGCGTCACGTGAAATCATTGTGGCTGCTGATGCATTGCGCTCTTCGTTGGCGGCGTTTGATGCCGCCGATAGCTTGGTTGAAGCGGCAGCAGTGACCCACGACGCCGCTTATGAGGCCTATATCAACGGCGTAGCGACTATTACTGATGCCACTGCCGCTGAATCAGGACTACTGGATGCTAAGCTAGCGCGTTCAGAGGCCCATACCGCAAGTTTGATCGCCGCATCAACGCTGGCATTTACGTTGGGCGCGATGACCTCAAGTGCTTCACCTGAGCAAGCCATTGATTAATAGCTGTGGCTGGCTCAGGTGGTCGAGCGGCTGGGGTGTCAGGCAGTAGAGCGATGACGCTTCTGCATCTTTTTCAGTACGCGCTCGCGTTTCAGTGGTGAAAGGTAGTCAACGAACAGCACGCCCTCTAAGTGATCACACTCATGCTGAATACAATGTGCCAGTAGGCCGTCAGCCTCCAGCGTGTAGGGGTTGCCGTCGCGATCCAGCGCATTAAGCCTGACGCCTAACGCTCGTTGGACATCCGCATAATACTCTGGCACAGAAAGGCAGCCTTCCTGCATCGGTTCGCGCTCGTCGCTGATTGGCGTATAGCTGGGGTTGATCAACACCAGTGGCTGAGTCTTGTCTTCACTGACGTCAATCACAATAACGCGACGATGTACGTCCACTTGGGTGGCCGCTAAGCCGATACCAGGTGCGTCGTACATGGTGTCAAACATATCATCGATCAGGCGACGCAGGTCGTCATCAACGGACTCGACCACCGTTGCTTTGGTGCGCAGGCGCTCATCGGGGAATTCGAGGATATTGAGTATAGCCATGGGGTTACTGTCACCACTCGTTATGCTGTCTTGGTACGTCAACTTGCCGGCCGGCCAGCTTGGACGTCAATCTGTACCGTAATGGTATCGTATCGCTTCAGATCGCACCATGATTGGCTTGTGGTGTGCTAATAGCTGAGCAGGCGTAAAGAACAACGGCTAACCTGCTATTGAGATCGTCTGATAATGCAGGGATGCCGTGTGATGACTCTTGGCGCGCGAGAATGGTTGCTGCTGTCACAACTCCCCAGGCTGGGTGTCGTCACTTTGGCGGGCTTTGCTGAGGCTCGGCTCGACTGGCCGGGAGGCTGGCTGGCTAGGTTGCCACACGAGGCCGCTCAAACACTGCGCTTGGCGCTAGACCATCCGTCACATAGCACGCTAGCGTCTCTTGTTGAGGCTCAGTTGGCATGGTGTCGGCCGGAGGCGCATCGTTACCTTTTGTACCCCGGCCACGCCAGTTGGCCACGGTCCCTCTCGGCGCTAAGTGATCCGCCCGCGGTATTATGGGCGCAGGGTGACCTGGCCGCACTTGAGCCGCCTCGGTTAGCCATGGTCGGCACTCGGCGCGCTACGCGTGAAGGTCTGCATAACGCGGCGTCATTTTCTCAGGGGCTGGTAGAACAAGGGTTTTGTGTGGTTAGCGGCATGGCGCTGGGGATTGACGGAGCTGCCCAGAGAGCAGCGCTGGAGGCGGGGGGGTGTAGCATTGGCGTGTTGGGCTGTGGGGTTGATGTTATCTATCCGGCGCGTCACCGGTCGTTGTATGAGCAGCTTGGGCGCCCCGGCCAGCCTGAAAATGGCCGTGGTCTGTTATTGTCGGAGCATCCGCCAGGTACCCAGGCACACCCCTCATTTTTCCCCAGACGTAATCGTATTGTGACAGGCATGTCGTTGGGCGTGTTAGTGGTTGAGGCAGCTGAGCGGAGTGGGTCGCTAATCAGCGCACGGCTTGCCGGTGAACAGGGGCGCGAAGTATTTGCTATGCCTGGTTCTATCCACAACCCTGAGGCTGGCGGTTGTCTACGGCTGATTCGTGAGGGTGCGGTGCTGGTGCGCGATGTTGACGACATGGTTGCTGAGCTACCGGCCTGGGCACTGACCTTGGGGGCTGACCAAGCATTGGCATGCTCCAGTGGTGGTCAGGCAAGCTTCTCAGCGTCGGATAACTCAACACAAGACCCGCTACTGGGCTTGCTCAGCGCGACACCGGTACCGATGGATGTGTTAGTAGAATTGAGTGGTTTGGCCTCATCTGAGTGCCAGCGTCAGTTAATTATGCTGGCATTGGATGGGGTCGCTGATCAGGTGCCCGGTGGCTGGGTACGCCTGCCGACCCGGTCTTAGGCGTGATATGATCGATGCCCCTTGATTCTCATGCCATCAAATACCGATATGCTATCAGCTACGCCTTTGGACTCACTGAATAACGCCGTTACGGCACTTCGTCATTCGGGCGTTATTGCCTATCCAACCGAAGCGGTGTGGGGGCTAGGTTGTGATCCTGATAACACTGCTGCGTTGACGCGCCTGCTGGCGCTTAAACAGCGTGATCCTGCTAAGGGTATGATTTTGGTGGCCGCGGGGCTTGAGCAGTTGCTGCCTTGGCTTGATGGGCTTGCTACTGATCAACGCCAGCGGTTGGAGCAGCCATGTGAGACGCCGACGACCTGGCTGGTACCCGATAATGGGCGTGCGCATCGGCTAGTGCGTGGTGATCACCAGCAGGTAGCGTTAAGGATTTCTCGTCACCCGCTAGTCGCGCAGTTATGTCAGGCATTCGGTGGTCCGTTGGTGTCAACCTCGGCCAACCGTGCCGGAGAGCCTGCGGCGATGAGTCTGGCCCAGCTGCATGCCAGCTTTGGTGAGTCGCTCGATGCGGTGCTCGGGGGGGCTTTGGGAGGGTATGAGCGCCCCAGCACGATTCGCGACTTACTGAGCGGGCGAGTGCTACGTGCCTGACGCTCCCCACGACTGACTCTGTTGATAGCAGTGTTCCTTTGCGACCTACTCTCCAAGGAGGCCCTGTGGCCCACGCGCATCTCGATAATGTTAAAACCTATCTGCTCGATCTTCAGGAGAGGCTTTGCGCTGGCTTGGCTGAAGCCGACGGAGGCACGGCTTTCCGTGAGGATGCCTGGAGTCGTGAGGAGGGCGGTGGCGGACGCTCGCGGGTGATAGAAGGTGGCGCGCTATTTGAAAAAGGCGGTGTTAACTATTCTCATGTGCATGGTGCAACGCTGCCACCATCGGCCAGTTCAGCTAGGCCGGAACTGGCTGGGAGAAGCTTTCATGCCATGGGTGTTTCTTGGGTGCTGCACCCTGAAAACCCCCATGTGCCAACCAGTCACGGCAATGTTCGTTTCTTTATTGCTGAGAAGGAGGGAGAGGCGCCCGTCTGGTGGTTTGGTGGGGGTTATGACCTGACACCGTTCTATCCGGTGCTTGAGGATGTGCGTCATTGGCATCGGACAGCCAAGAATGCCTGTACGCCCTTTGGTGAGGATGTTTATCCACGCTATAAGTCCTGGTGCGATGACTATTTTTGGCTTAAACATCGTGGTGAAACACGCGGCGTTGGTGGGCTGTTTTTTGATGACCTTAACGACGGTGGCTTTGAGCGGTGTTTTGCTTTTCAGCAAGCTGTCGGTGATAGCTTTTTGGACGCTTATCTGCCGATTGTTCAGCGCCGCCGTGAAACACCGTGGGGTGAGTATGAGCGTGATTTTCAGCTCTATCGCCGAGGGCGTTACGTGGAGTTTAACCTAGTGTGGGATCGCGGCACGTTGTTCGGCTTGCAGAGCAACGGTCGCACGGAGTCCATTCTGATGTCGATGCCGCCGCTGGCTCGCTGGGCCTATCGCTGGGAGCCTGAGCCAGACAGTGCCGAAGCCCGTCTGACCTACTATCTGCAGCCACGCGACTGGCTGGGCGAGGCCGAGCGCCATGGAGAAACCCTATGACAGACCGCTACGCAGTCTTCGGCCATCCTGTCAGCCACTCAAAGTCACCGTTGATTCATGCAGCTTTCGCTGAGCAGACCGAGCAGGACCTATCCTATCAAGCGATTGACGCTCCGCACGATGGCTTTGCTGAGGCGTGGAAGACGTTTATTACACAAGGTGGGCGAGGTGCGAACGTTACCGTGCCTTTCAAGGAGCAGGCCCATCTGCTGTGTGACCAGTTGAGTGAGCGGGCACAGCGGGCTGGGGCAGTGAACACTCTATGGTTGGCCACTGATGGCACGACGCATGGTGATACGACAGATGGTTTGGGTCTCGTTGCCGATCTTCAGCGCAATAACGTGCGGCTTACCGGCGCACGAATACTGCTGTTGGGTGCTGGAGGCGCGGTGCGCGGGGTATTGGAACCGTTACTGAATGAACAGCCGGCTGCACTGTTTGTGGCCAACCGCACGGCAGATAAAGCCTGTGCGCTGGCCGCTGACTTCAGCGACCTTGGTGCTGTTAGCGGCGGTGGCTTTGCGTCTGTGACGGGCCAATTTGATGTGATTATCAATGGGACCAGCGCGAGCCTGGGCGGTAAGCTTCCCCCCTTGTGCGATGGGTTGTTTGCCGATGGTAGCGTGGCTTACGACATGATGTATGGGGCTGAGCCAACGGTATTCATGCGCTGGGCTGATGCACAGGGTGCGAAAACCCTGGATGGCCTGGGCATGTTGGTTGAGCAGGCTGCGGCGTCGTTTTCTATTTGGCGTGGCAAGCAGCCTGATGTTACGCCGGTGCTTGCCACGCTACGCCAACAGCTGAGCTGACTCAAGGCGCCTTGAAATAGGCGGTTGGTTGACGCGATGTACTAGACGCCGCGTGCTCAGCGCCGTTTAACGTATAGCCCAGCCATACACAACAACAGACCAAGCACCGACACCAGCAGGCTACCATTGACCAGCCAGGGTTTGCGCGTAATGAACGGCACGTTGGGCTGAGGTGTCGCTGTGCAGACGCCATTAAGGTAATCCCAGTGCCCTTGCCCATTTAGCACGCAGTCGCGCACGCCGTTCAGCTCAATGAAGTACAGGCTCATCAGCACGATAATGGGTACGACCAGCAGCACAAGGCCGATGCGAAGCATGATGTATCTCCTGGGTTAACGCTGACAGTTCGGCTGTCGGCCCGCTTGTTGTGCCTGCTGGTACCTTGGCATCACTGCGTTCATCTCATCTTCGAGGTTGGTGATGCGCTGGTCGCCGCTGGGGTGAGTCGACATCCACACCGGTGGTTTGCTGCCGCCTTCGGCGTTCATATTGCGCCACAGCTCAACGCTGCCTTGAGGGTTGAAGCCAGCGTCAGCCATCAGTTCCAGGCCGATGAGGTCTGCTTCACTTTCATGTGCGCGTGAGAATGGCAGCAGGATGCCGTATTGGGCGCCCATGCCCAGTGCGGCACTCGCCATTTCAGCCTGTGCACCCTGTAAGCCAGCAGCAGACGCTGCCACGCTCAGGCCAATGTTGGTCGCATTCTGTGTGGACATACGTTCGTTGGCATGGCGTGCCAACACATGGCCGACCTCGTGGCCAATAACGGATGCCAACTGATCCTGGTTCTCAGCGATATCCAATAATCCCGTGTGTACGCCAACATAACCACCGGGCAGTGCAAAGGCGTTGGCAGAGTCGTCTTTAAACACGCGAACCTGCCAGTCATATTGTGGGCTGCCGGGGGGAAGAGCTGCGACGATGGCATCCGTGACGCACTGCACATAGGCCTGGGTTGCCCCTCCGGCCGTGGGCAGCTCTTGTTGATACTGTGAAAATGACTGCGCACCCATCTGGTCAAGCTGGTCATCAGGCATCATGGTGAGCTGCATACGCCCCGTTGGAGAGGTGGCGCAGGCAACGAGGCTGGCGCTGACTGCGCCGATAGCAAATGTTTTTAACCAACGCATAGGGCATCCTTGTGTGACGTCGGTAATATTTCCTCTAAACGAGGGCATGTGAGGCTCTCAAGATACCTTGATCGCAGGCTGTCTCCAACCGCTATCGATACCGATGATTGATAAACTATGATTGTTAACAAGATGTTGTTGGATCACTTTAGACGTCGTTAGGAGAACACCATGGATGAGGCATTGAGTCAGCGCCTGTTAAGCCTGTTAGAGCGTATTGAGCCATGGTTGCCACCAGCTCCTGTGCCCGTTGACTGGCATCGTGATGTCGCCGCGTTGTGGCAGCGTCATGCCTTGGGAGGTCAGCTGGTGCCGGTGCCTCCGCGTGACAGCTTGCGGCTGGATGACCTGCTGGGTATTGAGCGTCAGAAGCTGGCGCTGGTTGATAACTTACGCGCTTTTCTGCATGGCTATCCGGCCAACCATGCCCTGCTGTGGGGGTCGCGAGGCAGTGGCAAATCATCCTTGGTGCGTGCGCTGCTTAACGACCTGGCCGATGAAGGTATGCGCCTGGTTCAAGTCGACCGTCATGACCTGGTCGGGCTAACCGCGTTGATAGAGCGTTTGCGTTATGAGCCGCACCGTTTTGTGGTTTATTGCGATGACTTGTCTTTCGAGGGACATGATGATGCCTATAAAGCGCTGAAAAGTGTGCTGGATGGGGCGCTGACAGGGCCGCCTGACAATGTGCTGTTGTTGGCAACGTCTAATCGGCGGCACCTGCTACCTGAGTCGATGCAAGATAATCAGGGCACGCGGCTGGTCGGAGATGAGTTGCATCATGGCGACGCGGTAGAGGAAAAAATTTCACTGGCGGATCGCTTTGGCCTGTCGCTGGGTTTCTATCCGTTCAATCAGGACACCTATCTAGAGGCGTGTTGTCACTGGATTGCTCGGTTGGGAAATGCTGACGACTGGTCGCCTCAAGCCCGTGCAGAGGCTATTCGGTTTGCTACTTTGCGGGGCAGTCGCAGCGGGCGAGTGGCTTGGCAATTTGCCTGCCAATGGGTCGGGCAACGCCAACTCAATGGCTGAAATTTCGGTAGGCACTGGTGAGGCGCTGGTAGGGAGAGTGCTCATCTGACAAAGCGCGGAAGCGTCAGGCCTCCGCGCTTTGTCGTTGCGTTAGAACTTGTCCAGTTTTGGGGCTCGTTTAGGTGAAAGAATGCTGATGTCTTCTCTCAGTAGGCCTTTGGTCAAGGCGAACACCATGGCAAATACCATGATGAAGATTGGCAAGCCGATGACGGTAATCACCTGCTGCAGTGCAACTAGCCCTGCCTCACCTGCCAGTACAATCAGCATGGCTGCCACGGCACCTTCCGAGACACCCCAGAACACTCGCTGGCGTAGTGGGCCGGGGTCGGTGTCACCTGTGCACAGTAAGTCGACCACCAGCGAAGCCGAGTCTGACGAGGTGGCAAAGAAAATGGCCACGATGACAACGGCTAGACCTTTAACTAACGTCGCCGCGGGGAAGTGGTCGAAGAAGGCAAACATCGCCAGTGGAACACTTTCTTGCACGGCGGCCGTCATCATCCCTGCCTGTTCACCCAGCTGAGCGCGCGCTGCTTCGCCGATGCCATCTATTTCCATGGCAGACCAGCCAAAGATAGCGAACCACACCAAAGTAAACAACGACGGCGCAAACAGTACACCAAGAACAAACTCACGTACTGTGCGGCCTTTGGAGATGCGCGCCACAAAGAGACCGATGAAGGGCGACCAGGTCACTGTCCAAGCCCAGTAGAATACGGTCCAGTTGCCTTGCCAGCCCCAGTTGCCGCTCTCGCGGGTGTACTGTGCCAAAGTGTCATTCCAGAACGCCATCGGCACGATGTTAGACACATAGATACCTAACGTTTCGATGATGCCGCGCAGTAAAAAAACAGTAGAACCGGTCACCAGGACAAAGATCATCAGCCCGGTGGCCATGGCAATATTGATGTTGGACAACAGCTTGACGCCTTTATCCAGGCCACCCGCAATCGATGCCACAGCAACAGCTGTCAGTACCAGAATGATCAGCACTTTGGTGGTGACGCCATCGGAAACACCGAAGAGCTCGGTTAAGCCGCTATTGATTTGCGACGTTCCCAGGCCGATAGAAACCGCCACACCGAATAGCGTGCCAAGTACAGCGAAAATATCAATCGTCTTACCAATCGGCCCGTAGATGCGTTCTTTAAGCAGTGGGTAGAACACTGAGCTGATGCGCAGTGGCAAGTTATAGCGGTAGATAAAATAGGCGAAAGCGAGGCCCGGTAGAGTGAAAATTGTCCAGGTATGCAGGCCAAGGTGGTATAGCGAGAACCCCATGGCTTCACGAGCGGCTTCTACCGAGTAGGGCGCAATATCGCCATGGGGCGGGCTTGAGAAGTGGAAGATGGGTTCTGCAACGCCCCAAAACATCAAAACGGTACCAATGCCGCCAGCAAACAGCATGGTAAACCAGGAAACGTTGCTGTATTCCGGCCGGTCGTTGTCGCCGCCTAAGCGGATGTTGCCGTAACGGCTTAATGCGACCCACAGTAAAAATAGTAGCCAGACGTTAACGCCAAAAATAAAGAACCAGCCAAGATTGGTGACGACCCATTGGCGGCCTGTGGCAAAGGCGTTGCCAATAGCCTCTGGGGCAATGACTAGTGCCAGCAGGAAAAGGATCATTAACCCTGCCGAGACAAAAAATATCGTCGGGTCTGTACGCAACCCGAGGCGGTGAGCGAGTCTTTCCATAACCAGCTTCCTCATTATTATTGGAGATGTAGCGGCTAGCGTGAGCCCGTGGCTGTCTGCCAGTCGCACAGATCAGAAGTTTACAAGTGAAAAAAATCATCGGCCAGAAGCGCTGAAATCAATGGAAGCGTCAGTGGTATCGGCGTTTTCTGGCGTGCAGAAGTAACTTCCCTCGGGTGGAAAAATCACAGAACAAACATGGTTGCCTGGGGCTAAGAAAAGAAAAATTGCGTCGCTGCGATTAACGCCGCAATTGGTTGACTGAGTGGGTGGCGTGATTTTTTCTGCAAAGCAGGGCAAAAACAGGAGATATTTTCAGTTGGATTACGGCGCAAACTGTCGCGCGATAGCTGGGGGTGAGGGTGGGGTGTTGGGACCGTCAATAAAAATGCCGCGTCAGAAATGAGGCGGCATTGGTTTCAAGCGAGAAATGTGTGTTAGGCAGGCTAACGTCGATTGCGGCGGGCATCTTTAGTGCGGTCGAGCTCGCGCTGTTTGGCTTTTCTACGGTCGCTGTCACCGGCTTGGTGATCAAAAGGGTTATCGCCTGAGCGGAACTCGAAGCGCATCGGCGTACCTCGCACCTTGAGCACCTTGCGGAAGGTGTTGATTAGGTAGCGTTTGTAGGCTTCGTTCAGCGAGTTGGTCTGTTTGCCATGCACAACAATGACCGGTGGGTTACTGCCGCCCTGGTGGGCCATTCGCAGCTTGATGCGACGACCATGGACCATCGGTGGCTGATGTTGTTCCACGGCGTCATGCAGAATGTTGGTCAAACGGTTGGTTGACCAGTGGCTGGTGGCCGAGGCAAAGGCGCGTTCCAGCGACGGGTACAGGTCTCCCACAGCGGTGCCGTGCAAAGCGGAAATGAAGTGCAGCTCGGCATAGTCGGCAAAGCCCAAGCGGCGCTTGATATCAGAGCGCATTTTGTCGCGCACCTCACTTTCCAGGCCGTCCCACTTATTGACCACCAATATGAGAGCGCGGCCGCTGGTTAGTACGTAGTCCAGCAGGTGAAGGTCTTGCTCTACCAAACCGCTGCGAGCATCCAGCACCATGATGGCAACATGGCACGCTTTGATCGCCTCCAGAGCTTTGATGATCGAGAACTTCTCAACTGACTCAGAGACGTTTTTGCGCCGCCGTACCCCCGCCGTATCTACCAGCACATAAGGTTTGCCATTGCGTTCGAAGGGAATCTCGATGGCATCGCGGGTGGTGCCTGACTCGTCATACACCACCACACGGTCTTCGCCCAACATGCGGTTTACTAGCGTTGATTTGCCGACGTTAGGACGGCCGATTACCCCGATGCGAATACCCTTGCTGCCGGTATCAGCTGGGATATCGGGATCACGGTCAGGGAAGGGTGACAGTACTAACTCAATCACCGAGGTGACATTGCGCCCGTGAGCGGCGGCAATGGGCAGAGGGTCTCCCAGACCGAGCTGCCAGAAGTCTGCGATGGCGGAATGCTCCTCCATGCCATCTACCTTGTTGACTACCAGCCAGGTTTTTTTCTGGTTGGTACGCAGGTGATTGGCAATGGCTTCGTCAGCTACATTCAGGCCTGCACGAGCATCGACCAGAAACAGCACGATATCAGCTTCATCAATGGCCAGTAGTGACTGCTCGGCCATGGCGGCATCGATGCCTTCTTCGGTGCCGCTGATACCGCCGGTATCAATCACCGTGTAGGCTTTTCCGCCAAGCATGCCGTTGCCGTATTTACGGTCCCGGGTTAACCCCGGGAAGTCGGCGACCAATGCATCGCGGCTGCGCGTAAGGCGGTTAAATAACGTTGACTTGCCAACGTTCGGGCGGCCAACGAGTGCTATTACTGGGTTCATCAACGAATATCCAAGGCCTGAAGCGTGCCGTCATTGGCGAGAACGTAAACACGTCTGCCGTCGGTTTGTGGCGCTACGCTGATGCCGGAGCCATCGACATGGCTGCGTCCGCTAAGCTTTCCTGTATTGGCGTTGATCAGATGCACATAGCCATCATAGTCGCCTAGCACAATCTGCCCACCGGCAAACTCTGGGTCCGTGAGTGAGCGGCCCTCAAGATCTTTCAGACGCCATAGCTCGTCACCGGTTATGGCATTCAACGCAACCACCTGGCTGGCTTCATCAACCACAAACAGGGTCTCGCCAACCATTAACGGGGAGCGATAGCTGGAAAGTGGCCGTGACCAAGCAACTTGGCCGCTGGTGGCCTCTAGGGCAACAACTCGGCCGTTGTAACTGGTGGCATAGAGACGTCCGTCGGGGGTTAACAGAGGCTGGCCAGACAGGTCAGACAAGCGCTCGATGTCGGAGTTGCCGGTAGGGTTAGAGATGCGTCTTTCCCATAGCGGCTGCCCGGTGCGGTTGTCCAGAGTCACCAGGCGGCCGTTGGCGAGCCCAGCGATGGTAACGGCATCGATCACTCTGGGAGTGGCGCTGGTGCGCAGGCTCAGTAGTGGCTGAGATGCACTGTAGCTCCAGAATTCGGTGCCGTTGTTACGGTTTAGAGCGGTGATGCGCCCATCCACAGACTGAACGATGAGTAACTGGTTGTTAGCTTGTGGTGCCGCCAGTACTTCGCTGCTGATGGTAGATTTCCACAATACCTTGCCGGTGCTTTGGTCCATGGCAACGACTTCACCGTTACGCGTACCAAAATACAGCTGGCCGTCGACCGCTGACAGGGCACTGGACGCGCCACTGCTCAGGGTCGTTTCCCACAGCGTATTGCCCGTGTCGGTGTCCAGTGCTGTTACCAAGCCTCGGTAATCCGCAGCGAATACCCGTGCGCCATCTTGGGCAGGTGCCATTGGGTAGCTGCCTTTGCCCAGGCCTGAGCCAATGCTCTGGCTCCATACCTTAGTCGCTTGAGCTGTTGCGCTCAGGTCGCGAAGCTCTTTGGGTGGGTACTGAGGTTCTACTTTGCCCGAACAGCCGGCAAGTAATGAAATAGAAATAGTGGCTAGTGCAGCAATTATCAGTCTTGGGGTCATGAGCTGGTCTCCTCGACTCCTAGGTCATCGAGCTTGAGGCGTATGGCGTACTGGGCCTGGTCGTTGTCGGCATTAAGCGTGAGAGCTTCACGCCAGGAAGTTGCTGCCTTTTCATGCTGCGCTAGTGCCAGGAAAGTATCGCCGCGTAGCTCAAGCTGTATGGCAGCCAAGGCGCTGGGGATCTCAGTATCCAGGGTGGCTAAGGCGGCATCTGCATCGTTTTGGGCAAGCTGCAGGCGTGCTAACCGTAGTCTTGCAACACCTTGCATATACGGGTGCTTACTGCTGTTAGCGATAGTGTTCAGTGGTGCCATGGCATCGCTGATGTTGCCGTTATCAACGGCGAGACGGACTTCGATGAAACGGCCCAGGTCAGCATAAAGCGTGCTGTCGTGCTGTTCTTCAAGTTCGTCAATTAACAGGTGTGCGCGTTCACGGCTTTTGGCATCGAGATCACTCTCGCGGCTCAGGGAAAGCAGCTCCTGATAACGCTGTGAGGCGGCTTCAGATTGATTGAGTTGATACTGCTGCCAGGCTTTCCAGCCAAATATGCCAGCGGCGGCGACTGCCACGCCGACGACCAGCGAGGTACCGTTTTCTTTCCACCAGCGCTTGATGGCCTCGAGCTGTTCTTCATCGCTGTTGATATCTGCCACGCACAGTCTCCTTGTTCGGTCAGCAGGTTGTCAGGCGCTTGAGCCTGACAGCAAGGCATTCAGTGTTTCGGTGAGTGACGCCTGAGCAATATCCAGCTGCTCACGGTCTTCACGCAAGAATTTGATGGCAACGCTGTCGCGAGCCAGCTCGTCTTCACCGATCAGTAGAGCCAGGCGCGCCCCACTACGGTCGGCTTTTTTAATACGGCTTTTGAAGCTGCCTCCACCGCAGTGTAGCTGCAGGCTGAGCGCTGGCAGAGCGTCACGCAAGCGCTCGGCCAGCAGCAGGGCCGCAGGCTCAGTTGCTTCACTCATCGGCAGCAGATAAGCATCAAGCTGCGTTAGCGCATTATCGGGCACTAACTTGAGCGTATCGAGCATTAGTATCAATCGCTCGATACCCATGGCAAAGCCTACCGCTGGTACGGATTTGCCGCCAAGCTGTTCAACAAGGCCGTCATAGCGACCGCCAGCACACACGGTGCCTTGGCTGCCCAAGGTGGTGGTGGTCCACTCGAACACGGTGCGTGAGTAGTAGTCCAGCCCGCGCACTAGGCGTGGGTTAATGACGTACTCGATACCGGCCGCCTTGAGCAGAGCGGTAAGCCCGTCGAAATGCTTGCGGGAGTCGGGGTCGAGGTGGTCGATCAGCTGTGGTGCGTTGCCCAGCATTTCGGCCATGTCGGGATTTTTGGAGTCCAGGATACGCAGTGGGTTGCTGGTTAGGCGGCGTCGGGAGTCTTCATCGAGCAGCTCGTGGTGTTGCTCGAAATACGCTACCAGCTTATCGCGGTAAGCCGCCCGTGCCTCGGTGGAACCCAGCGAGTTTATTTCTAGGGTGACGTGTTGGTCGAGGCCTAGCTGTTTCCACAGGCGTGCTGATAGCAAGATGACTTCAGCGTCGATGTCGGGGCCGTCTAGCCCAAAGGTTTCTACACCGACCTGATGAAACTGGCGGTAGCGGCCTTTTTGAGGGCGCTCATGGCGAAACATCGGCCCTTGGTACCACAGGCGCTGAGTTTGATTATGCAACAGGCCATGCTGCATGGCGGCGCGTACACAGCTGGCGGTGTTTTCAGGGCGCAGGGTTAGGCTGTCGCCGTTGCGGTCGTCAAAGGTGTACATTTCTTTTTCGACGATATCGGTCACTTCACCGATGGAACGCTTGAACAGCGCCGTTTGCTCGACAATTGGCGTGCGAATCTCAGCATAGCCATAGTGACGCATCAGAGCGCGTACTTGGCCTTCAAAATACTGCCACAGTGGTGATTGGTCGGGCAGCAGGTCGTTCATGCCACGAATGGCTTGGATCTTGTTGCTCAAAACAGGCTCCTGGATAGTATGGCGTCAGGCATCACGGATGATGATGTCTTGTTCAGCCTGCTGTTTTTGGCGGACCTTGTCGCGAATCAGGCGCTCTAGGTCATCGACCAAGTTGTCGTTAGTCAGCTTTTGCGCAGGCTTGCCGTCAAGGTAAAGCAGGTTTGACGGACTGCCGCCGGTAAGCCCTAGGTCACTCTCCTTGGCTTCACCGGGGCCGTTGACGATACAGCCGATAATGGAGACATCAAGCGGTGTCATGACGTCTTCAAGGCGCTCTTCAAGCTGGTTCATGGTGTCGATTACGTCAAAATTCTGCCGTGAGCAGCTTGGGCAGGCAATGAAGTTGATGCCCTTGCTGCGTAACCTGAGGCTTTTGAGCATATCGAAACCCACTTTGATTTCTTCAACGGGGTCAGCGGCCAACGATACGCGAATGGTGTCACCGATGCCGTCCATTAATAACAGCCCAAGGCCAATGGAGGATTTTACCGTGCCGGAGCGTAAACCACCGGCCTCGGTGATGCCTAGGTGAAGGGGTTGCTCAATGCGTGTTGCCAAGTCGCGATAAGCGGCGACGGCCATGAAGACGTCGCTTGCTTTGACGCTGACCTTGAAGTCGGCGAAGTCTAGCCGCTCGAGGTGGTCGATATGACGTAGCGCTGACTCAACCAGGGCGTCAGGTGTTGGCTCGCCATACTTGCGCTGTAAAGACTTCTCAAGCGAACCGGCGTTGACGCCGATACGGATAGGAATACCGTTGTCTCTGGCGGCGCTGACGACAGCGCGTACGCGATCCTCACGGCCAATGTTACCTGGGTTAATGCGCAGGCAATCAACACCTAGCTCGGCAACGCGCAGAGCAATTTTGTGGTCAAAGTGGATGTCTGCAACTAGAGGTACGTCAACCGACTGGCGAATGCGGCCGAAGGCTTCAGCAGCATCCATGCAGGGAACCGATACGCGCACAATATCTGCGCCTGCCTGCTCCAGTTGGCGAATCTGCTGAATGGTGGCGTCTACATCCAGAGTGTCGGTGTTGGTCATGCTCTGCACCGAAATGGGGGCGCCGCCGCCGACCGGCACGTTACCCACATGTATTTGGCGTGAGATGCGGCGGATGATGGGCGATGTGGCGTGCATGGTCAGACTTATTCTCCCAGTGTGAAGCGTGCGACATTACCGGCAGTCGCGCGACTGCCAACATTCTCAGTATCACCGCGCCATGTCATTTCAACGCCGTTGGCATTGCCAATCGTCAGATTCAGAGGCGGAGTGCCTTCAATCGTGGCATCGGTGCCCGCTTTCTGAAGGCCGGTAAATATTGTCTTGCCACTGGCATCAACAATTTGTACCCATGATTCTTTGTTAAACACCAGGGTAAGCTGGTTGGCGTTAGCCTGGGACGCTTCTGCGTTAGCTTCTGCGCCTGTGTCAGAGGTGGCTGCCAGGGCGGCGGCTTCTTGGCTTGGTGTGGCACTGGGCTCTTGCTCGCCAGCTACCGCAGCGTCTGCCACGGTTTCACTGGCCGACTCCTGATCTGCCGATGGCTGATCAGTGGTCATCGGCGTGCTGAGCTCGGACGACTCTGCTGTTGCCTCAAGGCTGCTGTCGGCGGAGGCCTGTTGCGTTTTGGCCGGCTCATTGAGGGTGATTGTGCCGTTCCGGCTGTCTACCGCTACCGGCTCGCTGTCGCTGGCCGTTGGGGGTTCGTTACCCCCGCGGCTTTGCCACCACATCCACGTTAGTCCAGCTAAGCCAATAATCACAATCAGCGTCATCAGCCGAAACAGCCAAGTGCCGATGCTTGAAGGGCGCTTTTGTAGCTGCAGTGGGCGTGTCTGGATATCAACGGCGTGGTCAGTATCGGCATGGCGAGCCTGATACGCCGCCAGTACGACGTCTGGATCCATGCCCAGCAGGTTCGCGTAACTGCGCAGGTAGCCGCGCCGATAAATCGCCACGGGTACCTCGTCATAGCTGTCATCTTCCAGTCCCTGGATGACCGCTGGGCGAAGGTTGAGGGCAACGGCAACGTCTTCGCGGCTGATTTCCAGTGCCTGCCGTCCATGACGTAGCATCTCGCCCGGGCTGCTCTGTCCTGTGAGCGCATCGGTTGGCGGAAGCTGAGAGTCGTTCATGGGGTCGCATCCTTCATGAAAAATTAGTGTTGTAGCACACGTTGGTTAAACGTTTTACATCAATGAGCTGTGCAGGTTCTGCCGTTATCTTGATGTCGCGTTTTGAAGCTGAGTTGCGTGACTGTTACTAAGCTGACGCTGGCATTGCTCCAGATTGTCGAGCAATTGGGCCCGATGCGCATAGTGGCTGTCATCAGCTGCTCGCTCGAACTCTACGCAGGCGGCGGTAACATGTCCCTGTTGGTATAAAAAAACCGCATAATTGTTACGTGCCTGAGTCATCTCTGGGGCGGCGGTAAGCGCTTTCTGGAACATCGCGTCAGCTTGGTCGATCTCTCCCTGACGGCTATACACAAGGGCCAGTGCCTGGAGTGCTTCGGCATTGTGTGGGTCTGCCGTCAGGGCATGTTTCAGCGCCGTCGTCGCTCGCGGTAAGTTATTGTTTTTGAGGTAAGCTGTACCAAGGCGGGTGTAGGCCGCCGTTACCTCAGCAGTACCGTGTGGTTGTCTGTCGTTGTCGCCAGACAGATTAGCACAGCCACTCAGCAGTAAACCGGCCGAAAAGGCGATAATGCTGAAGCGTAACCGACCAAGGGCGCGTGTGCATCCTGTCATGACATCCTCGTGTTGATGCTGCTCAGAGTCATCGTTTGAAAGCCGTGGGATGCGTTCATCAAAGCGTTGAGGCGTGATGAAGTCAAGCAGACATCATGGTCAATCGGCATCGATCTGAATCGACTGTATATAGCGCTCATGGCGTCGGGTACGATCTTTGACACGTCCAACCAGCTGCCCGCAGGCGGCGTCAATGTCATCACCTCTGGTTGAACGAACCGGTGCAACAAAGCCAAGCTCGTAAAGCCATTGCTGAAAACGCATGACCTGATTGCGTGACGGCGTTTCGTAGCCTGAATGCGGAAACGGGTTAAATGGAATCAGGTTGATCTTGCAAGGCAGCTCTTTGAGCACCTCGGCAAGTTCTTGAGCATGCTGTTGCTGATCGTTGACATCTTTGATCAGGGTATACTCGATGGTGACGATGCGGGCATCACCACACTTGTCCAAGTAGCGTTTACAGGCTGCTAGTAGGGTACTGATGTTATATTTGCGATTAAGCGGAACCAGTTCACTACGCAGCTCGTCGTTACCTGCATGTAGCGAAATGGCAAGGCTGACATCCAGGTCATCGCCCAGTCGCTCGATCATCGGTACCACACCCGAGGTCGAGAGCGTGACACGGCGCTTGGACAGGCCATAACCGTTATCATCAAGCATTAGCTTCATGGCAGGCAAAACGCTGTCATAGTTCAGCAGCGGCTCGCCCATGCCCATCATTACCACGTTGGTTACTGGGCGGTGCGTGCTGCCTTGACGAGGGCCGTCGCTATTGCTGGCAGCCCAAACCTGGCCGATGATTTCGGCAGCCGTCAGGTTGCGCTGAAAGCCTTGCTTGCCTGTAGAACAGAAACTGCAGTCCAGAGAGCAGCCCACCTGTGATGAGACGCACAGGGTGCGGCGTTTACCGTCGTCGGCAGGTATCAGCACGGTTTCCACATAGCTGCCATCTTCCACTTCCAGCACCCACTTGCGAGTGCCGTCACTGGACTTGCCTTCGTAGGCGACACGCGGGCCGCGAATTTCTGCAACTTCATTCAAGCGAGTGCGCAGCGCTTTTGAGAGATTGGTCATGGCGTCAAAGTCGCTGCATCCTTCGTGATGAATCCACTTCATCACCTGGGCTGCACGAAATTTCTTTTCGCCGATGGCTAGGAAGAAAGCTTCCATCTCCTCGCGTGTCATGCCGAGCAGATTCTGGCGTTGGGGGGCTGTGATGGTCATGTTGGTCAGCGGGTTGGTGTGCGGGGCGGGAGACTGCTCTCCCGCCAGGCAGAACTCAGGCGCGCGGGCAAATTTCGCTGGCCTGGAAGAAATAGTCAATCTCACGCTTGGCTGACTCGGGAGAGTCAGAGCCATGAACGGCATTAGCGTCGATAGACTCAGCGAAGTCAGCGCGAATAGTGCCAGCTTCCGCTTCTTTGGGGTTAGTCGCGCCCATCAGGTCGCGGTTGGCAGCAATAGCATTTTCGCCTTCAAGCACCTGAACCACGACGGGGCCAGAGATCATGAAGCCGACCAGGTCGCCAAAGAAAGGACGTTCGCTGTGCTCTGCGTAGAAGCCTTCGGCTTGTTCACGCGAGAGGTGGATCATCTTGGAGGCGACGATTTGCAGGCCGGCTTTTTCAAAGCGGCTCTTGATGTCGCCGATAGCGTTTTTAGCGACGGCGTCGGGCTTAATGATAGATAACGTGCGTTCAGTTGCCATTGGGAGTCTCTCCGGTTGAGTTCGGTGTGTATCTCGCGCTACGGCCAAACGCCACGCCGGATGACCCGGGTGGCGTCTGGCAGCAAATCAGCAGCGAATAAAGTGGAGCGGCGCTAACCGACAAGGCGCAGAGTATAACGCTGTGCGTCGTCAATGAACAATCAGCGCGTCAGACGTTGAAACTCTCGCCGCAGCCACATTCGTCAGTCACGTTAGGGTTGCGGAAGCGGAAGAACTGGTTTAATCCCTCTGAGACGTAATCAACCTCACTACCGTCGAGAACTTCCAGCGCGTCTTGTGCCACAAATACTTTGACGCCGTGCTCTTCAAAGGCAATGTCATCAGTGGTTGCTTCATCAGCGAAGTCGAGCACATAACTGTAGCCCGAACAGCCGCTGGGTTTAACGGAGACACGTAGCCCTAAGCCGTGCCCACGCTCATCAAGTACATGGCGAATCTGGCTGGCAGCGGATGAAGTGATAGAAAACTGTGCCATGAGAACCTCCTTCAAGGCAGTGGTATGTCTGTCAGACCCTAGCGGCGCAGGCCTGTCAGGGCATGGTGCAAGGCGTCTAGAGCATGGTCGATATCGGCCTCGGTGGTAAAACGCCCGATGCTGAAGCGAAGTGATGCCAGCGCCAAGGGGCGAGGTACACCGATCTCCTTTAATACATGAGACGGCTCAACGCTTGCGGAGTTGCATGCAGAGCCGGTGGAAATGGCGATGTCGCGTAATGCCATCAGTAGTGATTCACCGTCGACCTTGTCAAATGCTAGGTTGAGAATGTTGGGAACCGCGCTGTCTGTCTGCGTGTTGCAATGTACGCCGTTAATGTCGGACAGGCCTTGCAGCAGCCGGTCGCGCAGTTGCCGAATGCGTTGCTGGTCTTCATTGTGCTCGGCAGTCGCGATGGCCATCGCCTCGCCCATGCCAGCGATTTGATGAGTGGCCAGAGTGCCGGAACGCATGCCACGCTCGTGGCCGCCACCGTGAATTAGCGCTTCCAGGCGTAGTTGCGCGTCACGTCTGACATATAACGCACCGATACCTTTGGGGCCATAGGCCTTATGGGCAGAAAGAGACATCATATCGATGCCTAGGTGCTTAACGTTCAGCGCTATTCGGCCTAGCGCCTGGGCGGCATCCGTATGAAAAATGGCGCCGTTGGCATGAGCAACTTTAGCGAGGGCAGCCAGATCATTGATGCTGCCCAGCTCGTTGTTTACTGCCATCAGCGACACCAAAAGGGTGTCGTCGCGCATGGCATCGCTCAGCGAGGCCGGAGAGATGCGGCCGTCAGCGTCGGGCTTTAGCCAAGTGACATCAAAACCTTCTTCTACCAGGGCCATGGCCGAGTCGATGATCGCTTTATGCTCGATAGTCGAGGTAATCAGGTGTCGCCCCCGGGCTCGATTGGCACGCATGTAGCCGATTAGCGCTAAGTTGTCGGCCTCGGTAGCGCCGCTGGTCCAGACAATTTCGCGGGGGTCGGCGCCAATGGCGTCGGCCACTTGGCGGCGGGCATTTTCTACGGTTTGTTCCGCTTGCCAGCCCAGCATATGGCTGCGTGATGCAGGATTGGCGAAAATACCGTCCATGGTTAAGTGGCGGCTCATAAGGTCGGCAACCCGAGGGTCTACAGGCGTGGTTGCGGCGTAATCGAGGTAGACAGGTGAGTTCATTGTTTGGGCATATCCAGAGTCAAGTAGACAGGGAATCAGGGAGAGGTCGCCGGAATGCGTTTGTCACCCATGTTGCGGTGCTGGCGAAGAGCAATTTGACGTGTCTCTTCGCGTTGAGCCAGTGAGCCCAGTGTGACGCTGGTAAGGTACGTATGAATCTCGTCAGACAGCTCGCTCCACAAGTGGTGCGTCAGGCAGGTATCACCCTGTTGGCAGTCAGACAGCCCACCGCAGCGGGTTGAGTCGACTGACTCATCAACGGCGTCAATGATGCTGGCGATCGAGATGCTAGCTGCGGGCATCGCTGGGAGATAGCCGCCACCGGGGCCGCGCACGCTGTTAACTAGCCCTCCTCGCCGTAAGCGAGCAAACAGCTGTTCTAAGTAAGACAGCGAAATTTGCTGGCGCTGGGAAATGTCGGCCAGGCTGACGGGATGGCTCTCGTGGTTGAGTACCAGATCAAGCATGGCGGTGACGGCATAGCGTCCGCGGGTGGTCAGGCGCATGGGGTCTTCACCTCGGCGCCGAGAGCGTCGGCGAATGGTCTGTCAAAATAACCTGAAAGATGCCGCATGTTGCGTCCCGCACGCTGCACAAAAAGAGGCTGAACAGTGCTAGGACAGCGATTGGCGGCAATCACGTTCCTGTCATTATCGTTAAACCCGACCATATTGGTCAACCTTTGCGCGTTGGCGTCTCCGTCGGGGCCGCGTGATGGTGCGTTGTTTGGTGGCTGCCTGTTGCGTTTGCTGCGCTATTTTTGGGAGGTTCTTCGGGGTCAGCCAAGACGCCATCGAAGTCGGCGTCGCGTAGTTCAGGCAGCTCATGGTCCTGAAAGTTGGCATCCATTTTGCTGAGCGCTTCGCACATCTGTTCCATGCGCTCGTCCATGGCATGAATATGGTTGAGCATGGCTTGCATCGAGCGCGCGACGGGATCCGGCATATCTTCGCTGATGCCATAGGCATCAAAGCCGAATTTTTGGCAGATCGCTTCGCGGTGTGCGGGGTCGATTTCGAGTGTTTTCTCGATATCGGGTTCGGCACGTTTGACGATCTTGCCGGGAATCCCAACCACCGTTGCCCCCTCGGGAACCTCTTTGGTTACCACGGCATTGGAGCCTATTTTAGCATCTGCACCCACGGTGAATGGGCCAAGAATCTTGGCGCCAGCGCCAACGATGACACCATTGCCTAGCGTTGGGTGACGCTTACCCTTATTCCAACTGGTGCCGCCCAGGGTGACACCCTGATAGAGCGTGACGTCATCACCAATTTCGGTGGTTTCACCGATAACGACACCCATGCCGTGATCGATAAAGAAACGGTGGCCAATGGTGGCGCCAGGATGAATCTCGATGCCGGTTAGCCAGCGAGCAAGGGTTGAAATGCTACGCGCTAGCCATTTTGCGTTGTGTCGCCATAGCCGGTGGGCCAAACGGTGCCAGAGTAGGGCGTGCAGGCCCGGATAGTTGGTTAGTACTTCCAGGACATTGCGTGCCGCAGGGTCTCTGTCGAATACGCTGTTGATGTCTTCACGCAGGCGTTGAAACATGAAAAAGCAATCCGGGTCTCGACGATATGAGTCTCGTCAGGGTGAGTGGGAGTAACATATTTAGTGTGGCTCGTCGGAGCGATGTCTCGCTTTATCCTGCGGCGACGGGACGTTGTTCATGGTTTGGCGTTCGGTTGCGGTAAGAATGCCGCGCAAGATGTTGAGTTCCAGACGCTCAGGGCGCGCTCGTAGAGTAAAGCGGCGCAGGCGTGCCATCAATTGCCGAGGAACGGCGGGATCATGGAAGCCTATTGTAATCAACGTGCGCTCAAGGTGGGAAAAATAACTCTCAAGCTCTTGGTGGCTTGCCGGAGCCAGGTCATTGCTCTGGGTGTTATCGTCATCACTTGCGGCGAGGGGGCGACTTAGCGCACGGTTTTCGGCATCAAGCCAGGCCAGTCGGCACTCGTAAGCCAGTACCTGCACAGCAGCTGCTAGGTTAAGTGAGCTGAAATCTGGGTTAGTGGGTATGTGAACATGGGCGTGACAGCGTTGCAGCTCATCATTAGACAGGCCACTGTCCTCGCGGCCGAATACTAGTGCGACGCGGCTTGCTGTGCCACTAAGCTCGTCAGGCAGACGCTCTCCCAGGGCGCGCGGTGTAATCATTGGCCAAGGCAGGGTGCGTGAGCGAGCACTGGCACCAACAACCAGGGTGCAGTCGGCGACAGCGTCTTCCAGGGTGCTGGTTTTGCGCGCGGAGTGTACTAGGGCGTCAGCGCCAGATGCGCGAGATACGCAGTCGGCCGTAATGACCTCACAGCGTGGTGCCACCAAGGCAAGGTCGGCCAACCCCATGTTGTGCATGGCGCGGGCGACGCCGCCAATATTGCCGGGATGGCTGGTGCCGATCAGAACAATGCGAATACGTTCGAGCATGTTGGTGGGGGGCATAAGTAGTGAGCCTAGCGTTGACAGGGTGATAGGAAAGCTTGGTGATAACAGTAGCAGGGTTGCCAACCGCTATGATGGCAGAGACGCCAGGGTGCGGCGACTATCCAGGAGAGATACCCCACGCTTGTGCTAAAACTTTCATCAGGTGATGCGTTGTAAACCAATGAATTGGCGATTTTATCATGAGTTTTCATGCACACGGTTGAAGAACCGCTGTTTATGAGTGTGTTTCTGGCATGGCGTCGTTTATTGGTATCTGCTAGGATTCGCGCCGGTAAGTACCGTCGACCGAGCCCCAGGCTTGTTGACTGAGTACCCTCGTTCTTTAACACCTCCGACTCCCAAGGCCCGATCATGCATCCGATGGTCCAATATGCGCTGCGCGCCACGCGCAGTGCTGGTGAACAGTTTCTGCGCATCCGTGAGCGTATCGAGAATGCGCGCGAAGAGCATAATCTTGAGCGCTTGCTGGAAGAAGCGGCGCGCAACGCTGAGACGTTGATCGTGCGTCAATTATCGCGCGGCTATCCTCAGCATGGCGTGGTAGGACGCTTTACTCCGCAACGTGATGGCGAAGGCGAAAGCCGCGACGTAATGTGGCACATTGAGCCCTTTCACGGTTACGCCAATCTAAGCGTGGCGTCGCCTGGTTTCGCTATATCCGTGGTGTGTGCCATCAAGGGCCGTGTGGAGCATGCGGTGGTGATTTGTCCGTTCAGTGATGATGAATACCTGGCAAGCCGTGGCGCTGGCGCGCAACTTAATGGCAAGCGTTTGCGCGTGCGTGCGACAACTGCGATTGAAGGGTCTCGGGTTGCGATGGGTTTACCAGTAAGCTGGTTACGCTCACGTTGTTTGCCGGACTACTTGAAGCTAACAGAACTGCTGGCCCCCCAGGTTGAGCAGTTCCGTGCTAGCGGAAGTGGCTTGTTGGATATGCTTGAGCTTGCATCGGGGCGCGCTGATAGTGTTCTGGTCGCAGGCCTTGAGGAGCAGGACTTGTTGGTTGGCAGCTTAATGATGAAGGAGGCTGGCGCATTGGTCAGCTCTCTGGACGGTCAACCAAGGGTCGTTGCGGAGGGTGGGTTGATGGCGGCCAGTCCGCGTCTTTACAAGGCGATGCTTAGGCAGCTTCAACCGCATTTTTCTTGATACTGTGATGCGCGCGCTCGATTAATCGATTGCTGCACTCTACTGCGCCCCGTAGCCTTTGGCTGCGGGGCGCAGTGCGTTGTAACAACGCTGTTACTGAGGCGCTAGGGCGTGTAACGTAACCTGTTCGGTATGCCAATCTGTCTGTGCCGAAAATGATGACGATGGCTGAGTCACTGAGACCAGTCGCGAACTTCTCTACGTTACGAGGAGCAACGATGCAGCCGCTGAATTACTACTATTACAATGTGCTGGAGAGCTTTGAGAAGCCCAGTGATGTTCCTGCGGTTCAACTTCAGGAAGGTTATGATTTGCTGTATCACTATGGCGGCCGGGTAGAAATAGACCTGGTTGAGCGTGCGCAGAAGGCTCACGCCGACGGCCAGTCATTCCCTTGGTATGAGGCGCTGGATGACGAGCAGCGTGATAAGTTACGACAGGCGCTGAGTGATACCAATCCCGCCAAGATTCTTAAGCTGATGCAGCGAAATGGCTATGCCAGTGTGCTGTATCAGCACGCGCGAAAAGGCTATCCGCCGGAACCGGCTGAGCAAGCTGGTGCATCTTAGGCTGCTTTCGGCGCCATAAAGCCAAAGGATGTTCAGTGCGACACTAAACAGCCCCGGTGCGTTGGATGGCGCATCGGGGCTGTTTTTTGTGCAACCTGTTGATTGGCGAGCAGCAGGTTGTGTGAGGCCTGCTGTGGCGTTAAGGCAGTTCTTCTTCGTGTTCTTCCTTGGGTGGCGGAATCAGATCCGCGCGCTTCAGCTTGAGCGGCAGCAGCAGGGCTGACGACACATAGATCGAAGAAAAGGTGCCGATAATGATGCCGAGTAGCATAGCGATCGCAAAGTTATGGATCATCTCCCCGCCGAGAAAGACCAGGGCAAGTAATACCAGCAGTGTGGTGCCTGATGTAGCCAAGGTTCGCGATAGGGTCTGGTTGATCGACTCGTTGAAAATCTGCGCCATGTCATCAATGCGGCTGCGGCGAATGTTTTCGCGTATCCGGTCATAGATGACAATGGTGTCGTTCAACGAGTAGCCAATAACAGCGAGTACAGCGGCCAGCACCGTGAGATCAAACTCTATGTCAAATAAGGCAAAGGCCCCAACCACAATGATGACATCGTGTACCAGTGAGAGCAGTGCACCAATGGCAAACTTGTATTGGAAGCGTAGCGCGACATAAACCATAACGACGCCAAGGGCTATCAGCATGCCCATGCCGCTTTGATCGCGTAGCTGGTCTCCCACTTGGGCACCCACGAACTCTGCGCGTATCAGTTCTACCTGTGTGCCGCCTTGATTCAGGAGATCAGTTACCTGAGCGCCGACTCCAGCGTCAAACGCTTGCTGTAGGCGGATCAGTACTTCGGTAGAGGCGCCGAAGGTTTGTACCGACACATCCCTGAAGCCTGCGCTTTCAAGTACCTGGCGCACTGTTTCCAGCGCTGGAGCGCTAGCGTAACGAACTTCGATCAAGGTGCCGCCGGTAAAGTCGAGGCCTAGGTTTAGCCCATTAATGGCAATGGCGAGAACCGAGACCAGCAGCATAATGGCTGAGGCCACAAAGGCCAGCTTGCGCCGACCCATGAAGTCGATTTGTCGATTAACGAGGGTTGTCATAGCCGCCCCTGAAATGGATAGAGAAGTTGAGAGCGCATGATCAGATCCATAGTTTCTTCACCGGTTTGCCGCCATAGCGCCAGTTAACGATGGCGCGCGTTACCATTAGTGACGTAAACAACGACGACAAGATGCCCAGTGACAGCGTTACAGCAAAGCCCTTGACGGGGCCGGTGCCTACTGAGAACAGGATCAATGCGACCAGCAAGGTCGTGATATTGGCATCGACAATCGACGTGAAGGCGCGCTCGTAACCGGCGTTGATGGCTTGCTGAATCGAGAGTCCGTTGCGCAGCTCTTCACGGATACGTTCGAATATCAGCACGTTAGCATCAACGGCCATGCCCAGTGTCAGCACGATACCGGCAATGCCGGGCAGTGTCAGAGTCGCACCCAGCAACGACATGGCAGCGAGCAGTAATGTCAGGTTGAACGTCAACGCAATGTTGGCGAACAAACCAAACATCTTGTAGCGAAGCACCATGAAGATTAGCACCAGTAATAGGCCGACCTGGACGGACAGTACGCCGCGTTCGATATTTTTCTGACCGAGGCTAGGTCCGATGGTGCGTTCTTGCGCAAAGTAGATAGGGGCCGCCAGTGAACCGGAGCGCAGTAGTAGGGCCAAATCAGAGGCTTCGGTGGGCGAGTCCAGTCCAGTAATACGGAAGCTGTTGCCCAGCGCGCTTTGAATGGTGGCCAGACTGATGATGCCGCGCTCCGTGTAAGGTGTACGAACAATGACGGGCTCGCCATCCTGAAGCACGGTGCGGTCGCGAGTCTTGTGCTCGATGAATACCACTGCCATGTTACGCCCGATGTTGGTGCGTGTGGCGCGGTTCATCAAGGTGCCGCCTGTGCCATCCAGGTTGATATTAACCTGAGGGCGGCCGTTTTCATCAAAGCTGTTGTTGGCGTTGGAGACGCTGTCGCCGGTGATAATGACATCGCGCATCAGTGCGGCTTGGCGGCCTTGCTGATTACGAAATCCAAGTGATTCGGTCTCGGCGTCAGGCGTGTCGCCACGTGCTTCGAGGCGGAACTCCAGGTTAGCTGTGGCGCCAATGATGCGCTTGGCGGCGGCGGTATCTTGCACGCCGGGCAGTTCAACTACGATGCGGTCCGGCCCTTGGCGCTGAACCAGTGGCTCAGCCACACCCAGCTCATTGACGCGATTACGCAGCGTTGTCAGGTTTTGATTGATAGCGTAGTCCTGAACCTCATTGACCGTTGCCTCTGACAGCGTCATAACCAAGCGCGCGCCGCGTGCTCCAGTCTCTTCGCTCTGGTACTGAAACCCAGGAAAGCTACGGCTGATCAACGCGCGTGCCTTGTTGCGGTCTTCGCTGTTCATGAAATCCATGCGGATAGAGTTGCCGCTGATTTCGGTATTGCGATAGCGAATGCGTTGACCGCGGAGCTCTTCGCGCATAGCGCTGGCGTTGACCTCCAGGCGCTGCTTAACCGCAGCTTTCATGTCAACTTCGAGCAGGAAGTGCACGCCGCCACGCAGGTCAAGGCCCAGCGTCATCGGTGAGGCGGAGAGTGACTCCAGCCAAGCAGGTGTTGATTCTGCGAGGTTCAGGGCGACGGTGTAATTTTCGCCCAGTGCGTTGTTGATTATGTCGCGAGCTCGGATTTGGTCGTCTGCATTTCTTAGACGAATCAAGGCGCTATCGTCACTCAGCTCAACGCTTTTCGTGGTAATGCCGGCATCGGTGAGCGCGGCCTCGATCTGCGTCAGACGCTGGTCGTCAATGATGGCAGCCGGGCCATCGCTGCTGATTTGTACCGCCGGGTCCTCAGGGTAGAGGTTGGGCAGAGAGTAGATCAGGCCGACAGTGAGGACCAGAAGTATCAATAGATACTTCCATAGGGGATAACGGTTGAGCATGGGCGCTCTGCCCTCGGGTTGCTGATGATGGGTGCAGCGTCTTGCCATCACGAGCATCGGGCAAAGCGGCTAGGCGGGCCTCGCCACGATGATTGCAGGCAGCTCGCGCTGACTCAGTCAGCGCGAGCAGACGCAGCGGGTCAGGTCAGATGGACTTGATGGTGCCCTTGGGCAGTACGGCGGCTACGGCGTTCTTCTGCACGTTGACCTCAGTACCATCGGCGACTTCTAGAGTCAGGAACTCGCTGTCGTCGCTCACCTTGGTGATGCGTCCTAACATGCCGCCACCGATGACGATCTCGTCACCTTTGGTCAGGCCGCTGATCAATTGCTTGTGTTGCTTGGCGCGCTTGGACTGTGGGCGCCACAACAGAAAGTAAAAAATAAGCACAAAACCGACCAGCATAACGATCTGGGCGATACCGCCACCGGCAGCCGCGCCTTCTTGAGCGAGAGCCGGAGAAATGAAGAAGTCCAACATGGGGGAGTGTCTCCTGAGGTCACGAAAAAAGTGGCCATTAACTGGTCATGCAAGGTGTTATAGCCGTTATGTCAGGGGTGCAGGAGGAACCGGCAGACCGCGCTGCGCGTAGAAACCTTCTACGAAGTTCGCCAATGTACCCGCTTCGATGGCACCGCGCAAACTGGCCATCAGCCGCTGATAGTAGCGTAGGTTGTGAATCGTGTTGAGCATGGCACCTAGCATTTCGCCGCAGCGATCCAGATGGTGCAGGTAGGCGCGCGAGAAATTCTGGCAAGTATAGCAGTCACAGTCTGTTTCTAGTGGGCCCGTGTCATGGCGATGTTTGGCGTTGCGGATTTTTATCGTGCCGTCAGCGGTAAACAGGTGGCCGTTCCTGGCGTTGCGGGTTGGCATTACGCAGTCAAACATGTCTACGCCGCGGCGCACGCCTTCAACCAAGTCCTCTGGCTTGCCGACACCCATCAGGTAACGCGGTTTGTCGGCTGGCATCCAGTTGGGCAGGTAGTCGAGCACTTTAATCATCTCTTCTTTGGGCTCGCCCACTGAGAGGCCGCCAATGGCGTAACCGTCAAAGCCGATTTTTTCTAGCCCCTGAAGCGATGCCTCGCGTAGTTCGCTGTACATGCTGCCCTGGATGATGCCAAACAGCGCTGCGGGTGAGTCACCATGGGCGATGCGCGAGCGTTCGGCCCAGCGCAATGACATTTCCATGGAGCGCTTAGCAACCTCGAAGTCGGCAGGGTAAGGCGTACACTCATCAAAGATCATGACGACGTCAGAGCCGAGTGAGCGTTGCACGGCCATGGATTCTTCAGGGCCCATAAAAACCTTGGCGCCGTCGACGGGTGAGCGAAAATGCACTCCTTGCTCGGTAATCTTGCGCATGGCACCGAGAGAAAACACTTGGAAGCCGCCAGAGTCGGTCAAAATCGGCTTGTCCCATTGGGCGAAGTCATGCAGATCACCGTGGGCTTCAATCACCTCAACCCCAGGGCGCAGCCACAGGTGGAAGGTGTTGCCAAGGATGATGTCGGCACCGATGTCTTTGATTGACTCGGGCGTCATGCCCTTTACGGTGCCGTAAGTGCCAACAGGCATAAAAGCGGGTGTTTCCACTGTGCCGCGTGGAAACGTTAGCCGCCCTCGGCGTGCGCGGCCCTCAGTGGCCAGGCGCTCAAACTTCATGAAACACTCGTTTCGCATGGGGTCTCTCAGGGTCAACGGGTTCGAGTCAGGTACATGGCATCGCCATAACTGAAAAAGGCATAGCCCTCGCGGACCGCCTCTTTATAGGCAGTCATCACTGTGTCAAAACCGGCGAAGGACGACACCAGCATTAATAGGGTCGACTCTGGTAAGTGAAAATTAGTGATTAGTGCGTCGACAACGCGCCATTCATAACCTGGGTAGATGAAAATGTCGGTATCGCCGCGATAGGGGGCAATCTGGCCGTCGCTGCTATTCAGGCAGGCTGATTCCAGGCAGCGTACGCTGGTCGTGCCGACGGCAATGACGCGGTTACCACGTGCTTGAGCGGCACGGACTTGCTCGCAGACGGTTTCGTTAACCTCAATCCATTCGCTATGCATGGCATGGTCGCGAATGTCGTCAGCGCGTACGGGTTGAAAAGTGCCGGCTCCTACATGCAAGGTAACAAAAGCGCTTTCCACTCCGTTGGCTGCTAGTTTGCTGAGTAACGTTTCATCAAAATGTAGCCCAGCGGTAGGGGCGGCCACAGCGCCGTCGCGGCGTGCGTATACGGTCTGGTAGCGTTCACGGTCAGCCAGTTCATCTTCACGTGTGATATAGGGTGGTAGCGGCATGTGGCCATGGCGCTCTAGCAACTCAATGAGTGGCGTTTCACCCGCGAAACGCAATTCAAATAGAGCTTCGCGGCGGCCTTCAACTACCGCTTTGATGCCGCCTTCAAAAATCAGCTCGGTACCTGGCCTGGGCGATTTGCTCGAGCGTAGGTGAGCGAGACCACGATGAGCATCCAGGGGGCGCTCTAGTAGCATCTCAACCTTGCCGCCGCTGGCCTTATGGCCATGCAGGCGAGCCGGAATGACTCGAGTGTCGTTGAATACCAGCAAGTCGCCTGGGGCGAGTTTGTCCAGCAGGGCAATAAAGCGCTGATGTGAGAGCTCGCCACTATGGCCATCGACACACAGCAGACGGCAATCGCTACGCTGTTGTGATGGGTAGCGGGCAATTAATGTGTCAGGAAGTTCGTAGTGGAAGTCGGCGCGCTGCATGCGGGAATCCGTGGTCTGGCGGCTGTTTTATGCTAATGGAAGTGGCCGACTGGCTGCTCGGCAGGCCGCAAGGATACCGTTTTTCGTGCTTTAAGTCAGGTCTTTGATTGACCTGAGCCAAGACATGAGTATAATTTGCATCCGTTGCCGGTGTGGCGGAATTGGTAGACGCAGCGGATTCAAAATCCGCCGCTGGAAACAGTGTGTCGGTTCGAGTCCGACCACCGGCACCATTACCATTGAAATGCAGCGTACTTGCATTGCTGATTTCTCTCTCCGTTTTTTATCCCGATACCTATGTTGCTTTTGGCCTGAGTCATTTTTTGACCTGAGCCTCACTCGTTGGCTACGCTATTTTTCTTGCGTGGCTACTCATAGCTATTGTGATGTCGTACAGTATATTTCTTGTCAGTCCTTCGCTCTCCAATGGGTGAAGGGCTTTTTCGTTGGTGAATTACTTCGCGGCTATGAAGCCGGGTGTCGGTAGGAGCTATCTATGTCTCAGCGTCCCCCTTTGATTATTAACCGGCTTGATGCCGAGCGATTACAGCGTTTGATTGATGACGCTGAAACGGGTTTTGATGTGGTCGATGCGCTGGAGGCAGAGCTGGAGCGCAGCGACGTGCTGGAGCCCGAAGACATGCCTGATGATGTGGTGAGTATGAACAGCCAGGTAGAGTTTACGGATATTGGTAAGGATCGGCGCTTCACGCGTACGCTGGTTTATCCGCATTCGCTGGCTACCACAGAAGACGGTATTTCGGTGATGGCCCCAGTAGGTGCCGCATTATTAGGGCTGCGTGTTGGCGAAACGATAGAGTGGCCGTTGCCGGGTGGCCAAACCGCTACGCTGCGTATAGAGACTATCTTGTGGCAACCTGAGCGGGAAGGGCAGCTGCACCGCTAAATGAACCGAGTGCTGAAGGGAAGACAATGTCGCTGACCTTATGGGCGTCACTGGTTGCCATCTGTGCCATGGGTGCCATGTCGCCAGGGCCCAGCTTGGCAGTTGTACTGCGTCATACCTTGGGTGGTGGTCGTTTGGCGGGTGTGATTACCAGCGTTTCACATGCTTTCGGTGTGGGGTTTTACGCGCTGCTAACCGTCTGGGGGCTGGGTGAGTTGATTGAGCGCACCCCGTTACTGTTTCGCGCTATTACCTGGAGTGGAGCGCTGTATCTGGCCTGGCTGGGCATTAAAGCGCTGCGAGCTGGTAAGGCGGGTGCGTTAGAGGCTCAGCCTGCTCGGGCGGGCTACTGGCAGGCGGCAAGGGATGGCGTGTTGGTGGCGCTGGGTAACCCGAAGCTCATCGTGTTCTTCGTGGCGCTGCTTAGCCAGTTTGTTACGCCTGGTATGAGCGATATGTCGCGGCTAATTATCATACTGACGGCCATGGTCATTGATGGCGGCTGGTATGTGTTAGTGGCGATAGGGCTGTCGCACTCACGCGTGCTGCCCTGGCTGCAAGCCCACGCTCACTGGATTAACCGCGCCACAGGTGTGATGTTGTTGCTAGTTGCAGCGCGGATTGTGTGGGCAGCAGCAGGTTAGGCGTTTGGCATGGAGTGTGACATGTCGCCCATGGGGGCGACCTCAAATTCTACGTCGATATCTTCCCGTGCTTCGAACTCTAGTGTGATGGGGAATGTCTGCCCTTCGGTCAGCGGGGCTTCCAGACCGATCAGCATCAGGTGGTAACCGCCGCCAGGGCGCATAGTTAGCGGTTCGTTTTGGTTGATATCAATGTGTTTGACCTGGCGCATGACCATGGTGTCACCTTCCATGCGCATGATATGCAGCTCGACCACTTCGCTGGCGGGTGAGCGGGCGCTGACGAGCGTGACTGGGTCGCCGGTAACGCGAATGTCGGCATAGGCACCAGCATTGGTTGCGCCAGGTGGTGTGGGGCGAGCAAAGGCGTTGGTGATATCCAGTTCGGACGGGCTGGTGCTTGCCAGAGCTGCCGCAGGGAGTAACAACGAGCAGAGTAGTGCTGATGCCAGGTGGCGCATGATAGTGGGGTCCTTGCTCATGGTGAGTGAGGGCGCTGTGCTGCAACTGAGCTGCAGTAGAAAGCCGTTTTGTCAGCGTAGGATAGTGCGGCTGTCGCGCAGCACAAGTGACAGAGTGCCGCAACTAAAGGGCGCTTCATGGCGTTGCGCTGAGGCGCTGGGGAGGCTTAGGGGACGGCATCGCCGCGCGAGATCATCAAGCGCTCGGTTAGCTCAATCCATCGCTGTCGAGCCATCATGGTGGTAATGCCTGAAAATAGTGCCCACCCGCTGCGCCGCCAGCCGGTCAGGCGCAGATTGTGTGCCACCAGTTGGCGCATGAGCTGGTAATCATCACGTTGTTTCCAGTCGCCGACCAATGACATCTGCCGCCGTGACATCACAGGCGCCAGTTCCAGACGAAAAATCCATTCCAGCTCTTTGATAGTGAGGTGGTGGCGCTCGATGACCTCGATCATGCCGAGATAGTCGGTTTCGCGTGGCTCGCGATCTAGCCATAGCGGTGCTAAAGCCAGCCATAAATCGCCGCGTTGATCGACGAGTTCCTGAGCGTTCATATCACGTCCTCATGAGTGTCCGTGTATCCTGCATCAGGCTTCGGAATCTCTCAAGGGCGGACAGCCCGAGCCAGTATCGCTAGAATGTGCCCATCGTCGAGTTGCCTGGCAGCGCCAGGTCCTCAGTTTGCTGTGAAAAAAAGGGGTCTGTCGTGATTATTAAGCCTAAGGTCCGTGGTTTTATCTGCACTACTACTCATCCTGTTGGTTGCGAGAAAAATGTGCTTGAGCAAATCGAAGCCACTCGAGCGCGTAAACTGAACGCCTCCGAGGGTCCTAAAAAAGTGCTGGTGATTGGTGCTTCAAGCGGCTACGGCTTGGCGGCGCGAGTTACGGCTGCTTTTGGCTACGGCGCGGATACGCTGGGTGTGTTTTTTGAAAAGCCTGGCACGGAAACGCGTCCGGGTACGGCGGGCTGGTACAACAGTGCTGCTTTCGACAAGTTCGCTAAAGCCGAGGGGTTGTATAGCAAGTCGATCAACGGTGATGCATTTTCCCATGAGGCGCGCGCTAAAGCGATTGAGCTGATTAAGCAGGACATGGGGCAGGTTGATCTGGTGGTTTACTCGCTGGCCTCGCCGGTACGTAAGCTGCCTGATTCTGGCGAACTTAAGCGTTCCAGTCTTAAGCCGATTGGTGAGACTTATCGTGCGACCGCTATCGATACCAATAAAGACGTCATTATCGAAGCGGAAGTAGAGCCGGCCACCGAACAGGAAATCGAAGATACCCGCATTGTGATGGGGGGTGAAGACTGGGAGCTATGGGTTGATGCACTAGATAGCGCCGGTGTGCTTGCGCCTGGCGCACGTAGCGTGGCTTTCAGTTATATCGGTACAGAGATTACCTGGCCCATTTATTGGCATGGCGCGCTGGGCAAGGCCAAAGAAGACTTAGACCGTGCCGCTGGAGAAATTAACCAGCGCCTCGCGGCCAGCGGTGGCGGCGCTAATGTGGCGGTACTCAAGTCTGTTGTTACCCAGGCTAGTGCTGCAATTCCTGTGATGCCGTTGTATATCGCTATGGCCTACCGAATTATGAAAGAGCAAGGCTTGCACGAGGGTACCATTGACCAGCTAAACCGTCTGTTTGGTGAGCGCTTGTACGCACTTGGCGACGAAGGCATGGTCACGGATGACAAGGGGCGTTTGCGCTTAGACGACTGGGAATTGCGTGAAGATGTGCAGCAAGCTTGTCAGGCGTTGTGGTCACGGGTGACGACGGAAAATCTGTTTGAGATCACCGATTATGCGGGCTACAAATATGAGTTTCTTAAGTTGTTTGGTTTTGGGCGCGATGATGTTGATTATGAGGCGGAAGTCAGTCCCGTCGCTGAGTTTGACGTAGTCGCACTCTAAGTTGAATTAGCACACGCCTGCGGCTGTGGTTTATCAGACGTTTGGGTAAGATAGCTTCTCACCTTTTTTCTGAGCACAGGCCGCAGACGTTGCAACACATGCCCAACACCGCTTTTTATCGAAAGCAGCCCGTCATGACACGCCATATTGGTGTGGTGGCGTTGCCGGGGTTTTCGTTGCTCGCTCAGGCATGTGCCACAGAGCCTATGCAGGTGGCGAACCGGTTGGCCGGTCAAACGTTGTATCGCCTTTCGATGTTTGCTGTTGATGAGCGCCCTGTCGTTAGTGCGTCGGGTCAGATGTTGATGCCTCAGTCTATTGTGGGGCAGTCATCAGAGCCACTGGATATGCTGATGGTATGCGCGCCGGTTCCTCTGGTGGCGAGTGTGCCGCAGCCTCTGCTTGAGTGGCTACAGCATTTGAGCACGACGCGAGTGGTGTTGGCAGGTATTGGTGGTGGCACGGAAGTGCTAGCGTGTGCTGGTGTGCTGGAGGGCTATCGTGTGACATTGCCTTGGCCTGGCTTTGCCGCCTTTGCTGATGAATTTCCAGGCATACGCCTGTCTCGTCAACTGTTCGAAATTGACCGCGAGAGGCTGAGCTGTGGTGGTGGTACGGCAGCCATGGACATGATGATGACGCTGATTGGCAGCCAGCACGGTAATGAGTTGGCGCAACAAATCTCGGAATACTTTGTGTTGGAGCGCATTCGCATGGGGGATGAGCCTCAGGAAGTGCCCATGAGCACTCGGCTACGGCATGCCCCTCAAAGCTTGACTGATGCGCTGGCGCTGATGGAGGCCAACATCGAAGAACCGCTGACAACGCATGAGTTATCAGAGCACTTGGGTATCTCACGCCGTCAGCTGGAACGGTTGTTCAAGAAATTTCTGCAGGTGGTGCCCAGTCGCTACTATTTGAGCCTGCGTTTGCAGGAAGCGCGTCGACTATTGCGTGAAAGCGACCGTAGCGCTGGTGATATTGCGCTCTATACCGGCTTTTCTTCGGCGGCTCATTTCTCTACGGCCTACCGTAACCACTTTGGTATGACGCCCCGAGAAGAACGGCTTCGATAAGCTTAAGCTGTTGTACTGCACGTCAGATAAATACGCTAAGTAAGGTTCAGAGAGTTGTTTTTTTGGGTTCTGTCGGCTGACAGCATTATTATTGATGGCACACTCTCCTGCTTGTGCTGTCTTCATTCGTAACGGTTTTTTCATGGCATTGGATAACAGCGATACCCGTCTCAACAAATTTATCAGCGAAACTGGTATTACCTCGCGCCGTGAAGCCGACCGATTGATTGAGGCTGGCGCGGTTAAGGTGAATGGCCGTCGCGCAGAGATGGGAATGCGGGTGACGGACGCTGACCATATTACGGTGCGTGGCAAGCCGTTACGCGCTAAGCCTCGGCCCGTTTATCTGCTTTATAACAAGCCCGTCGGCGTCACCTGTACGACCGATCCCGCTGATCCGACCAATATTGTTGATGCGGTTAAGTATCCCCAGCGAATTTTTCCCATTGGTCGCCTCGATAAGCCTTCTCAGGGGTTGATACTGCTGACGAATGACGGAGATATCGTTAACAAGATCCTGCGGGCGGGTAATGCTCATGAGAAGGAATATCAGGTAAGAGTTGACCGCCCGATTAATCAGGACTTCATTGATCGCATGGGGGCGGGTATTCCGATTATGGGAACCGTGACAAATCGTTGCGCGGTACGTCAAACTGGGGCCAACAGCTTTACTATCGTGTTGACCCAAGGGTTGAACCGCCAGATTCGCCGCATGACTGAGTACTTGGGTTATGAAGTGACCTATCTCAGACGAGTCCGGTTGATGAATATTCAGCTTGGGCGAATGTCGCCTGGCCAGTGGCGAGAGCTGAGCAGCCAGGAGATGGCCACGCTGGAGAGCATGCTTGGCGATTCGAGCAAGACGCAAGAGGCGTCAGTGTCTAAGCGTCGGGCTTCGTCGAAAAAGACAGCAGTCGCCAAGGATGGGCAGAAAACCCAGCGTGCTCGAGGTCCTAAAGGCAACGCAAGGGCCGGCGGAACGACAGAGCATAAAACGGGCCAGGCGCGTTCGGCTTCAAAACGTCAAAGTGCCAAGAAAACAGCCCCAGGCAAGAAAAAATCTACCCATGCTGCGCCAGGTAAATCACGTGTTCGCGCGCGCCGTAGGCCGTGATTCACGGCGTTGATTTTTTCGCTAGGAGTGCGCGAAACAGCGAACCCATCAGTACGGGAGTATCACGCTCAATCATAAAGCCAGCGCTTTCCAGCAGCGGGCGTGCCTGCCGGGTAATATCAGTGGCGATGGTTGTAGTGATGGTATTCAGGGCTCGCCGTATTATGCCGGCGGGACGCTTGTCTGACTGAAACTTGTCTAAAACGCATAGCTGGCCGTTAGTTTTTAATACCCGGTGAGCTTCCGCCAGTCCGCGCTCTGGGTTGGGGATCACCGCCAGCACCAAATGCGCAATGACCACATCGAAGTGGTCATCAGGATACGCAAGTTGCTCTGCATCCATTTCCTCTATCTGCACGTCTCTGCCCAGTGCTTCAGCGCGCTGCCTGGTGCGTTGCACCATGGCTGGTGAAAGGTCGGTGGCATGAAGCTCAACCTCCTTGGGTAGCCAAGGTAAGTCTAGGCCGGTTCCAGCGCCCAGTAAGAGCACGCGCATGCCTGTTTGCCATTCCACTTGTGCCAGGGCCGCCTGGCGTGGCTGGCGAAATACCTGGTCAGCCACGGCGTCGTAGACAGGAGCATAAAGTCCGTAGCGAATGCGATTCCATGCGGTGGTGTTAAACATGACGGTGGCCTTTTGCTCTGAATTATTCGGCGTTTTCGGATCCGGTGCCGTTTTTTAGTGTATTGGCGGGGTGGAGTCCCACTTTTCACAAATTGCCGTCACATTGCTGAAAGTCTCCGCCGCGCGTGCTCCCTATACTCAGGGGAGTCCTTAAACAACATAACGTCGATACAATCCAATGGAGCCTGACATGACACATACCCCTGTGCGTAGCGATTTTGATCAGTACATGGTGCCTAACTATTCGCCACAGCAGGTGATTCCTGTGCGGGGTGAAGGAAGCCGCCTGTGGGATCAGCAAGGTAAAGAATACATCGACTTCGCTGGAGGTATTGCCGTTAATGGGCTTGGCCACTGTCATCCGGTATTGGTTAATGCGCTGAAAGAGCAGGCCGACAAGCTGTGGCATCTATCTAACGTTTATACCAATGAGCCAGCGCTGAACTTAGCTCGCACGCTGGTTGAGCACAGCTTCGCCGACAAAGTTTACATGTGCAACTCTGGCGGTGAGGCGAATGAGGCGGCCTTAAAGCTGGCGCGGCGTTGGGCTTATGACCAGCATGGCGAGAATAAAGACCGCATCATCTCTTTCCGTCAGTCCTTTCATGGTCGTACCTTCTTTACCGTCAGTGTGGGCGGGCAGCCTAAATATTCACAGGGTTTTGGCCCAGTGCCGGGTGGCATCGTGCATGCCGAATTCAACAATCTCGACAGTGTCCGCGAGCTGATCGATGCGAACACCTGTGCGGTGATGGTTGAGCCGATGCAGGGCGAAGGCGGATTGATTCCTGCCACGCCTGAGTTTCTTGAAGGCCTGCGCGAGTTGTGTGATGCCAATGATGCATTGCTGATTTTTGATGAAGTACAAACAGGTGTGGGCCGCACAGGCGCTCTTTATGCCTATATGCAGTATGGCGTTACCCCAGACATTCTGACCACCGCCAAAGCGCTGGGGGGAGGCTTCCCAGTAGGTGCCATGTTGACCACCGACCGCATCGCACCAGCGATGGGTATCGGCACACATGGATCGACCTATGGTGGTAATGCGCTGGCTAGTGCTGTTGCGTTGGCAGCGGTTGAGTATATTGACACCCCTGAGGTATTAGAGGGCGTGGCAAGGCGCCATGAATTGTTTCGTGAGCAGCTGGAAATCATTAATCGTAAGCATGGCGTGTTCAAGGAAGTTCGTGGCATGGGCCTGCTGATGGGCGCACAAATGAGCGACGAGTATCAGGGGCGTGCCAAGGATATTCTGCCACTGGCCATTGAGGAAGGTGTTATGGCTCTGGTGGCTGGGCCTGATGTGTTGCGCTTGGCGCCATCGTTGGTCATTCCTGAGGCCGATATCGTAGAAGGTATGGCGCGGCTGGATCGAGCTATTGCTCGCTTAGTTGCGACTCAACAGACGGCCGAGATCGCCACTAAGTGAGCGATACCTTGGCCCCTACGGATACCGGGCCCACCGTTGGAGGGAATGCCATGCTGGTCGTTCGACCGATCCGGCCATCGGATCTGCCGGCGCTGGAGCGCCTGGCAGGTGCGGCGAAACCGCGTCTGACCAACTTGCCGACTCACCGAGATCGTCTCGAGGAACGCATTACCCGCTCCCAGCGCTCTTTTCGGGCAGGGGTCGATTTTCCTGGCGATGAGCACTACACCTTTGTGCTTGAAGACCTGGAGCGTGATCTCGTGGTAGGCACTGCGACAATTCGTGCTCAGGCAGGTGCGCATGAAGCCTATTATACCTATCGTCAGGAAACGTTGATTCATGCATCGCAGCAGCTTGATGTGCGTCGTGAAGTTCAGACACTGGCGCTGTCCTATGAAGTCTCTGACACCAGCTTGCTGTGTGCTTACTCGTTAGACCCGCGATATCGCGGCACCAGCGGCGAAAGCCTACTGCGCCGGGCGCGGTTGATGTTTATCGCGCAGTATCCGGAGCGTTTTGCGGAGATGCTGGCGCTGGCTTTTCCTGGTTATTTAGACGCAGACGGTGAGTCACCGTTCTGGAATAGCGTGGGTCGCCATTTCTTTTTGCGCGACTATCAGGAGATTAACCATATCGCGGGCGTGCGTTCGAAGAGCTTCATTGCTGAAGTGATGCCGCAGTTTCCCTTGTATTTGGCGCTACTTACGCCACAGGCGCGTGCGGCGATTGGTCGGGAGCATCCTGATCATGAAGTTGCGCTGGGTGAAATGCTCGGCGAGGGGTTCTTGCGTTCGCGGCACGTCGATATTTTTGATGCGGGTCCTGTGATTAAAGGTGAGCGCAGCCGCTTGGAAAGCGTTAGGCGTGCGGCCTGGCATCCGGTGCGTATTCGTCCGGCCCAGTCATTGCCCGATGCTGAGCCTGCTATGGTGGCGAGCCAACGGCTTGAAGGGTTCCGTTGCCTGGTGACACGTTATGCTCTGTCGCCGACAGGACAGTTAATGCTGTCGCCTGAGCATGCCGAGTTGCTGGGCGTTGAAGAAGGTCGAGCGGTGTTGGTGGCTCCACTGGCGCTGCCGAATGACGGCCATGACGTCGGCTATGACGAGGGAGAGCTGTAATGCGAATTCGGCCGATTGCCGCATCTGATCTGGATGAACTGCACGCTCTTGCACAGGAAACCGGTGTGGGGTTTACCTCACTGCCTGACAAACGGGAGTTTCTGGCGCGTAAAATTGAGACGGCGGTCAACGCGTTTGATGGCACCACGCCAGTATCTGAGTGCCTGTATTTTTTCGTGCTGGAAGACGAAGAGGCGGGCCGCTTGGCTGGCTGCTGCGCCATCGAAAGTGAGGTAGGGCGTGAGGTGCCGTTTTACCATTATCGAGTGGGAAATTTGGCCCACTCATCAGTGCAGCTTGGCCTGCATCGCACCATTGATACATTGTCGCTGAGTTCTGATCACACCGGTGATGCTGAGGTCGCCTCGCTATTTCTACGCCCGAGCTATCGTGGAAGCGAGCACCGTCATCAACGCAATGGCGCTTTGCTGTCAGCGATGCGTTGGTTGTTCATGGCCGAGTTTCGCCAGCGCTTTCCTGAAAAGGTGCTGGCTGAGATGCGCGGTGTATTCAACAGCGAAGGTAAAAGCCCATTCTGGGAGTGCTTGGGTAGCCACTTCTTTCCGCTGGCTTTTGAAGAAGCGGACCGTCTTACTGGGCTGGGTCAGAAGAGCTTTATTGGCGAGCTGATGCCTAAGTTCCCAATTTATACACCCTTTCTTTCTCAGGAGGCCCGTGACTGTATTGGCCAAGTGCATGAGCATACGCGCCCAGCGTTGGCCATGTTGAAAAAGCAGGGGCTGCGCTGGGAAGGGTATATCGATATTTTCGACGGCGGGCCCACGGTAGAGGCGTATATCGATGATGTGCGTGGTATTCGTCATTCACATCGGTATCAGGTTGATGTCAGCGCCGCGCAGTTGCCCTGCGAAGCAATGCCGCGCTGGTTGGCGGCCACGACCGAGCTGGAAAGCTTCCGTGCTGCTTGGATTGGCCGAGGGCCCAACGAAGATGGCGTCGTGCTGCTGAGTGAAGGTGAGGCCAAACGCCTTGATATCACCTCAGGAGAGACGCTGCGCATACTGGATACTCAGGAGATAGCATGATGAAAGCGACCCAACAGCTGCTAATTGGTGGCAACTGGCAAAATGGAAGCGCCGAGAGCTTCTCCAAGCATGACCCAGTGTCAGGCGCATTGCTATGGCAAGGAAATGCCGCCAGCGATGCTCAAGTAAATGAGGCTGTTCAGGCCGCGCGCTTAGCTTTTGTTAGCTGGGCACGCAGCAGCTTTGCCGAACGTCAGGCGTTGGTTGAGCGCTTTCGGGGCGTGCTTGAAAATTATCGTGAAGCTCTGGCTACGACAGTTGCCGGTGAAACAGGTAAGCCATTGTGGGAAGCCCGTACTGAAGTGGGCGCAATGATCGGCAAGGTGGCGCTGTCGATTCGTGCTTATCAAGAGCGCACTGGCGAGCGAGATCGTGAGCTGGGCGATGCTCGAGCGGTGCTACGGCATCGGCCCCATGGCGTGCTAGCTGTTTTTGGCCCGTATAATTTCCCTGGCCACTTGCCGAATGGACATATTGTTCCAGCGCTGCTGGCCGGTAATACCATTGTGTTTAAGCCCAGCGAGCAGACGCCGCTGACGGCTGATCTAGTGCTGCAGTGCTGGGTAGAAGCAGGGTTACCCGACGGCGTGATTAACCTGGTACAGGGTGCGGCGCCTGTGGGCCAAGCGCTTTCAGCGCACCCCAGTATTGATGGCCTGTTATTTACCGGCAGCGCCAAGGTGGGTGGGCTGCTACACCGTCAGTTTGCTGGCCAATTAGGCAAAGTGTTGGCGCTGGAGCTGGGTGGTAACAACCCGCTAGTCGTGAAGGATGTGCCTGATCAAGATGCCGCCGTGCTGACCATACTGCAGTCAGCCTATTTGTCTGGCGGGCAGCGCTGCACCTGCGCGCGGCGGCTTATTGTTCCCCAGGGGCCGGTAGGCGATCGACTCGTAGCGGCACTGGCTGATGCCATCTCGCGGCTGAAAGTGGCCGGGCAGTTCAGCGAAGAACCCGCCTTCTATGGAGGATTGGTTAGTGTTGCGGCGGCGGAAGGGTTGCTTAAGGCGCAAGACGAGCTTGAATCCATGGGTGGCAGTGTACTGTCGCGGATGCACCAGCTTGAAGACAATACCAGCTTGCTTAGCCCTGCACTGGTCGACGTTACTGGGCTGGATGTTCCCGATGAAGAGCATTTCGGCCCGTTGCTTAAGGTATACCGTTATGCCAGCTGGGATGAGGCCATTGCGTTGGCCAATGACACCCGTTACGGGCTGTCGGCAGGGCTGATCGGCGGTGTGCAGGCCGACTGGGACGATTTTTTGTTGCGTATTCGGGCCGGCATTGTTAACTGGAACCGTCAGACTACTGGCGCGTCGGGCGATGCGCCCTTCGGTGGCGTAGGTGACAGTGGTAACCACCGCCCTAGCGCGTACTATGCCGCCGACTACTGTGCCTACCCCGTCGCTTCGGTAGAAAGTGAGTCACTAAGCCTGCCGGACCAGTTACCGCCAGGGGTGAGCTTATGAGTCAAACGATCGATGAAGGCATGAGGCAATCGCTAAACAGCGTGCGTGAGGTCAACTTTGATGGGTTGGTGGGCCCCACTCACAATTATTCGGGGTTGGCGCATGGCAATGTCGCCTCGATGAGCCATGAAGGGCTGGTAGCCAACCCGCGTGAGGCCGCACTGCAAGGCTTGGCCAAAATGAAGTCACTGATGGAAGCAGGCTATGCCCAAGGGGTGCTACCACCTCAGCAGCGGCCTGATCTCGGCGCGCTGCGTGCGCTGGGGTTTTCTGGCAGTGATGCTGAACTACTCACGCGGGCGGCGAGTGATGCACCGCAGCTGCTGCGTGCGGTGTGCTCGGCCTCCAGCATGTGGACGGCTAATGCCGCGACGGTGACGCCCAGCAGGGATGCGCCGGATGGTCGGGTGCATTTTACGCCCGCTAACTTGCAGTCGAGTTTTCATCGTTACTTGGAGCCAGCAACAACAGGACGGGTGCTGGCTGCCATTTTCTCGGATGCCGCGCATTTTGCCCACCACCCCGCCTTGCCAGCGACCCCAGCTTTCTCTGATGAAGGGGCGGCAAACCACACTCGCTTGGGCGCCGCCTATGGTGATGCAGGGGTTCATCTGTTTGTTTATGGTCGCCGAGCGTTTGGCGGTGACGGAGTGGAGCCTCGGCACTATCCGGCCCGCCAAACATTAGAGGCAAGCCAGGCCATTGCGCGTCAGCATGGCCTTTGTGAGGCGCAAACGGTGTTTGCTCAGCAGCATCCCGAGGCGATTGACGCTGGCGTATTTCACAATGACGTGATTGCCGTGGGTAATGGCCCCGTACTGCTTTATCATGAGCTGGCGTTTCGCGATGAGCAGGCCACGCTTGATGAGTTGCGGCATAAAATGAGTACTTCGCTGATTCCTGTGCGCGTACCGCTGGAGGCGGTGAGCTTAGAGGACGCCGTCGCGTCATATTTGTTCAACTCTCAGCTGCTCAGCAATGCCGATGGCAGCATGACGCTGGTGGTGCCAGGTGAGTGCCAGCAGCGCGAAGCCGTGTGGCGCTGTATTCAGGATCACCTGCTGGCGGGACATAACCCAATCTCAGACGTGGTGGTGAAGGACGTTCAGCAGAGTATGCGTAATGGTGGTGGCCCAGCATGCCTGAGGCTGCGAGTTGCGCTGAGCGGCGCTGAACGTGACGCGGTGTCTGGCAGCGTGCTGCTCAACGATGGCTTGCATGGTGAGCTGGCTGAATGGGTTCGTCGCCACTATCGTGACCGGCTGGCGATGGAGGATTTAGCCGACCCTCAGCTGGCGACGGAGTCTCTGACGGCGCTGGACGAACTAACCCGAATTCTGGCCATCGGCAGTGTTTACCCGTTTCAGTTGAATTGATGTTGAGGATGCGTTGAAAAGACACGGCCAAGCATCCTGTGCCACTATTATCGGCTGAATCCGACAGCTAATCTCAGGAGCGTCCCGTGGCCAGTGCCAGTTTGCTGACTTTAATCGACGATATTGCGACGTTGCTTGACGACGTTTCGCTGATGACCAAAGTGGCTGCCAAGAAAACCGCTGGGGTGCTTGGTGACGACTTGGCGCTGAATGCGCAGCAGGTAACAGGCGTGCGAGCCGAGCGTGAGTTGCCCGTGGTGTGGGCGGTAGCCAAAGGGTCATTGCTTAATAAGTGTGTTCTGATTCCTGCAGCGCTGATTATCAGTGCTTTCTTGCCGTGGCTGGTGACGGTATTGCTGATGATGGGCGGCGCTTATCTCTGCTATGAAGGTGCAGAAAAGGTAATACATAAGCTGTTCCACCGCGGTGAAGATAAAGCGCGTCATGCTGAGCAGCTGAAAGCCTTGAGGGATGAACACACCGATATGCGTGTCTTTGAGAAAGACAAAATCAAAGGCGCGATACGTACAGACTTTATTCTTTCTGCTGAAATTATTGTTATTACCCTGGGCACCGTTGCAGGGGTCTCGTTGGGCATGCAGTTGGCGGTATTGATCGCTATTGGCCTGCTGATTACGGTTGGCGTTTACGGGTTGGTGGCCGGCATTGTAAAGCTCGATGACTTGGGGCTATACCTACTTCAGCGCGGTGGTGTGATGGCCAGTGTTGGCCGAGCATTGGTAATGGGTACGCCCTGGCTGATGAAAACGCTTGGCGTGGTGGGTACCGTGGCGATGTTTCTCGTGGGCGGTGGTATTTTAGTGCATGGCGTGCCCGCGCTGCACCATCTCGTACAGGGTGTTGCTGACGCTGAATTAGCTATGCCTGCTGTTGATGCTATCGTTAACGGCTTGGGACCGGTGTTGATCAATCTGCTGACTGGCTTGGTAGTGGGTGGGTTACTTGTGGCCGCGATGACGCTATTTCAACGTCTGCGAGGTGCTACTGATAACGCAGCAGACAACAGCGGGGCGCCGCGTTAATAGTGACGTCTTTTTCCAAGCTGTCACCCAAGGCCGCCTATGATCAGGCGCGGGCTGCGGGCTTCGTTGAAGACGAGGCCCAGGCGCGTGCTGTCAGTGCCTTGGAATCGTTGTATCAAGCACTTGAGGATGGCCAGGGTGAGGCGCGTGGGTTATACCTGTGGGGGCGTGTTGGGCGCGGTAAAACCTGGTTGATGGACAGCTTCTACCGGAGTCTCTCGGTACCCGCCCGCCGCCAGCACTTTCATCATTTCATGCGTTGGGTACACCGTCGCCAATTTCAATTGACTGGCACACCTGAGCCGCTACGCCAGTTGGCTAAAGAGCTGGCGACTGAGGCGCGGGTGCTGTGTCTGGATGAGCTGTTCGTCAATGACATTGCTGATGCCATGTTACTGGGCGGTGTGCTGATAGCGCTATTTGAGCAGGGCGTGATTTTGGTGGTGACGTCCAATCAGGCGCCGGAGCAGCTGTATGCTGACGGCTTTAACCGTGAACGGTTTTTACCTGCTGTTGGGGCGCTTTCCGAATACCTGCAGGTCATGGCATTAGATGGCCCGCAGGACCACCGTGAACATCCCGGTGAGCCCGAGCCGCGTTACTTCATTCAGAATAACGGTGAAGCTGACATGCTCGCCGGTGTGTTTAAGCGCCTGGCCCGAGGGCGGGTTATTCAGCGTGAGCCGATTCAACTGGGGCATCGTAGTATTGCCGTGCTGGGTGTAAGTGACGGCGTGTTGTGGTGCCGCTATGACGCGCTGTGCGAAGCCCCGCTGGCAGCGACTGACTTTATTGATCTGTGTGATCGTTTCGATCAAGTGCTACTGGAAGGCGTGCCAGCGTTGGACCAAGGCGCTGGCACAGGTGTCATCGCGCGGGGTACCGAAGATGCTGCTCAGCAGGTTAGCGCTGGCGATCGGCAACTGCCGACATTAACCCGTAAGGATGATGGGGTGCGCCGCTTCATCGGGCTAGTCGATGAATGCTACGACCGAGGCGTGCCGTTGACGCTGAGCGCTACGGTGGCCATGGATGAACTGTATCGTCATGGCCACCTGGCGTTTCCTTTCCGTCGAACTCTCAGTCGACTAGGTGAAATGCAGCTGACGCGGTTTGGGCGAGGCTAAGACTCCCTCTTTCAGCTACCTGATGCAGCACCGCCGACGATACCGTTGCGAATACCGTGGCTAGACTGCTCGCGTAAATGACGTGCGACGGTATCTTCCGGCGCACCGGCTAACTCGCGGAACATGCCCATAGAGCCGAGTAGTGCAGAAGACTCGTAGGGGACGAATACCCGCTCTCCGTTTTGTGCCATCTGCGGCAACATCTTGATGTAGCTTTGGCCCAGCAAATAGCCGATAACGGTGTTTTTGTCGGCATCTTGATCACCCAGTGCGCCAAGGACCAGTTTGATGGATTCCTGCTCACCCTGAGCACGCAGGATGGCGGACTCACGATCACCCTGAGCGTTAAGGATGGCCGATTCGCGCTGGCCTTGAGCCATAGCGATGGCGGCAGACTTCTCACCTTCAGCTTCAGTCACGGTTGCGCGACGTTTGCGCTCGGCGGCCATTTGCAGGCGCATGGCTGACTCGACTTCCTCGGGCATCTCGATGTCCTGCACTTCTACTCGAGAAATTTTTACGCCCCATTTGGATGCGGCGTCTTCCATGGCGGACTGAATTTCGTTGTTAACTTCGGCGCGTGACTCGAACAGCTTATCCAGCTCCATTTTGCCAACCACCGAGCGTAGTGTTGTTTTGGCTAGCACCTCAACAGCTTGGCTCATGTTTTCAACTTCATAGACTGCGCGTTTGGGGTCGATTATCTGGTAGTAGAGAGCACCGTTAATGGTCACCGTGACGTTATCTGTCGTGACGACAGGTTGGCCGGGGAAGTCCATTACGGTTTCACGGCGGTCGATGCGCACCTCGGTGCTGGCGATGGGGTGATACTCATCGCCCAGTTTTTGATAGCGAATCATGCTGATGGGGCGCGGTTGATCAATGAAGGGAATGATGATGTTGACGCCGCTTTCCAGCAAACGATTGAATGAACCTAGGCGCTCGATGACCATGACTTCTGATTGGCGCACAACAACGAGCCCTTTGACGACAATCATCACTCCGATGACGACGATGATAAGACCGAAAATCAGGCTTGGGCTAAAATTGCTAAAATTATCCATGGTTAGTGCTCTTTGTTTGATAAAGGGGTGGGCGGGGTGTCAGGTGAGGCATGAGATGTCGCATCGGCAGAAGTACTGAGCGTAAGATGAACAATGGCGGTGGTGCCTTCAAAACGCTCAAATATGACTTCTGTGCCTTCCGGTAGCTCGGTTTGTCGGCTTTGGCTGACGCGCAAGCGATACAGGTCACCGTTGATCAAGAGTACCGACGCGGCGTCAAAATCACGATGTTTGACCACATAACGGCGGCCGCGCTCTACGCCACTGCCGGTGGTGCCATAGTTTACGCCGTGAGGTGAAAAGCGTGGGCGAATGACTCTGATGGCGAGTGGCACCAGCACCCCAGAAAAAACGCCCATGCCCAGCAGTTGCCAGGGCAGCGATACACCGAGCACGGTCAGTATTGCTGTCAGAGCCGCAGAAGCGGCAAGGGCCAGCAGTAATAAACTACCGGATAGCAGCTCGGAAAGCCCTAGAAGAAGAGCGATGACAAGCCAAGTGTAGACGGGGTTCCACTCCATAACGTTTTCCTTGAAAGGGCCAGTGTTCGTAAAGTGTTACCGTTATTTCGCGCCAGTAAGCTGTGGTGATAATGGCAGGCTGCTGCTGACATCAACCGTTATGTACTGCGTGTCATGATGCCGTCTTTACGGGAATAGACAAGCCGGTTCAGAAAACAAATAGGCAACAACAGTTAAGAGAGGCGCAATACGTGAGCGAACTGGTGTACTGGCTGGATATGGTTGGGGTTATTGTTTTTGCGCTGTCGGGTGTATTGCTTGCCTGCCGGTCTCGTATGGACCCGTTCGGTATGTTGGTGTTGGCGGGGGTGACAGCGATTGGCGGCGGCACGTTACGCGACTTGGTACTAGGAATTCGTCCGGTATTCTGGGTCAGCGATCCCGCTTACTTGTGGGTGATTGTTGGCACTGTCGTGCTTTCGATAGTGGGATTTCACTACATTCATCGATTATCGAGAGTGTTTCTGCCGGTGGCGGATGCTTTCGGACTGGCACTGTTTACGGTAATTGGCGTTCATAAGGCGTTAGCCCTGGGCACCTCAGGCGCTGTTGCGGTGTTGATGGGGCTGATGACGGGCGTTGCGGGCGGCATGATGCGAGATGTGCTGGCGCGTCGAGTGCCGATGGTGTTGCGTGAAGAGATCTATGCCACTGCCGCAATTGCGGGTGGAATTTGTATGGTAGCAGGCTATAAGGCTGGAGTGCCGCATATGATCGCCATTGGGTTTGGTCTTGCTATTACGCTGGGGTTGCGTTTGGCGGCCATCTATTGGCATCTGGCATTACCGACGTTTGCCTGGGTGGTTATCAAGCGGGCTGAGCAACCCGCATCCTCAGCGACAGAGAAAGGTAGTGATGCTCAACCTCTTGTGTCGCGGCCCAAGGTGCGGGTTAAGTTGATTCCACCTGAGCGCAGAAAGAAACGGCATTCGTCGTCTCAATGACGCCGCCAAAGTGAACGGTAACTATGCAACAGCGCCCCGGGCGATGAGCCACGGGGCGCTGTTGCTATACTGACCAGTTTGTTTCAGCGTTAACCGTAAATGAGGAAGAGATCAGCATTGATCCACAGGTGCATTAGTACGCTGGCGATATAACCCAGGGCAATGACCGGCGCCCAGCGCAGGTGGCCCATGAAGGTGTAATTGCCGCGTGCCTGCCCCATCACCGCAACGCCAGCGGCAGAGCCAACGGATAGCAGGCTACCGCCGACACCCGCTGTCAGCGTGATCAAAAGCCATTGGCCGTGAGACATGTCAGGCGCCATAGTGAGTACGGCGAACATGACAGGAATATTATCAACCACCGCTGAGATCAGACCTAGCACAACGTTAGCCCACGTCGCATCCCAGTTGGTGTACAGCGCGTCAGACAACAAGCTCAGATAGCCCATGAAGCCCAGGCCGCCGACACACATCACCACGCCGTAGAAAAATAGCAGGGTGTCCCACTCGGCACGTGCGACACGGTTAAAGACATCAAAAGGCACTACGCTACCCAATGACTCCAGCTTGCGCCAGTCGCCGCGCTGGGTATAACGAGAGCGCTTGCGTTCTAGTGAGCGCGGCAGGCTGCGGCGCAAGTAGTAGCCGAAGAACTGCAGGTAGCCAAGCCCTGTCATCATACCCAGCACTGGCGGCAGATGTAGAAACGTGTGACCAACGACGGCTGTTGCCACGGTTAGCAAAAACAGCAAAACGATACGGATGGCACCCCGCTTGAGCCAAACCACATCATCGATACTGTCGGGTTTACGGTTCTTGATAAACAGGCTCATGATGATGGCGGGTATCAAGAAGTTAACCAGTGATGGCGTGAAGAGTACGAAGAACTCTTGGAAGCCAACCATGCCTGCCTGCCACACCATCAGCGTTGTGATATCGCCAAAGGGGCTGAAAGCGCCCCCCGCATTAGCGGCTACCACAATATTGATACAAGCGAGGTTAATGAAGCGCCTGTCACCTTCGGCGACCTTTGATACTACGGCGCACATCAGCAAGGCGGTGGTTAAGTTGTCAGCAATGGGTGAGATGACAAAAGCCAGTACGCCGGTTAACCAGAATAGAGCGCGATAGGTGAAACCTTTACGTACCATCCAAGAGCGTAACGCATCAAATACGCGCCGTTCTTCCATGGCGTTGATATAGGTCATCGCGACTAGCAGGAATAGCATCAGCTCAGTAAATTCGAGCAGTGTGGCGCGAAATGCGTGTTCGGACTCTGCCGACATGCCTGCTTTGACGTAAACCCAGCCAATCAGCCCCCAGATAATACCTGCGGCTATTAGTACCGGTTTGGATTTACGCATTTTGATTGCTTCTTCGGCCATGACCAGCGCATAGGCGAAGACGAATATTGCTACGGCCAGAAAGCCGATAAACGAGGAAGTGAGGTCGATGGCTGGTTCTGCGGAAGCCAGAGCTGGGGTTGACACCCCGATCAGCAGCAACAGACACAGCAGCGCGCCCGAGCTTCGGTTAAGAAGTCCGGGTGCGCACAAGGCGAAAGGAGCAGGTGACATTGGGAGGTCGTCCGACAGGTTAAGTAAGTGGGAGAAAAAGGTTAGAAAACGGTGGAATACTACCATAATGGCCATTTCGCGGCACGTTACAGCGCCCTTCTTTGGTAGGGTGCAGGGTGTGTTTAGCGAAGTATTGATGTGGCGCATGGGGACATGAAACAGTGCGCCATTATTCTTCAATTTGTGGCATTATCGGCAGCTTGAGGCCAGCAAGGCCATTATTCTTCGTCATAACGCCAACAACCCAAAGCAGGCCAGGTACGCATGTTCCTTGATGATTATTTTTCGTGCTCGAAAGCCGGTGAGCAAACCTGCATCAGTGCGGAGCAGGCGAGTCGCTTTGCCAAGCGAGTTGCTGGTGATTACAACCCGATTCACAACCCCGATGCGCGCCGTTTCTGCGTTCCTGGCGATCTGCTGTTCGCTTTGGTACTAGCGCGCTTCGGGCTATTTCAGCACATGACCTTCCGGTTTCTCAGCATGGTGGGTGCCGATGTTCCTTTGCAATTTATCGAGGGTTGCGATGGGCTGATTCGTGTGCAGGATGAGGCGGGTAAGTGTTACCTAGAAGTGGAGCGTAGTGGCGAAAGTACGCACGATGAAGCAGTCGTTGAAGCGTTTACGCGGTGTTATGTGGCATTTTCTGGCAAGAATTTCCCTCATTACCTGAAGCCGTTGATGGAAGACGGTGGCGTCATGTTCAATCCGCGACGCCCCTTGGTGATCTACGACAGCATGGGCTTCTCACTGAATCGGCTGGACGGCTTAGAGCCTGGCTTGGCATTGACTGACTCGACCCTTGAGATTAATGGCAAACGCGGTGATGTCAGGTTGGAGTTCCATATTCTTGCGGGTGGTGAAGAAATCGGTACGGGGTCAAAGAAACTGGTCGTGAGTGGACTTTGCGATTACGACGCCCAGGCCATGGACGCGGTGGTTGACGAATTTTATCGGCTCAAGGCCGCGCATGAAGCGTCGGCGTGAAAGCTCAGTAGCGAACCTTGCCTCGTAGTACTTTGGTTTGCCCTTTTTGTCCTTTTTTATCCAACCGACGGCGTTGAGAACCTTTGGTGGGTTTTGTCGGCTTGCGCACTTTGTGTTACTTGATGGCGCAACGGATCAGCTCGCGCAGCCGTGCCAGCGCATCTTCGCGGTTCAGTTCGAGTGTTCGATGGCTTTGCGCTTTGATAATGATAACGCCGTCTTTACTGATGCGCTGGTCAGATAGTGCCATTAGCCGATGCTGATAAAAATCCGGCAGGCTGGACGCCGAAATATCAAAGCGCAAGTGCACGGCTGACGAGACTTTATTGACGTTTTGGCCGCCAGCCCCTTGGGCGCGAATCTGGTTGATCTCGATTTCGTGGGCAGCCAGCGTTACGTTATTGGATATGTGTAGCATGTGCGGCTCACTCTCGTTGGCGCAAAGGCTTAAGTAGGTTGGTAAGCCCGTTGTGGTCAATTTCGTGCATTAGATTCAGTAGCTGTCCGATTTGGCCATCGGGAAAGCCTTCTCGGGCGAACCAGTTGAGGTATGGGCTAGGCAGGTCAGCAATGAGTGTGCCAGCATGCTTGCCAAATGGCATGCGCAGAGTGACCAACCGCTCAAGGTCTTCGGGGTTCATGGTTCGTATCCTGGTGAGTGTGACGACACAGGGGAGAATAGCAAATGGCACAAGAGCTTGCTGCGCGTGTAAGGCAGGTGCTGGAAAAACAGCCTGTTGCTGAGCTGCCGCTGACCTATCGCCAGTTGGCGGAGCAACTGGCACTTGAGCCGCCGCGTACTATTCAGCGTGTCGCTCAGGCGCTTGAAGTGTTGATGCATGAAGATGCCGCAGCGGGGCGCCCATTTATTGCTGCGCTGGTGGTCAGCCAGCGCGGAGAAGGAGCGCCAGCCCCAGGTTTCTTTGAATTAGCTGTCGCTCTGGGGCGGTTGCCAGCTGAGCGAAACTTGCAGCTTAGTGCCTATCGCGATGAGTATCAGCGCGCGCTGAGCTCACGCAGTTTGTGACGACGCTTTCGTTTACCCCTCAACGCGTGCTTTTAGTGCTTCCAGGTAGGTCTGAATACGTGCTGCATTGGTTCCTAGGTCGCTCTTGCCCAATCGAGAGGCTGAACGAACATCGATGAGCACGCCTTGTGGGGCTTGCGTCAGACGAATGATGACGTCGTCTTTGAAACCGAACCAGCGGGTGCTGGCGGTCGCCTCGATTTGGTTAGCGTTCACACTGGCGATTTCCCATCCTTGTTCACGGGCTGTTATTTCCGCAGCGGATAATGCCTCGGTGACGGGTATATTCAGTATCAGAGAGTCCAGCTGCGGGTAGGCGCGTTTTTGCTGCCGAGCTGTTGCTTCTCCAGGGTAGTCCACCGCATTGGGTGCGGCGCGGCGAGCTGGTGCTAATGTCTCGAAAGCCGGCGGGTTGACAGTATCGGTGCTGATGTCATGGATGGGCGGCACGCTACGCCCTATGTGTTGCATCTGGAGCGGTGTAGAGATTAGTGCCAAGGCGGCGGTAGCCGTCAGCAGGCTGGCGAGCATAATCCTCCAGCGTCGACATAGCAGTGCCACCAGCGAAGAAAGCATGGCAATAGCCGCGCCGCCTAGCGCTAGTTGTGCCCCACGACGCAGCAGAGAAAACGATTCGCCCAGTGAGAGCCAGCCCAGGCGATATGTCGGTCCAGAGCCGATAATCAGCATGGCGGCGAGTAGTAGGATAATCAGCGATAGCCATATCAGCCGGTTGGGCCAACGACCGCCGCGTGGGCGAGGCTTGTTGGAAAACGTCAGCATCTTGGCTCCGGTTGCTTGAAACGTCGATGCTGACAGCCTAACGCGTTATTGATGGCTTATGTAACCGCCCAGCACCGATGTTAGTGACTCGATGGTCTTCGGCTGAAGTGCAGTGGTGGGCGGTATCGGTTGTTGTGAGGGCTGTTATCTGGCGCGCGTTCCGGTGCAGGTCGCACATGCCAGCCACGATGCGTTGCCCAGCTTTTCAGTTTGCGCAGATCAAGCAGCGGAAACTCGGGTGCGTAGGGGTTGGGCGCAGACGAGGGGAAGGCGTTGGCGACATGGGGGTAGTAGGCGAGTGCTGCCTCTCCACCATGAGCGGCCAGCGCCTGGTCCAGGGCTGACTGCCAAGCTAGGGCTTCGCGCTGTCGTGTGCCGTTTTCATGGGTTGCATGCATCGGATTGCCCTCTTTTCAATTCGTATTGATCAATCCCAGCTTAGTGCGCCGCCGACCTGATATTCGGTGACGCGGGTTTCGAAGAAGTTCTTCTCCTTGCGTAGGTCGATAATTTCGCTCATCCACGGGAAGGGGTTCTCGGCGCCGGGGAATTGCTCCTTGAGGCCGATTTGGGCGAGGCGACGATTACAGATGAAGTGCAGGTACTCTTCCATAATGGCGGCGTTCATACCTAGCACGCCGCGAGGCATGGTGTCGCGAGCGTAGGTAATTTCAAGCTCGGTGCCTTCAAGAATCATTTGGGTGCACTCGTCTTGAAACTCGGGCGTCCATAGGTGTGGGTTTTCAATTTTGATCTGGTTGATCATGTCCACGCCAAAGTTTAAGTGCATGGACTCGTCACGCAGGATGTACTGGAACTGCTCAGCTACGCCAGTCATCTTGTTACGCCGACCCATGGATAGAATCTGGCTGAAGCCGCAATAGAAGAAAATGCCTTCGGTGACACAGTAGAAAGCGACGAGGTTACGCAGCAACTCCTGGTCGGTTTCAGGGGTGCCGGTGTTGAAGTCGGCGCGCGCCAGCGACTGAGTATGCTTGAGGCTCCAGGTGGACTTGGCGGCCACGGAGGGGACTTCGCGATACATGTTGAAGACTTCACCTTCGTCCATACCCAGTGATTCAACACAATACTGGTAGGCGTGTGTGTGAATCGCTTCTTCAAAGGCTTGGCGCAGTAAGTACTGGCGGCACTCGGGGTTGGTGATCAAGCGATACACCGCCAGCACCAGGTTGTTGGCTACCAGCGAATCGGCGGTGGAGAAGTACCCCAGGCTGCGCTCGACGATACGGCGTTCGTCGGCGCTGAGGCCATCAGCACTTTTCCACAGGGCGATGTCGGCATTCATGTTAACTTCTTGGGGCATCCAGTGGTTGGCACTGCCATCCAAGTATTTCTGCCAGGCCCACTCGTACTTGAAGGGCACTAGCTGGTTGAGGTCAGCGCGGGCGTTGATCATTTGCTTGTCATCAACCTCGATACGCGCAGCACCCATTTCAAGTTCTTCAAGGCCGGCGGCGACGTCAAGCTCGCTCAGTGCCTGGCGGGCCCGGGCGAGACGGTCCTGGTCAGCAACCTGGTAGCTTGCTGCGCTGTCTTTCACCTGGTCGGGGGCGGGTGAAGGCGTGGCGGCCTTGGCCTCCTGCTGAGCTGCAGGCGTCGATGCTGACGCTTCGGTCGCCGTGGTATCGTCTTCGTGAAACTCGTCCCAGTTCAACATGATGTTCCCCTTGCCTGTTATCTCAAGCGTGTTGCAATAATGTGCTGTTGGTGTTCGCTATCGTTACTGGCAGGCTTCGCAGCCTAGTTCGTCAATTTCGCCAGCCGAAGGCGGGCGTTGGCCGCCTTTGCCGGTTAGGAAATCATCGATACCGCGCGGCGCTTGCTGAGGCTCCGGCGACGCATTACTTACCGCGTTGAGGTTGCCACGTTCGACGGTGGATTTTTCCACCGAGGTGGCGCCCAGAGCGCGCAGGTAGTAAGTGGTTTTGAGGCCGCGATACCACGCCATCCGATAGGTCACGTCGAGCTTTTTGCCTGAAACGCCCTGAATATAGAGGTTCAGCGACTGCGCTTGATCGATCCATTTTTGACGCCGTGACGCCGCTTCGACCAGCCACTTGGGTTCCACTTCAAACGCCGTGGCGTACTTGGCCTTAAGGTCGTCTGGAATACGCTCGATGGGTTGCGCGGAGCCATCATAGTATTTGAGGTCGTTGATCATGACGGAGTCCCACAGATCGCGCGCTTTAAGGTCGTTGACCAAAGCAGCATTGACCACGGTGAACTCGCCAGAGAGGTTCGATTTGACGAACAGGTTCTGGTAGGTCGGCTCAATGGACTGAGAAACGCCGCAAATATTTGAGATGGTCGCCGTCGGAGCGATAGCCATCACGTTAGAGTTGCGCATGCCCTGGGCCACAACTTTGTCGCGTAGTCGCATCCAATCTTGCGTTGATGAGGTGTCGACCTCGATATAATTTTCACCACGTTCTTGAACCAGCTTGTCGATGGAGTCGATAGGCAAAATGCCCTGGCTCCACAGTGAGCCCTCAAAGCTCTCGTAGTGTCCGCGTTCGGCCGCTAAGTCGCTGGATGCTTCGATAGCGTGGTAGCTGACCAGCTCCATGGAGGTATCGGCGAAAGCAACGGCTTCCTCGGACGCGTAGGAGATGTCCTGGGCATAAAGCGCGTCCTGGAAGCCCATGATGCCAAGCCCCACCGGACGGTGTTTGAGGTTGGAGTTCTTGGCTTGAGGTACGGCGTAATAATTAATGTCGATGACGTTATCGAGCATTCGCACGGCCGTTTTAACGGTTTTCTTCAACTTGTCGTTATCGAGTTGTCCATTGACCATGTGGCTCGCTAAGTTGACGGATCCCAAGTTACAAACGGCGATTTCATCGACGCTGGTGTTCAGGGTGATTTCGGTACACAGGTTGGAAGAGTGCACCACGCCAGCGTGCTGCTGCGGGCTACGCAAGTTGCATGGGTCTTTGAAGGTAATCCATGGGTGGCCTGTCTCGAACAGCATCGACAGCATTTTGCGCCACATGTCTTTGGCTTTGAGCCGTTTGAACAGCGTGATCTGCCCGTTTTCGGTCATTGCCTCGTATTCCTGGTAGCGCTTCTCGAAAGCAGCGCCGTACAGGTCGTGCAAATCTGGGCAGGTGGAGGGCGAGAACAGCGTCCAGTCACCATCGTCAAAAACGCGCTTCATGAACAGGTCGGGCACCCAGTTGGCAGTGTTCATGTCGTGAGTCCGTCGGCGATCATCACCGGTGTTCTTGCGCAGCTCCAGGAACTCTTCAATATCCAGGTGCCAGGTTTCTAGGTAAGCACAGACGGCCCCCTTACGCTTGCCGCCTTGGTTAACGGCAACAGCAGTATCGTTGACCACTTTGAGAAAGGGCACAACACCTTGGGACTTGCCGTTGGTGCCTTTGATCCAGGAGCCGAGAGCCCGCACTGGCGTCCAGTCATTACCCAGGCCTCCGGCCCATTTAGACAGCAGAGCGTTATCACGAAGGGCGCTGTAAATACCATCCAGGGCATCGGGTACGGTGGTGAGGTAGCAGCTGGAGAGCTGGCTGCGTACGGTGCCCGCATTGAACAGCGTTGGCGTGGAGGCCATGTAGTCGAAGTTCGAAAGGAGCTCGTAAAACTCAATAGCGCGAGCTTCGCGGTCGTCCTCGTTGAGAGCGAGCCCCATGGCGACGCGCATGAACATGACCTGAGGCAACTCGTAGCGCACGTCGTCACGATGAATGAAGTAGCGGTCGTAGAGGGTCTGCAGGCTCAGGTAAGTAAATTGGCCATCACGGGTATGATCCAGCGCATCGCCTAGGCGCTCAAGGTCAAACTCAGCTAGGCGCGGGTCCAGTTGATCAAACTCGATGCCCTGTGCCACATAGGCGTGGAATGCTGGCTTATAGAGGTCAGCCATTTCATGGTAGGTGGCTTCTTCGGCAATGCCGAGAAACGACAGAGCTTCACGACGCAGGCTGTCCTGCAGTAAGCGTGCGGTGACGTAGGTGTAGTTGGGCTCTTTTTCTACCAACGTGCGGGCGGTCATCATCAGCGCTTGGGAAACGCCATCTACGCTTACGCCGTCGTAAAGGTTTTTCAGCGAATCGTCGACAATCTTGCCAGGCTTGACGGCTTCGAGTCCTTCGCAAGCCTCAATCACTAGTGTTTCAATGCGCCCTAAATCTAACGGACGAGTGCTACCGTCCGGAGCAGAGACGTTGAGTGACGGGTGCGGCTTGGCAATATCGTCTTTGGCGCTGCGGGCATTGGACTGAGCCTCACGATAGAGAACGTAGGCGCGAGCGACCTTTTGCTCTCCTGCGCGCATCAAGGCCAGCTCAACTTGGTCCTGGATGTCCTCGATATGAACGGTTCCTCCGTCCGGCAGGCGACGTTGGAACGCGTTGGCGATACTCTCTGAAGCGCTGGCAACGAAGTCTCGCACACGTGAGGAGCCTGATACATCATCACCCTCTACGGCAATAAACGCCTTGCTCATCGCCACGGCGATTTTGCTGGTATCGAATGGGGCAACGTCGCCAGTACGTTTGATAACCCGTAGCGTTTGAGGGGCAGTGACAGAGACCGAAGCCTGTTCTGAGGGTGTCGTAATACTCATAGCGCCGATGAGGTCCTCTGGATAGTTGGTCTGGCTGTGTGTGGTAGGCAGACAGTGGTTGACAGTTTTCTTTTAGCTTGCTAGACACTATATATGGTGCTAGCTGCTCTATAGGGCACAAGATAGTGTGTTTTTTTGTATGATTCAAGTGTTGCTGGGTTTGATGCTTTGTGTGCGAGGTACAGGCCGTCATCGCTTGGTTTGGGCCCGTATTGCGAGGGTAGGTGTTGGGGTTTACTGCTGCGTTTGGCGTCCCCATGTGACAGAATGAGTCGGCAAAATGACTTTCTCTGCTAACAAAACAGCAGAAAAAGGGACAAAGTACTGAGTCGTGTTGGAGGTCGTTATTTTTGATGGCTAATATGGCTCGACAAACTTCGCAAGACCTCACGTGTTAACAGGGAGATCACATGAAAAAGAATGTATTGCGCAGCCTTGGGCTTGCACTGCTGATCGGGACGACGTCATTCGCCCTTGTTGCTTGTGACAGCAAGGACGCTGACGATTCTGCTAAGTCTGTTGAAAAGAAAGCTGACGACGTTGTGGAAGACACAAAAGCGGTGGCAGACGCGACTGGCGATAAGCTGGAAGATGCGGGGGATAGTGTTAAACAGGACGCTGAAGAGACGGCTGATACGGCAGCACAGAAAACGGAAGAAACTGCTGAGGCAACCGAAGACGCAGCGGCAACGGCGGGTGATAAGCTGAAAGACGCCGGTGACAGTGCTAAGCGCGCCGCTGAAGAGACGGCTGATGCCGCTGGCGAGAAAGCCGAGGAAGCTGCTGAGGCGACCAAAAATGCGGCAGAAGCGGCGGGTGATAAGCTGAAAGACGCTGGTGATAGTGCTAAGCACGCCGCTGAAGATGCGGCTGATGCCGTTGGCGAGAAAGCCGAGGAAGCTGCTGAGGCGACCAAAAATGCGGCAGAAGCGGCTGGCGATAAGATGAAAGATGCTGGCGATAAGATGAAAGCAGACGCTGAAGACCTGTAAGTCTAAGGTCACGCTGCGAGGTGGTTAACTACTAGCTGTGCCAGCGTGTTAGATGCGTAAAGGGCCGAGATGCTGTGTATCTCGGCCCTTTGTTTTGCTGGTATTTTGTGTTTGTGGTCTCGTTGAGCGAGACCTGCATTAATGGCAATGGCAGCGTGTTTAATCAAACGCCTGAGAAGGCAGAATGGACTCGACATACATGACCAGTTCTTCCAACACTTGGCGCTGGGAGTCTGTCAGCTCCTGGTGCCCAAGCTGCTCAATTTCACGACCGAAGTCTGATAACGTAAACCCTGCCACTTGGCTATCGCGTAGGCGCTCCCAGCGCCAGTTTTCCCAGCGTTCTTTTTCGTCGCCTTCTAAGGTTTCCGGGTAGCTTCGAGCGCGGAATCGAAACAGCATCTCCTCAAGACGCGGGTCCTGAAAAGAGAACGTTGCGCCGACGAGATCCCAGGGGGCACTGGCCCGTACGCGCTCCATTTGGGCGCGATCAGATGGCGAGAAGAAATTGCCACTGTACAGCATGAGGTCAGGGTCGCGTGGTGGCTCGGGGTAAGGCTTGGAGAATACGTCTTTAACACGCTCAGTAATTTCGGGGGCTGCTCTGAGCGCTTTCCAGTGCTTGCGTCCTGCTTCAAGGTCGAGTGCCATCTGCTCAACGATACGGCCATAGTCGCCGGCTCTCTCACCGTCGACATCTTTCAGAAAGGCCACTGGCATGACAATTGGGCACTTGTTGATATGAATGACTTTGAGTGGGATGCGCGATTCGCCCTCGGCCAGTTCGTCGTTGCTGATGAAAACACGTTGTTGAATCTGTTCGGCTGACAGCTCAAGCATGGGCTGTGGGTCGACCGATAAGTCATAGACAATCACGCCGTTGCTATTCGTGGGGTGTTTAGCGAGCGGCATGACAAGAGCGGCACAATTACGGCTAGCCGGGTAGCGGCGTGAAACATGCAGTACGGGAACTTGTGCGGTTATGTCCAGCAACTCGGCAATCTGACGCTTACCGCGCTGGTTTAGCAGGTGGCTGAATAATCTGGGATTAGCCGTTTTTAGGCGACGTGCCAGCGCAATGGTGGCGCGTACGTCGGCAACGGCATCATGTGCGCCTTCATGGGCAATACCGTTAGCTTGAGTTAACTCTTCAAGCCGAAAGCTGGGTGAGCCATCTTCACGCCGCGGCCACTCTATCCCCTCGGGGCGTAGCGCATGAAAGGCGCGGACTACGTCTATCAGGTCCCAGCGTGAATTACCGTTTTGCCATTCTCGGGCGTAAGGGTCGATCAAGTTGCGGTAGAACAGGTGGCGGCTGACTTCATCGTCAAACCGCAAGCTGTTATAGCCCACCGAGCAAGTGCCAGGTTGGCTCATTTCTTCGCAAATGCGGTTAGCAAATTCTGCCTCTGGTATCCCACGGTGCAGGGCTCTTTGCGGTGTAATTCCTGTGACTAGGCAAGCCTGTGGGTGTGGCAGAAAGTCATCTGATGGGCGACAGAACAACTCTACCGGCTCGCTGATCTCGTTGAGTTCAGCGTCGGTACGAATGGCAGCAAACTGAACGGGGCGGTCACGCTGCGTATCGATCCCAAAGGTTTCATAGTCATGCCAGAGAAAAGACACTGGCTTGGTTGGCGGTGCCATACGCGAGACCCCTGCTCAGGCGAAAACAAAAGACTTGGCCACGCTGTTGGGCGTGGTGCCTGGCGAGTAGGCTCGCCAGGTTGGTTTCAGGTGCGTGGCAGTGTGACGTTCAGCTCAAGTACGGAGCAGTTGTCTTCGCTGTCCATGCTGATGTTTACCGCATCGTCATCAATCTGAACATAGCGGCGGATAACCTCAAGCAGCTCGCGTTCGAGCATGGGCATGTAGTCAGGCTGGCCACGTTGACTGCGTTGGTGAGCCACAATAATTTGCAAGCGTTCCTTGGCCACCGTGGCAGTGTTTTTGCGTTCACGTTTTAGGAAATCGAGTAGTTTCATCGACGGGTTCCTCCAAACATACGGCTTAACAGGCCCTTTTTCTGGCCGCCATACAGTCGCAGCGGTAAGTCTTCGCCAAGCAGCCGAGAAACCGCATCGGTATAGGCAAGACCCGCGTCGCTGTCGCTGTCATGTGTGACCGGTACGCCTTGGTTAGATGCGCGCAGTACCGCTTCCGACTCAGGGATGACGCCAATCAGGTCAATAGCCAGAATCTCGCGGATGTCGTCGAGGTTCAGCATGTCGCCGCTATCTACCCTGCTGGGGTTGTAGCGCGTTACCATCAAGTGTTCCTTGATCGGCTCTTCGTTCTGCTCGGCACGTCGTGTTTTGGATGCCAGCAGGCCGAGCATGCGGTCAGAGTCGCGTACTGAGGAGACCTCGGGGTTGGTGACTACGATAGCTTCGTCGGCAAAGTACATGGCCAGCTGAGCGCCGCGTTCTATCCCGGCGGGTGAGTCGCAGATAATGAAGTCGAAATCTTCACTTAGCGCTTTGAAAATCTGCTCAACGCCTTCATTGGTCAGAGCGTCTTTATCGCGGGTCTGTGACGCAGGAAGAATATGTAAGTTATCTACGCGTTTGTCACGGATCAGGGCTTGATTTAGACCAGCTTCACCCTGGATGACATTGACGAGGTCGTAGACAACACGACGTTCGCAACCCATGATCAGGTCAAGATTACGCAACCCTACATCGAAGTCGATAACCACAGTTTTTTGACCGCGAAGCGCCAGCCCTGTGGCGATTGCAGCTGCGCTGGTTGTTTTTCCGACGCCTCCTTTGCCGGAGGTCACAACGATGATTTTGGCCAAGTGTCGCATCCTTTTCTTGGTGTCTGGGTGCAGGTTAAAGCGTTATGCCCTAGCTGCATTATTTGGGTGAATCGGTCTGTTTCCTCTAGTCCAGCGGCGTGATGGAGAGCTGATCATCAGTGAGCTGAATCTGGACCGATGTGTTTAGTAGGCGCGGGTCGATGTCGTCGAGACGCTTGTAATTACCCGCTACCGAAAGTAGTTCTGCGCGCAGCTCACGGCAGAAAATGCTGGCCAAGGGGTTGCCATGAATGCCTGCCAGCGCTCGCCCGCGCAATGGGCCGTAAACATGTACGCTGCCGCCCGCCAGTACTTCGGCACCAGCGTTGACTGCACCTACAACAACGAGGTCGCCTTCTGGCGCTGAAATCTGTTGCCCTGAGCGAACGGTGCCGCGATAGATGCGTCCAACACCGCCAGGCAGCATTTCTGTCACCTCTTCTTCTTCCTCGGTAATTGGTGTTCGTTCCGCATTAGTGGAAACGCTCTCTAGTGGCCGTGGGCGTGAGGCTTCTAGCGGCGGAAACCAGCCCAGGCCTAGCGCCCAGGCGGATTGGCGCACTGGGTCACTGCCGCCACGCACAGCAACAGGTAGTAGCTTGTGAGTGCGGCAGACCGCGCAGATGCGCTCCAGCGAGAGATGTGGCTCATCGAGCCGCTCGACACTGAGAACAACCGGAGTATGCTGAAAGAAGGCGGGTGCCTGATTCATCTTTCCTGCCAGCTGCTCACGAATGTGTTCAGGGTCGGCGCTGGTCAGCTCCATGACGGTCATGGGCAGCATGCCGCCCTTGAAAGTAAATGCACTGGTGTCTCTGTCCACATTGAGACTCATTGCCGAACTCCGCAGAAATAATATAGGTGACAGTTAATAGGCTCACGCTAGGCGAGTCACCCATTGTATGCAACTGATAATAAGCCCAATGCACGCTATTGTCAGTGTCTCTTGTCAGATACAGTTCAGTGTCGCTGGCTCTTTTCAGGCCTTATTGCCCGTGCTTAGATGCATAGACTACTTTTTTGCGGCAGTTGTGCGCTGCGCTTTGCCAGGACATCCCATGAGAGGAATTTTTTACCGCCTGTTTGCTCCACGTTGGCAGCATCCTTCTGCCAACGTTCGCCGTCAGTCTATTGCGCGACTGTCAATTGATCGTGTTGATCATCGCCAAGCGCTAGATCAGCTGATGCAAGATGCTGATGCCGAAGTTCGCCGAGAGGCTTTGGCGCAGCTTGATGATATTGAGTGTCTGCTACGGTTGCGTCGCTCCGGTCGTAGTAAAGAACTAGACGAACGGCTGGTGTGGCTACTCAGCGGACACGCTGGAGCGTCTAGTTTGTCACAGCGTGTTGAGTACTTAGCCCAACTCGATGATGGCGAGCTGTGCGAGCGCATCGCCATGGAAGGCGACAATCAGCAGCTCAGAATGGCAGCGCTGGCCCGGTTGGACGATGAGGCTGCGCTGGTTCGCTTGGCTTGTGATAATAAAATTGCCGCTGTGCGCCAGGCGGCGGCAGCGCGAGTTGACAGCGACGAAGGGCTACTGCAGTTAACGCGAAAAGCGCGGCGTGACAGTCAAGTGATGCGTCAAGCGCGTCAACGTCTTGCGCAGCGGCGAGCGGATGCGGACCAGCAGGCCAAGGTGGATGCTCAGCGTGAGCAGCTGCTCGGGCAGATTGAGCAGTTGGTTGATGGCGCCTGGGAGTCACACGACAAAGCCCGTTTTGAGCATTTCGAAAAAGCGCTATATGAACTGGGGCTGGGTAGTGCAAAGCAGGAAGGGCGTTTTCGCGAGGCGTATCAGCGTTACCGTAAAGTACTCAGTGATCAACAGCATCTTGCGCAAGCGCAGCGGCACGCCCGTCAGCGGCGTGAGGCCGCTAGCCTGGAGCGGGAGCACCGGTTGGCTGCTTTGGAGCAAGAGCTCGATAATCTTGCTCAGGGCGAGGGGCTGTCTGATCAGGAAATTGCGCTGCTGCGTTCGCAAAAACATCTGTTAGCCAAACGCTGGGTGGCACTTTCTGAGCAGCATACGCCTAATGAGTGTTTGCGTCGGCGTTATACATCAGTGCTTGAGCGCTATGACAGCGTGCTAGCGGCTCGGGGGCGGCTGGATGAGCACACTGAGTCCATTGTGCAGGCCCTTAGTGATAATGACAGCCAGCAGCTGGCGGTGCTGGTGGCAGCTTGCCGTTGGCCAAAAACTCTTCCGCTTGCGCCGTTGCTCAAGCATGCCAAAGAGCAGTTGGAGGAAGGCCGTGTTGAGGCGGCCAATACTCAAGCGGCTAGTTTAGCGGCCTTCCGTGCCGGGCTTGAGCGGTTGCAGCAACAGCTGGACAAAGGGCAGGTACGTCGTGCTGAGAGCCTTTATCAACGTATGACTGCGCAGGCTGAGGAGCAAGACAGTCGCTTTGCAGGTGAGGCGCTGTCGCGTTTTAAGCGGCTTGGCGAGAGGCTGGCTGAGCTACGTGACTGGAAGGCGTTTGTGGCAGCGCCTAAGCGCCAGCAGCTATGCGAAAGCATGGAAGCGCTGGTCGAGCAGATGCCACTAAGTGATAGCGACCTGAACCAGCGTCATCGTCATATGGTGCAGGAGTGGAAACGTCTTGGCGATGCGGCAGCCGACGATGCGTTGGCGGCGCGCTTTCGGCTGGCGTCCGACAATATCCGCCAGCGCTTGCAGCCGTGGCGTGAATGTCAGGCGCAAGAGCGCGAGCGTAACCTGGCAGAGCGCACCGCGTTGTGTGAGCAGCTTGAAGCACTGCTTGATCGGCCTGATGCCCAGGCTGATCCCGATGCCTTGCGTAGAATTCGTGACAGCTCTCGCCAGCTCTGGCAGCGTCACTCACCGGTGCCTAGCAAGCAGGCTCGTGGGATTGAGCGGCGCTTTTCTCATGCTCGCCATGCCCTGCAAGCGTTGATCGAGCGCCGTGCGAGTGAAGTGGCGGCAGCTAAGCGCGAGCTGATCAAGAGCCTTGAGGTGTTGAAAGAGCAGGAGATGGACCCGCATCAGCGCGCCGAGAAAGCAAAGGTCATGCAGCAGCAATGGCGTCAGTTGGGGCGAGCCCCCAAGGGTGAAGAGCAGGTGCTATGGCGCGATTTTCGCCACCTGTGTGATGATATTTTTAGGCAGCGCGCTAGTGAGCGCAAAGATCATCCGCCATGTGTTGAGGCCATGCAGGCGCTGATTGACCAGTTTGATGCTTGGCGTCCGCTTAAGGCGAGTGATAGTGAGGTTCTCGATGCAGCGATAAAGCAAGCGGAAGCACTTGGACCATTGCCGCAGGGTAAGCGCAGTGATGGTATGAATCGACGCTGGGCGGGTATTGTCCAGGCGCGACGTGCTGACCTTGAGCGTCTCGCTTTAGGGGATGACGCTCAGTCCTAGGCGTCGTCGTGCGCCGGCAGACGGCCACCTAGCTGGGTGGTGATTTCCTGTGCTGTCTGGCGCACGAGTTCTCCCAGCTCAACCAGGCGTGCATCAGAGATACGTGCTACAGGGCCCGAAACTGAGATGGCGGCTAATGGGGTGCCGTGTTCATTGTGGATGCAGGCAGCAACGCAATGCATTCCAATGGCGTGCTCCTGACGATCACAAGCATAGCCCTGTTGACGAATATCCGCTAAATGCGCACGTAATTCCGTCGGGTCGTGCAGCGTGTTTTCGGTAATGCGCGCCAGGCCCTGCTCTTCCAGAACCTGTGCTAACTCATCCTCTGGCAACCAGGCCATCAAGGCCTTGCCGACGCCTGAGGCATGCATGGGAGCCCGAGAGCCTAGCCGAGTGATCATGCGCATCATTTGGCGTGATTCGTTTTGTGCTAAGAAGACGGCTGTGCTGCCATCACGAATACCGAGGTTGGCTGTTTCGCCGGTGATTGCCGTCAGCTTGCGTAAAAACGGACGGCTGGTGGCCACAAAGTCTCGCGCTTCAAGAAAGCTGTTGCCGATTCGAAAGGTTTTAACATCAATCTTCCACACGCCCATCTCAGCGTTGTGACTGATAAAGCCTTGGCTGTGCAGAGCCTGCAATAGACGGTGTGTTGTAGAAGGGGCCAGTTCGGCCAGTTCGGCAATCTCTGAGAGCGCGAGACCGTTGGGGTGGGCGGCTAGCCGTTCCAGTAAGCTCAGGCCGCGTACCAGCGACTGGCTGTGTCCGCCACTGGTCTTGCCTGATGCCGGCCGACCTGCGGCTCTGCGTTTGAGTTCCGTCACTGGCTTGCTCTCCCGAACGATAGTTTATATGTGAGGATACCGTGGCCTTGGGGCGCTGTCTCGTTTCGGAAACTGTTTCCATGGTTTTTTGGGCTTTATACAAGCGTGGTGATGTTCAGTCGGCGAGTTGACCCGTATGGGTAAGCGCAAAAGATCATGCGAGGCGAGTGGCGAGCAGAAACACTGGCGCTGCAAAAACAAAAAGATCAGGGGCTTTTTAAGTAATCAGAAATAAGTTATAATCGCGCGCGATCCTAATTTAAGGGCGTCATTCGGTCAAATTTTTGATTCTTGGTGGTGTGTCGGCTAATCCACAGGCCATGCCAGCCAATTTCATGACAGGAGGCAGACATGTCTGCAAAACACACGGTTCTCAAAACATCTGTGATCATGACGGCTGCGCTGCTGGCTGGCGCTGTGAGCTCTGCTGCTTTAGCAGGAACAGTGACTGGTACCATTGGCGCCAAGATCACTCTTGAAGGGGCTTGCGAAGTCAACGGTAACCAGGGCGTAGACAGCGGTGTCGACTTTGGTGCCATCGACTTTGGCACTCATAGTACGCTTTTTACCCAGGCTGACGATTCGGTGCTCAATGCTGGTGGAGCCATTGAAGTGCTGTGTTCGCCAGGGTTGGAGCCGACGTTTACCATCACTAGCGGCACTTATGATGGTCAGGGCACTGGCGGCGGCATCCACGCTATGAAGCACACGACGGAGGCGAAGTACGTGACTTACAACCTGTACACCGACTCGGCGGGTGGTACTGCGCTTGCGCTCAATACACCATTTACAGTGCCGGGCACAGCCGATGGTGAGACACCGCAGGAGCTTCAGCTCTTTGGGCGTGCCTTTGGCGCGCCGGGCCTTGTGTCAGGTGTCTATAACGACACCCTGAACGTCCAAGTGGACTTCTGATGAACTGGCCTCGGTGCGTGCTCTTGGTAGCCGTGCTGGGGCTGTTTCCTGCTGGCAGGTTACTGGCTCAGCCGCAAGACAGTTTTGTGGTATCTGCCACGATCGAAGGAGGCTGCCTGGTTGATGGCAGCTCACCAGCGAACGATGCCAGCTTGGGCTCGCTGGGCAATCTGGACTTTGGTACGCACTCTTCGCTTTCCCAGGCCACGGTCGACACGACACTGCTCACTAGTGGCTCGGTGACTCTGAGCTGCACACCAGGCATTGCCTTGAGCATGCGTATCAATGGTGGTCTGCATCCAGTGGCGTCCGCGCGTCGCTTGCGCGATGTAGTGAGTGGAGATACGTTGGTTTATCAGCTGTTCACCGATGCTTCCGCCCTGCAGCCTGTCTTTATCGATGTGCCGGTGAGCGTTGATACCAGCACTGACCCGGACGATATCCAGTTGCCCGTTCATGGGCGTATCAGCCTTCCTGGCGATGTCAGCCCAGGTCTGTATCAGGACACCCTTACCGTCACCCTGGAGTGGTAACTATGGCCATGGTAAAACGCACGATAACTGCCGTGACAGGATTAGTAACAGCGCTGTTTGCCACGGTAGTTACCGCCAGTACCCTGCTTATCTGGCCCATTCATCCGGTGATTGAGAGCGGCGAATCTGCCACGGCATTGTGGGTGGAGAACCGCGGCGACAAACCGGTACTGACCCAGCTCCGGCTATTCGACTGGCGTCAGCAGGGGGGCGATGATCAGTACTTTCCGCAAACCGATATGGTGGTCAGCCCGCCAATGGTAGAAATTCCTGCTGGTGAGCGTCAGCTGATGCGACTGATTCGCCAAACGCCTGCACCGCCTGGCCAGGAGCGCGCTTGGCGGTTGATTATCGATGAGGTGCCTCAGGCTGCCGGTTCTGGGGGGGGAGGAGAGTCAGTCACAAGCTCGGGCAGGCATTAACCTGCAGATGCGCTATTCGCTGCCGCTGTTTGATTATGGGGAAGGGTTGAGCGCCAGTGCGGACGGCAGCGACGCTGCCGCTAGCCTGAGTTGGCAGTTGGTGCAGGATGGTGGTCGCCACTACCTTCAGATCAGTAATGCCGGTAAGCGCCATGTGCGTTTGACTAACGTGTTCTTTCAGCAAGGCAGTGGGCGCCAGGTGGTGTCCGACGGCTTGCTGGGCTACGTCTTGCCCGGGAACTTCCGGCGTTGGCCGCTTGAGCGCCCTGCGAGCGCTGACAGTATGCTTTCCGTAACGGTGAACGGTGCGGCGGTGACTCTCACGTCAAGAGGTACGCTGAACTGATGCATGTATTGCGTTCGGTCCCGCGTAATTCATGGTGTTTCTTGCTTGGCGCTCTGGCGTTACCTGCCTCTGAGTCAGCATTGGCACAGGCGCTTCCTCCCCCGCCGTCGGTCCAGCCCGTACAGCAGGTGCCCACTCATGATGACGTTACTGAGCTGCGTCTTGAGCTGGTTATCAATCGGCAGGCGACGGGCAGGGTTGTTTTGGTGGAGCAGCGTGGTAAGAGCTACCGGCTTGCAGCTGAATCGTTGGTAGACGTGCGGCTGCCGCAGGGTAGCGAAGGGTCAGATGGTTGGGTTGCGCTGAATCAGCTGCCAGAGGTGAGCGTGCGTTATGACGCGACCCGTCAGCGTTTGCATCTTGACTTGCCTCAGGACTGGTTGCCGGTTCAGCAAATCGGTCGCTCCGGCGGCGATGACTGGACGCAGGCGGTCAGCAGTCCTGGCGCATTGGTTAATTATGATGTCTATGCCAGCAAAATCAGTGGCGGTGGTGCTGCGGCTTCGTTATGGCATGATGCTCGGCTGTTCGGTATGGGCGGCACCTGGCGCACCACGGGTATCTATCGTCAGGCCCTGGACGGGCACGATGCTAAACAGCGCGATGATGGCTATCGCCGCTATGACACCAGTTGGTGGCTCGATGACCAAGAGCGGATGCAGACGCTGCAGGTCGGTGATCTCATTACGCGACCGATGAGCTGGAACCGCGCGGTGCGTATGGGGGGTGTGCAGCTGTCGCGTGACTTTGCCTTGCGCCCTGACCTGGTGACTTATCCATTACCTGCTTTTTCTGGGAGTGCCGCAGTACCCAGCACTCTGGATGTATTTGTTGACGAAAGCCGCGTTGCCCGTGAAAACGTAGCGCCGGGCCCCTTTACCTTGACTAATGTACCGATGATGACGGGTGCGGGTGAGGCAACACTGGTGACTGAGGATGCGCTGGGTCGGCGTGTTACCACGACGCTACCGTTTTACGTGGAAACTGAGCTTCTGCGTGCTGGGCTTTCCAGCTACAGTCTGGGTCTGGGGGCGCTGCGAGAGCGTTACGGTCAGGCAGACTTTGACTATGGCGATGTTGCGGCCAGCGGAGCTTTTCGCCATGGAGTGACGAATTACTGGACACTGGAAGGTAGCGCAGAGGCGGCCAAAGACGTTGGTGTTGCGGGAGTCGGTAGTGCACTGGCTGTTGGTAATCTGGGTACATTGGCGCTGTCTTTCCAAGGGTCCCGGGCCAAGGAGCAGTCCGGCGAAGCTTACAGTCTGGGGTATCGCTACCAGGGTGGTTTTTTCAACCTTGGTGCTCAGTGGGAGGTGCGTGGCGATGGGTTTGCTGATTTGGCCGACCTGCCTGAGCTGGACAGGCTGGATGAGCGAACGCGGGCTCAAGTGACCGCCAGTGCCAATTTGGGGGCTGTTGGTCAGGTGTCTACCGGCTACTTTGAGATAGATTCCGGAGACAGCGACCGCACACGGCTGATGAATATCTCGTTCTCTCGCCCTTTGGGGCGAAACCTGTTTCTTTCGAGTACTGCCAGTCGCGAGATTGGTGAAGGGTGGGCAGCCCTGCTGCAGTTGAGCATGTCGCTGAGCAACGGTATGGGGGTGGTCAGCAGCGGTGTTGAGCGCAGCGCTGACGGTAACGAGGCGTCGCAGCTGCAGTACTCGCGTTCGGCGCCGCTCGCTGGAGGCTTTGGTTGGCATCTTGGCTATCGTCACCGCCGTGGTGCTGATGATTATCGACAGGCCAATGCGACCTGGAGAACTCAGCCAGTGACCTTGGGGGCTGGTGTGTATGGTAACGGCTCGGACGATGTGTATTTTGCCGAGGCGAGCGGTAGCCTGGTGGCGATGGACGGACAGACCTTCCTGGCCAATCGCATCAGTGACAGTTTTGTAGTGGTGGCCGCTGGTGGTGAAAGCAACGTGCCGGTGAGTTACGAGAACCAGCGCGTTGGTGAGACCAACGACTCGGGATATCTACTGGTGCCCTTTGGCACTGCCTATTATCCAGGGAAATACGGAGTCGATCCTTTGGGCCTGCCGCCTGAGGTGGTAACGCCCGTCACCGAGCAGCGTGTTGCTGTCGCGTCTGGCAGTGGCTATTTGTTGAAGTTTCCGCTGCAGCGCCAGAGCGCCGTCAGCCTGACACTGGTGATGCAGAACGGCCAGCCCGTGCCCGTGGGGTCTCAGGTTATGACCACGGAGGGGCGGCGCTCTGTTGTTGGCTGGGATGGCCAGGTGTATCTGGCCGACCAGCCAGAGTCGACGCGGCTCGAGGTCATGCTGCCCGATGGCGAGCAGTGTCGTGCTGAAATAGCGTTGCCTGAAGGGCAGCCGAGCGTGGTTCGTTTGGGAGAGGTGATATGCCGGTGACACCGAGATTCTTACGTCGTGTTTGCCAGCGCAATCGTTGGGCTCAGCTCGGTCTGGCGACGCTGATGATGATGGCCGGCAATGCGTGGGGAAGCTGTAACCCAGACAATGCGTCAGCGAATTTTGGTAGCCTCAGTTCCTTTGCTGTTGCTGCAAGCCCTCAGCCCACTTCCGCACAACCAGAGCCGAAGTTGAGTTGCACTGAAGGTCGTTTTTACAGCAACGGCTACCTCAATGTCAGACTGAACAGTATGAATGCGGGGGATTTGGTCTCGGTAGACGGCGACCGGATCGGCTACCAGATATTTGCTGATGCCGCCCGACAGCAGCAGCTGCAGTTGGGGAGTCTGTATGGCTTGAGTCCATCGGGTCGTTCCGAGGCGCGTTTACCCCTGTATTTTCGCACGCGGCCGGGCACGGCGAGTAACGTCGCTGCCGGCAGTTATACCGATACACTGACAATCAGCTGGAGCTGGCGTGTCTGCGAAGGTCTGGTGCTCTTTGGTTGGTGCCTGGGGGCGCAAGATACAGGCAGTCGCACCAGTGTGGTTTCGCTGATACTGGAGGTGACACCAGACTGCGCGATTAACGCGCCGGATCTGGACTTTGGCAGCGCACCGCTGGTGGGCAGCTTTTCTCCGACCACCCGCACCATCACCATTCGCTGCACTAAGGGTGAAAGTTATAGCGTCGGGCTCAGCGATGGCGGTAATGCGCAGGGTGTTCAGCGGCGCATGCAGGCGGGGGGTAACTACCTGGCCTATGAGCTCTATAAGGGGGTCAGTAGCAATCAGCGCTGGGGAAGTCAGGGCGCCGAGCGGCGGCCTTCCAGCGGTGCTGAGGTTAATCCGGGTGCCGCCGATGGGATGAATGAGCAAGGCTTTGTGGTGCGCGGAGAAGTCGACCCGAATCAGCCGACTCCTCCGGCCGGTACCTACACCGATATGGTGGTGGTTGACGTTGAGCTGTAAGCGGCGCTGTTTGGTAGGCAGTGCTCAACGATGTCGCCACTGTGCAGGGCGTTTTTCAAAAAAGGCAGAAATGCCTTCGCTGACATCATCAGCGAGCATGTTGTCAGCCATGGTGTCGGCGGCAAAGGCGTAGGCTTGCTCCAGTGGCAGTTCGGCTTGGCGGCGGAACATGGCTTTGCCGGTGCTGAGTGCTAATGCGCTTTTTTGGGTCAGGCTGGCGGTTAGGGCATTGAGGGCTTCATCAAGCTGGTCATCATCGGCTACGCGGTTAACTAGCCCCCACTCCAGCGCAGTTTCGGCGCTGATGAACTCGCCCGTCAGTAGCATTTCTAAGGCGCGCTTGCGTCCGATGTCGCGGCTCAATGCCACCGCAGGTGTTGCACAGAACAGGCCAACATTGATGCCAGAAACAGCAAAGCGAGCGCTACGCGCAGCGACGGCCATGTCGCAGCTGGCGACGAGCTGGCAACCGGCTGCCGTAGCTACGCCGTGCACGCGGGCGATAACGGGGAGCGGAAAATCGACAATATGTTGCATTAGCGTTCCGCAGCGCCTGAAAAGATCTTGATAGTAAGCGTGCTCTTGGCGTGCTTGCATTTCCTTGAGGTCGTGGCCGGTGCAGAAGGCGCGACCTGTGGCGGCAATAACCACGCAACGTAGCTCCGGTTCCTCGCGCAATGCTTGCAGTGCGTCAGAGAGCGCACTGAGCATGGTTTCAGATAGCGTGTTGAAACGGTCTGGCCGGTTAAGTGTGAGAGTGGCAACGCCACTGGCTAAGTGGCAGTTGACAGCTGGCATGTCAAGAGCAGAGGCTTTGGAAGCGGGCATGGTGGCATCTCCGTGAAAAATATTTGCCAAGCCTAACGCGCCAGCACGAAATATGGGTGTGTCTACGACCAATGACGGAGGCTATTGGCTACGTCGGCCGATACGGTCGCCAAACAGGTAAGCGCCCAAGGCAATCAGAATTAGGGCGGCACCGACCAGCATAGGAAGGGAAGGCGACTCGGCGTTGAGTAGCATGCCCAAGGTAAGTGCCAGCACGGGAGTGATTAGTGTCACCAGTGCCACGGTGGCGGCATGTAGTCGTGACAGGATTAGGTAATAGCATAAAAAGCCGATTACCGATCCGAAGAGTGCCAAATACAGCACCGCCCAAAAACCACGTGTCGAAAGTGGTATAGAAAGAGGTTCTCCGCTGCTTATCCACAGCATAAAGAAAAAAGGCATCGACAGTGCCAAGGCGCCGACGGTTTGTACCATGGGATGCAAGCCGGCAGCGGCACGCTGCACCGCGATACCGCTGCCGCTGAATAAGGTTACCGCCCCAAGCATCATGGCAAGGGCCATGAGCTGCTCGGCCCCGCCCAGTGACAGGCTGTTGATAAATATTACTGCCAGGCCCACTACGCCAAGGGCGCAACCTAGCCAGTGCCAGCGCTGTAGCCGTATGGCGCCGGGTAGTGCTTGCAGAATCACGCCTGAAATCAATGGTGCCATGCCAAACATGACCGAGATCATCCCCGACGGTAAAGTTTGCGACGCCTGATAGCTCAAGGCCATAGCGCCGAATACGCCAGGCACGGCACAGGCGTAGCTGACTAATGCGCGGCGGTCGTGGCGGAAGGGTTTGCGCATTAACAGCAGAATAATGGCACCCACTACCAAGGCAATCCCCATGCGTAACATAACACTGCCGATGGGGGCGCCGGCCTCGGCGCTCCACTTGATACCTAAGGGCGTGGTCGCCCAAACCAGAATGACGGTGGAGTAAGCCAGTCCGGTGGGCATGGCGGTATTCCTTGTTATGTGGTTAACGAGAACCGCCGCCAGGCTTGGCCGTGGCGGCGAGATAGTGTTGATTTCGTGCTGTTGCCACAGGCGGGCTATATTGCCCGTCTGGAGGTGTGCTGGTCAGCTTTCGAGGACGGTCTCGGAATAGAGCACTCGGACGCGCTTGGTATGCTTAACGGCACTTAATGCCTCGAGTGCTTGGCTACCGTACTCTTTATTAACATCAATAACCACATAACCAATTTTTTCGTTGGTTTGCAGATATTGGCCGAGGATATTGATGTTGTTTTCTGATAACACACGGTTAATTTCTGACATGACGCCTGGCACGTTAGCATGAATGTGCAGTAAACGGTGCTTGTCAGGGTGGGCTGGTAGGGCAACTTCTGGGAAGTTAACCGAGGTAATGGTTGTGCCGTTGTCAGAGTAGGTGACCAGTTTTTCGGCGACTTCCTTGCCAATGTTTTCCTGAGCTTCCAGTGTTGAGCCGCCAATATGCGGTGTCAAAATAACGTTGAGCAGGCCGCGTAGCGGGCTGACAAACTCTTCTTCGTTACCTTTGGGCTCTGTTGGGAAAACATCAATGGCTGCGCCGTTTAGTCGGCCGTCCTTGATGGCGTCAGCCAAGGCTTCAATCACTACTACGCTGCCGCGTGATGCGTTGATGAGTATGCTGCCAGGCTTCATCAGGGCGATCTGAGGCTCGCCAATCAACCAGCGTGTGGCCGGCAGATCGGGGACATGCAAGCTGACGATATCGGCACGGCTCAGCAATTCTTCCATGCTGCCTACCTGTTTGGCATTGCCCATGCCCAGCTTGGTGATGACGTCATAATAGATGACCTCAAAACCCAGCGACTCAGCCAGTACTGAAAGCTGCGCGCCAATGTTGCCATAGCCGATGATGCCCAGTACTTTGCCACGTGCCTCATGAGAGTGCTTGGCTGACTTCAACCAGCCGCCTTGATGCGCGCGGGTGCTTTTCTCAGGAATGCCGCGTAGCAGCATAATCGACTCGGCCAGTACCAGCTCTGCTACTGAGCGGGTATTCGAGTAGGGGGCGTTAAATACAGGGATGCCGCGCACCAGTGCTGCGCCGAGGTCTACTTGGTTAGTGCCGATGCAGAAACAGCCCACGGCTACCAGTTTCTCAGCCGCCGCAAAAACGCGCTCGGTAAGCTGAGTGCGTGAACGGATCCCGATAAAGTGCACGCTGCGGATTTTTTCGATCAAGGCCTCTTCGTCCAAGGACGTGGGGAGTCGCTCGATGTTGGTGTAACCCGCATTGAGTAGAGTGTCCACTGCGCTCTGGTGGATGCCTTCGAGCAGTAGGATTTTTATCTTGCCCTTGTCCAGGGACGTTTTGGCCATGGTCGAAACAACCTCTTGCTATACGTAACGTATATCGGATCGGAAAAATATGGGGTTGCATAATAGCACAGACGCTGGCTGCCTCGAATGAAAAAGCAGCGTGGTGGCCATGAGTCAGATGCATAGAGATGCCGATGCGTTTCTAATGGCACACGGTGTCCGCGCTCGCGTGCGTTGAGCGTGTATACTATTCGACTTCAAGAAACCATAGCCGAGGGGCCCATGGCGGCGAGTGAAGAGGCGAGCAGAGAATCTGCACAAGGCGCTGGTGAGCAGCCACCGGCTGACTTCGCCGAAACAGTTGAGCGCTTGGAGGCGCTGGTACAACAGCTGGAGTCCGGAGCGCTGAGCTTGGAGGGATCGCTAGAAGCTTTTGAGCAGGGCGTGCGTCTTGCTAATGATGCGCAGCGCAGGCTCAGTGAGGCCGAGCTCAGAGTACGTACCTTGACCGAGGGCAGTAATGGCGGGCCGGTGCTTGCACCTTTTGACCCGCAGGATGCTGGTGAATTCAGAGGGGGCGGTAACAATGACTGCTGACAGTATGGCGGCACGCCTAGCGGCTGATCGGGCGCGCATTGACGCTTGTCTTGAGGCGCTGTTCGATAATCGCCGGGCAGTAGCGCCGAGGCTTGATGACGCCATGCGCCATGGTGTGCTGGTGGGAGGTAAGCGCCTGCGTCCAGTGCTGGTTTATGCCGCCGGCAGGGCGTTGGGCGCAGAAGACGCGGCGCTGGATGCGCCAGCAATGGCGTTAGAATTGATTCATGCTTATTCTCTTGTGCACGATGATCTGCCCGCCATGGATGACGATGATCTACGCCGTGGCCAGCCAACCGTGCACCGCGCTTTTGATGAGGCCACGGCCATTTTGGCGGGAGATGCGCTGCAGGCGCTGGCCTTTGAGGTGCTGGCCCGAGAGTCAGGCTTGCGCTTGGCGCCTATGGTTGCCACTCTGGCAGATGCCGCTGGACGCGGTGGTATGGTGGCTGGGCAGATGATGGATCTTGCTGCAGTCGGACAAGACCCAGACTTGGCAGGCTTGGCGACTATTCATGACCACAAAACCGGTGCCTTAATTCGTGCGGCGGTCCGGTTGGGTGGGTTGGTGGTCGCTGAAGAAAATGATGCGCGGCTGGCGGCGCTGGAGCGCTACGCGGGTGCGATCGGGCTGGCCTTCCAGGTTCATGATGACATTCTCGATGTAACCGGTGACACCGCAACGTTGGGTAAGGCCAGTGGCGCTGATGCGGCTCGCCATAAGCCAACCTATCCAGCGCTGTTGGGCCTGGAGACAGCTCAGGCCAAGGCCTGTGAGCTAGTCGAGGCAGGTGTGGCAGCGTTGGAGCCGCTGGGTGACGCCGGTGTGCCTTTGGCTGAACTGGCACGCTATATGATCGAGCGAGACCACTGAGGCGAGAATGGGCGCCTGTAGCAGGGCGCGTTTCGTTTCTACGACAGATAGAGCAACCATGAAGCTGTTCGATGAAATTCCGGTTGAGCGTCCAACCACACCATTGCTAGATATGCTGGATGCGCCGGCCGCTTTACGTGCCATGACACTTAGTCAGCTAGAGCAGGTGGCTGATGAGCTGCGTGCTTATCTGCTTTACAGCGTGGGTGTGTCGGGTGGGCATTTTGGCGCAGGCCTAGGAGTGGTGGAGCTAACGGTGGCGCTGCATCGTGCTTTGTTGACGCCCCATGACCGCCTGGTTTGGGATGTTGGTCATCAGGCGTATCCCCATAAAATTCTCACCGGCCGACGTGACGCCATCCTTGGTATTCGCCAGCGTGGCGGTTTGGCGGCTTTCCCTAGTCGTTCCGAGTCGGCGTACGACACCTTTGGCGTAGGCCATTCCAGTACATCCATTTCGGCAGCGCTGGGAATGGCGCTGGCGGCGCGCACGAAGGGAGAGTCGCGGCGAGTGTGTGCGGTAATTGGTGATGGCGCATTAACAGCAGGGATGGCGTTTGAAGCGCTGGCTCATGCTGGCCACGTCAACGCTAATCTGTTGGTGGTGCTCAACGACAACGAGATGTCTATTTCGGAAAATGTCGGGGGGATGGCAAGCTATTTAGCAAAAATCTTGGTTAGTAAGCCTTACACCACGTTGCGGGAGGGCGGTAAAAAAGTGCTTTCGCACTTGCCCGGAGCGCTAGAAATTGCGCGCCGCACAGAGGGGCATGTTAAGGGTATGGTCGGCCCGGCGACATTGTTTGAAGAGATGGGCTTTAACTACGTTGGCCCGATTGATGGGCATGATCTTGATGCCTTGAATGATGCGTTGAGTAGCATGCGCAACCTAGAGGGGCCGCAGTTTCTTCATGTGAGAACTCGCAAGGGGCGAGGCTTTTTGCCCGCCGAAGGGGACCCTGTTGGCTATCATGCGATCACCAAACTTGAAAAAACCAAGCAGCAGTCAAGCGGTGAGTCTTCAGTCGGCCTAAAGCCAGCGCCCGCAGGGTCAGCAGGTTCGACGCCGCGCAAATTCTGTAGCGTGTTCAGCGACTGGGTTTGTGATATGGCAGCAGTTGATGAGCGCTTGGTGGCCATTACGCCAGCTATGCGTGAAGGCTCGGACCTGATCCGCTTCTCGGCGGAGTTTCCTGAGCGGTATTACGATGTGGCGATTGCTGAGCAGCATGCGGTAACGCTGGCAGCCGGTATGGCGTGCGAGGGTGTGAAGCCGATAGTGGCAATTTATTCAACATTTCTCCAGCGTGGCTATGATCAGCTGATTCATGACGTCGTGGTGCAGGATCTGGATGTGACCTTTGCGATTGACCGAGCAGGGTTGGTTGGTGAAGACGGGCCAACCCACCATGGCACCCTAGACTTGTCTTACCTGCGTTGTATCCCGGGGTTGATAGTGCTGGCGCCTGCTGATGAAGCGGAGTGTCGTGCCATGCTGAGTGCGGCCTACCATTATCCGGGGCCGGCAGCAGTGCGTTACCCGCGAGGCACCGGGCCTGGTGTTGAGGTTCCTGGTCACCTTGAGTCACTGGCGATTGGGCAGGCAGAGTGGCGTCGCGAGGCGAGCCATCATGGCTCCAGTGTTGCGTTGTTGGCGTTTGGCACGCTCAACGGCGTTGCGGGTGACGTGGCTGAGCGGCTTGATGCGACGCATTTGAATATGCGCTCGGTCAAGCCGCTTGACCGAGCGGCGATTCTTGCGGCGGCTGATCGTCACTCGCTACTGGTTACGCTGGAAGAAAATGTTATTGCTGGCGGTGCGGGGAGTGCTGTTGGTGAGCTGTTGTTGGCAGAGGGCCGAACGGTGGCTGTGCTTAATCTTGGGCTGCCTGATGCGTTTATTGAGCATGGCACGCCTGAGGAGCTGTTGGCAGGCTGTGGGTTAGATGCCGATGGGGTTGAGGCCAGTATTAGGCAGTGGCTGGAGAAAAACGCATGACCATTGGCGACCTGATTCGTTTGCTGAGTGACGGTGAGTTGCACTCGGGTCAGCAACTGGGCGAGCGTCTTGGGGTGTCTAGGGCTGCCGTGTGGAAGCAGTTGCGCAAACTGGAGTCGCTGGGTATCGAGCTGGTGTCGGTCAGAGGGCGAGGATATCGGCTGGCTCGTCCTTTGGAGCTGCTTGATGGTGCTGCTCTAGTGTCAAAGCTGTCACGCGATTCGCGTCGGCATTTGCAGCGACTGATCGTCGAAGACAGTTTGCCGTCAAGCAATGAGTATCTGCGCCAACGCTTTATGCAGGGGGCGGGGCATGGAGAAGTGTGCCTGGTCGAATATCAGGAAACTGGGCGTGGTCGCCGAGGGCGCAGGTGGTCGGCGCCTTGGGGAGGGGCTGTAATGCTATCCACCGGTTGGCGCTTCGAAGCCGGAGTGGCTTCTCTTGAAGGGCTTAGTTTGGCGGTGGGTGTTGTCTTGGCTCAAGTGTTGGAGCGTCATGCAGTTAGGCCTTTTCTCAAATGGCCAAATGATGTGTTGTTGGCTATGGCAGACGGTAGCTTTGCTAAGCTGGCTGGTATTTTGGTTGAAGTCAGTGGTGATGTGGCTGGGCCCTGTGAGGCGGTTATTGGGCTGGGTATCAATGTTGATTTCTCGGCGGCTTTTCGCGGTGACATTGAGCAGTCGGTTGCGACTGTGCATGACCAGTCGCCAGCGTTGAGTCGTAACGTGCTGGCGGCAGACGTGATTGACTCGCTGCTGCCGCTGTTGGCGGGTTTTGAAAAGAGCGGTTTTGCTCCTTGGCAGGATGCCTGGAATGCACGACATGGCTTTGCTGGCCTGCCTGTTGAGGTAATACGAGGTAAGCAGCGGTTATCTGCGATTGCGGAGTCGGCCGATACCGCAGGCAACTTGTGGGTCAGGCATGCTGGCGGGCGTGAGCGCCTTGCTGGTGGCGAGGTTAGTTTGCGGAGGCGCCTGTGATACTTGACCTGGATATTGGTAATACGCTTTCTAAATGGCGGCTTAAAGATGCAAATAGCAGTGAGATTCGCTCGCGCGGTGCTGTTTGGACTCGTGAAGAGTGGCGTCCGGGTGCGGATATTCCGGATCTTGATGTGGTCGAGGCGGTGCGTATTTCCAGTGTGGCGCGAAAGTCGGTGCTGGCGCGTACGGTATCGCTGCTAAGGCGCCAAGTGCGGCAGGTGCATGTGGCTCGTTCGGTGCCCGAGGCACTCGGTGTAACGAATGGCTATCAAGACGCGAGTCGTCTGGGTGTGGATCGCTGGATGGGTGTGCTGGGAAGCTATCAGCTGGCAGGGGGGTGCTGCAGTGTCGACTGTGGTAGCGCTATCACCATCGATTTTGTGCTTCCGGGTGGGCGGCATCTTGGGGGGTATATTGTCCCTGGGCTGCGCTTGATGAAGGAGAGTCTCAAGCTCGGAACGCGCAATGTGGCTATTGACCCTGACAGCGAAGCAGAAGAGTTGCTGGTGCCGGGGCGGCGAACTGTTGAGGCAGTGAATCATGGGATTTATATGGCGGCGATCAGTGCGGTAAACAGCGCTTATCATGAGGTGTGTGACCGGGAAAGTGTCGCTTTGCCAATGTTGGTGACTGGTGGGGATGCACAAGTGGTTTCACGCGGGCTGCAAATGCCACATGCGGTATGGCCTGACATGGTTTATGGCGGTTTGGAGGCTTCGTTTCCATTAACCGTGGCGGAGCGTGCTGGTCGCATGTCGGGGGCGCCAAGGGTGTTGAGCCCGATTGCTTTGGAAAAGATTCGGGCAAGGGTTGCATTGTCCTCTCTCGTTTGAAATACTCCGCCGCGCTCTGTGAAGCTGCTGGTGGTTTTGCCGTGTAGCTAGCTGTAGTAAGTCAGGTAATTCGAACAACAATTACTTGACTTGTTGGGCTCAGGCGGTAGAATGCACCGCCATCTGGAGGGATTCCCGAGTGGCCAAAGGGAGCAGACTGTAAATCTGCCGCGAAAGCTTCGAAGGTTCGAATCCTTCTCCCTCCACCAGTTAATCCAAGATTGCATTGGTGTTTTTAAAGAATGCAGTTTTGTGGCAAGAGCAAGACAACGCTGAATCAAGCAACGTTTGCGGGCATAGTTTAATGGTAGAACCTCAGCCTTCCAAGCTGATGATGCGGGTTCGATTCCCGCTGCCCGCTCCATCTTGTTGGTGTTTGCTTGAAGGTGTTTCGCTCATGTAGCTCAGGGGTAGAGCACACGCTTGGTAAGCGTGAGGTCGACGGTTCAAATCCGTCCATGAGCTCCAGATAAAAAACAGGCGGGCTCAGGCTCGCCTGTTTTGTCTTTTGGTGTTGTGAGTGTGCCGAGCGTGGCTGACGTAGGTGGGTTGCGCTAGGTTGTTTGAGAAAGTGTTTGAGGGTAAGTGTTGGTAGGGTTGTCATCGGTGGTTAGATTCGCTATGATGTCGCCCGCTGTCATCGGGGTGCTTGCAAAGAGCAGTCCGTGAGAGAGATACAGGCCAGTAGCTCAATTGGCAGAGCAGCGGTCTCCAAAACCGCAGGTTGGGGGTTCGATTCCCTCCTGGCCTGCCAGTCTTCCCCAGACTGGTTTTATTTCATTTATGCTTCGATTGCCACGCCTTGAGGAGTCTTGTTTCATGAAGCCAAACGCCGAGGTGCAAGGCTCGCGCCACGACGGTCTCAAGTGGCTGGTGGTCGTCATTCTTTTGGCGATTGCTGTGATCGGTAACGCCTGGTTCACTGATGTTGCAATCCTCTACCGCGTGCTAGGTGTTGTCGCGGTGTGTGCTATTGCTGCAGGTGTTGCGCTGGTGACTACGCGGGGCAAGGCCCTGGTAGAGCTGGCGCGCAGTGCCAAGAAAGAAATTCAGCGAGTTGTCTGGCCAACGCGCCCCGAAACTATCCAGACGACAGCCATTGTGCTGGCGGCCATACTGGTGGTCGGCCTGATGCTGTGGGCGATCGATACGCTAATTGGCTGGTTAATGACCAGCGTTATTGGTTAGGAGAGCTCATGTCCAAGCGTTGGTACGTCGTACATGCCTATTCCGGGTTTGAAAAACAGGTCATGCGCTCGCTCATCGAGCGGGTAAAGATGTATGAGATGGAAGATCGCTTTGGCGAGATTCTGGTGCCGACCGAAGAAGTGGTAGAAGTGCGTGACGGCAAGCGCCGTAAGAGTGAGCGCAAGTTTTACCCCGGTTATGTGCTGGTCGAAATGGAAATGGCCGATGAAACTTGGCACCTGGTGAATGAAACGCCGCGTGTCATGGGGTTTATTGGCGGTACCAAGGAAAAGCCAGCACCGATTACGCCACGTGAGGCGGAAGGCATTCTTAGTCGTGTTAAAGATGGCGTGGATAAGCCGCGTCCCAAGACGATGTTTGAACCAGGTCAGTCGGTGCGTGTTATCGACGGGCCTTTTGCCGATTTCAACGGTGTGGTTGAGGAAGTCAACTACGATAAGAGTCGCCTTCAGGTCAGTGTGTTGATCTTTGGTCGCTCTACACCGGTCGAGCTGGAATTTGCCCAGGTCGAAAAAGAATAGATTATTGCTGCAGCCAGTAGTGTTAGTGGCTGCTTGAACCGGGGAGCCGAAAGGCGCTAGTACCCAACTGGAGTCCATTATGGCCAAGAAAGTACAGGCTTACATCAAGCTGCAAGTTGCAGCGGGTAAAGCTAATCCGAGTCCCCCCGTGGGCCCCGCGCTGGGTCAACACGGTGTTAACATCATGGAATTCTGTAAGGCGTTTAACGCTGAAACACAGGGTTTAGAGCCGGGTCTGCCGACTCCCGTGGTGATTACTGTTTATTCCGATCGTAGCTTTACTTTTATCACCAAGACGCCGCCTGCGGCAGTCCTGTTGAAAAAAGCGGCTGGAATCAAGTCCGGTTCAGGTGAGCCGAACAAGAAGAAGGTTGGGACCGTGACCCGCGAGCAGCTCGAAGAGATCGCTAAGACCAAGGAGCCGGATTTGACGGCTGCGGATCTTGATGCTGCCGTGCGTACTATTGCCGGTAGTGCCCGTAGTATGGGCCTGAACGTGGAGGGTCTCTAATCATGGCTAAGCTTTCAAAGCGTGCGAAGGTGATTCGCGAAAAAGTTGATTCCACCAAAGCCTACAGCCTCGATGAAGCTGTTGCGCTGCTGGCTGAGCTGTCTACAGTTAAGTTCAAAGAAACTGTGGAAGTGGCGATTAACCTTGGTGTTGATCCGCGTAAATCTGACCAGGTAGTACGTGGTGCTACCGTGCTGCCCCATGGAACTGGCCGCGATGTACGCGTGGCTGTGTTTACCCAGGGCGCTAATGCTGATGCTGCCAAGGAAGCCGGTGCCGACGTGATCGGTATGGACGACCTGGCTGAGCAGGTTAAGCAGGGTCAGCTCGATTTTGACGTGGTCATTGCTTCGCCAGATGCGATGCGCGTTGTGGGTCAGCTTGGTCAGATTCTTGGTCCGCGTGGCCTGATGCCTAACCCCAAGGTTGGCACAGTGACGCCTGATGTGGCGACTGCGGTTAAGAATGCTAAAGCGGGTCAGGTGCGTTTCCGTACCGATAAGAACGGCATCATTCATACTAGCTTGGGTAAAGTTGACTTTGATGCGGCTGCGCTTCGTGGCAACTTGGATGCACTGATCGGCGACTTGAAGCGTCTTAAGCCGAGCACCTCCAAAGGTATTTATTTCAAGAAAGTCTCGTTGTCCACTACCATGGGCCCGGGGCTGACTATCGACCATTCCTCTCTCGTCTGAGTAACGGTCGAAAACAGGCAGTGAACTTTGCGGTCCCCGTGCAGCATTCTCTCGAGATGCCAGGGGCGGGGCACCGTCAAAGACCGCAGGTGCCGCCTTTCTAAAGAAGGGCGGCTTAATCATCCCTAGGGATGGCCTGCGCAGATGGTGTGGCCGCCAGCTATCTGGTGAGCACCATCATTAGGCTCTCTGGCTTCTGCCAGAGAGAGATGGTAACCACCGGAATCCTCAATGAGGTTCCGGCACGAAGGAGTGATCACTATGGCACTAGCACTTGAAGGCAAGAAAGCCATTGTTGCCGAAGTCAGTGAAGCGGCCAAGGATGCTCTCTCCGTCGTCGTTGCTGACTCTCGCGGCGTACCGGTCTATAAAATGGCCGAACTGCGTAAGCAGGCTCGTGAGAATGGCGTGCAGATCCGTGTTATTCGTAACACCCTAGCACGCCGCGCCCTGCAGGATACTCCTTGGGAGTGTCTGAATGAGAGCTTCGTAGGTCCGACTCTGTTGGCTTTCTCCACTGAGCACCCGGGCGCTGCTGCCCGCTTGTTCAAGGCGTTCGCCAAGGCTGAGCAGAACTTTGAAGTTAAGGCGCTGGCATACGAAGGCGAGCTCATCCCGGCTAGCGATCTGGATCGTCTGGCAACATTGCCGACATACGACGAAGCGATCGCCAATCTGATGTCCGTCATGAAAGAAGCATCTGCTGGCAAGCTGGTTCGCACACTGGCCGCATTGCGCGACCAGAAGCAGGAAGAGGCCGCCTGATAGGGCTGTTTGTTTCCTGTTGCCGAATCAATATTGAATCATTGAGTCATCGCGCGTCGAGGCTCCCGCAAAGTTTAGGAAAATGAAAATGGCACTGACCAAAGAAGACATCATTAACGCCGTCGCTGAAATGTCTGTTATGGATGTTGCTGAGCTGATTGAAGCGATGGAAGAAAAGTTTGGCGTTTCTGCTGCCGCTGCTGTTGTTGCTGGCCCTGGTGGTGGTGACGCTGCTGCTGCAGAAGAGCAGACAGAATTTGACCTGGTGCTGACCGGCGCTGGCGAGAAGAAAGTTAACGCGATCAAGGCTGTGCGTGAAATCACTGGCCTGGGCCTGAAAGAAGCTAAAGGCTTGGTTGACGGCGCTCCTGCGACAGTTAAAGAAGCTATGTCTAAGGAAGAAGCTGAAGAAGCAAAAGCCAAGCTGGAAGAAGCTGGCGCGAGCGTGGAGCTCAAGTAACCCTTGTGCTCGAAGCCATGCATTGCGTGAGCTTCAATGGCTGGTGGCGGGACGCCCGCTGCCGGCCTTTTTCTGTTGTTGCTAGTCGGATGCCGCTAGGCTACCGCTAGACGAATTCCGATGGCGAGCTCCTGTTGGTGACTCGCCGTCAGCGCCTGATGAAGCCGGTTTCATCAGGTGGCGCCGACATGCATCGGTCACCCATGGTGAACAAGCTGGGGAATACAGATGGCTTACTCATACACTGAGAAAAAACGCATCCGCAAGGATTTTGGCAAGCTGCCGCAAGTGATGGATGTGCCTTACCTGCTGGCGATCCAGCTTGATTCCTATTATGACTTTCTCCAGCAGGACCGCTCGCCTGACGAGCGTATGGAAGTCGGGCTGCACGCGGCTTTCAAGTCCGTGTTCCCGATTGCCAGCTTCTCTGGTAATGCGGCGTTGGAGTATGTCAGCTACCGATTCGGTACGCCGGCATTCGACGTCAAGGAATGCCAGTTGCGTGGTGTAACGTATTCTGCTCCTTTACGCGTTAAAGTCCGCCTGATCATCTATGATCGGGACTCGTCAAACAAGGCGATTAAGGATATCAAAGAGCAGGAAGTCTACATGGGGGAAATTCCCCTGATGACTGAAAATGGTACCTTCGTAATCAATGGTACCGAACGTGTCATCGTTTCCCAGCTGCACCGTTCGCCGGGCGTGTTCTTCGACCACGATAAGGGCAAGAGCCACTCGTCCGGTAAGCTGCTGTATTCTGCGCGAGTGATTCCTTACCGCGGCTCGTGGTTGGACTTCGAGTTCGACCCCAAAGACGCGGTTTTTGTGCGTATCGACCGTCGTCGTAAACTGCCAGCGTCGGTGCTGTTGCGTGCGCTGGACATGAGTGCCGAGGAAATTCTTGGTGAGTTCTTTGATACCAGCTCTTTCCATGTCGAGAAGACAGGTTTCTCCGTGGATCTGGTGCCGTCGCGCCTACGTGGTGAAACAGCGACATTTGATATCAAAGATGCTGATGGCGGTGTGATTGTTGAAGAAGGTCGCCGAATTACCCAGAAGCACATCCGCCAGCTCGAAAAAGCCGGGCTGAAGCGTCTTGAAGTACCGATGGAATATCTGTATGGCAAGATCTTAGCCAAGGACCAGGTGGATGCTAAAACGGGTGAGCTGATCTGCCCGTGTAATACTGCCATCACACCTGAGGTGCTGGAGGCTCTTGCTACGGCAGGCGTTAAGCAGCTTGAGACGCTGTACACCAACGATCTCGATTGTGGGCCCTTCATTTCCGATACGCTGCGCTTGGATACCACCAATTCCAGGCTAGAGGCGTTGGTTGAAATCTATCGCATGATGCGCCCTGGCGAGCCGCCGACAAAAGAGTCTGCTGAGACACTGTTCAACAACCTGTTCTTCTCAGAAGACCGTTACGACCTGTCTGGCGTCGGTCGCATGAAGTTCAATCGCCGTTTGCGTCGTGCAGAAGACACAGGCTCTGGGGTTCTGGATCAAGGTGATATTCTGGATGTGCTCAGAGAGCTGATCAATATTCGTAACGGCTTTGGTGAGGTCGATGATATTGATCACCTGGGCAACCGCCGCGTGCGTTGCGTTGGTGAAATGGCAGAAAACCAGTTCCGCGTAGGGCTGGTGCGCGTTGAGCGCGCTGTGCGCGAGCGCCTGTCTATGGCTGAAAGTGAAGGCCTGATGCCCCAGGACCTGATTAACGCCAAGCCAGTGGCGGCAGCAGTCAAAGAGTTCTTTGGTTCCAGTCAGCTGTCCCAGTTCATGGATCAGAACAACCCGCTGTCTGAGGTTACCCACAAGCGGCGCGTGTCAGCACTCGGCCCAGGTGGCCTGACCCGTGAGCGTGCCGGCTTTGAAGTGCGTGACGTTCATGCCACTCACTATGGTCGTCTATGTCCGATCGAGACGCCGGAAGGCCCGAACATCGGCTTGATCAACTCGCTGGCCACTTATAGCCACACCAACAGCTACGGTTTCCTTGAGACGCCTTATCGTAAGGTGGTCGACAGTCAGGTGACCGATGACGTGGTACGTCTGTCGGCTATTGAAGAAGGCGATTACGTTATCGCCCAGGCCTCGGCCATGGTGAACGAACAGAAGCAGCTTGTTGACGACCTGGTTCAGGTGCGTCACAAGGGTGAAACCACCTTTATGCGTCCTGAGCAAGTGACGTTGATGGACGTATCGCCGCGTCAGGTAGTATCAGTCGCAGCCGCGTTGATCCCGTTCCTTGAGCACGATGATGCTAACCGCGCCCTGATGGGGGCCAACATGCAACGTCAGGCCGTGCCAACCCTGCGTGCCGACAAGCCGTTAGTCGGTACTGGAATGGAGCGCGTTGTTGCGCGTGACTCCGGTGTCTGTGCTGTGGCGCGTCGTGGTGGCGTTATCGACTCGGTAGATGCCAAACGCATTGTGGTGCGGGTCAATGAAGATGAGATCATTGGCGGTGAGGCTGGGGTAGATATCTACAACCTGACCAAGTACCTGCGTTCTAACCAAAACACCTGTCAGAATCAGCGCCCCATTGTGCGGCCTGGTGATGATGTGGCGCGTGGTGACATTCTTGCCGATGGCCCGTCAGTAGATATGGGTGATCTGGCCTTGGGTCAGAACATGCGTATCGCCTTCATGCCGTGGAACGGCTATAACTTCGAGGATTCGATCCTACTCTCGGAGCGCGCCGTTGAAGAAGACCGCTTTACCACTATCCATATTCAGGAACTGACGTGTGTGTCACGAGACACCAAGCTGGGCTCTGAGGAAATTACCTCGGACATTCCTAACGTTGGTGAGTCGGCTTTGTCCAATCTGGACGAGGCGGGTGTGGTTTATATTGGTGCGGAAGTCGGTCCAGGCGACATTCTGGTTGGTAAGGTGACGCCGAAAGGTGAAACCCAGCTGACGCCGGAAGAAAAACTGCTGCGTGCCATCTTTGGTGAAAAAGCGTCTGACGTAAAAGACACATCGCTGCGTGCGCCTACAGGGATGAAGGGCACCGTTATTGATGTTCAGGTGTTTACACGTGATGGCGTAGAAAAGGATTCGCGGGCACTGTCGATTGAGAAGATGCAGCTTGATGAGGTTCGCAGAGATCTTAACGAGACTTATCGAATTGCTGAAACTGCGACTCATGAGCGTCTGTTGCGCAACTTGGTTGACAAGCCTGTTAATGGCGGCCCAAAACTCAAGAAGGGCGATGTCCTGACGCATGACTACCTTGAGGCGCTGCCACATAACCAGTGGTTCAAGCTTCGCATGCAGGACGAAAGCCTTAATGAGCTGCTGGCTCAGGCTAATGAGCAGCTTGAAAATCGTCGCAAAGAAATGGAAGAGCGTTTCGAAGACAAGAAACGCAAGTTGACTCAGGGCGACGACCTAGCGCCAGGTGTGCTCAAAATCGTCAAAGTGTACCTTGCGATCAAGCGCCGTCTGCAGCCGGGCGACAAAATGGCTGGGCGTCACGGTAACAAGGGTGTTATCTCGGCAATCATGCCCGTCGAAGACATGCCGTTTGATAATAATGGCGACTCTATTGATGTCGTTCTCAACCCGCTGGGTGTTCCGTCGCGGATGAACGTGGGGCAGATTCTTGAGACTCACCTGGGGCTGGCGTCTCATGGCCTTGGTGTGAAGGTTGAGCGGTTGCTTCGCCATGAGCGTGAGCGGCAGGTTAAGGAGCTGCGTGAGTTCCTTGGCCAGGTGTATAACTCGATTGATGGTACACGCGTCGAGAACCTAGATGCTCTGGATGATGATGAAGTCATCGAGCTGGCCAAAAACCTGAAAGGCGGTGTTCCGATGGCAACGCCGGTCTTTGACGGGGCTGAGGAAAGCGAGATCAAGCAGTTGCTCAAGCTGGCTGATCTGCCGGAGTCTGGTCAGATGACCCTGTATGATGGTCGTACTGGCGAAGCCTTCGACCGGCCGGTAACCGTGGGTTATATGTACATGCTCAAGCTCAACCACTTGGTGGATGACAAGATGCACGCGCGTTCTACCGGCTCATATTCGCTTGTTACCCAACAGCCGTTGGGTGGTAAAGCGCAGTTCGGTGGCCAGCGCTTTGGTGAGATGGAGGTCTGGGCCCTGGAGGCCTACGGCGCCGCCTACACCCTTCAGGAAATGCTCACGGTCAAGTCGGATGACGTGGAAGGTCGCACCAAGATGTATAAGAGCATCGTGGACGGTGACCATGCCATGCAAGCGGGAATGCCGGAATCCTTCAACGTATTGGTGAAGGAAATCCGCTCGCTGGGCATTGACATCGAGCTGGAGGATTGAGGCTGCCGTAAGGGCACTTCAAAGAATGACGGTCCGCGGGGGTGCAGGTTGCCCCCGTCACGATAACTCCGCAGCGGAGCGATCCATGAAAGATTTGGTCAAAGTTCTCAAATCACAGTCTCAGTCCGATGAGTTCGAAGCGATCAGAATCTCGCTTGCCTCGCCGGACATGATCCGTTCTTGGTCTTTTGGTGAGGTCAAAAAACCTGAGACCATTAACTACCGTACCTTCAAGCCCGAGCGTGACGGCTTGTTCTGCGCCAAAATCTTTGGCCCAGTGAAAGATTACGAGTGTCTGTGCGGCAAGTACAAGCGCATGAAGCACCGCGGTATCATCTGTGAAAAGTGTGGCGTCGAAGTTACCAAAGCGGCAGTGCGCCGTGAACGGATGGCGCATATCGAACTGGCTTCACCGGTTGCACATATTTGGTTTTTGAAGTCGCTTCCGTCGCGTATCGGCATGTTCCTCGACATGACCCTGCGTGATATTGAGCGCGTGCTGTATTTTGAAAGCTTTATGGTTATCGACCCAGGCATGACGACGCTGGAGCGTGGCCAGCTGCTCAATGACGAGCAGTATTTTGAGGCACTTGAAGAGTTTGGTGATGACTTTGATGCCCGCATGGGTGCCGAAGCTGTGCAGTCTCTGCTCAAGGACATTGATCTGGAAGAAGAGATTGAGCGTCTGCGTGAAGAAATTCCACAGACTAACTCTGAAACTAAGATCAAGAAGCTGTCTAAGCGTCTTAAATTGCTGGAGGCATTCCATGGCTCTGGTAATAACCCCGCTTGGATGGTCATGGAAGTTCTGCCGGTGTTGCCGCCAGACTTGCGCCCGCTGGTACCGCTGGACGGTGGCCGCTTCGCGACCTCTGATCTGAATGATCTGTATCGCCGAGTGATTAACCGGAATAACCGCCTCAAGCGCCTGCTGGATCTGAATGCGCCAGACATCATCGTGCGTAACGAAAAGCGCATGTTGCAAGAAGCGGTTGATGCGCTGCTTGATAACGGGCGTCGTGGTCGTGCGATCACCGGTTCCAATAAGCGCCCGCTCAAGTCGCTAGCCGACATGATCAAAGGTAAGCAGGGCCGCTTCCGTCAGAACTTGCTGGGTAAGCGTGTCGACTACTCTGGCCGTTCGGTCATCGTGGTGGGGCCAACACTGCGTTTGCATGAGTGCGGTCTGCCCAAGAAGATGGCGCTGGAGTTGTTCAAGCCGTTTATCTATTCCAAGCTGCAGGCCAGCGAGCAAGCCTCGACGATCAAAGCAGCGAAGAAGATGGTCGAGCGTGAGTTGCCGGAAGTTTGGGATATCCTCGCAGAAGTAATTCGCGAACATCCGGTGTTGTTGAACCGAGCTCCGACTCTGCACCGCTTGGGCATTCAGGCCTTTGAGCCGCAGTTGATTGAGGGCAAGGCGATTCAATTGCACCCGCTGGTGTGTGCTGCCTATAACGCCGATTTTGACGGTGACCAGATGGCGGTACACGTACCGCTGACGCTTGAAGCTCAGCTTGAAGCCCGTGCACTGATGATGGCCACGAATAACGTGCTGTCACCGGCTAACGGTGAGCCGATCATCGTGCCATCTCAGGATGTGGTGCTGGGTCTTTATTACATGACCCGCGAGAAGGTTAATGCCCGAGGCGAGGGTATGATGTTCTCCGACCTCGATGAGGTAGAGCGTGCTTTCGGCACCCAACATGTTGAGCTGCATGCGCGCGTTAAAGTGCGGCTAGATGAAGTTGATATCGACGAGAATACCGGTGAGCGTACGGAAGTGCGTCGCTTGCATGACACCACCGTTGGGCGTGCGTTGTTGTTCCGCATTCTGCCGGAAGGTGTGCCTTTTGCGTTGATCGACCAGTCGATGAAGAAAAAAGCTATCTCGAAACTGATCAACGAAGTGTATCGGCGTGCGGGTCTCAAGCCAGCGGTAATTTTTGCTGACCAGTTGATGTACACCGGCTTTCGTATGGCCACTTGGTCAGGAGCCTCAATTGGTGTTAATGACTTCGTCATTCCTGCTGAGAAAGCGGCAATCGTTGATGCTGCCGAAGAAGAAGTTAAAGAAATTGAAGACCAGTTCTCGTCAGGCTTGGTGACTGCAGGCGAGAAGTACAACAAGGTAATTGATATTTGGGCGCGTGCTAACGACCAGGTGGCCAAGGCCATGATGGTAGGCATTTCCAAGGAAACGGTTACCAATCGCGAAGGCGAGGAAGTCGAGCAGGACTCGTTCAATAGTGTCTTCATCATGGCTGACTCTGGTGCGCGTGGTAGTGCCGCCCAGATTCGCCAGTTGGCGGGTATGCGTGGTTTGATGGCCAAGCCGGATGGTTCGATCATCGAAACGCCGATCATTGCAAACTTCCGTGAAGGCCTGAACGTTCTGCAGTACTTCATCTCGACCCACGGGGCGCGTAAAGGGCTGGCGGATACGGCACTCAAGACAGCTAACTCTGGTTATCTGACGCGTCGTTTGGTGGATGTGGCCCAGGATATGGTGATCATTGAAACCGACTGCGGCACCGAGCAGGGCTTGACGCTGCATCCGGTAATTGAGGGTGGGGACATTATTGTTACCCTCGCTGAGCGTGTGCTGGGCCGAGTTGTGGCAGCCGATGTCATTGATCCGGTCAGTGATGAAGTGCTGATTGAGCGTGGCACGCTGCTCGACGAAGCTTGGTGTGCCAAGCTTGATACCATGAGCGTTGATGAAATTGTCGTGCGCTCAGCTATTACCTGTGAGGCAGCTCACGGCGTTTGTTCTAGCTGCTATGGTCGTGACTTGGCGCGTGGTCACCAGGTAAATGTTGGTGAGGCGGTCGGTGTTATTGCCGCTCAGTCCATCGGTGAGCCGGGTACCCAGCTGACGATGCGTACCTTCCACATTGGTGGTGCGGCATCGCGGGCTTCGGCAGTTGATAGTGTTCAGGTTAAGCACGGTGGCACGGTGCGCCTGCATAATGTCAAGTCGGTAGAGCGTGCTGACGGTAAGCTGGTGGTGGTTTCTCGTTCTGGCGCATTGGCGGTAGCTGATGACCACGGTCGTGAGCGCGAGTACTACAAGCTGCCTTATGGTGCGGAACTGTCGGTACGCAGCGAAGACCAGGTCGATGCAGGGCAGATGGTGGCGAAGTGGGATCCGCACACTCACCCGATCATTGCTGAGGCTCAGGGTAAGGTGCAGTACGCCGAGCTGGAAGAAGGCCTGACCATGCACCGTAGCGTCGATGAGATGACTGGATTGTCATCTATCGAAGTCATCGATGCGGCAGCGCGGCCAATGGCTGGTCGTGATAAGCGCCCGATGATCCTGCTGTCTGACGAGAGTGGGGCAACAGTGACGCTGCCTGGTTCAGACACGCCAGTGCAATACCCGCTGCCTGGTAAGGCAATTATTACCGCCGATAATGGCTCGCCTATTGGTGTGGGTGAGGTTGTTGCTAGGATTCCTGTTGAGGCGACAGCCAACAAAGATATCACCGGTGGTTTGCCGCGCGTTGCTGACCTGTTTGAGGCGCGTAAGCCGAAGGATCCGGCAATTCTTGCTGAAATTAGTGGTGTGGTTAGTTTCGGTAAAGAGACCAAGGGTAAGCGACGCTTGGTGATTACGCCGGAAGAGGGCGATGCTTACGAAGCGCTGATTCATAAATGGCGTCAGCTTGCGGTGTTTGAGGGTGAGACGGTTGAGAAAGGCGAGGTTGTCTCGCACGGACCGAGCAGCCCTCATGACATCTTGCGCCTGCTGGGTGTTGCCGAACTGGCCAAGTACATCACTGCTGAAGTGCAAGAGGTTTATCGCTTGCAGGGCGTTGGCATTAATGACAAGCATATCGAGGTTATTGTGCGTCAGATGCTGCGTAAGGTTGAAATTACTGATGCCGGTGATTCCGACTATATACCCGGTGATCATGTTGAACTTAGCCAAGTGCTGGCACAGAATGCGCGGCTGGAAAAGGCCGACAAGTTCCCTGCCAGGTATGAGCACTTGCTGCTGGGTATCACCAAGGCAAGCTTGGCAACCGAGTCGTTCATTTCTGCGGCCTCCTTCCAGGAGACGACGCGAGTTCTGACCGAAGCGGCGGTGACGGGTAAGCGTGACTATCTGCGTGGCTTGAAAGAGAATGTTGTGGTAGGGCGCTTGATCCCGGCAGGTACCGGCCTAACGCATCATGCAGAGCGCCGTCGCTTGCGTGAAGGTGGCGGTGAAGTAGAGCGGCCGTCTGCGCTTGATGTTGAGCAGGAATTGGGTGCTCAGCTGACCGCGCTGGACGCCGACAGTAAATAGCAACATCTGAAAGACTGGTTTAGCTCGGTGTCTTATGGCACCGGGCTTGACGGGCCAGGTTTCAGCCTTTAAAATGCGCAGCCTTTAATAGTGGGCCAGTTATATCTGCCTCGCTATTGAGGGATATGGCAACCCATTGGAGTCAGCGATACAACATGGCAACGATTAATCAGCTCGTGCGCAAGCCGCGCAAGCGTCAGGTGACAAAGACCGACGTCCCTGCGCTTCAGGCTTGTCCGCAACGGCGCGGTGTTTGCACCCGCGTCTACACTACTACCCCGAAGAAGCCTAACTCGGCCTTGCGTAAGGTTTGCCGTGTGCGCCTGACCAACGGCTTTGAAGTGTCTTCTTATATCGGTGGTGAAGGTCACAACCTTCAGGAGCACTCCGTGGTCCTGATTCGTGGCGGCCGAGTGAAGGATCTTCCCGGTGTGCGTTATCACACCGTTCGCGGTGCTTTGGATACCTCTGGTGTTCAGAACCGTAGGCAGGGTCGTTCCAAGTACGGTACCAAGCGTCCGAAGTCCTGATTCAGGGTTTTGTGCGGTGGCCTATGTCTCCAGGAAGTACATATTTGATACGGTCTGATAAGAGTAAGGCTGAGCTATGTCTCAGGTTTACCTGAAGGATCCTTTAACTGAGGGCTTATCATGCCTAGAAGGAAGATTGCTGCCAAACGCGAGATTTTGGCAGATCCGAAGTTCGGAAGTGAGCGTTTGGCCAAGTTCATGAACCACTTGATGATCAGTGGTAAGAAATCTGTTGCTGAGCGTATTGTCTATGGCGCGCTGGACAGGGTTGCCGAGCGTAGCAAAGATGAAGAGCCTCTAGAGATTTTTGAGCGTGCGCTGGAAGCCATTCAGCCGATGGTCGAGGTGAAATCTCGTCGTGTTGGTGGTGCTACCTACCAAGTGCCGATTGAAGTTCGCCCGTCTCGTCGTGAAGCATTGGCCATGCGTTGGATGGTAGATGCTGCTCGCCGTCGTGGTGAAAAAACGATGGAGCAGCGTCTGGCCGGTGAGGTGCTGGATGCCGCTGAAGGTAAAGGTTCGGCTGTGAAGAAGCGCGAAGACGTGCACCGCATGGCAGAAGCCAATAAGGCCTTCTCGCACTTCCGTTTCTAAGTGCATCGCATCTAAACGCATCGCCAACCAACGGGGAATCTTACCGTGGCACGCAAAACACCACTTAAGCGCTATCGTAATATCGGTATCGTCGCTCACGTCGACGCCGGCAAGACCACCACTACAGAGCGAGTGTTGTTCTATACTGGGGTCAACCATAAGCTTGGCGAGACTCACGAGGGCGCTTCGACTACTGACTGGATGGAGCAGGAGCAGGAGCGTGGTATTACTATCACCTCTGCTGCTGTAACGACCTTCTGGAAAGGTATGAATCACCAGTTCGATGAGCACCGCATCAACATCATCGATACGCCTGGGCACGTTGACTTTACTATCGAAGTTGAGCGTTCCTTGCGCGTGTTGGATGGTGCTGTTGTTGTACTGTGTGGATCCTCGGGTGTTCAGCCGCAGACTGAAACTGTATGGCGTCAGGCGAACAAATACGAAGTCCCGCGTATGGTCTTCGTTAACAAGATGGACCGCACCGGTGCCGACTTCTTCAACGTTGTTGCTCAGCTGAAAGATCGCTTGGGTGCCAATGCTGTGCCGCTCCAGATTAACTGGGGTACAGAAGATGAGTTCAAGGGTGTCATCGACCTGATCGAAATGAAGGCTATTTTGTGGGGCGAGAAGGATCTCGGTGTCAGCTATGAGCTGGTCGATATTCCTGCCGAGCTGCAAGAAACTGCTGAGAAGTATCGTGAAGAGCTGGTCGAGGCTGCTGCCGAGGGCACCGACGAGCTGATGGAGAAGTACCTTGAAGAAGGTGAGCTGTCTGTTGCTGAAATCAAGGACGGTTTGCGTCGTCGCACGCTGAAGAATGAAATTGTCTTGGTCGCTTGTGGTTCTGCGTTCAAGAACAAGGGTGTTCAGGCTGTGCTGGACTGCGTGGTTGAATACCTGCCGTCGCCCACCGAGGTTAAGGCCATCGAGGGTGAGCTGGACGACGCAGAGGGTACTGTCGAAACGCGTGAAGCTGACGACAACGCACCCTTTGCTGCCTTGGCGTTCAAAATTGCTACCGATCCCTTTGTTGGTACTTTGACGTTTGTGCGTGTGTACTCGGGCGTGCTGAAGTCGGGTGATACGGTTTACAACTCTGTTAAACAGAAGCGTGAGCGTATCGGTCGTCTGGTGCAGATGCAGGCAAACTCTCGTGTTGAGATCAAAGAGATCTTGGCAGGTGATATAGCTTCTTGTATCGGCCTGAAAGATGTCACAACAGGGGATACGCTTTGTGACATAGACAATAAGATTGTTCTAGAGCGCATGGAGTTCCCTGATCCTGTTATTTCGGTGGCGGTTGAGCCGAAATCGAAGCCGGACCAGGAGAAAATGGGTGTGGCTCTGGGCAAACTGGCTCAGGAAGATCCGTCATTCCGTGTTAAGACGGATGAAGAAACGGGTCAGACCATTATTTCCGGTATGGGTGAGCTTCACTTGGATATTCTCGTTGACCGTATGCGTCGCGAGTTTAAAGTTGAGGCGAATATCGGTAAGCCGCAAGTTGCTTACCGTGAAACCATTCGCGGCAAGGTTGAGCAAGAAGGTAAGTTCGTTCGTCAGTCGGGTGGTCGTGGTCAGTATGGTCACGTTTATCTGCGCATTGAGCCGCTGACGGCCGAAGATAAAGGTGAAGACGAGGAGCTGACATTTAAGTTTGCTTCTGAGATCGTCGGTGGCGCCGTTCCTAAGGAATACGTTGGTGCTGTCGAAAAAGGTGCTTTTGAACAGCTGCAGAACGGTGTCATCGCGGGCTATCCGATGATCGACGTCAAGGTTACGCTGTACGATGGCTCCTACCACGACGTGGACTCTAACGAGACTGCGTTTAAGGTGGCTTCTTCCATGGCGATCAAGGAAGGGGCGCCTAAGGCCAAGGCCGTGTTGCTTGAGCCGGTGATGAAGGTCGAGGTTGTGACTCCCGAGGATTACATGGGTGATGTCATGGGCGACCTGAACCGTCGACGCGGTATTGTGTCGGGTATGGATGACAGTGCCATGGGTAAAGTCATTCGTGCTCGGGTTCCGTTGGCTGAGATGTTCGGTTACGCGACCGATCTGCGTTCTCAGACCCAGGGCCGCGCAAGCTACGTCATGGAGTTTGCGGAATACGAAGAGGCGCCGAACAGCGTCGTTGAAGCCGTCATCAACCAGAACGGTTAACCGTTTAGCTAACGTAAAGAGGTCATAGCAGTGGCTAAGGAAAAATTCGAACGTTCCAAACCGCACGTCAACGTCGGCACTATCGGTCACGTCGACCATGGTAAGACGACCCTGACAGCGGCCCTGACACGCGTTTCTGCAGAAGTCTTTGGTGGCGATGCTCGCGCATTCGACACCATTGATAACGCGCCGGAAGAGCGTGAGCGTGGTATCACCATCGCCACCTCTCACGTTGAGTATCAGTCTGAAGAGCGTCACTACGCGCACGTTGACTGCCCTGGGCACGCCGACTACGTCAAGAATATGATCACTGGTGCTGCTCAGATGGACGGCGCTATCCTGGTCTGTTCTGCAGCTGACGGCCCCATGCCGCAGACTCGTGAGCACATCCTGTTGTCTCGTCAGGTTGGCGTGCCGTACATCGTCGTGTTCCTGAACAAGGCTGACATGGTTGACGATGAAGAGCTGCTTGAGCTGGTCGAAATGGAAGTGCGTGAGCTTCTCAGCGAGTACGACTTCCCGGGTGACGACACGCCGATCATTACTGGTTCGGCGCTGATGGCTCTCGAAGGTAAGGATGACAACGGCATGGGTACTACCGCTGTTGCCAACCTGATTAAAGCTCTGGATGCGTATATCCCTGAGCCTGAGCGTGCTATTGATCAGCCGTTCCTGATGCCGATTGAGGACGTGTTCTCTATCTCGGGTCGCGGTACGGTTGTTACCGGTCGTATCGAGCGTGGAATTATCAAGTCAGGTGAAGAAGTCGAGATCGTTGGTATCAACGACACGACTAAGACCATCGTGACTGGCGTTGAAATGTTCCGTAAGCTGCTCGACGAAGGTCGTGCAGGCGAGAACGTTGGTGCGTTGCTGCGTGGTACTAAGCGTGAAGACGTTGAGCGTGGTCAGGTTCTGGCTAAGCCAGGTTCGATCACGCCGCATACCACTTTCGAAGCGGAAGTGTATGTATTGTCCAAGGATGAAGGCGGTCGTCACACTCCGTTCTTCAAGGGCTATCGTCCGCAGTTCTACTTCCGTACCACTGACATCACTGGTACTTGTGAGCTGCCGGAAGGTGTTGAGATGGTAATGCCGGGCGATAACGTCCAGATGGTTATCACTCTGATCAACCCGGTTGCCATGGACGAAGGTCTGCGCTTTGCTATTCGCGAAGGCGGTCGTACTGTTGGTGCTGGTGTTGTTGCCAAGATCGTTGAGTGATTGATCGATACTTGTGATGCAGTGCGAAGGGGGCTCCTGAGGGAGCCCCTTTTCTGCTTGTCATAACCAAGTGTTGACACGAGATTTCGGCGTACATATAATGCGCATCCTTTGAATGCGTGGGTTGACGGCTCGCGCCGTCAGTATCCATTGGAGTTTAGGGCAAATGCAGAACCAGAAAATTCGCATTCGGTTGAAGGCTTTCGATCACCGCCTGATCGACCAGTCCGCCGCGGAGATTGTTGATACCGCCAAGCGTACCGGCGCCCAGGTGCGGGGTCCGATTCCCCTGCCGACCAATCGTGAGCGTTATACCGTGCTGGTTTCACCGCACGTTAATAAAGATGCTCGTGATCAGTATGAAATTCGTACCCATAAGCGTGTGCTTGATATCGTTGAGCCCACTGAAAAGACTGTTGATGCACTGATGAAGCTCGACCTCGCCGCTGGCGTGGATGTGCAAATCAAGCTCAACTGATACCACACTAGTCACTTGCGGCCCAGCGTTCCTCTGCAGTAAAGGTTCAGCAGCCGCCACGCCGGGATGGCGTCATACAATGTGCTAGTGGAATGCTCTGGAAAGGGCAGCCATAGCGGGTGATAGCCCCGTACACTAAAGGAGACTGAACATGACTATCGGTTTAGTCGGTAAAAAGGCCGGAATGACCCGTGTCTTTACCGAAGATGGCGCGTCTGTGCCCGTAACCGTGATCGAGGTTGAGCCTAACCGCATTACGCGCGTCAAGACTCTTGAGTCTGACGGCTATGCAGCGGTTCAGGTTACAACTGGTTCCCGCAAGGCCAAGCACCTGTCGAAAGCCCAAGCCGGGCAGTTCGCAAAGGCAGGTATTGAGGCCGGTCGTTCGTTGATGGAGTTCCGCCTGACAGATGGCGACGAAGCTCCTGAAGTGGGCGGCGAATTCACTGTATCCCTCTTCGAAGCTGGTCAGAGTGTTGATGTGACCGGCACCTCCAAAGGTAAGGGCTTCCAGGGTGCTGTCAAGCGCTGGAACTTCCGTACCCAGGATGCCACTCACGGTAACTCCCTTGCACACCGTGCACCGGGTTCTATCGGTATGTGTCAGACCCCGGGGCGTGTGTTCAAGGGCAAGAAAATGGCTGGTCAGATGGGCAATGTCCGCTGCACCGTCCAGAGCCTGGAAATCGTCCGTGTCGACGCTGATCGTAATCTGCTGCTAATCAAGGGTGCCGTACCTGGCGCTACTGGCAGTGATGTTATCGTTCGCAGCGCCGTCAAAGCCGGCTGAAGGGGAGTTTACCGATGAATCTGAATCTTGCAGGTGCAAGCGCCGGCACTGTCGAAGTGTCCGAAGCTACCTTTGGCAAAGAGTTCAACGAAGCGCTGGTTCACCAGGTTGTTACTGCGTATCTGGCCGGTGGTCGTCAAGGCACCCGTGCCCAGAAGACGCGCTCCGATGTCAGCGGTGGTGGTAAGAAGCCGTGGCGTCAAAAGGGCACTGGTCGTGCTCGTGCAGGGACTATCCGCTCGCCGATCTGGCGTTCAGGTGGTGTGACCTTTGCAGCGCGTCCGCAGGACCACTCTCAGAAAGTTAATCGTAAGATGTATCGTGCCGCTATGCGCTCGATTCTTTCTGAACTGGTTCGTCAAGAACGTCTGGTGGTAGTCGATAGCTTTGCTGTTGAAAGCCCCAAGACTAAGCAGCTGGTTGCTAAGCTGGGTGATCTTGGTCTTGAGAAAGTGCTGATTGTCACTGAAGAAGTTGACGAGAATCTGTACCTTGCCGCCCGCAACATTCCTAACGTGGATGTCGTGGACGTTGCAGCTGCTGATCCGGTCAGCCTGGTCGCCTTCGACAAAGTGCTGGCTACCGTCTCCGCTTTGCGTAAATTTGAGGAGAAGCTGGCATGAATCAGGAGCGTGTATTTAAGGTGCTGTTGGGTCCGCACGTGACCGAAAAGGCCGCCATGGCCGCTGAACGCAATCAGTACGTGTTCAAGGTCGCAAGCGATGCAACTAAGCCTGAAATCAAGGCTGCCGTTCAGCAGCTGCTGGGCAAGCAAGTCGAGCGCGTTCAGGTTCTGAACGTGAAGGGCAAGACCAAGCGTACCGCTCACGGTACTGGTCTGCGCAAGGGATATCGCAAAGCTTACGTTACGTTGGCTGCCGGCGAGACCCTTGAAGACTTCATTGGCGCCGAATAAGGGCAGGAGTACGGATCATGGCAATCGTCAAGACAAAACCCACATCTCCCGGTCGTCGCCACGTCGTCAAGATCGTCGGCACGGAGCTTTACAAGGGCCGCGCTTACGCGCCGCTGCTTGAGAAGAAATCTAAGTCGGGTGGGCGTAATAACAACGGTCGTATCACCGTTCGCCATATCGGCGGTGGTCATCGTCACCACTACCGGATCATTGATTTCCGTCGCGTCAAGGATGGTATTCCTGCCATCGTTGAGCGTATTGAATATGATCCGAATCGTACGGCGCATATTGCGCTGTTGAAATACCTGGACGGCGAGCGTCGTTACATCATTGCCCCTAAAGGCGTGAGTGCCGGTGATCGTCTTGAGTCGGGCGTTAACGCACCGATCAAGAAAGGTAATGCGCTACCCCTTCGGAATATTCCGCTGGGTTCTAGCGTGCACTGCATTGAGCTTAAGCCCGGTAAGGGTGGGCAGATTGCTCGTAGTGCAGGTACTAGTGCGCAGCTGGTTGCCCGCGAAGGCAACTATGCCACCCTGCGTTTACGCTCCGGCGAAACACGCAAGGTGCTGGCTGAGTGCCGCGCGACCCTGGGTGAGGTGAGCAACTCCGAGCACAGCTTGAGCCGACTTGGCAAGGCCGGTGCAAGCCGCTGGAGGGGTGTGCGCCCGACAGTTCGCGGTGTCGCCATGAACCCTATCGACCACCCACACGGTGGTGGTGAAGGTCGCTCCAGTGGCGGTCGTCACCCGGTAACTCCGTGGGGCGTGCCGACCAAGGGTTACAAGACCCGTAAGAACAAGCGCACCGATAATCTGATCGTCCGTCGCCGTAAGGCTCGGAAATAAGATCTCACGCCAAGACATTAAGAGGTAACGGCTGTGCCACGTTCACTGAAGAAAGGTCCCTTTATCGACCTTCATCTGCTGAAGAAGGTTGAGACTGCAGTGGAAAAGAGCGACCGCAAACCGATCAAGACCTGGTCGCGTCGCTCGATGATCCTGCCCAACATGGTCGGGCTCACCATTGCCGTCCATAATGGTCGCCAACACGTCCCGGTGCATGTTTCCGAGGAAATGGTTGGCCACAAGCTGGGCGAATTTGCTGCCACCCGCACGTATCGCGGACATGTGGCGGACAAGAAAGCCAAACGGTAAGCCAGAGAGGATTAGAGATGGAAGTCACAGCAAAGCTGCGTGGCGCTCGTTTATCCGCCCAGAAGGCCCGTTTGGTGGCTGATCAGGTGCGCGGTAAGCCGATCGCCGAGGCGCTCGACCTGCTGACCTTCTCCCCCAAGAAGGCATCCAAGCTGGTCAAGAAAGTGCTTGAGTCCGCCGTTGCGAATGCGGAAGAAAATAACGGGATGGATATTGACGAGCTGCGTGTCTCGACCATCTGTGTCGATGAGGGCATGACGCTGAAGCGCATCCGGCCGCGGGCCAAGGGTCGCGCGGACCGCATCATGAAGCGCACTTGCCACATCACCGTCAAGGTAGCCGAGAAGTAGGAGTCGACCAGATGGGTCAAAAAGTCAATCCCACAGGCTTTCGCCTGGGTATCGTCAAGGATCACCGTTCGGTGTGGTATGCCGAGCGCGGAGCCTATGCCGATAAGTTGAATAACGACCTCGAAGTGCGTCGCTTCATCGAGGAGCGTCTGAAAAACGCTTCCGTGAGCAATGTGACCATCGAGCGTCCTGCCAATAACGCCCGGATTACCATTCACACTGCCCGCCCGGGTATTGTGATTGGCAAGAAAGGTGAGGACGTCGATAAGTTACGCCGCGACGTGACCGAGCTCATGGGTGTGCCTGTGCACATCAATATCGAGGAAATCCGCAAGCCGGAACTCGATGCCATGCTCGTCGCCCAGAATATTGCTGGTCAGCTAGAGCGTCGTGTGATGTTCCGTCGCGCAATGAAGCGTTCGGTTCAGAACACCATGCGTCTGGGTGCTGGTGGTATCAAGGTGCAGCTGTCCGGTCGCCTTGGCGGCGCGGAAATTGCCCGCACCGAGTGGTATCGGGAAGGTCGAGTGCCGCTGCATACTTTGCGTGCGGACATCGATTATGCGTGCTTTGAAGCTCAGACCACCTACGGCATCATTGGTGTCAAGGTTTGGATCTTCAAAGGTGAAATCCTCGGGGGCATCGAAGAGGTTCGCGCCAAGGCTAAGCAGCCTGCAGCCGCGCCCTCCAAGAAGAAAGGTTCCAGGTAAGGGGAGAGCGAATCGATGTTACAACCCAAGCGTACTAAGTTCCGCAAGATGATGAAGGGCCGCAATCGCGGTCTGGCACAGCGCGGAAGCAAGATCAGCTTCGGAGAGTATGGACTCAAGGCTACTGGCCGGGGTCGAGTGACTGCTCGTCAGATCGAAGCCGGTCGTCGTGCCATCACTCGTCACGTTAAGCGTGGCGGGAAAATCTGGATCCGTGTCTTCCCGGACAAGCCGATTTCCAAGAAGCCGTTGGAAGTCCGGATGGGTAAGGGGAAGGGCTCGGTCGAGTATTGGGTCGCACAGATCCAGCCCGGTCGTGTTCTTTATGAGATTGAAGGCGTTTCCGAGGAGATGGCTCGCGAGGCTTTTGCCCTGGCAGCTCAGAAGTTCCCGGTTTCCACCACCTTTGTAAAACGGACGGTGATGTGATGAAAGCCCAGGAAATTCGTGAAAAGTCAGCCGAGCAGCTCCAGGAGCAGCTCTTTGAACTCCTCCGCGAGCAGTTCAACCTGCGTATGCAGAAGTCGACCGGCCAGTTGAGCCAGACGCATCTGCTCAAGCAGGTGCGTCGGGACATCGCCCGAGTGAAGACTGTGCTTAACGAGAAGGCAGGTGTCTGAGATGGCCGAAGAAAAGAAAGCACGTATGCTCACCGGTACGGTGGTGAGCGACAAGATGGACAAGTCCATCGTTGTCATGATCGAGCGTCGTGAGCGTCATCCGCTCTACGGCAAATACGTCAAGCGCTCCAGCAAGCTGCACGCTCATGACGAGAGCAACCAGGCGAAAGCCGGCGACAAAGTGTCTATTCAGGAATGTCGTCCGTTGTCCAAGAAAAAATCTTGGACTCTGGTTAATGTCGTCGAACAGGCCAAAGGTTGATCGGCCGCGTGTCATCAATCTGGTGCAGTCAGACTAGGTTTGGAGAAAACCGATGATTCAGACTCAGACAATGCTTGATGTCGCCGACAATAGCGGAGCGCGCCGGGTGCAATGCATCAAGGTGCTGGGCGGTTCACACCGTCGTTATGCCCGCATTGGCGACGTCATCAAGGTCACGGTCAAGGAAGCTATTCCCCGGGGCAAGGTTAAGAAAGGCCAAGTGCTCAAGGCTGTAGTGGTTCGCACCCGCAGCGGTGTCCGTCGTACGGACGGTTCACTGATTCGTTTCGATGGAAATGCGGCGGTTTTGTTGAACAACACCAACGAGCAGCCGATCGGTACCCGTATCTTCGGACCGGTGACCCGTGAACTTCGTAACGAAAGGTTCATGAAGATCATTTCCTTGGCACCCGAAGTGCTTTAAGGAGCGAGGCGGACATGCAAAAGATCAAACGTGACGATGAAGTCGTCGTCATCGCCGGTAAGGATAAGGGTAAACGTGGTACGGTGAAGCAAGTCCTGAAGGACAATCGCTACATCGTATCGGGTGTGAATATGATTAAGCGTCACACCAAACCTAATCCCATGGCGGGTAATCAGGGCGGTATCGTCGAGCGCGAGGCGTCGATTCACGCGTCCAACGTGGCTATCTTCAATCAGGAAACCGGCAAAGCAGATCGCGTCGGGATCCAGGTGAAAGAAGACGGTACCAAGGTACGCATCTACAAGTCGACGCAAGCGCAGATCGACGCCTAACGCGAGTCGGGTAGAAAAATGGCGAACTTGAAAGAACGTTATAAAAACGAGGTGGTGGCTCAGCTCAAAGAGCAGTTTAGCTACGCCAACGTGATGCAGGTACCCCGGATCACTAAGGTGACTCTGAATATGGGTGTCGGCGAAGCGGTCAGCGATAAGAAGCTGATCGACAACGCGGTGGGAGATCTGAAGACACTTTCAGGTCAAAAGCCGATTGTGACTAAGGCACGTAAGTCCATCGCAGGCTTTAAAGTCCGCGAAGGTTGGCCGATCGGGGCTAAAGTAACGCTGCGCTCAGAGCGCATGTGGGACTTTCTTGATCGCCTGGTGAATATTGCGATCCCGCGTGTTCGTGACTTCCGTGGTCTCAATCCGAAGTCCTTCGACGGTCGTGGCAATTATTCCATGGGGGTGCGTGAACAGATCATCTTTCCGGAAATCGAATATGATAAGATTGATCGGATTCGTGGTCTCGATATCACCATCACCACCACCGCCAACACCGATGAAGAAGGTCGTGCGCTGTTGAGTGCATTGAGCTTCCCGTTCAAGAAATAAGGGTGGGACCATGGCAAAAGTAAGCATGATCGAGCGTGAGCTCAAGCGCACTAAGCTGGTAGAGAAGTTTGCTGCCAAGCGCGCTGAGCTCAAGGCTGTCATACAGGACGTGAACTCTTCTGACGAAGAGCGCTTCGACGCCCAGCTCAAGCTGCAGCAGCTGCCGCGTGACTCGAGCCCGGTGCGTCAGCGTAATCGCTGCCGTATTACCGGCCGTCCGCACGGCTACTACAACAAGTTCGGCCTTGGCCGTAACAAGCTGCGTGAAGCCGCCATGCGTGGCGACATACCCGGGCTCAAGAAGTCTAGCTGGTAACGTCACGTAGAATCATCAGGAGCGCAACGTAAATGAGCATGCAAGACACTCTAGCGGATATGTTAACCCGTATCCGTAATGCGCAGATGGCCACCAAGGAGACGGTTAGCATGCCGTCCTCCAAGCTGAAGGTCGAGGTGGCCCGCGTGCTGAAGGAAGAGGGTTATGTTTCGGAGTATGCCGTCGCTGACGGTACCAAGCCGGAATTGACAATTACTCTCAAGTACTTCGAAGGTAAGCCGGTCATTGAGCATCTGCAGCGGGTTTCCAAGCCGTCACTGCGCAGCTACAAAGGCAAGGCTTCTTTGCCCAAGGTTGCCGAAGGCCTCGGCGTCGCGATTGTCACCACCTCGAAAGGTGTCATGACAGACCGCGCCGCTCGTCAGGCGGGCGTCGGTGGCGAAGTCATCTGCACCGTATTCTAGGAGTTTGGAATGTCCCGCGTAGCCAAATATCCGGTAACATTGCCTAGCGGCGTCGAGTTTAAGCTCGATGGCGACCAGCTGTCCGTTAAGGGCAGCCAAGGCACACTTAGTATGACTGTACACCCTGATGTAATCGTTGCTCAGGAAGAAGGTAAGTTGACCTTCAAACCGGGCAGCGGTGCCAAGAACTGGGCCATGGCGGGTACAACTCGCGCCTTGGTTCAGGGTTTGGTGACGGGTGTATCTGAGGGCTTTACCCGGACCCTCGAAATCGTTGGCGTCGGCTATCGTGCTCAAGCAAAGGGCCAGACGCTTAACCTGACACTGGGTTTCTCCCACCCGGTCGACTATCAACTGCCTGACGGTGTAACGGCGGAAACGCCGAAGAACACTGTGATCGTGCTGAAAAGCACAGACAAGCAGAAGCTCGGCCAGGTCGCGGCGGACATTCGTGCCTATCGTCCCCCCGAGCCCTATAAGGGCAAGGGTGTACGTTATGCGGACGAGCACGTTCGTCGTAAAGAAGCCAAGAAGAAGTAAGGCAGGGTTATGAACGCGAAGAAAGAATCTCGTCTCCGTCGTGCCCGCCGCGCTCGCGCCAAGATCCGCGAGCTGGGCGTGTATCGCCTGTGTGTCAATCGCACGCCGCGTCACATTTATGCACAGATCATCTCGCCAGATGGTGGCAAGGTGTTGGCCAGCGCTTCCACGCTGGACAAAGACCTGCGTGCAGGTGCGACCGGTAATGTCGATGCCGCTACTAAGGTGGGCACACTGATTGCCGAGCGTGCCAAGCAGGCTGGCATCACCCAGGTAGCCTTTGATCGTGCCGGTTTTAAGTACCACGGCCGCGTCAAGGCCTTGGCCGACGCCGCTCGTGAAGGCGGCCTGGAATTCTAAAGGGTTTTACGATGGCGAAGAACGAACAGCAAGGCGGTGATCTGCAAGAGAAGTTGGTGCAGGTCAACCGCGTCGCCAAGGTGGTCAAGGGTGGCCGTGTTTTCGGTTTCACTGCCCTGACTGTCGTCGGTGATGGTAATGGTCGTGTGGGCTTTGGTCGTGGTAAGGCACGTGAAGTGCCTGTTGCCATTCAAAAAGCCATGGACCAAGCGCGCCGTAATATGATCAAGGTCAACCTCAATAACGGTACGTTGCAGTATTCCGTCAAGGCCCGTCACGGTGCCTCTAAGGTTTACATGCAACCCGCTTCTGAAGGTACTGGCGTTATTGCCGGTGGTGCCATGCGTTCCGTATTGGAGCTGGCCGGTGTTCATAACGTACTGGCCAAGTGCTACGGCTCTACGAATCCGGTTAACGTAGTGCGGGCGACCGTTAATGGTCTGGCCTCGCTACAGGCGCCGGATGATGTGGCTGCTAAGCGCGGTCTGTCAGTCGAAGCGATCACGGGGTAAAAACCATGTCAGCATCTATCAAGGTTACCCAGGTCCGTAGCACTATCGGCGTGTTGGATAAGCATAAGGCCACGATCAAGGGTCTTGGCTTGCGTCGTATTGGGCACACGGTCGAGCTGGAAGACACCCCTGCCGTTCGCGGCATGATCCACAAGGTGAATTACCTTGTGCGTGTTGAGGGAGAGTAATCCATGAAACTCAATAACCTGAGTCCCGCCCCGGGTTCCAAGCCTTCGGCCAAGCGTGTTGGTCGTGGTATTGGTTCTGGTTTGGGAAAGACTGGTGGCCGCGGCCACAAAGGTCAGAAGTCGCGCAGCGGCGGTAGCGTGAAGCCCGGTTTCGAGGGTGGACAGATGCCGTTGCAGCGCCGTCTGCCGAAGTTCGGCTTCACTTCCATGAAATCATTGGTTTCAGAAGAAGTGCGCCTGGCTGAGCTGGCTAAGGTTGAGGGAGAAGAGGTAACTCTTGAAACCCTCAAGCAGGCCAATGTGCTCAAGAATGCTACCTTGCATGCCAAGATCATTCTTTCTGGCGATTTGAACAAAGCGGTTACCGTTCGCGGCATTAAGGTCACCAAAGGTGCCCGTGCTGCGATCGAAGCCGCCGGCGGCAAGGTAGAGGACTAAATGGCAAAGTCAGGAAGCATGCCGGCGATGGGTAGTGGATTGAGTGAACTGTGGGCTCGCCTGCGTTTCGTACTCATGGCCATCGTGGTTTACCGTATTGGTGCCCACATCCCCGTTCCCGGTATTAATCCTGACCAGCTTGCTGCCTTGTTTAGGGAGCAGCAGGGCACCATCCTGGGCATGTTTAATATGTTCTCGGGTGGTGCTTTGGAGCGCATGAGTATCCTCGCATTGGGCATTATGCCTTATATTTCTGCGTCGATTATCATGCAGCTGCTTTCCGCCGTCATGCCTCAGCTTGAGCAGATGAAGAAAGATGGTGAGGCAGGGCGTCGTAAGATTACCCAATACACCCGCTACGGCACGGTAGTGCTTGCGTTGGTTCAGGCTGCCGGTATGTCGGTTGGCTTGGCGAGCCAAGGTATAGCCTATAGTGCTGATATCAGCTTTTATTTTACCGCTATTGTGACATTTGTTGCAGGCGCGGTATTTTTGATGTGGCTGGGCGAACAGATCACTGAAAAAGGTATTGGTAACGGCATTTCGTTGCTGATCTTTGCAGGGATTGTCGCCGGCTTGCCGGGTGCTATTGGTCAGGCGTTCGAGCTGGCTCGTAATGAGGGAGCTTGGAATGTTCTGCCACTTCTGGCGCTAACTGCGCTGGGTGTTGCTACTGTGGCTTTTGTGGTGTTTATCGAGCGCGGTCAACGCCGTCTCACGGTGAACTATCCACGTCGTCAGGTGGGTAACAAAATGTATGCCGGACAGCGCAGTTATCTGCCGCTTAAGGTGAACATGGCAGGTGTCATTCCAGCAATCTTTGCGTCCAGTATTCTGCTATTCCCTGCCTCGATAGGGCAATGGGTTGGTGCAGGAGAGGGTTTGGAGTGGTTGCAGCGTACATCTCAGGCCTTAGCGCCTGGACAACCATTGTACATCTTGCTTTTCGCCGCGGCGGTGGTATTCTTCTGCTTCTTTTACACAGCGCTGGTCTTCAATCCCAAGGATGTTGCCGACAACCTCAAGAAGTCGGGAGCCTTCCTTCCGGGAATTCGCCCCGGTGAGCAGACTGCTCGCTATGTCGACAAGGTCATGACGCGTCTGACCCTGTTTGGTGCCCTCTACATCACTGCGGTTTCGCTGATGCCCCAGTTCCTGATCGTAGCGTGGAACGTGCCGTTCTTTTTCGGTGGTACCTCGCTTCTGATTGTGGTGGTGGTGATCATGGACTTTATGTCTCAGGTGCAGTCGCACCTCATGTCGCATCAGTATGAGTCGGTGATGAAGAAGTCCAATCTGAAGGGCTACGGCGGTGGTGGCATCATGCGCTGAGCGCCGTTGCCTGAACAGGCGCGACGCGAGCCGCTGTTTTTGGAGAACGATCGATGAAAGTCCGAGCTTCTGTAACAAAAATGTGCCGTAACTGTAAAGTTATTCGACGCAATGGCGCGGTTCGCGTCATCTGCACCGATCCGCGGCACAAGCAGCGTCAAGGGTAATCCTTACACTGCACTGAACCGGGCGCCGGTATATCTCTTGTCCTTTGTCAGACAATGAGGTATGCTGTTGCGCCTTTTGTAGATGAATAAATCGAGCAAGCCGCTCACACATCGGAGTAAGCTGATGGCCCGTATTGCAGGCGTCAATATCCCCGACAACAAGCATGCGGCGATTTCGCTGACCTATATCTTCGGTATTGGCCGCACCCGTGCACAGAAAGTTTGTGTTGCAGCCGGCGTCGCGCCGACTGCCAGGATCCAGGATCTGTCGACAGAAGAAATCGATAGCCTGCGTGCTGAAGTCGGTAAGTACACCGTAGAAGGCGACCTTCGCCGTGATGTTACGCTTAACATTAAGCGTCTCATGGACTTGGGTTGCTACCGTGGTCTGCGCCATCGTCGTGGTCTTCCACTGCGTGGTCAGCGTACCAAGACCAATGCGCGCACTCGTAAGGGTCCGCGTAAGCCGATCCGCAAATAACACGCATGTTTTGGCGTAACGATAGGAACTAACATCAACATGGCTAACCCGCGTAGCAATCGCAAGAAGGTTAAAAAGCAGGTAGTAGATGCCGTCGCGCATATCTACGCCACTTTTAACAACACGATCATTACGATCACAGACCGCCAGGGCAATGCCCTTTCTTGGGCAACAGCCGGTGGTTCGGGTTTTCGTGGTTCTCGTAAGAGCACCCCGTTCGCTGCTCAAGTGGCAAGCGAGCGTGCAGCGACCGCTGCAGCCGAGTATGGTGTGAAAAACGTCGACGTGCTGGTCAAGGGCCCAGGTCCTGGTCGTGAATCCGCTGTGCGTGCATTGAATGCCGCCGGCTTCCGCGTGCAAAGCATTACTGATGCGACGCCCATCCCCCACAATGGCTGCCGTCCGCCGAAGAAACGCCGCGTTTAAGGAGACAGATTCATGGCTCGTTATATTGGACCCAAGTGTAAACTGTCTCGTCGTGAGGGTACCGACCTCTTTTTGAAGAGCGGTGTTACCCCACACGAGAAAAAGTGTAAATCCGAGCAAATTCCGGGTGTACACGGCCAGCGCCGTCAGCGTCTTTCCGAATACGGCTTGCAGCTTCGCGAGAAGCAGAAAGTACGTCGCATTTTCGGCGTACTCGAAAAGCAGTTCCGCAACTACTACAAGGAAGCCGCCCGTCAGAAAGGCGCTACCGGTGAAGTGTTGCTGCAATTGCTTGAATCCCGACTGGACAACGTCGTCTACCGCATGGGCTTTGGCTCTACACGCTCTGAAGCGCGTCAGCTGGTGAGCCACAAGTCCATTTCCGTTAATGGCAAGACCGTTAATGTGGCGTCTTATCAGGTTAAGCCTGGTGATGTCGTCGCTGTGCGCGAAAAGGCCAAGAACCAGGCGCGGATTCAGACCGCTCTGGCGATTGCTGCTAATCGTGGCGATCTGGTCTGGCTTGAGACGGATTCCAAGAAGATGGAAGGCACTTTCAAGGCCCTGCCCGAGCGCGGAGACCTGTCGGCCGACATCAATGAGGCCCTGATCGTCGAGCTGTACTCGAAGTAAGCGGCCCAGCCGAGCCGCTTCTCCCTCGGGAGAGGCGGCACTCAGTACCGAGTATCCGTTTGGCAGCCTGAAAGGTATTCATCATGCAGCGTTTCGTGACAGAGTTTCTCCGCCCTCGCGACATCAAGGTCGAAGAGATCAGTGCACACCACGCAAGAATCGTCCTCGAGCCTTTCGAGCGTGGCTTTGGTCATACCCTGGGCAATGCGCTTCGGCGTATTTTGCTGTCGTCCATGCCTGGCTGTGCCGTGGTAGAGGTCGAAATTTCAGGGGTTGAGCACGAGTACAGTGCGCTTGATGGCGTTCAGGAAGATGTTGTCGAAATTCTTCTGAATCTGAAGAGTGTGGCAGTCAAGATGCACACCCGCGACGAATCTACGCTTTCGCTTAAAAAGCAAGGGCCTGGTGTCGTTACGGCGGGCGATATTGTGTTGGATCACGATGTCGAGATTGTTAACCCTGATCTCGTTATCGCCCATATCAATGAAGGTGCCGAACTCAATATGCAGCTTAAAGTGGTGCGCGGACGTGGCTATGAGCCTGCTGATGTGCGCAACGATGCGGCTGATGAGTCGCGTGCTATTGGTCGTTTGCAACTGGATGCCACCTTCAGCCCTGTGCGTCGTGTTTCTTATGCAGTTGAGGCGGCGCGCGTTGAACAGCGTACTGACCTGGACAAGCTGATCATCGATCTGGAAACTGACGGCACCCTGGACCCTGAAGAAGCTATTCGTCGTAGTGCGACCATTTTGCAGGACCAGCTGGCCGCCTTCGTCGACCTTGAGGCTGACAAGGAACAGGAAGTGGAGGAGGAAGAGGATCAGGTTGATCCGACTCTGCTGCGCCCCGTAGACGATCTCGAGTTGACTGTTCGCAGTGCCAACTGTTTGAAAGCCGAGAATATTTACTATATTGGTGATCTGATTCAGCGCACAGAAGTTGAGCTGTTGAAGACGCCTAACCTCGGCAAGAAGTCCCTGAATGAAATCAAGGAAGTGTTGGCTGCGCGCGGCCTGTCCCTTGGCATGCGGCTAGAAAACTGGCCCCCAGCAAGCCTGAAGGACGACAAGGCCTCCGCGTGAGTGTCGACTCGAGTCCCAGTTTGGTAAGGAATTACAACCATGCGTCATCGTAAAAGCGGTCGCCAATTAAACCGCAACAGCTCGCATCGCCAAGCCATGTTCAAGAACATGAGTGTGTCGTTGATCGAGCATGAAATAATCAAGACAACTCTGCCCAAGGCCAAGGAACTGCGTCGTGTTATCGAGCCGCTGATTACCTTGTCCAAAAATGACAGCGTTGCCAACCGTCGTCTGGCCTTTAGCCGTACTCGCTCGAAAGAAGCGGTCGGCAAGCTCTTTAATGAGCTGGGTCCGCGTTACGTCGAGCGTCCGGGCGGTTATGTCCGTATTCTTAAGTGCGGTTTCCGCACCGGCGACAACGCTCCCATGGCGTATGTCGAACTGGTTGATCGCCCTGTCGTAGAAGAGGCTGCTGGCGAGGAGTAATCCTCAACGCACTTGCTCTACGATAAAAGCCGGCTCCCTTGGGAGTCGGCTTTTTTATGGCTGGATGGCTTGGTTTACGCGTGTTGCTTTCTTTTTATCGCCTGTTCGAGCATTGGCTTCAGGAAGCGACCGGTGTGGGAGGTTGTTATGTTTGCCACTTGCTCGGGCGTACCTTCCGCGATGATGTGCCCGCCGCCGGAGCCGCCTTCGGGACCAAGGTCGATTATCCAGTCGGCGGTTTTGATGACGTCCAGGTTATGCTCAATCACGACAATAGAATTGCCGTGATCACGTAGGCGATGCAGAACAGTCAGCAGTTGGCGTATATCTTCGAAGTGTAGGCCGGTTGTGGGCTCGTCAAGAATATACAGTGTCTTGCCAGTGTCGCGCTTGGCCAGCTCTCTGGCGAGCTTGACTCGCTGGGCCTCGCCGCCAGATAGGGTGATGGCGCTTTGTCCTAGGCGGATGTATGACAGGCCGACATCGAGTAGCGTCTGCAGGCGACGAGCAATGGCCGGTACGGGGCTGAAGAACTCCAGTGCTTCTTCCACCGTCATCTGCAACACTTCATCGATGCTCTTGCCTTTGTATTTAATATCTAAGGTTTCGCGATTGTAGCGTTTGCCTTTGCATACATCGCAGGGCACATATATGTCGGGTAGGAAATGCATTTCTACCTTGATCATGCCTTCGCCCTGACAAGCCTCGCAGCGCCCTCCCTTGACGTTGAACGAAAAGCGCCCAGGCTTATATCCTCGTGAGCGTGCCTCTTGGGTGCCGGCAAACAGCTCTCGGATTGGTGTGAAAATGCCGGTGTAAGTTGCTGGGTTCGAACGAGGAGTCCGCCCTATAGGGCTTTGGTCGATGTCGATGATTTTGTCGAGCTGTTCGAGCCCTTCAAGCTTGTCGTAGGGTGCGGGTGTTAGTGTGGTTGCACGGTTGAGCTCTCGTGCAGCGATGGGCATCAGGGTGGCATTGATCAGGGTTGATTTACCTGATCCAGAGACTCCCGTAATGCAAACAAACAACCCTAGCGGTAGTTCAAGCGTCACATCGTGTAAGTTATTGCCACTCGCGCCGATCAAGCGCAGTACTTTCTCTGGGTTGCCAGGAATGCGCCAGGGAGGTACGGCGATTTCTTTTGTACCAGACAGGTATTGGCCGGTTAGTGACTCGGGGTTGGCCATAACGTCGGCGGGCGTGCCCTGAGCCACGATGCGCCCCCCGTGAACGCCAGCGCCGGGGCCGATATCCAAAACATGGTCGGCGGCTAGGATAGCGTCTTCGTCGTGCTCCACCACGATAACGGTATTGCCGAGGTCACGAAGGTGTTTGAGGGTATCCAGTAGCCGGTCGTTGTCACGCTGATGCAGGCCGATGGAAGGCTCGTCAAGAATATACATGACTCCCACTAAGCCAGCTCCGATCTGGCTTGCTAGGCGAATGCGTTGTGCTTCGCCGCCAGAAAGTGTTTCAGCGCTGCGTTCGAGGTTGAGATAGTCGAGCCCTACGTTGACCAGAAACTCCAGCCGCGCATGGATCTCACTAATAATTTTTTCAGCTATCTCTCCGCGCCGTCCTGGGAGGGTGAGAGCTGAGAAGTAGGCCAGTGCTTCGCCAATGGGGAGGCGCACGAGTTGTGGTAAGGGACGGTCGTCGATATACACGTTGCGCGACTCTTTGCGCAGCCGTGTCCCGTCGCAGCTGGTGCAGGGTTGAACGGCAATATAACGCGACAGCTCTTCACGCACTGAGTTGGACTCGGTCTCCCGATAGCGGCGCTGCATGTTAGGTAGCACGCCTTCAAATGGATGTTGGCGAGAGACCTTTTTGCCACGATCGTTAACGTAGGAAAACTCGATATCGTCCTTGCCGCTGCCGTGGAGGATGATATCTCGTTCGTGTCGCGCGAGATCCTGCCAGGGTGTTTCTACCGCAAATCGATAATGTTCGGCGACGGATTGAAGCTGATTGAAATAGTAAACGCTACGTCGGTCCCATCCTTTGATGACGCCTTCGGCTAGTGACAAGTCGGCATGGCTGATGAGCTTGTCAGGGTCAAAGTACTGTTGCACACCCAGTCCGTCACACTGAGAACAGGCGCCAGCAGGGTTGTTGAACGAGAACATGCGGGGTTCTAATTCGGTAATCGAATAGCCGCATACGGGGCAGGCAAAGCGCGCGGAAAAGGCAATGTCGTCGGACTCGCCATCCATGAAATGTATGGTAGCTACGCCGTTAGCTAAATTTAGTGCGGTCTCGAAGGACTCGGCTAGGCGCTGTGCCAGGCCATCGCGCACTTTGATGCGGTCAACTACAACGCTGATATCGTGCTTTTTTTGTTTGTCAAGCGGGGCAATATCGTCAAGCTCCAGCACTTGACCGTCGACCATGGCGCGTACAAATCCTTGGGCACGCAGTTCGGCCAACAGCTGAAGGTGTTCACCCTTGCGGCCTTTGACCACCGGAGCCAGCAGCATGAGCTTACTGCCGTCGGGTAAGGCTAGCACCTGATCAACCATTTGCGAGACGGTTTGGGCTTCAAGGTCCTCCCCATGCTCGGGACAGCGTGGTATGCCAGCGCGCGCGTAGAGCAAGCGCAGGTAGTCGTAGATTTCAGTGATGGTGCCGACAGTGGAGCGGGGGTTATGCGAGGTGGACTTCTGCTCGATAGAGATTGCTGGTGACAGGCCTTCAATGTGGTCGACATCAGGCTTTTCCATCATTGAAAGAAACTGGCGTGCATAGGTGGATAGTGATTCCACATAGCGGCGCTGGCCCTCCGCATACAGGGTGTCAAAGGCCAGCGACGACTTGCCAGAGCCTGACAGCCCGGTGACGACAATCAGCTTGTCGCGTGGCAGTTCGACGTCAATCTGCTTGAGATTATGGGTGCGGGCACCCCTGACCAGAATCCTGTCCATTCATACCTCGTGGTACACGGCAAAAGGTGGATTATACGCGGCCCCGCGCAACCTCGGCAAAGTCTCTTGCCGTACTATCTTCCACCACGTTGTAGTGAAAGCTAGAATATGCGCCCACCTTGGGTGTTATGCCCTGTCTATGGATGTTTCGAACGTTATGCCAAAGGTCTCAGGACTGTTGTTAGCCTCCGAGCGTCGAGCCATTGCTGGCCTCGCTGGGCTCTATGCGTCACGCATGCTCGGCCTGTTTATGGTGCTGCCGGTGTTGGCGCTGTATGCCGATGAGTTAAGCGGCTCAACGCCTTTATTAATTGGTTTGGCGCTGGGAGGCTATGGCTTGACCCAGGCGGTGCTGCAGATTCCGTTTGGCTTGTTGTCAGACCGTGTAGGGCGTAAACCGGTGATCGCTTTTGGGCTGTGTCTGTTCATGTTGGGTAGCTTAGTGGCCGCGCAGGCTGACAGCATTTTCGGCATTATTCTTGGGCGTTGCCTGCAGGGTAGTGGTGCGGTGGCCGCTGCTATCATGGCACTGCTTGCCGACCAGACGCGTGAGGCTGTACGCACAGTCGCCATGGCGACCATTGGCTTATCGATTGGCGTAGCCTTCGGGGTGGCCATGGTGTTGGGGCCATTAGTCTCCATGCACGCCGGTTTGTCAGGGGTGTTTTGGTTAACCGCTGGACTGGCGTTGATTGGCCTTGTGGTGCTGTGGAAGCTGGTTCCGTCGGCGCCACGTCGTGTGCAGCACCGTGATGTTGGACTGGATCGCCGCCAGCTGGCGTCAGTGTTTCGGCGCAGGGATCTGTGGCGCTTGGACGCTTCAATTTTTTTGCTGCATTTGTTGTTAATGGCTATCTTTGTTGCGGTCCCGTTACGCTTGGTTGATGCTGGTGTTGAGGTATCGCGCCATGGCGGGGTCTATCTGTCGGTGATGGCAGTGGCCTTTGTGATTATGGTGCCGCTGGTCATTGTTGCTGAAAAGCGTCGCCGTATGAAACTGATGTGCCTGAGTGCGGTGGCTGCCATTACCCTTAGTTTACTGGGGCTAGGGTTGGTCGGTGGGCTGAATGGGTTGCTGGCTTGGCTAATGGTGTTTTTTACGGCATTTAACCTGCTTGAAGCCACTCTGCCTTCAATGCTTAGCAAGCTGGCACCGGCGGGTGCCAAAGGAACCGCCATGGGTATTTATTCCACTGGCCAGTTTTTAGGGGCTTTTCTTGGTGGCGTATTGGGTGGCTGGATATCCCAGGAATGGGGGCTTGATGCGGTACTTTTTAGTTGTGCACTGCTTGGGCTGGGCTGGTTTTTCGTGATGACCGGCATGTCGCCACCACGCCATCTATCCAGTGAGATTGTTGTGCTCGATAAGCGCTACCAAGACGACAGCCTGAGTGTGTTGACCGACCGATTTTCCCGCATTGCTGGTGTTGAGGATGTCATGGTGGTGCCCAGTGAGTGCTTGGCGTATCTCAAGGTTGACCATGAATACCTTGATCAACAGGCATTGGCTGAACTGATTGGGCTCGCTAAGGGCGAGGACGCTTGCCGAGTTTGATAGACTACGCTCAACGCTTGAGGTCGTGCAGATCATGATGGTTTGCAATAACACTTCTACTACTTATCTGCTTCACGTGCATTGAAAAGGAGTCAATCATGGCCCGTGGCATCAACAAGGTAATCCTGATCGGCAACCTAGGGCAGGACCCTGAAGTGCGTTTTACGCCTTCTGGTACTGCTGTTGCGAACCTTAGTTTGGCGACCTCTGATAGCTGGATGGACCGTCAGACCGGCCAGCGCCAAGAGCGCACGGAATGGCACAGGGTGGTCATGTTCAATAAGCTGGCAGAGATAGCCCAGCAGTATCTTAAAAAAGGCTCCAAGCTCTACGTTGAGGGGCGGTTGCAAACCCGTAAGTGGCAGGATCAAAACGGGCAAGACAAGTACAGCACCGAGATTGTTGCCAACAATTTGGAAATGCTGGATAGCCGTGGCGGTTCTGAAGGGGGCCAGTATCAGCCTCAGCAAGGAGCGAACTACGGCAGAGGGCAACAACAACCTCAGCAGGGGGGCGGTAACTACGGTGGTGGGCAGCAGCCACAGCAAGGGGGAGGTTACGGTGGTGGCCAGCCCTCGCCCCAACAAGGTGGTAACTATGGCAGCGGGCAGCAGCCAGCGCCTGCTCAGGGGGGTAACCCGCAACAAGGTAACTACGGCGCACCAGACCCAGACAGCTTCAAGGATTTTGACGACGAAATTCCCTTTTGATGAAAGGTTTTGGATAAGGAGCTGCCGTGAAGCTGCTAGTACTCGATGCTGGGCATTGCCTCAGTTTGGCGTTGGTTCGTGAGACAGCGCGTCGACAGGACATTGAGCTTGAGCTTGAGCAGGCGCATACGGTAACGGCTAAGCATTTGGAAGAATCGGCACCTTATGCGGTGATTATTCCTCCTTTGACGCAGCCGCTGGATGAGCAGCCAGCGGCAGTAAGAGCTCATGTGGAAAATGTGGAAACCTGTTTAGACGCCTGCCTAGCTCAAGAAGTGCCATTGGTGTGGTGTGTCTCGGATCAACTGTATGAGGATGGTTTTGATACGCCGATCGACGAGCACATGATACCAGCCCCTCGAGATGAGGGGTTGAAGCAGTTGATACGTGTAGGTGACCGGATTCGTGCTGAGCTGCCGCACCATTTAATGGTGCGTCTGGGGCCCTTGTTTGCGCTGGATGGTCAGCGTGCTTGGTTGGGTGAGTTGCTGGAAACGTTGACGGCTGGTGGTGAGCTGAGGGCAGCGTCGGATATTATTTTCTGCCCCACGTCAGCTGACTCGGTAGCTATGGCATTGATCGGGATGCTGCAGCAGCAATCATGCGGCGCGCAGGCATGGGGCAGCTATCATCTGGCAGGGACGGAGCCCGTTAGTGCTTATACTTTTTTGTCGATGGTTCGGACCCAGTTAGAGACGCGCTTAGAGGGGCGCGGAGAGCAGATAGCGCTAGGTGTCGTTAAAGCGCTCAATCATCATCATGAGCATCCGTTACGTCGTGTGCTGAACTGTCGACGCGTGCTAGGTTCTTTTGGTGTTCACCAGAAACCTTGGCGGTTGGAGGTGGGGCGTATGCTGGACCTGTGGTGTTTGGCGCGCGATGAACAGCAAGCGGACCAGCAGATGAAGCAAGACAAGGTTACGCAACAATGAGCCGATTGCGCAGTATTGTGTTCTATGTCGGCTACTTTATTGCCATGCTGGTGTGCGGTGTGTTGTTTCTTCCGCCATCTCCTTTTCTTCCGTTAAAATCCCGCTATCGGCTGCTGAATCTTTACAATCACTTCATTATGAGCTGGTTCAAGGTAGCGTGTGGTGTGCACTATGAAATTTCTGGGCTTGAAAAGCTGCCAGCGGGGCCCTGCGTAATACTTTCTAATCATCAGAGTGAATGGGAAACCGTATATCTGCAGCTGATTAAGCCACCGGTATGTACGGTGCTCAAAAAAGAGCTGTTGAATATTCCTGTTTTTGGCTGGGCTTTGCGGTTGTTGCGTCCGATTGCTTTGGACCGTTCCCGACCGTCGCGTGCCATGCGTCAAGTGTTAACCCAGGGGGTGCAGCGCTTGAAAGAAGGTCTTTCGGTCTTGATCTTTCCTGAGGGGACTCGCGTTGAGCCAGGCCAGCGGCGGCGCTATAACAAGAGTGGTACGGTGATCGCTTGCCGAGCTGGTGTGCCCGTGGTGCCGGTTGCGCATAATGCCGGTGAGCGTTGGCCGGGTCGTGATTGGGTCAAACAACCTGGGCGACTGAGCTTGGTGGTGGGCGAGCCAATTGATACCGTTGATCGTAGCCCTGAGGAGGTGCTGGCAGAGGCTGAGGCGTGGATAGAAGCACAGCTCGTCACTATTTCAGGCGTGCCGCGCTCTGATCAGGCAAGTGGTTAAGGCTAGGGCTAAACCAAGCCAGCCCAAACTAAGCCAGACTAATTAGGCCCAACGCCATGCATGGGCTTGTTTACGTCGGTGTCAGGGTGTTGAAAGCGTCATGTTGTAAACCGGTCGACCATAAAACAAAAAGAGCGCCCCTAAATGGAGCGCTCTTTTTGGTGGTACATACCGAGGGCTTATGCTTGATTAGCGTGATACTTCTGCAGTACCAAGCAGGCGTTCGTGCCACCAAAGCCAAAGCTGTTGGAGAGTACGCGCTCGATATTCACGCCGTCACGACGTTGGGCCACGATATCGAGACCTTCAGCTTGTTCGTCGAGAGTCTCGATATTAGCCGAAGCAGCGATGAAGTCGTTTTCCATCATCAGTAGCGAGTAAATTGCTTCCTGCACACCGGTGGCGCCCAATGAATGTCCAGTTAGCGACTTGGTGGAGCTTATCGCTGGGGTTTTATCGCCGAATACTTCACGAATCGCCCGTAGCTCGGAAACATCGCCCACTGGTGTTGACGTGCCGTGGGTGTTGATGTAATCGATTTTGCCATCGACGGTCGTCATGGCTTGGCGCATGCAGCGCATGGCTCCTTCGCCGGAGGGGGCAACCATGTCGTAGCCATCGGAGTTGGCACCGTAGCCTGTTACCTCGGCATAGATCTTGGCGCCTCTGGCTCGCGCATGCTCTAACTCTTCGAGCACCAGCATGCCACCGCCGCCAGCGATAACAAAACCATCGCGGGCCTGGTCGTAGGGGCGAGAGGCTTTATCTGGCGTATCGTTATATTGGGTGGAAAGGGCGCCCATGGCGTCGAACAGGCAAGAGAGTGTCCAGTGCTCTTCTTCACCACCGCCAGCGAAGACCACATCCTGTTTGCCCATCTGGATCTGTTCTACGGCATTACCAATACAGTGCACTGAGGTAGCACAGGCAGAGGAAATAGAGTAGTTAATGCCCTTGATTTTGAAAGGCGTTGCCAGACAAGCCGATACGGTGCTCCCCATGGTGCGGGTGACTCGGTACGGCCCGACGCGGCGCAGCCCTTTTTCGCGCATCACGTCAGCGGCTTCTACTTGGTTGGCGCTAGAGGCACCTCCGGAGCCGGCAATCAGCCCCGTACGCTCATTGGATACCTGTTCAGGTGTCAGGCCCGCATCTTCGATCGCCTGAGTCATGCTGACATAGGCATAGGCTGCAGCATCACCCATGAAGCGCCGCTGCTTGCGGTCGATTAGGGCATCCAGGTCGATATCGACCACACCCGCTACATGGCTACGAAATCCACGTTCAGCGTATTCTTCCTTGAAGCGAATGCCGGAGCGTCCTTCTTGGAGTGCTTCAAGAACCTGTTGTTTGTCGTTGCCTAGGCAAGAAACAATGCCTAGGCCGGTGACTACCACTCGTCGCATGGAAACCTCCTGATCAGAAGTTCGCAGTGGAGGTAAACAGGCCGACCCGCAGATCGTTGGCCTGATAGATGTCTCGGCCATCGACAGATACCGTGCCGTCGGCCATACCCAGAATTAAGCGTCGTGTAATCGTACGCTTGATGTTGATGTGATAGGTCACTTTTTTGGCATCGGGCATAATTTGACCGCTAAATTTAACCTCACCGCAGCCAAGTGCACGCCCACGGCCAGGATTGCCTAGCCAGCCCAGATAGAAACCTACCAGCTGCCACATGGCGTCAAGCCCCAGGCACCCGGGCATTACGGGGTCCCCAGGAAAATGGCAGTCAAAAAACCATAAGTCAGGATGAATATCCAGTTCAGCGATGAGTACGCCTTTGCCGTACTCACCACCTTCTTCATGAATGTGGGTGATGCGATCGAGCATCAGCATATTAGGGGCGGGTAGCTGAGCATTACCGGGGCCGAACAGCTCGCCGCGGCTGCATGCCAGCAGTTCTTCACGCTCAAAAGAGTGTTGCTTGGTCACTGAGTCATTCCGAGTGTCGAGAAAAAGTTAGGTTTCGTAGGCCATGAAAGCTCATGCGTTTGCTGGGTTTTTCTCGCAGCCTTCATCATGGGCTTTCGCGCAGTCATTGGCACAGACATTGAGATAGTTTAATGCGCATAATGCGGGAATGCACGTTGAGCCCTAAGCAGACAATGATGTTGGGCCGTTGTAAGGCTGTCAATGTCTATTCGTTTGTCTCGGCTTTTGGGGTGGTTGGTCATGGTAGACGTTTGAATTCGTCTAAGGCACGTAACCGAGCTGCCTTGTGATCCACAATGGGCGCGGGGTAGTCAACGCAGCTGAATAGGTCTGTTGGCGGTGCGTGGCGTTGTTTGACAGGAAGCTCAGCCAGCTCTGGCAGCCATGTTGCGATGAACTTGCCGTCAGCGTCGAAACGCTGAGATTGCGTGGTGGGGTTGAAAATACGAAAGTAAGGGGCTGCATCTGTGCCGGTGGAAGCGGCCCACTGCCAGCCGCCATTGTTGGCACAAAACTCACCGTCGACTAAATGGCGCATAAAGAAAGCCTCGCCACGACGCCAGTCAATTAGCAGATGCTTGGAAAGAAACATGGCGCTAACCATGCGCAAGCGGTTATGCATCCAGCCGGTCGTCACCAGCTGGCGCATGGCCGCATCAACAATAGGGTAGCCGGTGCGGCCTTCACACCAGGCGGCAAAGCCTGCCTCGTCATCACGCCAGGCCAGCGCTTCGGTACTCACTTGAAAGGCGCGGTGGCGACATACGCGCGGAAAGCCGACGGCAACATGGTGATAGAACTCCCGCCAGACCAGCTCGTTAACCCAAGCGGCTAGGCCAGCATCACCTTCGGTCAGTGAGCCGCCGTTTTCGTTTAGCACTGCCTGTAGGCATTGGCGGTGCGAGATCATACCCAGTGCGAGATAGGGGGAGAGCTCACTGGTGCCAGGGGTGATTGGGAAGTCGCGCTGTTGTGCGTAACGTCGCCCACGGAAACGTAGAAAGCGTGCTAGGCGATCCGCTGCTGCAGCTTCCCCTGCAGGCCAGAGATCGGCGGGGATAGCGGATATCCCGGTGGATGTCTGAATGTCGGCGGCACCGGGTAGTGGGTCGTTGACGATAGTTAATGGCTCTTGTCTGGCGGGCGGATCGCTTAACGCGAGGCGCTCAGCGCTGAGCTGTTGGTGCCAAGCCTTTGAAAACGGTGTGAACACACGGTAGAAATCGCCCTTACCTGTCAGTAGCTCACCTGGTGCGAAGGCGATGGCATCGTGGTGCCCTGCTGCGCTCAGGCCGGCCGCCTCGAATGCAGCAAGCACTGCGTTGTCGCGCTGTATTTCGTCCAGGGGGTACTCGCGGTTGAAGTGTAAGGTGCTGGCGCCGGTCTCTTTGGCAATGCCTAGCAGTGCTTTTGGTGACTCGGTGAAATCGCCAATGTCGCGATGCAATAAGGGGATATTGCGCTCTGCTAACTGCTGTTTGAGCTGGGCCACGCCACGCGCACGAAAGTCTAACTGGTTGGCTCCATGGCCGTGGCGCTGCCAGTCGGCCAGGCTACGCAGGTAAACGGCTATCACGGGCCCACGCTGTGCAGCGGCTTCAAGGGCACGATTGTCGTGCAGACGAAGGTCACTGCGAAACCACATCAGAGTGAGGCTCATTGTTGGCTCCATGTAATATTCGACTTGGTGTGTTTCATGCGCTGTCGCGTGTCAGTAGATAGAAGCGCTGGCGCGCTTATCGTTCAGCCTGCTCTGTGATCGCTGTGGCTAATGCATCAATAAAGGCGGGGTGTTGGCCAACGGGTGGTAGCAGCGTCAGTGTAAGGCCTGCATTGCTGGTGTCATAGGCTGCGTTAAGCGCTGCCACCTGGGCGGGAACGTCCTTGCGTAAGTGGCGGCCAGCGGCAAAAAACAGGGGCAAAATCTCCGCTTGTTTGACGCCTTGCTCCGCCAGTGCGGCGGCTGTGGTTTCAAGCGACGGCTCGCTGATCTCCATGTAAGCTAGTGCCAAGGGCGTATTAAGACGCTTTTTAAGCGCGGCTTCTAACGCTTCGAAGGGGGCACGCCAGTGAGCATCACTGGAGCCGTGAGCCAGTAAGATGAGAGCGCGAGTCATAGGAAGTCCTTCATGTCTTACGTAGTTAGGGGAGACCGCCCAGTAAGCTGACTTAGGCTGAGGCGATATAGGGCTAGACTAGCAGAGGTGTAGGATTGCTGTATAACGGCCAAGGCTAGGAGGTGATAGCTATGCGCATACTGATCACAGGTGGCAGTGGCTTCGTTGGGCAGGCGCTATGTCAGCGGCTGCACGAAGATGGCCACCGTGTGCTGATGACGTCACGTCATCCGAGCAGGATATTAAGCCAGCTGCCTAGCGACGTTGAGGTGCGCCGCTGGGCCAGCGACTTCGTTGATCTGCCGCCAGAGGCTATTGTTAATTTGGCTGGCGCTCCTATTGCTGCTAGCCGCTGGAGTGAGGGGCGCAAGCAAGAGCTGCTTGAGTCACGGCTTGAGATAACCCGAGATATTGTCGCGTTATGTGAACAGCTTCAGGTGTCACAAGGGAGAGTTCCCGACGTGCTGGTATCAGCGTCTGCTATGGGCTATTACGGTGACCAGGATGAGCGCGATGTTAGCGAGGAGACACCTCCTCATGATGAATTTTCCCATCAGCTATGTCGTGACTGGGAAGCCGCGGCGAGCAAGGCGACTCAGTTTGGAACACGTGTGGCCATACTGCGCCTGGGGTTAGTGTTAGAGGCCGATGGCGGCATGTTGGCTAAAGTGTTGCCGCTCTTTAAGCTGGGTCTGGGAGGGCGGATTGGTAATGGCAGGCAGTATATGCCATGGGTACACCGTTTTGATGTGGTTGAAATGATTCTAACGCTGATTCAGCGTAATGACTTGCAAGGCCCTTTCAACGGCAGTGCGCCGCAACCGGTGACCAATGCGGCATTTACCCGCGCGCTAGCCAAGCAGTTAGGCAGGCCGGCGTGGCTGCCGGTGCCGGCGATTGCCTTGAAAGTGGGGTTGGGCGAGATGTCGACACTGCTATTGGGCGGCGCGAAGATGTTGCCTAGCCGCTTTCAAGAAGCGGGCTTCACGTTTCGCTTCTCTACATTGGGGGAGGCGTTGGACGATATTTTGTAAGTGCTGTCTGGTGCGAGTGTTGAGCGTCAACTTTGCATAGAAAAACAGCCCACCGACACAGCGCCTATATATGGGTATTGCCTATAGGGGGAGCTGGGCGTCGCTGGGCTGTTGTGTTTTTTGCAGGGTCCAGCTCAGTGCGTTTCCTCGTTATTTATAATTCTCATCAACAGTAACGATCAGGCGGATGGCATCAAGGCGTAGCTGAGTTGCCTCGATGGCGTTATCCAGAGCATCGCGCTCGCTGCGTAGTGCGTTAAGCTCTGCTTCACGCACAGCGGGATTTTTACGCGCTAACGCTTCAAGGCGGCTTAGTTCACTATCCAAGTTAGCCCGCATGCGTACCTGGGCAGCTTCGACGATGCTTGGCAGTTCACGCTCAGCCTCTGTTTCTGATTGCGCGATCAGCTGGCGCAAGCTGTCTCGGTGGTGCTTAATCAGCTCTCGGGCTTGGGATTTCTTCACTTTATGCAAGTGCTTTGACAAGCCGTTAAATGAGACATTGCTAGTAAGGTTTGCTCCTGAAGCATCGAGCAGCACTCGTACCGCGGTTGGCGGCAGGAAACGATTGAGATGGAGCTGCTTGGGGGCTGGGCAATAGGTACGATAGATCAGCTCAGCCATGAGTCGACCACTGGGAATGGCTGGGTGCTTGAGCAATGCCAGCGCGGTGTTACCCATGCTGCCGTCAAGAATTCTCCCCATGACTTCACGCACCAGCGGATGTTCCCACGATAGCCGCTGGATGTCGTCACGGGCCAAGGCACGGCTACGAGAGAAGGTCGCGGTAAAGCCGTCTTCGCCTTTAACTAAGCCTGGTAAACCATCAAGCATCTGCCCGCTGGGCTTAAGGTGTATCAGACCACCACCCAGCTCGCGGGTGTCTACGCCGAAGATGTCCATGGCCTGCTCAAGGTAGCCCGGCAAGGCGTTGTCGGCATCCAGTTCGCTAATCGCCTCGATAGTCGCCTTGGCTCGGTCATGACGGCAGGCATTTAGCTCCAATAGTCGATTATGTCCTGCATCGCGCTGAGCGAGGCGGCTATCGAAAAGTGTCCGAGTCGCGTCGATCACATCATTCATGCCCTCGGGGTCGAGCAGAGACTCAGCCAGTTCATCCCCAAAGGCATCAAACAGTTCATTGCCCAAGCCGTGGGGAGCACCGAAGGCGTCGAGACCCTGCTGATACCAGCGCAGCAGCTGTTCGCTGGGACTGTCTTCAAACACCGGCACATGAATATCGATGGTATGGCGTTGGCCGATCCGGTCCAGTCGGCCGATGCGCTGTTCCAGCTGGTCGGGATGCAGCGGTAGATCAAACATCACCAGATGATGGCAGAACTGGAAGTTACGGCCTTCTGAGCCGATTTCTGAACATACCAGCACTTGGCAGCCGTCTTCCTCGTCGGCAAAGGCCGCAGCGGCACGGTCGCGCTCAATCAGCGACAGGCCTTCGTGAAATACCGGAGCGTGCACGCCACCCAGCACCCTGAGCCCTTCGGCTAGGCCTAGTGCGGTTTCGGGGTTATGGGCAATGACCAGTACTTTGCTATGACTGTCTTGGCTGCTGTTAAGCTCGGAAAGCTTTTCCAGCAGCCAGTTGACGCGTGGGTCAATCTGCCACCACGGCTCAGTATTCAGCGGTTCATCGGTCAGCGCTCGATACATGTCGTCGAGGTAGATCAGCATGTCGGGATGATCGAGGCCGGTACGGATCAGCAGATCGTCGAGGTGATCTTCGTCTCGGGCTACACGGCGCAATTCACGACGGTAGGCTGAGGGCAGCTCCAGTGTGCTCACGTTCAGGCGGCGCTCTGGAAAGCCGCCTACATGGCGGCGGCTGTTGCGGAACATCACTCGGCCAGTGCCGTGGCGATCCAGCAGCTGTTCGCGAAGTTGCGTGCGGGCTGAATCTTGCTGCGCTTTGTCGCCTTCGGGGTTGGTTAGGACGGCCAGCAGAGCCAAGCTGTCCTGATCGTCGACCACGGCAGCGATCAGGTCGTGATCGGCGCTAGTATCATCGTCGGCATCTGTGCCCGGCAGGCGAGTTAAGGCATCGATAGCTGCTGCCACTTCACCATAGTGGCGCTCTTCTTCCTGGAAAGCGCTGAAACTGTGGTAGCGATCAGGGTCAAGCAGGCGTAGGCGAGCGAAATGGCTCTGCTGGCCCATTTGCTCTGGAGTGGCAGTCAGCAGCAATAGGCCGGAGACGCTGGCGCTGAGTCGCTCGATGCAGGCATAGCCTGCATCGGCCTGGTCTTCTGACCACTCTAGGTGGTGCGCCTCGTCAACAATCATTAGGTCCCAATGACAGTCTTCGGCTTGTTGCTGGCGGTGTGGGTTGGCAAACAGCCAATCCTGACTTGCCAGTACCAGCTGGCCGCTGTCGAAAGGGTTGTCTCCGGCCCGAGCCAAGCTCTGTTGTTCGTCGAGCAAGGTGACTTCCAGCGCGAAGCGGCGCAGCAGTTCGACTAGCCACTGGTGGGTGAGGCTGTCTGGTACCAGAATCAGAGCTCGCTCGGCACGGCCCGAAAGCAGTAGGCGGTGTAGAATCAGGCCTGCCTCAATGGTTTTTCCTAGCCCGACTTCATCGGCCAGCAGCACGCGTGGTGCGTGGCGGCGAGAGACTTCATCGGCGATGTAGAGCTGATGAGGGATCAGGTCAATCTTTGGGCCCGCCAGACCAAGAGCGGTACTTTGCTCGGTGCGGTGGTAGTGATGCAGGGTGTGAAAGCGCAGTTCGAACCAGTCGTTACGATCGACCTGGCCGGTTAGCAGGCGATCACGGGCCTGGTCGAAACGCATGCTATCGGCCAGCCGTGCTTCAGGCAGTTCACAGTGTTGGCCGTGTTTATCGGTGCCTAGATAGGTGATCAGGCCATCGCTGATGTTGCTGTCATCAATCCGCATCTGCCAGCCTTCGGCTGCCTGAACCTGATCGCCGCTGTTGAATGTAACGCGGGTCAGCGGGGCACGTTGGGCGCTGTAGATACGGGTTTCTTGGCTGGCGCCAAACAGTACGGTAACGCTGCGCTTGTCGCAGCTGAGAATAGTACCCAGACCAAGTTCGGCCTCGCCATCGCTGATCCAGCGCTGACCGGGAGAGTAGTCGCTCATGATGCCTCAGTGGGTAATTGTCATTCGGGTCTTACGCCGCTGGCGATGCTCGACACGCCGACGGCAGGGCGCGGTATCTTACAGTAAAGCGCGGCGAGCCTTAAGCCCCTGATGCGGTATGAGTTATGGTTTGTTTACTTTCGCTTAAGGCGATATCAGCCAAGCGTTGAGGGTTGCGCGGCTTAGTTCGCCGATGTGACGGTGGGTGATACGCCCGTGTCGGTTAAGCAGTAACGTCGTTGGTGGGCCAGGCGCGGCACTTGCAACGGCCATGCGCTGGCGCGGGTCAAGCAGCGCGTAGCGAAAATTAAGGCGTTGGTTATCTAGATAGCGGACTACGGGTAGCAAGTCTTCGCCTTGATTGATAACCACCACCGTGACGTCATCATGGGTATCAAGTTCGGCTAACAGCGGTAATTCACGCCGACAGGGCGGGCACCAACTGGCCCATAGGTTGATGATCACGTGCTGATCTTGAAGCTCGCTCAGCGCTATGCTGTCACCCTCTAGGTTGGACAGGCTAAGCTCGGGTAATTGTCGAGGTGTCGCGGCAGGAGAAAAGGGAGCAATGTGCATCAGTAGTAACCAGAGCAGTGACGTTATGATGCAGAGCCCAGCGGCACCGAGCATCGCCCTGAATCGATCACGCAGCGACCAAACGCTCCAAAGCAGCACGCCCAATAGCCCCGCTGACCCCTCGAAACCGGGTAGCCAGAAGCGTAGTACGTCTAGTGGGCTGGCCATGTAACTTGCTAGATGCAGTGCAATATGGCCGAGACGTGCGCTGATCAGCCATACCAGCAGTAACCCGCTAAACCAGCGGATATGCTGCTGGCGCGGTAAGCCGAGCAAAACGGCGCTGGCGCCTAGTAAGCCTAACCCCACCAATAGAGCATACAAGCGCGGCAGCGGAATCAGCATCGTGCCAAAGGCAATAGCTTCCATGGTGAACAAGACTCTCGGTGTCCAGCAGCAAGCGCTGCAGCGGTTCGGTTACACTGGACGGACTCGTGACGCCTAAGCTCGATGTTTAATCTTGAAGAGTAAGCTTGGGCGTTAAGCTTGAAGGTTAAGCCTAGTATGGCCGAACCAGGCTGTCACGTTGTTAGCCGTCATTTTAAGAGAACAGGGACAGGAGCCAATATGGCAAAAAAAGCCTTTGATGCGCTGCGAGCGTTGGCCATCGCCAGTCAGGCGCTGGGTTTCATCATCATTATCACGCTGGAAACCCTAATGGGTGACAACGCCCGCCCATGGCAGGCTGTCACCCTGGCTGCCATGGTGGTTTGTGCACTGAGTGTCGCGCTGGTTCGTCATTACCGAGCCAACAAGGCGCGCAAGATGCGGGACCAATGGCGGCATGGTGATGATGAGTGAGCTAGGTAAGTCGGTTGGCATGGTTGGCAGAGGCCAAGGCGACGCCGTTGCTTAGCTTGTTTCCTTTCTTCGGTCATCTGAGTGACGGCTTAAATTCTTTTCAACTTAATGTCCTCAAATAATGTGGCAGCTAAGTGCTCTGCTCCAGCCTCTAGCCCTTCATAGGGGCTGCTCTCCTATCAAGAAAATCTGACGATCCCTTTTTGCATATTTGCGTATTGTTTACCTCACGTTTAGTAAAGGATGTTGGTGTTTTACTAAACATATAGCGCAGCCATGCTGCCGATATACCCACAGAAATAGTGGCACAACAAAAATTAATGAAACGTGAAAGAGGAGCAGTGCCATGTTGACCACCCCTATCTCCGCCGACAGCCTTCGTTCTGAGAGTGACGCATTACCTGAAGCCATCAATAATCATTTTTGGATGCCGTTTAGTGCCAACCGGGATTTTCGCGATAACCCACGGCTGATTTGTGGGGCCGAAGGGCGTTATTTCATTGATGACCAAGGGCGCCGTCTGTTCGACTCCCTTTCGGGTCTTTGGACCAGCGGCGCGGGCCATAACCGCACAGAGATTCAGCAGGCGGTGTCTCGACAGCTCGGTAGTTTGGATTTCGCACCGGGTTTTCAGGTCGCGCACCCATTGGCTTTTGAGCTGGCCGAGAAGGTCGCAAGTATCATGCCGGAGGGGCTCGATCACGTGTTTTTCACCGACTCTGGTTCAGAGTCGGCCGACACGGCCATCAAGATGGTCAAGGCGTATTGGCGCATCAAGGGGCGCGCCGAAAAAGTGCGCTTGATTGGTCGCGCTAAGGGCTATCACGGCGTTAATCTCGGCGGCACCAGTGTTGGCGGCATTGGTGGTAACCGCAAGCATTACGGCGAGTTATACGATGCCAGCCACTTGCCTCACACGCTGCAGGCTGATCAGCGTTTTACCCGAGGGCAGGCTGAAACTGGGGCGGATCTTGCTGATGCATTGCTAGAGCAGATCGCGTTGCACGATGCCTCAACTATTGCTGCAGTGATTGTTGAGCCAATGTCAGGCTCGGCTGGTGTGATTGTGCCGCCTCAGGGGTATCTGCAGCGGTTGCGTGAGATCTGTACAGCAAATGATATTTTACTGATTTTCGACGAAGTAATTACTGCGTTTGGCCGCTGTGGTGCGCGTACCGGTTCGGAAGCGTTTGGTGTGACGCCAGACCTAATCACTATCGCTAAACAGCTGACTAACGGTGCAGTGCCGATGGGGGCGGTGGTCGCCAATAGTGATATTTACGATACCTTTATGGCCGGTGGTGGTCCGCGTCATGCCGTTGAGTTTACGCACGGCTACACCTATAGCGGTCATCCGGTGGCTTGTGCGGCTGGGCTGGTAGCGCTTGACCTGTTCGAGCGTGAAGACTTCCCCGCTCAGGTGCGGGCTATTGCTCCAGCCTTTGAAGACCGCCTGCATGCTATTAAGGGGCGCCAACATGTTGTTGATATTCGCAATTATGGCTTAGCCGGTGCCATCCAGCTGGCGCCGCGTGATGGTGATCCAACGGTTCGACCTCGTGATGCGCATATGGCGCTATGGGTAGCGGGTTTTTATGTGCGCTATGGCGGTGACACCTTGCAGTTTGGCCCTCCGTTTGGCACCACCGAGCAGGAGCTTGAGCGAATGTTTGATGCCGTCGCCGGCGTGCTGGACCGTCTGGCCTGATGGCGTGGTAATTCATAGTGAATGTGTTTTCAAACAATCAACAAAACCTAGGAGCACCCCATGCAACAGATTACTCATTGGATTAATGGCGAACACTTAACAGCTGCGCGTAGCTTGCCTGTCAGTAACCCTTCTACTGGCGAAACGATTCGTGATGTGGCGGATGGAGACGCGGATACTGTGGCACAGGCTATCGTTGCTGCTGAAGCGGCGTTTCCCGCTTGGCGTGACACGCCGCCCGCCAAGCGTGCCCAAGTCATGTATCGTTTCAAGCAGCTGCTGGAAGATAACAGTGAACGCCTGGTTCAGTTGATTAGTGAAGAGCATGGCAAGACGCTGGAAGACGCGATGGGCGAGCTCAAGCGGGGAATTGAGAATGTGGAATATGCCTGTGGGGTGCCAGAGCTTCTCAAAGGGGAATATTCCCACAACACAGGGCCTGGCATCGACGCGTGGTCGAATTTCCAGCCCTTAGGTGTTGTTGCGGGTATTACGCCGTTCAACTTCCCTGCCATGGTACCGCTGTGGATGTATCCCATGGCGATTGCCTGCGGTAACACTTTTATCCTTAAGCCATCTGAAAAAGACCCATCCTCTGTGTTGGCTGTCGCTGAACTGCTGGCGGAAGCGGGCTTACCTAATGGCGTGATTAACGTTGTGCAGGGTGGCCGCGCCACGGTGGAAGCACTGCTAGATGCGCCTGCGATTAAAGCGGTATCTTTTGTTGGCTCGACGCCGATTGCCGAGTCTATTTATGCGCGTGGTAGTGCGGCTGGAAAACGAGTGCAGGCGTTGGGAGGTGCCAAGAACCATGCCATCGTATTGCCGGATGCTGATATCGATAATGCTGCCAATACGCTGATGGGGGCCGCTTTTGGTAGTGCTGGCGAGCGCTGCATGGCGATTTCTGTTGCGGTATGTGTAGGTGATGATGCCGCTGACCGGTTAATTGAAGCCATGCAACCTAAGATTGCTGCGCTGAAGATTGGCCCAGGCACAGAAAAAGGGATGGATATGGGGGCTCTGGTGACCGCCGAGCACCGCGATAAGGTGTTGGGCTATATCGAAGACGGTGTAGCGGCAGGTGCCAAGTTGGTTGCCGACGGTCGAGATATCTCCGTGCCTGGCCATGAAAATGGCTTTTTCGTTGGCGGCTGCCTGTTTGACCAGGTGACGCCAGACATGCGTATTTATCAGGAAGAAATCTTCGGGCCCGTGCTATGCGTGGTGCGCGCCGATAGCTTAGATGACGCCATTGCGCTGATTAATGCCCACGAATATGGCAACGGCACCTGCTTGTTTACCCGTGACGGTGAGGCGGCGCGGCGTTTTGCTGATCAGATAGAGGTCGGCATGGTCGGCATCAACGTACCGCTGCCGGTGCCGGTGGCTTATCACAGCTTCGGTGGCTGGAAGCGTTCGTTGTTCGGCGACCTGCATGCTTACGGCCCAGATGCGGTGCGTTTCTACACTCGGCGCAAAGCCATTTCCCAGCGCTGGCCTTCCAGTTTCGAAACCAGTCATGCGGAATTTTCGTTTCCCTCTTGAAATAGTTGGTAGAGAAACGTGTGACCTCTGACAACAGTCGGCCCATTTCTAAGGGCTGGCTGTTTGCCGGAAGCATCGTCAGTAATTTCCAAAAAAATCTAAAAAAGGAAATCGTTATGTTTGGACTGCCTGTGTCCACTACTTTGCTCGTTGTTGGCGTACCAGCGATCTGGGTGCTTTATACCTTGGGTTTTCTCTGGGTGACGAAAAACTGGCCTGGCCTGAAGCGTAATGCAGAGCGCTGATCGGCGCTTTTTGCGGGCGCGATAATAATAATTCCTAACGCTGGAGAGTAGGTATGAATACGACAGTGCTTCTTTTTCTTGGTCTGTATTTTCTGACCATGCTGGCAGTGGGCGTTGTTTCAATGCGGCGAGGTGGGGCCAGTAGTATGGAGGGCTACTATCTCGGTGGCCGTAATGTCGGGCCTCTAGTGACGGCTTTGACCATGCAGTCTACCTCGATGAGCGGTTATATGTTTCTTGGTGCTGGGTCGCTGGGTTATACCCAAGGGTATTACGGTTTTTGGTATGCCGGTGGCGACATTGGTGGCGGCGTTGTCAACCTTTCTGTGCTGGGTCGGCGGATGCGTAAGCTCTCGCAGATTATGGGTGCTTTGACATCGATTGAATATCTTGAAAAGCGTTATCCCAGTAAATGGGTTCGGTTAATTGCCGCGGGATTATCCGTATTCTTACTGGGCGCTTATGTGTTAGCGCAGTTTATTGCCGGTGGTAAAGGACTCGAGTTGGTAACAGGTTTGTCCTATGAGTTGTCACTGTTCATTGCTATTGCCGTTATTCTTGGTTACACCCTGATGGGAGGCTACGGTGCCGTTGCATATACCGATGTTGTGCAAAGCTTGATTATGGTGGTTGGAATTGTATGGATTCTCGCTGCGACCCTGAACGAAGTGGGCGGCTTAACGGCGGCTAACCAAGCATTGGCGGAGCTGGATCCGACATTGCTGTCTATCTGGGGGCGTGACTTGGTTTATGAGAACCAGTGGGGAATCGTGCTGGGTGCATTGTTGATTTTCTCTATTGGGTACATGGGTTGGCCGCATGTGGTAACACGCCACATGGCGATGCGTAATCCATTTCATGCACGTCGTGCCGGAGTCTATTCCACACTGTGGAATCTGGTGTTTGTTAGTTCGCCTTACATCTTGGGTACATTGGCTATTCTTGTGTTGCCTGACCTTGATGATCCCGAGCAGGCGATTTTTTTGTTAGCACATAACCTTCTGCCAGCTGCAGTGGTTGGTATTGTGATGGCAGCGATTATGGCGGCAATTATGTCCACTGCTGACTCTATTCTGTTGCAAACGGGCAGCATCGCAGCCCGCGACCTGTATGAGCGCTTCATCAATCCTAATATGCAAGAAAAACAGATGGTTAGGGTTTCTCAGCTGATCGTGCTAGTGCTTGGTGTTGTGTGTGGCATCGTTGCGCTGTTTGAACCACCGGGCGTCTTTGCGATTGTGGTGTTTACCACGTCGGTGTTGGGTAGTGCTTTTTTGCCCAGTTATGTCGCGGCCGTGTGGTGGCGTAAGGCCAATACACCTGGTGCGCTGACGTCAATGATTGTTGGTAGCTTGGTGGCCTTCTTCTGGCAGTATCTGTCGTTGGATGTCGTGACTGAAATTCACCCCATGTTGGCGGGTGTGGTGCTGTCGAGCTTGGCGATGATCGTGGCCAGTTTGTTGACGCAAAGCAGTCATCCGGTGCCTGAGCATATTTTGTCTGCGATGGAAGAAACGGCTGAGCTGCGCCCCTTGCCGCGCTCGCTGAAGTCGCAACAAGCCTTCGAGATGGCTCATGAGGCGTTGGCGTTGAAAACACAGGCGCGAACAGCATGAAAACGGGCGCTGGAGTGCAGGATGTTATGGCGTCGGTTGAATCTGGCTCAAAGGAGGCCTGGCTGGAAGCCAGGCTTGCTAAAGAGTCGGTGGAGCGCAGAGCGGTAGGGATTGTTGCAGGGTTAGATATTCAGTCTATTGCTGCCGTGGGGTTTCCGTATCTGCTGCTGGAATATTGTTGGGAGGTGCGCCGCTGGGGAAGGTGCCGCAGTGAGCGCATGGCATGCCTGGTGGATCGCTGCCAGGGTGTAAGCACTACGCTGGAAGGCATTGCGTTTGGCGATGCTTTGCTGTCACCGTTGCTACCTCATGCTGAGTTGGAGCCAGAGCCACTTGAGCGCAAAGCGCGCCAGCATGTTATGCAGGTGCGTCGTCACCGTCTCAAGCGGCGTAGTTCCAGCGGGTTGACGCTAGTTAGTGCGCAATTGGTGCGTAAGCCTTTGTGGCGGGTTGTTGGAAACCATGGTCAGCACGGCGAGCTTGAGCTATTGATTGACGGCGTTAATGGGGGATATTACCTGATGTAACACTGCGCTAACGTCTCAATAAATGTGTCAGCCATAGGTGATATGAGTTTTGCTTAGAAGGGGCGACAGCGCTTTGGTCTCAGACGAAGGCGCTGTCGCTAAGCGTCTCAGTTAGTGTTGGCTTCTTTTTCCAGTAAGTTAAGAAACGCTTCAAGTACACGGTGTGGTCGTCGGTCACGCCGCGTTACGGTGACAAAGGTAGTGTGATAATAATAATTTTCAGGAGATATTGCCTTGAGTCGCCCCGCAGCTACCCATGGCGCTGCCAAATGGTTGGGTAAGTAGCCGATATATTGGCCAGTTAGTATAAGGAAGGCCGCGCCCTCACGGTCTGCTGCTGATGCCGCGTTTTTCAAAAAAGCATTTGCGTTGCGGCCCGTTTCAGATAATGGGTAGTTTGGAACAACTGCATCATACGCAGTGAGTGTATTTTTATTTATGTCTGATGTGTCTGAATAAAGAGCGTGAGTGTCAGCGCAATAAAGTTGTGAAGTTTCGTCATACAGCTCTTTGGAAGACAGGCTGGTGGGTAGGCTGACTTTTGGAACCACGCCAACATGCAAGCGGCCGTCAGAGACGCCTCGAATGACGCTATCAGCCACTTCCATGGCGATGTTTATTCGTACGGCAGGGCCTTGAACTTTAAGCTCTGAAAGGCTGTTGGTGATATGTAACTCTGGCATGCTGACTAAGCTGTCACTGATGCCGATATTGAGTTCGCCACGCAAGGTGTGGTGCAGCCCATTGACTTCGGTGCGAAATGTTTCAAGTGACGCCAGCAGAGTCAGTCCTGCTTCATAAACCTGTCGCCCCTCTTCTGTCAGCGAAAACCCACCTCGGCCGCGTTGGCAAAGCCTGAGCCCTAAACGCCGCTCTAGGTCGTTCATATGTAAACTGATTGCTGAGCGGCTGATGCCAAGCACATCCTCCGCGGCAGTAAAGCCACCACACTCTACGACAGCTTTGAAAACTCGCAGCATACGTATATCGAAATCACTGACCTGGCCAAGAGGGCCTGTCTGACGCTCATTCATACAGGAACCAGAAGTTTTATTCGTTTTCTTTAAATTTATTTAACGTGTCATTTGTGGTTTGGCGACGTTTCAAATAAATGGCGTTAATTTTAATCTAGCGTAACTGTTGAATATGGCTGGAGAGGGATGAATAGGCGTTTTAGCTAACGTACTGAAAATTTTGGTCGGAGTCGCAGGGTTCGAACCTACGACCTCTGTCTCCTGAATCCATGTATCTTTTTCACAGTCTTTTAAATCAGAAGGTTACGAGGCTCTTGCTCGCGTAACAATGACCCAGAGTGGCAGTGGAAGTCAAGACATGACAGGTGTACGTCACACGGTGGACACACAGAAGTTATCACTCGGATGGTGAGCAGCAGCGGGGCCTAGCCGTCTTTGCTCACCGGGCTAACTGGGTTTGATCTTACTCAGCAACAGTGGTCAATTATTGATACCCGATGCAGCTGGTTTTGCAGGCTCTGCGATGTGGCAGCCTAAAGTCGTTGGTGAATGTGTTGTACACAAACTAGGATGGGCTAGCTCTTTTGGGCGAGCTTGACGAAGAGGGATGACCTTGGCCATATTGAAGGATCTTGGCATCTGCCAGCCTTTGACGAGCTAAGCGGAGAAGTTGATAGCCCTTATCTTCACCGGCTCAGTCTCCCTGCAGGGAATTAAAGGGGTACTACATGTCATTACAACAAGAAAAAACAGTGCGCAAATCCTGTTTTTATGAAATGGCTATGCTGCTTACCGATTTCAGCCGCTGCGGGTTATTCCCCAGCGGCTGAAACCGGCTGGTGCTCGGGCTGTCACCGTGCACAAGTATATCGAATGACGTAGGCACCGGGGGTGTTTCGCGAATACCTCCCTCGGAGGTGGATTGCGGATAGTGACGCTGTTACCTAAATACCTAAACCAATAATACTAAGGAGCCTCGGTTATGGCTGAAACCATTATCAAGATTGATCTGAACAAGTCGGCCTATGAGAACGATAAAATCCACAATCGCTGGCACCCGGATATTCCGATGGTGGCTACTGTTAAGCCGGGCGATGACTTCATCGTCGAGTGCTACGACTGGACGGGTGGGCAGATCAAGAATGACGACAACGCCGACGATGTGCGCGACGTGGATCTCAGCCAGGTGCACTTCCTGTCTGGCCCGATTGGAGTGGAAGGCGCGGAGCCTGGCGATCTACTGGAAGTGGATATCCTTGATATCGGCACTTTCAAAGAGAGCCAATGGGGTTTTAATGGCTTCTTCTCCAAGCAAAATGGTGGTGGCTTTCTTACCGAGCATTTTCCGGATGCACAGAAAAGCGTCTGGGACTTCAACGGCATGTTCACCAAGTCCCGCCACATTCCCAACGTGGAGTTTGCTGGGATGATTCATCCCGGTCTGATCGGGTGTCTGCCGTCCCGAGAGCTGCTGGACACATGGAACAAGCGTGAGGCTGGGCTGGTCGCTACAGATCCCGAGCGCGTGCCGGAACTGGCGACCCTGCCGAATGGCGATACTGCCCACATGGGCCAGCTGAAAGGCGATGCGGCCAAAGCCGCAGGTGCTGAAGGTGCCCGCACTGTACCGCCCCGTGAGCATGGCGGTAACTGTGACATCAAAGACCTTTCCCGTGGCTCCAAGATCTATTTTCCGGTGTACGTAGACGGCGCAGGCCTGTCGGTAGGCGACCTTCACTTCAGCCAGGGTGACGGCGAGATCACCTTTTGTGGTGCCATCGAAATGGCCGGCTGGATTCACCTGCGGGTTAATCTGATCAAGGATGGCATCAAGAAGTACGGAATCAAGAACCCAGTCTTCAAGCCCAGCCCGATCAAGCCCCGTTACGACGACTACGTGATTTTTGAAGGCATCTCAGTAGACGAAGACGGCGGCCAGCATTATCTGGACGTGCACGTGGCCTATCGTCAGGCCTGCCTGAACGCTATCGAATACTTAACCAAGTTCGGTTACACCAAAGCACAGGCGTACGCGATTCTGGGTTGCGCGCCGGTGGAAGGCCATATCAGCGGCGTGGTGGATATCCCCAACGCCTGCGCCACGCTCTGGTTGCCAACGGGCATCTTTGATTTCGATATCAATCCCTGTGCTGACGGTCCGAAGAAGATGGTCACTGAGGGAATGGATGTACCACTGTCGAAAGATAAGAAAGATAAGAAAGATAAGGAGTAACAGCCATGCCTGTGTATGACTACAAGTGCCGCGAACATGGTTTGTTCAACACATTGGCGACCATGGCCGACAGCGCCAAGCCAGCAGAATGTCCCACCTGCAAGGCACTGTCAGCCAGAGTGGTTATACTACCGCCGGAAATTACAGCTATGGATCCGGCAAAGCGTAAGGCTCAGGATAGGAATGAACGTTCCCGCCACGAGCCTGTGTTCTCAACCGCCGATCGCCGAGCGAACGACAAAGAACACAGCAACAGGTGTGGCTGCGGTTCGCCCAAACCGGGTAAGTCGATGTTGTTCTACACAGCCGACGGGAAAAAAATGTTTCCCTCTATGCGGCCTTGGATGATCAGTCACTGATTGACCGGTGAGTCATTATTTCACCTGTTTAGCCCCTTCGGGGGCTTTTTTCGTTTACCCCTCTTGCTTTAATCCCCGCGCAAGGAGGAAGACTTCTTCTAGGTGCGGTATGGGGAGGGGGCTGAATGATACAGGAATGTTAACTGGATTATTTGTGTGACCGGTCGTCCTGCGATTTCATCGCTAACTCACTTTTCCGATATGTGATCAGCCTGCTTGTTTCTGAGCCTAACCTAGGCAAGTATTATGGAAGGTAGAACAAGGAAGTCATATGGCTGGCGTGATTCACAATTTACCCATTCACCCGTTGCTGGCGTTGGCGCTAGTAGTCGCGGTCTACTTCATTCCGATGATCATCGCAGCATGGCGCAATATGCTTAATGCCCTCGCTATCAGCGCGCTCAACGTGGTAGCTGGTTGGACGTTTGTGGGCTGGGTGGCGGCTCTCGTCTGGGCGTGTCTGGATAAGCGGAAGGAGGTGCCATGAAGTTTTGGGTTGTTGGAATGATCAGTCCAGAAGCATTTGAAGCTCGAGTAATCGTTTAAACCAGTGTCTACTGTTGCTGGGTCACGGTTATTTTAGTATTGGATCAAAAAGAGGGACCAGAAAAACAAAACCCCCGGCAAGACCGAGGATATTAGCCACCCACACTTTGGTCACGCAGGGTTTGAAAGTGTGATAGATAAAAATTCTAAGGCATTGAAATATTTGGTCGGAGTAGCAGGATTCGAACCTACGACCTCTGCCTCCCGAAGGCAGCGCTCTACCAAGCTGAGCTATACTCCGATGCAGATGCGGGATGCGCTGAGTCTGAGTGTGTCGCCTCAACGGTGACGTATTCTACCTTTTTTCAGCGCAGTTGCAAGCTGCGTTGGGCGTTTATGACGTGCTCAGGCGTGTCGATTGATGGCCATATGAGCCAGTTGCGTCATGGCGTCGCGGTACGCTGATTCGGGTAGGGCATCAAGTTGGGCGAGGGCCTTGTCGATCATCTCTTCGGCGCGTTGGCGCGTGTAGTCTAGAGCCCCGGTGTTATGGACAATAGCTAATATGTCGTCGAGCTGCTCCAGGCCGCCTTTGCGAATGGCTTGGCGGATCAGCTTGGCCTGCTCGGGTGTGCCGGTTTGCATGGCACGGATCAGTGGTAAGGTTGGCTTGCCTTCAGCCAAGTCATCGCCGACGTTCTTGCCCATAGTGCTGGCATCGCCCTGATAATCGAGTAAGTCATCGATAAGCTGAAAAGCCAAGCCAAGATAGCGACCGTAGTGTTGCAGGGCGCTTTCTTGTTCTGGTGTGGCCCCTGCGACAATAGCGCCGCTATGTGAGGCGGCCTCGAATAGCATGGCGGTTTTGCCCTGAATGGTCTCGAAGTAGGTGGCTTCGCTGACGTCAGGGTTGCCAACGTTAACCAACTGTTGAACTTCACCTTCGGCGATGACGCAGGTGGCGGCTGACAGAACCTTCATGATGCGCATCGAGCCGACGTTGACCATCATCTGGAAGGAGCGTGAATAGAGGAAGTCGCCAACCAGTACTGAGGGGGCATTGCCCCATGCGTCGTTGGCGGTTGGGCGACCTCGACGCATGTGAGACTCATCCACTACGTCATCGTGCAGCAGGGTAGAGGTGTGCATGAACTCGACCAGGCTGGCCAAGGTGATGTGCTGATCACCTTGATAGCCGACACTGCGTGCAGCCAACAGCACGAGCAGTGGGCGCATGCGCTTGCCGCCGCTTTCAATGATGTACTGGCCAATGGTCTCGACCAGCGGAATACGCGAGGTCAGCTGGGCCAGCAGGGTGCGGTTGACGGCGAGGAAGTCATCAGCCACAACGGCATGTACTGGGCCCGTCGGGATGATAGTGCTAAGCGATGGCGCAGAGTTGGCTGTCATGAAAGCATTCGACGGTAGGTGAGGCCGAGTCGGCAAAACGTGAAGTCAATAGGGTAATTCAGCGGTCATGCTATGGGGCGGCACTGTGGGCGTCAAGCCATGTCAGTTGGGTTTTGGCTTGGTGATGTTGGCAAGCCAGGTGGCTGTATCAGTGCGTTAGCGAGTAATGGGTGGATTGGCTTGTCGTTGAGTGTATGTGGCGTTATAATCCGCGACCCACTCATCATGCTCCCTGTCAGATGGCTGCCAAAAGCGGCGCCACTCGAAGCAGGCTGATAAAGAGCCAACCCACGATGAGTTTCGGAGAGAGAAACATGTACGCAATTATCAAGAGCGGCGGTAAGCAGTACCGCGTTCAGGAAGGCCAGACCCTCAAGCTTGAGAAGCTGGAAGTTCCGACAGGCGAAACCATCGACTTTGATGAAGTGCTGCTGATCGGCAACGATGATGATGTCAAGATCGGTGCGCCGATGCTTGAAGGCGCTAAAGTGTCTGCAGAGGTCGTGTCTCACGGCCGTGGCGAGAAAGTGACTATCATCAAGTTCCGTCGCCGCAAGCACAGCATGCGTCGTCAGGGCCACCGTCAGTGGTTTACTGAAGTTAAGATCACCGGGATCAGCGCGTAAGCGTATCCCCTGAACGAGCGAGGACGTTACAATGGCTCATAAGAAGGCAGCGGGTTCCACACGGAACGGTCGCGATAGTGAATCCAAGCGTTTGGGCGTGAAGCTGTTTGGTGGCCAGGCTGTGGCACCGGGCAACATCATCGTCCGCCAGCGCGGCACCAAGTTCCACGCCGGTAATGGTGTTGGTATCGGCAAAGATCACACCCTGTTTGCTCTGGGCGAAGGCGTGGTCAAGTTCGAGACCAAGGGTCCGAAAAACCGCAAGTTCGTGAGCATCGTCTCTGCCTGAGACTGCCCGAACCTGTAGTATAAAAGGCCCCGCCACAGCGGGGCCTTTTTGTATCATGACGGTATTGTCCGTCAGGAGATTGTTAGATGCAGTTCGTCGACGAAGCCTCGATCATCGCGGAAGCCGGTAATGGCGGAAGTGGTTGCATGAGTTTCCGCCGTGAGAAGTACGTGCCTAAAGGCGGCCCCGATGGCGGTGATGGCGGTCATGGCGGTAGTGTCTATCTGATCGGTGATGATGCGCTCAATACGCTGATTGATTTCAGGTACCAGCGTTTCTATAAAGCCACCAATGGTCGGCCTGGTCAGGGCAAGCAGATGAGTGGTCGTGCCGGTGAGGATTTGCACGTCAAGGTGCCGGTCGGTACGACAGTGATCGATGAAGATACCCTCGAAGTCATTGCTGATGTGACTGAAATTGGCCAAGTGGTATTGGTGGCTCAGGGCGGTCGCAGAGGGCTTGGTAACATTCACTTCAAGTCATCCACTAATCGCGCGCCGCGCCGTACGACGCAAGGCACTGATGGTGAACGCCGCAACCTGCGTCTTGAAATGAAAGTCATGGCGGATGTGGGGCTGCTGGGCTTGCCGAATGCAGGTAAGTCAACACTGATTCGCTCGGTGTCGGCTGCTAAGCCTAAGGTGGCTAACTATCCGTTTACTACGCTAGTGCCTAATCTCGGCGTGGTGAAACTGGGCCAGCATGAGCATTTCGTGATGGCTGATGTGCCGGGGTTGATTGAGGGGGCCTCTGATGGGGCAGGGCTTGGGTTGCGTTTTCTTAAGCACCTGACGCGCACGCGGTTATTGTTTCATGTGGTTGATGTCGCGCCGTTTGATGAGTCTGACCCAGTAGATGCTGCACAAGCTATTACGCTTGAGCTTGGTCAGTTTTCGCCGACTCTAGCCGAGCGCCCTCGCTGGCTGGTGCTCAATAAACTGGACCTGTTACCTGAAGACCAGCGCGATGTTGTGGTTGATGACATCCTTGCGCGCTTGGAGCATGACGGGCCAGTGTTCTGCATTTCGGCCATCAGTGGCGAAGGTACGTCGGCGTTAGTGCAGGCGGCGCATCGCTGGCTGACCGAACAGCGTCAGCTTGAGAGTGAGGATGAGCAGGCCGCAGAGTATGAGCGGGAAATGTGTCGTCGTATGGAAGATGAAGCGGTAGCGAGGACTGAGACCCGTTTGGGGCATCAGCGTCGTAAGCGTCTCGATGAAGGTGACGACGATGATGATTTCGATGATGACGACTATGACGTCAAAATCGAGTATGCACCCTGAGCGTTCCTGGAGTTGAGGGCAGGATGGCGAGCAAGGAACAGGTACCTGGGCGTGAAGCCCTAAAGTCTATGCGCCGAGTTGTGGTCAAGATCGGTAGTGCGCTGCTGACCAATGATGGTCGAGATCTTGATGACGCGGCAATCGGTGGCTGGGTTGACCAGATTGCGGTACTGCACCAGCGTGGTATTGAAGTGATACTGGTGTCATCTGGAGCGGTAGCCGCTGGAATGGTGCGGTTAGGCTGGCGGGTTAGGCCGTCTACCGTGCATGAGCTTCAGGCGGCTGCTGCGGTAGGCCAAAATGGTTTGACTGAGTGTTATGAGAGTCATTTTGAGCGCCATGGCTTGATCACGGCTCAAGTCTTGCTGACTCATGACGATCTCTCCAACCGTAAGCGTTACCTTAATGCGCGGTCGGCACTGCGTACGCTGGTTGGGTTGCACGTTGTGCCAGTGATTAATGAAAATGACACGGTAGTCACTGATGAGATCCGCTTTGGCGACAACGATACCTTAGGCGCTCTGGTAGCTAATTTGCTGGAAGCCGATGCGCTGGTCATTCTTACGGATCAGGAAGGGTTATTTGATGCAGACCCGCGCCATAATTCACGGGCGCAGATGATCAGTGAAGGGCGAGCCAGTGATCCACAGCTTGCCGCAGTGGCCGGCGGCGGTGGTGCGCTGGGGCGTGGAGGTATGAGTACTAAGGTGAGAGCCGCGCGTCTCGCTGCGCGTTCTGGTGCCGTGACAGTGATTGCCAGTGGTCGTCAGCCAAGTGTGCTGACGCGTTTGGCCTCGGGCGAGGCGCTAGGCACTTTGTTGACGCCAGATCAAGCACCTATTGCGGCACGTAAGCGCTGGTTAGCAGGCCAGCTGCAGGTGCGGGGTAGTGTTACGCTGGATGCAGGTGCAGTAAACGTGCTGAGAAGTAGTGGTTCTAGCCTGCTGCCTGTAGGAGTTAAGGCGCTGAGCGGTGATTTTGTGCGTGGTGATATGGTGTTGTGCCTTGATGAGGGCGGCCAGCGAGTGGCTAAAGGTCTGGTCAACTATGGTGCCGTTGATGCGCGTAAGCTGTTGGGGCAGCCCAGTCGGCGTATCGAGACGATTCTTGGTTACATAGAAGGTCCGGAGCTGATTCATCGCGACAACCTGGTTGTGCTTTAGCGTCATGCTGGAATATGCGGCCTCAGGAGAGGGTAAGGCGAAGCCCAGAGATTTGCGTCTGCTCTTGACAAGGCTAGCAGGCGGGCGTTTGGCGTGATAGGATGCGCCATCCTCTCAGACACGACCCGTACGATTGCGTGGTTCAAACGCAGTCGACAAAATGGTCATTTTGGCGGGGAGGTTTGTATTTCCCTGTTAAGTCAAATACTTATCATATGCCGTCAATAACGTTGATGGCGACAACTTTCTCCAAGGAGACAGTCAGTGGCTAATAGTAAGCAAGCCAAAAAGCGCGCCCGTCAGGCTGAAGGCCGTCGTGTACTGAAATCTGGCCAGCGTAGCCTGGTTCGTACGTATATCAAGCGCGTCATCAAGGCGATTAACGGTGGTGACCATGCTGTTGCCATGGCGGAATTCCAGCAGGCGCAGCGGGTTATCGATCGCATTGCTGACAAGGATGTACTGTCCAAGAAAAAGGCAGCACGCTTGAAGAGTCGTTTGAACAAGCGTATCAAGGCTTTGGCTGCGTAATACGCCGGACGCCTCTGGTTGCCTGTTTGAGTGCGGGCATGCCAATAAAAAACCGGCTACGGCCGGTTTTTTTTGTGTCTACAAGGTCTTGTGTATTTCTTATCTGGCGAATTAAGGAGGCGTCTTGAATAAACCAGCCCTGCCGCCCGAGCCCTCTGCAGCTAATGACAACGCGCCTGCCCTGACACATCGGCGTGGTGGTTTAATGCGCTCGGGAATGATCGTCAGTGTTATGACGATGTTGTCGCGAGTCATGGGCTTGGCGCGAGATGTGGTGATTGCCGCTCTATTTGGTGCAGGCTCGGGCGCAGATGCTTTCTTTGTCGCTTTTAAGATCCCTAATTTTTTGCGCCGACTGTTTGCTGAAGGGGCGTTTAACCAGGCTTTTGTGCCGGTGCTGTCGGAATACGCCACTCAACGAAGCAAAGAAGAGGTGCGTGAATTATTAGACGCCACAGCAGGTAGTTTGGCCGTGGTGTTGCTATTGATTACAGCGCTGGCAATGTTTGCCGCGCCTTGGCTGGTATGGGCTTTTGCGCCAGGCTTTTCGCGTGACCCGGAAAAGTTGGCATTGACCGCTGACATGCTGCGGCTGACGTTTCCTTACTTGTTTTTGATTTCGTTAACGGCGTTTTCTGGCAGTGTGCTCAATACGTGGAATCGTTTTGCCGTGCCGGCATTTACGCCTGTCCTGCTCAACCTGTCATTGATTGGGGCAGCGCTGCTGTTAACTCCACTGTTGGCTAGTCCGGCCATGGCGCTGGCTTGGGGCGTGTTAATTGCGGGTGCCGCCCAACTCGTGTTTCAGGTGCCGTTTCTGGCTCGGCTTGGCTTGATGCCTAAACCGTGGCCGAACTTCGCTCATGAAGGCGTGAGGCGCATCATGAAGCTGATGGCGCCGGCGTTGTTTGGTGTGTCGGTGTCGCAGATCAACCTGCTATTGGATACTGTGCTGGCTTCGTTGCTGGCCGCGGGCAGCGTATCTTGGCTGTATTATTCCGACCGCTTGGTTGAGCTTCCGTTAGGTGTGTTTGGCGTTGCCATTGGTACGGTGATTCTGCCAGCGTTGTCGAGACGTCATGCGGATCAGTCAAGCGAGCATTTTGCGGCGATGCTGGACTGGGCGATTCGTACCGTGCTGTTACTTGGTTTGCCTGCTGCATTGGCGCTTACGGTGTTGGCGGAGCCGCTGTTGATCACGCTGTTTCACTACGGCGCCATGACCGATCATGACATCAGCATGTCAGCGATGAGCTTGCGAGCCTATTCGGTGGGGCTGGTGGCGTTTATGTTGATCAAGGTGCTGGCGCCGGGCTTTTTTGCGCGACAAGACACCAAAACGCCAGTGAAGGTTGGCATTGTGGCCATGGTTGCCAATATGTTGTTTAACTTGCTGCTGATTTGGCCGTTGGCCCATGCTGGCCTAGCGCTGGCTACGGCAATGTCTGCATTCCTCAATGCTGGCTTGCTGGGCTGGCTGCTGTATCGTGATGGGGTGCTGGTTTTTCAACCGGGTTGGCGGCGTTACGCGGTACAGCTGGTTGGCGGTTGTGTATTGATGGGCATTGGACTGAGCTGGTTGATGCCGGAGTGGCAGCAGTGGCTTGGTTGGTCGTTGTGGCAACGAGTTAGCTGGCTGTTGCTGTTGGTGGTGGTAGGTACAGCAATATATTTTGCTTGGCTTGCGGCGCTTGGTATGCGCCTGAGGCATTTTCGCATTATTAACTAAGGTCTTTGTTGACGTGTATAGCCTTGGCGAGTAGTAGGCGGCTGTCAAGGCGGTCTCGGTCCGTTATAATCGACCTCTTTACTTGGTTTATCGCCAGCTTTTGGTGGCGTTAACGATTTTATTCATTTTGGTAACCTGGCATAACGCCCATGCAACTGATTCGGGGATTGCACAATCTGCGCGAGGCGCATCGTGGCTGCGTGGCAACCATTGGTAACTTCGATGGTGTGCACCGCGGCCACCAGGCCATTCTTGAGCAACTGCGCGAACACGCCAGTACCCTAGGGGTGCCGGTTTGTGTGGTGGTGTTTGAGCCTCAGCCACGGGAGTTTTTTGCTGGTGACCAAGCGCTACCACGGCTTAGTCGCCTGCGCGATAAACTTCAGCTATTAGCTGAGCAGGGCGTGGACCAGGTTCTGTGCCTGCCGTTCAATGATGCCTTGCGTAGTCTGACAGCCGACGAGTTCATTGCTCGTGTGCTGGTTGGGGGGCTGGGTGTACGCCATCTGGTGGTGGGTGATGACTTCCGCTTTGGCTGTGATAGGCGAGGTGACTTCACGTTATTACAGCGCGCTGGAGACCACCTCGGCTTTACGGTTGAGCATACCCGAACGTTTCTGCTGGATGGGGAGCGCGTATCTAGCACTCGGGTACGTACGCTGTTAGCCAGTGGCAACTTCGCACAAACCGCACGAATGCTGGGGCACCCTTACTGGTTGAGCGGCCGCGTGGTGCGGGATCGCCAGCTAGGTCGCACCATCGGCACGCCCACGGCGAATCTACCTCAATTACAGCGCCCTATGGCGCTGAAGGGCGTGTACGCAGCGGTTGCCGAACTGCCCAGTGGCGAGCGCTTCGATAGCGTAATGAATATAGGCTGGCGTCCCACAGTAGGTAGCGAGCGGCCAATACTTGAAGTACACCTGTTTGATTTCGACGGGAATTTGTACGGCCAACGATTGGTGGTCGTGCCTTGCGCCAAGCTGCGCGGTGAAATGAAGTTTGATGGTATTGATGCGCTGCGCACTCAGATACAGCATGACCAGCAGCGGGCACGGCGGTTATTTGCCAAGGCTCGGGCTGAGCAAGATACTCTTCCTCTGGCATCGGCGCCGTTGGCGTGCGAAGCCGCGATTTCTGACTCCTCGGTGGCGTTTCCCACCGACCATGACGACGGCTGACCTCCAGGATTATGAGCGACTACAAACACACTCTGAATCTGCCAGAAACCGAATTCCCCATGCGCGGCATGCTACCTAAGCGGGAGCCTGCAAGGCTGGCTCAGTGGCAGGAAATGGATATTTACCACCGCCTGCGTGAAGCGCGTGCTGGTCGTGAGCTGTTTGTGCTGCACGATGGCCCTCCATATGCCAATGGTAGTATCCATATTGGCCATGCGCTGAACAAGATTCTTAAAGATATTATCGTCAAGTCCAAAAACTTGGCAGGTTTTGATGCGCCGTATGTGCCGGGTTGGGACTGTCATGGTTTGCCCATTGAGCACAAAGTTGAAACAACGCATGGTAAGCACTTGGAGTCGCAGCAGGCGCGTGCGCTGTGCCGTGAATATGCCGCCGAGCAAATTGATGAGCAGCGTCAAGGGTTCATTCGGTTGGGTGTGATGGGGGACTGGGCGAACCCCTACCGCACTATGGATTTCACCAATGAGGCGGGTGAGATTCGTGCGTTGTCGGAAATGGTGAAAGGTGGCTATGTCTTTAAGGGACTCAAGCCGGTTAACTGGTGCTTTGACTGTGGTTCGGCCTTAGCTGAAGCAGAAGTTGAGTATGCCGATAAGCAGTCTGATGCCATTGACGTGGCGTTCTCGTGTGCTGAACCTGAGAAATTGGCGGCGGCCTTTGGCATGGATACGCTGCCTAAGCCTGCAGCGGTAGTTATCTGGACCACCACACCTTGGACTATTCCGGCTAACCAGGCCCTTAATGTACACCCTGAGTTCACTTATGCGCTGGTGGATGTGGGTAATCGTTTGCTGCTGTTGGCTGAGGAGCTGGTTGAAAGCTGTCTGGAACGCTTTGGTCTGACGGGTGACATTATTGCGACTGCCAGCGGTGAGCGGCTGGAGCTAATCGCGTTTGACCACCCGTTCTACCCGCGGCGTTCGCCGGTATATCTGGCTGACTATGTGGAGTCCGACGTTGGTAGTACCGGTATTGTTCATTCGGCTCCAGCCTACGGCGTAGACGACTTCAATACCTGCCGTGCCTACGGCATGAGCTTTGATGAAATTGAAAGCCCGGTGGGCAGTAACGGCGTGTATGCCGATGACCTGCCGTTCTTTGGCGGGCAGATGATCTGGAAAGCCAATCTGCAAATTGTCGCCAAGCTGGATGCAGTGGATGCGTTGATGGCGCACCAGTCGATAACTCATAGCTACATGCATTGCTGGCGTCACAAAACGCCGGTGATCTATCGTGCGACGGCTCAGTGGTTTGTCGGTATGGATCTTGCCGGACATGACGGCCGAACCTTGCGTGAAAAGGCGCTGGAAGGTGTCGAGGCGACGACCTTTACCCCAGCTTGGGGGAAGGCGCGGCTACATGCCATGATTGCCAACCGCCCAGACTGGTGTATCTCGCGTCAGCGCAACTGGGGGGTGCCGATTCCTTTCTTCCTGCACAAGCAGACTGGTGAGCTGCATCCGCGCACCGTTGAGTTGATGGAAGAAGCCGCCAAACGCGTCGAAGCTGAAGGCATTGATGCTTGGTTTAATCTTGACCCTGCTGAGCTGCTGGGTGATGAGGCCGAAAACTACGACAAAGCCACAGATACGCTAGATGTGTGGTTTGACTCCGGCACCACTCACTACCATGTACTGCGTGGGTCGCATCCTTATGGCCATGAGCAAGGCCCGCGTGCAGACCTGTACCTGGAAGGCTCGGACCAACATCGCGGCTGGTTCCACTCGTCGCTGTTGACCGGTGCAGCCATTGACGGTCATCCGCCCTATCGACAGCTTCTGACTCATGGTTTTACCGTGGATGAGAAGGGGCGAAAACAGTCCAAATCGTTGGGTAATGTCGTGGCTCCTCAGGCAGTTATGGACAAGATGGGGGCAGATATTCTGCGCTTGTGGGTAGCGTCCGCTGACTACTCGGGTGAAATGGCGGTTTCTGATGAGATCCTCAAGCGTACAGCCGATGTGTATCGCCGCATTCGTAACACGTCGCGCTTTTTGTTAGCTAACCTGAACGGTTTTGATCCTGAACGTGACGCGCTGGCTTTTGATGACATGCTGGCGCTTGACCAGTGGGTGGTGGACCGTGCCGCTCAGTTGCAGTCACGTATTCAAACGGCCTATGACGAATACCGTTTCCTGGATGTTTATCAGCAGGTGCATGGTTTCTGTGCTCGTGAGCTGGGCGGCTTCTATTTGGATGTAATTAAGGACCGCCAGTACACCACTCAGGCTGACTCAGTGGCGCGTCGCAGTGCTCAAACGGCGCTCTATCATGTGGTGCAGGCGCTGGCGCGTTGGGTTGCCCCGATCATCAGCTTTACGGCAGAAGAGATTTTCGAAAATATTCCAGGGTCGCGAGCTGACAGCGTGCTGCTTGAAGAATATTACACCGAGCTTGGCACCCTGGCTGATGGCGCTGCGATGGGGCGCGAGTTCTGGGAGCGTGTGCTTAACGTCAAACAGGCAGTGAATAAATGCTTGGAAGAGGCGCGTAACGCCAAGGTTATCAAGGGCAGCCTAGCCGCAGAAGTTACTCTGTATGTGGATGATAGCCTACGCAGTACGCTGGAAGCGTTGGGGGATGAACTGCGTTTTGTGATGCTGACAAGCGATGTGCATTTGTCACCTCTAGCGGATGGAGAGGCTGCAGAGGCCACTGAACTTGATGGGCTGAAAGTTGCCGTAATGACCAGCGAGCATAAAAAATGTGAGCGTTGCTGGCACCACCGCCCAGATGTTGGTCAGCATGCAGGGCATGACGACTTATGCGGGCGTTGTGTAAGCAATTTGCCGGATGGTAAAGGCGAGACGCGTCACTATGCATAAGGCCGGAAAGCGTGAGCCAAGCGGAGATACAATGGACAAGCACCGGGCGGATAGTCCAGAGGTGAACGACAAACGGCAGGCTAACGACGCTGAAAGCATGGTCAAACAGCCGCCCATGCAGCAACCGTTACGGTGGTTGTTGCTCTCTTTGGTGGTCATTGCGTTAGACCTGGCCACCAAAGCCATGGCTTCCGCGTGGCTGGGGTATGCTCAGCCGCAGCCTGTGCTGCCGTTTTTTAATTTGACGCTGCTGCATAACACCGGCGCGGCATTCAGCTTTCTTGCCGATCATCCCGGCTGGCAACGCTGGCTGTTCTCTACCATTGCGGTGGTGGCCAGTGTTGGCTTAGCGATTTGGCTTAGCCGTTTGCGCGCTGATGAAAAATTGATGGGGGCTGTCCTAGCGCTGATTATCGGCGGCGCGCTGGGCAACCTTTATGATCGTCTGGTGCATGGTTACGTGGTGGATTTTTTGTCGTTTCATGTCGCTGGATGGTATTACCCTGCTTTCAATGTGGCAGATGTTGCCATCACGTTGGGGGCAATGGGTTTGATTTGGGAGTCGCTGTTTGGCGAGCGCCTGCGTGCCAAGCGCCAGTCTAAGGGCCGAGTCTGATGCCTTTATTGTATGCGCAATGCTTGGATTACTATTTAGTACGCCTGTTATCGTGATGGAGACTCTCTATGAGTGATTCCCAGACAGTTGGCTATCGCATCGACGATGGCATGGAAGTGACACTGCACTTCACTCTGAAGCTTGAAGACGGTACCGAACTGGACAGTACGCGCGACAAGTCGCCGGCGACTTTCCAGGTGGGTGATGGTAATTTGCCGCCGGGCTTCGAACATCATTTGCAGGGGATGAGTGCCGGTCAGTCTGGTACGTTTGAAATCAGCCCCGAGCATGGCTTCGGTCAGCATAATCCACAAAATGTGCAATTGATGTCCCGAGACCAGTTCGAAGCCGAAGTGCCGGAAGAGGGCGTCGTGATGTCATTTTCTGACGTTAGCGGTGGGGAGTTGCCAGGAGTGATCAAGTCGGTTGATGACAACCAGGTTGAGGTTGACTTTAATCATCCGCTGGCAGGCCGGACTCTGACGTTTGACGTTGAAATTCTGGACGTAAAACCAGCGACGACACACTGAGCGAATGGCTGACTTGAACGTTGGCGCGATGATGTTGGCGTTCTGTGTTGCTACTTTCGATACATGATGCCAAGGCATCGAGGCGAGGCGAACATGCAAGTCAAACTGGCCAATCCCCGTGGCTTCTGCGCCGGTGTTGACCGGGCTATCGAGATTGTTAATCGGGCGCTGGACGTATTTGAGCCGCCGATCTATGTGCGCCATGAAGTGGTGCATAACCGCTTTGTGGTAGACAGTCTGCGTGAGCGTGGTGCGGTATTTGTCGAAGAACTGCACGAAGTGCCGGATGATGCCATTGTGATTTTTTCTGCTCATGGCGTGTCACGTGCCGTTCAAGAAGAGGCGTCGCGTCGAGGCCTGCGTGTTTTTGATGCAACCTGTCCGTTGGTGACCAAGGTCCATATGGAAGTGTTGCGCTATGCGCGACGCGGTTACGACTGTGTGCTGATTGGCCATGCTGGCCATCCAGAGGTGGAAGGCACCATGGGGCGCTTTGACACCTCCCATGGTGGCCGTATCTATTTGGTCGAAAATGAGCTGGATGCTGAGTCGCTGGAGGTTGAAGATGCCTCGAAGCTGGCCTATGTGACTCAGACCACGCTGTCCATGGATGATACCGCTAGAGTGATTGACACGTTGCGTGCGCGGTTTTCTGGTATTGAGGGACCGCGCAAAGACGATATTTGCTACGCTACCCAGAACCGCCAAGATGCCGTTCGCGGCTTGGCCGACGAATGTGACTTGGTGTTAGTGGTGGGAAGTCCCAATAGCTCTAACTCCAACCGGCTACGTGAGTTGGCTGAACGAGTCGGTACGCCGGCTTACTTGATTGATAATGCTGAACAGGTGCAGGCTGACTGGCTTGACGGTGTGGCATCAGTTGGTGTGACAGCGGGTGCCAGTGCGCCTGAAGTGCTGGTCAAAGGCGTTGTTAAACGTTTGCAGGAGTTTGGCGCTAAGGCGCCCAGCGAACTGATTGGCCGCGAAGAGACCATTACCTTTTCCATGCCGCCTGAGTTGCGAAAGGACGTAATTGTCAGCGATCAGTAGTGCTGGCCAATGATCTATTTCCGTACTGGTTCAACATAGTTTACACATGGTCGCCGTTGCTTGGGTGCAAAGCCACTACAGTGGAAAGATACCCGCACGATAGGCAGCGACGACCATGCATCCTTCCGTTTATCCTGCGCCTCATGTCGTATCAGGTTTCACCCTAGTTGAGTTGCTGGTTACGCTCAGCGTACTGGCTATGCTTGCTGTTGTCGGCGTGCCTGCTTGGCAGGGCCTTGTTGAAACACACCGAATTAGTGCTGATGTGCGCTCTGTACAGCAGGCGTTGCTCTATGCTCGTAACCAGGCAGTAACTCGGGGTCAAGAGGTTAGTGTATGTGCGGCAGGTGGAGGCGCCCACGTTTGTGGTGAAAAACACGACTGGAAGCAAGGTTGGGTCGTCTTCAGTGGTGATGATGAGTCAGTCGGTACAGTGCTGCGTGTTGGTGAGCGCCTTGGAGCCCATAGCGTAACTGCCGGGCGGGCAAAAGCTGTGTTTAATGCGCGGGGAGAGGCACGGGGTAGCAACGGTAGCTGGCACTTTTGTGCGGGTGGTGCAGGACGGTCACTCATTCTCTCGTCCAGCGGCAGGCTTCGCCAGACAACGGCAGACTGCTCATGAGTACGCGTCGTGGTCAGGTTGGGACTGGGCTGATAGAGGTGCTTGTTGCGGTTGTTCTGCTGGCTACTGCTTTGCTTGGCTTCACTAGGTTGCATATTGAAACCCAAAAAGATCAACGTTTGAGCTATGGCTACAGCATGGCTCAAGCACTAGCGCTTAATCTTAGCGAGCGGATTCACGCCAACTCTAAAGGTCTCAGTAGCTATACGGTATCTGGCATTGCGAGTACGCCGGTGGTAAACGGGTGCGGTAGCGGATGTAGCTCTACATTGCTGGCAGCTCAGGACTTAGCCGATTGGAAGCGGGCTGTTTTACGTTCGGCATTGCCACTTGGTGATGCCGATGTTGACGTTAGTGCTGGGCAGGTGACTATTACCGTGACATGGCAAGACAGTTTCAGCGACGCGCTACTGCGCCAGTCCTTTTCTTTCGAGGTGCGTCGACTATGAGGCCGGCTCAGCCATGAAAAAAAACCAGCAAGGCACCACGCTTGTCGAGTTGATGATTTCACTGCTGCTGGGTTTGTTAGTAGCCGGGCTGGCCATTCAGTTGTTTTTCCATGTGCGGCATGGGCAAAGCGCCCAGCAGGCGTCTTCTTATTTTCAGGAATCTGTCCGCCACGTGATATATCGGCTTGGTCCTTTGCTGCGAAATGCCGGCTACCGTGGCTGTGGCGCGAGTGGCCGAGTAACGGTGGCCGGTGAGTTGCACGGTAGTGTTTTCGATATGACGGCGCCATTTGGTGGTGGGGCAGCGAACTACCGAGGCCACTCGTATTGGGCGTTGCGCTTTGTCGTGCCGGATAAGCTCGGTGCCGAGGTAACGTTGGCCGAGACGATGAACCCCTCAAAGGATGCGCTGGTGATTGGTGGCTTTACAGATAGCGGCCACGTGTCCGATGTTGTGAGTGCGTTGAACGTTACCAAAGTGGCGCTGGTGACCAACTGCGATAGCGCTGATGTATTTCGGCTGGCCAGCATTGCCCCAGAAGATGTCTCCGATAGAAACCTGCACCTGGTGGCGGGTGAGGCGTTATCGCGTATTTACGGCGGTAATTCTGGCGCTATGGCCAGTAGTTACATTTATCCGCTCAGGCGTTGGGAGCTCAGGTTACGCGATCAAGCCGGAGGGGCAGGGCGTCCGGCACTTTTTTTAGTAAACCTCGACGCGCCTTCAGGCATGAAATATGTGGAGCTGGTGTCTGGGGTTGAGGACTATGTCGTGACGGTCAGTCTAGATACCGATGGTGATGGTCAGCCCGATACGCTCAATCAGGCCCCAGCCAGCTTGTCGGTAGCAAGTTGGCCCGAGGTCGTTAGGGTTGAGCTGAGCTTTAGTTTGTATTCGCAACCGGGAGTAGTGCCTGGGGGTAGCAACGAGGGGCGTCTGAGGCGTGAATTTCAATTCGCCTTTTCTCCCCGCAACCTGTAATTGCCCAAGGAGGGCAAGTATGACGTTGCCAATTGCGAGTACGTCTGTGTGCTGTACCCCCAAAAAAGAAAACGGCATGGCGCTGTTGGTGGTGCTGGTCATTTTGGTCTTGGTAGGAATGGTTGCGGTAGGTGGCGCGCAGGAAGCACAGCTACAGGCCCGCATGAGCTCGAATAGTCAGCACTATGCACGTGCATCCTATCGCGCTGAAACATTGCTGATTCGTTTTGAACGACAACTAGAAAACCACATGAAAGATGGCAGTTGGACGTTGGCGAGCTTTCGTGATGGCCATATTGCTGGCTTGCATGACCTGAGCGGTGGTCGTGCGAGTGATTTTGAACCACGGAATCAGACGAGTTGGGATAGCTCTGCCGGGGCGTCGGGTGCTGAGGGGCGTTTTGTTATTCATTATCTGGGACGGGTGGGCCCAGCGCCATTAAATGACGTCAATGCCCGCCTTGATCGTCGCCTGCATGCTTTTCGCCTTACGGTGCAGGTTGAGAGCCGCGGGGCGGTGGCAATAGTCCAGAGTGATATCCATCTGGAGGTGTCATGAGTCGTCGTTACGTCATGTTATGTTTTATCGTTTTCGTTAGCGCGGCAAAGGCTATGCCCGAGGCGTCAGAGTCACCGCACTGTGCAGGTACCGAGGAGAGGTTTAGTCCAGCGCGTATTGTGACGCTAGCAAATGGTAAGCGTTATGCCATTTTCGGCACGGGGCAGGGCTTCCAGGATGGAAGTGGTCGAGCCCATCTGTTTCTGGAGAGCCTGCAAGCACCTGCCGAGACCGTGGAAATTGATACTGGTGTTGGCCATAACTTAGGTGGCCAGTGTGATGATGTCGCTAGCGACTGTAATGCACTGGCGGAAGTAGAGCTTGCTGATGTTAATGGCGATGGCATGACTGATTGGGCGTATGCGGGTGATTTACACGGTAATGTTTGGGCCTTTGACTTAACTGGTGAAGGTGGAATATCAGGTATCACTGCCACGCGGCTGTTCACGTCATGTGGCGAGCCTCTGCTGCCTGGTGAACAGTGTGGCCGGGCTCACCGCCAGCCAATTACGCGTCGTGTTGCCTTGGCCAGAAACATACATTTATCGAGTCGTGTGGAGAACCCCAACATCAATGTTTATTGGGGAACGGGGTTGCTGCGCACGACCGATGATGCAGTGAATACCTCGCCACAGGCGTTTTATAGCGTGCTGCACACGGGGCAGGAAAGCGATGCTTCAATGCCAGCGCATTTTCATAGCGACCTGGCCGAGCGGACTTATATTGCGTTGGGGGATGGGCCTAGCGGTGGTTATGGCGAAGCGCGTAGCGTGAATCACGGTGATGCCGTCGACTATCGTGGATATCACGGTATGCGTCAGTACGGCTGGTATATTTCACTGCCTGAGTTGGGTGAGCGGGTGTTGCATCGCCCGCTGGTTGTGGGTGATTTGATAATTTTCACCAGCCTAGTGCCGACACTCCCCGAACCTTGCGATGACGCAGTTGCCAGCTGGGTGAATGTGCTCAGTCTTGCTGATGGGTTGGTGCCGCAACGGTTGGTTATCAATAACAGTGGAGGCGCCCCAGTGCTCGACTATAACCAAGATGGCGTGTTGGACGGCGAAGATCAGGTGGCTGATACCACTGTATTGTCTGTGCGTATTGCGGAGGGGGGTGATCCAGCACGTATTGAGAACGATAAATTGATGCTTGGCGATACAGAGGACAGCGCCCAAGTCGGTTGGCGTGTGCAGTTTGATACGCCTAGTCAAGTGGGGCGAGTCGGCTGGTATCAGCTTCGCTGATGCAGGGGGCTGAAGAGCCTGATTCGCCTGAACAGGCAGAACTTGACCTATATCCAAGGACGCGAGGTATGGGCTATGAGAGCCACGGGCCAGCAAGGTTTTACGTTGATTGAGCTGATGATTGTCGTGGTCTTGATGATAGTGGCGGTCAGTGTGGCCGTCCCCAGTTATCAGACGTATTTGGAGCGCGGGCGGCGCAGCGAGGCGGTGACAACTCTGATGAACTTGGCGCAAGCTCAGGAGCGCTTTATGGTGATTCATGGCTATTATGCGCCATCACTGAGTGGCTCGCTGGCCAGTGGTGACGGCTTGGGCTGGAGTGGTGAAGACGCGGTGTTTTACCAAGTGGCGTTGAGCCGGCCGACAGATGTGGCCTATACACTGAGTGCGAAGCCGCAGGGTAGTCAAGTCGCGGACACCGTGTGTGCCAGCTTTACGCTCACCCATACCGGCCAAAAAAATGTTACCGGAACAGGCGGCGTAGTGGGCTGTTGGTAGCGCTTAGCGGTTGCGCTCCTCAGCGTAGAGGTCTCGGTGTTCTGGCGTGCAGAACCATTCGCCTTGCTCGCGCAGTGCATCGTCTTCTGGGCAGTGTACGTTGCACCATTGGCAGCGCACCATGGAGGCGCCCTGCTGGTTTTCATGTGGTTTAGGCGCGCGCGATTGCTGCCATTCCAAGTAAATGCGATACAGTTTGAGGCCGGCAAAGAACAGCACGGCAAATATCAACAAGCGAATCAGCAACAGGTTCATCCTCAGCAACTCCGAAAGATTAGGGTGCCTCTTTGCTACTAGGCCGCCCTTGCGGGACAATGGGCACATCACAGATTCTCGAGAGATTTCAAAGCTCATGCAAGACCTGACGCTGGTAATGGCTCAAATGGACTCGCTGGTTGGTGATATTCTCGGCAATACCGAGCGAGTGATTGAAACGGTACGTGAAGCGCGCATTGAGCATGGTGCTGATGTTGTGGTGCTTCCTGAGATGGTGCTGACCGGCTATCCGCCGGAAGATTTGTTGTTACGCCCCTCCATGGAAACACGGCTTCGCCAAGCTCGCGCTCGCATGGCGGCGAAAATTGCTCGTGATGTTATGGTGATTGTCGGTTATCCAGGTCGGCGAGAAGGGCAGTCATGGAACCTGGCTGGAGTGCTGTATAACGGCGAATGGTTAGGAGAGTATGCCAAGCAAGCGTTGCCCAATTACGAAGTGTTTGACGAGCGGCGTTATTTTTCTGCCGGAACGGAGCCGCTGGTTATTGAGCATAAAGGTGCGCGGCTGGGTATCTTGATTTGTGAAGATTTGTGGTCACAAGAGCCGATCGTGCGGGCGCGTGATGCGGGAGCAGATATTCTGGTTAGCCTCAATGCCTCACCTTTTCACCAGAACAAGCCCGAGGAGCGGTTAGCTCGGCTGCAGCAGTGTGCTCATGAAGTTAATTTGCCGCTGGTGTACGTGAATATGGTTGGCGGCCAGGATGAGCTGGTATTTGATGGCGGCTCAACCTGTGTGGATGCTGATGGCCAGTTGAAAGTTCAGGCACCTCATTGGTGCGTGGGTTTGATGCCGGTGCAGTTTATCGAGCAAGAGGGGCGTTGGGAGCCTCAGGCTGGCGAGATTGAGCCTCGTGTCAGCGCTGAGGAAAACCTTTACTGTGCGTTAGTAGTGGGGTTGCAAGATTACGTTAATAAAAACCGTTTTGACGGTGTTGTGCTCGGCCTTTCCGGCGGTATTGATTCAGCCTTATCGTTGGCGATTGCGGTAGACGCGCTGGGGCCAGATCGCGTTCATGCAGTAATGATGCCTTATCAGTACACGGCGGATATATCCAAAGAAGATGCTGCTGAGCAGGCAGCCCTGCTGGGCGTGAGTTATGACGTGATGCCTATTGAACCGATGGTTGAGGCGTTCACTGAAACGCTGGCCGAAAGCTTTGCTGGCAGCGAGCGCGATACCACAGAAGAAAATCTGCAGTCGCGTTGCCGTGGGGTATTGTTGATGGCCATTTCCAATAAGAAAGGCCTGATGGTGTTGACCACGGGTAATAAGAGTGAAATCGCCGTTGGTTACTCCACGCTTTATGGCGACATGGTCGGCGGCTATAACGCCATCAAAGATGTTTACAAAACCTGGGTGTATCGGCTGGCGAGCTGGCGTAATGAACAGTCGCCAGCCATTCCGCAGCGGGTGATCGACAGGCCACCCAGTGCGGAGCTTGCCCCCGGTCAACAAGATTCAGACTCACTGCCTGAGTATGATGTGCTGGATGCCATTCTTGTGCGCTATATCGAAGGCGATATGAGTGCCGAGGCAATTATTGAGGCAGGTTTTGCGCGAGAAGATGTTTATCGCGTTGTAACGCTGGTGGATCGCAGCGAATACAAGCGTCGTCAGGCTGCCGTGGGGGTACGGGTGACGCAGAGAGGGTTCGGGCGTGATCGCCGTTACCCCATCGTCAATGGCTGGCAGCCCGGTGAATAAATGCTGTTGCGCGTTATCTGTGGTGGCAATAAACCAGAACACGTAATCGCTCATCACACAAAAAAGCGCCGCTTCCTAATAGGAGCGGCGCTTTTTTATTCGCAGCAAATAGTGCTTAACGCGTTAGCCGCGGAGCTTGCCTTTGACATGGCGCGGATTGAAAGTACGCCCTTTTAGTTGATCATTTCCGGGGTCGTTTTGAATCAGCACGGCGAGTGTTTCACGAGCGCGCTCATCCATGCCTAACCCCATATAACCCTCAACCATTACTGCTAAGGCGTCACGGGTGCTATCGGCTTGCGGGTAATTTTCGATGACCCACTGGCCGCGGTTGACGGCAGCGAGGTAAGCCCCTTTGCGCAGGTAGAAGTCAGCAACTTCCAACTCATGCTGTGCCAGCAAGTTGCGCAGGTAAATGATGCGCTGCCGAGCATCTGGCGAGTACTGGCTGTTGGGGAAGCGTTGGATCAATTCGCTGAAATCGCCATAGGCATCGCGAGTGGCACCTGGGTCGCGTTTGGCGATATCAATAACGCGTAAACGCTCAAGGCTGAAACGGCCTGCTTGCCAAGCAGCCAGCCCACGCAGATAGTAGGCGTAATCAACCTGAGGGTGGTCTGGGTGCAAGCGAATGAAGCGGCTAGCAGCGGCACGCGCATCCTCCCAGTCACCGTTTTTGAAATAGACGTAGATCAGCTCCAGCTGTGCCTGCTGAGCCGTTTCACCAAATGGGAAGCGCGTGTCGATAGCTTCCAGGCGGTTTAGCGCGGTGATATAGCTGCCGTCTTCCAAAGCGGTACGCCCCTGTTCATAGAGCTGCTGCTCTTGAATATCTGGCGCACTTTCTTCGTCTTTATCTGAGCTTGTCAGGAGGGAGCAGCCGGCCAGCAGGGTTGTTGCCATGAGCATGGTGGCCAGACGTGTTCCGGTTGTGTTTACGCGCATTATAATCCTCGTTTCAAACAACCCTGGGTGGCCGTGATAGAATCGGCCAGAACTCACACACTATAAAACACCTCGAGGAAAAACGCAGTCATCCTGTCATGCCTTTTCGGGCATAAGGTGCTTTGTGTTGATTGTCCTCCTCTCCAGATTTCTCCAGACGGATGACCTGTCGCCCCATGACCCAGACCGTTGAAGCTCAGCAAAGCATACCCGAACACATGGCCGGCTGGCGCCTTGATCAGGCTGCTGCAGAGCTATTTACCGATTACTCCCGAGAACGTCTCAAGGCTTGGATCAAGGACGCTGCCTTGACTCTTGATGGCCGCGCTGCCAAGCCTAAAGATAAGGTGTATGGCGGTGAAATACTCGCGCTTAGCGTTACGCTGACAGATGACACCCGTTTTGAGCCGGAAGACATCGCGCTATCGGTCGTCTACGAGGACGATGACGTGTTGGTCATCGATAAACCGCCAGGATTGGTGGTACATCCCGGCGCTGGAAATCCAGATGGCACGCTGCTTAATGGTTTGCTGCATTATTGCCCGTCGCTGGCCATGGTACCGCGCGCCGGTATCGTGCACCGTCTTGATAAAGATACCAGCGGCTTGATGGTGGTAGCCAAGACGCTTACTGCGCAGACATCATTGGTTGAGCAGCTTCAGGCACATAGCGTGTCGCGTATTTATGACGCTGTTGTGGCTGGTGTGATGACGTCAGGTGGCACGGTGGATGCGCCGATTGGCCGCCACCCTCGTGACCGAAAGCGCCAGGCAGTTAATGCGTCCGGCAAGTCGGCGGTGACGCATTATCGGGTGGTGGAGCGTTTTCGTGCACATACGCATGTGCGTTGTCGTTTGGAAACTGGGCGTACCCACCAGATTCGTGTGCATATGTCGCACTTGAATTACCCATTAATTGGCGATGCGACTTACGGGGGGCGTCCTAAGTTGCCTCGTGGGGCGGGGGAGCCGCTCAAAGAGGTGTTGCGTGAGTTTCCCCGCCAGGCGCTACATGCACGTCAGTTGGCATTTACTCACCCAGCTAGTGGTGAGGCCGTTAAAGTCCGCTCACCGTTGCCGGATGAAATGCTGATGCTGCTGGACTTCTTGCGTGATGACGCGGAGACAATGCGATGAGCGATACGCCTGATCTCCGGCCTACGCTAATTCGTCCCGACTGGCAGGCACCTGCCAATGTGCAGGCGTTAGTGACAACGCGAGAAACAGGGCCAAGCCAGCAGGGTTATGCGGCATTTAATTCTGCCCTGCATGTGGGGGACAACGCCGATCATGTCGCGCTGTGTCGGCGCTTGCTGAGTAAAGAGATTGGTGACGAGCGGCCATTGTTGTGGCTTGACCAAGTGCATGGTGCGCGGGTGCAACAGCAGGTACAGGTCGGTGTGCCCGAGGCTGATGCTGCTGTTGCTGCTGATGGCAGCTATGCCTGTGTCGTGATGACAGCCGATTGTCTGCCGGTATTTTTCTGTGATCGGCAAGGTACGCGGGTTGGCGTTGCCCACGCTGGCTGGCGAGGCTTAGCTGGTGGTGTGCTGGAAGCGGCGGTGGCGGCCATGAATGTGCCAGCAGAGTCGCTACTCGTGTGGTTGGGGCCGGCGATATCCAAAGCGCAGTTTGAGGTGGGGCCTGAGGTTTACCAGGCGTTTGTTACGGTTCACCAAGAAGCAGCCGAGGCATTCGACCCAAGCCCCTATCGGCTAGGGCATTACATGGCGGATCTTTATCGGTTGGCGCGTGTGCGCTTGGAGCGACTGGGCGTATCACATATCAGCGGCGGACATTTCTGTACCGCCAGCGAGTCACGATTCTATTCCTATCGTCGCGATGGCGGGGCGACTGGGCGCATGGCCAGTATGATTTGGTTGCGCTAGGCGGAAAGATTTGTCGTTTTCATTGTTTCACACCTTGAAAACATGTCTTTCAGACTCCATTCATTGTGTCAATAGATAATGACAGGGCCAGCGGCGTGTCTGGATGCGCCGTCACCCCGATGGAGGATGTGTTTATGCGTTTTGATAAGTTTACTGCCAAGTTACAGGCTGCCTTAGCCGATGCTCAATCACTGGCTGTGGGCCAGGGACATAATCAGCTAGAGCCGGTGCATTTGTTGCTGGCGCTGTTGAATGCCAATGATACGGGTGCCAAGGCGCTGATACAGCGGGCCGGTGGCGATGCTGCGCGCCTGAGTGAGCGACTTACTGCGCAGGTGGATGAGCTGCCCCGAGTGTCTCAATTCGACGGTGAAGTGCAGCCTTCGCGCGACCTGGTCAAGCTGTTTAACCTTACCGATCGCGAAGCTCAAAAGCGCGGTGATCAATATATTGCTAGCGAGTTGGTGCTGCTGGCTGCGCTAGAAATGCGTAGTACTGTGTCAACATTGCTGGAGCAGTCTGGCGTGTCGCGCAAGTCGCTGGAAGCCGCTATTGATAGTGTGCGTGGTGGTGAGCGGGTTGATGACCCTAATGCTGAAGAAAGTCGTGAAGCGCTGAAAAAATACACGTTAGACCTCACGGAGCGTGCAGCCGAAGGCAAGCTGGACCCCGTTATTGGCCGTGACGATGAAATTCGCCGCACAATTCAGGTGCTGCAGCGTCGTACCAAGAACAACCCTGTGTTGATTGGTGAGCCTGGTGTCGGAAAAACGGCCATTGCCGAGGGGCTGGCGCAGCGTATTGTTGATGGTGAAGTGCCGGAAGGCCTCAAGAACAAGCGTGTTTTGTCGTTGGATATGGGGTCGCTGCTGGCAGGTGCCAAATTCCGCGGTGAGTTTGAAGAGCGGCTTAAGTCAGTGCTAAAAGAGCTGGCTCAAGAAGAAGGGCGGGTCATCCTGTTTATTGATGAGCTGCATACCATGGTTGGTGCGGGCAAGGCAGATGGTGCTATGGACGCAGGCAACATGCTCAAGCCTGCGTTGGCTCGCGGTGAGTTGCATTGTGTGGGCGCCACCACGCTGGACGAATATCGCCAGTACATCGAGAAAGATGCGGCATTGGAGCGTCGCTTCCAGCGCGTGCTGGTGGACGAGCCATCTGAGGAAGATACCGTAGCGATTTTGCGCGGCCTTAAAGAGCGCTACGAGGTTCACCATGGGGTTGATATTACCGATGGTGCAATTATTGCTGCTGCCAAGCTGTCGACGCGCTATATTACGGACCGCCAGCTGCCTGACAAGGCTATCGACCTGATCGATGAGGCGTCGTCACGTATTCGCATGGAGCTGGACTCTAAACCTGAAGAGATGGACCGTCTTGATCGTCGGCTGATCCAGCTTAAAATGGAACGCGAGCACCTAAAGAAAGAGACCGATGACGCCTCCAAAAAGCGTTTGGAGCAGCTGGAAGAGCAAATTGGCGAGCTGGAGCGTGAGTACGCTGATTTGGAAGAAATATGGAAAGCCGAAAAAGCCAGTATTCAAGGGGCCGCTCAGTTCAAAGATGAGCTTGACAAGGCGCGTATCGATCTTGAGCAGGCGCGTCGTCAGGGCGACTTGGGGCGGATGTCAGAGTTGCAGTATGGCGTCATTCCTGAGCTTGAGCGCAATATTGCCGAGGCGAGTGAAAACGAAACGGATACGTCTGCGCATCAGCTGCTGCGCTCTAATGTGACCGAGGAAGAAATCGCGGAAGTGGTGTCGCGCTGGACGGGTATTCCCGTCGCCAAGATGCTCGAGGGCGAGCGCGATAAGCTGTTACGCATGGAAGACGCGCTGCATCAGCAGGTTATTGGTCAGACAGAGGCAGTTAGTGCAGTGTCTAACGCTGTGCGGCGCTCACGGGCTGGCTTGGCTGATCCTAATCGACCTAACGGTTCCTTCCTGTTCCTTGGTCCGACGGGGGTCGGTAAGACCGAACTGTGTAAGGCGTTAGCTAGCTTCTTGTTTGATACCGAAGAAGCCATGGTGCGCATTGATATGTCTGAGTTCATGGAGAAACACTCCGTGGCGCGTTTGATTGGCGCACCTCCTGGTTATGTCGGTTATGAAGAGGGTGGCTATCTGACAGAGGCCGTGCGTCGTAAGCCGTATTCTGTACTGCTGCTCGATGAGGTGGAAAAAGCTCACCCTGACGTGTTCAATATTCTGTTGCAGGTGCTGGAGGATGGGCGACTAACCGATGGGCAGGGCCGTACGGTGGACTTCCGTAACACAGTCATCGTCATGACCTCTAACCTGGGCTCTGATGTCATTCAGAGTATGGGGGGTGATGAAGAGAACTACGCTCAGATGAAGTCCATGGTAATGGAGGTTGTGGGTAGCCACTTCCGGCCCGAACTGATTAACCGTATCGATGAAGTGGTGGTGTTCCATGCACTTGATCAGCAGCAAATACAGTCGATTGCCAGCATTCAGCTTGATCGCTTGAGGGTGCGTTTAGCCGAGCACGACCTGGAGCTTAATGTTTCTCAAGCTGCTATGGCGCTGTTGGCGGAGGCTGGATTTGATCCGGTGTATGGTGCTAGGCCGCTCAAACGGGCGATTCAGAACAGCATTGAAAACCCGTTGGCCCAGGATCTTCTGGCAGGGCACTTCAGCCCAGGTGATGTGATTCACGTTGATGTTCAAGACAACAAGCTGGTCTTTCACCACTGATGTGGTAAGCGCCTGAAAAAACGGTTGTAGGTCGTTAAGCAACACCTCGTCTGAGATGCTAAAAGCACTGTCAGGCGAGGTGTTGCTGTTTTGCAGTTACCCTCGCGGGCAGGCTGATGGTTGACACTTATCGGCCACTATTGGAATCTATGCATATCCTGATTAACGGGTGCAACGCGAGAGGGCGACCCCCTTAATGTTGCGCGATAGGTAGGCGGCTTACCTTTACCTGCCGTAGGACTCCAGATGTGGGCCAACAGCCCAGTCTGGCCAACGCCCCGACGCGGTAATCTGCCGTGATGAGAGTGCAGGCCCTATCAGGGTCTATCAACGCCAGGGTTTGGCATCAGGTGCCGGTGTAACCGGCAGCGGCATGTTGCCGCACTCGACTTCGTATTCCAACCGGGAATACGGATCGCACTCGAGACCTCCAGGGGGGAGAAACACCAGTGGAACTGCTTTCCGGCGCAGACATGATTGCCCGATTCCTTAAGGATGAGGGTATTGAATATATTTATGGGTATCCCGGCGGCGCGGCGTTGCATATTTACGACGCCCTGTTTCGCCAAGAGGATGTTAAACATATCTTGGTTCGTCACGAGCAAGCGGCGACGCATGCGGCTGATGGTTATGCACGCGCCGCCGGCAAGCCCGGCGTGGTGATGGTCACTTCTGGCCCCGGTGCAACCAACGCGGTCACCGGTATCGCTACTGCCTACATGGACTCTGTTCCTATGGTGGTACTGTGCGGCCAGGTAATGAGCCACCTGATTGGTGATGATGCCTTTCAGGAAACTGACATTATTGGCGTGACTCGCCCGATCGTGAAGCACAGCTTTTCAGTGCGACATCCTAGCGAAATACCTGAGGTGCTTAAAAAAGCCTTCTATCTCGCTTCAAGCGGAAGGCCTGGGCCTGTCGTGGTTGATATTCCTAAGGATATGACTACGCCAACCGAGCGTTACGAGTACGTCTATCCGACTAAAGTGAAAATGCGCTCTTATAGTCCGGTTAGTCGTGGCCACACCGGACAGATCAAGAAAGCCGTTGAGTTGATGCTGAAAGCGCGTCGTCCGGTTTTCTATACGGGCGGTGGCGTTATACTGGGTGGAGCCAGTGAAGGGTTGACCGACTTGGTTCAGCGCCTTGGCTTTCCGATTACCACTACCCTGATGGGTATTGGTGCCTATCCTCAGAGCGACAAACAGTGCTTGGGGTGGCTTGGTATGCATGGCTCCTATGAGTCAAACATGGCCATGCACCATGCGGATCTGGTGATTGCTATCGGAGCTCGCTTTGATGACCGGGTCACGAATAACACCTCGAAGTTCTGTCCTACCGCTAAAATCGTTCACGTTGATATCGACCCAAGCTCGGTGGCTAAAACGGTGCGGCCCGATGTGCCCATTGTTGGCCCAGCAAAAAGTGTTATCAATGAGATGATCAGCCTGCTGCAAGGGAAGGAAATTGCCAACCCGAACGAGTTGGTTGAGTGGTGGAAAACCATTGATGGCTGGCGCCATGAGCGTGAGGGTAAGTTGTATGAGCCCTCAGCACCGGGTGAGGCACTCAAGCCTCAGGAAGTGGTTGAGGCAGTGTGTCGCGCTACCAATGGCGAGGCATTTGTCACTACTGACGTTGGCCAGCACCAGATGTTTGCTGCTCAGTACTACAAGTTTGACAAGCCTAACCGTTTCATCACATCTGGTGGGCTGGGCACTATGGGGTTTGGTTTTCCTGCGGCGATGGGCATCAAGAAAAGCTTCCCAGACGATAACGTGGTGTGCTTCACCGGCGAAGGTAGCTTCCAGATGATGATGCAGGAGCTATCGACCTGCAAACAGTATGGGATTGGCGTCAAGATCATCAACCTCAACAACGGCTCTCTGGGTATGGTGCGCCAGTGGCAAGACCTCAATTACAAGTCGCGTCATGCGCACTCCTACATGGAGTCGTTGCCGGACTTTAACATGCTGATTGGGGCCTATGGCTTCACGTCTATTCGGGTCACTACTCGGGAAGAGCTCGAAGAAGCGATGCAGCGTACGTTTGCTGACAAGCATGAGATGGTCTTTCTCGATGTCGCGGTTGATCCGCACGAGCACGTCTATCCGATGCAGGTGCCACTGGGCTCCATGCGTGACATGCTGCTTTCCAAGACGGAGAGAACCTGATGCGCCATATCATTTCTATTCTTATGGAAAACGAACCGGGCGCTCTGTCTCGCGTGGTGGGGCTGTTTTCGCAGCGTAACTTTAATATTGAATCGCTGAATGTGGCGCCAACGGAAGATGAGTCACTCTCGCGGTTGACGGTGACTACTGTTGGTGATGATCGAGTCATTGAGCAGATTACCAAACAGCTCAACAAACTGATTGATGTGGTTAAGCTGGTGGACCTCACTGAGGGCGACCACATTGAGCGTGAGTTGATGCTGGTTAAGGTCAAGGCGCTGGGTGCGGCGCGTGATGAGATCAAGCGCACTGCGGATATTTTCCGCGCACAGATCGTGGATATCACGCCAAGCATCTATACAGTGCAGATCACCGGAGACGCTGCCAAGCTGGATGCTTTCTTGCAGGCGATTGGGCCAGTGGGCATTCTTGAAGTGGCGCGAACCGGTGTTTCGGGCATTGCGCGCAGCGACAAGATCTTATCTCTCTGAGCTAGTGTTTTTAGCCAATGTGTGTTGTTGGTCGCAAATCAAGGCCGTCCTTTGGGGCGGCCTTTTTGTTGCCGGGCTGTGGTGGCTTAGCCGCTACGCTCCTCAACCTCTGCCCATAGTGCGCCTATCAAGGGGCTTTTTAAGCGGCGTTTGAGTACAGCTAGGCCAACATCGTAATGAGGTAGTTCGGGTTTTACCGGCAGAGTGCGTACACGCTCTGAGAGAGGGCTGGCTTCCAGTACAATGCGTGGCACTACGCCTATGCCAAAGCCGAGGCCTACCATGCTGACAATGGCCTCATGGCCTGCAACCTGAGCATAGATATGCGGCGTGATGCCCAGTGCGCGAAACCAAGTGTCGCTGACTTGGCGCGACAGCCCTGACTCTGACAGCACCATAGGCACGTTGCGCCACTGGTCAGCATGTGGCGTGCTGGGATCGCTAGGAATCCATGCGTGAGGCTGATGAGGCGCAATAAATACCAGTGGTGATCGGGTTAGTGACTTAAACGCTAGGCCGTCAGGAAGCTGGCGAGGGCGCGAGGTTATCGCCATGTCTTCATTGCCGGCCAGTACGCGAGCTACAGAGCGGGCGGGGTCGCCGGTATGCAGCTTCAGCTCAATGCCAGGATAATGCTGGCGGAAGCTGCTGAGCAGGTCATACAAAAAGCTGTAGCTGGCAGTGACAGAGCAATAGATGCTGATTTCGCCGGTCAGAGTGCAGGCGTCGTTCATCATTGACTGGCGTAGCTGTTCCCACTGCTCCAGTGTATCGCGAGCCCAGCGCTGGAACTCATGACCTTGGCGAGTCAGCAGCACTTGGCGGTTGTCGCGTTCAAATAGCGGTATGCCGACACTTTCCTCCAATTGTTGAATCACCCGCGACAACGTTGAAGGGCTGGTATGACAAGCTTCGCTGGCGCGGCCAAAATGTAGCGTGTCGGCCAGTACCAAAAAATATTTGAGAGGTCTGAAGTCCACGTAGCATCATCCCGTTATTTGAAATCTGATATTGCAAATATAGCGTTTTACGCAACACGGTGGGTAGCGTAGAGTCATGGAATAGCTCAAGGCTCCTAGCCATGGCTACGTTTAACTTTTACTTTATCGCTCAGGAGTTTTCAGATGCACGTTTATTACGACAAAGACTGTGACCTCGCACTTATCCAAGGTAAAAAAGTGGCGATCGTTGGCTATGGCTCTCAGGGCCATGCTCACGCTAACAACCTTAAAGAGTCTGGTGTCGACGTAACGGTTGCTTTGCGTAACGGTTCTTCTTCTGCTGCTAAGGCTGAAGCTGCTGGCCTGAAGGTTGCCAGTGTCGAAGACGCATGCAAAAACGCTGACGTGGTAATGATTCTGGCGCCGGACGAAAACCAGAAAGTGATTTATGAGCAGCAGGTTGAGCCGAACCTTGCTCAGGGTGCAACGCTGGCTTTCGCGCATGGTTTCAATATTCACTATAACCAGGTCGAACCGCGTGCTGATCTTGACGTGATCATGGTTGCCCCTAAAGCACCAGGCCATACGGTTCGCTCAGAATTCGTCAAGGGCGGTGGTATTCCTGACTTGATCGCTATTCATCAGGATGCTTCTGGTAAAGCTAAAGAACTGGCGCTGTCCTATGCCGCAGCTATTGGTGGCGGTCGCAGCGGCATTATTGAAACAACGTTCAAAGACGAAACCGAAACGGACCTGTTCGGTGAGCAGGCGGTGTTGTGTGGCGGTGCGGTTGAGTTGGTCAAAATGGGCTTTGAAACGCTGACGGAAGCAGGCTATGCGCCAGAAATGGCGTATTTCGAGTGCTTGCACGAGCTTAAGCTAATCGTCGACCTGATGTATGAAGGCGGCATTGCCAACATGAATTACTCTATCTCCAATAACGCGGAGTATGGCGAGTACGTGACGGGTACTGAAGTCATCAATGAGCAGTCTCGTGAGGCCATGCGCAATGCGCTTAAGCGTATCCAGACAGGTGAATACGCCAAGATGTTTATCAACGAGGGCAATACCAACTACCCCTCAATGACTGCGCGCCGCCGTCTGAATGCTGAACACCAAGTTGAGCAGGTTGGTGCTCAGCTGCGCGGAATGATGCCGTGGATTACAGCGAATCAGCTGGTTGATAAAACTAAGAACTGATGCAGTGAGCCTGCCTTGGTGACACAGGGCCAGGCTGACCACAGAGTTAAAAAGGGCACGGTCTGACCGTGCCCTTTTTTGGTTTTTACTTGGCGTCAACGATGGTGAGTGCTGAATGATTTTTGTGCAGGTGTGTAGAATGGGGCTATGTTAATACAGATGTGGATCTAAATGATGACACAAGATATGAATCAAGCGCCTCCGGGTGGTCGCGATACGCGCGACGAACCGCAAGGTGAAGATATCGCCAGCACTTTTCTGCGTGAGTCCGAAGTGGTAGAGGATGCCATAGAGGATGGTAAGCCAGTGCGACGCAGAGGCATTTATCTGCTGCCTAACCTGTTTACTACTTCGGCGCTTTTTTCGGGCTTCTTTGCCGTTGTTGCTGCCATCAATGGAGATTACGCCAGTGCTTCTATAGCAATTTTCGTTGCTATGGTATTGGATGGTCTCGATGGTCGCGTAGCCAGAATGACCAATACACAGAGTGCTTTCGGGGCGGAATATGACAGCTTGTCAGACATGTTGTCATTTGGGGTGGCGCCCGGCATTGTTGCGTTTACCTGGATACTGCAGGACGTCGGCAAAATCGGCTGGGTTGTTGCTTTTATGTATGTTGCATGCGGAGCGCTTCGTTTGGCGCGTTTTAACGTGCAGATCGGCAGCGTAGACAAAAAGTGGTTCATTGGTTTGCCGAGCCCGTCCGCTGCTGCGGTGGTTGCCGCTTGTGTGTGGACTTTTCATAACCTTGATGCCACTGCGTTTGGCTTCAAGCTAATGATGCTGTTTGTCGTCGGGGCGGCAGGTTTGTTAATGGTCAGTAATATACGCTACTACAGTTTTAAAGAACTGGACCTTAAGGGGCCAGTACCTTTTACCGTGTTGCTGGCTATTGTTCTGGGTTTTGTGGTCATTTCGATAGAGCCCTCTGTCATGCTGTTGCTGCTCTTCGGGGCCTATGTTGCATCTGGTCCAGTTATGGCGATCATGAGGAAAGTGCGTAAGCCAGCGCGACACGCTGAGGAAAAGTCGTAACGGTGATTTTTAGTAAACCGACCCAACGCCCGCGATATGCGGGCGTTTGCGTTTCTATGGAACGGCCCTTCCCAGTGGTTTGATAACGATTTTTCACAAAGTGCTTGCACTGTGCCAAGCAAGGTCGTAAAGTACGCATCCGCTGCAGGCAACGAGCCGAAAGTTAGGCTGGTTTTCTCGCAGCAGCAGAAGGAAGTACGCTTTATCAATCAGCAGGTTACACTCAGCTGGTGGCGGTAAAGAGAAGCGTGCAGGAGGCGTTACCGAGATGAAGAAAGTTTACATCGAGGGTTGACAATCTCCACCGGATGCGTAGAATACGCCTTCC
>NZ_AUDZ01000016.1 GCF_000425725.1 Halomonas halocynthiae DSM 14573
AGGACGTTGAGCTTCAGGCACGACATAAGCGCCCTCGTGCCAAGGAAAATGCGACCCAGGAAAGTCAACTGGCGGGTACCGCTAAGGTTTAACCACAGTGGTTGAATATTTGGTAACTGGAGAGAGCTCTTTGAAGGGCTCTACATAACAACAAGAGATTTTTCCCATGACGCGAATAAATACCTTGGTGGCCACGGGTGCAGTGGCAATGCTTTCTCTGGCTATCTCCACGGCAGAGGCCAGAGACTTTCGGCTCGGGCTGGTGACTCCTCAATCGCACATTTGGTCGCAGGAAGCGGAAGGCTTTGCCAACGACCTAGCTGAGCGCTCGGGGGGCGAGCACAGTGTTAGCATCTTCCCCGCTCAGCAGCTAGGAAGTGAGGCGCAGATGGTACAGCAGCTCCAGGCAGGGTCGCTGGATATGGCATTCCTTACCCTTGCGGAAGTCTCCAACCGCATTCCTGACTTTGGTGCCCTGTACGCGCCCTTTTTGGTAGAGAATATTGATCAGGCGGCTGCGCTTCTACGTTCTGATACGGCAACGGATATGCTTGATCTGATGCCGGAGCAAGCTGGTCTCGTCGGTATGGGATATGGCATGGCCGGTCTACGCCAGATTCTCAGTCGTGAGCCGATAGAAAGCGCTGAAGACCTGAGTGGCCTTAAGGTGAGAATTACACCCTTCGACCCTCTGCGTGACTTCTTTATTGCAGCTGGAACAGCGCCTACCCCATTACCGCTACCGGCTGTTTATGATGCGCTGGCTAATGGCCAAGTTGACGCCATTGACATGGACTATGACTCCATTCGGCTACTCAAATTCTATGAGAAAGCGGACCACTTGGTGGTTTCTAACCATATGATGTTTCCGATGGTCGCGGTTGTTTCCGGCCGTGTCTGGGCTCAGCTGGATGATGAGGATCGTGACATGATCCGCAGCAGTATGGCTGAGCACGCGAACAATATTTTGACTCACTTTCAGGAAAATCATGATGCCTGGGGAGAGGAGCTGCGTCAGCAAGATATAACGGTTACAGAAGTTGGCCCTGACTTCTTTGCACAAGCCATCGAAGAGTGGGAAGAAATCTGGGCGCCTAAAGCGCCATCATTATCAGCCCTGCGCGAGACAGCGGCTCAGCTGGCTGAGTAATTCTTGCTGCAACGCAATATTGCCCCGGCCTAGTGTCGGGGCGTTTGGAGAACGCCATGCTCAAACAACTTTCGTCTGGTGTCGCTAGGTGTGAGGTGATTATTGCGGCAGGTTTGGCAGGGCTGGTCACGCTGCTGATCCTGCTTAACATTACGACTCGTTCGCTGGGTTATGCGTTGTATTGGACGGATGAACTGGCGATTCACTCGATGGTCTGGATGACTTTTCTTGCCACATCCGTAGTGCTCAAGCGTCGTGAGGGTATTGCAGTGACGCTCTTGGTGGATTTATTTTCTCCGCGCTTTCACGCTATCGCTAAGTTCGTGGTTGATGCCATCGTGCTGTTTTTCGGGGGCTTTCTATTGTGGTTGTGTTGGCGCTGGTATGACCCTGTGGCGTTATTTGTTTCGGGTTTTGATATTAGTGCTTTCCAGATGGATACCTTTAACTTTATTTACTCGGAGCGCACAAGCACCTTGGGTTTACCCAAGTTTTGGTCGTGGCTGTGTTTGCCTGTGTTTTCGTTGTCTCTGCTGTTGCATGGTTTGGTCAATATCACTGACAGCATGGCTGACGTCAGAGCCGTCGCAAGGGAGTCAATATGACGCTTATCGTGTTTGTATTTCTGCTGATGATTGCGGTCCCTATTGCTCTGGTCTTAGCGCTTTCAGCGGTTTGGTATATCTACGATTCAGGGAACCTTCTACTGTTTGCGTCTTATCCGCAGCAGTTGTTTGGGGCTATTGAAAACTATGGTTTGCTGGCTATACCGCTATTCATGTTAACCGGTGAGTTGATGAATGAAGGTGGCCTGACGCGCAGGCTAATTGATTTGGCGCGTTTGCTAGTAGGTGGGTTCCGCGGCGGTCTTGTGTACATCAACCTAGTCGCCAATATGATGATGGCGGCTATTGTTGGCTCGGCAGCTTCACAAATAGCGATTATGTCTCGGGCTATGGTGCCTGCGATGGAAGATGAAGGGTACGATCGGCCCTATGCTGCCGCAGTCACTGCCGCTGGCGGGCTGATGTCGCCGATTATTCCTCCCTCCATGTTATTTGTGCTATTTGGCGTTATCGCGCAGGTGCCAATCGCCGATATGTTTATTTCGGGCATTCTGCCGGGACTGTTGATGGGGTTGTTGTTTTTTGTTGCCATTACGTTGGTGGGTTTGGTTCAGCAGTATCCCAAAGGCGAGTGGCCAACGCGTGTTCAAGCACGTGGATATCTGTTGATGGGGCTGCCAGCCATGGCAATCCCGTTGATTATTATTGGCGGCATTCTCACAGGTGTGGCGACGCCGACGGAATCCGCTGCGCTTGCATCGCTGGCTGCGCTGCTGATAGGCCGCTATGTATACCGTGACCTGAGTTTCAGTGGTTTGCCCAAGCTGCTTGAGAGAACGGCCATTAACTCGAGCCTGGTGATCATGCTGATCGCTGCTGCGGGTGTTTTCGGCTGGGTTATTATCTACGAGCAGTTGCCCCAAATGGCGGCTATCTGGATTGCGTCGATGACTGAAAGCCCCTTTGTTTTTCTGCTGCTAGTCATTGGAGTGCTGCTTGTTGTGGGTATGGTCGTTGATGGTATTGCTGCGCTTATTTTGGTGGTGCCGATCCTGCTGCCGATTGCTCAAGACCAGTTTGGCATCAGTCCTTTCCAGTTTGGTGTCGTGGTGTGTTTGACGTTGGTGTTGGGCCTGTTGACCCCGCCGGTAGGAGCAGGGCTGTTTATCAGCTCGTCCATGACCGGGGTGCCACCAATGAAGATTTTTCGCGCATTAATACCTTTCCTGATCATGAGCTTATTAGCCCTCGTGCTGCTGGCTTGGCAGCCTTGGCTGACATTGGCTCTGCTGTAAAAGTCTCAGGCATCTGGCGTGGGTGATGGTATCGTCAGCTGCCTGGTTCTACCCATCAGAAAATCCCGATTGGCTTCCAGCGCTTCACGCAGGAAGTCCCACAGCAGTCTGACACGTGCTAAGCGGCGCTGTTCCTGGCGTGCGGTGATCCAGAATTGGCGCACCACATCGACTTCCTCCCTGAGTATGCTGCTCAGTGTGTCGCTGGCTTCTGCCATGAAGCACGGTAGTACCGCTAGGCCCGCGTTGCTTAGCGCGGCGGCATGCTGGGTGGTGACGCTAGTACTACGCATGGCGAAATGGGGGCCATGGTTACCGTTGAAAGCGGGCTCTAGCAACGGGTCTAGATAGCTCAGCTGCTGGCTGAAGATCAAATCATCGACGTAGCCAATTAAACGGTGAGAACTTAGCTCATATCGCGTACTGGGCGTGCCGTGATGTTTTAGGTAGTGCTGGCTGGCGTACAGCCGCAGGCGATAATCACATAGCCGTGTGGTAACCACGCCAGGGCTAGTGGGGCGCTCAATGGTAATGGCTAAGTCTGCTTCATGGCGGCTCAAGTTGATAACGCGCGGCAAGGTCAGTAGCTCTAGGGTGACGCCTGGATGTCGCTCGCAGAAAACGGCGAGTAGTGGAGCAATTACCCAAGTGCCAAAGCCTTCGGTAACGCCCAAGCGGATTTGTCCGTTGATCTGGTGGTTCTTGTCGCTCAAGCTTTCGCCAGCGTCAAAAGCGTGGCGCGCCATTTCTTCGGCGTGGGCCAGCAGCTGTTGGCCTGCTGTGGTCAGATGGTAGCCGTGGGTACTGCGTTCAAATAGCTGGGTATTAAGCTTGTGTTCGAAGCGGCGGGTGCGTCGCGAGAGGGTGGAGTGGTCGAGTCCTAGGCGTCGGGCGGCATCCGTCAGGCGCTCGCTGCGTGCCACTTCGAGAAATATTTGTATGTCTTGCCAGTCGAGCATGATGGCCCCTCTTTGGCGTGGCGGATAATCGCTGCTTTGTGCATTTTTGCACAAACAATGTGCCAGACTACCCGTTGTCTGACCATCCGCCCTGTAGATAGACTCAGAATATGACAGTTTCGTGCCATTGTGCACATAAAGTCGTAGTCAGTTTCGTTATCTCTCACCTCATTGGTTAAGGAGTTTTTTCATGACTATTCGTGAAATTCCCATGTATATCGACGGCAAGGCGGTAACGTCTCAGAGCCAGGATTGGCGTGATGTCGTGAACCCAGCGACGCAGGAAGTTGTCGCCAGAGTGCCGTTCTGTACCACTGAGGAGGTTGAGTTAGCTATTGCGAATGCCAAACAGGCATTTAAAACTTGGCGTAAAGTCCCGCTGGGTAAGCGCATGCGTATCATGCTCAAGTTTCAAGCGTTGATTCGTGAGCATACTGATGAACTGGCTGCGTTGATCAGCGAAGAGCACGGAAAAACGTTACCTGACGCGGCGGGGGAGGTTGGGCGTGGCCTAGAGGTCGTTGAGCATGCTTGCTCGATTACTTCACTGCAGCTGGGGGAGCGAGCAGAAAACGCCGCTAATGAGGTGGATGTTTATACCCTGAATCAGCCGCTGGGCGTGGGAGCGGGTATCACCGCATTCAACTTTCCGATCATGCTGCCGTGTTTTATGTTCCCGCTGGCTATCGCAACGGGAAATACCTTTGTCTACAAGCCCTCTGAACAGGACCCTAGTTCGTCCATGCGTCTGGTTGAGCTTGCCCATGAAGCGGGTGTGCCGCCCGGTGTGCTTAACGTGGTACATGGTGGGCCAGAAGTGGCTAACCAGATTGCTGACCATACGGATATCAACGCGTTGTCTTTCATCGGGTCTACCCATGTTGGTTCACTGCTTTATGACCGTGCCGCTGCTGCGGGCAAACGCATGCAGGCGATGATGGGAGCCAAAAATCATTGTGTGATTATGCCTGATGCTAACCGCAGCCAGGCGATTGATAACTTGATGGGCTCGGCATATGGCGCTGCTGGTCAGCGTTGCATGGCCAACTCAGTAGTCGTGTTGGTTGGCGAGGCGCGTGAATGGCTTGACGATATTGTGAAGGGCACACGTAGTATGAAAGTTGGCCCAGGCACTCAGAAAGACGCCGATCTCGGACCCCTGGTGTCTCCTCAGGCTAAAGAGCGTGTTGAGCGCTTGATTGCAACGGGTGAGCAGGAAGGTGCCACTTTGGAAGTGGATGGCCGTGGTTGCCAAGTTGAAGGTTATGCTGATGGAAACTTTGTTGGCCCGACACTATTCAGCAATGTGACTGCTGATATGACGATCTACCAAGAAGAGATCTTTGGTCCGGTGCTGTGTGTGGTCAATGTCGAGACGCTAGACGACGCCATTGACTTTATTAATGCCAATCCTAATGGTAACGGCACCTCAATATTTACCAACTCTGGCTGGGTGGCACGGCGTTTCGAGACTGATATTGATGTAGGGCAGGTGGGTATCAACGTGCCCATTCCGGTGCCCGTGGCCTACTTCAGCTTTACCGGATCACGAGCGTCTAAACTGGGAGACCTTGGTCCCAATGGCAAGCAAGCGATCAGCTTCTGGACGCAGACGAAAACAGTGACGGCGCGTTGGTTCGAGCCTGAAAATGTTTCCAGCGGTATCAATAGCACCATTTCACTGAGCTGAGACGACGTTCTAGGCTGATATTACGTTTTAGCTAATCACCCCGCCCGCACGCTATGCGAGGCGGGGTTTTTAGTTACAGACGTGTAGACACGGCATTAACGTTAACGTTAACTGTCATATGGTGGCTGCAGCCACGCTATAGTCACATGGTTAATCACAATAACAGGAACCATTATGTCAGCCTCTATTAGCCACTTTTCTGTACCCGACACGTTAGAAGCGCTGCCGCAGGATATTCGTGAGGCGATTCTCGCGGTTCAGGAGAAAGCAGGGTTTGTTCCCAACGTATTTTTGATGCTAGCGCACCGCCCTGCCGAGTTTCGCGCTTTTTTTTCTTATCACGATGCATTGATGGAGCGTGAGTCAGATACGCTCAGCCAAGCTGAAAAAGAGATGATTGTTGTGGCGACCAGTGCACGTAACCGCTGCCTTTATTGCGTAGTGGCACATGGTGCTTTGGTGCGCATTTATAGCAAAGACCCGCTGCTGGCGGATCAGGTGGCTGTTAATCATCGCACTGCGCCGATCAGTGAGCGTCATCGTGTAATGCTCGACTTTGCTTTGTATTGCAGTACTGAGGTAGGGGAGCTAACGGATAGCTGGATCGTTCGTTTGACTGAGGCTGGCTTTACCCAGGAAGATATTTGGGACATTGGTGCCATTGTCGCTTTTTTTGGCTTGTCGAACCGATTGGTAAGTTTGACGGGAACGCCGCCCAATCCTGAGTTTTATTTGATGGGTCGGGTGCCGCGAGACAAGTGACAGCGACTCAGAGGTTGGTAGTGTGAGCCGGTTTTTGGAGCGGCTGGCTGATAAAAGTGTGTCAGCTTGCGTCTAGGGCTGGCTCATCGGGCCATTGTAAGGGATCATCTGAATGTCAAATTCTGCAAGGAACGCTTTTTCATGATGCCCCGATGTATTTCTCTTGCTGTGTTATGTGCTGCTCTGGCAGGTTGCCAAAGTGTAGCAGCTCCAGTTTCTCAGGCAGTGGCTGCTGACTCTGCTGAGCCCCGTGCGAGCGCTGACCTTGTTGCCTCAGGCCAAGGCGCAACGTCCAAAAAAACGGTAGCAGCGCCTCATCGTGCCGCTCCCGGTGCTGCTGGTTTTGATGACTGGTTGGCTGAATTCCGTCGCTATGCTGCGGCTGAAGGAATCAGTGAAGCAACATTGGCAAGAACGCTGGATGGCGTACGTTATCGCCCACAAGTCGTTGAGCTTGACCGTAAACAGCCTGAGTTTTCACGTCAGATATGGGATTACTTGGATAGCGCGGTGTCTGCCTCGCGAGTGAGCAACGGGCGCGACAAGCTGGCAACACATCGTGACGCGGCAAACCGTGCTTCAGCGCAATATGGTGTGCCACCTGAAGTAATGGTTAGCATTTGGGGTATTGAAAGCAGTTATGGCGGCTACCTGGGTGATTTTTCTACGCTGGAATCGCTAGCGACCCTCGCCCATGATGGGCGTCGCCAAGAGTTTGCCTCGACTGAGCTGCTGGGTGCGCTGCGTATTATTCAGGCGGGTGATATTGCGCCTGAAGAGATGAAAGGATCTTGGGCGGGTGCTATGGGTCATACCCAGTTCATACCTTCAAGCTTTCTGGCCTATGCCAAAGACGGCGACGGTGATGGGCGACGTGATATCTGGAACAGCATTCCTGATGTGTTGGCGTCAACGGCCAACTATTTGGCTGAAGCAGGCTGGCGTAGTGATGAGCCCTGGGGGGTTGAAGTGATACTCCCCCAAGGCTTTGATTACAGCCTGGCTGATGCATCGCAGCGCCGCTCAAGCCAGAGCTGGGCACAGCTGGGTGTGACTGCCCGCGACGGCAGTCCTTTGCCTAACCTGCAAGAAACGGCAGTGATTGCGCCTGCCGGTGCGCGAGGCCCAGCGTTTCTGGTAGGGCAGAACTTTCGCGTTATTTTGCGTTACAACAATGCCACTAGCTACGCTTTAGCGGTGGCGGTGCTGAGTGACCGCATTGCTGGGCGTGATGGTATTCGCGGTGAGTGGCCGCGCGAACTAAAGGCGTTGAGCCGAGATCAGGTCAAGCAAATGCAGCATTATTTGCAGGCGCGGGGCTTCGATGTGGGAACTCCTGACGGTATTTTTGGCCCTAATACCAGTCGCGGTCTCAGGGAGTTTCAGCGTGAACAAGGGTTGGTGCCAGATGGATTCGCCACACTTGACCTGCTGCAGCGACTTCAATAACCCGTAAACCGTACCCTCATCTGATTAGTACTGGAGCGAAATGTCATGCCCAAGGGAATACGTCCTCACCTGTCAGCCGCTTTGCTCACACTTGGGCTCGGACTTTTATCTGGCTCTGGTGCGGTATTGGCCGAGACATCGGATAACGTCGTTGGCTGGGTTGAGAAAGTGACAGTTGAGCCCTGGGGAGTTGAGGTCAAGGCGAAGCTTGATAGTGGCGCCTTGACCTCGTCATTAGATGCCAGGGATATCAAGCTGTTTGAAAAAGATGATCAAGAGTGGGTGCGCTTTCGCCTCAGGCTTGACGACGAAGATAGTGATGAGACGCTGTCAGTTAACCTTGAGCGTCCACTGTATCGCGACTTAACGGTACGTGGTGCAGGTGGTCGTGACGAACGTCCTGTGGTGCTGTTGGAAGTGTGCGTGGGGGATACGCGTTATGAAGAGCAGTTTAGCCTGCGTGATCGCGAAGAGATGCATTATCCCATGTTGCTGGGTCGGCGCACTATTGGTCATCTAGGGCTGCTGAGTGTAAACGAAACGTTTCTGACAGAGGCCAGCTGCGACGAAGACTCGCCGCTGATGGCCCATGTGGCAGAAGAAGAGGGTGCTGAAGATGACGTCAGTGCCCAAGACAAAGCTGACGATGACGTTAGCGCCGAAGACAAAGCTGACGATGATGTTGATGCCGAAGACAAGGCTGACGATGAGAGCGCTTAAAACAGCCGGGCCAGCAGTGCTGTTACTGCCGTTTCTACGCGAAGAATGCGCGGGCCTAAATGGATGCCCTGGCAGCCGGCAGCCAGCAGCTGCTGGACCTCCCAGTCAATAAACCCACCTTCGGGGCCAATCAGTAGTAACGACGGTGTTTCGATGCCACGAGGGCAAGCCTCCGGCATGCCCGGATGAGCCAGTAAGCCGCGTCGTCCTTGCAGCAGCGTGCTCAGGTGGTCTTCGATAAAAGGCCGAAAGCCGCGCGCCAGCGTCACCTCGGGAAGCCGAGTGTCGCGAGCTTGCTCGAGCCCCAGTTCAAGATGTTGACGGATTTTATCTTCGTTTAGCTCGGGCGACTGCCAGTAGCTCTTTTCGACCCGCCGAGTGTGTAGCAGAGTCAGCTGTTTTACGCCAAGAGCGGTAATGTGCTCAAGGCTGCGCGCAAGCATGCGAGGGCGCGGCAGAGCCAACACCAAGTGCACGGGTAGCGCTGGTGGTGGCGATTGATTGAGCTGGCTGATATCAAACACGGCTTCTTGGGTGTTGAGGGTAAGTAATTTACCTTTGCCGAGTAGGCCGTTTTCGATGCCTAACGTGAATTCGTCGCCCTGACAGGCGCGATGAATGTTACGTAGGTGTGTTAGTCGCCGTGGGCAGCGAACACGGGCGAGGGTGGTGTTTTCAACATCATCAGGTGACAGCAGGATCAGGTTCATGGATTCTGGCTTGGCCGCTATGTTTTGCATGGTGGGTGATGCGATGCACAATAGTCGCACAATGTGGGGTTTCGCCCATCGCAATGAATGACAACAAAGGAGCAGCACAGTGCGAGTGATTCGCAAATATGCCAACCGCCGCCTCTATGATACCGAACAGAGTCGCTATGTAACCCTTGAGGATTTGCGCGAGCTTGTGCTGGAGGATGTTGCGTTTCGGGTAGAAGATGCCAAGTCGGGAGAGGATCTGACACGCACCATCCTGCTGACGATTATTATTGAACAAGAGCAGATCGGTGGCGATGCCGAGGTATTCTCCAATGATCTGTTGGCGCAGTTTATTCGTGTGTATGACATGGCTAAACCGCTACCGCTGGCACGTTATCTTGAGCAGGGCACCAAGTTGATGATGGAGCAGCAAAAGCGGGTGCAGGACCAGTGGCATCAGGCCATGCGCCATACGCCTATGGAGCTGATGCGTGAGATGGCAGAAGAAAACATGCGTTTTTGGAAGCAAAATCTCGGCAAGATGGGAGGGGGGGCTACTTCCAAGGACGATGATGCTGATAAGGGCGGCTGAGGTGGGGTGCTGACAGGCCACTTTTGATGCGCTTTCTGACATAATACGGCGATATATTACTTCGACAGTTAAGGGTGCCGAGCGGATGAAAGTTCTTGTTATTGGCGGTGGTGGTCGTGAACATGCACTGGCTTGGAAACTGGCGCAGTCGCCTGAAGTGAGTGGCGTGTTGGTGGCGCCGGGCAATGCAGGTAGCGCTCGGGAATCCAGTTTGCGTAATGTGCCGGTTGCGGCGGATGACATTGAGGGATTACTGAACCTGGCGCAGGCCGAAGCCGTTGATTTGACCGTCGTGGGCCCTGAGGCTCCGCTGGTGGCGGGTGTTGTAGATCGTTTTCAGCAAGCCGGTCTTGCTATTTTCGGCCCGACTCAGGCCGCGGCTCAGCTTGAGGGATCAAAGTCTTTCACTAAGGACTTTCTTGCGCGCCATACTATCCCTAGTGCTGCCTATTGCACGTTTACTGACGTTGAGCCAGCCCTCGCTTATCTGGCTGAAATGGGCGCACCTATCGTGGTTAAGGCTGACGGCTTGGCGGCGGGTAAAGGCGTAGTGGTTGCTGAAACACTGGCCGATGCTGAAGCTGCAGTGCGCGATATGTTGGAAGCCAATGCCTTCGGGAATGCTGGTGCGCGAGTGGTGATCGAAGAATTTCTCGATGGAGAGGAAGCCAGCTTTATCGTCATGGTCGATGGGAAAACTATCGTGCCCATGGCCACCAGCCAAGACCACAAGCGGGCGCTGGACGGTGATAAAGGCCCCAATACGGGTGGCATGGGGGCGTACTCACCGGCAGCGGTGGTCACTCCTGATGTCGATCAGCGCATCATGGAGCGAGTTATTCGTCCAACGGTTGAAGGCATGGCGGCAGAGGGCACGCCTTACATGGGGTTTCTATATGCTGGCTTGATGATTGATGCCGAAGGCAACCCTAAAGTTATTGAATACAACTGCCGCTTTGGCGATCCCGAAACACAACCCATTATGCTGCGGTTGACTTCCGATTTAGCGATGCTCTGCCTGGCCGGTGCCCGAGGTGATTTGGCAGGTCATGAGTGCCATTGGGACCCTCGCGCTGCGGTCGGCGTGGTGCTGGCGGCGGGCGGCTATCCTGGTGATTATGCAAAGGGAAATGTTATTACTGGTCTGGAGGCTGCCGAAGCGGTTGGCACCAAGGTGTTTCATGCAGGAACTGCCCAAGGCGATGCGGGGCAGGTGCTAACCAGTGGTGGTCGCGTATTGTGTGTGACGGCACTGGGCGATAGTGTATCGTCAGCGCGTGACCTGGCTTATCAAGGGGTAGCAGAAATTAACTGGAATGGCGTCACTTTTCGGCATGATATTGCCCATCGTGCCATTGTCAGAGAGCAAGGCGCGCCGGAATAATTGTTCCTGCGACAGGATTTTCCCGCCGTGCCCGAGTTGAGACCCAGGAGGTTTAATGGAACGTGTAAGGCTTGAGTTTCCTGATGCCGAGCTTCGACATCAGCACCCACTGACGGTGCGCGTTACCGACATGAACTATGGCTGTCATTTGGGCCATGATGCGGTGATTTCGTTGTTGCATGAAGCGCGCGCTCAAGCATTGAAAGCCTTGGGGCTGTCCGAAGCCGATATGGGCGGCTACCCAAGCGTTGCGGCAGATATTGCTGTTCAATATCAGGCTGAAGCTCGTTTTCCCGATGCGCTGGTGGTCGATACGGCGATTCCTGCGCCGACTGGCAAGGTCGTAACGGTTTTTCAGCGTATTCGTCGTGAAGCTGACGCTAAAGTCGTGGCAACGGCACGTATCAACCTAATGCTGATTGATATGCAAACCGGGCGACCGGTTGCGGTGCCGGATGAGGTGCGAGATCGCCTCAGTGGTTCAGCCTGATGTCTCGGGAATACCCGATCATTGCGGTAACCGGCTCATCGGGCGCAGGCACAACCACCGTAAGGCGCACTTTCGAGCGGATGTTCTCTCGAGATGATGTGCACGCGGCTTATGTTGATGGCGACGCTTTTCACCGTTATACGCGCAAGGAGCTGGCGCGTATTTATCGAGAAGAGCCTGAGCGCAAGGGAGAGCTTTCGCACTTTTCGGTTGAAGCGAACCAATTAGATGAGTTGGATGCGTTGTTTCAAACTTACGGCGACTGTGGCAGTGGTCTTTATCGCCACTATATTCATGCTGAAGATAAAGAAATGGTAGAAGCGGGCTACCAGGTAGGCACCTTCACCGACTGGGAGTCAATTCCTGACGGCACAGACCTGCTTCTGTATGAAGGCTTACATGGTGGCCTGGTTACGCCAGAGTTTGATATTGCGCGTCACGTTGATCTGCTAGTGGGTGTGGCGCCGACCATTAACCTAGAGTGGATCCAGAAAATTGATCGAGACATGCACTTTCGTGGCCACTCGCAGGCAGCGGTGATAGACACGATTCTGGGGCGTATGGATGATTATGTCCGCTATATTCAGCCCCAGTTTTCACGTACTCATATCAATTTTCAGCGGGTGCCAACGGTAGATACGTCTAACCCGTTTGGTATGCAGGATATCCCATCGGATGCGGAATCGTTGGTGGTGATCCGTTTTCGTGATCCCTCTAACGTTGATTTTCCCTATTTGCTGACGATGATTAAAGATGCCTTTATGAGTCGGCCGCATACGCTGGTGGTGCCTGGCGCGCGCTTATCGCTGGCCATGGAGCTGATTCTGGCACCGTTGGTGCGCCATTTAATGGCGCAACGCCGTTTTCGCTGAGACGTTGGGCTCACTATCAAGGTGTCATTAGGAGACTGGATTTCATGGACTGTTTGTTTTGTAAGATCATTAATCGAGAGATTCCGGCTGATATCGTATTTGAAGATGAGCATGTGTTGGCTTTTCACGATATCGACCCCAAGGCGCCAACTCATATACTGATTATCCCTAAAAAGCATATTTCGACGCTGAACGATATCGAGGAACGGGATCTTGAGGTAGTGGGGCGCTTGCAGTACACCGCTGCTCAATTGGCGCGTCAGCAAGGTTTTGCCGATGACGGCTATCGTGTGGTCATGAACTGCAATGAGATGGGAGGTCAGACGGTATACCACATTCATATGCATCTGATGGGTGGTCGTCAATTTACGTGGCCTGCTGGCTAATTGTATGAGTGGTGTTGAGCTGTCGCTTCCATTTATTGGTCAAGGGGGAATCATGGCCCGTCAATTTACCCGCGCTGATCGTTTGATTGGTCAGTTTGATGCCGCACTGAGAACGCTTGTGCCCGGTGTGGCTCAGCAAATACGCCTCTCACCGGCGACTGCAGATATTCAAGATGAACCTCTTGATGATGATGAGCGCCGCCGCGCCGAGGGATTGATGCGAATCAATCATACGGGTGAGGTTTGTGCCCAAGCGCTATATCAGGGACAAAGCCTGACGGCCAAGTTGCCCGAGGTTCGTGAGCAGATGGAAGAGGCCGCAGAGGAAGAGATTGACCACCTTGCTTGGTGTGAGTCACGCATCAAAGAGCTTGACGGCCACACCAGTGTACTGAACCCACTGTACTACGCCGCATCATTTGGTATTGGTGCGCTTGCGGGTGCGGTAAGTGACAAAGTGAGCCTGGGCTTTGTCGCAGCCACTGAAGAGCAGGTGGGTAAGCATCTTGAGGAACATCTCCACACGTTACCAACGGGAGACCGTCGCTCGCGTGCGGTGCTTGAGCAGATGGCTATCGATGAAGCGCAGCATGCGCAGCAAGCACTGGAAGCCGGCGGGGCACGCTTTCCGGCGCCAGTGAAGCTTGGTATGACACTGATGTCTAAAGTGATGACCAAAAGTGTTTATCGCCTGTAAGGGCGTATGACGTTAAAGCCTGTTAGCGCTAAACGTGTTGCAGGACTGCAGGTCACCGCTTTCGAAACCGCGCTTGAACCAGCGAACGCGCTGGGCCGAGCTGCCGTGGGTGAAGCTGTCTGGCATCACGGCTCTGCCAGCCTGTCGTTGCAGGTGGTCGTCACCAATAGCGCTGGCGGCTTGCAGAGCTTCTTCTAAGTCGCCTGGGTCCAGCATGTTGCTGTGGTTATTGGCATAGTAGCCCCACAAACCGGCGAAGCAGTCGGCCTGAAGCTCTTGGCGAACTGATAAGTCGTTGGCGACCTGCTGAGAGGCGTTAGCCTGTTCTTGACGCACTTGGTTGCTGATGCCCATAAGCGTTTGTACATGGTGGCCTACTTCATGAGCGATCACATAGGCCTGAGCGAAGTCGCCAGGCGCACCATGACGATGGCCGAGTTCTTCAAAGAACGAAAGATCTAGGTACACCTGCTGGTCGCTCGGGCAGTAAAAAGGCCCGACGGAAGCACTGGCTCGCCCACACGCAGAGCTGACTTGCCCCGTGAATAGTACCAGCGTTGGTTCTTGATAAGTGGCACCGTTGCGTTGGAACACTTGCTGCCAAGTCTCTTCGGTATCTGCTAGTACGACGCCAACAAAATTGGCCAGCTCCTCCTGCTCTTGGCTCATCGCTTGAGAAGGATGGCTGGCCGTGCTGAGGCTTCCACCGCCCATTAGCATGGGAAGCAGGTCGATACCCGCTAGCTTGGCGCCTGCCACGGCTAGTCCACCAACCACAAGAATCGCTCGCCCACCTTTGCTTCTGAGCAGCATGGGTAATAGCCGAAGAAGCGTTCTGCTTCCACCGCGCGAAGATGCAGAGGAAAACCCTGTAGGCTGCCCCCGTCGGTCATCAATATTGCGGCTCTGTCGCCTGCCTCTCCAACGCATGACGTCACTCCTTTGCAGTCGCGTGGATGCTTTGTGCCTATGCCGATTTGTACAGGGTTGATTTGTACATGTTCGATTTGTATGTGCCGATGCAGTACGGCCGGGCTTGAAGCCCCGGCCCGATACTTATGCTTCGACGATCGTGTAGCTGTGGCTAACCGCTACGCCACCTTTGCCTAACATGATCGAGACGCTGCAATACTTTTCAGCTGACAGCTCAACAGCCCGCTTGACTTGGCTTTCCTTGAGATTGCGACCAGTGACCGTGAAGTGCACGTGAATTTTGGTGAACACGGCAGGCACGGCATCGGCGCGTTCGGCTTCGACGCTGGCGACGCAGTCGCTGATATCAGCGCGAGACTTTTCGAGGATGTCCAGAATATCAAAGCTGGCACAGGAGCCGAGGCCGATTAGCAGCATTTCCATGGGGCGAGGACCGGTGTTGCGTCCACCATGGTCTGGTGGGCCATCAATGACCACGCTGTGTCCGCTGCCGCTTTCAGCAACAAACTGGCGAGCATCTGTCCATTTAACGGTGGCTTGCATGAAAAACTCCTTGTGGTAAGTGTGGTGACTGAGGGTCAGGTGTGAGTCTGATGTAACAAACTATCCAACATTTGCAGGCGTTCCGGTGTGCCAACGTCTACCCATTGGCCACAATGGTGAAGGCCGCTCACCTTGCCTTGTTGCATGGCGTCACGCAGCAACGGGGCTAATGGAAAGCGCCCCGGTGAATGGTGTGCGACTAGTGATGGATTAATCAGCGCAATGCCTGAGTAGGTCAAGCGCGGCGTGCCATCGGCATGGAGTTTGCCGTGGATATCTAGGTGAAAATCTCCGTTTGGGTGGTGCTCAGGATTATTCACCATGACCAGCTGGGCAAGGTTGTTGGCGCAGTCTTTACTGCAGCACTCAAGCTGCGCAGGATCGAAGTCACTCCACACGTCACCATTGACCAACACAAAAGGCGAGCTACCTAATAATGGTAAAGCCTGACGAATACCTCCCCCCGTTTCTAATGGGGTGGGCTCTTCACTCCAGTGAATGCGTAGGCCAAACGCATCGCCTTCGCCAAGTGCTGCAATGATTTGTTCTGCACGGTAGCTGACATTGATCACCACGTCATCAATACCGGCCGCAGCCAGGCGTTCTAGGTGGTGAACAATCAATGGTTTGCCGCCGACATGGAGCAGCGGCTTGGGGCAGTGATCGGTCAGTGGGCGCATCCGGGTGCCTAGCCCAGCAGCGAGAATCATGGCCTTCATGGATGGGGCTCCGTGTCAGTCGCAACGCGTGCTAGCAGGGCGGGACGCAGTGTATTCTCCAGCCAACCCTGGAAGGCAGTCAGTGAGTGCTCTGCCTTGCCAGTGGCTGATATGCTCAGGTCGTGAAGCGCATCGCTGAGATGGTCGAGAAAGTGCGGCAAGCGTGCCAAGTAGCCATGGCGATGGTCGCGCAATGTCAGTCGACAGAAAATGCCCAGTACTTTGAGTGAGCGTTGAGCTGCCATAGCCGCCACTTGGCGATGAAAATCATCGACCGAAAGCTGTTGAGATAAACGACCATCGGCTTGGGCGCGGGCGTGAAAGCTGGCTTGCCAGCTTAGACGGCGTTCGCGGCTGAAGCGACAGTAACGTCCATGCAGCAATGAAATCAGGTCGTAGCTAATCGGGCCGGCGACGGCGTCCTGGAAATCAATTAGATAAAGTGTGTCGCCGTGTACCATCAGATTCATGGCGTCGAAGTCGCGATGAACTGTAACGATGGGCTGTTGCAGTGCCGTGTTGACCAGGCTGTCACGCAGCGCTGGCCAGCTGTCTGGTGTTGGTAGGCTAAGCCAGCGTGACAGGCACCATTCCGGGAACAGCGCCAGTTCCGTATTGAACAGGGTTGCGTCGTAGTTTGGCAGTGGTTCGGGATTGGCGCGATTTTGAAGCTCGTGAATAGCATCAATGGCTCGGGTAAACCAGGCAAGGGTCGCCTCGCCGCTGTGGCCATCCAGGCGGCATTGCATGGGAGTGTCGCCCAAGTCGTCTAGCTCGATAAAACCGGCGTCAAGATCCATGGAGTGTATCTGCGGAACAGGCAAGCCAGCCAGCGCCCATTGCTTGGCAATTGCTACGAAGGGACCACTATCTTCTTGCGCTGGTGGGGCGTCCATCAGCATGCGGGTGCTCGCATCCGCCAATGTCAGTCGGTAGTAGCGGCGAAAGCTGGCATCTCCAGCAGCCAGCTCGAGGTTCACGGCGTCGCTGGCGAGACCGTGGTTGGTCGCACTCCACTGACGCAGCTGGTGCAGGCGGGCGTTAGCGTCTGGCATCATATTCCTCTTTGAATTCGGCAGGCTGGGGGTGATTTGACGCCTGCTGGGCGTCGCCCCATGCTGGGTGTTCGGTCCTGCGAGGCGGCTATCCTCTGGCATGGTACTGTCTGAAAACAAGGGCAGCGGCTGTAATCAGTGACGAAAAAGTACAGAATGGACAGGACGACAGGCAGCATGGAGCCTGTATAATACCGTTTCTCTTTGCCAAGGACACCGTGACACATGGGCAAACGACCCCAATGGATTGCCATGACTGGCCTGTTGATCAGTGGCGTGGCTTCTCCGCTGCTGGCGGCACCGCCGGCATCATTGCCGGCCGATCAGATGGATTGGCAACCCTGGGGCGCTGAACGTCCCCAGGGTGCGTTGTGTAGTGGCCGTTATGTCATGCCTGAATACCGGCTTCCACCAACCACCGGTGACCGAGTCGCCAGCGAATCAGACAGTGGTGCTTACACTCAGGATGGAGAAACCATTCTTTTGGGTGAAGTTGTGCTGCGCCGAGGGGATACCCAGGTAGAAGCACCGAACTTACGCGTCACTTCGGCTAGAGATAAAGTCGTTGCCGATGAGACGCTGACACTGCGCGACCCGAATTTACTGGTGCGCGGTGATCGTGGCGAGTTCTCTTTGAACAGCGAGTCGGCCAGTATTGACTCTGCCCATTACGTTGCCCATCAGCAAGGTCTGCGCGGTGACGCACAACGGCTGGCCCGACTGGATGCGCAGCGTTATCGGCTTAGCGAAGCGAGCTTTACCACCTGCGAACCAGGTAACAGCCTTTGGCGACTGGTGGGCAGCGATATTCTGCTTGACCGAGAAACCGGCGTCGGTACGGCGCGTCATGCACGGTTAGAGGTGGGTAAGGTGCCAGTGTTTTATTGGCCCTGGATGAGCTTCCCTATTGACGATCGGCGTAAGAGTGGTTTTCTCTGGCCAACAATTGGTATGAGCAACAAGTCTCTGGATTACGCTCAGCCCTATTACTGGAATATTGCTCCTAACCAAGATGCAACCTTAGTACCGCGGTGGTTTAGTCGGCGTGGTTTGATGCTGGGCGGAGAGTACCGCTACCTGCTGCCGTCTTCTGCGGGCATTCTTGAGGGCGCTTACCTGGGAGAAGATGACCGTGCTGGTGCTGAGGCGTCGTCACGTTCCGAACTTGAGGATGGTGATAAGCGCTGGTATATCGACTATCGACATGAAGGGCGTATTGACCCGCGTACCAGTTATCGGCTGCGCTATGGAGCAGCCAGTGATGGTAACTATTTCAAAGATTTTGGTCGTAGCTTTGCAGAAAATGACACGGTTGCTATGCCGCGTCTGGCGACGATAACGCACCAAGGTGATGTGTGGCGACTTAACGCGACAGCCCAAGGGTATCAGCGCATGGATGACCCGCTGAATCCTATTGATAAGCCCTTTTATCGCTTGCCCAGTTTGACGGCTTCGGCGGGTTGGGGGCAGGAAAATGGGTTGTACCAGAACTGGAATTCTAACCTGACCTATTTCTGGCGTGATCATATCGGAGATGACCAGGGGTTTTATAACTTCGATGAGGGGCGTCGTCGCGTGCCTCTGCGAGAGGCAGCCAATGGCTTTCGCTTAAGGCTATCGCCTGATGTTGGCTGGCGGCATGAAAACAGCTGGAGTTTTTTCGAGCCAAACGTTTCGCTGATTCACACCTCCTATGAACTTGATTACGGCAAGCGTGAAACCGATAACAGTGAGAGCCTGTCTCAGACGGTGCCAGTTAGCTCGGTGGACATGGGGCTGATTTTTGAGCGGGAGTTTAAGCTGCTGGGAGAGGACTGGCGCCAAACGTTGGAGCCGCGACTTAATTATGCCTATGCACCAGCGCGAGATCAGAGTGAATTTCCTGATTTTGACACCAGTGAGCTAGCTTTCTCTTGGCACCAGCTGTGGTCGCCTTATCGCTTCAGCGGTGGGGATCGAGTTGGCGATATCAACCGGGTGTCCTGGGGGCTGAGTAGCCGTTTCCTTGAAGATGACAATGGACGCCAACGCCTGTCGCTGGGCGTAGGGCAGGCACTGTATTTCGAAGATCGCCAGATTGGCATGGATGGCGACCTGGACACCTTGCCGCGCGATACCGAAAAGTACTATCAGAGCACGCGTGAGCGCTCACCGTTGGTAACTCGGGTGGATTGGCAGGTCACGGACCAATGGCGCAGTTATTGGGAATGGTTGTATGACGACCATCGGCGCCGCACCGACCGAGCGACGCTGGGAGTTCAGTATCGTGCTAAGGCAGGGCATGTGCTTAACCTGGGTTATCGCTGGGAAACCGAAGGGTTTAACCCCTATGCTGACGGTGATGACCGGTTGAGCTATAACCGTGAAGAATATGATATGTCGTTTGCCGTGAAAGCCCTGCCGGAACTTGATGTTATCGGGCGCTTGATTTACGACAACACTAACGACCGTGCGCTGGAGCAGCTGGCTGGTGTGCAGTGGAATGACTGTTGTTATGGTCTGCAATTAGTCTGGCGAGAGTGGATCGATGACAATAGCACGGCGAGCACGCTAGCTGACGACACAACAGATCGGGGTATTTTTCTGCGCTTCGTATTTAAAGGGTTAGGTGGCGTAGGCGGAACAGCCGATACATATTTCAGTAGCTCGATACCAGGGTATCGTGGTGTTGAACTTGAATAAGCCGCAGGATTGCCAACCATGCACAGAGGGAAAAAACAGATGATGAGTCAACGTATCATGGCGCTGGGTATGGCGCTATGCCTGAGCTTGGGTGCTTTGAGTGCGCAAGCACAGCAGCGCGAGCCGCTGGATCGTATTGCCGTTGTGGTTAACGAAGGGGCGGTAATGGTCTCTGAATTAAATGACCGCATTGAGCAAACGAAAATGCAGCTACAGAGTCGTGGCATTGAGATACCGCCTAACCAGATTCTTAGCGAGCAGGTCGCAGACCGCATGATTCTTGAAGAAATTCAGCTTCAGCGCGCACAAGAGGCCAACCTCAGCGTGGACCCTACTGAGTTGAATCGACAGCTACGTGCCGTTGCTGAAGGTAATGGCATGAGCCTGGAGCAGTTTGCTGACCGCCTGGAAGCTGATGGTATGTCGCTTGGTGTTGTGCGCGAACAGGTGCGTCGTGAAATGCTAATGCGTGAGCTGCAGCAGCGCGAGGTGGCCAGCCGAGTCAACCTCTCCGAGAGCGAGGTGGATCGCTTTATTGAGCAGCAGGGCAACGCCATCAGCCGTGAGCAAGCGCGACAGGAATTGTTTCAGCGTAAAGTGAATGGCGAAATGGAAACCTGGCTGCAGGAAATTCGCGCTGATGCTTTTGTTGATGAGCGGCTCGGGTTTAATTCGTGACAGCGAGTCCGATACTGGCACTGACAACCGGTGAGCCCGCAGGGATCGGTCCAGAGCTTGCCGCTATGCTGGTTGGTAGGGCTCATCTTAAGCAGCGTGTGGTGGCTATTGGTGATCCTGAGCTTTTGGCTCAGCGTGCTGCGCTGTTAGATGAGTTTGCCTTGTCGCCGCTGGAGATTATTGAGTTAGGCCCTGATGACGAGGTGCCGCCCGCTAAGCCAGGCTGTTTGCCGGTCTGGCCAGTGGCACTGTCAGCACCGTCGTCTCCTGGTGTGCTGAATACCGCTAATTCAAACTATGTGCTCAAGACGCTTGATCTTGCCGTATCGGCTTGCCAGCGCGGCGCTGCCCAGGCCATGGTGACGGCACCGTTGCACAAGGGAGTGATTCGCGACGCGGGACAGCATGATTTTACTGGCCATACCGAATACTTGCGCGATGCGTGTGGGGCTGATGAAGTTGTCATGCTGCTGGCGACAGACCAGGCCTTGCACGCTCGCATACCGGGCTGGCAGGGAAGTCATGCGTTGAGAGTCGCCTTGGTGACGACACATTTGCCGTTGCGGAATGTGGCTGATGCTATTACCTCCACGCGGCTTGAGCAGATTATTGAATTGCTTGCGGCTGATCTGACGCGCTGGTTTGGCTTGAAAAAGCCGCGCATCGCGGTTTGTGGCTTGAACCCTCATGCTGGGGAAGACGGCCATCTTGGTACTGAAGAGCGCGATATTATTGCGCCAACTCTTCAGCGATTGCGTCAACGGGGGTATTGCCTTGATGGCCCCTTACCCGCGGACACGCTGTTTACCCCGCCGCATCTCGCTGATGTTGATGCAGTGCTTGCCATGTATCACGACCAGGGGTTGGCCGTGCTCAAATATGCCGGTTTTGGGCGTGCTGCCAATATCACGCTGGGGCTCCCTTTGGTGCGGACGTCGGTAGATCACGGCACCGCGCTAAACATTGCCGGCACGGGTGCTGCTGATCCGGCGAGCCTGCAAGTGGCAGTGAACTTGGCGGCAGACATGGCAACGCGTGGCAGGCTGACTTAGCCTGCTTGGTTCTATCGTGTCAGTGATTGTTGCCAGCGAGTTAGCACCAGCGACTAGAGTTAGTACCAGCGACTATCTGTGACGCGCAATGTTTGTGTTGAAAGCACTAAACTGACGTGCTTAGCACACATCAAGTGCGGCAAAAGACTACGTAAAAGAAGGATTCCCGAATGGCCTCCCGACCTGCGCCACACCGCGCCCGTAAACGTTTTGGTCAGAATTTCCTGCGTGATCGTGGCATTATTTCAGCCATTGTTCGTTCTATTGGGCCGGCGCCTGGCGAACGTCTCGTAGAAATTGGTCCAGGGCAGGGAGCGCTGACTGAGCCCTTGATTGAGGCGACTCAGGGGGCGCTGGAAGTTATTGAGCTTGATCGTGACTTGATTCCAGGTTTGCGTGTGCAGTTTTTTAATCATCCAGGGTTCGTCATCCACGAAGGCGATGCGTTAAAAATGGATTTTCGAAAACTGCGCGGCGAAGGCGCGCCGCTCAGAGTGGTGGGGAATCTGCCTTATAATATTTCCACACCGCTGATTAGCCATTTATTGGGTGCGGGTGATGCAGTGGCAGATATGCACTTTATGCTGCAACAGGAGGTTGTTGAGCGGCTGGCAGCACTTGAAAATACCGCTCAGCGTAGTCGCTTGTCGGTGCTGGCGCAGTACTATTGCTGTGTTGAGTCGTTGTTTAGTGTCCCGCCAGAAGCGTTTGTCCCGCAACCCAAAGTGGTATCTGCGGTGGTACGGCTTACGCCACACAGCACCTTGCCGTACCAGGCCAAAGATGAAGCTCTGCTGTTTTCTGTTGTTCGAGAGGCGTTTGCTCAACGGCGTAAAACGTTGCGCAATAACCTCAAACCACACTTGGATGATGCCGCTTTTGCTGAGTTGGAGATTGACCCCGTGCGCCGACCTCAAACGTTGAGTGTTGAAGAGTTTGTGCGTATCGCTGACTATATTTTTGACCATACGCCCGAGAGTGAGGAGCAGAACTCATGAGCCGAGTGTATGCCGACCAGGTTGATGTTCAGGTAGAGCCGAGCTTTTGCGACGAAGAGTCTGATGCGGATGAGTCGCGCTTTGTCTTTAAATACACCATCAATGTGCATAATCATTCTGAGCAAAACATGCAGCTGCTGGCTAGGCACTGGAAAATCACCCAGTCCAGCGGAGAGGTCCATGAGGTGCGTGGCAAGGGTGTGGTGGGCCAGCAGCCAATGATTGCTCCTGGCCAGGCGTTTAGCTACACCAGTCGAGCAATAATTGACGGCCCTGTTGGGGTGATGGAAGGCTCTTTTACCTGTGTCGATACGGCAAGCCAAAGGCCATTTGAGGTGGCTATTTCAGCGTTTCGTCTGGCAGTGCCTAATCAGGTGCATTAACACATCAAGCGCATGAAAAAACAGAGGCTGACATGACTGCATATGCCGTAGGTGATCTTCAAGGCTGCCATGCCGAGTTTGTCGAGCTTCTGGAACGGCTCTCTTTTCGGCCGGGTCGTGATGAGCTGTGGTTGGCAGGGGACCTGGTCAATCGTGGTCCGGCATCGCTTGAGTGCCTGCGCGAAATTATGGCATTGGGCAACAGTGCTAGGCCGGTGTTAGGTAATCACGACTTGCATTTATTGGCTGTGGCGCGTGGCAATGGGCGCATTAAACCTCATGATACCCTGCAGGCAGTGCTTGCGGCGGATGATCGTGAAGCCATGCTTGACTGGCTGCAAAGCCGGCCGCTGGTGGTATGTCAGGGTGATACGCTGATGTGTCATGCTGGTCTGTTGCCAAGCTGGGGGCAGGCCCAGGCTGCTGCCTTGGCTGATGAAGTTCATTCGCTGCTCGTTAGTGAGTCGGCAGGTGAGTTCCTGGCTCAGATGTATGGCAATGACCCTGATCGCTGGGATGAATCGCTGCAAGGTACGAATCGTCATCGAGTAATCGTTAATACGTTAACTCGTATGCGCTTTATTGATGCAGAGGGCCGCTTGAGCTTTGCTGCCAAGCAGGGGCTAGACAGTGCGCCTGCGGGATACCGCCCTTGGTTTCAGTATCCACGTTGCGATGATATACGTATCTTGTTTGGCCATTGGGCGGCGCTTTCAGGCACGACGCCTGGTAGTCAGGTACGCGCCGAGGCGCTGGATACTGGCTGCGTCTGGGGAGGCAGCCTGACTGCTATTAACCTTGAAAGCGGTGAGCGAATTAGCGTACCTGCCGGTGGATCTGCATTTAAACATTGATCAAAAGGTGGAGCCCATGACAGCACCGACTTTCCAGCACCTGGATGCCGTGACGCTTGAGCGCTGGCTCAAGGACGCCACGCCGGTGACGCTGGTGGATATTCGTGACCCCAGTAGCTTTGCTATAGGTCATATTCCGACTAGCCAGCACTTAGATAACCAGAGCGTTTCAGCATTGATGCACGACGCACCTGCTGAGCAACCTGTTGTGGTGGTCTGTTATCACGGCCATTCCAGTATGCAGGTAGCCTCTTGGTTGGTAGCCCAGGGGTTTGACGACGTATATAGCCTTGATGGCGGTTACAGTGAGTGGCAGTTACGTTTTCCCGCGCAGGTGGAAACAAGCCGATAATAATGAGCACTGAGATGGGGGCAATAATGGCTGACCCTTGTGCGGGGCTGAGGGTATATCGTGTTGGCGGTGCGGTGCGTGATGCGTTGCTTGGCTGGCCGGTCAAAGACACTGACTGGGTGGTGGTTGGAGCCACTGAAGGCGATATGCGGCGCCGGGGATTTCGTGCAGTGGGTAGGGATTTCCCCGTATTTTTGCATCCGTACAGCCAAGAAGAGTTTGCGCTGGCGCGTACCGAGCGCAAGTCTGGCCATGGTTATACGGGCTTTGTCGTTCATGCCAGTCCTGACGTCACTCTGGAGGAGGATCTCGCGCGCCGCGACTTGACCATCAACGCGATAGCTGAGTCTATTGATGGGCAGCGAGTGGACCCCTTCGGTGGGCAAGCTGACCTTAAGGCTCGGTGCTTGCGCCATGTTTCTCAGTCGTTTGTTGAGGACCCGTTGAGAGTGCTACGCACCGCTCGCTTTTTAGCGCGCTATGCAGAGTTAGGCTTTACTATCGCTGCAGATACCATGGCCTTGATGACTCAACTGTCCACCAGTGGTGAGTTGAAACATCTGGTGGCTGAGCGAGTCTGGGTGGAAACAGAAAAAGCACTGAATGAGCCTACGCCTGGTGTGTATTTTCGTACCCTTGAGCAATGCGGTGCTCTGGCTGTGCTGATGCCAGAACTGGTCCCCGAACTGGCGTCTGAGAAAGGCACTGTAGTGGCAGCGGAGCGGATGAAAAAGCTGCCCGAGTCACTAGGTGACATCGCTGTATGGCGCTGGGGGCGACTCGTTGAGGTGTTGGGGAGCGGCGAGCGTGGTGCGCTCGCTGAGCGACTTAAATTACCCAATACCTATCGGCAGGTGGGTGAGTTGCTTGCTGAGACGCGTAAGCTAACGCGCGGCGTGTTTGACAGGCCGAACGTTGCTGAGGCGATCATGAGCTGGCTGAATCATATTGATGCTTGGCGGCGTAGTGAGCGAGTTGTGCCGTTAATCGAGGTTATGACGCTGGACATGCCTGAGCTGGCAGCACAAGTTAATGTGGGTTGGCAGGCAGCCAGCGCGGTGCAGGCTAAGGCACTGGTTGATGAGGGCTTTAAAGGGAGTGAGCTGGGACGGGCGTTAAGCCGTCGCCGCTATCAAGTGCTGGTGACGGCGATAGAATCGATAAGCTAACCAGCTGGTTAACCTGTTTTTATGAGTCAGTTAACTGTGTTGAAATGTGTGGCAGGGCAACGTGCCATGTAAACGGCACTGGCCAAAGCTCCTGTGATCCGCCTAATGCAGGGTTGGCCTCGAAAGCCCGCCATAGCGAGGCATAACGTTGTTGAGTTAGCGGGTGGCATTGATTGGGTAGCAACTCCGCCAGTGGCTTAAGCACGAAAGCGTGGCGCAGTATATCGTTACGCGGTAACTCGATACCGTCATGTTGGCCAGTCAGTTTTCCGACGCTCAACACGTCGATATCCAGTGGTTGGATGATTGGTGCGTACTTGTTTGGCGCATGAGGCTGTCGTCCTTGTTTTGCTTCCAGCGCCTTAACGTGTGCCTGCAGCTCCCCGACCGGCCAATCAGAAACTAGAGCGACCACCAGGTTGTAGAAATTAGCACTAGTCTGGCCATGGCGGAGCCCGATGGGCTGGCTTTCATAAACCTGTGAAATGGACAGGTCGCCAAATGTTTCAGTCAATGTGTTCAAGCAGGCGGTGATGTTGAGCTTGCGTTGAACATTGCTGCCGATACTCAGAGTAACCAGTGCCATTAGTGATTCGCCAGACGCGTTCCGCGCTCGATGGTTACGCCCACGGCGCGGGCATTGGGAACGGCGCCAGGTTTGCGCACTGTGAGCTGTAGCCAGGCAATTCCAAACTCCTCTTGTAGCATGGCGGCTAGCCGCTCAGCGAAGGTTTCCACTAGGGCAAACGCATGCTGTTTGGCGAAGGCGTCAATGCGCTGGCTGATGGCAGCGTAGTCCAGTGTCAGGGAAAGGTCGTCGGTTTGGGCAGCAGAGCGGATATCGGTTGCCAATTGCAGGTCCAGAGACAGCGTTTGTGTGATAGTTCGCTCCCAGTCATATACGCCGATCACGGTGTCGACGTCGAGCGCTTCAATTAATACTCGGTCCATTACTTTGCTCCCCCTTCTGATTTAGTGATGAAAAAACACCGTATGATTGTACGTCAGCAGGCTGGTAGACGCAGGCGCGCTGTTGTCGCGTCGTTGGTGATGGCACACTGAGCCGGATCACTTGTTGAGGACCGCGCGTGGACGCCTATAACTATTGGCTGGTGCCACTGATAATAATGGGGTATGTCAGCGGCAGCTGGCTTGGCTCGGTGACGGTTTGTCGGCTAACTAACAAGCCGGACCCTCGCTACAGTGGCTCTTGCAACCCAGGTGCTTCCAATGTGCTGCGGTTATATGGCAAGCACTTGGCGTTAGCGACTTTGCTGATTGATGCGCTCAAAAGCTGGCCTGTGCTGATCATTGGCCTGGTGCTGAACCTGCCACCGTGGGGGCTTGGCTTGGTGGGTGTTAGTGTTCTGCTCGGCCATTGTTATCCGCAATGGAATCATTTTCGTGGTGGAAAGGCGGTGGCTAGCGCTTTTGGTGTCATGTTGTTGCTGGTGCCTGGTGTGGCGCTGCTGTGTGCAATGACCTGGGGGCTGCTGGCCTGGAAGGTGCGTACGGCAGCGGTGGCATCACTGGTTAGTGCAGCGCTGGCACCGCTGATTAGCCTATGGCTGGCACCAGACTACACTGCTGTAGTGGTGGTATTCGCACTGCTGGTGCTGGGGCGTCATGCCATTAATATTCGCCGCGTCAGGCGCGGCGAAGAACCTAGGCTTTAGTTCGCTGAGGCATCTTTTCCAGCGGGGGGATTAAGCTGCTCCATGGGCCAGCGCGGTACGGCCTGCATGATACCGAGCTGGTCGTGTTCGCCAGCTATCAGTCGTTGAGCACCAGCATAAGCAATCATCGCGCCGTTATCAGTGCAGAAGCGCCCCCGAGGATAGTAGGTTGTGGCGCTGCGTTTTCGCGCTTCCTGTTCTAGGCCTGCTCTCAAGCGGCGGTTGGCACTGACGCCACCTGCGACAACCAGCCGTGTCAGGCCGGTGGCATCCAGGGCTCGTCGACATTTGATCGCTAGCGTATCAACGACGGCGTCTTCGAAGGCGCGGGCGATGTCGGCGCGGGCTTGATCATCAAGCAGGCCGTCGGCCTCTAGTCTGCGAAGCGTTGTTAGCGTATGGGTTTTAAGGCCAGAGAAGCTGAAGTCCATGCCAGGGCGGTCGGTCATGGGGCGAGGGAAGCGCCAGCGTGTCGGATCGCCTTGCTCTGCTAAGGCTGCCACTAAGGGGCCACCAGGGTAGTCGAGCCCAAGCATTTTGGCCGTTTTGTCGAAGGCTTCGCCAGCAGCATCGTCCACAGACTCGCCAAGCAGCTGATAGCGTCCAATGCCGTCAACTCGCACCAGTTGGGTATGTCCGCCCGATACCAGTAACGCCACAAAAGGGAAGGCTGGCGCGTTTTCCTCTAGCATTGGTGCGAGTAGGTGGCCTTCCATGTGGTGAACGCCGAGTACGGGGATGTCTAGTGCTCGTGCCATGCTATGAGCGGTGCTGGCGCCAACCATTAGTGCGCCGACCAGTCCTGGTCCTGCGGTGTAGGCAATAGCGTCCAGCTCGTGGCGGGTGATTCGGGCTTCGTGAAGCACGTTTTCAATTAGCGGTAGCAAGCGCCGGGTGTGGTCTCGGGAGGCAAGCTCAGGTACTACGCCGCCGTATTCGGCATGCATGGCAACCTGGCTATGCAGGGCGTCGGCCACCAAGCCCCGTTCGGTGTCGAACAGGGCGACACCCGTTTCGTCGCAGGAGGTTTCTATTCCCAATACGCGCATGATCAGTGGCTCGGTTAGTCAAAGTAAGGCCAGTATTCTAACTGTTTTAGCGTGTCGACGGCAGTGATGTGACGATGGAATGATGTAAAAACGGTTTGCACCTATGCGCGCGCACGACTAGAATACGCTGCTCTGCAAGACTGGGTCGTACGCCCGCGGTACCGTCGTATTACGTTAGTCGCTATAAATGACTATTCAGATATGCGTTCGAATACCGCAAAGGAAGGCGTGCGTTCAAACCGAACTCAAGTTTTCCAAGGTAGGTGAGTGCTTAATGCCTTCTGTTAAAGTACGTGATAATGAACCGTTCGACGTCGCGCTGCGTCGCTTCAAGCGTTCCTGTGAAAAAGCAGGTGTGTTGTCTGAAGTCCGTCGTCGTGAGCAGTACGAAAAGCCCACGGCCGAGCGTAAGCGTAAGGCGGCAGCTGCTGTTAAGCGTCATGCTAAGAAACTTCAGCGTGAGCGCAAGCGTTTCGAACGGCTTTATTGATCCGTATATGGGTTGGCCTGTGATGAACAGGTCACCCCAGAGGGACGCCAAGCGGTCGCCATTAGGCGGCCGCTTGTTTTTTGGGCTTGGGCCCACTGATAGCAAGATATCGAGTTAATCGAATGGCCGGCCAGATACCTCAGCGCTTTATTGATGACCTGCTCGCTCGCGTTGATGTCGTCGAGGTAGTGGGTGAGCGTGTTACCTTGAAAAAGTCTGGGCGCAATCATTCCGGCCTATGTCCTTTTCATCAGGAAAAATCACCGTCGTTTACCGTGAGTGGTGACAAGCAGTTCTACCACTGCTTTGGCTGCGGCGCTAATGGCAATGCGCTGCGTTTCTTGATGGAATACGACAAGATGCGCTTTCCAGAAGCCGTGGAATATCTGGCTTCCCGGCTAGGGTTAGAGGTGCCGCGGGAAGGCGCTGATGATCCGCGAGCCCAGGCGCGTGAGCGCAAGCATAAAGAAGCGGTAAATTTGCTGGAGCTGGCTGGCAGCTTTTTTCGTGAGCGCTTGAAAATGCCCGAGGCGAATCAGGCTCGTGGCTACCTGGAGAAGAGGGGCTTGTCTGCAGAGGTGCAGCAGCTGTTTGGTGTGGGCTATGCCCCTGATGCCTGGGATGGCCTCAAACGCCACCTTGGTGAGCGAGGTATTGCTGAGGCGACTCAGGTGGAATACGGCTTGCTGGTTCAGCACGAAGAAAGTGGCCGCACCTATGACCGTTTTCGTGATCGCGTGGTATTTCCCATTCGCGATCTGCGTGGTCGCACCTTGGGGTTTGGTGGCAGAGTGCTGGGTGATGCCAAGCCCAAGTACCTGAACTCGCCAGAAACGCCGGTTTTCCATAAAGGGCGTGAATTATATGGCCTTTATGAGGCGCGCCAAGCGTTAGGGCGGCTTGATCGGTTGCTGATTGTTGAAGGTTATATGGATGTGCTGGCACTCGCGCAATTTGGCATCCATAACGTGGTTGCTACTCTGGGGACGGCCACCACTGAAGACCACCTTGCTCGGTTATTTCGTTTGGTACCGGACGTGGTGTTCTGCTTTGACGGTGATAGGGCTGGGCGTCAAGCGGCGGTTAAGGCAATGGAAACTGTCTTGCCGCTGATGATTGACGGGCGTCAGGCGCGCTTCCTGTTCCTGCCTGAGGGTGAGGACCCGGACACTATAGTGCGTGGTGAGGGGGCCGCAGCGTTTGAAGAGCGGGTTGAGTGTGCTAGCCCGTTATCTGAGTTTCTGTTTGAGCAGGCAGCACAAGGGCGGGACTTGGGGCATCTCGAGGAGCGTGAGCGTTATGCTACTCAGGTGCTGACGGCAGTGGATCGTTTGCCGGAAGGTGTTCTCAAGTCGATTCTTTTGACGGAGCTATCGCGACGTACTGGGGTTGATGTCGCGAGGTTTCAATCGCTGCTGGAGAAGGGAGCAGAAAAGGCGGGAATGGCCGCTGATGCCACGAATCGCGCCACTGTCCAGTCTAATGACCCGCCAGCGGTTGCAGGCACTTCCCGAGCGGGGAAGTTGGCGCTTGATCAGATGGGGCGTACATTGCAGTTGCTCGTGCATGAACCCGGTCTTGTGGAGCGCCTTCCTGATAGCGATGACTGGTGTGATCAAGATGACCCAGATGCCAGCCTATGTCGCGAAGTGGTAAAGCTGCTTAAGGCGGGGCGTTATCGCAATTCTCAGGTGCTTCTGGCGCACTTTCTTGGCACGCCAGAAGGTGAGCGGCTGGCAGCACTGGCGAGTCAGGCGCCGCTGGTGCCTGCTGGGCTGCGTGGAACAGAGCTAGACAACTGGGTCGCTTATTTTCAGCGCCATCAGCGTAAGCGCTCGCCGCGAGAAGCGTACGATAGTTTGCTTGAGCGCGCGCGTAATGGTGAGGCGTTGAGTAAAGAGGAGCGACAGCACCTGATGCAGTTATTGGCCGAACTGAAAAAATGATTTTTCGGTAAATGGCTGCTCAAGGGGTTGAAATCACCAATAATGGCAGCATATAGCAATAAGATGCGTCAATAGGCGCAACCTGACAAACTACCATACCTGGCTGAGTGTGAAAACACTCAAACTGGCGCGATGATGATAGCTTCCGCTATACTGTCGCGCTTGTTGAGTTCTACAATACTTTAGTCAGTGCTTCATTCTTCTTCGTCGAGATAGGGTTTCTATGGCTGGAAATGCGCAGCAACAGTCGCGTCTGAAGGAGTTGATCGCGCGCGGCAAAGAGCAGGGTTACCTGACCTATGCCGAAGTCAACGATCATCTACCCGAGGATATCGCCGACCCCGATCAGGTGGAAGACATCATTGGCATGATCAACGACATGGGTATCAAAGTCGTTGAGGTTGCTCCTGATGAAGACACCCTGATGATGTCTGACAATTCCACCGATGATTCGGCAGCCGAAGAGGCCGTTGCGGCGCTGGCTGCGGTGGAAAATGATGTTGGACGTACCACCGACCCAGTGCGCATGTATATGCGTGAAATGGGCACGGTAGACCTTTTGACCCGCGAAGGCGAGATTGAAATTGCCAAACGGATCGAAGAAGGGATTCGTGAGGTCATGGCTGCGCTGGCTTATGTGCCTGGCGCAGTAGAATCGATTCTTGAGGCTTACGACGCAACTCAGGATGAAGAAGCGCCTGGACGCCTGACCGATCTGTTTTCAGGATTTATTGATCCAGATGAAGGAACGCCGGGCGTTGCTGAAGCTGACGAGTCTGAGCTGGAAATTAGTGCTGATGATGACATCGTCGGTGATGACGACGACGGTGAGGGTGACGAAGATGATGAGGCGCCAGCAGGCGGCCCTGATCCTGAGGAGACCCGCGCGCGCTTCGAACAGATTCGTGAAGAGCTTAAGTTGACCCAGGCGGTTATTGAGGCGCATGGTCGTCATAGTAAAGAAGCTCAGGTTGAGTTGGAGCGGTTGGCCGAGCTGTTCTCGCCAATCAAGTTGGTGCCTAAGCACTTTGAGCGCTTGGTGGGCCAGATACGTATTAGTGTAGAGCAGGTGCGTCTGCAAGAGCGTGCGGTGCTGCAGATTTGTACAAAAAAGGCTCGGGTGCCGCGCAGAACATTTATCAAAGCATTCCCTGGTAATGAAGCGCGTCAGGAATGGCTTGACGAATTCGTTGCCGAGAACAGCCGTTATGCTGAGCGGCTATTGCCGTTCAAAGCAGATATTCAGCGTGCGCAGCGTAAGGTGGCCTTTGAAGAAGACATGGTCAGCTTGCCGGTAGGCGAGATTAAGGAGATTAATCGTCGTTTATCGATTGGTGAAGCCAAGTCGCGTCGCGCCAAGAAGGAAATGGTTGAGGCTAACCTGCGTTTGGTTATCTCAATTGCCAAGAAGTATACCAACCGTGGGCTGCAGTTCCTGGACCTGATTCAGGAAGGTAATATTGGCCTGATGAAGGCGGTTGATAAGTTTGAGTATCGTCGCGGTTACAAGTTCTCGACATATGCGACCTGGTGGATTCGCCAGGCGATTACTCGCTCGATTGCTGATCAGGCGCGTACGATTCGTATCCCCGTTCACATGATTGAGACCATTAATAAGCTCAATCGTGTTGCGCGCCAGATGCTTCAGGAAATGGGGCGTGAGCCCACTCCAGAAGAGTTGGGTGAGCGTCTTGAGATGACTGAGGACCGGGTGCGGAAGGTGCTTAAGATTGCCAAAGAGCCGATCTCCATGGAGACGCCAATAGGTGACGATGACGACTCGCATTTAGGCGACTTCATTGAAGATGCGACCGTGCTGATGCCAATGGACTCAGCCACCGATGAAGGGTTGATTGAGGCGACGCGTAACGTGCTGGGTGGGTTGACTGCGCGTGAGGCTAAAGTGCTGCGTATGCGCTTTGGTATCGATATGAATACTGATCATACGTTGGAAGAAGTCGGCAAGCAGTTCGACGTAACCCGTGAGCGTATTCGTCAGATTGAGGCCAAGGCGCTGCGCAAGCTTCGTCATCCGTCTCGTTCTGAGCCATTGCGCTCATTTCTTGATGAGTAACAGCGGCTAGATGGTGTTCTGACGCCTTTGTTTCGTTGATAAAAACGCCCGCAAAGCATCGCTTTGCGGGCGTTTTTTCTGTTGTTTCTTTCCTACTGAGGGTCGTGCGCTTAGCCACGGGCGACTTCCTCTACTAGCCAATCATGTACGGCACGTATGCGTCGATCGTCCAGTGCCCCTGGTGCGTGCACGATGCCGTAGTGCATGCCGGTGGGTATTTGCTGGCTGAAAGGCGCGGTTAGGCGACCGCTGTTGAGTTCGTCGCGAATCAGCGTCAGGCGGGCAATGGCGACACCCATTCCGGCAATAGCCGCTTCCATGGTTAGGTGGTTGCGGTTGAACGTATAGCCCCTGCGGACGTTGGTCTGTGGAGCGTCGATGGCGCTCAGGTAGCGCTCCCATTCAGCATAGTCATGGCTACCGCGCCAAGCAGTGATGTCGTGAAGTAGCGGATACCAAGCTAGGTTTTCAGGATCGCGTAGCGAAGGGCGGTCTTTGAGTAGCCCTGGGGCGCAAACTGGAAAGATGACTTCTTCCATTAGAGGCGTAATTGAAAAGCCAGAGTAATGGCCGTCATTGAGGTCAAGTGCGAGGTCAAAGTCTCCCTCGCGCAGCGACACACTGCTGTCCTCGGCGCGAATGTGCAGCTCTATTTCGGGAAAGCGTGCCTGTAGGCGCGGTAAGCGCGGGGCTAGCCATTTGTACAGAAACGAAGGGACTGAGCGTAGGCGGACTACGCCACTCATTACCCCACTTTTCAGGCGTCGGACTTCTGTGCCGACGGCTTGGTAGGCATTTTCTACGACATCGGCTAAACGTCGCCCCTCCTCTGTCAGTGCCAGCTGCCTTGGCAGACGACGAAATAGCTTGAAGCCAAGCTGGTCCTCTAGCTGCTTAACTTGCTGGCTAACGGCTCCAGTCGTCACATGGAGCTCTTCGGCTGCCCGAGTGAAAGACAGGTGACGAGCGCTAACAGAGAAGACTTTTAGCCAAGCATGGGTTTTGGCGGTAACAATTCGGCTCATGGTTTAGAAATTCTATAAGCTGGGACAGAAACTATCGATTGATGGTAAAGCGTGATCACGCCAGCATGGGCTCAAGTCAAATTTTAACTATAACAGAAGAAATAATGTTTTAGCCTGGCTATTGCAGTGTGTGATGACGTTGACATGGCGCCCCAGGCATTTGGCATTAAACAGAGGTTTTCATGGCTATCAGTGTTTTTGATCTCTTCAAGGTCGGCATCGGCCCATCCAGCTCTCACACAGTGGGACCAATGCGTGCGGCGTTTGATTTTGTCCAATTGTTGCGAAAGCGTGATCAGCTTGAGCGAGTGGCGCGTATTGAGGTTTGTCTTCATGGATCACTGTCATCGACGGGTAAGGGGCACAATACCGACACGGCGGTAGTTATGGGGCTGATGGGTGAGCAGCCGGACACCATTGATCCGGCAATTGTGTTGCCGTGTATTGAAGAGCTGAAGGAGTCCGGCACCCTGATGTTAGACGGTCATTTGCCGATACCTTTTCTGTGGTCGCGTGACTTGCAGTGGAACGACGAAAGCCTCGCCTACCACCCTAATGCGATGACATTGGTGGCGTATTCACATGCTGACGAGTTGTGCCGCAAGGTGTTTTATTCGGTAGGCGGAGGCTTTGTGGTCGACGAGGACCAGGCCGCTGAGGGTGCGCTGGATGCTGACGACACGGTGTTGCCTTATGATTTCAATAGCGGTAACGAACTGCTGGCGATGTGTCAGGAGGCGGGGTTAAGCGTTAGCGAACTGATGATGGAAAATGAAAAAGTCTGGCGCAGCGAGACAGAAATTCGCGCTGAACTGTGGCGCATATGGGGTGTTATGCAGGCATGCGTAGCGCAAGGTTTTAAGGGTGAAGGTGTGCTGCCTGGTGGGCTTAATGTCAAGCGGCGTGCGGCAGAGTTGCAACGGCGCTTAGTCGCAGTGGAATGTGATGACAGTTTGATCTCAACAACGTTTTCGGCCATGGACTGGGTCAATGCGTTTGCTTTGGCCGTTAATGAAGAAAATGCGGCGGGTGGCCGTATGGTGACAGCTCCAACCAATGGGGCCGCGGGTATTATTCCTGCCGTATTGCACTATTACATGAAGTTTCAGAAGGGGGCGGATGAAAGATGCGTGGCTAATTTTTTATTGGCCGCAGCAGCCGTTGGTATTCTGTGTAAAAAGAATGCCTCGATTTCTGGAGCTGAAGTTGGATGTCAGGGTGAGGTCGGTTCAGCATGTGCTATGGCGGCGGCTGGGCTGACCGAGGTATTAGGCGGTTCTCCTGCGCAGGTAGCAAATGCCGCTGAGATCGGTCTTGAGCATAATCTTGGTTTAACCTGCGACCCGGTCGGTGGCTTGGTGCAAGTGCCTTGTATTGAGCGCAACGCCATTGCATCGGTTAAGGCAATCAATGCGACCCAGTTGGCGCTGCGTGGCAATGGTGAGCATTTTGTTTCGTTAGATCAGGCGATTCGCACCATGCGTGATACGGGAGCAGATATGCAGGAAAAATATAAGGAAACGTCCAAAGGGGGGTTGGCGGTTAATGTGATCGCCTGTTGAGTTGTTCACTGACCGATGTCTCTAGGTCGGCTCTGCTAAGCATGAGGTTTTGCTTGGAGAAGCGCGCGTCGCATTTGCGGCGCGTTTTTTTTGTGGCTATTCAGGCTCATGGCAGCAGTAGATAGAAAATTCTCTAGCCCATTGGTCGAGTGCTGTGGTCAAACAGTTGCTCTGTTTGTCATCGTCCTCTAGTTTACGTTAACGTAAGGCTTGGCTTTTTGCCGTCCCACAACAACAATGAAACGTATGACGGATCGCCACGGCGGTTCCGAGAGGATGCCACATGACCCAGGAGTTCATGCTTGAGACGCGTGGTCTGACCAAGGAATTTCGCGGCTTTACCGCCGTGGACAGTGTCGACCTGAAAGTACAGAAAGGACATGTCCATGCCCTGATCGGCCCTAATGGGGCCGGTAAGACAACAGTATTCAACTTGTTGACCAAGTTCCTGCCACCTACCCGAGGCGAGATTCTCTATCGCGGTAAGGCAATCACTGGGCTTAAGGCCAATCAGATTGCCCAGCAAGGATTGGTGCGTTCTTTTCAGATATCGGCAGTGTTTGCCAATATGACTGCCATGGAAAACGTACGCGTGGCGCTGCAGCGCCCCATGGGAACCTCGTTTCATTTCTGGAAGTCTGAACGTTCGCTTGACCACCTTAATGATCGCGCCATCGAGCTGCTCGAAGAGGTTGGCTTGGCTGAGTATGCCGATGTGTTGACGGTAGAAATGCCCTACGGGCGTAAGCGTGCGTTAGAGGTGGCAACCACCTTGGCGATGGACCCAGTCATGATGCTGCTTGATGAACCCACGCAGGGAATGGGCGCTGAGGATGTGGATCGTATCGTCGAGCTGGTTCGGCGTGTGGCCAAAGGGCGAACTGTGTTGATGGTGGAGCACAACCTCAGCGTGGTGAGTCGGCTGTGTGATCGTATTACCGTACTTGCCCGTGGCAGCGTGTTATCTGAAGGGAACTACCAGCAGGTATCCCAGGACCCGCTGGTGCGTGAGGCATACATGGGAACGGATGTTGACGAGGAGGCCAGCGCATGAAAACAGTTGCCGAGGTCGCTCCTGAGTTCCGTGACAGCCTAGGTGGAGAGATGCTGCGTATCCGCGATTTGCACGCCTATTACGGGGAATCACACATTCTGCATGGTGTTGATTTTGACGTGAGGCGTGGGGAGTTGGTGACATTGCTTGGCCGCAATGGAGCTGGGCGCAGCACTACGCTCAAAGCCATCATGAATATGGTCGGGCGGCGTACGGGGTCGATCACCATCAATGGTAATGAGACATTGGGCATGAAGCCTCATCGCATTCCTCGCCTGGGAATTGGCTATTGCCCTGAAGAGCGAGGCATTTTTGCCAGTCTTGATGTCGAAGAGAACTTGTTGCTACCGCCTACAGTGCGTTCAGGCGGAATGAGCCTGGATGAAATTTACACGATGTTTCCTAACCTTTATGAGCGTCGGCGTAGCCAAGGTACCAAGCTTTCCGGCGGTGAACAGCAGATGTTGGCGTTGGCTCGTATTCTTCGCACTGGCGCACGTTTGCTGCTGCTTGATGAAATCACCGAAGGTCTGGCACCTGTGATTAATCAAACGCTGGGTGAGGTGCTAATGACACTTAAAGAGCGGGGCATGACTATTGTGCTGGTCGAGCAGAATTTCCGCTTTGCCGCACCACTGGCTGACCGGCACTTTGTGATGGAGCATGGACGGATTATTGAGGAAATTTCCGCCGCTGAACTGCCGTCTCAGCGAGAGCACCTAAATACGTTACTCGGCGTCTGAGTGAGCTTAGAGCGCGTGACTCTGAGTACTTATGATGTTTGCAACGCGTTATCGCACTATCTATAACAATAGTAACAATAGCCCATACAGGGTAATAGGAGCGTTACATGACGTTTATCAGGAAAACTTTGACCAGCAGCATTGCCATTGCCGCCACTACCTTGATGGCAAGCGGCGCTCAGGCTGATATGAGCGATAATGAAGTGCGCATTGGTTATCTGGCCGATATGTCAGGCAGCTATCGTGACTTAGCGGGCCCTGGTGGTTTAGAAGCACTGAAAATGGCGATTGAGGATTTCGGTGGTAGCGTTAATGGGGTACCAATTGAAGTTTTCAGTGCTGACGATCGTAACAGTGCTGACGTGGGGGCCAGTACCGTACGCGAGTGGCTTGATGAGCGTAACGTCGACATGGTGTCAGGCTTGGTGGCGTCGTCGGTATCTCTCGCTGCTCTGAAGGTGGTTGAAGAGAAAAATGGCCTGGCGATTGTTTCTGGCTCTGCCGCCTCTAGTATCACCAATGAACACTGCGCGCCGACCCACATCCACTGGGTCTACGACACGTACCCTATGGCTAATGCCACAGCTAAAGCCGTCGTTGAGCAGGGGGGCGACAGTTGGTTTTTGCTGACTGCTGACTACGCCTTTGGTCATGCAATGGAGAAAGATGTTACGGAAGTCGTGGAAGAGAGTGGCGGTACCATTGTCGACAGTGTGCGTCACCCGTTCCCTACCAATGATTTCTCGTCATATATTCTTCAGGCACAAGGTTCAGGTGCCAAGGTTGTTGGGCTTGCCAATGCCGGCGCTGATACAGTCAATGCGATCAACACGGCTAGTCAGTTCGGCTTAGTCCAGTCGGGCCAGCAACTGGCGGGCCTGATTGTGTTCCTTAACGATATTTACGCCATGGGTCTAGACGCCACGCAAGGTCTGCTGTTGACGACGGGCTGGTACTGGAACATGGATGACGAAAGCCGTGAATGGGCTGAGCGGTATTATGAGCGTATGGGCAGCATGCCCGGTATGGTCCATGCGGGCATCTACTCTAGTACCACCCACTACCTGAATACCGTGGCCGAGCTGGGCAGTGATGACCCTGTGGCGGTGCGTAAAGCGATGGCCGAAAACCCGATTAATGACTTTTTTGCCCGCAATGGACGCATTCGTGAAGACGGCCGCATGGTCCACGATATGTACTTGGTAAAGGTGAAGTCGCCGGAAGAATCGACTCATGACTGGGATCTTTATGAAGTGCTTTCGACTATTCCCGCAGAAGAAGCCTTCCGTCCGCTCTCTGAGAGCGAGTGCAAGCTAGTCAACAACTGATTTTGCAACCCATGAGCGGCGGCACATGCCGCTGCTTGTGTGACGGGAGATGCCTGAAATGACAATGATATTTGGGGTGCCCCTAGCGGTATTCATGGGGCAGCTGATGCTAGGGCTGATTAATGGCGCTTTCTACGCGTTGCTAAGCCTAGGCTTGGCGGTGATCTTTGGGCTGTTGAAAATCATCAACTTTGCCCACGGTGCCATGTATATGCTGGGCGCTTTCACAACCTTGCTGGGAATGAACTATCTAGGCATCAACTACTGGGCGGCTTTGATTATTACGCCGTTGATCGTTGGTCTGTTCGGTATGCTGATTGAACGGGTGTTGCTGCGGCGTATCGCGCATTTGGACCACCTTTACGGTCTGTTGCTGACGTTTGGGCTGGCGCTGATCTTTGAAGGAACACTGGTTAATTTCTTTGGTGTTTCCGGAGCACGTTACCCAACCCCAGAAGCTTTGCAGGGTGGTTTTAAGCTAGGTTTCATGTTCCTGCCAACTTACCGCGCCTGGGTGTTAGGTGCTGCACTGGTGGTTTGCCTGTTCACTTGGTACATGATTGAGCGTACCCGCCTTGGTGCTTACCTGCGAGCGGGCACAGAAAACCCTGCGTTAATGCAAGCCTTTGGCGTCAATGTTCCGCTACTGATTACGCTAACCTATGGTTTTGGTGTGGCGTTGGCGGCTTTCGCTGGCGTGTTGGCGGCGCCGCTTTATCCGGTGTCGCCTACGATGGGCTCTAATTTGCTGATCGTAGTTTTCGCCGTTGTCGTGATTGGTGGAATGGGCTCTATCATTGGTGCAGTACTGACCGGCCTGGGGATGGGGCTGATAGAAGGGCTAACCAAGGTCTATTATCCAGAAGCAGCCAGTACCGTGATTTTTGTTGTCATGATCCTGGTGCTGCTCATTCGACCCGCCGGCCTGTTCGGTAAGGAGGCTTGATGATGGCGAATTCTCAGACATTAACCCCTTCCATGAAACGTCAGCGACGTGCGGGTATGCGCCGTTATGCGCTTTATGCGTTACTTATTGGTGTCGGCCTGGTCGCCCCTTTCGTTGCCTACCCTGTATTTTTAATGAAGGTGCTGTGTTTTGCGTTGTTTGCCTGCGCCTTTAATTTATTGCTTGGTTATGCGGGCCTGCTGTCTTTTGGCCATGCGGCATTTTTGTCGACAGGCGGGTATGTCACAGGTTATCTGCTTTCGAGCTACCCAGGTATTACGCCTGAGCTGGGCATACTGGCTGGTACGTTAGCCGGGCTGGTGCTGGGCGGCGTGTTTGGGGTTCTGTCAATCCGTCGTCAAGGCATTTATTTTGCCATGGTCACTTTGGCCTTGGCCCAGCTGATGTTCTTTGTCTATGTTCAGGCGCCTTTTACTGGAGGCGAAGATGGCTTGCACGGTGTGCCGCGTGGTGATTTGTTTGGTGTGATTAGCCTGAATAGCAACTTGTCGATGTATTACTTTGTATTTGCGGTGTTTCTGATTGGTTTTGCTGTCATTCAGCGCGCAGTACATTCACCGTTCGGCCAGGTGCTTAAAGCGATTCGCGAGAACGAGCCGCGCGCTGTATCGCTGGGCTATAATGTGGACGCTTACAAATTAGTGGCCTTCATCATATCCGCGGGATTGGCGGCACTGGCTGGTTCGACAAAGACAATCGTCTTTCAACTGGCATCGCTGACAGATGCCAGCTGGCATATGTCGGGCGAAGTAATCTTGATGACACTTTTGGGCGGAGTGGGTACGCTATTTGGTCCTGCGCTAGGAGCCGGCTTGGTTGTTAGTCTTCAGCATTTACTGTCGCAGTCGCCACTAGGCAATTGGGTTAGCGTAGTGCTCGGTATCATTTTTGTGGTCTGTGTCTTGGCATTCCGTAGTGGGATTGTTGGTGAGATTAATAAAATGGTGCGGAAAAACTTCAAATAGCCCTGTCTGTATCGTATGAGGTATTGGTGTTTTTCGCTGATTTATTGTGGGATTCAAGTAAAAAATGACAAAGAGTGCTCATTAACGCTGGGCGCTCTTTGTTATTGTGATTTGGAGATGGGCAGGGAGTGCGCAATGCGCTCCACAAGAAAGTCGATAAATTGACGAACTTTTGGGGAGCGGTGTCGATGGTGTGGGTAGACAGCCCAGACACCCGTATCGCTATGGCGATAGCTATCAAGAACGCTGAGCAGCTGGCCACTGGCTAAGTATGTGTCGACATAGTCGCCGGGCAGCTGAGCCATGCCAAGCCCTTTGAGTGTCGCATCCAGCAGAGCCGCTCCTGAATTGCCTTGCAGGGGACCATCGACGCGAACGTCACGTCGTACGCCTTCGACATCGAAGCGCCAGTGAGGGCGCGACCCCACTAAACAGCGATGGCGGGAAAGCTCCGATAGCGTATGTGGTTGGCCATAATGAGTGAAGTAGTCGGGTGAGCCCACAATATATTCGCGTCGTTCACATAGGCGCCGTGCAATCAATGTTGAATTATTCATGGCTCCCATGCGAATAGCAATGTCGAAGCCTTCATCGATAATATCTACTTGGCGGTTAGTTAAGTGAAGTCGCACGCTTAACTGTGGGTGCAACTGCATGAAGTCATTAACCAAAGGGGCAATGAAGCGTTCGCCAAAGGTAGTTGCTGAGGTTAGGCTAAGTAACCCTATGGGTTGCTCTTGCAGTTCTTTAACGGCGGCTTCAGCCTCGGAAAACGCCTCAAACAAATGGTGGCAGCGCTGATAATAAAGTTCGCCAGCCTCGGTCAAGCGTATGCGTCGAGTGGTACGGTAGAGCAGAGTGATGCCCAAATGATTTTCCAGCTGACTGACCAGCCGGCTGACATGGGAGCTGGAAACCTTAAGGTGCTCAGCTGCTGCATTGAACGCGCCATGGCGTACCACCTCGACAAACGCTTCAATGCGATCCCATCGTTGCATGGCTAGATTCCTTGATTGTTGCTGGTTGGCAATAATGTGATGTGTTTGATGCAGTTTATCCCAATGCGGAATATTGCGTAGACTGTGGCAAGTTAATCAACCAAAGGATCGCGCTATGAAATCACGCGCCGCTATCGCGTTAGAAGCCGGTAAGCCATTAGAGCTGGCTGAAATTAATGTTGAAGGCCCCAGGGCGGGTGAAGCCTTGGTACGTATGGCTGCAACGAGTGTTTGCCATACCGATGCCTACACGCTTTCCGGCACTGACCCAGAAGGCCTGTTCCCTTCAGTGCTTGGCCATGAAGGGGCGGGGATTGTTGAGGAAGTGGGTGAGGGAGTGACGGGCTTGCGTCCAGGTGATCATGTCATCCCGTTATACACAGCTGAATGCCGTCAGTGTAAGTTCTGTTTGTCTGGAAAAACGAATTTGTGCCAGTCAGTGCGTGCAACCCAAGGGAAAGGATTGATGCCCGACGGTACCAGCCGCTTTTCATTGGACGGCAAACCGCTGCACCATTATATGGGCTGCTCTACCTTCAGTGAGTATACGGTAGTGCCAGAGGTGTCATTGGCTGTTGTTTCACCTGAGGCGCCACTCGACAAAATTTGCCTGCTGGGGTGTGGTGTCACGACGGGGATCGGTGCGGTGCTGAACACGGCTAAGGTAGAGCCAGGGTCGACAGTTGCAGTTTTTGGACTGGGTGCCATTGGGCTGGCCGTCATTCAAGGGGCTGTTATGGCGAAGGCCGCCCGTATCATTGCCATTGACACTAACCCTGATAAGTTTGAGCTGGCTAGGCAGTTTGGGGCCACTGATTTCGTGAATCCCAAGGATCATGCCGGGACCATTCAAGAAATTATTGTTGATATGACCGATGGAGGCGTCGACTATTCTTTTGAGTGCATTGGTAATGTCAATGTAATGCGTTCAGCACTAGAGTGTTGCCACAAGGGGTGGGGCGAGTCGGTGGTTATTGGCGTAGCGGGCGCAGGAGAGGAAATCTCTACGCGGCCATTCCAACTGGTGACAGGGCGCGTTTGGAAGGGATCTGCCTTTGGTGGTGTGAAAGGGCGCAGTGAGCTGCCTGGCTATGTGGATCGTTACATGAATGGCGAAATTAACATCGACGACTTCATTACCCATGACATGCCATTTGAGAAAATTAACGAAGCGTTTGACCTGTTACACCGTGGGGAAAGCATTCGTACCGTGCTGCACTATTGATGCGCGGACATCTGTATAACGTGGACTGTTGCGTTACGTTGTTGAGTGTTGAGTTAAGGAGAGTCGAGCATGACCATGACGGAACATATCGAGCTGGTCTCGGCCAACCGCAGCTTTGGTGGTTGGCATAAGCGTTATCGGCACCGCTCGCGGGCACTGGGTTGTGAGATGGTTTTTGCAATTTACTTACCACCCCAGGCTGAAACAGAGCGCGTTCCGTTGCTGTGGTGGTTGTCGGGGCTGACTTGTACCGATGCTAATTTTATGGAAAAAGCCGGTGCTCAGAAAATGGCAGCAGAGCTGGGCATCGCCATTGTTTGCCCAGATACCAGTCCACGGGGGCTAGACCTTCCCGGCGAAGATGACAGTTATGACTTTGGTTCAGGTGCCGGCTTTTACGTTAACGCGACCCAGGAACCCTGGAAAAGTCACTATCGTATGTATGACTATGTCGCTGACGAGCTTCCCTCGATAGTGCGCCAGCACTTTCCCGTCAACGGGCGAGAGTCGATCAGTGGCCACTCTATGGGTGGGCATGGGGCGTTGATTCTGGCACTGCGTCGACCAGGTCACTATCGCTCGGTATCGGCGTTTTCACCGGTGGTAAATCCGATTCACTGTCCGTGGGGGCGTAAGGCATTTATGGGCTACCTGGGTGAGGATGTTACTCAGTGGACTCAATATGACGCTTGTGAACTAGTGGCCAAAGGCGCATCGAGTCAGCCACTATTTATCGATCAAGGAGAAGCCGATAATTTCCTCGAAGAGCAGCTATGTCCTGAGCGTTTAGAGGCGGTATGTGCTGAGCACGACCACCCGCTAACACTGCGACGTCAGCCGGGTTACGATCATAGCTACTTCTTTATTGCCAGCTTTATCGACGACCACTTGCGTTATCATGCTGAGCGGTTATTTGCCTCTCGTTGAGTGTGTAAGCTGAGTTTGTATATTGCCCATCAGTTGGGTAGGTACGCGCCGCCTTCGGGCGGCGTGTTGCAGTTATCACTGGCGTGCTAGTATGACTGGCAGCTGGGGCTATGACGAGTGACTTGAAGCACGGCTCAATGTCCCTTTTTTTCTCATGGGCTCGCCGTCAGAGCTCGTCTGCCAGGTAAACTGTGATGAGCGCATTGATCAGGAAGATCGCGCGCTGGCTGATGTTAGCGCTGTTAGGCTGGGTGGCTTTTTCCGTGTTGGTGGTACTAATGCTGCGCGTTGTGCCGCTACCTTATTCCATGGTGATGCTGGAGCGTAAAGTGCAGTCGCTCATGGCGGGAGAGTGGGTGGCCCAGCAGCAGCAATGGCGACCACTCAGCGAGCTGTCCCCCAATGCACAATTAGCAGTGATTGCCTCTGAGGATCAGCGGTTTCCTTCGCATCGCGGCATCGACTTTATTGAGCTGCGGCGGGCCATTGTGGATGCTCGGCGGGGCGATAAATTGCGTGGCGCCAGCACGTTGTCACAGCAAACAGCCAAGAATGTTTTCTTGTGGACTGGGCGCAGCTGGGTTCGTAAGTTGCTGGAGGTTTGGTTTACTCTGTTGATTGAAGCCTTATGGTCTAAAGAGCGCATTCTTGAGGTTTATCTCAATATTGCTGAGTGGGATGACGGCGTTTTCGGACTGGAGGCGGCTGCCCAACATTACGTTGGTGTCAGCGCCGATCAGTTGAGTGCTGTGCAAGCCAGTCGGTTGGCCGCAATTTTGCCGAACCCGAGAGAGTGGAGCGCTTCGCACCCTTCCGCGTATGTTGAGCGCCGCGCGCAATGGATCCGCCAGCAGATGGATAACCTGGGTCAAGGGTATCTTAAGCGGCTCTAGAAGCTATAAGTCTGCAATAAAGCGTTTATTATAACTATTAAGGCCCCGGTAATGGTTGCCAGGGCCTTAATATATTGTGCTAAAGACGATAGTCGTCGCTCAGAACTTATGGCGCGATGCGGTTAAGCGCAGCAGTGAAGCCTGACAAAGAAAAGTCGAGATCGCGCTGCATGCCACTGGGGTCAATAAAGCTCAGTGTCGCAACGCTTCCGCCACGCAGGCGCTGGAGCAGTTCAGGCTGTGCGGGCAGGTCGGCACGGCAGCCACCTGGTTGGCAGCTCTGGTACGGGAAAGCGGCGGCTGCACTACCATCAACGGTCAGCTCAAGTCCTGGCGTAAGGATAACACCTAGCGGTACTAGGAAGGTTAACGCTGCGCCGTCAAACTGCTCAGGATACATGGCGACAACGCGCATTACCGGCTGGTTATCTGAAGGATTGTTGACCAGTTGTGACATCGCACAGCGGCCGCCATCGGTGGGGCACTCTACCTGCCAATCCTGAATCTGCTCTGTTGTTACATTGGTGTTGTTTGACTGAGCGAAAGCAGCAGGGAGTAGGCTGAATAGACCTAGGAGGCCGAGCAGGCTCAGGCGTTTTGCAAAACGGGTAGACATTAGAAGGTTGACTCCTTGGTGGTGAAACGAAACATACTAGCTCAACAGGTTAAACGTTTTATGAGCCAGTGTCTCAGGCCGAATGTTGCCGCTTACAATGCCTGTTTGTCTGACCTAGGTCGACCCCTTGAGGCCGAATAAAAGCAAGATAATTGTGAAAGAGAATGACATATGTGCTAGATCACGATGTTAGACAGTGCTATTGCGCACCCAGCTGTTACGGGGTGCATGCAACGAATCATGAGGTACGTATTACGCAGAGCTGAGTCAACTCGATCCAGCGACCTGCAGCCGGTTAAGGGGCCACCATGACACAAGCTATCACTAAGCCGTTGCGGGTATCGCCGGTGGACTCAACACCGATGTTATCGGTAGGTTTTGTCTTGCTTCACCGGTTTACTTTGCTGCCTTTTGCTGCCTTTGTCGACTGCTTGAGGTTAGCGGCGGACGAAGGGGACCGTAGCCGTCAGTTACGCTGCCACTGGGTGTTTATGACGGAAGCAGGAGAAAATGCCTTGTCCAGTTGTGGTGCGGCGATCACTCCGTGTCAGTCATTTCAGCCGGTTGAGATGTTTGATTATTTAGTCGTCATTGGTGGTGTACAGGACGGAGAGGGCCAGCTCGATCTGGCGACTCTTAGCTATCTTCGTGATGCCAGTCGACAAGGTGTGCCCCTGATTGGCCTGTGCACAGGGGTTTTTGCGTTGATTGAAGCAGGCTTGATGGCAGGCCGGCGTTGCTGTGTGAGCTGGTATCACCATGCGGATTTACGCCGGCGTTTCCCCGATGTTACACCAGTCGCTGACCGGCTTTATTTGGATGAAGGTGACCGGCTGAGTTGTGCCGGCGGCGCTGCTGCTGCTGATTTGGCGGCTTATTTGGTTGAGCGTCATTTAGGCAAAGCCTGGGCAATGAAGAGCCTGCATATCATGCAAATTGATGAGGTTCGTAGGGGGGAGTCTCCTCAGCCTCAGCCGGTAGTTTTTACTAAAGTTGAGGATCGCCAGGTGCGCCGAGCGATTTCCCTTCTGGAGCAGCACTTGGGGCAACCGATCAGTGTTGATGAGCTGGCCAAGCGTCTTGCTATTTCACGGCGTAGCCTTGAGCGCAAGTTTCAGGAAACGCTAGGCATGACACCCCAGCATTTTGCACGAGACCTGCGTCTGCGCTATGGACTTTGGTTGTTACACTATTCTCCCCATAGCATTACAGAAATAGGTGAACGCTGTGGTTTTTCTGATACGGCTCATTTCTCGCGCCATTTTCGTAAGGCTTTTGATATGACGCCCAGTGCTATGCGCCGCAAAGCAACAGAAGGCGATGCAGCGTTGGCGGACCCGTTTTTTTTGCACATTGAAGGTAAGACGCTCAGCTAGTGACTGGAGTACTTTTCTGGCTTAGCTGATGCGCTGTTTCTTTAGGGCGAGTTTTGTCGTATGAAGTGGCAATAATTTATTGAAATTTTTTCTTATCATTTTGATTTTTAGCTGATTTTTATTAAGCAAATGGAGACATTTGTCGTTGTCATTTGCCTTGGTATAGCGCTCTGTCGATAGTCATTAGGGACAGCCGGAGAACGCCGGGTCGAAAACATTCGACGGTCGCAAACACCTTAGGTAAGGAGAACAACATGCAGCTGCCATCACTCATTGAAATTCCTAATGGCGACAAGGTCGTCGGTTTGACGCTTCAAACGCGCCTGGTTTTCCCTTTCTGGCAACATCTGTTAGCCCCCTCCTCAATAGCCACTTTGTGTTGGCTGTTTTTATGCTGTGTCAGTGCTTGTTTCCTGTGTCGATTAGCGGCAAGCTCATGGCCATGACGCTTGCCTTTCGTGAGGGCAGCGTGCTGTGGTTATTTTTAATAGTCTAAGAGCATGGTTGTAAATAACTATAACTGATAATGATGAGTCGCTTCCTTCACTTTACTGGCTTGGTGTGGGTGGGCTGACATCAGGAGGAGCCCCATGACGGCTGTCCATGAGGAGTTGAATAACCTTGCTGCACCACAGACTTTAGGTTTTTTGCTCCTGGATAATTTTACGCTGATTTCACTGGCATCAGCGATTGGCCCGCTACGTATGGCTAACCAGTTGGCAGGGCGTAAGCTTTATCGTTGGCACACGTTAAGCTTAGATGGTGCTCCAGTTCATGCTAGTGATGGTCTGCATGTCACCCCTGATCTGGCGACATCGATGCCTGCAACGCTGGATACTGTCATCGTATGTGGTGGCGTTGCGCACCAGCGCAGTGTAAGGCCGGGTCATATCTCTTGGCTTCAATCGCAGGCGCGACGGTCGCGGCGTCTGGGTGCCGTATGCACAGGAAGCTGGGCTCTGGCTCAGGCAGGTTTGCTCGATGGGTATGAAGTCAGTACGCACTGGGAGTGCCTGCTTGCGATGCAGGAAGCGTTTCCAAAAGTGGCGTTGACCCATCGCCTTTTTTCCATTGATCGTGATCGTGTCACCTCGTCGGGAGGTACGGCTCCGTTAGATATGATGTTGACATTGATCAGTCGAGATCATGGGCATGAGCTAACAGCAGCAATTTCTGAGATGTTTGTATATGAACGGATGCGCGGAGAGCAGGATCAGCAGCGTATACCGCTGAAACATGTGCTAGGCACGACCCAACCCAAGCTGCTGGAAGCTGTTGCTTTGATGGAGGCAAACCTTGAGGAGCCCATCAGCCTCGATGAGCTAGCCAGTTACGTTCAGGTGTCTCGTCGGCAACTGGAGCGACTGTTCCAGAGTAATTTGAGCTGCACGCCGTCACGATATTATTTGAGATTGCGTCTGACGCGTGCGCGTCAATTGCTTAAGCAGACCTCTATGTCGATTATTGAAGTGGCCATGGTCTGCGGCTTTGTATCCACGCCGCATTTTTCCAAATGTTATCGCGAGTACTTTGGTATGCCGCCCAGAAATGAGCGTTTGAGGCATTCACAAGGCTGTGGGGCAGTGCGGGCAGATGAAAAGGTTGCGTCAATGTTAAAGAACTCTGCTTTTACGCCATTGATGAATGAGCCAGTATCAGCCGCCACGGATGCATTGAGCCAGGCTCAAGGCGAACCGACGTATGGCAGTGTACGGCTCGATTCGTAGGGAACTCGCTGGGTAGGGAAAAGTCGGCAAAGAGGGTTTTCGTGTCGTAATCTTGTCAGGTATGACGTTTTTGGAATTTCAGCGGTCGCTTCTAGGCGGTGGGGTGTTCAGGTGGAGAGCTATGCTGGTGGCATTATTATATAACAATGAGGGAGCCACCCATGACACCAGCCGACTTGCACAACGATGCCATCGTTATTGATGGTCTGATTATCGCCAAGTGGAACCGTGCGCTTTTTGAGGATATGCGTAAAGGTGGGCTGACTGCAGCGAACTGTACTGTTTCTGTCTGGGAGGGGTTTCAAGAGACAGTTAACAACATTGTCGCTAATCAGCAATTGATTCGTGACAATGCTGATCTTGTGATTCCAGTACGAACCACCGACGATATTCATGCGGCAAAAGCCCAGGGTAAGACGGGCATTATCTTTGGCTTCCAGAATGCCCATGCCTTTGAAGACCAGGTTGGTTATGTTGAGGTATTCAAGCAGCTGGGAGTGGGTATTGTTCAGATGTGCTACAACACCCAGAACCTGGTTGGTACAGGGTGCTATGAGCGTGATGGCGGTTTGTCTGGCTTTGGTCGAGAGATCGTCGGTGAAATGAATCGTGTAGGTATGATGTGCGACCTGTCGCATGTTGGTAGTAAAACCAGTGAAGAGGTGATCTTAGCGTCTTCAAAACCAGTGTGCTATTCACACTGCCTGCCATCAGGTTTAAAAGAGCATCCACGTAATAAGTCTGATGAAGAGCTCAGGTTTATTGCCGACCACGGTGGCTTCGTCGGTGTCACCATGTTTGCTCCCTTCCTTGCTAAAGGTATTGACTCAACCATTGAGGACTATGCGGAAGCTATTGAATACGTGATGAACATCGTCGGTGAAGATGCTATTGGTATTGGTACAGACTTCACTCAGGGGCATGGTCAAGAGTTCTTTGAATGGCTGACTCATGACAAAGGCTACGCTCGTCGCTTGACCCGTTTTGGCGAAATTGTTAACCCGCTGGGCATTCGTACCGTTGGTGAGTTCCCCAATCTTACTGAGACCTTGCTGAACCGAGGCATGCCTGAACAGGTGGTACGTAAGGTCATGGGTGAGAACTGGACCCGCGTGCTTAAGGATGTCTGGGGCGAATAGTTGCCGCCTGACTCTGTCTGCGTGCAGACGCGTAAGCAAGTCTTAAACTAACCGGCGCATATATAGCGTGTATTTAATGCCCATTTATTTGATGAGTAGTGCTGTGCTACTTATTACGTTAACTGGGTGGCCGGTAAAGTAATTAATTGAATTCTGGAGTTTGAATACATGACGACGCATGCCCCTGAAATGCCTATAGACGTTGATAGCGAAACCGGTGTCTGGACGACGGATGCTTTGCCGATGCTTTATGTGCCGCGTCATTTTTTTGTCAATAACCATATGGGTATTGAAGAAGCGTTGGGCGCTGAAGCTTACGCAGAAATACTTTACAAAGCGGGTTACAAGTCAGCTTGGCACTGGTGTGAGAAAGAGGCTGAATGCCACGGGTTGTCTGGGGAAGAAGTGTTTGAGCACTATATGAAGCGCTTGTCTCAGCGAGGCTGGGGGCTGTTTGAGACCTTGTCGATCGACCTTGAAAAAGGCACCTGCGAAGTGCGTCTGGATCACTCAGCATTTGTCTACGTTTATGGACAGTGCGGCCGTAAAGTCGACTATATGTTCACGGGTTGGTTCGCTGGAGCGATTGACCAGATATTGCAGGCTCAAGGCAGCAGTATCAGAACGCGTGCAGAACAAGTTTACGGGGCGTCAGAAGAAGGCCGCGATCATGGTCTTTTCGCTGTTACACCGCTTTAAACCGAGGAATCTATCATGGCTTTCGAAGCAATGTTTCAGCCGATTCAACTCGGCAAGCTGACTATCCGTAACCGCGTCATCTCTACGGCTCACGCTGAGGTTATCGCCACAGACGGAGGTATGACGACCGAGCGCTACGTTAAGTATTACGAAGAAAAGGCCAAGGGCGGCATTGGTCTGGCCATATGTGGCGGCTCATCAGTGGTTTCCATTGACAGCCCGCACGAATGGTGGAGCTCAGTCAATCTTTCTACCGATCGGATCATTCCTCACTTTCAGAATCTAGCGGATGCGATGCATAAGCATGGCGCTAAGATAATGATCCAAATCACGCACATGGGGCGGCGCTCCAGCTGGCATGGTAATGACTGGCCGACACTGCTGTCGCCATCGGGCATTCGCGAGCCGATTCATCGGGCAACCTGTAAAACGATTGAACCGGAGGAAATCTGGCGAATCATTGGTGATTTTGCCAAGGCCGCTGGCCGGGCTAAAGCCGGCGGGCTAGATGGTGTTGAGTTGTCCGCGGTTCACCAGCATCTGATCGACCAGTTCTGGAGTCCACGGGTTAATAAGCGCACCGATGAGTGGGGTGGCGACTTCGAAGGCCGAATGAAGTTTGGCCTAGAGGTGCTTAAGGCGGTGCGTGCAGAAGTTGGTGATGATTTTTGTGTGGGTATGCGACTGTCTGGCGACGAATTTCATGCGGATGGTTTATCTCATGAAGACATGAAGCAGATTGCCAAGTATTACGACGATACCGGCATGCTCGACTTCATTGGCGTAGTTGGATCAGGCGCTGATACGCATAACACCTTGGCTAATGCCATTCCCAATATGAGTTTTCCACCAGAGCCTTTTTTGCACCTGGCGGCGGGTATCAAGGATGTCGTTCAGGTCCCGGTACTGCATGCGCAAAACATCAAAGACCCAAACCAGGCTACACGTATTCTTGAGGGCGGCTACGTTGACATGGTTGGCATGACTCGTGGGCTTATCGCCGACCCGCATCTGATCACTAAGATTAAGATGGACCAAGTTGACCGGATCAAACAATGTGTTGGGGCAAATTATTGTATCGACCGTCAGTATCAGGGCGTTGACGTACTATGTATCCAGAATGCGGCGACTACCCGTGAGTACATGGGGTTGCCACATGTTATTGAGAAGACGACCGGTGCTAAACGCAAGGTAGTGGTGGTTGGCGGTGGTCCTGCTGGCATGGAAGCAGCACGCGTTGCCGCTGAGCGAGGCCATGACGTGACCTTGTTCGAGAAAAGCGATGCGCTAGGCGGGCAAATCACTATTGCTGCTAAAGCGCCACAGCGCGACCAAATCGCGGGCATTACTCGTTGGTTTCAGCTTGAGCTAGCGCGCCTTGGAATTGATCTTCGCTTATCAACCTGTGCCGATGAGGCATCCATCCTCGAGTTGCGGCCGGACATTGTGGTGCTTGCCACGGGTGGTCGCCCCTTCCTTGATCAATATGCGGACTGGGGATACTCAGAAAACCCTGACGAAAGCCTGATTGTTAGTACGTGGGATGTGCTTAGCGGCAAGGTTGAGCCAGGTAAAAATGTGCTGATTTTTGACGCATTATGTGAGTTTTCAGGCGTGTCCGCAGCAGACTTTCTTGCCGATAAAGGCGCTAAGGTCGAAATTGTCACTGATGATATCAAGCCCGGTTACGCCGCAGGGGGAACAACCTTTCCGACCTATTACCGCAGCCTCTATGAGAAAGAGGTGATTATGACCTCTGACATGATGCTTCACCATGTCTATCGAGAAGGTGATGCTTTGGTGACCGTGCTTGAAAACGAATATAGCGGTGTTCAAGAAGAGCGCGTGGTAGATCAAGTCGTAGTAGAGAACGGCATACGGCCAGATGAAGCGCTTTATTACGCCCTCAAAGAGCAGTCACGTAACAAGGGGCAGGTGGATTTGGAGGCGCTTTATGCCATTCAGCCGCAACCCTGTTTGGCGGAGGAAGGAGAAGGGTTTTTACTGTTCCGCCTAGGTGACTGTACTGCGCCGCGCAATACACATGCGGCGATCTATGATGCCTTGCGCCTTTGCAAAGACTTTTAAGCCAACGTCTATAGCGGTCGCTCATGACGCTTTCAACGGCCCAGTATAACCACTGGGCCGCATAACAATTCCAAGTTTGCGAGGTGAGCCTCAATGCTCGATACCCTCCTGCCAATACTAATTTTCTGTGCCCTAGCTGTTATGGTGCTTGGTGCTTGGCGGCGCCTGAGTTTATGGCGCCAAGGACGGCCATCGCCGGTGCCGCTGATACGGGGACTGGCAGCTATGCCGCGTCGCTATCTCGTTGATTTGCACCATGTGGTCGAGCGAGACAGGTACATGTCCAAGACGCATGTGGCCACTGCCGGCGGTTTTGTGCTGGCGGCGCTGCTAATGATCATTGTGCATGGCTTTGGCCTGCACAATCGAATCCTGGGTTTCGCTTTGCTTGGCGCCACCGTGCTGATGTTCGTCGGCGCGCTATTTGTCGCGAAGCGGCGTCGAAATCCGCCCGCACGATTATCGACGGGTGCCTGGAACCGGCTACCGAAAAGCCTGTTAATGTTCTCGGCGAGTTTCTTCGTTGTTACATTGCCGGTTGCTGGTGTTATTCCGGCTGACATGGGTGGCTGGGTTGTTGCGTTAATTCTGCTCATTGGTGTGGCTTGGGGTGTGTCAGAGATGTTTCTTGGCATGACCTGGGGCGGCCCAATGAAACACGCTTTCGCTGGCGCATTGCATTTAGCTTGGCACCGCCGTGCTGAACGCTTCGGTGGAGGTCGTTCGACGGGTCTCAAGGCACTGGACCTGGATCAACCGAATGCTGTGATGGGCGTAGAAAAGCCCACGGATTTTACCTGGAACCAGTTACTTGGCTTTGATGCCTGCGTGCAGTGTGGAAAGTGCGAAGCGGTATGCCCTGCCTTTGCCGCTGGTCAGCCACTCAATCCTAAAAAGCTGATTCAGGATATGGTTATTGGGCTAGCGGGAGGGGATGACGCTAGTTTTGCCGGCAGCCCCTATCCGGGTGTGCCATTAGGTGAGCATGGAGGCGGTCCGCACCAGCCCATCGTCAGCCAAGAGGGCAAAGGGCTGGTTGGCGCTGATACGTTGTGGTCTTGCACGACGTGCCGTGCTTGCGTCGAGGAGTGCCCAATGATGATTGAGCATGTCGATGCAATCGTTGATATGCGTCGTCATCTGACGTTAGAGCAGGGTTCTACGCCAAACAAGGGAGCGGATGTTCTCGATAACCTAATCGCTACTGACAACCCCGGCGGGTTTGATCCTGGCGGTCGCCTGAACTGGGCTGCCGACCTGAACTTGCCCCTGATGAGTGAGAAAAAGCAGGCGGATGTCTTGTTTTGGGTTGGGGATGGCGCTTTCGATATGCGTAATCAGCGTACGTTGCGTGCTTTCGTTAGCGTGCTTAAGGCCGCAGGTGTTGATTTCGCTGTATTAGGTTTGGAAGAGCGCGATAGCGGCGACGTGGCACGACGCTTGGGTGATGAAGCAACGTTTCAAGGCTTGGCCAAGCGAAACATTGCCAGCCTTTCGAAATATCACTTCAATACGATTGTAACCTGTGATCCGCACAGCCTTCATGTGCTGAAAAATGAATATGGCGAACTGGGTGGCAATTATGACGTGCGGCACCACAGTACTTACCTTGGGGAACTGATTGCTAACCAGCGCCTTAATTTGGGGCAGCATAAAGGTGGCAGCGTCACTTACCATGATCCTTGTTACCTCGGTCGTTATAACGGCGAATATGACGCGCCGCGTAATGTGCTTAAAGCGATTGGTATTGAGGTCAAAGAAATGGAGCGATCAGGTTTCCGCTCTCGCTGTTGTGGCGGCGGCGGTGGCGCGCCGATTACCGATATCCCAGGCAAGCAGCGAATTCCTGACATGCGTATGGACGATATTAAGGAGACCGGCGCTGAACTGGTGGCGGTGGGTTGTCCACAATGTACTGCGATGTTTGAAGGTGTGGTCGAGCCGAGGCCGTATGTTAAAGATATTGCTGAACTGGTCGCAGACGTATTGATTGAAGCGCCCGTACCTCAGCGGTCGGCGACTCGCTCTGACGCTATGGAGGTGCACTGATGAAGGAGAGTTTTCGTCGTGATCCACGCAATGAGTGGATCGCTCGTAACCGTCTGCATCCGTTGTATAGCGCGTTGCAAACCCAAGAAGCCAGCTGGATAGGACCTAGCGGTTTGGTTCGTAAGAACCCTCACGTATCAGGTTTTATAGGTCCTAATGGTCTTAAGCGTATTGACCGTAGTGGCGTTCAGCAAGGTGGAGGCAGTCAACGCTCAGGCACTAAGGCAGCGGTTCAGTTACCGTTGCGCATCATCGAACAGCCATCTTTTTACATTGTGGTGGTGCCGGATATGGTGAATGGTCGCTTGAGTAGTCATGACAAGGACTTACTTGGACTGGCTAATACACTTGCGGGTGATGAGGGGGCGGTAGTCGCCGTGGTATTTCAAGCGCATAAGGAGGGTGGTTTTGATACGGCTGGTGTCGATCGGTTGTTGCACCTCCAGGGTGAGGCGTTTGCTGACTACTCTCCAGAGCAGCGCGTTACGGCTCTCTGCGCACTAGATACCCAGCTGAACCCAGCCCATTGGTTGGTGCCGGATAGCCGCACAGGTGGTGGTGAGCTAGGACGCCGACTAGCGGCTAAGCTTGGTGAGCGGCCAGCCACAAGGGTTTGGCAAGTGGCCGATGGGCAATGCATCGGTCGTGCAGGTGCGGGTCAGCAGGATATGGCGCGTACTGCACCGCGACTGATTTTGGCCGCAGCGGAGTGTGCTGATCCGGTGAGCGACACGCGTCATGAAGTTCGTGCTATTGAGTTGAACGAAACGCTTTTCCATCGTGTAGGGCGGCTCGATAACCTCGGTGCTGTCGCTGTCGATCCGGCACTAACCCCCATGGCTGAAGCGGAATTTATTCTTTCGGGGGGGAATGGTGTTAAAGACTGGGAGCTGTTTCATCAGGCGGCTGAGACTCTGGGTGCCACAGAGGGGGCATCACGGGTGGCGGTTGATGATGGCTTCATGCCGCGCGCACGGCAGGTTGGCGCGACAGGCACCTGGGTGACTGCGCAAGTTTATCTGGCGGTGGGCATTTCTGGTGCTGTCCAGCACCTTCAAGGTATTGCCACTTGTGACAAGGTCGTGGCCATTAACCAGGATCCTGCTTGCGATATGGTCAAGCGCGCTGACCTTGCTGTGATTGGCGATTCGGCAGCGATTCTTCAAGCGTTGATTGAGCGTGTCAGAGAACATCGTCAGGGAGGCATGCATGATGCCGCATGAACTACTGAAGGTTGTTGCATTAGTTTCTGTTGGTGCTCATCCGGTCACAGGGCGGCCACGGCGTGCTGAGCAAGATGCTCGCGCTGTTGAGCTAGGGCTGTGCTTGGCTGGTAAGCACCTTCACCTTCTACATGCTGGTGACGCTGAATCAGAGGCGTTGCGTGGCTACCTGGGAATGGGCTTAGCAGAAATGACGGTGTTGCAGCAGCCTTTGCACGCAGATATTTTACCCGCTTTGGGTAGTTATTTGGGTGCCACTGATGCCCAGCTAGTGCTAACGGGGAGTCAGGCGGAAATCGGAGAAGGTTCTGGCATGCTGCCTTACCTCCTGGCCGAACAGCTTGATTGGCCACTAGTGGTTGGGTTGGCTGAAGTAGAAAGTGTGAAGGGCGGTGTCGCGCAGGTATTGCAAGCTTTGCCTCGTGGCCAGCGTCGGCGCTTGCAAGTGCGCTTACCTTTTGTCGCGAGTGTAGATAGCGCGGCTCCTAAGGCAAGGCAGAGCGCGTTTGGCCCCGCTCAGCGAGGGCAGCTACAGTCGCAAAAAGTGGCCGTTGTCGAAGATATGTTGCTTAGCGAAGCGAGTATGCAGACGGCGCGCCCGCGCCCGAAACGCCTTAAAGTGATTAAAGCCAAGACCGGAGCTGAGCGGATGAGAGCAGCGACTGCTAAGGCATCAGCAGGCGGGAAGGTGCTGACTGATATAACGCCAGAGCAGGGTGCTGAGGCAATCTTCGCGTTACTCAAAGAGGAAAAAGTACTGCGCTGATTATTGATGTAAAACGTAGTAAAAAACCGTCAGCGAATTACTATGCTGGCGGTTTTTTTTGTGCTTTTTATGGTTAATTAGTTCTGTTTACTGGGTCCTCGACTCGTCGTTTGTTATACATCATGGCGTACCTTCATCAGGCGGGTTGTTGGGATTTCTTGTGTGGTTAAAATGGCTGTGTGACCAGGGGAGGCGGTTTTACTGGCTAAAAATCAAGCACTTGTTAAGGTTGGGTTATGTCACGTTGCTGACGTTCAATACATACTCGTTGGTATAATAGGCTACGGGTTCGGCCGCGCTCCATCACATCAGAACGACACCCATGCCAGTAGCGAATAGTATGGCAAGCCATGATTTCGCCGGTATATTTTTTAAGAAGTAAGGAAATAGCCATGACATAGAAGCGACGTTAATTTGTCATTTATCCTCATAATACCTTCATAGCCATAATCCAGTTTTTCTAAGAGAAGATGAATAATCTGAAAAACGCCTTTTTTGATGTCTCTATTAGGTATGGCGATGACTCATATAGAACAGTGCTGGCGTTTTCTGTTGCTATGGTCAAGAAGCGGGGTTTCCGCGTTAAATAATAAACTTAAGGAGCTCAACCATGACTGCAGCCAACCGCGGGGTCATTTATACGGGGCCCGGTAGTGTCGAGGTTCAGCCGATTGCTTTTCCTGAACTAGCGCTGGGTAAACGAAAGTGTGAGCATGGTGTTATTTTGAAAGTTGTCGCGACCAACATTTGTGGTAGCGATCAGCACATGGTACGAGGGCGCACCACAGCTCCATCCGGAATGGTGCTGGGGCATGAGATTACTGGCGAAGTGATTGAGTGTGGCCGAGATGTGGAGTTTGTTAAGGTTGGTGATATCGTTTCTGTTCCCTTTAATATTGCCTGTGGGCGTTGCCGTAACTGTAAAGAGGGGCAAACGGGAATTTGTCTCCAGGTGAATCCTGCGCGTCCTGGTGCTGCTTATGGTTATGTGGATATGGGCGGGTGGGTTGGCGGTCAGGCCGAGTTTGTTATGGTGCCCTATGCAGACTTCAACTTACTGAAATTCCCAGATCGTGATATTGCGCTAGATAAAATTCAGGACCTGACACTTTTGTCGGACATCTTGCCTACAGGGTTCCATGGTTGTGTTACTGCTGGCGTGGGACCAGGAAGTACTGTCTATATTGCTGGAGCAGGGCCAGTAGGTTTGGCCGCAGCGGTATCTGCTCAGCTTTTAGGTGCAGCTTGTGTCATCGTTGGTGATATGAATTTACAGCGCCTTGAGCAAGCAAGAAGCTTCGGTTGTGAGACGCTAGACTTACGCCAAGATATACCTATGGCGGAAATGCTTGAGCCGATTCTGGGTGAGCGAGAGGTAGATTGCGCCGTAGATGCTGTCGGATTTGAGGCGCGTTGTCATGGGCATGATCATGGCCATGAACAGCCTGCAACGGTATTAAATGCTTGTATGGATATCACTCGCGCGGGTGGCCAAATAGGTATACCGGGGCTTTATGTGACTGAAGACCCAGGGGCGTCAAGTGACGACGCCAAAAGCGGGAATTTGTCGCTGCGCCTTGGTCAAGGGTGGGCGAAGTCTCATTCTTTGCATACAGGGCAGTGCCCAGTAATGAAGTATCATCGGTCGTTGATGCAAGCCATTCTTTTTGATCGGGTGCAGATTGCTAAGGCGGTGAATGTTCAAATCATTTCGTTGGATGAGGCTCCTCAGGGTTACGCCGATTTCGATGGGGGAGTTGCGAAAAAGTTTGTCATCGACCCTCATGGAATGATTTCTAGCGCAGCCTAATGTTGGGGTGTTGAGGCTAATACATGTCGCTCTTATGGGTTGTTGAGAGCGACATTTGCTATGTTTGATGCGAAAAAACCCACATAAAATTTATGTGGGTTTTAATTGAAAAATAAAATAAGTAGCTAGTTCTAGTTGAAGTGAGAACCTGGCCATATAAGTATGAGCCAGGCGGTAAGTTTATGGGAAATGCCGGCCATTTTAATGGCTAAGATGACTGTGCCGAGGATTGTTCGATGTTGTTTAGCAAGCGTTCGCAGTACCAGTCAACGAAGTCAATAACACCAAACTCAAATGTCTTGGAGTAAGGGCCTGGCTGATAAGCTTTTGAGTTAATTCCACGCTGATTTTGTTCCGCTAGGCGGCGGTCTTGATCATTGGTCGCATCCCAAACCTTGCGCAACTCTTCGGGATCGTAGTCAACACCCTCAACAGCATCTTTATGAACGAGCCATTTAGTTGTTACCACGGTCTTCTGAGGGCCGAGAGGTAGAACGCGAAATACCACGGCATGGTCTCCCATGAAGTGGCTCCATGAGTTGGGTAGGTTCAAAATACGTAGTGACCCCATATCAGGGTTGGTAAGCCGCCCCATGAGCTTTTTGCAGCCTTGCTTTCCGTCCATCGTCATTGAAACAGTGCCATCTAACAAAGGCGTGCGAGTGAGACGATTGCGTTTGCCAATGCGCTTAAGCTGCCAAGGTATATTTTCTTTGTCCCAATCCGCTTGTTTGCGCGCAACTAGTTCTTTATAAGACTGTGTGGCACGAGGGTCGTCGCTATCGTCGAATTCTTGCAGAGAGTTGAGTAGCTCTGGATGGGAGCCGTTGCAATGATAGCACTCGCGATTATTCTCAATCACCAGCTTCCAGTTGGCTTGTTCGATAATACTCGACTCGACGGCAACTTTTACGTTGTCCATCTGATAGGGCTCAAGGTAGTGGTCCAGTGTTTCCAGGAGCTGGTCGATGGATGGAGGATTATCGTCTAAGTGCACAAAAAGGAAGCCACCAGCGCTTTCTACGTTGACTGGCTTAAGGCCGTAGCTGGCGAGATCAAAATCTTCGCCCATATCGCTGCCGGCAAATAACAGTCGGCCATCGAGCTCATAGGTCCACTGATGGTAACCGCATACGAGTTTAGCCACTTTGCCTTTCTCATTAAGGCATATCCGTGAGCCGCGGTGACGACAGACATTGTGGAAGGCATGGATGCGGTTCTCGGCGCCGCGTACGATGATAATCGGGTTGTCACCGACATCCAAAGTAATAAAGTTCCCTTTGGTAGGAATTTCGCAAGTCATGCCAGCAAACAGCCACTCTTTTTCAAAAATCTCTTGCATGTCGAGGGAAAAAATCTGGCTATCGTTATAGAAGGGTTGATCCAGAGAGAAGCCCGGTTCACGTCGACTGAGGAGCGTAGTTGCCACTTCCCGCGCGCTGATCAAGTGGCTATTCAATTGAGAGCTTGCAATCAGGTTCATCACGAAATCCTCGAAGTCACCGTCTTTTCATGAGGTCGGTGCCAAGTTATTTGGAAAATTATTATTAAACTTGAGTATGGGAAGAGAAGCGAAAAATTGATTATCTGTTGGCGACGTCGAGTGACATGCCTGCGACGTACTCCGCGCTAAGCTGTGTGTTTTTTTGCTTTCGGCTGGGCTTGCTAGGTATGTCTATGTCGCTGGGAGACAAGATCCTTTTGGAGGGGGTGCTCACAATGCAGGTGCGAGAAAGCTGACTTGGAATGGTGCTATCCGCTATGGTCAGCGATGCCTAGTCACGGTATTGCCAGGTAGAAACAATATGATAATGAACTACTATAGCCAAATCACGACCCAGACTTGGGCTAATGGCAGGCATCTGGTGCGTTGCGTCAAGGTGATTCAGGAAACCCAGGATGCTAGCACCTTTTGCTTTATGGCTGAGCAGCCAGTGCTGTTTTTTTTCAAGCCGGGGCAGTTCGTTACTCTAGAGCTGGAGATTGAGGGGGAGCAAGTTATGCGCTCCTATACCATCTCTAGTTCGCCCTCGGTTCCTTACAGTTTCTCGATAACTGTCAAACGCATGCCTCATGGAAAGGTTTCTAACTGGCTGCACGATAATATCAAGATAGGGGATGAGCTGGCTGTTCATGGTCCGGTAGGAAATTTTAATATTATGGACCATTCGGCGGATAAGGTGCTCTTTCTTTCTGGTGGCGTAGGTATCACTCCACTGATGTCGATGACTCGTTGGCTTTTTGATACAAATGCTGATGTTGATGTTGAGTTTATTCATAGTGCGCGCGCTCCGCGAGATGTTATTTATCATCGAGAGTTAGTGCATATATTCTCGCGAATTCCAGAATTTAAGTTACACGTTATATGCGAGAATAAGAATGATATCGGTGAAGGTTGGGCGGGGTATCGTGGTTATTTAACACAACCAATGCTGGAGTTGATGGCGCCAGATTATCTCGAGCGAGAGATTTTTTGCTGTGGTCCTGCGCCGTATATGGAAGCAGTAAAACGTATCTTGCGTGATAAAGGTTTCGACATGAGTCGTTACCATGAAGAATCGTTCGGAGCCACGCCGCTTGATGTAAAAGAAGACGCTCTGGAGCTGGCAGGGCAGGCAGAAGCTGATGCTGAGCAGTTGGACTACTCAGAAATGCTTAGCGTTGAATTTGAGGGGTCAGGGAAAAGTGTACGTATTCAGCCGGGTGAAACGGTACATGCCGCGGCATCTAAGTTAGGTTTGCATATACCGAAAGCATGCGGGATGGGTATCTGTGGAACCTGCCAGGTAAAGCTCACCTCTGGTGAGGTAGAGATGGATCATAATGGCGGCATCACTGATGAGGATATTGCAGAAGGGTATATCCTGTCATGCTGTAGTAAGCCTAAAGAAGATATAGTGGTAGATTTCTAGCGTGAGGCCTGCCAATAACTGTTGGTAACCGCTGGGTGGGTGCCTTTGGAATAGCATCCTCTCAGCTCATAGCCTGTTGGGTTTTAACGTTAATTAAAATAATAAAAATGCACTTGTCGCTCCAAGAGGTGTTTTTTAATAGCGCCTGCTTTTTGGTTCTGTGGAATTTGATTGGGTGCGAAAGATCAGAGCCTTTTGTGCTCTTGCGCGGAAAAACGACAAGATAAGTCCGGCTATCCCAAAAATTGGCGCATTTGTTCAATTTTTTTATTTAACGATTGGCTATTAATAAGGAACGCGTGCTAGCCGTCATGGCTGGTATCTGCTTTATAACAACAACCCTGCGGAGCACGACTCATGACCCGTGAGAGAAAGCCTCGGCCGAGCTTGGTCTTGGCGTTACTGCCTATTTTGCTCACCTTTCTGGTGTTGGGTACACAGCTATTTATCTTCGACACCTTTACGCCCCATGTGCCCTTGGTGATAGGTATTGCCATTACCGCAGTGGTGGGGCGTTACATGGGGTGTACCTGGGAGGATATGCAGGAGGGCATGCTGCACGTGGTCAGCGTGGGTTTGCCTGCGGTAGGTATCCTGATCTTGGTGGGCATGATTACTGGGGTGTGGATATCCAGCGGCACTGTGCCGACACTGATTTATTACGGTCTGGATGTGCTGAGTCCACAAGTATTCTTAGCGGCAGCGGCACTGCTGTGTGCCGTGGTTTCGGTGTCTCTTGGCACCTCTTGGGGCACTGTCGGCACCGTTGGTCTCGCGCTGATGGGTATCGGGGCAGGCTTTGGTATACCCGCCTACTGGACCGCCGGAGCTGTGGTATCCGGTGCTTTCTTTGGTGACAAAGTCTCACCGCTGTCGGATACGACCAACCTAGCCCCTGCGGTGACCGGAGTGAACCTGTTCGATCATATTCGTAACCTGATGCCGACGACTCTGCCGGCTATTCTGATTGCTCTGGCGATTTATATTGTCGTCGGCTTCAACATGGTGGGCGACGAGAGTGCCTCTTTTGCCCGCATTGCCGCAATCAATGCGGGCTTGGTGGACAGTTTTACGCTTAGTCTGTGGACGATACTTCCGGTTGTGCTAGTCATCGGTTTTGCTGTTGCGCGGATGCCGGCTATGCCGGTGCTGTTCAGCGGCGTGGTGCTGGGCGGCTTGACTGCAGTGCTGTTTCAGGGCGCCTCGGTCAAGGAGATTTTTGTCTACGCTTTTTCTGGCTATGAAATCGCGACAGGGGTTTCCGAGATCGATGGGTTGCTGAATAGGGGCGGAATTCAGTCGATGACTTGGGTGATTACCCTGCTGCTGATCGCGTTGTCCTTTGGCGGCATTCTGGAAAGTGTCGGTTGCATGCGAGCAATTATTGAATCGGTGGTTAAACGTATTCGCCGCTTCGGTGCTCTGCAGACTTCCGCCATCAGCAGCTCTATCGCGACTAACGTGGTTGCTGGCGACCCCTATCTGTCGATCGCCCTGACTGGACGCATGTTCGGCCCCGTCTATCGCGGCATGAAGTATTCCATGCTTAACCTGTCTCGGGCTACGGAAGAGGGTGGCACCTTAGTGTCGCCACTGATTCCCTGGAATGCTGGCGGCGCTGTGGTAGTGACCTCTCTGGGTCTTGGTATCTACAGCGGTAACACGGAGAACCTTTTGTATATTCCCCTGGCCTTTGCCTGCTGGCTGTCGCCTCTGATCGGCATTATTTACGGCTGGACGGGCTGGTTCTCGCCCAAGGCTAGCGAGAAAGAGCAGGCCCGCTGGGCCGAGCTGGGCGAGGAAGTCATGGATGTACAGCAGGTTCACAATGAGATGCGCTCAAGGGTGTATCGCGTCAATTAGCGTTAAATAGCCGCATTTGGATTATTGATTGGTACCCGGCCGACACACTCAATAACTTGTATGGGCGCCACGCCAGAGCTGTGCACGGCAATTATCAAAATGCCATTGGCTAAAATGGCAGCAAACAATTAACAATTAAGGAGCAAACAATGAATACGACTCAGCTTCGTGACTACGACCCCCAGATTGCCGCTGCTATTGCGGGCGAGGATGCCCGTCAGGAAGCTCATATCGAGCTGATTGCTTCAGAAAACTATGCCAGCCGTGCAGTGATGGAGGCTCAGGGCTCTCAGCTAACCAATAAGTACGCGGAAGGGTATCCCGGCAAGCGTTACTACGGCGGCTGTGAATATGTCGATGTTGTAGAGAAACTGGCGATTGAGCGTGCTTGTGCGCTGTTTGGTGCTAACTATGCCAACGTGCAGCCGCATTCGGGTGCTCAAGCTAATGCTGCGGCGTTTATGGCCATGGTGTCACCGGGGGATACCGTGCTGGGCATGAGCTTGGCTCATGGTGGTCATTTGACCCATGGAGCAGCACCGAATTTTTCGGGGAAAAATTATCATGCAGTTCAGTATGGTTTGAACACTGAAACTGGCGAGATTGATTATGACGAAGTTGAGCGCCTAGCGCGTAGCCACAAGCCGAAAATGATCATTGCGGGCTTTTCGGCGTATTCACGTGTTGTTGATTGGCGCCGTTTTCGCGATATCGCTGATGAGGTGGGGGCTTGGTTATTGGTTGATATGGCTCATGTGGCAGGGCTGGTGGCTGCGGGGCATTATCCGAGCCCGCTGCCTCATGCCCATGTGGTCACAACGACAACACATAAAACGTTGCGTGGCCCGCGTGGTGGTTTGATTCTTTCTGCTACCGGTGATGAAGCGCTGTACAAGAAGCTTAACGGTGCAGTATTCCCTGGGCAGCAAGGGGGGCCGTTGATGCATGTTATTGCTGCTAAGGCGGTGGCTTTCAAGGAAGCCATGAGCCAGGAGTTCGTGCGTTACCAGGCCGATGTGATTGATAACGCTCGTGCTATGGCTAAGGTGTTTGTCGAGCGAGGTCTCGATGTTGTCTCTCGCGGTACTGACAACCACCTGCTGTTGGTGTCGCTGGTTAAGCAGGGAGTGACTGGTAAGGATGCTGACGCCGCGCTTGAGCGAGCCCATATTACTGTTAATAAAAATGCCGTTCCTAATGATCCGCAAAGCCCATTTGTGACGTCTGGGCTGCGTATCGGTACACCGGCGGTGACAACCCGTGGTTTTGGTCAAGATGATTGCTCGGCGTTGGCTGGCTGGATCTGTGACATCGTCGATGCCCTGGCTGCCGAGGCTGATACTAGCGCCATCGAAGCGGAGGTGCGTGAAAAGGTCGCGGAGGTCTGTGGTCGTCATCCAGTTTATGGTCCGGTGATGTCTGACGCTGCGACATCAATCGCCTGAACCCTTTTTCCGTCGCCGCGCTGGCGGAAGTTTTCAAGGAGAGCATCATGCAACGATATTCAGGTTTCGGGCTGGTTAAGCACGCGCTGAGCCATCATGAGAACTGGCAACGTCAATGGAGAAATCCAACCCCCAAAAAGCGTTATGACGTGATTGTTGTGGGTGGTGGTGGTCATGGGCTAGCGACAGCGTATTACTTGGCCAAAAACCACGGCATTACCAACGTGGCGGTGCTGGAAAAAGGCTGGTTGGGCGGCGGAAACACGGCGCGTAATACGACGATTGTGCGCTCGAACTATTTGTGGGACGAGGCGGCGCAACTGTACGACCACTCGCTGGATCTGTGGAAGGGGCTCTCTCAAGACCTGAATTATAACGTGATGTTTTCACAGCGTGGCGTAATGAACCTAGGTCACACCCTGCAGGATATGCGAGATATTCAGCGTCGGGTCCATGCCAACCGGCTGAACGGTATCGATAGTGAAGTGATCAATGCCGAACAAATTAAAGAGATTGTTCCAGTCATTGATACGTCTAAACGTGCCCGTTACCCGATTCTTGGCGCTTCTTGGCAGAAAAGCGCCGGTGTTGCACGTCATGACGCAGTTGCTTGGGGCTATGCTCGGGCCGCTGATGCACTGGGTGTTGATATTCTGCAAAACACCGAAGTGACAGGCTTCAAGATCCGTGATGGTCAAGTTTACGGTGTTCAGACCAACCGAGGGGATATTGAGTCCAAGACTATCGGTTGCGTTGCCGCTGGCAACTCAGGCGTTCTGGCGAAAATGGCTGGACTGACCTTACCGTTAGAGTCGCACCCGCTGCAGGCGCTGGTGTCTGAGCCACTTAAGCCGGTTCTCGATACTGTCGTGATGTCCAATCATGTGCATGGCTATATCAGTCAGTCTGACAAAGGCGACTTGGTTATCGGGGCGGGCATTGACGGTTACCTGGGTTACGGACAGCGCGGCAGTTATGCCACCGTTGAGCATACGTTGCAGGCGATTGTTGAGATGTTTCCATCCTTCTCTCGTGTGCGTATGAACCGGCAGTGGGGCGGCATTGTGGATACCTGTGCGGACGCTTGCCCGATTTTGTCTAAAACTCAAGTCAAGGGACTGTTTTTCAACTGTGGCTGGGGGACCGGCGGCTTCAAGGCGACGCCGGGTTCTGGGCATGTGTTTGCAGCAAGCCTGGCTAAGGGTGAGATGCATCCTCTTGCTGCGCCGTTTTCCATCGACCGCTTCAATACCGGTGCGCTGGTGGACGAGCATGGCGCTGCTGGCGTCGCGCACTAAGGAGATAACACCATGTTTTATATTCATTGCCCTTACTGCGGCGAGTACCGTGGGGAAGAAGAGTTCAGCCCCAAAGGTGAAGCACATATTACCCGCCCTGCTGACCCTGATGGCTGTAGTGATGAAGAGTGGGGGAGCTATTTGTTCTTTCGCCAGAACCCGCGAGGAGTTCACCACGAGCTGTGGGTACACACTCTAGGATGTCGCAAGTTCTTCAATATCACCCGTCATACGGTGAGTTATGAAATTTTTGAGACGTATCGCATGGGCGAACAGCCCAAGGTAACAGAGCAGAGTTTAGCCGAGGCGCTGAATAAGACCCGTAAGGAGGAGTCGGTATGACCCAGACCAATCGTCTGCAGCAGGGTGGCCGTATCGATCGCTCCCGCACGCTGAGCTTTACCTTCAACGGTAAGACATACCGGGGTTACGACGGAGATACGCTGGCCTCGGCTTTGCTGGCTAATGGTATTGATATTGTTAATCGCAGCTTCAAATACTCTCGGCCGCGGGGCATTGTTGCCGCTGGCGCTGAAGAGCCTAATGCGGTCGTTCAGTTAGGTAGCACAGAGGCCGCACAGGTGCCTAATGTACGCGCTACCCAGCAGGGACTGTATGAAGGGTTAGCGGCGTGCTCTACCAATGGTTGGCCTAACGTTCAGCGCGACATGATGAGTTGGGTAGGCAAGCTGGGTGGTGGGTTTATGCCGCCGGGCTTTTACTACAAAACCTTTATGGCGCCAGCCTCGATGTGGATGACGTACGAAAAATATATCCGCAAAGGTGCTGGTCTGGGGCGTGCACCCAGTGAAAATGACCCAGATATTTATGATCACCTCAATCAGCATTGTGATGTGTTGGTGGTGGGTGCTGGGCCGGCGGGCTTGGCGGCGGCGCTTTGCGCGGCCAACAGTGGCGCCCGAGTTATTTTATGTGATGAGCAGGAGGAAATGGGCGGCTCGTTGCTGGATAGTCGTGAGATGCTGGACAACGCGCCAGCAGGTCAGTGGGTGACTTCTACGCTTAACCTCTTGGCAGGTATGGATAATGTAACGCTGCTGCCTCGCACGACCGCTAATGGCTATCATGATCACAATTTCGTGACCCTGCATGAGCGGCGCACTGAACACCTGTCAGATACTGCACCCAAACTCCGCAATCACCGCCAGGTGCGAGCCCGTTTGCACCGAGTGCGTGCTGGTCAGGTGGTATTAGCAACAGGGGCTCATGAGCGCCCATTGGTGTATGCCAATAATGATGTGCCCGGTAATTTGTTGGCTAGCGCTGTATCCAACTATATCCGCCGTTATGCGGTGGTGCCGGGCAATAAACTGGTGCTGTCTACCAGTAATGACCACGCTTACCGAGCGGCGCTTGACTGGGCCGATGCTGAGCGTGAGGTAGTGGCTATTGTTGATGCTCGCGATAAGCCTGATGGTGACCTGGTGCAACAGGCGAGGGCCAAAGGGATTCGCGTGATTACCGGCTCAGCGGTAATTGAAGCCAATGGGACGCATCGTGTTACTGGCGCCCGAGTCGCGAAGGTGGATCTTGAACGCTTCGCAGTGACTGGGCCGGTGGAAGAACTGGTCTGTGACACGATAGCTACGTCTGGTGGCTACAGCCCCGTTGTGCATTTGGCGTCTCATATTGGTGTTCGCCCCACTTGGCGTGAGGATCTGCTGGGCTTTGTGCCTGGTGATGTTAAGGGAATGCGTCCGGCGGGTGGCTCTCAAGGTGTTTATGCGCTGGGCGATGTGCTCGCCGATGGTGCGCAGTCTGGCGCTGAGGCAGCTAAGGCCAGCGGCATCGCTTCTGTGGTTGAGCTTTCATTGCCACAGGCAGAGGTTCGCCAGGAGTCGCCGGCTTGTGCGTTGTATCAAGTGCCTCACGAGAAGACGACATTAAGAGCGCCCAAGCAGTTTGTTGATCAGCAGAATGATGTTACTGCGGCGGGCATCGAAGTCGCGACTCGTGAAGGGTTTGAGTCTATTGAGCACGTCAAGCGTTATACGGCGCTGGGTTTTGGTACTGATCAAGGCAAACTTGGCAATATCAACGGCATGGCCATCGCTGCAAGAATGCTGAATCGTTCGATTCCAGAGGTGGGGACGACGATCTTTCGGCCGAATTATACCCCGATCACCTTCGGCGCCATTGTGGGGCGTCATGCGAGAGAGCTGTTCGACCCCGAGCGTTACACTGCCATGCATCAGTGGCATGTGGAGAACGGCGCCGAATTCGAGGACGTCGGTCAGTGGAAGCGGCCCTGGTACTTTCCGCGCAAGGTTAATGGCAAGCTGGAAACCATGGACGAAGCGGTATCCCGCGAGAGTCTGGCGGTGCGTAACGGCGTTGGAATTCTCGATGCTTCCACCCTGGGCAAGATTGATATCCAGGGGCCGGATGCCCGTGAGTTTCTGGGCCGTGTGTATACCAACAAGTGGGCTAAGTTAGCGCCGGGCCGAGTGCGCTACGGTCTGATGTGTAAAGAAGATGGCATGCTGATGGATGACGGTACCACCAGTTGCCTGGGTGATAACCACTTCCTGATGACGACTACCACCGGCGGTGCTGCCGCTGTGATGGAGTGGTTGGAGTTATGGCACCAAACAGAGTGGCCAGAGCTCCAAGTGTACTTTACGTCGGTTACTGATCACTGGGCGACCATGACGGTGACTGGCCCAGATGCCCGCAAGTTATTATCTGAAGTGACTGATATTGACCTGGATAAAGATCGCTTTAAGTTCATGGACTGGCTCAATGGCAAGGTCGCTGATGTTCCTGCCCGCGTGTTCCGTATTTCGTTTACCGGTGAACTGGCTTACGAAATTAACGTGCAAGCCAACTACGCGATGCATGTGTGGAAAACCCTGTTTGAGCATGGCAAAAAGTATGATTTAACGCCTTACGGCACAGAGACGATGCATGTGTTGCGTGCTGAAAAGGGGCTGATTATCGCTGGACAAGACACGGATGGTTCGGTGACACCGGAAGATCTGGGTATGTTCTGGGCGATCGGCTACGACAAGCCGTACTCCTGGTTAGGCAAACGTGCTTTAACTCGGCCGGATACGGCACGTAAGGATCGTAAACAGTTTGTTGGCCTTAAGCCGACGGATCCCGCTGTGGTGTTGGAAGAAGGGGCGCAGATCGTCTTCGACAAGGACCAGGCGATTCCCATGAGCATGCAAGGGCATGTGACCTCAAGCTATTACAGCCCGACATTGGCGAGTGGTTTTGCATTGGCAGTCGTTAAAGGAGGGTTGGAGCGCATGGGGCAGAAGGTCTATCTACCGATGCCTGATGGACAGACTCATGAAGCAGAGATCGTCAGCCCCGTATTTATTGATCCTAAGGGAGAGCGCCAGCATGTCTGATACCTCTTGTGCCAGTGTTGCGACCTTTGACACCTGCCCGGATGTTTCGATTCCTATGGAATCACCGCTGTCTGTGGCAGTGAATCAAGTCAGTATGTCAACGCCGGCTCCTGCAGTGAGCCAAGAAAGCCAGGTTCAGTTTGAAGAAAAGCCGTTTTTAGGCCATTTGATTCTGCGCGGCAGTGCTATGGTGCTTGGTGAGGCCGTGAGTGAAGTACTTGGCGTCAGCTTGCCGAGTCAGCCTCTGGGGCTGGTGTTTGACGCCAGCGGTCAGCGCTCGGTGCAATGGCTGTCACCGGATGAGTGGCTTGTGATTGTGCCCAGCGGTGAAGAGTTCGAGTTGGAGAACCGGCTGCGTGAGGTGCTAGGTGCAGCACACTTCGCCATTGTTAACGTTAGTGGCGGTCAGACGCTGATTGAGTTGAGTGGTGATAAAGCACGCGAGCTGCTGATGAAATCGGTGACCTATGACGTTCACCCGTCTAATTTTCCTGTGGGTAAGGCGGTTAGTGTCGCATTCGCAAAGGCCAGTGCTATTTTGCGCAGGCCCTCTGAAACGCGCTATGAGTTAGTGCTGCGCCGTAGTTTTGCTGATTATTGCTACCGTTGGCTGGTAGATGCCGGTGAAGACTATGGGCTTGGTGTAACGCGTTAATGCGGGCTGATTGAATGGTCGCTATATTGTTGAACCGTTGAGACGAAAGTCGGGCATTGTGCCCGGTTTTTTCCTCTAATAAGGAGCTATCTCATGGGTCGTCGTGCTGACAGTTGGATTTTGACTGCTCAGTGCCCCAGTTTATTGGGCACTGTCGATGTGGTAACGCGTTTTCTGAAAGAGCAGGGCTGCTATATCACTGAGCAGCAATCCTTTGATGATATCCATGCAGGGCGTTTTTTTATCCGTACTGAGTTTATACCTCAGCAGGATTCCCAGACGGTCGGTTTTTCTTCTCAGAGGGCGCCTGAGGAAAGGTTTGATGCCGAAGCGTTTAAGGCGGATTTTTCCCAGCGAGCTGCTGGGTTTAACATGGATTTTGAATTAACCTCGCCGGACGCTAAGGTGCCGGTGGTCATTATGGTGTCCAAAGCCGATCATTGCTTGAATGATCTTTTATATCGTTACCGCACAGGACAGCTACCCATTGATATACGTGCGATTGTTTCTAATCACTCCGACCTGGAGTCGTTAGCGCAGTGGCACGGGTTGCCTTACCACCATTTTCCGATTACCCCACAGACCAAAGCCGAGCAGGAGGGGAAGGTTTGGCAGGTTATCGAAGAAAGTGGTGCTGAACTGGTAATACTGGCGCGCTACATGCAGGTGTTGTCCAGCGAGATGTGTAGCAAACTGGCTGGCCGGGCGATTAATATTCATCACTCACTGCTACCAGGCTTCAAAGGAGCGAAACCGTATCACCAAGCCTTTGAAAAAGGTGTCAAACTGGTGGGAGCTACGGCGCACTATATCAACGATGATCTTGATGAGGGGCCGATCATCACTCAAGGAGTTGAGCCGGTCAGCCATGCCGATGATCCGGAAGATCTGGTCGCTACAGGACGCGATATTGAGTGTTTGACGCTCGCCCGGGCAGTTGGCTTGCACGTTGAGCGTCGAGTCTTTTTGCATCAGCGTCGTACGGTTGTGTTTAGCCGTTAAAGTGGCCGACGTGTATCGCTTGCTTTGAACACCGTATGGCCGGAGCTTAGTGAGGCGCCAGAGCTTAGTGAGACAGGTGAGCGAAAAATCTGGGTAAGAACGTCAGTAAGAGTATTCAGTAGCAACGCCTGGCAAGACCTGTTAGTCAGTCTTGCTGGGCATTGACCTTGATGTGGTTGGCGACGTCGTCAATGTCTTGATGGCGCACATCCATGCCTTTAACCAGATAGATCACGTATTCGGCCAAGTTACTGGCATGATCGCCGATGCGCTCCAATGAGCGCAGCATCCACATGATACTCAGTATCGGAGAGATCGCGCGGTTATCCTCCATCATGAATGTCATGAGTGAGCGCATTGCAGATCGGTACTCACTGTCGACATCCTCGTCCTCTCGTACCACTTGCAGAGCCAGGTCGGCATCAAAGTGAGTGAATGAGTTTAGCGAATCGCGAACCATCCGGCATACATGCTCGCTGATGAGTCGTACCTCGACGAAACCACGGCTTCCTGAGTTTTTGCTAATCAGGTCCAGCACGTTACGCGCAATTTTGCTGGCTTCGTCACCAATACGTTCGAGATCTGATGTGGCTCGGGTGACAGCTAGCACTAGGCGTAAGTCTGTCGCGGCTGGTTGGCGACGCAACAGCACAAGCGTGCATTCGTTATCGATGCTGATCTGTAAGTCATTAACGCTACGGTCGTTAGTGACTACCCGCTGAGCCAGTTCTGTATCTGCTTCGAGCAGAGAGCGAGTCGCATCCTGAACCTGCTTTTCTACCAGGCCGCCCATTTGTAGCAGGTGCGCTTTCAACGCCTCCAGCTCTTGGCTGAACTGGCGAGATATATGCTGGTTATCGTGCGGGTTTGTTGTGTCCATCAATGGCTCCCCACGGGCGCAGAAGCTCATATGCCCGGTCGTCTAGTCGGTATCACGCCTCAGGCGCACTATATAAAGCATAGAGAGTTGTAATGAGAACGTCTCCCTTTGGTGCTTTACTGCAACATGAATAGGTCATTTCGCAGCGTCGAGAGTAATGAGCAAATATTGCAATCAGGTTAAAGCAATAAAACATTTTTTCAGCTGTTCATGCATTTTTTAGAACGGTATTACAATCGTTAAAAATTTGAAAAGCGCTACCGCAACCCCGCTAACGCCCGTAATATTGCGCGCTGACACCCTTTACTTGGACTTGCAGAATGTCAGCGCCCCAGTACACCTTCGCGGGTTTTTCACGCCTGCAGCGCATTGAGCGCAGCCCCGCTTTTCAAGCCGTTGTTATTGCCATCATTATTCTGTCGGCTCTTACCATCGGTGCCAAAACCTATGACTTGCCGCCATTAGCCGAATACGTGCTGTTGCTGCTCGACAATGGCATTACGGTATTTTTTCTAGTGGAGATTCTGTTCCGCTTTGCCGCTTGCCCGAATAAACGGCGCTTTTTCATGGACGGCTGGAACGTGTTTGACACCATCGTGGTGATTGGCAGTCTGATACCTCTGGGCAACGCCGAAGCGGTGTTGCTGGGGCGCCTGCTTCGGGTATTCCGAGTCTTGCGGCTAGTGTCGGTGGTGCCGGAATTGCGCTTTCTTATTAATTCGCTGATCAAAGCAATTCCTAGAATGGGTTATATCGCCCTGCTGATGTTTATCATCTTTTACATCTACGCAGCTATTGGCTCGCTATTTTTCGCGCAGGTCGACGAAGCGCTGTGGGGCGATGTTGCCATATCGATGTTGACGCTATTTCGAGTGGCAACATTCGAGGACTGGACCGATGTGATGTACGCCACCCAAGAGCTGTATCCGTTCAGCTGGATCTACTATCTGACCTTCATATTCCTGACCGCTTTTGTCTTTTTAAATATGATGATCGGTGTGATTCTGGAGGTGATGAGCCAGGAGAGTAACGCCAAGGAGTCTGAGACCGCGCACAACGAACGTGATGAGATTTTACAGCAGTTGCAGGCGGTTCAGCTCAAGCTCGACCGGCTGGCAGAGAATGCTGAGCAGGCACGTAAGCCTTGACGATTAGTAGTCATTGAAGAACGTTGGCAGCTTTTACAGGACTTTCGGCCTGCATGTGCCGCCGCAAGTAACGCACGAGGCCGAGGCGTGTCAGCTGATTCAGGTCACGTCAGAGTGAAGGCGCGGTAGATGTTCACGCTTAATATAGCGTACGAAAAAGATGCGGTGGAGGCGAGTAGAGAGGAGAGGTGTGCAGTGATTTTTTCTGACTGTCATAAGGTTGTCATCTTTGTCGGGCATCTTCGGTGTCGCGAAAGGACGAATATCTCTCTTATCAGGAGCACCTCCCATGAGCCGTACCTTTAAAAATCGCGCTATCAAGACTACTGCCATTGCTGTTGCCGTTATCGGTGTTGTCGGAGTGGCTCAAGCCCGTGACCAGGTCCGTATTGTGGGCTCCAGCACGGTGTATCCGTTCTCTAGCTATGTGGCCGAAGAGTTCGGAGCGATCAGCGACTACCCGACACCGGTTATTGAGTCTACCGGCTCTGGCGGTGGTTTACGTCTGTTCTGTAACGGCGTTGGCGAGGGTACGCCAGACATCACTAACGCTTCTCGTCGCATGAAGCCTTCAGAGTTTGAGCGTTGTGCTGAGAATGGTGTGACCGATATCACCGAAGCCTTTGTCGGGTATGACGGTATTGCTTTTGCTCAGGCTGGTACGAACGAAGCGATGGATGTGACCCGCGAGCAGCTATTCTTGGCTCTGGCCGCCAAGGTGCCGGTAGACGGTGAGCTGGTCGACAACCCTTATAAAAAATGGAATGAGATCGACGCTTCCTTGCCGAATCGTGAGATCGTCGTTTACGGACCGCCGACGACTTCTGGCACGCGTGATGCATTTGAAGAGCTGGTGATGGAAGCGGCTTCTGAGTCCATCGATGCCTATGGCGGTGAGGGATACACGGATATCCGTGCTGACGGTGCTTATATCGATTCGGGCGAGAATGACAACCTGATCGTCAAGCGCTTGACTGCTAACACCAGTGCCTTCGGTGTCTTTGGCTACTCTTTCCTTGAAGAGAATTCTGACAGCCTGCAGGGATCAACTATTGATGGCGTAGCACCGACCCCCGAAGCGATTGGTAGCGGTGAGTACCCAGTATCACGTTCGCTGTTTTTCTATATCAAAAACCAGCATGCCGATGACGTGCCAGCCATGTATGAATACGCTGACCTGTTCATGAGCGAGCAGATGGTGGGCGAGCTGGGCTACCTGAAAGGTGTTGGCCTGATTCCGGCGGAAGAAAATCTGCGTGGCGACGCTCGTGGCGTAGTTGAAAGCCGTACTGCACTCGAATTGAGCGACCTGAACTAAGCGGTATTGCCGCTGCGTCAAGCTGACCGGTAGCTCAATGAGTTGCCGGTCGGTGACGATACAGAGAGTCTGGTTTCAGCGTCATCTATGGATGATCACTTCGAGAGATAGCCATGCACACCGATCAACTTCTTGCCCTGTTTTGCGCCATGTTAGTGCTACTTGGGCTGATCGCTTTCTTCACGGCGCGTGCTAAGGCCACCAAAGTACGCACTAGCGGAACACACATGACTGCCCAGCCTGACCAGTATGGCTGGTTTGGTGTGTTGTCCACCGCCGCCCCTGCGCTGGTAGTGAGTTTGCTTGGCGCAATTATCATGTTGCTGATGGGGGCAGAGATCCCCGTTGCTATGTTGTTAGTCGTCAGTATTGCCGTTGCCTGCTTAGGCTTGGTATGCGGGCTTATTATGGTTAAACCTGAGTTTCATGCACGACGTGCGATTGAAACATTTGTGCGTTGGATGTTGGCGGGTGCCACATTAATTTCTATTTTAACCACGCTGGGTATATTGGTTTCGATTGTCGGCGAAGCTCTGCGCTTCTTTCAGATGCAGAATTTTTGGGACTTTATTACTGGCACAGTCTGGAACCCAGGAGCCAGCTTCCTTGAAGCCGCTGGTCGTGCAGAAGAAGGCGCTAGTGCGGCCCAGTTTGGTTCAGTGCCGCTGTTTGCCGGCACCTTCATGATCACAGCAATCGCTATGCTGGTGGCCATTCCGATTGGCTTGCTGTCGGCAATTTACATGTCGGAGTTTGCCACGCCGCGTATACGCGGCATTGCTAAGCCGATGCTTGAAGTATTGGCCGGCATACCTACTGTGGTTTATGGCTTTTTTGCTGCTATTACTATCGCGCCTCTGATTGTTGCTGCCGCTCAGGTGTTCGGCCTTAAGGCAGATTTCAACAACGCCCTGGCCCCAGGCATTGTTATGGGCATCATGATTATTCCCTTCATTTCTTCATTGTCTGATGACGTTATCAACTCGGTGCCTGACAGCATGCGTCAAGGCGCGCTGGCACTGGGTTTGACCCATGGAGAGACGATTCGTGATGTAGTGGTGCCAGCCGCACTTCCCGGCATCATTTCCGCATCGTTACTGGCGGTTTCCAGGGCGCTGGGTGAAACCATGATTGTGGTCATGGCGGCAGGTATGTTGCCCAATTTGACGGCTAATCCGCTAGAGAATATGACCACTGTAACGGTGCGTATTGTTGCTGCACTAACAGGGGACCAAGAGTTTGCCAGTGCCGAGACACTGTCTGCTTTTGCCCTAGGACTCGTGCTGTTTGTGGTCACGCTGACACTCAATCTCGTGTCTGTGATCATGATTCGCCGTTTTCGTGAAAAGTACCGGATTAACAATCTCTAAGCCGAGGAATCACTGGGATGACACACTCTTTTGATGATATCAGTGCTCAGCTTCGGCGGCGGCATCGCAAGACGCGATGGCTGAAAGGACTGTCTATGGGGGCGCTGGGTCTTGCTGCGCTGTTCTTGGTGTTCTTTTTCACCGACATGCTAATCAAAGGGCTACCCGCCTTCTCTCAGGCCCAAATAAACGTTGAAGTGGACTACAGCGAACAAGCCAGCCAGCTGCCAATGGCGGCGGTTTCTGAGGACATGCGTCCATTGGTGAGTCGTGGCTATTTACGCTTGGTTCCCTCGCGGATGCGTGACAATCCTGAGCTTCAAGGGACAACACGTAGCGAGTGGGTGTTGGCCGATAGTCAGGTAGATCAGTACCTGAAAGGCCACCACAGCAAGCTGAGCGAGCGTGATCAGGCGTTGGTGGACCAGCTGCAGGCCCAGGGGCGTGCTGAGCTACGCTTTAATGCACGGTTCTTTACTAGCGGCGACTCAAAAATGCCAGAGCTTGCCGGTATTGCCTCGGCAGCGGTCGGTACCATGTTGACCTTGCTGGTGACGCTGGCCGTTGCGTTTCCGATTGGCGTGATGACGGCCGTTTACTTGGAAGAGTTCGCCCCAGATAACCGTGTAACTCAGCTAATTGAGATCAATATTAATAACCTGGCAGCCATTCCTTCTATTTTGTACGGCTTGCTGGGATTGGCGATCTTTATCAACTTCTTTGGTGTGCCGCGCTCTTCACCTTTGGTTGGCGGGCTGACGTTGGCGCTGATGACATTACCCGTGATCATTATTTCTACTCGCACGGCCTTACGTAGTGTGCCGGACTCGATTCGACATGCCGGTTTTGGTGTTGGCTGTTCGCGCTGGCAAGTGGTTCGTGACCATGTGTTGCCGCTGGCGATGCCTGGGATCATGACTGGTGCAATTATTGGCTTGGCTCAGGCTATGGGTGAAACGGCACCATTGATCATAGTCGGCATGGTGGCATTTATTCCCGATATCAGTGCTTCATTTACCGAGGCATCAACCGTTATGCCGGCGCAGATATTTACTTGGTCCGGCGAGCCTGAGCGGGCGTTTATCGAAATAACATCGGGCGGCATTCTGGTGCTGCTGGCAATACTGATCACTATGAATACAACCGCTGTCGTGCTGCGCAAGCGATTCGAGCGGCGCTGGTAGTCCACGCCAACAATTGGCTAACTAAAGGACAAACGAGCATGAACATGAATATGAGCCTGAACATGAGTTTGAATATTCCTGCATCACACGAGAGTTTATCGTCCATGAACCGACCTTCAAGCGGTGAGCCGGTGAGTCGTAACCTTAGCGACAACCACTCACTTGGTGTGAGAGTGCGTGATCTGGATCTTTGGTACGGAGAGTCTCAGGCGCTAAAGTCTATCAGCCTGGATATCTATCAAAATAAGATTACAGCGCTGATTGGCCCTTCTGGCTGTGGTAAGTCGACATTCTTGCGCTGCTTGAATCGCATGAACGACCTGATTCCCAGCGTTCGCATCAAAGGGCTGGTCGAGATGGATGGCCGCGATGTGAATGATTCGAAAATGGATGAAGTCGCGTTACGCCGCCGTGTTGGCATGGTGTTTCAAAAGCCTAATCCGTTTCCCAAGTCGATCTTCGAGAATGTTGCCTATGCGCCGCGTATGCACGATATCGTTAGCCGCAAGGCCGATGTGGAAGCATTGGTAGAAAGCGCGCTGCGTGATGCGGGTCTGTGGGAGGAGGTCAAAGATAAGTTGCACCAGCCGGGTACGTCACTTTCCGGTGGTCAGCAGCAGAGGCTGTGTATCGCGCGCGCTATTGCTGTGCAGCCAGAAGTGATTTTGATGGACGAGCCGACGTCAGCACTGGACCCCATCTCTACGGCGACGATCGAAGACTTAATGGATAGGCTAAAGCGCCGCTATAGCATCATCACGGTAACGCACAATATGCAGCAGGCAGCGCGAATCGCTGATTACACTGCCTTCTTCCACCTAGGAGAAATGGTCGAATATAACGATACCAAGGCAATGTTTTCAACGCCGCATACCAAGAAGGCTGAAGACTACATTACGGGTCGCTATGGTTAGCAAAAAACCGTCTGCTTACTCTGCTTGCGGTGACGTTTTCTGGGCGTTTTTATTACTGGGCCTGACCTCATTTGGTGGCCCAGTCGCGCACTTAGGTTACTTTCGCACCGAGTTTGTAGAGCGGCGGCGCTGGCTTTCTGAGCAAGACTATGCCGATTTGGTGGCGCTATGTCAGTTCTTGCCGGGGCCCGCTAGTAGCCAGGTGGGTTTCGCGCTAGGGCTAATGCGTGCTGGTTATTTGGGGGCAATAGCTGCCTGGGTTGCTTTTACTCTTCCCTCGGCTAGTGTGCTTGTCCTGTTTGCGTTGGGCTCTTCTATGTTTGATGGTCCTCTGGGACAGGGTCTCATTCATGGACTAAAAGTCACTGCCGTTGCTATCGTTGCACACGCGGTATGGGGCATGGCTCGCAACCTTTGTCCTGATGCTCGGCGTGCCGGTATTGCGTTAGCGGCAGTCTTTGCTGTGGTGTTTATCAGTGGCCCTCTGGGCCAGGTTGTTGCGATATCTATTGGTGCTATCGCCGGTATGCTGCTGTGCCGAGCGGGTTCCGGTGTTGAGGTTCGTGACGTACCCGTGCCAGTTTCTGCCCGCGTCGGTAATTTGATGGGGCTACTCTTCATCTTCCTGCTGTTTGGTTTGCCCTTCTTGGCCTGGGTCAGCCCCACTGACGTTGTCGTGGTGTTGGATGCCTTTTATCGTGCTGGCGCTCTCGTGTTTGGTGGGGGGCATGTCGTTTTACCGCTACTGGAGTCTGAAGTTGTGGCGTCTGGCTGGGTCAGTGCGGAGGAGTTTTTGACTGGCTATGGGGCGACTCAGGCAGTGCCGGGGCCATTATTTACTTTTGCAGCGTACTTGGGTTGGGTAATAGCACCGCTTGGCGATAATTTATTGGGTGCTGTTTTGGCGTTAGCCACTATTTTTATACCCGGTATGTTACTGCTGGTGGCGGTGCTGCCTCACTGGGGGCAGTTGCGTCGCTGGCGTAATACTCAGGCGTTGATGCGTGGAGCGAATGCGGCGGTTGTTGGTATTTTGGGTGCTGCGCTTTATCAGCCGGTTTGGACTAGCGCGATACATGGCTCCTATGACTTCGCCCTTGCACTAGCAGGCTTTGTGCTACTTAGTATTTGGAAGGTGCCTGCCTGGGTGGTCGTTGGTATTTTGGCCGGTGCTGGTGTTCTTATTGCCATGTTGTAGCCTTGGCTGCAGGCGTTAGCCGAGCAAGGCAAGGCTGGTGACGGCGAAGGCGTAGCCGATGATGCCGCCAGCAATAACGTCGCTGACATAGTGTAGGCCGAGACCAACACGCGACATGGCAATCAATAGTGCCAGAGGAACCATCCAGGAAAGTAGCAGTGGCGCATGTGCGGCAGTCAGTACGCAAAACATCACTGCGTGCATGGTGTGGCCGCTAGGAAAGCTGTAGCGATCACGGGCAGGCTCTAAACACGTGATGCTTGTGTTAAAGGTAATGAAGGGGCGCTCACGACATAGCCGAGTTTTGATGAGTCGATAAACGGCAATTGCTAATAATGCGGTGATGCTGTACTGCAGAAGGTAGGTAACGCCATCTTTTTCCTGTATCCAAGGCTGTGCGGCAATTAAAGCTACCCACACGGGCCAATCGCCGAGCTTGCTGGCTAAACGCAATGTGGCCAGCCAAGGGCGGTAAAGGCTGAAATGAGCAATGCGCTGACAGAGCCGCCACTCCATCAGATCAAGGCGTTCAAATGCTGCAAGGGTGCGCGCTTTCATGGGCATTCTCCTGAGCCTGTTGAAGGACGTTGAGAAAGGTATCGGCGATCGCTGACCAGCGATATTCAAGGGCGCGTTGACGCGCCGCCTCACCGAGCTGGGCATAGCGTTGCGGTTGTTGGCAAAGCGTGACAGCGGCATGGTGAAAGCTGGCATTGTCACCAGGGGAAATTACTAGGCCATTACGTTCATGGTCGATCAGCTCTGCTGCTGCGGCATGCTTAAAGGCCACTACTGCCAAACCGCTAGCCATGGCCTCTAGCACCACATTGCCCCAGGTTTCAGAAAGCGAGGGAAAAAGAAACAGGTCGGCGCTCGCGTAATAAGACGGCAGGGCTTCGTGGGGGACGAAACCGATGAAGTGTGCATGAGGTAGCGTGCGTTCGAGTCGTTGTCGTGCGGGCCCATCACCGATGATGACGAGTGCCATGTCAGGGTGAGAGTCGAGCAAGGCGCGACAGCTTTCTTCAAGTAAAGAGAGGTTTTTTTCAGGTGCGAGGCGCCCTACATAGAGAGCGACGGGCTGGTGCTCATCGACACCCCACTGCGCACGTAATAGCGAGCTACGCTGGCGGGGTGAAAACTGCTCGGTATCAATGCCGCGCCCCATCACTGCCAAACGCTGAAAACCCTGTGAGGCTAGCGCCGCAGTTAAGGCTTGAGTTGGCGCGAGTGTTGTTGTGCAGCCGTTGTGAAAGCGGCGTAGCATGTTGAGCACGGTTGGGGCTAGCCAGGAGACATGATAGTCATGGCAGTAGTGGTCAAAGTTGGTATGCCAGCCTGCTACCACAGGAATGTTTAGACGTTGGGCGATACGGCGGGCCGACCAGCCAAGAGGGCCTTGGGTTGCCAGGTAGACCACCGTGGGTGGTTGCTCTTGCCATAATTGCAGCAGGCGACGCGGAGCGGGCAGGCCAAGGCGAACTTCGCGGTAGCCGGGTAGTGTTATGCCACGTACCAGCAGTTCTGACTGTATCTCATGGTGTTTTTTTGAATAGCCTGCCTGACGAGGCCGGACTAACTGTAGGGTGACTCCGCGACTGTGCAGCTGGTTGGTGAGGTGGCTGAGGGTGTGAGCAACACCGTTGATGTCGGGTGGCCAGGTTTCGCTGACGAGACAGATACGCATGAGATTTTCCTTGTCGTTGGCCGGCCAAGCCGATGTTTCCTCAGTCTATTGAGGTCTAATGACAAGATGGTGACATCTTCATGGTGAAACGGTGACAGAATGAACATGACGCTTCTGTATGAATTGCCAGCGATAGCGCTGGCAATTCATACAGCAGCGTCAAGAGAGGGCTAGTCGTGTCCAATAGAGGACGACGGGGTCAGCAGAAGCTGTTGAGGAAACACGCACCGGAAGGTGGCGCCTTGCCCTAGCTGGGAAATGATTTCCAGCTGTGCTTCGTGGCGAAGCAGCACATGCTTGACGATAGCAAGCCCGAGTCCAGTGCCACCTGTGGCGGTGCTGCGGCCTTTGTCTATGCGGTAGAAACGTTCGGTAAGCCGCGGGATATGAGCCGCTGCAATGCCTTCTCCATTATCTTCTACTTCTACGCATGCGCCTTGGCCCAGGGTTCTCCAGCGCAACACAATATGGCTGCCCGGCCCTGAATAGCGCACGGCATTGAAGGCCAGGTTGGATATCGCACTGTGCAGCTCTTGTTCGCAGCCCATCAGTTCAAGGTTGCTGTGTACCTCCAGCGTAATTTGTTGCTGGCTATCAGATAAGGCTTCCGCATCTCGGCGTACAGCTTCCAACAGGCTAGCAAGGTTGATACGGGTGTCGTTACCGCTGCGCTCGTTGTTTTCCAATCGTGACAGCATCAACAGGTCATTCACTAGATTTTGCATTCGCACGGTTTGTTTTTGCATTTGCATGACGCCGCGTCCGAGCCTTGGTGGCAGAGCGTCGGCCATGTCTTGATAGAGCTCTAAGTAGCCGGTCAGTACAGTGAGTGGTGTGCGTAGCTCATGAGAAACATTGGCAACAAAGTCTCGGCGTACCTGCTCCAGGCGATGTAGGCGGGTAATGTCGCGCGCCATCAGCAGGCGCTCATCGTTACCGTAGAGGGTGATTTGACACTGTAAAATTAATTGCTCGTTAGAGGGGGAGGTGAGTGTCAACGGGTCTCGATAATCTCGTGCATTGAAGTAATCGACGAAACGCTCATCATTGATTAGGCGGGTGATGTGTTGACGCCGGCCCTGAAGGCAGTCAAGCCCTAGCATGCGCTCTGCAGCACTGTTCCACCACTCTATATAGCCTTGCCGGTCGAGCATGATCACGCTGTCGCGCATGGCCTCTGAGGAGTCTTTGATACGCGATAAGGTGTCGCGCAGCCGCCGTTGTGTTGCCTGTTGAACTTTTTGATAGCGGTCTAGGCGGTTAAACAGCTCACCCCAGACGCCATTGCCAGTGAGAGGCTTGTCATGGGTGGGCTGGGTCAGCCAGTGGTGGAGCGCATACAGCTGGCGAAGCTGATAAAACACATAAATGCCTAGGCTAGTCGCAATGCCCGCGCCCACAGCAGAAAAAAAACCGCCAATCAGAGCGCCAATGAGACATAGAATGGCCAGGTAGCTCAGCTCTCGCTGCCAACGTCGTGTCATGGGGTGAGCTCAGTATGTTGTCGAGAAACGATAACCCGTGCCGCGCACGGTTTGAATTAGCTGCTGATGGGGGTCGCCAAGTGCTTTGCGTAACCGGCGGATATGCACGTCTACGGTACGCTCCTCGACATAAACATTGCCTCCCCAGACCTGGTCAAGTAGCTGGCCACGGGTGTGAACACGCTCTTGGTGAGCCATAAAAAACTGCAGCAGGCGATATTCGGTAGGGCCAAGTTCTAGTAGTTTGTCGTTACTGCTAACACGGTGACTGACGGGATCAAGTACGAGCCCCTGCACTTCTACTGTTTCGTCGATACCATTTGGTGTCGCACGTCGAAGGACGGCTTTTAAGCGTGCCATGAGCTCACGCGGAGAAAACGGCTTGGCGATGTAGTCGTCGGCACCGGCTTCTAATCCTTGAACCTTGTTATCTTCCTCACCTTTGGCGGTTAGCATGATAATCGGCAGTCCAGCCGTGATGGGGTCGCGCTTAAGGCGACGTGTTAGCTCAATACCACTGGTGCCAGGCATCATCCAGTCAAGCAGGACCAGGTCGGGTCGCTGGTCAATAATCAGCTCATGAGCCGTCAGCGCGTTATCTGCTTCCAGAACCTGGTAGTCGGACATTTCCAGCGTCAGGGCGATCATTTCACGAATCGGCGCCTCATCATCGACAACTAGGACTGTTTTGGCTGTCATCTCAAGCTCCATTTTTTCAGTGCGCGAATGCTGCAGGGCGCTTATTTTTCAGGACGCGAATAAGTTGGGTTAATGACAATAACAACATTTTTTTATGACAGTGCTATGACAGCCCCGTAATACGGCGCGGACTATCAGGAGCGCGATCGCCCCATGCGCACCGTAAGCACGACGCCAGCGATGGTGGTTGCCATGCCAATAATAGACAGTAGTGGTAAGCGCTCATCAAACAGCCACCAAGCTTCCAGCGCTGTTGCGGGTGGTACTAAGTAAAACAAGCTGGCCACTCGTGAGGCCTCGCCGCGCTCAATCAGTGTCATCAGTAGCAGGATGGCACCAATGGATAGTCCTATTGATAACCACACCAGCGCCATGACGAAGCTCAGTGACCATTCAATATCTCCGCTTTCGAACAGTAGTGCCCCCAAAGCAAGAATGACACCGGCTCCGAGATACTGTGCGACGGCACCGCCCAGTAGTGGTTGGCCAACACAGTAGCGTTTCTGGTAGAGGGTGCCGAGCGTGATGCCAAGCAGCGCCAACAAAACCCAGGCCAATGCGCCAAACCCAAAACCGGCAAACAGTTGTTCGCCAGGATCAAGGGTGCCAGTCAGTACCATGCCAACACCGAAAAGCCCCAGTACTAGGCCAAGCCATTGCAGTGGCGTGGTGCGCTCGCCAAGCATTGGGCCGGCTAACGCAGTGGTCAGCAGGGGCTGCAAGCCGACGAGTAATGAAGCAAGTCCCGCCGGCATGCCAAGCTCAATGGCGTAGAACACACCACTTAGGTAAGCACCATGCACAAGCAGCCCCGAAACGGCTAGTCGACTCCAGTTGCCAACACCGCGGGGCCAGTGGTTACCCAGCATAAAAACCAGAGGGATCAGTACTGCTAACGTCAGTAAAAAGCGTACTAGCAGAAAGGTGAAAGGTTCGGCATAGGGCAATCCGAAACGGGCGCCGATGAATCCCGTGCTCCACAACAGCACAAACAGGGCTGGCATGGCTGCCAACCAGAGCTTGCCGCCTTTGTATCGGCGGAAAAAAGCGAATGTCATTCTTATGGGGCTCCGGCAAGGAAGTGATGTGTCTGGAGAGCAGGCTGATGGCCTAATCTTCCATGAGTGGACGGTGTTTTTCCAATGTTTAGCCGCTGATTTTTTGCTGTTTTTTTACTTTGTTGATTAAAACCACTGAACCCTTTTGCGTTATGGACATCACACAGGCTGCACGATACATATATTTAAGTGTTTTTTTGGAGGTAGCATGCAACGAGTGACCAATTTTTTCGCCATCGTCTTGCTTAGCACCGGGCTTGTGAGTGGTATGGCTTACGCGCAGCAGGATACAGCTACTGCTGATGGAGGGGCGCAAGCAGAGGTGCAGGCTTCCAGTTTTTCAGATCAACAGTTGATGAAGTTTGCTGATGCCTCCAAAGAAATCGCCATGCTTAACCAAGAGTATGCTGGGCGCTTGCAAAGCGCTGAAGGTGATGAGGCTCAGCAGCAGGTTCGTCAGGAAGCTAACGATAAAATGATTCAGGCCGTCGAGACTCAAGGATTGAGTGTGGAAACGTTCAATGCGGTTGGCGAAGCGATCCAGAATGATCCTGAGCTGTTGCAGAAAGTGCAAGAGATGGCACAGGTTCAGCAGTGACGAGTGGCTTAACCTGCTAACTGTGTAAGCAAGCTAGGTTGTTTTCACATTGAAAGCTTGAACGTCGCGTTTACGCGCCGTTTTAAAAACGACACGGAGGCTTCCTGAGCAAGGTGGTCTTCGTGTTTTTGTATTGAGGAGGCCGCTAGCCTGTGTCTTTATATAAGGCGTAAGTCAGGTGATATACAGGGCCCCATTCAGAGTTCCATGCCGTAGCGTGCTTCAAGGGAACACAAGTTCGCTTTACAGTGTTGCAGGCAACTTTCAGACTGTCAGCAGACGATAATTATCAGAGGGTGTCATTATGAGCGTTGAATTGATGGAAGTCCGTCAACACATGGCGCGCTTTTCTCCCTTCGAAGCGCTGACAGACGAACAGCTGGATGAAGTGGCCGAGTCTGTCGAGGTGGCTTATTTCAAAGCGGGAACAGATATTCTTGAACTTGATCAAGTGTTAGAACATCTGTATTACATCCGCAGTGGTGCTGTGGAAGTCTACCGGCGTGGTGGTGAGCTACACAACCGGCTGGGTGAGGGCGATATTTTCGGGCAGTTCAGCCTGCTGCGTCATTGTCCCGTGGGGTATCCAGCCAAGGCCATGGAAGACACGCTGATCTACTTCATTCCCGATGAGGTGTTTCAGCATCTATGTAAAATTGACAATATTTTTGCCGATTTTGTTGAGCTTCAGCGCTCGCGTATGGAAAGCACGGTAGACCAATACCGTAAAAGTAATGACATGCTGGTCACGCGCATTCGTAAGCTGGTTAGCCGTTACCCTGTCATGGTTGAAGCGTCGACCACCGTTCAGGAAGCGGCACGCCAAATTACAGCTTTTCAGGCGTCGGCGGTGTTAATCATTGATGCGCCCAGCCCAGGTTCGCGTTATATCTTCAGTGACAGCGAAGAGCGTTTCTGGCAGCTTCGTGGGATTCTTACCGACAGTGACTTTCGCACCAAGATTGTTGCCGAAGGTTTGTCTGCGGAGACGCCGGTGTCAGAGGTGATAGGCGATCGACTGATTACTGTGCAGTCTGATGAGTCGGTTCAGGAAGCCATGTTGTGCATGTTGCGCAATAATGTTCACCATTTACCTGTGATGCATCGTCGCAACCCCATTGGTATTGTGCATCTCTCCGATATTATTCGCTACGAGACACAAAGCAGCCTTTACCTGGTTAGCAATATTCTCAACCAGCCGAGTGTCGAGGGTTTAGCGCGGTTGGCGCCAGATGTGACCGCGACCTTCACTCGCCTGGTCGAAGAAGGGGCGGACTCACAGATGGTGGGTAACGCACTATCGACCATTGGGCGAAGTTTTACGCGCAGACTGCTGGAGCTTGCCGAAGAAGAGCTAGGGCCTCCGCCCGTTGCCTATTGCCTGATGGCGCTGGGTTCCATGGCGAGAAATGAGCAGGGTATTGTGACAGACCAGGATAATGCCTTGGTATTGGCTGACGACTTTGATCCAGAACAGCACGATGATTACTTCAAAGCGATGGCCAAGATTCTCAGTGATGGCCTAGATGCCTGCGGCTACCCCTACTGTAAAGGTGACGTGATGGCGACCAATGATCGCTGGCGTCAGCCGTTATCGGTATGGAAGCATTATTTCACGGAGTGGATAGAAGAGCCGAACCCTGAACGGCTGTTGCATAGCTCGATCTTCTTCGACCTTGACCCAGTGTATGGCGAAAATGTGTTTGTCGAAGAACTACAGGAATTAGTGGCCACCAAAGCTAGGCAGCATCCGCGTTTTCTTGCCGCCATGGGGCGAAATTCGCTGAACCGTACACCGCCACTAGGGTTTTTCCGCACCTTTGTGATGGAGAAAGACGGCAAGCACCACAACACGATCAACCTCAAACGCCGAGGGTTGGCACCGTTGGTTGACCTGATTCGCGTGCATGCCCTGGCCTGTGGCTCTCGGGCGCAGAATAGTTACGAGCGTTTGGACGATATCGACAAAACCCAACTGCTGGCGGCTGGTGTTAGTGATCGTTTGCGCTATGCGTTAGAGGCCATGTCGATGTCACGCATCCATCACCAGGCGTTTAGTGTTAGTAATGACGAAGTGCCTGATAATAATATTGAGCCTGAGCTGGTGTCATCGACGGAGCGCCATACGTTGAAAGATGCGTTTCAGGTATTGAGTAATGCTCAGAAATTCCTCAAGTTCCGCTACCCGATGACGTCGCGGTAAGGCACGGCAGACACCATGATTAAAGCACCGAAAAGACAGGCCGAAGCAGGCTGGCCTGAGTACATGGCACAGCGTCAATCAGCGGCGTATACGGCGCTTGCAAAACGTTATTACAGCCACCCGTTGCTGCCTGCTGATACGCCGATTAGCGATGTCCCTATGGTTGCCATGGACCTAGAGACCACGGGGCTAGACCCGAAGCGACACGGCATTGTTAGTGTCGGCTTAGTGCCTTTCACGCTTAACCGTATCTACCTGAACCAGTGTCAGTACTGGGTTGTGCGGCCTAGGCGGCCACTGGTCTCCAAGTCGGTGACTTTTCATCATGTAACGCATAGTGATATCGCCCAGGCGCCAGATATTGACGAGATTCTTGATGAGCTATTGGAGGTGCTGGCGGGAAAAATTGTGGTGGTGCACTATCGACATATTGAGCGACCGTTTTTGGATTACGCCATAAAACAGCGGCGTAAGGAGGGGATTATCTTCCCCGTCATCGACACCATGTCGTTGGAAGCGCGTATTCATCGGCAGTCAATGTTGGCGCGTTTCAGACGATGGATTGGTAGGCCGCCTGCCTCTATCCGGCTATTTGACAGCCGAAAGCGTTACGGGCTGCCGCTATATCAAGGGCACAACGCCTTGGTCGATGCGTTGGCCACGGCTGAGCTTTTGCAGGCACAGATTGCCCACCAATATTCGCCCGAAACGCCGTTGTCGGTGCTTTGGAGCTGATATTAGCCCGTGCTGGGTGTGTTGTGGCTGGCCGAGAGCGCGGCTGCCTCGTAGAATGTAGCAACATTTAATGACCGGATGCCACGATGCCTTCCTTTGATATCGTTTCAGAGTTCGATAAACACGAAGCTAGTAACGCCGTAGATCAAGCAAACCGTGAACTGCAGGGCCGTTTCGATTTCAAGGGAGTGACCGCGGGGTTTGAGCTAGATGCCGAGTCGGTCACACTTGAAGCTGAGGTGGACTTTCAGTTGCGCCAAATGCTTGATGTACTTAGAAATAAACTGATTTCGCGCGGTATTGATGCGCGTTGTATGGACCCTCAGGAGTCAGAGCTTTCTGGTGTTCGTGCTCGCCAGGTGGTGACGCTTAAACAGGGCTTGGAGCAGCCAGAAGCTAAAGATATTGTTAAGCGCATCAAAGACTCCAAACTTAAAGTGCAAGCCCAGATTCAGGGTGACAAGGTGCGGGTTACAGGCAAAAAGCGTGACGACCTGCAACAGGTCATGGCTTTGCTGCGCGGTGAGAGTGGCCCCGATCTGGCTTTGCAGTTCGATAATTTCCGCGACTGACAGGCGGTACGGCTGTTGTGATTGTGAGAACGCTTTCTCGCTACCTTTGTTTGGCCGTCGCTATACTGAGCTTCGGTGTGGGAGTGGTGGGTATCTTTGTGCCACTGCTGCCAACAACCGTGTTTATGCTGATTGCCGTATGGGCGGCATCACGCAGCTCGCCGAGGTTTGCCATTTGGCTGCGTGATCATCCGCGTTTTGGGCCAGCTATTCTGGCCTGGGAGCGTGAGCGAGCTATTCCTCGGCGGGCCAAGATACTGGCTTGCCTGTTATTGACGGCTTCATGTGGTGTTATTGTACTGGGCGACCTTGTCTGGTGGGGCAAAGGCCTGCTGTTTACTGGGCTGGTGAGTATCGCAGCATGGATTATTACGCGCCCGACACCGCGTGCGTCTTCGCTACTTCGCTGACGCGTTGTTCGCGTCGGCGCATTTTTTCAGGCTTTGAGCCTAGCGTGGTATGCGACTTACAATCGTTACTATTACTTTGTTTGCTTTCATAAGCTGGCCACTAAACATAGCGCAGCCTTGGGTGAACGCCATGTGACAGCGTTGGTCAGTTTCGCTTTTTTAACTGGAGTTTCCTGTATGTCAGCGCCTCAAGCCACATATCTTGCCGACTATCGTCCTCCTGCTTATCGCGTCACTCATACTGAATTGGCGTTTGAACTTGACCCCAGTGCTACGCGAGTCAAAGCAGGCCTGCAGCTAGAGCGCCACCCTGAGTATGAGGCAGGTGAATCGCTTTGGTTGGATGGCGAGCAATTGAAGCTGCTTTCCTTGGCGATTGATGGGCGAGTGCTGGGCGAGCACGAATACCAACTTAATGAGCAGGGACTGAGCATAGCTAACGTGCCTGAGCGCTTTCTGCTTGAGACAGAGGTGGAAATATCGCCCGAGGACAATACGGCTCTGGAAGGCCTGTATCGTTCTGGCAGTATGTTCTGTACTCAGTGCGAGGCGGAAGGGTTTCGTCGCATTACTTTCTACCCTGACCGCCCCGATGTGATGGCGACGTTTTCGACCACAGTGATCGGTGATGCGACCCGCGACCCAGTGCTGCTTTCTAATGGTAACCCAACTCAGCGCGGCGAGTTAGCGGATGGTAGGCACTTCGTTACTTGGCAAGACCCGCACCCTAAGCCTAGCTACCTGTTTGCGCTGGTTGCCGGTGACTTACACCGCGTTGAAGACAGCTTTACCACGATGAGCGGGCGCAAGGTGGCGCTTGAAATTTGGGTCGAGAAAGAAAATCTCGGCAAGACTGATCATGCGATGGTTTCGCTGAAACATGCCATGCGCTGGGATGAACAGACATATGGTCGTGAATATGACCTGGATCTGTTTATGATCGTAGCGGTCAATGACTTCAATATGGGCGCTATGGAAAACAAAGGGCTCAATATCTTTAACTCAGCGGCAGTGTTGGCTCACCCTGATACGGCGACAGATGCCGCCTTCCAGCGTGTGGAAAGTATTGTTGCCCATGAGTATTTTCATAACTGGTCGGGTAACCGCGTGACTTGCCGTGACTGGTTCCAGTTGTCGCTTAAGGAAGGTTTTACGGTTTTTCGTGACCAGTCATTTTCGGCGGATATGAATTCGGCGGCAGTAAAGCGGATTGAGGATGTGTCTTTTTTCCGTACGGCCCAGTTTGCCGAAGACGCAGGCCCGACTGCGCACCCAGTGCGCCCAGACCATTACATTCAGATTGGCAACTTCTATACGCTGACCATTTATGAGAAAGGCGCTGAACTGGTGCGCATGCTGTATCACCTGGCCGGCCCTGAGGCATTCCGTCAGGGCAGCGATTTGTATTTCGCACGTTTTGACGGTCAAGCGGTGACCATTGAAGACTTTGTGGATTGCATGGCCGAAGCGTCAGGCCAAGACTTCAGCCAGTTTATGCGCTGGTATGGTCAGGCAGGAACCCCAGAGATTGATGCCCACGGTGAATACGACTATGCCAACGCTGAGTACCGTTTGATTTTGCGTCAGCGCACACCGGCGACACCTGGACAGCTCGACAAACAGGCTTTGCATATCCCAATTCGTCTAGGGCTGGTGGGGAGTAAGTCGGGAAGTGACTTGCCGCTTACACTGGGTGGTCAGTCGCTGGGCAGCGAGTCAGTTATCCACCTGTGTGACGATGAGCAAACCTTTGTGTTTACTGATGTGCACGAGGCACCGGTGGTATCACTGCTGCGAGGGCAGTCAGCGCCGGTTAAGCTGCACATGCCTTACTCACGAGAGGATTTAGCCTTTCTGTTAGTTAATGATAGCGACGATTTTAATCGCTGGGATGCGGGCCAGCGGCTCTCAATGTTGGCGCTGGAGGACCTGATCGCTGCACACCGTAATGGCGTGGAAAAAGTCATGGACTCGCGTCTAAGCGATGCGTTTCGTCAATTGCTAGAAGAAGGCAGCGGCGATAAAGCCGTGTTAGCCGAAATGCTGACCCTGCCCAGTGAGGCTTATATTGCTGAGCAGCAAATACGGGTTGATGTTGATGCCATTCATGCTGCCCGTGAGTTTGTGCGCCAGTCGCTGGCTCGCGAACTGCGTGATTTATGGCTTGCGGTATATCAAGCCAACCAGAGTGATGAGCCCTATGCACCAACGGCGCAACAGGTGGGGCAGCGTCAACTGAAAAACGTCGCGCTTTCTTACTTGATGAGCCAGCCTGACGACGGCGTAGTGGCGCTGGCGCAGCGCCAGTTTGAGGCAGCGGCCAACATGACCGATGTGCGTCATGCGCTGACCCTGCTCGTGCATGGCGACCATGAAGCTGTTTCTGCCCCAGCGCTCAAGGCATTCGGCCACAAGTGGGCGCATGATCCGTTGGTGATGGATCAGTGGTTCAATATTCAAGTGACACGCCCCCAGGCTGATGCCTTGGATCGCGTACGTTTCCTGATGGAGCATCCGGCCTTTTCGTTAACCAACCCCAACAAAGTGCGTGCGCTGATCGGAGGCTTTGCCCAAAACCGGATTAACTTCCATCGCTTGGACGGTGAGGGCTATCGACTGGTGGCCGATGTGGTCATTGAACTGAACCGCCTGAATCCAGAAATTGCCGCGCGAATCATCACGCCGCTGACCCGTTGGCAGCGATTTGATGAGACTCGGCAAGCGCTGATGAAGGCTGAGCTGGAGCGTATTCAGGCGCAGCCGCTGTCAGCTAATGTTTATGAGGTTGTGGAAATGGCGCTGGCCTGACGCTAGCCTAGCTGCCGGGTGCGTGAATCTACTCCGGCGGCTTTGGCTGCACTATCAGCCAGCGAGCGGCCCGCTTCGTCATAAACGTGGTATACCGCATGAGCACCCAGCTCACGGATCGGCTCAACTTCTTCAGCGTATTCAACAATCGCCGTAATACGCCCCGAAAAGTGGCGTGATCTAAGCTGGCTGATGGCAAATAGGTTTCCCGCGTGGTGTGGCATGGCCAATACCACTAGCTGCACACTGGACGACATTAGCAGCTTTTCCCAGAAGTCGGAGTCTACGGCGTCGCCGGCTAGCACATTGAAATCCTGGGCTTTGAGCTTGTCGATGGTATTGAGGTTGCTGTCGATACCTAACACCTGCATGCCATATTCTTTTTGCAGACGACGGTAAACGCTGCGCCCAATACGGCCCATGCCCAGCACTACTGCTTCGGCATCGCCGACCTCAATAGGGCGGTCCTCGGGGTTTAGTGTATTGATGTTGGTCGCTGGGAGGTACGGTTCAAAAAGGCGATACAGAAACTCACTGGCATTATTGAGGACGGCAGAGGCAACAAAGCTGATGGCGACTGTCAGGGATAATACCACCAGCCAGACCTCTGGAAGCCAGCCGCTTTCAACGGCGATAGCGCCAACAATCAGGCCAAATTCTGAATAGTTGGTAAGGCTCAGCGTTGCCAGCAAGGTTGTGCGATGACGTAGATGAAAGCGCATCAAAATCAACTGGTAGGTAAGGCTCTTAATTGGCAGCAGCAGGACGAGTAACAGCGCCATGATAAGCAGATCCCAGGTAGGCACAGCGGTTAACCCAAGGCTGAGGAAAAAGCCTACCAGCAGCAGTTCTTTAAGGCTGAACATTGAGCGCGCCAGCGCTTGGGCTGCGGGGTGGGGCGCCAGTAGCAAGCCAACGAACAGCGCGCCTAAATCGCCTTTAAGGTCAAGCATCTCGAACAGGGTATAGCCCATAACCAGAGCCATAAGCATGCCAAACAGCACCTGCATTTCACCATGGCCTAGCATGTCGAGCAGGCGGCGAAGTAGCGGTGCTAGTGGTATTAACAGGAAAATCCCCAGTGCCCACAAGCTCGGTAATTCACCACTCGATGCCGTGAGGAAAATGACCGCAATGATGTCTTGCATGATCAAGATACCAATCGCTAGCCGACCATAAGCGGTTTGGGTTTCACTGCGTTTTTCCAATACCTTGAGCACAAACACGGTGCTGGAAAATGACAGTGCGAACCCCAGCAAGGCCAGTGTGGTCCAACCGGTGCTGGCGAGCATGGGTAACCCGAGCCACTTTAGGGCGGCCAGCATCAGTACCAGTAAGGTAGTGGATGCGGCCATGTGTAACGAGGTGCTGCCCCAAATATCTCGGCGCATTAACGTGCGTACGTTGAGCTTTAGGCCGATACTGAACAACAGTAACGTGACGCCGGTATCAGCAATTAGCTCTAGTAGTGCCGTGGTTTCGTAACCAGCGACACGAAGAGCGAAGCCACCGGCAAGGAACCCGACCAGTGTCGGTAGGCGACATGCCATGGCTACGAGGCCCCCGACAAAGGCCGCAACAATAAAGGCGGGTTCAATCATTAGCAATTCCTGTTAGTGCTTCGTGGCATGACGACGTATTGTAGGCAGGTGAAGGGACAGATGGCACGTTTGCGTGAACAGATTGCCTTATTCACATTGGACGTAACGCTCCGAGGGCGGCGGTAAGGAATGTTTAATGGCGAGACTGATTCTCAACGGTAAAGCTGCGCGCCGCTTTGCGCTACGCTCAGCGATCAGTAACTGTCGTAAAGAAGGCTTTTCTCTGGATGTGCGTATTACGCACAGTGCAGAAGATGCGGCACACTTTGCTGAGCAAGCTGGTCAAGACGGGATTGAGCGAGTGATTGCTGGTGGGGGGGATGGCACGGTTCATCAGGTCGTGAATGGGTTGATGCGCGTTCCCGCTAAGCAGCGTCCGACGCTGGGTATATTGCCGTTAGGTACGGCCAACGATTTGGCGCGTTCGCTGAGCTTGCCCATGTCATCCTATCGCGCCCTGATAGCCGCCTTAACTCTGAGCGCGCGCCCAATCGATATCCCGTCGATGGATAACCGGTACTTCATCAATATGGCAACGGGAGGCTTCGGAGCCGAGATCACCTCAAGTACACCCAAAAGCCTTAAGCGTTTGCTGGGCGGTGGCGCTTACTCTTTGATTGGTGCGTTGCGCGCCTGGCAGTATCGTCCTTACCCAGGGCGTTTGGAGTGGGAAAACGGTGAACACGATGGCAACCTGTTTGTGCTGGCGATGGGTAACGGCATTAGTGCGGGAGGAGGACTGCGCTTAACCCCTGATGCTAAGCTTGATGATGGCCTGTTAGATGTGCTCGCGGTAAGAGATGTGGCGTCACTGCGTGATATGTGGGGTATGCGCCGTGAGCTGCAGAGCCGCCCACAAAAAGGCACCTATGTTGAAACGTTTCGTAGTGCTTGGCTCAGTTTTGAAAGCGATGAAACCATGCCGTTAACGTTGGACGGGGAGCCCTGCTGGAAAGATGGCTTCAAGGTTAAAATGAACCCGCTGGCGTTGTCGCTTGTTGCACCATTACATAGCCCGTTGATTAAGGCTCGTCATGTTGCAACGTCGTCTAGCGCTTAGCATGGAACGTCTTGCTTGGCTTAGGGTCAATGAATGTCTGAATCTGTGAGAAATACTGGGTGAAAGAGGAGTCGTTGATGCGTTTTCGTTGTTTGGCGGTGCTCATGCTGGCTGTTGGTCTGATCAGTTCGGCTGAGTTGCTGGCACAGTCTAGTGAAGGCCTGTCTCGAGAGAGTCAAGCTAGAGAGAGTCAGCCCCTTGAAAATCAGCCTCGGGAGAGTCGGGCTGATGACGGTCAGGACGCAGAAGAGCAGGGTAATGAGCAGGAGGGAGAGTTTTCGTCCAGTGTTACCCCACCAGGGCAACAGGCTCAGACGCCTGATGCTGGTGCTGCAGCTGATGACTTGCCTGAGTCGACGTTTGGCACGGCCCTGGAGTCCAATAAAGGGGCAGATGAAGTCATTCAGGAAACTGAGCGACAGTTTGAAGCCGCTCAGCGCGAGTTGGAGCAACGCTTTCGCGAGGTTGAGCAAGAAAGCCCAGTAGAACCCAGTGCAGAGTCTCAAGATATTGAAGATATTTTGCGGCCAAGCTCAGACCCTAAGGTGCGAGCTGCCCTGGAAGAAACTGAAAGGCGCTTTGAAGAGGCTAGTCGTCAGATTGAATCAAGCTTCAAGGAAGCTGAGCGTGATGTGCCCGAAGAGGTGCGTGAGGCGCGATCGTCAGCTCGAGAGCAGAAAGAAAAGTAGCGCAAGTAGTGGATAACGTAGCCAACAGCAAGTGAGTAGAAACAAAAAAGGCCTGCCAGCGGGCAGGCCTTCTGCTACAGCAAGAAACAGCTGCGGTTATGCCGCTGTTTTCAAGCGTCGGATCACGGCCAAAGGCCTTGATCGCGCTGTGTCAGGTTTATTCAGGCCGAACGTTGGAAGCCTGAAGACCTTTTTTGCCCTGAGTGACGTCGAAAGATACTTTCTGTCCGTCCTGCAGAGACTTGAAGCCTTCAGCCTGAACCTCGGAGAAGTGCACAAAGAGGTCATCGCCGCCATCGTCTGGAGAGATGAAGCCGAAGCCTTTCGTGTCGTTGAACCACTTGACGGTGCCAGTTGCCATTTCTCGATTTCCTTAACTAACTAAATATTGATGCTAGGGCGGCAGGTCGTGAATAACCTTGCCATAGACCCGAGTTTGCCTGAGAAAGATAAGCAGGCTGTTCACATGATGCATGTCGGTCGATAGAGCCGAAATGCAGTGAGCAATGCTAAGCTTGTCAACTCAAGCTGCGCCTGGTTGCAACAGCGGTACTGCGCCAAGACGTTCACGCGTACACACTGTGTTAACCATTTGCAGGATTCACTGTAGCATAAACAGGCAGGCCGTCCAGCGCCTGCCATACAACCCAGGATACTCTTGAGATAAATTCATGAACCAGACGACGCTCTCTCCATCTAGCACCCATAACATGCTGATTGGTTACCTGCTTTGGATATTCGGTTTTCTGGGGGCGCATCGCTTCTATTATGGAAAGCCTGTGACCGGAACAATTTGGTTCTTTACGCTTGGTTTGCTGGGCATCGGTTGGCTGATTGATCTTTTTCTGATTCCTGGCATGGACCGTGAGGCGGATCTACGCTTTCGCGCAGGGCCGATTGACTACACGGTAGCTTGGTTGCTGTTAACCTTTTTGGGGATATTTGGTCTGCATCGCTTCTATATGGGCAAATGGATCAGTGGGTTGATCTATTTGCTGACAGTGGGGTTGTTCGGGCTAGGTATCCTCTATGATTTCTGGACATTAAATGAACAGATCTCACTTAAACATGCTGAGCAGAAAGGCTGAGGCAGGGTGATGGGTGATACTCACCTCTGGTCATTTTTAATTGCGATTACGTTGCTAAGTGTGACGCCGGGAGTTGATACCTTACTGGTAATTCGCAACACGACTCGTGGTGGCGTGGGTGAGGGCATCATGACCAGCCTTGGGATTTGTTTAGGGCTGTTTGTGCATGCAACCATATCGGCACTGGGTATCTCTTTGATTTTGCTTCAGTCAGCTTGGGTGTTTTCCGCACTCAAGCTGGCTGGTGCTGGTTACTTGGTGTGGCTTGGGTTGAATAGTCTGCAAGCGGCGAGAGCGGGGTATCAGCTGCCGGTAGCTGCGGTAACAGGCAGTTCGGCAGTCAGTGTTTCGGCGTGGCGTGCGCTGCGAGAAGGGTTGCTATGCAATGTACTGAACCCTAAGACAATCATCTTTTATATGGCGTTTTTGCCTCAGTTTATCGCGCCAGGAGAGGCTGCCTTGAGTCAGTCGCTGTGGCTTGCTGGAATACATTTCGTCATTGCCAATGGGTGGCAAATTGGTGTGGCAGTTATGGTAGGACGTGCCGGCCAGTGGCTGGGAAAGCGTAGCGTGGCGCGCTGGCTCAATGGGGTGACTGGGAGCGTACTGGTGCTGCTGGGAGTGAAGCTGGCACTGACACGTCAGTCGATGTAACGCCATATTCCGCTATTCGCGGTATAGCAGAGCGCGCTGACTAATACTGCCCCAGCCCTGTTTTCCTCAGGAAGCGCTGGGGCAGTTTGCGTAGTTGAAGGCGGTTAACTGACGCGCGTTTATCTCGATGGCTGGTATTAGCGGCGCATCAATGAAGGTCCATAGTCAGCCTGACGCTCGGCAGGTGTGAGTAGAGAGACACCTTGTGTGCTGCCGTTATTGGCCAGGCTTTCAAAGATGACACGGTACGCCAGCACGGCCTGCACATAGTCTCGCGTTTCACGGAATGGAATGCTCTCAACGAAGAGATCAAACTCACCGTTACTGGTGGCGAGCCAGCGGTCAACGCGGCCCGGCCCTGCATTGTAAGACGCGGTTGCTGCTAAGCGGTTGTTATCGTAGCGGTTGAGCATGTCGTGTAAATAAGTGCTGCCGAAGCGAATATTCAAGGCTGGGTCGAGTATCCCGTAAGGTCCTGGGTCTGCGATGCCCAGTTGGCGGCTAAGTTGAGTGGCAGTGCCTGGCATTAGCTGCATCAAGCCACGAGCCCCTGCGGGCGAGAGTGCCTCGGGATTGTAGGCACTCTCGCGGCGCGCAATGGCCATTAGCAGATAAGGGTCGACGCCGGTGGTGTGCCCCCAGTTCATAAAATCATCACGGTAGGCTTCAGGGAAGCGCCACGGCAGGGCATCCCACTGTTTGGCAGCAATGGTGGTTTGCACTAAGCGTGCGGGCCAGCCGCGCTGTAACGCATAATCGGCCATGCCGCGAGCTAACTCAGGGTCTAGCTGAGCGGCCGCACCATACCATTCGCTATTCGCCAGCCCCGGCTCGTTAATGCGCAAGAGTGCTTCCGCGCGAATCACTGGTGGTAGGGCCGCCACTTGGCGCTGCAGGTCTTTGCTAACCGTGGTGTCGGACAGATTCAGTGCATAGGGCTGCTCTAGACGATCCGCCGCCGCAAAAGCGAAAAATTCACGCTGTGTTGCGGCGTTAGCGTAAGCCTGCTGGGCTTCGCTGCTGTTGCCCAGCTGCTCTAGTGCGCGGCCTTTCCAATATTGCCAGCGTGCATCGTTGGCAGCGTCGGCTGGAAGTCGGTTGGCCCAGGTGAGCACGCCATGCCAATCGCGTTCACGTAAGGCGGTACGAATGCGCAGCTCAAGTAAGGTTTCGCTGTTCAGTGCGGGTAAAACGCTGTCAACCCAGGCGTACTGCGACTCGATATCGCGAGCCAGAATGTAGTAGGCAAGGTCATGCTCAATAGCGCGTTTGCGTTCGCCTGATATAGCCGCATTGGGTGCCCAGCGCTGCCAGGCGGCTAACGCTGCGGTTGTATTGGCACGTGTTGCTCTATGCATAATGGCGGAATACAGCGCGCCGTTTCCGCTGCAGTTGCTACCCACGCAAGCAGGTAGCTGGGCTGGCAAGTGTGGAGGCGTCTCGGCACTGTGCAATGTTGCTAGGCCCGAACTCCACTTGCTGTCTAACTGTTTTCCCAAATAGCCGACTAGGCCTGGGTTGTCATCACGCCAAGCTAGCGTAAGCCGCTCCCAGCTTTCGTTTGGGCCGATGGCACCTCGTGATTGCAGGATGCTAAACAAGGTGTCGCAAGCAGGCGGCTGAGATTGGCCGCTATGCCACAATTCTCGTCCGCCCATGGCGGCAGCGTTGGGTGAGTTCTTGAGTTGTGCGGTGAAATAGTGGCAGCGGTTTTCCGCTCCGTTGGGCTCACCGTCAGCCACCATTAAGATGTCGTCATAACGTCTGGCATCGCCATAGGCTGAAATGGCTTCTCCACGGATCCAGCCCGCCAGTGGCGAATCATGATAGCGGCTGGTGAAGCTGACAATGTCATCTGCCGAAATATTAGGAAGCTGTCGCTTGAGCAAGTGATATTCCACATAGCCTTCAAGTGGATGACCGGCAATGGCGCTATGGTCGATAGCACTCCAGTCACCGGCGCGTGCTGATGCTAGCGCTTGACGTAGCGCGCTATCGTCGTTGGCATGCAGTGATGAAGAAAGCCAAGGCGTGCTGATGCACAGTAATAAAGCCGGCAGGCGGCGCGATAAGGAGCGGATTGGCCAGTGCATGGGGCATCTCTTAATTAGGGTAAGCGTGGTGCGGGAAAGCAAAGGTTGAAATCGCTATGGTTAACCTGCTTGCCCTGACTTAAGGGTGCCCCAATAACGGCAAAGTAGCCAGCCAATATGACAACCATTCTGCTAACCATGCGGGGAGAAAAGGAGTCTTTACCCTATGACAAAACGCGACAACAGCCCCCCCAAACTCAGTGTGTTGCAGCGCCTCAAGCGTCGCCCGCTGTTGTTTGCGCGCATGTGGCGAGCACTTAGGCTATTTGGCCCGATGTTGGCTGATGTGCTGCGCGGTCGGTACCGGCCAGTTCCTTGGGCGGCAATACTATGGATGACGGGGGCTGGTATTTACTTGCTTTCTCCACTGGACGTAATTCCAGACTTTCTGCTCATCATTGGCCTGCTTGATGATGTTGTTATTGTGGGATGGATGCTGACCCAGGTAGATAAAAACATTGCGGCGTACCGCCTGTGGTTTGATGAGGGGCGAGGCCACAATTCATGATTGCTGGTGCCGTTAGGCATCGTGGCGTGCTGTTCAAATAATGTTGCTAGCTTGCCGCTCGGCAGTTAGCGTAATACAAACGTTTGATTAGATGTCGACTGAGTCGGCACCCTCCTTTGTGCTTTCCTACCTGCTTTGACGAGGTGATCCATGAGCCGTGTTTTCACACCAAGCAGTGATGATTGGCTGCGTGCTGTCAGGCGGATGGTCATGCTGGTTCCGCATACCCGTGAACTGGGTGTTGAGGTTGTTGCCGCGGGGCCTGACGGTGTGCGTTTTCGTTTGCCCTGGCGAACAGACTTACTGGGTGACTCAACGCGTGGATTAGTGCATGGCGGTGCGCTCACCATGCTGCTCGACACGGTGTGTGGTGCTGCTGTGCTACCGGCGTTACCTAGCCCAGAAGTATGCCCCACGCTGGATTTACGCGTTGACCACTATCGGCCAGCGTTGGAAGGTCAAGCGATTATCGCTGAGGCGCGTGCGGTGTCGGTCAGCGCATCGGTCGTCTTTACGGAAGGGTTAGTATGGCAAACTCGCAGCCAGCCGGTGGCTCGAGGTATTGCTAATTTTGTGCGTCTGGGTATGCGCAATACGCCACCAGGCTTTGCCGAAGCACTGTTTGCCAGCGACGACGTAGAGGAGGGCGGTCATGACTGATGTGTTTAATCGTGTCGATATCAGCGATTGGCTTGAACGCATTCCGTACGCCAGTTATTTAGGTATCAGTGCGACACTCGACCATGAGCAAGAGAGCCTGCTATTTCGCCTTGAACCGTTTGATAGCAATGTGGGTAATATCTTGCTTCCAGCCTTGCATGGGGGCGTTGTTGCGGCCTTTATGGAAACAGCCGCAACTCTTGATTTACTGCGTGTTGCTCATGTGCCGACATTACCGCGCATTGTTGATTTGTCTATTGATTACTTGCGAACAGCGCGAACAGTGCCGACCTTCGCGCAATGTGACGTACTGCGCGAGGGACGACGCTTGGCGAATGTCAGGGTCAGCGCCTGGCAGGATGACTCGGAAACGCCGATAGCAACGGCACGCTTACACTTTGTGCTTGGTAAAGCCTCTTCTTATAACGAGTAGCAACGGCAGGACGAAACGCAATTGTAGCGGCTTGAAAAGCCAGCCAAGGCCCCCATATCGCTGGTATCTATAAAGTTGGTGGCATATTCCACCGGTTAAGACAGCGACCTTACTAACGAAAAGAGGGCTCAGAAACAATGACCACCGCCACTCGCGAAGAAACACTCGGCTTTCAGACCGAAGTGAAGCAACTGTTGCACCTGATGATTCATTCTCTGTACTCCAACCGGGAAATTTTCCTGCGTGAGTTGATTTCAAATGCCGCGGATGCCTGCGACAAGCTGCGTTATGCTGCGTTGGATAACGACGGGCTGTATGAGGGCGATAGCGAACTGCGTATCGAAATCGAGCATGACCAGGAAGCAGGCACAGTGACGGTGCGCGATAATGGCATCGGTATGAGCCGTGATGAAGTGATTGCGAACCTGGGTACTATCGCGCGTAGTGGTACGGCTGAGTTCCTTAAGCAGATGTCTGGCGAGCAGCAGAAAGATGCGCGTCTGATTGGTCAGTTTGGTGTGGGGTTCTATTCTGGTTTCATCGTTGCCGATGAGGTGACGGTACGCACTCGCAAAGCGGGCACAGAGCATGCCGAGGGTGTTGAGTGGCGCTCGCGTGGTGAGGGTGAGTTTAGTGTGGCCGATGTGGAACGCCCACTGCATGGCACGGAGATTGTGCTGCACCTTAAGGAAGACGCCAAAGAGTTTGCTGACGACTACCGCTTACAAAGCCTGGTACGTAAGTACTCCGATCATATCGAAGTGCCGGTACGCATGCCCAAAACCGAAACCGCCAAAGATGATGAAGGCAATGAGGTTGAAGGTAGCGAAGTCACAACGTGGGAAACTATCAACGAAGCCATGGCGCTGTGGGTACGCCCTAAGGCCGAGGTGAGTGATGACGAGTACAAGGCGTTTTATAAGCACGTTGCTCATGACTTCTCTGATCCGCTGACCTGGAGTCACAATAAGGTCGAAGGCAAGCTTGAGTACACCAGCCTGTTGTATGTGCCGGGCCGAGCGCCATTTGATCTATACGAGCGCGACGGTGCTCGGGGCATCAAGCTGTATGTACAGCGTGTATTTATTATGGATGATGCCGAACAGTTCTTGCCGCTGTATCTGCGCTTTATTAAGGGCGTCCTCGATACCCGCGATTTGTCGCTGAATGTGTCGCGTGAGTTGTTGCAGCAGGATCCTCAGGTCGACAAGATCAAGAGTGCGTTGACCAAGCGCTCATTGGACATGCTCAAGAAGTTGGCCAAAGATAGCGAGGCTTATCAGTCCTTCTGGAACACGTTTGGTAGTGTGCTCAAAGAAGGCCCGGGAGAGGACCACTCCAACCGCGACAAAATTGCGGAGCTGCTGCGTTTCTCCACGACGCACACTGATAGCGCGACCCAAGACCAGTCGTTGGCTGACTATGTGTCTCGTATGAAGGAAGGTCAGCAGACCCTCTATTACATCGTCGCTGACAGCTTCAATGCTGCGAAGTCGAGCCCGCACCTAGAAATTTTCCGTAAGAAAGGCATTGAGGTGCTGTTGCTGTCAGACCGTATTGATGAGTGGCTGATGAGCCACCTCACGGAATTTGATGGTAAAAAGCTTGCTGACGTGGCCAAGGGTGATCTAGACCTTGGCGATGTAGAAAACGAGGAAGAGAAAAAAGCCCAAGAAGAAACCGCTAAGGCGAAAGAGGCACTGGTTAAGCGCGTGAAAGAGGCGTTAGCTGATGAAGTTCAAGAGGTTAAAGTAACTCACCGCCTGACCGACTCGCCAGCCTGTGTGGTATTGCCAGAGCATGAAATGGGGTTCCAGATGCGGCGCATCATGGAAGCCGCGGGCCAAGCACTACCCGAGGTTAAGCCGATTCTTGAACTTAACCCCGAGCATGCCCTGGTGGCTCGTCTGGAAGGCACCGAAGGTGATAACTTTGCTGACTTGGCGCGTATTCTGCTTGATCAGGCAATTATCGCGGAAGGTGGTCACCTTGATAACCCAGCGGCCTATGTGCAACGTCTTAACGCACTATTGAGCGCTTGATACACGCTAGACGAGACTCAGTGTGAAGTCCTTCGAACCCCGCCACTTCGGCGGGGTTCTGTGTTATATGCCAAATAGATGGCGTAAGGTTGTTGCGTACTGTTTGGCCCGTTTTATAGTGTTTTGCTATTGGGTTGATTGCTTTGATTGTCGTGACTAATTAAGTGGCTGAGAATTACTCTAGGGCCACGACGTTAAAACCAGCAGGAGACAGCAATGAGCGACTCAGGAAAAAAATCACAGTGTCCAATGACGCATCTCACCACGAATGCTGGCGCTCCGGTGCCTACCAATCGAGATAGCTTGACTGTTGGGCCGCGTGGCCCCTTGCTTGCTCAAGATAACTGGCTTAATGAAAAGCTAGCCAACTTTGTGCGTGAAGTGATTCCCGAGCGCCGTATGCACGCCAAGGGCTCGGGTGCCTTTGGGACTTTCACAGTGACTCATGACATCACGAAATACACGCGCGCTAAAATTTTTGGCGAAATTGGCAAGCAAACCGAGATGTTTGCGCGTTTCAGTACGGTTGCGGGTGAGCGTGGTGCCGCTGATGCAGAGCGCGATATTCGTGGCTTTGCGCTTAAGTTTTATACAGAAGAAGGAAACTGGGATCTGGTCGGGAATAACACGCCGGTGTTTTTTCTTCGTGACCCGCGCCAATTTCCAGACCTGAACAAGGCCGTCAAGCGCGATCCACGGACCAATTTGCGTAGCGCCGATAATAACTGGGATTTCTGGACCCTGCTGCCCGAAGCACTTCATCAAGTCACGATTACCATGAGTGAGCGCGGTATCCCCAAAAGCTATCGCCATATGCATGGCTTTAGTTCTCACGCGTATAGTTTTTGGAATGAGCAAGGCGAACGGTTTTGGATCAAATTTCACTTCAAAACGCAGCAGGGAATTGAAAACCTGACCGACGCACAGGCCGCTGATACGGTCAGCAACGATAGGGAAAGTCATCAGCGGGATTTGTATGACGCTATTGAGCGTGGCGATTTCCCCAAGTGGAAAATGTTTGTGCAAGTCATGCCTGAGATGGAAGCAGACGAAATGCGCGACAACCCATTTGACTTAACTAAAGTCTGGTATCAAGGAGATTACCCGCTGATTGAAGTGGGCGAGTTTGAGCTGAATCGTAACCCGGAAAACTATCATGTAGATGTTGAACAGGCGGCATTTTCACCAGCAAACCTGGTACCAGGCATTGGTGTTAGCCCTGATCGCATGCTGCAAGCCCGCCTTTTCAATTACGCTGACGCGCAGCGCTACCGGGTGGGTGTTAACCACTACCAAGTGCCGGTTAATCAGGCGCGCTGTCCTGTGTTTAGTAACCAGCGTGATGGTACGGGCCGAGCTGATGGTAACTATGGCAGCTTGCCGCACTATGAGCCTAACAGCTACCAGCAGTGGCAGGCCCAGCCGACGTTTTCTGAGCCACCCTTGAAGCTTAAAGGTGATGCCAAGCACTGGAGCTTTCATGCCGATGACAGCAATTACTTTGAGCAGCCTGGCAAGTTGTTTAACTTGATGTCGCCAGAGCAGCAGCAGGCGTTGTTTGATAACACCGCTCGCGCTATGGGCGATGCGGCGAAGTATATTAAATTTCGCCACATTCGTAATTGTCATGCCGCTGATCCTGCCTATGGCGCTGGCGTGGCGAGCGCGTTAGGGCTGAATTTTGATGAGGCTTTGGCCTCCCAACAAGATGATCCTATGTACGGAAATTCGCTGGTAGCTCTGCCTGTATAAGTTAACCGGCTTGTGCATTACTCTCGGGTAGGGTAATTCTATGCAGCTACGTTTATTGTTCATGTTCCATACACAAAGAGGGAGTCCAAGGTGAAGATTGGTGCACCCAGAGAGACAGCTGCCGGCGAAGCGCGTGTTGCGCTGACCCCAGACAGTGCGCTTCAGATACAAAAACTTGGCCATGAATGCTACTTGCAGGCTGGTGCTGGTGAAGCCGCAGGCTTTACTGATGACGCTTATCAAACCGCAGGTGTAACCATTGTCGAGGGCGCTGAGGCGTTGTGGCAGGCAGTGGATATTGTGGTCAAAGTCCGCGAGCCCAGCGAGACAGAAGCGGACTATTTGCGTAAAGATCAGACGCTGATTTCTTTCTTCTGGCCTGCCCAGAATGAAGACATGCTGGAGCGCTGCAAAGTAGCAGGTGCTTCTGTCATTGCCATGGACATGGTGCCGCGTATTTCGCGAGCCCAGAAAATGGATGCGCTATCGTCTACGGCAAATATTGTCGGTTATCGAGCGGTTATTGAAGCGGGCAATCAGTTTGGTCGTTTCTTTACCGGTCAAGTCACTGCGGCGGGTAAAGTGCCTCCAGCTAAAGTGCTGGTGGTGGGCGCGGGTGTGGCGGGCCTTGCGGCTATCGGCACCGCCACCAGTTTGGGCGCAGTAGTGCGTGCTTTTGATGTGCGCCCAGAAGTGGCTGAGCAGATTGAGTCCATGGGGGCTGAGTTCCTGTTCCTCGACTTTGAAGACAGCCAGGACGGCTCGGAAAGTGGTGGTTATGCTGCGCCGTCGAGCCCCGAGTTCCGTGAGAAGCAGTTGGCGCTGTTTCGCGAGCAAGCGCCGGACGTGGATATTGTCATCACCACGGCGCTGATCCCTGGACGTCCGGCTCCCAAGTTGTGGCTGGAAGATATGGTTGCGGCTATGAAGCCGGGCTCGGTGGTGATCGACTTGGCCGCCGAGCGCGGTGGCAACTGTGATCTCACTGTGCCGGATCAGCGTATCGTTACCGACAATGGGGTAATCATCGCTGGCTTTACCGACTTTCCGTCGCGTATGGCCACTCAAGCCTCGTTGTTATATGGCAACAACATTCGCCACATGCTCACTGACCTGACACCTGAGAAAGACGGTCAGGTTGTGCATGATATGGAAGATGATGTCATTCGCGGCTCAACGGTGACCCATCAGGGCGAGATTACTTTCCCGCCGCCGCCGCCCAAAGTAAAAGCTATTGCCGCGGCCAAACCCAAGCCTAAAGAAAAAGAGCTGACACGTGAAGAAAAGTTGGCTGTTGAGAAGGCCGAGTTCAAAAAGCAGACCAAGAGCCAAATCACCATGCTGGCAGTGGGTGGTGCTTTGATGTTGCTGTTAGGCATGGTTGCGCCACCGTCTTTCATGCAGCACTTCATTGTGTTTGTACTGGCTTGTTTTGTTGGCTATCAAGTGATCTGGAATGTCAGTCACTCGTTGCATACACCACTGATGGCGGTGACCAATGCGATCTCCAGTATCATCATTCTGGGGGCAATTCTGCAGCTTGGTTCAGGTAGTGGGCTGGTTGCCTTCTTGGCGGGCATCTCGGTATTGATTGCGTCAATCAATATTTTTGGTGGCTTTTTGGTCACGCGCCGCATGCTTGCCATGTTCCAGAAATCCTGATCGGTGGAGAATAATCAATGTTAGGACAACAGTTTGTCACTGCTGCTGCGATTGCGGCCAGTGTCTTGTTTATCCTCTCCCTGGGGGGGTTGAGTAACCAGGAGAAAGCCAAGCGTGCGGTTTGGTATGGCATCGTTGGTATGGCGGTCGCCGTGGTTTTTACTGCGCTGGGCCCGGGGGTTGGTGGCTTCGGCTGGATGATTCCTCTGGTGGTTATTGGTGGCGTTATCGGCGCCTATATCGCCAAGCGGGTTGAAATGACACAGATGCCGCAGCTGGTTGCGGCGCTGCACTCTTTTGTGGGTTTGGCAGCGGTGTTTGTGGGGTTCAATGCGGACTTAGAGCGTCGTCGTGTGCTGGCCAGCCAGATGTTGGGTGGCGCGAGCGACCAGTTTTCAGCGTTTGCTGCGATGGTTGCTACCAAAACGCCCGCTGAATTGACCTTTTTGCAGGTTGAAGTGGTGCTGGGTGTATTTATCGGCGCGGTGACTTTCACCGGTTCAGTGATTGCCTTTGGCAAGTTGGCTGGCAAGATTGACGGCAAGCCTAAGCAGTTCCCTGGTGGGCATATGCTCAACGCGGGCGCGGCGGTGGCGTCACTGCTTCTGGCGATTTTGTACCTCAATGGTGCGGGCGTCTGGACCTTGCTGCTACTGGCATTGCTGGCGTTCTTTATCGGCTGGCATCTCATCATGGGAATCGGCGGTGCCGATATGCCGGTGGTGGTCTCGATGCTAAACAGTTACTCAGGCTGGGCAGCCGCAGCGATTGGTTTCACGCTTTCCAGCGATTTGCTGATCGTAACGGGCGCACTGGTGGGGTCTTCTGGCGCGATTCTGTCCTACATCATGTGTAAAGCGATGAACCGCAAGTTCATCAACGTGATTTTGGGTGGCTTTGGTGGCAGTACTGGGCCGGCAGCGGAGATTGAAGGCGAGCAGGTGGCTATTGATTCCGGCGGTGTAGCCAGTGCGCTTAACGAAGCTGAAAGCGTTATTATTGTGCCGGGGTATGGCATGGCGGTGGCGCAAGCGCAGAATGCGGTAAGCGACCTGGTACGCAAACTGCGTGATGCCGGTAAGGAAGTACGTTTCGGTATTCACCCAGTGGCAGGGCGTTTGCCTGGTCATATGAACGTGCTGCTGGCTGAGGCTAGGGTTCCTTACGATATCGTGCTGGAAATGGATGAAATTAATGATGACTTCGCCTCAACAGATGTGGTGATTGTTATTGGCTCTAATGACATCGTTAACCCAGCCGCTCAGGAAGATCCCAATAGCCCTATCGCCGGTATGCCGGTGCTTAAGGTGTGGGAAGCCAAGCAGGTATTTGTCAGTAAGCGTGGGCAGGGAACAGGCTATTCCGGCATCGAGAACCCGCTGTTCTATAAAGAGAACACGCGCATGTTCTACGGTGATGCTAGAGAAAGCGTTGATTCACTGCTGTCTCAGCTTGACTGATTTGTAGCGCTATACTGGCTGTAACAGCCACGCTAAGAGCCTGAGCCGCATGCCGGCTTGGGCTCTTTTCGTTACACTGACAGGCATATGTATTGACTCATCAAGGTTTATTCACATGTGGAGTCGCCCAATGGTAGACAAACCAATGCGGGTTGCCGTGCTCGGTGGGGGAAGCTTTGGTACCGCCCTTGCCAGTATGGCCGCAGATAATGGCTTTGAGGTGCGCCAGTGGATGCGTGATAGTGCTTTAGCAGAGCAGATCAACCGAGAGCATTGTAATGGCCGCTACCTGCCGGATTACGCGATTAATCCTGTCGTTACGGCATCGACGGATATCGCTGGTGTGGTTAGCGGTGCTGAATTGGTGCTGGTCTCAATTCCTTCAAAGGCATTTCGACAGGTCGTGCGTCAGGCGCGCGCCTATCTTGATAGCGAACAGATTTTAGTCAGCACCACTAAAGGCATTGAACAGGATGGGTTTCGTTTGATGAGTCAGGTGCTGGAAGAAGAAACCGGCTCTGTTCGGGTTGGTGTGTTATCAGGCCCGAACCTGGCATCGGAAGTTGCGGAGAAACAGCTCACTGCCACGGTGGTTGCCAGTGAAGATTCGTTGACCCGTACTCGGGTACAGCAGGCGCTGTCGTGCAGTTATTTTCGCGTCTATGCCAGCAACGACCGTTACGGGGTAGAGCTTGGCGGTGCGTTGAAAAACATCTACGCCATTGCTGCCGGTATGGCGGCTGCGCTGGGTACCGGTGAAAATACCCGCAGTATGTTGATGACTCGTGCGCTAGCTGAGATGAGTCGCTTTGCGGTTGCCCAGGGTGCGAACCCTATGACGTTTTTGGGCTTGGCTGGTGTGGGTGACTTGATAGTGACCTGCTCGTCGAGCTTGTCGCGTAACTATCGGGTGGGGTTCTCGCTGGGACAGGGCCATACACTGGATGAGGCCGTCGAGGCACTGGGCCAGGTTGCCGAAGGCGTTAATACCGTGCGCTTGGTGCGTGATAAAGCGCATCAGGACGGTGTGTACATGCCGCTGGCCGAAGGGCTCTTTCAGGTGTTGTTTGGCGGTGTGCCGGCTCAGGAAATGGCGCGTTTGCTGATGCAGGGCGATCACAGTAGTGATGTTGAATTTGTACTGTCTCGTGAAGACGTTCTGCAATCGCACCGTGACACACAGGGTGCCGACGGGGAGGGGCGTCATGAGCCTGACTGAACGGCTGTTGATTATGCGTCACGGTGACGCTGCTTTTGGTGCAGTGGACCATGAGCGCGAATTAACCCAGCGCGGTCAGCAGGAAGTTCGTGGCATGGGGGGATGGTTGGCGGCTCAGCTAGAGGCATCTGCTGCTGGCTTAGCGGCACGCCCGAGGCTGCTGGCCAGCCCTTACCGTCGTGCTCAGCAAACGGCAGCGCTGGTGGCCGATGTTCTGGTGCATGCCGGAATACCTGTTGACGTTGAGACTCTCGAATTAATTACGCCAGAGGGCTGCCCCAGCGAAGTGGTGGACTGGCTGCTTAATCAGCCCGCTCAACAACCACTGGTGATGGTGAGTCATATGCCCTTGGTCGGTGCGCTTACCGGCTGCTTAGTGGATGGGCGGGCAGACGGTGGCCTGGGCTTTGTTACTGCCGCGGTGGCTGATCTTGAAGCTGATGTATGGGCGTCGGGCGCAGCTAGACTGCGCCATATGATGACGCCGAGAGAGCGTGAGGCTTGCCGAGACGTTTAGGTAAGCCTAACCAGGCCATGCGGTTTGGTTGACGGTTAGACGACTCCGAGCAAGCGTAGACCAAATACGCCAAAGGTAATGGTTAAGCTCGCCATTAACGTGCTGATGGCGATGATGTTGGCGGCCAGTGTGGCATTGCCGCCCATCGCCTTGACCATCACAAAGCTGGCGGCGGCGGTGGGGCTGGCAAAAAATACGAACAGCACCCCCAGCTCCATGCCGCGAAGCCCTGCCAGCCAAGCCGCCCCGGTAGTTAGCAACGGCAGCGTGACCATTTTCATTAAGCTGGCTCCCAGTGCTCGTTGCCCCGAGTGGCGTAGCGACTCAACAGACAAGATGGCACCTACGCAGATGAGGGCTAATGGCAGTGACAAAGAAGCAAAGTAATCGCCGGATGTTGCTACCCAGGCCGGCAATGAGAGGCCGCTGGCAGCTACCGGCAGCGCTGCTATCACAGCCAGTATTAATGGATTGGTGATGACCTGTTTCAGCAAGTTATGCCAGTCGGTGAGCTGACCGTCTTGATAGGTAGCGAGTGCAATCACGGATAGCGCATTGTAGGTTAGTATGACGACGCCCAATAAAAGACCACCAAGTGACAAACCTGCCTCGCCGTACATACCTGCCGCCAGAGCCAAGCCGACGATACCGCAGTTGCCGCGAAACGCTCCCTGAATATAGACCCCGCGGTCTGGCTTAGGCACGCGTAGGTTGGCCCAGCCCCAGCTAAGTAGAAAGCTAACCAAAGTGGCCAGCGCGAAAAATACTAGCAGTGTCGGGTTGAGTGTGGCATCAAGGTCGGCTCGAATAATCGACAAGAAGACCAGGGTGGGCAGCGTGGCCTTGAACACCAATGATGATGCAGTGGCAATGAACGCCTGATCTATCCAGCGCAGCCGCTTGAGTAGCATGCCGATGAATACCATCATAAACACCGGCAGAGTCACGTTTAGTGTGCTGAGAAAAACCTCAAAAAGGCTCATCCTCTTACTATCCAGAACCCGACAATGAGGGCTGCCAGTACGGTAATGAAAAAGATACGGTTACGAGTTTTCGTTGGACGTTTGGGCCGGTTCACATTGCACTCCTGGGTCGCTGAGCGCTGATAAGCGCCAAGCTGTTGACGTGGCTGACCATGGTATTATCGTTAGCTTGCTAGCTCCAGCGTAGAACGGCGCCGTCTGTAGACCACCAGCCAAGGAGCCCCGATTGAATCAAAGAGAATCCGATATGCCACATTGTGCCAATGACCCGCGCGAGCCGTTGCTATTTTCGCATGCGAATGGCTTTCCGGGGCGCAGCTATCGCAGTTTTCTGGCGCCTCTTGAGTCACGCTTTACTATTTATGCGGTTGACAAACTGGGCCATAGCCAAAACTTTCAGGTAGGCCACAACTGGTTGGCACTGCGCGATGAATTGTTGACTCACTTAGCGGACATACCGACGCCAGTTGTTGGTGTTGGCCATTCTATGGGCGGCGTGCTGATGAGCATGGCCGCACTGGCTGCACCGCAGCACTTCCGCTGTGTGGTGATGCTTGACCCACCCTTGATGCTGGGGATTGATGCTAAGGCTATGCGCCTTGCCAAGTTGATGAAACTGACCGACCGCGTGACGCCTGCGGGACGTAGCAAAGGACGCCGCGCTCAATGGTCTAGCCGTGAGGCGATGCGCGACTACCTCAAGTCGCGGGGGCTGTTTCGCCGCTTTACCGACCAAGCGCTAGATGACTACCTAGAAGGCGCGTCAACGTCGCTTGCCAACGGTGAACGGGTGCTGACGTATGAGCCCGAGATTGAAGTTGAAATATTTCGTCATCTGCCACACCACTTGAGCCGTTTGCCAAAGCGTATCAGCGTGCCACTAGGGCTGTTGGCTGGGCAAGAGTCAGAGCTGCTGACACCTCGACGCTGTCGCAAAATCATGGCAAGCGGTATTGCTCTGGAGAAAGTGCCCGGTGGTCATATGTTTCCGATGGAGTACCCAGAGGAGACGCGTTCGGCACTGCTTAAAATGATCGATAAGCTAACCAGTGAACACGGGGTTGCGGCAAAACAGGACGCATCAGCATGAGTAAGAAGAGCGAGGCGACAGCCTGTCAGTTTGCCGATGGCCGTTTAGCGGCGCTGAGCTGGGGCGATAGCCAAGCGCCGGTATGGCTGGCGTTGCACGGCTGGTTAGATAATGCGGCAAGCTTTTCACGCTTAGCTCCGTTGTTAGTGCAGCAGCTGGGTATTCGAGTTATTGCCATTGATTTCAGTGGGCATGGGCAGTCTCGAGCCCTGCCTGGTGAATATGATTATGCTCTGTGGGACTACTGCTACGACGTGCTGGATGTCATCGATGAACTGGCACTGGAAAGCGTCACTTTGTTGGCGCACTCCATGGGGGCTGGTGTGGCGTGTTTGCTTGCTGCTGCCTTGCCGGAACGAGTGGCTGAGTTGCGTCTTATTGATGGCTTAGGTGCGCTCACGACTCAGGCTGATGATGCGCCGGACCAGCTGCGCCGCGCGCTGTTGTCGCAACGCCGCTTACGACGCGGCAGGCCGTGTTATGACACTCAACAACAGGCAGTGAATGCGCGTGTGGCTGGTGGTGCGACGCCGGTGGATGCCGACACCATTACGTCGGTGGTGCAGCGTAATTTGCAGCCCACGGCCGACGGCAAGCTTACCCTAACAAGCGACTCGCGTTTGTTGCGACCATCACCGGTGAGGCTGACACCGGAGCAGCTTGACGCCATGCTGGCCGCCATCCGTTGCCCCACGCTGTTGATTGAAGGGGAAGCAGGCATTCTAGGAGAGCAGGCGCGAGCGGTCAGTGCCCGAGCGGCTGTCCCTGCCTTGCAGCGCAGAGTCTTGCCGGGCGGCCACCATCTGCATCTTGAGCTAGCTCATGTGAGTGCCGTGGCTGCCGCGCTGGGAGAAAAGCTAGCTACCTAGCTTGCTGATGGCACAACATAACTACCTATCACGAGAGGGCGAGGAGTCAACACAATGCGTCATGGTAAGAAGGTCGGGCTGGTGCTGGGCAGCGGCGGAGCGAGAGGCTATGCACATATCGGCGTTATTGACGTGCTGACGTCTCGGGGTTACGACGTCGTGGCGCTTTCAGGTTGCTCCATGGGGGCGCTAGTTGCTGGGGTTTACTCAGCCGGCCAGTTAAAAGGCTATCGCGACTGGGTGACCCAGCTGGATTACCTTGATTTGTTAAAGCTAGTGGATGTCACTCTGAACCCAATGGGGGCCATGCGAGCCGCTAAGGTGATGAGCAAGCTTGAAGAGTTGATAGGTGAGGTGAATATTGAGGACCTACCAATTCCGGTAACCACTGTCGCGACCGATCTTGTTCACCAGCGTGAAGTCTGGTTTCAAAACGGCTCGTTACTTGATGCCATTCGTGCCTCGATTGCGGTTCCTGGGGTTATTACGCCAAGCCATCGCGGTGATCAGATGCTGGTTGATGGCGGGCTACTCAATCCATTACCGATTATTCCATCCGTCGCCAATGGTGCCGACCTGGTGATTGCCGTTAACGCGACGGCACATACGCCCTCACCGGTATCGTTGGAGTCACTGCTGCCAGCCAGCGACCTAGCTCGAGAAAAAGCGCGGGAAAAGGAAAGTACGCAGAAAAACACCGTGGAGCAGGCAGGGCCGGACCGCTGGCTGAGTGACATGCGTGATCTGACGTCGCGCTGGCTGGGCAATGCTAGTAGTGAAGAGGCGGGCCAGCCGGCATTGCCAAAAGGCGCTGACTGGGGGCGGCTGGATATCGTGTTGGCCGCTTTTGACACCACTCAGGCGGCACTGGCTAAATATAAAGTTGCGGGTTATCCACCTGATTTGTTGATTGAAGTGCCAAAAACCGTGTGTGGGGCTTATGAGTTCCATCGTGCTGAGGCACTGATTGCACTAGGCAAACATTTGGCGGAACAGGCGTTGGATCGTTATGAATATGCTGAAACAGCCAAGCCAGTAACGCCCTGAGTTAGCGGCTGTTGCTGCGTGCTAGGTAGGGTAGCGTTACCTGTTCGCATCCGCCGCGTGTTTGCGCTTGAGGAGTACATACACCGCCCCGGCACCTCCATCGGCTTCGATGGCTGAGCAAAAGGCCAGTACGCTGGGCCACTCGCGTAGCCAAGCATTTACATGGCTTTTAATGACCGGATAATCAGCGGTGCTACCCCATGCTTTGCCATGCACGACGATGACGCAGCGCGCTTTGGCCGCACGCGCGTCATTAAGAAATGACTCTAGCTCTGCTCTGGCTTGGTCCAGAGTGTAGTTATGCAGGTCTAGCCCTGCCTCCCACGTGATTTGGCCGCGTTTGAGCTGGCTGCGCGTGCGGTAGGGTAGATCGGGAACAGCAAACTCCAGCACCTCCGACGGGCGAACCGGTGTGACACGACCATCTGAAGAGCGTCCCATCTGATGGGTCGGATCATGACTGGCGGCCGCTTCGCGCCGCCGCTGCGAACTCTGATCGCGGGTTTTTGGCCTGCCTGGGTCAGCCTGGTTGCTTTCAATGCGGCGTACGCCAGCCTCGCTCAACGCGTTGCGAAAGGCGCTGACATCCTCCGGGTCGAGGTGATCCGGATGGTGGTGAGAAGAATGCTGGCTCATCGTGAACACTCAGGGATTGAAAGTGGCTAAGAGACGTAGACTACAGCCCGTCAGTATAACGCTCCAGACGTGGCTGTGAACCGCTGGCGAAGGTACAATCAAGGTTAGCCGATTTTTATGCCATTGCTGAACCGCTGAACAGGATGATATCCCGTGGACGAGCCTGCCCGTTTCCCCGCGTCTTCTACGTTAACCTTTGATGATGCAGAGCTTGCCAGAGAGCTAATCTCTTTGCGTGATTACCTGCGTTGGGCAGCCAGTGAGTTTCACCTGGCAGGGTTGCACTACAGCCATGGTACCGACTCAGCTTGGGACGAAGCCGTGGCGCTGGTGCTGGGTGCGCTGCATCTGCCATGGGACGTTGATCCTGGTGTGCTGGATGCCCGACTGCTACCGATGGAGCGTCAGCGCATTGTAGCAATTACCCGAGAGCGCATTGTCAGCCGCCGCCCGCTGCCGTATCTACTGGGTGAGGCGTTTTTTGCTGGCTTCCCCTTCATGGTAGATGAGCGTGTGTTGATTCCGCGCTCACCAATTGCTGAACTGATTGAGGATGGCTTTAGTGCTTGGTTCCCCCATGAGCCTCCCGCCAGAGTCCTCGACTTGTGTGCAGGCTCTGGCTGCATAGGTATTGCCACAGCGCTTCATTTACCTGGCTGTGAAGTCGATTTGATTGATGTTTGTCCTGACGCTTCAGACGTATCGCGCATTAATATTACCCGTCACAGTGTCGGTGATCGTGTGCGTGCATTGGTGTCAGACCTATTTGCTGGGGTGACGGGGCAGCGCTATGAACTGATTATTTCTAATCCGCCCTATGTGGATGCCCGGGACCTGGCGACTATGCCGCAGGAATTTCGCCACGAGCCTAGCTTGGCGTTGGGTGCTGGGGACGATGGCCTTGATATTGTGCGCCGTATTTTGCGTGAAGCGCGTGAACACCTGACGGATGATGGCGTACTGATTGTTGAAGTTGGTAACTCTGATCGTCATCTCGAGGCAGCCTTTCCTGACGTACCGTTTATGTGGTTGGAGTTTGAACGCGGTGGCCAGGGTGTATTTGCACTGAGTGCTGCTGAGCTTGAGGCTCATGCTGCATCCTTTGTTTGAAATCATTCATTCAATTTTCGAGGAGCACCCATGTCCGGCAACACCTTTGGCAAGCTGTTCAGTGTCACCACGTTTGGCGAAAGCCACGGCCCGGCTTTGGGCGCGGTTGTTGATGGCTGCCCTCCGGGCGTTGCTATCAGCGAAGAGAGCCTTCAGTACGAACTGGACCGCCGTCGTCCGGGCACGTCGCGTCATACCACTCAACGCCGGGAGCCAGATCAGGTACGCATCCTGTCTGGTGTATTTGAAGGTAAGACCACCGGCACCTCTATCGGCCTGATGATTGAGAATACTGACCAGCGCTCTAAAGACTATTCAGCCATTAAGGACCAATTCCGCCCTGCCCACGCGGATTACAGTTATCACCATAAGTACGGTCGACGCGATTACCGGGGTGGTGGGCGTTCTAGTGCTCGGGAAACAGCGATGCGGGTAGCGGCGGGTGCAATTGCTAAACAATACCTCGCCAGTCAGGGTATTCAGGTGCGTGGTTATATGAGCCAGCTCGGGCCTATTACTCTGGAGTTACGCGATTGGAACGCGGTGAATAATAATACATTTTTCTGCCCTGATCCTACGCGTTTGTCAGAGCTTGAAGCTTATATGGACCAGCTGCGCCGAGACCAGGACTCGGTGGGTGCGAGAATTACCGTGGTGGCGGAAGGGGTGCCTCCTGGGTTGGGTGAGCCAGTATTTGATCGCCTGGATGCTGAGCTGGCCCATGGGCTGATGAGTATTAATGCGGTTAAAGGTGTTGAGATCGGTGATGGGTTTGACGCTGTTACCCAGCGCGGTAGCGAACACCGTGATGAAATGACACCAACAGGTTTTTTGTCTAATCATGCGGGGGGGGTATTGGGCGGTATCTCTAGTGGTCAGCCATTGATTGCGCATTTGGCGTTGAAACCAACATCCAGTATCACGATCCCCGGGCGTTCCATTGATGTGAATGGCCAGCCTGTGGAGGTTGTTACCAAGGGGCGTCATGACCCGTGTGTTGGGATTCGTGCCACACCAATCGCCGAAGCCATGATGGCGCTGACGCTCATGGACCACTTGCTGCGTCAGCGTGCCCAAAATGCCGATGTGAGCGTGACAACACCACGTCTGCGCTGACTATTAGTTAGTGCATATCCCCCCTGAGTGAGTGCTACACTCGGATGATGCGTCCTTGGCGAGGATGCCTAGCAGAAACCTGCTTGGCATTTTCGCCCTGTTGAATCAACCGAGAGGGCATGCCAGTGAAAATAAATGTTGAGTTTGATCTAACCCCGGATGAGTTTCGCCGCTCTTTAGGGCTACCTGATGTTGAAGCGTTTCAGAAGGACTTGCTGGAGCGTATTCAAACGCAGATGGAATCAGGCGTTGATGGCTATGATCCGATGAGCCTGATGCAGCCGTTCCTGCAACAGCCCGGGTTAGGGCAAGGTCTCTCGCAAGGGCTTTCCCAAGGGCTTGCTAACTTCGGCTCATATCAGCAGATGATGCTCGATATGCTAGGTAAGGCGGCCAGTGCATCGCGCAACCAGTCGTCGGCTGATGCGGCGCAACCAGACGATGAAGCCCGCTCAGGTAAAAGTAGTGCGGCTGGCACCTCTGCCCAGAAAAGCAAGGCCGGTCGTGCATCAGCGACATCGCGCAACTCGGGTGAAAAGAGTTCTCGTGGCACAAGAAAAAGTTGATTTGGTAATGCATGCTGGGTGGCGCGTTGTAGGCTGCCACCTTGCAAAATAAAACAGGCAAGTCTAGTCTTTGTGCGGTGCAGCAATTTAATCAGCTGCGGTGAACTTACTCAACGAAGGGTTCGGCCATGCAAAATACGATGATTGATAACCTGAATGATCAAACTCGCCAGCTTTTTGAGCCGATGCGCAAACTCAACTCCTTGATGCTGAGTAACATGCAGCGCATGACTGAGTATCAGATGGAGAGCATGCAGCGCTATAGCCAAATGGGCACTGAGCGTATGCGTGATGCTGCCGCTCAACTTAGCGATAAGCCGGCCATGAGCGAGCAGGGCGTTAAGGCGCTGAGTGCCCGTCAGGCAGAGGTGATGAGTGAACTCTCGCAGCAGCTGATGGAGGATGCCAATGCATTTTCCGAAATGAATTTACAGTTCAAATCAGAGCTTGAGACACTGTTTTTGGAGCAGGTTAAAGTATTTGAACAGTTAGCCAGTGCGGCGAACGATGAAGCCAGTGTGCCGGTTGAGCAGGTTAAACCGGCAGCCCAATCTAGCAGCAAGCCTTCCAGTAGCAACAAAAAGAGCCGTTAATCATATATTGCGGACTGTTTATCGCTGGGTTGTGCTGAGGCAGTGATCATTCCGCCGGTGTTACTTGAGCAGCGTAACTGGCAGGTTGTGCTATCTGGCGTTGGCATCTCATGGCCAGCGCCTCAGGAGGGAGCAATGCAGCAAAAGACTGAAATGCCTACCCAAGCTGAAATGGTAGAGTGGACGACGCAACTCCAGCAAGCGGGAGAGGAGTATTGTGCGCTGATAAGCGAGGCGCTTGGGCAGATGATGCCGCCAGGGCTTAGTGAGGCAATCAATGAAGACATGCGTGAAAAACTCCAGCTTGGTGCCGAGTCGTTAATGGCTGACCCTGCACGGCTCTGGCAGGTCCAGTCGGGGCTGGTCCAGGATCAGATGCAGCTTTGGCAGCACAGCATGCGAGGGTTGGCGGGAGAAAGCGTTGAGCCGCTGATCACGCCGTCACGTGGTGATCGCCGGTTCAAGGATGATGCCTGGAGCCAGGACCCAGCCTATTCATCGCTGATGCAGCAATACCTACTGTTTTCAAAGACGGTCGATGAGCTGGTTGATGGCATGGAAGGTATGGACCCGGACCAACAGCGCAACTTGGCGTTTTATCTGCGGCAGATCGTCAGCGCGATGTCACCGACCAACTTTCTTGCTACGAATCCTGAGGCAGTGCGTCAGCTGGTAGAAACGCGGGGGCATAGCTTAGTGAATGGGTTGGCGCAACTGCGCCACGATTTGAGTAACTCTGTTGCGGGCGGTCTTAACGTGTCAATGACGGACCGTAGTGCTTTCGAGGTCGGCCGTAACGTAGCGGTCACGCCAGGCTCAATTGTTTTTGAAAACGAGCTGATTCAACTGATTCAGTACACACCAACGACCGAAAAAGTGTTTAAAACACCTTTGTTGATGGTGCCGCCTTGGATTAATAAATACTACATTTTAGATCTGCGTGAAGATAACTCGATGGTCAAATGGCTGGTTGACCAAGGTCATACAGTATTTCTGATTTCTTGGCGTAACCCCGGGCCTGAGCAGGGTGATTTAACCTGGGCCGACTATATGCAGATGGGGCCAATCAGAGCCATTGAGGCGATTGAGCAAGCCACCGGTGAAAAATCGGTCAACCTACTGAGTTACTGTGTGGGTGGAACGTTAGCTGCGTCGACGGTTGCTTACCTCACCAGTACTCGCCGTGGTCGTAAAGTGAAGTCGGTGACCTACATGACGACACTGCAGGATTTTCGTGACCCAGGTGAAATCGGCGTGTTGTTATCTTCACCTGTGCTTGACTGGCTTGATGAAGAAATGGCGAAAACGGGCTACCTGGATGGTCGGTCCATGGCCTACTCGTTTAACTTGCTGCGTGAAAATGATCTTTTTTGGTCGTACTACATCAACAACTATTTGAAGGGTGAAGTGCCCAAGCCCTTTGATTTACTGTACTGGAATACCGACAGCACCAACTTAGCCGCTGCGATTCATGGTTGGTACTTGCGGCATATGTATGTAGAGAACCGCTTGGTGGAGCCGGGGGGCGTTGAGCTTGATGGCGTCAAAATTGACCTGCGAAAGGTGTCTGCGCCGAGCTATTTTATTTCGACCAAGGAAGACCACATCGCCAAGTGGAATAGCACCTATTACGGCGCGTTGCTGCCTAAAGGGCCAGTGACCTTTGTGTTGGGAGGGTCAGGGCATATTGCCGGTATTGTTAACCCGCCGCACAAGAACAAATACGGTTACTGGACTAATGACGAGCTGCCCGAGACGCATGAGCAGTGGCTTGAGGGGGCAGAGGCCCACGAGGGAAGCTGGTGGCCACACTGGCAGAACTGGATGACCAGCAATGGTTATGCTGATGCAGACCCTAAAAAGATGGTAGATGCGCGTCAGCCCGGCGATGGTCAGCTAGATATTCTAGAAGCTGCGCCGGGGCGCTATGTGAAGGTGTCGATTCCAGAGATCATAGGGGAAGCCCAGGCTTCGCCGTAACGCAGGAGGCACCTGGTGAGATGACAGTGCCTCGTTAGATAAAGCGCCCAGTCGATAAGTCGGCTGGGCGCTTTCTGGTTTCACTCTACGCGTTATGCCGCAAACGCAGCCCAGGCAGCAGCATTAATGCCGCCATCAACCATACTGGCCAACTGCCTGTTCGTGAAAATGGCGTCAGCCCCTGCATGGGTTGAAACTCACCAATCAGTGTGGCCATTTCAAACTGGGGAAGCTGCTGAGTAATGTTGCCTTGGGAATCAATAATAGCGGTTACACCATTGCTGGTGGCACGCACGACATAGCGGCCATTTTCTAATGCGCGCAGTCGAGCCATTTGCAGGTGTTGTAGCGGGCCGATAGAGCCACCAAACCAGCTGTCATTGGATAGCGTTAAGATAACGTCGCTGTGGCGGGCCTGTTTGGCCACGAGGTCGGCATAGATGATTTCGTAGCAGATAGCATTGCCGATGCGGGTCTCGCCTGCGTGCATAACGGGCTGATAACTCTGGCCGGGCGTAACGACGGGGAGCGGCAGATCAAAAAAATCAAGCGTTCCGCGCAGCAGGTTATCCAGTGGCAGATATTCGCCGAAAGGCACCAAATGGCGTTTGTCATAACTGCCCTGGGCAGCGCCCATGCTGATAACGCTGTTATAGATGTTACCTTGTGCATCTCGGCGCAGAATGCCTGAAATTAACCCACTGCCTTCTGGTAACAATTGTGTTGCGCGCTCAAAAACGGGTTGAGCCTGGCTCTGTAGCATAGGCAGCGCTGCTTCTGGCCAGATAACCAGCTCAACGGGTTCATTGAGGTTTGCCGTTAGTGTCAGATAGGTGTTGGCAGCAGTGCGCTGGCCTTCTTGGGTCCACTTAATGGCCTGATCAAGGTTGCCCTGTAGTAGAGCAACGCGCACGGGCTCGCCAGTAGGGTGGGTCCAGGGCGGCACGCTGGAGAGGGAGAGGCTTAGTGGTAGTAGCCAAAGTGTTGTCAGAGGTAGCGCAGCCCAGTAATGGCGGCGTAGTAAAGTGACACCTAAGGTACCGCTTAATGCTGTCACAAGTGAGAGTAAATAAACGCCGCCAATCGGTGTCCATGCCGCCAGAGGACCGTCCAGTTGGCCGCTACCCAGCAACAACCACGGAAAGCCAGTAAATAGCCACGTACGTAGTGCTTCACTCAGCACCCAGACACCAGCAAATGTTAGAACAGAAAGTCGGCTTCCTGTGAAGCGCCGATAAAGCCACAGTGGTACGGCAATGAATAGCGCCATGGCGGTAACAAACAGGGTGGTGAGTGCTAATGCCAGCGGCATGCCGGTATAGCCGTAATCATGAATTGACACATAGACCCAAGACGCACCTGAGCCGAACAACCCTAAGCCGTAGCACCAGCCTTTAAATCCAGCCTGGCGGGGGGTTAGTTGCCCTAGCCCGACATAGACCAAACCAGCAGCTATAGGCGCCAGCCACCACAGGTGAAAGGGGGCAGCAGACAGTGTCGTCAGTAGCCCAGCAATTAGGGCCGCCAGATAACTCGCCACTGGGCGATAAAGAAAGGCAGTCATGGGCTTCTCGATAGGGCTGCTAAGCGGTTGTGTCTGTGTCACTGGTGTGGCGCTCTGCTTCAACCAACCGAATGCGGCGATTGTCTGCATTGAGCACGGTAAAGCGCCAGCCATCGATTTCAGTGTGTTCACCGCGGCTAGGCAGATGGCCAAGGCTTTGCATCATTAGGCCGCCGACAGTATCAAACTCTTCATCAGAGAAGTCAGTACTGAAGCGTTCATTGAAGTCATCGATGGGGGTTAGTGCGCGGATGGCATAGCGGCCTTCCCCTAGGGCGCGAATATCGTCTTCGTCGTCAGCATCATGTTCGTCTTCGATATCACCGACAATTTCTTCAAGAATATCTTCAATGGTGACGATGCCGGCAGTGCCGCCGTACTCATCCACCACAATCGCCATATGATTATGTGTGTCGCGAAACTCTTTCAATAAACTATTGAGCCGTTTGGACTCGGGCACAAACATGGCGGGGCGCAAGACATCCTGCAACGTAAAGGGCAGGGGAGTATTGCTGCTGTTGCTCTGTAGCAAAGGCAGTAAGTCCTTGGCCAGCAAGACACCTTTGACTTCATCAAGGTTTTCACCGATGACAGGGTAACGAGAATGCCCAGCTTCCAGTATGACCGAGAGGTATTCGTCCAGCGGTTGATCGAGTGTGATAGCGGTGACCTGAGAGCGAGGTACCAGTACTTCACGTACCTGCTGGTCGCTAATGTTGAACGCACCTTCAATAATGGTGATAGCGTCCTGCTCAAGCTTCAAGCGACTACCGGCCTGTCGCAGGAACTCCAGCAACTCAGCCCGAGAGCTAGGTTCATCACTGTCGCCGGAAAGTGCACTGAACAACTTGTCGAACCAGTTTTTATTGCCCTGGCCACTCGGTCGGTCTTCGCTCATGAGTTGTTTCTCTTATCCTCGGTATCGGGGGCTGATTCTGTTGTGGGTGCCTGATAAGGAGAGGCAATGCCCAGCTCGGCAAGAATAACGCATTCCAATGCCTCCATGGCGTTGGCTTCGTCATCCCCCACATGATCGTAACCCATTAAATGCAGTGTGCCATGTACGACCATATGGGCGTAGTGGTCGCATAGGTTTTTGGCTTGTTCCTGAGCTTCGCGTTGAATCACTGGTACGCAGATAACCAAGTCACCCAGTAGTGGTAACGCAAGGCCGGGTGGGCCGTCAAAAGGAAAAGACAGAACATTAGTGGAAGACGGCTTGCCCCGATAAGTGTGGTTCAGGTGGTGACTCTCTTCCTCATCCACAAAGCGCACCGTTAGCTCATTACGTTGCTCGTCAGGGTGGTGGCCCAGCACGGCCATCAGCCAACGCTCTAGAGCTTCAGTTGTTGGAATGTCGCCAGTGCCGCTGGCGTGTTGGCGGTCAATCTGCACAGCATTCACGGGTTGGCATCCTCATCGCGCTCGCGCCTCAGGCGGCGTGCGTCGCGCTCTTGTTGGCGCGTTTCTTTCTGGGCACGTTCCTGAGCTTCCTGCTCGGCCTCGAATACGTCGTATGCTTCAATGATGCGCTGTACCAGTGGGTGGCGTACGACGTCCTTGGCCGAAAAATGGGTCATGCTAATGCCGGGTGTTTCACGCAGTACATCAAGTACCTGGATGAGCCCTGAACTCTGGCCTCTGGGCAGGTCAACCTGGGTAATATCTCCGGTAATCACTGCGGTAGAACCAAAGCCAATGCGGGTCAGAAACATCTTCATCTGCTCGCGAGTCGTATTCTGACTCTCATCAAGAATGATGAAGGCGTTGTTAAGGGTACGGCCGCGCATGTAGGCCAGTGGAGCTATCTCGATGATTTGGCGCTCGATTAGCTTGGCGACCTGCTCGAAACCAATCATTTCATACAAGGCGTCATATAGCGGGCGCAGGTAGGGATCAATTTTCTGAGCCAGGTCGCCAGGCAAGAAGCCGAGTTTTTCCCCCGCTTCAACGGCGGGGCGCACCAACAGAATACGGCGTACCTGCTGTTGATTCAGTGCTTCCACTGCTGCTGCGACGGCCAGATAAGTTTTGCCGGTACCCGCCGGCCCAATACCGAAGTTGATATCGTGGGCGCGTACGCTGGTGACGTAGGACTGTTGGTTGATACCGCGGGGTTTGATCAACATTTTCGGTGTGCGCAGAAGCACGTCGGCGTCCAAACTGCCTTCATCATCTTCCAATGCTTCGACCCCTGACTCCTGCAAATAAAGGTGCAGTGTTTCGGGGCTGAGGTCGCTGGACTCGGTCTCGCGATACAGGTGTTCAAGCAAGTTGGCACCTGCTCTGAGCCGGTGAGCTGGCCCAGCTAATTGAAATGCATTACCGCGATTGCGTAGGGTAATACCTAGGCGCGATTCGATTAGGCGCAAGTGTTCGTCGCGTTGCCCGCATAGGTTGGCCAAACGACGCGGGTCGTTGGGTTCCAGGTTGAGAGTAGTGACACGATTGGCTGGAGTAGTTGACTGACTCAAGACAGGCTGCCCATGAATAGGAGTGTAGTGGCGTCCAGCTTACTGCCCCAACGGGTGTTGGGGCAATGTGCTCAGCATGGAATAGTGTGTTGCAGCCGCGCAGAGACTCAAAAACGTTCGGGTGAGGCTAGCTCAGCGCGTAGTGAGTTGGGAAAGGCCTCGTTGATGACTACATCAACAAAGTGGCCGATTAATTCGGTTGGGTTAGCTGCTCGAAAATTCACCACCCGATTATTTTCAGTGCGTCCAGAGAGCTGGCCCGGGTCTTTGGGTGAGAACCCAGTGACCAGGATACGCTGAGTTGTTCCCACCATGCGCCGACTGATTTGCGCGGTCTGCTGGATGATGCGTGCCTGCAAAATGGCCAAGCGCTGCTTTTTTACCTCTTCAGGCGTTTCATCTTCAAGCTCAGCCGCAGGGGTGCCAGGGCGTGGTGAATAGACAAAACTGAACGAGTGATCAAAGCCGATGCGATGGATCAGGTCCATCGTGGCTTCAAAGTCTTCCTCGGTTTCGCCTGGAAAGCCGATGATAAAGTCGGATGAGAAACTGATATCTGGGCGATTGGCGCGGATGCGCTCCATCTTATCGATGTATTCTTCAACGCTGTGGCCGCGTTTCATGGCGCTCAGAATGCGGTTAGAGCCCGACTGCACTGGCAGGTGTAGATGGCTGACCAGTTCAGGAATGTCTAAATAGGCGTCGACAAGGCTTTCGGTAAACTCCACCGGATGAGAGGTGGTAAAGCGTACTCGGTCGATGCCATCCACTGCTGCAACACAGCTGATTAATTCGGCTAGGTCGATTTCGTCGCCCATCATGTTTTCACCACGATAAGCATTAACGTTCTGGCCAAGCAGGTTGACTTCGCGTACGCCTTGATCGGCTAGGTGAATGATTTCGTCCATGACGTTTTCAAACGGCCGAGAGACTTCTTCGCCTCGGGTGTAGGGCACCACGCAGAAGGTGCAGTATTTTGAGCAGCCTTCCATAATTGATACAAACGCCGTTGCGCCATCGGAGCTGGGCTTGGGCAAATGATCAAACTTCTCGATCTCGGGAAAGGTCACATCAACGACGGAAATCTGGTCGTTACGGCTGGCATCCAGCATGGTTGGAACGCGGTGTAGCGTCTGGGGGCCAAATACCAGGTCGACGTGGGGGGCTCGCTTGCGAATGGCATCACCTTCCTGACTGGCGACACAGCCGCCTACGCCAATCACTAGGTCAGGGTTGGCTGCTTTAAGCTTTTTCCAGCGCCCCAGTTGATGAAATACCTTCTCCTGCGCCTTCTCACGGATTGAGCAGGTGTTGAGCAGGATGACATCAGCTTCCTGTTCGTTATCGGTAATTTCAAGCTGATGAGACTCGCCGAGTAGGTCCGCCATACGAGCGGAGTCGTACTCGTTCATCTGGCAGCCGTGGGTTTTGATGAAGAGCTTCTTCGTCATATCGCTGTCACTGTCATAAGAACCGGGCCATGGCACATCTTGAGGTGCGCCAACAGCAAGTGGATAGGCTTGATAAAATTCTCGGTATTGAGTCTTGGAGTTTCTGGAAGGCCGAGCGCCTTCATCGACAAGGCCACATATTATACGCAGGGCTTGCGCTGGGGGCTAGTTTGAAAGCGGCAGAGTCCACTGCTGTTATGCTACGCTTCCCGCCAGAACAGATGCTCTAATGGCGCGGCAGGGTAGAAAAATAAAACGCGAGTGATCAAAAATTGAGCAACTTCGGCAAGGCGTGTTGGTATGCGGGCCTGGGCAATGTGTGCATGAGTTTTCCTGCCGTTTATCCACAGAAGCTGTGGGTAAACCGTAAGGGCCTTGGCCAGCGCTGTCAGCTACTTGAAATTGCCAAGGGTGTGTGGCGTGTTTTGTTAGCATGGCCCAAGCGCTAATTTTCGCCATAAAGTAGGCGCGTGTCAGTTCAGCACAGAGGCATGCGTGATATGCCTTGGATAGGCAAGAAAACATCAGGACGACGCAATCATGAGGCAATATATTAAGACAATCGGGCTAGGAATGTTGACCTTGACCCTGGCGCTTCCGCTTCAAGCTCAGCAGGACAGCTCTGACAAGGGCTGGGTGTCTGACGAAATTACAACGTTCGTGCGCAGCGGCCCCACGGATGGTTATCGTATCGTTGGCCGCTTGGAAGCTGGTGCTCCTGTGACAGTGTTGGAGGTTAGCGGGGATTACACGCACGTTCGCAGTGAAAGTGGAGACGAGGTATGGGTTCCTAGCAGCGATATTCAGCAGACGCCTAGTGCTCAGGCTCGGGTGCCAGAGCTTGAGGCGCGGGTTGATACCTTGACGAGTGAGTTGGCTGGTATCAATAGCACGTGGGATGGGCGTCTTGGCTCACTAAACGAGACGTTGGAAATCCGTGAGAAGCGTATTGCGCAGTTGGAAACGCAAAATAATGCATTGGCTACAGAAGCTGAGGCCGCGCAAGCTCGAGTGCGTCAGCTGGAAGCTCATCTTAATACGGAAGAAAATGATTTGCTGATGCGCTACTTCATGTATGGCGGTGGCGTAGCGGGAGCCGGACTTGTGTTGGGGTTAATTGTGCCGCACTTGCCACGCCGTCGCCGTCGTAGCAGTAACTGGTTCTGATGCTATGAGTGATGAATGGTTTAAGCGTTGGGAAGAAGGGCGTATCGGTTTTCATCGTACTCAAGTGCACCCTGCCTTAGTGCGCTATTGGCCTGAGTTGCAGGTGCCACCGACTAGCGGTGTGCTGGTGCCACTGTGTGGAAAAAGTCTGGATATGCGCTGGTTGGCCAAGCAGGGCTACCCAGTGCTTGGCATTGAGCTGGCATCTCAGGCTATTGAGCAATTTCTGGCTGATGGTGAAGGTGAGATTTCCCGCTACCGCCATAACAGTTTTGACGTTAGCCGTCAGGGCAGTGTGGAGTTGTGGTGTGGGGATATTTTTCATTTCCACATCCGTGAAGCCGCCCGTGTGGGCGCTTTCTACGACCGTGCTGCGCTGGTTGCCTTACCTGAAGCTGCTCGTCAGCGCTATGCCTTTCATCTGGCCCAGTTGCTGCCGCCTGGTGCCAAAGGCCTAGTTGTTGGGCTAACGCGTCCGGCAGGTGATGCGGGTGGCCCACCTTACTCGGTGAGCCATGCGGAAATGGAGCAACTGTTTGCGCCTAATTTTCGTCTTGAACACCTGAGTGATGGTGCTGAGGAACCTGGCAGCGGATTTCGCGAACATGTCTGGTCGCTGGTGCGGCGTGGTCCTCAGCAGAGAGCGTTCTAGCGACTTGACGATTACCTGGCTAGTACGCCCGCCAGTTTTGGGTCGCTGAACGCACGGTTTAGGGCGTCAGCAAGTAGCGCTTCGATCATTTGTAAATTGCTTTTTTTGCTTGGTCGCATGCCCACCGCAAAGCTTTGGTTACGGGTGACGGTATAAGTGCCGGTGTAAGTGGTGCCTTGGTTGGCTGCCTCGGCAATCAATACCGCCTGAATGCTGGCTTCGTCAATCAGTGCGCGCCCAGCCCCGCGTTCGTAGCCAAGAGTCTCTAACGTCAAGGTGAGCTTGGGTCCGCTGGCTGAACTGGTGGCGCTGGGGGTGAAGCCCATGTCGCTCACTGCACGCTCGGCTTCTGCCTGTAAGCTGGCCTTGAGCTGAGCCGGTTCAATAGTGATGGTCGACGTTGACATCGCATTGCCGGTGCGCGTGCCGATAATGCGACTCTGAGGTTCATATATTGTAGAGACCGCAACCATTTGCCCTTGACCAACCAGCGGAACCGCAACGGTTCGTGTGGGCATGGGTTGTAGGTAGTGAGGGCTGGCGCAGCCGCTGATGATCACTGTGATGGCAAGGCAGGCCAGTAAGGCAAAACGTCGTGGAGCCATAAAACGTCCTTCTACGCGCAGGTTTTCGTTAGAAAATGAGCCTAGCAGTCGGCTGGCTAACTGTCTTGCGTTATCTCGGTGTTACTGTTTCTCAAGCGCTCAGGCGCAGCTCTTCCGGGGCGTCTAAACGCTGCCCGTCGGCATCAAAGCGATGCCATTGCAGCGGTCTGGCATATAGGCGCTGTCCACGCTGGGGTGATAGTTCGGCCACATCGCTGTGGCGCGCGCTGACTAACCAAGGTGCGGGTAGCCAGTCGGCGCTTAGCTCAACGCGAAGGTCGGCACCGACTGGAACCACGGCAGTAACCGTCACTGGCAGATGAGCATCTGATGTCGGGGCGTGGCCTAGTGTCAGCTCATGAGGGCGCATCAAGAGTGTTTGCGGGCCCTGGGGCAGCTCGGCGTTGAGTCGGGCGTCGCCACAGGTCAGAACGCCATTGCGTACGTCGCCTTCCAGGGTGTTCACATCACCTAGGAACTCAAATACGAAGCGGTTAGCCGGTGCACGATATAGCGCTTCGGGTGTATCGATTTGTTCAATGCGACCCTCGCTCATCACTACGACGCGGTCTGACAGCTCTAACGCTTCTTCTTGATCGTGGGTCACGAAAACACTGGTGAAATTCAGTTCGTCGTGGAGGTGTCGCAACCAGCGGCGGAGTTCTTGGCGTACTTTGGCGTCCAGAGCACCGAAAGGCTCATCAAGTAACAGAACATCAGGGCGCAGCGCTAAGGCTCGGGCCAAGGCGACGCGCTGCTGTTGGCCGCCTGATAGCTGGGCGGGATAGCGGTCGGCCAAGTGTGCGAGCTGTACCATTTCCAGCAGCTGATAGACTCGGCTACGAATCTCAGCGCTGGAAGGGCGTGATTTACGTGGCATAACTGTTAGACCAAAAGCCACGTTGTCGGCCACTGTCATGTGGCGAAATAGCGCGTAATGCTGAAAAACAAAGCCGATGCGTCGGTCACGGACATGCACCCGGGTGACGTCTCGCTCACCAAAGTGAATGCGTGCCGATGGGTGTGGGTCGGCGTTTTCAAGCCCGGCAAGAATACGCAGTAGCGTGGTCTTACCCGAACCGGATGGGCCCAGCAGCCCGATTAACTCGCCGTCGCGGATGTCCAGGTCGATCGGCGACAGGGCGCGTGAGCGACCGAAGTGCTTCTGGATATTCTCGATGCGAATGCTCATGACACGCTCTCCCGGCGCGCAGTGCGCCATTCCAGGCCAGCTTTTGCGGCCAGTGTAAGCAGGGCAATTAAGGCTAGCAGGGCGGCGCAGGCAAAAGCGCCGACGGTGTTGTAGTCCTGGTATAGCAGTTCAACGTGTAACGGCAGGGTGTTGGTTTGGCCGCGAATGGCACCCGACACCACTGATACTGCACCGAACTCGCCCACCGCGCGGGCGTTGGTGAGAATCACGCCATACAACAGCGCCCAGCGAATGTTGGGTAGCGTCACCCGGCGAAACAAGGTGAACCCCGAGGCACCTAGAGTGACTGCCGCCTCTTCATCCCGCGACCCTTGAGCCTGCATCAATGGAATCAGCTCGCGTGCCACGAAGGGGCAGGTGACAAATATCGTGACCATCAGAATGCCGGGCCAAGCGAACATCAACTGAATGTCGTGGGTGTCAAGCCAACTACCGATCCAGCCATTGCGTCCGTACAGCAGCAGATAGACCAAACCTGCGACGACGGGTGAAATGGCAAACGGAATATCGATCAACGTTTGTAGTAGCCGTCGCCCAGGGAAAGTGAACCGGGTGACTAGCCAAGCCAGCATGACGCCAAATACCAAGTTGACGGGAATGGTCAGCACGGTAATGAACAGCGTCAGGCCGATGGCCGACAGTGTATAGGTGTCGGTGATGTTGACCATGAACGTGCCTAAGCCTTTGGCGAAGGCTTGGCTGAAAATAGCCACCAGCGGAAGCAGCAGAAACAAGGCTGCTAATATGACGGCGCTGCCAATCAGTAGCCGGCGCAGCGCCGGTGCATCACCGATCCGTTGCATCAGCTATTTCCTCCGTGCAGTCGGCGAATGAAACGGCCTTGCCACAGGTTGATTGCCAGTAGCAGCCCGAGAGACGTTGCCAGCACTACTGAGGCGATGGCTGAGGCTCCGGCATAGTCGTACTCTTGCAGTTTGACGAAAATCATCAGCGAGGTGATCTCGGTTTCAAACGGCATATTTCCGGCAATGAAAATAACGGCACCGAACTCACCTAGCGAGCGCACAAAGGCCAGCCCTGTGCCGGTGACGAGGGCTGGCCACAAATGTGGCAAAATCACGCGGCGAAAGGCTACGCCATCCCGAGCGCCTAGGGTCATGGCGGCTTCGTCCACCTCGGCGGGGAGGTCTTCGAGTATTGGCTGCACCGTGCGCACCACAAACGGAATACTGGTAAATGCCATGGCCAGAGCGATGCCAACCCAGGTGTAGGAGACCTCGATGCCAAATGGTGCTAGTGCTTTACCCATCCAGCCACTGCTGGAATACAGTGTGGCCAAGGTGATCCCGGCGACTGCGGTGGGTAACGCAAAAGGCAAATCCATCAAGGCATCCAGCAGGCGTTTGCCGGGAAACTCATAGCGCACCAGCACCCATGCTAATAGCAGTCCAAAGGCGGCATTAATCAAAGCCGCCGCGGCGGCTGCTCCTATGGTAGTGACATAGCTGGCTACCACGCGAGGCTCGGTGATGACATGCCAGTACTCAGCCAACGATAGCTTGGAGAGTTGGCCTACCAGACCCGTCAGAGGGAGCAATAGTACCAGCGAGACAAAGGTCAGGCTGATACCTAACGACAGGCCAAATCCCGGCAGCACCCGCATGGGGCGCGCCGAGATGAAGGAGAGAGTGGAAGGACTCATGGGCTGCGCTACTCAGGCTTAGCGACGCTGCAACTGGTCGAGCTGACCACCGCTGGCGAAATGGGTTTTCATGGCCTGATCCCAACCACCGAACACATCTTCGACTTTGAACAGTTGAGTGTCTGGGAACTGGTCGGCGAACTCTTCGACGACGGTTTGATTGTTGACTCGGTAATTGAATCCGGCTAGCAGACGTTGGGCCTCTTCACTATACAAAAAATCCAGATAGTCACGAGCCAAGTCGAGGTTGTCATTGCGCTCGGCATTTTCTTCCACAACTGCCACCGGGAATTCTGCAAGAATGCTGACGGGCGGCACAATAACCTCGTAATCGTCGCTGCCGTACTCGCCGCGAATGTTGTTGACCTCAGACTCAAAGCTGATCAGAACATCGCCAATACCACGTTCAATGAAGCTGGTAGTCGCGCCGCGGCCGCCGGTGTCAAACACTTTTACATTGCCAAGAAAGTCGCTCATGAACGCCTGTATTTGTTCTTCATTGCCGTCGAACTGCTCATTGGCTGAGCCCCAGGCCGCCAGGTAGGTGTAACGTCCGTTGCCGGATGTTTTGGGGTTGGGGAAAACCAGCTCGACACCTTCGGCAGCCAGATCGTCCCAGCTTTCGATGCCCTTAGGGTTGCCTTTGCGTACCAAAAAGGCGGTGGTGGAGTAATAGGGCGAGGCGTTGTTGTCGAGCTGTTGCTGCCAGTTTTCTGCCACCATGCCGTCGTCAGCCAGTACCTGAACATCGGTAACCTGGTTGTAGGTTACTACGTCAGCGCGTAAGCCCTGCATAATGGCGCGCGCCTGGGCTGATGAGCCACCATGAGACTGTTTGATGGTCAAGGTATCGCCTTCGTTCTGGGCTTCCCAGTTGGCTTTGAATAGCGGATTGACCTCGGCAAACAGCTCGCGAGCAATATCGTAGGACGAGTTAAGCAGCTCGCGGTCTTCTGCCATGGCAGGTGCTGCCGCCGACAATGTCAGCCCGAGCGCAATGGCTAGACTGGGGAGGGTGCGTGTAACAGACAATGACGTTGGCATAAGAACCTCAAGGCAGGGGGCAAGTGATGGCCTACCATATCAGCCTTAAAAGAAATTGATTATATGTTTTTTATTCTATTTTAGAATATGTGTATTGGGGTCAGTGTCAGCAGCAGGAGTGTGGGTGTTCTTTCCTGATGTTTTTCCAGGAGAGTTTCGGCGTGTTTCTTATTTTGCTATTGCTTCCAGCAATTTTGATAAAGAAAAAGCAGATTTAATGAAAAGCCTTCTTGGCGGTGTCTCTGTTATTAAGTCAAAATGCTGCAATGACTCTATAAACCCAGAATACCAATTCTTTTAATGAGGTGGTTTGTGTCGAATAAACTTGTAACGTCATGTGTGTTTGCGTTGTTTTCGATGGTGTCTGCTATCCCTGTGGCCGCGCAAGACGAATGGGTTGGGCAAGTTACACCTTATGTCTGGGCAATTGGTGTTAGCGGAGACCTTACCCCCTTCAAGAATGGGCCGAGCCTCTCTTTCAGCAGGAGTTTTTCTGAAAGCAGAAAAGATGTTGATGGGGCTTTTTTCCTGTCAGGTTTTGCGCGGAAGAATCGCTTGGTAATGCTGGCAGATATCAGCTACTCATCCAGTTCTCGAGATGGGAATATCCGGCCTGGTATTTCAGCCGAGGGTGAGCTGAAACAGCGCTCAATGACACTGGCCGCTGGGTGGCGCGTTCTACAAGAAGAGACTTGGGCTCTGGATGCGCTGGCTGGAGCAAGGCACTGGAATATCCGCTCCAGCATTAAGGTTGCAGGAGCATTTGGGGCAGGTATCGAAAAGAATTTTACTGACCCCATTGTGGCACTGCGCGGCAATATCCAGCTGGCGCCGCGCTGGTCAACAATTGCTTATCTTGATGTTGGCGGTTTTGGCGTGGGGTCGGAGCACACTGTTCAAGGCGTGCTGACAGCTAACTACCACATGAGCGATAGCTTGTTTGTGTCTGGGGGCTATCGTTTTCTGGATTTTGATTATCGCAGTGGTGGCACCGAGTTAAACTGGAATATGCACGGACCAATGCTTGGGCTGACATGGCGTTTCTAAGGTAGTTTCAAGAGTGCAGCGCTATTGAAAGGCCGTTGAACGGTCAGTCAATAGCGCTGCTTTTCTAGCTAATGCCGATAGACCAGGTTACAGGCCGATCGCCGAAGATGTAGAACGCCGCGGGTCTGCGCCGCCGTAAAAGACGTCGTTATCAATGACGATGGATTGAGCAGCACCCATGGCAGGTTCCAAACTGATGACATGGCCTCGCTGTTCCAGCAGTTTTAAGGTGTCTGGGCTGAAGCCTGATTCAACGCGGATTTCGTCAGGTAGCCACTGATGGTGCATACGTGGTGCGCTAACTGCTGATTGAATGTTCATGTCGTGGTCGATGACGTTCATCAACACCTGTAGGGTGGTGGTGATAATACGCGAGCCCCCCGGACTGCCGGTGACGAGAAAATTACTGCCATCTTTTTTGACAATGGTGGGCGTCATTGATGACAGCATGCGCTTGCCAGGCTCCACCTTATTGGCTTCGCCACCAATCAGGCCGTAAGCATTGGGCACGCCGGGTTTGGCTGAGAAGTCGTCCATTTCATTGTTGAGCAGGAAGCCTGCACCCTCTACCACGATGCCAGAACCATAGCTGAAATTGATGGTGTAGGTATTGGACACCGCTAAGCCATTGTTATCGGCAATTGAGAAGTGAGTGGTTTCGTTGGACTCATAGGCCGTAGGGTTGCCTGCTTTGATGGTGTCGCTAGGCGTGGCCTGATCCATGGTGATCTGATCGCGTAGTTCGTCAGCATATTGTTTAGACGTAATGCCTGCGAGGGGTACATCAACGAAGTCGGTGTCACCAAGAAATTCAGAACGGTCTGCATAGGCGCGCTTCATGGCCTCAGCCATTACATGCATGGTGTCGGCGGCACCAAAGCCCATTTCGCCAATTGGGTACTCTTCAAGGATATTGAGCATTTGAACGATGTGGGCACCACCCGAAGAGGGCGGGCTCATGGCATAGACATCATAGCCGCGGTAGGTGCCGTGGCTGGGTTCACGAAGCACGGGTTCGTAGCTGGCCAGATCTTCCATGGTCATTAAGCCACCATGCTTATCCATTTCTGCGACGATCAGGCGAGCGGTTTCCCCTTCATAAAACTCGCTGGCACCGTGCTCGGCAATTCGCTTGAGGGTGGCGGCCAACGCAGGTTGGCGGAAGACGTCGCCCACGGCGTAAGACGAGCCATCTTGCTTAAAGAAAGTCGCCATGCTGGTATCCCAAGGCTCGAAACGTTCGCGGGCATCATCAAGCCCCTTGACGAAACGTAATGGCACGGCAAAACCGTCTTCCGCCAAGCGAATGGCTGGTGCTAGTGCGTCAGCCAGGCTCATGGTGCCGTACTCTTCAAGCGCTAGGGCAAGGCCGGCGACTGTGCCAGGCACTCCTGCGGCGAGGTGCGTATAGCGTGAGCGCTCGGTGACGGCGTTGCCGTCCTCGTCTTGAAACATGGTTTCGGTGGCCGAGTCGGGTGCGGTTTCACGATAGTCGATAGCGATGACTTCACCGCTGGACTCATCAGAAATCAACATGAAGCCGCCGCCGCCGATGTTACCTGAGCGCGGCTGGGTTACCGCCAGTGCAAAGCCAGCAGTGACGGCAGCGTCCACTGCGTTACCCCCCTTGGCCAGCACGTCGCGGGATATTTCCGAGGCCAGAAAGTGGCTGGTGGACACCATGCCATAAGCACTTTCCTGTGGATGAAAACGCTCACCTTCAAGAATGGCTTGCTGAGCTATCGCTAACGGTGACAGTAGCAGAGTGCCAGCCAGTACGCCCGCTGATAGGCGCTTGAGTGTTTGCATCGGGCGCTGTGTCGAAGAGAGAGCCGCAACGGAGTATCGAGACATGAGTCGATCCTTGTTGTTATCCGAAAGTGATAGAAATGCCGCTCTCAGTATTATCAGAAGATCAGGGTGACTGAAACAAGTTTCACCAGTCAGTGTGTGTGAGCTGTTAAAATAGCTGTTTTTGGCTCAGCGACTAACAGGAAATGCCCCGCTATGACTGGCTCTTGCCCCGATTACCGCCTTGCGCCCTCGATTCTTTCGGCCAACTTCGCTCGCTTGGGCGAAGAAGTGGATGATGTGCTTGCTTCTGGTGCGGATATCGTTCATTTCGATGTAATGGACAATCATTATGTGCCTAACCTGACCATTGGCCCCATGGTTTGTGAGGCGCTGCGTCAGCATGGCGTTACTGCGCCGATTGATGTGCACTTAATGGTGCGCCCCGTGGACCAATTGATTGGCGACTTCATTGATGCGGGTGCCAGTTACGTGACGTTTCATCCGGAAGCTTCTGATCATATCGACCGTTCACTGCAGCTGATCCGTGATGGCGGTTGTCAGGCGGGGCTGGTCTTTAATCCGGCGACGCCGCTGTCGTATCTGGACTATGTGATGGACAAGGTCGACATGATTTTGCTGATGAGCGTCAACCCTGGGTTTGGTGGCCAGTCGTTTATTCCTGCAACGCTGGACAAGTTACGTGAGGTGCGTCGCCGGATTGATGCCAGTGGGCGTGATATTCGTTTAGAAGTAGATGGCGGCGTAAAAGTTGAAAATATTGCCGAAATTGCTGCTGCCGGGGCGGATACTTTTGTGGCTGGCTCAGCAGTATTTAACGCACGTAATGAAACGGACCCAAACCGTTATAACAGCGTGATAGACGCGTTTCATAAGCAGTTGGCTGCGTTGTCTTGAGCCAGCAGCCCGACGTTATCTGGCATCTTTATGTAATCGAGATGGCGTCGGGGGCGCTGTACACCGGCATTACTACCGATGTGCAGCGGCGTTTGGCGGAGCACTCGGCTGGCCGAGGAGCGAAAGCGCTGCGCGGCAAAGGGCCGCTTGCTTTGGTACATCATGAAAAAGTGGGAACGCGCAGCGAGGCGCTTAAGCTTGAAGCCGCCGTCAAAGCGCTGACGGCGGCTAATAAGCGATCCTGGTTGACTCGCCGTGGTGGCGGTTCTGTTTGATCAGGTATTAGTGCAGCTTGAGCCGCGGCTTGAGGTAGCGGTTTAAGCGGTCGACTAAAACGATCAGCCCTGTTCTGGTGGTGCCGAAAATAGCACGTTGGTGCATACGATACAGAGAGGCATAAAAGAACCGCGCGAGATGGCCCTCAACGAACAGGCTGCGTGCTGACTTTCCGCCCATTAGGTTGCCGATTGCTTCAAAGTGAGCCAAAGAAATTAGCGAGCCGTGATCATGAAAAGTGAATGATTTTAGCGGCTTGCCTGCCAGTTTTGCGCGTAAGTTGGTGTATAACAGACTAGCTTGCTGATGCGCGGCCTGAGCCCGGGGAGGGACGGTACGGTCTTCGCCCTGTGGGCAGCTTGCACAGTCACCAAGAACAAAGATGTTTTCATCATCAATGCTTTGCAATGTATCGTGAACTTTTATGCGGTTGTTGCGCTCAGTGCTCAGCCCTAGTTTTGACAAAAAATCAGGTGCTTTGATGCCCGCCGACCAGACCGCCAGGTCGACCTTCAGCTCATCACCTTCTGCCGTTATGATGCTGTTTTCTGTGACTTCGGTGACACGGGTGTTGAGGTGGATGGTGACACCGAGTTTTTCAAGTTCTTTACGCACGGCATTACCGATTCGTTCAGGCAGCATACCCAGCAACGTGGGTGATGCTTCGATCAGATGAACATTGAGGTGGTCGCTATCCAGCTGGGTAAACCCGTAGGTATGTAGCATGCCTGTAGCTTCATATAACTCTGCGGCCAGTTCAATGCCTGTGGCGCCCGCGCCGATGATACCGACCGTCATCTGAGAGCCAGAGTCCTGTTCAGCTGAGCGGTAGCGCAGAAAAGTATTTAACATGTCTTTACGAAAGCCTTCGGCTTGCTGAAGGCTATCGAGAAAATGACAGAACTGCGTGACACCGGGGGTGCCAAAGTCGTTGCTAACACTGCCAATGGCCAGTACCAAGTGGTCATAGTGAAGCGTGCGAGAGGGCAGAATTTCCTCTCCCTCGTCCATCACTGGGGCCAAGGTGAGGCGTTGTGCTTCGCGGTCCAGGTTTGTCAGTGTGCCACGCTGGAAGTGGTAGCCATTGTTGAGTGCATGTCCTTGGTACGAGACCTCGTTAACTCCTGAGTCCAATACGCCGGTTGCTACTTCATGCAGCAAGGGTTTCCAAATATGGGTTGCGTTGCGATCCACCAACACAATATTGGCTCGTTGGCGTCGCCCGAGCCGTCGCCCGAGCTTGGTTACTAGTTCAAGGCCGCCAGCGCCGCCACCGACAACAACGATAGTTGGTTTGTTCATGCGCAACTCCTCATTGGAAGCTCATTAATTGAAACGTGATGGGTATCGTTGAAAACTGGTTTCTAGCCTATCATCGGGCAGGCGTGATATGCCCACTCTTTGCCATGGAATACGACGGATGCACCCACTGCTTAAGAATGCCCAGCTGATTGCCTTTGATCTCGATGGCACCTTGATTGATTCTGTGCCTGATATGGCAACTGCGGTTGACGCTGCGATGACTCAGCTGGGTTTGCCAGCGCCAGGTGTGGTGAAAGTGCGTCACTGGGTGGGCAATGGGGCTCAAGTACTGATGCAACGCGCTTTGGCTGATGCGGTGGGCGAAGCGGCTAGCGAGGCGTGGCTAGATCAGGCGTATGCGGCTTTTCTCGTGCACTATGCGCGTGCTTCTTGCCAACAGACCTGCCTTTATCCTGGCGTGAAAGGCGCGCTAGATGGCTTGCGCGATGCGGGGCTGACTCTCGTGCTGATTACCAATAAACCAACAGCCTTTATTGCTCCGTTGTTAGCCCACGTAAACCTCCAGCAGCACTTTTCTTTATGTTTAGGCGGCGACAGCCTGGCCCAGCGCAAGCCAGACCCCATGCCGCTGCTCTACGCGGCAGAGTTTTTTTCAATAGCGCCATCGCGCTGCGTCATGATTGGTGACTCACGTCATGACATCGTAGCGGGCAAAGCGGCTGGCTTTCGTACGCTTGCGGTGCCTTACGGGTATAATCATGGTGAGTCGGTGGAGTTGAGCCATCCGGATGGTGTGCTTGAATCGCTGGCGCAACTCGTTTAGCGTTTCTTACGGCAGGTTATTGGGTAACGTTTTACCATAGCTTGCTGCTATAAACGTCTGTAATAGATTTTATTCGGTGAAGGATATCTCATGATGCAAGCAATGCTGCTTTGCCCCACACCAACTCATTCCACGTTGAGTTTCTATCGTGCTGGCTGGCGATGGTGATGCTCGTCTCCGGCTTGTCGCCGGTATGTGGCATTTCCATCAATTTTTTGGCAAGGCGATCACTGCATCATGATGACATTTGAGCGTTTTCATCAGCTGGCTGAAGCTGGCTATAACCGTATTCCCGTTACCCGCGACGTTTTGGCTGACCTTGACACGCCGCTGTCAACTTACTTAAAGCTGGCCGATGTGCCCTGGACCTTTTTGCTGGAATCTGTGCAGGGCGGTGAAAAATGGGGGCGGTACTCAATTATTGGTTTGCCATGCCGCGAGCGCATTGAAGTGCATGGTTTCGAAGTCCGTCACTATATTGATAATGACGTGGTGGGAACGGCCAGCGTTGATGACCCATTAGATTGGATCGAAGATTTCCAGACGCGTTTCAAGGTGCCTCGGCTGGATGATCAACCACGTTTTGATGGCGGTTTGGTCGGCTATTTTGGTTACGACATCATTCGCTATATTGAGCCGCGTCTCCGCAATAGCAACGCGCAGAATAAACCCGACCCGATTGGCGTGCCGGACATTCTGCTGATGGTCTGTGATGAGCTGGTGGTGTTTGACAATCTTTCTGGTCGTCTGACTCTCTGGACGCATGCCGACCCAAGTGATGAAGGTGCGTATGAGCTGTCAGTGCAGCGTCTTGAAAGGTTGGAGGCTAGACTCCGCAGCGCCACGATAGATGCCAGCAGCCCTGGTGGCGGCGGTGTCAGTGTGGAGGAAGGGGACTTTACGTCTGGCTTTACCGAAGACGGTTTTAAGTCAGCCGTTGAAACCATCAAAGAATATGTGTTGGCTGGTGATGTCATGCAATGCGTGCCGTCTCAACGGATGTCGATTCCTTACCAGGCACCACCGCTAGATTTATACCGCGCGTTACGCAGCCTTAATCCGTCGCCTTACATGTTTTTTCTTAACCTTGGCGACCATCAGGTCGTTGGCTCTTCACCAGAGATTTTGACGCGACTTGAGGATGGCGAAGTTACCTTGAGGCCGATCGCCGGTACTCGAGTTCGCGGTGCTACCGAACAGGAAGACTTGGCGTTGGAGGCTGAGCTTCTGGCAGATCCCAAAGAAATTGCTGAGCATCTCATGCTGATAGACCTGGGGCGCAACGACGTGGGGCGCATCTGCGAAACGGGGTCGGTACAAGTTACTGATCAGATGGCGGTGGAGCGTTACTCCCACGTTATGCATATCGTGTCTAACGTAACCGGGAAGCTTAAACCCGGCCTTTCTGCCATGGATGCGCTGCGTGCGACGTTTCCTGCAGGGACCCTTTCTGGGGCGCCCAAGGTGCGCGCATTGGAAATTATTGATGAGCTGGAGCCCGTCAAGCGTGGCGTTTACTCGGGTGCTGTTGGCTATCTTTCCTGGCACGGCAATATGGATACCGCTATCGCCATCCGTACGGCAGTTATCAAGGATGGCCAGCTACATGTTCAGGCTGGTGCGGGCGTTGTGGCCGACTCGGTGCCGGAGCTTGAATGGCAGGAAACATTGAATAAAGGGCGCGCGGTGTTTCGCGCCGTTGCCATGGCTGAGCGTGGTCTGGACAATCTCAAGCAATAGCTTGTTCAACCTGTATAGAGACGCAGGAAATATGACTCGGGAGGTTGAATTGAGCAAAGTATTGATGATCGACAATTATGATAGCTTCACCTACAACGTGGTGCAGTACCTGGGTGAGCTGGGCGCAGAGGTAGTGACGCGCCGCAATGACGCTATCAGTCTCGCAGAGATTAAAGCGCTGGCACCGAGCCACTTGGTTATCTCGCCGGGGCCTTGTACGCCCAATGAGGCGGGAATTTCTCTGGATGCTATTCGGCATTGTGCTGGGCAGTTGCCAATTCTTGGGGTTTGCCTTGGGCACCAAGCCATTGGTCAAGTATATGGCGGTCAAGTGGTGCGAGCGCCTCAGGTGATGCACGGCAAAACGTCGGCCATTCGGCATCAGGGCCAGGGTGTGTTTAAGGGTCTTGATGACCCGTTGTCAGTGACGCGTTATCACTCGCTGGTGGTGGCGCAGGACAGTTTGCCCGAGTGTTTGGAGGTGACCGCTTGGACCGACGATGATGACGTGACACCTGGACTTATCATGGGGTTGCGCCACCGGACATTGGATATTGAGGGCGTACAGTTTCACCCTGAGTCCATACTCTCGCACCAAGGCCACGAATTGCTGGCTAATTTCTTGAAACGACACTGAGCCGCCAAAGGACAAAACAGTCATGCAGATGCGAGACGTGATCGGCGCGGTGATGCGCCATGAAAACCTGAGCTTTGAGACCACCTATCAGGTCATGCGTACGATCATGGTTGGTGAGGCCAGTGATGCTCAAATGGCTGCCTTTTTAATGGGTATGGCCATGAAGGGTGAAACGGCAGAGGAAATTAGTGCGGCGGCTAGCGTCATGCGCGAGCTAATGAAAGACGTGCCGTTGAGCTGTGACAACGTTGTGGATATTGTTGGTACGGGAGGTGATGGGGCCAACCTGTTCAATGTCTCTACCGCGGCCAGCTTTGTGGCCGCCGCTGGTGGCGCTCATGTTGCTAAGCATGGTGGGCGCGGCGTTTCGTCGGCGTCTGGCAGTGCGGATCTATTTGCTGCTGCTGATATCGTGCTGGACTTACAGACTGAGCAGGTTAGGCGCTGCATCGAAGAAGTGGGCGTAGGCTTCATGTTTGCGCCTAATCACCACCCGGCAATGCGTTACGCCATTGGGCCGCGCCGGGAAATGGGTGTGCGTACCCTGTTTAATATTCTTGGCCCGCTGACTAACCCTGCCAAGGCCCCCAATCAATTGTTGGGCGTGTACTCTGCTGAACTGGTGCCGCTGATGGCAGAGGTACTGCGTCGGCTTGGCAGTCGTCATGTCTTGGTGGTTTATGCCGAAGACGGCCTTGATGAAATCTCACTGGCTGCACCCACACAGGTTGCCGAGCTAAAAGACGGTGACATTCACCAGTACCGCATTGCGCCGGAAGACTTCGGTATTGAGCGTCAGTCTCTGGATGTGCTTAAGGTGGACTCTGCCGCAGGCAGCCTGAAAATGGTTGAGCAGGCATTGGTGGGAGAGGGGGCGGCAGCTGATATCGTGGCAATGAATGCCGGTGGTGCGCTCTATGTGTCTGGCGTGGCGGATAGCCTCAAGGAGGGCGTGGCGATGGCTCAGGACGCCCAGGCTTCAAAGCTTCCGCTGGAAAAGCTCAGAGAGCTTTCCCACTTTACCCGTGTGTTTGCCCAGTGATTCGCCCGAGGAGGGTAAAATGAGCACTTCAGATCAACTCCCGACTATCCTGACCCGCATCATGGCGCGCAAAGATGCCGAAGTTGCTGAGCGTCGTTTGGCGGTTAGTGAGGCTGAGCTGTTGCGCTTGGCGGATCAGCAGTCGGCCCCCCGTGGCTTTGTGGCAGCTCTGGTTGAGCGCATTGCTGAGCATGATCCGGCGATTATTGCTGAAATAAAGAAGGCGTCGCCGTCTAAGGGTGTCATTCGGGACGATTTTTCCCCCGGCAATATTGCCCGTCAATATGCTGAAAGTGGTGCGGCTTGTTTGTCAGTGTTAACGGATGCCGACTTCTTTCAGGGCCATGAAGATTTTCTGATTGAAGCGCGTGAGGCCTGTTCCTTGCCGGTGATTCGCAAGGACTTTATCAGCCATGGCTATCAGGTGAGTGAAGCTCGGGCTATTGGCGCAGACTGTATTCTGCTGATAGTTGCTGCACTGGATGATGCGCGTTTGCACGACCTGCACGCTCAAGCGAATGCTCTTGGAATGGACGTGCTGGTTGAAGTGCACGATGCCTCAGAACTAGACCGTGCGCTGGCGCTGGACATTGATATGGTGGGTATCAACAATCGCGACTTGCACACTTTTGATACACGGCTTGAAACAACCCTTGAGCTGCTCAAGCGCATACCGGCAGGCGTTACGGTGATTACCGAATCGGGCATTCATACCAGCAACGATGTGCTGCGTATGCGTGAGAATGGTGTTAATGGTTTTCTCGTGGGCGAAGCCTTTATGCGTGAGAACAACCCCGGCGAAGCATTACGGCGGATGTTTTTCTGAATGTCACTCAATGTCGGCGATAACATCTTGGCTGGCACACGTGTCTGCGGGTAAGTCGTTGTTGCTCGAAATTTTAACCTCTGGATAACTGGGTGGAAAAAGCCTCCCGTCTGACTGCTCTGCTGAAGAGAGTAATAGGATGCCTCGAGTCTGACCCCCTCATATCTATGGAAAAACACAGGAGTTAAGGCCATGTTAGGAAAAGCAAGTATTAACGTGAGAACAATGGCAACTAGGCTGAGCCTGTTGGTAATTCTGGCTGCTGGCGCAGGTTGTGCCAGCCTGAATGGTGGCAGCTCGGAATCGGAGTTGCGTGAGAGCGGGCTCTGTTCTGAGGCAGGGTACGAAGCCATTGAAAACCAGGTGCCCACTGGCGACGGCCAGGGTCACGGTCCGGATATTGGTTCAGATGAGTGGAAGTCGGTGGTTGAGTTCCGACTCGGCATTCGGGGCCAAGATGGCGTCCCGGCACGAGACACGGACGCTTGGTGCCGTCACATCGAGTCATTGGCTCAGGAGTCAGCCACGGGCGAAACCAGCCGGGTGGAAGCAGAGTCACAACCGTCTTTTTCCTGTGAGGGGGTTGAGGCAGGAAGCACCGAGGCGATGATTTGTGCCAGTGAGCGTTTATCGGCGCTCGACAGAGAGCTCTCGGGAGTCTATGCCGCTGCTTTGGAAAAAGCGGGAAATCAGCAGCCTCCTGTGCTCAAAGCAGAGCAGCGAGGCTGGATCAAAGGGCGCAATGATTGCTGGAAAGCGGAGGATCAGTCTGAGTGCGTGGCCTATGCGTACCAGCAGCGCATTGCCGAACTTCAGGCCAGCTATCAGTTGGTTCCATCCAAGGGACCGGTCCGTTTCGCTTGTGATGGCAATCCCGCCAATGAGGTGATTGTGACCTTCTTTGAGACCGAGCCATCGACGTTGGTTGCCGAGCGTGGTGATAGTGTGTCGCTCATGTACTTGCAACCGAGCGCCAGCGGAAGCAAGTATCAGGGGCGCAATGAAATGTTCTGGGAACATCAGGGACAAGCCACAATCGTGTGGGGGTATGATGCCCCAGACATGCAGTGTGTTAGGGTGAGGTAACGGGACTTCGGCTCAGCGGAGTCAGGTGTTAAACGCGGCCAGAAATGCGCGGTATTCTCGGAGCACCGCTTCACTGCTGCGGGCGATCAGCCTGACTTCTTGCCCGGGGAGGCACTGGCCCAGCCGGGACGCGGCCAGCGGTGAAAGCGCGCCCAGTCTTGGATAGCCCCCGATGGTCTGGCGGTCGTTGAGCAGCGCGATCGGCTGGCCATCGGGTGGCACCTGGAGACTTCCGAGGTTGATACCCTCTGAAATCAGGGAGCGGGTTCGACACTCTAATTTGGGGCCTTTCAGGCGCACTCCCATGCGGTCTGCCCGATCATCCACCCGCCACCAGGCGTTGAACGCATCAAACAGACTGTTGCCGGTGAACTCGGCAATTTGAGCGCCTGGCAGCAGGTCGAGCTGCGGCGGCTCTTGAAAATCCGGGCGGGCGTGGGCCGGGGCTTCGGTAATCCCCAGTGTTGCGGGGGTGGTTGGTGTGAAAATGCGCAATTGGTCATCGTCGGCCAGTTTTCGGCCGTAGCCATCGAAGCCGCCCAGTTGCTCTCGGGCCACACAGGCCACGCTGCCCATGGCAGGGGGAGCGGCAAAGCCGCCGTGAACGGAGAGGTAAGCACGCAGGCCGCTAACTGGGGTGTTAAATACCAGAGACTGACCCTCGGGCCAGCGTATCCGTCGCCAAAGCGGGGCCGGTTTACCCTCTAGAGTAGCACCAAGATCAGCCCCGGCAATGGCGATTTCAAGGTCACGCTCGGCCACCAGCTGCAGCCCGCCAAAGGTGATTTCTAGGCTTGCCGAGCCCCAGGGGTTACCGGCCAGGTGGTTGGCCCAGGCCCAGGAATACAGGTCAGCCGGACCGCCCTGAGTGACCCCCAGATGCCGGACGCCAAAGCGGCCCCGGTCCTGAAGCAGTGTAAGCGACCCAGCCTGGCGAACTCGAATGGCGATATCAGTCGGGGGGAGGGTGGTCATCGGGCAGCCTCTATGGGTGTGGTATCGCCTCCGTTGCGTTCAAATGCGTCGCGAGAGACGGGGGCAAAGCGTACTTGATCGCCTACGTTCAGCAGACTGAAACCCTCTCTTTCACGGTCAAACAAGCGTGCACTAGTTCGACCCAGAAGGTTCCAGCCGCCCGGGGTGGCTGTGGGATAGGCAGCGGTTTGGCGTGCCGCAATGGCAACGCTGCCCACTGGGACTCTTTTGCGGGGTGTGTCGAGCCTTGGGCACTCCAGCTGAGGGCTCGTTAGGCCCATGAAGGCAAAGCCTGGCGCAAAACCCAGGGCAAAAACACGGTAAGTTTTCTGGCTGTGGCACGCGATGACGTCGGCCACTGATAGGCCTGTGTTTTTTGCGACCCGCTCAAGGTCTGGTCCAACGCTGGGGTGGTAGAACGTTGGCAGTTCATGTATCTGGCTGGTGCCGGTGCCACCTTCCGGTGTCAGGCCCGTCAGCAGGCTGATGATCTTCTGCTGCGCTTCAAACGGGCTCAGCTGCAGGGGGTCGAAAACCACCAACAAGGTAGTGTAGGAGGGCACCAAGTCTACCACTGCCTTTCCGAATGCTGATTCGCAGCGCTGCAGCAGCGCGGTGATCCAAGGCAGGTTGGCTTCATCAATGGTGTCGAACAGTCTAACCATCCAGCCGTCCAGTCCTGCAGACTCCAGCCGGGGTAAGGTTGTCGCGGCCTGCAGGCTCATGGCTGAGTTCTCAGTGACTGAATGGCTTCACGGATGGACTGGATTGCGGCAATGGACTCGCTGTTGTCGCCATGCACGCAGAGTGTGTCAGCATTTAATACAATCTTGCTGCCGTCGCTGGTGGTCAGTGGCTCGCCTTTGGCGATTTTGATGGCTTGCGCCAGGATTTCATCTGGATCTTCGTGGACCGCCCCCGGCAGCCGTCGAGAGACCAGGTGGCCGTGAGGGTCGTAGGCTCGGTCTGCGAAGGCTTCAAACCATAGGGTGACCCCGTGCTGGTCGGCAATGGCTTGTGCCATTGAGGTGTCGCAGGCTGCCATCGTCATTAACGGCAGGGAATCATCGAAATCTTTGACCGCTCTGACCACCGCTCCGAGCAGCTCGGGATCGCGGGTCATGTCGTTATAGAGTGCACCGTGAGGTTTCACGTAATGAAGCTGTAGGCCTTCGGCCCGACAGAGCCCGGACAAGGCACCAATCTGGTACAGCACTAGGTCTTCCACTTCGTCCGGCGAGCAGGCGATAGAGCGTCGGCCAAAACCAACCAGATCCGGATAGGATGGATGAGCGCCAACTTTCACCTGATAGGCCTTGGCCAAGCGCACGGTACGCCGGATAACGTGGGGGTCGGAAGCGTGAAAGCCGCAGGCCACATTGGCTAAGTCGACATGGGGCATCACGTGCTCATCCATACCCATGACCCAGGGGCCAAAGCTTTCGCCCATATCGGCATTGATTAAAAGCGTTTTCATATACCCTCTCCTGTCTACAGTGCGCGGTAACGCCATTGGCTGATGACAAAAATACCCAGGCTCACCGCGATGGAAGCCAGCAGGGACGTGGCGAAGGTGGCCGTGGGCGGCAGAGTCTCCACGGTCAGAGCCAGTGCCACCGTAAAGGCCACGAGGCTGAGCATGCCTTTCTGAGCCATGCTCATGGTCGCCCTCGCGACGGCGGGGCCGTAACGTTCGTACAGTGTCCAGCCAATGGTGAACAGCCCCACCGGAAACCCAACCAATATACCGGAAAGGAAAGGCCCGGACTGTGCCGCCACAGTGGTTGCAATGCTCACCAAGATACCGGCCAGCAAGCCTCTCAGTAGTAAATCAAACCAGCCGGATCTGGCAACCACTACGGTTTGCACTAGGTTCAATCGGCGGCGGATTATTTCGGCAGACAGGAGAACTAGCCCATAGACCAAGAGGCCTCCCCATACTCCCCCGGGAAGCAAAGAAAACAACAGGGAGGAGGGTATCCAGCTGCCCGTTGCCAGGACCAAGCTGGTGACAATGCCAAAGCGTCCGGCGGCTAGGACAAAGATGATGACAAACACCAGGGTGGCAATGAGCGCATGCAGCGTCGACAGGGCAGCGGCCTGCAGGAAGTCGGTCGAACGTTCTTGCAACATGAAGAAATAACCAGGGCCCAGAATGATCGGCGTCCCTGCCAGAATGCCGCCAAGCCGTGGGCCCATTCTGCCGACGGCCACCGACACGCCGATAACCACCGCGGCGGTCGCCACCAGTTTTGCAACCAGAACGCTCAGCATATGGTTTCGAGAGTCTCCTCAATTCCGGCTGCGATGGCGAGTATGTCCCTGTCCGCGCCGTTCCGGCCAATCAGCATCAGGCCTGATGGCAGCGCTCTCGGTTCGTGGTTCGGGATGGTAATTGCGCACAAATCGAGCAGGTTGGCGACAGTTGGATTGCGCAGCACCAGCAGATTCAGGCGGCCATAATCTTCGTCCTGAATGAGATCCTCAACGCGGGGAGGCGCAACTGGCACGGTGGGCGCAAGCAGTCCGTCGTAGGTTGACAGCCATTGGTCTGCCTGTTGAGTGCGACGTTGCCGACGCTGGAGTAATTCAATGTAATCGGTGGCGCTGAGAGTGGCGCCACGTTCGATTCGGACGCGAACCCGTGGGTCGTATTGGTTTCCGTGCGGGGTTAGCCATTCCTTGTGAAGGTGGTAACTTTCTGCGGCAGTAAAGCCGCCACCTTCCAGCAGTTCCGGTAAGCTATTGAGCACAGGAACCACTACTTCGTCGATGCGCGCACCGGCCGCGCGAAGCCGCTTCAGGCTCGCGATGAAGGGTTCTGCAATTTCCTGCGAAACGTCGTCGAGCATGTAATTCGATGGTACGGCAAAGCGCAGGCCGGCCAGTGAGCGCGGAGTTAGTGTTTGAGCACGCTGGCCGGCTAGGACGGCATCAAGCCGGGCGCAGCAGTGCACGGTTCGGGCTATCGGGCCGATTGAATCTAGGCTGTCGGACAGCGGGAATGAGCCGTTGCGAGGGATGCGTTGCTGTGACGGTTTGAAACCGACTAGGCCACAGAAGGCTGATGGAATGCGAACTGAGCCGCCCGTGTCAGATCCGATGGCTGCTGCGGCCATATTGCGGGCCACCGCCACCGCCGCCCCTGAGGAGGAGCCCCCAGGAATCCGGCCTGGCGCGATGGGGTTGTCGGGGGTGCCATAGTGAGGGTTGATGCCCAGCCCGGAATAGGCAAACTCGGTCATGTTGGTGTGTCCGGTGATTACCGCTCCCGCGCTACGCAGGCGAGATACGATAAGGGCATCGGCTTTGGCGGGCGTTTTCCACCATTGGCTGCCGGCGTGGGTGACCTCTCCAGCAACGTCGAACAGCACTTTCAGAGCGATGGGTAGACCAGCCAACTCGCCTACTGGAGCTTGGGCGCTCCGCAGCGTATCCACCGCCTGGGCTTCCGCGACCGCCTGCCGGTCAAACCGCCCGGTGTAGATCTGCTGGACTGGGTCATCGCCGCGGTTGATGTTGTCTAGGCAGGTTTCCAAAAGGTCGATGGCCTGCCACTGGCCGGCTGCCAGGCCGTTCAGCAGATCTGCGAGTGACTCCGCCGGTAACGGTTTGAGATGCTCGGGCCTGAACGTCATTTCACCACCGATAGTGTTTCAATGGTGTAAGCGTGTGATAGAGCGCGGCCTTTGACCGGGTCTGTCAGCACCATCCGGAATACCTGAGCTGGGCGAACGCCGCCTATCACGGGCAGCGTCCCGCAGAGCATGGCCTGGCCCGGGGCCAGTTCGGTTTTGTTTAGGCCGAACCGGCAGAGCAGGTCTTCAGGGTGGAGCAGGCCCGTCACGCTACCTTTCTGATACGGCACTTCCTGACCATTGATGGTTGCGAATGATGCCATCTGCAATTGATCCCAATGTTCAATCACATCGGCCAGCCACCAAACCTGACGACCGATCGGCTTGGCACACACCTGTTTGGAGTGGGCGACCGACCAGGCTTCGGCTTCTCGGTCGGTGTGGTCAGAGCCGATCCCAACGAGAGTGCCACGCTCGGTGCCAATCAGTAGCACCTCTATTTCGCCGCTGGTTTCGTTGCCCAGAAACTGAACATTTCCGTCGTTCGTGGCCAGCTTCGCCGAGGCTCGGTAGAACAGCGGGGTGCTGGATGGTGGTGCAACCCCGATGGCTTTGAGTTCTTCAATATGCTCATCAATGCCGGCCTGCTCACGCCCGGCCCAGCCAGCAATAATCAGCTCGTTGATGGCAACGTTTAGTGTTTCGCCAGTCTCAGCCAGTTGAAATTCAGTCATCACGGGTCTCCTGTTGTTATACGTTGATCAGGGTTAATTCAGCAGTTCTGGGAGGAATAGCGCGATTGAGGGGAAAAGCACCAGCGCGACCGCCATCAGAAGCATCATCGCGACGTATGGCAGTGCTCCGACCATCACGTCGTTGAAGGAACCGCCTTGACGTACCCCCTGAACCACATAAAGGTTGAGCCCGACGGGTGGTGTAATCAGTGCCATCTCAATCAACAGGATCAGAAGGATGCCGAACCAGACAGGGTCAAAGCCCATGCCGATGATAATCGGTGCCACAATCGGAATGGTGATTACCATCAACGACAGGGTTTCGATGAAGAAACCCAAGATGATGTACAGGGAGATGACTAGTAGCAGCGTTGAGTAGGGACCCAAGCCTGCGGATTCCAGGAATGAGGTCAGCTCTTGTGTGATCCCAGCAGATGCCAGTACAAAATTCAGGAAGTACGACGCCATGATGATCAGCATAATCATGCCGGTGGTTCGCATGGTGCCTTCCAAGGCCTCCAAGATCACTGATTTACTCAGTTTGCCCATAATCGCAGCAATCATCATGGCGCCGATGACACCAAGGGAAGCGGCTTCTGTGGGAGTTGCCCAGCCTGCGTAGATTGATCCCACCACAATGCCAAACAGCACTAGAACTGGGACCAGATGCTTCAGGCCCGAGAGCCGCTCTCCCCACGAGTGATGGGTGCTTGGCCCTCCCAGAGAGGGGCGCCACAAGCAGATGAGTGCGGTGCCGACGATGAACAGTAAGGCCAGTAACAGCCCGGGAATCATGCCCGCTGCGAACAGCTGGGGGATGGAGGTTTCGGTCAGAAAGCCGTACACAATGAGGTTGATCGACGGCGGAATCATGATGCCGAGGGTGCCGCCAGCCGCGATGGACCCGGTAAACAGGCGCTGGTCATACTTCAGATCTTTGCCCTGTGGAATGGCAACGGTGCCAATGGTGGCAGCTGTCGCGACGCTTGAGCCAGAGGTGGCGGAGAACAGCGTTGCGGTACCTATGTTGGCGTGCAGCAGGCCACCGGGAAGCCAGGAGAACCAGCTTTCAAGAGCCCGGTAAGTACCTTTGGCGATGCCTGTGCGTACCAGGATCTCGCCTAACAGAATAAACAGGGGAATGGCAATCAGTAGAAAGCTATTTGAGGCAGACCAGAGAACGTCTCCCATTGCATTGACTAGAGGGAATGGTGAGAAGAACTCGTCCAGAAATAGCCCCAGTACAATCAGGGTCGCGGCCACTGGAACACTCAGCAGGAGCAACACCAGCAGTACGGCCAGAGTGATCAGAATCATCAGTTAGTTTCCTTGTTCTCTTCGCTGATCTGTTGATCCAGCGTTGGGCTACCTGCCAGGCGCTGGACGTCGTTCACTTGGCCACTAAGTAATCCGAGGAGGACGCGAAGTGACATCAGCACAACCGCAATGGAAAACCAGACCAAACCCAGAAGCCATAACGCCTGAGGAATCCAGACCGGTGTTCCCAGCGGGGTGTTGGCTCGGGCCCCACCACTGTAGGAGTGTTCAGCAACCTCAAAGGCAGCACCCACCACCAGTACGCAAAACAATGCCAGAGAGAGTAAGGCAATCAGGTCCAGTACCCCCCGAGCGCTGACCGGCAGTTTCAGGTAGAGTGCATCAATTCTGATGTGAGCTTTTCGCATCAGAGTGTATGCAAACGCCCAGCTTGTACTGATGGCCATCACATAACCGGTGATTTCGGTCGCATGCAGATTTGAGCGGCCAAGCAACTGCCGCAACACGATCTCGGCGGTTACTAGGATCACTGTAAGCAGAATCAGAACGCCGCCCGCTCGGGCCAGCCAGAGCGAGCCGGACTGGATTCTCTGGAGAATCCGGTCGAGTCCGGAATTTATCTGTTCCAACATAGGAGTCTCCAGAACGGACTGGTGTGCGCAGTCCGTTCTTTGTTTCTGCAATAGTAAGGGGTTACTTGGAGGCTTTGAGGCCGGTAACGCTGCCGATTGTTTCGTTCCAGCGGTCTACCCAGCGCTGATCAACCCGGGCCGCCCAGCTTGGCAGCAGGGTTTCTTCCAAGTGACGGGATACCTGTTCGAAATCGTTGTCCGTGGCCTCAACCAGAACCATGTTGCCAGGCTCGCCGCGGGAGCACGTTCCCTCGCCGGTCAGGCAAGCGATACCTTCTTTGGTTTCGTCAACTGCAGAGGCCCAGACGGGTGTTTCGTAATTTTCCTTTACTTCCTTGAGCAGCCATTCTTGGGTTTCCGGCGACAGAGAGTTCCATTTTTTGCCGTTCATGGCGGTGACCACATGATCCCAGCCTCCCACTGGGAGCGGGTATAGGTGCGTAGCTACTTCGTACCACCCGGAGCTGTAACCGGAGAGCGAGCCGGTCACCGCGCAGTCAATGACGCCGCGCTGAAGAGCGCCGGGTACTTCGCTGTAGTTCAGAGTGATGCCCTCAGCGCCCACCGCTTCCAGAAACTCTGCGGTTGTCCGGCCACTGGCACGTACTTTCTTGCCTGCCAGATCAGAAAGGCTGTTGATTTCAGCATTGCAGAAGACAACCTGGGAAGGATAGGGAACTACTGCCAGCACTTTGGCACCGTCGAAGCGTTCGCTGAAGGCTTCGTCTAGAACTGGCCAATAGGCTTCGGCTACTTTACGGGCCGTCTCTACATCAGGTGCCATCATGGGCATGTCTAGGCCTTCCAGTTCTGGCGCATCCTGAACCGCATAGTCCGCAACCGTGGACGTAACCTCTATGACGTTGCGGGCCATGAGGCGATAGACTTCGCCACCGCCTAACCCCATCTGATCAAAGGTGGTCACAGTAGTGGACAGGTTGTCACCAGACGCTTCAGGAATGTGCTTGCTCCAGAACGGGTTCTCAAAGTTTTGATACAGCGATAAGCTGCTCCAGCTACCGACGTAGGCAAAGCTGGTTTTATCAATCTCCTGAGCGGAGGCATGGCCCACCAGAGAAAGTACAAATACGGCCGCAGTGATGGTCTGTTTTTTGTTGATCATAACGTTTCCTCTTCTCTTTTTGTTGCTAGGGACTACAGCAGGGCAACCTGACTCTCGGGAATGTCGGTTACCAACATATGGCCTGGGCTGTGGGTAATGGCGAATGGCACACCGGCATCCATTAGCACCTGTTGGGGCGTGACCCCACACGCCCAGAAAACGGGCGTTTCATTAGCATGAATGGATACTGGATCACCATAGTCCGGTTTCATCAGATCAGAAATGCCAATCTGCGCAGGATCGCCAAAGTACACGGGTGCGCCATGGGCCTGCGGGTACCGCGTGGTAATCTGAATGGCCCGAATGGCTCGAGTGGCCAGGAACGGGCGCATCGATACCACCATCTGGCCGGCAAATCCTCCGGCTGCTTGCAGTGGAATTGAGGTTTTAAACATCGGCACGTTGCGATTTTCGTCAATATGACGAACGGCGACGCCGTTCTGTATCAGTGCATGTTCGAAGCTGAATGAGCAACCTAGGGCAAAGGTCACGAGGTCTTTCCGCCACAGATCAGACACATCGCCGGAGGTGCCTGCCAACTCGCCTTCTCGGTAGACACAGTAAGATGGTACGTCACGGGCAATGTCCAGATCCTCCGCTAAAATCTCACAGCCTCGCTGGCCGGGTTCACTGACGGCAATCAATGGACATGGTTTCGGGTTGGCCTGGCAGAAACGCAAAAAGCCATTCGCTTGGGCTTCCGGCAAGATCACCAGATTGACCTGAACGAAACCATTGGCTAGTCCGGCGGTTGGGCCAGTGAGGCTACCATCACGAGCTTGGAGCCGGACAGCCCGAGCAGGGGAGGGAGGGTGGCTGATCATTTTTTTGCCTTGTAATGGTTTGTTCCTAAGTTAAGGCAAAAGCAATGATTAATTCCAATCGATATTTAATATTTAAAATGATCGAAAAAGCTGATCGATTGTGGGCTGTAATTTTTCATTCGTTATTAGACGCGACCAGAGCCAGCGAAAGATCGGCAATGGCGCGCACGATATGGCCGCCGGGAGCCGTTATATACGCGACGTTGAATACTAAGTCAGGTACATTGGCTTCCACTTCAAGCTCTCGTAGCCTTCCTGATTGAAGCTCGCTGCTGACAATCTCTTTGGGCAGCGCACTTACCCCCATACCGTCTACGGTCATCCGGATAATGGTGGAAAGCGAGGAGCTGGAGTGAATTTGAATAGAGCGTCCCACCGGATGGATCAGTGATCGGATATAGGTGTGCGGCTCACTCATGCGTGGGTAGGTGATGATAGGAATGCGGGCTAGTGAGGACAGGCTAAGGGGTGTCTCTGGCAGGGGCATTTTTTTACTGGCGACCCAAGTCAGGGAATAACTGCAGAAATGTTTGGTGACAAACCCCTCATGCCGCACGTCGCCAATCAGAAAGGCAATGTCAATTTCCCGTTTGATGAGTTTCTCGGCTAGGCTGGGCGAGACATCCACATCCAGCTCAAGGTTAATCGCCGGATAGGTCTCGTTGATCCGTTCAATTAGCTTAGGCAGCCAGGTATAGGCGATGGTTTCTGCGACGCCTAGCCGGATGGTGCCATGGATGGATTCTGGGTCGGCGACTTTTTCCAAGAGCTCCTGATGTAGCTCGAGGATTTTCTCAGCGTATATCAGCAGCTCCCGGCCTTTTGCGGTCAATACCGCACTGCGGCCGGAGCGGTCGAACAGCTCCACCCCTAGTTCATCTTCCAGCCCAGAAATACGAGCAGAAATAGTGGGCTGGGAGACGTGTAGTGTCTCACCGGTGGCGCGGAAATTGCCCAGCTTGGCAAGCCAGTAAAAGGTTTCGAGAGAGCGGATGTTCATTGGACACTCGTGTTCAGACGGTTTACTAGAAGTACAGCAGTGTCTTGTTGGTGACATCCAGCAAGTGCAGTTTCAGTCTTTGCAACGTAGAGCCCTGAATGTTGCTTAAAGCGTGCTGGAATTGGTCTTTAGCGTTCATTTCTACGCAAGCCCGCTAGGTGTGGCCACAGCGCTGAATACCAGTTGATTTTCCGCGGCTGACTGAATGATGACGAATACGCGGTTGTAGCTGTCTGTGTTGGAGGTTTTCATGTCTTGAAGATAGGTCTCCAAACAGGGCTGTTGTTGTTCACCTGTTTTTCTAGTGGTTCACCAGTTCAAAGACGATGAACGAGACATCCGCTGACACTTGATCCGCAGTGAACTGAGTCTCCTTCATGCATGGGCGTATAGAACAGTTGCCGATTGTTAGTTGTCGGCAACCTAGGGTTTGACCTTCAGAACCTTATGGTTCTTCATGGGTCCCACCCTAGCATAGTCTGCTTCCAGACTGCTGACTCAATAGATGTTGCGTGGCGTGATTCGAAATTTCTGAGTTAGAGCCAGAGGACATCAGTGCGCCACAGCCGATGAGTAAGAGGTAGTGTCTGAATCATTCGGTATGGCATTGCTACGGTGTATTGTTGCCGCCACTTCACTGCTGAATACTGAGCTGCTATTAGGGGGTGAACTGTTTCTATCTAACCAAATGGCGGGTGAAATACAACGTTGTACCGGTGCGATGTGAGTCAGCCAGCAAGGCCGGTATTAAGAAGGAGCAATTAGACAGGCGCGCTAATTTGGGTAGTGATCTCGTCTGGCATTAGCGCGTTGGCATACCTTTACTCATTGAGCCACGGCAATATTGTGCTCCCCATTGGGGTGTTTCATCACCTGCATCGGTAGGCCATAAATAGCTTCTAAGGTGCTGCAGCTCATCAAATCATCCGGACTGCCATGGGCTAGCAAGCGACCGCTATGCAGTGCCATCAGTTCATCACAGTAGCGTGATGCCATATTGATATCGTGCAATACAATAATGACGCCAAGGTTCAGCTCATCACATAGCTTGCGAACCAGCGCTAGCACTTCAATTTGGTGAGCAATATCCAGTGCTGCTAGTGGCTCATCGAGCAGTAGGAAACGACTTCCCTGGGCGAGTAGCATGGCCAACCATACTCGCTGACGCTCGCCGCCGGAGAGTGTATCGACTAAGCGGTCGGCAAAGGCCTCTGTGTGGGTAAGGGCGATGGCGCGATCAATGGCGTCTTTGTCTTTCTGGTTATGGCGACCGAGCAGGCCGTGCCAAGGGTAGCGACCAAAAGCTACCAGCTCGCGCCCAGTCAGGCTTTCAGCACTGGGCAAATGCTGGGGCAGGTAAGCCACCTGACGAGCGAACTCGCGATTTCCCCAGTCACTCAGTGGGCGCTGGTCAAAGTGAAGCTCGCCTTGGCTGGTGGGTTGCTGCTGGGCCATTAGCTTAATCAGCGTCGACTTTCCCGAGCCATTGTGGCCAATCAAGCCGTAAACCTTGCCCTCATGAAAGCTGTGGTCAATGGGGTTTAGAATCTGCTTACCATGGATTTCAAAGGTAGCGCCTTTGACCTCGAACATGAATCACTCCTAGCGATAGGATGAATAATAGCTCTATTCTAGTGCTAATGGTTCTCATTTTTAATAAAAAAATGAAAAGATTTTCGCCAGTGTGTGAATCTCTCTAAGTACTCAGCCACGAACCGCCATCCCGATTGCCACGAGGTCAAATGTCGCGGGGGCTCTTTAAAACGCGACAGGGCGGCAAGCACAAAAAATAAGTGGGCTGTTTACAGCGGCTGCTTGTATGCCTCAAAAAAACAGGAAAATGTGGAAGCTCAGCAGTGACATTTGCCGTTTATCAGTAAGAGGCTAAACATGCTAGCAGTTGGCTATGCTGTTCGGGGTGCGCAGCAATTAGGCTGTTCCATTGAACAGGATTTGCCTCACCAGAGATATCCGTGACGGTGTATCCAGCTTCCCGAGCTATCACAATACCGGCAGCGATATCCCAGAAGTCGAGCGCGGCGCCTTGCGACCAAAAAGCATCAAACCGGCCTAGGCTGAGATAAGCGATCTCAAGTGCCGCTGAGCCAGGGCTGCGGATACCTGCCACCTGGGGCATTAATGTCGCGAGTTGATTTAGCGCTGTCCTGCAGTCGCCTTTAGCGTGATAGGGCAGACAAGTGCTCACCAGCATCTCGGTTAGCGGGCGTGGGGCTGGTGTTGTTAACGGGCGGTCATTGAGAAAGGCACCTGCGCCTTGGCCTGCCCAGAGCATCTCATCAAGCAGTGGTTGATAGACAACACCGATGATCAGCGCATTACCTTTGGTGACCGCAATAGATACCGAGAAGTGAGGCACGCCATGTAGAAAATTGCTGGTGCCATCAAGGGGGTCAATAATCACGTTATAGTCGCTATCAGTGGGCGTCAGGCCACTTTCTTCGCCAAGGAAAGCGATATCGGGAAAAGCGCTGTTGATGCAGTCGATAATGATACTTTCGGCTGCCGTATCGTAGTAGCTAACGAAATCAGATGTTCCCTTTTGCTCAAATGTAATCCGTCCCTTTTGCGAATACCCCTCACGCAACAGCGCGCCAGCCTCATAGGCTGCTTGCTTAACTGTTTCCAGCAAGCTGTTTTCGCTCTCAAGCATGTCGTTTCTCCTGGGGGCTTGTATGGCTGTTATCAAATCGTTTGATAAAGGTAACGAGCCACTCATGACGTGGCGATGACAGTGGACAGTCTTGGTTTGGCGCCTTGAGGGGCTTCCACTCGTAGCCCTGCTTGGGGCCTTCCGCGTTAGCATCTGGGCCCGTAAAGGTAAACTTGACTAACGAAGCGCTGACTTGGGTCCGCCGAGCGAGGGTGATATCGAAAAGCTGATAGCTGTGCTTGGATGCCATATTCACTGTCTCTATCAATCAAACTGTCAATTGTAGTGCTAATTATTATCATTTAGAATCGTTGTTGGTAATTCAACCACCAACTCCAGAAAAGAGTAAGGCTAAGAAAATGACTCTGCTGCCTATCAGGCCCTGTGTGGCGATCTGCCCGGCTATGACAAGAGGTTGTTCGCTATGCTAAGCGCTGCGCAAGTTACCCAGCGAATGGGGGGAATGTCGCCTGCAAAAGCTTGCCTATTGCTTAGCTTGCCGATGGTGGTGCTGTTTTGGCTAGGTCTGCAGGGGCAGGGTGGTTTTATACTGGGGTTGCAGGCGTTAGTAGTGCCCTCTTTTGAGAATGTTGACGAGTTGTTGCTCCACTATGCGTGGTGGCCACGTCTCTCGATCGCGCTGCTAGCAGGGGGCGGCTTAGGGTTGGCGGGTGTACTGATGCAACAAGTACTGCGCAACCCGTTGGCCTCGCCCACCACCCTAGGGGTGGCATCGGGCGCTAACCTGGCGTTGATGACCGCTACCTTGCTGGCGCCGGGGCTGCTTGTCGCCGGGCGTGAATGGGTCGCCTTGTTGGGTGGTGCGCTGGCGGTTGGGTTAGTTTTCCTGCTCTCGTGGCGGCGCGGGTTGGCGCCGATCGTGGTGGTGCTGGCGGGCTTGGTGGTTAATCTGTACTTAGGGGCGCTTTCTACAGCGCTGCTGCTGTTTAACCACGAGGCGCTTTCGGGGCTGCTTATTTGGGGCGCTGGTTCGCTGGCGCAAAACGGGTGGGATGGCGTTGCGGTTCTCTGGCCACGGCTGGCGATTATCTGTGTCGCCGCCTGGTTTTTGCTGCGCCCTTTGGCGGTGCTTGAGCTTGACGACGCCAGTGCCAAGAGCCTCGGCGTCTCGCTGACCTATCTGCGCTTTGCGGGGATGGGGCTGGCGGTATTTATTACTGGTAGCATTGTCAGCGTGGTGGGTATCATCGGTTTTATCGGCTTGGCAGCGCCCAATATTGTGCGTATGGCCGGTGCGCGGCGCTTAGGGCCACGTCTGCTTTGGTCGACGTTACTAGGGGCTGTGTTGTTGGTCACCACGGATCTACTGCTGCAACATTTCGGTGGCATGTTGGCGGCCTTTATCCCCACTGGAGCGATTACCGGTGCCCTGGGGGCGCCGCTATTAATGTGGTTGATTCCACGTTTGAAACTGCAGGGCGATCAACCACCGAAAGGGGCGGGCGTTTTTGCCCATCGCCATCCTGCGCCTTCCCGTTTAGCAACGGGGTTACTCCTCGCGCTACTGGGCGCCACATTGCTTGGCTTGCTGGTGGGGCAGGGGGTCGATGGCTGGTATTTACTGTCGCCAGATAACTGGAACGTGATGCAGTGGCGCCTGCCGCGGGTAATGGCGGCAGCGGCGAGTGGGCTAATGCTGGCAATTGCCGGGACGATTCTTCAGCGCCTTTCCGCCAACCCCATGGCCAGCCCCGAGGTATTGGGTATTAGTGGTGGCTGCGCCATTGCACTGATTTTGGGGATCTTCTTACTGCCCGCGCCCACCAATATGATGCTGATTGGCGTCGGTACTCTGGGCGCTTTCGCGACATTGTTGGTGTTGGTGGGCATCAACCGCAAGAGCGGTTATCTCCCTGAGCGCTTGCTGCTTACCGGGGTAGCTGTCAGCGCCCTGTTTGATGCGGTGCGTAGCGTGATGCTGGCAGGGGGAGACCCACGTGGCCAGCAGGTGATCGCCTGGCTGGCGGGCTCTACCTATTACGTGGATATCACCAATGCCGTGGTGGTCGGGGGTATCGCTGCGGTATTGGCGCTGGTCTCGCTACCCTTTACCCGTTGGCTGGATATCATGCCGTTAGGCGCACCGACGGCCAAGGCACTTGGGGTAACGCTGAACCGTGCCCGCCTGGCGCTGCTGTTGCTGGTCGCACTGCTAACCGCCTGCGCCACCTTGGTGGTGGGGCCGCTATCGTTTATTGGCCTGCTGGCACCGCATATGGCGCGTTTGGTCGGCTTCTCTCGGGCAGGGCAGCACCTGCTGGGGGCCGCGTTGATCGGCATGCTATTAATGGTGTTGGCGGATTGGGTGGGGCGTCAGATTATCTTCCCCTATGAGATGCCCGCTGGTTTGGTCGCCTCTCTAATTGGCGGCGCTTACTTTATGTGGGGGCTGCGGCGGCTATGAGTAACGTGGCGACCAAGCCGAGTGAGCTTTTGGCTGCGGTGGATCCTGCCGAGGCGTTGTTGGCGCTTTATCGCCAGCCGCCGCTGGATAACCTGAAAGCTCCAGCGTTTGGTCAGTCTGATGAGCCGACGCTGGCAGCTGTTGCATTGCTGGATCGAGGCTTCTTGAGTGAGCAACTGGCGCGCTTCGGCCGCCGCTACGGTGACGATGCCGACTTCCTGGCCGTTGCCTCGGTATGGTCGAAGTATCATTTCAGTAGTGTCTCGATCCCGACGCTGGTGGCCAACCTGCTATTGGGCTACGACCTTCCGGTGGGCATAAAGGAACTTCGGCTGGCGCTTGGCGATAAAGGTCAGACCGAGCGTATCTTATTACCACACGGTGGTGTGAAGCTTAACGCTCAAACATCCCAGGCGCGCTTTAGCACGCTATTTGACGACCACTGTGCGCCACTCATTGAGGTGCTGGCTGCGGTCTCCGGTCTCTCGGCCAAGGTGTTCTGGAACAATCTCGGTCAATACGTGGAATTCGTGGGAAAAACCTGCTCGCAACATCCAGAACTTGCTGGCGCGGGTGAGCCACTGCTGGATTACCTGGCCACCAAGACGTTGCCCGATGGACGGCGCAACCCGCTCTACCAGCCAGTGCGTTATCTAGAACTAGGCGGTGAGACCTCCACCCGAGTGCGACGGCTATGTTGTATCAGGTATCGGTTACCCGGCGAGCCGCTTTGCGGTGGTTGCCCGCTGAAACCCGAGAATAAGCCGGCCAAACGCCAGCGCTAGCTTTTCAATATCGGCTAACTTTTCGAAGTGCCAGGAGGCCCGGTTCATGGAGCTGTTGAGGATTGTATGGCGTGATTATCGCTGGCCATTTTTGGCTGTGGTACTACTTAGTTTGGCCAGTGCAGGTCTGGGTATCGGTGTTATCGCCTTTATCAATCAGCGGCTTTTGGGCACCTTTACCGATCCCTGGCGCATCTTGCCCGAATTTCTGGGGCTGATTGTGTTGTTATTAGCCATAACATTGGCCTCGCAATTGGCGCTGACCACTTTGGGACACTATTTTGTCTACCGGCTGCGGGGGCAATTGATTAAGCGGATTCTGGATACCAATATCGAGCGGGTCGAGCAGATTGGTAGTGCGCGCTTACTGGCCAGCTTATCCAGCGATGTGCGCTATATCACCGTTGCCTTTGTACGTTTGCCAGAGTTGGTACAAGGCGGGGTGCTGACGATAGGTGTCACGGTTTATCTCGGTTGGCTTTCAGCTCCCATGTTAGGTGTCACCGCGCTTTGGGTGATCGTGACGGTTTTAATTGGCATACGTTTGGTGGCTCGGGTTTATCAGCATATGGCCAAGCTGCGTGAGTCTGAAGATCGTCTCTACGTAGATTACCAGTCGGTGATTGAGGGGCGTAAGGAACTGGCGCTTAACCGCGACCGAGCCGAATGGTTGTATTGCGACGTCTATACCCCTAACGCGGAAGCGTATCGACACCATATCATCCGCGGCGATACCTACCATCTAAGCGCGGTGAACTGGTTCAATATCATGATGCTGGGGGCCATCGGCGTGGTGTTCTTTTTAGCCAACGGCCTGGGTTGGGCATCGGCTCAGGTGGCCACCACTTTCTCTCTTACGCTGCTGTTTCTGCGTACGCCACTTATTCAGGCGATAGGCGCTTTTCCACCGTTGATCAATGCCCGAGTGGCATTCGAGAAAATCAGTGCGCTCGATCTGGCAGAACACCGCGATACTTTTGATAGTGACGCACAGCGCCACGACTGGCAGGTGCTAGCACTGGAACAGGTCAGCTATCGCTACCCCGCTGAAGAGACACGTCCAGGCTTTGCTATCGGCCCTATCGACTTGACCTTAAAGCGCGGCGAGGTGGTGTTTCTCATTGGCGGTAATGGTAGTGGCAAGTCGACGTTGGCGAGGCTGCTGACAGGGCTTTATCAACCGCAAAGCGGCTGCGTCCAGGTCGATGGTATGCCACTGCGTGAAGAGGACTGGACACGCTATCGCCAACACTTTTCAGCGATTTACACTGACTTGCATCTATTTGACCGGCTGATAGGCCCCGCGGGCGAGTCACCCGATCCCGCGTTGGTTGAGGAATGGCTTGCCGCACTGGGGATGCACAGTAAGCTTGACTTCGATGGCGATCGCATCACCAACGTCAACCTTTCTCAGGGCCAGCGTAAGCGCTTAGCGATGCTGCTGGCCGTGGCCGAGCAGCGTGACCTGCTGCTGCTGGATGAGTGGGCCGCCGACCAGGACCCTCAGTTCCGCCGGGTTTTCTACCGTGAGTTACTGCCCCAACTGCGGGCACTGGGCAAAACGCTGGTGGTGATCAGCCATGACGACCACTACTTCGACCAGGCCGACCGTCTGCTGGAAATGCGCAGCGGACAGCTCGTCGAGCTTACCGGTGAGCAGCGTGAAGCCGCCAGTCGCGATGCGGTGGCCAGGGTGACTGAGTAATGCGTAACGATACGGTGATACCACAACCCGCCAAGCCCTCGGCGTATCACACTGGCTGTCGAGACTCCCTCGGTCAGTTGTATCACCACCATCAGCCTTGGTTGCAGCAGTTGCTCAGCCGGCGCTTGGGATGCAGTGAGTCGGCGGCCGACCTGGCGCAGGATGCGTTTGTGCGGTTGCTGAAAACGCCTCGCCATCTGGACAGTTTCGACGGTGCCAGGGCTTATCTGAGCCGCATGGCTAAAGGGTTGTGCGTTGATCACTGGCGTCGGCAGGATATTGAGCGCGCTTGGCAGCAAGCTCTAGCGGCCAGCGCCGAGGCGAGCTTGCCCTCTGCCGAACACCAGCAAATCGTCATCGAGACACTGTGCGAAATCGACCGCATGCTGGAGCGGCTGCCCGAAAAAGTCGCTAGCGCTTTTTTGGCCTCGCAGCTACACGGTAAGCCCTATCGGCAAATTGCTGAGGAGTTGGGGGTTTCCGAACGCATGGTCAAAAAATATATGGCCCAGGCCATGCTGCAGTGCGCGTTGATCGAAGCGGGCTTCGAGGCGAGCCTCTAAATGGCTTCTGCGGCTAGCCCCGATGAAGCTGCCAAACGCCGTGCCTTGGCAGAGGCTGCTGAATGGTTTGCCGAGTGGCAGGCGGGAGAGATGTCGGCAACGGAGCGTCAACGCTGGCAAACATGGCGGGATGCCAACGACACCCATCGCTGGGCCTGGGAGCAAGTGGAAGGTGTCAGCCGCCGCTTCACTGACAATCTAGGCAAGGGTGAGCGGCAAACCGCGAACAGTGTGATTAGCCTGGCGCGACAACGACGGCGGGGGCGACGTCACCTGTTGGGTGGGCTAGCAAGCCTCGCGCTGGTTTCTGTGCTCTCCACCGCGCTGTGGCAAAGCACACCATTGCCACGACTCGTACAGCAGTGGGGTGCTGATTATCACACCGCCACCGGTGAAATCACTCATATCGTGCTGGAAGATGGCACCCAGGTCTGGCTGAGCAGCGCTTCAGCACTCAATGTTGATTACGATCAAGCGCAGCGCCGCTTGGCGCTGGTGACCGGCGAAGTGCTGATAGAAACTGGCAGAGACGCCGAACGGCCGTTTTACCTGGATACCCGCAGTGCACGACTCACGCCCTTGGGCACGCGCTTTAGTGTGGGTGAACAGCCTTCAGGTGAGTTGCTGGCGGTGTTTGATGGCGCTGTGGCTATCCAGACTCAGGGCGATGCTCTGCATGCGAGCCAGCGGCAGGTAGTCAATGCTGGGCAGCAAGCTCACTACACTGAAGGCCGTATCGGGGAGCTCACCCCCGCCGACGGCAGCCGGGAAGCCTGGGCCAATGGCGTTCTGTTAGCCGAGAACATATCGCTAAAGAACTTTGCCGCGGCGCTTAGCCGTCACCACCATGGCCGCCTAGAGGTCGACCCAGAGGTGGCGGATCTCACCCTGCTCGGCGCTTTCCCGCTTGATGATCTAGAACGCACTATGAACATGGTCGAAACCACGCTACCGGTGAAGGTGCGCCAAGTCATGCCCTGGTGGATCAAAATCGAGGCAGGCGAAGCAAGCTCCAGTGAGGAATAAAAAAGAGCAAAAATTGGTTTTTCTGGTTCCCCTTTTTCGTGCTGGTGCGATCCCCTTTATAAGCACGTAAAACGTATCTGCAAGGGGAACCAACATGCTCCATCAGCGCACGGCACTTCGACCACTTACTGCCAAGCCCCAACCAATGCTTAACCGCCGCGCCTTGGCGCTGGCGATTCATTTTGCCACCGCTGGGCTATTAGCCGTGCCGCTGCTATCGCAGCCCGCCATCGCACAAACCACCCAGCAGCAAGCACGCTACTATGACATTGCCAGCGGTCCGGTCAGCACGACAATTAACCGCTTCGCTGCCCAGGCGGGTGTGTTTATTAGCGGCGCTGGCGAGCTGGGGGAAGGGCGCCAAAGCCCCGGCCTGCAAGGCCAGTATCGAGTCGATGAAGGGCTGGAGCGGCTATTGGATGGAACGGGTTTAACGGCAGCCCGGCAAGGTGATGGTAGTTACCGGTTGGAAGAGCGGGCTGCGGATGTGGCGTTGTCGACGATGCAGGTCGAAGCCGATCGGTTGAGGGCGTCTCCTGTTGGGCCAGATTATGGTTACCGAGCAGAACGTAGCCTGACGGCTACCAAAGCGGATATCGCCCTTGAGGATACGCCGCGCACGGTGTCGGTCATCACACGTGAGCGTATTGACGATCAGAACCCGCGCACGCTAAGCAATATTCTTAGCTATGTGCCTGGTATTTCGTCGAGTGATTTTCCTGTGGGTGACGGCTTGGCAGGGGACATTTTCTTTATTCGTGGCATGAACCAGCGTGACTATGGCTACGGTACCTACCGGGATGGCCTGCGGGTTCAACCTAATGCTTATTCAACTTCCGCTGAGCCCTATGGACTGGAACGTGTCGAGGTATTTAAAGGACCTACGTCGGCGCTTTACGGTGAAAACGTACCGGGTGGGTTGGTCAATCTAGTCAGCAAGCGGCCTACTGTTGATCATGAGGGAGAAGTAAACCTGAGTTATGGTAGTCATAACCGTCGCCAAATTTCGACCGATGTTTCTGGCCCGTTGAATACTGATGGGTCGGTACAGGGGCGTGTTGTATTTCTGTACCGTGAGTCGGACACCCAGATCGATAGCGTAAATGATGATCGCACCTATATAGCCCCTTCGTTGACGTTTGAGTTGAGTGATCAAGATCGTTTGACGGTGTTGGGTATGTACCAGAAAGATGATAGCGAGTTGCAATTAGGCCTTCCTGCGGCGGGTACGCTACTCGATCATCCTTCAGGTACGCTAAGCAGCAGCACCAATCTAGGTCACCCTGAATGGGACACCTTCGATCGAGAAGTCTGGTCGCTAGGTTACGAGTATGAGCATGCTTTCAATGATAACTGGCGTTTCCAACAAAACGCGCGCTATTTGCGCTCCCAGGTGAAGCGTCAGGAGGTGTGGTGGAGCTACCCAGGTGATGGATATGACAATGTCGTTGGTGCTTACGGGCGTGATCGCGATAACGATAGCAAAACGCTGGCGATTGATAACCGAATAGTGGGCAAGTTTGGTAACGATGTTGTTGAGCACACTTGGCTCGCCGGATTTGGGTATGACCGAACCTCTTTTTCGCAGACACAGGACGTGGGGTTCAGCACGCCGCAGTTGATCAATATCTTTAACCCCCAGTGGAGTTCGCCACCACAAACGCTACAGCGTTCTGAGGATGGCAAGGACGTGCAGGCGTTAACCGGTATTTACTCTCAGCTGCATAGCCAAATGGGTGGCTTTATTGCCCAAGTGGGTGGGCGCTTTGACTCGGCGAAGACGGAATATAATAACTACCTTACACCCAGTAGTGGTTTCTCGGTGACTGATGAGGAGTTTAGTTGGCAAGTGGGCTTGATGTATCAGTTCGACTCCGGTTTATCGCCTTATATGAATTATGCCACGACCTTTGTACCAGCTCGCCAGGTCTCTGCTACCACTAATGAACCGCTAGATCCCATTACTGGGCGCCAATATGAGCTGGGCCTGCGCTACGACATTCCTGACATGGACACCGCGATTACGCTTTCGACCTACGATATCGTGATGAAAAATGACATTAACTATGACAGCGCTATTGGTGGTTACCGCAATGTGGGGCGTACCGATTCCAATGGGGTCGAGTTAGAGTTGGTCAGCGATATTAACGATGCGTTCAGCGTAGCCGTCGCTTACACCTACACCGATGCGCGTATTGTTGAGGATGTGGCGTTTCCTCGTTATGAAGATAATCAGGTGGTCGGCGTGCCCCGTCATAAAGCCTCGCTATGGGCGAATTACGAGTTCTTGGAAGGCGTCATGCAAGGCGCTGAAGTGGGGTTAGGGGTACGTTATCTGGGGAGTTCTCACTCCTATCCTGACGCTAGCCTCGCCTACGGCGAGATGCTGACCACCGAAGCGGTGACCTTGGCTGACCTTTCCCTAGGCTACGCCTTGGATGCGAACTGGCGGATAGGCCTCAACGTGGAAAATCTATTCGATAAGCAGTATGTGGGAGAGTGCAACAACGCCGCACGCTGCTATTGGGGCACCGACCGTACTGTGCAGGGCACCTTGTCCTTCAGTTATTAACGCAAGTTTTATTGAGCTACACCAAGGTAACTAGGCATGTCTCATCCTATGAAAAAGGCTGCGAGCGGGTTTTTGTCCGCCATGCTGATGATGGTTTCCACGCAGTTGTTGGGGCAGGGCGAGATACCTTCTAACACGGCAGTAGTTACACTGGACTATGCGATTGCTGAAACATTGCAAGCCCTGGGAGAACCGCCCCAAGCCGTGGGCGGCCTCTCAGGTTATCGCGTATGGTGGCGCGATTCCCAAGTGCTTTCTACTGCTATGGAGTTGGGTAGCCGCCACTTACCTAACCTCGAGTTGATACAAGACATTGCGCCTTCGCATATTCTTATCTCACCGCCTGCTCATGCCAACTTAATCCCCCAACTTAGCCGTTTGGCAATGTTAAAAAAGTGGGTGGTTTATGAGACACCTCCTGCACTACAACAACGGCTAAATAACTTAACGACACAGTTAGCCGAGTTAACGGGTGATCAAGCACACGCTAACGACTATCTAATAGGCGTTGAAGCGCAATTTGAGGCGTTGGCAGAACAGCGCAAACATAGTGAGCGAAGCGCTCAATCGGTAGTGTTAGTGAGCCTGATGGATGAGCGCCACGCCAGGGTATATGGCCTAGGCAGCCTGGAAGGGTTAGTGCTGGAGCAACTGGGAATCAACAATGCCTGGGAGGGTGACGTCAATCGGTGGGGGTTTGCCACCGTCACCGCCGAGCAGCTATTTGGCCTTGAAGGCCGTGTGATCATGCTGGAAAGTCCTTACTCCGCCGAAGGCACACAACAAACTTTGCTGGAGCAGGGAATATGGCAGCATTGGCCCGCCTTAACTAGCCAAGACACAACGACGTTAGCCGTCGATTATTGGCACTGGGGAGGCTGGCCATCCGCTCTCCGCTTCGCTGAGGCGCTTGTCGATGGCTTAGATGCCCAGACGACCCCTTAATGGCGTCTATTAGACAAGTATTTTATATTACCGCTTATTTTAATGATAAGTGTTCTTGTTTATTTCTTGCGTCTGGTTTTGCCCTTTTTTTGGCGCATTTTGCATAGGCACTCAATGGCAATGGGCGATGGTATCGATAAAGCAACAGGGTCGGGGTGAGGTTCCTGGTAGAGTTCAAAGAAGGCGCTGTAGCTCTGGTCACAGATCAGGGGTAAACGGTTCCAGAGACTGCCAAAACTTTGGGGAGTAATGCGAGCTTGCCTTATTGCTCGAAAAATAAGTTGGCAGCAGTTAGCCGTGGTAACCGAGCCTTTGAGAGAGGGGGAGGCAAGAGCTGTAACGATCACATGACGAAGCACGGCAAGACGTTTCTTGCCGTGCTTTTTTGCGCCAAATAGCCGAACTGCTGCGGGTCACAGCGATTCGTGTTTATTAAGTGCGTTGAGCAGCGCTTGAAGTGGGTGTGTTAACTGGGTGTTTGAGAGCCGCTGAACTTGGCTGCGGCATGAGTAACCGGTGGCCAGTAGGCGTTCGGTGTTGTCAGGGGCTTCTATCAGCGGTTGCCAAGATTGCGCATAGATCGTTTTTGAGGTTTCGACATTGCGCGCCTCGTGGCCATAGGTGCCCGACATGCCGCAGCAGCCAGTAGCGACGATTTCAAGCTCTAAGCCGAAGGCGGCGAACAACTGCTGCCACTGTTTGGGCGCAACTGGAACATTGGTTTTTTCGGTGCAGTGGCTTAGCAGCCGGTAGTGCGGGTCGCGAATAGCGTACTTACCTGCGGTGACGTCAACCCCTAGTTGCGGGGCGAGTCTTACCAGCCATTCACTGAGCAGCTCAACATCGGGTACCGCGTCTGCGCCCAGTGCCTTTATGTACTCTTGGCGATAGGTCAGGGTCATGGCTGGGTCGATTCCGACGAGGGGTACGCCATAGCCAGCGAGCATGTTGAGTTTGGCGGCCTGTTTCTTAGCAGTGCGTTGGAATGCGCTCAGAAAACCCTGTACTTGTAGCGGTTTGCCGTTAGGAGAGAAGGGCGCGACGAATACCTGAACATCCAACCGGCCGAGCAGTTCAATAATATCCATCACCAGTTGGGATTCGAAGTAACTGGTGAAGGCGTCCTGTACCAGCACCACGCTGCGGGCGCGCTGAGCTTCAGTAAGACGACCCAGCGAGGTGGGGGTTGCCATGGCGACGCCCCAGGCTTTTAGCTGCTTGGCGAGCTGCGCGCGGGATAGCTTGGGACTGTCAACCATGCCCACGGGGCCAGCCAACAGTCGTGAAACTAGGCGGTTGTTCATGGCTGCGTTATACAGCGGCGCGACATGAGACAGTGAGGGCACCATGAACTCTAGGCTGCCGATCAGATAGTCTCGCGCGGGGCGCAGATAGCGGCCGTGGTAGACCTCTAGGAACTGTGAGCGCGAGTCTGGCACGTTGACCTTCACCGGGCACTGACCTGCGCACGACTTGCACGCTAGACAGCCCGCCATGGCATCGTAAACCTGATGCGAGAAGTCATCCTGTTGGCCTTGGCGCAGAGTATTCAGCGTACGCTTGGGAAGGCGTTTAATGGTGCCCCAAATGCCACCGGCGCGTTGTGCGCGGGCGACTTCGACCAGGTCGACCCCGGCGAGGCCTTGGCGACGTAGCCACTCGCGAACCAGGCTTGCACGGCCCTTGGGTGAGTGGATACGATCGCGGGTTGCCTTCCACGAGGGGCACATGGCGTCATCGGGGTCGTAGTTGTAGCAAGCGCCGTTGCCGTTGCAGTAAACGGTAGCAGCGTGAGCCTGCCAAACCCGTTCGTTGATTTGACGATCAAGCTGACCGCGCGTGGGTACACCGTCAATGGTCAGTAGCCCTGCATCGACCCACTTAACAGGCTGCTCCTCATTAGTGCTGATATAGGAGTCAGTCGCTATGGACGCATCGGGCTGGGTGGACGGTGTTGCAATTTTACCGGGATTAAGCTGGTTGTGCGGATCAAAAGCCGCTTTTAAGCGTTGCAGGCTCGGGTACAGTTCGCCAAAGAAAGCGGGTGCGTATTCTGAGCGTACGCCCTTACCGTGTTCGCCCCAGAGCAGGCCATGATACTTTTGGGTCAGCGCGGCGACGTCATCAGAAATGTCACGAATGAGCGTTTCTTGGGCTGGGTCTTTCATGTCGATAGCGGGGCGAACGTGAAGGACGCCAGCATCAACATGGCCGAACATGCCGTACTCTAGTCCGCGCGCGTCAAGTAGGGCACGAAATTCAGCAATATAATCAGCCAGATTCTCCGGTGGTACAGCAGTATCTTCTACGAAAGGAATCGGGCGTTTTTCACCTTGCACGTTACCTAGCAAGCCGACGGCACGTTTACGCATAGCGTAGACGCGGCTGATTTGCTCTCGCCCCTTGGCGAGGGTATAGCCCAGCCGGGTAACGCTTGAGTCGCTTTCCAGATGTGCGCAGAACGTGTGGACACGCTCGGCTAACCGCTCAGGGCAGTCGTCGTTGAACTCAACCAGGTTGATGCCAGAGGTTGTCGGTGAGTTTGGCTGGCTGGGGAAAAACTCCGCAACGCCATCCCACACCACATCCTGCATGGCCAAGCCCAACACTTTGCTGTCGACAGTTTCTATAGAGGTTGGGGCGGAGGCGCTCGCCATTAGCGCTTTGGCATCACGCAGTGCATCCATGAAGCCCGCATAGCGCACATTGACCAGCGTTGAGTGCGCGGGAATTGGCAACACGTTCAGCACGGCTTCGTTGGTCAGAGCAAGCGAACCCTCGGCGCCACACAGTACGCTGTTGAGGTCAAACTTACCGTCTGGCGTTCTCAGGTGCGCCAGATCATAGCCGGTGAGGCAGCGGTTAAGCGGGGGAAATATGTCAGCAATACGCTCATGCTCGCTGTCGATGATGCGTCGTGCGCGGCGGTAAACCCGGCCAACCTGGTCGTTACGTGCGCACAGGTTAGTCAGCTCATTTTCATCGACAGGACGACTATGAAGTCGCTCGCCGCCTAGCAATACGCTATCGAGCTCGAGCACGTGATTACGAGTCTTACCGTATTCACAGCTGCCCTGGCCGCTGGCGTCAGTGGCGATCATGCCGCCAATAGTGGCGCGATTTGAGGTAGATAGTTCGGGTGCGAAAAATAGCCCAAAGGGTTTGAGTGCAGCGTTGAGTTGATCTTTGACCACGCCTGCCTGCACACGCACGCGGCGATTCTCAACGTCGATGTCGAGAATGGCATTCATGTGGCGAGAAACGTCCACCACCAGTCCATCGGTCAGTGATTGGCCATTGGTGCCGGTGCCGCCGCCGCGAGGGGCGAGTACGATGTCGCTAAACTCGTCGTGCCCAGCCAGCCGGGCGAGGCGCTCAAGGTCATTGGCATCACGCGGGTAAACCACCGCCTGGGGAAGGCGCTGATAGATTGAGTTATCCGTGGCCAACACGGTGCGGTCGGCAAGCGCCGAGGCAATTTCGCCCTTGAAACCGGTGTCCTTGAGTGCGGTAAGAAAGCGCAAATAGTGTGTGTTGGTGCTTGTTTGCTGAGAGTCCAGTCGTGCGATCATGGTTGGCGTTTGGTCACAGTCGCTGCCGCATATTTGGGCAAATTAAGGTAAGAAAACGCCTACTCTACCGCGTAATGACAGTTGTGCGCACCTCTGTACGTGGCGTAGCGGTGCTCTTTTGCTACAATGACGCGACGTTGGCGTTTCTGCATTCATATTGTTTTTACACTGTTACGGACTGGATATCATGCTCGATCCAAAACTGCTGCGCAGTGACCTCGAAGGGGTTGCTCAACGATTGGCTACACGGGGCTTCAAGCTTGATACCGAACGACTATCGGCTCTGGAAGCTCGTCGTCGTGAGCTTCAAGCGGATACAGAACGGCTGCAGAGTGAACGCAATGTTCGCTCCAAAGCTATCGGTAAGGCCAAAGCCGCAGGCGAGGATATTCAGCCATTGTTGGATGAGGTCAGCGATCTTGGGGAGCGGCTGGATGCGGCAAAGACCCAACTTGCAGACGTTCAGGCTGAGTGGGATGACATTGTTTTTGGTATTCCTAACTTGCCCCATTCCGAGGTGCCACAAGGGCGTGACGAAAACGATAATATTGAGTTGCACCGCTGGGGCACGCCGCCACATTTTACTTTTGAGGTGCGTGACCACGTTGATCTTGGCGCGCAAAATAGAGACCTTGATTTTGACCTAGCGGCCAAGCTCACTGGCGCACGTTTTGCGGTCATGCGCGGGCCAATTGCGCGTATGCATCGGGCGTTGACGCAGTTCATGCTCGATAAGCAAACCCAGGAGCACGGCTATGAAGAGTGCTATGTGCCTTATATGGTCAACGCGGATTCGCTGTTTGGCACTGGCCAGTTGCCAAAGTTCGGGGAAGACTTATTCCAGCTAACCGATGAGCGTGGTTACTACTTGATTCCCACGTCAGAAGTGCCGCTGACCAATTTTGCTCGCGATGAAATTATAGATTATCGCCAGCTGCCAATGCGTCTGACGGCGCATACCCCATGTTTTCGTAGTGAGGCAGGGTCTCATGGCCGCGATACGCGTGGCATGATCCGTCAGCATCAGTTCGAGAAGGTTGAGATGGTGCAGTTGGTTGACCCAGAGACCAGTTACGCCGCCCTTGAGGAAATGCGTGGTCATGCTGAGGCAATCCTTCAGGCGCTGGAATTGCCGTATCGTGTAGTGACTCTGTGTACTGGCGACATGGGTGCGGGAGCGGCTAAGACATATGACTTGGAAGTCTGGATGCCAAGCCAGCAGACCTACCGCGAAATTTCGTCTATTTCTAACTGTGAGGATTTTCAGGCGCGGCGTATGCAGGCGCGTTTCCGCCACCCGGACGACAAGAAGCCCCGTTTATTGCATACGCTGAATGGCTCGGGACTCGCCATTGGGCGTTGCCTTGTGGCGGTGATGGAAAACCATCAAAACGCTGATGGTTCAATCAATGTACCTGAAGCGTTGCGCGGCTATATGGGCGGTGTCGAAACGATCAACTCTCAGCGATAAGCTGGCTCATAAAACACCCCCTGCCAACAGGCTTTGGCAGGGGGTGTTTTTTTATGGCTACTCGCTGATTTCCCAGCGGACATTGACGGTGGATTCTAGGGTAATAGTGCCGGGGCGATATTCGGCACCACCGCCGCTTTTTTCCATGACGTCGCTGGCCATAGCCATCATGCGTGGCTGGTAGTTAGGCACTTGCTGTTCGCTAATACTGTTCACTGCGCCTAGGTTGACCCCTAGGGTATCGGACATCAGCTCGGCTTTGTGGCGCGCGCGTTCAAGAGCCATCTTCAGGGTGGCGTCACTGGCTGCGTCACGGTCTTGCAGGTCGTAGGTGACGCCATCGAGAGAATTGACACCGGCCTCGGTCAGGGCATCCAGTAGCGTGGGCAGTTGATCTAGGTTGGTTATTTCGAGTTTGAAAGGCCGCTCGATACGTGTGCGAGCCATTGGTGTGTCCTGCTGGGAGTCTTTGCTGGAAGGCTCGTAGATGATCTCAGGCTGCACGTTCAGCGATCCTGCTGTGATTGCATCACGGCTTAGGCCTGCGGCCTCGATTTGCTGGATTAAGTTAGCAGCTCGCTCTTCCAGGCGCGTCCGAGCCTTGGCCAGTGCTTCTGGATTTGCCTGGGTGTCATCACGCTGTGCAATGGCTGGGGTGCGTTCCCACAGTCGTGCGCTGAGAGAGGCTTTGTCAGGAATGACCTGCTGCTCTGCATGGGCCTGAACATCAATTAAGCGTGTTGCTGCTTGGCTGTCTGCCCAAGCAGACGAGACACTTAGCGGAGCAACTAGCAGGGCGGCCAGTATGCTGGCGCTTAAGAATGGGCGAGTCGAAAGAGGTAGCATGGTGTTGTCCTAGTGTCGTTCGTGTGGTGAAAAGAGATAGCCCTTTGAGCGCTTTATTGTCCGTAGGTTCCATGGGTTTGCACGGTAGGCTGTCTCCGGTTTGTTGGTGTGCGCTGTTAAGATGCGTTGTGGGTTGGGGAGGGAGTCGGCATCATAAGGCCGACGAAATGATGGAGCCTGTTGCGATGACCCGCCCTGAAAGGAAACAACCTGCTACGGTTCCTCTGAACCTGATGCTGACACTGGCTGCGCTGGTGGTGATTATTGCTGGCATGAGAGCCGGTGCTGATCTGCTCGTGCCGCTGTTACTGTCATTGTTTATTGCTGTGGTTTGTAGTGCGCCCATTCATGCTTTGCAGCGCTGGGGGGTGCATCCGCGATTGGCGGTATGGCTGACGTTGGTGGTACTCGGGGCATTGATTTCTTTATTGGCATTTTTATTAGCTAACAGCGTAGATACCTTTGTTGAAGCCTTGCCGGGCATTCAGGCGACGCTTGAGGAATATTATTTTTCGGCTCTGACGCAGTTATCGAGTGTCGGCCTGGATATTGATGCTAACTGGGTCGCTGGAGAGATGGATATTGGACAGCTGGTTGCTTGGTTACCAGAGCTGCTTAGTCAGATGGGGAATTTGTTGGTTCAGAGCCTGCTGGTGGCCCTGTTAGCGATGTTTCTTTTGTTCGAAATGCTCAGTTTTCCAGCAAAGATCGCCAATGCGCTGGATAACCCAGCCCCGAGCTTACGCCGCTTCAGTCAATTCAATCATACGTTGAAGCGTTACCTGGCAGTGAAAACACTGGTCAGTTTAACCACGGGTGTGCTGGTTTGGTTTGCCTGCCTGTTGACCGGATCTGAGTTTCCTCTGCTGTGGGCGGTGCTGGCTTTTGCACTGAATTACATTCCCAATATTGGTTCGGCGATTGCGGCGGTGCCGCCGGTGCTATTAATGATGGTGTCGCCGGAAAGCGGGGCGCTCAAGGCACTGATACTTGCTGGCGCATATTTGGTGATTAATGTGGTGATGGGTAACTTGGTAGAGCCGCGAATCATGGGCCGCGCGTTGGGGCTGTCAACGTTTGTGGCGTTTCTTTCTTTGGTGGTGTGGGGGTGGATTTTTGGTACAGCAGGCATGCTGTTATCCGTTGTGCTGACGATGACGTTGAAGATCGCGCTGGAAAGCCACCCTCAAACTATCTGGCTAGCACGCTTGTTGGGATCGCGGGAAAACGCGGTGACGAATGGGTCGAGTTAAGGGGTAAGAGGCATAAATGAAACATCGTGCTCCAGCCATTGGCGTGGAAGCACGATGTTACTGCCTTCACTGAGATGACTAACGCAAGGGTGCGTTTGTGACAGTGACAGGTCCTTTACAGGTTCTGGTCGATGAACTGGCTCAGTTGGTTCTTTTTCTGAGCGCCAACCAGTGACGCGACCTTGGCACCAGACTTGAACAGTACGACCGTAGGCACGCCGCGAACACCTTGCTCCGCAGCGATTTCTGGGGCGTCATCCACATTGATACTGACCACCTTGATGCTGTCTTGACGCTCTTCAGCGACTTCTTCCACCACCGGGGTCATGGCTTTGCAAGGTCCACACCAAGGAGCCCAGAACTTCAACAGCACAGGTGTTTCAGCATTGAGTACTTCCTGCTCGAAGTTGGCGTTGGTGACATCGACATTATTGGCCATGGGGTTCTCCAGTTACAGCGTTATACTTTATCGAGCGTTGAGTTTAGGCACACCTAACAGGCCTGTATTTAGCCCGTGTGGTGGCTGATGTTATCGTTCGGCTTGCTGGCTGGCAAATTTCAGACCATTGGAGGGGGAGTAAAAAAATGCTGTTTAGATAGGGTCTGTTATGCTGTAGAGTAATTTGTACCGTAGTTTTTATCACATAATATTTTTTGACCTGCACCTTTGCACTGTCATGTCTGGCTTGTGAAGGCTGCGATAGCAGGGATGGTACGTGCATGAAACTCCAACAGCTGAAGTATATCTGGGAAATTTCCCGTAACAACCTGAATGTGTCAGCGACTGCCAAGAGCCTTTACACGTCTCAGCCTGGCGTATCTAAGCAGGTTCGGCTACTGGAGGATGAGCTTGGCGTTGAGATATTTGCACGCAGCGGCAAGCATCTCAGCAGAGTGACTCCGGCAGGCGAGTCGATCATCGAGCTTGCTGCTCAAGTACTGCGCTTAACGGAAAATATCAAACAAGTTGCCCAGGAGCATAGTGACGAGAGTCGCGGTAGCTTGTCGATTGCCACGACTCACACCCAGGCACGTTACGCTCTGCCGCCTGTGATCAGTAACTTTACCCAAACCTACCCTGAAGTGGCGTTGCATATGCAGCAGGGCACGCCGCGTCAAATTGCTCATATGGTGAGTGAGGGGCAAGCAGACTTTGCTATCGCTACCGAATCGCTGGAGCTGTTTAGTGACCTTGTGTTGATGCCATGCTATCGCTGGAACCGGTGTGTGCTGGTGCCGCGCGATCACCCACTGGCGAGTGAAACGACGCTGAGCCTTGCGTCGCTGGCTAAATACCCGATTGTGACCTATGTATTTGGCTTTACTGGGCGCTCACAGCTCGATGATGCGTTTTATGCAGAAGGCTTAAACCCTAACGTGGTACTGACTGCTGCTGATGCGGATGTCATCAAAACATATGTTCGTCTAGGAATGGGGGTTGGCATTGTCGCTGATATGGCGGTAGACCGAGAGCTGGATACTGATCTGGTGGCACTGGATGCAAGCCATCTGTTTGCAAGCTCAACGACCAAGATCGGCATTCGTCGAGGCACCTTCATGCGTGGCTTTATGTATGACTTCTTGCAGGGCTTTGCATCCCATTTGGATCGTGACCTGGTTGATGCCGCGTTAGCGGCAGGGCCACGCAACGAGCAAGATCTGTTTGATAAAATAGAGCTGCCGACGTTCTAGACAGAGTGACTCGCAGAACGTGTTTCCGGCCACCTAGCCGACACTCGAGTAGCCTAGGTCCTAGGTGGCGGCTCAGGTCCGGTTGTTTAGAGCAAGCTGGGTGAGCTGGAGGCTGTATTCGGTCGAGCACGTAGGTTGCCACTGGGGGTGTGTAACCCACACTCCTTACCGTCTTGTTCTTCCCACCACCAGCGACCTTCGCGCTCATGCTGACCAGGCAGTGTTGGCCGAGTGCAAGGCTGGCAGCCAATGCTGATAAAGCCCTGTTCATGAAGCGGGTTATACGGCACCTCAAACATCTGGATATAGCTCCAAACATCCGCGCTGGTCCAGTGGGTTAGCGGATTGATTTTGTAAAGCGGTTGTGTGGGGCTGCCAAAGGCGTTGTCATGCTCGGCAATTTGGAGGCTGGAGCGAGTCCCCGGGCTTTGGTCGCGACGCTGGCCAGTGACCCATACGCTTAGCCCTTCTAAGCGCTGACGTAGCGGCGCCACCTTACGAATACCACAACATTGCTGATGCCCATCACGATAGAAACTGAACAATCCTTTTTCACGCACTAGTTCTTGCAAGGCACTGCTATTTGGGTAGCGAATGTCGATTTCGATGGCGTAATGCTCGCGAACTGTTTCCATGAAAACTAAGGTTTCTGGGTGCAGGCGACCAGTGTCCAGTGAAAAGACGTTGACGGCGCTTTTGGGAGCAACCTTGAGTGCCAAATCGATCAGTACGACATCTTCGGCGCCCGAAAAAGATAAGGTCAGCTCGCCAAATGCTGCGTAGGCGGCGCGAAGAATGTCCTTGGGTGAACGTTGATCATTTTCCAGGACGAAATGATTTGGATCAAAAGGTGTCATGGGAAGCCTCGTGGTATAGGTCATCAATGCGATTACCCTAGCAAAGACCGTCGTGCTTCCCCCAATACCGTTTTGTTCCGTTGTTATTATTCTTTTTTAGAATTACCAATCTGATTGTTATTTCTTTTTAGGGCGGTCATCAGGTGGCGAATTTTATCCAGTGTTTCTGCATATTCGTCTTCACCTTCTGAATCCGCTACCAGGCCGCCTCCGCCCCATAGGTGAAGCAGATCACGATCAAGCACCGCTGTGCGAATGGCGATTGATGTATCCATATTGCCGCGACAGTCGACGTAGCCGAGACTACCGCAGTAAACACTGCGTGTTGATGGCTCCAGTTCATTAATGATTTGCATGGCGCGGACTTTAGGAGCTCCGGTGATTGATCCGCCGGGAAATGCGGCAGCGAGAAGATCCAATGGGCGCTGACCTTCCGCCAGCTGTCCAGTCACTACGCTGACCAAGTGGTGCACATTGGCATAGCTTTCAAGGCCACATAGTTGTGGTACCTGTACGCTACCAGTACGGCAAACCTGGCCCAGATCATTGCGTAGCAAGTCAACAATCATCACGTTTTCGGCACGGTCTTTAGTGCTATGCACGAGTGACTCGGCGAGCCGTTGGTCGTCGTGGCGGTGTGTGCCCCGTGGGCGAGTACCTTTAATCGGCCGTGTTTCTACCTGCCCATTGCTGCTGCGAATGAAACGCTCGGGAGACAGTGAGAGGACTGCGCTCTTATTCCAGGCTAAGTAGCCAGCGTAAGGCGTCGGTGTGGCCTGGCGTAGCAGCTGATAAGCCTGCCAGGGGTCTCCTTGGTAGGGCGCGCTGAAACGTTGCGCCAGGTTGATTTGATAGCAGTCGCCTGCGCGGATGTATCGTTGTACCTGGTTGAAGCGATCCAGGTAGGCGTCTTTGCTCATGTCAGCCGTAAAGTTATCGGTTAGCTGAAAGCTGTCTGATAATGCGTTATATGCGCTTTGTGACTCATCGTCAGATGCTAAGGCTTCTGTAAGCCATGTTTCGACCTGCTGGCGTCGTTTGGCACTCGCCACCAGCCAGCTTTGTGCTTTGTGGTGATCTTGAAGCAATGCCCAGTCGTAAAGCCCCACACGGCTGGCGGGCAGCTTGGGTTGTGGTGCCTGCGGTGCTTTCGGAGGGTGTTTTTCCGTCCCAGAAGGCTGGCCTAGATCATAAGCCCAGTAGCCAATCAGCCCGCCCAGGAAAGGTAGTTCACTGGGCGGCACATCGCTATTCAGGCGGTCGAGCAAGGCCTGCTGAGCCGCAAAAGGCGCAAGATGCTCCAGTTCGTTAACGCCAGAGACCTTACCTGCTGTATCAACCTCAAGCATTGCCAGAGGGTCGCTACTTAAGATGTCGTAGCGCCCGCCGGGCGCTTCTGGTCGGCCACTATCCAGCAGTACCGCATTCGGGCGACGGCGAAGTTGCGTAAAGTACTTCAGCGGGGTGGGGTGGTAGGGGAAGGGGGTAATTTCGATAGCTGTCATCAGTTCGGCCTTTATCGACAATCGGGCCATTCTAGATGGCCTGTCTCAGCTTGTCGTGTGGTGTGTGTATCAAGATGTTGAAAGAAGGAAAGCTGCTGAGAGATGGAATAATTGTCGACAACATCTCTATAAATAGCCGCACGAAATGTGAAATACTACAACCAAAGAGTAATAAAAGTGCGCCATCAGTCGGGTTGACCGGTGAGGCGTAGACGACTAGAGTTCAGGAACGAATACATTGTCGACAATTAAAATGTCTAATGCACTGATTGAACCTGCAAGTCAGCCGGAAGTTCGTACGCTGGCAGAGCGTGTCTTCCAACAGCTTCAGGATGCCATTGTACGTGGCGAGCTGGCTCCGGGTAGCAAGATTACTGAGCCGGGACTGTCTAACACTTATGGCATTTCTCGTGGGCCGTTGCGCGAAGCCATGCGCCGGCTGGAGGCGCACCGGTTAATCGAGCGAGTACCGCATGTGGGAGCTCGGGTCATCAAGCTTTCAATGAAGGAGTTGCTGGAGCTGTTTGATGTGCGCGAAGCCTTAGAGAGCATGGCTGCGAGGCTTGCCGCCGAGAACATGAGTGCGGCCGAAATTGCTTCGCTGCGTGAAGTGTTAGCGGTACATGAACGCCAGGCTGACCTGAGAAGTGGTGAAGCCTATTACCAGCACGAAGGAGATCTTGATTTCCATTATCAGATCGTACAGGGCAGCCACAATCATATGCTGGTCGGCCTGCTGTGTGATGATCTTTACTATTTGGTGAGGTTGTACCGCACCCAGTTCAGTGCGAGTGGTACGCGCCCGCAGCGTGCATTTGTTGAACACCACCGTATTGTCGATGCCATTGAAGCTGGTGACGGTGAGCTGGCAGAGCTGTTGATGCGTCGTCATGTCAGCGCATCGCGAGAGAACGTTGTTGAACGCTACGCGGCTTCATTACAGCAGAACGGCTAAGTCGCGACAGATTCTGAGTCTATGATATTTAACGGAGATCACCATGACAGCACAGACGCCCGGCGCTCGCTTTCGCGCTGCACTTAACGCCAACAATCCGCTGCCTATTGTCGGTACTATCAATGCTTATACCGCGATGATGGCTGAGCGTGTCGGTCATCAGGCGATCTACCTGTCTGGCGGTGGCGTTGCTAATGCTTCCTTTGGTTTGCCGGACCTGGGCATGACCACCATGAACGATGTGGTTGAGGATGCGCACCGTATTTGCGGTGCGACGGATCTGCCGCTGCTGGTAGATATTGATACCGGTTGGGGCGGCGCATTCAACATTGCGCGAACCGTCAAGGAAATGCAGCGCGCCGGCGTGGCTGCAGTTCACCTAGAAGATCAGGTGGCCCAGAAGCGTTGTGGTCACAGACCTAACAAGGCCATCGTCAGCCAGCAGGAAATGGCTGATCGCATCAAGGCGGCCGCCGATGCGCGAATTGATCCAGAGTTCTTTTTGATCGCTCGTACCGATGCCTTCCAGATGGAAGGGCTGGATGCGGCAATCGAACGTGCTCAGGCTTGTATTGATGCGGGTGCTGATGCCATTTTCGCTGAGGCGGTACACACGCTGGACGATTATCAGGCTTTCTGTGAGCGTGTTGATGCGCCGATTCTTGCCAATATCACCGAGTTTGGCGCCACACCACTATTTTCGCAGCGTGAGCTGGCAGACGTGGGGTGTCAGATGGTGTTGTATCCGTTGTCAGCCTTTCGCGCCATGAACGCCGCTGCGCTCAAGGTGTACCAGAGTATTCACGATAACGGCCATCAGCGTGACGTAATAGAAGATATGCAGACGCGTGATGATTTGTACGACTTCCTTAGCTACCACACTTTTGAAGACAAGCTGGATGCGCTGTTTGCCGAAAAAGGCAGCGACGCCTGAGCCTGATAGTGGAAGTGCAACAGACAACGTGTTGCCAGACCAGATGTGACAGACAAGGAGAGAGAACATGGCAGAGAAGACTATCGGTGGCGCTGGCCTGCGAGGCCAAAGCGCTGGCACGACGGCCTTGTGTACTGTGGGTGAAACCGGTTCGGGCCTAACCTATCGCGGTTACGACATTAAAGAGCTGGCCGAGAAAGCCAAGTTTGAAGAAGTCGCTTATTTACTTCTCAAGGGTAAGTTGCCGAATCAGGCAGAACTTGATGGTTATGTTGCCAAGCTGAAAAGCCTACGTGGGTTGCCTCAGGCACTCAAAACAGTGCTTGAGCAAATTCCCGCCGATGCGCACCCGATGGATGTGATGCGTACGGGAACCTCGATGCTGGGTAACTTGGAAACGGAGCAGAGCTTTGACGAGCAGCAAGAGGTTTCTGACCGTCTGTTGGCGGCGCTACCGTCAATCATTTGCTACTGGTACCGTTTTAGCCACGATGGTGTACGTATCGAGACCGAGACCGATGACGACTCCGTAGGTGGTCATTTCCTGCATTTGCTTCGCGATAAGCCGGCATCAGAGCTGCATGCACGGGTAATGAATGTTTCGTTGATTCTTTATGCTGAGCATGAGTTCAACGCCTCGACCTTTACGGCACGTGTATGTGCTTCGACGCTGTCTGATATGCACTCTTGCGTCACTGGTGCTATCGGCTCGTTACGTGGCCCACTGCATGGCGGTGCCAATGAAGCGGCTATGGCAATGATCGAAGACTGGGTTTCTGCAGAAGAAGCTGAGCGCGAAACGATGGGTATGCTTGAGCGCAAAGAAAAGATTATGGGCTTTGGCCATGCGATCTATCGTGAGTCCGACCCGCGTAACGAAATCATAAAAGAGTGGTCGAAAAAACTCTCCGATGATGTAGGCGACACAGTGCTATACCCCGTTTCTGAGCGGGTTGAATCGGTAATGTGGCGCGAGAAAAAGCTGTTCTGTAACGCTGACTTTTTCCATGCCAGTGCCTATCACTTCATGGATATTCCCACCAAGCTGTTCACACCGATTTTTGTTTGCTCGCGTGTGACAGGCTGGTGTGCCCATGTATTCGAGCAGCGTGAAAATAATCGCATTATTCGTCCCAGCGCCGATTATACCGGCCCGAAATCTTGCGATTGGGTGCCTATCGAACAGCGCGACTAAGCGTTCTGAAGCGGCGGCCTAATGGGCCGCCGCCTTGTTCGGCACCTATCTTTCGGCCCACCTTGCGAAGACCTTTACCATGACCATGATGACTGACTACCGTAAGCGCCTTCCCGGCACTGAAGTGGACTATTTTGATACCCGTGCAGCCGTTGAAGCTATTCGTCCGGGCGCGTATGACACCCTAAGCTATACCTCTCGCGTATTGGCTGAGCAGTTGGTGCGACGCTGTGAGCCTGAGCTGCGTGATGCAGCGCTTGGCCAGATTATCGACGGCAAGCGTGACTTAGACTTCCCCTGGTATCCTGCACGTGTTGTTTGTCACGATATTCTGGGCCAAACGGCACTTGTTGATTTGGCGGGTTTACGTGACGCCATTGCCGAGAAGGGGGGAGATCCGTCCAAGGTTAATCCCGTGGTGCCGACGCAGTTGATTGTTGATCACTCGTTAGCGGTTGAGCATGGTGGTTTTGAGAAAGACGCCTTTGATAAAAACCGTGCTATCGAAGATCGGCGTAATGAAGACCGCTTCCACTTCATCGAGTGGACCAAAACCGCCTTTGAAAATGTTGATGTGATTCCGGCCGGAAACGGCATCATGCATCAGATCAACCTAGAAAAAATGTCGCCGGTAATTCAGGTGCGCCCCGATCAAGGTGGTCACAACGTGGCTTTTCCGGACACCTGTGTTGGCACGGACAGCCACACGCCGCATATTGACTGCTTAGGTGTTATTGCCATAGGCGTGGGTGGCCTTGAGGCCGAAAACGTTATGCTAGGACGGCCGTCGATGATGCGTCTGCCCGATATTGTCGGCGTCAAGCTCACCGGCAAGCGTCAACCTGGCATTACGGCGACGGATATCGTACTGGCGATTACTGAGTTTTTGCGTAATGAGCGAGTGGTGTCAACGTATCTGGAGTTCTTTGGCGAAGGTGCGCGTGACCTAACCATCGGCGACCGTGCCACTATCTCGAATATGACGCCGGAGTTTGGTGCCTCGGCAGGCATGTTCTATATCGATGAACAGACCATTGACTACCTCAAACTGACAGGCCGTGAGCCAGAGCAGGTGGCGCTGGTTGAGAACTATGCCAAAGCCACCGGCCTGTGGGCTGATAGCCTCAGTGAAGTGAAGTACGAGCGGGTGCTGGAGTTTGATCTGTCGTCAGTGGGCCGCAATATGGCAGGCCCGTCTAACCCCCATCGCCGTTTACCTACCAATGAGCTGGCAGCACGCGGTGTGGCGGGTAAGTGGGAAGAAACTGAAGGTCTGATGCCTGATGGCGCGGTGATCATTGCCGCTATTACCAGCTGTACCAATACGAGTAACCCGCGCAATGTCGTAGCGGCAGGTCTGGTGGCTAAAAAAGCCAACGAACTGGGCTTAACGCGTAAGCCATGGGTCAAGTCGTCTTTTGCGCCAGGCTCAAAAGTTGCTCAGCTGTATTTGGAAGAAGCGGGCTTGATGAGCGAGATGGAAAAGTTAGGCTTCGGCATAGTTGGCTTTGCCTGCACGACGTGTAACGGCATGAGCGGCGCGCTAGATCCCGAAATTCAGCGGGAGGTTATTGAGCGCGATCTGTACTCCACGGCCGTGTTGTCGGGTAATCGTAATTTTGATGGGCGTATTCACCCGTATGCCAAACAAGCTTTTTTGGCCTCGCCGCCGCTGGTTGTCGCTTATGCGCTTGCTGGCACCGTACGCTTTGATATCGAGCAGGATGCCTTGGGCACCGACGCTAATGGCCAGCCAATCACGCTTAAGGACCTGTGGCCTAGCGATGAAGAAATCGATGCCATCGTCGGTAAGCATGTTAAGCCTGAGCAGTTTCAGCAGGTATATATCCCGATGTTTGATCTCGGAGAAATTGAGAAGGCCGAGAGCCCGCTGTATGACTGGCGCCCAATGAGTACCTACATTCGCCGCCCGCCGTACTGGGAGGGAGATTTGGTGACCGAAAACAGCCTTAAGGGGCTGCGGCCACTGGCGGTGCTGGGGGATAACATCACCACTGACCATTTGTCGCCATCCAATGCGATTTTGGCGTCCAGTGCAGCAGGCGAATACTTGGCGAAGATGGGGCTGCCAGAAGAGGACTTCAACTCTTACGCGACTCACCGTGGTGATCACCTGACTGCTCAGCGAGCCACTTTTGCCAATCCAAAACTGCTCAATGAAATGGTAAGAGACGAGCAGGGTGACGTTGTTCAGGGCTCGTTGGCGCGAGTTGAGCCGGACGGTCATGTGGCTCGCATGTGGGAAGCCATTGAAACCTACATGGCGCGTAAGCAACCGCTAATTATCATCGCCGGTGCTGATTACGGTCAAGGCAGTTCGCGTGACTGGGCGGCCAAGGGCGTGCGTCTGGCTGGTGTCGAGTCGATTGTTGCTGAAGGCTTTGAGCGTATTCACCGCACGAACCTAGTAGGAATGGGTGTATTGCCGCTTGAATTTAAGCCTGGCACCACACGTTTAACGATGGGTATCGATGGCAGCGAAATTTATGATGTGGAAGGCGATATTGCACCGCTCAGCGATATGACGCTGATTATTCATCGTCAAAGCGGTGAAGTGGTTGAAGTACCAGTGACTTGCCGCTTGGATACTGGCGATGAGGTGTCAGTGTACCGAGCCGGTGGCGTGCTACAGCGTTTCGCTGAAGATTTTTTGCAGACCGGCGACGTTGCCTAAATTCAAGGAGGCCGTATGACCCATCAGCGCCAAATGCGGGTTCCCGCCACCTATATGCGTGGTGGTACGAGTAAGGGGGTGTTTTTTCGCCTTGATGACTTACCACCCGCTGCTCAGGTTCCTGGTTCTGCTCGCGATGGCTTATTGTTGCGAGTGATCGGTAGTCCTGATCCTTATGGTAAGCAAGTCGATGGCATGGGAGGGGCAACGTCGAGCACTAGCAAGACGGTAATTCTATCTCCCAGCAAGCAACCGGATCATGATGTCGACTATCTGTTTGGCCAGGTGTCGATCGACCGTGCCTTCGTCGACTGGAGCGGTAACTGTGGCAATTTATCGGCGGCTGTTGGGCCGTTTGCGATTGCCGCTGGTTTGGTTGATAGCTCGCGTGTTCCCGAGAACGGCGAGGCAGTCGTTCGAGTGTGGCAGGCCAATATCGGAAAGACCATTGTCGTACGTGTACCTATGCGTGACGGTGAGGTGCAGGAAACGGGTGATTTTGAGTTAGATGGTGTGACCTTTCCAGCCGCTGAAATTCCGGTGGAGTTCATGGCTCCGGCTGATGGGGAGGGGGCTATCTTCCCTACCGGTCAGCTAGTCGACGACCTGGAGGTGCCGGATAGCGTAGTGGCAGGTGGTGTGCTTAAAGCCACCATGATCAATGCAGGCATTCCTACTATTTTTGTTAATGCCGCGGATATTGGTTACACCGGCACTGAGCTACAAGATGCTATTAATAGTGACCCTGAGGCACTGGCGCGTTTTGAAAGTATTCGAGCGCATGGGGCATTACGCATGGGATTGATTGAACGCTTGGAGCAAGCGGCCGACCGGCAGCACACGCCCAAGGTGGCTTTCGTGGCAGCGCCCGAGAGTTACGCGGCATCAAGTGGTAAAGACGTTGGTGCAGAAGACATTGATTTGTTGGTACGGGCGCTGTCGATGGGCAAGCTTCATCACGCCATGATGGGCACCGCTGCTGTTGCGATTGGTACGGCGGCAGCGATTCCAGGGACGTTGGTTAATCTTGCTGCTGGCGGAGGAGAGCGCGATAGCGTGGTATTTGGTCATCCCTCTGGCACCTTGCGAGTGGGGGCTAAAGCGACACTGGATAATGGCCAGTGGAGCGTTACCAAAGCGGTAATGAGCCGTAGTGCCCGTGTCCTGATGGAAGGTTGGGTGCGCGTGCCGGGCGATACGTGTTGATAGTTGCTGAGGTGCTCGTCGGTCAAATAGGTAGCATTTTGGCTCGGCGGTAACATGACGAAGCGCCTGCTAACCTTATTGGAGTAGGCGCTTTTTTCTTGCTTTCTATGTAAGAAGGGGGGGTATGAGTCTGACGGTAGAAGCCAACGTTCGGCCAGACTACGATGTTGAGTTGCAGAAAATTGCTGACTACGTGCTGGATTACCGTGTCGATAGCGCTGAGGCGTTAGAGACGGCTCGTTATTGTTTGATGGATACTCTGGGCTGTGGCCTGCTGGCTTTGCGCTTCCCTGAATGCACCAAACATCTGGGGCCGCTGGTCGAAGGAACAATGGTGCCACATGGCGCTCGCGTGCCTGGAACGTCGTTTCGGCTTGACCCGGTTAAGGCTGCTTGGGATATCGGTTGTATCGTGCGCTGGCTGGATTATAACGATACTTGGCTAGCCGCTGAGTGGGGGCACCCCTCAGATAACTTAGGCGGTATTCTGGCGGTGGCCGACCACCTGTCTCAGCAGCGTGTTGCACAAGGGGAGTCGGCCTTGAGCATGCGCGAAGTGCTTGACGCGATGATTATGGCTCACGAGATCCAGGGTGTACTGGCGCTGAATAACTCATTTAATCGAGTTGGCCTGGATCATGTGGTGCTGGTCAAAGTGGCCTCTACTGCCGTAGTAGCTAAGCTGATGGGGGCCAATCGTGAGCAGCTGTTGTCGGCGCTGTCACATGCCTGGGTTGATGGCCAGAGCTTACGTACTTATCGGCACGCTCCCAATGCCGGCTCACGCAAGAGCTGGGCGGCAGGTGATGCGACGTCGCGTGGCGTGAGGTTGGCGGATATTGCTTTGCGTGGCGAAATGGGAATTCCTGGAGCGCTAACAGCACCGCAGTGGGGCTTTTATGATGTGCTGTTCAGTAAAACCAACAAAGATCAGACGCTCAAGCCTGAAAGTGAGCGGTGCTTTTCTTTCCAGCGTGATTTTGGCAGCTATGTCATGGAGAACATCTTGTTCAAGCTGTCGTTTCCAGCCGAGTTTCACGCCCAGACGGCTTGTGAGGCAGCTGTGATATTGCACCCTCAGATTAAGGACCGCTTGAGAGAGATCGATAGAATTGTCATTACGACTCATGAATCAGCAATTCGCATTATCTCAAAGCAAGGGGCGCTGGCGAACCCCGCTGATCGTGATCATTGCTTGCAATATATGACTGCCGTTCCGCTGATCTTCGGCGAACTGAGTGCCGAGCATTATGAAGATACGTTTCACAGCACCCATCCGCTAATTGATGAGTTACGTGAAAAGATGGAGGTCGTTGAGAAACCACGCTATACCCATGACTACCTGAACCCCGAAAAGCGTTCTATCGCTAATGCTATTCAGGTCTTTTTTAGCGATGGTACGGCTACTGACAATATTGAGGTGGAGTATCCTATTGGTCACCGCCGACGCCGTGCCGAGGGTGTTCCTGTACTTAAAGAGAAGTTTTCCAATAACCTGGCCACGCGCTTTCCACCACAGCGCTGCGAGACAATTCTGCAAGCCTGCAATGAGCAACAGCGCTTAGAGCAGATGCCTGTGCATCGCTTCGTTGAGCTATTTGTCATCTGAGTCTGTTTTCTTGGATAGGGTGAAGACCCCGTCATTCGTGAGTTTTGCGTGTGCTAGTGGTTAGCCAGCTAAAAGAATTACACAAAGTGCTTGCACTGTGCCAAGCAAGGTCGTAAAGTACGCATCCGCTGCAGGCAACGAGCCGAAAGTCAGGCTGGTTTTCTCGCAGCAGCAGAAGGAAGTACGCTTTATCAATCAGCAGGTTACACTCAGCTGGTGGCGGTAAAGAGAAGCGTGCAGGAGGCGTTACCGAGATGAAGAAAGTTTACATCGAGGGTTGACAATCTCCACCGGATGCGTAGAATACGCCTTCCCTTGTGAGGCATCGCAGATCAGGCAGCAAGCCGGTCTACGGTAACACAGGACGCTCTTTAACAATTGATCAGGTAATTCATGTGGGCGCTTGTTGAGATGTCGGTGACCAGTCACCAGATATCAAGGCAAGCGACTCGTCAAAGAACAACGGCT
>NZ_AUDZ01000017.1 GCF_000425725.1 Halomonas halocynthiae DSM 14573
GGTGTTGAGCTAACCGGTACTAATTGCCCGTGAGGCTTGACCATATAACCCCAAGCCGTTTGATCACGAGACACACGGCCGGATACGCAACTACAGTGCCAACAGTGGCCTGTTGAGACGATCTCACAGCATGATTTACCCCTTTTCGCCTGACGACCATAGCGTGCGTGAACCACCTGATCCCTTGCCGAACTCAGTAGTGAAACCGCTCCGCGCCGATGGTAGTGTGGGGTCTCCCCATGCGAGAGTAGGTCATCGTCAGGCACTTATACCAAAAGCCCCGAGCGCAACGCGCTCGGGGCTTTTTTTATGCCTGGGGTTGGTCCTGGAGTTGGTGTTTGAGTTATCGCCAAACGGCTACGTAAGCTGTTATATGTTTGTAGGCCAAGGGTTAGCCCATCAAGGGCTAGTCTATAAAGAGGGACTCTCGCAGAGTTGGTTCATGCGCTCTATTGCTTGTTTGGCACCTTCTAAGCCAAAGGCCATGAACCAAGGATCATTTTCACTACGCATCATGCGAACTCGCATGATTTCTCCTGTGGTCATCTCATTCAGTAGCAGTGTCATTTCTTCCAGGTTGAAACGAGCATAGAAACCGTCATCTCCACGATTGGTAATAAAGGCAACACTGCCGCTATGGATCGGCTGCTCATCAACTCGTATGTCTGCCGCCACGTGATTCTGTATTTCGCTCTGGGCTTGATTTTCTTGAAGCCTGACGCGTAACTCCACCCAAGGTTGCTGGCAATGGCCTGGGCGAGCGTTAATGCTTAAGATAGAGTCAGCATAGCTGCTATCGTCCAGAGCGCGTGCATAGTGCTCATCCCCCAGTGATAGCACCAGTGATTTCCAGCGTCCGTGAGACTCGATATCACCGATATTGAAATTGGTTGCCTGTACTTGGCTAGTTAAAGCGAGTGACGTTAGGCATAGCATTGTGTGCTGGAGAGCCCGTTGCGAGAAAAGCTTCATAGAGCGCATGAGTCAGATTGATTCCTTGCAAGTGCTAGGGCAAAAGGGGGATTTGAGACTGTAATGTGATGACATCGTTCAGCTATGGTTTCGATGGTGACGCGTCAAGTTGCAATAGCTTGATCAGTGCTGGTTCTTGATGGGTCAGTAAGTCGGCTAGGGTGTAGCGGTCCAAAACCTCAAGAAAGGCGTTCAGGGCATCCTGTAGTATGAAGCGTAGCTGGCAGGCGGGCGTAATCGCGCACTGATTATTGTCGCTAAAGCATTCCACTAGCGTAAAGCCATTTTCGAGTTGGCGTATTAACTCACCCAGAGCGATGGCTTCAGGAACTCGCTGCAACAGTAGCCCACCATGTTTACCACGAATTGCTGTGATATAGCCGCAATGGCTGAGTTCTTGAACCACTTTCATCAGATGGTTACGAGAAATGGAAAAGCGCTCGGCGATGTCAGCAATGGTGGAGCGCTTTTCACCTTTTAGCGCCAAATAGATCAGCACGCGCAGTGAGTAGTCCGTGAAATGGGTCAGGCGCATGAGTGTCCCTACACAATGGCTAATGGCTAATGGCTAATGGCTAATGGCTGAGCTGAAGGTGAATCCAAGTTAAATAATCATAATATTTTGCCATAGCCTGAGGGTTTCGGCACGAAACGACGTGCCTATAAAGGCATTGTTGATCCAGGTCATCTATCTCTTGAAGGAAGTCCACGGCTAACGCTAAGACTGGCATAATTCATTCATATGCTACCGACCACGTCGGTGGTTCTCGTTCCAAGAGGCCTGATTCTGCCATGTTTAATACGCTTCCGTTCATTCGCCCGTTGGTCGAAAAATATGACCGTCCAGGACCGCGTTATACGTCGTATCCTACGGCGCCTCAGTTTCAGACAGCATTTGCTGAGGATGACTATCGTGAGGCTGCTCGGCGTAGCAACGAGGTAGCGTCGCCTAAGCCGCTATCGGCTTATATACATATCCCGTTTTGCGAAAGCCTGTGCTACTACTGCGCGTGTAACAAGATTATTACTCACAACCATGAGCGGGCGGCGGAGTACCTAGAGTGGCTGAAGCATGAAATTAACATGCAAGGCGCCCTGTTTGATGACTCGCGTTATATGACGCAATTGCATTTGGGGGGCGGCACTCCGACTTTCCTCAGTAATGCGCAACTCGGTGAGCTGATGGCAGCGCTGGATGAGGCCTTTCATTTTGCTGAACCGGAGGCACGTGAGTTTTCCTTGGAGGTTGACCCGCGGACTGTGACACCGGAGCAAATTCGAGAGCTACGCGAGCTTGGCTTTAACCGTTTAAGTTTTGGTGTGCAGGATTTTGATCGTCGCGTTCAGGAAGCCGTCAATCGTGTTCAGAGTGAAGAACAAGTGATTGAGCTGGTAGCGACTGCTCGTGAGGCTGATTTTGCGTCGGTCAGTGTGGATCTGATCTATGGTTTACCATTACAGACAGTTGCCAGCTTTGATACGACGTTGGAAAAAATTATTGCTCTGCGTCCAGACCGCATCGCTACCTACAGCTACGCTCACCTGCCTGAGCTGTTCAAGGCTCAGCGCCTGATTCGCCCTGAGCATATGCCACCGCCAGAGCGAAAAATGGAACTGTTGGAGCTGACGATTCGGCGTCTCACAGAAGCCGGTTATCTCTATATTGGTATGGACCATTTCGCGCTACCCAACGATGAGTTGTCGTTGGCTAAGGAAAATGGCAGTTTGCAGCGCAATTTCCAGGGTTATTCCACTCATGCCGATTGCGACCTTATCGGCCTTGGTGTCACGGCGATTGGTAAAGTCGGTGATAGTTATAGCCAGAATGTTAAGGAAACTGCCCAATATCAGGCTCGGCTTGAAGAAGGCCGGCTACCTATTATGCGGGGCTATCGCCTGCACGCCGATGATATGCTGCGCCGTGACGTAATCAATACGTTGATGTGTCACGGCAGTGTGGATTTCGCAGTCATTGAAGCGGCTCATGGCATCGACTTCAAAACAACCTTCGCTGATGCGCTGCAAGAACTGCAGGAAATGGCGGATGACGGGCTGGTTAATATCAGCGACACAGCGGTTGAGGTGTTGCCAGCAGGGCGATTGATGATGCGTAATGCAGCAATGGTTTTTGATGCGTACTTAACGCGTAGTGCTGGGCGATATTCCCGTACTGTTTGAGACGTGTTTATATAAAAAATTATAAAAAAGCCCGCCTTGTGGCGGGCCTCCTGTTAAATAGTGCCTGGTTTAGACAGCCTTGCTTTAGATACCCAGTATTCAGATACCTAAAAACTTGAACGGCTTGGACTCCTCAAACTCACTATTCACCATGCCTGAGTAGATGTTTCTCTGATGGGGCCCAAGGTCAAGTTTTAAGACCTTGCCATTTTCCTCAGAGAAGTCCAGTTGCTCCATGTCTACCCAGAAGACGTTCGGTGTCAGCGCTGACTCAAAGAAATAGCGCTTGTTTTTCTGGTCGGACACGGTGCGCCAGCGAGTAGATGAAATATTGGGTTGGTCGGGTGTTGTGATACCAAATGGTACCGACACATTACGGATGACGCTAAATACACTGGCTAAGGATTCTCTCGTATTGCCTGTTCTGGGTACTGCATTGACATAGAACGAGGCGCGAGCAAAGCGGTCAGAGGCACGATTAGTCCCGGGCAACATGACGGTGCCATCTATCTGTTGCCAGTATTCATTGATGGCGAGCTGTCGTTCAAAGGTTGGAGAGTTGGTGACTACCTGGAAGTCGTTGCTATGGTGAACAACGCGCTGACCATCAATATATTCGATGATAGCGCTATCACCGGACGCGTCTGAAAGCGCGAGGTGCAGGGTAGCCAGCCTGTCTTGCCCTGGAACGTTGTCGGTTACCAGAGTGAAAGGATCTTTCTCCAGCTCCGCTACGGCCTCTTCCACCGTGGCGAAATTATCGAGCATGTATTGTGCCCAAGCAGCGATGGTCAGCCCCGGTGAGCTGCCATCGTATTCAGGGTAAGACGATTCAACAAGCCATAATATGTTGGCAACCAAGCCTTCTTCGTTCATGCCATCAGTGGTGGAAATGTCGTAGCCTGAGCTGATTACGCTGCCATATTTTGACGTCCACTCGAGAGAGTTGGGGCCCGCCTCGCCAGAGCGTTCCATGCCGCGTGGAAATACCCATAGATTGGTTCCAACATCTTCTCTCCAATCCATGGAGCGAGCTGTCATGACCTCGTTATCAATGCCTTGGTAAATAAAGCGTGTGCAGGCTTCGGCGTCATTGAGTGTCAGCAGGCTAACGGGAGCCAGCATCAAGCCGCAAATAACAGCATGGCAGCGTCTTTTTGAGTAGAGCGTTCTCAGCATGATAGACCTCTCCAGTTAGAGATTGTCATCGCCTGGGGTTTAGTAGCGACGGTTGAATCAGCAGACACCCTGCTCGATCATGGCATCAGCCACCTTACGGAATCCGGCGATATTGGCGCCTAGCACCAAGTTGTGTGGCTCATTGAACTCTTCTGCTGTGGTCGCACAACTTTGGTGAATATTAGCCATAATCGCCTGGAGCTTAGCATCAACTTTCTCAAGGGACCACTGCTCCATACTGCTGTTCTGAGCCATCTCCAGCTGGCTGGTGGCGACTCCACCAGCATTCGCTGCCTTGCCTGGGCCATAGGCAATTTTTGAGGCGATGAAGTGATTTGCGGCATCTGCGGTAGAGGGCATATTGGCCCCTTCGCTCACGCAATACACACCGTTATGGGTTAGCGCTTTTGCATCGGATAGCGTCAGCTCGTTTTGTGTGGCACAAGGGAAGGCCGCATCTGCTTTGACACGCCATACGGCATGCCCGTCGTCTGGGTAATCCCCTTTGGGAATATAGGTCGATTCAGCATGCTGCTCGGCATACTTAGTCAACGGCGCGCGCTCCACTTCCTTGAGACGCTTAAGGGTTTCAAGGTTAATGCCGCGGGGGTCATGGATCGTGCCGCCAGAGTCGCTGCAGGTGATGGGCTTGGCGCCCAATTGATAGAGCTTTTCGATAGTGTAGATTGCGACGTTGCCAGCACCTGACACTAAGCAAGTTTTGCTACGTAGATCTTCTTTACGGGCAGCCAACATATTCTGAGCGAAGTAAACCGCCCCGTAGCCGGTTGCTTCCTTGCGCCCCAATGAACCGCCCCAGTTTAAGCTCTTGCCAGTCAGAATGCCTTCGTAACGTGCGGTAATGCGCTTGTATTGGCCATACAGGTAGCCAATCTCACGAGCGCCCACACCAATGTCGCCGGCTGGCACGTCGCGGGTTGGGCCGATATGGCGATACAGCTCGGTCATGAAAGCTTGGCAAAAGCGCATGATTTCGCCGTCAGACTTGCCCTTGGGGTCAAAGTTGGAACCGCCTTTGCCGCCGCCGATGGGTAGCCCAGTTAGTGCATTCTTGAAGATTTGCTCGAAGCCCAAAAATTTGATGATGCTGGCATTCACGCTGGGGTGAAAGCGCAGGCCACCCTTGTATGGACCTAAGGCCGAGTTGAACTGAACACGATAACCTTTATTGATTTGAACGCGCCCGTGATCATCGACCCAGCAAACGCGAAACATGATTTGTCGTTCCGGCTCAACCATCCGTTCGATGATGCTGTGTTCATGATAGCGGGGGTTACTCTGAAGTAATGGACGTAGGCATTCCAGAACTTCCTCAGCAGCCTGGTAGAACTCACTTTGTGCTGGGCTGGTGGCGCGCAGACCAGAGAGGGTGTCGTGAATGTAGTCCATGTGTGCAATCTCGGCGAAATAAGTGGGGCCGTCACTATACGGCCAAGCTGTGCTATGCATCAACCGCATGGGGTATACGCACTTTGGCTAACACCACGCAAGACAGCTTGGTGTTTCCCACAGCCGTATTCCAAACCGTGCGATCGCCGCCGTTGCTGGGGTGTTAAATTGTCAAATGAATAACGCTGTTTTTTACAAAATATTACCCTATGTAGTGCTTGTTTTTATTCTTTCGCCTATATATTGTGCTTTAACTATCTTGGTAGGCGAAAAAACAAACGTAAGGATAAGTGCTTGATAGGCGTTAGTGTATCGCGCGGGTGCCTGGCGAATATGGGTAGATTTGTTGAACGTTTTGTGTGGTGACGCGACGAAAAGAGCCTGAGGGTCTGTTGTTTCAGCGCCGCTTGTCGAGTGAAGGCGACACCGATACCGGCACCAAGATTGGTCTGCTGACCAAAAACTTTTCGATGGCCGTGAAGAAGGCGCGCCGTTTGCTGAGCTACTGATTCGCTTGAAAAAGCTGGCGCATAGCGCCTGATTGCTTGTTAACTGATTTTTACGGAGCTAATCCGCATGAGTACGTCCACCAACGCAGTAACGTTGTCCAACGAGGTGCCAATGCAAGAGCCCTCGCGTGATATCTGGGATGCTAAATACCGTCTCAAGGATCGCCATGGTGCTGCGGTGGACAAAGATGTTAGCGCCACTTGGGAGCGCGTCGCCAGGGCTCTGGCCGCAGTGGAAGGCGATAACGCCAAGGTTTGGCTACCGAAGTTTCGTTGGGCGCTGGAAAACGGCGCGATTCCCGCTGGACGCATTATGTCCAATGCTGGCGCCGAGGATTTTAAACCGGCGGTTAGTCTGATTAATTGCACGGTTTCCAGCACCATCCGTGATTCCATGCGCGATATTCTGAGCAGTGTTGTTGATGCTGGTATGACGCTTAAGGCGGGTTGCGGTATTGGCTACGACTTCTCTACGTTGCGCCATAAAGGTGCCTTTGTGTTTGGTGCGGGTGCGGGGACTAACGGTCCGCTGGCGTTCATGGATATCTACGACAAGATGTGCTTCACCGTAGCCTCTGCCGGCGGCCGTCGTGGTGCTCAGATGGGCACTTTCGATGTCGGCCACCCAGATGTGCGCGAGTTTATCGAAGCTAAACGTGAAGCGGGTCGTCTGCGCCAGTTCAACCTTTCGCTGCTGATTACCGATGAGTTTATCGAAGCGGTCAAGAATAATGCGGATTGGCCGTTGGCCTTCCCACTGCATGGCGGCGAGAAGGGTGATGTTAGCGAAAATGAGCTGATTTACCGCGACTGGCCGATAATTGAAGACGACTACACCGTTGATGCTGAAGGGCGTGTAGCTTGCCGTATTGTTGATGTGATCAAGGCGCGCGAGCTGTGGGACACTATCATGCGCTCGACCTACGACTTCGCCGAGCCAGGCTTCATCCTTATCGATGAAGTCAATCGCATGAACAATAACTGGTTCTGCGAGGAAATCCGCGCAACCAACCCGTGCGGTGAGCAGCCTCTTCCGCCAGAGGGGGCGTGCTTGTTGGGTTCTGTCAATCTGACCCGCTTTGTTATCGACCCCTTCGGCGATAGCCCGAGCTTTGATTGGGCGCGTTACCGCGAGGTGGTTGCCATCTTTACGCGAATGCTCGATAACGTAGTAGAAATCAGCGGCCTGCCGCTGGAAGGCCAGCGCCGCGAGATCGAAGCCAAGCGCCGTCACGGCATGGGCTTTCTGGGTCTGGGGTCAACGCTGACCATGCTTAAGATTCCTTACGGCTCGGCCGAATCGCTGGCCTTTACCGAAGAGATCAGCCGTAATCTCGCCATCGAAGGCTGGAAGCAAGGGCTTGAGCTGGCACGTGAAAAAGGTATGGCTCCGGCGTTGAAAAAAGAATACGAGTTGACGCCAAAGATGCTGCGCATTCGCCCAGAGCTGGCCGCCGATGGTTATGAGGTGGGTGACAAACTGCCGGGTCGCATTCTGCTCGCACGTTACAGCCGCTACATGCAGAAAATTGCCGACGTTGAGCCGGAGCTGGTAGCTGCGCTGGCGGAAGAAGGGGCACGCTTTACTCACCACAGCTCAATTGCACCGACCGGCACCATCAGTCTGTCGTTGGGTAATAATGCCTCTAATGGCATTGAGCCATCGTTCTCGCACCGCTATTACCGCAACGTGATCCAGTCGGGTAAAAAGACCAAGGAGCAGGTCGAAGTCGTCTCTTTTGAGCTGGCCGCCTATCGTCATTTCATTGCCGCTGATGCCGTAGAGAGCGACCTGCCCGCCTACTTTATTACGGCCGACTCGGTCTCGCCTAAACAGCACGTGGCTGTTCAAGCCGCTGCTCAGGCTTGGGTTGACTCGGCCATTTCTAAAACCGTTAATGTGCCGACTGAGTTTCCGTTTGATGAGTTCAAGGGGCTCTATTTAGACGCCTACGCCAGCAAGCTTAAGGGCTGCACCACCTTCCGCTTCAATCCCGAGGCCTTCCAAGGTGTACTAGTGCGCGAAGATGATCTCAAGAGCACTACCTATGTGTTTGACCTGGAGAATGGCGAGCGTGTTGAGCTGAGTGGTGATGAGACGGTGATCTATGATGGCGAAGAGCATAATGCAGCTAATTTGTACGATGCGTTGAAGGAAGGCACTTATGGCAAGTGGTAAGTCACGATCTACTGCGCTCGCCGAGGCGGCCGTGACTGGCCGTTGCGTGAGCGCCACAGCACAACCTTCTGAAGGAGCCCTCTGATGGCCGTCGAGATCACGTCAAAGATTGTTGCATATAGTGTCAAAAAGCCGGAAGACGTGCCTGCACCTGCACCATTGGCTGACGATAGTCCGCTGACCGTGCGTATTCCTTCGCGCCCTGAAGGCACGCTGGAGGCGGTATCGGAAAAAATTTCCTACGTCGGGGCTGAGGGCCGCAAGAAAGTTTATCTGCTGGTGTCATTCATGCCTGTGGAGGGCGTTATTAACGGCCAACGCGTCGTCATTGAGCGCCCAGTGGAGTTTTTCTTCCCGTCGGGGCAGTTGTCCAGTGAGCATCAGTGGATTACTGCCACCATGCGCAGCCTGTCGCTGGCTGCACGCGGCGGCTACGTCACTCAGGCAGTGGCCGACCTGCGCAAGGTAGCCTGGGATAAGGGATTGGTGCGCTGCGGCTGGAATCGCTATGGCAAGCCGGTTTTTCACGACTCCGAAGTGGCTGCCATTGCCTGGTCGATTCAACAGATTCTATATCGCCGCGGTTTCCTTGATGAGGACGGCTTGCAAGTGCCGGTAGAGGATCTGGTGGTTCGCTACTCGCAGCGGCTGGCTAGTGGCAACGCTTGGCAGCCGCCCAGCGATGAAGAAATCCAACGTGCTGAACAGGAGGCGCAAGCCAGCAATGGCGGCCCCGTTGTGGTGGGGCACTGCCCCGAGTGTAACGGCGAGCTGATCATGATGGACGGCTGCCCCACCTGCTACGCCGGTTGCGGTTGGTCCAAGTGCGGATAAAAGCAGCAGGGTGTTGAGCAAAATGCGGCGTTCTGCCTTTCACCAAAGGCACAAGGAGACGTGCGTCATGCACAGTGATTGGCTGATCGGTATTGATCTTGGTGGCACTAAAACGGAAGTTATCCTGCTCGATCGGCATAGCAAGGAGCACTTTAGAAAGCGTGTTATTACGCCTGCGGGCGACTACCGTGCCACTCTTGAAACTATTGGTTTATTGGTGCGGGAAACCGAGGCGCAGGTTGGCGTGACAGGGTTGCCGGTGGGGGTTGGCATCCCAGGTAGCGTGTCTGGCATTACCGGAAGGGTGAAAAATGGTAATTCCACCTGGCTGAACGGCCAGCCCATGCAGGATGACCTGTGCCGCTTGCTGCAAAGGTCAGTCACCCTGACCAACGATGCCAACTGCCTTGCACTTTCTGAGGCGACAGACGGCGCTGGCAAAGATTATGGCATGGTATTTGCGGTGATTTTGGGCACCGGCTGCGGGGCCGGTATCAGTGTGAATGATCGGGTTCTTAGCGGCCCTAATGGTGTGGCGGGAGAGTGGGGGCATAACCCTCTGGCTTGGACGTCACAGTCGGAGCTAGCCGCACGCCCGTGCTTCTGCGGTCGCCATGGCTGCAACGAAACCTTCCTCTCAGGCACCGGGCTTTCATTGACCTATCAACGTTTGACTGGCCAGCAGCTACCCGCGCTTGATATTGCCAGCAACGCGCGCAACGGTGATCCCGATGCAGCCGAGGTCATGGCCCATTATCTGGAACATCTGGCTCGCGGCCTGGCTGCTGTTATTAACGTGCTAGACCCAGACGTGATTGTGCTGGGCGGCGGCATGAGTAATGTGAAACAGCTCTATGAGGGGCTACCGGAAAAACTGCCACAGTACGTGTTCGGTGGAGAGTGCCAAACCCCCGTCGTCAGAGCGGAGCACGGAGACTCTAGCGGTGTGCGCGGTGCTGCGTGGCTGGGGCGGCCTTTGAGATGGCCGGCGTTTTAATCAGCCATCGCCAGTGCTTTTCGACGACAAGGGGAAATGGTAGGTGCTGGCGCTTGAGTTGCTGTTGACTCAAGCGTGAGTGTTTTCACTCAGCTCGCTACCTTGTGGCTGTTATTCATCCTGGGCCTTCCGTGCCAATAGCCGTCTCAGATGGTGGTGTCGACCAGTGCAACCGGGTCGCGAGGCAGCAGTTTGCCGCGTCGGGTTGCCTCTGTTTTTTTGAGACGCGCTTGTGTGGTAGCCAGCGTTTAAACGCAAAACTGCTCGTAAAGCACATGGATGACGGCTAGTGCCTGTTCACTGCTGATGCGGTAGTAAATCTGTTTGCCGTCTCGGCGCGTTGCTACGAGTTCTTCACGGCGCAATACCGCTAGTTGTTGCGACAAAGTGGGTTGTTGAATATCCAGCGCATCTTGTAGCTCGCCAACATTATGTTCGCCCTGCGACAGTTGGCATAGCAGTAGCAGGCGGTCTTGGTTGGCTAGTGTCTTGAGTAGTCGCTCTGCCGTATCAGCGTTCTCGTGAAGGCGTTCGATATCCAGTGTGCGCTCATGTCGCATAATATTTCTCCTGTTTTTGTTATATCATAAAAAACATTATATTTTACCACAAACTGTATGCTGAATTTCTGCTCCGTGCTAACACCCTTTGCCGCGTTGGTTCATGGTTGCAAAACGCTGTTACGGTATCTTCTAGTAACATTTTGATAATAGAGCATTATTAATGATGAGTCTGCTTTCTCGCATAACTCGCAACTTGACCCTGGCTATTCCGGTAGCGATGTTGCTGGGGTACGGGCTGGTTGGTTCGACGGACTGGTTGCAGCTGCTGATTGTGCCGCTGACCTTGCTAATGGTTTATCCAATGATGGTGAACCTTAAGTTGCGCAAGCTGTTTGAAGGTAGCGATGTCAAAGCACAGCTGCTGGCGCAGGTGATTAACTTTGGCATCATTCCGCTTGTAGCGTTGGCACTGGGGCGACTGTGGTTTCCTGATCAACCCTATTTTGCGCTGGGCCTGCTGTTGGCGTCGCTACTACCAACCAGCGGTATGACGATTGCTTAGACAGGTTTTGCCAAGGGCAATCTTGCTGCAGCGGTCAAGATGACGGTACTTGGTTTGATTCTTGGCTCGTTGGCTACACCGTTTTATGTGCAGTGGTTAATGGGCGAAAGCGTGCCGGTTAATCTAAGTGCGGTATTTCTACAAATCGGTTTGGTCGTGTTTGTGCCGATGCTGGCTGGTCAACTGACCCAACGTTATTTGATTCGTCGTTATGGACAACAGGGTTACCAGAAACAATGGGCACCCAAGTTCCCGCCATTATCGACTCTTGGTGTGCTAGGCATTGTGTTTGTTGCTATTGCCATCAAGGGCGCAGTTTTAGTGTCTCAGCCTGCCATGCTGCTGGATATTCTAGTACCGCTGTTGGTGCTTTATTTTTTCAATTATGTCTTCAGCACTTTTGTGGCTAAGCGGCTGTTGTCTCGCGGCGATGCTATTGCGCTGGTCTATGGCACGGTAATGCGAAATCTGTCGATTGCGTTGGCACTTGCTATGAACGCTTTTGGCGAGGCGGGAACCGATGCTGCGTTATTCATTGCGGTGGCTTACATCATTCAGGTGCAGTCTGCGGCGTGGTATGTGAAATTCAGCGAACGCTTATTCGGACCTAACGAGGCTTGATTCCATTTGTAACATTTATCCCAAGGAGCGATTTTCATGCAGTACACCCATTTTATGGATAAGTACCCAACACATCATGCTGACCTGCTTAAAGCTGAGACTCGCTTTGTGTCGGTTGATGACGTTATTCGCTATTTTCGCAATAAAGTGGAGGCTGATCCTCGCGCCTGTGTGATTGCCGAGTTTGATCACTACGCGCATACCAAATCGCTCCCCGAGGGGGAAGTGGCAGCGGATATTCTTGCCGCCAAGCACTTGGTATTTTGTTTTGGCCTGAAGCTGCCCAATGCATTGGCTATGGCACCGCGGCCGCGTTCGATAGGTGTCACTGAGTTTGAAGACCGCTTTGTGATCGCGTTTCTGCAAGCGCCGAACCCGATGATGAATGATGTGATGCAGGAATGGGTGGAAAGCTGCTCTTGAAGGTTACGTGAGTGCTTTGTAATCCAAATCAGGCAGGCCGTGTTTAGCTATGGTAGGTTGGTTAATAAGTATTAACGACAGTAACCCGAGCAATCATGGAGACAAATATGTATCAATCTATTTTGGTACCTATCGACGGGTCAGACCAGTCTTGTGAGGCACTTCGAGTGGCCGCCAATTTGGTGGATCCTGAGTCTGGTAGCCTTTACGCACTCAATATTCAAGACCCGCCGCTTGCTGATGATGCGATGGGTAGAGCGGCTGGTTTGCTTGCGACCAATGCCGATGAAATAGTGCAGAAAGAAGGGCGTGCAGTCATTGAACAGGCCTGCGAGCGGGTTGGTTTAACTAACAAGCAGGTACAGCCGATTGTGTTTTCCGGCAAGCCGGCTCAGGTCATTCTTGATGAGTCTCGGCGTTTGGGTGTTGATGCGGTTGTCATGGGAAGCCGCGGCAACAGCAACATCAAAAGCCTGGTCGTGGGTAGCGTCTCGTATCGAGTGATGCATGTAGCATCCTGTGCCGTGATCATTGTGGGTTAGTTTGCTTTTTCATTGGGCGTGATACGGTGACTCTCGACGATGACTTCTGTAGCGTTTTTTTACGGTAATCGCTTTTTGAATAGCATCGTTTTGCGTGCTTTGGTGTAACGTGGCATGGGTGACTCCATGCCGCTCACTCTGATTTGGGTTCAGGCGCACTCGCCAACGGGATAGCTAAGCTGATTGAGGGGTTGGTAGAAAAAAGTGAATAGCTACCAAGGGAGCCTCCCTTTAAAGAGGTATTTTTTATGCCTCTTATTGGGTCGGCAGGATAAATACCGCACAATAGCCATAACCACGTATTTGACTCGGGTGTTTTCTGCTGTTTCTTTCCAGGTACGTTTTTCAGTGCGACTTTCAGGGGGCGTGCCATGCCGGCTTCTTCTGTTACCTCATCCCCGCTCGCTCAGCTAGCCGTTATGCGGTTAGCGTTCCGGCCATTTTTTCTGCTCGCTTCCCTGTTTGGTATCGTATCGCTGCTGGTGTGGCTGGGTTTTTGGCACGGCACCATCGTGTTGCGGCCACAAGGTGGCTTGGTGTTCTGGCATCAGCATGAAATGTTGTTTGGTTTTGCTGCCGCCGTAGCAAGCGGATTTCTACTGACAGCGGTGCAAAACTGGACTGGCCTGCCGAGCCTGAAAGGTGGCCCGCTGTTAGGGCTGGTGGCGCTATGGCTGGCAGGGCGCGTGTTAATGGCGTTTCCGTCAAGCGCTGCATCGTGGCTGGTGGCGGGGGTGGACCTGTTGTTTCTGCCCGTCGTGGCGCTGATTATGGCGCGGCTGGTGATTACTGCCAAGCGTTGGCAAAACCTGATTTTTTTGCCGGTACTCGGGCTTCTGATCGCTGCCAACGTTGTTATGCACGCTGGTCTAATTGATGGTGATCCGTTGCTGGTTCGCCGCTCGGCTTACCTGGCGGTACTGCTGATTACGCTGTTGATGGTGGTGGTCGGCGGACGGGTGATTGAGATGTTTACGGCCAATCGACTAGGGCGGCTACGTGCGGCTCCCTGGCCTGCTCTGGCCAGGCTGACCCGTGGCAGTACCTTTGCGGTGGTGTTGGCCCAAGCACTGATCGTGCTAGGCATTCCGCTGCCTAATAGTGCGCAGGTGATATTGCTGATTATTGCTGCGCTGGCTAATGCGGTTTCCCTTTCCCGGTGGGGCGGGCTGCATAGCGGCAGCGAACCACTACTGTGGGGGCTGCATGGCAGCTACGCGTTCATTCCTCTGGGGCTTGCTATGTGGGCGTTGTCGCTGCTGGGGATGTTTCGTACGGAGCTTGCTGTGCATGCGCTAACCATTGGAGCCATGGGCACCATGATGTTGGCGATGATGTCGCGAGTGTCACAGGGCCATACTGGACGGCCTGTTCGCACCTTGCCGGGCATTGGTGTGGCACTGAGCATGATGCTACTGGCGGCATTGATTCGCTCGCCGCTGCTGGTCTTCTTCCCACAGATCACCTACTGGACCTACACACTGAGCATTCTACTGTGGTGTTTGGCTTACGGGGTCTTCCTGTTTCACTACACGGTGCCGCTGATGTCGCCCCGTATTGATGGCAAAGGCGGCTGATAGTCCAGTTAATTAGTCCCGTTAATTACTAGGGAAAATCGGCTACGTGGAACATTATTTCTAGAATAAAGAAAAAGCGCTTCTTGGCTTACTTGTAAAGTCCAAAAAGGATGACTTGTGTCAATAGTTAGCCCCGCCTAACGATGAGGAAGCCTGTTAGTCTGGGTCAGTGTTGGTTGGGTCAGCCCATCGTTCTGCTGTTGATAGCCGATGCCTGTATTGACGATTAAAAAACGGAAGATGAAGGGGGTGTCGTTGGAGACGATTCCAGCGCGAGATGGGCCGGTAAGTGCGCCAAGTATGTTAGTGCGTCGCTCGGGACGTTTGCAGGGATTGGTGCGAAACGTGCCTTGGTTAAGCGATTTGGACGATGCGGATGTTGACGCGCTGTTGAGAGGTGCTCGTATTCACGCGTTGCAGACCAGTGAATGGCTGTATGAGCAGGATACGCCGGCTGACTGGCTGTATATTGTCATCAACGGGGCCATGCGGTTAGTGCGTAAAACCCATCAGGGGCGTCAGGCTACTATTCGCTGCGTTGAGCGCGGCGGGCCGCTGGGGCACCTTAGTATGGTGGCTATTCCTAGTGTGTACTTGTACTCAGCGCAGACATTACGCAAAAGCCAGTTGCTGGCAATTAGTGCACAGCAAAGTCGTCAGTTGATGGATCGTAACCCCAAGTGCCGAGCGATATTCATGAGCCGACTGGCCGTTGAGCTTACCAACCGCTTGGAAGACTTAGCCCTGATGACCCAGGGTGATGCCATGGTTAGGCTAGTAAGTTATCTCTTACGCGAACTGACTGATGCAGAATCCAGTGAGCCACGAGTGGTTCGTTTAACGATTCCTAAGCGTTGGCTAGCTTCTCAGCTAGCTATGACACCAGAAACGTTGTCACGCTCGCTATCGAAATTGCGCGAAAGTGGTGCAATCACTGTTGAAGGTCAGCGGATAGAAGTGCTCAGTGAGCAACAGTTGCGAGATATTATGTTGTCTGCAGAGTAGTGCGGTGCATGGCGCTTTCTGCTGGGAAGTGCTTTTGCTTCTCACGCGTTTTTGACCCGTCGCAGGCTCTCTATGTATGGTGATTTTTCCTGTCGAAGGCCTTTTAATCAGTTGTATAGCTGTCTAGCCCATGACAGCTAATAAAACAGTTATCCGCGGAGTAATAATGACTGGCACGCAAAATAGCCACCAAGCAAAAGGTGAGCGAACTTTCTTTGGCCACCCTAGGCCCCTTGCTACTTTGTTTGGTATGGAGGTCTGGGAGCGGTTTTCGTTCTACGGAATGCAGGCGATTCTGCTTATTTATCTGTATTACGAGACAGCGCGCGGTGGGTTGGGCATCAGTCAGTCGGTCGCCATTGGTGTTGTGGGGGCTTACGGCAGCGGGGTTTATTTGGCGGCAATTCTTGGCGGCTGGTTTGCTGACCGAGTGTTTGGTGCTGAGCGGACGTTGTTCTATTCTGGAATGATTGTCATGCTTGGCCATATTGCGCTGGCGATTGTGCCGGGAGTGTATGGGGTCGCTTTTGGCTTGGTAAGCATTGCGCTGGGCAGTGGCGGGGTGAAGGCGACCTGCTCTTCATTGGTTGGTACGCTCTATGCGCCTGGTAGCCCGCGTCGAGATGCTGGGTTCTCTATTTTTTACTTAGGCATCAATATTGGCGGCTTTGTTGGCCCGCTGATGACTGGGCTATTGCAGAAAAGTTTTGGCTTTCATCTGGGCTTTGGTCTTGCCGCTGCAGGTATGGCGTTGGGTCTATTCCAATATACTCAAGGCCGCAAGGCATTGCCTGATGAGCAGAAGCTTCCGCCAACACCCTTGTCAGCAGGAAGTGTTAAATATTACGCGGCTGCGGGTGTTGTCGTTGTTGCTTTGGTAGCTATGGCTGTTGCTGTGGACTGGATTCGGGCAGATAACTTAGCGAGTGTACTGCTAGTTATTATCGCGCTGGCGGCTATTGTTTATTTTTGGGTGATTCTACGTTCGCAGCGGGTGAGTGTAGAAGAGCGTCGTCGCGTTTATGCTTTTATTCCGCTGTTTCTTACCAGTGCGGCTTTTTGGGCGCTATATAGCCAAGTCTACACGGTGATTACAGCGTTTTTTGATCAGCGAGTAGATCGGACGTTATTCAACTTTACTGTGCCGGTAGGTTGGTTGGTGTCGTTGCAGGCGCTTACCATCATTATCTTTTCTGGCATTTTTGCTTGGCTCTGGACCGCTTTGGGTAAGCGCCAGCCCTCGTCTGCTGGAAAATTTGTTATTGCTATGTTTTTGATTGGTCTAACGTTTCTAGGGTTTGTGCCGTTTTTGAGCGGCTTGGCAGAAACTATGCCCCTGGTGATGTTAGTGGTTCTATTGCTGGGCTTCACGTTTGCCGAATTGTGCTTGTCGCCCATAGGGTTATCGGTTTCGACCAAGCTGGCACCTAAAGCCTTTCAAACTCAGATGTTGGCACTATTCTTTATCTCTATGGCGCTGGGGTTTGCTGCAGGTGGTGAACTGGGTAGTTTCTACACAGCTGAATCGGAAGCTACGTACTTTCTGGTTATGGCGGCAATCGGCCTAACGGGTGGCGCTATGCTGTTACTGTGTTTGCCCTTGATCAAAAAGGTCATGCAGGGCGTTGAATGACGAGTGTTGCTTTCGCTGTATGCGCTGGGGTTGGTGGGCTTCGGCGCAGGCCAGTATATGGCTGACGAAATGCTGAACTCTGGAGAGTTCGCCTAGTTTTTCTGGGTATACCAGGTAGTAGGCATCAGGGCGACGTAGTGCATGGGGCCAAGCCAGTGCCAGCTGGCCGCTCTCCAACTCGTGTTCAATCAATAGTTTGGGTATCAGCGCTAGGCCGCCGCCAGCCATAACGGTGTGAATTAACATCTGAAAGGTTTCTAAGCGTGTGCCGTGATAGCTGCTGTTGGAGGTGATTTGCTGGCTGGCAAACCAACGGTGCCAGGCGTCTGGGCGTGTTGATAGGTGAAGCAGGCGGCACTGGGCTAAATCTTCACCACGCGTCAGCGATTGGTCGGCAAGGTAGCTGGGCGAGCCCACTGCGACGACCTCCTCGTCAAATAACTTGTGACACTCTAGGTTCGGCCAATGACCATGGCCGTGGAAGAAAGCAACGTCGATGTCCTGCTGTTCTAGGTCAAAGGTCTGGACACGGTCAGTAATATTTAACGTGATGCGCGGGTGGGCGGCGAAGAACGTTGGTAGGTGCGCGGAAAGCCAGCGAATGCCGAAGGTCGGCAGAGTCGCCACTCGTAGCACCTCGCTACGGTCACTGTAGGTCATGATGGTGTTGGCTGACATTTCGAGGTGAGCAAGAATTTTGCGTACCTCGGCAAGATAGAGCGCACCCTCTGGTGTTAGCACCAATGTACGGCGAATGCGCCGAAACAGCTTGTGCTGTAGATAGTCTTCGAGTTGAGCCACCTGTTTACTGATCGCGCTTTGTGTCATGTGCAGCTCTTCGGCTGCACGGGTAAAGCTTAAGTGGCGTGCCGCCGCTTCGAAACACTGCAGGGTCGTTGTTGAAGGTAAGTGGCGTGCCTTCATCAGGTTATCCGGCGGCTGAGACATGGCGTCGTATGGCCTCATAAAAGGTGGCAGGAAACCGCTTGGTTAATGGCACCTTATACTAACGCATTCGGGTGGGGTCGGGGGCCCCGCGCCGAGTCGGCGCGGGGTGGAGGTTAGCTGTTTGAGACGACTGGACTGAGCCCAGGGTCTTGAGGACGGCGAGATTGTAGCCATGCCACAAGCGCTAGGGCTCCCAGACCAAGGGCACTGGTCAGTGGCTCGGGAGCAATCATGGCAATGCCTGATGCCAACAGCACCAAGCGTTCCCAAGGACGGGTGTCACGCACGAAGTGGCCCATGAGTGCCGCACTGACACTGATCAACCCGATCACCAAGAGCAGGACGGCGATGGTAAGTCCGATGGGAGTGGGGTCGACCATCACAAGTGCTGGGTTATAAATCAGGGCGTAGGGAATGATGAAGGCGCCAATGGCAAGCTTGAGTGCTGTTACCCCTGTTTTCATGGGGTTCGCTCCAGCAATACCGGCTCCGGCATAAGCAGCGAGGCAAACGGGCGGGGTGATGTCTGCCACAATGCCGAAATAGAACACAAACAGGTGCACTGACATCGGCGCTAGGCCAAACTCGTTAATCAGTGCTGGAGCTGCAATGGTGGCAGTAACGACGTAGTTGGCCGTTGTTGGCAGCCCCATACCGAGCACAATACAAGCCAGCATGGTAAAGATAAGCGCCAGGATTAGCGTGCCATCAGCAAGGCTGATGATGCCCGCAGCAAACTTTGCCCCTAGGCCTGTCATGCCGACGACACCAGCAATGATACCTGCGGTTGCTACGGCGGCGATTACTGGCAATGCCACGCGTGCGCCACGGTCGAGCAGCCTGACCAAATCAGGTAACGATGGGCGGGTTTCTTTGCGTAGCAGGCTGACAAGAAGTGCTGTTGCAATGCCTAAGAGTGCAGCGCGCTGAGCGGTGAAGCCGACGCTGACGGTGGCCACAATGACCACGAGGGGCAGCAGCATATACCCTCGGCTAAGTAGCAGTTTGCGCTTGCTGGGCAGCTGGTCTTTGGGAATGCCGAGTATGCGGCTACGCTTTGCTTCAAAGTGAACACCAAGGAAGATACCGCAGAAATACATCAACGCAGGAATTAAAGCGGCATACATGATTTCGCGATAGGAAACCCCGACATACTCAACCATGATAAAGGCGGCTGCGCCCATCAAGGGCGGCATGATCTGGCCGCCGGTTGAGGCTGACGCTTCAGCGGCACCTGCCACTTCAGGCCGAAAGCCGGCTTTTTTCATCATCGGAATAGTGAATGAGCCAGACGCGACGGTGTTGCCCACCGAACTGCCTGAAATCATGCCTTGCAGGGCGCTAGCAATGACAGCGGCTTTAGCTGTACCGCCAGTGAAGCGTCCTGTTGCAGCGACGGCCAGATCGTTGAAAAAGCTTCCTACGCCGGTTTGAATTAGCACAACGCCAAAGAACAGGAATAAGAAGATGAACTTGGCAGAGATTTGTAGTGGCGTACCGAACACGCCACCTTCGCGAAACCACAAATAGGGCGCGATATCTTGGAGCGGGAAGCCTGGGTGCGATAATAACTGGGTCGGAATATGGTTGCCTAGGAGAGCGTAGACAATTGCCAGTGAGGCAACCACCACGATGGGTAAGCCGACGGTGCGCCGAGTCGCCTCCAGCACAAAAAGAACGCCTAGCCCAGCAACAATCAGGTCAAAAGCGGTATAGCCAGTAATTCGTGCGCGAAGCACTTCGTCATAAAACAGGATCTTATAATACGCACCGAAGGTTGCCGCGAAAGCCAGTACCACGTCATACCATGGCACATGATTGCGATTACGCTGGCTGCGAGATGCGGGAAACAGCAAGAAGATCATGCCTAGCGCGAGGCCCAAATGTACCGCGCCCTGCTTCTGCGAAGGCAGAGTACCAAAGTAGCCGGTATACAAATGGAAAGACGACAGGGCTATGCCAAGCAGTGAGACAGCCCAGACCCAGCGGCCCATGTCTGATCTGACATTGGCTTCGCGGTCGTATTTTTTTAGCAGTGCCTCTGAGTCAGCAGGACTTTTTTTTTATCCACAGTGTTGGTCTCTCGTTGAAAGCGTAGTGGTAACACAAGCTACCACTACGCCAGAATGACTTATCTTGAACTGCTTACTTGGCAAGGTCTTCAAGACTGGTAATGCCGGTTTTCTTGCGGGTGACAATCTGGATGACCTCGGGGTAAATGTGGCCAATAAACGCGACGTTTTCGATAGCACCACTGTCAAACTCACCGCTACCTTCAATCGCGTCTTTCGCTGGCGCATGTACCGTCATGCCCAGGTCCATACGGTCGTCACGGATGCTGACCAGGTTTTCGATTGACGCCCCAGTTTCAATGTTGGTGAAGTTGGCATCGTTCAGGTAGTTGTTCCAGATTGTCGCCATCTCGCCACCCAGCGGGTAGTAAGTGCCGCCTTGGCTGCCGGTGCCAAGAATGTATTCATTTTTATCTTCGGTGATGTTGATTTCGGCGACTGGGCCGTCGACCGTCAGGCCTTGCTCTTCATAATAGCGTTTGGCACCGGGGTGAACCGGAATGCCGTCGGCGCCATTCAACGCATTTTCCAGTGTCATGAATGCTGATTGGGCGTGTGTGTTTTCATCGGCTTTTTCGTGCATCAGGCGGGCCAGCTCATAGCCCATTTCGTCGTCGATAGTGTGTGTATTGCCCACCAGGACGGCGTAGGCCGTTACCGTAGTCACATCGTCATCAAGGAACTCATAGTTATCCTTGGAGATGACAAAGCGCCGATAGTCGCTGTTGGCTTCGATATTATCTATTGCGGCATCGGTCAGGTTGAGCATAACCACGTCACCTGCGGCAGCCTGAAGGTTCTCGATGCTGCCTGATGGGAGACCAAGGATACCGATAGAGATGTCGATGTTGCCATCCTGCACGCCATCAAGAGCCGCGCCAAAACCTTCTTGGTAAGCGCTGTAGTCTTCTTCTGTTACACCGTGAGCGCTGAGGATCAGCTGAGAAACCTGCTGTGTCGTGCTAGCAGGTGGGCCGATAGCCACGTTGGGCTTGCTGGTGCTAGCGTCGCCACAGCCGCTGAGAAGTGTGCCAGCAGCAAGGGCAATTGCGGCAGAGGTAAGCAGACGAGTCATGGGATTCTTCCTATTGTGGTTTAGCGTTATGTGGCTGAAAGCCATTCAATCAGCAATTTACGGATATAAGCCGTTTGCGGCAGTCGGCTCATTCAACGCAGCGCCTATTGCGGGCTCGTGCAGTTTTATCTGGCGCATTGTTGTTCTATGCCGACGCAGACACAAAAGAATGTTTGGAATCATACCATGAAATTATTTCATGCTTTTCGCGGCGTCCTCACTGTTATGCGGCTGGGCGACAGTGAGAGTCACGAATTTTCGGAATGCATAGCGGCTTTTTTTTCGTTTGAACAAGGCGGTTCGGGTCTGTTTTTATAAAAGGAGCTGTTTTATCTCTTGCTTTTACCCGTAAGCGTAGCCCACCAATTACTTACATGGCCCATCAACAGGATCGTGACATGGAACTTCTGCACGTCAGTGACTCGCTTGGCATCGTTCATCCCATCTGTATCGAGCGTGGCCGTAATGCCGATGTCTGGGACGAGCAAGGCAAGCACTATATAGACTTTGTTGCTGGGATTGGAGTGCTTAACGCTGGGCATTGTCATCCCGCCGTTGTTGATGCTGTTAAAGGGCAAGTCGAAACGTTAATGCATTCTGCTTTTAATGCGTTGCCGCATCGAGGCTACTTGAATGTTGTCAGCGCGCTGGATGCGTTTGTTCCGGTGTCTTATCCCCTATCCTGCATGTTGACTAACAGTGGTGCCGAAGCCACCGAGAATGCGCTCAAAGTGGCACGTGCCGCGACGGGGCGTCAGGCTGTGATCGCGTTCGATGATGGCTTCCATGGTCGCACGTTGGCGGCACTGAATCTGAACGGCAAGGTTAAGCCTTACAAAAACTGCCTAGGAACCTTGCCTGGCCCCGTGTATCACGTGCCGTTCCCCAGCCGTGACAGTGAGACCGATGCTGATCAGGCCATGGCCGCGATTGAGCGACTGTTCGAGGTTGAGGTTCCCGCCGATGAGGTGGCGGCCATTATTGTGGAGCCGGTTCAGGGAGAGGGTGGTTTTCGCCTGCTGTGTGCTGATTTCGCTGCTCGCTTACGAGCGCTATGCGATAACCACGGCATTGTGTTGATTTTCGATGAAATTCAATCAGGCTTTGGCCGAACCGGTGAGCGCTTTGCTTTTTCACACCTTGGGGTTGAGCCAGACGTGCTACTCATGGGCAAAAGCATGGCAGCCGGACTGCCGCTGGCTGCCGTGGTGGGCAAGTCGACGGTGATGAATGCGTTGCCTAAAGGTGGCTTAGGTGGCACGTATTCAGGCAATGCGGTGGCCTGTGCGTCCGCTCTAGCGGTGATGTCGTTAATGAGTGAGCAAAACGTGAAGCGCTGGGGTGAGGCTCAGGAAGCGCTAATTCTAGAGGCATACCAGAGGTGGTGCGACTCGGAGCGCTACCCCATGCTGGCGGGTTTGAATGGTGTTGGTGCCATGCGTGGCATCGTGTTTAACGATACCGCTAACGCTACGGGTGCAGAGCACTTGGCGGCGCTGCTGGTTGCAGGGCGGGAGCAGGGCGTTTTGCTGATGCCCAGTGGGCGTCGCCGTAACGTACTTCGGCTACTACCGCCGTTAACCACTGAGCCAGATGTCATGAAAGAAGGTCTGGCGCGAATTGAGCGAGCGCTGGATACGCTGAACCCTTAATGATAAAAATTTTTAGGAGCCATGAGTCATGAATACCTCGGCCTTCGTCAGCAGTGACGAGATTCGCGATCGTTTTTCTCGGGCCATGTCGGCCATGTATCAGGCTGAAGTGCCACAGTACGAAACACTATTGGCGCTGGTTGAGCAGGTCAATCGCGAAACATTGGAGCGTGACCCCGCATTGGCTGAGCGGTTGGAGTCCCATAATGAATTAGCGCGGCTTGGTGTTGAGCGGCACGGGGCCATTCGCGTCGGTACTGCCGACGAGCTTGCGATGTTGCGCCGTTTATTCGCGGTGATGGGCATGTTCCCCGTAGGGTATTACGACCTGTCAGAGGCTGGCGTGCCGGTTCACTCCACCGCGTTTCGCCCGAAAGAAGATGCGGCGCTGGCGCGCAACCCTTTCCGTATCTTTACGTCGTTGCTGCGCCTAGAGTTGATTGAAAGCGAGGCGCTGCGTGACAAGGCCGCTGAAATTTTGTCTCAGCGCGATATTTTCACTGCTCAAGCGCGTGAATTGACCGCCGTGGCTGAGGAGCAAGGTGGGCTTGACGAGGCACAGGCTGAGCGTTTTGTGGCAGAGGCGCTGGAGACATTTCGTTGGCACCAAGATGCCACGGTTGATATGGAAACCCACGCAGCGCTACAGGCGGAACATCGCCTGATTGCGGATGTGGTGTGTTTTCGCGGCCCGCATATCAATCACCTGACACCGCGCACCCTCGATATTGATGAAGCTCAGCGGCGCATGCCCGCCATGGGCATGAATGCGAAAGAGGTTATCGAAGGGCCGCCGCGCCGCAACTGCCCGATTTTATTGCGTCAGACCAGCTTTAAGGCGTTGGAGGAAGCCATCCGCTTTACCGGCGATCGTCAAGGCACGCATAGCGCACGCTTTGGCGAGATTGAGCAGCGCGGAGTCGCGTTGACGGCCGAAGGACGCACGCTGTATGACCAGTTGCTTGGCGAGTCGCGCCAGCGCACGGTAGGCCTGAGCAACGAGCAGCACCAGCACGTGCTGGCTGAGGTATTTGCTGATTTTCCTGATAGTGACGATGAGCTGCGCCGCCGAGGCCTAGCGTTCTTCGAGTATCGCCTGACCGAAGCAGGCAAAGAGGCTAGTGCTGCGGCAGGCGCGTCTGATATGGAGGCGCTCATCACGCAAGGGCTGGTCGAGGCGCTGCCGATTACCTATGAAGACTTCCTGCCCGTTAGTGCGGCAGGTATCTTCCAGTCTAACCTGGGAGGCGAGCAGGGCGAGGCCTACGCCGGCAATGCCAATCGCGATGCCTTTGAAGCGGCGCTAGGCGCGGCGGTGACAGATGAGCTGGCGCTTTATGCCGAGCGTGAGCGCCTTTCGCGCCAGGCCGTGCTGCGCGCGCTGAGGGCTTGATACGTAAGCTCGTATTTGATTGCAGGTAATGCAGGTAATATCGGGGCTGGTCAATGACCAGCCCCGATGTGTTTCCGGTATGATGCGATGCCTCAATCGCCATGATCTTTGACAGGACTCTATATGCCGTTACTCGATGCGTTGTCACCATTGTCGCCTTCTTTAGGTGGGCTGCTGATTCTGCTTTCGGTAGTAACCTCAGCGTTTACGGCGGCTTTTGGTGTTGGCGGCGGAGTTTTGATGATTATGGCGCTGGCCCAAGTGATGCCGGCGGCAGCGCTGATTCCCGTGCATGGCATGGTGCAGTTGGGGTCAAACGTTGGCCGCACCACGATGACCTGGCGGCACGTGGACCGAAACACACTACTGTTTTTTGTTCCTGGGGTGATTCTTGGCGCCTTGGCTGCTGCGTGGCTGGTGATTCGCTTGCCTGCAGGCGTACTGGAGCTATGTATTGCGGCTTTTGTGCTGTTTACCTGCTGGGGCCCCGGCGTGCCGAAGCGCGCGCTACATGGTGCTGGGATTGTTGTCGCGGGTGCCGTTACCACGTTGCTGTCTAGTTTGGTGGGTGCAAGCGGCCCGATGGTGGCGGCCTTTGTGAAACAGCGTCAGGAGGGCCGGTTGGCTAAGGTAGCAACTTTTTCGGCCTGTATGTCGTTACAACATTTGACCAAAATATTTGTATTCGGCATGGCCGGCTTTGTGTTTCGTGAATGGCTGGGACTGATGGTAGCGATGGTCGTAGCGGGACTAGTGGGCACTTGGCTAGGACTTAAGTTATTGCATCGACTCTCTGAGCATCACTTTGACAACCTGTTCAAGTGGGCGCTGACGCTGTTGGCGCTGCGGCTGGTGTGGTTAGGTGTTAGCCGGTGGTCGGGCATGGCGTGAGTCGTTAAGAATAGTGACTAAACGTCGTTGTTAAGAATCGTCGCCATGGGGCTGTTAGTGAAACTCTGCCCTATAAAGCCGCGGACAAATGTTATATTGTGGAGTTAGGTTAATAGTTAGTCGCTAAAATGCGTCACTTTACTTTTACTTTTGTCTATTTTCTGCGTGAACTGTGATTTGATGCATGTACAGTGGGAAATCTTACGTCATACTACGTCATTGGTCGTCGTGAATTACTAACTTCAGGGGAATATTATGCTGCCTACACCCTACCGGCGGTACTCGTTAGTCGTCACTCTTGTTTTGGCGCTTGGATTGCTGCTGGCTGGTAAGGCGGTGGCTGAAGGTAATCCGCGCTATGCCGGCATTGTGATTGATGCTGACACGCACGAAGTTTTGTATGCCGAAAATGCTGATGCAAGGCGTTATCCCGCATCACTGACCAAAATGATGACGCTGTATATGCTGTTTGAAGAGCTGGATAACCAGCGCTTAACGCTTAACAGCCCGCTAAGGGTGTCAGCCACTGCAGCGGCTAAGCCGGCCACTAAACTGTGGCTGAAAGCCGGTTCAACGTTACCGGTTGAGACCGCTATTCAGGCGCTGGTTGTGCGCTCTGCCAATGATGTTGCAGCGGTTGTTGCTGAGTCGCTAGGTGGTACGGAAAGTGAGTTTGCACAGCTGATGACAGCTAAGGCGCGTGATCTGGGTATGCATAATACAACTTTCCGTAATGCCTCTGGCTTGCCGGACAGTCGCCAGGTAACAACGGCGAGAGACATGGCGATGCTGTCACGTCGTTTGATGCTGGATTTCCCCCAGTATTATCATTATTTCTCGCTGCAGAGTTTCACTTGGCGCGGAAAAACAGTGCGTGGCCACAATCGCCTGTTAGCCAGCTATCCCGGCGCGGATGGCCTGAAAACGGGGTTTATCCGTGCATCAGGCTTTAACGTAGCAACCTCGGCTGAGCGTGATGGCCGTCGTATGCTGTCTGTTGTCATGGGGGGGTATAGTTCTAAGTCGCGCGATAAGCACATGGCTAATCTGCTAGATCGTGGTTTTCTGCGCGCTTCGCTTAGTGATGGCAATGGCTGGATGGCCAACACCGCTATTTCTGATGAACAGTTGTTGATACCTGGTGTTGAACCAAGGCAGCCTGTGCGTCAGATGCTAGCGGTGAATACGGCTGCGCCAACAGCGAGTGCAGCGCAGCGGTCATATCAGCGTACTGAGCCGTCGCGCCAGCGGGTGAGTAATGAACTCACACCTGCCGTTGCTAGTCGCAGTTATGCAAGTGCTGATAGTCAGGAACTGGTAGCGTGGAGTGACACGCCAGCAGGTTCTGCCGCCACTGCTCGTGCAGATGAGCCGCTGGTTGTTGAGGCATCACCTGCAGCGCGTCAGGCGCCAGTAAGAGCGACTCCTGTTGTTGCTCAAGCCTCTGCGCCGGTCAATACGGTGTCTCCTGCTACGTCAGCCGGTGGTGAGTGGGGCATTCAGGTCGGTGCCTTCAGTAGTCTCGATAGTGCTCGTGCCCTAGCAGTAAGAGCAGCCCGGGCCGCGAAAGTTGGTGAAGAGCAGGTGGCCCTGCCCCAAGTGGCTGGTGCCAGTGTTTATCGTGCACGTTTGATGGATATGGGTGAAGGCCAGGCGCGTAATGCGTGTCGGCGTCTTCAGTCGAGCGGTATGGACTGCATGGTCGTGCAGGCCAGCCTGTAATCTATGACATTCCCCCGTCGTGCTGGCCGCCGCAAATAACGCATTATATTAGGTAGTCACTGTTGGGTTGCAACGAACACACCGCTGGCTTTGCCGGCGGTGTTTGGTGTTGGGATGAGCTGAGAGGAGTTGCCGCGATGCCCGCCACGTTGAAAGGCATTCTTTACATGTGTGCTGGCGTGCTGTGCCTTGCGTTGGGCGATGCTATCACCAAGTGGCTAGGGGCGAGTTACTCGCCGTTACAGATCATCTTCTTCCGCACCTTGGTGTCATTACCGCTAATCATCCTGATCGCACATTTCAATGGTGGCATACGCACTCTGGGTACCAAGCGGCCTGGCGTCCACTTGCTGCGTGGGTTGATTTTCTCTGGCACGATGATTTGCTTTATGTGGGGCTTGACCCTCCTGCCACTGGCTGAAGCCACCGCTATAATATTTGCTGCACCGTTGTTTGTGACGCTACTGTCGGTGCCGTTGCTTAAAGAGCGGGTCGATAAGCCAACCATTATCGCAACGCTGCTCGGTTTTGTTGGCGTGATGATTGTTGTGCGTCCAGGCGCCGATAGCTTTCAACCGGCCACGCTGATTGTTTTAGGGGCCGCCGTTTTCTATGCGCTCACTCTGATTACCGCTCGCCGCTATGGTAGTCGTGAGCACTTGTGGGCAATGGTCTTCTATACCACGTTGATTCCGATGCTGGTGTCTGCGTCGACACTACCTTGGGTATGGCAAACACCCGCCACGACGGATTGGCCGATATTTATACTGGCCGGTATTCTTGGGGTAGGCGCTATGGCGGGGATTACTATGGCGTTTCGCTATGCACCTGCGGCACTGGCCGCGCCGTTTGATTATACCGCCCTGATTTGGGCAGTGTTGTTGGGCTGGTGGGTCTGGGGTGAAGTGCCAGATCTCTGGGTACTAATTGGCGGCACTGTGGTGATTTTCAGTGGCCTGTTAATTGCTTGGCGAGAAGGGCGCGTCGCCCTCACGCGCCGCCCTGCAACCTAAGTATTGAAAAACCCCTGAGCAGCAGCCTGGGGGTCTGGTGTGCCACAAATAGCCGACACGACGGCTAGGCCATCGGCACCGGCAGCCCGTACCTTTTCAACATGTTCACGCTTGAGCCCACCGATTGCCACATTAGGCAGTGGGCTGGCTGCGACCAGTGCTGCTAGGCCGTCGAACCCTATCGGTGTGGCATGATCGCCCTTGGTGGCAGTAGCGAACACCGGCCCCAAACCCAGGTAGTTTAGGGCGGCAGCGTCTAGCTGTGCTAGTTGCTCTAAACGCTGTACCGAAAGGCCGAGAATCGCCTTTTCCCCCAGAGCGTTGCGTGCCGCCGCAACGTCGCCATCGTCTTGCCCGATATGCAGCCCATCTGCGCCGCTGGCTAGTGCGACTTCCAGGCGATCATTAATGATCAGAGGAACGCCGCTGCCAGCAAGAGCCTGTTTAATCTGACGCGCCTGGGACACCATCTCGGCGTCGCTGGCGTGTTTGTCTCTTAATTGGATGAGGGTTGCGCCACCGCGAACGGCGGCGGCAACAGTCTCCACCAGCCCGTAGCTTTTGCACAGTGCGGGGTCGGTAACGAGGTAAAGAGACAGATCAACGTGCATCGGTAATCTCCAGTCGGGCATGTTGGGTGAGAGTATTGCTGTCCAGAGCATAGAGCGTATCAAGAAACGCCACACTAAAGCTGCCAGGCCCTTGTGCTATCCGGCCCGCCAGTTCGCCGGCCACGGCATAGCTGGCTAAGGCTGCTGTGGTTGCTAGGAAGATATCGTCGGTGCTTTCGGTATCGGCTTGGGCAATCCATGCGCCAACAACGCCGGTGAGCGAGCAACCCAAGGCGGTGACTTTGGGCATTAGCGCATGACCGCCGTCAATACGAGCTATTTTCTGCCCATCGGTTACTAGGTCGGACTCACCAGTTACTGCCACCACTGCGCCGCTATATCTTGCCAGTAAAATGGCCGCCTCTTGAGCGCTGTGGCTAGTGGTGGTGCTATCAACGCCGTGGCCACGACTGTGTTGTTGATGGAGTGAGCTGGCTTGGTCAGATAACTTCGCCAGGCTCAGAATCTCAGAGGCATTGCCGCGAATTACGCTGGGTGAAAGCCTCAGTAATTGAGCACCGACTTCTTGGCGATAGCTTGTGGCGCCAACTGCCACTGGGTCCAGCACCCAGGGTGTTTGGGCGCCGAGGGCGGCACGCGCGGCGATTTCCATGGCGTCTACCCAGCGGGGTGAGAGGGTACCGATGTTAATCGTCAGCGCACCTGCCATGGCGGCAAACTCAGCGACCTCCTGTTTGGCATGCGCCATGGCGGGTGATGCGCCAATCGCGAGTAGCACATTAGCCATGACGTTCATTGATACATGGTTGGTAATGTTGAGAATCAGCGGGGAATTTGCGCGTACGCGGTTAAGGCGTAAGGCAAGGTCGAGTGTTGGACTAGCGGTCATTGTGGTGCCCCTCAGCGAGGAGTCGGCGTCTGCCGATAGACTGCCGACTCCCTACGCCGGCATTATCCGGTTCAGGTGGTAAGGGTGCATCTCAGTCGTTGCTCGTAATGTTTCGCAACAACGCCCCTGTCATGTGCGTTACTATCCGTGTTTATGGCAGCTATTGTAAAGCCTGTGCTGTGTTACATGCTGCCGCTCTGTTTCTGCTATTCTGTCCAGTTTCCACCATCGCTTGTCGAGCGGCTTCGATAGCTGAGCCGCTACAGGGTTACTCTTCGAGTCTATTTCATCGTGAATCAAACCACCTCTGACTTTGCCACGTTGCCGCTGCTGCCGGAGCTGCTGTCTAACCTTGCTTCGCTGGGCTATCACACCATGACGCCGATTCAGGCCGAGGGGCTACCGCCCGTGCTGGCGGGTCGTGATGTTCTTGCTCAGGCAAAAACGGGCTCTGGAAAAACCGCCGTTTTTGGCTTGGGACTGTTGTCGCGCCTGCAAGTGTCAGATTTCCGAGTGCAGGGGCTGGTGTTGTGCCCCACTCGTGAGCTGGCAGATCAGGTTGCCGGTGAAATCCGCCGACTAGCGCGTAGCCTGCCTAACGTTAAGGTATTGACGCTGTGTGGTGGTGCACCGATGGGGCCGCAGCTTGGGTCACTAGAGCATGGTGCGCATATCGTTGTCGGCACGCCGGGGCGGGTGGAAGAGCATCTGCGGAAAGCAACGCTGGTGCTGGGTTCGCTGACGACTCTCGTGCTGGATGAAGCAGACCGTATGCTTGACATGGGGTTTCAGGCGGCGATGGAAGCCATTATCGCCGAGACGCCAGCCAGCCGTCAGACCCTATTGTTTAGCGCAACCTATGATGAGAGTGTTCGCCCCATTGCCGAGCGTTTGATGCGTGAGCCCGTTAAGGTAGAGGTGGAGGACGCTCATGATGAAACGACGATTCGCCAGCATTTCTATCGGGTTGACGATGAGTCATTGCGTTTTGACTCCCTGCGTCGGCTGCTGCTGACGCTGAAGCCAGCATCAAGCGTGGTGTTTTGTAATACCAAGCGCGAGACAGACGATGTGGCTGACGCCTTGAATGATGCAGGCTTCAGTGCACTGGCGCTGCATGGCGACCTTGAACAGCGTGACAGGGACCGCTTATTAATTATGTTTGCCAATGGCAGTGCTTCAATTCTGGTCGCTACCGACGTAGCGGCCAGAGGCTTGGATATCGCTGCTCTGGACGCGGTGTTTAACTATCGCATTGCTCGTGAGCTTGAAGTGCATGTTCACCGTGTTGGGCGCACTGGCCGAGCAGGAGGCTCTGGAGTGGCCTGCACTCTGGTTAGTGAGAAAGATGACTACCGGCTGGCGCGCTTGGCAGAGTTGCTGAATGAGCGCCTCGACGTACAACCGTTACCCGGCCCTGAAGTGTTGGAGCAGTTGCCTTTTCAACCGACAATGGTGACGTTGCAGTTAGGGGCGGGAAAAAAACATAAGTTGCGCCCTGGAGACATTTTGGGTGCCCTAACCGGCGACGGTGGGATTGCCGGGGATCAGGTAGGTAAGATTAAGCTGCTCGCCAATAGCGCTTATGTGGCGGTACATCGTGAGGTTGCCGCAGCCGCCCTGAAGCAATTAAGCACGGGAAAACTCAAGGGCCGTAGCTTTCGTGCCCGGTATATTAGTTAGCAATGTGGTGATATGAAAATACCCAAAAGACTACAGTCGTTAGTTGATGATGGCCTGATCGATGCCGTGGAAGGCCAACTGATGAGTGGTAAGGAAGCTCAGGTATACGTGGTGCGCTCCCATGGAGAGCGGCGTTGTGCCAAGGTGTTCAAGGAAGCCAAAAAGCGTAGTTTTAAACAGGCTGTGCAGTATCAAGAGGGGCGAAAAGTGCGCAATAGCCGCCGCTCCCGCGCCATGGCCAAGAAAACCCGCTACGGCCAAAAAGAACAAGAGCAAGCCTGGCTTAACGCGGAAGTTGATGCCCTTTATCGGCTGGCCGAGGCCGACGTGCGGGTACCTAAGCCGCATGGTTTTGTCGATGGCGTTTTGCTGATGGAAATGATCACCGATGCCGAAGGATTAACTGCGCCACGGTTGGATGACGTGGTACTCAGTGCCGAGCAAGCTCAAGCGTATTACACCAAAATTCTTGGTGATATCGTGCGTATGCTGTGCGCAGGCCTGATTCATGGTGATTTGTCTGAGTTCAATGTGCTGCTGTCTGCTGACGGCCCCGTCATCATTGATCTTCCTCAAGCGGTGGATGCCGCAGGGAATAATAGCGCCGAAATGATGTTTGAGCGCGACGTTGACAACATGCGCCGTTACTTTGGTCGTTTCGCTCCTGAGTTACTGGCCACCGACTACGGCAAAGAAATATGGGCGTTGTATGAAGCGGGCGAACTGCACCCTGATAGCCAGTTAACCGGGTGCTTTGAACATGACACCAGCGCAGTGGATGTGGATGACCTAATGACCGTGATCGACGATGTGCGCGAAGAGGAAGCTGAGCGGCTTGCGGCGCTGTCTGGTGACCACGATGCAGGGGTAAAAGAAGCCGCTCAAGAATGGCGCGAGTCTCATGGCGACAGCTAGCTGAGTTTTCGCTGTGAATGGGGGTTGAGCGGGTCGGTTGTACGCCGGTTTTTTCAATCGGGCCGAGGCAGTGTATCCTCAGCAGCATTGCAGCCGGTTTCGCAGTGGCGCTACCGGAACACGAATTACGCGAGGATAAGATCATGAAACTGGTGACTGCCATCATCAAACCGTTCAAGCTCGACGACGTTCGTGAGTCGCTCTCTGACATTGGCGTTCAGGGCATCACGGTGACAGAAGTAAAAGGGTTTGGCCGCCAGAAAGGGCACACGGAGCTGTATCGTGGTGCCGAGTATGTGGTGGACTTTCTACCCAAAGTAAAACTGGAAGTGGCGGTCGATGGTGACATGATCGATCAAGTGATTGACGCCATTACAAAAGTGGCCAATACCGGAAAAATTGGCGACGGCAAAATTTTTGTGACGGCCCTAGAGCAAGTTATCCGGATTCGCACGGGCGAAACCGGTAAGGATGCCGTTTGACTGGACGCTATGGTTTATGTGGGCGTGCTGAGCATTTAAGCACGCCTTTTTTATTGATAAATATTTGATTCCATTGGAGAGATGCCATGCTGATGGCAGCCTTGATCGGCGGTTTTGTTGGTTTTCTTATCAGCGGTAACTTACTTGGGCTTGTTGCAGGGGCTGCGCTGGGCTGGTGGCTTGGAAGCCGAGTTCGCGGTGGCATGGGACTGAAAGAGTTACAACGCCATTTTCTGGATGCAACGTTTGCCGTTATGGGCTGCTTGTGTAAAGCCGATGGCCAGGTCACCGAAGAAGAGCTGGACGCGTCGCGCAAAATGTGGGATTTATTGCGCCTCAACGAGGAGCAGCGTGCCAAGGCTCGGGAAAATTTTAACCGCGGTAAGGCATCAAACTTCGATCTTGATGCTGAAATTGCCAAAGTCGCCCGTATTACTCGCGGACAACGCGCTTTGCGTCAGATGTTCCTGCAAGTGCAGCTGTCAGCGATTGCTGCTGATGGTGTACTGCACCCTGCGGAACACCGGATGATCATGCATATTGCTCGAGGGCTGGGTTGCAGTGAAGCTGAGATTCAGCAGATCGAAGCGATGTTGCGTGGTGCCAGTCAGGCCGGTAGTGCTCAGCCGTCAGGCCCCTCGCTGGAAGACGCTTATGCAGTGCTGGGGGTTAAGCCAGATGCTAGTGATGCCGAGGTAAAGCGAAATTATCGGCGCCTGATGAGTGAAAATCACCCGGATAAACTGGCATCAAAAGGTCTGCCTGAAAGCATGCGTGAGATGGCGAAAGAACGCACCATTGAAATTGGTAATGCCTATGAGAGTATCCGCAAAGCCCGCGGTGATGCTGGCTGACACGCTGCGCTGTGCTGTTTTGATATAGGTATCAGCTACGTCGTGTCACTCACATGACTCTATTGACGACAACATTGATCACAACAAGAAACGCAGGAGCCCTTGATGACATTCGGTATTTTTTCCCTGTTGCCGCCACTGTTGGCAATAGTGCTGGCGCTGGTGACGCGCAATGTGATTCCGGCGCTGTTCTGCGGCGTTTGGTTAGGCGCGACCATGCTGGTGGGTGGCAATCCCGCTATTGGGCTGTATGACACGTTTGATGCCTTTATTATTCCGAGCGTGGGTGATGAGTGGAGCGTCACGGTACTGATCTACTGTGGCTTGTTTGGTGTGCTGATTGGGGTGCTGGAGCGTACGGGAGGTGCTCAAGCCATCGCGCGTTCGATTTCTGCGCGTGTTGCGTCGCGCCGTGGTGCACAGGGTGCCACCATGGGGTTGGGTGTGCTGATTTTCTTTGAAGACTATTTCAACGCCTTAACCGTGGGCAGTGTGATGCGCCCGATTACCGATAAAATGAGGGTTTCTCGGGAAAAGCTCGCTTATATCGTTGACTCTACCTCGGCACCAATGTGTTTACTGGGCCCAGTCTCAACCTGGGTGGTTTTTGTTATGGGGCTGATCGGTACACAGTTGGTTGAAATGGGGGCCAGCGGCTCAGAGTACCTGATTTATCTGTCGACGATTCCGCTGAATTTTTATGCTTGGTTGGCGCTGGGTCTCATCATCTATATGGTAATTACTCAGTGGGACTTTGGCCCCATGGCGGCTGCAGAGCATCGTGCCCGCACTACCGGTCATGTCATGGCAGCTAATGCGGCTCCCCCCTCTGGTGCTCACGAAGAGAATCTCAGCGTAGTCAGCGAAGATCAGGCGCGTAAGCGTAATATGTTGGTGCCTATTGCTGTGCTGGTGTTAATGATTCCACCCCTTTTCCTATGGACCGGAAACTTCCCTGAAAACGATCTCGTGACCGCGGTGGGTAATGCCAAAGGTGGCTTGTCAATTCTTATGGCCACGCTGATGGCGGTGGTTGTTGGTTTGACCATGGGGATGGTACAGAAGCTGTTCAATTTCCGTGAAGCGATGGATATTGTGGTGGATGGCATCAAAAGCATGACGCTGGTGTACATCATTCTGACCCTGGCCTGGTCGATCGGCAGCGTGACGTCAGAGCTCGGCACGGCTGCCTACTTGGTCACTCTCGCGGAAGCCAGTTTGTCGCCCAGTATGGTGCCGGTGTTGCTGTTTTTGATTGGGGCGGTGGTCGCTTTTACCACGGGAACTTCCTACGGCACCTTTGCCATCATGATTCCTATTGCCATGCCAGTCGCTGTCGCGATGGACCTGCCACTGGCACTGACCATTGCCGCTGTGCTTAGCGGAGGGATCTTTGGTGACCACTGCTCGCCGATTTCCGATACAACCATTTTGTCGTCTGCTGGGTCGTCCTGTGATCATATTGACCATGTGCGCACACAGTTGCCCTATGCGATTACCGCCGGGGTTGCGGGGATCACGGGCTTTTTCATTGCTGGGCTAACGCAAAGTACACTGCTGGGAGCGGTCAGTGGTTTGGCGGCACTGCTCGTCATTGCTGTCACGCTCAGGCTGGTGTGGGGAGCGCCTCACGGGGCGGAATCAGCTCGCGCTAATTGAAGCAAGAGATAGACTAGGGCCCCGCATTAGTTGGGCCCTGGCTTTTTTAGGGTTTACGCTTATTGCTTGGATTTTCTGCGGGGGTGAAGTCGCCCAGTGCCATCATGTGGCCTAGTTTACCGGCCTTGGTAGAAAGATAGTGCTCGTTGTGTGGGTTAAGGCCGGTGGTCAGCCCAACTCGTTCGACGACATCAATACCCTCGTCGGTTAACGCGTTGACCTTGCGGGGATTGTTGGTCATCAGGCGTAGCGCCTGAATATCGAGATGGTTCAGCATCGGCAAGCACAGGTCGTAACGGCGCATATCTGCAGCGAATCCCAGCCGCTCATTGGCCTCTACGGTATCGGCACCCTGGTCCTGCAGGTGGTAAGCACGAATTTTATTAAGCAGCCCGATACCCCGACCTTCTTGGCGTAGATAGAGCAATACGCCACGACCCTCCTCGGCAATTCGTCGCAGGGCTTCCATCAGCTGGTAGCCGCAGTCACAACGCATTGAGAACAAGGCATCGCCGGTCAGGCATTCCGAGTGAACACGGCCCAGTACCGGCTCGCCATCACCAACGTCGCCAAGCGTTAGGGCGATATGGTCTTTGCCGGTTGCTTCGTCTTCGAAGCCGTGCATAGTAAACGTAGCCCAAGGCGTGGGCAGTCGAGAGGAGGCGATGTAGCGAATCGTCACAATAGACCTCGATGAAAACCTGTCGGGCCGGCTGGTATCGCCGACGATAAGTACAGCAGTTTATCATCAAGCTGGCCTTGGCTCACGGTATACAGGCCGCTAATCTTGGGCTGATAAGGTATGATACGCCCACACTTTTTCGTCAATGGATGAGCGCATGGAACTCAAGAACGATCGTTTTCTCCGCGCACTGGCGCGTCAGCCTGTGGACCGTACCCCTGTATGGATGATGCGCCAGGCCGGTCGCTATCTGCCGGAGTACCGTGCGATACGCGCAGATGCTGGTGGTTTCATGGATCTTTGCCGCAACCGCGACTTGGCTTGTGAGGTGACGCTGCAGCCGTTGGAGCGCTTTCCGATGGATGCGGCCATCCTGTTTTCTGACATCTTAACAATTCCCGATGCCATGGGGCTGGGGTTGTATTTTGAGACAGGTGAAGGGCCTAAATTCCGCAAGACAGTGCGCAGCGCCGAGGACGTGGCTGCGCTGACGGTGCCGAATGCTGAGCGCGATCTTGACTATGTGATGAATGCGGTTAAGACCATTCGCCATGAGCTGAATGGGCGAGTGCCATTGATTGGCTTTTCCGGTAGTCCTTGGACGCTGGCTTGTTACATGGTGGAAGGCGGCTCCAGCCGTGATTTTCGTCACATTAAAACGATGCTTTACGACACGCCAGACGTGATGCATCAGTTGCTCGATACGCTAGCTGAATCGGTGACGGACTACCTTAATGCGCAAATTCGCGCTGGCGCTCAGGCCGTGCAGATTTTTGACACCTGGGGTGGTGCGCTCTCAACACCGGCGTATCGCGAGTTTTCATTGCGCTATATGGAACAGATCGTTGCGGGATTGATGCGTGAGCATGAGGGGCGCCGTGTGCCGGTTATCCTGTTTACCAAAAATGGCGGCCAGTGGCTGGAGGATATTGCGGCGGCGGGGTCAGATGCCGTTGGCTTGGATTGGAGCACGGAAATGTCTAATGCGCGGGCGCGAGTTGGCCATCGCGTAGCGCTGCAAGGGAACCTGGACCCTAACGTGCTGTTTGCCCACCCATCTGCCATTCGCGCTGAAGTCGCGAGAATTCTCGACAGTTATGGCCAAGGGCCTGGTCACGTATTTAATCTGGGGCACGGTATCAGCCAGTTTACTAACCCAGATCATGTGACGGCCTTTGTTGAGTCGCTGCACGAGCTGAGCCCTGCTTACCATCGCGAAATAGCGCTTGGTTAAGCGACTGTTGCGGCGTTTGCAACAGCGGCGCAACTGGTGGGCCTGGCTAGCTGTGGTGGCGATGCTGGCGGTTGCCTGGGGGAGTCTTACGCCCGCCAGCGGACTGCCTCAGACATTGCCCTGGGACAAAGCTAACCACTTTATGGGTTATGGCGTTATTGCCGGCCTGATTCATCTCGCTGGCCTTCGTGCCAGCGGGGCGTTTTGGGTGGCGGTGATTTACGGTGTCACCCTCGAAGGTCTGCAGATGGTCGTGCCTGGCCGCTTGGGTGGCGACCCTTATGATGTGCTGGCTAATACCCTCGGGGCCGGTAGTGCGATTGTGTTACTAAATGGTGTTGCACGCTGGCTGAGTCGGGCAGGCTAGGGCATTGGGCCGTGCGGCAGGTTGTTGAGCATTAGGGTAAATAAGGCACATCGATCTGATCACTGCGCGTGGCACCCTCCGTCATTTGGCGACAGAGCTTTAGGAATTCGCGCATGCCGGTGGCTAAGTATTTATGACGGTGCCAGATAAAGCCGAATTGGCGTTTTAAATCCAGCTCGGGTGTCGCTACCGGCACCAGGCTGCCACGCCGGAAAGCGTCCCTCAAGGCCAGGCGTGATACGCAGCCAATCCCCAGGCCAGATTCCACCGCACGTTTGATTCCCTCAGTATGCTCCAGCTCCAGAAGGGTATTGAAGCGCCCGCGCCGATGGCGAGCTGCCTGCTCCAGCGTTAGCCGTGTGCCTGAGCCTTGTTCACGCATGATCCAGTTTTCGCGTAACAGCTGATCCAGCTCTACCGCTTGGCCATCTGCTAAGGGGTGATCAGGGGCACAAAATACAGCCAGTTCGTCTTCCACCCAAGGCTGAGTGACGACATCTTCGTGCTCACAATGGCCCTCAATCAGCCCTAGATCCAGCTCGTGATGCAGTACGCTGTCGATAATTGCACGAGTGTTGCGCACCTGGAGCCGGACTCGGCTACCTGGGTGGCGTTGCATGAAGTTACCGATCAGCAGCGTCGCAAGGTAGTTACCAATTGTTAGGGTGGCGCCAACATCCAAGCTACCGATGCCTTGGCGACCATGCATCAGATTTTCGATTTCCTGAGCGCGATCAAGCAACGCAACAGCCTTGGGAAGCAGCTGGAATCCCATGCTGTTGAGCCTCAGTTGGCGGCCAGTGCGGTCTAGTAACTGGCAGGCGAACTGGCGCTCCAATTCAGCTAAGGCGGTGCTGGTGGCGCTTTGCGACAACGATAATACTTTCGCTGCTTGCGAGACGCTTTCGTGCTGGGCAACCGCAACGAAGACCTCCAGTTGACGCAGGGTATAGCGCATCCACAGCCCCTTGTGGCTTAAATCAATAAAATGGATAGGTATTATCCATACAATTCATTTCACAGATATTGTGCGTCCTTTTATACTTCTTCGCAAAACTGATTCGCTTAATTATGCCTTAAAGAAATATGGAGCTCCGATGAGCAAGTTTGCCCTGGAAGATGTTCTCAGTGTGCATCACTGGAACGGTACCCTATTCAGCTTCCGTACCACCCGTGAACGCAGCCTACGTTTTAAGAATGGTCAGTTCGTGATGATTGGTCTTGAGGTAGATGGTAAGCCGCTGATGCGGGCGTATTCTATCGCCAGCCCTAACTATGAAGACCACTTGGAGTTTTTCAGCATCAAGGTGCAGGATGGTCCGCTGACGTCGCGTTTGCAGCACCTTAAAGTGGGCGATCAGATTATGGTCAGCCGTAAGCCGACCGGTACCCTCGTGCTGGATGACCTGCTGCCAGGCCGAAATCTGTATTTGCTATCGACGGGCACTGGGTTGGCGCCGTTTATGAGCCTGATTCAAGACCCTGAAACCTACGAGCGTTTCGAGAAAGTGGTATTAGTGCATGGCGTGCGCCAGACCAGTGAATTAGCTTATGCTGACTTTATCCAAGAAGAGCTGCCAGCACATGAATACCTGGGCGAGGAAATTGCCGAGAAGCTGGTGTATTACCCTACCGTGACTCGTGAGTCGTTTCACACCATGGGGCGCCTTACGGACCATATTCGAAGCGGAAAGCTGACCGCAGATGCCGGCCTGCCAGCTATCGATCCGCGACAGGATCGTGCCATGATTTGTGGCAGCCCAGCGATGTTGGAAGATACCAGTGCGCTGCTCGACGAGCTAGGATTCAAGATTTCTCCGCGTATGGGCGACCCAGGCGACTATGTCATTGAGCGCGCTTTTGTTGAGAAGTGATAACGTGAACGTGGAGGGCGCTAGACCTGCCCGTAGCGGCTAGCTTCCTTGCCGAGCCAGCGGCGAATAAGCGGCTGGCTGGCTTGAGGGTGCTGAGCAAGTAACGCATCGGCCAGCGGTGTCACGCGAGAGAGCAAGTCGGCATCGCGCTCAAGGTCGGCAATCTTCATGTGGGCTAAACCGGTTTGGCGGGTGCCGAGCACTTCGCCGGGGCCGCGGATAGCGAGGTCTTCTTCGGCGATACGAAAGCCATCGTTGGTTTCGCGCATCACGCTGAGCCGTCGCTTTGCGTGTTGAGACAACGGTGGGTGGTATAGCAGCACACAAAAGCTTGCAATGGAGCCGCGTCCTACGCGTCCACGCAGCTGGTGCAATTGAGATAGCCCCAATCGCTCTGGGTTTTCAATAATCATTAGGCTGGCATTCGGTACGTCAACGCCCACTTCGATCACGGTCGTTGCCACCAGCAAATCTAGCTCACCTTCCTTAAACGCGCCCATCACATCGGCTTTTTCAGCAGGCTTCATGCGTCCGTGTACCAGGCCGATATTCAGCTCCGGCAGCGCGTCAGCCAGTTCGTCCCGAGTCGCCTCGGCAGCTTGGCACTGCAAGGCTTCTGACTCTTCGATCAGTGTACATACCCAATAGGCTTGACGACCGTCGGCACAGGCACTTCTGATGCGTTCAGTGATCTCGGGGCGGCGCTCATCAGGCATCGCTACGGTTTTAACCGGGGTCCGGCCGGGCGGCAGCTCATCGATCACTGAGACGTCAAGGTCGGCATAAGCGCTCATGGCTAGAGTGCGTGGAATCGGTGTGGCGGTCATTACCAGCTGGTGGGGTGTAAGGCCGCCAGCCTCTCCTTTCTCGCGTAGCGCTAGGCGTTGATGAACGCCAAAACGGTGTTGTTCGTCGATAATTGCAAGGCCCAGCCGCTGGAAGTGTACATCGCTCTGAAACAGCGCGTGGGTGCCAACAACCATGCGGGCTCGGCCATCCTGTATGGCAGCCTTGGTATCAAGACGCTGTTTGCCTTTGAGCTTGCCGGATAACCAGGCAACATCAATACCCAGCGGCTCAAACCAAGCACGAAACGAGCGATAGTGCTGCTCGGCAAGAATCTCGGTGGGCGCCATTATGGCGGCCTGGCAGTCTCCTGCAATAGCCGATAGTGCTGCCATGGCAGCAACCACCGTCTTGCCCGACCCGACATCACCCTGTACCAGGCGTAGCATGGGATAGGCGGTTGCTAGATCAAGGCGGAGCTCATCCAGAACACGACGCTGGGCACCGGTTAGTGAGAAAGGCAGCTGGGTGAGAAAGCGCGCTTGCAGGTTACGCCCGTCAGGTAGCGCTGGGGCGCCGTCTTGCTGAATGCGCAAGCGTACTTCGCGTAGGCTTAATTGGTGAGCCAGTAGTTCTTCCAGTGCCAAGCGCCGTGTGGCTGGGTGTTGCCCAGCGGCAAGGTGTTCGGGGTCGGTCTCTGGGGGTGGGTAGTGTAGTGCTCGCAGGCAGCCGTGCAGCTCGGGCAGCGCGAAACGCTGGCGTAGTCGCTCGGGCAGCCACTCGGGCAGGGCTTCGGGGTTGGCATCTAGCCGTTCGAAGGCTTGGTCGATTAATGCGCGTAAGCGAGACTGGTGCAGCCCTGCCGTTGTGGGATAAATCGGAGTGAGATGATCTTCCACAGGCAGCGTGCTGTCGCTGATTAGGCGATATTCCGGATGATATATCTCAAGCCCTGTAGCGCCAGCGCGAGCCTCGCCAAACGCGCGTACTTGCGTGCCTGGCTGAAACTGCTGCTGTTGGGCTGGCGAAAAATAAAAAAACCGCAAGCTGATCACACTGCTGGTATCGCTGAGCCGAATCAACAGGCTGCGTCGTCGCCCCTGCACCACCTCAGCGGCAGCAATTTTCCCTTCCACGACGGCCTCATCGCCGGAGCGCAGGCTGGCAATGGGGGTGATGCGTGTGCGGTCCTGATAACGCAGCGGCAGATGAAACAGCAGATCGCTGATTTGCGCGATACCTAGCCGTTCCAGCTTGATAGCGAGCGCTTCGCCGACGCCTTTGAGCTCTGTGACGGGTGCATTAAGCGAGCTCATGCCGAGCCGACGCCGTTAGCCGGTGCCACGGACGCTGTGTCAGTGGTTGCACGCGGCGTACACTGAGCGATGGCGTGTGTTACCGCATCGATGGCTTTGTGGCGTGGGAAGCTGGCGCGCCAAGCAATTGCCACAGTGCGTTCGGGGGCTGGCGGTGTAAACGGACGGCTGGTTAACAGGCCGCTTTCGTAATGGTTGGTGCCAATGGCCGACTGTGGCAGTACGGTGATGCCTAAGCGCGATGCTACCATATGGCGAATGGTTTCCAGTGAGCCACCTTCAGCGGTTAAGGTGTTATCAGGGTTGTTTAGTGTATGGCTGATGGCTGGGCAGGCCTCAAGAATTTGGTCGCGGAAACAGTGGCCTTCGCCGAGCAGCAACAGTCGCTCACTGAGTAAATCTTCCTTATCGATAGTAGCGCGGCTGCTCCAGTGGTGGTCGGCAGGCAGCAGTACTTCAAACACTTCATCGTAGAGTGGTTTGGTTACCACGTCGGCCTCGGTAAAAGGCAGAGCGACAATGATGGCATCCAGTTCGCCGTTGCGCAGTTTACGGCGCAGGTCGCCGGTAAAGCCTTCTTCGATATATAACGGCATCTGCGGTGCTAGCTGAGTGAGCGCAGGGATTAAATGCGGAAACAGGTAGGGCCCGATGGTATAGATGGCGCCAAGGCGTAGCGGGCTGGTTAGCTGGTCGCGACCCGCACTGGCCATCTCGTTGATCAGGCCTGCCTGCTCTAGTACACGCTGTGCCTGAGCAATGATTTTCTCGCCCAGCGGCGTGGTTTGCACGGCTGACCGAGAGCGCTCAAAAAGCGCTACGCCGAGCTCCTCTTCAAGCTTCTTTACGGCCACCGACAGGGTGGGTTGAGAAACAAAGCAGCGCTCGGCAGCGTGCCCGAAGTGGCGCTCTTGAGCCAGGGTTACGATATAGCGCAGTTCTGTTAGAGTCATTGGCGTCGTTGGGCTTCCTTTCTCTACGGTATTCCTTGGCCAATTCGGCCTGGCTGGTTTGGTTCTGCCATGAGCCTAATGTGGCGCTCGCCGTGGTTGGGAGCCTGTTTCCTTATTTCGCTAGTCGTGATTGTAACTATGGTTGTAACAGGGGGCGAGGCAAAGGTGAAGACAACAACGTTGATAGTTGGCTGTGGAGATATAGGTATTGCTTTGGGGCAGCAGCTTATTGAGGCTGGGCACCGAGTGGTTGGCGCGAGGCGTCGGCCACAAAAGCTCGATGGCAGTGGTATTGAGGGCGTGGCGATTGACCTTGCCGACCCCGCCACATTAAGCGCGTTGCCAAATGCCGATATTGTTGTTTACGCCGTGGCCGCTGATCGTTTTGATGAGCAGGCGTACCGAGCCGCGTATCTTGATGGCCTGAGCGCCGTACTCAAGGAGCTAGAGCGTCGTAACAAGCCGCCAGTGCATGTGTTGTTTGTGTCTTCGACGAGCGTTTATGCTCAGCAGGATGGCGAGCAGGTTGACGAGCATAGCGCTGTTGAGCCAAGTGGCTTTTCCGGCCAGCTGATGTGCCAAGCCGAACACGCGTTATTGACCCACCCGCTGCCTGGCAGTGTCGTGCGATTCTCAGGTATTTATGGGCCAGGTCGTGAGCGTTTAATTCGCCAGGTATGTGAAGGACGCATTGCGCCAGCTACGCCGGTAATGTATTCCAACCGTATCCACCGTGATGACTGTGCGGGCGTGCTGGCGCACCTCGTGGGTCTTGCGCTGGAGGCCAAGCCATTGGCGCCGATTTATCTGGGCACCGATAGCGAACCCACGCCGCTGCATGATGTGATGGTGTGGCTTGCTGAGCAGCTATCGGTCGAGGTGGTTGATGCTGTGTCGTCACCGCTACGACGGCGAGCCAGTAAGCGCTGTAAAAACGCATTGTTGCGGGAAAGTGGTTATGTGTTCCGTTACCCAACGTTTCGAGAGGGGTATGCACAGGTGCTGCGTGAGGGCGGCTATTTACCTGGCTGAGCATCAACAGGCGCCGTTAGGCGCCTGAATAATACCGGTGCCTTCAGCTATTGATGACCATGATGGCATCGGCTTCTACTTGACTGCCTTTAGGGAGCGCTTTGACACCAATGGCGGCACGCGCTGGGAAGGGCGCTTCAAAGAACTCTTCCATAACCTTGTTGATGATGGCGAAGTTGTCTAGGTCAACAAGAAAGAGGTTGAGCTTGACGATATCCTGCAGACCGCCCGGCGCTTCTTCGCATACCGCTTTCAGGTTGGCAAATACCTGGCGTGCTTGAGCCTCGAAACCGCCGTCGACGATTTCCATCGTGCTTGGGTCTAACGGAATCTGACCAGAAACGTAAACGGTATTGCCTGCTTTGATGGCCTGAGAGTACGGGCCGATGGCGGCAGGGGCTTGGTCTGTGTTGATAACCGCTTTGTTGCTCATGGAAGTCTCCAGCGCTTTATGGGTGAAAAATTCGAGTGAAACCGGTGAAAAAGCGAAAGTAACACGTTAGGAGGTAGGGTATCAGTTACCCAGGCGGGTAATTTTGCCTACATTGTGCAGGTTGCGCATACGCTTGATGATCCGCGCTAAGTGGACGCGATCACGTACCGCTAGCGTCATGTTGACGATCGATAAGTGGGTATCCCGCTCTTCGATATCAATGCGCTCGATATTGGCACCCGCATCAGTAACCAGCGCGGCAAGCTCAGCCACCAGGCCGCGGCGTGTCGCGATTTCTAGGCGCAGCGGCACGGAGTAGTCGTCGTCGGCGCTGGGCGACCATTCCATTGCAAACAGTTTGTCTGGGTCGTTTTTTAGCTCGGCCAAATTGCGACATTCGGTGCGATGTACGACAACGCCTTTGCCCGCCGAAAGGTGCCCAATAACATCATCGCCAGGTAGTGGGTGGCAGCAGCGGGCAAACTTAACCACCATGCCTTCGCTGCCGCTGATAATGATTGGCTTTTGAGGCTGTTGCCCCGTTGGGCGGTCAATCGGTGTGTCGCCATGCTCCAGCTTGACGAGTTGCTGCGCCACGATTTGTGCGATGCGCGTACCCAGTCCGATGGACTCCAGCAGGCTATCGCCGCTTTGCACCTTGTATTCGTCAATCAGGCCCGTAAACGTGGTGGGGCTGAGTTCATCCAGACTGGTTTCGAAGGCGCTCAGTGCTTTGTTAAGCAAGTGGCGGCCCAGCTGCACAGCTTCTGTTTGCTGCTGATGCGTGAGCGCATGGCGAATGGCTGAGCGAGCCTTGGCGGTAATCACAATATTGAGCCAGGCGGGGCTGGGACGTGCGCCAGGTGCGGTAATGATCTCTAACGTTTGGCCACTTTGTAAGCGGGTAGAAAGCGGCGCGAGGTGTCGATCAATACGGCAGGCGATACACTGGTTGCCGATATCGGTATGTACGCTGTAAGCGAAGTCCAGCACCGTGGCACCCTGGGGCAGTTCCATGATGTCGCCGCGAGGCGTGAAAATGTAGATATCGTCAGGGAACAGGTCGTTTTTGACGTGCTCGATAAACTCCAGCGAGTTACCCGCCTGGCGCTGCATTTCCAGCAGCCCTTTAACCCAAGAGCGTGCCCGTGCGTGGCTGCCCTCTGCAATGGGATGATCGGTTTGGCCAGCCTTGTATAGCCAATGGGCCGCTACGCCGTTGTTGGCCATGGCTTCCATTTCACGGGTGCGTATCTGCACTTCGATAGGCATGCCTTCGGTGCCAAACAATGTTGTGTGAAGGCTTTGGTAGCCATTAGCTTTGGGAATGGCAATGTAGTCTTTGAAGCGGCCAGGCACGGGTTTGTACAGATTGTGTACCAGCCCAAGGATACGGTAGCAGCTATCGACATCTTCGGTGATGATGCGAAAACCGAACACGTCCATAATTTCTGCAAAGGGTTTGCGTTGGTCGCGCATCTTGCGATAGATGGACAACAAGTGCTTCTGGCGGCCGATGACAGCGCCGGATAGTCCTTCGTCGTCCAGGCTTTTCTGTAGCGTATTTTGGACTTGCTGTATGGCTGAGCGGCGATGCCCCCGAGCGCTGGCTACGGCGCGCTTGATACGCTCTGAGCGCATTGGATAAATGGCTTGAAAAGACAGATCCTCAAGCTCAATACGAATGGTATTGATACCCAGACGACTGGCGATGCGGGCGTAAATTTCCAGCGTTTCACGGGCAATGCGGCGCTTTTTGTCGGGGCGTAATGCTCCCAGCGTTCGCATGTTATGTAGCCGATCGGCCAGCTTGACGATGATGACCCGGATATCACGGGACATCGCCAACACCATTTTCTGGAAGTTTTCCGCTTGAGCCACGGCCTTGTCTTCGAAGGTGATCTGGGTCAGCTTCGACACGCCATCGACCAGATCAGCCACTTCCTCACCGAACTGTTCAGCCATGGCCGGCTTATCCACCCCGGTATCTTCGATAACATCGTGAAGCATGGCTGCCATCAGACTTTGGGCATCCATGTGCATATTGGCCAAGATGTTGGCCACAGCAAGGGGGTGGGTAACGTAAGGCTCGCCTGAACGACGGCGTTGGCCGTCGTGGGCTTGCTCAGCATAATAAAAGGCACGCCTGACCTGGCGGATTTCATGGGCTGGGAGGTAGCCGCCTAGGCGGTCTGCCAGGTCATCGATGGTGAACATGCGTCATGCCCTGAGTGCGATCGGAGAGTCCGAAAAGTAGGTTGTCACTTGGCCAGGTGAGTTGGCTAGTTTAGTGACTCATGACCTCAGTCTTCGATAGCAAGGTTCGCGCTGAAATCGGGACGCTGGCGAACCGGTGCGGCTTCCAATGGCTCGTTAAGCACGGTGTGATCTACCAAGCCTGCAGCGATTTCGCGCAGTGCCACGACAGTCGACTTGTCGTTTTCCCATGGCACGAGAGCGTCGCGTGAACCGCGAGCCAGCTGGCGTGCACGATGGGTAGAGATCATCACCAGCTTGAAGCGGTTTTCGACGTTTTCTAGACAATCTTCGACGGTAACTCGCGCCATGGGTGTATTCCTGAAAGAAATGAGGTGATAGCAGCGGCAATCCAGCACGTTACGCGCAGGGGCTTATGCTAATGAGTAGACCGCTTAGATTACTCGACTTAAGGCGCATCTGACAAGAGCGCGGCGAGTAAGGGGGCGTGTCGGTCCTGCATGCGATCGCGTTGCTGGCGCCGAGCGATAACTAGCGCGTGAAGCTCGTTGAGCGCGGTGGTGAAGTCATCATTAATCACCAGATAGTCGTATTCGTTGTAGTGCGACATTTCGCTGATGGCTTCCTGCATTCGCGCAGCAATCACGGTGTGCTCATCGGTGCCGCGCCCAGACAGGCGGTTTTCCAGCTCGTCGCGTGAGGGCGGCAGTATGAAAATCGATACGGCATCGGACATTTGCTCGCGTACCTGGCGTGCGCCCTGCCAGTCAATTTCGAGAATAACGTCTTGGCCAGCCGCCAGACTGCCTTCAATAGCAACACGCGAGGTGCCATAGTAGTTATCGAACACTTGCGCATATTCGAAGAACTCGCCGCGCTGAATCATCGCCTCAAAATCGGCATGTTCCACAAAATGGTAGTTCACGCCGTTGACCTCACCAGGACGGCGCCCACGAGTTGTGTGTGACACCGACACGTGAATGCCGTCCAAACGGTCAATCAGCTCGCGTACTAAGCTGGTTTTGCCGGCACCGGAAGGCGCGGAAACGATGAAGAGGGTTCCTTGGGGCATGGCGAGTATTCCTGTTTCGACGGCAACGCATGACAGCGGGGGTAAGTCTCAGGCGAAAATGGGGCTAACGCATGAAAAGGCGGAGTATCGCATATTTCGCCGCTGACTCCAGCCGTCGTTGCTTCTCCTGGGCCTTGCGTGCTGCCATAATTTGCTCTTGCCTTGCCAATCACAACAGGACATGGAGTCAGTATGGGCCAGATAATCTCGCCGCTGGTGGCGACACTGGTGCGCCTGTTTGCGCGCTTCATTACCGCGGTGCGCGGCATCTGGGATGGTGTCGCCCCAGTAGATAAGCAGCGTATCTATTATGCGAACCATGCCAGCCATGGCGACTTCATTCTGGTATGGACAGCACTGCCGCCACCCTTGCGGCGTCACACACGGCCGGTGGCAGGGGCCGATTACTGGCTGAATGGTCGGCTGCGTAGTTGGCTGATCCGCGATGTGTTTAAGGCCGTGCTGGTTGATCGCAATGCCGACACGCGCCAAGACGACCCCATCGAAACCATGAGCCAGGCGCTACACAGTGGCGACTCGTTGATTTTGTTTCCTGAAGGCACACGAAACCTTGGTGATCAGCCCCTGCAGCCGTTCAAAAGCGGGCTGTTTCACTTGGCCCAGGCATGCCCTGAGGTGGAGTTGGTGCCGGTGTGGATCGCAAACCTTAACCGCGTGATGCCCAAGGGGGAGTTTGTGCCCATTCCACTGATTTGTACCGTCACCTTCGGCGAGCCCGTCGCGCTTGAGAGCGGTGAAGACAAAGCGGCTTTTCTGGCTCGCGCGTCGTCAGCCCTTGAGAGGCTGAGCCCAGATTACGAACCTGCCGAGACTACGTTAGATTCAACAGAGAGCCCATCATGACCGCCTTACACCCTGATCTCTTTGCCTTGTTGTTTGGTATTGGCGCATTGCTGGTGACGGCGTCATTGATTGGTTATGTACTGCAGCGGCGCTACTCGCCTCGGGGTGACAATGCCGTGATTGAAAACCTCAACCAGCGTATCCGCTCGTGGTGGATCATGGTGGCGTTGATGGCGCTGGCGTTTCTTGGCGGTAAAACAGGCGTGGTGATTCTATTTGCCTTTGCGTCTTTCTCGGCGCTGCGTGAGTTTGTCACGCTGGTTAATGCGCGTCGCGCCGACCATTGGGCATTGGCCGTGGCATTCTTTGTGATCGTGCCTGTGCAGTACTATTTTATCTGGATCGAGTACTACGGCATGTACTCGATTTTTATTCCAGTCTATGCGTTCTTGCTGCTACCGATACTGGCCACACTGCGCGGTGACAGTCAGGGGTTTTTGATACGCGTAGCGGAGGTGCAGTGGGCGCTGATGATCTGCGTATTTTGTGCCTCGCATGTGCCGGCGTTATTGAGCCTAGACATACCCGGTTATGAAAACCGCAATGTGTTGCTGATCGCCTTTTTGATCGTGGTCGTTCAGCTTAGCGATGTACTGCAGTATGTGTGGGGCAAGTTGCTTGGGCGGCGCAAAATTGCGCCTAGGCTGTCACCGTCTAAAACGGTTGAAGGCTTTGTAGGTGGCGTTGCCAGCGCGACTCTGGTGGGGGCAGGACTCGCCTGGATGACACCGTTTGGCGTGCTGGCCTCAGCAGGATTGGCGCTAATGATAGCGTTTCTGGGCTTTTTGGGTGGGCTGGTGATGTCAGCGATTAAGCGTGATCGCGGCATCAAGGACTGGGGGCACTTGATTGAAGGGCATGGCGGCTTTATTGATCGTCTTGACTCGGTGGTGTTCTCTGCGCCAATTTTCTTTCATGTCGTGCGCTATTTCTGGTCGGTAACTTGATATGACAATGAACAATGATCGACGTCCACTGGCCAGCCGCGACACCAGCTGGGCCCAAGCGATTGCACGTCGGCTGGCGGCAACATCACTCACCCCGGATCACGTCTCTCAACTGAGTATGCTGGCCGCCGCGATTGCTGGCGGTTGCTATCTGTTGGCTGGGCATAGTGAAGGCTGGGTGCGAGGGGCATGGCTGGTGCTGGCTGTGCTGGGTTGTCAGGGGCGGCTGTTATGTAATTTATTCGATGGCATGCTGGCTATCGAGTCGGGTAAGGCCTCTGCCGAAGGCGCGTTCTGGAATGAGGTGCCGGACCGTGTATCAGATACGTTGATTCTGGTCGCCGTTGGTTACGCCACTAGTGAGCCAGCGCTGGGTTGGGCTGCCGCTGCGCTGGCTATTCTGACCGCTTATGTGCGCGCTTTTGGCCAGGCCTGCGGGCAGGCCGCCGACTTTATTGGCCCCATGGCCAAGCCGCATCGTATGGCATTGTTGACGGGAGCCACCTTACTGAGTTTGTTTGCCCCATTATGGGATGGGCGTAACGAGCTGCTCCTCGCTGCGTTATGGCTGATTGCCATTGGCAGCCTAGTGACGGCTTGGCGGCGTGGTCGGCGTTTACGCTTGGCTATGGCCAAGACTATGCCCAAGACTATGCCCCAAGACATCACAAAAGATGGCTGACGTTAACGCTTGATGGCGAGCCAGCGGTCGTTGCCCTGTTGAATATCCTCCAACTCGACGCGGTAAGTTTTTGCTAGTTGTGATGAGTTAAGTACGTGATCGGGGTGGCCTGCGGCAATGCGCTGGCCCTGATCCATTAGCCATACTCGGTCGGCAAAGCGCAGTGCCAGGTTGATGTCGTGCAGCACGCACACCACGGCCATGGCGTGTTGGCGCGTCAGGCGCTGCAATAGCCGCATCAGTGCCTGTTGATGGCCGATATCCAAAGCGCTGGTGGGTTCATCCAATAGCAGTAGCCGTGAGAGCCCTGATGTTTGGGCCAGTTGGCACAGTGCGCGCACGATCATCACGCGTTGCAGCTCACCTCCAGACAGCGTCGGCGCGAAGCGAGAAGATAGGTGCGCGATGTCCATTTCGTGCATCCAGTGGCGAGCCTCGGTCTCACTGGCACGGGCACCGAGCGTCGCCAGTTCTTTCACGCGCCAGTCAAAAACCGGCTGTTCACGCTGAGCGACGACTGCGCGTCGGGCCGCTAGCGTTTCGCGTTGCCAGTGAGTCAGGCTGATATTATCGAGACATACTTGCCCAGTGTGCGGGGCGCGAAAGCCGGAAAGCAAACTCAACAGCGTGCTCTTACCCGCGCCATTGGGGCCGACAATAGCTAAGAGCTCGCCAGGTCTGACTTGGTCACTAAAGGGGAGTAGTTCTGGCTGTTGTGTGAATCCGGCGTTATTTAGTGTCAGCATGACGGCCTGCCACGCATTAACAGCCATAGGAAATACGGGCCGCCAATCAAGCTGGTGAGTAGGCCGACGGGAAGTTCTGCGGGTGCTGCCAGGCTGCGTGCCAACGTATCAGCCAACACCAGTAATACGGCGCCACCAAGCATTGATGCAGGCAGCAGCAAGCGATGAGACGGCCCCAGCCAGAGACGCAGGCAGTGGGGCACCAGTAGACCAATAAAGCCGATGATACCCGCCAATGCGACGCTGATACCTACGCCTAGCGCTGTTGCCAGAACGACGCGCCGACGTAGCCGTGGCGCATCAAGGCCAGCGCCATGAGCCGTGAGTTCACCAAGCTGCAGCAGGTCCAGCTCGTGGCGGCTACGGTATAGCCCCCACAGTGCTAAGGGCGCGCAAATTAATAGGCCGATCACCGGTGGCCAAAGGGCATTGGCTAAGCTGCCCATGCCCCATAGACTCAGTTGGCGCAGTTGTTCATCACTAGCCACAAAAGCCAGCACGCCGCCGCCGGCGCCAGCCAGCGTATTAATGGCCAGCCCCGCCAGTAACAGAGTGAACAAACTGCTGGCGCTTTGGCCTCTGGCGCCGATGAAGAACACGAGTAGCCCGACGACGAAGGCGCCACTGAAGCCAGCGAGGAACTGGCCATACAAACCAAACGCGCTACTGCTACCACCGATCAGTACGATCCATAGCGCGACCGCTAGGCCTGCGCCGCTGGCCATGCCTAGCAGTGTGGGATCGGCCAGAGGGTTGCGAAACAACCCCTGCATGGCCGCTCCGCTGCCCGATAGCAGCATGCCGACGCATAGCCCGAGCATGACGCGTGGCACGCGTAGCTGCCACCAGACCTGCCAGGCGTTCTGAGATGATTCTCCACGCAACATCGGTAAGGATATCCCTAGTGACCCACTTGATAGCGACCAGACCAGCGCGACGAGTAGAGCGCCCAATAGCAACTGGCAAGGGCCGAGCGGGTGTGGTTGCCAGCGATGCAGAGGGAGCGTGGAGGTTTTCATGGGGCCTCCGAGTGGTGGATATCGGACAATGCGCGGTGTAGATCGAGAAGTGCCTGTGGTGTGCGTGGCGTAACCCCCAGCAGTGCTACGCTATCGACGGTTACATAGTGTTTGGCGTTGCCCGCGGGCGTTAACGCTAGTCCTGGTAGCTGCCACAGCCCCTGTTCGCCGCCCAGCGCATTAAGGCCTGTCTCGGGGATGATCACTACCTCAGGCGCAGCGGGAACTAAGCCTTCGGCAGAGACCGGCTTATAGCCGTTAAAATCAGCAAAGGCATTGTTGGCACCGAGTAGATTGATAACACGGTCAGCGCTGGTGTCACGCCCACTCACCATTGGTGTCATGCCGCCATGATGTAGCAGAAACATCACGTTGAGACCACGTAGCTCAGGTAAAGCCGCTACTTGGTGGTGTTTGGGTAACAGCCGGTCGATCAGAACCTCGCCCTGACTGTCACGTTGAATGGCCGTGGCAATCTGGCGAATCTTGCTGTTGAGCTCGGCCTGCATTGACGGAGGTTCCGATGGCCGTTGAGCGCGCGGCAACTGGATATGCGTCAGGGTAACGCCGCTGGCTTCAACTTGCGCCAGCACTTCTTTGGGTCCAGCCGCATGGCTGGCGATAATTTTGTCTGGTTTGAGGCCCAGCACGCTTTCGCCCGACAGGTTGCGTAGATAGCCCACTGATGGCAGCTCGGTAAGTGTCGGCGGAAACGTCACGGTATCATCACGTGCGATCAGCTGATCTGCTGCGCCCAGTTCGGCGACGATCTCTGCTACATCGCCCCCCAACACCAGCAGGCGCGGTGTGTGGGAGTTGCTGAATGCGGTGCTGGCGGCAGTGGTATTCGCTATGGTCAGCAAATACAGGCTGAGCAGGGCGGTAAACGCTATGGCCAGAACGGGGCGTGGCTTCTTGGTCGTCATGGCACGCAATTGAGGCGATATGGCGCGATGTGGCATGAGCAGTCCTTAAGCGGCTTGGTGAGAGTGGCCGAGCCGGGCCAGCAACATGCGCCAGTCGCTTGACTCCGTATTGCCCTCGCGGCGTTCGCCGTAGATTTGAAGTATCAGCTCGCCCTGGGCGTCAAATGCTTCAAGGCTGGTGACGCCACCGTCGCGGTTGGGTTTGTGTACCTCCCAGATACTCTTGATCGCGGCATCGTCCAGGTGAAGCGTTGTGTCTTCGGCGAACAGGTTGAGCCAGCCGCGCGCACGCACCGGCTTCGGAACGGTGCCCGTGCGAATCTGTACGCAGCCGGGACTGCCCACAAACAGCATTATCGACTGCCCGCAGTCGGCGGCTTCGGTTAGCAGTTGCTCCACGCTATCTTTCGCTACGGCACGGGTAAAACGGCCTTCCATTAGTGTATTTGCCTGATGACGGGTCAATTGATACTGACGCAGCAGGCCAAAGAATTGATGTACGTCGCTGAGACTGGCCCAGTCATCAGCCAGCCCTGCTGGGGCTTGAGTTGGTGCAGCAACAGCGTCGGGCTTGGCTTGTCCGACAAACTCAGGGTGCTCCGTGGTGCCTTCGTCCCACAATGCTTGCCATGTTCCGGGGGCGGTAGCCGATAGGTTGAATACCTTATGTACGGCGCGTCCGTAGCGGTCAAACACCTGTAGGCTGAATCGCTCTCCTTCAGGTAGCGCATCACGAATCAAGCAGGCCCAGTACCAGTGGTTGAATAGCAGGCGCAAATCAAGACCGCCAGGGTCAAGCATTAAGCCGGCGTGATCACCGCCTTGAAGGTGTGGGTAGCCGCCTTTTTGTTCAAGAACGGCATGGCGCGAGCGGGTCAGTGCTTTGACGCGGCCAAGGCTGGCAAAACGTGCGGCTAACGCTTGGGGTGACAGGTTGATGGTGACAACATCTTCACCTAGGCGGGCGGCCTGTAATGCGCCCTCGCTGATGCCCAAACGCTCGGCCAGTATAATGGCTGGCGTGGCTGGTGAGCTTGACCGCAGCGAACGAAAGGCGTCGAGAATGGCAATACGGCTGTCGTCAGTCATAAAAATATCTCCTACCACTGATAGCTGAAGTTGGCGAGTAAGTTGCGTCCGCTGCCAAGGCTACCGTCGGGCCGGTACCAGACCTGATCGGCCAAGTTGGCTAGGCGCAGCGAGGCGGTGAAAGCTGGCGTTGCCTGCCAGCCAAGGTGCAGGTCGTTGAGTCCGTAGCCGGGTAAGCGGCCTGCATCGGTTTTGTCGAATGACTGGGCGAAACGGCCGCGCCAACCAAGGGTCAGGTTGGCGTCGGCGACGTGCCAGTCCACGCCTAATGTGGCTTCGAGAGGTGTCTGGTTTTGTAGCCCCTCATCGGTTGCGCGGTCGCGGCCTGATACCTCAGACACGCCTGCTGAGGCACTTAGCGCAGTAATGGCCTCAGGCTGCCAGCCGAGGCGTAGGTCATAGCCCCATAGCTTGGCACGCGAGACGTTGACGGCTTGCGTGGTGCCTGCCATTAGGTCGACGTCGGAATCGATGAAATCGTTGGCGTCGGTGTCGAAGTAGCTAGCGCGTAGCGACCAGTCGTTTATTTGCCAGTTGAAGCCGCTTTCCCAGGTTTTGCTGGTTTCAGGTTTGAGGCCTGGGTTGGGAACCCAGAAATTGTCTGGCGCGCAGAAAAAAGGCCCCGCACAAAAACCAGAGAAGTGGCGCTCATCGGCGTACAACTCGCTTAAGGTTGGTGCGCGGAATGCTTCGGCATAGCCGGTGTAGAGCATTAGGTGGCTACTTGGCCGCCATGAGAGACGCACTTTGGGTGACGCATGGTCATGCTTGCTTTCGCGGTGGGTTCCGTTCCTGGCGCGATAGCGGTCGTATCGAACGCCTAGGCCAAGATCAAACTCACCCGCGCCACCATTGCTTATGTAGTCGCCTGCAGTCAGCGTATCGTCTACATAGAGCGCGGCGGTATCGATATCGGCATCAGGAAAGCCAGAAGCGGAACCGCCAGGCCTCTGTTCGGCGCGCTCCAGCTCGGCGCCGAAGGAGAGTGTCTGAGCGAGCCAGCCATGGTTGAGATGATGATAGCCGTCGCTTTGCAGGCCATAACGAGTCAGGGTGCGTGAGCTGTCTTCACTGTCGATATCTTGTCGGCTTAGGCTCAAACGGTTGTCGATTCGGCTTGTTGCGGCAGGCTGCCAGCGGTGTAGCAGCTGAACGTTATCGCTTTTGACATCACGGTCGACCAAGCCGCTGTCGTCCTCAGCAACCAGTAGCTCGGGGTTGGCGGGTTGATGTGCGCGCTCATCATAGTGCTGCCAGCTGGCACTTAGCTGATGATCTTCGGCCAACTGCAAACTGCCTTTGGCTAACAGGCTGCGTAAGCTGGCATCGTCTTTGGCCTCTTGCCCTCCGGCGCGACGGATATCACCCGAGTTGCTGTAGCCCAGCGATACCAATCCCTGGCGCTTACCGACGCCAACACCCTGGCGACCAAATAATGTCACTTGGGCGCCTGACTCTCTGGCGGCGCTGGCGGCCGATGCACTTAGTCGCACACCGCCGTTTTCACCAGCTGCCAGCAAGTCGTCGGCATCTATCGTCGAAAGGCTGACCACGCCACCCATCGCATTGCTTCCGTAAAAGCTAGACAGTGCCCCGCGAGCAATTTGAATCTCTTTTATCAGCGCTGGGTCGGCAAAATAATTGCCGATATGGCCGGTGTTGATATCCTGGCGAACACCGTCGAGGCGTACCTGCACGCCATTTTTGCCAAATCCGCGCATGCTCAGAAACTGTCCATTACGTCGGCCACTGCCGCTAACGTGTATGCCGGGTTGTTGAGACAGCGCGTCTTCCCAGCGTGTTGCCGTAGCGAGTTCTGGGTCGCTGCGATCAATCACATCAATAATCATGGGCGTTCGATACACGTCGCCAGGGTGTCGGGTGCCGGTGACCAAAATGTCCGGCTGGGGGGTGCTGGCAAGAGCGGTAGAGGTGCTACTGCTAGGAGCAGAGGCCGGAGTATCAGCAAAGGCGGTAGGCAGAAAAGTGGCGCAGTACATCAGAGCCAGCCACCCAGTGCCGTGAAACGTGACGTTCATCGGTTAGGTATCCAATTAAGGTTTTTGGCTGGCTAGGGCGTTACCCGGGCTGGCGTGGTGTTATTTAGTGAGGCGCGTTTGATGTTGCTAATAGCGCTGGCTGAAACAGCGGTCAGCCCCTGAGAAGCTCAGCTGGTCAGAATTAATCGATCATTCCGTGTGCGGCGCAGTTGATAACAACGCCCGTTATGTTCAATGACCAGCAGGCCCGTGTTACCGAGTAAGGAATGGCTCGTGACCGTGTCGCCGTCAATGGCGAGGTAGCGCTGTCGAGAGGAGAGGGTGACAGGCCTATCGTCAGGATGAGGTGTCGAACTCATAATGATAACCATGCGCTAATAGAAATTGTTTTCAAATGGTATGTTTTTTTGTTTGGTTCTTCAAGTACGACGTTCGAGTAACAACGTTTGAGTCACACAGTTTCAGGCAAGATATGCCTTGCAAATATCGTCGAGCGCAGGTGCTGAGAGCCTGATACTATGGCGGTTTAACAACTTATTATGATCGGCTGAGCGGTGCAGCAGGCCTTGTGATGAGGGCTGGCCATCGCCGTCGAGTTTTGCTGCTGACTGCGATAGGAGTTTTTCATGAGCGATACCCCCAACGATTCACGCCGCCGTCACTCCGCTCTAGTGGTAGATGGCCCTGGCAAATCGGCAGGCCGCGCTATGCTGCGTGCGGTGGGCTTTACGGATGCGGATTTCAAAAAGTCTCAGGTCGGTATCGCGTCGACCTGGAGCATGGTGACGCCGTGCAACAGCCATATCGGTGAGCTGGCTGAGCATGCACGAGACGGTGCGGATGAGGCGGGCGGTAAAGGGGTGATTTTCAACACCATCACCATTTCCGATGGCATCGCCAACGGCACTGAAGGCATGAAGTATTCGCTGGTCTCGCGTGAAGTGATCGCTGACTCCATCGAAACCGTGGCTGGCTGCGAAGGCTTTGATGGCATTGTGGCTATCGGCGGCTGCGACAAGAACATGCCCGGCTGTTTGATGGGGATGGCGCGCTTGAATCGCCCCAGCGTATTCGTTTATGGCGGCACCATTATGCCGGGCGAAGGCCATACGGATATCGTTTCGGTATTCGAGGCCATGGGCGCTCATTCGCGTGGCGATATCGACCTGATCGAACTTAAGCAAATCGAAGAAACGGCGATTCCAGGCCCAGGTTCCTGTGGTGGCATGTATACCGCTAACACCATGGCCTCAGCCATTGAAGCGCTGGGTATGAGCTTACCGGGCAGCTCGGCGCAGAATGCCGTTTCTCGCGACAAGCGTGACGACTGCGAAGCCGCAGGTAAGGCCGTGCTGGCGCTGTTGGACCAAGACATCAAACCGTCTGACATCATGACCCGCAAGGCGTTTGAGAACGCCATTACCGTGATCATTTCACTGGGCGGCTCAACCAATGCTGTACTGCACCTAATCGCCATGGCACGCACCTTAGATGTGCCGTTGTCGCTGGATGACTTCACCAACATTGGTAAGCGTGTGCCAATGCTTGCCGACTTGCGCCCCAGCGGTCACTACATGATGAGTGAGCTAGTCGCCATCGGTGGTATTCAGCCCTTGATGAAAGTCTTGCTGGACGCCGGCATGTTGCACGGCGACTGCCTAACCGTTACCGGAAAAACGCTGGCCGAAAACCTAGCCGAAGTAACGCACTACCCAGATGATCAGGAAATCATCGCGCCGCTGGACAAGCCAATCAAAGCAGAAAGCCACCTGCGGATTCTTTACGGCAACTTAGCGCCAGACGGCTCAGTCGCCAAAATTACCGGTAAAGAAGGCACCCATTTCCGTGGTACCGCTCGGGTATTCAACTCGGAAGAAGAGGCCCAGGCAGGCATTAACAACGGCACCGTGGTCGCCGGTGATGTTGTGGTGATTCGCTATGAAGGCCCCAAGGGTGGCCCCGGCATGCGCGAAATGCTCACCCCCACATCGGCCATTATGGGCCGCGGGCTGGGCAACGACGTGGCATTGATTACCGACGGGCGTTTCTCTGGCGGCAGCCACGGCTTCGTGGTTGGCCACGTTGCCCCAGAAGCCTTCGACGGCGGCCCGCTAGCGTTAATAGAAGATGGTGATGTGATCACTATCGACGCCGAAGCCAACACCATTGATGTGGCCATCGGCAGCGAAGAACTGGAACGTCGCCACGCCGCCTGGCAGCGCCCGGCACCACGCTACACTAAAGGCGTACTGGCCAAGTATGCGCGCTTGGTTAGCTCCGCCAGCGAAGGTGCCGTGACTGATCAAGATGTGTAAGCGTCTTTGGCGCTAGAGATGCGTTGAGCGGACACTCTCGCAGTAGGATGAATCACACCCTGAACGCTGGATACCCAGCCTTCGGGGTTTTTTGTGTGTGTTGGGTGATATTTCAACTATTGAATTTAATTGTTATTTGTTTTTCTTCAGTGCAGATGTGGCGCGAGCCAAGGTGCTAAATGACTGTGGTGAAATAGCCTGTCACGTCATTTATGTTTTGCCCGTTGGTTAGCTTCGCAAGGGTTATTTCAAGCCATAGTGGGAGGCCGATGATTCGTTGCGTGTTTTGAGTATTGGCTGCGCATTCTCGATAGCTGCTTCTGACACAATAGCGATACCGTTAAATGACTTTGGGCTTTGCCAAAAACAAGATTAACGGGAGAATACACATGAAAGTCAGCGTTATTGGTGGTGGACATGGGTGCTATGCTGCAGCCATCGAGATGGTTGAAAAAGGCTTTGACGTCACCTTATGGCGCCGTGATAGCGATGCCTTGAATGAGTTGAGCCAACTGGGCTACTTGAATGTTAAGGATGCCCAGGGTGAGCGAAGAATTCAGATAGGGAGTGGGCAAGATCAGTTGTCGTTGACCAGTGATTTGAGTGAGGCGACTCGCCAGGCAAATCTGCTGATTATCCCACTGCCCGCCACATCCCATGAGGCGCTTGCTGAGCAGCTGGGGCCATTGCTTTGCGATGATCAGGTGGTCTTTTTACCGCCGGGCACCTTCGGTTGCTATATTTTCCAACGCGCAATGAGGAAGGCCGGCAACCATAGTCGAGTTGCCTTCTGTGAAACGGGAACCCTACCTTATCTTGCGCGTAAACATGGCCCTAATAAAGTCGTGATCAGTGGTTATGCGACACGTCTTCCCACAGGGGTTTTCCCCAGTGAGCTGTCGGAGCATGCTTTTTCGTTACTGCGTCAGGCCTATCCCAGCGTTGAGCCCATTGAAGATGGTTTGAGTGGAGCGCTGATGAACGCTGGCCCCATCATCCATCCACCTCTGATTATTATGAACGCTGGGCCGTTGGAGCACTTTGAGGCTTGGGATATACACAATGAGGGCACTCAGGCGTCAATTCGCAGCGTGACTACCGCGCTTGATAACGAGCGTATTGCGGTACGCGAAGCACTTGGCTACCAGCCTTCTCATTTTCCGCTTGCTGATCATTATGCTAGCGACGGAGAGGAGTGGATGTATGGGCGGGGAGCCCACGGAAAACTTACCGATAGCGGTGACTGGAGGGAAAACATCGAACTGCACAGTCATCGTTACATGATGGAAGATACCAGGTTAGGGCTTTCGCTGATTGTTTCCGTAGGCCGTTGGGTGGGTCAGCCAACACCTGTTGCTGAAGGGCTTTTGAACATTGCTTCGGCGATTACTGGTAAGGATCTTTACGCTCAAGGGCGCACGCTGGAAAGCCTTGGGCTTGATTCGCTATCCCCAGAAGAGATGCGTCAATTAATGACGCACGGTATTCAGAGCTGAGCCATCAGTAAGGGAGAGAACCGCGTGCAAAAACCAATTATTGTCTTGGGCGCAGGGCGAATGGGCGAAGGTATTGCGCTTTCGTTCGTTCTCGCTGGGCAAGACGTCGTGTTAGTTGATTTTAAGCCTCGTGAAGCGAGCGAGCGAGAGCGCTATTACGAACAGGCGCGTAGCCATTTAATGTTAGAGCTTGCGTATTTGAGAGATAAAGGGCTATTGCAAACAGAAAACATAGCGCCTATCGCTTCGCGTTTGCGGTTTATCGACCATCAGGAGGTGGTCTCACTGATGGACGGTAGGTTAGTGTTCGAAGCACTGCCTGAGGTTCGTGAGATTAAGCAAAAAGGGTTGTCTTGGGCAAGCCGGCACTTAGGTGAAGAGGTCGTTATTGCTTCTACGACTTCTACCTTCCTGGTAAGCGAGCTTTCCAGCATGGTGTCTAATTCAGCGCGCTTTATGAATGCCCACTGGCTCAACCCCGCTCACTTGATGCCGTTGGTTGAAGTCAGCCGTAGTAAGGAGACCGAGCCGCGTTATATCGATGAGTTGTACCGTGTGCTCAAGGGAATCGGTAAGGTGCCTGTGCTGTGTGAAGCGGCACCTGGCTATATTGTACCCCGCTTACAGGTATTGCTGATGAATGAAGCCGCGCGCCTTGTCGAGGAGGGAGTGGCTAGTGCTGAAGATGTTGATGTGGCCATTAGGGTCGGCCTTGGTCTTCGGTATTCAGTGCTTGGTGTGCTGGAGTTTATCGACTGGGGCGGCGGCGATACGCTGTATTACGCATCTAACTACCTGTGCGACAAGCTTGATGACCGCTTCAAGTCACCTGACGTCATTACTCAGAATATGCAAAAACAGCGACGTGGTTTTCAGGATGGAGCGGGATTTTTTGATTACACCGATGTCGACTTGAAGCAGCGTCGCAGAGAACGCTCAGGCGACTTCCTCAAGCGACTGGCGCTTTTGGACCTCATGCCCGAGATCAATGCAAGTGGCGATACTCAACCGAGCTCGTAAATGCTAGTGCTCTCAAGGGGGAGACGGTTTATGAACACCAATAAGTGGGTAAGCAGGTTGACCGTGCTGGCAGCCGTGATGGCCTTGGCGGGGTGTAGCGACAGTCAGAATGAGAGCCAGCCGCTCAGTAGTGATGATAATAGCGACGTTATTACGCTAAGCTACGCGTTTTTTGCGCCTGCGCAAAGTTTTCCAGCGGTTCAAATGGAGCATTGGGCTGAGGAGATCAATAAGCGAACGAATGGGCGTGTCGACGTTTCGCTTTTTCCTGGCGGGTCATTGCTTAGTGCGAGCAACATGTATGATGGCGTGCTTAATGGCGTGGCCGATATTGGCCTTTCTGCTACGTCCTATGAGCCAGGGCGCTTTCCGCTAATTAACTTAACTGGGAACTTGAGCGGCCAAGGCGTTAACTCCGAAGTTGCTAGCCGTACGGTCTATCAGCTAACCCAGGAGTTTGGTGAACAGATGCCAGGCCTTGATGGGTTTAAGGTGATCACGGCGTTTACGTCGGAACCAGCCTACCTTCAAACCATTGGCCCCATTTATCGTCTCGAAGACGCGGAGGGGCTGGAGATTAGGATCTCTGGTGATAACTCCAGAACACTGGATGCATTGGGTGCTACCGCTGTTGGTATATCTCAGGCGGAAACCGGTGAAGCCTTACAGTCAGGCATTATCGATGGCTATGCGTCTTCCCGAGAAGTGCTGATGGATCTGCAATTTGCACGCACGGTTAAGTATGTGACGGATTACCCGCTGACCAATACTATTTTTGCGGCGTTGATGACTCAGGAGAAGTGGGATTCGCTACCTCCCGATGTGCAATCTGTGATCGATGAGCTTGCACCTGAGATGGCGGCGTTCACTGGTCAGTATCTCGATGAGCATATCCAGAGCTCTCTTGAGTGGGCGCAAGAAGAGGAGGGTGTTGAGGTGGTCTCGCTTTCAGCGGAGGAAGTCGCTCGGTGGGATAATCAGTTGTCGCCAGTCAATGACGCTATCCTTGCAGACGCGGAGGAGCAAGGGCTGCCTGCCCACGATTTTGTGGCACGTATGGATGAGCTCTTTGACACGTATCGTACTGACGCGAAATAACGCTAGCAAAGAGATGGAGGGTTAGGGATGACTGCTCTGTCTGGTGTGTGGTGAGAGTTGGTGTGCAGTGTTTGTACCGGCGTGACGCCATAAACTTCTTTGTACTGTGTGGCAAAATGCCCCGGACTATTGATGCCATGCTGCAGTACGATCTCGGTTACGCGCTTTCCTCGAGGCGCTTCCAAAAGCGTTCTGTGCACACTTTGCATACGCTGTTGTGTAAAGTAAGCCTTGGGTGAAAGCCCTAGGAACTGTTGGAAGCCATGCTGCAGCGTGCGTGTTGATACCCCTACCTTCTGCGCCAAGGCATTAATAGCGATGCCCTGTTTCAGGTGTTGGTCAATGTGCTGTTTGGCGCTTTTTACATGGTAAGGCAGAGGAGAAGACTCGGCCTGTAAGCGTTGGCTATAGTTATGCTTGAAAAGCCCTAGCAAACTGTCATAGAAGTAACCTTCCATCAGCTTTATCTGCTCATGATAGACAGGCTGCTTGAGGTGCACGTCGGAAAAACGGGCAAAGTATTTGATTGTGTTAAGCAGAAATTCGGTGCCTGGCGAGTGTGCGGAAGCGCAGTGCTCGAAGAGAATCGGTAGCTTGAGAGACTGTTGGAGACGGTGAGTAAGCCGTTGCTCAAGTTGGTGGCGTGGAATACGTACAATGAGATTATGACAACTTTGAGAGGTCTGAATAAGCGCGCGTTGGCAGGGCGAGGTTACTGTCACGCCCCCTTGAACCATGCTCACCTGTCGATCGGGATAAACGAGGGCTCCTTGGCCCTCAAGTGTCACACGAAATAGATAGACGTTAGACTCGTCAACTGGGGCGATTTCGACGTTGGCACCGTACTGTAGTTCAATAATCGACAGCTGATCAAAGCTGACGGCACTCATGCGAGATGCAAGTGGTGTCTCATCAAAAAGTCGCATATTGTGCGGGCATAAGTAATGAGTGACACGCTCTCGAATAGCGTCCTGCGAATCTGTATGAAGCACGCCGTGCTTTTGTAACAGGAATGACGTTGTAGCCATATTTCACCTCAGGGGGTTGACCTCATTGAATAGACTGGGAAGGTGAATGGGTGTGCTACGTTAAAGCGACAGTGGTAAGCCATTTTTTGAGCCTGCATTCACTTACACTCTACTGGTAGTATGCTAGAATAATCTACTATTTTCCGGGGTGACATATTCATGGTCGACAAGAAAGGATTATCCTCATCGTTTTTCCCTCTTGCCGATGATTTTCGTTCGCGCGACTTTCCTTTTTATTGGGTCGCAAGGCTGAATGCAAAGTACAGCGCCGATATTGATTTGTTGCTGAAGCCGCATGGGCTCAGCACTTCCAAGTGGCGCATATTGATGATCTTGCACGAGCACGGGCGACTGAGCATGTCGGATATCTCTCTGCATTCAGTGGCGAAGCTATCAACGGTCACTAAGATCGTTTATCGCATGCAAGAGGCTGGGCTGCTGAAAACAGAGCTTAGCCCTCAGGATGGACGCGTCACTGAAGTTGAACTCACCGATGTAGGTGCAGAAAAGTTAACGCTTGCTAGGCAAGTGACGAGCCGTTTGGTGGAAAAAGCCTTTGCCGACTTTGATGCTCCGGACATTGTCTATATTAATCAATGCCTAAGCAAGATGTTCCATAACTTGAACTCCATTTAAGGCTTTAGGCTGTGTGTTGAGTCCCGCGTGTCGCTTTCACTGGCGACCCTACTCCTAGAAATGCTTCTTCTTGGAAATACTCACGCTGAGAGGAGTCCGTTTAGAATAAGGTGAGCAGGGCTCTTCTCAGTGACTTGTCATCCGTTCTCGTTACGATGAGGCTTTACGCTTTACTGCGAGAAGTGCTTGAGCAGGCCCGGAAAACCGGGTCAGGCGGCAACGCTGGCGTGCCCCCTTTCTGCAGTAGGTGTTGTGCCCACGTATTTCAGCTATTCCTCGACTCGATCTCACGAGCGCCTGTGTAGAAGCTGGTGGCCGCTATACTTGGGCGCTCCCAGCTGATGCAACGAGGCGTAGTATGAGAAATTCGATGTGGTATTTCCTTTACTTTACTTTTCATGTGATGTTGAATGTTTATGACGTAAGTGATTCTCCGACATTCAGCACAATAATAAATAGAGGTAGTGATCATGGCTAGTAAGCAATATCAGCTATCAAAACCGTTTCGGTGTCGCGAGTTGGTGGTGCGTTTGGAAGAAGGCTGCGTAGATGCTTGGTCAGATATGCCCGCCTTGTCTGGGTGCGCCAATGTAAGCTACGCCTGCTTTACTTCTTCCCAAACATTTTCTGACAGCCAAGTATTAATCAATACCTTTTCTGACAGGGTGCTACAAGTGGATAGCTATGTGAGCCCTCAGGAATCGCTGGCCGATAATGTACAACAAGAAGCTGAGGCTCTGGAGGCGAAAATGATCTCTCTTTCAGGCACACACTTATATGAGCATATTAAAGAGTCTTTAATGTGGGCGGCGGAAGATCATGTTGTTGAGCAGCTGGCACTGGATGCAAGCGAAGCGCAACGCTGCTCTCAACTACTACAGCCTCTGAATAAGAAAATGCGTAACAATATGGCAGTTCAAGGACTTTCTGTCTTTGAACGGCATGACCGTTACCTTGGGTTTATCAACGAATATCAATAACTGTGAATGTTTTTAGCGCATCTTATTGCGGCTAAGTGCTGAACTATTGGTTATTCAAAGGGGCCCTATGAATAAAATAAATCGGTTGATTAGTCTGTTGTTGCTTTATATGGCTGGTGCGGCACTCCTGATGATGGTGTTTATTGTGGTGGGTAATATCATCGTACGCCAAGTTAGCTCTTCCTTCGGGGGAACGACGGAGGTGGTGGGATGGTTGACGGCCGTTGTTGTGGCGCTTTCGCTGGCCTATTCTCAGCGCGCCAAAGCGCATGTGGAATTGGACCTACTGGTTACCCATTTTCCGGTGCGTATCCAGACCTGTCTAATATCGCTGGTTGCTCTAGCTAGCTTTTTGTTCTTCTCGATGGTGGCCTGGAAACTTTGGGAGTATGGCTTTAATGCCATGCAACGAGGCTCTTTATCTCAAACGCTGCGTGTGGCGATTTACCCCTTCGTCTACTTAGTTGCCTTGGGCTTCTCGGCGTTTTGTCTTGTTCTATTCACTGATTTTATAAGCAGTCTAAAAAAGGTGGTAACGCAATGAGTATGACGATGGTGGCTTTAATTGGGATACTCTGCCTGTTCCTGCTTATTTTAATAAAAATGCCCATTAGCTTTGCCATGTTCATAGTAGGATTTTTCGGCATGCTGCACATGACGAGTCCTATTGCCGCTTATAACGTGGTCAGCTCTGGTATTTGGGGGCAGTTGTCGAGTTATTCGCTAAGTGTCATACCGTTATTTATTTTTATGGGCGAGCTTCTGTTTCGCTCCGGAATTACGGAGAAAATATTTGCTTCAGCCTATGCTTGGATTGGCCATTTGCGTGGGTCCATGGCAACGACCACTATTCTAAGCAGTGCGGGTTTTGCGGCGGTAAGCGGATCGAATACGGCAACAGCTGCGACGGTTGGTACCATTGCATTGCCCGAGATGAAAAAGTTTGGTTATAGCCGGTCGCTAAGTGCGGGGAGTGTTGCGGCGGGAGGAACCTTAGGTGTCATCATCCCTCCAAGCTCGGTATTAATTATTATCGCTTTGCAGGCCGAACTGGCCATTCGTGATCTTTTCCTCGCCAGCATTGTTCCTGGGCTCATTCTAGTCGGACTGTTTATTGCCACGATTGCTCTGTTGTGTCGCTTAAAACCTCATATGGGACCGGCAGGGAGTCGTTCGTCTTGGTCTGTTCGTTGGCGTTCGCTGAAAGGTGTTATCGAGGTCGGAGTCCTGTTCGTCCTGGTGCTGGGAGGGCTTTTTGCCGGCTGGTTTACTTCAACCGAAGCGGCGGCAGTGGGCTGTGTGGGTGCGATGCTGATTACCTTGGTTCAGGGTAAGCTCACTTTGACTGTTCTTCAGGAAGCTGTTGCCAATGCTTTGAAGTCGTCGGCAATGATTTTGATGCTGATCGCCGGAGCAGTGATTTTTGGACGCTTTCTGACCATCACCCGGCTGCCATTTATGGTGGGTGAGTGGGCTGCTGCATTACCGTTGCCTGCGGTATTAGTCATGGCATTTATCCTCTTAATCTACGTTATCGGTGGAGCTTTGATGGATGCGATGGGCTTTCTGATTATCTCGATTCCTATCTTTTTTCCAGTGGCCATTGCGCTAGGGTATGACCCAGTATGGTTTGGCGTAGTGGTATGTATTGTCACCAGTATGGGGGCCATCACTCCTCCAGTGGGCGTGAACGCCTTTATCGTTAAAAGTCTGGATACTGAGCTCCGCCTTGGAGAGACGTTCCGAGGAGTCGGGTACTTTCTACCTCCTTATATCTTGTGCATCACGTTGTTACTTGCGTTACCTCAGTTAGTGCTGTTCATTCTTTAACGTTCGCTAAGTGTTCGGTTATGACGTGGAGAGCGTATATGTTTATTCAGATGCTTGAAATTTCATGTGACATGTCTATTGAGGCGGCCTAGCATGACGATATTGACATCAATTCTTAATATGGGGCAGGGCGGTAAACGCGTTGTCATCAAAGACACGATCGATATTGCAGGCTTGCCTACACAGGCAGCATCGGAATCTCTTGCTGAGGCATCGCCAGCCTTGAACCATGCTGACATCGTCTCGCGCACGCTCCAGGCGGGCTACCACATTGTTGGCAAGGCCAATTTGCATGAATTGGCTTTTGGTATGACGGGAGTCAATGCCTGGACGGGCACGCCGGAAAATCCCAACTATCCCGCATTGATTCCCGGTGGTTCCTCTAGCGGTTCTGCGGCAGCCGTAGCCGCAGGGCTGGCAGATATTGGAGTCGGCACTGATACCGGTGGATCTATTCGCGTACCCGCAGCCTGCTGCGGCGTGTATGGGTTGAAACCTACTTTTGGTCGTTTGAGCCGAGAAGGCATCATGCCGACAGTGAGCAGTCTCGACTGCGTCGGCCCCTTGGCCGCTAATTTGCAGGATTTGATCGACTTCATGAGTGCGGTGGACTCTGCGTTCTTGCCGGAAGCTGCTGGTCCGATCAGTACCTTGGGGGTTGTCAGAGTCAGTGCCGAGTCAGCCATCCTACAAGGTTTAGAGAGTCAGCTTAGTCAGGCCAAAGCAAGGCGGACAGAGGTGGTATTGCCGCTGATGGATGAGGCGTTTCAAGCGGCCATGGTCGTGATTAATCGTGAGACCTATCTGGCTTGTGAGGCGCTAATAGGCTCTCATAAGTTGGGGGACGATATCGAAAAGCGCCTGCACGCTGCGGCCTCTACTTCCGATGGTGAACTCGCCGAAGCTGAGCAGGTGCGCGATGCTTTTACCGCCGCCATCGACACCCTGCTCACTCAGCATGACTGCCTCGTACTGCCGACACTCCCGCACTTTCCTATGACGGTTCGCGAAGCACTGGCGGGCCGACAGGATTTGAACTTATCGCTATTTGCACGTCCCTTTAACCTTTCTGGCCATCCCGCGTTATCCATCCCCTTGCCGTCTTACCAAGAGCTGCCTGTTTCCATGCAAGTGATAGGACGTCGTGGCGACGATGCGGGCGTGTGCCGTGCCGGATGGCAATTGATTCATCAAGGGGCGCCGATGGAGACGACATTACAACAAGGAGATAACCATGCCGCAGTACGTTGATAAGGAGCAGTGGGGGGGCGAGGCACGTTTTGATGCATTGCTCGACGATATCCGTTCAAGGCGTGAGGAGATTGAGGAACTACGGCATATCCCTACGGATATCATTGACCAGTTCAAGGCGATCGGCGTCTATCGTGCCATGGTGCCCGTTCGGTTTGGTGGTGATGAAAAGTCGCCGACAGAATTTCTGCGCATGGTCGAAGCGATTTCCGCCGCTGACGGTTCAGCAGGCTGGGTGGCCAGCTTTGGTATGAGTCCTGCGTATCTTGCTGCCTTACCTGAAAGCACGCTGCAAGACGTCTGGCAGGAAAGCCCAGATGTGGTGTTTGCGGGTGGTATCTTTCCACCACAGCCTGCTGAGCGCACCGATGGCGGCTTTAAGGTGAGTGGCCGCTGGAGGTTCGCCAGTGGCTGTATGGGGGCATCGCTTTGCGGCGTAGGGATCCTGCCGGAGGAAGAAGGTGCGTTGCCGCGTATGGCGGTGATGCCGCGCTCGTGTGTCGAGATCGATCCTACCTGGAACATGATCGGGATGGTAGGAACCGGCAGCCATGATTTAGTAGTGGACGGCGTAGAAGTGCCCGAAGAGTGGACCTTTGTTCGGGGTGGCAAACCCACAATCGAAGGCGCATTTTTTCGTTACCCGTCGCTTTCGTTTGCTGCTCAAGTGTTATCAGTCACGACGTTGGGTATGGCGCGAGAGGCGCTGGATATCGTTCGCGCATCGGTTCAGGGGCGGAAGTCGATCACTGGTGCGCCCAATTTGGGCCAGCGGGAATATGCTCAAATTTCTCTAGCCAAAGCAGAAGCCCGAGTGCGTGCGGCGCGTCATTTCTTTTATGAAAGTACGGACGACGCTTGGCGCGCTACCGAGGCAGGCGGCGAGCCAGATCGTGATCAGATCAATTTACTGCGTCTATCCACGACCCATCTGACACACGAGTGTGCCGCTGCGATTCAAGAGCTTTATCGCATCAGCGGTATGAACGGTGCCGATAATGCGCACCCACTATCACGCATATTGCGCGACTCCCAGCTGTGCACCCAGCACGCCTTTATGGGCGAAATTACTTGGAAAAATGCCGGAGCTATCTTCTTCGGCCATGACCCATTGCCGGGCTATCTGTAACCGGCACTAAGCACCTCATAACGGAGATTATCACTATGCAACGCGTACTTTTCTGTATTGGTATCAACCAGAACTTTATGGATGCACCTGCCGAAGAAGGTATGCAGGTTTGGCAAGCCTTCAGTCAGATGATGCAGGGCATTGACGGGCTACCTGGCGTCACGATTCTGGGAGTCATGGACGACGACCGGATCATGGTTGGTCCCTCTGCAACAGCGCCGTGGACGGCGTACATCATGGCCGATGTGCCTGATTATGACACCGTTGTTGAAGCCTGTAATTTTTTCCGTACCACCCCTGTGGGCGATGGTACCTACAAACTCTGGAAATACGCACGCGTCGAAGCACGTATCGGGCGTGAGCTGGTAGTGCCTGAATAACCAACGCTATCCAGTGGTCAGCGCGCTGCGTGAAAGTGCGCTGACCAAGTGATGAGGAGAACAATATGAACCAGTTAATAGACGTTAAGAACATTACCCTAGACCCCAACCGACTGGTTGAGGAAGGTCGGGTTGTATCGACGATGTACACCAGCCCCGAGCTGTTTGACACAGAGCAGGAAAAGATCTTTCGCAAAACTTGGGTATGGGTGGCTCACGAAAGTGAAGTGCCTGATAAAGGGGCCTTCAAACTCTCCACTGTAGGCCGTGAACCAGTCATTGTGGTGCGTGACCGTAAGCGCAATATTCACGTGATGCTGAACCGCTGCCGTCACCGTGGTGCCACGGTCTGTGAAATCGACAAAGGCAAAACTTCCTCTTTCCAGTGTCCCTATCATGGTTGGGGATATGGGTTAGATGGCAGCTTACGCGCGATTCCTCATCCTGAGCAGTATGGCGAAGAGTTCGATAAGGCCCAACTTGGCCTATTTACTCTGAGGACTGAAAGTTATAACGGGATGGTCTTTGCCACTTTTAATGACGATATTGAGCCGCTTGAGGAATTTCTCGGCGCTGCCAAGAAGTGGATTGACCTGTTTATGAAGCAGGGCGGCGGCTACCCCGTAAAAACTCTCGGCGAACATCAATTTTCCGTCCCGATGAACTGGAAAGTGCAGCTTGAGAACACCACGGACGCTTACCACTTTCCCATTGTGCACAAGTCCTTCCTCCAGTCGTTAGATGAAGAAGCTGAGGAAACCTTTACCTTCCTAGATGGTGAAGGGTTTGTTGAAGATCTTGGCAACGGCCACTCTGTGATGGTTATGATTCCCGAGCTGGTTGATTTAGAAGAAGACTTAGATCGCAAGATACCTGAGCGCTTTGAAGCATTAGCGGAAGAGTTACGCAATGAAGGCTACCCCGATGAGCAAGTGCGCCGCATTGTGCGGGCGGTCGGTGGGTCAGGCTTCAATCTTAACCTATTCCCCAATGTGGCCTGCTCCATGGCGTTCTTTCGGGTCCTGACGCCGGTGGCCGTCGACAAGACTGATATTCGTCATATCGCACTTGGCATGGATGGCGGCCCCTCTGCTGCCAATCGTATTCGACTACGTTTGCACGAACACTTCCAAGGTCCCATGGGCTTCGGTTCTCCCGACGATGCCGAGGTGTGGGAACGCATTCAGCGGGGCGTCGAGAGTGGCACCGAGCTACCTATCCTGGTGAATCGTGGTATCGAGAAAGAGGCTCAGGGCGAAGCCGGACCTCGTGGTCATGTCTCGGATGAAACGGGTATGCGCGCTGCTTATGCAATGTGGAAACGGATGATGCAGGAGTAAACACATGAAAAATTCTGAGCAAGATAACTTGTTGTGGCGGGTAGCGCAGTTCATCTGGAACGAGGCTGCCACTCTGGATGCGAGAGAGTACGACAGCTGGCTTGATCTCTGGAATCCCGACGGCCTGTACATCATTCCTATCGAAGAGGCAGAGGACTATGCGGAAGTTCTCAATCTCTGCTACGACGATGACAAGATGCGTCGCGATCGTATCAAGCGATTCCAAGACGGCTTTTCGATCTCGTCGGCTCCCCCCGCCATCACCGCTCGCACCGTGTCGCGCTTTGTGATTGATGCAGTTGATGGCGAAACGGTCGTGGTTTCCTGCGCGCAGCATCTTGTCGAAGACAAGTTCGGGCGCCAGCGACTGTGGGCAGCGAATGTGCACTATACCCTCACCGCCACCGATTCAGGCTTCATGCTTCAGAAAAAGGTGGTTCGTCTACTTAATTCAGATGGAGTGCTGAACTCGTTCAGCTATTTGTTCTGATGGCTACACCACTACCTGACAACATACAGACCGCTGTCGTTACCGGCGGTGCCCGTGGACTCGGCGTTCATATCGTGCGTGCGTTACACCAAGCAGGGTTTCGCGTGGTGATCACTGATATCGATCCCAAGCCTGCTGAGGCGCTGGCCTCTGAATTGGATCTGGCGGGTGAAACAGCGGTGACGGCAACGCTGGATGTCGATAAGCCCGATGACTTTCAGTTGGTTCTGGATAAGGTCATCGAACGCTTTGGACGTTGTGAAGTGCTGGTCAACAATGCGGCACGCACAGCTGCCCAGAATGTATTCGATATTGATCCGGCAGACTTCAATGCGGTGATGGCCACCAATGCTGGTGGTGTTTTTACAGGCTGCCAAGTTTTTGGGCGTCATTTTAGGGAGCGAGGTTACGGCCGGCTAATTAATCTCGCTTCCCTGGCTGGTCAAAATGGCGGCACAGCAACGGGAGCCCATTACGCTGCTTCTAAGGGTGCCATCCTAACTTTGACCAAAATTTTTGCCCGTGACCTGGCTAAAGATGGAGTTACATGCAATGCCATTGCCCCCGGCCCATTAGACACCCCGATGGTACGTGAGGTGCTTGGCGACAATCTCGATAAGGCACTTGCCAATATTCCCGTAGGGAAATTAGGCGCCCCTGATTTAGTCGCCCAGATGGTGACGTTCTTGGCCAGCCCTCAGGCAGCTTTTGTTACGGGTGCCTGTTGGGATGCCAACGGTGGCATTTACATGCGCTGAGCAACCGGAGATGACCATGCAAGATGACACCTTGACGTTACGTGTTGATCGTCGCGAGATCCAGGCCAATGGAATCGCTGTGATCGATCTGGTCGCCCCAGACGGCAGAGAGCTGCCGTCATTTGAAGCGGGGGCTCATATTGATATTCATTTGGGTGAGGGGCTGATACGCCAATACTCATTAAGTAATGCCCCGAGCGAAAGGCAGCGCTATCGCCTCGGTGTTCTTCTTGATCCCAGCTCAAGGGGAGGTTCTAGCGCGGTACATGAACGGCTTTATGAGGGTATCGACGTGAAAGTGAGTGCGCCGCGCAACCTTTTTCCCCTGTCATCATCGGCGGCTCATACGCTGTTGGCGGGTGGCGGTATCGGCATTACACCAATGATTGCCATGGCCTATGAGCTAAAAGCGGCTGGGCGCTCATTTGAACTGCATTACTGCTGTCGTGGTAAAGAGAGTGCTGCATTCATCGCTGAGCTGGAAGCTACATTCAGCGATGAGCTGATACTGCACTTTGATGACGGTGCGCCTGACCAACGACTGGATATTCACGCCGTATTAGCGAGCCAGCCAGAGGAGACGCACCTCTATGTGTGCGGACCAACCGGCTTTATGGATTGGGTAATAGAGGCGGCAAAAAAAGCGGAATGGCCCAATACTCAGGTGCATTCGGAATATTTCACCGCAGAGGTGGATACCAGTGGAGGTGCTTTTGAGGTGGAGGCGGCTGCTAGTGGTGTCGTCGTTCAAGTTGAAGAAGGCATGTCTATTGCCAAGGCGCTGAAAGCTGCTGGGATCAAAGTTGATGTTTCCTGCGAGGAAGGGGTGTGCGGTACCTGCATCTGCGATGTGCTGGAAGGGCTCCCTGATCACCGGGACCAGTTTCTCAGTGATGAAGAGAAAGAAGATAACGACCAAATTGCCGTGTGCTGTTCGCGCGCCAAGAGTTCGCGGCTTGTTATCGATATTTGACCTTTAAAGAAGGGGGCTTCGCCATGCACGGCCTAATTACAAGACTTTGTGGGTGGGTTCTGAATTTCTGTGGTATCTGCCTACTGCTGATTGCCTTTGTGATTGGCGCTGGTGTGTTAATGCATTTGATGGGGGCGTCGCAATTGGTTGAGTTCGAGACGCCTTACTGGCTACTGGGCAGTAGTATTACTTTCAACTCGCTAATGGGGCTGCAGGTACTGCTATTTACCTTTGCCATGATGCTAGCGGTTGCCCCCGTGATGTGGCTTGACCGGCATGTGAAAGTCGACGTGCTGCATGCGCGCCTGTCGTCTCGCTATCGAGGTGCTATTGAGTTGGCCGGTCACCTCCTGTTTGGTATTCCCTTCTTTGTCTTGCTGCTGCTGCCTGCTTACCGATTCGCTGAGCGAGCTTATGTTACCGGTGAGCGTTCCACGGATGGGGGGTTAGCCGACATCTATGTCATCAAGTCGGCGTTGCCCGTTGGCGTGACTCTTTTTTTAGCCGTATTAGTGTTGATCGTTGCCATAAGTGCTTGGCGTTGGGCCACTGGGAGGCAGATACATGCTTGAGGTATGGATGCCACTTTGCATGGTGGTGCTTCTATTTGCAGGCATTCTGGCGGGTTACCCGGTAGCACTTGTGCTGGGTGGGGTGTCGTCGGCGTTTCTATTGCTCTCTGATCTGCCCATGGCTTTTGCCAACCTAATGCTTACCCGTGTTTATGCCAATGCGTTAAACAACTGGCTTTATATCGCCATTCCTATGTTTATTTTGATGGGGTTGCTGCTGGAGCGAACGGGGCTGGCGAAGGATGCTTTCAACGTGAGTGAGCGGATGCTACGTCGACTTTCAGGGCATTTAGCGTTAACGGTGTTGTTTATTGGTGGGTTGATGGCGGCGACTACCGGCGTGGTGGGTGCTTCTGTGGTGTTGTTGGCGGTATTGGCCTTGCCGCGCATGCTGGATGCTGGTTATTCAGCCTCTTCTGCATCTGGCCTGATATCGGCATCAGGTACCCTGGCAATCCTAATGCCTCCTTCGGTGATGCTGATTATCTTGTCGAGCCTGGTGGGGGTGCCGGTCGGGCATCTCTTTCGAGCAGCACTTGTTCCCAGTGCGCTATTACTGTTGCTTTATATGCTCTATTCACTAGGGCTTGCCTGGTGGGGGCAGTGTGCAGAAACGCCTGCCGAAAATGGCGAGGCGGCCATGCTTGAACAGCCGGGTATATGGCGCAACGTGCTGGCGCTTTTTCCTTTTCTTGTTCTGATTCCTACGGTGCTGGGAACGATCGTATTTGGGGTGGCGACTCCTACTGAAGCCAGTGGAGTGGGTGTTTTGGCGGTCCTGCTCTTTGCATTACTGATGGGTAAGATCAATGTTTCTTCCGTCATGACGGCCGCTCGAGAGGCCGTTATCTCTACCGCTATGATCATGATGTTAGTTATCGCTGCTACCTGCTTCTCCCTGATTTTTAAAGGCGTTGGAGGTGATGGCTTGATTCGCAGTAGCTTGGAGTTACTGGGTGGCGGCAGTTGGAGCGTACTGTTTTTGATTCTCTTGCTGGTCTTTTTATTGGGATTTTTCTTAGATTGGCTAGAAATATCGCTGATTTTGATGCCTATCTTCGTGCCCATCGTGACGCAACTTGATTTGGCAAACGGGCTCAGCGAGACGTCACTGTTAGTGTGGTTTGCCATTTTATTTGCCATCAATCTGCAAACGTCATTTCTCACTCCGCCCTTTGGCGTATCGCTTTTCTATTTGAAAGGGGCGGTGGGTGAGCGTGTCACCACCTTGGACATTTATCGAGGCGTACTGCCTTTCATTGCTATTCAGCTATTTGTCTTGCTGATTATCCTGCTTTTTCCGGGGATTTTGATGTTGTAGCGCGTTTAACAATAACGACAACCTGAAACAGGAGTTGAAATTATGATGTTTCCTCTCAAGAAAACTCTCGTCGGTACAGGTATATCACTGCTGGCCTCTACTGCGATGGCCCAAACTCTTACGCTGCAATCTGCGTTTCCCTTCAGTCTGGAGGTAATTGACCGCTCGATACATCGTTTCGTCGATGATGTTTCCACGGCGACGGATGGAAAGCTTACATTCACACCTTATGATGCGGGCGCCTTTTCACCGCCTTTTGAAATATTGGAGAATGTCGGCAATGGTAGTTTGGACGCTGGTTGGTCAGCGGCTAGCTATTGGGCAGGTCAAATACCTGCAGCCGCGCTGTTTCAGAGCATTCCCTTCGGGCCTGATGTGCCCAAATACTTGGCTTGGATTTATGGCGGCGGCGGCCTGGAACTTTGGGAAGGGCTTTACGAACCCTACAACGTAGTGCCGATTCCTTGCGGCAGCATGCTCTCTGAAGCCGGAGGCTGGTTCTCTCAGGAAATCAATGGTGTGGAAGATCTACAAGGTCTCAGTATGCGCATCAGCGGCTTGGGTGGCGAGGTCGTCAGTCAGCTGGGTATTTCGCCGGTTTCCCTTCCTGCTGGAGAGACCTTCCTAGGCCTAGATACTGGGCGTATTGGGGCCGCTGAGCTCAGTTTTCCCACCATTGATACCAGCGCTGGCTTTTATGAGGTAGCCAAGCACTATTACTTCCCTGGCTGGCACCAGCCCGGCAGCCTTAATGAGTTGCTGATTAATGCTGACGTATGGGCTGGGCTTGCTGAGAGTCAGCAGCTCGCCGTGCGCAATGCCTGTAGTGATCTCAGTATTCATATGTATGCCCATGATATGCAAGCGCAATCTGCTGCGCTGGAAGAGTTCCGCAGTGCCGGAGTCACCGTTGAACGCTTTCCAGATGAGGTACTAACCGCGCTTCAGGCCGCCACGGTAGGTGTGCTGGACAATGCCGCTCAAGCCGATGAAGGCTTTTCCGAGGTGATTCAGTCGTATCAGGACTTTAGTGAGCGTTACGACGAGTATCGTGATTTGACCACTTTTTAACCGAGGGTCTGGGAGTGGCGAGCGGCCAAGTTCTTGACGCTTTGCGTAGCCGTGACACTGGTTAGGCCAAATCAATCGAGCGTTGTTCATTAACCCACAAGAACCCATAACAAGGATCATTATGCCTACCGTTCACGTTTATATGATGTCAGGCAGGACACAGCAGCAGAAAGAAGCACTAATCAGCGAAGTTACAGACGCTGTGGTGTCTTCTGTTAGTGCTCCCAAAGAGAACGTGCGAGTGATTATCAGCGAAATCCCCAAAAGTGAATATGGGATCGGTGGCGTCACGGGTGAAAAACTAGGGCGCTAAAGACGACTAATAATTAATGGAATGAAATATGGGTATTGATACCAGAGACTTTAGGAACGCCCTTGGCAAGTTTGCTACCGGTGTCACGGTGATCACCACCAAGGATGCTGAAGGAGAGCATTACGGGGTGACGGCTAGTAGCTTCAATGCCGTTTCAATGACGCCGCCGTTGATCCTTTGGAGTATTGATAAAGGTGCCTACAGTAAGGATGTGTACTGTCAGGCGGAGCACTTTGTCGTCAATGTGTTGGCCAGTAACCAAGTGCCTATTTCCAACCGGTTCGCCCAACGTGGCGAGAATAAGTTCAAGGATATTGATGTAGAAGAAGGCCTTGGGGGAAGTGCTCGCATTGTCGGTGCGGTGGCACATTTCGAGTGCCGAACTTGGCAAGTTTATGAAGGTGGAGACCACTTTATCATTGTGGGTGAAGTACTGAACTACGACTATCAGGACGGTTGTGGATCGCTGGTCTTCCACGGTGGCCGCTATGCGCTGCCGGAGCCCCACCCCATGATGCTTCCCGAAGAGGATAACCGTACTAGCGGAGGCGTACTTGGGCAGCACTTCCTCTATCTATTACGCCAGTCACTCGCCGCCTATCGCCAGGACTTCTATCCCCGACTGGGCCATCTCGGGGTAAACCAAAAGGAATGGCGGATACTTACCCTGCTTCTTGATCGTGGCCCTCAGCCAATTGATCAGGTTGCACAGGGGGTTGCGCAGCCTCTCGAAGATTGTGAAGACACCCTGAATGGTTTGGCGTGTCGCGATCTGGTGGTCGAGTCGGGCGATCAGCGTAATGTCTCGCTCACCTCGGCGGGCAATGAGCTGGCAGGCAAGCTGCTAAACATGGCCCGTGAGCATGAGCAAAAATTGTTCGATAGCGTCAGCGACGAAGAAGTCCGCCAGATGAAGTCTGGGTTAGCACATGTCATCGAGCAGCTTGGCTCACGCTAGATGCGCCGGTGAGCAGACACCCTTCATATCACTACTCAGTAGGGGGAGAGCCATGAATGAGGTAACCGCAAGCGATTTTCAAGCCCTTTTAGCGCGTGTTGACAAGCTGGAGGCGGAAGCGGACATCCGCAGGATTCAAACGCGCTATATGTTTCTGTGTGACACACCTCTACCCGAGTATGGCGTCAAAAGTGATGCTGAGCGTATCGATCATATTATGGCGCTCTATGCGGAAGATGCCGTCTGGGAGGGGGTTGGCGAGTATTACGATGGTCAGTTTGGCCGCCTTGAGGGAGTGGCCGCAATTCGTCGCCACTTCGAAAAATTCTGGGGTGAGAAAAAACATCCCGAGCTGCTGCTCAATGTGCACTATTTAACCTCCGAGCAGATCCATGTTGATGGCGACACAGCAACCGGCCAATGGGTGCACTGTCAGCCGTGGATCTTCTCGGACGGTAGCTCATTACTTCGGTCATCTCGGCTGAACAATGCGTTCGAAAAACAGCAGGATGGCCGCTGGCTGATTACTCGAACTCGAACCGAAAATGTCTTTATTGCTCCCTTGAAAGACGGTTGGGCAACAGACTTTCCTTCTTCCTCGATATTGCTCAAACCTTAAAGGCAAACGCACATGCCACCTTCTACCACTTCTCTAAGGATAGCCATTGTTGGTGCAGGCGCGATAGGCACTACCGTGGCTGTTCTGCTAGCAAGTGCCGGGCATCAGGTCAGTGTGCTGGCACGCGGTGAGACGCTGTTAGCCATGCGTCGCTCTGGTGCCCAGCTCATCGACCAGCAAGGGCAGCACTCTGCCAAGGTGGCGGTGTCAGATAGCCCCGCGGAGCTTGGAGAGCAGGACATTGTGCTGCTGTGCACCAAGTCACAAGCGGTATCGGGGCTTTTGCCGCACTTGACGCCATTGTTTAATGCGCACACTTGTTTGGTGCCTATGGTCAATGGGACTCCTTGGTGGCTTTTCATGGGGCTTCCCGACACACCAAGCACTCCTCAGCATATCGAAGCCGTTGACCCAGGTGGGCAGTTGGTTAATTGCGTGCCTGCCGGCTCCATCATCGGTTGTGTGGTGTATATATCGGCGCAGGTAACGTCGCCAGGACAGGCGTACTCAACGACTCCGCACCGTTTGATTCTTGGGGAAATTACACCGTTAACGACTGAGCGAAAACGATACGTAATGGCACTGATTGAGGCGCTTGACTCAGTGGGGATTAGCACGCGCCACACGCCTCATATCCGAGATGCGGTGTGGAGCAAAATAGCCGCCAATCTGACATCTAATCCGCTTTCAGTGATCACGAAAACCACCTTGGAAACTCTCTATGGGGATCCGTGGCTGCGCAACGTGGTGGAGCAGCTCTTTGAAGAAGTACGGTTTACGGCGAGTGCCTGTGGTAGCCAGTTAGAAATGACCTTGCCGGAGCTCCTTGAAGTTGGCGAGGGAATGAAGGGAGTCCAGACGTCCATGCTGCAAGATTATCAGCAAGAGCGAGAGTTGGAGCTCGGTGCCATTGTTGGGGGCGTAATTGAACTGGCGAAAAGGCAGAACATCGCTGTTCCTACCATTAACACTGTTTTTTCCTTGGCACATTATCTAGAAAACGCAGGCTATCGTGAATCCTGCAAGGAGACCTTATAAATGAACATTCAGCCTATCGCTATGCCCGAACATATTGAGAAGCCCAGCCATTGTAGTGATGAAGAGTGGGAGCAGAGGGTGAAACTGGCCTATTGCTATCACCTAGTCGATTTCTTCGGGTGGACCGAATCCATTTTCAATCATATTTCGGCGCGGGTGCCAGGTACAGACGGTCACTACCTTGTGAATCCTTTTGGCCTTAACTACACCGAAGTCACGCCGTTAAACCTGTTAAAAGTTGACCTAGATGGTAACAAGGTCGAAGCATCGGATTATGATGCCAACCCCGCTGGTTTCGCTTTGCATAGCGCCGTTCATGGTGCGCGTGATGATATTCACTGCATGTTGCATACCCATACTGTGCCCATTTCTGCGGTCGTTCAGAAAAAGCATGGCTTTACCCATCATGATTTCTATGGCGCACAACTCTACGGCCGCGTTGCCTATCATGACTTTGAAGGTATTACGTTATTTTCTGATGAGAAGGCGCGGATGCTTGAGGGGCTAGGTGATAAGCATATCCTAGTGCTTCGCAACCACGGTATTGCCGTGGGTGAATCCAGCATCGAAAAAGCCGTTTTCCTTCTGTGGACCGTTCAGCGGGCAGCAGAAAACCAGTGCGCAGCAGGGGCATTGGGAGGCGATGATGTTGAAATTGATACTGCGATTAGCCAGAAGTGCGCGAATTTAACGGCTAAGCTAATTAGTGAAAGCGGTTTTGCCAATAAATTCTTTACTGCGATGGTCCGCAAGATGAAAGCTGAACACCCCCTACCATTCTGAGTAAACAATGAAAATTGCAATTATTGGCGCTGGTGCTATGGGCTGCCTATTTGCCGCTCGACTCATGTCGAGCGGCAATGCAGTACATTTAATTGATGTTGATCCTGTCACGTTATCGACCATTGGCTCCGATGGGATCAGGCTGAATATGGAGGGGAGATGCTCGGAGCAGGTGCGAGTGCCTATCCATAGAGCAGGTGAGCTACGTGAAGATGTCGATCTCGTACTGATATTGACTAAAGGCAGCGCGACGGAAACTGCTATTAGCGCTTCATGTGATTTGGTTGGTGCTAACACGTGGGTGATGACACTGCAGAACGGGCTTGGCAATGCCTCGCTGCTTGCCAAGCACGTTAAAGCGTCACAGGTCTTGCAAGGAATTACAACGATTGCTGCCGACCTGATGTCACCTGGAGTGGTTAATAGTGGTGGCCAAGGGGTAACTCACTGGTGGCGCTTAGCTGGTGAAAAAGTCCCCTTTATGGCCGAACTGAATGATGTCCTGGTTGATGCGGGTTTGTATAGCTATCTAGATGCTGGAATCGAGGCACATATTTGGGAGAAAGTGGCGTTTAATGCGGCACTTAATGGCTTATGCACGCTGCTTGACTGCGCCGTTGGTGAGCTGGTTCGTCAGCCCCAAGGGCAGCAGCTGATCGAAGACGTTGTGCGTGAGTGCTATCGAGTCGCTAGGCAAGACGGCGTGGCGTTTGACCAGACGAGGGTGCTGGAAAGTATTACCCATGCCATTCATTCTCAAGGCCACCACCTTCCTTCTATGCTTCAGGACCGCCGTGCTGGGCGATCAACAGAGGTTGAAAGTATTCAGGGTGCTATTGTGCGTATTGCTAAACGGCATCATATGGAGACACCCGTGCTCGAAACACTTTATCGACTGCTATTGCTGGGCGAGGTCTGAGGCTGCTTATACGGAGTGTTTAGATTGTTTAACGCTTAGGTTGATAGAAGCTGGGAGCCTTTGTAGAGGTCAGCATACTTAAAAGCCCACCGTTATCGGTGGGCTTTTAAGTATCCAAATGGATAGAGTGTTAGAAGGTGTAACGAATCATACCCTGTACTCGCGTTATATCACCTTTGGTGCCGGAAGGTTGTTCAGCTTGGTGGTAGCCGACCTCGACGCCATAGGATACGTGCTCTGTCGGTGACCAAATATAGTTCAGAAAGACACTATCGTAGCGGTCATAGCCATAGAGGGTATTGGGTGGTGCTGGAGTCAAGCCCGCAGTCTCATCCATATCTGCTTGAACCATGGCATAGGAAAGGTTGACGTTGCCAGGTCCCGCTGGAATGGTGATACCGGTTGTCGCAGACGTTGCTTTTATCGTCTCGATCTTGCCACCAGATTTGATATAACCCGCCCCGCCGGGATTAAAGAAAAGGTAACCACCGATACCGTCACCATGCGCAACGGCGCCTCTTAAGGTGATGCCTGAAGCAAATTTATAAGAGGCACTCGCGTTTACACCCCAGCCAAAGGCATAGTTGTTGTCAGCAGCAATGTCATAGCCTATTTCGCGTGCAAGTCCACCAATTTCGTAGGTGAAGGCGTCAATACTTTGTGTATAGCGCGCGGTTAGGTTTGGAAGTCGACTTTGTTTAACGCCAGAAGTTCCACTGAGAATGCCTTCGCCCACGTTAAAGCCGTCTGGATCCTCAAGTGCAACAGAGAAACCTCCTGTGGTGTACCGAAGCTGAGCTAACCTGCCGGGGTTGGGGCGGCCAACTGGGCCAGTAAAGTCCACTGTGGGGGTTAAACCAACAAAGCCAGAGAAGTTTGTCCATGTCTGACCCGCGAGAAACCCGTTCCACTCACCATAAGCGTGCCGTACACGGAACCCTGGCCCTCCGTCGTCATGGAAATCACCCTCCAGCACTACTGTGACGGGGCCATTTGAGGTAGGCGTGGTCGTCCGTAAACCGATGCGGCTGGTATAGGCTCCCATGTCGAAATTACCGTCTGAGCCATCGATATTGTTCGGTCTAATATCAACAAATGGAGTGAAGCCACTGGCTGCATCCATCTTGTTTCCGTCAGTATAAGCGGCATCAAGCTGAACATAACCATAAACCTTGGCTTTCGTTTCGCCTACCTCGAAATCAAGTGCATGAGTTGTTGTTGAAATCCCTACTAACGCCAAAGAAAATATACTTTTTATGAAGGTGTCTGAGATTTTTAAGTTAACCATTTGTTAGCCTTGTTAATGAGGTTTTATTATTTATTGTTTTTTTTAACGAGTTCTAGCATTCGGTCGTATAGTTCTTGAGCAGGAAGTCCTTGAGATGCAACTTGCTCAATATATTTTTTATTAACGGGTTCAAGGCGTTCTTCCCAGCGAGCCTGTTCTTCGGGGTCCAGAGTGATAATGTTTAAATTATGGTTTTCTTGTGACCAGGAAATAGCTTCTTGTACATGGTTGTCGAGATAGTGTCCTGCGTACTGAGATGCTTCGGCCCCAAGTTGGTCAATGGTTTGTTGTACATCTTCTGGCAGAGAATCCCAGCGCTCGCGGCTCATGACTGCCAACATAATAACGTTGGATAATGGGTAATCGACGATATAGTCGAGGTGCCGAGCATACTGAAGGTCCAGCAGAGTTTCTCGAGAAGATGCAATGCCTTGTACGATACCTGCTTGAAGTGCCTCACCTGTCTCTGCTTGAGACATGCCAATGGGTACCGCGCCCAGTGCTCGCATGGTCTCTGACTCACCCGGCACACGAATTTCCAAGCCCTCCAAGTCTTCCAGAGTGCTGACTTTGTTGCGAGTCTGTAGATACCCCGGCTCAGAAGTAAAGATGGTAATTACTTTGAAGTCTTCAAGGTTAAACTGATCTTGCGGAAATTCCTGTATGAGCTGGTAGGCAACTTGGCTAGCAACTTCGGCACTAACATCTTGGCCGCTTATTTCTCCAATCATATTGAGTAAAGGAAAGCGGGCAGGCTCATAAGACGTCGTGGTTAGGCCGATGTCAGCAACGCCGTTGAGTACACCATCAAACATATTTGCTGCGGTTAGTAGGGTTCCACCAGGGAAGGTATTTACCGACACTTGACCATTCGTTCGTTTTTCTAGCTCATCCGCCCAAAACTGCATTTGCATTCCTGGGTAGGTTTGGGCGGGAGCAAAAAAGGCGTAATTCAGGGTAATATCACTGGCAAGGGCTGAGCTGCTCAGAAGGACCCCTGCCAGTAGACTGCTTAGGTTAATTAGTGGTTTACGGCATAAGGTCGGCACGGGATAACGACGCGATTTACTTGTCATGGGAACGTCCTCTCTCTTTATTTTTTTATTGAATGCAGTTGGAGGTAGTCTCCAACTGCATTCAACATCACATGAAAAGTGTAGTAAAGTAAAGTGAATAATCGCGTCTCAGTAAGCTTTTTTAAATAAGATAAATATAATTTTGTTTACAGAAGTTGAGTGAAACACCTGCCTGTTTCGCGAGGGTGTTGCCTCATGCCATACGTCAAATTACGTATTGAAGGGCGCGTTACTATCTAGGTTTACCGCGTTCCAGGTTCGTATCCGAGGCGCATCGCTCGGACTCTTTAGCGTCGGTGTTTACCGTTGTAGAGGTTGTGCTCAGAGCTTATACCTCTCTTATGTTGGACTTTTCCGAGGGCATCTGATTTTTCTTACCGCTTTTCATCAAGGTGCGCAGTGTTTCGTTGGTCTCCAGCATGAGGGTCGATGGTGTCTCGTTCTTACGACGACTGCATAGTACCGGTGAGGTGATGCTGCTATCTGCCAAGTAAGCATAAGAAATACCGTGGCGCTTTAAGCGACTGACCTTCTCGGGTACCAGAGTAAACCCTAGACCTGCGACGACTAAGCCGAGAGCTGTTTGTAGCTCGTTCGTTTCCTGAGCTACTTCGACTTTGAGCCCACGACGGTGAAATAGCCCTAGCACGATATCTGCCAAACTGGGTCGTGGCGTGGTGGGGAAGACGATGATCGGTTCTTTTGCCAGCTCTGCTAAAGTGGGGCGTTTTCCTTCTAGGGCATGGTCGCTGGGCAGTGCTGCCATCATTGGTTCTTCGTAAAGAACTTCCTGTTCTACTTCCGGGTCATCGATTCTTAGGCGTCCAAAGCCGATATCGATACGTCCGGCCTTAAGAGCTTGAACCTGTTGTATCGTGGTTAACTCTGTTAGTACCAGCTCCACATTATCCTTTTGTCTTAAGCTCCTTACTAATAATGGCAGCTGGCCATAGAAGGCTGATGGCACGAAGCCGATGCTGAACAGGTCACGTTTGCTGCGTGCAATTCGCCGGGTGGCAGCCACAGTCGATTCGACTTTTTCTAATATCTGAAGGGTGTGCTCGTACAAGAATTGACCTGATGCAGTTAATGCGACACCGCGAGTACTTCGCTCGAATAAAACCGCACCAATCTCTTCTTCTAATTTCTTGATTTGTCTAGATAAAGGTGGTTGAGAAATGTATAGACGTTCAGCCGCGCGAGTAAAGTTAAGTTCCTCAGCGACAACACGAAAATAGTGTAAGTGCCTGAGTTCCATGATACCTCCAAGGTATGGTGGGGGTGCTCAATCGATATTGTTCGTTCAGCGGTGTTTTGGTCAAGCTCTAGTTATCTTATCGAGCCGCCTGATTGTGGAAGTGCCAATGAGTCCTTTGATCGAATCTATCGAGACGTTGCTGGTCGACCTCCCGACTATCCGCCCTCACAAGTTGTCGGTAGCCACCATGGCCTGCCAGACCATGGTGATCGTGCGTATGCGCCA
>NZ_AUDZ01000018.1 GCF_000425725.1 Halomonas halocynthiae DSM 14573
CTCCCCGAGGCCTTGAGCCTCCTGAAGGGCCCAGCAAGACTAGCTGGTTGATAGGCCGGGTGTGGACGCACCAATAGGTGTTGAGCTAACCGGTACTAATTGCCCGTGAGGCTTGACCATATAACCCCAAGCCGTTTGATCACGAGACACACGGCCGGATACGCAACTACAGTGACAACAGTGGCCTGTTGAGACGATCTCACAGCATGATTTACCCCTTTTCGCCTGACGACCATAGCGTGCGTGAACCACCTGATCCCTTGCCGAACTCAGTAGTGAAACCGCTCCGCGCCGATGGTAGTGTGGGGTCTCCCCATGCGAGAGTAGGTCATCGTCAGGCACTTATACCAAAAGCCCCGAGCGCAACGCGCTCGGGGCTTTTTCACATAAATTTTATTATTACACTTCCCTCCGCTACTTGCTGATGTCAGCTTATTTCAGCCTGGCAGCTTCTCGCTGTTTTTCCTGTCGACTTACTTTCTGCACTACTTAAAACTCACCTTCCCAAAAGGAGCATGTAACCTTGGCGTATTGCCATGGGTTACGCAAAGTATGAGCCAAACTAAACCTAGTCATTCAAATCAATCGCAGAGCGCGTCTGGGCCTTTGGGTAACCCTTTGGTTTTGGGGCTGAGTATTGCGTTCATTGTTATTTTTATCGGACTGTCTGCTTATGACCTCGACATGGTTGCAGTCAGTATTGCTGATGGCTTTGCCTGGACTGCGGCAACATTTGGTAGCTACTTTCAGTTGTTATTGCTGTTGACCTTTATTGTTGCTATCGGAGTGGCTGTATCACCGGCGGCCCGCGCTAAAGTGGGTAATTTGGATAAACCGGAGTTAAGCACTTTCAAGTGGGTATCCATGATCCTGTGTACTCTGCTTGCTGGTGGTGGTGTGTTTTTTGCGGCAGGTGAGCCGGTTTATCATTTTGTTGTGACGCCTCCTGCCTTTGACACAGAAGCGGGTACTGCTGAAGCGGTTGCCAGCGCCTTGGCTCAGTCGTTTATGCACTGGGGGTTCTTGGCATGGGCGGTACTTGGCTCGTTGGCTGCTGTGGTACTGGCGCATGCACACTACGTTAAAGGTTATCCATTACAACCACGCACTTTGTTAATTCCGGTGCTGGGCGAGCGTGTGATGATGGGGTGGTTTGGTAGTGTGGTTGATGCGTTATGTATCATTGCTATTGTTGCCGGCACTGTGGGGCCGATCGGCTTTCTAGCAACCCAAGTCAGCTTTGGGTTACATGAGCTATTTGGCTTACCTGACTCCTATGCAACACGGTTGACAGTTTTGATTATGCTGGGGTTAGTGTATGTAACATCGGCCATGACGGGAATTCATCGTGGTATTCAGATCCTTAGCCGATTCAATGTTTTCCTGGCCTTAGCTATAGCTGCTGTCATCTTCTTATTTGGCCCCACGCTGTTTTTGGTTGACGCTTTTACCCAAGGGTTTGGTGAATATCTGTCTTCATTTTTTGCCATGGCGACTATGACCAATCAGACAGCGCCGGATTGGTGGATGCAGTGGTGGACAGTGTTTTTCTTTGCTTGGTTTATTGGTTATGGCCCGCTGATGGCAATTTTTGTTGCACGTATTTCGCGTGGCCGCACTATTCGCCAGATGATTCTTGCGGTTGCTGTAATTGCGCCGGTGGCTACTACCGTGTGGTTCACTTTGATGGGGGGGGCAGGCATCTATTATCAGCTGACGGGTGCGATTGATCTGACCGATGCGCTGAATAATTTCCGCTTTGATGTGGCAACATTAACTGTGGCGCAGGCTTTGCCGGGTGGCACGTTCATGGCGCTTGCTATTCTGCTGCTGACGACTATCTTCGTTGCAACGACTGGCGACTCCATGAGCTATGCGATTTCGGTGGTTGGTAGTGGCCATGATCACCCAAGCGTGCTGGTTCGTGCTTTTTGGGGTATTGCTATGGCGCTTTTGGCGGGTATCCTGCTGCGTATGGGGGCTGGACAGGTTGGTGCGCTGCAGCAATTTATCGTGATTACGGCAACTCCAGTGTCCTTAGTGCTGCTACCGACACTCTGGACCGGCCCTCAGGCGGCTATTGCTATGGCGCGTGAGCAGGGCCTGATGAGTCAGCCTAGCGCGAAAAATCGTGAGACAACGTCAGCCGAATGAGGTAGCAGAGACAGCTGTTATTATCAGAATGACGACGACAGGCCTGCCAGTGCGGCAGGTCTTTTCTGTTAACTATTGATGATCTCGATCTGCAGCCAGCATTTTGGTTGTTAACAAACGCTTCAAATAAGGAAGCCCCATGAGCGTGCCCAACGAGTTGCTGTGCTACTGCCGCCCTGGCTTTGAGCCTGATTTGGCGGCTGAGCTGTTACACAGAGGAAGTCGGCTGGGTGGTAAGGGGAAGGTCCATGCTGAGCAGCACAGTGGTTTTGTACGCTATGTGCTGCCGCAAGGGCAGGCGGCTAACGAGTTACATCGCAGTATGCCGCTAGGGTCACTGGTGTTTGCGCGTCAAAGCCTGGTGGCTTTGCCTCCTTTGGCACTAGATCGCAATGACCGTCTGTCGTCAATGGTGGCACAGGTGGTAGAAAGTGGGTGGAGTTTTGAAGAGCTGTGGCAGGAAACGCCAGACACCAATGACGCTAAAGCGCTATCAGGGCTAATGAAGGCACTTAAGCGTCCGCTAGAGTCAAGTTTGAAAAAGCGTGGCGCCTTGAGGCGAAAAGCAGGAGGGCGGCGACTGCACGTTTGGTGGAGCGCTGGTGATTGCGTTCAGCTAGGTATCAGCTTTCCTGGCAATAGAAGTGACGAACTCGGTGGTATTCGACGGTTGCGCTTTCCTCATGCGGCGCCTAGCCGCTCAACGCTTAAGCTAGAAGAGGCCTGGCATGAGTTTATTCCAGCAGAGCAGTGGCCGGTGCGACTGACTGAGGGTATGCAAGCTGCAGACTTGGGTGCAGCCCCTGGGGGTTGGACTTGGCAGCTGGTTAATCGAGGAATGCAGGTTTATGCCATTGACAATGGCCCGATGAACCCAGCATTGATGGCCAGTGGTATGGTTGAACATCTTCGTGAGGACGGCTTTGTATGGGCTCCGCCGACTCGGCTTGATTGGTTAGTGTGCGATATTGTTGATCAGCCATCACGAGTTATCAATATGATGGCTCGCTGGCTGCTCAAACGCTGGTGTCGTGAGGCCATTTTTAACCTGAAGCTGCCAATGAAGCAGCGCTGGCGTGCAGTACACGAGGGGTTGTCGAAACTTGAATTGATGTTATCTGATGCGGGGGTTGGCGCTGACATCCGTTGCCGACACCTATACCATGACCGAGAAGAAGTTACCGTGCATGTGCGCTTGCTCGATGAGCGTAATGGCGGTGGTCGGCGTAGGGATAGCAATCAGTAGCTATGTTTAAATATTCGTACATGTTCATCTTCTGTGAGCAGCGGGAGCATTTTTTGTAATGCTTGTTGTCGTGTACTGCTGTCACTCCAGTCTTTCCAGGCACGCAGGTCGCGCCACTGGGTGATGACTAGGCGTCGGTGGCTGTTTTCGCTTTCAACTAAGCTTTCTCCCCCAGCAAAACCAGCGACACCTTGCACTAAACGCATAACGTCGCGTGCAGCTTGTTCGTATTCGTCTTCCAGTCCGGGCATGATGCGGCGTTCAATAATAATTTTGATCATGGTATTGCTCTCAGATTTACTCTGTCAGTGTGAATAAGGAAATTGACTAATGTCATCTGATACACCGTTACCCGTGAGTCAAGCCAAGCTAGATACCAGCGGGCTCTATTGTCCTGAGCCTATCATGATGATGCACAACCAGGTTCGTAATATGCAGCCAGGGGAGGTGCTGGAAGTCATTGCTACTGACCCGGCTACTGTGCGTGATGTGCCAAAGTTTTGCGGTTTTCTTGGTCACGAACTTATTCACCATGAGGAAGAAGGCGGTGGCTGTTACCGTTACTTGATACGTCTTGGCTGAGCAACCTGCTCAGCCAAGATGACGACATACGTTTAATTTTTATCTTGGGTCACGGTAATTGCGAGTGCTTCCATGGTCGCGGCGTCTTCATTGCGGATACGGTGTGCGATTTCACGTTGGAAAAGATAGACGACGGCATGTCGGCTGTGTCCGGGGTAGAGGCAAGAATCGCCAAGTAAAACCGGAGTTATGTCAATTTTGTTTTCGTTGGCCAGTAAGGCTTCAATACGTCCATCATTGTATAGATTCCAACCAAAAACCTGTTTCAGTTGTAGTGGGGTTTGATCGTCATCCATGCAGAGTGCATGGGTACCATGGTTTTCAGGAATTTGCTGAATGATCGCAATTTCCTGCATTTCTTCATAGTCAAAGTAGGCGGCTGACTGTTCCAGCTCATGCACTTTATGAGGCGGCGGGTAGTCAAATAGCTCGTCGGTTTCCGGATCTCGGTAACCAACGAATTGCCCGTGTTCTGGATCGTTAAGCTGCTGACAGGGTGTGAGTGTTTCCATCCAGGCCACTAGCCCAACGACATCACCGTCTTCGCGAAGCCCCCAGGCTAGCACAGGTATGCAGTAGTGGGCGTCGGATTCGGCAGGCTGCTGATAAACCATTTCCAGGCCATCCAGCTCTGGCGAGAGGCGAATCAGGCGACGTCTAGCCAATTGACGTTGGCGCATCGTCTCCAGGTCAATGACCTGGGCAGGTCGGTGAGACAGCGAGATAGCCATAATTCCTCCTGCTGTTGCATTGTCACATCAGTCGGCGGCCAGCGCTTGCAGCGCCGGTTGTCAGTGCGCGGCGTCACTATAAAAAGCGTGATACCTGTAGTGATAACTCTCACTTCTGTGGCTTTGTTACCTGTGTTTTCTATATCAATATCACAGACTGACAGACAGAGTAAGCCCTGTGCTTTAACGCGTTAGTTAAAAGGGTGGAAATGCCCTGAGGGCTAAGGCGATTAGGTGGGGCTTGGTTCTGGCTGATCTGCTGCAACACGTTTGCTGAGACGACGCAGGCGCTCTCCTAGCAGTACGGCTGCAACAGTTAGTCCAGCAACGAGTCCAATCCAGTAGCCATGAACTCCCATCGCCGAGATCAGACCTGGTACTCCCTGTGTGCCTAACCAATGCCCGCCGCCTAAACCGACTAGCCAATAAGCCAGCATAGTAATGAGCATGACGACACGGGTGTCCTTGTAGCCGCGCAGGGCTCCGGCCAGGTTTACCTGTAGTCCGTCAGAGACTTGATACAACATAGCTAAACCGACCAATGACATGGTTAATGCTTTGACGGCACTATCGCGTGTGTACAGATCGATGATCGTATCGGCAGATATCCATATCAGTGCGCTATTGAATAATGCTGCCCCAAGAGAAATATAGACGCCATGCCAAGCCACCATCCGGGCCGCTTTCAAGCGGCCCTGACCAAGTGTGTTACCGACGCGCACGGTGACAGCCATGCTTAGTGATAGCGGGAGCATAAACAAGAGTGAGGTGTAATTTAGCGCCACCTGGTGAGCCGCCACGGTAATCTCACCAAGGCTGGCGACCAATAAGGCAATGAGCGTGAATAGCGTCACTTCAACAAAGATGGCGATGCCGATAGGCAGGCCTACATAAAGTAACTCGCTGATGATTTTCCACTGAGGAAGAGTAGGTGAGTGCCATAGCTTTACATTGCCATAAGCTGAGCTGCGACGAGTATAAATCATCATGGCTAAACTCATCGCCCACATGGAAAGCGCTGTGGCCACTCCACAACCAAAGGCACCTAAGGCCGGGATTGCCTGCACAGGTGCTGGCAGCCAGTCACCAAACAGGCTGACAAGCCCAGGGCCTCCGTAAATCAGTAGGTAATTGCTGGGCACATTTACCGCTAGACCAATCAGGCTGATTAGCAGAGCAGGGCGCGTATGGTTCATGCCGTCAGAAAAAGAGCGTAAGGCCAGAAATAGTGCTACGCCGGGCATGCCAGCGCCGATGGCGAGAAGGTAACTGGCAGAGCGCGTAGCTACGGCCTCTGGTACATCCATCCAGTGAAATACCGGCATGACAATCGTCCACAGTAATAGCAAGGCCAGTAACCCCATCGCAATGGCGATCCATAGGGCCTGGTGGACCTGAGGGCGTATTTCCGCTTGTTTACCTGCACCGAGTAAGTGTGCCACCACGGGGGTAAGCCCCATTAGAGTACCGGTAATCAGCAGCATTAGTGGCAACCACAAACTTGAGCCGACTGAGACGGCGGCTAAGTCTGTTGGGCTGAGGCGGCCGGTCATCATAACGTCCGTTACGCTCATGCCTGCCTGGGCAAGCTGAGCACCCCAGATCGGCAGAGACAAACGAATCAGTGCGCGGGTTTCCGTGCGCGAGGTAGTCATAAGGTCGGTGAAGAAGTGGGCCATGTGTTATCGCTCCAAACAAAACAATATGGCCCCGAAGCAAAAGAGGCAGCAGGGGCAGACGAGTCGCGTATTCTAGCAGGGAGGAGCCGTTTTAGTCGTGCCTTCATGCCGGTTATAATCAGCGGCCAATATCCGGCTTGGAGAGCTGCGTGTTTCATAATCTTGGCGATATAACGGCTCTTTTTGATGGCCTCTTTTATCCCACGTATCGCACACGTTTAGTGCGTGGTGGTGATGAGCCGCTATATTTGCCGGCGGGTGGTGACGTGGCGTGGCATCGGGTGATTTTTGCTCATGGTTATTACGCCAGTGCGTTGCATGAGATTAGCCATTGGTGCATTGCTGGTGAGCGGCGGCGCCAGTTGGAGGATTATGGCTACTGGTACTTACCGGATGGCCGAAATGTTGAGCAGCAACAGGCTTTTGAGGCAGCGGAAATCGCCCCTCAAGCGCTGGAGTCGTTGTTTGCCGCTGCCTGTGGGCGTCATTTTACTGTCAGTGTGGATAACCTGAGTGATATCGAAGTGGATCGTAATGCTTTTGCGGCGAAGGTGGCTAAGCGCGCTGAAGCATTCGAGCTTCAGGGTTTGCCGCAGCGTGCCGAGGCATTTCGCACGGCACTGGCGGCGTTTTATCGACAACGCCAAAGTTTACAGGCAGCTATTGCTCTCGGGCGCTCGTCTCTTGACGTTAAGGCAGCAACGACGTATTGAGCGTGTTTAAACGCTAAGGCTTTCGGTTTATTCAAGGCGCATGCGCTGATGTAGCGCTAGCATGACCTGAATTTCATCTTCTGGGCGCATTGGCTCAAGACCGAGCTCGGTGAACAGTTCTCGCCTTGCTCGGGACCACTCACCTGCGGGCAGCTCAGGGTATAGGCTGTCAGCGCAAGCCAGTTCTATGAATGGGTCCATGCCATAGGTATCAAACAGGCGTGAGAGCGCCGCTTCGTCATCTGCAATACCGGCGGTGTAAAGTGTGGCATTGAAGTGGTCCTGCTCCAGTTCTTGAAGCACATCCAAAGGGCTGACGCCCATGGTGGAGAGCTCCTCCATGCTGTAGCTGCCCAGTGATACCATTTCATCATCGAGCCAATCGCTATCAGGCTGAATCAGAGTGTGTTTGACGCTGCCATCATTCAGCGTCCAAGCAATTGATAGCGGCAAGCCGTCGTGGTCAGCGGTTTCTACGGTGATAAATCCGGGTAAGTCATCCATGGTTAATGTCCTCTACGTTATTCATGAGATGTGGCGCTTCTAGGCCGAAAAAAGTCAGTGCTGTGGCAGTGGTGGCGCGTGCCAGTTCGCTTTCGCTAATGCCTTGCCAGTGGGCGATTTCACGCACAATCCATGGCAGCAGTGCTGGCTCATGGCGCCTGCCTTTGAGTTTTTCCGGTAAATTGCGTGGCAACAAGTAAGGACAATCCGTTTCAACCATCAGGCGCGTTAGCGGGATATCTGCAACCAGCTCACGCAAGTGGTGCCCACGGCGCTCATCGCAGATCCAGCCGGTCAGGCCAATGTGTAGATCCAAATCAAGGTAGCGATATAGCGTGTCGCGTTGGCCGGTAAAGCAGTGCACCACTGCTTGGGAGATGTCGTCACGCCAGGCCTTGAGTATTTCTACCATGCGCTGCCCGGCATCACGCTCGTGAATAAACAGCGGCAAGCGGCTGCTGGCAGCTAGCTCTAATTGTGCTTCAAAGGCTCGCTCTTGCTCAGCTGGTGTAGAGAAGTTGCGGTTGAAGTCCAGCCCGCATTCACCGACCGCCACCACTTTGTTTTTCTGGTGTAGCTCAGCCATGGCGGAGGAAAGCTCTGCGGACCAGTGGCTTGCATCGTGTGGGTGTATGCCTGCCGTCGCGTAAAGGCCGGGGTGTTTCTCCGCCAATGCCAATGCCTGACGCGCATGCTGAAGATCCGTTCCGGTAACGATTAGCGTGTTAACACCTGCCATTCTGGCACGGGCTAGCGTCGCCTCAAGGTTTTTGTTAAAGCTTTCATGGGTGAGATTGGCGCCGATATCCACCAGCGGCGCAGGCGAGCAAAATTGCAGCGCTTCCGGCAAGGTATTATCGACGTCTGGGGAAGAGTCGGCCACAGCCATAGGCTCCTTGTGCTGGAATGAGTTTAAGCGGGCGCGAATTGTACCCATAGTCATTGCCATCAAGCCACGTTGAGAGACATGGTTTACACTATAGCGCTTGTTAATAAGAGAGGTGGATGTGTGGCTCTGTTACGTCTTGAACAGCTGCAGCTCGCGTATGGCCCTAAGGTGCTGCTGGATGGCGCCGATCTGGTGCTGGAACGCGGAGAGCGATTAGCCCTAGTGGGTCGCAATGGAACAGGAAAGTCGACGCTGCTCAAACTAGTGTCGGGCGAGATCTTGCCAGACGGAGGTAATGTTTGGCGTGCGCCAGGGCTGAAAATTGGCGTATTGGCCCAAGATTTACCTGACGCATCAGGCGAAACTATTTTTGATGTAGTCGCCCAGGGGTTACCTGAAGCCGGAGAGTTGCTTAGCGAGTACCATCATTTAGTGCAGTCTGACGATCCTGACATGAACCGTATGGCATCTTTGCAGGGGCGTTTGGAAGCCATTGATGGCTGGTCGTTTCATCGGCGGATCGATGTCGTGTTAACACGCCTGGGTCTGCCTGAAGATGCGGCCATGGCGGACCTTTCTGGCGGTTGGCGTCGTCGAGTGGCGTTGGCTCGTGCGTTGGTTGCCGAGCCGGACCTGCTGTTGCTTGATGAGCCAACTAACCACTTAGACCTAGACACCATTGCCTGGTTGGAAGAGCAGCTTATGGCGTTTGCGGGCTCAGTGCTCTTCATTACCCACGACCGTACCTTTTTGTCGAACCTGGCCACATCAATTCTTGAACTCGATCGCGGTCAGCTTGGTCGCTACCCTGGTAACTACGCGGAATATCAGGCGCGTAAGAGCCACGAGTTGGAGGTAGAGGCGAGAGAAAACGCTGAGTTTGACAAGAAGCTGGCTCAGGAAGAAGCCTGGATTCGCCAAGGCATCAAGGCGCGTCGTACCCGTAATGAAGGACGGGTACGGGCACTTGAGCAGCTGCGTCGTGAACGCGGCGAGCGCCGTGAGCGCATCGGACGTGCCAACCTGGCTATGGACAGTGGCGAGCGTAGCGGTAAGCGCGTTGTGGCGCTCAAGAATGTGACCCAGCGTTTTGGGGCTGATGCAGTCATTGATGGCCTGAGCATGGAGGTTCAACGCGGCGACAGGATTGGTTTGATTGGTCGCAATGGTGCCGGAAAAACCACACTACTCAAAATACTCTTGGGCGAGCTGGAACCTGATGAAGGTCAGGTACTGGTCGGTACCAAGCTGCAGGTGGCCTATTTCGATCAGTTGCGAGCAGGGCTGGAACCCGAGAAAAGTGTGTATGACAACGTCGCTCAAGGTAGCGACCGAGTCACTGTGGGGGGGCGAGACCGTCATGTCATTAGCCACCTGCAAGACTTTCTGTTTACGCCTGACCGAGTTCGTCAGCCGGTCAAAGCGCTTTCGGGTGGTGAGTCTAACCGTTTGTTGCTGGCCAAACTGTTTACCCAACCAGCCAATGTGCTAGTGCTTGATGAGCCGACCAATGATCTTGATGTTGAAACCCTAGAGCTGCTGGAAGAGTTGCTGCTCAGTTTTGATGGCACGTTGCTACTGGTCTCTCATGACCGCTCTTTCATGGATAACGTGGTGACCAGTGTGCTGGCCTTTGAAGGGCAGGGGACAGTGCGCGAGTATGTCGGCGGGTACAGTGACTGGGTGCGACAAGGCGGAACGTTACCACCAGCACCCTGGGAAGGCGCAGCACGCCAAGGGGTTGAGCCGGTTGCTGAAAAAGCGTCGCCTAAGGTCAGTGGCGGTGCCGTTGGAACATCGGTTGATGCATCAACGGTCGCTGCGCCAAAGAGAGTCAAGTTGTCGTATAAGCTACAGCGTGAGCTGGACGGGCTGCCTGCGGAAATTGAGCGGCTGGAAAATGCCGTGGCGGATATTGAAGCCAACATCAGTGAGCCGAGCTTTTATCAGCAGGAAAGCGATAACGTGACCGCGATGTTGCAGTCACTGAGCGATAGGCAGGCTGAGCTAGAGGTCGCTATGGAACGCTGGATGGAGCTGGAAGCTCAAGCTTCTGGTGAGTGACGTGAGTCCGTAAGGGCCGTTAGAGCTACTACGTGACACAAAAAAGCCGGAGCACAGCAGTGCTCCGGCGTGTTAATGCTTTTTTGTGTTACTCGTCGCTGTCCATGCCGACACGCACTGCCAATACATCGCACTTGGCGCCGTGCAGCACGCCAGTAGAAGTTGAACCTAGTAACAAGGCGAAGCCGTGACGTCCGTGGGAGCCGACGACAATCAAGTCAACGTCGTTTTCATCGGCGAAACGATGAATTTCGGTATCTGGCATGCCCACAACCACATGCTGATCTTCCGGAGAAACATGAGCGTTGGCGATATCGGCTAAGCGTTTTTTGGCGTGGTCATCCAGTTGGTCCTGAATGCTGGTTAGGTCCATGGGGATATCACCGCCATAGGCAAAGCCCAGCGGCTCTAAGGTATGCATGATGGACAGTTTGGCGTGATTTCGGTCAGCAATTTGTAAAGCGCGCTCTAAAATGGAGTGAGAGTCTTTGGTTAGGTCGACCGCGACCAGGACGTGGCGATATTCATTGCTCATGGCTGTCTCCAGGTGATTTTTGAAAAGGGTGTGTATCGATGGTTTTTCGTTCATTCAGCCTGTGTATTCAATCGTATATTGCCAAGCTCATTTGGTGAGTTCATATACCCACTTTAGGACGCATAATGATTCAAGACAATGATCTGTATCTATTATACCTCAGGATATTGCGATTCATGACAACCGGTATCAGGGTAGACTGCTCAAGGATAGCACCATGACTTGGCTGGTGATTGCTGGGATCATGGCAATGCTCGTGGCTCCATTGATGTGGCTTAAACCCAGCCCACGGCAAAAGCGGCTGGTGGCCTTGCGTGCTGAGGCTCGCAGGCTCGGCATCGAAGTAAAGCTGGAGACTTCGCCCGCTCATCAGGCCAAGGAATTGGTAGCCGCATATCGCTGGCTATATCCAGTGCAGCGCCCAGGGCCAGACTTCATGCTGGTTAGCCCTTATCTGGCCAGTCCTGCGCTGAAAACATTTTCTGATGGCTGGTGCTGGCGCACAGAGCCATTGCGGCCGCTGCCAGACACAGCCCAGCGGCTGTTAAACAGCTTGCCGGAGCATTTGGGTGATAGTGTGCTGGCGATTGGCTCTAGTCGTTCAGTGCTGACACTATGGTGGGAAGAAACCCTAAGCGCGCCGGAGCTGTCCGCGTTTGTCGAACCACTGACTGAGCTGCGCGATGCGCTGGAAAACTGCCCAGACGAGCGTTGAGGCCGGGGCAGGTTTGAGGTGTTGGCTCGGTGCACTGCTATGTTTAGTTCGGCGTTAGATTTGCGTTTTCTGTAGTGGGTTTTTCAATATCTTGCTCTGTGTCTCGGATAGCCAATCCTTTGTTCTCAATACGTGTCAGTAAGCCAGTGAACAGCTCAATTTCGTCAAGGCTAAGGTCAGACAGAATGTCAGCCATGACATTATTAATTTCAGTTTCTATACGCTGTAGTAGCGGCATGGCTGCTGGGGTGAGGAAGATATGCTTGGTGCGCCGATCTGTTTCGCCGGGACGCCGCTCAATCAGGCCTTGTGCAGCTAGCTGGTCGAGGGTGCGCACCAGCGAAGGTGCTTCAACGCCAAGGGCTCGGGCTAGGTCGCGCTGAGATTGGTTATCGCCCAGTTGCCATAGGTGGTAAAGCGCAAGCCAGCGTGTTTGGGTTAGCCCTTCCGGCGCTAAGCGGCGATCGATGATGGCACGCCAGATGCGAGGAACACGAGCCAGTTGTAAGGCGACATTGTTGTTTTGCATAAATCAGTTACTGCCTAAGGTTGATTAGGTTGACGTCAGCCATGAGTAAGTGTCTAAAGATATGACGTTTAATGCAAATTATCTTTTTATACGCTGTGCCCTTTGTACGGGACACGATGTTTTTATACCTGATGGGTGGGTATTCAGCTGAGGGGGGCTGCATCGTTGCTGCTTGGCGCATACAATTGGCCCTCTTTTCATGTTTCATGCGCCTTTATTCACATGTATTAAGGTGCCTATCTACGGAATGTAATTTTGATCTCCACTGCCAACATTACTATGCAGTTCGGGGCTAGGCCCCTTTTCGAGAACGTCTCGGTTAAATTTAACAATGGCAACCGCTACGGCCTGATTGGTGCCAATGGCAGCGGCAAGTCGACTTTCATGAAGATTCTGGCTGGTGATCTGGAGCCGTCTTCAGGGCAGGTAATGATTGATGCAGGTGCCCGGCTGGGTAAGTTGGGTCAGGATCAGTTTGCCTTTGAAAACTCACGGGTTATCGATACCGTGATTATGGGTAATCAAGAGCTTTGGCAGGTTGCGGTAGAGCGCGAACGTATTTACTCACTGCCGGAGATGAGCGAAGCAGATGGCATGGCCGTCGCAGACTTGGAAGTTCGCTTTGCCGAGCTGGATGGTTATACCGCAGACTCCCGAGCGGGAGAGTTGCTGCTGGGATTGGGTATTCCTGAGTTGCAACACACAGGGCTAATGAGTGACGTGTCACCGGGCTGGAAGTTGCGCGTATTGCTAGCCCAGGCATTATTTGCCGACCCCGATGTGCTACTGCTCGACGAGCCTACCAACCATCTGGATATTCATACTATCCGTTGGCTGGAAGACATTCTTAAAGCGCGTCAGAGTACCATGGTGATCATCTCTCACGATCGTCACTTTCTTAACAGTGTTTGTACTCATATGGCAGACTTGGATTACGGCGAAATAACGCTATTTCCTGGTAATTACGATGAATACATGACGGCTGCGACAGCAGCGCGAGAGCGTCAGCATGCCGATAATGCCAAGAAAAAAGCACAGATTGCTGAGCTTCAGGCGTTTGTCAGCCGCTTTTCGGCAAATGCTTCAAAGGCGAAGCAGGCTACGTCGCGGGCCCGCCAAATTGATAAGATCAAGCTCGAAGATATTAAGCCCTCCAGCCGGATCAGTCCGTTTATTCGCTTTGAGCAGAATAAAAAGATTCATCGCAATGCGGTTAATGTTGAGGCCATTTCGAAGGGGTTTGAAGAGGGCGCGCCTCTTTTTAAGAACTTCTCAATGACGGTGGAGGCCGGTGAGCGTATCGCTATCATCGGCCCCAACGGCATCGGCAAAACAACACTACTCAAAACCTTAGCACGTGAGTTGCATCCTGATGCCGGTGACGTGCGTTGGACTGACAGTGCCGAGATTGGAGTGTTTGCCCAAGATCACAGCAACGATTTTGCTAATGATGCCACCTTGTTTGAATGGATGGGGCAGTGGACCACGGGCGGTGAGCAAGAGGTCCGTGGTGCATTAGGGCGCATGTTGTTTTCCAGCGATGATATCGGCAAGTCGGTGAAAGTCATTTCGGGTGGCGAACAAGGCCGTATGCTGTTTGGCAAGCTGGCACTAACCAAACCCAATGTGTTGCTGATGGATGAGCCGACGAATCACTTGGACATGGAGTCTATCGAGGCGCTCAACTTGGCATTAGAGAACTACCCTGGAACGCTGATTTTTGTCAGCCACGATCGTGAGTTCGTTTCATCACTAGCGACTCGCATTCTTGATATGCATGAGAACGGCATTACCGATTTCAGTGGCACTTATGATGAGTACCTGCGTAGCCAAGGATTATTCGGCTGATTTTTGCTCAGTAGTTTCTCCGTTTTCAGGCTTGTGATGAGGCTGCTCTTCGCCGCTGGGTTCAGGAGCGGCTTCATCCTGAGGGTGGTCTGAGGTATTTTCTGGGTCGGGTGTATTACTGGGGCGGGCAACAAGATGCCTAACCACCAGACCTGGAATTCCCAGCGGCGTACTACTCTGGCCGTTAGCCAAGGTAGCTATGCTGTTGTCGTCGCTGACGTTAAAGCGAACTGTGCCAATGCGTTGGCCACCGTTGGTCATGATGTCAATACGCCAGGCGCCCTCTGACTTGGCGGGAAAGTTGAGCTTGTGGGTCCAGGCTCGATAGCCTTCCTCACGCCCTCCATGAATTTCCAGTGGAATACGTTCAATCAACTTTCCGTTGTGTCGCCACTCATGTACGACCTCTTCCCTGAGACCGCGCGGTGCATGAATGGCGGTGTAGGCAAAAAGGCCATTGGTATTGAGTACCTTAGGAGACAGGCGTATTTCACCACGCGGCGTTCGCGTCGAAGTATCAAAGGCCGGCGACAGTGCACTGGCGGATAGCCACAAACTGGCCGGTGGTACCCATCCTCGTCCCAACCAAGCCAGTACGGCCAATAGCGGTAGCGCAGCAAGCATCGATAGCCATTTTTGACGCGACACCAAGCTACGCAGCTGCATCAGACTCGGCAGGCTGACAATTATCATGGCAGCCAGTGCCAGCAGCATGCTTTGTTGGGTGTTCAGGTGCAGCAATGTTGGTAGTGTGACCAGTGCTACCAGAAACACACACTGGGCATGAAAGAAAAAATACAACCAACGATGCGAAGCCAGACGGTAGTAGAGTGGGTCAATGATGGAGAGTAGTGCCAGCACTATCATGGCTGAAGTGAACAATGCCTGGCCACTGCTCCAAACGGTGGTCGCAAGCAAAAAAGGTAAGCAGAAGAACAGCGTTTCCTGGTGGATTAACTGGGCGATAAAAGAGGTGGTTCCTGTTGGCAAAGAGGGGTAGCCACGGCGCTTTAGCCATTGAATGATGACTCCTTCACCTAACAGCAAACCCCAGGCCAGCAACATGCCCAATGCCAGGGCGACTCCTAACCACTGCTGACGCTCAACCAGAAAGAAGCTGGCCATACCGCTGGCAAAAGCTGCCGGTGGCCATAGCCAGCCCCAGCGACGCCAGTAAACAGACAGCCTGGCCAGGCGCTTTTGCCAGGTTTTCAGCCAGGGAGCCTGGGCTGTAGCTTGAGGGTCAGAAAACGGGGGTGTAGAAGCCATGAAGATCTCGTGGTTTATTGGTGTCTGAGACTGAAATGTGCCAAAAGCTTGACGCCATCGTGAGAGTAAACCAAGCTGTAGTAAATCAAACGGTCGTATGAATTCTTGCACGGAGATTCGTGGATGATCTATCAAGGCAATGCCATCTCGGTGTCACTTAGTGACAACGATATCGCTACTCTGACCTTTGACGCGAAGGACTCAGCCGTTAATGTGCTGTCCAGCGCTGTCGTTAAGGAGCTAGGGGAGGCGGTTGAGGCAATCGAAAAAAACGCGTCGATTAAGGGTCTGGTGCTGGCCAGTGCTAAAGAAGCCTTTATCGTTGGTGCGGATATTACTGAATTTCACCGCATGTTTGAGGAAGGCAGCGAGGCGCTGACTGCCATGCTTGAGCGTGTTCACAGCATTTTCAATGCGCTGGAAGACTTGCCGTTCCCTACGGTTAGCGCGGTCAATGGTCTTGCCTTAGGGGGAGGGTGCGAAGTCACGCTTACCACTGATTATCGTGTACTTAGCGAGCGCGCAAAAATTGGCCTGCCTGAAACCAAGCTGGGTATCTTGCCTGGCTGGGGCGGCTGTGTGCGCCTGCCTCGCCTGATCGGTGCAGATAACGCCATTGAGTGGATTGCGGGTGGTACAGAAAATCGCGCTGATGCCTGCCTGAAAGTGGGTGTGGCTGATGTCGTCGTACCCGAGGAGCAGTTGCTTGAGGCTGCGTTAGACCTGATTAAGCGGGCAGGTGCTGGCGAGTTGGACTATCAGGCACGCCGGGTAGAGAAGTGTTCACCGCTCAAGCTTAACGCTATCGAACAGATGATGGCCTTTGAAACCGCTAAAGGTTTTGTTGCTGGTAAAGCTGGGCCGCACTATCCAGCGCCGGTAGAGTCAATCAAGGTTATTCAGAAAGGTGCGGGTGAAGAGCGCGCTCGGGCTCAGGCTATCGAAGCCAAGGCTTTTGGCAAGCTGGCGATGACTGACGTCAGCTTTAATCTGGTTGGCCTGTTCATGAATGATCAGGTGGTCAAGAAGAAAGCCAGCAAGTATGAAAAGCAGGCACAGTCAGTGAACCAAGCGGCGGTCCTGGGTGCGGGCATTATGGGCGGTGGTATTGCCTATCAAAGTGCCTCTAAGGGCACGCCTATCCTGATGAAAGATATCAAGGAAGAAGCCATTGAGCTTGGCTTGAGTGAAGCACGTAAGCTTTTCACCAAGCAGGTTGAGCGTAAGAAGATTAACGCTGACCAAATGGGCAAGCAGCTTGGCAATATTCGTCCAGCACTGTCTTACGGCGACTTTGGGCATGTCGATCTGGTGGTTGAAGCCGTTGTCGAGAACCCGAAGGTTAAGGGTGCGGTGTTGGCTGAAGTTGAGGCGAGTGTGAGTGATGAGACGATCCTGACATCTAACACGTCGACCATTTCGATCTCTCGCCTTGCAGAAAATCTCAAGCGCCCCGAGAATTTCTGCGGTATGCACTTTTTCAACCCTGTGCACCGTATGCCATTGGTTGAGGTCATTCGTGGTGAAAAGACCGGTGATGCTGCTATTGCCGCTACCGTGGCCTACGCGCGCAAAATGGGCAAAACGCCTATTGTTGTTAATGACTGTCCAGGCTTTTTGGTTAACCGTGTGCTGTTCCCATATTTTGGTGGTTTCAGCCAGTTGCTTGAAGATGGCGCAGACGTTAAGCGCGTCGACAAAATCATGGAAAAATTCGGTTGGCCTATGGGGCCGGCGTACTTGCTTGATGTGGTAGGCATGGACACTGCCGTGCATGCCGGTGCCGTGATGGCCGAAGGATTCCCTGATCGTATGAGCGGCATGAGCGACGCCAGCAATAAAACGGCTATTCAGGTGATGTTTGAGAATGATCGCCTGGGCCAGAAGAATACCAAGGGGTTCTATGCCTACGAGCAAGACCGGAAGGGCAAGCCGAAGAAAGTTGACGACGCGGTAGCGAATGAGCTGGTTGCGTCGGTGGTACGTGGTCAGCAGGAACTGACCGATGAAGACATCATCGCGCGCATGATGGTGCCGCTGTGTCTGGAAACGGTACGCTGCCTGGAAGACAACATCGTTGGCACACCGGCAGAGGCGGATATGGCGTTAATTTACGGTATTGGTTTCCCTCCGTTCCGTGGTGGCGCACTGCGTTACATCGACGCGATGGGTGTGGCGAAGTTCGTTGAACTGGCCGATGGGCTGGCCAAGGATCTAGGTCCGCTGTATGAGCCGACGGATCGCCTGCGCGAGATGGCGAGTAACGGTAACAGCTTCTATCAGGGCGCTGACCAAGCCTGATCCACCACCTCAGTTGGCAGAATTAAGTGGGAGACTAGAATCAATGAGCTTGAATCCGAGAGATATCGTGGTGGTCGACGGTGTTCGTACTGCCATGGCAAAAGCCAGAAACGGTGCTTTCCGTAACGTGCGTGCTGAGCATTTATCTGCAGCGGTTATGCAATCATTGCTTGAGCGTAACCCAGGGCTGGACCCAGCTGAGATCAATGATGTGATCTGGGGCTGTGTGAATCAGACCCTAGAGCAGGCCATGAATATCGCCCGTAATGCAGCGATTATGACAGGCATTCCGCGTAGCGTTCCCGCCCAGACGGTTAATAGGCTGTGTGGCTCTTCGATGAGCGCACTACACATCGCTGGAGCTAATATTCGTGCCGGTATGGGGGATTTCTACCTGATCGGTGGTGTTGAGCACATGGAACACGTGCCGATGACCCACGGCATTGATATTAACCCTGAGGCCAGTAAATACGCGGCCAAAGCGGCGATGATGATGGGGCTGACTGCCGAACTGCTGGGCAAAATGCATGGCATCACTCGCGAAGAGCAAGATGCGTTCGGTGTGCGTTCGCATCAGCGCGCGCTGGCTGCTCAGCAAAATGGTGGCTTTGATCGTGAAATTATCGGCATTGAAGGGCATGATGCTCGAGGTTTCAAGATTCGCGTTGATCAGGACGAGGTGATTCGTGCTGACGCCAGCTTAGAGTCTATGGCGGGCCTTAAGCCAGCTTTTGATCCGCGTAGCGGTACAGTAACGGCTGGTACGTCTTCGGCGTTGTCAGTTGGTGCCAGCGGCATGGCGGTGATGAGTGCCGAGCGTGCTCAAGCGCTGGGACTTGAGCCTATCGCACGCGTGCTTTCGACCGGTGTGGCGGGCTGCGATGCCTCGATCATGGGTTATGGTCCGGTGCCCGCGAGTAAGCAAGCGCTTAAGGCGGCTGGCTTGAGTATCGACGATATTGAAACCGTTGAGCTTAATGAAGCCTTTGCTGCTCAGGCGCTGCCAGTGCTGAAAGACCTGGGGCTGCGTGATCGTATGGATACCGCGGTCAACCTGCACGGTGGTGCCATCGCGCTGGGTCACCCGCTGGGTTGCTCTGGTTCGCGTATCTGCACCACCTTGCTGAACGTGATGCGTGAGCAGGACACGACATTGGGCCTAGCCACCATGTGTATCGGCATGGGGCAGGGTGTGGCCACGGTGTTTGAACGCCTGAAGTAAGCATAGGTCAGACAGCTATTGAGTTGAAACACACAAACGGCACCTTACGGGGTGTCGTTTTTTTAATCATGTGGATTAGGCTTATCAAATAATTCCGGCTTCAAGGCTTGCGGCCATGGTCTGTGCCAGCTCTTCCACTTGATCACAAAACGCGTCTTGCCATTCACCGTGTAGCGTTAGCGGCTCTTGCGCCCAGCTCCAGGCAAGCCCGCTGACAATGCTCTCGACTGCGCGACGCGTGCCGGTACCGTCAAGCCCTGCGCGGATATACAGCGCACAGGGCAGGCCTTGCTTTTCTTCCAGTACAGCGTAGTAACTGCGGTCGAAAAAATCTTTCAGCGCACCGCTCATATAACCCAGGTTCTCGGTGGTACCCATCAGTACCGCATCACAGTTGAGTAGGTCTTTCGGCCCAGCATCCAACGGGGCCTTGATCAGTACATCGACACCGTCAATGTCAGGGTGGCGCGCGCCGCGCTCAGCGGCTTGGCGAAGCTTCAGAGTATTGGAGGATGGAGCATGAGCGATGATTAATAGGCGCTTCACTAGTGATTTCTCCTGCTTGCTGCTCGGCAAGTCATTATTTGCAGGCCAGTAGTTCGCTGGGTGTGCTGTTGATAAGCATTCATGTCCTGTCGTGTGTGCTTCAGCATAGCGGCTGGGGTAAGCCGCAGGCCAGCACCGGGGTCGACCCCAAACTGGTATAATGAGGTCTATGCAATTGATACAGGCAGCTTGTCATGTCTGGCCAAACACAGTGGGAGGTCGCTGATGACAGATAACAGCCAGCTCAAGCACAACGCTCGGCTCAAGGTGTACTACGACGCCGCCTGCCCGCTGTGCCGACGTGAGCGTCAACGCTACGAATCGTGGCAGAAGGCGTCTGAAGGCGTTGAGTGGCTTGATGTGAATACTCACGATGAGCACCTGATTGCGCGTGGTGTTGTGCCTCGTGAAGCACTGCTGTCATTGCACGTGGAAGATGCTGCCGGTCAATTCCATGACGGTATTGATGCTTATGTGTTGCTGATGCGCCGGGTGCCACGTCTGAAGCCGCTGGCTTGGATCATTGGCCTGCCGCTGATCAAGCCTGTTCTGGCATGGGTCTATGAGCGCATGGTGCGTCGTCGGCTAGCAAGAGAAGGGCGGTTGTAACACCTATGCCGTCAGTATAAGTCTAACAAAAAAGTCACTACTACAGATCAAGGGGCAGGTTGAGCATGGCGAGACGCATCTTATTGTCTTTTTTTAAGCGTATTGCAAAAAAGAGGGGGTTGCCTGGGCGTTTTACCGCTATTGTCTTTGCATTCTATATGTCTTCGATTATGGCATTTCTGATGACGCTGGTGATTACCGCTGCCACTCGTGGTATTGGCTCAGGTTTTTTTATGACGTCAATAAAAGCATATTCGCTGTCTATGCCAGTGGCCTTCGTCTGTGTACTGATCGTGCGGCCATTAGTCATGCGTCTGGTCAGATGGACAATTGCTGACGGCGAACTCTAATTTCCATCGATACAGGGACTTCCATTGCATAGGGATATAGTGAACCACCGTGGCGGCTTTTCGGGTTTTGATGATGACCTAGCGCTTGATGATGCGTCGTCATTTGATGGCTCTTCAGAACGTGATAGTTATGCAGAGTTTGATATCTATTCAGACTTGGATGCTTTTTCAGATCTTGACCTTCATGGTGATTCAGATCACGCCCCTGAAGAGCCCGAGCTGTTTTTGGACGTACCTTACGTACCCACTGATGAAAAAGTGGTGGCAGAGATTCTGGCGTTGGCGGGTGTCGGGCCAAAAGATGTGTTGTACGACCTAGGTTCAGGCGATGGTCGAATTGTGGTGGCGGCGGCCAATCAGCGTAATGCTCGAGCCGTTGGTATTGACCTTGATCCGGTGAGAGTTGCCGATGCCATGGAGTATGCTGGCCATACCGGTGTTGAGTATTTGGTCGATTTTATCGAAGGCAATATTTTCGCAGAAGATATCAGCGCCGCCAGTGTGGTGACGTTATACCTGCTGGATTCTGTCAATCTGGAGTTACGCGCTCAGTTACTGAATACGCTTCGCCCAGGCACACGTATTGTTTCTCATGCTTTTGACATGAGTGACTGGAAAGCTGATGAGCGACGCGCTTTCGCCGGCGCAACTCTATACAAATGGGTCGTGCCAGCAAATGTTGAGGGCTTCTGGGAATGGCAACGGCCTGATGGAAAGTCATACCGCATTGAGTTGAAGCAGGTGTATCAACATGTCACTGGGAAGGTGTGGCTGGATGGAAAAAAAGCTCACCTAGAGAGTGCCAGCCTCAGTGGCACTCGTCTTGGTCTTATGCTTAAAGAAAATGAAACGGCCCCGTTTGACTGCTTTACGCTGACTTTTTCAGACGCTTCGGCAGAAAGTCGAAGAGACGGCGGGGCGGCTCGCAGCGAATTGCTTTCTGTTGCCCTTGTGTGATTCGTAGGTTGGCAGGTTGTTAGCTGCCATGTTGTGATCGTTGTTTAATGTGGGCGCTGTGCCATGATTACCGCGCGTCGCGGGGCAGGGTAGCCTTCGCGTGTTTTGGTTGGGTCGTCAGGGTCGAGAAAGTCGGCCAGCGATTGAAACGTCATCCACTCGGTTGCGCGTTGCTCTTCCTGAGTTGTGACCGCTTCATCAACCACACGTACATTGCTGAAACCGCAACGTTCAAGCCATTGGCACAGGGCCGCGGACGACGGCAGAAAATAGACGTTAGGCATGGCGGCGTAGCGCTCGCCGGGCAGCAGCACGGTGCGTTCGTCACCATCTACAACAAGCGTTTCCAACACCAATTCTCCACCGGGGCGCAGGGTGGCCTTGAGTTGGTTTAGGTGCTCAAGTGGTGAAGGGCGATGATACAGCACGCCCATGGAAAACACCGTGTCGAAGTAGTTGAGATCATCTGGCACGTCTTCAATGCCTATCGGCAAGAACTGCACTGCGCCGCCATCGGCATCACCGATAAAGTGGCGCACCGCCTGATACTGCCAGTAGAAGCGCGGCGACGGGTCGATAACCAGCACAAAGCTCGCACCGGCACCAGCCATACGCCAACCGTGATAGCCATTGCCGCCGCCCACATCCAGCACGCGGCGGCCTTTCAGTGGTGAAAGATGAGGTGCTAGGCGTTGCCACTTCCAGTCAGAACGCCATTCTGTGTCGATGAATACATTGCCCAGTAAGTAAGGGCCTTTGCGCCATGGTGACAAGGCGCGCAACAGGTTGTGGCACTGGCGCTGACGGGAGTTATCCAGCACCAGCTCCACGCTTACGGTGCCTTGATCCAGTGTGACCACGCGCTGTTCAGGAAGCGGTGGCAGCTTGGCGACAGCTTTTTCCCAAGAGGGTAGGTCGCCATGGCGTTCGCGATTCAGTCCGTGAGCCAACTGCTCGGGTAGCCGAGCCAGCCAGCGTTCTAGGCCGAGATCGAGCATTGCCTGATACAGCGGGCGCTGGTGCGCTGGCAGACTCATGCAGGCTCCTTGAAGGCGATCATCGATGCGAAGTTGAGATACTGAAACCAAGTTAACGAGCGTGGAAATCCGACCCGAGCCAGACGTTGATGATGGGTGTCCAGGCTGTCGGGAACCATCACGTTTTCCAGTGCGGTGCGTTTCTGACAGATTTCCAGGTCGCTGTAACCGTTGGCGCGCTTGAAGTCGTGATAGCGCTCTACCAACCACGCATTGTCTTGTTCATCAGCGTCAACGATCTTTTCTGACAGGACTAATACGCCGCCTGTAGAGAGCGCGTTAAATGCTTGCTTAAGCACCTGGTCGCGTTCGTCTGGGTCGAGAAATTGTAGGGTGAAATTAATAACAATCATATCCGCCGCAGGAAAGACCAGTTGACGCAGATCGCCCTGTTCGACACGCATATTGTGATCGGGGTATTCCTCGCTTAGCGTGTGACGAGCACGTTCAACCATGGCGGGCGAGAGGTCGATTCCTACGTAGCAAAACGCATCGACAGGCAGCTGGCTGGCCAGTGCTAAGCCACTGGCACCTAATGAGCAGCCTAAGTCCAGGACTAGACCTCCGTGGCGCAAGTGGCGGCGGGCTAAAGGCCCCAGCATGGCTAGAATCTGTCCGTAACCGGGCACTGAACGGCGGATCATGTCTGGGAAGCAAGCGACGACGCGTTCGTCAAACGAAAAGCGCGCCACCTTATCCAAGGGTGTCGAAAAGATAGCGTCGCGGTAAGATGCATCACTCATGGGCTAGCTCGGCGGGTTGAGCAGAAAGGCCGGCATTATACGCCCCGTGGGATTTTGCTGCACGGCTCACTCGTTAGTAGATGATGAGGTAGAGTTCGTGAGTTATGCCATGACCGAATTGCCACTCGAATTTTCAGGAGACACCATGACGCAAGCCGCCGCTGATCAGGTAGGTAACCAGGCCGTTAACCATCGGCCTGCCTGGCGTGATCTGACGGCGCATGCCACGCGTATGGGAAAGTGCCATCTGCGCGAATTGTTTGCCGAAGATGAGCAACGTTTTACACGGTTTTCCCGCCAGGCCTGCGGATTGACGTTGGATCTTTCCAAGCAGCGTTGGAATGATGAAACTCTGGACTTACTGTTGGCATTGGCTGAGGAGGCTGGCGTTGAAAGCGCCATTCAGGGGCTACTGGGTGGTGAGGTTGTTAATTGCAGTGAGCAGCGCCCAGCGCTGCATACGGCGTTACGCTTGCCTCGTCAGGCAAGTCTGGTGGTCGAGGGTAAAGAGCTGGTGCCATCGGTGCATAAAACCCTTGAGCGCATGGATGATATGGTGGCTCGCTTTCATTCTGGGCAGTGGCGCGGGGCAACAGGCAAGCCGATCAAGGATGTGGTCAATCTTGGTGTCGGAGGCTCGGACTTAGGACCTCTGATGACTACCCGCGCGCTGTCGGATTTTCACCCGAAGGACGTGCGCCGAATCAAGGTTCACTTTGCATCAACAATGGATGGCTCGCAGCTGGCGGATTATCTCGTACAGCTCGATCCTGAAACTACGCTCTTTGTGTTGTCGTCAAAATCGTTTACCACCATTGATACACTGTCTAACGCACGCACTGCGCTTGAGTGGCTGGTGTCTCGGCTTAAGCGTCGCTCCGCCGAGGTGGATGAGCATAATGATGCGCGAGCGGAGGAGTCATTGATTCTGCGCCAGCATTTTATTGGCGTTTCGTCTCGGCCCGACAGGATGAGCGAGTGGGGGATTGCCACAGCGCACCAGCTGGAGTTCTGGGAGTGGGTTGGCGGGCGCTACTCGTTATGGGGGGCCATTGGCCTGCCCGTGGCGCTGGTTGTCGGCATGGAAAACTTCCGCGCTATGTTGGCCGGAGCTCATGCCATGGACCGTCACTTTAGCGAAACGCCGCTTAAGGATAATCTGCCGGTCTTATTGGCGTTGGCGGGTATTTGGAACGTTAATTTTTTGGATATTCGCGCTCACTCCATTCTGCCTTATGACGGCCGGTTGGAATATTTTGCCGCGTATCTGGAACAGCTGGAAATGGAGTCTAACGGCAAGTCAGTGACCCATGGTGGCGAGCGGGTAGGCTACTCTACCTGCCCGGTTCTTTGGGGGCAGTTAGGGCCTAATGCACAGCACGCGTTTTATCAGCTATTGCACCAAGGCACTCAGCCAGTGGTGTGTGATTTCATCGCTCCGCGGGTACGTTACGATGACGTGGCTGACCCAGGTACTCGTCGGCACCTGATGGCCCAGCACCGCCTGACACTTGCCAACTGTTTTGCTCAGTCGCGGGCGCTGATGCTGGGGGATGCCGCCCTGGGTGAAGCGAATGGTAAGTCGCAGTGGCATGGCGAGCAGCAGGCAGCCGGAGATGCCGCTGAGCAACCTCTGCCGCCTCAGCACAAACAGTACGCGGGTAACCAGCCATCTAGCACCATTCTTCTGGATCGATTGACCCCGTTCAGTTTAGGGGCGCTGATTGCGCTTTATGAGCATAAGGTATTTGTTCAGGCCACCATTTGGGACATCAACCCCTTTGACCAATGGGGCGTGGAGCTAGGTAAGGTGTTGGCTGGTGAAACTCAGCGTATGCTGGAAAAGCATCAGTCACTGCAGGGCACTGATGGGTCAACGCAGGGCCTGATCAAAGCCGTATGGGCTGGTGAAGCTGAGCGTGATGCATGAGGCTGAAGAGCGAAGGCAATGGTTAAGGTTCTGTTCATTTGTACAGTATTTATGTAAAGTGCTTAGCTTAGGGTAATGACGATGCCGAATGTTTCTGCCTCTTCAGCTGCTTCTAGCTGCTTAGCCAGTGGTGTGCTGTATTTACATGGCTTTAATAGTGGCAGTGCTTCATGGAAAGCCGCATTGGTGCGAGAGGCCTGTGCCGTGCTTGGTTTGCCGTGTGAAGTCCCCGATTTGCCCCCTGACCCCGAGCAGGCCATTGCGGTGGCTGAGTCATATCGGCAGCGGCTTGGCCCTTGCCCTTTAGTGGTGGGTAGCTCGATGGGTGGTTTTATTGCCACGCTGCTTGCTGAGCGTCATGGGTTGCGAGCAGTGTTAATCAATCCAGCCGTTGCACCAGCACGGCTAGTGGCTAAATGGTTGGGCGAGGTGTTTACCAATCCTTACAGTGGCGAGCAGTTTAGCGTGACAGCCAGTCAGGGTGAGTATCTTGCAAAAGTGACACCAGGGCAGGTTGATCCCGCACGCTATCGCTTGCTGCTATGCACCGCTGATGAGCGGCTAGACAGCCAAGACGCTTTTCGCCTATACCGTGGCGCGAGTACTATTCTGCACCCGGGCGGAGATCATAACTTTTCGATGCTGCACCGATATTTACCGGCAGTGCTGGCCTGGGGAGGGCACCATCTGGCCGCTGATGCCGTAGCGCCTCCGCCACCTCAGCCTTCTTGTTAGACTCAAGGCCCTCATCTTTGTCGTGACAATGTACGCCATGACAATGTTCACCATGACGATATTCGCTATGTTGAAGTTTGCTATGACTATGAAGGAGTGACGTCCCATGACCCATATTATTGCGGGTGACGTATGACTCAATACAGTGCCAGTTCCATCGAGGTGCTTTCTGGGCTGGAGCCTGTGCGCAAGCGTCCCGGCATGTATACCGATACCTCTCGGCCCAATCACTTGGTGCAGGAAATTATCGACAACAGTGTCGATGAGGCGCTGGCAGGTTTCGCCAAACGAATTATCGTCAAACTGCTTAACGATGGTGGCATCGAGGTCAGCGACGATGGGCGAGGTATGCCGATCGATATTCACCCTGAACATGGTGTATCAGGGGTTGAGCTGATCATGACGCGTTTGCATGCAGGGGGGAAGTTCTCCTCATCGAGCTATCGCTTCTCGGGTGGTTTGCACGGTGTCGGGGTGTCGGTTGTCAATGCATTGTCTAAGCGGCTTGATGTGGAAGTCGTTAAAGATGGCGCTCGTCACTCTATGAGTTTTGAGCATGGCGAAACGGTGTCACAGTTACACGAGATTGGTACGGCACCTAAGCGTGCTACCGGTACCGTGGTGCGTTTTTGGCCCGAGGCCGACTATTTTGACTCACCCAAGCTCTCGGTGGTGCGGCTCAAACACCTGTTGAGAGCGAAGGCCGTGTTGTGCCCAGGGCTGGAAGTGGTTCTGGTTGAAGCGGATGGAAGTGAGAATCGTTGGCAATATGAAGATGGCCTGCGTGATTACTTAGCTCAAGCTACCGACGGTTTCGAGGTATTGCCAGCCTCACCTTTTGTGGGGCACTTTGCCGATGATGAGCAGGCCGTGGACTGGGCAATTCAGTGGCTGCCAGAAGGCGGGGAGCCGTTGCTGGAGAGCTACGTCAACTTGATTCCTACGACCCAGGGTGGCACCCATGTGAATGGTTTGCGTGCCGGTTTGCTGGAGGCGCTTCGCGAGTTTTGTGAGTATCGCAGCTTGCTGCCAAGGGGCGTTAAGCTCAGTGCCGAAGACTTGTGGGAGCGAGTGTCTTTCGTGCTGTCAGTCAAGATGCTGGACCCGCAGTTTTCCGGCCAAACCAAAGAGCGGTTGTCTTCACGGGTGGTCGCTGGGTTTGTGTCTGGCGTGAGTAAAGATGCATTTTCACTCTGGCTTAACCAGCATGTAGACCAGGCTGAAGCATTGGCTGAGTTGGTGATCAGTGCTGCACAGCGGCGTCAGAAAACGGCGAAAAAAGTGGCGCGTAAAAAGATCACGGCTGGCCCTGCGCTGCCTGGCAAACTGGCCGACTGTAGCGGCCAAGACCCAGTAGCCAGTGAACTGTTCCTGGTCGAGGGGGATAGTGCTGGTGGCAGTGCCAAGCAAGCGCGTAACCGCGAGACTCAAGCGATTTTGCCCTTGCGCGGTAAAATTCTTAACACTTGGGAGGTCGAGTCCCACGATATTTATGGCTCCCAAGAAGTACATGATATCGCCGTAGCGATTGGCATGGACCCCGGTAGTGACGACCTAGCCCAGCTGCGCTATCACCGCATCTGTATTTTGGCTGACGCCGACTCTGACGGCCTGCATATAGCAACGTTGCTGTGCGCGCTGTTCGTGCGCCACTTCCCTGCGCTGGTCGATGCAGGGCATGTCTATGTGGCCATGCCACCGCTGTATCGCATAGATCTGGGCAAGGAAGTGCATTACGCCCTAGATGAGAGTGAGAAAGCGGCAATTCTGCGCAAACTAGAAGGTAAGCGAGGAACACCAAATTTACAGCGTTTCAAAGGGTTGGGGGAAATGAGCCCGTTGCAGTTGCGTGAGACGACCATGGCAACTGAAACGCGCCGCTTGGTGCAGTTGGTTCGAGAAGCTGGCGACGGCACGATTGAAATGATGGATATGTTGCTGGCCAAAAAACGTGCTGCCGACCGCAAAAGCTGGCTGGAAGACTATGGCAATTTGGCGGAAATAGAGCTTTAAGCGTTTTGCTGCCTTTATCAGCCATTTTTCAGCGAACATATAGGGCTTTGACTTCATGAGCATGGATATCCAAGTTGCGGAGGGCGGCATCGAGCGCCTGTCCTTGCGTGAATATACCGAGAAGGCGTACCTCGACTACTCGATGTACGTCATCCTCGATCGTGCCTTGCCGCATATCGGCGACGGCCTTAAGCCGGTTCAGCGGCGAATTGTTTACGCCATGCGTGAGCTGGCGCTTAACGCTAATGCCAAATACAAAAAATCAGCACGCACAGTCGGTGATGTGCTGGGCAAGTTTCACCCCCATGGCGATAGCGCGTGCTATGAAGCCATGGTGTTGCTGGCTCAGCCTTTTTCCTACCGTTATCCGCTGGTTGATGGGCAAGGAAACTGGGGTAGCCCGGATGACCCCAAGTCGTTTGCTGCCATGCGTTATACCGAGTCGCGGTTGTCGAAATTTTCGGAGGTGTTGCTGGGAGAGCTGGGGCAGGGCACGGTGGACTGGACACCTAACTTCGACGGGACCATGCAAGAACCCGTTGTGCTACCGGCGCGTTTGCCTCATGTGCTGCTCAATGGTGGCTCGGGGATTGCGGTGGGCATGGCGACTGATATTCCCCCGCATAATGTGCACGAAGTTGTATCAGCGACCTGTCATTTACTGCGTCATCCTGACGCCACCACTGCTGATCTGATCAAGTTTGTGCCAGCGCCGGACTTCCCGACCGATGCCGAAATCATCACCCCCAGGGCTGACTTAAAAAAGCTCTACGAGAGTGGCCGTGGCTCGGTCAAGATGCGCGCGCGTTACGTTTTGGAAGATGGCAATGTCATCGTTACTGCGGTGCCCTACCAAGTGAGTGGTGCCAAGGTGCTGGAACAGATTGCCGCGCAAATGCAGGCCAAGAAACTGCCGATGGTGGCTGACCTGCGCGACGAGTCGACTCATGAAGAGCCGACGCGGCTGGTGATTGAACCGCGCTCCAACCGAGTCGACATCGACGCGTTGATGGCACACCTGTTTGCCACAACGGATCTGGAAAAGAATGCCCGGGTTAACATGAACGTGATCGGTCTGGATGGTCGGCCACGAGTGATGTCACTTGCGGTTATGCTGGCTGAATGGCTGGCATTTCGCCGTGCTACGGTGCGCCGACGGCTGGAACATCGGTTGGGCAAAGTGCGCGACCGTTTGCATATTCTTGACGGGTTGCTGGCGGCTTTTCTAAACATTGACGAAGTGATCCGCATCATTCGTGAAGAGGATGAGGCGAAGTCTGCATTAATACAGGCTTTTGCGCTCAGTGAACGCCAGGCCGAAGCCATTCTTGAGTTGCGCTTGCGACACTTAGCCAAGCTTGAAGAAATGAAAATTCGCAGCGAACAGGATGAACTTGCCGTTGAGCGTGATCGGCTTGAAGCCCTGTTAGGTAATAATGCGGCACTCACTGACTTGCTTGAAAAAGAGCTTAAAGCCGCTGCAGAAGAGCATGGCGACATGAGGCGCTCGCCACTGGTTGAGCGTGAAGAAGCCCGTGCACTGTCGGAGGTTGAGCTGGTTGGCGCTGACCCGATTACCGTAGTGCTGTCAGAGAAAGGCTGGATTCGCGCAGCTAAAGGGCATGAAATCGACCCAGAAGGGCTTGCTTTTAAGTCAGGCGATCGCTTTTCGTTGTTCGGCCGAGGCAAAACAAATCAGCCATTAGTGCTGCTGGATGACACGGGCCGCGCTTATACGTTGGTCGCGCACAACCTGCCCAGCGCCCGCAGCCAAGGTGAGCCAGTTACTGGGCGGGCTAACGTAGCCGCTGGAGCCTTAATAACAGGGTTAATGCTGGCACCGCCAACCACGCGCTATTTGCTCGCTTCTGATGGTGGCTATGGCTTTGTTGCCCAGCTTGAGTCGCTGATAGGCAGAAGCAAGTCGGGCAAAGCGGCGCTTAGTGTGCCCAAGGGTTGCAGTGTGATGCCACCTCTCGTCGTGCCTGACGGTGAAAATATTAGCGTGGCAGTGGTCTCGAATGAAGGTCGCTTATTGGTGTTCCCGCTCGATCAGTTGCCTGATATGGCGCGTGGCAAGGGAAATAAAATGATCGACATTCCTTCGGCGCGCGCGGCTCGCCGTGAAGAATTTGTGCGAGGGCTTGTGTTGTTGGCGCCTGAGCAAGGGCTGGTGGTGCATTCTGGAAAGCGTAAGCTGACCCTTAAATCCACCGATCTTGAATATTATCGCGGTGACCGCAGCCGGCGTGGTAGCAAGCTGCCGCGTGGCCTTCAGCGTGTTGATCGATTGACAGTGGACGGGGAATAAGCATGGAACACCAACGAAAGGTTCGCGCAAGCGACGTAACTGCGCCAAGCCAGTCGCGCTTGATTATGAGCCTGATGGCACCGTCTTTGCCTGCTGACATCCTTACACAGGTTGAGGCGCTGGCAGCGGATTTGGGCCTGACTGTTGAGCGCGCTCAGCCATTCTCGACTAACGAGTCGTTGCCTGGTGATATGTCGCCGCATGGTAGCTGTGTCGAATGCTGGCTGCACGGTGAGGGCGTGGCGCTTGCCGCAGTGCGTGAGAGTGCGCAGACACTGGGAGCGGCTCTTGGTATTGATATCGTGGTGCAGGACGACACGGCGTGGCGCTGCCAACGCCGGTTGGCATGTTTTGATATGGACTCAACGCTGATTCAAGCAGAGGTGATTGACGAGCTGGCTCGCCGCCACGGGGTGTATGACGACGTGTCCGCGGTTACCGAGCGAGCCATGCGCGGTGAACTGGATTTCAAGCAGAGCTTTCGTGAACGCATGAGCAAGCTCAATGGGCTGGATGAGTCGGTGCTGGCTGAAATTGCGGAGGCGTTGCCGCTGATGGATGGTTTAGAGCGGCTGATGTATCACCTTAAGCGGCAGGGCTACCGCACGGCAATTCTGTCTGGTGGGTTTACCTATTTTGCGCACTATTTGCAGGAACGGTTGGGCTTCGATGAGGTGCATGCCAATGAGCTGGTGATTGAAAATGGCAAGGTGACGGGGGACGTGCGCGAACCGATTGTCGACGCTGACCGTAAGGCACTGTTACTGCGAGACATTGCCACGCGCGAAGGGATTAGTATGGAACAGACGATTGCCGTGGGCGACGGGGCTAATGATTTGAAAATGCTAGCGGCAGCGGGGCTTGGCGTGGCCTTTCATGCCAAGCCTAAGGTGCGTGAAGAGGCGCGTCACGCCATTTCGACGCTAGGGCTGGATGCGCTGCTCTATTTGATTGACTGTCCTGAGTTGGGTTTGGAGAGGTGATTGAGCGTCGGGACGCTGCGTGGGCTGGTGGAACGATTTCACTGGCCCTCGGCAACGAGTCGCGGTAGCGTGATGGGAGTTATTCGACACAACAAAGGAGTCGATATGCCTCAGCCATTTTTTACCCCTCAACTGCTGGCCGAGCTTAAAGTGCTTGGTCTTTTCAACTCGGCATCTCAGCAAGAAGGCATTAAAGTACACTCTAGCGCTGATCAGGAGCTTGTTGAAGCGACAGGCCGACTGTATGACAAGGGGTTAATCACTCAGTCAGATGGAGGCTACCTCACGACGTTGGGCCAGGATGCGGCTGAACATGCGCGGGATTTGGCGCAGCTGCTTGATGGCCGTGAGCTTACGACTTAGTCAGCAGGGGGGGGCACGCTCAACAGTTTTTTTAATAGTTGACAAGCCCGGTGACACCTGATTATCTAGAGCCATGAACATGACATCTTACAACCTCACTCTCGACCTACGACTATCGGCGCGCAACTAAGCGCGCCGAGCGATGTGGCTTAGCCACCGCTCTTGTTTTTCAGTCGAATTCGAGGTTGTTTCATGTTTATCACTGCCTGCTTCACCACCAGACTTTCATTCTGCATCGTCAGCTGTATTGCGGCCCATGCCGAGATGCGTATGGCTGATGACGAGTTGATACAACGCGCCCTGACTGCTTCAAGCAGTCGGGGCGCGTGTCGTTTTACGCAAGACTCATTCAATGAACCATCTCGCAATGTAACCTAGGGAGAATGCCGCCATGATGCTTGATAACCCCGCGACCAAATACCGACCCTTTGTCGCTGTTGATCTGCCGGATCGTCAATGGCCTAACCGTCGTATCGAAACGCCGCCCTTGTGGTGCAGTGTTGACCTGCGTGATGGTAATCAGTCCTTGATTGATCCGATGGATCAGGAGCGTAAACACCGCTTTTTCGACATGCTGGTTAAGATCGGATTCAAGGAAATTGAGGTAGGTTTTCCCTCGGCTTCTCAGACCGATTTTGATTTTGTTCGTGCGCTGATTGAGCAAAACAAAGTCCCTGATGATGTGACCATCCAAGTGTTGACTCAGGCGCGTCCGCACTTGATTGATCGCACGTTTGAAGCGCTCAAAGGAGCTAAAAATGCCATTGTTCATGTGTATAACGCCACTGATCCGGTATTTCGTCGCGTGGTGTTTAACGTCAATAAGCAAGAGTGTATCCAGATCGCTGTAGATGCCACCCGACGCATTCGTGAGCAGATGGAAGCCGCACCAGAAACTAACTGGCTGTTCCAGTATTCACCAGAGCTGTTTACTACGACGGAGATGGACTTTGTCGTCGATGTGGTCAATGCGGTGCGTGCCGAAGCGGGTGCAACCACTAGTAAGCCAATGATCGTGAACCTGCCGGCGACTGTGGAGGCGGCTTCGCCCAACAACTACGCTGATCAGGTGGAGTGGTTCTGCCGTAATGTTGAGCAGCGTGATGCGCTGATTGTCAGTGTGCACCCGCATAATGACCGTGGTACTGGTGTGGCTGCAGCAGAATTGACCGTAATGGCCGGTGCGGATCGTGTCGAAGGCACCTTGTTTGGTAATGGGGAGCGCACAGGCAATGTGGACCTGGTTACCATGGCGATGAACCTGTATACCCAAGGTGTGCATCCCGGGTTGGACTTCTCCAATATTACGCCGATCATGCGTGAAGTGGAGTACTGCAATCAACTGCCAGTTCATCCACGTCATCCCTACGTTGGTGACTTGGTGTTTACGGCGTTTTCCGGCTCGCATCAGGATGCCATTAAAAAAGGCATTGCCGTGCGTCGCGAAAATCCAGACAGCATCTGGGAAGTGCCGTACCTGCCCATTGATCCGCTCGACGTGGGACGTAGTTATGAGGCGGTAATCCGCGTTAATAGCCAGTCGGGTAAGGGCGGCGTGTCTTATTTGCTGGAGCAGGAATACGGTGTTCAGTTACCGCGCAGGCTGTCTATCGAGTTTAGCCAGGTGGTGCAAGAAGTCGCCGAGCGCCTGAATAAAGAAGTCACGTCTCAGATGATCTACCATGCCTTTGAAGATGAATATCTGAGCAAGACATCGCCCTTTATGCTGATCAGTCATCGTATGTCATCAGAGCCAGACAGTAATCTGGTTAATCTTGACGTGACGATTGAGGAAAGCGGGCAGCGTCGTGAGATCAAAGGACAAGGCAACGGTCCGCTGGCCGCCTTTGTTAATGCCTTGGGTAGCCAGGGCAAGCAGGTTGAAATTATTGATTATCACGAACATGCTCGCGGCCAAGGTGCGGATGCAGAAGCTATTGCTTATGTGCAGGTGCGAATCGGTGACGACTCGGTATTCGGCGTTGGTACTGATGAAAGCATCACTAGCGCCTCAATTAAAGGCGTAATGAGCGCTATCAACCGTAAGCTCTCAAGTGACGCTCCAGCACCCAACGTGACCGCTGAAACCATCGCTTAACAGGGCCGGCTTCCTGCATTTAAACGGCGGCACGGCTGTGAATTTGCAGGAAGTTAATTTACTGGGTGCAGCAGGCCGCAAGGCCTGCTGATGTTATCTCGGCTATAACGGCGTTTTACTGGTTTTTCCGGGAATTTCACGCACCAGCGTTGGCATCAGGAAGCCTGATAGCTGGGTACGCAGCTTATCTACCAGTACACGGGCTTCATCATCCGGCACGTTGAAGTGGGCGGCGCCTGAAACCGGGTCAAGTACATGTAAGTAGTAAGGCAAAACACTTGCGTCAAACAGGCGTTCAGACAGCGCGGCTAGCGCATCTACGCTGTCATTAACGCCGCGTAGCAGTACGCTCTGATTGAGCAGCGTAACGCCAGCATCACGCAGTCGTTGGCAGGCTCTGGCCACTGCGTCGTCGATTTCGTTGGCGTGGTTAATATGCAGCACCATGACTTTCTGCAGGCGGGTTTTTTTCAGCCAACCCAGTAAGGCTTCATCAACTCGGTCAGGAATGACAACGGGCAGGCGAGAGTGGATGCGCAACCGTTTCACATGTGGAATATCTTCCAGCCGCTCTACCAGCCAAGCAAGTTGACGATCATTGGCGGCTAGTGGGTCGCCGCCAGAGAGAATGGCTTCCTGAATAGAGCTGTCCTCACGCAAATAGCCAAGACTTTCCTCCCATTGGGCGCGCGAAAGTGCATTTTCCTGATACGGAAAATGGCGACGAAAACAGTAGCGGCAGTTCACGGCACACGCTGGGCTGGTAATCAGCAGCACGCGTCCAGCGTATTTATGAATTAGCCCTTGGCGTGGCCCATGTTCGGCCTCGTGCAGGGGGTCAGCAATATAGCCAGGTTGCTCATCCCCTTCTGCTGAAAGTGGTAATACCTGGCGCAGTAAAGGATCGTTAGGATCTCCTCGTTGAATTCGTGACAGGTAAGCCTCAGGCACCCGTACCTCAAATAGCTGGTGGCCAAGCTGAGCGCCTGAGTGCCATGTTGGATTAAGGTCTAACCGCTGACAGAGCTCGGCGGGGTCGCGAATGGCACCGCTGAGCTGCTGTTGCCAGTGGCGTGGCGTTGACGCGATGGTCTGACGCTGCAAAGCAGCGGGGCTTCGGGTTATCATGCAGGCACCAACAGAAGAAAAACCAGCAAAGCGAGGAGCGGTCTCTCGGAACAGCCCCTCGACGAATATCATACTTTTGCGCGCGTAAGAAATCACAGATCCCTACGCCGCGCTCGAACATGGATAAGGCAATAATGGCGAACTATTCTACCAATGAATTCAAAGGCGGTCTGAAGGTAATGCTGGATGGCGACCCTTGTTCCATCGTCGAGAACGAGCTGGTCAAGCCGGGTAAGGGGCAGGCTTTTAACCGGGTCAAGCTGCGTAACCTAATGACTGGCCGGGTGTGGGAGCGCACGTTCAAGTCGGGCGAGTCGCTGGAAGGCGCTGATGTGATGGAACTGGATATGGAGTATCTCTATACCGACGGCGATATGTGGTACTTCATGAAAACCGATGGTTCTTTTGAGCAGTACGCCGTGGAGAAAAAAGCGCTTTCTGATGCCCATAAATGGCTCAAGGAGCAGGTGTCTTACACCGTAACGCTGTGGAACGACAACGCGATTAATATCACGCCGCCCAACTTTATCGAGTTGGAAGTTGTTGAAACGGATCCTGGCCTGAAGGGTGACACTGCACAAGGTGGCTCTAAGCCAGCCACGCTATCGTCTGGTGCTGTGGTGCGCGTACCGCTGTTTATCAACCAAGGTGAAGTGCTGAAAATTGATACCCGTAGCGGCGAGTATGTCTCCCGCGCCTGAGTGCGCCAACAGCGGCTGGCAGCCCACGGCTTCTATGCAGACGCTGCGCCAGCGGGCGCAGCTAATCGCTCGGGTGCGAGCCTTCTTTGCCGAGCGTGATGTGCTTGAGGTAGAAACACCGGTGCTGGGCCATGGGGGGAGTACGGACGTTTATCTTGCTTCGCTATCAACCATGGCCAGTACCCCAGCAGGTGAGGAGCGACTATGGATGCAGACCTCGCCGGAATTCCATATGAAGCGCCTGCTCGCCGCAGGCAGCGGGCCAATTTTCCAGTTGGCGCGCAGCTTTCGCGATGGCGAAGTGGGGCGGCGTCACAACATTGAATTCAGCATGCTGGAATGGTACCGGCCCGGGTTTTCCCTCAATGCTATGATCGAAGAAACCGTGGCGTTAGTTCATAGGGTACATCCTGCGGTGCCTGGTGGGCCCATGCGGTCAGTTAGGCATTGTCGTTATAGTCAGTTGTTCCGTGACCTGTTAAGCATTGACCCTTTCACTAGCGAGCTTGCCGAGCTGCGCCAACTGGCAGCAGAGCAGGGCGGTCTGGAGATGGCCAGCGCTGCGCGCGATGAATGCCTGGACCTGCTGATGGGGCTGGTTGTCGAGCCAACGCTGGGGCAAAACGGACTGGATGTGGTCACTGATTACCCCGCTAGCCAGGCGGCGCTGGCACGACGCCACCGCGACCCGGAGGACGGCCAGTGGGTGGCTTCACGCTTTGAGCTTTACCTGAGCGGGGTGGAGCTGGCCAATGGCTACGATGAGTTGACAGACGCCGCTGAACAAGCCTCACGCTTTGCCGAAGATAACCTTGTCCGTCGTCAGCAGGGGTTTTCCGAGGTCGATGCTGATCAACGCCTGGTCGCCGCTCTTGAGCATGGCTTGCCAGCAGGCAGCGGCGTCGCGCTGGGGCTGGACCGACTGATCCAGCTGGCGCTGAACAAAAAAAGCGTCGCAGAAGTTATGGCCTTCGCGACGCCAGTAGCGTGAAAGAAGGCTCAAACGTGACCCAGGCTTTCCCCCATCTGCACGTTGCGGTGATGTTCGCTGCTGCTGAATTCAACGGGGTTGGCGAAGGCCATGACCACGGTAGAGCCGAGTTTGAAGCGGCCCATTTCCTGACCTTTCTCAAGGTGTATTGGCTGGTCAAAGCGAATGTGCTGCACATCGCCTGATAGCGGTGTGACCTGACCGGCCCACACGGTTTCGATGGCGGCAACGATCATCGCGCCGACCAGTACCAGTGCCATGGGACCATGCTCGGTATCGAAGTGGCACACCAGTCGTTCGTTGCGGGCGAACAGGTTGGGCACGTGCTGGGTAGTGGCGGCATTAACCGAGAATAAGCGGCCCGGTATATAGACCATTTCGGTTAGGGTGCCGGTTAGTGGCATGTGTACGCGGTGATAGTCACGCGGTGATAAGTATACCGTGGCAAAGCTGCCACCTTGATAACGCTTGGCAGCGTCGGCATCACCACCGAATAGCGCCATGGCTGAAAAATAGTGTCCTTTCGCCTGGATCAGCTGCCCAGCTTCAATGCGGCCAAACTCTGACAATGTCCCGTCGGCCGGGCTGACTAGCCCTTCGCTGATGGGGCGTGCGTCGGCCTTTAGCGCACGGGTAAAGAAGTCGTTGAAGGTGGCATACGCGCTGGGGTCCGCTTCCAGCGCCTCGCTCATATTGACCTTGAAGCGTTTGATAAAGGCGTGGATCAATTGGTTTTTTAGCCACGGTTGGCGGCACTCAGCGAGCCGCCCCACCAGCCGTGATAGTAGGTGGTGGGGAACCGGGTACTGAATCAGCGAAAAAAGTCGAGAAAATGACAAGGCGGCGAGTCCGTCAGTGGTTTTCAAAAGGTTGTGTGAGTCTGATTTGATGCAGTGTTGCGCTATTTTTCGATTGGCGTGTCGTCGCGGTTGCCCCATTCGTTCCATGAGCCTGCGTAGCCGCGTATTTTGTTGAAGCCCAGCGCGCGTCCTACCAACCACGTAAAACCGCTACGGTGGTGGCTTTGGCAGTGGGTGGCAACCTCCATATCAGGCGTTAGGCCCATGGCTTCCAGTTCGCTGATTAGCTCGGCGTAGCCACGAATACGCAGGTGGTTGTCTTTGTCCATAACGTCGGTCCAGTTCATGTTGACGGCGCCGGGAATATGTCCAAGGTGTTTGTTGTTTCCTTTATGTCCGTTGAATTCCTCTTGGGAGCGTGCGTCCCATATCGCAAGGTCCGCTTCGTAGAGGCGGTCTTGTAGTTCGGCACGCTCAATATTGACGGTAGGATTAATGATGTCAGCCTGATAATTGCTAGGTGTTGGTGTATGCGGCTGGGTAGAAAGCGGTAGCTCACTGGCGCGCCAGGCGTGAATGCCTCCATTGAGGTAGGAGTAACGCTGGTGGCCGATCAGTTCCAGTGTCCACAACAAGCGACCAGCCCAGCCACCGCCTTCGTCGTCGTAAGCGATTACATGGGTGTCACGCGTGAGCCCAAGCGATGAAAATAACGCTGAGAGTGCGTCGATGTTAGGCACGTCGTTGGGTATATCGCCTTCGCCGCGTAGGAGTCGAGAGTGATCGAGAAAAAGTGCGTTAGGCACGTGACCCTGGGCGTAGCTGTCGGCCTTCATCGGCACATCAATGATCAACAGGTCTGGGCAGTTGGGGTTCTCGATCAAAAATTCGTTCAGGTGTTCGGGTTCGACTATCAGTGGCAGTAGATTGGCTTCAGAATGCATGTTGCTCTCCTGGCCCATGGGGAGGTTGTCGGTGACGTTGCTGGTTTCAATCTTAGTGTTTGTGAGTGTCTTCCAGACTATCGATGATACGACGGTAGCTGGCAAAGCGTTGTTCATGGATATTGCCGTGATCTAATGCGTCCAGTAGCGCACACCCCGGTTCCTGGCGGTGGCGACAGTCGCGAAACCGGCAGCGGCCAAGGTGCTGGCGAAACTCGATAAAGCCTTCTGCCACTTGTTGTTCGTCGAGGTGGATTAAGCCAAATTCACGAATGCCTGGGGAGTCGATTAGTTCGCCCTCAAGGTGGCTGTCAGGCCCGAGATCAGAGAAGTGGTACAGCCGTGCAGTGGTGGTGGTATGGCGGCCCTTGCGTGAGTCTTCGGACAGCTCTCCAACGCGCAGTTCTTCGTGGGGCAGCAGGCAGCCAATCAATGATGACTTTCCCACGCCGCTTTGGCCGACGAACACCGACGTGCGCCCAGCCAGGCGGCGATGTAAGGCATCTAAGCCATTGTCGGTATTGATGCTGGTGGCTACAACAGGGTAGCCCAGAGCTTCGTAGCGGGCGAGTAGGTCGCGCAGGGCACCGCCTTGCTCGGGAAGTAGGTCGACCTTGTTCAATACCAGCACCGGCGAGATGCCGGTGGCTTCTGCGGCTACCAGGTAGCGGTCGATCAGATTAGCGTGGGGCTCGGGTTCCACGGCAAACACGATGAGTATTTGGTCGATGTTGGCGGCGACTGGTTTGAGTAGGCCACGAGCATCGGGGCGTTCCAGCACATTGTCACGCTCGGCGCGCGCCACGACCACGCCACTGCCTTCCTGACCATGTCGCCAGACAACACGGTCGCCAGTGACCAGCCCGTCAAGGTTGGCACGCATGTGACAGCGCACAGGCGCAGCGGGGGCGCTGCCAGGTGCCTTATCAGGTATGACGTCTAAGGTGCGGCCAAAGTGAGCGATGATCCGGCCTGGCTGTTCTGGGCCATATTCGCCGGCGGCTAGCTTCTCGCTGTCGCGCCCATCACGCTTTTCTGCGCGTTGCTCACGTTCGGCCTGTACTTTCTCGATGCGCCAGCGTTGCTGGCGGCTTAGTTTACGTTTGCTCATGAGGCCCTGAAACTCGGTACAATCGTGACATTGTACTCATCAACAGCTGTGGCTGTCGTGTTGTGCGTTTACCAATAGCTTCGACGATAAAGGAACGAATCATGACGACACCTCTTTCTAGTGCTGATGCCAACGCCAAGAGTCAGCGTTTGGTATGGATTGACCTTGAAATGACGGGGCTTGACCCGAACCGAGAGCGCATTATTGAAGTGGCAACTGTCGTTACTGATGCCAATCTGAGGGTGATTGCTGAAGGGCCTGTGTTGGCGGTACATCAGCCTGACGCATTGCTGGCAGGAATGGACGACTGGAACCAGCGCACTCACGGCGAATCAGGCTTGATTAAGCGAGTACGGGAAAACGGTGTTGCGACTCGCGAAGCGGAACAAGCGACGTTGGCGTTTTTGCGTCAACATGTTGCGCCGGGTACATCTCCTGTGTGTGGCAACAGCGTGCATCAGGACCGACGCTTTCTTGAGCGTGAGATGCCCGAGTTATTGGCATTCTTTCATTATCGCAACCTGGACGTGTCGACGCTGAAAGAGCTGGCCAAACGCTGGAATCCTGGGGCTCTGGCGGGTTTCAGTAAGCGCAATGTTCATCTGGCTATGGACGATATTAAGGAATCCATCGCTGAATTAGCGCATTACCGTCGTACATTTTTGCGCACGGCGGATGACATGCATGATGAGGAAGAGTGAAAAGTAAAAGATAAAGGGCCAAGTGCCTCTTAGGCTAGCTAACAGCAATGACGGCTTGGCGCTTTTGTTGCTGACGATCAAGGGCCCAGCTCACGTGTTCGCGAACAAGTTCCGATGGATAAGGCAGGCGGGCCCATAGCGCAGCTTCGACCTGCTCGCTCCACGGGGCGTTGCCAAGCCCGATAGCCAAGTTGCGCAACCAGCGTTCGTAGCCAATGCGGCGGATGGGGCTGCCAGTAGTGCGGGTGAGAAACTCTTCTTCGCTCCAGTTGAATAGCTGGGTCAGGTCGGTGCGATCGAGATCATGGCGTGGGGCGAAGTCGGGCTCTTGGCTGGCACGGGTAAAACGCGTGAAGGGGCATACCAGTTGGCAGTCATCGCAGCCGAACACTCGGTTACCCATGGCATCACGGTAACGTTCGGGAATTGCGCCGTGAAGCTCAATGGTCAGGTACGAAATACAAGCGCGTGCGTCGACCACGCTATCTTCGACAATTGCGCCAGTAGGGCAGGCCGTACGGCAAGCGCTACAACTGCCACAATGGTTTTTTTCATAGGGCGGGTCGATAGGTAGCGGTAAGTCGGTGTATAGCTCGCCCAGAAAGAATAGTGAGCCGGCCTTGGGATTGAGCAACATCGCATTTTTGCCAAACCAGCCGAGCCCGGCTTTGCGCGCTAGTCCGCGCTCCATGACAGGTGCTGAGTCTACAAAGGCACGAAAGCCGAACGGTCCGACGACGTCTTGCATCTTTTGCGCCAGCTGGGCTAGACGCTTGCGCATTAGTTTGTGATAGTCACGCCCTAACGCGTAGCGTGATACATACGCTTTTTCAGGGCGCGCCAGCATGCGAGTGGTTTCTACCTCGGGTGATAGATAGTCCAGTCGTACGCTAATCACACGTACGGTGCCGGGCTCCAGCTCGTCAGGCCGAGTTCGCTTGGTCCCATGTTTGGCCATGAACCCCATTTCGCCGTGATACCCAGCATCCAGCCAGCGTTGTAAGCGCACTTCATCATCCGCCAGGTTGGTGTCGGTGATGCCGACCTGCTGAAAACCCAGTTCACGGCCCCAGACTTTTATTTGTTCGGCCAGTGCGTGCAGGTCTGGTGCACCGGCAGTATCGTTATCGATATCGCAATCATCGACACTCGGGGAGTCGGTATTGTAGGGATAATGTGACATTAATTAGGGGCGGGTTGGTTAAAAATAATACGGCGTATTGTTGCTCGTATGGTAAAGCATCACGTTGAGAGAGGCAGCCCATGACGCAAGTAAGTGATGGTGAAGAGTTGGCAATAAGCGGGCGAGCATTGTATTGCGCCGAGCAGGTGCGCGAGATGGATCGTCGCATTATAGCCTCGGGTATTACCGGGTTCGCATTGATGCAGCGTGCTGCTGCAGCGGCTTGGCAGCAGCTTAAGCAGAGCTGGCCTGACGTACGCTCGATCAGTGTGCTGTGTGGCGGTGGCAACAATGGTGGCGATGGGCATGTGCTGGCAGCGTTGGCCGCCGCAGAGGGCGTTACCGTGCAGCGTATTTTGCTTACGCCGCTGGCGCGTTTACGTGATGATGCGCTGCGGGCTGCTGACATGGCTACGGCGGCAGGTGTTGGGAGTGAGGATTGGTGCGCTGAATTGGCGTTTTCTGGAGAAGTGCTGGTAGATGCCATGCTCGGTACGGGGCTTACTGGCCCAGTGCGTGGTGATGTGGCCGAGGCGATTAATGCGGTGAACCGTAGCGAGTGCCCGATACTGGCGATTGACATTCCGTCCGGACTGGCGGCTGACACAGGGGCTGAGTTAGGTGTTGCTGTTTGCGCGACCCTGACCGTCACGTTTATTGGCAACAAGCTGGGCTTGCATACCGGTAAAGGGCCAGCGCGTACGGGCACGTTGCATTTTTACCCGCTGGGTGCCGACGCTGAACTCGTCACCGATATGCCGCCCTCAGCCAGGCAGCTGAGTAGCGCGTTGATTGACGCCACCCTGGCGCCCCGCGAGCGTGATGCGCATAAAGGACAGATGGGGCATGTGCTGATTATTGGCGGCGCCCCTGGTTTTGGTGGCGCCGCACTGCTGGCTGCCGAGGCTTGTGCACGGCTGGGCGCTGGGCGCATCAGTTTGGCTACGGCACCAGAGCATGTCACAGCTAGCTTAGTGCGTTGCCCCGAAGTCATGGTGCACGGAGTGACAACCCCGGCCAGCATTGAGTCGCTCATGGCGCAAGTTGATGCGGTGGTGATTGGTCCGGGGTTGGGGCAGGGCAGTTGGGGGCAGGCTATGCTGCAGCGGGTGCTGGCGTTCAGCGGCCCGCTAGTGTTGGATGCCGACGGTTTGAATTTGTTGGCTGGGCGTTTTGCCGATGTGTCGCGTGCGAACTGGATACTGACGCCACACCCTGGCGAAGCAGCGCATTTGCTGGGCATGAGTGTGGCGGAGGTTGAGGCTGACCGTCCTAAGGCAGCTTTGCTACTGCGCGAGCGCTATCAGGCTGTTGTTGTGCTTAAAGGAGCGGGCAGCTTGATTGCGGGTCCTGCAGGGCTGGCTGTTTGCCCTTACGGTAACCCTGGGATGGCCAGTGGCGGCATGGGAGATGTGTTATCCGGTATGCTGGGTACGCTGGTGTGCCAAACGCCTGGTTTGGAACTTGCCGCTCAAATTGCGGTCATGGTGCATGCACAAGCGGCGGATTATGCCGCATCGCAGGCGGGTGAGCGTGGCTTGCTGGCCAGTGATCTGGCATTCTGTGCGCGAACTTTGGTCAACCCGATACTGCGTATGACAGCAGGCACGACAACAGGCACGCAAGATGATGCAGCGGCAACTCGATAATGAAAATCAGCAGGTCGCTTTTGGCCAATGCTTGGGGCTGGCGCTGGCAGGGCGCGGAAGGTTGCATCTTGACGGCGAGCTGGGCGCGGGAAAAACGACCCTGACACGCGGTATTCTGCGCGCTTATGGACACCAGGGCGCAGTTAAAAGCCCAACCTACACGTTGGTGGAGCCCTACGAGATTGGTGGTGTTCGAGTTTACCATTTCGACTTGTATCGTATTGGTGACCCTGAAGAACTGGAATTTATCGGTGGGCGAGACTTATTGTGCGATGACAGTTTGAGCATTATTGAATGGCCCGCGCGTGGTGACGGCTGGCTGCCTGAGCCTGATGTCATGGCTCATCTGATGCTTTGTGGGCAAGGGCGCAGGGTGACGCTTCGCGCGTTTAGTGAACGCGGGCAGCAGGTGCTGGATAGGCTTGATGCTATCTGCCGTGAGCATGGTGCTTCATGGGGAGAGATAACGGGAGCGGCTGCAACATGAGGCGATTACTCCACTGTGCCTGCCTGCCTTCCGGCATATTGTCTCGAGTTGCGTCAAGTCTGGTTGTTTTGCTCATGGCGATGCCGAGTGCCGTAGTGGCGGGCAATGTTGAAAACATCCGACTGTGGGCTGCTCCTGATCATTCTCGGCTGGTATTTGATCTCACATCACCTACCTCGGCTGAGGTGTTTACGCTGGATAATCCCAGCCGATTAGTGATCGATCTGGATAACTCACAAATGCAAGCCGATTTGGATCGGCTGAGCCTAGAAGGTAGCGCAGTGTCTGAGCTGCGCTCAGGGGTGCGGCAGGGTAGCAACTTACGGGTGGTATTAGAGCTGTCTCGGCAGGTCAGTCCTCGGCATTTTATTCTGCCTCCTAATGAGCAATATGGGCATCGCCTGGTGGTTGACCTGGAGTATCCCGGTGAAAATGCGGTGAACGATCCGATTGATCCGATCGAAGCGATGGTTCGTGAGCAGGAGATTGCAGCGGTGCGGGCTCAGGCCGAAGCCAGTATTTCTGGGCGTCAGCCCGCCCCAACGGTTCAAGCCACTAAGGCGGCGAAGCCGCATCCGCGGCGTGACATTATCATCGCGATTGATGCGGGGCATGGTGGTGAAGACCCCGGCGCAATTGGCCCCAGTGGCACACATGAAAAAGATGTTGTGTTGCAGATGGCTAAGCGTCTGCAGCGTTTGGTCGATGGAGCGCCAGGCTTTAAGGCAGTGATGATCCGTGACAGCGATTATTATGTTGGTTTGCGCCAGCGTACCCAGATTGCTCGACAGCAAAAGGCGGACTTCTTTGTATCGATTCATGCTGATGCGTTTGATAGTCCTCGGCCGCATGGCAGCTCGGTATATGCCTTGTCACAACGTGGTGCAACGTCTGAAACGGCGCAGTGGCTGGCCGTGTCGGAAAACCGCTCTGACTTAATCGGCGGCGTGGACGGCAACTTATCGTTGAGTGACAAAGATGAAGTGTTGCGTGGTGTGCTGTTGGATCTGACGATGACGGCCACGCTCAATGACTCTCTGACCATCGGTGGCCAAGTGCTGGAGCGTATGGGGCGGGTGAATGATCTGCATAAGCCGCGAGTAGAACAGGCCGGTTTTGCGGTACTTAAATCGCCGGATATCCCCTCGCTGCTGGTGGAAACGGGCTTTATTTCCAACCCTCAGGAAGAGCGGCGTCTGCGCAATGGTAACTACCAGCAGCGTATGATGGCCGCGGTGTTTAACGGTATTCATGCCCATTTTGAGCGTAATCCTCCGCCTTCCAGCTTGTTGGCTTGGCAGCGTGACCAAGGGCGCACGACGGGCTCGGGTGAGTATCGTATTCAGCCGGGAGATACACTGTCAGAGATTGCGGCTCGTCATTCGGTGTCGGTGACACAAATTCGTCAAGCGAATGAGCTAAGTGGTGATGTCATCCGCGTCGGGCAGGTGTTGCGGATACCGGGTTCTTAAACGAACGCGTCTTAATTCATGTGGAGTGACATGACGAATAGTCAGCCTATACGTACGCTTGATCCACGCTTGGCCAACCAGATTGCTGCGGGCGAAGTGGTAGAGCGGCCTTCTGCGGTAGTCAAAGAGCTGGTCGAGAACGCGATTGATGCCGGCGCAACACGCATTGAGGTTGAGCTTGAGTCGGGAGGTGCGCGCTTGATTAGAGTGCGCGATAACGGCCGAGGCATTGCTCAGCAGGATCTGCCGTTGGCACTGGCACGTCATGCCACTAGCAAGATTGCCTCGCTTGATGACCTTGAAGGCGTGGCAAGCCTGGGGTTTCGTGGCGAGGCACTGGCGTCGATCAGTTCGGTGTCACGTCTAGAGTTGATTTCTAATGCCAGCGATGACCCGGCTCAAGGTTGGCGTGTGGTGGTTGAGGGCCGGCAAATGGAACCGCGCATTTCACCGTCACCTCATCCGCGTGGTACGTCGGTGTTAGTGCGTGACTTGTTCTTCAACACGCCCGCGCGACGTAAATTTCTGCGTACAGAAAAAACCGAATATGGCCACGTGGAAGAAGCCTTTCGCCGCCAAGCACTCTCGCGGCCAGACATCGGCTGGGTGTTGCGCCATAACCAGAAGGTTGTTCATCAGTTGCGTGCGGGAGATGACCAGTTAAGCCATGAGCAACGCCTACAGGCATTGCTGGGTAAAAATTTCCTGGAAAATGCCCTGCATTTAGATTTAGACGGTGGAGGGCTGCGGCTATGGGGGTGGGTCGGTTTGCCTACGCACTCACGTGCCCAGGCTGACCAGCAGTACTTCTTCGTTAATGGCCGCGTGGTGCGTGATCGCTTAGTCGCTCATGCCATTCGTCAAGCGTATCGTGACGTGTTATTTGGTGGCCGTCATCCCGTCTTTGTTTTGCATTTAGCGGTCGATCCGCTGGTGGTGGATGTCAACGTTCATCCTACCAAGCATGAAGTGCGTTTTCGTGATGGCCGCCTAGTGCATGATTTTCTGTTTTCCAGCCTGCACCGAGCATTGGCGCAGGCGCGCCCTGGCGACCCGCACGGTGAGCAACAGGCTGCGCCGTGTGATGACGCTCAACCTAACGCTGATGAGCACAGTCAAACGCTGGTGCTTGAGCGAGGCGTGGCTGGTCAAGGTGTGGGCGAGCAGGCGGTTGGTATGAACTGGCAACAGCAGGCGATGGCGCTGCGTCAGCGTGAAGAACCGTCAGCGCAAGGCGAGCGCACAACGCCTGATCGCGTGCGTGCATTTATGGATGGCTATCGACAGCTGCATCCTGACCATGAGGCAAGCTTATTGACCCCTCAGCCGTCGACGTCAGGCGTGGGCGGTGCAGCGGCAGACGTGGTGCGGGCTGAGCGAGATGCATCAACGGCCTCACCCTCTTCGCTGCCTGAGGATGATGCAACCCGAGCGCCGCCTCTGGGTTATGCCATCGCTCAGTTGCATGGCGTGTTCATTCTGGCACAGAGCGAGCGTGGCTTGGTGGTGGTAGACATGCATGCCGCTCATGAGCGTATTGTTTATGAGCGTATGAAGGCGCAGGTTCATAGCGGTGAACTTGATGCTCAGCCGCTGTTGGTGCCGGTTTCTATGGCGGCCAGCGCCGCACAAGTCGCGACTGCGGAGGCTGAGCGTGAAGCATTTTCGCGACTGGGTGTTGAAATTGATGTGGCTGGCCCCGAAACACTGTTAATCAGGCAACTGCCCGTGCTGTTGGCAGAGGCGGATGTGGAGCCGCTGATTCGTGACATGTTGAGTGACCTGGAGCGTTATGGGCGCTCGGACCGACTTGAAGCACACATCAATACGCTGCTTGGCAACATGGCTTGTCATGGCAGTGTGCGCGCCAATCGTCGGCTCAGCATTGGTGAAATGAATGCTCTGTTGCGTGATATGGAGCGTACCGAGCGCAGCGGACAATGTAACCACGGCCGACCGACATGGGCTGAAATGAGTATGAAAGAATTAGACCGGTTGTTCTTGCGCGGGCAGTAGTCGAGCAGGACGGAACGAATCAGTAATTAACGACTTATGGCGTGCCAATGAATGACACTCGCCCCACGGCGATCTTTTTAATGGGCCCGACGGCGGCGGGGAAAACGGATCTGGCGATCACTCTGCACGACGAGGTGGGCGCCGAGTTGATCAGTGTAGACTCCACCATGGTCTACCGCGGCTTGGATGTGGGCAGCGCCAAGCCCAGTGCCGAGGAGCTGGCGCGAGCGCCTCATCGGCTGATTGATATCCGCGATCCAGCTGATCCGTACTCGGCTGCCGAGTTTCGGCACGATGCGCGCCACCAGATGCGTATGATTTGCGACGCAGGCAGTGTGCCGCTGTTGGTTGGTGGAACCATGCTGTATTTCAATCGACTGCAGCAGGGGGTGGCCAACTTGCCAGAGGCCCAGCCGCAGCTACGTGCCGAGCTTAATGCTCAGGCAGAGCAATATGGTTTAGCGGCGTTGCATGACGAGCTTTCACGTGTGGACCCTGTTTCCGCCAAGCGTATTCATCCGAATGACCCTCAGCGGCTGATGCGGGCATTGGAGGTTTTTCGGCACAGCGGGCGTACGCTGACCGAGTTGTGGCAGCAGCAGCAAACCGAACCATTTCCTTGGCGGGTATTGCCTATTGGGCTTGCCCCAGCTGACCGTGGGTTGTTGCATGAGCGGATTGCCCAGCGCTTTGACAGCATGCTAGAAGCGGGGCTGCTGGAGGAAGTGGCTGCGCTGAAACGTCGCGATGATCTGCACCCCTACTTGCCGGCGATGAAGAGTGTCGGTTATCGACAGGCATGGCAGTACCTAGACGGCAAGATCGATAAGCAAAGGTTTCGTCAGGATGCGCTGACGGCTACGCGTCAGTTGGCTAAACGTCAGCTAACCTGGATGCGAAGCTGGCCAGACTTAACCTGGATTGACCCGACCCAGGCCAATGTTCGCCAGCAGGTGGCGAAACTTGTGCGAAAACACAGTAGTTAGCGTAAAATGCTGAATTTGATGCAGCATGTGAGCAGCCTTGGTATAGATAGGCATGCTGCGCTAGGTCAGTATTGATATTATGAATCAACATATATCCAACAACCCAGAGACTCTCAGGGAGAGAACAATGTCAAAAGGGCAGTCACTTCAAGACCCTTACCTGAACATTTTGCGCAAAGAGCGCATTCCGGTATCCATTTTCTTGGTCAACGGCATTAAGCTTCAGGGCCAGATCGAGTCATTTGACCAGTTTGTTATTCTTCTGCGTAATACGGTTAGCCAGATGGTGTATAAGCACGCCATCTCTACCGTGGTGCCGTCGCGCAATGTGCGCCTCCCGGCTCCAGACGTGTCAGAACAGGACGGCCTTGCGTGAGGTATTGATTGTTTTTTGAGCGACCCGACGCCGGGGAAACGGCAATTCTCGTCCATATCGACTTTCAAGACGAGAATGAGCGTGAAGACTCTCAGGAGTTTCTTGAGCTAGTTCGTTCGGCAGGTGCCGAGCCAGCGACGCTATTAACTGGAAGCCGGCACCGTCCGGATTCGCGCTTTTTTATTGGTACTGGCAAGCTTGAAGAGCTGCGTGAGGCACTTCAGGTGCATGGTGCTGAGCTGGTGATTTTCAACCATGCCCTGAGCCCTTCTCAAGAACGAAATGTGGAGAAGACGCTCAAGTGCCGTGTGCTTGATCGTACTGGGCTGATTCTGGATATTTTTGCCCAGCGAGCGCGCACTCATGAGGGTAAGTTGCAGGTTGAGCTAGCCCAGCTGGAATATATGTCAACACGGTTGATTCGTGGTTGGACTCACTTGGAGCGCCAGGCCGGGGGTATTGGCTTGCGTGGGCCGGGTGAAACCCAGCTGGAAACAGACCGTCGTTTATTACGCGCTCGTATTAAGGCGATCCATAAACGCCTGGATAAGGTGCGCCGTCAGCGTGATCAGAATCGGCGCGCGCGTGAGCGGGCTGAAATACCAGGGGTGTCTCTGGTGGGGTATACCAATGCGGGCAAGTCGACGCTGTTTAATGCCGTCACGAATTCCGAAGTGTATGCCGCTGATCAGTTGTTTGCGACCCTTGACCCGACCCTTAGGCGGTTGGAGCTGGATGATGTGGGCGCCGTGGTGCTGGCGGATACGGTAGGGTTTATTCGTCATTTACCGCATAAGCTAGTTGAGGCGTTCCGTGCCACCCTGCAGGAGGCGGCAGAGTCCAGTTTGTTGGTGCATGTTATTGATGCTGCTGATCCTGACCGAGACCTTAATATCGAGCAGGTTGAGCAGGTGCTGGCAGAAATTGGTGCTGACAGCGTGCCTGTACTTCAAGTGATGAACAAAATCGACTTGTTGGATAGTGCGCCGCGCATTGAGCGTGATGATGAAGGAATGCCGACGGCCGTTTGGTTGTCAGCCCAGGATGGGCGCGGGCTTGATCTTCTCCATGAGGCGCTGACGGATTGCCTGGCGGAAGATATCATCGATATGACGATGACCCTGGCACCTGAGCAAGGGCGGTTACGAGCCGGTTTGCATAGGCTTGGTGCGGTGCGCGAAGAGCATTTTGATGATGAAGGTCGTACCTGTCTTCAGGTACGCTTGCCGCGACGAGAGTTTAACCAGTTGATGGCGAGGCTTGATGAGCGTGCTAGCGATTATCTGCCTGCCTCAATGAGGGGCAGTGAAGACTGGGAAGAATGACGCGTCTGGGCAGCATTTTCGTGACAGTGCTTTTTTGACGGCACTGGTTAAATGGTGTCCTGACCAAAACTCAGGTTGCCAAAGACCATACAGATACATCTAGCGGAGAAGGATTTATGGCCTGGAATGAGCCGGGAGGCGGCAACCAGCACGACCCTTGGGGAAGTGGCGGACGCCGTGGCGATAATGGTGGTGGGGGTAAGAAGGATCAAGGCCCGCCAGACCTGGATGAAGCTCTGAAGAAGTTTCAGGACAAGCTCAACGGTATGTTGGGCGGTCGTAAAAAAAATAATGGCAACAAGAATGGCGGCGGTGGTAACAAAGGCGGTGGCGGCAAGTTGTCGCGCAGCCCCTTTACGTTGCCTGGCTTGCTGGTTGTTGTTGCGCTGGCTTTTTGGGGAGCCTCAGGCTTCTACTTAGTTGATCAGGCAGAGCGCGGTGTGGTGCTGCGTTTCGGTGAGTTCCAGGAAATTGTTACGCCGGGGTTGCATTGGAATCCGCCGCTGATTGACGAAGTCCGCATGGTTAACGTGACTCGTGTGCGCTCGCTACAGCAAACACAGACAATGCTGACCCAGGATGAAAATATTGTATCGGTAGAAATCTCTGCTCAGTATCAGGTGGCCAGTCCTAAAGACTTTCTGCTGAATGTGCGTGACCCAGCCTTGTCGATGGAAAACGCATTGGACTCGGCGTTGCGTCATGTGGTGGGTGGAACGGATATGATTGATATCCTGACCTCTGGCCGTGAGATTCTGGGCAGTGCTGTTTTCAGTCGTTTGCAGTCTTATCTTGATAGTTATGGTGCGGGTATTCGTTTGCAAACGATCAACGTTGAATCGACATCACCGCCAGATGCGGTACGTGATGCGTTTGACGACGTTATTCGTGCCCGTGAAGATCGTCAGCGTACGATCAACCAAGCGATGGCTTATGCCAATGCCATTATTCCTAAAGCTCAAGGTCAAGCGCAGCGTTTGATTGAGCAGGGGCAAGGGTATCGTGAGTCGGTGGTTGCAGAGTCGCGTGGTCAGGCGAATCGCTTTAGTGCGCTATTAGCCGAGTATGAGCTGGCCCCTGAAATTCTGCGTCAGCGCCTGTATCTCGATACGTTGACAGAAGTGTATGGCAATAATGCCAAAATGCTGATTGATGTGAGCGAGCAAAGCCCGTTGATGGTGTTGCCGTTGGAGCGTTTGACATCCTCGCTGGGTGGCAGCAGTTCTAGCGATGGCAGCAGTCCATCCCGTCAGGTTGAACTGCCAGTGGATGTGAATAGCGACAGCCGCTCTTCCAGCAGCGGTAACAGCTCGAGCAGCAATAGCAACAGTGCTACCACCAGCGGTATTCGCCGGGAGGGTCGTTAACGATGATCAATAACCGTTCTTTACTGATTGTCGGCGGCCTTGCTGCAATAGCCTGGTTGGCCAGTAACTCACTGTATGTTGTCGATGCGACTGAGCGTGCGGTTAAGCTGCGTTTCGGTGAGATTATCGAAGAAGATATTCAGCCCGGATTGCATGCCAAAGTGCCCATTACTCAAACGATTCGTAAGTTTGATACGCGGGTACTGACGCTGGATACTCAGGCTAGCCGTTATCTGACTCTGGAGCAGAAAGCGGTAGTGGTCGACTCTTATGTTCAGTGGCAGGTTATCAATCCGACCCGCTATTACGAGGCGACTGCAGGCGATGAGTTGCAGGCAGTGCGTTTGATTGAACCGCGAGTTGATGAAAGCCTGCGTAATGAGTTTGGCCGGTTGAATCTGCAGCAAATTATTTCTGAGCGCCGCGACGACCTGATGAGTGGGCCGACTCAGGAGCTCAACCGACTGATGCGCGAAGAGCTAGGCGTAGCAATTCGAGACATTCGTGTTAAGCGGATCGACCTGCCCGAAGATGTATCTAGTGCAGTGTATGATCGTATGCGCTCTGAGCGTGAGCGTGAAGCTCGCGAATGGCGTGCTCAGGGGCAGGAAGAATCCGAGCGTATTCAGGCTAATGCGGACCGTCGTCGCCAAGTGTTGCTAGCACAGGCGTCGGAACGTTCTGAAACCCTGCGTGGTGAGGGTGACGCTGAGGCCGCAAGCATTTATGCTCAAGCCTATGGCCAGAATGAAGAGTTCTATACTTTCTGGCGTAGCATGGAAGCATATCGTCAAAGCTTCGGCGGCGAGAATGATTTGCTGGTGCTGGACCCGTCCAGCGACTTCTTCCAGTTCTTGAAGCAGCCGCTTGGTCGCGAGTAAACGTTAGACGTAAACGGCTTCCGGATCTTATGCTCAGTCGTGGGTCCGGAAGCTTCAACGCTTAGTCAGATATGATAGACTTGGCGTGAAACATACCGGGCGCGCCCGGTTTTTTTGTGGCCACCTCTGTGACCTCGACGGCGTGTCCGTGCCTGCCGCTATGTCACAACAGGCGTTGTGTCACAGGCCATTCATTTGTTTTGCAGGAAAAACCACATGACCATCGCTGACCGCTGGTTGCTGCCCGACGGCATCGACGAAGTGCTGCCGCCTCAGGCTGGACGCATGGAGAAGCTACGGCGCAACTTGCTTGATCTGTATGACCGCTGGGGTTATGACCAAGTCATGCCGCCATCGGTGGAGTTTCTTGACTCCTTGCTGACAGGCCCCGGTAGTGAGCTGGATCTGCAGACCATCAAACTGACCGATCAGCTGACGGGTCGAATGATGGGTGCCAGTGCTGATGTAACGCCTCAGGTGGCGCGCATGGATGCACATTCGCTCAAGCGCCAGGGGCCTGCGCGGTTGTGTTATTGCACCAATGTGCTACGTGCCAAGCCGGACCATCCCCAGGGTAGCCGTAGCCCGGTTCAGGTGGGCCTTGAGCTGTTCGGTCATGCCGGCATTGATGCTGACCTGGAAATACTGCGTTTGGCGCTCGCCAGTCTTACTGCTGCCGGGGCGAGTGAGGTTCATTTAGCCATTGGTCATATCGGAATTTATCGTAGCCTGGTAGAAAGTGCTGAATTGAATGCAGACGATGAGCAGGCAATTTTCAGTGCGCTGCGTCTCAAGTCACCCGGCGAGCTGGCTAGTCAGGTCGAGGCGGCGGTAGCAGACCCAGAGCTTGCCGCAATGTTTTGTGCGTTAGGTGAGCTTAACGGTGGCCCAGACGTCCTGGAGCAAGCTCGAGAGGCGTTCTCTGAAGCGCCTCAGGCTGTAGGTGCCGCGCTGGATCAGCTGCAAGCATTGAGCCGTGGTGTCAGCGCTGAGTTTCCTGAGGTGGCTCTGTTCTTTGATATGGCAGAGCTGCGTGGCTTCAAATATCACACAGGCATGATGTTTGCGGCTTATGTACCGGGCTACGGTCAAGCGCTGGTCAAAGGTGGGCGCTATGACGATACAGGGCGTGCCTTTGGGCGTGCGCGTCCGGCCACTGGGTTCTCTATGGACCTCAAGCATCTGGCAGGACTGTCCAGCGACGTGCAGGTCAGTCAGGCTATTTGGGCACCGGCTAGCGGTGATGGCTTGGCTGAGGCGGTCAGCCGTTTACGTGGGCAGGGCGAGCGAGTCGTTCAGGCGTTACCTGGGCAGCGCACTGGGCCTGCTGAACATGGTTGCCTTCGTCAGCTAGAAATGGCTGATGGTGGCTGGAAGGTGGTGGCTTTTACGCCAGCCGCTGATCAGACCTAAGCGTCTGACCACAAAATCTGACGCGCCGGCCACAGCCGGGCGCTGCAATGAGAGATGAGAGCAATGGGCAAGAATGTAGTGGTACTGGGTACCCAGTGGGGTGACGAAGGCAAGGGCAAGGTCGTTGATCTGTTGACTGAGTCTGCCGATACCGTCGTGCGCTTTCAGGGTGGCCATAATGCCGGCCATACGCTGGTGATCGACGGCGAAAAAACCGTATTACACCTGATTCCTTCGGGCATTTTATGGCCAGGAAAAACCTGCGTTATTGGTAACGGGGTGGTTCTGTCGCCAGAAGCGCTGCTTGACGAAATCCATAAGCTTGAAGCCAAGGGGGTGCAGGTGCGTGAGCGCTTGCGCCTATCGCCTGCCTGCACATTGATTCTTCCTTACCATGCCTACTTGGATCAGGCGCGTGAGAAAGATCGTGGTGAGGCAAAAATTGGCACGACTGGGCGTGGCATTGGCCCGGCTTATGAAGATAAGGTGGCACGCCGTGGCCTGCGGCTTGGCGACATGCTGTGTCCTGAGCGTTTAGAAGCCAAGCTCAAAGAAGTGCTTGAGTACCATAACTTTGTACTTACCCAGTACCACAAGGTTGAGCCCGTAGATTTTCAGCAGGTGCTGGATGACACGCTGCGTATGGCCGATGAGCTGCGCGATCTCGTGTGTGACACTGTGGGCTTGGTGCATGATGTACGCAAGGCGGGCAAGAATATCTTGTTTGAAGGTGCCCAGGGCTCATTGTTAGATATTGATCACGGTACCTATCCTTTTGTTACCAGCTCTAACACCACCGCTGGAGGAACCGCCACGGGCTCGGGTGTGGGACCGTTATATCTTGACTACGTGCTGGGTATTACCAAGGCCTACACCACGAGGGTTGGCGCAGGGCCATTCCCTACCGAGCTGTTTGATGACAACGGTCGTCACCTGGCCGAAAAAGGGCATGAGTTTGGTGCGACTACCGGCCGCGCGCGTCGTTGTGGCTGGTTTGATGTTGTGGTGTTGCGCCATGCCGTTCAGATCAACTCGATTTCTGGTGTCTGCCTGACCAAGCTGGACGTGCTTGATGGCATGGATGCGATTCAGGTTTGCGTTGGCTATCGCTGTAAAGACGGCAAGGTGTTGGAATCGCCCGTCGATGCAGAGGGCTACGCCGATGTTGAGCCGGTGTATCACGAAATGCCCGGTTGGGGCGAGTCGACACTGGGGGCGCGCAGTCTTGATGAGCTACCAGCTAATGCTAGAGCTTATATTGAGTTCCTAGAAGAGCAGATTGGTACGCCAATCGATATCGTATCCACAGGACCTGATCGTAACGAAACTATCGTGCTGCGGAACCCTTTCATAGACTGATGGGGTAAATCGCTGGGTGAAACTAAAACCCCGCCATGAATGAATCATGGCGGGGTTTTTTGATAGCGTCGCTTTTTATTTGCGCCTTACTCGCGACGCACTGGGTGAGGTGTCAGACACTTCTTGGTTCACTCATCAGGCCCTTGATCAGTGAGTAACATCCCACCAAAAGCACCAGAGTAAAGGGCAGACCCGTTGACACGGACGCCGCTTGAAGTGCGGTCAGCCCGCCGCCAATCAGCAGAGCAATAGCGATGCCGCCCTCAATCAGTGCCCAAAAGACTCGTTGAGGCTTGGGAGCGTCGACCTTGCCACCTGCGGTGATGGAGTCGATGACTAGCGAGCCGGAGTCAGATGATGTGATGAAAAACACCATGACCAGAATGATGCCCACAAAGGAAGTGATGGCAGTCAAGGGAAGTTCACCCAACATGGCGAACAGTTTCAGGTCTAGAGCTGCTTCTTTGGCACCCAGGAAGCCGTCGTTGATTACCTGGTCGATAGCTGTGCCACCAAAGGCGGTCATCCACAAGACAGAGACCAGTGTTGGCACCAGCAATACAGCAATCAGGAACTCGCGCACGCTACGACCGCGGCTGACACGGGCGATAAACATGCCGACAAAGGGTGACCAGGAAATCCACCAGGCCCAGTAAAAGGCTGTCCAGCCTTGCACAAAGTTGGCATCTTCACGTCCAAATGGATTGGACAACGCCGGTAGGTGCGTTACGTAGCTGCCTAGATTTGAGAAAAAGCCCGTTGCAATTGCCAGTGTTGGGCCGACGGCAATCACAAAGAAAAGCAACAGAAACGCCAGCGCCATATTCACCTGGGAAAGCCGCTGAACACCTTTGTCGACACCGGCAACAACAGAAAGCAACGCCACAAGAGTAATGCCTAATATCAGCAGTACCATGGTGGTATTGGTGTTGGGAATGCCAAACAGCTCATTCAAGCCGGATGCTGCTTGAGTTGCGCCTAGTCCTAGCGAAGTCGCCAAACCAAATAGTGTGGCAAAGACCGCAAGTACGTCGATGACGTGCCCAGGCCAGCCCCAGATACGCTCACCTAATACAGGGTAAAAGATCGAGCGCATGGTCAGTGGCAGGCCTTTGTTGAAGGCAAAAATAGCCAATGATAGCCCGACGATGGCGTAGGCACCCCAAGGGTGTAAGCCCCAGTGGAATATGGTGGCGGCCATGCCTAGTGCCTGGGCACCTTGCGTATTACCTTCTGCCCCGCCTAGCGGTGCCCAGTCGGTGCGTATCCCATCCTCGCCAACGCTAACGCCACCCATCGCTGCATCAAAGTGCGACATAGGCTCGGCGACGCCGTAGAACATCAAGCCAATGCCCATGCCTGCGGCAAATAGCATGGCAAACCAGCCGGTGTAGCTGAAATCTGGTGTCGCCTCTGCGCCACCAATACGCACTTTTCCCAGCGGTGATAAAACGATGCCCAGCGCGACCAGAACAAAAATGTTGCCGCCGAACAAGAATACCCAGCTGAGATTACCGGTGAGGTAGTTGAATACACTGTTGAACAGTGGCTCGACTTCGGACTGTAGTGCCAGTGTTAGAATCACAAACAGCAGAACGATCAGCGATGAGACGCTGAAAACTACGCTGTGCAGGTCAACCGGTACCCCAAACTTACTGGTGGAAATGTTGTCCTGGCCGATGACGTAATCGGTGTCGATTAGATTGGCTGCCCCCTCTGGGGCGGGAATGCCTTCAGAGCTTTCGTCTGGGGGCGCGGGTTTATTATTGTGCGGATTGGTAGTCACAATCTCTTCTCCCTGTTGATGAAAAACAAGCTGGAAATTCCTTGTATTCCGTTGCTGTTTGGCGACCTTGCAGCCATTGGGCTGTGTATGACGACTTAAGCAAGCTGAGGTGTGAAGGTCAATGAGTTGCAAGACCTTTTTGCAGGCCGCTGCTCCGTAACGAAGCATATCGGTTGAAGGTGGCTAGGATGCCGATTAGACGCATGAGCCTCTGTATGTACGCAATAGATAATCTATTTTAATCAAAACGCGGGTGATTTATAACCACCTGTTGGCAAAAAGAGATAGCTGCTGAATGATATCTGCTTTTACTCAGCATTACGGATGCCCGTCACATTTGAATCCTGATAAGGTTCCCTGCATATTTTGTTGCGCCTAGCGGCACTCCTTTTCCTGCTTTTAGGTTTTACTCTTTAGAGGAAGTCAGATGGCAATTGTTGTTGTTCTTCACGGCCTGTTGGTATTTATCTTCACGTTACGCATCCTGATTCGTAATGATTTGTCTCCCCCTGCGCGTCTGGCATGGTTCATCATTCTCAACGTTATGCCATATTTTGGTGTGGCGGTATATTTTCTGTTTGGTGAGATTGATATCGGCAAGCGCTCGCAGAAGCGTCACGATGAGATTTTTGATGAAATTTCAGGTAGTGCGTCAGACTTTATGGGGGAGAAGGGGGCAGCGAACCGGTTGGTTGAGCCGGTATATCGACAAGCATTTTTGTACGCTTCTTCAATCAATGGTTTTCATACCGTGGCTGGAAACACTGCTGAGCTGATGGCCGATGCCAATACTAGCGTTCAGCGTATTATTGAAGATATCGACGAGGCCACTGAGCATGTACATGTGCTCTATTATATTTGGCTGGATGATACAACGGGCAAAGCGCTGGCTGAAGCGTTAATCCGGGCCTCTCACCGAGGGGTGACTTGCCGTGCCATGGCCGATGGTCTTGGGTCACGCGCTTTGCTCAAATCGGCACTTTGGCGTCGTATGAAAGAGGCTGGTGTGCAGTTGGCGGTAGCTTTGCCACTGAAGCGGCCGATTAAGGTGATGCTGACCAGCCGGTTTGATTTACGCAATCACCGCAAGATTACCGTCATTGATGGGCGCATTACTTACTGCGGTAGCCGTAACTCGGCTGATCCTGAGTTTTTGCCCAAGGCCAAGTTTGCGCCTTGGGTCGATATTATGATGCGTTTTACTGGGCCGGTGGTGGCCCAGAACCAGCTATTGTTTGCCAGTGACTGGATGCAGGCTACGGGTGAGAGCCTAGCGGGTTTTACGTTAGTGCTTGAGCCTGAGGCGGGTGGCTTTCCTGCTCAGGTGATGGGTGTTGGTCCCACAGAGCGGCGTGCTGCTACGCCGCAGTTGTTTTCTAACCTGATTGCCAGTGCTCAGCACGAGCTGATTCTGTCTACACCGTATTTTGTGCCCGACGCGACTGTTCTGGAAGCGCTGTGTGCTGCTGCGCATCGTGGTGTTACGGTGACTCTGATCTACCCACGCAAGAATGACAGCTGGATCGTCGCTGCGGTCAGCCACAGCTATTACCATCGCCTATTGGGAGCCGGCTGCTTTATTCATGAATACAGAGACGGTTTGCTACATGCCAAGACCCTGACTATTGATGGCAAAGTTACCCTGATTGGCTCTACTAACCTAGATTTGCGTAGCTTTGATCTGAACTATGAGAATAATATCCTGTTGTATGATGAGGCCACGACACAGGCGGTTGTCTCGCGTCAGCAAGAATACCTTGACTGTTCCGATGCTGTAGCACTGCCTGACGTGCTGGCTTGGCCGCACTATCGCAATATCTGGAACAATGTGATCGCAACCATTGGCCCGGTGTTATAGGGGTGGTTTGATTCAATTTGGCTCGGTGTCAGGCTTAATCAAGCGACCTCCGGGGTAGTGGCAGGCAGTTGGACACGTTTATTTTTTGGAGCACCAGGAGAGACCATGAGTCAATTTTTCCAAATTCATTCGGAAACCCCCCAGAAACGCCTGATTGACCAGGCAATCCAAATCATTAATAAAGGGGGAGTTATTGCCTACCCGACTGACTCTGGCTATGCCTTGGGTTGTCGGCTGGGTGAGAAAAAGGCAGTTGATCGTATTAAGCGACTGCGCTCATTGGATGATAAGCACAATTTCACCCTGGTATGCTCAGACCTGTCAGAGATTGGCACCTATGCCAAGTTAGAAAATACGGTATTCCGGCTACTGAAAGCCCATACGCCTGGGGCGTATACGTTCATTCTGCACGCTACCAATGAAGTACCACGGTTGCTGCTGCATCCTAAGCGGCGTTCCATTGGGGTGCGCGTACCTGATCATGCCATTACTCGCGCCTTGCTGGATGCACTGGGTGAGCCCTTGATGAGTGTAACGCTGATTCCTGAGGGGGACAGTCAGCCGATGACAGATGCTGAAGAGATTCGTGAGCGTTTCAGCTCCCAGCTGGACTTAATTATTGATGGCGGTGCTTGTCACTTGGAACCGACAAGTGTGATCGACCTGCGCGATGTGCCGCCGGTCATTATGCGTGAGGGGCGCGGAGACGTGTCGCCGTTTGTTGATTGAGTTAGCCGTGGCCCGGTGAGCAGCACCGGGCTATCTCTGCCTGGCCCTAGGATCATTGCTTATCTGAGGGGGTGTCAGCGTGTGAAGCAGATGCTGGGTCAGGATCAGCGCTTTTTTCCTTATTCTCTTCTTCGTCTTTTTCTGGTTCCTCCTTGTTAGGGTCTGGCGAGTGTTCATCCAGCCAAGTACCGCAGCGCAAGCAATAACGGGCCCGTTTCTCGTGGCGATCATGCCCACAGCCGGGGCAGGCCTCGTCGGAGTACCGGTCGGCGCGAATTGAGCGGATGACTTCGGCAGAAAATATGCCGGTAGGTACGGCGATGATGGAATAGCCGATCAGCATGACGATGACTGATATTGCCTGGCCGAGAGGTGTTACGGGCGTAATGTCGCCAAAGCCTACGGTAGTTAGCGTGACCACCGCCCAGTAAATGGCGCGTGGAATGCTGGTAAACCCTGCCTCTATTGGCTCTATCAGGTACATCAGCGAGGCGAAAATTGTCACGATCATAAACACCGTGAACAGAAACAGCACGATTTGACGACTGCTGCGCTGCATGGCGCTGAGCAGGAGCTGTCCCTCGCCAACAAACTCCATCAATCGTAATACCCGAAAGATGCGCAATGTTCGTAGTAAACGCAGCACCACGAGTGATTGAGCGCCTGGCAGCAGCAGAGCTAACCACGCAGGAAGAATCGCAATCACATCAAGCACCCCATAAAAGCTGCGCAGGTAGCGCGCCGGGCGCTCTAAACAATACAGCCGCAGTGCCAGCTCGATGGTAAATAGGCTGGTAAAGCTCCATTCAGCAAGAGTGAACCAGCTGGCGTACTCGGAGCGGAGCGAGGTTATGCTTTCGAGTATGACCACCAGGACGCTGACAATAATCAGGCCGATCAGGGCGATATCAAAGCCTTTGGCGAGCGGCGTGTCAGACTCAAAGATGATCTGGAAAAGCCTGGTGCGCAAGCCTTGTTTAGCTGGTTTCAGGTGGTATGGATCCACGGCATCATCCTTGATGGGTATGGCAGTTGTGTCGCTGACCTGCTATCTGGCGCACGAGACGCAGTGCAAGCTGGCCGCAGTGTAAGTCCCAGGGCAGTGGGGGCGATGCAGGGTCAATCCTTTCCAGCAACATGCTGGCCGGTTGACGAACGTACTGGTCGGTAGATTCAGCCAGTGTACCCAGCGATTGACGAGCGTGTGCAAGCCAGTGCAGCTGCTCAGTATCATTCAGTGCATCAAGGGCGACAAGAGCGCGCTGCAACGGCGCGCTATGTGGCGGCAATTGCCAGGGGTGGCCACGCAGGAAATTACCGCGCGCGGCTTTACTGGTATCCGAAGGGCGCAGGGGAATGTGTTGTGCCAGCGTGTCGGCTATGTCTAACAGAGCATTGGCGCTGCCACTTTTTAGCTCCAGCTCTAGCTCACAGATAGTGACTCTGTGCGCTGTTGAGCCGGTATGAATCTCGCCCTGGTCAAGAGCGACTTCTATCTGTGACTCGGGCGTGTCTAGCCGCCAAGTGTTTCGTTGAAAGTCAGTGGTGAAAATTGCGCCCAGTTGTGACAGTTGAGATGTGCCAAGGCTTGCCATAACGGGGAGTTCTGCCAGGGCGTTGAGGTTTAGCTCGGGGGCGGCAAGCTGCCACTCCCATTCACCACGCCGCGATAGCCCGCCTTCGCTGTGGCCACGCGTTTTCAGGGTTTGAATATAGCGTTTTCCATCGTGTCTTATGCGCAGGGCTGAGCCATTAGCTTCCAGTATGCCGTCGGGTGTATCGAAATAGGTGTTGCGCAGTTGTTGGCAGACGGCTTCTGTCTTAGCCAGCAGGGAGTGGCTGCTTACCCGTGCAACAGCCTCTTTCGCAAGTGCCAGTTTGAGCTCAATTTCGTCAGCCATTCGGTCGCCTTTGTTGTGCAATGTGAAAGCATTATTATTTTGCATGTCATTTATGGTGATGAATCACTATACTTCCTCGCGTCAATTCCCGATAAGGATGACTTGGAAAATCATGGTGACATCGAACCCTTTCTCGGCGATCTTTGGTCGCTCGCCATTCCAGCCGCTCCTTGAGCACATCGTCAAGGTGGATGACTGTGCGGAACAGTTATTACCCTTTTTTGAGACAACGCTTGCTGGTGACTGGACGCAGGCCGGCATTCATCGTGAAAACATCACGCGTTTAGAGCATGAGGCTGATGATCTTAAAACGGAACTACGCCTCAATTTGCCCAATACCATGTTTCTGCCGGTGTCGCGCTCAGACTTGCTAGATTTGATCAGTGCCCAGGATAAGATCGCGAATAAAGCAAGAGATATCAGCGGTATCATGATGGGGCGAAAAATGCAGGTGCCCGATGCGCTGGCACCCTCCATGCGTGACTATTTACGTACCTCGGTAGCCTGTGTCAACCAGGCGCGCGAAGCGCTGGAAGAGCTGAAAGGGTTACTGGAGTCTGGTTTTGGGCGTGCCGTTTCGGATGTGATCGATAATCTCGTGCGTGAGCTGCATCACTTGGAGCACCAGGTTGATTCGCAGCAGGTAGCTGTTCGCCGTCGACTCTTCGAACTGGAAGCGACGCTTCCGCCAGTTGATGTGATGTTTTTGTATCGCGTCATCGATGGTATCGCTGATCTTTCCGACCGCGCAGAGCGTGTCGGAGATCGTCTACAGGTCATGACAGCCAAGTAAGCGACGCCTGTTTCGTTTTCTACTGTTTTCTATTCGTCAGCAGGGACAGTTACACATGTCGATCATCGCGCAATACGGTGAAGTCTTTATCTGGATGGCTTGTATCTTTGGCTTTTTCATGGCCTGGGGTGTCGGGGCCAATGATGTTGCCAACGCCATGGGAACCTCGGTGGGCTCACGAGCCATCACCATTCGTCAGGCGATTGTTATCGCTGTTATTTTTGAGTTTTTGGGTGCATGGCTGGCAGGAGGGCAGGTTACCGAAACAATTCGCAAGGGCATTATTGATCCCTCGCTGCTTGAGAATGACCCTCAATTGTTAGTTTATGGCATGTTGGCTTCGCTTTTGGCTGCGGGTAGCTGGCTGTTGTTGGCATCAATGCGCGGCTGGCCGGTATCGACCACGCACTCTATTGTTGGCGCGATTGTCGGTTTTGCGTTGGCGGGCCTTGGATTTGAGGCAGTAAACTGGTCGCGTGTTGGTAACATTGCTGCCAGTTGGGTCGTGTCGCCACTAATGGCTGGCTCTATTGCATTTATGTTGTTCAAGTCGGTGCAGCATTTAATCTTTGAAAACCACAACCCTGAGCAGGCAGCCAAGCGTTACGTGCCATTCTATGTGTTGTTGGTGGGCTTTATCATCGCCATGGTGACCCTCACCAAAGGGCTGAAACACATTGGCTTAGACGTCAGTTTTGCAGGGAGCCTGCTTTACTCGCTGTTGTTTGGTATTGCACTGATGTTTCTGGGCATTTGGATGGAGCGCCGTCTGGTGCCAAGCTCACGCAAAACAGATACTTTCGGCTTTGAAGGTGTTGAGCGGGTTTTCGGTGTCCTGATGTTGTTTACGGCGTGTGCCATGGCATTCGCTCATGGTTCTAATGATGTCGCTAATGCTGTAGGGCCGTTAGCGGCAGTCATCAGCGTAGTGTATGACCATGGTAATATTAATGGTGCTGCCACTGTGCCCTGGTGGGTGCTGGTGCTGGGTGGTGGCGGTATTGTGGTTGGCCTGGTGACCTATGGCCGTCGAGTGATTGCTACGGTCGGTACCGGTATTACCGAACTTACGCCCAGCCGTGGTTTTGCCGCAACGCTTGCTGCTGCCACGACAGTCGTGCTGGCTTCCGGCACCGGGCTGCCCATCTCGACAACGCATACGCTGGTCGGTGCAGTGCTTGGGGTTGGCCTGGCTCGTGGCATGGAGGCGCTCAACCTGAGGGTTATCGGTACGATCGTGATGTCCTGGTTGATTACGCTGCCGGCGGGTGGCGGGCTAGCCATCCTGTTTTTCTTCCTGTTCAAGGGTATCTTCGGCTAACAAACCGCATCACGTTGCCAAAGCGCCGCTCATCATGTCTCATCAGTCATCATGAGCGGCGCTAGCGTGCTTGGCGCTGTATTGTGTATAGTTATTTGATTCACCTTTCTTCTCTTCTTATTGTCGGAGCTGGCTTGTGTCGACTCGCTTTCCTTTTGTCGGTTGGTTCCGTAATTCCTCTCCTTATATTAATGCTCACCGCGGGCAGACCTTTGTCATCCTCATTGAAGGGGAAGCTGTGGCACAAGGCCGTGGTGAGCAGTTGATTCAGGATTTAGCGTTATTGCATACCCTGGGTGTGCGCTTAGTGGTCGTGCTGGGTATTCGCGCCCAGTTGGCCGCCGCGCTTGACACGGTCGGTATTACACCAGACCAGCACTTGGGGCGCTGGGTAGCCGATGATGACACCATGGCGCTGGTGGAGCGAGTGGCGGCCGAGCAACGGCTTTGGCTGGAGGCGCGATTATCGCTGGGCCTGCCTAACTCACCGTTACATGGGGTGGACATGACGGTGGTGTCAGGCAACTTGGTGATGGCTAAGCCGCTGGGTGTGCGTGATGGCGTGGATTTTGAACGTAGTGGCGAAGTGCGCCGAGTACGCAAAGAGGCTCTGGAGCAGCTGCTGGCCACCAATAGTCTGGTGCTGTTGCCACCCATTGGTTTTTCAAGCACCGGTGAAGTCTTTGAGCTGGAGCCCGCCGACGTTGCATGCCGCACGGCTATTGCGTTGGGCGCGGATAAACTCATTTTGCTGGGCGAAGCCAGTGGCCTGACTGAAGCCGGTGTTCTGCAGCGGCAGCTTACGCCATGTGACGCGGATGCCTGGCTTGGAAATACCGAATTGGGCAGTGAGTTGTCACGTCATCTGGCTGCTGCTTGTGAAGCGGCTCGCCAAGGTGTGGCGCGCACTCATCTGATATCTTGGCAAGATCATGAAGCCCTGCTGGGGGAGCTGTTTACTCGTGACGGCGTTGGCACCATGATTACTCAGCAGCGCTATGAACAGCTTCGTCAGGCGCAAGTCAGTGATATTGGAGGGCTGCTTGAGCTTGTTGCTCCGCTTGAGCGTAACGGCATGCTAGTGGCGCGCTCTCGCGAGCGCCTGGAAGTTGATATTGACGATTATCTGGTGGTTGAGCGCGACGGTATGATCATTGCTTGTGCCGCCCTGCATAGCCAGCCAGACTCAACAGCCGGCGAACTGGCGTGTGTGGTGGTGCATGCGGACTATCGTGGTGCAGACCGTGGTGAGCTGCTACTTAGCGAGGTTATACGCCTTGCGCGCGAACGAGGGTTAGATTCGCTATTTGTATTGACCACGCACACCGCTCACTGGTTTGTTGAGCATGGATTCAGGCCAGCCGAGCTGTCGGAGCTGCCTAGCCTGCGCCGCGAGACCTATAACCATGCTCGGCGCTCGCGGATTTTAATCAAAGCGCTGGACTAATTTTACGTCATGTCTTCCGGTGCATCACGCCGCTGGCGTCCGCGTTCTTTGCTGCAATTGCTGTTGCTGGCATTCTTTGCCGTTATGTTGCCGTTGGCCGTGCTGGTGTATCAGACAGGGCAAGCGCTGTTTGAGTTGTCGGAAGTCGCTGAGAAGAGCGCGCGTCAAGCGGTTGAGGAAACCCGCAGAGCACATACTATCGCCAGCCTTGCGCTGAACTTGGAGCGTAGTGCTCGGCAGTATGCAGTGGTTGAAGAACCAAGCTTGTTAAACATGTTTGATCAACAGCTAGCAGATTACAGTGCCCTGCTTAAGCAGCATCATCAACTGTTGCCTGATGACCCGGATGTCTTGGCACTAGTGGCTTATCAGCAAGAGTTGGTTGGTATAAGCGCGCTGCCCATCGAGGCGTTTAGTGAGCAGTTAAGTCAGTTTTCAGATATGTCTCAGCATATTGAACCCATGCGTCAGGCCACTAATTCACGGATTGATCAACGTTTGGATGCTATTCGCACCCAAGCGCTAGAGGTGCGTGAACAGTTGTGGTGGCAGGCGTTAGGGCTTGTCTCTGTCAGCCTGCTACTGGTGCTTTTGTTTACCCGTCTTATTATTCGTCCTGTGAGTCATTTGGAAAAACGTATACTCAGCATTGGTGGTAGTCAGACAACGCCTCAGCGCCCCATTCAAGGGCCAGCAGAATTGGTTAGGCTCGATGAGCGGCTTGACTGGCTCACCTCGCGGCTGCACGAGTTAGAGGAAGAAAAGCGCCAGTTTCTGCGGCATATGTCTCATGAACTCAAGACGCCGTTGGCTAGCGTGCGTGAGGGAGCATCGTTGTTGGCTGACGGAGTGGCTGGAGAAATGACCGCAAGCCAGCGTGACGTATTGGCGCTGATTGACGCTAGCGGTAGCGAATTGCAGCGATTGATTGAACAGCTACTGGATTACAATGTGCTACAGCAAGGGCGTAGCCAAGAGGTATCTCGCGCAGACGTTGCTGTTTTGGCCAGAGAGGTATTGGCAAAGCACCGCTTAGCACTGAAAAGCAAAGGCATGCGCGTGACGCTATTTGATGGCCCGCTGTACTGGCATGTCATTCCGAGTGCAACCACCGCTATTCTGGATAATCTGATTTCCAATGCGGTTGCCTACGGTGAGGATGCTGGGGTCCTGGAAGTTCGCGCCGATTGTTCGTCCAGCGCACTGGTTATTGAGGTGGCCAATAGTGGTGAAGCGATTGCCCTGGGTGATCGTGAGAAACTGTTTACCCCTTTTTATCAAGGGCAGGCACGACGTAAAGGTGTGCTAAAAGGCTCGGGTATTGGTTTATCTGTGGCATCCGATTGCGCGCGCCTTCAGCGGGGGACGCTTGCACTGGTTGATGATGACCGGCTGCCCGTGTGTTTTCAGCTGGTTCTACCGCCTGTTGATACAAGGACGTTGTAATGAAACGACGTATTTTGCTGGTCTGTGTCATGGGAGCCTTTCTCTCGGGCTGTCAGGTGTTGCCACTGATGGAGGGTCTTGAAGAAGGTAACCAAGAGCTAAGCTGCCTGAGTAACATGCCGGATTTTACGCAGGATGAGTGCCTGCTTGATCGTTGGGTTGCTTATGGGCTGGCTTCTCAGCAGGGCGATGAGCAATGGCGCAGTCGCTTATTGGCACAGTTGGATGAAGCATCAGCGCTACGTAGCGACCAGCGTTTAGTCAAAGCAGTCGTCTTGGCCTGGGGGAGCGCAGCGCAGCGCAGCCAAGCCTTCAGTTTGTTTCAGGCTGACATTGATACGGCGCCCAAGAACCTCCAGCCGCTGTTTGACTACTGGGTCGGTGAGCTTGAGCAACGCCGCAAAGCTAATGCCCAGCTAGCGGAGGCGCGTCGAACACGACGCGTAACAACTCAGCAAAACAGAGCGCTGCAAGAGCAGGTTGATGAGCTGAAAAGTAACGTTGAAACGTTGACCACCAAAATTGAAGCACTGACTGAGATCGAGCGTAATATCAATGCTCGCCAGCACCGCGAATAAACCCAAGGAGCCACGCACCTATGTCTGCCAGCATGTCGACAGAGTCTGAGGTTCGCAGCGGATACAATGGCCACCTGTTACTGGTGGATGATGACCCCAGCCTGCTCAAGCTGTTGGGGATGCGCCTGCAAAGCCGTGGTTATCGTGTGACAACTGCTGCAAATGGCAAGCAAGCGTTGACGCGTCTTGAGGCTGAGCGTCCAGACTTGGTGCTCTCTGATATGCGCATGGAGGGAATGGATGGCTTAATGCTGTTTCGTGAAATCCAGCGTCGTATGCCGGGGTTACCGGTTATTATTCTCACCGCCCATGGCTCAATTCCCGATGCTGTTGGTGCTACTCGTGAAGGCGTTTTCGGCTTTCTCACTAAGCCCGTCGATCGTGACGAACTGTTTGCGACTATCGATGAGGCGCTGGCTCAGAGTACAGGAAGCAGTGCAGATGACGATGAGAGCTGGCGTTCGGCGATTATTACACGCAGCCCTGAGATGGAGCGCATTCTTGAGCAAGCCAAAGTGGTCGCCGCCTCTGATGTTAGCGTGCTATTAACTGGCCCGTCGGGGTCGGGCAAAGAGATGATGGCTGCGGCCATTCATAAAGCCAGCCCACGGGCCGACCATCCTTTTTTGTCGCTTAACTGTAGCGCCTTGCCTGAACAACTGCTGGAAAGTGAGCTGTTTGGCCATACTCAGGGCGCTTTTACAGGAGCGCTTAATGAGCACCGAGGCTTATTTCAGGCGGCAGATGGCGGCAGTTTGTTTCTGGAAGACATCGCTGATATTCCACCAACACTGCAAGTCAAACTGTTGCGTGTGCTTCAGGAAGGCCACGTTCGCCCATTAGGCTCGAGCGCCAGTTTTGCTGTTGATGTGCGTTTGATCTCGGCGACTGATATTGACCTTGCTGAATCGATGCACGAAGGCGAGTTTCGAGAAGACCTGTTTTATCAGCTTAACGTGGTCAACCTGAGATTGCCGTCGTTGAAAGAGCGCGCTGAAGATGTTCCGTTATTAGCTCGCCATTTTCTCGCTCGGGCAGCGGCTCGGCATAGGCCGTTTGTAACGGGGTTTTCACGTGAAGCCCTGAGCTTGCTGGCGGCTAGCGCGTGGCCGGGTAACGTGCGCCAGTTGGTGAATGTTGTAGAGCAATGCGTGGCGTTGAGCCGTGCGCCGATTATTCCCGAAGCATTAGTGACTCAGGCGTTGGCGGCAGAAGAAAATGCGCTGCCAAGTTTCAGCGATGCTAGGGCTGGCTTTGAAAGGCGCTACCTGGTCAAGGTACTAAAAATTACCGAAGGCAATGTGACCCAGGCGGCTCGAATTGCCGGACGTAACCGTACTGATTTTTATAAATTACTGGCCCGTCATGCTATCGAACCTTCCAGCTTTAAATCGGGGGGATGTTACAGCAGCGAAGACTGAGCCTATTGGTTCTTCTCAACCTTGACACGCAGCGTCCCTTTTCCTAACTGCACGCTGAGCTGTTGGTCTGGCCGGGTATCCTGAGCTTGACGAATGACCTGGCCGCTGTCGTCTTGCACAATGGCGTAGCCTCGCCCCAGCACGGCAAGCGGGCTGACGGCCTGTAATTCACGAATGACTCCCGCCAAATGCTGCCGATGGGTTAACTGTTCGCGCCGAACTCCCGCGTGTAAGCGCCGGTAGAGATCATCAAGCGTTTGTTTTTCTTCATTGAGATACTGCCCAGGTGAGCGACGCTCAAGGCGTTGGCGCAGTTGCTGATGGTGTTGTTGCGATTTGGTCAGGTTCGCGACTGTCGAGCGTATCAGGCGTGCTTTGAGCTGTGATAATTCGCGGTTTTGTTGGGTAAGCACGGCTTCGGGATGACGTAGCCGTGCGCGTAAATAATCAAGGCGTTGGGCCTCATTATGTAAGCGGCGGTGCTGGCTGCTAGCCAGCTGGCGTTCGATAGCCTTAATTTGGCCAGCCAATATGGCGCGCTCAGGCACCAGCTGTTCGGCAGCAGCAGACGGTGTAGGGGCGCGACGGTCGGCAGCAAAGTCGGCCAGCGTGACATCCACTTCATGGCCCACCGCCGACATGACCGGCAGGCGAGAATGAAAAATCGCCCGAGCCAAGTGTTCGTCGTTAAATGTCCACAAATCCTCTAGGCTGCCTCCACCGCGTGTTATCAAAACCACATCGTGCTCAGCACACAAGGCTGATTGGCGATTCAACAGGCTAAGTGCAGCAATCATCGCCGGAGCGGCCGCTTTTCCCTGCACAGGAACGGGTATCAGGCTTACCTCTACCAGCGGCCAGCGATGCTGGAGCACCGCCAGCACATCGCGTATGGCGGCACCGTTAGCAGATGTTAGCATTAGGAGGCGTCGTGGCGGGTGAGCTAAAGGGCGACTGTTGGCGAATATACCTTCGTTATCCAGCCGTTGTTTAAGCTGCTCATAGGCTGCCCATAATTCGCCTTCACCGCTTGGCTGTACGGCATTTGCCAGCAGCTGATAGTCACCGCGCGGTTCATATAACGAGATGTCGCCACGCACCTTGACCCGGTCGCCATCCTGCATTGGAGAGCTTACAAAGCGCGCTTGACTGCGAAATAAGACACAGCGCAGTTGGGCAGTGGCGTCTTTGAGCGTGAAATACACATGCCCTGATACTGGGCGCGATACGCCAGAAAGCTCCCCCTCAATCCACACCTGGCCAATGCCAAGCTCTAACTGCTGGCGAACACGCCGATTAATATCGCTGACGCTAAGAACATCAGAGGGAGCCGTTGAGGAGGGTAATAGGGTTGGCATAGAGAGTAAGCGTTGTCAGCGAGGCGGATAAGTAGATTACCACATGGTGGCGACGTTAAATCAGAGTAAGGCAGTGTTACCCAGCGGGTAGGTTTTTTTTGCTTAATCATATATCTATTGATTATAAATAATGATCGTAGAGGATTAACGCAATACGAGGGGATGCAGCTTCTGGCGCGCTTACCTCTAGTGCTGTGTTGTACTGATACTGTTGAAATTAAGTTGAACTTAACAATTCTAGGTGGTTGTCACATGGCACAGTCTCATGCTATTTATTTTTATTAGGGAAGATCATTTTAGAAATGCTAGCAAGCTAATGTTTATTTGAATTGTAAAATAAGTGTCACAAAAATTAGGTGCAAAGGTTCAATAATTTAACGCGATATTTGGCTGGTTTCGCCTAGTGTTGCTATGAATGGTAGCTATTACCTGGCTTTGCCGATGAATGTTGAATCGACATCATGAGATGGCTCTTGTTTCGGTGACGTTTTTTGTAGGCCGCATTGCATTATTGGCGCTAGGTGTACGCTCAGAAATTTGACTAATAGTTGAGGATTAAAAACATGAATAATTTTTTTCGAATTATCTGGAGTCGTACCCTAGGGCGCTTAGTCGTGGCATCAGAAGCCGCTCGCTCCCAGCAAAAATCGGGTAGTCGTGGCCAAAGAGTACAGGTGGGCCAGGTTTCGGAACCATCGGGGCCGGTGTCTTTAACGGATCTTTTGCGCCCAGTAACGTTGGGCGTTGCACTGGCATGTGCAGCCATACTTTCTACGTCGTGGGCTCCTGATGCGGAAGCAAGAAAATTTGCCTCAGATGGTGGTTCTTGTACCTCTGTGGGATCTGGGGGGACACTAGTTGGCAGGTTAACAGCAGGCAATACCTCAGCAGATCCTGTAGACGGCTCTGGTACCTTCTCTACCGTTGCGGGCTGTAATGCCAGTGGAAATAATCAGACAGCAGCAACCGTCTACGGCACTTTTAGTGAAGTTACAGGAAAAGGCGGGGCCGCATTCGGTTTTAATGTCAGGGCGGCCCAGTGGGCGACTGCGATAGGGTTAGAAAGCCGTGCAACAGGGGTCTCTGGCACGGCATTAGGTTTCGGCAGCCAAGCAACTGCTCGGAATGCTGTTGCGATTGGTGGCGCAGGTGGCGCAGACAACGCCAATCCTCTCTCTGTTGCAGATTCAACAACGGCTTCGGCCGCGCACTCTATTGCCATTGGTAGTAATGATGTACGTGGAGCGCAGGCGACGGCCATGAATGCTATTGCCATCGGCGGCGAGGCCTCGGCTAGCCTTCAGGCCAGTGTGGCTATCGGTCAAGAGGCTAATGTTAGTGGTGTGGGTGTGGGGGGTGTGGCTGTGGGCGCTCGAGCTGAAGCATCAGCGTCTACCAGTACTGCATTGGGGGCCGGCGCCCAGGCTCAAGCAAGTAATTCTATCTCGATTGGCTCTCACCGCGGGAACCCGTCAGTGGCTTCCGCAGATGGTGCTCAGGCTATCGGTAATCTTGCGAATGCCTCAGGTGTGACGTCCATGGCCTATGGTCGTGAATCGGTTGCCTCGGGCAGTGGCGCGATTGCTATGGGGCAAAGTGCTCAAGCCAATGCCGATGGCACCGTCGCGATTGGCGGTTCCACAGAAGGCTTCAATGGCACGGGGGGAGCACAGGCGGACGGTTTGCTATCGGTAGCTGTGGGTAATAAAAGCTTAGCTCAGGGAGACCGTGCCATTGCTATTGGTAGTGAATCAACAACAGGTGCGCTTTTTGGCTTCTATACCTATCGCCGCAATGATAATAACGGTGTGGATATTGGCGTAGAAAGCATAGAGAACGCCGCTATTGCCCTAGGTGCCGAAGCTAATGTAGATGCCGGTGGAATTGCGATTGGATCCAATAGCAATGCAAGTGGGACGCTCGGGGTGGCGATTGGTGGGTCGGCAGTTGCTTCTGGCGGCAGCGCCTTTGCACTTGGCCCTGCCGCTTATGCGACAGGGAATCAATCTCTTTCTGTTGGCTATCAAAGCGCAGCAACGGGTGAGCGTAGTGTATCGATAGGCCCTGTCTCAACGTCTACAGGTGAAGAATCAGTTGCTCTAGGTACATCGGCATTAGCGAGTGGCAATCGTGCTTTTGCATTGGGCTCATCATCCATCGCTGGCTGGGAGCAGGATACGGTTAACAATACCCAAGCCACGGGAGATGATTCGCTTGCGTTTGGTACGTCGGCTCAAGCAACTCAGGCAAACACCATTGCAGTCGGTACGGGTAGCCAGGCAACCGGTATAGATGCTATTGCCATGGGTAGCGGTGCCAAAGCCTCGGGCGAGAAAAGCATCAGTATTGGTTTTGCAAATGAAGTATCAGGCGCTAGTTCTGGTGCCTTTGGTGACCCGACAACCATCACCGGCGCAGGTTCTTATTCTGTCGGTAATGACAACACCATTGCTGCTGATGAGGCGGGGGCTTTCGGTAACCGCAATACACTATCAGACGTAGCTGATAAAAGCCGGATTGTCGGTAACGACAACACCGTAACTAGCGACGATGCGCTGGCATTAGGTAATCGCAATACTGCTTCTAACGAAGCCTCTATTGTTATAGGGCAAGATGCCACTTCAAGCGGCCTACAGTCTTTTGCTGCAGGTAATGAAGCACAGGCGACGGGGCAGGATGCGCTGGCTGTCGGTACGGTATCACTATCGACTGGGTTAAGCTCGACTGCTTTTGGTCGTGCTGCATGGGCAACAGCTGACTATGCTGCCGCTTTCGGTGCTGAAGCCTCGGCAAGTGGTGAAGAGTCAACGGCTATTGGCAGCTTCTCGCAAGCAACGTTGGAAGATAGCGTCGCACTGGGCTCTAACTCTGTAGCGGATACGGGGTCTGGAATATTAGGCTATAAACCTTTTGGTGCTTCCGCTGCTGATGCAGCAGCAATTGACGGCACAGTAGCCGCTCAGTCAGCAGTCGATGTCGGCAGCCGTCAGATCACCAGCGTGGCAGCAGGTACTGCCCTTGATGATGCTGTTAACGTCAGTCAGTTGATCGCAGGACAATCAAAGGTAGCGGCCGGCACCAATGTCGCCGATGTGGTGGCAACAGATAACCCGAACGGCGGAACCATCTACACCGTTAACGCGGATGGCACCACGGTTAGCGCAGGCTCTACAGCCGTTGAGGTGACAGCAGGCACCAAGGATCCGACTACCAACCTGACCGACTACGCGGTGGATCTGAGCCAAGATACGAAAGACAAGCTGGACCTGGCTGATAGCGGGTTGCAGGAAGTGGTGACCCAGATTGACGGCGTGAATGTCAAAACCATTGATCAGAACGATAACGTGGCCAACTTTATCGAA
>NZ_AUDZ01000001.1 GCF_000425725.1 Halomonas halocynthiae DSM 14573
CACTGTAGTTGCGTATCCGGCCGTGTGTCTCGTGATCAAACGGCTTGGGGTTATATGGTCAAGCCTCACGGGCAATTAGTACCGGTTAGCTCAACACCTATTGGTGCGTCCACACCCGGCCTATCAACCAGCTAGTCTTGCTGGGCCCTTCAGGAGGCTCAAGGCCTCGGGGAGATCTCATCTTGAAGGGGGCTTCCCGCTTAGATGCTTTCAGCGGTTATCCTGTCCGAACATAGCTACCGGGCAATGCCACTGGCGTGACAACCCGAACACCAGAGGTTCGTCCACTCCGGTCCTCTCGTACTAGGAGCAGCACTTCTCAAATCTCCAACGCCCACGGCAGATAGGGACCGAACTGTCTCACGACGTTCTAAACCCAGCTCGCGTACCACTTTAAATGGCGAACAGCCATACCCTTGGGACCGACTTCAGCCCCAGGATGTGATGAGCCGACATCGAGGTGCCAAACACCGCCGTCGATGTGAACTCTTGGGCGGTATCAGCCTGTTATCCCCGGAGTACCTTTTATCCGTTGAGCGATGGCCCTTCCATACAGAACCACCGGATCACTAGAACCTACTTTCGTACCTGCTCGACGTGTCTGTCTCGCAGTCAAGCACCCTTATGCTCTTGCACTCAATGCACGATTTCCAACCGTACTGAGGGTACCTTCGTGCTCCTCCGTTACTCTTTAGGAGGAGACCGCCCCAGTCAAACTACCCACCACACACGGTCCTCGATCCGGATAACGGACCTGAGTGAGAACGCCAATGATGCCAGGCTGGTATTTCAAGGTTGGCTCCACTCCATCTGGCGACAGAGTTTCAAAGCCTCCCAGCTATCCTACACAGGCAACATCAGCGGTCAGTGTGAAGCTATAGTAAAGGTTCACGGGGTCTTTCCGTCTAGCCGCGGGTACACCGCATCTTCACGGCGATTTCAATTTCACTGAGTCTCGGGTGGAGACAGTGTGGCCATCATTACGCCATTCGTGCAGGTCGGAACTTACCCGACAAGGAATTTCGCTACCTTAGGACCGTTATAGTTACGGCCGCCGTTTACCGGGGCTTCGATCAAGAGCTTCGCCTTACGGCTAACACCATCAATTAACCTTCCGGCACCGGGCAGGCGTCACACCCTATACGTCCGCTTACGCGTTTGCAGAGTGCTGTGTTTTTAGTAAACAGTTGCAGCCACCTGGTATCTTCGACCGCTTTCGGCTCC
>NZ_AUDZ01000003.1 GCF_000425725.1 Halomonas halocynthiae DSM 14573
GTTCACTAACACCACGATCAACAACGATCTGAGTGTGGGTGGCGTGACTAAGCTGGGTGACAACTTCACCGTCAACAAGGACGGCAGCACCAACTACGACGTCACCATCGATAACACCACCGATGGCAACAGCTTGGTGAACAAGAAGTACATCACGCAAGTTACGGGTGAAATTGAGTCCAAGGGACTGAACTTTACGGGTAATGACGACACAGCAGGTGTTGTGCATCGTGATCTTGGCGACACCCTGGCCATTACTGGCGAGGCGACGACTGCGGGCACGTACAGCGGCGCTAACCTGAAGACGGTAACCAATCCGGCAACGGGAGCGATTGAGCTTCAGCTGGCTGAGTCGCCGAAGTTTGGCAACCTCACCATCAACACTGGCGGCAACGACACCATCAATGGTCTGACCAACACGACCTTTGATCCGGACAACTTCACTTCAGGCCAGGCCGCCTCAGAAGACCAGCTCAAGCAGGTCAGTGATGTGGCTAATGCCGGTTGGAACGTCGAAACCACTGACGCTGACGCGACGGTCAGCAATGTTGCCCCGAGCAAGAATGTTGACTTTGTTAGTTCTGACAACAACGTCGTTATCTCGCACACCCAAGATGGGGGTGGCAACACCGAAATTGATTTTGCGCTGGGCCACGATCTGAGTGTCGGTGGCAAAGACGGAAAAGACGGCTACATCGGCGTGGATGGTGCTGATGGCGAGACGGGGGTTGCGATCGACGGCAAGGACGGCACGATTGGTCTGACTGGCCCTGCTGGCCCGAATGGTACGGATGGTCTGACGACGATCTCGATCCAGGATGGTACACCGGGCGTTAATGGCGTTGATGGTGAAACACGCATTGTCTACACCGACCCGGAAGGCAACGAGCAGGAAGTCGCCACGCTGGATGATGGCCTGCGTTTCTCAGGTAACGAGAATCCCGCTGACGGCTATGTCACTCGTAAGCTGAACGAGGAGATGCAGATTGTCGGTGGTGGTGCTGACAAGAACGCCGATGGTGAAGATCTGGTGTACTCGTCCAGCAACGT